>JAXGYK010000001.1:0-1752783 GCA_040772305.1 Anaerolineaceae bacterium
GATAATGGCTGGCTGATGTCCAGAGAACCCCTGGATCTTTCCAATGCTCCTGTACTGCTATTTTTCAACCGGCATAAAGGCTGTGAGTGTGAAATGGTGGTTTACACTGCTGCGGAAAACCAAATCGCCAATTGGTCGGATGAGAATCGCCAAGGTATTTTAATAGTTCGAATTGATTTGGATCGGCGGCCGGACCTGGGAAAACAATTCGATATTATTCGGGCACCGGCTCTGTTTCTGGTCGATACCGATGGCAATGTTCTTATGGGTCAAAAAGAATCGATCTCAGATACCGCTCCACTTGATCTGGATGCTTTTACAGCAGCAATAGATAAGGTGAAAAATGGAAAATGATAACCAGTGGTCCTATGATTTACCCCTAGCACTTAGCCAGGCCCGGCAGCTTGGCAAAGGGATACTGCTTCAGTTTCATCGGGATGAATGCGCCGGCTGCAAGAAAATGTACGCAAACACTTACCCGGACGCAGAAGTTCAAAAAGAATTGTTCACATGGTTCGTTCCAGTGCGAATGGATATCATCAAAGACCGGGCCGTTCGATCTCAGTATTCAGCCTATTGGACGCCATCTTTTTACTTATTGGATACCCACGGCAATGTTCATTATCAACAAAATGGTTACCTCAACCCGGAAGATTTACGTATCCTGCTGCGTCTTGGAAAAGCTGCCCTTGATATGCCACGTGGAAAATACTACGATGTAATTGACTTGATGGACAATGGGTTAGATCTTTTTCCGGATAATCCAAGAGCCGCAACATTGTTATTCACTCGCGGAATGGCAGAATACTTGCTAGGGAAAGAGAAAAGCTCATTTAGGGGTGCCATGACTGAGATTGTTGAACGATACCCAAACAGTCAGGAAGCTCGTATGTGGCCGTGGCTTGATCAGCCATGAATCAACAAGGATGGATCATATGTCAGAAGCTATTAGAGAGTTAGCTCAGGCAATTCAAAATAAACGCCCAGCTGCATTAGCGACGATTGTGGAGGTAAAAGGCGCCTCGCCAGCAAAGGTCGGCGCTCAACTTGTTATGCTGCCTGATGGAGAGACAGTGGGGACCGTGGGTGGCGGTAAGTTGGAATCTGAAATTATCAAGATTGCCGAACAAGTGCTTGAAACAAAAACGCCTGCATTACATCATCTTGCGCTAAGAGAAGAAGGTCAGGATTCAATCGGAACATTGTGTGGCGGGGAGGTGACGGTTTTCGTCCAAGCCTACTTTCCTCTACCTCGACTGGTAATCGTAGGCGGAGGGCACATCGGTCGCCCACTAAAAGTCATGGGGGAGGCGGCTGGCTTCGAAGTGGTCGTTGTGGATGTGGCAGCAGGGAAGGATCAGGTTCCCGAATTGGAGCAGGTTACGCTCACGGATGACAGTTATGTGGTCTTAATCACCACAGATCATATCTCAGATGAGGCCGCTCTCCGTTTTTCGATCAAAAGCCTGGCACCATACATCGGCATGATTGGTAGTTTAGCAAAATGTAAATCCATATTAGAGCATCTGAGGGCAGATGGCATTCCTGAAGAAGATCTGGATCGCGTATATGCTCCCATTGGATTGGATCTCGGTGGAACTAGCCCGCAGGAGATCGCAGTCGCTATCCTGGCAGAAATTATTGCCTGCAGGCAGAAGAAAGGTATTAAAGAACGAATTGTGAAAACAAGACGAATTGGATAGAATATACCTATGAATAATCAAAAAAGAAAAATCCTTTTTTTATGTACCGGGAATTCCTGTCGGTCTCAAATGGCAGAGGCGATTGTCAACGCAAAATATGGGGATACGTGGGAAGCCGTTAGTGCAGGCACCCAGCCTGCCGGGTATGTTCATCCCAAAGCGATTCAAGTGCTTCGTGAAATCGGGATTGAACACCAGGGCACGGCAAAATCCACAGATCAATTTCGCGGGGTTGATTTTGATCTGGTCGTAACCGTTTGTGATGATGCCGCTGAAAACTGCCCGGTCTGGCTTGGAAAAGGGAAAAGAGTTCATATAGGCTTTCCTGACCCGGCAAAGGCCGAGGGCAGCGATGCTGAAGTTCTAGAAGTATTTCGTGCGATTCGTGACGATATGTTGATCAGACTGGAAACAATGCTAAGAGAAAGCAGTTTTTAGTACACCTAACCACGGTTTTCGAAGATAAATTTTTTGAACGAACGACCTCTTGTGGCAGGATTTTCCTCGAGTAACCTTAAAAAATCGCAAACGAACGTATGGACGTAAAGGTAGTGATTTTTGGACGTTCGTTCACTAATTTGCAACCATCGTCCTCCGGGTCGCGAAAAAACTACTACTTGACCCTGCCATAAAAAGTCGCTATCATACAACTAATAACTCGTAACCAAAGATCCTCCGGCCTCTTCAGAAGAGCGTCCCTCAGGCTAGGCTAAAATGCGGAGCCTGATTGAAAAACGTTCCGAAACCAGGAAAATCTCTCATAACCCGGAGGTCAGCGGTTCGAATCCGCTCCCCGCTACTGGCTAAGGACTGAGTAGTTAATTCATAATATGTATGGTATGGAAGGGCCTCTCCCTTCCTTTTTTTTGTTTAAAAATGACTCTCTCAAAAACGCCATATGTAACCTCGATGTAACCACGACCACTTATGATATGTACAAAACTTGTATCAGTGGTGAAATTTGTTGCTATATGAAACAGACACAAACAATCTACATAACATCCTCGTTGAGTTAAGGAGAGGTAAAAATGCAAAAGAGAAAGACTAAATTATTTCTGGCAGTAATCTTGATATTGTCATTTATTATGCAAATGACGTCTCCGCTAGCAGTATTTGCAGGAGATATTGGGGGTACACAAGAACCGGCTGTGACCGAGGGGACTGACTCATCCGCAGGAGAGTCTGGAGATGATCCCACGCTTACGCCTACGTCGGCAGGATTATCTACAGAAGAGTCTGGAGATGATCCCACGCTTACGCCTACGCCGGCAGGATTATCTACAGAAGAGTCTGGAGATGATCCCACGCCTACGTCTACGCCGGCAGGTGAAGAGCCGACAGCAGGCTCAGGTACAGAAGAGGCTGGAGATGCTCCTACTTCTACTCCTGCTCCTACGCCTACGTCTACGCCGGCAGGTGAAGAAGATGACGAATCTTCACCAATAGAATACTTGGTTCGTTTCATTTACAACGGCGAGCCCCTTGAAGAAAAGCTGGTACCACAAGGAGGAACCGTTGATGCCGTAGAGTTTCCGTTGGACATTACAGAGCCGGGCAAAGTATTCAGCCATTGGTCTCTTAAAGAAAGCGGAGCTGATGCATTTGACTTCAGTACTCCTATAACCGAGGATATTAATCTATATGCAGTTCTACATGCAGTTATGAAGAACGCATCATGGACTGTATCTTTTGATTTAGGTGACGGATCTGAAGTTTCCTCCATATCTGTGGAAGACGGGAAAGCGATAGGAGAGCTTCCTGTGCCTGAGCGAGAAGGTTATCGTTTTCAACGCTGGTCGTTAACCGAGGATGGCACGGATAGCACGGAAATTTCTACAGACTTTTTGGTTACTAAGGACTTAACCTTGTATGCAGTTTGGGAAGAAGAAGCTCTTAGCAGGGGGCCCGCTAAACAGCCTGCCGGAGAGCCGGCAACAGAATACTTTGTCAGTTTCTTCTATAACGACGTGCTCCTGAAAACAAAAACGGTATCACCAGGAGGAACGGTTAATGCCGAAGGGGTTCCGCTGAGTATCACGGAACCGGGCAAAGTATTCAGCCATTGGTCTGAAGAAGAAGAAGGCGAGGCTGCATTTGACTTCAGTACTCCGATAAACGGGGATACCAATCTATATGCGGTTACGATGGATGCATACATTGTAACTTTTGATTCAAACGGCGGATCCGCGGTTCTCCCCAAGTATGTGGTAGGCGGAAGTGCGATAGGAACCCTTCCTGTACCTGAGAGAGCAGGTTATGTCTTTCAACACTGGTCATTAACTGAAGGTGGCGCGGCAATTTCCGAGTCCTATCAGGTTACTGCCAATACAACCTTGTATGCAGTTTGGGAAGCAAATACCAATACGTCATACAAGGTCGTTTACTGGCTGGAGAATGCCAATGATGACGGATATACCTTTGAAGAGTTAGTAATTAAAACCGGAATGACCGGAGCCTCCGCAACTTATGATTCCAGGTCATATACCGGTTTTCACTTCGATCATGCCGATAATAAAACCATTTCGGCAGACGGCGATACGGTTGTGAACGTGTATTACAAGAGAAATGTGTACACATTTACAATTGAACGAAAAGCTCAATACAGCAATAATTGGTACACAATATCTACCACGCAGCTGAAGTACGGGCAGTCTACAGCGACGCAGTACAATGCTGCCGTAGCGGCGTATCCTTATTATTCCTGGTATATTTCGAGAACTTCAAATACTGCCTATTCGGAAGCACCGACTATGCCTAATGCAAACCTGACTGTGCATGGCAGATACTCTGGTTCTACTTATCAATACACGGTAGGGTACTATGAACAGGGCACCAACATAGAAATCAAAGACCCTTATTCATTTTACAGCGGATCCGGAAGTCTTAGTTTTACCGATGAAGACGGGATCGATATCCCCGGTTTTACCGTAACGCCTCGAAGTCAATGGGACAAACTTCGTCCGAACCAAGTTTCAAAAATTTATTATACAAGAAACAACTATACCCTCACATTCAACAAAAACAACGGCGATGATCCGCTGGTAGTCGCTAACATTCCGTTTGGCAGCGATATTTCGAACAAAGACACGACTGGCCTGACTGCGGATTCGACCTTTGTCCAGAACGGTGTAACATACTATTTTTCAGGATGGTATGACAACTCCGCATGTGAAGGAACTCCGTATACTTTGGCAGGCAAAACAATGCCGGCACACAATTTAGCTCTTTATGCGAAATGGACAAAGAGAACATACACGGTAACTTTTTATAACACCTCAAACCCTGGTGATGGTGTCTACCATACGGAAGGTGATGTAATTCCTTTGCACACCATTCCTCAACCTGCGGATCCACAGGGAGGAGCATTTATAGGCTGGTACTGGTATATAAACGGTTATTTTGTACCGTTTGACTTTGATACACCGATATCGGACAATTTCGAACTCTATCCCGTATTTGCGGATCAAACCGCAAACGTTATCTATGATGCCAATGGCGGTTCCGGAGAAGTACCGGTTGATGGTAACACCTACCTGGTCGGAGCCGAAGCAAGGGTAAAGAGTCCTGCCAGTTTGACTAATCCAGGTCATTTTTTCACTGGCTGGTCAGATGGAACAAACACATATCAGCCTGGTCAACTGGCGTCAGTTCCTTCTGGTGGCTTAACCTTATCCGCACAGTGGCAAGAGTGCACATCTGTAACCTTTACTGGCGAGACTGACAGCAAGGAATACAGTGGATCCGAGCATATTCTGACAGGTATTACACAGTTAGGGCTAAAGGCCGGGCATTCCTATACAGGACTATCTTACGAGGCAAAAGGAACAGATGTTGGCGTCTACAATGGTACATTCAGTGGAACTGTTAAAATCTTAGATGCCAACAATAAGGATGTGACTCATCAATATGCAATTAGCTATGATCCCGGCACACTGACCGTTACAGCCAACAGCACAGACCTGACCATAACCGCAACCGGATATAACGGAATCTACGACGGTGCGAACCACAACGGCGTAACCAACGCGACGGCTTCACTGGAAGGTGCGGTCATCACCTACAGCCTGAGCGAAGACGGTCCGTATACATCCGTCATCCCGCAGGTGCGTAACGTGACCACGGGAACCGTAATCTGGGTCAAAGCAACGAAGGCCAACTACGCAGACGCCAAAACTTCCGTAACGGCCGTAGTGAACCCGAAGGCTGTGACCTTGACCTCTGCGGATTTAGAGAAAGAATACGACGGTACGGCTCTGACCAACGGCGCAACTCCTTTGGCTACAGAAACCGGCTGGGTGGACGGAGAAGGTGCAACATATACATTCACCGGCAGCCAGCTGACGGTAGGCGAAAGTGCTAATGCGTTCAGTTATCAACTCGAAGAAGGCACGCTCGCAGGCAACTACGAGATAAGCAAGAATGAAGGCATGCTGAAGGTCACTGATCGTGCTGAGAAGTATGAGGTAAACGTAGTCGCAAACAGCAATACCGCAATCTATGACGGTACAGCCAAGAGTGCCACTGGCTTTGTAACCCTGACCTTTACTGTCAATGGCAATACCTTCACGGTAAGCGGACTGACAACAAGCGATCCTTCAAGCACTAACGTCGCAACACTTCCCAACGCAATCAGCGGCACCGCGGTTGTTCAGGATGCTGATGGCAATGACGTCACCAGTCAGTTCACGGTTCATACCCAGAATGGTACGCTGACAATCACGAAACGTCAGGTCACGCTGACAAGCGCAACAGACTCTAAGGTTTATGACGGATCTGCTCTGACGAACAATACCGTGACGGTAACCGGTGACGGCTGGGCAACCGGAGAAGGCGCTACCTACGATGTGACCGGCACCCAGACAAATGTCGGCGAAAGCAAAAACACGTTTACCTATACCTTGAACCAAGGCACATTGGAAGACAACTACGAGATAAGTAAGAGTGAAGGCTTGCTGACCGTGACCGCACTGACAACCGAAGTCATCGTAACAATCACCGAGAACAGCGGCACAGAAACATACGACGGCACGGTAAAGACAGTAACCGGTTATACGGTAACCAGTATCAGTAACCCGCTGTACACAGTAAACGACTTCACCTTCAGCGGTACAGCCAGCGTGAGCGGCACGGATGCCGGTGTCTACAATATGGATTTGAAGCCTGCTGACTTCACCAACAACAGCACCAACTTCACGGATGTTGAGTTTGTGATCGTCGACGGCACGCTGACAATCACTGCTGTGACCGATAAGGTGACGGTAACAATCACCGAGAACAGCGGCACAGAAACATACGACGGCACGGTAAAGACAGTAACCGGTTATACGGTAACCAGTATCAGTAACCCGCTGTACACAGTAAACGACTTCACCTTCAGCGGTACAGCCAGCGTGAGCGGCACGGATGCCGGTGTCTACAATATGGATTTGAAGCCTGCTGACTTCACCAACAACAGCACCAACTTCACGGATGTTGAGTTTGTGATCGTCGACGGCACGCTGACGGTGAACCCAAAGGTAGTGACGATCACGACAGGCAGTGCGACTAGGGCATATAACGGCTCGGCTCTGACCAATGCGACAGCGAAGATTGAAGGCCTCGTAGATGGCGAGAGGGTGACACTCACCGCTACCGGTTCCCAGACCCTAGTGGGCAGCTCGACCAATACCTACGATATTATTTGGGATAACGCAAATGCTGCAAACTACACCGTGACGGAGAAGCTCGGTACGCTGACGGTCACTGATCGTCCTGAGGATGAGAAGTATGAGATAACCGTAGTCGCAAACAGCAATACCGGAAATATCTATGACGGTACAGCTAAGAGCGCGGTTGGCTTTGAAACCCTGACCTTTACCGTCGAGGGCAATATCTTCACGGTAAGCGGACTTGAAACAAGCGATCCTTCAAGCATTAACGCCGCAACACTTGCCAACGTAATAAGCGGCACCGCGGTTGTTCAGGACGCTGATGGCAATGATGTCACTGATCAGTTCACGGTACATACCCAGAACGGTACGCTTGAGATAAAGAAGCGTCAGGTGACGATTACGACGGGCACTGCGGCCAAGGTCTATAACGGGACAGCACTGACCGAAGGAACAGTGAGCATATATGGTCTTGTCGCTGGCGAGAGTGTGACATTGGCCGCTACCGGTTCCCAGACCGAGGTAGGCAGCTCGCCCAATACCTACGCTATTACCTGGGATAACGCAAGAGCTGCAAACTACATCGTGACGGCGAACCTTGGTATGCTCACCGTTACAGCTGCTCCCATCCCCGATCCTGACCCGGATCCCGATCCAATCCCCGACCCCGACCCGGATCCCGATCCAATCCCCGATCCTGATCCCGACCCGAATCCGGATCCCAATCCAAATCCCGATCCGAAGCCCAATCCGGAAAAGGAAGTAGTAGAAACGATCACCATTCCGGAACGAGCAACACCGCTCGCAGACGGAAAGGCATGGGCACTCTTAAACCTGTTGCTGACCATCCTAACAGGTATTATCATGCTGGTTCTGTGGATTGGTTACTTCACAGGCAAAAAGCGCAAAGATGAAGAGACAGCGACCGAAGCGACAGAGGCCAGTGAATACGAAGACGGAGCTACGCTCAAACGCAAGGGTGTTCTGCGGTTGATAAGCATTATCCCGCTGGTTGTTGCGATAATCGTGTTCATCCTGACGGAAGACATGCGCAACCCCATGGTCTTTGTGGACCAGTGGACCATCTGGATGGCAGTTATCGCTGCAGTACAGGTAGTGCTGGCTCTGTTCTGCAAAAAATCCTACAAAGAAGAAAAGCAAGAAGAAGCAACTGCGTAAACCGCACTTGCTGAACTGAAAAAAGAGTCCGCCTGAGCGGACTCTTTTTTTGTTCCTTCCTTGCCGAACTGCTTCTGTCTGTTTATTTGTTTTCAATTTGTCTCAAAAGATATTCCTGAGACATGCTGTAGGTAAGGGCAGTTTGTCTGCTGATCATTCCTTCCCGATACAATTTTGCAAGACTGGCATCCATGCTCATCATCCCCTCCGCAGACGAAGTTTGAAGCACAGAGGGAATCTGGTGTGTCCTGCCCTCGCGAATCAAGGTTCGGATCGCACTGTTACACTGCATGACCTCAAATGCCGGCACAAGCGAACCGTCATCCGCGGGCAGCAGCTGCTGACTGACCACAGCCTGAAGCACCATGGAGATCTGCATGCGCACCTGTTCCTGTTGTTCAGCAGGATAGGCATCCACCAAGCGGTCAACGGCATTGGCTGCACCCAGGGCATGCAGCGCGGCAAGAATCAAATGCCCCGTCTCTGCCGCAGTCAGAGCGATTTCGATCGCCTCCATATCCCGCAGTTCTCCGATCAGGATGACATCCGGACTTTGCCGCAACGCCGCACGTAAGGCAGACGGATAATTCTCTGTATCAATCATCAGCTCGCGCTGGCTAACGATGCTTTTTTTGTGGCTGTGCAGGTATTCAATCGGATCTTCCAGGGTAATAATATGCGCGCTGCGCTGCTCATTGATCTTTTCCAATAGGCAAGTCAGCGTTGTCGTCTTTCCGCTCCCCGAAGGACCGGTGACGAGGATCATCCCCCTTCTCAGCTCTGCCAAATCCAAAACTGTGCGCGGCAGGCGCATCTCCTCCGGATCAGGCAGAGTAAATGCCACTACCCGGATCACTGCCGCGTACGACCCGCGCTGCTTATACGCGTTTACACGAAAACGAGAAACTCCCTTTAATGCAAACGAAAAATCATCATCTCCTCGCTTCAAAAGCAGTTCCGGATTGCGCTCTGCCAAGGCATACACGGCAAGGAGGATCTCTCGCGTCAGTGCAGGAGTCAGCTTTTCCTCTCCCCAGTTTTTAACAAGCCGATTTTGCTTGTAGCTGACTGGACGGCCGGATATGATAAACACATCCTCCACACCCTTTTCCACCATGTCCCTCAACAGCGCTTGTATGTCCATTGTATTGTTCACTCTGTATTCCTTTATTTTCCCGTCGATATGGTTTGGCGGTACAGCCGCTCCGCCTCACCCTGTTCTCCGATGCCTACCTCCGCGCGTAGCACCCGTCGGTCATCTACAGGTATATCATAGACCACCACCATCCCCGGATAGGAAGTGTCAACCGCAATCTCGAACCCGGCAGCCTCCAAACGCTCCCGCAGGGGCATTTCCGCGTCACTTGCCGCTATGGCAGACAGTTCCTGTAAGCTCTGCTCTGCCCGCGCCTCCGCGGCATAATAGTCGGATACGGCCCGCGCAGCCCTATCCGAAAGTACGCTATCCGAGCGGCTGCCGGACAACGACAAGACGGAAAAAACGGCGAGCAGCAATATCGTAAACACGGTAATCAGCGAAACAATACCTATACTTACAACCGGTCTTCCGCGCCTCATATACTCCCACCGCTCTTTGCACCGAGATAGCGTAGCACGCGCAATGTATAAATCATCCCCTCTTTATCTGTCACTGAGATCTCTGCTTGTAGCATGTTTTTCTCATCAATATCAATAACCGCCCGCAATTCATAGACCGCATTCGCGCTATCGGGAAGACGCTGCCAGTCTGCATCGTATCGGAGGATATACACGCCCTCTGCTTCTCCTACGTCCAGCAGGGTGCCCAGCGCCTGTAGGTCCCCCTTAGCAGCCTTTACGCTCTCCGCCACGTTTTGCGCCTCAGCAACGGCCATGGAAAGGGCTGCGCTCCTTTTCCCCGTCATATTTCCGTGCGCAAGAATGGAAACACAAATTGCCGCTGCAAGGGCAAACAACAAGCAATTCACCAGCAGCTCTACCAGAAAAAAGCGGCTTTTAGACGATTGATTCATGCCGCATTTCTCCTCTCTCAGCTCCCTCCAGAAAAACCTTGCCCTCATACGTTTCACCCGTTTGGTCCGTCACGCAGATGCGGAGCAGACCCTCCGGGCTTAGCTCGAGTACAAGCACGGAAAGGGGCATAATTTTCTGCCCAATTCCCGGTGAGACATGCGCACCCTGCAGCAGCAGTACCTCGCGCAGATATCCGTCCTCCACATAAATCCACGTTTCATAGCGTTCACCTTTTACCAAGGTCCCCAGCACCAGCGCATCTCCTTCGCTGGTTTGGCGTACGCTTATTTCCCCCGCTGCACCTGTTGTTTGCCGTACTTTTTCCGTCAAGTACAACACGGAAGTCCGCATATTATAATTGCGCTCCGAACGTTCCGCTCCCTGGCTATAGACATTTGCAGCCATCACAGAGAGGAGTAGGCTGGAAATCGTGTACAAGAAAAACAGAGCAATGACAAACAAGAGCTCTGCCGTATCTCTCTCTCGCCGCATCTTCTCCTACTGCCCCCTAATTTTCAAGATAAAAAACCGAAATCTCTGGCAGCAGATTGCCGCCCAGGAATTTATAATGCACCACATAGCGATCTGCATCATAACGAAGACCATAACGTTCCTTTAAGTATGCAAGGTCTTGCGGGTAGCTTCCTTCCAAGGCATAGCACTGTACGGCCTCCCGCCGCACTGTATCTTTCAGCAGAACGATCTGTCTGGAAACGGAGGTTTTTCCAGCGGCGGCAACTCCAAACCCAATACTTAGCGCAACAGCGGCAAAAATCACGACCGCCCAAAAAACGCCGCTGCCCAGTAATTGCCTGATTTTTTTCGCGACTCCTGTTTTTCGCAAGGAAACGCCTTCCTTTCTCACATGCCGGACAGGATTCCGGCCAAGGGTAGCATGACAGACAGGATTACCAGTCCTACCAGCACACACAGCAACCCCACCAGCGCAGGTTCAACAATAGCCAGCAACCGCTGCTGTCGCGACTCGGCATCACGTCGGCAGCGAAGTGCAAGTTCCATAAGCATCGTTCCGGGCGTACCCGTGCGCAAGCCTGCCGCGATCATCCCGTGATATGATTCCTCAAAAATGCCGGAAGCGAAAATCGCCTCCTGTAAAGGCTTTCCTTCTCCAAGCAGGCGTTCAAGTGCCGCAATTCGCGCCTTTGCTCTTTTGCTTTCTTCAAGTTCCATTGCGAAATGTAGCGCATCTACAAAATAAATGCCGCTTTCCAGCATCAGCGACATGGAAAATGCGAACCGTTCGGCGGCAAGAACCGCCGCCATCTTCCGTGTGAGTGGCGAAGAATCATAAACGTGCAAAAGCGCAACCCTGCCTTTTTTTGTAAAACGCAGAAGAAAAAACACGATCACAAAGGCAATGACCACAATCAGAATGACCAGCGCAGATTGACTAAAAGCCTGTCCAAATTGCAGCAGCGACAGAGAAAGGGGGTTCATGGCCAATCCCAGTTGTTTGAACACTTGTTCAAATACCGGCATCACCGCCACAGTCAGCACAATAATCACTACGAGCACCATTCCCGTCATAATAAGCGGGTACACCACTGAAGTTCGCAGTTCTCTTGCCAGAGTGTCGCGCCCTTCGTAATACGCACGTAGCGCCTCCGCGATTTCTTGCATACGTCCCGTGCGTTCTCCCACCCGCACCATGTCCACAGCATAACCAGGAAACCGTCCGCTCTGCTGGAAAGCGGCAGACAGACTGCTCCCGTCCGCCACCTTCACGGATAGCACACGAAACAATTCGCTATTTCTTCCGCCCGTTTCTTCCCCTAAGAGCGCAAGTCCTTCCCACGCAGGAATTCTGCTTTTGAAAAACAGCGCCAACTGTTGAAAAAAATCCTCTAACTCCGCTGTGGAAAGTACTTTTTGCCTGTCAGGTCCTTTCATGCGTCTTTCCTTCCGAACGGATATCAGTAGTAAAACAGCGCATTATAATTGCTGCCGTCTCCAATATAATCTGCAAGACCCCGCCCTGCGGCAAAAGTAGGATCCATCAATACCCAGTTTTTTCCATCAAAGTGAATGATGCCGTCAATCCATCCTGTCTCTTCCGTGTAGACGCTGATCCAGGCATGATAATCCTTGCCGGCATATCCGATAACTAACCGCGCAGGAATGCGCTGAACGCGCAACATAGCCGTCATCAGTGCCGCATAATCAAAACAGATGCCGCGTTTTGTGCGCAGTGTATCGTCTAAATCGGGCAAATAAGACGAAGAGACATTTTCTGCCTTATCCGTATCGTATACGATATTATTGACCACATAGTCATAAATGCGCTTCACCACGTCCAAATCATCCGATGCGCCCTGTGCCAGCACTTCGCTATGCGCTACTGCTGCGGTCTCTTCCGTGTAGTCAACGTATTGACTGGGATGCAAAAAAGGTGTGAATTCATTCTTTAGACGCACATCAAACGATGCGCCGTCTACAAATGCATATTGGTCGCCAGAAATGTTGCGGTAAATATTCAGTGTATAATGCCCATCCCCGGAAGTCAGCGGAAACGTCTGAAATACTCCGCTTGTCGGCAAATCGTAGGTGTAGGGTTCCTGATCATTGTGCGTAAGCTGCATTTTGATCCGGCCGTCGCCCGTATACTTTACCATGACGTATCCGTCCTCAAGATGCGAGGCATCGATCAGAGAGGATGTACCCTCGAAAATCTGCGTTCCATCCGCGCGGGGTACCAGCACTACCGGGCGGCTATCTCGGGTAGCCCCTGCCACCCCTTCTGCCCTTTCCATCTTTGCTTCTTTTTCTTCCGCACATCCCACTGTCGCGGCAAGCGCGAGAACAAGCATTGCCACGAATCTTAGCCGAACAATGTTCAACCCTCTCTTCAAAAACGCTCTCCTGTCCGCCGCCAACGACCATCTTGGAATTCTTTCCTGATTTTATCACAAGCGATTGCGGCGCAAAAAAGAGAGAGCACCCATAAGCATGCTCTCTCCTATTTCGCCTCTCTTTCCGAACGAGCTCAATCGTCCACGACCAGCGGCGTTACACTGTAACTAAAGATATATTTGGCGTTTTTGCTATCGCTGTAAAACAGCATTTTTAACCGTTCTACCACCATGCGGCCCATTTTTGCATTAATCACAGAAGGCAGTATGATCACATACTGTAAGGGACTGTAACGGGAAATCGTATCCCCCTGACGCAGGTTCTCTCGCAACACATCCAAGGTCCGCGACATCACTTGTTTCAGCTCCAGAGCCTCCATCTCTTTGTTGTCCATCCGGCGCACATCCACCAATGCCAAAAACACAGCCGTGCCCATACGCTTCAGATTGCGCATCTGCAAATGATAAATGTCGTTGAAGATAGCGTATTCACACACGAATGCACCTGCCCCCGGTTTGCTCTCCCGTAGTTCTGCACAGATTTCTTCAATTTCTGCCTCTGAGTCTTTTTTGCCTTTAATCAACTCTTTATAGAAATTTAAAATCTCGTCCGAGGGTTTCCACCCCAAATGTGTATATTGCAGGTTGGTTGTGTTCTGATATTGTTCCAACGCCTCTTTGCTCTTGCCAGTTTTGAGCAGCGCGGACATTAGTTCCAAGTTGAGCATGGAGTCAAAAGCATCAATATCCAGCGCAATTTTACATACGCGGATTACCTCCCCATACTCTTTTTCTTTATTCAGCAACTCGATGTAACGATAGACTGTTTTCAGATAAAGATCGTGGTAATACACGCTTTTGGGTGCAATCCACATGCTCAGGCTGGAATTCGTCAGCAGATCATCCGTATATATCTGGAGAAGCTCCTCAAACTGAGCCCTCACATCAGGATCAAGAGATTTCGCGTCCAATACGGTCTTACAAATATCCTCCATGCGAAACACATCTATCTTGACCGGAAGGTCAGGGTTCCACATATAGCCGCCTGGCATCGTCACAATCGCCTCGGGGAGCCCATTTTCCTCCAGATCCTTACGCAAGCGGCTGACTAAGGTTTTGAGTGCATTCGTCGCATCAATTTCTTTATTTTCCCCCCATATCATTTCCGCTAAGCGCACAATTGACATAGGTCTTTGCCTGTTGAGGATCAGGAGTTCCAGCAAAGCCATTTTCTTCTTGGATGCCCAGATGGTCTGCGAAATATCAACGTCGTTCATCAGTATCTGCAAATCGCCAAAAAGATTGATCTCCAATTTATTCATTCTTTCATTCTCCCTCTTTCCGATCAATTTCTCCATCGCTTAACCCAGCTAGGACACTTCAGCGATGCTTGTCTTCCTCCTGTTGCTTTGTTCGTACAATTGTACTAGATTTGCAGTTCGTATGCGGTTTTCGATTTTCGTTTAAGCATTGTAAATAAGAATAAGACGGCAGCAAAGTCAAACTTCCTGCGTATAAAAAAGACCGATCATAAACCGATCCACTTATTAACGCGCACCCGTATTAATGAAGATTTTGAAAATCCTATAGGACCAATTATCTGACTTTTAGGAATTAATGGCTTGGACTGTAAATCCATTACGGGGTAGAGTAGAGGTAGCTCGTCGGACTCATAACCCGGAGGTCAGTGGTTCGAATCCGCTCCCCGCTACTAAACGAGAACTAGAGTACTCTAAGCTCTGGTTTTTTATATGAAGACTCTTTAATGATCAATCAAAGAGCGACTAATAACCCGCTTCCGCATTAGAAAATTAACTTTTGTGATTTCACCATATAATTATTTGTACTCTAGTGAAACATACCTAACATCGTGAATAACTAGTAGAATTATACAAGGAGATCACGATGGACGCAGGATTAAGAGTAGCACATCAGAAACTGAGTGTCTTGCAGCTGGCAGAGAGTTTGCGCAATGTTAGCGAGGCTTGCCGCCAGCGCGGGGTTTCGCGCACCCAATTCTACGAATACAAGCGCAGGTTTCAGACTCACGGGATCGAGGGATTGAAGGATCTCCCTCCCATACCCAAATCCAATCCTCTCACCACACCTCCCGAGCAAGTAGAGCGGATCTTGGAACTTAGCCTGGAACACCCCACATGGGGATGCAACAAGCTGTGCGACAGCCTGGCTCTTGAAGGGATCAAAATCAGTTATCCCACCATTCAGAATATCCTCAACAAGCATGAGATGGGTACTCGCTATGAGCGGCTACTCAAGCTCGAAGAGCGAAGTCTCGAACACCAGATCGAGTTGAGCCCCCAGCAAGTGGCCTGGATCGAGAAGGCCAATCCCTGCTTCCGGGAGCGGCATATCGAGAGCAGCCGGCCGGGGGAAGTGCTTTCCCAAGATACGTTTTATGTCGGTGTGCTCAAGGGCGTGGGGCGGGTCTACTTGCACGCAGTCGTGGATACTTATGGCAGCTATGCCTTTGGCTTTCTGCACACCACCAAACAGCCAGAAGCAGCAGTAGCAGTTGTCCACAATGACGTCCTACCTTTTTACAAAGAAAAAGGGCTACCGGTGGATGCGATCTTGACCGATAATGGGCGTGAATTTTGCGGGAAAGACACCCATCCATACGAACTCTATCTGGAGCTCAATGACATCGAGCACCGCAAGACCCAGGTGCGCAGACCGCAAACGAATGGGTTTGTTGAGCGCTTCAACCGAACGGTCCTGGACGAATTCTTCCGCATCGCCTTTCGCACGAAGCTGTACGAATCTGTGGAAGCACTTCAGGTAGATTTAGACGCCTGGTTGGTCCACTACAATACCGAGCGACCACACCAGGGCTATCGTAATCAGGGTCGGCGTCCTATTGAGACGATTGAGTTGTTTTCAGCTCAGGGTGTTAGGAATGAGTCCTAAGAGTACAAATTATTAAGTACAGTAGATTGAAAGGAAGGACGATTAAATGGACAAAGAAAAACTTTTACGCAACCTTGCATATACTAAGCAATTAAATTTTCTTATCGGTTCGGGCGCTTCAATGCCTGCTATTCCTTTAATGAAGAGTTTTCTAAAATATGGTGAAAACGCAAACTCCCAACTGATACAAACGGTAAAGGAAATCAACGAATTATTGATGAGGAAGCAGCCATTAGTAAATGGTAATGATGAATATTCGGATGTAGAAAAAATTTCAAATGTATTGAAAACTTATGAGGCTTTCATAGAAGCTTTATTTTCGATTTTGTCCCAATCTAACTCCAGACAAACTCCGAAGTGTTCCAACATTTTTACAACAAACTATGATCTGTTCTTTGAGAAGGCTATAAATAAAATACTGCGATATCACAATTTTGTTTTTAACGACGGCGCAAGTGGTTATTTTGACCGAGTCCTCGATAGTACTAACTACAATCGCTTAGTTGCTTACAAAGGATTGAACGACAACTATATCAACGAGATTCCATCAATCAATTTATTCAAATCTCATGGTTCAGTGAACTGGGAAAAAAATTGTGATAGAGTTATTATCAGAAACTACGTCGTTCGTGAGCCGGTTATTGTATACCCAACCGGGTATGAGTCCCAGGAGACTTTCATCAATAATCATTTTCATGAGGTACTACGAGCATTCCAAATTGAACTGGATAAACCGCAATCGATATTGTTTGTATTAGGTTTTTCTTGCGGTGATAAGCATATATCCAAGATGTTACGCAGGGCTCTCCAGAATTATGAAATGAAAATATTTGTTTTCACTCATACTAATGGTCGGGAGGATTACTTACAAAACTTAGGGTTAGAGAATGAACCCTCAAACCTAAACATTTTTACTATTGACGATTTTGGTGAAAAATTTAAACCTGCTATTATAGATTCCGATTTTGAAGATAATAAGTTTCCATTCAAGCTAGATTATCTTACTTCGATATTAAATGATCCAAAGGAAAGTGAAAAAATAGATGAATCCAATTAAAAAAATTGGCGTGATAGTAGGTGTAGACGGAGACATTTCTTCGGTTGGAATGTATAGAATGTCGAACGACTCCGAGTTTCTTTGGAATGGAAATCTAATCAGTGGGCCTAAAGTGGGTTCATTACTAACAATCCAACAGAACAACATCAAAATAATTGCAACTGTAATATCAGAGAAAATTACAGATCAAGAGAATACTGTTAAAAGTATTGAGTTTGATAATCGATATAAAAAAGGCTCGATAAATAGAATTATCTTATTAAGAACCCAAGGCGTCATCGAAAACAATAGATTTGAGGTCACCAGTAAGTATGTTCCAATGGTTGGCAATGAAGTAACTTTGACAACTAAAGAGATTTTAGATTGTGTATATGGATTGGGATCTGCTACTCCGTCAATTCATATTGGAAAATCTTTGAATGAAGAACAGCCGATCTCCCTTCCAATTGATAATTTCTTTGCTTCTCATATTGGCATATTTGGGAATACTGGTAGTGGCAAGTCGAATACTCTGCACAAAATCTACCTCGAACTTTTCAGGTCCAAGTTTATCAATGAAATCTTGAAGAAATCAAAGTTCTTCGTTATTGATTTTAATGGAGAATACCTCCATCCAAACTCCTTTGGATTGGATGATTCAGAAAAGGAAATTTTCGAAATAAACACGCGGAATGAGGCGATAGGTAGAAAGCTGCCTGTGATGAAGAAATACCTTTTTGATGCCAATATACTCTCGATTCTCTTTGATGCTAGACCAGCAACACAAGTCCCATTTTTAAGAAAGGCGATTAATACTTGGAATGAAAAACAATTTAATGGTCAGAAATTTGCAAAATTTGTTATTGGTACACTGAAAAAAATTCTTACTACAGGTGATGCAGCAAGTTCTGATGCAAAAGATAACTGGCTTCAGGTGGCTACTTCAATCGTACCGGAATCAAAATTGGATATTTTTGATTCTTTAATTTCTTTGCAATACAACCACCAGCATAAATCATACATTTATTCAGGAGATGAGAAGAATTGTTACATCAACGAGAGATCTAAGTTTCCTGACGACGCTATTTCTGTTTTGAAGATCGATGAAATTGAAGAAATGATTGGTAATTACTTCAATAATTGTTCGGAAATTGCGAGACTTAAACTGCACTTAGAGTTTCAAAAAGTTCATCAATCCGCCTGGAAAGCAACGAGTATTGAGTATATCAATCCTCTATTTAATAGGATAGAAAACGCATTTACAAGCCTAGAAAAAGTGATAGAGATTGTTGAAGACATAGAATGCTATCGTACTCTGAATATTATATCTTTAGTACACTCCAACCAAGAAATAACAAGATTAATACCAATGCTACTATCTAAGATGATATATGATGAGCACAAGAGCAATGTGTCAGGAAAAATGATTGAATGTACTAAGCATCTGATAATCGACGAAGCACATAATATTCTGAATTCTGAGTATCGAAATATAGGTGATGATTGGCACGATTATCGTTTGTCAGTATTCGAAGAAATCATCAAAGAAGGCAGAAAGTTTGGTTTCTTTCTGACACTATCCAGTCAACGCCCTGCAGACATTTCACCAACTATTTTGTCTCAGGTTCATAATTACTTTATCCATAGATTAGTAAATGAAAGAGACCTAAGAATGTTGGAGAATACCATGCCTACTTTGGATAAGAACTCATATTCGAAGATCCCTAGATTAGGGCAAGGGGAATGTATAGTCACAGGAAATGCAATGCGAGTACCGCTATTGATCAAAGTTGATTGGGAGTTAAAAAATCGACCGACTAGTGACGATGTTGTTCTAACACAGCTATGGAAATCAAAAGAGTAAAAATCGAAATCCTCACTGTTCTCAATGCCTTATTTCGTGAGCATCTATCAAATTTTTGAAGTGTATATAGAAATTGAAAAAACAAAATTAGTTTTTTCAATTGTTTTGAGAAATATTCTGCGGGGGAAGTAGACATTATTGTCATTCTAACGAAGCTTTTTTAATCTTTATATGTACTACTAGGCTTCTTTCTTTGCGGATTTCTTTACAAACAATTGTACTGTATCCATAGGGCGGCGACCCATGTTGCGATACCCTTGGTGTGGACGTTCTGTGTTGTAATGGATCAACCATTGGTCCAGATCTGTCTGTAAAGCCTCCACTGATTCGTAGAACTTGGTACGGAAGGCTGTCCTAAAAAATTCATCCAGGACAGTCCTGTTGAAACGTTCCACAAACCCATTAGTCTGTGGTCTCCTCACCCGTGTTGTACGATGCTCAATGTCGTTTAGGGACAGGTAAAGTTCGTAAGGGTGAGTTTCCTTTCCGCAGAACTCCCTGCCATTGTCTGTAATAACAGCAGTAACCTCAAACCCAAGGGCTTGATAGAAAGGCAATGCATTGTTGTGCAAAACTGCCACCGCTGCTTCTGGTTGCTTTGAGGTATGCAGGAAACCAAAGGCAAAGCTGCCATATGTATCTACCACAGCATGTAGATACACTCTCCCCACCCCTTTGAGTACTCCAACATAAAATGTGTCTTGTGAGAGTAATTCACCTGGTTTGCTGCTCTCAACATGCCTTTCTCTGAAGCAGGGGTTGGCCTTTTCAATCTGTGCTACTTGTTCCGGAGTTAATTCAATGGCCTGTTGGGCGGCTCTCTCTTCCAGTTTCAACAGCCTTTCATAACGGCTCGCCATGCCATGTTTGATCAGTATGTTTTGAATCGTTGGTGAACTGATTGTGATCCCCTCAAGCTTGAGCATACTGCTCAACTTCACACATCCCCAGCTTGGATGATCCAGGCTAACACCAAGCAATCGTTCTACTTCCTCTGGCGGAGTAGTGAATGGGTGCGTCTTATGAATTGGCGGCAGGTCTTTCAATCCCTCCAATCCATGTGTTTGAAAACGCCGTTTGTATTCGTAAAACTGGGTCCTAGATACATCCTTAATCCTGCAAGCCTCACTGACATTCCCCAGGGTCTGCGCCAGCTCCAGAACACTTAACTTATGCCGTGCTACTTTCTCTTCAGCTGTCATCGTTGCTCTCCTTTCCGTCTTCTATTATATGTTAGGAGAGAAACCTAGTAGTACACTTTATACGTCCAAGGTTGTTGGAATAATCCAGTTGTGTCAAGCTCAGACATATGGAACAGTCTGACTGGGGCGGAAAAACACTCTTGAATATGCAAGATTTGGAGAAACTGATACCAGTTAATTCCTAAATGGGCGAATGATACCTAACACTACCCTTTCAATTTGCAATCGGCACTATAATAGAAGCGTACCTTATCAAGCTAAACGCAAGGTGACCCGATGCCCGGATGTAAGGGCTTAATAGGTGGAAGTTGGTGAAAGGCCAACACTGTGCCGCAACTGTAAGCAGGTGATTAGGCCTGCAAGTCAGGAAACCTGCCTTGCTTTTATTTCTTCAATCTTCGCGAGCAAGAAGGCAGGGATTTTTTTATTTCCACCAAGCGTGCTGGTGTTTATGCCCTCTTGTTCGAGAGAAATTATCAAACAGGAGGCAGAATTAGCTGCTTGAGAACACTGCCCGATCAGTTCGTCAAAACCTGTTGAGACAGGGCATTCAAGTGCGCGATTGCAGTTCATTTGGCTTGCCCCATCATATTCGCATCAGCACACAGCTTGATGTTTATAATCAAGTGCTGCTTGAGGCATTAACCCGCTTAGCAAAGGACAATCAACTATGAAGCTACCCATTATTCCAAAGCTTGACCAGGAAGCAGCCCAAAAGGCTCGCTCTCGGCAAGAAGTGCTAACCAAGCCTCTCGGCTCGCTTGGTTATCTCGAGGAATTATCGATCCAATTAGCCGCGATGACAGGAACTGCCAGACCTGACTTTTCACACAAGGGGGTCATTGTGATGGCTGCGGATCACGGCATCGCCCTTTCGGGAGTGAGTGCCTATCCGCGCGAGGTAACGCCGCAAATGGTCTTCAATTTCCTCAATGGAGGTGCGGCAATCAATGTGCTCGCTAAACTGGCTGGTGCTAAAATCACCGTAGTCGACATTGGCGTAGCTTACGATTTTCAGCAGAAAGAAGGCATCCTCCATAAGAAAATTGCCCCGGGCACAAAGAATATGCTGGAAGGTCCCGCGATGACGCGAGATGAGGCGGAAAGAGCAATCCAGGTCGGCATTGATACGGTATTGACAGAAATTGAAACCGGAATTGACTTGGTTGCGACTGGCGAGATGGGCATCGGCAACACCACCCCCTCCTCCGCGATCACCGCAATCCTGACTGATTCACCTGTTGAATCAGTTACTGGCCATGGAACGGGTATTGATGATCAGCACCTCTCCTTCAAGATTAACGCTATTGAATCGGCTATCCGCAAGAACGCTCCCAATCCAAACGACGCCATCGACGTTCTGGCAAAGGTGGGCGGTTTTGAAATTGCCGGGCTGGCCGGTGTGATCCTTGGCGCTGCTTCCAGGCGCGTGCCGGTTGTGGTAGATGGCTTTATTTCAGGCGCTGCTGCCCTCATCGCTGCCCAGCTTGAGCCGGCGACAAAAGATTACATGCTTGCTTCCCATCAATCGGTCGAGATTGGTCATGCGGTTATTTGGAAGCATCTGGGGTTAAGACCGATTCTCAACCTTGGGATGCGCCTTGGCGAAGGCACCGGCGCCGTCCTCGCTTTCCAGGTGATCGAAGCCGCGACTCGTCTTCTGAACGAAATGGCAAGTTTCGAAGAGGCAGGTGTGAGCGATAAATGATCAAGGAATTCAAACAAGCACTGGGCTTTCTGTCTATCATCCCAGTCAAGTCAGATACTTTGTACGAATCGGGAGACCTGGGTCGTTCCGCGGCCTTCTTTCCCCTGGTGGGCGGACTGATGGGGTTTCTTGCTGCTGCTGGCTACCATCTTCTTCTTTGGGTCTTTCCGCCCATAATTACAGCCATCTTGACCACCGCCATCTGGATTAGTCTGTCTGGAGGCCTGCATCTTGATGGTCTGGCGGATTGTTTTGACGGCATACTCAACGCGTCTTCTCCCCAGCGGCGTCTGGAAATCATGAAGGACTCCCGGCTAGGAACTTTTGGAGGCATCGGTCTTATTCTTGCCATCCTCACCCGCTTTATTCTGATTTTCAGCCTGAGCCCAAGACTTGTGTGGCTGATTTTTCCATTTGCGGGTGCCCTCGCCCGTTGGCTCCTGCTCATGGCTGCCAAAGAACCTACAGCAAGACCAGGAGGTATGGGCGCTGAATTTGCCAATGGCCTCAATCGAAAAAGCTTCCTGTTTGCGGGCAGCACTCTGCTGATTTTCCTGATTCTGTGTTTTCTGCAGCTTGGAGTCATCAGTCTGATTGCAACAGCCGGAGCGCATCTGCTCGCGCTGATGATCTTTAGGCTAGCCAGGCAGCGTCTTGGCGGGTTCACGGGGGATGTTTTTGGGCTGATTATAGAATGCTCTGAACTGTTCACTCTGCTCATTTTTTGCGCAAAGGCAGCTGTCTTATGAAACAATACCCCTTCAGGCTTGGAACAACCTCATATATCATCCCGGATGAGATTGTTCCCAATGTCCGCTACCTTGCGGACAAAGTCCAGGACATCGAGCTGGTCTTATTCGAAGTTGATGACGGTTATAACAACTTGCCTGATCAGGCTACCATCAGCGAGTTGAATCTACTTGCCCAAAGCTTTGACCTCAGTTACACCATTCACCTGCCTGTAGACCTTAACTTTATGGCTACTGGCGACATCCTGGCTTACGCAGTCTCCAAAGCCAAACGCACCATCGAAAAGACCCTGCCGCTGAATCCACATGCCTTCGTCCTGCATTTGGAGAGCGATCAATTGCGTCAGCCCCAGCCAGCTTATTCCAAAGAAGCCTGGACAGAAAAAGCGCAAAGCTTTCTGGATTTACTCAAGTCCTGGGTGCAGAACGAAACTCTTTTGGCGGTCGAAAACTTGGAAGGTTACCCGCTGAATTTCTGGGACGAAATTATTGACCAGGCAGGGGTGAGCCGCTGTATTGATATTGGCCACCTTTGGTTGGATGCTCACGACCCGCTCCCTTACCTTGAACGCCATTTAAGCAAAACCCGTGTTATCCACATCCACGGCATTCAGGACCGCGATCACAAGTCATTGGAGCACGTTCCAGACGCGCAAGTCCAGCCAGTTTTTGAACTGCTTTGGAAACAAAACTATCAGGGTGTTGTCACCATCGAGGTATTCAGTGAGCAGGACCTCAAGAGTTCTCTGGAGGTTATCCGGAGGATTAGTAAGCCCGTTTAGGAGGCATGATGGCTGGAATGATGACTTTAATCTTAGGTGGGGCCCGGAGCGGTAAGTCCGCTTATGCCCAAAAAATGGTTGAGGCAGATGGCCGCCCAGCGCTTTTTGTAGCCACCGCCACTGCGGGAGATGAAGAGATGGTTGCTCGTATTGCAGCTCACCGAGCGAGCCGTCCGTCCTATTGGCAGACACTCGAAGCGCCTTTGGATCTTGGGAGGCAGATCGCCTCTGCTCCACCAACCCCATGGGTGCTCATCGATTGTATTACGCTACTGACGAGTAACGTTTTATTTGCCTGCCCTGAACCTGTGGAAGAGAAGCTCTTTAGAACGAAACTTGAACACGAGATCGAAGGCCTCATACAGACCGCAAGAACCCACGGTGGTGATTGGGTTCTGGTCAGTAACGAGGTCGGCATGGGCTTAGTTCCGCTACATGCGCTCAGTCGTTACTACCGTGACGGTCTGGGGTGGGCTAACCAGCGCCTTGCGCAAGAAGCCGATACGGTTATTCTGATGGTTGCTGGCTTACCACTTTTTGTAAAAGGTACCCGGTGATGAATTCTAATGATCTGACTTAGATTTTCCCGCTTGCCCGACAGTGATTTTAAATTCGTTTTGATGTGTCCATTGGAATATATTGCTGCCCTGCTATACAAATCAATTATCCTCGTGGATACTTGACTTCCTGAAATGTAGCTCTTCCTTTTAATAACCGTAATCTCAATTCACTCAGCTCATCGGAACCAGCGTACACAGAGTTTGTAAAACGTACGAATCCAGAGGTCAAGGTTAATGTTTTCAGGTTCCATCCGCACAACTCGGAGGTCAGCGGTTCAGGTCCTCGCCCTGCTGCTGAGAAGGAAGCCTAAACAGGGTACAAAAAGCCAGAGCTTGGTACACTCTGGCTTCTCATGCGTAGTGCGGTTAAAAATCCTCAAAGTCGAAGGGGGTATCTCTTCTTATAGTAGTTAATCGTCTCCCTTGAACGATCCGAATCTTTTTTACAGAAGAAAGACCATGTCCATCACGCCTTTTCAACCAGCATTTCTTTTTTAGCCAAACGGACAAAGGTAACTACAAGCGCGACTCCCAAAACAATATGTCCGATTCCTGCTACACCTGACAAGGCAGCATCCGGAAAGGGGATATATCCCTTTCCAATCACCTGGTTGATCCCTCTGAGAAGCATGGTTACAATCGTAAAATACAAGCCGCCGATCAGGGCGAAAACCGGCTTTTTGAACCTTTGATCCAACTGCAAGTGATCTGCATTTTTAAGTGCAAGCCACAATATCAGCAGGGTCAAAGATCCAACCGCTATAGAATGAACATGGATTACCCGTAAAGTTGTGATGCCGGTGAAACCATTTAACTTGGTAAATTCCCTGTAAAATACGCCGCCTGCCAAACCCATCACGAGGAAAACGAGAGCATCCTTCAAGATATTAACTGGCGTAAAACGCTTGATAAAGGACCTGAACCCAGTAATCACCAGGATCAGGTAGGCAACTGTTTTGGGCAGCATCAACAAGCCTATCATTGGGATGGCGTCTGCCCAAAGCACTACCGGAAGGTAAAACAAAAAGCTTAGCAGGATCAACACGGAACTGTACCTGAGTTCAGGTTTGCTTCGCGCTTTCCAGGTCCAAACGATCAGCAAAATTCCCATGATTGTAAAAGGGATATTTCGAAGAAGGCTAAAAGTGTAGTTTCCAGGTAGTTCTCCCCAGCCATTTTGCGGCATCATAACAAGAACAACACGAGTCAAAGCGAGTCCAAAAATAAGAAGATCTCGTATTTTGGATGACTGGCCATTGATCTTTTTGTAATAAATATAGAAGAGAACATAAAAAACGGTCATTGTTAAGGATGTAACAAACTGACCCCATGAAAGTGCAACGGAGTAATTTTCAAAACCGTTCACTGTAAGATGCGCCATGATGCGGGGTAAAAGATGAAAACTATCCCCGGCACCCAGCACTATTGCCATTATCCCAAAGAGTCTGGCGATTTTGGTGTCCTCGAAAAGCAAGCGTACACCAATAGCTATTACCAGAATTAGGTAAGAAACATTAAACAACGACTCAATCAGTTCCAATGTGAATCTCCTTTACTTTGATTCCAGATTGTATCCATAAGATATTTTGATCATAATGATCTAAAAAGGTCGCTTTATCCCAGTTTTCGGTAAACAAGCGCTCGATCATTTTTTTAATAACAGCATTCAAAAAGTGCATAATCTCGATTCGTAATGCCGAATCACTGCCCTCACGATGGTAAAAAAGGTCTGGCTTGTGCTGATTTACGCTTCTGAAAGCTTGCCATTTAGCGTCCAGTTCACAATCCCAGGATAAATAGCGGATGCGATATAAATCATACTTTTGGAAAATTTCATCCGCCATCGCAGGACCAAAAGCATTCAAGGCAGCAAAAAGGTCCCCATTTTTCTCCCTGAGGGCTCTGGCAAAAAGATCATGGCTTTCAGAAACTTCGCTATCCAATACTGTAAAAAAACTATCAGTAAGATCGTCAAAATACTGGTAAAAACTACCGCGGGGGATGCCAGCTGTTTTAATGATATTCGCCACGCTGGCTTTATGAATCGGGCGAGCTACAAATTCTTTTCTCAAAGCACTGAGAATAACGCACTTCTTTTCATCCGGCAAATTTATGAACGTTGATTTTGGCATCTGCCTTCTCCCAATGTGACACAGTGTCATAATAATGATACATCCGCCTGATTTCCTTGTCAAGAAACCCATCTGCAAAAATGTCAGGAGGTCAGTGGTTCAGATCCGCTCCCCGCTGCTGAGAAGGAACCTTTCTTTTTACTGGTTCTTATTATTAATCAAAATCCTATGAATTAAAGAAGGTGTTTTATTTTGTCATGCCATAGAGATGGTAAGGTGTAAAGCAAAGGTTTTATCTATCTCCTTTTGCTTTTTGCAGTTCTTCACTACCAGATCTTCGGCCAAGTGAAATTAATGTGATTAGAGGCAATCAACTCAATAGTGTTCAATCTCAGCGAGGCCTGAAGAAAGCTGTGTTTGATAGGTCTCATGCAGTTTTTCCCGGAAGATTTCGCCTATTTTGGCTGCTTGTCCTCCTGTCTTCCAAATCAGATAAATCATTCGTTTGATCGGTACACTGTCTACCCTTAAGAAGGACAGATTGTAAGCCTCGAGGGATGCAATTTTCGGGATAAAGGAAATGCCTAAGCCTGATGCGACAAAAGAGGCTAGGGAATTACATTCGTCCGCTTCAAAAACGATCTGGGGGCTTATCTTATGTTCCTGGAGAACCTCATCAATAATCTTTCTCAGATTTGTACCGGTATTGATTAAAGCAAATTTTTCCTTCTCGAGATCCGCAATTTTCACAACTGACTTTCGTGCCAAGGGATGTGTATCTTTGACCACAACAAATATTTCTTGTGAAAAGATAGGTTCTCTGGAAATTCCTTTCGCATCATAATAGGGGCAGAATGCCAGATCAAGTTCATCAGCCTTCAATCTTCTGATTAATTCTTTCGATTGGCCTTGGTAAAAGGAAAAGGTGTACTCATCCTTTTCTGTAAATTGTGGAAGCAGGTTCAGGATGCTTGGTAGAAAATCGTAGGAAATGCTATAGATGTATCCAAGCCGAATATTTTTTGGATTCTTCATCTCCTTAATTCTTTGTAATCCAGCATCAATGGTTCGAATTGCGGTCATTGCAAAAGGTAATAATTCTTCGGCGTATCTGGTCATCGTAATGGACCGACCTTGTTTTTGGAATAGCTCCACGTCTAGTTCTTTTTCCAGAGTACTGATAGCATAGCTTAGGCTCGGTTGTGAGAGGTATAGCCTTCGGGCAGCTTCTGTATAATGCAAGGTCTGGGTAAGCATTATGAAGCATCTCAGCTGGTGCAGCATTTTTGACTCGCTTTCTATCAAAATTGATAGTATTTTTCTAATTGCTTTATCTAAATTTATTATAATTCAAAGAGGCTTTTCTCAATTTATTATGAATTTATAAAATCCATAGCCAACCGCATAGCGCGTGGTTCATTATTTCACTTGTTTCACGAGTTCAATTGTCTAAACGCATAAATAAAAATCATAAGAGGCTGACACTTTTGGGTCAGTCTCTTTATTGTCTCAAACGCTACGCGTTTTCGACTGCCTAAAGGCTTAAATAAAAATACGGTCGCTAAATGTGACCGTATCAGTTTTTCTTGAGATTATATTTCCAGTTCAGGGTTATAAAATTCGCCAAACAATTCCTCGTCAGAAGGGCGATCCTCCTGGATCGGTTTGGAAACCCATGTTGTATTCATATAGTGCTTTAGGGAAATGTTCTCGGAAACAATGTTACCGCCCCAAGTTCCACAACCCATAGAGGAAGTCATCGGCATGCCATTGGTGAATGAACCAGCATTCGCCTTCGATTGCGGCTGCCGCACCATTATCCTGCTTACCGGAGCAACAAGGGCCAAGCGGTCTATGTGTTCGTCATTATGAGAATAAATACCCACCGAGTGGCCTTTGCCACCGACCTCATAAATTCTATGCATCATATCAATGGCATTCTCGAATTCCCCGTCGTATTTGAATACAGCCATTAGGGTGGTCAGTTTTTCGCTAGAGAAAGGATACTCCTTACCAATTCCATCACCTAAAACAAAGATGAATTTTCTATCTTGGGGGATCTCGAAACCTGCAATATTGGCTAACTCCTGCGGTCTGATTGCAACTGTACGCGGGAGCCGGTGACCCTGTTCATCCCACATTACTTTTTTAAGCATCTCCCGTTCAGCCGAATTGGCATAATATCCACCTTCTGCTTGCAAGCCAGTGATAACATCATCAAATATTTTGTCGCTGACAATCAAGTTGCCATCGGCTGAGCATCCCGAACCGTAGTCTGATGTTTTGCTAAGCATAGCGTTGTGGCAAGCGATTTGGACGTCTGCTGTCTCATCGAAAATCATCGTGGCATTGCCCGCACCTGACCCATAAGCAGGTGTTCCCGAACTATAAGCAGCCTGGACCATTGCTTTCCCGCCAGTCGCAATGACAAGATCGGCCCGTTTCATTAATTCCGCGGTCTGTTCCTTGGTCGGGTTTCCCAGACACTGCAAAATATCCGCAGGCGCACCACAAGATTCCAGAGCATTACGCATCAACTCAACGGTTCGATAGGTTGTATTTTTAGATCGGGGATGAGAAGAGAATATTACGACATCTCTGGCTTTGATAGCATAAATAGCCTGCCCTGCTGGAGTAAGATCCGGATTTGTGGTCGGAATCAATGAGGCGATAATCCCCACTGGCTTAGCATATTTTAAAAGCCCTTTTTCAGGAATTTCTTCAATAACCCCAATGGATTTTTGTCTCAATGCGTCGCGCAAGCAGCCCCGAATCTTGAAACGTTTCGACATACGGCTAACAGGATCTCCAAGTTTGCTCTCAGCAATACCCATCTCAACCAGTTCTTTAAAGGTTTTCTTATTGGCAACAGACCATGCTACTGCCTGACACAAGCGGTCAACTGTGGCTTGATCATATTTCTCGATAACATTTAAAGCTACTTTAGCTCTACTAAAAACATCATTCAATTCATCTATCTGAGATTCTGTGATTGCATTATCCATCGCTTATACTCCAATGTGACACTTTTTTTGCAAGAGAGTGCAATATCGCTTGGTTTCCTCAGTTATTATAGAAAAGTCTTGAGAGGATGTCTAATACAGGTTTTCACCAGGACGATTTATTTTCTCTATCAAACGCTTATCTTTAGCCTAAAAAACCTCTCTTTAACACAGGTGTTGTAGCCAATAAAAAATTTTGATATTGTAATCAATAAATCATATTTCCCTAGCTTTGGCGCCTGTGTTAAAAATATATTACTGATCTTAGAGTTCTTAGCATCGTTAAAACTCTTTAATAGGAGAGCTATGACAATTCCAATTATTGTACGAGACTTGGTGATTGGTGCTGGTGCACCGAAAATAATCGTTCCGATTGTAGGTAAAAGCCTTGCGGAAATTTTGAGGGAAGCCGATAATATTTTGAGGAGCAAGGCTAATCTTATCGAGTGGCGTGCTGATTTTTACGAAGGGATTGAAGACAAAGACTGCGTATTGAATACGCTCGGGAAATTAAGAAATACGATTGGTAATACACCTCTGGTCTTTACAGTTCGCACCTTCCATGAGGGTGGTCAGGCTAAAATCAGTGATAAGGAGTACTACGAGCTGTTGTTGGAGACAGCCAAATCTAATCAGGTAGACCTTATCGATGTAGAGCTGTTCAGGTGTGCAGGAAGGATTAGTCAATTAATAGAAGAGATACACCAATCTCGGACTTTGGCAATCACATCTAACCACGATTTTTCACTCACACCGTCTTTGCCAGAACTGGAAAGCCGACTTCAAAGGATGGTGGAAGTTGGTGCAGACATACTGAAAATAGCTGTTATGCCTCATTCTGCTTCTGATGTGCTTAACCTTTTAACTGCAACAGTAAATGCGGCCGAGAAATACTCCCAACCGCTTGTAACTATGTCTATGGGCGGTTTAGGCGTAATTACAAGGCTAACGGGCGAAGTTTTTAAATCGGCAATGAGTTTTGGTACAGTTGGTGGGTCTTCGGCACCAGGCCAGTTACCCATTGACCAATTAGACTATTGTTTGAACATTATTCACGAAGCTTATGGGGAGTGAACCAGGTCTAACACAGCCTGCTTCCTCTAGGTATCTTTTAGGAGAAAAGGAGAAAAGATCATGTTAGGAAATACTTTTGGACGGTTGTTTCGTGTAACAACAAGCGGTGAATCATATTCCGGATGTTTTCGAAAAGACAGAGGGTATCCCAAGGAATTATATGGCGGCTTGGTCACGATCGTAGATGGAGTGCCTGCTGGCATAAAGATTACAGCCGAGGACATTCAACAAGAACTCGACAAACGCAAACCAGGTCAAACACCGCTGGATTCTCCACGTCTGGAAAAAGATCGTGCCTATATCTTTTCGGGTGTTATGGAAAACGATCTTTCAACTGGCGCCCCTGTAGCGATTGTAATACCCAACAATGATATCGAGGACATTCATGTTGGCCAATATCGGGAATATCAATGGGATATTCGTCCTGGCCACGCGGAGTATACATATTTTAAGAAATATGGCCAATATAACGATTGGGTAGGCGCAGGCCGGGCTTCCGGACGGGAAACGGTTGGAAGAGTTGCTGGCGGGGCAATTGCAAAATTAATCCTGGATAAAATGGGCATTGATGTCCTTGCCTACACAGTGGAATCCCATGGTATCAAAGCCAAAAAGATTTCTTATGAAGAAGCACGCAAGAACTACCGGTCTAATTCGATTAATTGTCCAGACGATGAAGTTGCTCAAAAGATGATTGATGATATTCTTGCTGTTAAAGCAAAAGGTGAAACCTGTGGGGGGGTAATTGAATTGATCGTCCACAACGCTCCAGCAGGACTAGGCGAACCGGTTTTCGACAAATTAGAAGCCACTATTGCGCAAGCTCTTTTCTCAATAGGCTCTGTTAAAGGTGTCGAGTTTGGAGCCGGCTTCGAGGTAGCACAGATGCTGGGCAGCGAATCAAACGATGAAAGTTATTTAGATAAAGAGAGCGGACGTGTAAAATTTTACACAAATCACGCTGGTGGCTTTTTAGGAGGCATCTCTAACGGTGATGAAATTCGGATTCGCATTGCTGTCAAACCAACCCCTACCGTCTCGGTGCCTCAGCGAGTTGTTGATTTGGAAACCATGACCAACACAGTCCTGGAACCGATCACTCGCCGTGATGCTTCACTCCTCCCAAGGATATATCCGGTTTGCGAGGCAATGGTTCGGTTGGCACTCGTGGATGCAATCATGATGTCGAATGCTTATCGTTCAATGATGGATCTTGATCCGAAATGGGATCTAATTTAATGGTTCATTGTTCATTCACAAACCAAGCAGAATAATGTTAGATATGGAAAAGCAAAAATTTTCTTTAGCCCAACTTTCTATATTGAATGCTTCGCCCGCAGAAATGGCTCTTATTGCATCTAATGCAGGATATGATTACTTTAGTATGCGTCAAATTTATATGGGACTTCCAGAGGAACCCGATTTTGACCTCTCAAAAAACCAAAAACTTCTAAGAGAAACTCGTTCGATTATGAGAGACACTGGTATTAAACTTTTAGATGTTGAATTGGCCCGTGTTGTTGACGAGATAAACCCGAGCAGCTATGAACCAGCTTTTGCCACTTGCGCAGAACTGGGAGGTAAAAGTGTGATCAGCAGTGTTTGGACCGAAAACGAATCAGTTCAGACAGATCACTTTGCCCAGATTTGTGAGCTTGCAAAACAGTACGAACTTACTGTTGAGCTAGAATATGTTCCAATAGCCGCAATAAAAAACCTTGCAGGAGCGCTGGATTTGCTTGCTAAGGTTAAACAATCGAATGCTGGATTATTAATCGATATCCACCATTTTCACAGAGCGGGGGATACCATAGAGGAGCTTAGGAAGGTTTCTCCTTCTTTGTTTCATATGATTCATCTTTGTGATGCACCTCTTGAAATTCCAACTGATTTTGAAGAAATGCGAAGGATCATGCGGGAAGACCGTGACTACATTGGTGATGGAGGGATAGATATCAAATCGATCTTATCGTCCATTCCCCCTGTACCATACTCTATTGAACTTCCCAAAGTTTCTGTTAGCGATAAATACGGTTACCAGGAACACGCTCATCGGTGTATTCAATCTGCAAAGGAGTATTTGTCAATCGACTCATAGGAGGCAAGAAACCAAATGAAAAAAAATGTAGCGGATCAAATTGTCGAATATCTTGAACATCGAGGTGTGACGCATGTATTTGGACTCTGCGGACATACCGTAATTGCAATGTTGGATGCTTTGTCGCGAAGCAAAAAGATACGCTATGTAAACACCCGTCACGAACAAATTGCTTCAACTGCCGCCGATGGTTATGCTCGTGTTACGCACAAAGCCAGCGTTGTTCTATGCCATTTAGGTCCGGGACTTACTAATGCGACCACCGGAGTAGCTAATGCTAGTTTAGATGGGATCCCGATGGTTGTAATTGCCGGTGATGTGCCTAGTTACTATTACGGAAGGCATCCTCATCAGGAGGTAAACCAGCACTTGGACGGAGGACAGTTTGAAGTATATCGGCCTTTTGTAAAAAGGGCATGGCGTATCGACAACGTGGAGTCTTTTCCCCGAGTGTTAGACCGGGCATTTAGACTTGCAGAAACAGGACGTCCAGGGCCGGTGCTGATCTCTGTACCCATGGATATGTTCTCAAGGGAAATCCACACTGAATTATTCGACCTCACCCGGCAAAACACCCAAGAAGTGGCCCTGCCTAGCTTAAGCAAAGCTGCTGCCGAACAGATTGCTCGCTTGCTTGTGGAAGCAGAGAGACCAGTTATTCATGTAGGCGGAGGCGCTCGATATGCTCAGGCTGGCAATGCCCTGCAAGCCTTAGCAGAATATCTATCAATACCTATATCTCGTTCTCTTATGGCTCAGAGCATCATTGCAGATGACCATAAATTACTCTTAGGCCAGACTGGTTTTTGGGGTTCCGAGTTCACCCATAGTTACACTAAAAATGCAGACCTAGTACTTGGTATTGGAACCCGTTTTGCTGAAGCAGATTCTTCATCGTGGTACGATGGAGTCACTTTCGACACGACTAAAACTAAATTTATCCAAATTGATATCGATCCTCAGGAATTGGGCAGAAACTATCCAATTGAATTGGGTGCAGTTGCAGACCCGAAATCTGCATTAATTCAGATTCTTGAGGAAGTAAAACGAATTACTAATGGCCCCTATAAAAACATCGATTTGCTCAACAAAATCAAAGAATCAAGAGAGCTTTTTGATGCAGCAAATGCAAAAGTTTGCAACGACGGGCGCTACCCGCTTACACCCCAGCGAATTCTGAGAGATGTGAAAGAAGTTTTGCCTGCAGATGCCCTGATTTTTACTGATGTGGGTTGGAATAAAAACGGTGTTGGACAGCAATATGGAGTGACTGTTCCAGAAACTATCTTCCATCCTTCAGGACTAGCAACAATGGGATTTGGTCCTGCTGCTGTTATCGGGGCCAAACTGGCCGCACCGGAGAAAGTAGTCGTAACCCTTGTTGGAGACGGTGGGTTTGGAACGAACCCTTCCGTATTAGCCACTGCAAGAGAGATGAATTTACCTATTATTTGGGTTGTAATGAACAATTCAGCCTTTGGAACAATTGCAGGGCTTCAAAACAGCCATTACCACACAGAGTTTGGAACTGTCTTTTTGCATGATGGTCAGCCATATTCTCCAGACTGGGCAAAGGTCGCGGCAGGTTACGGAATCAAGTCCTCCCGTATTAATAGTGCTGAAGAACTCCAAGGCGTGCTTGCTGCAGCCATCGAGTGTAATGAACCCTACCTTATAGACTGTCCGATGGAAAACATTCCGGTCCCTACTCCCGGATCTTGGAATATTAATGACATCTACACAAAGTCTCGTCGGGTTGTAGAAGGCCGGCTAGCTTTTAAGGATGAGGTCTAGGTTTTTTATTTTCGGTACTGTTCATTAGCTTATTCTTTAGAGTATCGATCAAAAAAGGAGTGCTTGCTAAGTATCTGAAGCGGCACTCTTTTTAAAATACTTCTGATTAATCTCAGATTCGTTAATAGTGATAGAACAACTACTTTTGCTGCACTAAGGTAGTCTCCTACACTGGGTCTTCGAAGGATTGGCCGTTCCATAACAATCGAGGGCGTCTTCTTACAGATCAGTTTTCCGAATGCAATTCGATCCCACAGGGCTTGCTTCTTATGCATTAATGGTCTCAATTGAGAATGAATTACTTTTTCGATTTCGATTTCCCTCAACGCAAAGCGTTTAGCGGCACAGGCACCCTCAATGAGCGATAAACCCGCTTCTGTCCGTACTATAAGAACAGACTTTTCATGGGGCAGTCTAATGTGTTCCAGCCGCCAGGCGTCCCCAGCAGAAATATCTGCAAGATCTGCCAAACTATCATGGCAAAAGACACATCTGGGATGTGCAATCAGTTGACTGCCGAAACCCTGTATTTGTTTAGACTTCGGGACAAAAAACTCCTTGCCATCTTTGGTGCAAACAGATAGAGTTCCAGGCCAATCCCCACCTCGGTAACGAATCTCGGATAAGCTTTCTGGTTTAAATCCATATCGTTCAAGTGTGAACTTCTGACCAGCAATTGTCGTTCGTCCCCCACAGAATAAGCCAATAGAAAATACAATTCGTCCTTGCAAACTGCTAAAAATACCCTGTGTCTTTCTTAGAGCTTGGATCTCGCATGGCAGCCCTACAAAGGCGTACCTTCCAAGTTTATTACGTATATCTCTGATTACTTGTCCCACAGGAGCTGGCCAATAAATAGATCCTGCTGCTTTTTTAACCTCTGCTTCGGAAATTGCATACCTCATCACTGGCACAAGAGGGTTATTAGGATTGGGCTGCAGGAGATAAACACCATCAATGATGTTTTCTTTTAAAGCGTGTATTAGAATCCCGCTAACAATCCCTCCGGAGGAAGCTTGTCTTAAAAATGCAAGATCGTTATAAGAACCGATATAAGCTTGTTTGTAGTTCCCTGCCCAATAATTGGAGGGTAGTTTTCCAAAGACAGCCCTGTTGAGAGCATCCATATCAATTTCGTGGCCTGGGCAAACTTTTAGGCAGTAACCAATGCAGTGTTTACAAGTGCTTTGGTCTTCGACCACAATTCGGTTCCGGCCAAACATATCCGGAACCATTGAAATGTTATAAAAAGGACATGCACCAATGCATGTCCCACATTCCAAACAAAGATTTGCACAATCTACTTCAGTAACGTTTAACAAATTCCTTCTATCCGTGTTACGTTCTACCACGTTGCCAAGGCATAACCCACTCTTGGATTTTTTCAATCGTACCAGAAAGTACCGCACCAAGAAGCATAACCAGCAGTAAGGCTGCGTACATCTTTTCTGTTACCATGATTTCCCAATAGTAGAGGATCAGGTAGCCCAAACCTGTTTTAGCCCTAACGAACTCAATTGCGACAATTACATTTAATGCGGTTCCAATTGCGAGGCGCAATCCAGCAAAAATAAAGGGCAAGGCGCCTGGAATAATGACGTGGCGGAACATCTGTACAGCGTTGGCACCATAGTTACGCCCAGCCTCCAGGTAAACATTTTCTACCGACGCTACACCAGCCATCGTATTAATGGCCACCTGAAAAAATGAGGCTATTGCTACAACAGCTATTTTTGGTGCTTCTCCGAAAGGATCTGCAAACACAAGCATCATAATCGGGAAGATCGTTACTTTTGGAAGTACGTAGATAGCTGACATCATCGAATTAAGCATCGTCCGCACTGGTTTGCTAACGCCCATAATCACGCCGACGAGAATTCCGGGAATAGCTCCTACAAGGAATCCGCTGGTTACGCGAAAAAGGGTTGCTAAAAGATGACTTTCTTTAAGTAAGGTGTCGACACCCTTCCACCCATTTTCTGAAAACTTTTGTGGTATCAGCCATGGCCTTCCCAGTAAGCTCGTCTTAGTAAAGTTATCATATCCAGTTATCAGTTCCCAGAGAGCGACTGCTATTCGGGAGGGAGGCGGGAACCAGCGGGCATTCAAAATCCCAGCTTGAACCGTAAGTTCCCATGCCAGCAAAACCAGTAAAGGAAATCCAACAGCAAGCACTTTCTCAAAGATCTTTTGATCTTTTACCCGCAACACATTAGCTAACTGCTGGGCAATTAAGACGATAAGCGCAAAATCAATTACTACCCCCAGCAGATAGATTTTTCTCCATAATCCCAGTACCGTAAAAAGAAGATTGAAAAAAACAAAAGCACTGATAACAACAAGATATTTTTGTGAAGGAGTAAGGCCTTTTTTCATCGTTGCGCCTCCATTGCGGCTACAACTTCATCGCGAAGGGATTCCCAGATTGCGTAAGATAGTCGAGCATATTCAGGAGTACCGGTAGTTTCCATGCCACGAGGCCTTGGTATTTCTACATTGAACAGGGCTTTTTTGGTGCCAGGGTGAGCTGTCATAAGAATGATTTGATCGCTTAAAAGGACAGCTTCATCAATACTATGGGTAATATAAATAACTGTCTTCTTGGTCGACTCCCATATCTCCAGAATCATTTCCTGCAATACATTGCGCGTCTGAGCATCCAAAGCGCCAAGTGGCTCGTCCATCAACAAAACTTCTGGATCATTTGCCAGGGCGCGTGCGATGCTAACCCTTTGTTTCATACCTCCGGAGATCTGGTGGGGGTAATAGCTCACAAACTTATTCAAGCCCACTTTATCGATCCAATAGCTTGCTCTTTCACGCCTCTCAGTGAGGCCTATACCCCTCATCTCCAAGCCAAAAAACACATTATCTAAAACGGTTTTCCAAGGGAAAATAGCGTATTCCTGGAACACCACATTATTCAAAGGCTTTGATGGATCATTGCCTGGGATAATCTGAACCTTCCCTTTTGTTGCCGGCATCAAACCAGCTAAAATTCTTAGAACTGTGGATTTTCCACAACCAGAAGGCCCAACAATGGAGACAAATTGCCCCTCTTCTACAGTCATGTTAAAGTCCTTCACGGCATCCATTTTGCCACGTGGTGTGTCAAAAGTTTTCCAGAGCCCCTCAACAATTATTTTTTCTGCCATGGTTTGTCTCCAATGGTGTGTGTAAACAGCCACTCAGGATTCCTGACTGGCTGTTTATCTGTTAACTGTGACAACCGAAGGTTATCTACTTTATGTTTTCCAAAGCCCAATCAATGAACTGGTTATCAACAACATTCATCATGTCCAACGGCTCTGTATACTCAAGACGTCCATTTTCCCGGTGAACCATTTCGACATCTGCCAGCCCTTCAAGTTCAATAGTGAGATTTGGATCGTAGATTACAGGAACACCCGTCTTAATGTCTTCTGGCGTGCTGGAAACGTATGCAAGATACGCTGCAATATTCTCTTCGGAGAGGTAGTCATCGCCTTGCATCGCTCGGGCTGCTTCCATTAATGCCAGCACGAATCTTTTGGCGACTTCAGGATTTTCATTAATCATTTTCCCAGAAGCCACAAAAGCAACAGTCATCAGGCCGGGGGTAATATCCCTTTCGAAGGCCACAGCTGATCCTGCGCTAATAACCTGGTCAGCATATGGTGAACCTAGTAAGCCTGCATCAATTGCTTTATTTTCGAAAGATGCCGGCATATCAGCATTTCCAATATTCACAAGCTCTACATCAAAGATAGAAAGGCCACCTCGCTGAAGCGCTTTAGCTGCCAGATATTCTCCTCCGCTCCCAGGGTCACCTGCAACCGCAACAACCTTACCTTTTAGGTCTTCAACTTTAGTAACCTCTCCGCTGTCAAACAAGTCTTTTCTCAGCAGGAATACAGTTGGACTGTCAGTAAATGGCTCTATTGCACCAGGAGCAATGATTCTAAGATCCATACCCTTTGCCCAGGCATTCCAAAGCGAAACAACAATCGCAACACCTCCAAAATCGACCTTGCCATCACTTAGAAACGCAATTGCCTCGGTTCCAGATTTTACCGAAATCATCTCAACATTTAAGCCATATTTCTCAAAATAACCACGTTCTTTTGCAACATAAGCAGTTGCAAATTTCATAATGGGTACATAAGCCAATTTGAGATCAATGGGTGGATCAATTGGCGCTACACCAGGCTCCTCTGCAGGTGCTGGAGCAGGCGCATCGGTAGCTGCCACCTCTTCAGCTGGTTTAGCAGGTTCCTCAACTTTTTCTGCAGGGGCTGCAGTAGGTGCTGGAGTTGCAGGGGCACATGCGGAAACCAAGAGTGTAAAAACTAAACTTAAGATTAAAAACCTGATCAAAGACTTCTTCATTTTAATGCTCCTTTCGTGAACACTTTCTCCTTTTCAGAGAGTTTCTCTCTGTCAAACCCTTTTGAAGAGGCTGTTGAAAAAAAGTAGTTTATTCAGCAGGAACACTATTGATTCCAGTTGTGAAGCGGACCAGGGGTTCATTTTGGTTCTTTTAGCCTAGTTTTATCAGATCTTTCAGCTCCTTTTTCACCACTTTTCCTACACTATCGACAATCCTCCCTCACTCAGCCTAACATGTCCCATAACTCGGACTGTTGAATCCCACCCCGCTGATCAGTTTCACCATACGCTTCAAATTGAGAACGATCGCTGTAAGATATGCCTGAACCCCATACTTCTCCAATCCAATATATCGGCAGCGCCCCAGGCCATGCTGCAGTTTGGCTTCCCCAAATTTGCGCTCAATCTGATACCGCACCCGTCTCCCCTGCTGGTACTCCTCCGTCCTGATCATTTCCTGCCAGACCTGTTTGTTGCTGTCTTTCTTTTTCAGGCGATTATCCTTCAGCAAGATCGCTGAATGCAAGCCTTTATACTCCAGATAAAAATGATTGTGCCCATCATCATAGCCCCGATCGGCAGCATAGGTCTCAACCGGCAATCCCTGCTTCATGTCCATGTCCACCAGGCTGGTAAAGTGTTTCCCATCCCAGGCATTCCCGCCGCTGACTTCCAGTCCTGTGATCAAATGGCTCTCCGCGTTCATGCTCACATGCGTTTTATAGCCATAGAAATAATTCATTCTTACTTCCTCTTTCCCTTCCGGCGTCTGCACTTTTTGACTATGTTTGAACCCCCATTTGGCATCCGGATCCTCAGGGTTATCCGGGTCATCTTTATCTGTATTGACATTAGCTTCACTGTGGACGCTGTCGATGATCTGGATTGCGCCAAACCGTACGCCTCGTTTGCGGGCCGTTTCAATGATCTCTGCCAGCATCTCTTCGAATACTTTCAGTTTCCCTCTTTTCCGCAATCGCTCCCGAAACACGCTCAGGGTAGAGTGATCCGGTGCTTTCTGATCGATTGCCAGTCCCACAAACCATTTGGCTGGCAGGTTCTCATTGAGATAAACCTCCGTTTGCCGCTCAGAGAGATCATACAGGTAGCTGATCAGCAGGCTTCTCAGCAAGAGTGCCGGGTCATAGGCTGGTCTCCCTGCCAGCCCTTCTCCCTTATAGAATTTGCTCAGCTTTTTGGTGTAATCTGTCCAGTCAATCAGGGCATTGAGTTTACGTAAAAAGTGGTCTTCGGGTACGATCTGTTCGTAAAGAAAATCTCCAAAGAAGGAGTGCTGGTCTGTCTGGATGAACCGTGGGTTTGCCATCTGCGTTGTTTACCTTTCCTTTGCAGTATGGATGAATTAGACCATCTATCTTTCTTGTTCGAAAGGTTTTTGCACTTGTTTTTCAACGGTCTCTTTGAAGTATCTTGATACGATAATGATATTTTATTATGTTTAGCTTATTCTGACCTCTCCGATCTGTATTATTCTATCTTCGCAAACCAAGTGGATAACTCCTCAACCTCATCCCAACAATAAATGCCTGGCTCACGCATGCCATCTAAATTAAAGTTTGGCTCATGAACTACCAGGCTTCTCATCTTTCGTCCTTTCTATTCAAGATGAAGCAACTTCAAATTTTGCTCCCAAGGCCTTAATATCATTTAAAAAGCTTGGATATGACACCGCTGCAGCACCCGGATCTGTAATATTGGTTTTTCCATCAGCTACTAAACCAGCGATTGTATAACTCATCATCACTCTGTGGTCACTGTAAGATTCAACAGTTGCTCCTTGGAGCTTCTTGACACCTTTAATGATCAGTCCATCCCGCGTTACTTCTGTTTTGGCGCCCATTAAGTTAAGCTGCCCCATTGCTTCCAGCCTGTCACATTCCTTATAATGAACTTGCTCAGCGTTATAAATGGTGCTTGTGCCTTCACAGTGAGCCAAAAGGATACTGAGAATCGGAATCATATCAGGTGCATCGTTGCAGTCAATATCGATAGCCTTAAGCGGCTTTCCTCCGACGACTTCTATTGTTTTAGCCTCCAAGTCATACCTTAGGTCAGCACCTACCCGTTCTAAGGCTTCAAGAATTTTCCCTTCCGGATGGAAGGTTTCAGCATCCAGGTTTGAATATTTAATTCTGGATTCACTAATAGCAGCCAGAACAAGACCAAAGGATGCCAGAGCAATATCTCCGGGTATTTCGACATTTGCAGGTTTAAAACTCTGCCCGCCCTTTACAAAAAACTCTGCTCTGTCAGGTCCGTATTCAACCTCAACTCCAAATGGTTTCATCATCTGAATCATCAGTTCGGTGTAGCTGGCTTCATTAAGCTTACCATCCTCAACGTTTATTGTTACATCGTGTCCGGTAAAAGGTGAGAGAAGGAGCAAACCGCTCGTCCATGGCGAAATCAATCCATTTATTTCGACATGATCACTAAGCGTTGTCACGTCTCTTGATCTGATCACACAAGGTAAAAGGCCGTTTAACTGTGTAGACCAAACATCAATGCCCCAGTTATTGAGTGCCTGGATGTACGGTCCTAAGGGTCGCGAGCGTAGTGAGCTATCGCCAGTATATACAACAGTTCCCGGTGCCGTGGCCGAAACTGCTAAAAGGAAATTAATTGTTGAACCAGAGTTCCCGCAATTAAGAATATTCGACGGCGTTTTAAATGGACCGCCTTTCACACGATAGCCACCTTCGATTGGCGTATAGATGCTTCCAAGTTCGGTAAGACATTCCATCGTTGAGAGGTTATCAAGCGAAGAACTAATACCCGTCACTTCCGACTCACCATCCGCCAGCGCACTCAGGATTAACCCGCGATGCGTATGGTATTTTGATGGAGGCGCTATAAGCGTTCCATCTAGTGGCTTTATTAAGGGATTAACAGTTAAAACACTCATCTAATCCATTCCTTTCCGGTGTTCTTCCCATAATTGCTTTGTCACCTGCATATGGCCCAGATGCAAAGCTGTGTGTTCAACAACATGGATTACGATCCACTCTACGGAGACCTTACGTCCCTTAACTTCACGAAGGTGCTGAATTTCATTGCAACCCACAGTTTCAAGGATCCGCTTTGTTTCAGATTGTATGCTTTCATACATCTGATAAAGTTGATCCAGGTTTTCCGCATATGCCTTGAATTCAGCCGTCCTGTCGCGCTCAATTTTTACTTGATTTAGGTTTTCGGTAATCCACCAGTTTTGAGAGCAGATCGTATGATAGGCAGTTGTATAGAGCGAGTTAAAGTTTTCCCCGCCCGGTTTCCAGTTCATCCCCTCAACACCAACCTCTTCTAAAATTGCAAATATTTCCTCGTGTGAGGCTGCAAGAATTATTATAGAAGTTGCAAAATGTGATATCACCTTTTCTCCTTCATCGCATTCAGTGTTTCTTCTGCGATGGTAAACATCACATCAATTGGCGGTTTTTGTCCTGTCCAGATTTCAAAAGAGGCTGCTCCCTGGTAGACCAACATTCCCAAGCCGTCAATGGTTTTTCGTCCCTCCGAGGCTGCCCTTTTTAGGAAGTGTGTTTCCTGGGGGTTATAGACAATATCAAAGAAAAAAGCATCGCGTGGTAACTTAAGATGTTCTGGCCAAGGTGTCTGATCTGCCTTTGGTGCCATTCCAATCGGCGATGCGTTTACCACTAAATCTACACCCTCAGCAGCGCCCATCAAATTGGCCTCAGTGAAAAGCATTCCAAATAGAGAGTTAGGTGCATACATGGATGACAGGTCGTTTACCAGTTTTGCTGCCTGTGACTCGACAACATCTAGCAAGATTACCGATCTTACCTTAGCTTGGGCAAGTGCATATACAGCAGCACGTGCAGCACCACCTGCCCCAATGAAAAGGATCTTCATTCCTTCAGGGTTAACTCCATTGGACTCCAACTGCTTCATAAAACCAATAGGATCAGTATTTGTTCCGTAGAGCTTGCCGTCAAGGTTTTTTATTGTATTAACAGCTCCCATGTGTTTTGCAGCATCATCAATCTCATCCAGATAAGGGATTACCAGACTTTTAAGGGGAACAGACACATTACAACCTTCGAATGCAAGTGCCTTTAATCCAGCAATTCCTTCAGCCACTGCTTCGGGCTGCACAGGTAATGGCAAGTAAACCCAATCTAAACCCAGAGCCTCAAAGGCCGCGTTATGCATAACGGGACTCATACTGTGGCCAACCGGCCAACTCATTAATCCAACTTTCTTTGTTTTCGATGTAACCATTCTGTATCTCACTTAAGCATATCTGCAGGTGGTAACTCACGGTCCGGAGTTCCGGAAAACCCTATATTAACCGGATCTATTCGCCTCATTCTTGGCATTGTTGAAACCTCTTCATGGGCATGAACTAATAAGCTCGTAAGTCTGGAAATCAAAAAAAGTGCATTGCCTAAGTCTTTTGGGTAATGTAGCTCCAATAAAATTGCTGCCATTGCGCCATCGATATTGATGGGTATCTGCTTTCCGACGATCTCGGTTAGTACATCCGAGATGAGAGTAGCGGTTTCAATAAAACCTTCGGCTAAGCTTGCTTCCGTCGCATAGTCAAACAAAATCTTTACACGAGGATCTCTTGAATGCTGTCGGTGACCGAAACCAGGAATGATTTTTCGGCCTGCAGCTCTCTCACTCTGTAGATATTTTTTTAGTTCAGATCGCTTTTCGTCTGAGCAAATAAAGGGAGATATTACGCTTTTAATCACCGAAATAGCATCCATCGAACTTTCTACTGCTGCTCCATGCGACTTATCTAAACTTAGAAAACCCGCTGTTGCAGCATCTTTAACCGAGGCTCCGCCTGAAGCCGCTGTCCGTGCAGCTAAAACAGAAGGGGTACCTGCCCCGTGATCAATAGCGGCAACCATAAGAGCATCGATAAGTTTGGCTACTTGTTTACTGGGGAGCTCTCCAACAATCATTAAATGGACCGCAGAAGCAAAGGAAACTTTGCCCATCATCTCTGGCAAGCTATACCCACGAATTCTTATTTCATCCTCAGTTGTATAGGATATTTCGGTATTCCAGTGAAAGGTAGTCACATTTCTCCTCAGAAGGTCGTTTGATAGTGCTCAAATATATGAGAAAATACTATCAATTCGTCCACATTTTTCTCAGTCATTAACTATTTATTAACTTGATTCTATAGGCGCATATTTCCGGTGTCAATCGAAATAATGTATCGCTCTAATTAAAAATATAATAAGACATTAATACGTTATAGAATCAGCTCAGGATAAAGACACCCCGTCTTTTTCAAGTTGCTTGCGAAGTTTTTTAAAATTAACCTCGTCCAGCAAGTCTTTTGGTAAAACACCCAAACCTGACGCTGTACCAACCGCCTGGCCCATGGACATACACGGACCGCTAACTCGGACCGAAGCTAAGGCATCCGTATTAAAGCTTCCGCAGCGCCCAGCTATGTAAAGGTTGTTGGTTTTCCTTGGTATTAAAGAATCAACAGGAAGTGAGCAATAGCCCTTTTTCAACAAAGTCCAGTCGATTTTTCCTTTCGAATGCTTCTCCAGTGGCCAAGTGTTGATTCCTATCGAATAAGGAAGTTCTCTTCCCTCAATAACATCCTCTGCTGTCAGCACATAATACCCTTCAAAATTCCTGGATTGGCGCACACCAACCTGAGCAGGAAGTTCTATCAGATAGCAATTCTCAAACCCCGGTACATATTTGCGAAGGAATTGAAATATAGACGAAATTTGTTTGCGGCCTTCCCGTTCTGCCCTGCTTAACTCATCTGCATTCGTCAGATCAGGTACAGAACCATCTTCTCGTTGAATCTGAGTGAGATTGATTCTCCATTCACCTTGATGGTGCTGTGGGTATACAATTCCATGCGTACGCGGAAAATTCCATTTACCTGATTGATTGGCCTCTTCTAAAAGCTCCTTGAGTACAAATCCCCCCTCTTTATTAGCCAGTTCATCGTTTACATGATGAACTCTGAACATCATTGTAGGGTATTGAGGGATTGCATTATCGGCTTGGACAAGCATTGGCAGATCGGCAAAATATGCCAAATCACCATCTCCGGAACAATCAATGAAGATTTTCGACCTGATTAGTCCCCGTCCTGATTTATTTTCCACGATTAGACCTGTAATCGAGTCCAAATCCATCGTCACGCCAACAGCAAGTGTATGGAAAAGAACCTCTGCACCGGAACCAAACACAATTTCGTCAGCAACAATCTTTAATGCCGCAACATCAAAAGCCTGAGATGCCCTGGTTTCCATAACAACACGGGCTTTGCTCAAACCACCGTAAAAATCCAAACGATCCAGAACCTCATCAACGATGCCATGAACAACCTGAACAGGCATACCCTCCTTAACAATATGAAGACCACAGAATGCGCACACTAGTGCTGCTGAAAAAGTACCACCTAAGAAACCATATTTCTCAACGAGTAATGTCTTGGCACCTTTTCGGGCAGCAGCTGCAGCAGCTGTCATCCCTGCTGCTCCCCCTCCAAGCACAACAACATCTGCTTCAGCAATAACTGGAATACGCTTGGATACTTCTGAATATCCAGATTGTTTTTTAGTTTGCGACATGAAGATCATCTACTTTCTTTACGAAAACCAGGGATAGCAGGATGACAGTTAGAATACTGAATACTAGTGACCAGGTGTAGAGTGCTGGACTTAGGCCATTAAGAATCAAGCCATTGACCCAAGGTAAAATTAGTCCTCCAACGGTTCCCAGAGATACAACAATACTACTTACCTTATCAATATCGCAGCCAAAATATTTGGGGATAAATGCGAGCAAAAGCGGGTACATACCTCCAAAAAACAGACTGATTAATAGGAAGGAAAAGACCGACACTGTTTGAATTCCTACCGTTAATGCGTACAAGATCGCCCAAAGCAAGGCCCCTATCAAATGAACAAATAACATTGTTTTTGGGGTGGTGTATTTCGTAAACATTACCGCAAAAATTCTTCCAACCGAAATCAGCAACCAGTATAGAGATGTGATCAGTGCTGCTTGATCTGCTCGTATACCGAGCGTAGAGGTCAAAAACACAGTAGCCCAGGTTCCAGCGCTGAATTGAATTCCAACTACTAAAAGCATCATGATTCCAAGCAACCAAACTATTCGTTTTGAATATGCTTGCGTTAGTTTTTCAGTATGAGAAGCTGCGGATTCAGTTTCCTCAGCTGCTTCGTTTACATTAAGTGATTGCTTCGTAATATAAAGGAAGCAAAGACCCGAAAGCAAAAAAAAGAAGGCTACAACCCACTGTACCACCATTCCAGCTCCCAGGTACGTTAGAGAAAGGCTGATTAATAAAGGGCCTAATGCTGCTCCTGCACCATAAGCCAGATGGAGGATATTAAGGACCTGTATGCTTTTATCTGGATAGGCCAGCGTTACCAGCGTATTCGATATGATATCTACGCCACCTTGGCCGAGCCCAAGGAAAAAGCAGGCGATGATGAGTGTAGTTAAACTTGGAGCCGTTCCTAGTCCAATAATTCCTGCACTCATCAAGAAGATGGATAAGGTCATCGCTGGTAGACGCCCAAACCGCCTTATTACAGTACCTGAACTAAACTGAGTAATTAAAGAGCCAGAATAGATAGCCGTAATTTGTACTACTAGGCTTCTTTCTTTGCGGATTTCTTTACAAACAATTGTACTGTATCCATAGGGCGGCGACCCATGTTGCGATACCCTTGGTGTGGACGTTCTGTGTTGTAATGGATCAACCATTGGTCCAGATCTGTCTGTAAAGCCTCCACTGATTCGTAGAACTTGGTACGGAAGGCTGTCCTAAAAAATTCATCCAGGACAGTCCTGTTGAAACGTTCCACAAACCCATTAGTCTGTGGTCTCCTCACCCGTGTTGTACGATGCTCAATGTCGTTTAGGGACAGGTAAAGTTCGTAAGGGTGAGTTTCCTTTCCGCAGAACTCCCTGCCATTGTCTGTAATAACAGCAGTAACCTCAAACCCAAGGGCTTGATAGAAAGGCAATGCATTGTTGTGCAAAACTGCCACCGCTGCTTCTGGTTGCTTTGAGGTATGCAGGAAACCAAAGGCAAAGCTGCCATATGTATCTACCACAGCATGTAGATACACTCTCCCCACCCCTTTGAGTACTCCAACATAAAATGTGTCTTGTGAGAGTAATTCACCTGGTTTGCTGCTCTCAACATGCCTTTCTCTGAAGCAGGGGTTGGCCTTTTCAATCTGTGCTACTTGTTCCGGAGTTAATTCAATGGCCTGTTGGGCGGCTCTCTCTTCCAGTTTCAACAGCCTTTCATAACGGCTCGCCATGCCATGTTTGATCAGTATGTTTTGAATCGTTGGTGAACTGATTGTGATCCCCTCAAGCTTGAGCATACTGCTCAACTTCACACATCCCCAGCTTGGATGATCCAGGCTAACACCAAGCAATCGTTCTACTTCCTCTGGCGGAGTAGTGAATGGGTGCGTCTTATGAATTGGCGGCAGGTCTTTCAATCCCTCCAATCCATGTGTTTGAAAACGCCGTTTGTATTCGTAAAACTGGGTCCTAGATACATCCTTAATCCTGCAAGCCTCACTGACATTCCCCAGGGTCTGCGCCAGCTCCAGAACACTTAACTTATGCCGTGCTACTTTCTCTTCAGCTGTCATCGTTGCTCTCCTTTCCGTCTTCTATTATATGTTAGGAGAGAAACCTAGTAGTACACGTAATTATTGCCCCAACAGCATAGAGTGATGCACCGGTTCGGTTAGATAACTCTGGTAAGATTGGGCCAACGCCTGCATTGTAAACACCAAAGAATAAAAAAACAGCGCATGTGCTAATAAAAATAAGACGAGCCAGGTGCCTATTCATTCACTCCTAACTTATGGGCTATCTTTTGGGTTTAGTAAATTTTACTTTCAGACTCCCTTCATCTCGATTGAAATACCTAATCAAATCATAAAAAAGTGTAATAAAACTTTTAAGTATAGATAGTTTTCATACCTCGAGATTAGGTTTTTATCACCAATAGCGTCCCCATTTGAATGACAAACCGCTTTGCAAAAACATGCGCAACCAAAAGACACGGCCATCATAAGGATAAAGCTATTGGCAGGTAGTAACCAAGCTTATAAGTCCATTTTGGTTAATACCTAAAAAATAGTAAGCTGCTTTTTAGCAAGGGCATTTTTTAGTAGGAAAAATATGTACGGAGCCTGACTCACAATTATTTCCACTGCAATGAAACCCAAGAAGTCGCAGTCGCTTATTTGTTTGTTCTTCATCTAAACACAATGCAGTTGATTTGGAGATCGAAACATTCCTAAATTTATCTCTCCGCACAACCCAAAATGTTTGAACCATTCCTCTTACTGCTGATGTGCAATTTACTCCAAGTCAGTGGGAACTAACCCACTTTCTTTGCCCACAAGTTTCTACAACCCTGCTTCTCACCTACCTTCTCATTCTATTTCTTTTGAAGGTTGGCTTGACTCTAGGCAGGCTGACCATAATTTCCGCGGTATGCGCCTTCACTTTTTATTTGCTCTTCCGTTAATAACGCAATCGGGCCAACAGCACGTGCTGCCAGGTAAGCTTTGCAGGATTCTTCCAGATACACAGCCGAGCCCAATGCTTCGTCAAGATTCTTCCCAAGTGCAACAACACCATGGTTTTTCAGAATAACTGCCAGCGAGCCCTTGGCATACTCAACAGTCATTATCCCCATGCCTTCGTCAGAAGAAATCGTAAAAGGAGCAACGTTCACAGGCCCATTATGTTCATTGATTACCGTCGTCAGACAGGCTGGCAATACATCAGTGATCAAGCTCACCGCAGTTGCATAGGGCTGATGTGTATGAATTATTGCATTTACATTTGGCATGTGCTTAAAAATATACAGTAATGCCGCGGTATCCGAAGATGGACGACGAATGCCCTCAAGAACCTTGCCTTCTTCATCGACGAGAACTACATCTTCCGGTTCCATTTCGTCGTATTTCATAGCAGAAGGAGTAATTAGAAAATTCCCATCCTCCGTGCGTAAGCTTACATTTCCCCCAGAAAGGCAAACCAGCTGATAGTGTTCCATTTTTCGGGCAGTATTTAATACCGCAAGTTTTTCTTTTTCAAACATCTTAATGTCCTTTGTTTTCCATAGTGAATTTATTATGTGCTTCCTCTATTTTTTGAAGCAGAAATTCCCGCGAAGCCCGGGCATTGTGCAGATAATCATCGCCTTCTTCATACCAGTATTCTATGAGAATTGGGCTGTTATACCTCATAGCTTGCAACTGGTAAAAGAGGGCCACAAAGTCTAAACTGCCTTCGCCCCATGGGATGTTATAGCTGGTACCTGGGATTGCATCACGCAAATGAAGGCCTACGATATGGCCCTGCCCTATGGCCATTTCCTCAACAGGGTCAAAGCCCATTGCAAGTATGTTAGCAGGATCTGGATAAACCTGAAGCCATGGCGAATTAACCTGCGTTACAAAATCCATTGCTCTGCGAACGGACATAATGTGGCCTTCTACTGGTTCAATAGCTAACATCACCCCTGCGCTGGCGGCCATTTCAGCACCAACAAACAGGTTTTTCAAGTAGCGATCAGAAGTTTCCTGAGACTGAGGTTCGTTATAAACATCAAAACCAGTAATCTGAAGTACACGCACTCCTAAATTAACAGAAAAATCAATCGCTTTTGAGAGCATGTCCAGTGCTTCACGCTCATCTTCTTTGTTCGTACTCCCTAATGCAAATCGGCGCGAGCCGCTATAGCAAGCTGAGAACAGCTGAATGCCAGATTCTTCTGCGGCATCTCTCAAACTGTTCAATTTGTCTTGTGGCCAAGTTAAGCGTGCAAGACGTTCATCGGTTTCGTCGAGGCTGATCTCAAAATTGTCATATCCTGCCTTAGCAGCATCTGCAAACATCTCTTCTAAAGGCTTTGGCTTCAATGCTTTCTCATAAATGCCTAATCGGTAAACGGGCATCGTATACATATCAAAGTTCTCCTCATATTAATTGCCGCATCTGAAAATGAAAAAATGCGGACAAATACTACGGATGGTCACAACACGTCAACCTAAAATTCTTATGCCATAAACTCGCAAGTCAAGCAGATACTTAAGAATTAATCCTCTTCAACTAATCCAGAGCTATGTTTTGGCAAACCTAGACAGTTCGTTGATGCTCAGGAATGAAAGAAATCAAGCGCTGCCTGAGCTTTTTCGTACGCACTGAACTTCTTCTGGTAAATCTCTGCGTATTCATCGCGAGGTTCGTAAACCGTTTTTACCTCAACCATAGCATCCACAGCTTCATGGAAATCGTTGAAAACTCCCGCTCCAATTCCTGCACACATCGCAGCACCAAGGGCGCTAAGTTCTGCCCCAGCAAGAACCTCAATGGGGATTTGGAGAGCATCGCACATCATTTGCGTCCACACCGGAGATTTGGCTACCCCTCCCGAGAGTCTGGCATGCGGGAAGGTTTTGTTCCCGGTCATCAGCCGATTTACGTTAAATTTCGTCGAAAAAACTACTCCCTCATAAACAGCTTGCATCACATGGTCACGGTTATGAAAGCTGCTCAGGTTAAAAAAGCCGGCTTTACTGTCGGGATGTGTTGCAGAAGCAAACAGATAAGGAACAAAAACGACATCATTATCCGCGGGGTGCATCTCTGCTACGCGTTTATCACAGGCCTGGTAGAGCGCAGCTTTCGTTGTGCCTGACTGGTCTACCTCTAGAAAATTCTCGACAAACCAATCAAAATTACTTGCGGAGGTCGGAGTCGATTCCTCTACAAGATAGTGGCCAGGCAGGAATGACATCGATATGGAATTTGTGGTCTCGCGATAGTTATCGCGCAGTTCCGTTGTAAGGTACTCATTGATGGACCAAGTTCCTGCTATCAGGCACAGCGTATCCGTATCCAAGATACCACTGGCCAAAGCACTTGCATCTACATCGAATAAACCACTAACTACCGGAGTGCCAGCTTTTAAACCAGTCAGCTGTGCAACATCCTCCAAAACGCTGCCGACCACATCGGTTACAGGATTACAAGGAGGCATCAAACGAAAACAGTCCTGAATATCCAGAAGCTCAAAGAGCTTTGGTTCAAAATGCAAGGTTTTAATATTCATCAAACCCCAGGAAGAAGCCTCGGTAGGCTCACATCCTGCCACTCCGGTAAGCTTAAAACGGATATAGTCCTTAATTCCCAGAGCATAATCTGCTTTCGCCAAAACTTCGGGATAATTATCCTTTAGCCATGGGATTAGGATCGCCGGTTGAGCGGACCAAAGAGTTTGACGTGTGGACTCATAGAGGGCTTTTTCTACCCCGTTTTCTATAAATTTAGCAACGTGATCTACGCCCCGATTGTCTGTTGAGACGATACAATTCATTGTTGGATTGCCTTCTTTGTCTACAAGGCAGAGCCCATTTCCATAGCCTGTCAATCCAATCGCGAGGACATCCGCACTTTGTATCCCGCTTTTGGCCAGCGCTTCCTTGATTACTTCAATATTAGCCAACCAGACCTCATCGCCGTCACGCTCTGTCATTCCAGGTTTTGGTGTAATCATGCCCAAGCTACGACGGGATAATGCAACTACCTTCCCTTGCAAATCAAAGATAGCGCATTTTATCGTCGAGCCACCATTGTCAATTCCCATCAAGTATTTTTTCACTAGAATCTCCATCACATCTTATGTTTTTTTTACTCCTTGAGCCCTTCCTTAAATCCTCAAGGAAACAGAGGTTATAGTGCAAAATTCTGCATTAAGGGCTCTCCCCCATCGGTACGGTGGGGCTTGGTTCTTGTGCTGCACATTCCTATCCGTATTTATCTGCCCCGGCATGCAAAAACTTGCAAATACTGGGGCAGAATAATCGGAACACGGTTAGTTTTAAAAACCAAGCTTAGAGTTTCGCCCGAAATTCTTTCACTTTCGCCATGAACTCTTTTACGCGGTTCACATCAACGGCGTTGTACAGGTAGCCATCAAACTTGAAGGTGGTAGCAACCACAGCGGCATCACAGATTTCCAATTTTCCGGCAATCGTGTCGACGGTGCATCCGGTATTCGCGAAAACGAGGCTATCGGGAACAGCCTGTTTTACGGAAGCCAGGAGGTCATTAGTGACGCCTTGACCAGAAGCTGTACCTGAAATACAAAGTGCATCCGGGGCTGCTTTGAACATCAAGGATTTTGCAATCTCAGGCAACTTACGTGTATCCAGATTAACATCCGATTCAGGATTCAGGAAGTAGAGCATTTTAAGATCGTCTAATCCTAAGGCGTGCTTACGTCGTATCAGATACGAGAAGTCATTGTTATAAAAACCACCATCACCCACATAAACGCCGGAGAAGGTACCTCGTATGAAAGCTGCGTCAACAGCTGCAGCCAGTTCAATGCTGGCCAAGCCATCCGAAATACAATCCACACCATATGGCACTTGAATCTCACTGAGCAATTCGCCGATTACACGTGCCATCGCACTGGGTGTAACAAAGCTCATCTGACGTTGATATGGAAGACTAAATTCATTCGAAAAAATAATGCCATCTACACCACCTTCTTGAATTGCATGCAAGTCATTTCTTGCTAACTCAACTACCCTTTTCATCGAATCGTTCCGCGTGAATTTTGGGTCTCCAGGAAGAGGCTGCAAGTGCAACATAGAAATGATCGGTTTTTTTACCTTAAAAAGTTCTTCTATCCAACTCATCTTGAATTCTCCTATCCCGTTAGTTTTTTTAGAGCCTGCACACTGGCTCTATCTAGGTTCCGTTAGCCAGTCAGCAGGCATATTTTCTTATTTTTGAACTGATATCTTCAGTCCGTTCCCACAGAAGTTTTGACAATACAAGTGATACCAAACATTATACCAGAGCGACCTTCTTCCAAGACGAATAACAAAACATGAATAAGGTCGATTACCCTTATAAAAATTCATCAATCTTGTACCAGCTAAATTGTCAAAAATAATAACTGTTTCAGGATGATTATTAGATCATGATCAGAATTGTCAAGCAGCTAGAATAGAGCCATTTTTTTTACGGAGTTACCTAGAAGGATTTCAGCATCTACTATGATGCAAGAATCGTCCTGAATTTGCTGACTCTCCATCAAATTTAAAGATAAGTTTGCAGCCCTTATTCCTAATTCTTCATAATTGTGATCAACTCCTGAGATTATAAGGCCGAACGGTTCAAATGTCTTGACAATACCATAAGATACAATAGAAATATCATCTGGAACCTTCATGCCGAATTCGGATATTGCTCGAAAAAAGCCATAAGTCATTTGTTCACTGGTTACATAAATTGCTGTCGGCAGATTTTTCGATGGTATCTCCTTTAACATGTTCATGGTCGCATTATAAGCATTGTTTGCGTCGTAATTACCTTCCAGTATGTAATCCTCTCGTATTGATAATTTAGCACTGTTCATCGCGTTGCGAAAGCCTCTAAACCTGTCCTCAGCAACTTTCAATCTCATAGGGCCATTCATAACTGCAATATCTCTGTGACCATTCTCAATAAGGTGATTGGTAATATTATAGGAAGCCTCAATTCCATTCTGTTGTACTCTTGGGATATTTACTTTTTCCATGTATCTGTCAACTAGAACTACAGGAATACCCGCATTTCTAATTTGGATCAAAGGATATGGATCGTTCAAAGAAGTCGATACAATTATGGCGTCAACGAATCGTTTCTGCAAAGAATATAATGTTTCTATCTCCTTTTCCGGGTCATTGTTCGAACTCACAATAAAAAGGCTAAACCCGTTCTCAGATAGAACTGACTCAATACCAGCAGCAATACGCATATTACTTACATTGGAAATTCTCGGAGAGATGAATCCAACCACCCTTGATAAGCCACCACGTAACGCTGAAGCCGCAATGTTTGGCGAGAACATCAATTTTTGAATTGCAACCTCAACTTTTTTCTTAGTTTCTTCAGATACAGTGGTTGTGTTATTTATGACCCTAGAAACGGTAGCAATGCTTACTCCAGCTAGCCGTGCTACATCAGATATCGTAGGTTTTCTTTCAACTACCTCTTTTTTCACAATATACCGCTCTCTAAACACGAAAACCGAATTCATCTAATTATAAACTCAATCTTAGTGACAATAGACGGATAAAAGAGTAATGTTAAAACAGTAATTCCTTTAGTAAACATTTACATTTACTACACCTAAAATGATTATGTGGTTGAGAATACCAAAAAATACTGCTGGCATATGAAGCATTAAAGTGTTTAATTCCTCGTAAAAAACAAATAATTGTACAAATAGCAGGTTTCATTCAATTATTCTAACCTTGACAAATCCAAGAGTCGATAGTATTATCTGAATGTAAACGATTACATTATGTTCTTTATTTTGCATTTGAGTGCTGTTGTTGATATTTCACTTTGATACTAAATTGAACTTCTTAAAATGCCATTCTTTTATTTAGGATCCCCTTTAGGAGGTTTATGTATAGCTTACCTAGCAAGCTTCTATCTCTAGAAGAAAGTAATAATCCTATCCGTGTAGGAATTGTTGGCATTGGACAACAAGGTCGAGGACTTGTTGCCCAATTGCTTGGAACGAAAGGAATGAGGCCAGTAATCATTTGCGATATTGACCTTAGTAATGCAACATCAGCATTCAGTAAGGCTGGTTTATCAAACGAATGCTTCACAATCACTAACAAAGATGAAGTAGCAGATCAGGCACTTCTATCTGGAAAATTCGTAGTGACAGAAGATATGTCCCTCATTACAAGGTCTAACTTTGTCGATGTCGTCGTCGAGGCTACTGGTGTACCAGAAATCGGAGCTAAGTTTGCCTACAAGGCAATTCATTGCTACAAACATGTGGTTATGCTTAATGTGGAAACCGATGTAACTATTGGTCCCCTTTTAAAGCGGTATGCAGATCAAAAAGATGTGGTTTACACTGGCTCTGCAGGTGACGAACCAGGAGCTGTTATTGAGCTATTTAATTTTTCGACTGTTTTAGGCTTTGATGTTCGAATATTGGGAAAAGGACAGAATCACAAAATCGATAGGGAATGTACTCCTGATAAAGTTGCTGATGAAGCCTCAAAATTTAATATGAATCCGAAAATGTTATGTTCTTTTAAAGAGGGGTCTAAAACAATGGTTGAGCTGACAGCTATTGCCAACGCGACAGGGTTGATTTGTGATGTCAGAGGTGCCCACGGACCTTCTTCCAATATAGAAGGGCTAAACCAAGTATTCCTCTTGAAATCTGAAGGGGGAATACTTAACCGATATGGGGTTGTAGATTATGTAAATGGGGTTGCACCTGGAGTATTCGCAATAGTATCACATAAAGATCTAGAAATAAACGAATCAATGCGCTACATGAGAATGGGAAACGGACCAAACTATACTCTCTTTAGACCATATCATTTGTGTAGCCTAGAGACACCTCTCTCGATTGCAGCAGCAGTCATTGAAAAAGCCCCCACTATAGTTTCAAAAGGTAAACCAATCTGCGAAACAATCGCTATTGCGAAACGAGATCTGAAAACCGGAGAGATGCTTGACAGTATTGGTGGTTATACAGTTTACGGAATGATAGAAATATTTGAAAAAGCTAAGGAAATTAAGGCCCTTCCTCTGGGTCTAGTGAATTCGAAGACAAAAGTTATTAGAGATATAAAAAAAGGAGAGGTTATCGACTATTCTTCAGTACAACTAGATTCTAGTTCATTTATTGCTCAACTTCGTGCAGAACAAGATAAAACGTTCGCATAATCTATTCATGAAAGAGAGTTATTCAACTACTGGAGGTAAAGTGAAAAAGTTATTTTTTGTACTAGCATTATGTTTGGTATTTACAATGGGATTAACAGCATGCGAAGGAAAAGCCTTAGATAATTCGCCTGAAGAGTCAGCAGCCCTTGCAAATGAACCTATAATAGACCCTGTAAGTGCCGTAGAGACTACAATCTATGAAAAAATTCAACCATTAGAACAAAAAACCGATTTAGTCGTTGGTCAGCTAGCTGGGGGAGCACATTCTGCTGTGACAATTGTCATGGAAAAACTTGGGGCATATGAGAAACTAAATATAAATCAGAGTTACGCAGTATTCCCAAATGGGATGGTAATGTCGGAAGCCGGTGTTGGCAATGCCTGGGATGTTAGCACAACCGGGCTCGGAGGTGTACTTTCAGGGATCTTTAATACGAAAGCTCCCGTGATTGCGGTAACAAATTATGATATGGGAGCACAAAGGTATTTTGTTAGAAATGATAGCGACATCTTACTAGCAGGTATCCAGGAAAAAAATGACTTTACTTGGGTTGGGACCGCGGATACATGGCGTGGAAAAGAAGTCCTATTGCCCATGGGAACGCCGTTACATTATACTCTAACTCGAGCTGTGGACCTTATGGGACTGAATATGGAGGATCTTAAACTAACTCACATGGATACCCCCAACTGCAACACGGCTTTTCGAGCTGGTCAAGGTGATGTAGTTGGTTTTTCTGCAAGTTATTCATTTGCAGAAGATCTTGGAGACTATGGCACAGACAAGAGATTCATCAATGTCATCAAAGCCTCCGATGTGGGGGTAACACTAGTAAATGCAATGATGGCTACACCTAAGGCATTGGAAGAGAAACCTGATGCTGTCCAAGCATTTGCGTCAGCCTATTTTGCAACATTAGAATGGATAACCTCTTCTGAGGAGAACTGGACTCAGGCAGTCAATTGGTTTGTAGAATGGAATGAATCACAAGGTATCCGCTCCACCTTTGAAATGTCTAGTCAATTATGGCATACTGACAGACCTCTCTCTATCGAAGAAGCCTATAAGTTCTCAACGGAAAAGACAAGTGATGGAAAAATGACGTTTGCAGAATCCTTCTTTTACGATCCACTTAATTTCTTTGTCCAGTACGGAAGCTATGAACCAGAACACCTGGACGAACTTTTAAATGGATGGTTCAGGACGGACATTATCGAGAATGTCTACAATACACTCAAATAGTCAATAAACACATGGGCTTAGCCTATTGTGGTGGGGTCACACCACAATAGGCTTTTCTACCCCAAAACTATTATCCAAGCTACTAGAAATTGGATGCTCTTTTTGAGAATGTTATGCACAATCATATATAGAGTAGCAGAGTGCTTGAATTTCTTATGGATTAAAACATGCCGAACTATCAAAAACTATATTGTTGTTGCCTTGTTTCAACTATATTGACTAAAAAGATAAGTGTATTTTGAAGTTTTTTCTTTATTTACCGTCGTAAATTTGGATTGTATGTAGACGTATAAGGAGAACCATTAATGAAGACAATGAATGTTAAACAAAAAAAGAGACTCGAAGACAATAACACAAAATATACCCTTTTGTCAATCATGAGCGTTACTGTTTTCCTAATACTTTGGCAGATAGTAGTTGATTACCAGCTTGTTCCAACTAAAGTCTTAGCCAATCCACTGCAAATTGCTAGAGTTTTTATTGACAAGTTAACCAGTGTCAAACCTGATGGAGCAACAATCACAACCAACGCCCTGGTAAGCCTAAAGGTGTCTCTAACAGGTTTTTTTGCAGCTGTCTTCATAGGAACCCCTCTAGGCTTTTTCATGGGTTGGTATAAGCCTGTAGATCGTTTTGTTAGGCCTATATTCGAAATAATAAGGCCTATACCACCGATTGCTTGGATACCATTGACAATTCTCTGGGTAGGAATAGGTCTTGGTGCAAAGGCAATGATTATTTTCTTCTCTGCCTTCGTTCCTTGTGTAATCAATTCATACACTGGGATTACACAGACAAGTGAGATATTAATTCGTGTGACTAAAACTTACGGTGCCTCCAATTTTGAAATCTTTCGGCTAGTTGGCATCCCATCTGCACTACCAATGGCATTTGCGGGAATAAGGATCGCGCTAGGGAATTCATGGGGAACTTTAGTTGCAGCAGAACTTCTGGCCGCTAACGCAGGTTTAGGTTACATGATCTCAATGGGGCGGCAGTATTCACGTCCGGACATCATACTCCTTGGAATGGTGGTTATTGGAGTACTGGGTTTTATTTTTACGTGGATTTTTTCTAAACTCGAAGAACTTGTAATACCCTGGAGGGCATAATGACAAGGGACAGTTCTTTGCCTTTTCGTAAACGTCTCGCTGATACTTTTCTCCCATTTATTTCGATCGGTTTGCTTTTTTTACTATGGGTAATTGCTTCAAGGGGTAACACTGAATTAGTTCCGTCTCCTAGTCAAGTGTTTGATCGCTTAATACTCATCTTCATCAAGCCAGTCAATGGCTTTAATATTTTTGGACATATATGGGCAAGTCTTCGGCGGGTCTTTATTGCGCTAAGTTTATCTACGATTCTTGGCGTGTCTTTTGGAATAATGATCGGTTGGAATAGATCATTGGAAGCGATTTTCGGAACCCTCTTCGAACTTATTCGCCCAATACCACCCATCGCTTGGTTACCTATAATCATTATGTGGTTCGGAATTGGAGAGTTTCCTAAAGTATTAATAGTGTTTATTGGTACTCTTATGCCAATCGTTGTAAATACGTATACAGGGATAAAAATGGTTCCCCCCCTGGACTTGGACGTTGGTCGGATGTTCAATGCGAATGGCAGGCAACTACTTACGGAAATAGCCATTCCTAGTTCTTTAACAGCGGTTTTTGCCGGCATCCGTAATGCCACAAGTGCAGGATGGATGACCGTGTTAGCGGCAGAAATGATTGGTGCGAAAGAAGGTCTAGGTTTCTTGATTACTCGTGGAACTGAGTTTTTCGATATTCCTCTAATTATGGTGGGGATGATTGCCATTGGTTTGGTTGGTGCTGCATTAACTGTTGTTATAGACCGTGTAGAAAGGTTAATTTGTCCATGGAAACGAAAAACTCGATAAGATTAAGTGTTCAGCATCTTAGCAAGTCATTCAGTTTACGGAATAAAGAGGAACGTCTCGTTGTTAGTGATGTTTCCTTGGATGTTAAGAACAATGAATTCCTCGTTTTATTAGGCCCCGGACATTGTGGGAAGACCGTTCTTTTAAATCTGATTTCTGGTTTGATCCCGCCAGACAATGGGAAAATATTGCTAGATGGAGAGGAAGTTGCGGGGATTAGCCCAAAAATTACTATGGTTTTTCAAAAAATTGGGCTTTTGCAATGGAAGACTGTTATAGAGAATGTGGAAATTGGCCCAAAGCTACGGGGGGTAAATAAGACAGAACGCCGTCAAAAAGCCTCTTATTACATTGACCTCGTTGGCTTGAAGGGTTTTGAGAGAAGTTATGGTCACGAATTATCTGGTGGAATGAAACAACGTGTTGGAATTGCAAGAGCTTATGCAGACGACCCCGAAATACTTATCATGGATGAGCCATTCGGTCAATTAGACGCCCAAACAAGATACAGTATGCAAAATGAAATATTACGAATATGGGAGGCGGAGAAAAGAACCATCATATTTGTGACTAGTAATATAGAAGAAGCCCTTTATTTAGGTGATCGCATTATCTTATTTACAGAGTGTCCTGCAAGAGTAAAGGATATCTATGAGATTAACATTGACAGACCCAGGGATTTAATAGATCCCAAATTCCTTGAGTATCGCAAAATAATATCTGCCAATACAGATTTGGCCTTATAACTATCAAGTAATAGTGAGAGAGAAACCAAATGGAATATGATAAAACTACCACAGACAGCAATATTAAAATCAAAGTTGAGAACCTCACAAAGTATTTTGGTGATCTTCACGTATTGGACGATATATCGTTCAACGTGAAGAGGGGGGAATTTGTTTGCGTAGTAGGACCTACTGGCTGTGGGAAAACAACTTTTTTAAATCTTTTAACAAGATTAATCCCCCCATCTTCTGGAGACTTGCTGATAGATGGCAAATCAGCTGATCCAAAGATTCATAACATTTCCTTTGCAATGCAAGAACCTTCTGCTTATCCATGGTTAACTGTAGAAAATAATTTGAGGATAGGCCTAAAAATTAAGAAGATTCCGACTGAAGAGATAGAAAACCGTGTCGAAAGAGTTATTAGCCTCCTAGGACTCGAAAAGTTCAGAAAGAACTACCCCCATCAACTTTCTGCTAGCACAGAGCAACGTGTCATCATCGGTAGAGCTTTCGTACTATATCCTGACTTATTGTTAATGGATGAACCTTATGGACAAATGGACATAAAAATGCGTTACTACTTAGAAGACGAGGTGATTAAACTTTGGAAGGAGTTTCAAAGTACTGTTGTTTTTATCACTCATAATATCGAAGAAGCCGTGTATTTAGCACAAAGAATTATTATTTTGACAAATAAACCTGCTCGAATCAAAGAAGAAGTTCTCGTAGATTTAGACCGACCGCGCGATTTTACCGATCCAAGATTTGTTGAAATAAGAAGACATGTAACGGCACAGATTAAATGGTGGGATTAGTCTGCCTATGTAAATTGTCTGGTTATTAATGGCGACAACACACTCGATACTATATTTAGTTATTCTTCAATAATTTACTTGTACTCTAGTGAAACATACCTAACATCGTGAATAACTAGTAGAATTATACAAGGAGATCACGATGGACGCAGGATTAAGAGTAGCACATCAGAAACTGAGTGTCTTGCAGCTGGCAGAGAGTTTGCGCAATGTTAGCGAGGCTTGCCGCCAGCGCGGGGTTTCGCGCACCCAATTCTACGAATACAAGCGCAGGTTTCAGACTCACGGGATCGAGGGATTGAAGGATCTCCCTCCCATACCCAAATCCAATCCTCTCACCACACCTCCCGAGCAAGTAGAGCGGATCTTGGAACTTAGCCTGGAACACCCCACATGGGGATGCAACAAGCTGTGCGACAGCCTGGCTCTTGAAGGGATCAAAATCAGTTATCCCACCATTCAGAATATCCTCAACAAGCATGAGATGGGTACTCGCTATGAGCGGCTACTCAAGCTCGAAGAGCGAAGTCTCGAACACCAGATCGAGTTGAGCCCCCAGCAAGTGGCCTGGATCGAGAAGGCCAATCCCTGCTTCCGGGAGCGGCATATCGAGAGCAGCCGGCCGGGGGAAGTGCTTTCCCAAGATACGTTTTATGTCGGTGTGCTCAAGGGCGTGGGGCGGGTCTACTTGCACGCAGTCGTGGATACTTATGGCAGCTATGCCTTTGGCTTTCTGCACACCACCAAACAGCCAGAAGCAGCAGTAGCAGTTGTCCACAATGACGTCCTACCTTTTTACAAAGAAAAAGGGCTACCGGTGGATGCGATCTTGACCGATAATGGGCGTGAATTTTGCGGGAAAGACACCCATCCATACGAACTCTATCTGGAGCTCAATGACATCGAGCACCGCAAGACCCAGGTGCGCAGACCGCAAACGAATGGGTTTGTTGAGCGCTTCAACCGAACGGTCCTGGACGAATTCTTCCGCATCGCCTTTCGCACGAAGCTGTACGAATCTGTGGAAGCACTTCAGGTAGATTTAGACGCCTGGTTGGTCCACTACAATACCGAGCGACCACACCAGGGCTATCGTAATCAGGGTCGGCGTCCTATTGAGACGATTGAGTTGTTTTCAGCTCAGGGTGTTAGGAATGAGTCCTAAGAGTACAATTTACTGTAACCCTCGCTCGCGTCTGAAACATGACTTTAAATATTATCGTGATGAGATTAGGTTTTTGTAAACTCTTGTGCACGTCCTTGCTCGTCGTTACTGATGCATTCAAAAATGCATAACTGCAATTTGTGCAGTTCATTAAACATCATCAGTGGATTGGGCAGCGGCACAGAAATAGCTGTGCAGGCACCTTATCCTTTTCAAGATAATAATTCTATCCAGACTATTCCCTAATCCTAGTTCATAAGCTACGGATATTGCAAAAGTCATAACCGCCTGAATAAAGGGCGTTTTCTTGTCTCACTCGTTTCATGAGTTTAACTACGAAGAGGCTGCCAGAGCAGCCCCTTTTCTTAGTGTTGGTTTGGGTACCAATGTCAGCGCATCGTCAAGCCGCCATCGACCTCCAGTGTCGTACCAGTAACATAGGAACCGAGTTCCGAAACAAAGAAGTACACTACCCGGGCAATATCCAGGGGTGTCCCAAGCCTTTTCAAAGGAACAGATGCAGGGTTATCCTCGCGTTCACGGGTCATATCGGTAAGAATATAACCAGGACATATCGCATTAGAGGTTATATTATGAGGTGCACCCACACGAGCCAGCGATTTTGTAAGACTAATTAAACCAGCTTTCGAAGCAGCGTAATCCGGTCCAACAATTGGGCCTCCATTCAAGCCTGCAATCGAAGCAATGTTAACAATCCTGCCGGCTTTTTGATTGATCATCACAGGTAAAATTAGTCGAGAACAAGCAAATGCTCCAGTAAGGTTGATTGCAAGAGTGCGTTGCCAGGTCTTCAAGTCTGTCTCAAGGAAGGGGGTCGAATTAAGTACCCCTGCATTGTTCACCAAGATGTCGATCTGACCAAACTTATTTAAAACCTTTTCAACAACTGATTCTATTGTCTCGGTAGCGCTGACATCCAGATATAAACCCATAACATTTAAGCCTTCAGCGGAAAGCTTAGCTGCAGCCCTTTCTGCCTCTTCTAAATCCAAGTCAGCAAGAACAATCGAGGCGCCTTTTTTAGCGAGGAATTTCGCTGATGCAGCGCCTATTCCCCGGGCGCCCCCTGTGATGAAAGCCGTCTTTCCATTGAGATCATTACTCATTACGCAATGCCTTAGGCTTATTCCTAATCATCCTTGCCGTCGGTGGCAGCATCCACGATGCTGTTCATCAATTCCACTGCAAAGCCTAATTTATCCTCGGTATCATAAAAGACCCACTCTTTACCAAGGTTCTTTCCTACAGATGCACCCATCTGGGAGATATTAATACCCTTGCTCTCGAAATACTTTCTGATTGGCTCATGCCTAGGTACACTAAATTTAATATGATGCAGCCCCATGCCACCATTCGCTTTTAGAAAATCCGACCAGATGTTTTCACCTTCAACTGGCTGGATCAACTCTAGCTCAATGTTTCCCATATCGAAAAAGCAAAACTTTGCTTTAAACTTAGCGGGTTTTCCCTGATACATCATTTTTACATCTTGACCCTCGGGAGGGAAATCTACTATCCTAAAGGGGCCAAAACCTAAGATTTCCTCAAGGTTCTTTACAACGGGTTCGAGATCTTCAACGATCATGCCAATTTGGATTGGGTTTAAAAAAGTCTGTTTATCTATATTCATTAGTATTCTCCATTCTCCTATTATTGTTGATTCAGGATCAAAAACGGGTTCTCTGTTACTGCTTTGATATCTCGGAGCAGTCTTGCAGCAACAGCGCCATCCACCATTGCATGGTCAAAGCTTAATCCGTAATTAATGCGTTTTCGTACAACAAGCTCACCATTGTAAGCCACAGGAACATCAAGGATCGCCCCCACCCCTAAGATCGCACATTGATTCCCGTTGATGATCGGGTCAAAAGATTCGACACCTAAACTACCCAAATTTGTTATCGTAAAAGTGCCCCCTTCCAATTCATTAATCTCAATCCTACCTTCTTCAGCTTTCTGCGCTAGCTTCGATATTCGGTTGGTAATCTCCTGCAAATTCAGGCGATCAACATTACGAATAACTGGTGTTACCAATCCTTTAGGAACTTCCATCGCAATGCAGATATTAATCTCATTCGAGAGCACAATGCCGTCTTCTGCTGAAATCGAATTGAGTTGAGGGTTAGCCCTGAGAGCCCAGGCAACAATTTTCATCAATAATGCATTTAGACTTACCCGTTCGCTATCCTCATAGCTTCGTCTCCAAGCCAACAAGCCTTCGCAATCTGCACTAGCCTGTAGCGTCACACGCGGTTTGTTGCAATTACTATTTACCATATGAGCCGCGATCGAACGCCGCGTGGGAGTAAAAGGCAGAAACTGACCAGTCTGTTCCTCAACAGGTTTTTCAACTTTTACAGGTTCCTTTAAGTACTTGAGTACATCTGCCTTGGTAATCCGTAATCCTGACTTCCTGGGAGATAGTTCATTAATATCAATCCCAAAATTGGCTGCTGTTTTGCGTGCCAAGGGAGAGATGCGAAGTTTAGCACCTTTTTTCACAGGCTTGGTCTGAGGTTCTGGAACTACAGATACAGGTGTTTCGCGTTTATCAACGCGTATTGTAGTATCACCTTCCAGCACAATGCTTGCTGCATCTTCACCCTCTTCAAGCAGAACCGCAATCTTAGCTTGGATCGGGACAGTATCTCCTTCGGCTACCAGAAGTTTGTGTACTACTCCTGATTCGGTAGCGACAATCTCCTGAACTGCTTTATCCGTTTCGGACTCCAGAATTACCTGCTCTTTTTCAACATGGTCTCCCGGAGCGATCAGCCATTTGGTAATCACCCCTTCCACCATGTTCATTCCAATCTTTGGCATCGTCAAATATTTCGGCATAGTCAGCCCTCCTACCGATCACTCAGTACCAGGTCAATGGCATCTACGATATCCTGAATACTGGGAAGAGTAGCATCTTCGAGTATTGCATTATAGGCAATAGGGATGTTTTTAGCCCCGATGCGAACTGGAGGTGCATCCAACAGGTCAAAGCCGCGGTCAATTACCTCAGCCACAATATCACTGCCAATTCCGCCACGGCGAGATGCCTCATGGGCAACAATTAACCGGCCAGTCTTTTCAACTGAACGCATTACACAATCGTAATCAAGAGGGAGTAAAGTGCGTAAATCGATTACCTCGCAACTAATTCCCTTTTCAGCTGCTATATCAGCCGCCTTCAGGCACATGTCCACCATGCTCGAATAGGATACGATCGTAAGATCGTCGCCAGACCGTGGTACAGCAGCTTTTCCAATTTCAACCAAATATTCACCCTCAGGAACCTCACCCTTAACTGCATAGGTGCGTTTGTTTTCCAAAAATATAACTGGATTGTCATCGCGGATGGATGCTTTCAACAGGCCTTTAAAGTCAGCAGGTGTACTGGGTGCAACAATTTTCAGACCTGGAACGTGATTGAACCATGCTTCCAAAGACTGACTATGCTGTGCAGCCTGACCACCGCCAGCCCCAATAGGCACCCGAACTACCAAGGGCATCTCAAGCTTACCGCCAAACATATAGCGCATCTTAGCTGCCATATTTACAATTTGGTCCATGGCTAATGTAACCCAATCGCAGAACATAATTTCAACAACAGGCCGCAACCCTGTGATCGCAGCTCCAACTCCAATCCCGGTAAATGAAGGCTCGGAGATGGGGGTATCAATAACCCGATCCAGCCCAAACTCTTTGTACAAGTCCAAGGTAATACCAAAGGGATTGCCTTTTACACCAACATCACATCCCATCACTATCACAGTAGGATCTCGTCGCATCTCTTCGAAGAAAGCCTCGTTTAATGCTTCACGAACAGTTTTAATAGTCATAAGCGTAGCTCCTCTCAGAGAATGATTTCATTATTTGCATACACATCCCGGTACAGGGTTTCCAGCCCAGGCTCAGTACAGTGGTTTTCAGCGTAGTCGATTGCGTCCTTAACTATTTCTACAACCTCTGCTTGAATTGCATCTAATTCATCTTTTGTAACGCCTTGTGTCTTGAGGAAATTACCCATGCGAAGCAGCGGCTCAATTTGATATAAGACTTGAACATCGGTAGTATCACGATAATTTTGTTCATCGCCCACATGATGTCCCAAGATTCGCGTAGCAACCGCCTCTACCAGCGTGGGGCCTTCACCCGCACGGGCGCGGTCTACAGCCTCTTTAACTGCCTTGTAAACTTCGAAGACGTTGAAGCCATCTACTTGAACTCCCGGCAAACCTAAAGCAATTGCACGTTTATAGATTGGGGCATCGGTAGATACCCTGCAAAAATCCGTTCCAATGGCCCAGCCATTGTTTTCACACAAGAAGATCACAGGAAGTTTCCAAGCAGCTGCCATATTTAAAGATTCTGAGAAGGGACCAGCATTGGTAGCTCCATCTCCAAAAAAGCTTAGAGAAACTTTATTATTCTTAAGCAATTTGGCCGAAAGTGCGGCGCCGGTTGCCGGAGCAATACCGCTGGCCACAATGCCCGTAGCTCCTAAAATACCAGCTTCCACATCAGCGATGTGCATCGACCCGCCTTTGCCGTGGTTATAGCCCTCTTGCTTACCGAACAACTCAGCCATCATCTTGCGTGGCGAAGCACCCATGGCCAAAACATGACCATGTCCTCTATGCGTGCTCGTGATGTAATCACCTTTTTCAAGGGCATAGCAAGCACCGGTCGCAATGGCTTCTTCATAGTAATAAGCATGAGCCAGGCCCCGGATCTTGTTCGCTCTCCACTGTTCCCGCACCCTAAACTCAAATTCACGAATTAAGGCCATCGTGCGGTAGATTCTCTTTTGATCCTCCAGTGTGAGGTTTGGAGGAGCTTGGTCCATAGGCTGGTAACAAGGTAAAAATATCTTGATCTCATCGAGAGGCAGGTCTTTCACATATACCTTCTTTCTTAATAACTGGGGGATCCGTTAAATTTGAATCACAGCTTTAATTACCCGTTCCTTATCCTGAAGATTCTCATCGAAAGCTTTTTTAATGTCCTCAAGAGGATAAATCTGACTAATCATATTCTCAAGGGGAACAGGGTTTTGAGTAAGGCCATGGATCGCTTTTCGGAATTGGTTAGCATAGCGGAAAACTGTGGTTATCGTTGCTTCACGGCGCATTAGGGTGCTAATATCATAAGGTACACTTTCGCCATTCGAGAAACCTACAAAGGTTATCATGCCACATTTGCGAACATACTCCACTGTTTGACCTTGTGTAATCAGGCTGCCAGCAGTTTCAAAAACCAAGTCAACGCCTTCGTTATTGGTAAGCTCCATTACGCGCTCTACCGGATTCTCCCGCTGGGGATTGAAAGTTTTAACATCTGCAAACTGCTGAGCCATTGCCAAGCGATTATCGATTACATCAACCATAAATATTTGATGGATTCCGTGTTGCTTGAGGGCAATCATGGTCATTATCCCAATACAACCCGAACCCAAGACTACTGCATTTTGCCCATAGTGTGCTTTGCTCTGCGAAACGGCATGCAATGCCACCACATAGGGTTCAATCATCACAGCCCGTAACTTTGGAAAGTCGTCCGACAGTTTTTGAACATAATGCTGAGGATAACTAATATATTCCTGAAAAACGCCGTCGGTCCAAGGGTTTCCTAGGAATTTTTTAACGGTAACGGGGCAAAGGTTATAGTGTCCGGTCCTGCAGTACTCACAGTGACCACAGCTAATCCCAGGGTCTAAAATAACATTATCCCCTTCCTTTAGCCCAGTAACGTTTTTACCCATGGCAGCAACTCGGCCAACCGATTCATGTCCCAATACCCGCGGTTCATAAATTTTAGCCACGCCAATTCCGCCCTCGTTGTAAAAATGCAGATCAGAACCACAGATGCCTACATATTCATTGCGAATAAGAACATCATCATCTCCAATTTCTGGTATTGGCCTATCTTCAATAACGAGGTCCCTTACACCGCGTAGTACAGCAGTCTTCATAAGTTTCTACTCCTTCTTCTTACTTAAAATGCTCGTTTTCGAGGTCAATTGTTTTCTGGTAGAAGGATGCTACGTTTTTCTTGCGCCAGTCTTCCAGTCCTTCACCCAAGCTGTGGGTGATGAATGTCTCTGCCATCTCACAAGCCATGGTCGGTCCAACAATCCAGGCGCCCATGGTGAGCACGTTAGCATTATTGATTACCCGGGCTTTCTTTGCTGCATAAACGCTTTCGCAAGGGGCTGCATAGATGCCCTTATATTTGTTGGCAAAAAGTGAAACGCCCATACCCGTACCGCAGATCAAAATACCAAAATCTATCTTGGATTCTTGAATGGGTTCAACAACAGGGGGAACAATATCGTAGAAAAGATGCTTGGCTTCTCTTTCGCCTGAATAATCAAAAACTTCATGACCTAAACCTTCAAGATGTTTCTTGATTGCATCTTTCAAATCGTGAGCATTAAAATCTGCAGCGATAGCAATTTTCATTATTTATTATCTCCTGTTTCTAAATCTTATTTAATCCTGACACCATAAAGATGCCCATAATGATCATATAGGCATAGGACAGTTTTCCCAGGGTCTCCTTGCTGATGCGGTCAAACACCTTAGTACCCAACAAACATCCCAAACCCATGCTTATCAGTGCAACAACTAGAACCGAAGGTATTTCCGGTGAACTAAAGTTCCCGCGAATCAGATGCAGGAAGACGCTGTAAGATGCACTGAGGACAAAAGATGACTGCAGTGATGCAGAGTATTCGTGCTTTTCTTCAATGGCGGAAAAGAAATATAGCGAGAGCACAATTCCGCCAAGATTAAACAGTCCACCTACAACTCCTGATACAAATCCAAACACGATACCTGCCACCAAGGAGGGTTTAATCTGCGGCTTTTTCTTAACAAACATGTTATATAAACCAATGACCAACAGTGTAAACCCTAAAACAACCATGAGAACTGAGGCATCCACGGTCATAAGCCATTGGATGCCTAAGGTATTTCCCGCAATAGCCGCTATTGTCGGAACGACCATAAAGCGGTAATTGATATGCTTACGCAATCGGTAAGCCAAAATGATCGTTAAAACCAGCATCGCAACTTTGCCTACTGCAACGGCAGTAATTAATGGCATCACCAAGGGCAGCAAAGACATTGCAAACACAGAGAAGCCAATAGATACACTTGAGTGCACAAAGCTGCTCAGCAGGATGATCCCAAAAACTAGCAGATACTGGTGTAAACTCATTTCTTTTTTACTTTCACCTACATTTCCCGAGCCATCAAGCTATACGTTTGAGCCGTTGGACCATCATTGGGCAAAGAAACGATGAAATAAGCAATCGGCAGGATGTCTTCCGGTTCCTTAACCCATTCCTTGCCTTCAATAAATATCGGGTCGATTTTATCTTTGGAGAACTTAGCATTCATAGCTGTCATCACCGGACCAGGTACTAGTTCATTTACAGCAATCTTATAGGGCCGCAGTTCCTGTGCCAATACACGCACCAGCATCCAAAGGCCTGCCTTTGAACATGCATAAGATGAACCGGTGGTATCGCCCCTATGCCCACGGCCTGAACCAATGGTAATAATCTTACCGCCACCCCTTGCCTTAAGATAAGGTATGGCAGCGCGCATCGTGTAATAAGCACCTGTTAAGTTGATATCGATTGTGTTTCGCCATAGCTCGGGGTCATCTTCTCCAATCAATTCACGAACATTATTGACCCCGGCATTGACGAAAACAATATCGATTCCACCCAGTTCATCAGCCACTCTCTTATAAGCTGTTTCCAGGGATTCCAAAGAGGTTACGTCACAGGTAACAGCAACTGCCCGTCCGCCTCCAGCTTCAATTTCCTGGGCTACTGCTTCAATTTCATTGGATGAGCGAGCCAAGCAAGCAATTGCCGCGCCGCGTGAAGCAAAACCAAGGGCAAGGGCTTTACCCAAGCCCCTGCCTGCCCCGGTGATCAGAACAACTTTCTTACTTAGATCTTGGACTACAGCATCCATAATCCAGCCTTCCTCTTAGGACTGCCCACTGGCAGCGTTCATGAAGCGCCGATGGAACTGAACGATTAAAGGCGAAGACATGAACTGAGAAAGATGCTCTGGAGCAGTAGTGATAACTATCCGATCCAAGACATCTTCAAACTCAGGTTCAGTAAGCACTTTATCAATATACGGATAAAGGGTGTCGCCCTGGAAGTTACAAATAATCAGCCTGGTATCTCCAAGGTTACATTGTTTCATGACTCGAAGATTGTGGCGTATCCCGTCCAAACCTTCGTAACCGTCAGGTCGGTCTGCATCAAAACCGCGGTACTTCATAAGCCATTCGGCACGACTGCGCACAGTAGCCAGATCAAGGCTTGTGTCCTGCGAAGACAGGTAGTCATTATCTACCATGTACTTGCGTAAATCCCCTAAAAAGGCATCGTCGCCGCTAGCCTGATAAGCCGCAAGCAAGCCTTTGATTCTGGCAGATTGGGTCTGCCTGAACATTACAAAGCTGTTAATAAAGTAAGGCTTGGCCTGGAGCGCTAATGCTGTTTGGTAAGGCTCAAACATCAGGGTAAAGTTCACCCTAAACCCATGCTCTTTCATCAGCAGGGCCATGTTATGACCACGTAAACGATCTACGTTTTCTCCGCCGGCATAACCACGGGCAAAAAGCTTATCCCCTGTAAGCAGCTCTTCAACATTTTTCGCATTGACTGGGCCGGTATGCGGAACCTTAATCACAACGCGCCACTTGCCTAACATTTCCCGGAACTTCTCAGCTTCTTCAAGCAGCTCTGCATCAGAAACCCGGAAGGGATCATTCAGCTCCACGCTTATGTCGCAACCTGGACCCAATATCCTGGCAATTTCTGTCATAACTTCATCACGTGTTTTAAATTCCCCTTTGTAATTAGCCTTGGGGTTATTGATAAAGAGATTGTAGATAATTGCCGGGTTACATGTAAGATTTGCAACCAAATTCTTTATATGGACAATCTCATATGGGTTGGCAGAATCTGCTGAAAAGAGTACCTTGGTCGGACGTTTTTCATTGTTCTTGTCATAGGAAATATCCCTGATCAAGTCCGCCCGTAGAACACCATCCTTTTCAAGTTCGTAACCGACCTTAAACCCTTGAGGCACCTCGTCGTCAGGTACTTTGAAGTAGTCGATAACTTCCTTGAAATTATTCGTTACTGCCAGAGCTCTGGCAGATTCTTTGATTTGTTTATAGGTTTCATAGGAAATAGGCAGCTTTAGCAATCGGTTTGCGTAATTCGCATCTCCGCGCGCAACTGTCAGCTCCGCTATGCTCCCTAAACTAGCAGTTAATCCATTAGGTTTCACGCTAATACTCCTCTTTAACTCGTTCACAGTTAGCTGTCGAAAGCATCGTTTTCAACAGTAACCTTAAAGTGCGATAGATCATGTACCTGAAATTCCATGGCATCAGCTGCAGACTTTAAGGGGTAAATGTTTGAAATCATCCGCTTCATAGCAGCATCCTCTCGGCCAGACTCGATGATATTAAGTGCAGTTCGGTAGTCAGAGAAGGTTTGCAGCCTAACACCTCGTACCTGGATTTCCTTATCGGAAAAGGCACGAATATAAATTGGATGCGACTGAGTAGAAATACCCACCTGAACGATAATACCGCCACGTTTGGCAATCTGTGTCATTAACTTGACGCCAAAAGCAGTGCCTGTGGCTTCGTACACTTTATCGTAACCCACACCATCTGTGAGATCCATGAGTTCTTCAACACTTGCAGGATCACCTGTATCAATGGCAATAAAACCCAGGCTTCTGATAAAGTCAAGGCGGAATTTATTCACCTCGCACACAACCACTTTTGAGGCACCAGCTACACGAGCAGCTATTGCCGTCATCATACCAATGATTCCCCCACCAATAACAACGGCAGTATCCCCGATCTTCAATTCGCTTTTGGTAATGCTGTGAACACCTATCGAAAGAGGTTCCGTTAAACTCACCAGCTTCATGTCAGATTGATCATTTACTTTGATGAGCTTTTTAGCAGGAATCTTTACGTACTCAGCCATAGATCCATTGGCATGGACACCCAGTACACGAATATAATTACAGTAATTATCCCCTCCAGATGCACATGTTTCACAAGCATAGCAGGAGAAAAAAGGCTGGCCAACTACCCAGTCTCCGGGTTTAAACTGTTTGAGGCGATCATCTTTGGTATTCACTTCAACCAGTTGACCCACAAACTCGTGTCCAGGAATGAGGGGATAATTAAGAAGCGGAAAACTACCTTCGTAAATATGTGTATCTGTGCCGCAAATTCCCGTGTATTTAACCCGGATAAGGGCCTCTTCAGCTTCAAGAGAAGGAATAGGAAGCTCCTGGATTTCGAGAGTGTTTTTAGCGGTTGTTACCGCGGCAAGCATAGATTTTCCTTTCACTTCAGACATACCTACTCTGCTTTCTCGTCCGCCATTGCAAGGTGGACTGCTGCAGTGGTGAATGTTCTAGGCAGTGCTAAGATGTTGGGGTTAGGACCTACATACTTTTGAGCATCACGCAAGGCGTCCTCAAAACTTGCTCGGGTCTTCATGCCCATTCCGCGGGCAAAGCCAGGTTCAATAGCTCCAACAATATAAATTGCAGAACAGTGCATCTCTGCCACATGCCCGCAAGAAATCATCGAGAAGGCATGATAGGGATGGTAACCATAGTTGAAGCGGTATTTCTTAATGAACTCTTCGTTATTACAGAAGTACTCACCGTATTTTTCCAGGTCGGGCAGGGTATTGTGATAGTCTTCCTGGAAGAGGTCATAAAGCGGCCGGTAGGAAGGGAACTCCTGGTCATGAAAGTAGCCGTTACAGAGTGATGAGCAAATAACCACACAGTTATCGTTCATGATACGTTTGTGGCGTATGATATTAGCAGAAATTGCCTGCAGCATCAGGATTGGGTTTGTTCCGTGACCATTTCCGTAATGGAAAGCCTGAGGCATACCAAACACCATGACATCATACTTTTTCTTAGCCCAGCGCACATAGGTGCGTTTGTCCGCTACTTCCCAGGAAAGGGGTTGCAATTCACGGCCATAGCCAGAAAAAACAGCTATTTGTCTTGCATAGGTATCCAGTACCGCATCACAGACAAAATATTTTTTACCCATCTTCTCTTCCATATACTCGCCAATGGAGTTGAAGCGTTGACGCATTTCGCTATGGCGCGAAACAGGTGTAAAGTCGTTCTTATGCATCACTGAGGGAATATGGTGGCAGGCAATACTCTTCCAATGTGTAATACCGGTTGCACAATGCTTGTATCCGCCGGAGTACCCCCCATAAGGATTACCCAGAGTATGACCAATGAGAATCGGAATGTCTGCTTCAAAGACTTCCTTATTCATAATTACACGGTTACCCATCTTGTCATAGCCTAGGTCAACCAGGTTGTCCCAGTCCTCGCTGTCGTGGTTTACGATCTGTCTTGTATGCCAAAATTCGGTAAACGTTTTCTCGTCAAGTAAACTTTTTATCTCTGCCGGAGTGTTCTTCCTATGCAGCCCATTGGAACAAATTAGCTTAATGTCTTCTTTCCTAACGCCACCTTTAAGTAATTCATCAATGATTATCGGAATGGATGTCTTACGGTGTGACGTTGCTTGAAAACCACCTTTTACTCTATCGGGAAAGATGATGACGGCTTTCTTGCCGGGCTTAGCCACTTCAGAAATAGGTGGCATTCCAATAGGGTTAAGAATCGAATCCAGAGTTGCCTGATAAGGATCCTCAAGACATGGCGGATCTGCAACTGTTTCGCCGGGTATAAAAATATCGGTGTTATCCGGTAATTCAGCGGGTAAAGAACCTGGTCCATATTCAAAATTGATCTTCATTCTCTTCCTCCTATCTATGCTTGAACATATGCCTGAACAATCTTCAAGAAACTTTCAGGGTCAAATCCAATGGGGGCTACAAACTTGGTAAGCGCTACAAGGCCTCCATCGATAGTTTCGATGGCTGCAATGCTGGCTGCATTTTCTTCTTTTAGACCTCCGCCATAAATAACATCCAGCTCCTGGCTAAATGCATCCTTAGTTATTTCCTTAATAAACTCGGACACAAAGCTGATGTAATCGCTATCAGGTGGGGTTTTTCCCGGTCCTATTGCCCAAATGGGCTCATAACCAATCACAATACCCTTTACCTGATCCGCGCTCAATCCAGCCAAACCATTACGGATCTGCTGTTCTAAAACTGCCCTTACTCTGGGGGCATAAGCGTCAAAATCGCCTTCGCCTTTTTGTTCGAAGCTTTCGCCCACACAAAACACTACGTCCAGGCCAGCTTCTTTAGCAGCCTTTACTTCCTGACTCAGGAGGCAATCGAGGGCTTTATAGGCCTTTTCAGAGGCCTGTGCATCCGTTGCAACCTTAGGATCGTAGGCAGTAAACATCTGCAATTTATCGCGGCGTTCTTCACTGTGGCCGATCATAGCCCATTGACAGCCTAGTACTTTCATAGCGGTCGCTGGGCGATTTGAGGAGAAAGCCCCAAAATTACCACCTGGCTTGATATCCTCGCGGAATACAGATTGGCAGCCAAGGAAGAGGTTCTTTTTTTGTTCGGGTTTTACATCTTGTAAAGCCTCAATAGCGGTAGGAAGCAAAGCTTCTTGCCAAAAATAGGTAATTTGAACTTTATCCAGTGCACCTAAACCAAGCCGCACCGTTTCGTCCATCACCCACTTTGTCCATTCCAACGGGTTATCCATCGGGCAAATACCACCCAGTGCCCTGCTTACTTCGAAACGCTTAAGATTTACAAATATTTTCTTCATTTTTTCCTTTCGGTTTTTTACCAATTATTGTGCACTAACTAATTCGCGTACTTTTTTGATGCCTGCTTCAATACCGTAAATATTATCAAAACAGGCGTAGGCTCCCAGGACAAGTGTGGTTGCTCCAAAACTTACAATTTCTGCTGCATTTTCATAACTTACACAACCGTCCACTTCCAGGTCCATTTCGATTCCCTTGGCATCCAAATCTGCTCGAATATCACGTAGTTTCTGGAGCATGGATTTCAAAAGTGGCTGACCTGCATACCCTGGATTCACCAACATGAGGTGGATAAAATCAATATCGTCTAGAAGGTATTCCAAACTAGAGTATGGAACTGTTGGTGCTAAGGCAATGCCCACTTTCAAGCCTTTGTCACGCAATTGAGCAACCAGACGTTGCGGATGGTAGGTGGTTTCGATATGGAAACAACAGCGCTCACCAGCTTGCATATCGAACATGTCAACAAAAAGCTCTGGTTGTTCAACCATTAGATGTAGATCAAGAGGTATATCCGACTCGCGCCTTAAGGTCTTGATGTAATCTGGGCCGACAATCAGGTTAGGCACATAGTGTCCATCCATAATGTCGCAATGTAATAGGTCCGCACCGCCTAACTTAATGAGTCTCAGATCCTCCGCCAGATGGGCATAATTAGAGCACATCATCGAAGGAGCTAGCTGAATTTTCACTTACTCTCCTTCATCTTCTTGTCGTAGTCACGTATGTAGTCCAATGCATTGGGCAGAATCCCTGCAGACCAGCCGCCATCACAGAAAATGGTTTGTCCAACGATGTAACTTGATTCGTCCGAGGCGAGGTAAAGTACCAGATTGGCAATTTCTTCTTCCGTGCCCCAGCGTTCCACAGGAGAAATAGCAAATATCTGATCCTGTTTAAGGGCTCCAAGCCGGATGCCATTCTTCACCATATCTGTGTGGATCCAGCCCGGGGCAACAGCATTCACCCGAATGCCATACATAGCCCATTCAGCACCTAACGAGGCTGTCAAAGCATTGATGCCGCTTTTCGAGACGTTATAAGGTAACCGGCCCACATTGATCATACGGCTGTTGCCTGAAGAAATGTTTACGATCTTACCGCCGCCATGCTCACGCATATAGCGGCCCGCTGCCTGGCAGCAGAAGAAAGCGCCCTTGAGGTTCACTTCCATAATGGCATCATAAACCGATTCTTCAAGGTACATTGAGGGGCATGGCTTTTGGATGCCGGCATTATTGACCAGAATATCTAAGGCACCGAACAGTTCCACACATTTTTCCGTCATGGCGTAGATCTCGTCCAAGTTACGCACATTAGTCACATGATATTCTGCCACGTGGCCCTCGGACCTAAGAGTTGCGACAGCCTGCTTGGATTCTTCTTCCAAGACATCAGCAATCAAAACCTTGGCGCCTTCTTCAGCCAAGCGTTTTGTGATGGCAAAACCAATCCCCCTTGAACCACCCGTAATTATTGCGACTTTTCCTTCTAGCCTTTTCATTATGCTCCTTATATCTGTGATAATTTTTTATCTAATATCAGCGACGGTTTCACCCTCGAATATGGTTGTTCCCACAACGATCCGAGCAGGCGATTTTGGTATTTCGTCTGCTTCATCATTTAACTTTTCTATTTTTTCAACGATCAAACGACATATTTGTTTGCTAAGCTCTCGATAATCTTGTCTCACGCAGGAAGGCCTTGGTCTTAGGTACTTAGGAATAACAATCTCACCATAGCAGGCAATCGAGATGTCTTCTGGTATACGTAAGCCCGCTTCATTTATCGCGTCAATTGCACCAATCGCCATATTGCTATTGGCACAAAAGATCGCAGTAGGATAATCCTCCTGCTTCAAATTACTAAGCATATCCCTGGTTAACTCATAAGCAAGCTTTTCACTAAAGTCGCCTTGGAGCTGATACTGAGGATTGACTGCGATTCCGGCTTCATTGAGAGCTGCTAAATAACCGTTATAACGGTTCAAACTGATGGAAGTACCTCCTAAACCTTTGAGAACTGCAATTTTACGATGGCCACGGTTAATAATGTACTTAATCATCTCATAACTAGCTTGGAAGCCATCTTCTCCAACCCAATCGATCTCTCCCAGATAGCGGTCAAAAAGCACCACAGGTATGCCCTGTGATTCAAGAGTTTTGAACATTTCTGCATTTGATAATACAGAAGAAGCCACAACTGCATCTACCAAGGAGGATCTGAAAAGCTCTAAAATTGAGAGCTCAACCTGCTTATTATTTTCAGAGCATGCAAAGAAGATCAAAAATCCTTTTTTGCGCAGTTCCGAAAGCAGCACCTCAGCAACATGCATAACCGTATCGTTGAGTAAATTAGGCAGTATCACGCCTATCAGCCGATCTTTTCGGTTTTTCATGCGACTAGCCATAAAATTAGGCGTGTAATTCAGCTCTTTTATTGCGTTACTAACCCGAGTACGGGTTTCATCGCTTACGGGATAATTGCGATGCAAAACCCGTGAAACTGTGGCAATACTTACTCCGGCACGATCAGCTACATCAGTAATTCTGGCCTTTTCATAATCCCGCTTCCCAGAATTTATCATAGGGCGGACTCTATAAGCTTTTGAATATCTTCTTTGGTCATATCCTTACGGCTTTGATTGGCAATTCTAGGAGTAGCGATGTAGATATCTTGAACTATCTTTTTAACCTGGGCATCACTGAGCTTTAAAGTTTTGTAATCAGCCTTTAGGTCAAGTCTGTTCAGAAATCGTTTAAGACTATCTGAGCTTGCTCTAGCCGCTGCCTTATCCGGCTGGTCAACCAAAGTTGGGTCCAAGAGCCTGGCGACTTGCGCATGACGGTTGATATCGGCATCCCAGGTATAGTTCAGGTAAGCCACTGAGCCCATCGCTAAAGCTTCACCGTGCGGAATGTCAGTGATACCGCTGATTGCATGGCTAATAGCATGCAGTGTTGCTGGCGAACCAATAGTGATCGAATACCCCGCTATCATGTTTGCCAAATGCAAATAAGAACGTGCCTCGACATTTTGTGGATTCTGATACGCTCGCGGAAGATAGGTTACAACCCATTTCATAGCCTGCAGAGAGAAAAGGTCAGTAAATGCATTTGCGCTTTTGGATAGATAATTCTCCATGGCATGGAAGAAGGTATCAATGCCAACAGCTGCGGTCACTTTGGGAGGCATACTTAATGTGAGTTCTGGATCAACGATTGCTAAGTTTGGATACATGCAAGGGTAACCCAGTCCTGGCTTTTCATGCGTATCAGGAATAGTTACTACCGCAAACATCGTAACTTCCGAACCAGTACCTGCCGTAGTTGATATGGCAATAATTGGGTACGCTTCAGTAATGCCTTTGCGTTTGGCTGTGGGCATGGGAACATAATCAAGTATCCCGCCACCGTTTTTTGCCACAACCGAAACAGCTTTCGCTGAATCCATTGCGCTTCCACCGCCTACCCCAATCACAAAATCGCAGTTAGTGTCCTTGAACAACGCAACAGCATCGTCAATGTTGTATGCTTTTGGATTGCCTTCTACCTTGTCATACACTTCAAATTCAAGATCTGCCTCAAGCAGCAAATCCTTTACGCGTTGGATCGTATTTGTCTTACGTAAGCCGGTTGTAACAATTAAGGCTTTTTTTCCATACTTGGGTGCTTCGGATTTTAACCTTGCCAGGGTGCCAGCACCAAAGAGCACTTTGGTAGGTATGAAAATGTCAAACTCTAGCATCCTGTCTCCTTATAATCTATGCTCCGAAATAAGCCTGATTGAGAATTCTGGCAAGTTGGGTTTCATTTGGAATGATGCAGTTCATTTGAGTTAACCCATCTTTCAGACTTTCATTAAGCAGCATTTCAAAGTTGCTAGTGAAAAGGGTTTCGTCTTCCACTACTTCCATAAGTCGGGGGGGCAGGTTCAACTCTTCTCGAAGATCTGTCACACTTTGTGCAAGATCTTCGCTCCCAATGCGTTGAGCCAGCTGAGCATATTTATGCTGTGCTACCGGATTCTTTTGATTAAACCTAATCACTAATGGAAGCAGAATTGCATTCATGAGCCCATGCGGAACGTCCAATACTGCACCGATAGCATGGGCAATACCGTGGGATAATCCTAATGTAGCAGAACTAAACGCCAAGCCGCCCATTGTCGACGAAAAGAGCATATTTTCTCGTGCTTCTAGGTTTTCACCATTACGATATGCCTCAGGCAGCCACTTGAATATCAATTCAGAGCCATGGTATGCAAACGCATCTGATATTGGAGTAGCTTTTGGTGAAACAAGCGACTCAATGTTATGTGCTAGGGCATCCATCCCAGTCTCTGCAGTTAGTGCAGCGGGAAGCGAGAGAGTGAGCTCGGGGTCCAGTATTGCAAGATTAGGAACCATTGTAAGGTTCCTAATCGGCACTTTTTTTCCAGAGATATCATCTGTAATTACACTGGATTTGCTCACTTCGCTCGCTGAGCCGCTTGTCGTAGGAATGCAGAGGAACTTAGATCCTCTGCTCATATCTAGGTCGTCCATGGCAGCACGCAACTTCTCCAATCCGTCCAAGGCAGGATGTTCGTAAAGAACCCATGCCAGTTTGGCCAGGTCCATCACAGTACCGCCTCCAATAGCAATAATCCAATCCGGATTGAATTTTTGCAGGTCTTTCCCCAATGCAAGTGCTTCACTAAATGAAGGATTTAGCTGATATTCGGAGATTAGCTCTGTTTCAAAATCCCTACTGTGCAGAATCTCCACAATCCGACCGACTGTGCCATTTCGGATCATAAATCGGGTAGTAAAAATGCTGGCTCGTTTTCCTTTGAGCTTATTCAGCCAGCTGAGACTGCCCGGTCCAGAAACAAGCGTCTCGCCGCCTAAGCGAAATTCAAATTCACTCATTCCGATTCTTTATCCTTGAAGTAATCCAGAGCACCTGGCAGTATACAAGTACTCCAGCCGCCATCTACAAAGTAGGTTTGGCCTACAATATAAGAGGCTTCATCGCTTGCAAGAAATGCTACAACATTCGCGATTTCTTCGGCTTTACCCCAGCGCTGTACTGGCGAAATGGACATAATTTGTTCTTCGTTCAAAGAACCAGCAGCCAACGCCTTAGCAGGTATAGCAGTCAATATCCAGCCAGGAGCAACTGCGTTCACATTGATGCCATGGCTTGCCCATTCTGCACCTAATACACCGGTCATCGCATTAATTCCAGCCTTGGCAATACAATATGCAGCCCGACCAATATTCATCATTCGGCTGTTACCCGAGGAGATGTTAACGATCTTTCCTTTCTTTTGCTTCATCATGATCTTGGCTGCTTCAAGAGCGCAGAAGAAGGGTGTGCGTAGGTCGATATCTACGATCCAGTCGTAAATTTCTTCGGTCAACTCTATGGCAGGCATCACTTTATTTACACCAGCATTGTTTACCAAAACGTCCAAGCGGCCATAAGTGTCCAACGTGAATTGCATGAGTTTTTTTATGTTTGCAACTTCACGCAAGTCAGTTGCAAATGCAGTTGCCTCTTGACCTAGAGCTCGCACGGCGTCAGCTTTGGCTTTAGCCTCTTGCTCAAGCAAGTCACAAATCACAACTTTTGCCCCTTCTGCAGCAAAACGGTCTACAAAACTGGCGCCTAAGCCTCTGGCCCCTCCGGTAACAATGACAATACGATCGGTAAATCTTTGCATCTTAAACAAGCACTTCCTTTCAGGGCTTACCACCATTTAATTTGTTCGGTTACATGGCGGCGAATTTCAACAAATTTTGGATCCGTAAAGTCTCGGGGACGGGGAAGATCAACAATCACCTCTTCTTTGATGGTCGCTGGTTTGTTTGTGAGAATCAGGATTCTCTCAGCAAGATAGACTGCTTCCTCAATATTATGGGTAATGAACAGTACCGTGCTTTCGATCTCTTTCCAGAGCTTAATTACCTCATCCTCAAGGTAGTACCGCATCTTGATATCCATCTGTCCGTAGGGTTCATCCATTAGAAGCAGGTCAGGATGCATGATAAAAGAGCGGCCAATAATGATGCGCTGTTCACTGCTCACCGAAAGTTGATGCGGGAAGTTCTTTCGGAATTGCTCCAGCCCCAACAATTTGATGATGTGCTCAACGCGTTCGTCAATCTCGCTCTGAGGTATGTTTTTTATCTTGAGACCAAACTTAAGGTTGTCTTCAACAGTTAACCAAGGAAATGCCGATGGCTCCTGGAAAGCAAACGAAATGTTGTGGTGCTTTGGATCAGCAGGTTCTCCGTCAATAAGAATCTCACCAGATGTAGGAGGAATCAGTTTTGTGAGCAGGTTCAGGAATGTGGTTTTACCGCAACCCGTAGGCCCCACAACACATAAGAACTCCCCTTCTTTTACATTGAACGAGATATCGTCCAATACATGCAGGTCTCCAAAATACTTCGTGAGATTATTTACTTGTATTTTTACTTTTCTTTCAGTTGACATAACTCTCATTCCTGTTTCTGGCTAGAGTGCCAAATCTGTATTCCCGGAAATTTTCATTCGCATTTCAAGGAAATAAGGATCGATCATGTCACGAGGGCGAGGAATGTCAATATCGTAGACTTCTTTGACATGGGCAGGACAGCTAGTGAACAAGATAATTCGATCACCTAAATAAACAGCTTCTTCAATGTTGTTTGTAACAAAGATGATCGTACGCTTTTCATGCTCCCAAATGCGGCTAATCTCGTTTTGCATACTGTAGCGCGTCTGGGCGTCCAACTGTCCAAATGGTTCGTCCATGATCAATATTTCTGGGTTATTGGTATATGCCCGGGCAATTCCTACCCTTTGCTTCATACCACCAGAGAGCTGGTGCGGAAAATGATTTTCAAAGCCATTTAGGCCAACCAAGTCAATAAAGTATTGTGACTTTTCCCGCCGCTCTTCTTTACCAACACCTTTGATCTGCAGCCCCATTTCCACATTTTCCATCACAGTCTTCCAGGGCATCAACCCCAATTTTTGGAAGACCATACTCATTTTGGGGCTGGTTCCCGATACAAGATCTCCATCCAGGTAAATTTGACCTTCATCCTGTTTCATCAAGCCCGCGACGATATTGAGTAATACAGATTTCCCGCAGTGGCCTGGGCCAAGCAAGACAAGAAACTCATTATCCATGACATCAAAAGAAACATTGTCAACCACAAGATGCGGAGGCTTGTTTTTCGGATAAAAAGTCTTAGAGATGTTTTTTACTGCTAGTCTTGGTTGATTTTTTGGTTCCATGGAATTATCAGCCTCTCTAAAACGTTTGTCAGAACAGCAAGAAGGGCACCCACGATACCAATCGTGAGCATACCTACTAGGATCAAGGAAACATCAAAATAGTCCATACCGCGCTGGATGAGAAAACCCAAGCCTTGTTTAGCCGCGATCATCTCACCTGCCAGAACTGTCATCCAGGCACCGCTGGTGGCGTTTCGTATTCCGGCAAAGATTGCTGGTAGCGATGAAGGAATAGCAACATTAAACAAAAGTTGACGTTCATCAGCATTGAATGAACGTGCAACATCCAAGAGCAAAGGATCAACCAACCGGATGCCTGTATAGGAATTAATGACTATTGGCATGAAAGCCCCAATAAAGACAATGAGGATCTTAGGTAATTCACCAATGCCAAAAGCCATAATAATAATGGGTAACCAAGCCAATGGCGGAATAGGGCGCAGCAATTCAAAGAGCGTACCAACAGTTGCTCTGAAAGCCCGATTCCAACCAATAAGGACACCAATGGTAACACCTAGCAGTATTGCAAAAAACAGCGCAATAAACACACGCTTAAGACTAGCTAGTATGTGACCAAAAAGGTTGACATTGCCAATTGGTTTGACAAAAAGCTGAACTAATCGTTCCCAAACCATTCCTGGAGTAGGCACAAGCGTTGAATTAATGCCGGATGCATATAACCAGATGCCAAGCAGGAGAGCAATAGACAAAAAAGGAAGAATTGAATTAATAACTTTACGGAGTGTGAGTCCGTCGCCTTCAGTTTGAACTTGGGTGGTGCTGCTCATTGTGCCCTCCAAGGTACGACGACATTTTCTAATTTAGCAAACAACCTTGTAAGGATAAATCCCAGGACGCCGATAGTAATCATCCCAAGGATGATAATATCGGGGCGGACAAATTGGCGACCCATCATAATCATATAGCCTAATCCAGCGTTCGCTGCCAGAAGCTCAGCGGCAACCAATGTAGCCCAGGCGTTACCTAAGGCGATACGGACCCCAGCAAAAGCCATCGGCATAGCAGAGGGAATTCCCACCTTTAAAAAGGTTTGAAAGTTGGTTGCTCCAAAGGTTTTAGCCACGTTGATATGTACTTGGCTCGTCGATTTTATACCCGTATAGGAGTTAATTACACAGGGTACAAAGGCAGAAAAAAATATGATCATTGAACGTGCTTCAGTGCCAATTCCGATCCAGAGAATGGTGAGGGGGATCCATGCAATAGGGGGAATAGGCCGGATCAACTCAAAGACAGGCCGTACAAAGCGATCCAAAGTAGGATACCAACCCATCAGAAGTCCAAGAGGAACTCCAATAAATATCGCTATTACCAAGCCAAGCAAAGACACTTGAAGACTTACCGCGATATTTTGTAACAGGGTTGCGCCGTCTGGCGAAGTGCTTGACAGCTTGTCCACAAAGGTTCTTAAAGTCTGTGTAGGACTGGCAACCACTCGATTGGGAAGAATCTGGTTGACTACCAATAGCTCCCAAATAAATAGGAAGATCAAAATCGTAATGAAAGGCAGTAAGGTGTATAACAAGTCACCTTGCCGCTTTCCACGATTTGCCTGCGTTTTATTTTCCATCTTACCTACCTTCCTGGTTCAGGTCTCTGGTTTATCAGGTATCGGTTAGAGCAATCATCCGCTAACAGACACCTGACCTTCAAGTGCAACAGGCGACGGTATCTTTAAGCTCGATAGCGTCGCCTGTTGATTAATCATTTAATAATAAGTAGAAGACGACACTTTACTTATTTTCGTAAAGCTGGTCAATAACCTCAGAGAGGTGGGTATTATCCAGCAACTTTTGGATCGAATCGGGCTGATAGTTTCCAACTGAAATAAAGAACTTCAGCGGATCATAGTTCAACTGCTCAATTCGGGACATCTTGCCATCTTCGGTCTCTACTTCAGTATGGAAAAGTTCGTAATTCTCCTTCAACTGAATGTATGTTGACAGCAGAACCAGATCTTTCAATTCCTCAACGTCCGATTTGATACCATTTTCTTCATTCCATTGCTGGTAATACTGGACAAAAATATCAAGTTTTTCTTCATTGATGGTATCTGTTCCATCGTAAAGCCAATCGATTACCCGCTCGTACATTTCAACCCACTTGATAATCGCAGGCTTCTTTTCTGGGTCAGCATAAGATCTTGGATTCGCAGCGTAGACAGTAATCATGTCTGCATCTACATCTTGCGACTTAATCACAGGTGTGAACTTTTCATGGATTGCCTTGCTAAATACAAAGTTACTCCACACTCCACCCACCTCACCTTGCCCGGAAAGCAGGGTTGTATTGACTGTAGGAACATCCATATGAGTCAATTGGACATCTTCAGTAGTCAAGCCAAATTTTTCAAGGCCCTTAACCAAAGCGTACTGCAGGGTTGTCCCGGTAGGCAGGAAGATATTCTTGCCCTTCCAGGTTTCAGCTGTGCCATAGAGCTCTGGACTCTCGGCTACATTTTTTCCAGCTTTAACGATGTCAGAATCGTTAGAGGCGAATATCCAAAGCGCATTATCGTAAGTAGCTGCGCCAAGGACTAAAGCACCGTGACCAACACCACCGGCAAGCGTACCGCCAATACCGTAGGTGCCAATATCCCAACTGTTTGCAGGAAGAGCCTCTACCATCACAGGGCCATTGCCAAAGACTACGAAGGTATCGTTAATGCCCACTTTTTCATAAGCACCGATTTGGTGCAGGAAATAAGACACGAAACCATGTTGCGAGTCGCTAAGGATGCCCCAGGTCATATCAACTGGTTTCTCAAGCGGTTCAACACCCTCTAATATCTCATTCAGCAACTTTTCTTCCTGAGATTCACTGGGGGCATTGGCACTTGGAGCCTCAGCAGCAGGTGCTGCAGGCGCGCAAGCAACCAGCATGGGCACAAGAAACACAACCAAAACTAAGAGTGACCAAAATTTCTTCATCTTTTCTCCTTCGAATTTTAAAATAGCAAACAAACCTCTGTTCGTTGCTTACTTACCTAGATTCTCGTAGATTATGTCGATAGCTTCAGAGTTGTGCGTGTTGTCAAGCATCTTCTCTATTGAATCAGGCTGATAATTACCCAAGCCCACAAAGAACTTAAGTACATTGTAGTTAAGCTCTTCGAGCTGCGACATCTTGCCGTCTTCTGTATCCACCTCAGTATGGAAGAGGTCGTAGTTCTGCTTCAAAGTAATGTAAGGCGAGATGTGGCACAGCTTCTTAAGCTCATCCTTTTCTGACTTGATTCCGTTAATCTCGTTCCACTCTTTGTAATAGCCAACAAACACGTCAAGCTTCTCTTCATTGAGGGTATCCCCGCCATCATACAACCAGTCGACCACTGTTTCATACATTTCGACCCACTTGATGATAGCCTGCTTTTTGACAGGGTCATCATAAGAGCGTGGATTCGCAACGTATGCAGTGATCATATCGGCTTTTACATCCTGAGGTTTAATCACAGGCATATAGTCTTTATGCAAAGCTTCACTGAATACAAAGTTGCTCCACACACCGCCAATCTCACCCTGACCTGACAGCAAGGTTGTGTTGACTGTGGGCACGTCCATATGAGTCATCTTGACATCATCGGAGGTCAGGCCAAACTTATCCAGAGCTACTACAAGCGCATAATGCAGGGTTGTGCCAGTAGGCAGGTAAATATCCTTGCCCTTCCAGGTTTCAGCAGTTCCATATAACTCAGGGCTCTCCGGTACATTCGTGCCGGCTTTTACAATGTCCGAGTCTTTCTTAGCAAAGATCCAAAGTCCGTTGTCATATGTTGCACCGCCCAGAATGTAAGTACCATGCCCAACCGTACCGGCAAGGATACCGCCGATGCCATAGGTACCGCAGTCCCAACTATTAGCCGGAAGTGCTTCAACCATTACGGGCCCGTTGCCAAATACAACAAATTTAGGAGTGATACCCACTTTTTCGTATGCATTAATCTGGTGAAGGAAGTAGCTTACGAACCCATGCTGCGAGTCGCTCAACTGACCAAAGATTAGTTCAGTGGGGGTCTCAAGAGGTTCAATATCTGGAAAGATCTCATCCGCAAGACTAACTTCTCCTGCCGCAGCTTCAGGAGCTTGTGCAGCTTCCGGTGCTTCCGGTGCTTTCGTTGGCTCAGCTGCAGGACTGCAAGCCACCAACATTGGAATTAGCAACGCTAAGACCAGCATAAAAGACAAAGTTTTTTTCATTGTTTCTCCTTGTTTATTTTTTGTTAGTATCGGTATCAAGTATCCTTATTTACCGATCTATTTCCGTTACTTATAAAGCTCATAGATTAGGTCGACAGAATCTGACACATGGGTATTATCCAGCATCTTAGCTAAATCTTCTTGCTGATAATTTCCCACACTCACAAAGAATTTAAGAACATCGTAATCCATGAACTCAGTTTGAGACATTTTGCCATCTTCAGTTTCGACTTCTGTATGGAACATCTCATAATTCTGTTTGAGAGATACATAGGGCGAATTAATTATCAGCTTTTTCATTTCTTCAGGAACAGAATTGATACCGTTCATGTCATTCCATTCCTGATATTTCCCCGCAAAAAAGTCTAATTTCTCCTGGTTAATTGTTTCAGTACCGTCGTAAAGCCAATCAACTACTTTAAAGTACAATTCCAGCCATTTAGTGATAGCTGCCTTTTTAACCGGATCCTTATACGAATTAGGATTAGCTGTAAATGCGGTGATCATATCAGCACCAACATCTTGACATTGGATAACAGGTGTGTATTTTGCGAGCACTTCGTCCTTGAAGGTAAAGTTACCCCAAACTCCACCCACTTCAGCCTGGTCAGCCAGTAAGGTAGTAGCAACAGTGGGCACGGCCATGTGTGTAATTTTTAGATCGTCAGTGGTTAATCCAAGGCGCTCCAAACCCTTAACCAAGGTATAGTGCAAGGTAGTGCCGGTTGGCAGATATACATTTTTCCCTTTCCAGGTTTCAGCTGTGCCGTACAGTTCTGGATATTCCGGGAAATTCTTACCGGCCTTAACAATGTCCGAGTCATTACTGGCTACTACCGTCACATTATTATCAAGAGTCGCAGCTCCAAGTATTAATGCTCCGTGGCCTACAGTCCCAGACAAAATACCTCCGATGCCATAAGTGCCAGCGTCCCATTCATTAGCGGGTAGGGCCTCTACCATCACCGGTCCATTTGCAAAAACGACAAATTTGGCATTGATTCCAACTTTTTTATACCCGCCAATCTGCTCGATGAAGTAGACTGGAAAACCATGGTTTGAATCGCTGAGCTGGCCAAAAACAAGGTCTGTAGGTGTTTCTAGAGGTTCTACTCCTGCAAAGATCTCATCCGCCAAGGTATCAACATCAAAGCCATCAGCAGCAGATTGAGCAGGGTCTGCTGCAGGAGCTTGCGATTGATCATTGGAAGGTGCTGCCGTTGGCGCTGAAGTGCATGCCATTAAAAATGGAACGATCATGACAATTGTTAATACTAATGACCAAAACCTTTTCACGTCTCCTCCTTTTTTATGATCCAGTTTAATAAAAGCCTAAACCGCTCCCAAATAATATTTACTATTTAGTTAGCTTTGCGAGCCATTACAACTTTGGCTTTTTTGACAATATCTTCAGCCGTCAACTCAAATTGCTTTTTGAGATAAGGCAATGGACCAACTTCACCAAAAACATCACGAATGCCGATACGTTCAAGCGGGGCAGGGTATTTCTCTGCCAAGACTTCTGCTACAGCACCACCCAAGCCGCCAATTATGCTGTGATTTTCAGCAGTAACTATAGCGCCTGTTTCTTTCGCTGCCGAAACAATTGCATCCTCGTCAATTGGTTTGATCGTAAACATATCTAAAACTCGGGCAGACACACCGTCCTTTTCGAGTAAATCTGCAGCCTGCAAGGCTTCGGCTACTTCAATGCCAGCTGAAATAATGGTTACGTCTTTTCCATCACGTAAGGTAACCGCTTTTCCAAGTTCAAAGACTGAGCCTTCTTCGTAAATCTTGGTAGCCTGCGTTCTGAACATTCGAATGTAAAAAAGGCCTTCTGTTTCAGCAGCAGTGCGCAAAACCCACTCAAACATCGTCGAATCGGTTGGATCAATGATAGTGAGTGTTGGAATTGGACGAACATGGGCTATATCTTCAATACCGGAATGTGTACCTCCGTTAAGCGCCGAGGCGATACCAGGATCACTTCCAAGTAGCTTGACGTTCAGACCTGAGTAGGCGCAAGACATATAGAATTGATCCAAAGCTCGTCGGGTACTAAATGCCGCAAACGTGTGCATGAAGGGCACCCAACCCTCTTTAGCTAATCCGGCACCGACACCAACCATATTGGCTTCGGCAACACCACATTCGATAACGTTTTCCGGGTGCTTAGTCCAAACATCGCGCATACCACTGGCATACATCAAATCCGCATCGAGGCAGATAATCTTCGGGTTCTCAGCAAAAAGCTCAGTCATGGTTTTTGCATAAACCGCTCGCATTTCAACTGTTTCAGTTTCGTGTGTACTGGATACTATGGGTTTCAATTTTCTCTCCCTGTCTTCAACTAAGCCGCCGGAGCATCAATAGCCTGACAAGCTTCTTCATAGTCTGCCATCGACAATTTCATGTTGTGGTTATTCACGATGCGTGATGCCGCAGGACAACCATAAGCTTTGATCGTATTGAGAATGATTGCTGTAGGACGGTCTTGTTCCAATTTGGCTTTTTCCACCGCTTCGCAAATTTGCTTTACATTATGGCCATCCTTCACTTCGATGACGTTAAAACCGAATTGCTGGAACTTTCCACCTAATTGACCAACACTCATGCATTCGTCTGTGAAACCGTCTAATTGACGTCCATTTTTATCAACAAGAAGGATAAAGCGGTTAAGTCCGTAGTGAGCAGCAAACGTTGCGGCTTCCCACACCTGACCTTCCTGGCTTTCGCCATCACCGATCAGACAAAAAACGTAATTATCTATCCCTTCTTTTTTACATGCCAGCGCAATTCCAACAGCCGATGACATACCTTGTGCAAGCGATCCAGTCGTCATATCCACACCAGGTGTTTTTTTGTGATCTGTATGGCTGGGCAGTCTTGTTCCCGGCTTATTAAGCGTTTCAAGTTCTTCCATAGGGAAGAACCCTCGTAATGCCAGAGCCGCATACATAGCTGGGCCGGCATGACCTTTAGATAAAACAAATCGATCCCGAAGTTTCCAGTTTGGATTCTTGGGATCGAGCTTGAGAATATCGCCATATAAACAGGCAATAGTTTCTACTATGGACATGCAGCCACCTACATGCCCAATACCAAGTGTGGCAATTTGGAAGAGAGTTTTCTTTCTCACTTCCTTTACAAAATCTTCTAATTTGCTATACCTATCTTGAGACACAAATTTTCTTCCTTTCCATTCAATTGATGTGTAGATAACGTTTTCTGTGCTTATGACATTCATCCTTTTTGCGATATTTCGCAATAGCACCACTAGATTAGCAATTTAAATTTACCAGAAAGCAAAATATCTAAGGTGAGATACTAAACTAATAACTATGTAAAAAATCTTAACACTTCAATTTCTTCTTGTCAAGCGATTTAAACGTAATATAAATTTCTCATTCTTCGGAGTTCCCAACCACAGAAAAGTTGTAAATCATCTCCAGACCGCCAATTTCGACCCGAATATTCAGTGTTCAGGAAAAGTCAAAAATCACTCCCAAAAATAATCGTTAAAAACGATGAATCCCTGCAACGTATTAATCCCCGAAGCCATATCAATCCTGATACTTTGAAGAATTCCAAGCTATTACGTATAACAGACGAATGGATACAAGATAAGTAGTGGTTAGCTAACATAATTCTCTACACGGATGATCTGACAGGCACGGTAAAGAGTATACTGGAGGGGGATAAGTTACCAATGACTCTGTCAAGATTTTTTGATTCTTATTCGATACCTATGTGGTTGTCAGCTTTGACCATATAGCCGATATTCTTAATTCAGCATTGGCAGATTCCCAGATTACTTTCTCTTTTTTATCAATTAAATAAAGGAGTAGTTATGGAAGTAAGATGCACTGATAAGCTCTTTGATTTTTCAGAGAAGAACATATTAGTCACCGGCAGTTCCAAAGGTATCGGTGCAGGTATCGCCAAAAGGTTTGCCGAAGCCGGCGCCAATGTGGCAGTGCATTATAACTCCAGCCTGGAAGCTGCTCAGGCAATAGCAGATCTTGTTAAAAGTTTTGGCGGGAAAACCGCGCTTCTCAAGGCCGATATCAGAACTGGAAGCGGTGCTTCAAGTTTATTTGATGCTTTTGATCAGTACTTCGATTCCATTGACATCTTGGTCAATAATGCTGGAAGCTTTCCCACAGCGAACATCCTCGAAATGAGCGAAGCAGAATGGGATGATATGCTCGACACCAACTTAAAGAGCGTGTTTCTCTGTACACAACAAGCTGCCAGACGTATGGTTAAAACAAAAATAGGCGGTGCAATTATCAACATCAGCTCTCTGTCTGCAGTTAATCCTGCCATTGGTCACACCCACTATACTGCTGCCAAAGCAGGTGTAAAAATGTTTACTATGACTGCCGCAATGGAACTGGGAAAATATGGCATTCGGGTTAATGCTGTTGGACCTGGTTTGATTAATTCGCCCGGTTTAAGTCAGAATTGGCCAGAAGGCTTAGCCAGCTGGAATAGCAAAGTCCCTCTTGGAAGAGTCGGCGAACCCATTGATATTGCTGATGCCTGCCTTTTCCTTGCAAGTGATGCTTCCCGCTTTATTACTGGCGAACACATCCTTGTAGATGGCGGAATGTTTACACATCCGCTCTTCTAAAAGGAACAAATGGCTCTCCGTATTAAAAGAGCGTTTTGTCTTGTTTATAGCTGCTGGAAACAGAAATTTTGCGTGACAAAAGCATAAATATGGATAGCAGCGCAAGCATCTAATAACCCCAGAGAGGTAGAAAATGATAATGAACGCAATGATGAGCAAGGACGAAAAAAGGAAATACCTTTCCTTACTTAAAGAAAAATTCAATTTTACTGAAATTCCCGACGAGGGCGGCTTGCTGTACCAAAGCCATGTTTCAGACGAAAAGGTTAAAGTTGGAGGCATCTCTGACCGCTATCAGGAAGAACGTGCTGTTAACTCAGTGATCTATTTCCTTTTAGATAGGGAAACTCCTGGATGTTTTTCCGCAATGCACCGGCTTGAGACAGACGAAACCTATCACTTCTATTTTGGAGATCCAGTCGAGCTTTTACTCTTGCACCCTGATGGGCGCACAGAAATAATCATTTTAGGCTCCGATATTGCAAATGGGCAGTCTGTTCAGCACACTGTTAAGCGCGGAATATGGCAAGGCTCGCAGGTGATCGAGGGCGGCCTGTTTGCATTTATGGCAGCGTCGATGTCGCCAGGTTTTGATACCCGTGATTTCACCCTTGGTAAAAGAGAAGCCCTGCAGGCAGAATATACAGACTCGGAGCATTACGATCTGATTGAGAAACTCACAAGAGGCTAAGCCCTTAAGATTTCTTCAAACAAAGAACTGCCCACCCATTTTTTTGTGTGTGTTTTTTTGTATCACCCGTTTCACGAGTCCGACTGCCATAATGGCCCAAACAAAACCCCCGGCATAGCCAGGGGTTTTTCCTTCAATTAAATCTTTCGCTTAGAAAAGCTATTTTGCATTAATCTTCCTGAGCCGGTTCATCATGCTGTGGCTCAGGTTCAAGATAGACTGGGGCATTAAAGCCTCCCAAGATCAGGTTAAGGAAAATGCCGAAGATGGCAGCGGTTGCCAGAGCAGGCAGTTCTGCGCCGAAGAAGGGAATTACACCGCCAAAGACAGTTTGTCCACCCAGGCCAATTACCATAATCGTAGCGATGATGGCAATGTTCTTTGCGCTAAACATGTCCACTTTCTTCTCGAGCATAATCGCAATACCCTGAGCAGCAATAGCACCAAAGAGGTAGATTTCCAAGCCGCCAATGACTGGCAGTGGGATGCCATAGATTGCTTTGACCAATGGGGTGAAGCAGGAAATGATCATCGCAATGATTGCTGCAGCAATCAATACCGGAACCGAGAATACTTTTGTAATGGCCATGGCGCTGATATTTTCGCCATAGTTTGTTCCAGCAGGGCCGCCCATAAAGCCAGCAACCATATCACCAAGACCGTCGCCAATCAGGTTATCACCTAAAAGATGCGCGATATCATACACCTTCTTGCTGCCCTTCTTTTTAGCCAGATCATTAACGTAGACGTCCAGCTGGTAAATATGGGCGGTAGACTCTGGGATGGTGGCCAGTGCCACTGGCATAATAGCAAACGCAGCCGGCCAATATACCGTCGGCACTGTAAAGTGCGGCAAAGCAATTAAGCCTTGGGAGGCAACATCCGCAGGCAATGCCCTAAAGAGGCTGGGGCCGCCAAAAAGGGCAATAGCTGCTGCAACCAGGCTGCCAACAAGCATGCCTAACAGCAGCGGCAGCTGCGACCAAATACCCTTTAGATAGACCGAGAAAAGAATAGTGGAAAGCAAAGTTGCAAGCGAAACGAGCCAAGCCAAGTTATTTGTGCTTCCATCAGCGGCATTAAACATGGACGCATCGCTTATGGCATTACCTGCCAGGCTAAGGCCAATAATCATGGCAATTGGGCCGGTGATAGCCGGAGGCAGGATCCTCTCGATAACTTCACGTCCCACTTTTTTGACGATAATACCTGCCAGGATAGAAACAAGACCCGACATCACAATACCAAAGGTAGCGATTGAAATCTTTTCGTCTAAGGGCAGGCTTGCCAAGTTTTCGGAGGCCAGCAAGCCAAAAATGGCCGCGATATAAGAAAAACTAGAACCGTAATACAGCGGAATCTTTCCGCGTGTTACCAGAATAAAACAAAGTGTTGCGAAACCGCTGGCAAAAATAGTTGTTGAAATGTGGAAGTTTGTGATAAGGGCTACCGTAATCGTTGCAGGGAACATAACGATTACCTGCTGCAGTGCATAGAGGATCAGCTTCCAAAAGGGCGGCTGTTCATCTGGCAGGTAGCCTGTCTTGCTGTCTACTTTAGTAAACCAAGCCATAATGATCTCCTATTCATATAATTTGATGAAAAACGTTTTAAAACAGAACACCAGAACTTGATTCGAGTTTCTCCTTTCCGGCGATATTGGCTCTTTTTCTCTCTGTTGAAGCCCTGTCAGCCACCATGATTATAGCCATGATTTTCTAAAAAGTGTCAGGCAAAAAATGCCTGACACTCTAATTACTACTCGGTTTTCTCTGATTTCTTCAAAATTCCTAAGGCAACATTTTCAGGTGAAAGCGGCAGATCATGGAAGTTAATTCCAAGTGCATCATAAAGAGCATTTCCAACCGCTGAAGGCACAGAAATCATGGGGTGTTCCCCTACTCCGCGGGCACCGTACGGTCCATTGTGCTGTGGATTTTCGATGTATATAGGTACGATCTCCAGCGGTATGTCCTTCATGGTTGGAATCTTGTTATCGGTAAATGAGGGGTTCATCAACTTGTTTTCAGCATTAAATTTGTACGCTTCCAACAACGCAGACCCCAAGCCTTGAACAACTCCGCCAGTTATCTGGCCATAGATAAGATTTTTGTTGATTACCTGGCCAATATCAAAAGCCGAGGCAACCTTAAGAACCGTAACATCTCCGGTTTCAACATCAACTTCCAACTCAACAGCGTGCGCGCCGAAAGTCCAGGCCAGAGCAGGGTTACCCTGACCAGTTTCGGGATCCATGTTAGTCAAGCCGTCAGCAATACTGGAGCCGTGCGCGATGAGTGCTCCACCTAGCCCCATGCCATCCGGATATGCATAGCCCAAAGCCATTTCCTGATATGAAACACGGCGCTCCGGGTTGTGGACATGGTAGATGTATCCGCCGCCATGTCTAAGGTTTTCAGGTATAGTGCGCAAAATTTGAGCAGCAATTTCCTTCATTTGCTTTATCAGGTCACGGCAAGCCAATACGACTGCGTTACCGCCCATAAAGGTAAACTTGGATGCAACAGTATTCCAGTCGTAGGGGTTGGTATTGGTATTTATCTCTTGGATCACTTCAATCATCTCGATTGGCAGGTCCAGCTCTTCAGCTGCTATCTGGGCAATAATGGTATTAGCACCCTGACCAATGTCAACCGCCCCAATCATGATCTTAATGTGACCATCACCAACCATCTGAACAATTACGGAAGATGCCGTATTCACAGGCATAGCTGGTGCCTTCTGGAGCATAGCAAAACCCTTGCCGCGAACTTTACCGGTCTTCCACTCTTTTGCTCTCTCTTCTTCTGTCTTGCGACCTGTCCAACCAATTTCTTTAATCACCGCATCCAAACAGTCACTCGGGCTGCCACTGCTTTCGGTAATCAGCTCCCCGCTGATGGTGCGAGAGCCAGGTTTGAGCAGATTGATTTTGCGCAGCTCATATGGGTCAATACCGAGCTTCTGCGAGATGATATCCATCTGGCGTTCAATCGTCCAGTGAGTTTCAAGGTGACCAAATCCGCGATAAGCAGTGCTGAAAACCTTGTTCGTATAGATCGTGCGTGAATCGATGTAAGTGTTATCTACCTCGTAGGGTCCAATGCCGGAATAAACAGCTGCTTTACCAACATTCACACCATAGTCGGCATAGGCACCGCTATCCCAGTCAAAAATAACTTTGACCGCTTTAATCTCACCGTCATTCATAACGCCGGTTTTAATATGTCCGCGCATGCCTGCCCGGGTGGGCAGCTGATTAAATTCCTGCTCCCGAGTAGGACGGAACTTAACTGGTGCACCTCCGGCAGCTTTCGAAAGCAATGCAGCCAGCGGTTCCAGGTGAATACCGGCTTTGCCTCCAAAGCCGCCACCAACATAAGGAATATAGACTTCAACATCACTTTCTTTAATCCCAAAGCTCCAGGCCATCATTTGGCGCAAGGCAAAGGGGCTCTGAGCTGAAGACCAAATTTTGATGTGGTCTGAGTATGGATCGCTCTGCACAATGGTTACATGTGTTTCCATGGGAACATGACCTACGGCAGGCAGAGAAAATTCGTTTTCCAATACCAGGTCGCATTCCTGAAAGGCTTTTTCCACATCTCCCTTGCGGTTTTTATTCAGGCTGGCAATGTTCGAATCAGGCTGTGGGAAGAAAATACCTTCGAGATGCGGAATTTCGTTAATATCTTCATGAACCAGAATCTTGGCTTCCAAAGCCTGGTCAAGCGAGGTTACAGCCTCCAAGGGTTCGTAATCAACTTTGATGAGCGAAAGGGCACGTTCAGCAGTCTTCTCGTCAACCGCCGCTACTGCAGCAACCGCCTCGCCCTGGTAACGCGTTTCACCCCGCGCCAAAACCAGTTTGTCCTGCATATACAAACCCACATGAATATCGGTATCTTCCCCGCTAATCACAGCTTTTACGCCAGGCAGCGCTTTAGCCGCACTGGTATCGATCGAACGGATTTTTGCCCTGGCATATGGCGAAAGCAAAATCTTGCCATGAAGCATCCCAGGCAATTCCAAGTCAAAGGCATAGCGTGCCTGGCCGGTTACCTTCTTACGGGCATCCTTACGTGAGTAAGGCTGACCAATATGCTTATATTTCGATTTATATTCTGCGTGGGTCGTCATTCTACAACTCCGATCTTTCTCGCTGCGCTGCAGCTCTTACAGCATCGAGGATAGGTACATAACCCGTACAGCGACATAAATTGCCGGCCAGAGCTTCTTTGATCTCATCATCACTGGGAGAAGGATTCTCATCTAACAGTGCGCGGGCAGACATTAAAATACCTGGTGTGCAGAACCCACACTGCAGAGCATCGTGTTTGATGAATTCTTCTTGCAGGATCGAAAGCTTGTTCTTACTGGCCAAGCCTTCAACTGTAAGTACATTGGCACCTTCCGCTTCCACAGCCAAAACCAGACACGAGGTCACTGCCTTGCCGTTCATAATCACAGTACAAGCACCACACTCACCTTCTCCGCAGGCTTCTTTCGTTCCAAAGAGCTTCATTTTGTCGCGCAAAAAGTGCAGGAGAGACATAGTAGGATCAATGGCATAACAAACTTCTTCGCCATTAACTGTAAGGTGCAGGGTAACTGGTTCTTGGCTTGAGGCAGGATGTGCTGCGAACATGGAACAATCTTTTTCTTCGTTCATCAGTTTAACCTTCCTTTGCCGAAACCTTCTGCAAACCGCGCTTAAGCAGTACACCTGCGATATGCAAGCGATATTCTGCTGAAGAGCGCACATCTGAAATAGGTTTGATATGGTTTTTAACCTCATTTGCTGCCCACTGGATAGTTTCTTCAGAGAGCCCGCGGGCATTTAAGTCTTCTTCTAACTTAAAAAGCCGCAACGGTGTAGCAGCAACTGCAGCTACAGCCGCAGAAACCTTGCCATCACCGGACTTACGGCAAGCCACACCAACCGTAGCCAAATCATGACCCTTCAAGCGTGATTGCTTGAGGTACACGCTTTTATCATCTGCATCGGGTGCCGGAAGATGGACAGAAACCACCAGCTCACCCTTTTGCAAAACTGTTTTCTTTACGCCTGTAAAGAACTCACTCAGGTTCACCATGCGCTCTCCCTGAGGGCCCACAATGCGCAGTTTTGCATCATACACAAGAAGTGCTGGTGGCAGATCAGCACCGGGGGATGCATTGCACAAGTTACCCACAAGCGTGGCACGATTGCGCAGTTGATACGAAGCCAAAGATTCACAGCCCTGGTGTAAGGCCGGATACTTGCTGCGTACCCAGTCAGTTTCGATTAACTTGTTGACCACCACCCGCGCTCCAATTACCGCACCGTTCTCATCATCGTAGGTGAGCACATCCATTTCGGGAATGGCTTTAATGTCAACGATGTATTTTGCATCGATGACATTCCTACGCAGGAGGATCATCAGATCTGTTCCACCTGCTAAAACGTAGGCACCTTCGGCTTGATTAAGAAACTGGGTTGCTTCGGGGAGGGTTTGGGGCTTGAAATACGTGAAAGTACTTAACACTAATAGCCTCCTTACTTTAACCGTCGATTAAAGGTTATTAATTTTCTTAGAACATCCATTCCAAGAACCGTCACATCTACATCGAATTAATAATAGAAGTAGTAAACATATTCTAACATATTGACTACCTTGGTTCTTTGTTATTCTGCTATAAAGATTTGTTCGTTTATTGTCTTATTATTGTAAGTTTCTACCATTAAAAGGGCTCATTTGGGGCTAATCGATGCTTGGTAAAGCGTTCAAACTCTTCCGAAAAAGCGAGTAATTTTTCCTCACGGAAGGGCATCGAAAGTATCTCCATTCCCACTGGCAATCCAAGAGGAGCACTCTCAGAAACAGATGTAAACCCAATAGGCACACATAAGGAAGGAAAGCCCGATATAGATGAAAGCGCACCGTTACGCAAGCGCTGAGGCTCCCCCACCTTGCAAACCGGTATCTGCTGGTGTGGAAAGAGAATTGCATCCACTTGTTCTGCAGCGAACAAGTTCGCCAGTTCGGTTTGTAATTGGGCTTGCAGCTTCAAACGCTGCTTGTAGTTCTCATCCTGCCTGGAAAGAGAATTATTAGCGACGATATTTTTCTCAATACTGGGGTGGTACTTTCCGCTTTCGATGATCTGAGCTAAGGATTGCATCGGAGCATTAACACTCTGCAAGTAAGCGTTGAGGTCTTCTTTTAATTCAAAAGTGTGCAAGCTGACATCGCTGACCAACTGCTGGGAGTCCAGCTGTGTATCCATTTCAACCAGCTCAGCGCCCAGGGCAGCAAAATCAATAAGCGCCTGTTCCATCAAGAGATTAATATCCTGGCTAGCCTCACTTGTTCCAAAAAAGCTGCGTAAAACACCAATTCGTTTTGCCTTGAGCTGTTCCGGCTGATGCAGATAGCAATCTTTTTGTGAGAATATCTCGCCCCAGGCAGTTAAGGCATCTAATGGCTCGTAACCGCTGATGACAGCTTGAAGAATGCGCAGATCATCTGTCGTTCGCGCCATGGGTCCCGCAGTATCCTGCGATAAGGAATAAGGGACAATTCCTGTGCGGCTCACACTGCCTAAGCTTGGCCGTAAGCCAAAGAGATTGTTTGCGCTTGAAGGGGAACGAATCGAATTAATCGTGTCCGTGCCTATCCCAACCATCCCGAAGTTCGCTGCAAGCGCGGCGCCGGTTCCACCGCTGCTGCCGCCAGGTGTGCGCGTTAGGTCATAGGGGTTCAAAGTTTGGCCGCCCAAAGAGCTGGTGCTTTCGCCCCAAATCGCAAATTCGTGGAGATTGGTCTTGGCTAGGATAATTGCGCCTGCCTGACGCATTTTTTCAACAATTGGTGCATCCTTGTTTGTACAAAAACCTTCCAAAGCCAAACTTCCGGCCGTTGTAGGCATATCAAAAGTTTCAACATTGTCTTTTAGTAAAACCGGTACGCCATGCAATGGGCCAGCCCATTTACCATGCTGCTGCCAGTCTTCATCTAATGCCCGCGCCCTGGCCATGGCCTGCGGGTTTGTGCAAATAATACTTTTCAGGATTGGGTCGTAGCGTTGGATGCGGTCCAAATAAAACGCCACCAACTCGCTGCAGGTGAGCTCACCATTCTTAAGCGCCGCATGAAAGTCCCTAATCGTGAGTTCAAGCATTTCCATCCTACCTCCTCACTAAGCTACTAATCTCATTTTAATCATAAACCATTCTATCCTGACTAATAATGTGGTAAACTTATAATGAACCGGGGAATTAACACCTATTATTGTTTGTAATTAATAAAGCTATTCCAAATCAAACTAAGTAAAATTTAAAATAGGTAAAGCCTCACAAATGCAAAAGAAAATCAGTGTTCGGTTAAATGAGATCCTAAACATTGACCTGTTAGCGGACGCTGAGATCCTTGCCGGCGGGTCTGGTTTAGGGAACAAGATCACTTCTGTAAACGTATGGGAAGTGCCAGATATTGCCGAATGGGTTCGCCCAGGTGAGCTTTTGCTCACAACTGCTTATCCCGTTGCAGAGAAAATAGATTCCTTACCAGACCTCATCCCCCTTTTTAAGAAAAAAGGCGTATGTGGCTTGGGGATTAAAACAAAGCGGTATATTGATGAGGTGCCGGACGAAGTTGTGCACATCGCGAATCTGCTGGATTTTCCAATTATCCGCATTCCTAAAGGTGTGTCCTTTGGAGATCTGATCAAAAGCATCTTGGTATATATTGTTGGCGAACAAACCCGTTTATTGGAACAAATCAATGTATTTAATGAAAGATTGAAAGCCATCATGTCGAAACATGGCGGCATGGATCAGTTCGCCGAAGAGATCTACGCCCTGGTTAAAGCACCCTTAGCTATCTCGGACGACCTTTTTAAACATTATGTAATCTATACCGGGCATGAAGAAGGTCCGCTCTATATGGCAGATGAAATTGATGAGATCATGCTTGCACCCGATAAAAGTATTGAAAGCAGAAGGAACGAAATCAGGACGAGCTATGACATCATCGGTGGTCAGGAAGTAAAAAGAATCACCATCCCGACGGTTTTTGATAATGTCCAATATGGAAAGATCATGATTTGGGACGTGGATAACCGGCTCACAGAAAATGATATTTTTATAATTGAGTCTGCCTCGTCACTGATTGCTCTAAATACAATTACCAGGGTTACGCTGGTTGAACGGGAAAACATTCATTACGTCAACTTTATTGAGCAATTGCTAAGCGGCGAGCCCGCACTGATGGAAAAGGCTGCTTCCGAGGCTACCTACTTTGGTTTTCACCCGGAGCAGGAACACCAATGCATCATCCTGAACCTTAAAAGGGAAATAACTGCCAGTGAAAAGATTAATGATGGCAGCTTGCCAAAGTTTATTACTACTTCACTGCTGCGGATCATGCACCACGTAAAAGCGAACTATCCATATACCTTTACGGCTGCCAGCAAGGCCAGTGAAGTGATTTTTATTCTTGAATCGGACCCTGCCTGGACAGAAAACAAAAAGACTGAACGCTGTAAGCAATTTTGTAAGCTCATTTACGAAATGGCTAAACGGGAGAAACTCGAAGGTGAAGTGATCATTGGGGTAGGAAACCGCTATCCCGGATATCGAGATTTAAACGAAAGTCACCGCGAAGCTGCATTAGCACTTAAGGTTATGGATGCAGACCTTAGGAATGGCAGACAGATTAGCTATTATGCCGACCTTGGCTTGTTGCGAGTATTCGGCCAACCCGAACTTCGAAAAGAACTCCTTGCCTATGCGAATTCAGTTCTGGAGCCCTTGAGTCAACATGACGAAAGCAAAGATGGCCAGCTCATCGATACCATCAAAGCTTACTTCAAACACGGCGGAAACCTCAGGCGCATCTCCGAAGAACTTTATACCCATTACAACACCATCATTTATCGCATTAACCGGATCCGCCAAACCTATCATATAGACCTTAAAGACCCGGACACTGCTTTTAATATGCAACTTGCTCTCAGGATAAAGGACCTTTTGAGATAAGCTCGTGATACCGCTTAAATGCACTCTGATTGCTGACGACCTGGTCAAGACGGTTACAGAAGGAAGCCCCCTTCCTGTAACGGTACAGTCTTGTTTTGAACATGCCTTTAACCTGATCACGCAGGATGGCAGCTTGGTATCCGGCGTCTTAGAGTCAAAAGGAATCGGTCCCAATGGGTTTTCTTTGGCTGCAGAATGCAGCAGTGGCTGGCCTTTTGAGCTGGGAGATAATCTGGTCTTGACAGATAAAGGCCTTTACAAGAAGTCTGGACAAACCTTAATTGACTTTAATCATGCCTGTATTTGGCATGCGAGTCCTGCCAGCAATAATGCTCCTGTTAACCATCAGCGAGGTGCAGCTATTGCCCTCTTGAGTAAAGCTCTGCTCAATAGTGAGTATGGTGTTTTTACACCTTTATTGCCTATACTAGATTCGGGCTTTCCAAATAGGGAGGCTAATCCGTATTCTGCCTTCGCGAGTCCGCATCTGCAGAAGCTCATTCCAGCGCTGGCGGCAAAAGATTGGCACGGCGCTGCCAGAATCGCTGAAAACTTTATCGGTTTAGGCCCAGGGCTCACGCCCTCCGGGGACGACTTTCTTGCCGCTGTAATGGCATCGCTCTATTATTGGGCAGCCCTAATGGACAGGCAATTTTTAGGCTACGAAGCGTTCAACCAGCAACTGGTGGATGCTTCGCGCTCCCGAACCACTTTGCTCAGCGCGGAAATGCTCCGCCATGCTGCCAATGGCAAACTTCCAGAACGACACAGGCAAGTATTACTTGCTTTGATCTACGATAGCGAAGTAAGATTATCTAAAAGGATAGCCGATGTTCTTCAGGTAGGTGCCAATTCCGGAGCAGACTTTTTGTTTGGACTTATCCTGGTAGAACATACCTTTTTTAGACCAGAAACCCAAAAAACCACAGCGCAAAGAAACCTTGAAAAGGAGGAAAGTAGATGATCGAATCTTTAGTACGAAAGAACGCTTATTACGACTCAGTCACTCTGATGCTCGCATCGCGCGAGTTAAAAGAATTGGACGGTGTTGAAGAGGTGCTCGTGGGAATGGGTACCGATCTCAATCTGGATTTAGTGCGAAACCTGGATATGATGACCCCGGATCTGGAAGCGCTTTCGGTGAATGACCTCTTTATTGTTGCCCGCTTTGATGAGAGCAAAACTTCCATAGCGCAGCTGGCAGAAGCATTTGAACAAAGCCTCAACAAAAAAGCCACCGAATCGGATGGAGCTTATCAACCACCCACACTAAAATCTGCATTGGAGCACCTGCCGGGTGCCAACCTGGTACAAATTTCCATCCCCGGGCGGTATGCCGCTGCCGAGGTGGAAGATGCATTAGATGCAGGCCTGCATGTAATGCTTTTTTCAGACAACGTTTCAGAGGAAGACGAACGGCGTTTAAAACAAAAAGCTGTTGAAAAAGGTCTTCTGCTTATGGGGCCCGACTGTGGAACAGCAATCATTAACGGTGTGCCTTTGTGTTTTGCTAATGCCGTAAAAAGAGGCAAGATCGGGATTGTAGGCGCATCCGGAACCGGCACTCAAGAGGTAAGCACGCAAATTGATAAGTTAGGCGAGGGCCTCTCACAGGTGATTGGAACTGGCGGGCGCGACCTCAAGGAAAGCATCGGCGGCTTGATGATGCTCCAGGGTTTCGAGGCGCTAATTGCAGATCCGCAAACTGAAGTTATCGTCCTCATTTCCAAACCACCGGCTGCTTCTGTAGCAGAGAAGATTTATGCCCGCGCAAAAACTTCTCCAAAACCTGTAGTGATTGACTTTATCGGCGGTGATGCCGAGGCAATCCGTGCTGCGGGAGCCATTCCTTGCCTTAGCTTTGAGGATGCTGCGGCAAAAGCTGTGGCCCTTGTTCGGGGTGAGGAGCTGGTAGATAGGGATGGCATTAGCTTAAGCGAGGCAGAACTTAAAGACCTGATTCAGGAACAGACCGCAGGCCTTAAGGAAGACCAGGTAAATCTGCTGGGTCTGTATACCGGCGGTACTTTAGCTGATGAGGCAATGAAATTCCTTGGTGAGCACTATCCAATTTATTCCAACATCCCCCTAAGCCCTGAAATGGCAATCGATAAGATGCCCGAAGGAAAGGGGAATATTGTTCTGGATTTGGGTGAGGACCAGTTCACCCGTGGGCGAGCGCACCCAATGATTGATCCCCAAACGCGAACAGAATTCTTTGAATCGCATATCACGGGCAGCACAGCACTTGTACTTGTGGACGTAGTTCTGGGCTTTGGTTCCCATGCCGATCCAGCTGGAGCCCTTGCGCAATCGGTTCAAAAAGCTCGGGCAAGGCTTGCAAAAGATGGTAAAGGCCTGATTGTGCTGGGATCCATCACTGGAACAGATCAAGACCCACAAGATCTTAAGAAATCTACAGCTACTCTAAAGGATGCTGGCGTCATTGTGATGCCATCCAATGCTCAGGCAGTCCGGTTAGCGGGACAATTTATGCAGGTATTCAATAAAGGAGCCAAATAATGGCAGTGAAGGAGCTTTTTACTCAGGAACTAAAAGTGATTAACATGGGCCTAGAGTCCTTCTATAACGAACTGAAGGACCAAAATGTTTCAGCCATTCAGGTCGCCTGGAAGCCAAAGGCCGGCGGCAGCACGAAAATGGCTGCTTTGTTAAGTAGAATCAAGAAAACATCTAAGACAGAAGAGAAAGAAGGATAAATGACAGGGTTAATTGAAGAAGCAAACAAAAAAGCATTAGAGATTATTCAGAACGGCCGGCCTACTTTAGTAGGCTTAGGAATCGCAGGTGAAGAAATCCCAGGCATGCGCAAGGACTTACTGCTGCATGCCGGCCCCCCCGTAACCTGGGAAAAAATGTCTGGCCCCATGCGGGGTGCAGTAATGGGTGGGTTGATCTACGAGGGATTTGCCAATACTCCTGAGGAAGCTGCAGAAGTAGCCGCCTCAGGCAAGATCAGCTTCGAGCCCTGCCATCACCATGCTGCGGTGGGACCTATGGCTGGTGTTGTAACCGCCTCGATGCCGGTATGGATTGTCGAAAACAAGGCTTATGGCAATAAGGCTTATTGCACGATTAATGAAGGCCTGGGTAAGGTGCTGCGCATGGGCGCATATGACGACTCAGTCATCCAACATTTGCGCTGGATGGAAAAGTCCCTCTATCCCGTCTTAAAAGCAGCCTTGGAAGTTTACGGAGAATACGACTTACGTAACCTGATTGCGCAAGCACTGCAAATGGGAGATGAGTGCCACAACCGGAACAAAGCTGCAACATCGCTCTTTATTCGAGAAATAGCACCTAAGATTATTAAAACAAAATTTAGTGAGGACGAAAAAATAGCGGTGCTGGAATTCCTAAACTCCAATGACCACACAGCTCTCAACCTTTCCATGCCGGCCTGCAAGGCTACCATGGACCCGGTTGGGCAAGTAAAACATTCCAGCATTGTTTACACCATGGCCCGTAATGGCACTGAATTTGGAATTCGTGTAGCAGCTACCGGCGACCGTTGGTTCACTGCCCCGGCAGAGATTATCGATGGTCTGTACTTCCCGGGATACAGCAAAGAAGATGCCAATCCGGATATTGGCGACTCATGCATCACTGAAACTACAGGCATTGGTGGTTTTGCAATGGCTACCGCGCCGGCTATCGTCCAGTTTGTTGGCGGAACACCCAAGGATGCGGTCCACTACACCACATCCATGTATGAGATCACCACTGAAGAACATCAGATTTACAAAATGCCCCCGATGAATTTTAGAGGGACGCCTACCGGAATCGATATCCGAAGCGTTATCGAAACACAGATTTTGCCTGTAATCAATACCGGTATTGCCCATAAAGACCCCGGAGTCGGACAGGTTGGAGCAGGTGTTGTTCGCCCGCCAATGTCCTGTTTTGAACAAGCGCTTGAAGCGTACGTTGAGCATCTGGAAGCCGAAGGCCTTCTGGAGTAGTTAACTATCATTTACATACACGGAGGAAAAATGTTAAAAAATTGGGACAAAATTAAAGTATATGATCTAACACAGAATACCAGCCACCTTACCCCCCCATGGCCCACCTATGAGCCTTTGCAAGTAAAGTTTTTCAAACGCCTTAGCCCTAACGGCGCGAATGGCATGGTCATTAATACCTCGAATCATGTGGGCACCCACCTGGATGGCCCGCTGCATTTCGATACTGCCGGCCGCGATATCGCCTCCTTGGAAATGGATAAGCTGGTTGGTCCGGGTGTAGTTGTTGACCTTTCGGACATTGCCGAAGACTGGTCCATTTACACACCACAGGACATTATGGACCGCGTTGAAGTGAAAAAGGGCGATATTCTCTACATCAACACTGGCTACCATAAATACGGTTTTGACCAGCCCAAAGCAGACGAACGCCGCTACATGCTGCGTCATCCCGGCCCCTCCATGGACTTCCCTGACTGGATGAAGAAGATGGAAATTAAGCACTTGGCCGTAGACTGTGGCTCAGCAGATCATCCCATGAACACCAAAATCCGCGATTGGGAACCCAAAGAAGCAGAAGCCTGCGATGCCTACATGCGCAAGCGCTATGGCAAAGGCTTAAATGAAATCTACGAATGGCCCACCACTTACCAAGCCATGCACATTGATGTCTTCCCCAAACCCTGGGAAATTATCCATGTAGAGAACATTGGCGGTGAGATCGATAAGGTGCTCAACAAACGCCTTATCCTGGCCACTTTGCCCTGGAAATTCCAGTATGGTGAAAGCGCGTTCTGCCGCTGTCTGGCATTTGACGAAGTCGATTAATTATTATGTCCAAAAAGGGCGCTGCAATACTGCGGCGCCCTTTTGATAGGAGGCAAATGGGACCCTTAACTGATATTAAAGTATTAGACCTTACCCGCGTACTGGCTGGCCCTTACGCTACGATGGTCTTAGGCGACCTGGGGGCAGAAATCATCAAAATAGAACAGCCCGGGAAGGGTGATGACTCGCGGGCTTACGGGCCTTATAAAAATGGCGAAAGCGGCTATTTTATGAGCCTCAATCGCAATAAGCAAAGCTTGACGCTAAACCTTAAAACCCCGGAAGGAAAGCAGATTCTGCTGGAGCTTGTAAAACAAGTTGACGTCCTGGTTGAAAACTTTAGACCGGGAACAATGGAAAGGCTGGGTTTGTCATACGAGGTGCTCAAAGAGGTTAATCCTCGCCTTATTTACGCCGCTTCAACTGGCTATGGACAAACTGGCCCTTACAGTCAGCGCCCTGCATATGATGGCGTAGTGCAAGCTTTAGGCGGCATCATGAGCATCACGGGTGAGGAAGGCGGCTCAGCAACTCGGGTTGGCCCCTCTATCGGAGATATTACGGCAGGCCTGTTTACCACTATTGGCATCCTTGCTGCATTACATGAACGTGAAACCAGCGGTGAAGGTCAAATGGTAGATGTTGCAATGCTGGACTGCCAGGTGGCTATCCTGGAAAATGCGATTTCGCGGTACGAAATTACTGGTGATGTGCCCCATCCGATTGGTAACCGCCACCCTTCCATTGTGCCTTTTGAGCCTTTTGATACCCAGAGCGTACCCCTGATGCTCGCCATTGGCAACGACCGTCTTTGGCAAACCTTCTGTAACCTGGTTGACTTTGAATACGCGGATGACCCCCGCTTTGCCACAAACCCAAAACGGAGCGAAAACTATGCAAGCCTGCGCCCGCTTCTGGCTGAAAAGATGATGAGCAAAACCGCCGAAGAATGGCAGGCACTTTTTGACGAAGCAGGCTTACCCAACGGGCCGATCAATACAGTAGATAAAGTGGTAAAAAATGAGCAGGTCTTAGCCCGGGACATGATTGTTGAGGTTGACCATCCCGTAGCCGGAACTACCTCCTTGCCCGGTGTGCCCGTTAAATTGAGCCGTACACCAGGTTCTATTCGCAAAGCAGCTCCGGTTTTAGGTGCAGATAATTTCCATATCCTGCAAAAGTATTTGGGAATGGACGAGGCCACAATCGCGGACTTGCGCGAGAAAAAGGTGATTTAGTTTTTCGGCATCAAAATGAATATGCTCTTTTGGAAGAGCAACTATCTTCGTTAAGTGTAGCCAAGGGAGGCCTCATGGTATTTGATTTATTAATTCGAAATGCAAAAACCCGGCAAACTGCTGATTCGCTGGTAGATATTGCGATAGAAGGAGGAAAGATCAAGGAAATAGCCCCGGGTATCCAGGGCAATGCCTCCAAAACTATCGACGCAGCTGGTAACTTAGTCACAGAATCCTTCGTAAATGGTCATCTGCACCTGTGCAAGGTATATACACTTGCACGGATGGATGATGCCGCAATGAATGATTACACCGATGGCAGCATGGGTGGCGCGATGACCGCTATTGAGCTGGCTGCCCAGGTAAAAGCAGAATATGACGAAACCTGGATTATCGAAAATGTGCGCAAGGCATTGGATTTAGCGGTTAAATATGGGAACACGCATATCCGTGCTTTTGCTGACACCGATACAAAAGCACGCTTAGAAGGTGTAAAAGCTTTACTTAAAGCACGGGAAGAATATAAGGACAAAGTAACGCTGGAAGTGGTAGCTTTTCCGCAGGACGGCGTGCTGCGCGATCCCGGAGCCGAGGAATATATTGATCAGGCCATGCAATTAGGCGCTGATGCCGTAGGCGGGATACCCTGGATCGAATACACGGATGCCGATGCCGCCGAACACATCGAAAAAATGTTCGCGATTGCCCGCCGCTATAACAAGCCAATCTCGATGCTAATAGATGATGCCGGGGATCCAGGCTTGCGCACCTTAGAAACCCTGGCCCTAGCAACCATAAAATACGGTTGGGAAGGCCGGGTAACTGCACAGCATTGTCGGGCTATGGCCCTTTATCCGGAACCCTATTATCGCAAGATTGAATACCTGCTCAAGAAATCCGGGATCGGCGTAGTATCAGACCCTCAAACCGGGCCGCTCTATGCCAGGGTAAAAGACCTTTACCATGCTGGAGTAAACATCGCCCTGGGGCAGGACGACATTGCCGATGCTTATTATCCCTTTGGGCGCAATAATATGCTTGAGGTAGCTTTCTTGGCTGCACATCTGATGTGGATGAACAGCCGGCCTGAAATGGAAATCCTTTATGACCTCATAACCACACATGCGGCGAAAGCTCTGGGCTTAGGAGGGCATCGGCTGGAGCCAGGTGGTACTGCAGATTTGGTGGTATTACAAGCAAAAACTGTTTGGGAAGCCATCTGGAATCACGAAGCTCCCTTATTCGTTGTGAAAAATGGAAAGGTAATCAAGGAGTAGGTGCCGCCTTCCAGGCAACACCTATTCAAGAAGCTATTGCATCCAATTTACAAGTTTGATGAGCTCAGTTTAGCTGCTATCAGCATGTCGCAAATCATGTATGAAAGCAGCTAGGCGCAGTAGAATATACTTAAGGGTAAATCAGCAAGCAATCTGCCCGCTAGAACTTGATCTACATGCAGCGGGCAGATGTATTACTCTACCAAAGAAAGGAAATTATGCCTCTTACCTTCGATCTGCCATTTGAGCAACTGCAAGATTACATGGGTATTAACCCCAAGCCAGCCGACTTTGACCACTTTTGGGAGGCCAGTTTAGCAGAGATGCGGGCTATTCGTCCGGAAATAGAGCTAGTGCCTGCTGCATTCCAAGCCCCCGGCAGTGACTGCTTCCACCTGTATTTCAATGGAACCCAAGGCGCAAGAGTGCACGCAAAGCTGCTTAAACCAGCAAATATCAAGAAAAGCGGCCCCGCACTTTTGATGTTTCATGGGTATGCAGAAGATTCGGGAGATTGGGTGGAAAAGTTGCCCTATGTGGCCCAAGGGTTTACCGTAGCAGCGCTCGACTGCCGCGGTCAGGCAGGTTTGTCTGAGGATGCAGGTGGTGTCAGCGGCAATACCCTGCACGGTCAGATCATCCGCGGGCTTGCAGATGCAGTGAACGGCAAGCCGGAAAAACTGCTTTACCGGCAGATTTTCCTCGATACAGCCCAATTGGCAGGCATCCTTATGGATATGCCCGAGGTAGATCCTGCCCGGGTAGGGGCAATGGGTTGGAGTCAAGGAGGAGCTTTAAGCATCGCGTGTGCAGCTCTGGAACCCCGGATTAAGCGCCTTGCGCCCATGTATCCCTTCCTTAGTGACTACCAACGCGTCTGGGAAATGGACTACGCAATCCAAGCCTATAAAGAGCTGCAGGAATACTTCCGCAACTTTGATCCGCGCCACCAAAAAGAAGAACAAATCTTTACGGCCTTAGGCTATATTGACGTTCAAAACCTGGCCCAGCGCGTAAAAGGTGAGGTGCTTTGGGGTATGGGGCTCATGGACACCATCTGCCCTCCCTCCACACAGTTCGCTACCTACAACAAGTTAACAGCACCCAAACGCTTACAAATCTACCCGGATTTTGGGCATGAAAGCCTGCCGGGCTTTGCCGACATGCGCTTCGAGTTTTTTATGGGCTTATAGGCTTTTGCACAGCCGCATCAAGCTCAGAACCGTTAATAAAATAAGCTTGAACCCCAGTCTTGACTAAAGATGTTCTGGTCAATACCCAATCAGGAAGCGAGGATAAAATGAGCCTTTTTGATCAAAACCGCTTGGACAACCGTACCTTCAAATTGGATATCGAACGTATGCGCCGCGGTTGGTATGCCGATAAATACTTTACCAACATACAAACAATCCTCGCAAAACTCTCGGATGAAGGCTACACCTATGGAGGTAATCAGCATTGCCTTCCCCCAGGCGTCAGCCCTGAGGGTGTTGCCTGTGGTGACATAGAAGTTGAAATGCAGTGGTTTACCCGCCGGCCCGGCACCACGCTTATTTGCGGTATTGATAAAGCCTTAACCATCCTAAAAGAAGCCACCGGGTATTTCAACAGTGGGAATTTTGTGAACACCTCAGGTAACCTCGAAGTCTGGGCAGTACAGGACGGTTGCAAGACTTATTACTCCGGCAACCCCCTCCTGGTCCAACCTGTTATGCGTGTCCGTGGCCGCTATCGCGACTTCGCAGTCCTCGAAACTTCAACTCTGGGTATCCTGGCGCGCTCTAGCCGGGTAGCAACCAACGTATACGAATCCCTGGTGGCAGCCAAAGGCAAACAGATGCTCTTCTTCCCTGCTCGTTTCGATATCGACGAAGTCCAGGCAGCTGATGGTTATGCCTATCAGATCGCCATCCAGCGGTACAACCTGGATTTTGGATCTACAATTGGCCCCTTCGTCTCTACTGATGCCCAGGGGGATTGGTGGAATGGTACCGGCGGAGGAACCATTTCCCACTCCGCAATCGCTTCTTTCCTCGGCGACAGCTCAGAAATTATGCTTCAGTTTGCCCGTCTCCTTCCCGTCGAAGTCCCCCGCATTGCCCTGGTAGACTTTAACAACGATTGCGCAGGAACCAGTATCGCAGTTGCCAAAGCAATGTTTAAGGAATATATCAAGCTCTGGGAGCAAGGAGCGCATGCAGAAGCACAGCGTTTCCGGCTGGACGGTGTGCGTTTGGATACCAGCAAATCAATACGCGATGTTTCTATCGAACCGCTGGGTGATCCTGCCCTGGATCTTGGCGTAAACCCCCGCCTGGTATTTAACGTGCGTAAGGCTCTGGATCATTGCGCCGAATCATGGGATCTGCCCGTGGGCCAGTTGCCAGCTGCCAGGGAATTCTGCCGTAAAGTTCGCATTGTAGTATCCGGAGGCTTCAACCCGGAAAAGATCATGCGTTTCGAAGAACTCAAAGTGCCTGTAGATACCTATGCCGTTGGTTCTTATTTCTTCGACAATCACGGACCCACAAACACAGATTTTACTGCCGATGTCGTGCGCATCAAAGTGCACGATAATTGGGTCGATATGTCTAAGCTTGGGCGCCATGCAACGGATAACCCTGAGTTGCAAAGGGTCTGGTGAGCCCTATGTATTCTTAATCAGGCTCCAGAAGCTCCTAATTTTCACAATCCGGATCTTTCGTCCTTAAGGCCCCCTGGCTTGTACCTTCCTTCAGTCCTACGCTATCTGTAGCCGATAGGTAGGCCCCTGCCAGCATGATCAGAAAAGCGGCCAAAAAAAGAATACTTAATGGCGTGCGGAATATCGCGAAAGAAAGGATCACGCCAATAAAAGGTGCGGCAGCATAAAAGGCACTGGTCTTAGCAGCACCCAAATCCCGTTGCGCACGCACATAGAAGTAAATGCTCAGCCCATAAGCCACAAAACCTAATACCAGCGCCATGCCTATTTTTAACCAGTTATTGCTCAACTCCCCCAGCCAAACCGCAATCCAAAAAGATCCCAGCCCGGAACCAAACCCCTTTACCACAACAACTTGCAGCGGGTCTTTCACAGAAAGTTCCCTGGTTAGGTTGTTCTCAATTCCCCAACAAATGCTGGCCCCCAGCACCAGCAGTGAACCAACCGAAAACAAGAAAGCATTGCCCCCGCTTTCAAAACTGAGTATGACACTCGCCGTTGTAACCAGAACAATCGCTATCCCTAAACGCCGCGAGATAGCTTCCTTAAAAAACAACATCGCTATCAGGCTTGTCGCAACAATCTCAAAATTATTCAGCAGCGAGGCATTTGCAGCTGTCGTTCGCTCAAGTCCCAAAAGCAGTAAAATAGGAGCGGCAACATCCAGGAGAATCATCCCAAGCACCGCTGGCAGATCGTTCCTGTTCAGTGGAGCATTCCGCGAGCGTTGATCTTGCCTTGGTAATCGTTCAAGGATAAGGCTAAGTATTCCCATTCCCAATCCGGCACCAATATAAAGCAGTGCAGCCATAAAAACAGGGCTAATCCCTGCCAGCAGCAGCTTCGCAAAGGGTGCTGAAAGTGCATACAGCACAGCCGCTAAAACCGCCATGAGTACCGCACGTTTGTGCCTGGAGGCGTTAAACTGGTCCAAAAAACTCCTATATCTGGGGAACTCTGCTTAAAATTCATAAGGGCAAGCACAAGGCTCACCCTTATATCCTAAATCTGTATGCCTCAGGCAGCTGCTTTAACAATCGCAGCAAACGAAGCCGGCTTAAGGCTCGCCCCACCGATCAATCCCCCATCAATGTCCGATTGGGCCAGAAGCTCGGCGGCATTTTTCTCGTTCATTGAGCCGCCATAAAGAATGCGCATCCCATTGCCAACTTCTTCCCCAAAAAGTTCCCGCAAAACGGGCCGCACGATATCGCGATGCACCTCATTCGCACCTTCCGGTGTTGCTGCCAGCCCAGTACCAATCGCCCACACAGGCTCATACGCAACAATAATACTCTTTGCCGCTTCACTGTCCAAATCAGCCAACCCTGCCCGTGTTTGGCCGGCAACCACATCGGCTGTCTTTCCTGCCTGGTTCTCATCCAGCGTTTCACCCACACAGACAATGGCTTTCAAGCCTGCTGCCAAGGCTGCCTTGACCTTCTTATTCACGGTCTCATCCGTCTCACCAAACATCGCCCGGCGTTCGGAGTGTCCAATAATCACATGGCTGCAATAGGCCTTCAACATTCCTGCCGAAACTTCCCCCGTATATGCCCCGGAGGCTTCCCAGTGCAGGTTTTGGGCACCCAAGGCCACCTTTGACCCCTTCAAAGCTTCCTTGGCCGCTGCCAGGTCAACAAAAGGCGGACAAACCAAAACTTCCGGTCCATCTGCTACATCAATTTCATTCAAAATACCGGCAATCAACTCTTTTGCCTCTTCGGCGTCCTTATTCATTTTCCAGTTTCCGGCAATCAGTTTGGTGCGTGGCATCATTTTTCACCTCATAAGTTTTTTAGCGATTCTATCACCTCCAACTGTCCTCTATCAACTGTCCTCTATCAAATGAACTTGAATCAAAAATGCCGGCAACAGGTTGCCGGCATTTCGAATAGATTTGGATTTAAGGTCTGTATATAGCGGGGTTCAGCCATAAAGCGCGCATATCAACAGTACTGCTACCATTGCGCGCAGCCAGAATAAACTGCACGGTTTGTCCAGCCAAACTGGATAGATCTACATTTACCGATTGCATATGGCCATCCATCTTTTGATCCCATAATTGAATATTGGTCATCGTGCCGCTACTGCCAATACGATAATTCAAACCCATATCCACATCGCAATTATTGGCGCCACCTTCGCACATAATCGTTGCCTTAAAATGGTCCCCAGCCTTAACCGTGAAGTCGGGATAGATTCCTATAATGTAGATACTCCCGCTATTGTTTGGCACGGTGAGCAAACCTGGCTCGTTTTCAATACCGCCATCCTCACGGGTAGGATTAGCCAATACTTTCACATAGCCAGTACTTGCGTTCGCATTCTTGCTGGGACAAGCCAGCTGACCGGCACCAGTTGACCAACTCGCCTCGCAAGCGCGGCTGGTAAAGCTAAGCACTTGCCCGCCAGCGCTTGGCGCGCTACCACTAACTTTGATTTTCACCCAGAAAGGATCTTTTTGATTGCGGGTTCCAAAGCGTACACCATCTTCATTAACCATTTTCCAATTGCCTGTGTACTCGCCAGGAGCAATAGGGGCAACCATATCTACACTGATGTCCACGGTTTCACCAGGTTTCACAGCTTTGGGAATGTCGATAATATCCGGCGCACCCAACTGGTCCCCGGAATCAAAGGCTACATCATAGTATTTTGTCCATGTACACGAACCAATATTCTTGATACGCCAGGTCTTGGTGAAGGGCGTTCCAGGTGCATAGGTGGTGCCATCAGGCACAGACACATCAGCTATAAACTGTACCCAGTTGCAGGGGACAGCGGTTGGTTTTACCGGCACAGGAATAGGAGTGGCAGGAGCAGGCACTACTTTGGTTACAACCACAACCTGAGTCTCTGCCGGAGCCTGGGTTGGTGCAAGCGATGGTGTTGCCGAAGGCTTGATCTGATTAGGATCAGCTATTGTAGGTTGCAGTGTAAGCTGGGCTATTTGCGTACTGAGGGTGTCCCGCGTAGCTTGTGCCTGCAATGTTTTAACAGCACGTTCTACATTACTTTCCTCGCTGCTTGGAGCTAGCAACATATTGCAAGCGCCCAGCACCAAAAGTACAACAAGCGCCACAATAAGCATCTGAATCCAATTTTTTTTGGGGCTATTCTTCATCGTGATCTCCTTGGACGGAAAAGATATATCCATTTCTCTATAGTATAGACGCTAAACACGTGTAGAAGTTCCCTTAATCATAAAACCGCCCGGAGGCGGTTTACAAGTTTTGCACTATCCGATGAAGTTTACTTTACAACACTAATGCGTACTGCCAAAGCATATTGGTTGTTATCGCCATAACCAAACCGGGCATTATTGGGGCCAGTGAGCACCCAGTACCCTGTATAGGTGCCTTCGGACTCAGGGGCTTTAAAATCTACACCGATCTCAACAACGTCACCAGGTTCAACAGGACCTTGAACATCCTGCACACGATGGGCACCCATCTGATCGCCGCCTGAAAGCACTAAATCTACGCCATATACATCTGCTGCATCCCAAGTGCAGGTTCCTGTATTGCGTACCCGCCAAATTTTCTCAAATTCTTCTCCGGGTTTCATCACAGTGTCCGGTGGAATGTTTACATCACCCAAGTATTCAATCTGGAAGTAGCATTTGCCATCGCTAGCCCACACCCGGCCGCCCGTAGCTGCTCCTTGAGCGGCTGTAGGTGCTACTGCCGCAGTGGAGGCAAGTTCTGCCGGAACAGCCGTAGGAGCTGGCGCACAGGTTGGGCAGATCATAGGTGTAGCTGTGGGTTCAGGGATAGCCGTAGGTACGCTTAATTCAGTTACCCGAGCGACCAAAGTACTCACCGAAACCTGGGTAGCACGGGCTGCCTGCGTATTGGCTACCTGTTGTTGCATTTCCTCTGCCGAGGGCGTTGCAGGCGCAGCGGGCCGGCAAGCGGCTAAAGCCAAAGCTGCAATAATAACGACCGTAAAAACGATCAAGCTATTTTTCGATTTCATCTTGTTCTCCTGACATTTTCTTGCAGTATACCTATGCGATTTTATCATGCTTTTACAAACGCCTGTTTGGCTCTTATTCCTTAACTTCAACGGTAATCACCACAGCACTGGCTGCATTATTCCCAATTCCAAAACTGCGTCCGTCTGAGCTAAAGATCATCCAATTACTTTTATAAACCCCTGGCTTAGTAAAACCATCAAAAACCTGGCTCACATCAATAAAGCCTCCGGGCTCAACATAAAATGGCAAGTCAATCACTTTGATTCCAAAATCATCCCCGCTTACCCAGCGTAAATCAAAGTCACTATCCCAAGGACAAGTGCCAATATTTTGAAATTGCCACTTTTTGGTAAAGTCTGTATCCGGGCGAACTACATCCAAAGGAGAATCGCTGCTAAGCTTGGCATGCAAACACAAATTCACAGGCACTTTGGTGGCTGTGGGAGCTGCTGGTGCCACAGGCTGAACCGGTTGGGCTGGTTGTATAACCGCTGCGGGTGCCTGTGTGGGCAGTATTGGCAGTGTAGCTGTAGGAGGTGGTGGTAAGGTAGGCTGGAGAGTGAAGGTGGCTGTAGGTTGTGCTGCAGCAGTCATCTGGATCGAGAAGCTAACCGCAGCATCCAAAGTGGCTTGGGCTTGCAGCGTTGCTGCTACACTGGTTGAAAGGTAATCTGATATTGGCGTAGGCGTACTTGCTGGCTGACATGCAGCAAGTAGTAGCAACGAAGAAACTGTTACCAGAACAGCAGTCTTCCAAATCTCTTGTTTTTGCATAGCTTTCTCCTTATTTCGCTCATATTACCCCTATGCCGGCAGGTCGTCAAATCATGAAAGATAGCTATTTGTTTAGCAACTATAAAGAACTATAAAAAAACCGGACGCAAAACCGCATCCGGCTTGAAGCATTCGTATTCTTCTTAGGCTTTGTCCGCCAACACAGCTAAGCCGGGCAGTTCCAGCCCCTCAAGCATCTCCAAGGAAGCTCCACCCCCCGTAGAGATGTGAGTAATCTTGTCTGCAAGTCCGCTTTGGTTGATTGCACTCACGGAATCACCACCGCCAATTACAGAGATGGCCTTACTCTCGGCAACAACCTTTGCTATGGCAAAAGTGCCCTTTGCAAAGCTGGGCATTTCAAAAACTCCCATGGGGCCGTTCCAAACAATTGTTCCCGCCTTTTCGATTTCTTCCGCAAAGGCAGCAACTGTTTCAGGCCCTATATCTAATGCGCGCCAACCAGAAGGAAGATTCCCCAGACCAACTACTTTTTGTTCAGCAGTGTCTTCAAATGCATCGGCGATAACCAAATCAACCGGTAAAAGCAGTTTCCCGCTGCCTTTTGTGATCAAATCCCGGGCTTGGTCTAATGCATCTTTTTCGACGAGCGAATCGGCCATCTCATATCCCTGGGCAGCCAGGAAAGTATTTGCCATTCCACCACCAATCAGGATTTTATCGGCCTTTTTAAGAAGATTTTCGATCACGCCAATCTTGTCGCTCACTTTTGCTCCGCCTAAAATTGCAACGAATGGCCGCTTCGGATCATCTATGGCATTTCCCAGATACTCAATCTCTTTTTGCATCAAAAAGCCTGCTGCAGCTGGGATATATTCAGCTACACCAGCGGTGCTGGCATGCGCACGATGCGCTGAACCAAAAGCGTCATTCACAAAGAGGTCTGCAAGATCCGCCAGGGCCTTGGCCATTGCAGGGTCATTCTTTTCTTCACCGGCATGAAAGCGAGTATTTTCAAGTACAAGCACTTCTCCTGTTTTGAGGTCCTTAACCGCCGCACGAGCCTGATCTCCAATGCAATCTTCTGCAAATTTTACCGGCGCTTTTAAAAGGGTACCCAAATAATCTGCAGCGGGTTTCAGGCTGTACTCTGCAACCGGACTGCCTTTAGGCCTCCCCAGGTGCGAGGCTAAAATTACAGCTGCATGATGATCCAGAAGATATTGGATCGTAGGGATTGCCGCCTGAATACGGGTATCATCCTTAATCACCCCGTCCTTCAAAGGAACGTTGAAGTCGACACGTACAAGCACTCTCTTATTACGGACGTCTAAATCGGTAATCATCTTTTTTTTGAACATAGAACTCCTATTCCTAAAGAACACGCCCAGACTTCTGGTTACAGGTCTGGGCGCTAGGTTTGGTCATGCAAAAAGCCTAAAGTTTGGAAGCTACCAGCTTAGCCAAATCGGCAACACGGCAGGAATAACCCCATTCGTTATCGTACCAGGCCATTACCTTAACCATCTTCCCACCCATTACCAGACAATTGGGCAGGTCTACGATTGAGGAACGTGGGTCGCCCTTAAAGTCCATAGATACCAAAGGCTGGTCGTAGGCGCCAGTGGTAACTCCCAGGATACCCTTCAAAGGCCCATTGGCTGCGTCCGTAAAGAGCTGAACCAAAGCTTCTTTACTGGCATCTTTTTCCACAGTAGCCACAAAGTCAACAATTGAAACAGTGGGGGTTGGAACGCGCATGGACATACCTTCAAACTTCCCCTTGAGTTCTGGGATCACAAGAGCAACTGCCCTAGCTGCACCGGTGGTCGTGGGGATCATGTTCAAGCCAGCAGAGCGGGAACGACGCATTTCTTTGCGATGCCCCTGATCCAGGATAACCTGGTCATTGGTATAAGAGTGAATGGTTGTCATCACAGCATGTTTGATCTCAAAAGCATCATTTACTATTTTCGCTGCTGGCGCCAAACAGTTGGTCGTGCAGGAAGCATTGGAAATGATATTGTGCTTAGCAGGATCGTAATCTGCTTCGTTTACACCTAAGACAACCGTAAAGTCCTCTTCTTTTGCTGGTGCAGAAATGATGACCTTTTTAGCGCCGCCCCTCAAAATGTGGGCATCTGCACCGATCTTGCCGGCAGCCTCATCGCTCTTCGCATTGGTAAAGATGCCTGTGGATTCGATAACAATATCCACACCCAGGTCTTTCCAAGATAATTTTCCGGGATCCTTTTCTTTAAAGACATCAATCTTCTTACCATTAATGACGATGTCTTCGCCCAGAACCTCAACACTACCATCAAAAATCCCGTAGTTAGAGTCATACTTGAACAGGTGAGCATTTGTCGCAGAGTCAAAAAGGTCGTTTACTGCCACAACTTCTAATTCATTGCCAGCCCGTTCCATGATGGTTCTGAGTACTTGGCGGCCAATGCGACCGAAACCATTGATACCAACTTTTACTTTAGTCATTTATATATCCTCCAAGAAGATTAGATTAGTTTGCATTCATTTCATTATTATTAACAAATGAATTCTACCACCTGGACTTGTTAGTTTCCATACTAACTAATAAGCTTTAAGGTATAAGGAAGGGTTGTTAAAGAATTATTAACCGATTACTTATCTTGTGATAATTTTCACGTAGCTTTTTAGCGTTACAGTAACTGAACACTGACCTGAGAGATGACACATGCCTTCCCTCCTACACCATCTCATTCTGGCTTGAACGGTTTCTTGTAGCCAGAAATAATTTGCTCTGTCTTTTTCAATGAGAGAGAACTAGTTTTACCGCAAGTCTCAAGAGAACGATGGATTGGATGGAAACCTGGCATCCTATTCTAAAATGCCGGTACGTTCTTCAAAGAGATTTACGATCACCTTAGCAAGTTTATGCGAATCGTGGCGCCATGGATACAGGTCGTCCACCAAATCAGCTTCATAAACTTTATAGCTATCATGCAGAGCACTGTCAGCCACGACCCAATCAACTTCTTGACCTAGTTTGCCTTTAAAGTTGCGGTTAGCAATTACCGTATCGAACATTTGCCTGCCGATGTGCCGTTCAATGACCTGCAAATGGTCGCTGGCATTAAAGCCATCTGTTTCACCTTGCTGGGTAGCCAGATTGCAAATAAAAAACTTTTGGGCACGGCTTGCGTCCATAGCCTCAACAAGACCTTCAACCAGGAGGTTAGGCAATAATGAAGTAAAAAGTGAGCCTGGGCCTAACAATATCAGGTCAGCATTCAGAATAGCGCCGATTGTTGGCGGATAAGCTGCCGGCGATGCCGGCTCCAGCCAAACACGCAATATTTTTCCGGGTGTATTCGTAAGCTCACTCTCCCCATGGATCTGGATCACTTCTGACGAATCAGGTTTTTGCAGGTCTCCCACCAACTGGACACTGGTTAGGGTAGAAGGCAAGACTTGCCCATAAATTGCCAGGACCCGCCCCGATTCCGCAACTGCTTCCTCAAATGAACCGGTGATTTCCCCCAGAGCTGTAATAAACAAGTTCCCAAGTGAATGTCCTTCCAGGCCCACCCCACTTTTAAAACGATACTGAAATACCTGGGATAATAAAGCTTCATCACTGCTAAGGGCGGCCAGACAATTACGGATGTCGCCGGGCGGCAATACACCCATTTCGCGGCGCAAATCACCTGACGAGCCGCCATCATCGGCAACAGTGACGATAGCTGTAATGTTGTGGGTATATTCCTTGATTCCGCGCAATAAGGAGGCCAGACCATGTCCGCCCCCAATTACAACTACGCGCATCCCGCGTTCCCGTCTGCGGTAACGCTGCAAGGTATCAAATGCCTTCTGTCCACTGCGTTCAAAGGGTCTTAGCAGAGCCCTGTTCGCTCCCCAGATTCCCACCAGGATCAGCAGCAGTCCCAAGCCTCCAAAAAGCAAAAACCGCAATGGACGGGCTAAAACGCGCAATGAAAGTACTTCTAAAATTGGGATTATATCTACGTTGGTCGTACTGCGATAGTATTGTAATATCACCACAGCCAAACCTAATCCCAGCAGCATGGCTCCAATAACTGTCAGTACCAACCAACGTTTATAGCCTACTCCTGGTGCAAACCAGCGCATTTCAGTAAGCACTCTTTCCAGTATCCGACTTAAACGGCTGCGATCTTCAGGCGATCGGTTCATAAGGCTGATAATATCGCGTTTTAAATTCCGAGTCAACGCACCTTATGTAGTGCTTTGAGACTTAACTCTTCGGTTTTAAGCTTCCTCCAGAAGAAACTCTGCAGATTCCAAGTTTGGCTTCTGGTAGAGATCCACGATGCCAAGAATTAATATTGCGCTATACAGTAATGCAATTAGCTCAAAAGGGATAAGAGGGCCATATTGCCAAAGTACGATGGTATAGCCACTAAAACCAATAATCCAAGTTCCTAAGGAAATTAGCCAATGTCGTGGGTTCATGAACAAATATGCAACAGCCAGGATTTCAGCAGTATACATATAGCGTTCGTGCATGGCAGGCAAGAAAAAGGTTGCAATCATCACTGTAAACATTGCCAACGGCACCAGAGAAGAAGCGTTGATTTTTAAATCTTTCTTCTGCCAGAAGAGGGCAAAGAAGAGGCTAAGAGCAAACGCAGTCAGATATAAGGCTGGTTTTTTATAGTATTCATAATCATTTGGAAGCAGCTGCCAAAGATTAGGAAAGAGTAGCCGCATCGCTCTAAACTGGTAAACCTGATCAGCATAAGCCCCAAAGAATTCTGAAAGAGGTTTGCCTAAAGCCAATGCCGGCAGATACATTAGCGTATATACCAGTGGAATCCACAAAAAGTTTGAAACAGAGAATTTTCGCGTTTTAAGATACAGAAACCCGAGCAAAGGCAGCAAAAATATAGCCTGCAACTTAAAGCTGATTGCCAGGCCAAAACTGATCCATGCTCCAGAAAACTTGCCTTCAAGAAAAAGGTAGAGCATCAAGAGAGAAAAGAAGGTGTAAATTGCATCGCACTGGCCCCATAAAGCACTGTTGATAAAGGCAGTTGGCAGGAAAAGAGTAAATCCATAAGCAATCAGTGGGATCAAACTTGTTCGCGAATAATTTCCTGCTTTCCGCACCAGCAGCATGACCAGGATTGCATTCCCAAAATCAAAGGGCAAGCTAATCAGTTTAATACGCAAAACATCAGCCCATGGCAAATAGGAAACTAAAGCCAACAAATACTGATATGCCACGGTGTAATCGCTTTTTAAGGACGGAATAGCTGCAAACCCGCCGTTCTCATGTAGATGGCGCAGCCACTCGTGATAATAAAGGTTTAGATCGTCAGACTTGAAATCGAAAAGGGCAAACCTTATCAATAAAGCCAGGGCTGTGAACAGCAAGCCTATCAAGAGCTGTTCCCGCGCCTGCACAAAAGAAAGGATTTTTTGCTCATATCCTAGCAGTTTTTGCCTGATATTTCTCAAGAGCTACTCCTTATTCATAAAATCATATTTTAGGTAGTGGTTCATGCTTAATAAATGTTCATATACAAAAGGGGAAAAGTATTTTGAGGCATCTTTATAATACAAACGTCTATTTCAGCAGGCCAGAGTTAATTATAAGGCAAGCTCAAAAACACATCCCTTTATAGTGAAAACTCTTTCATATCTGGGGATCCTGTTGGTTTGTCAAAGATATTGGACAGTGTGATTGAGGAATTCTAAAGGGTTCAGGAATTTTAGAGGTCGCATGAGCATATGGTTAGAGCACAACTTATCTCTCTCCAATTGAGTCTTGAAGTCCTCAAAAATGAAAAGAGAGGCGCCTGATTTTTGATTGACACCCTAAGCTGGCTTGGTTATAATTTTGTTCCCGTCTGTTTGGGCGCTTAGCTCAGTTGGTTAGAGCGCACGGTTCACATCCGTGAGGCCGAAGGTTCAAGTCCTTCAGTGCCCATTTTTTCCCTCCCCAACGAGGGAAAATCTCTAAAAGTCAGCACGGATAAAGAGTTCCGCTCCGCACGGATAAAAGCCAAAAAGAGGCTGTCCAAAAAGGGCAGCCTCTGTCATCATAAAAATAATGAAAAGAGAGTTGCTATGCAGCAGCAAGCTTAGCTATATTATGAGAAACACAGAGAATACCCCATTCTGTACTCACTTTCTCTAATCCTCTCAATATAAACCTTCGAAATCCCCAGTTTTGCTTCAATCTCCCAAATACGGCTTCCACTTCTACAGGCCTTTTAGACCGGTACCTTCGTCCTTGTTCTGATTCCAATCTTTCACTGGCTGCTTGCCGATAGCTCTCCAACTCTGCTCCTATAGCTATCTGCCGGTTCCCTTTCCCTTTGCTGCACTGCTCCTTGACCGGACATCCCGAACAATCAACACATCTGTAGATCCTCCGTTTGCTTCCATATCCACTCTCTGTTCGTCGCTTCTCTTCTTTCTCAAACCTCAGTTTCTTCCCCTGCGGACACTCATATTCATCTGTTTCCTCTTGATAGACAAAAGCATCTGCACGATAAGGGTACTTCTTTTTGTAATTGCGTTTCCTCTCATCATCAAAGCTCTTGTATTTGATATAGGCTGCTATCTTCTTCTCCTGCAACCAGGCATAGTTTTCTTCACTCCCATATCCGGCATCTGCTATCAAATCCTCCGGATACCTGCCCATGTGCTCATAGATCTTTTCAAGATGCGCTTGCATACACAGCGTGTCTCCCGGCCTTTGATGCAAACTGTATCCAAGAATAAACTGCTTCTGTGTCCCCACTTGCACCTTGTATCCCGCTTTGAGCTGCCCGTTTTTCATCGCGTCTTCTTTCATGCGCATAAAGGTGGCGTCAGGATCTGTTTTACTAAAGCTGTTGCGTCCACTAAAGACTTCCTCATATGCTTCGTATTTCTTCATCCTCGGCAGAAAGTCTTTCTCTATCTGTCTCTTGGCAGCTTTCAGGTCTTTGTTGTCTGCCTCTTCTTTTATACGCTGGTTGATCTTTTCCATCACCTCTTTCAGCTTCTCACTGTCTATCTCTTTCCCTTCCCCCATTTCATTGAGATCTCGATCCTCATACTCCTGCTCTTCTTCTCTCTCAAGCTCGTCTATCCGTTCCAACAAGGCTTTCACTTTTTCCTGCAGCTTCCCTTTCTGCGTTCGGGTGCTTTTTCGCCATACAAAACTGTATTTGTTCGCGTTCGCTTCTATCTTGGTCCCATCCACAAAATAGCTTTGCAGGTCAATCATCCCCATCTCAAGCAGCTCTTTGATAATCCCATAGAATACTTCATCAATTACCGCTTTCATCACTTTCGCTCTAAACCTGTTGATCGTCCGAAAGTCCGGCCGGTTCATCCCACTCAGCCACATAAAGCTGAGGTTCTCTCTCAGGGCTTTGGCTATCTGACGCGATGTGTATATCCGCTGGGTATAGGCATAGATGATCACTTTCAGCAGCATCTGAGGATCGTAGGCGCTGGTCCCTCCTCCTTTGTATTACGCCTCTGGCAAGCCGCGATCAATGCCGTCGATCATTCTATTTACCACACGCACTAAGTGCCCTTCTGGGATCATCTCGTTGATGTCAGGTGGAAGCAGAAAGCTTTGTCCTTGTTGATAGTCTTTGAATACTTGTCTTTTCATTCCCCCATTATATTAAAGTTTTGAGGCTGTACCCACCTTTTGGGACAGCCTCATTAGATTTTTAGACTCATAATTCAATGGCTCATACTCAGAAAAAACATTTTTTACACTTTACGCACTCAGGTCGTGGTCTAACGTAAAAACCTTACAAGGCAGTAAATATCGATAGATCATACTCTCAGAATAGAGGGATCTTCGTAGGGTAGGTTTGATGTTAGAAATTGCTTCATTCTATATTATATTATCCAAAGTCTTCCGCAATGAGTCTAAGCGAGATTCTTTCGAAGCGACAAAATCCCTCATGCCTTTTAATATCCATTCAGGTGTTAAGTGAGCTTCGTCTAATACTTCATCTAACTTTCCGCCGGATCGCCATCGATTATCCCAGTCTGAAGCAATGGCATATTCCTCTGCCCACGGATTAAAGAACCAATTCTGCATTAAAGATTTTGCTTGGGTTGTTATGACAGTCGAGTTGATTTTATCTTCAGCATCAAGAATGGCAGCTTGTTCTTTTTCTTCCAATCGAGAAAAAAGTTCTGGACTGGTTGCACATACTAACTTAACATTCATTTCCTTAAGTGATTCGTCTCCGAGCAGGGCAACTACATTTTTGACAGCGCTTGTTCCTTGAACGATGAAGGTTCCTCCTCGAGGACGTGATGGATCGGAATCACGTATGATATATGCTCCCTTCGCTGCTGAAAAATGGGAAGGCATACCAAGTGCTTCCCGGTCCGGAATCTCAATTGCTGGTCGTGTGAGATGCAGGGCGACAATGGGCACATCAGTTTTCAGGGCTTCTCCCAGCAATACAGGGACCTCATTGTGTTCCCAAGGATGTAAATTAATGATGCTTCCTTCAGGAAACAACATCGTGACCCCTGGAGCAAAAATCCCAAAGTGTGTGCGGCTGTCATCGGCTGTTTCCGGACCAGAATGACCGGCGACCCAAATTATTTTGCCGACTTTCCAGTTGCAATCTTGTGCTAATTGGCTATATAGCCTGAATAGTCCATACTTTAGGTATGAGAATGAAGCATACGTTGAACATATTCCCCAGAAACCGTTAAATTGGGATTCCGGATCATCAGAAAAATTGACGGAGGCCATTCCGGCCATGATTCCAGCATTTGTAAATTCTGTAATCTCTTGAGGCAATAAAACCCCATTTTTATTTGTATTTCTTTCATACCATCCGAAACCCGGGAAGTCTTGATAACGATCTCCAAAACCGCTAATATTTGTTGAACCTGAGAGATCAGCAGCCGTAGCAATAAATACAGGCTGAGAGTAATGGGCCGCACCATAGGCGTTGATCCAACTGCCCCACTTAGCTAATCCATTTCTATTCGCAATTTTTTTACCTGGTTTTTCGTATAAATCCGAAGGATAATTTTTGTAGTCAAAAAGAACCTCGTCTTTGAAAAGACCGTTTTCTCGATCAAATGTCATTTCTCCGCTAAGATCCGGAACAGCTTCCGCAAGTGTAAGCAGCCGGTCTGAAAGATAATTAACAAGAGATTCATCTGATTGGAGGACAGCCAAAACTCGCTCGAAGTTTTCCGCAAATTCGTTTTTTATTTCCTTCTCGTTTACAGGTGCAGCTCCATTGAAATTTTCAAATAGTATCTTGTACTTCTTTGCGAATTCCTCCTTGGTTTTCCAATATTCCGGGCTGTTAATAGAAAAGGGGGTGCCATGAGATGGTGCATCGTACTTTCCGTACCCTCTCCCTTTTCTCGTTTTGAACCAAAACGCGGAAGGAGCTAAGTCAGTATGTTTAGCGGAAAACATTTTCGCAAATGTTGTGTTCAGAGACTCCCAGTCAGATCCCTTTTCGGTGCCATAGACATGCCATGCATGCGAACCGAACCAGTCTGCTGGTGTACCAGGTAAAACGTCGCTTATCGGGTGATCATCGATTCCAAAATCATTCCAATCCACTAATGCATACAGGTTATTCAGACCCAATCCCCACGCAGAGTTCAAAACCTCGTGGGTGGATCCCGGTGTTAATCCACCTTCCCCGTCGAGCGAAAACACCTTTACTGTATGCAGACCTGCTTTCTTGAGGGCAAGGGCTTCACCTGCAGCGGCAGGGAATCCGTGACCTGAAGGACCGGTATTAAATTTCAAGAAGAGGGTTTTGTCTGCCATTTCCGCATGACCTGACAAACCACCTCTGCGTCTAAACCCGAGAAGATCTTTTATTAACAATCTTTGATCTAGCCTTCGTGGAAGGTACCGACTGTCTCCGGTGGCTTCGTACCTGGCTTTCATCGCTTCGTTAAAAACGGCCAGACTTGCATAGATCAAGGGTACAGTATGTCCTCCGGAGAGCACGAAACGATCGGCAAATGGGTTCCCTGGATTACGGATATCCCATCTCATTGCACCGCTTAGACACAGAGTTAGAAAAAGGTGAACTTTGGATCTTGAACCACCTGGGTGACCGCTTTGCCGGTAGTTCAGCATCATGTCAATTAGCTGATCAGTAATATCCTTAGCTTTTTCCCAATAGTGAAAGTCAGTTGAAGAATTTGAGAATAACACTTGTCCTCCAATATGCTAATGAAAAGATGTCCCCGTGAAAACAGTTAGAAAGCGTACTAACTTATTTTACTCCATTCACAAGTATTAACCAAACTTTAACAAACTCTTGACTGAATACAGGTTGGTAAGGGGTTACTGGGCAATAATTTGTCTTCAAAGTCTGAATCGAATTGACAGGGTGACCAAATCTCATTAAACTTCCTAATATCGAGGAAATCGTTAAGGAGTTACCATGCCAGACAATCAGCCTCAGATCGTAATGCGTTCAGGTCCAATCCCTGGCTCAACTTTCTATTTAACCAAAGAAGAGACCTACCTGGGCAGGGATTTATCCAACGATATCCCCGTGCCAGATCCTGAAATTTCACGACGACATGCTCGATTCTTACTTCGTCCCGAGGGAGTTTTCATTGAAGACCTGGGCTCAACAAATGGTACATTCGTCAATGGCGTACGCATTGGTGCCCCACAGGTACTGGCGGATGGCGATTTGATCACCCTGGCGGAATCGACAGTGATGAGCTTTGAACATAAGCTGCCCGCTGCTGCAATCCCCGCGCCTTCCTTTGCTTATACTGGGCCCGGGCAGGTTGAAGTTCCCGAATTCCAGCCCGCTCCCCAGGTGCCTAGACAGGCATATGAACCTGTTCAGGCGCCGGTACCTTCACGTCCAGTTGCCCCGGCACCTAAGATTGCACCCACAAAAAAACCAATGGGTTGGTGCAGCATCGTACTCATCATCTTATTGGTAGCATTGGTGCTTATCGCTCTGGTTTTAATTTTCATGCCGGCTTCCTGGTGGTGTGCCTTGTCTTTTAATGCAATCCCTGGCTGCCCCATTCAATAGCTTCTTCTGACAGTACCGCATTCGCAAGCACATGCTTAGGCAGCTTGATTCTTATACGTTAAAATATCTGCATGTCTTCTTTGAATAAAGCTCGCAGCCAAACCAGCGCCTGGCTAAGCGCGGTTATGGGAATTCAAGGCATCGTCTGTGTCCTTTGGATACATTACAAACAATCGCTCCTTGCCACCCAGATTTCTCCCCTTTATTGGCTTACGCTTATGCTCTTAGGACTTGGTTCGCTGGCTTTATTAGCATGGGCAATCACTGCTCACACTGCCAACAGATTTACGCATTGGTTTTGGAAGCGAATACAGTGGGTGCGTAAACATTTTTACCCTTGGGTATTTGCATCTGTGTTAGCAAGCTTTATTATTGTCTCGAGCTTAGCCATCTTACATTTCAGCGATGAAGATCTGCTTTTGAATAGCCTTGCGCCAGTTCTGTCAGCATTTTTCTTTTTAATCCTGCTTGATTTGATCATTGTTTATATTTTGCGGGTAAAAAAACCACATCTGCGTGGTGGCGATAAAGCTTTGCGTATTGCCTTACTTGCTTTAGTTTCAGTTTGGCTGCTGGCCTTTTTTACGCGGCTCGGTCTGGCTCCAGATAAATGGTTTTGGAATGTAGCAGGCGTTCCAGTGCTGCTCAACCAAGCTGCTGCCATTCTCCTGGCAGCCCTTTTAGGGGAACAGCTTTTAAAATGGGCCACCAAGAAAGTCCGCGGAAAGCCTGGTCTGCAAAAAGGTCTCTTGGTTCTTACTTGTTTCCTTATCTGGCTTATAACCGCATGTTTTTGGCTTTCTGCGCCTATGGCAGAAACTGTGTTTGTAGAAGGCCCCTGGCTACCCAACCAAGACTATGTTCCGCACTCGGATGCAGCAACTATTGACCTGGGCGCACAATATATGATCATTGGTGAAGGGCTCGAAAAAACGCTGTTTACCGACAAGCCCCTGTACACGTTTTTTTTAGGTGTTTTGCACTCTTTTAGCGGCGAGAGTTATTTAAGGACCACAAACCTGCAGATTTTGGTATTGGCGCTGCTACCTGTGCTGCTCTACCTATTCTGCCGTCAGTTAGGAGGAGACTTTCTGGGTTTTGCAGCTGCAGGCTTCGGGACGGTTAAGGAATTTAATGCCATTTTTGGTATGTGGCAGATTTCGGTATCCAATTCACGGCTGTATATGAGCGAGTTACCGCTTACTCTGCTGCTTGTAGCCTTTGCCTTCCATCTTTTTCGATGGTTTAGCAAGGCTGAAACACCTGGCAAAGCCCCTCTAATCGCTGGAGGTCTGCTAGGTTTTGCGTCAATGGTACGCACTAACCCTGTAATCTTCCTCCTCTTGGTGCCTTTATTTGCGCTTGCTGCTTATCGTGCCTGTATACGCAATTGGTGGCCAGCAGTCCGTTTGTTCCTGCTTGGACTTCTGCTGACAATCGGTCCATGGCTGTTATATAACCAAATCCGCTATGGAGCCAATCCGGTTTACTACAAGATTGATTCTGTAGTTCGAACCCGTGTTTTGCAGCAAGCTCAGCAAATGGCACCAACCGGGATGCGGGTCGAAGCTCCGCTCCTGTTCACAAACTATCGGGAAGCGCTCGTTGATGAAAGATTAGATACAACAGAAGAAGCCCCACCAGAAATTTCCCCTTCAAACTCAAACTTCACTGATGCCATGCCTCCAGCTGAATCATCATCCACTATACAATTACCTTTGATCGCAAGCACACCTGCCTCTGAAACAGACACAGATCTTGGCACTTTTTCGGTATTAAATTTTGCAGGTCACTTTTTAAATAATCAAATTAAGTCCCTTTTCATACTACCCTTCCAGGCTTATCCTCTTGAGCTAACGCCTGTACTCAACCTGCCTTATTGGGAGGAGCCAATCCTATGGGATGGCGATCTCCCCTTCGACCACTCACTTGCTTTCGGAGTGAATTTACTGCTGATAGCACTTGGCTTAAGCTACACCTGGCAAAGTTTCAGTTGGGCAGGGTTGGTGCCTCTCCTGATCAATATTGGCTATTTCACTGCGAATGCATTGGGACGTACATCCGGCAGCAGGTATCTTTTACCAGCCGATTGGACGGTGTGGCTCTATTGGCTCCTGGGTATTTATGCAATTCTGGCTTCATTCCGATCTCCACTTAAAACACCGCTGTTGTCGGAATATCACCGTGGAAAAAAGAGCACTTGGAGCATTGCTCTGGTACTGTTCTTGGCCGGAGCAATCATCCCGATTGTTAACCTGGCATACCCTAAACTGTACACCCAAACCGACAAGTTTGAAAACTTTAAACGTTTGCCCTTGGACCTGATATACGAAGAAATCGAATTAACACCGGAACGCGTGGAAAACTTGCTCATGAAACCAGGCAGTGAAGTAGTTTGCGGAAAGATGATTTATCTGCGCTATGGTGATAACTGGCTTACGAACAGCCGCGGTTATATCTTTGAGGTTCTTTCGCCAGGATTTACGGAAGTTTTTCTTCCTACCTATGAACCCCCGCTAGAGCCGATTCCTTCGGGGGAGGACGTAGTGGCAATTGGGTGCAAGCGCGCGGGGTACCTGGAAGCCTACCTGGCTTATCTTCCCAGCCAAAACCGCCTGCTACACCTGGGTTTTCCCTGGGAAGATAGTTTCTGCGATACGCCCTAGGGTAATGCAAGCAGCAGCCCGCCTTCGCTTAATTCCTCGTTGAGCGGTATAATAGAAAGGTTGTAAACATGCGCTTTTCGCCATTTTGAGCGTGTAGCAGTGTATTAGAAATAAGCTATGACAGAAACTCCTGAACTTCCTATTGACCCTGAAGCCAACGATGCGAATTCTGTTGTGGATGCCAACAACCTTGGCCATTTCCTCGAAGTAGACATCGACGAGCAAATGCGGACAGCATACCTGGATTACGCAATGAGCGTAATCGTTGCACGAGCGCTCCCCGATGTGCGCGACGGCATGAAACCGGTACACAGGCGCATCCTGTACGCAATGCAGGACCTGGGTATCCGCTCAAATACCCCTTACAAAAAATCTGCCCGTATCGTTGGTGAAGTACTAGGTAAATATCATCCTCACGGAGATGCAGCTGTTTACGATGCCATGGCACGTATGGCACAGGACTTTTCGCTGCGTTACCCCCTGGTGGATGGACAAGGCAACTTTGGTTCTATCGACGGCGATTCGCCAGCTGCAATGCGTTATACCGAAGCTCGCCTGGCTAAAATTGCTGACGAACTCCTGGTTGATCTCGATAAAGACACCGTCGATTTTGTTGACAACTTTGATGGTTCCTTACAAGAGCCTGAAGTTCTTCCTGCGCGCATCCCCAACCTGTTGATGAACGGCGCCAATGGCATTGCAGTAGGAATGGCTACGAATGTCCCCCCTCACAACCTTGGCGAATTAGCTGAAGCACTAAAATTGCTTATTGACCGTTTTGATAATATCGATGAAGTAAGTGTCGAAGAGCTAATGCAAGTACTTCCCGGGCCAGATTTTCCTACCGGTGGCATTATTGTTGGCGATGAAGGTATTCGCCAGGCCTACAGCACAGGGCGGGGACGCATCATCGTACGCGGGTCTGCAACAATCGAGGAAAGCAAATCTGGCCGGTATGCAATCATCATTTCCGAAATTCCGTACCAGGTGAATAAAACCACCCTGATTGAGCGAATTGCCGAACTCGTTCGTGAAGGCCGCTTAGACTCGATCAGCGATATGCGCGACGAGAGCGATCGCCGCGGCATGCGCATTAACATTGAACTTAAGCGCGGCACTCAGCCGAAGAAGGTGCTGAACCAGCTCTACAAATGGACTCCGCTGCAATCCACTTTTGGCGTGCAAATGCTGGCTTTGGTCAACTCTGAACCGCACATGCTCACCTTGAAGAAGGCCTTGAGCCATTACCTGGAACACCGCCAGGTAGTAATCACCCGCCGAACGATGTTTGAGCTGGATAAAGCCAAGAAACGCGCTCATATCCTGGACGGTCTTTTGATTGCACTGGCTAATTTGGATGCCGTCATCAAAACCATCCGCGAAGCCGAGGATGCAGATGACGCCAAAACCAAGCTGGTTGCACGATTCAATCTTTCCGAGCTCCAGGCTCAGGCAATTCTGGATATGCAGCTGCGCAGGCTTGCTGCCCTTGAGCGGTTAAAGATCGAGGAAGAACACAAGCAGATTGCCGAACAAATTCTAAACCTGGAAGATCTCCTGGCGCATCCGCATAAGATTCTGGCTTTGATCCGCGCTGATCTTGAAGAAGTTGCAGCGAAATACAATAATGCCCGGCGCACAAAGATTATGCCGGACCTGGAAAATGATCTTTCGGATGAGTCGCTGGTAGAAGACGAAAATGTCTTTGTTTCTATCACGGATCGCGGTTACATCAAACGCGTGCTGGACAGCGCTTACCGATCACAAGGCCGTGGAGGCCGAGGCGTACTCGGACAAACCATCCGTGATGAAGATCAGATTGTTCATTTTTTGCGTGCAAATACCCTGGGAACTTTACTCTTCTTTACGGACAAGGGTAAGGTTTACTCAGAACGGGTTTTTGAAATGCCCGAAGAATCACGTCAGGGCAGAGGTATCCCCCTTGTAAATATCATCGCCCTTGAGCCTGACGAGACCATTACCGCCGTTTTGGCAGTCAATGATTTTAAAGAAGCTGAATACTTTACAATGGCAACCCGCCATGGGCGCGTAAAACGCCTGGCTATGAGCGAGTTTGAAAATGTGCGCCCTTCGGGCCTGATTGCAATTCGCCTGGACGAAGGTGACGAACTGGGCTGGGTCTGCCTTACGAGCGGCACGGATGACCTGATCATCGTTACCCGTAACGGCAAGGCCCTGCGCTTCCCGGAAGAGCAGGTACGTCCTACCGGCCGCACGACAATGGGGGTAACAGGCATCCGGCTGCGGGGCGAAGATGAAGTAATTAGCATGGAAACTGTCCGCCCCGAGTCCTTTTTGCTAGTGCTCACAGACAAAGGACAAGGCAAACGCACTGCCATGAAGGAATACATCCCCAAAACAAGAGGTACTTTAGGGGTAACAACAATCAGCCAGGAAGCACGGTCCGAGATTGGGGATCTAACCCAAGCTAAAGTAGTAACACCTGGCCAGGAAGTTACCTTGATTTCCAGTCAAGGAATCGTTTTACGCACTAAGGTTGATGAAATTTCTGTGCAGGGCCGTGCGACCATGGGTGTAAAGGTGATGAATCTGGAACCAGGCGACAGCCTTGCAGCAATTGCAATCATCTCTGCCGAAGAGGTACAGGCTGCTGAAGAGGCACGCGCTTTGGAGGCTGCCAAAATAGCTGCTGCCGAAAGCGAAAACAGCGATAGCATAAACCAGGATGAAAACATGATTACAGAAGAACCGAGCACTCCTTCAAATTCAATACCTGAGGCTTCAGAGCCTGGGGAAGAATCTCCGTCTTTGGAAGCTCAGAAAACTGAGTAAAATCTGCTATTAATCAATGCATCGGGCAGGCTTTAAGTCTGCCCTTTGTTTTTTCTAGTCCATTCCTGGCAGATTAGGAAAAAGAAGGGGGACAAAACTCCCCGGAATGCACCACTTTTCTCTGGGAGCCATCAGCAGCGCTAACCAATAAACCACCATCTTCCTGTACAGAATGAATACGATACTGACGCTTCTCTCCATCGTCATCCCGTACAAATGCAAGTTGTCCTTTAAAGGCAAGGTTTTGATTCCACTGGTCAATAAATTCTGCCTTGGGCAGGTATTGGCGTAGCTCCGAGAGCCTTGCGAGCAAATGATAAAGCAAATTCCATCGGTCCAAGCTTAAACCGGTTTCAGTTTGAATGCTGGTAGCTGGATAATTCAGGTTTCCCTGAGCTGGTACCGCTCCGCTTAGGATGTTCACGCCCATCCCTAAAACAACTGCTTCAAGCTGGCTGCCCCTCCAGGAAGTCTCAGCAAGAATCCCGCAAGTTTTCCGGCTATTGATAAGCACATCATTAGGCCACTTAAGTTGCGCTGGCACCCCAAAGTCTTGCTTCAAACAAGTCACAAGGGCTAACCCGCCTAAGGCCGTGAAGCGAGCAGAACAGGTCTGTTCTAAAGCAGACGAACGCAATAAAACTGTAAAGGTAAGGGAGTTGCCAGGCTGTGAAAACCAGGCGCGTCCCTGGCGGCCACGACCTTTGCTTTGCGCGTCAGCAACAATCACCAAGCCTTCCGGCTCACCTTGCTGGGCTTTAGCAAGGCAATCATCGTTTGTTGAACCTGTTTCGGGCAAGTGCAGCAAACGAAACCCTTTAGGAAGCTCTATTTGGTTAAGCATGATATGTAAGCGGGCTTTGACCAAGAGGCAAACTAAAACAGATTCGTCCTCCCTCTTTATATGTCCGGTCTACCCAGATTTTACCGCCATGAGCATCTAAAATATGTTTGCATAAGTATAGGCCCAAACCCGTTCCTTTGGTGCTTTTTTGGGCTTCATCTGAGCGGTAAAAGCGTTCAAAAACGTGCGGGAGGTCGCGCGGATCGATTCCCTTTCCCGAATCCGACACACACACCACAAGCTGTTCTCCATCGCGTTTCCCGCTAACAACAATTTTTCCCTTTGGACTGTACTTGATAGCATTGCTAATCAGGTTATCCAAAACCTGGTGAATGCGTGCAGCATCTGCAATAACCAGAGGTAAGTCGGGCGGGAAGTTCACTTCAATCTCATGAGAAGGCAACTGTGCAGCAAAACGCCGAACTGCTTCAGAGGCCAAGTTAGCCAGATTGATTTCGGAAGGTTTGAAGCTCATTTGCCCTGCTTGTAAGCGAGTAGCATCAAGTAAATCTTCAATCATCGCCGATAAGCGGTCGGCCTCATTTTCAATAACTTCCAAGCTTGATTGAATCGTTTCCTGGTCCCACTCTGCATCTTCACGGCGCAGCGTATTTGCATACCCTTTAATAAGGGCGATGGGCGTTTTGAGTTCGTGACTAACCACCGAGATAAAAGAAGCTTTTAATTCTTCTGCCGTACGGGCGCGCGTCATATCGCGCACGCTAGCAATGATGTTCAGCAGCTGCCCCTCACTGTCAAACAGGGGTGCGTAGTTAATTCCAACAGGGATTGGAGCCAAACCGCCAAACCTTGCAATATCACCTTCAATAAAGCTTTCAGTGCTAATTCTATGTGACCAATCCTGCGCTAATGCTGTTTCAATACTTGTACCCTTTGGGGTCTTTACCCAGCGTAAAACTGAATCATAAGGGAGGCCGATCAGTTCCTCTGCTTCTGCATTGAGAAGGGTCAGCAAAGCCACGTTTACACTTTGTACCCGTAAATCCGGTCCAAGGATAATAATGCCATCAGCAACAGCCCCTAACAGAGCTTCCAATTTTAACGTTTGGGCACGGGCCTGGTTATACAAACGGGCATTGCGTACAGCAACAGCAGCCTGACTGGCAAATGAACTTAGGATTTGCCGATCATTGCTGCTAAAACTGGCGCGGTAATTACGAAAAACATGGATCTGTCCAATTACTTTTCTTTGGCTTTGCATCACAATGCCAACACTTGTGAGCATTCCCATTGAAATATCTGAGAGCATCCGGGATATTTCGGGCAAGCTTCCTTCGGATCCAGTAATGCTTGCAGACTGACCGGAAAGCCACCGGGAGACATAAGCCAACAATGCATCCGGCAAACCTTGTTGGGCCGATATATGCCACCCGTCTCCATCAAGAAGAGCAATAAAGCCTGCATGACCAGAAAGCATTTCAATACTAAAACGGAGAATGCGGTTTAGTAAAACGGGCAGGTCCAATTCTTCAGTAAGTGCACGACTGATCTCAAGAAGATAGTCGCGCTGGCGGACGCGAAAATCAGGAAGCATAAGTTAATTGTAATGCGAAAACATGCGTATGTCCCTTTTCTCCCTCAGGCAGCTTTTCTGCGCACCATGAATTACTCCAAATCACTTTCGAGCTAATCCCCGCCTTTGATGCCCACCTTGGCCATACATTCCTTATCCTTCATGTATAATCAAGCACCGGAGATCAGCTTCAATGATGCGAGGCCCCAAACCCCAAACCGAACCCTCACCTACAAAACCCTCCCCACAACCGCTCCCCAATCCTTCCTTGGTCTGGGCTTCCGTCCTCCTTTGCGTCATCGTCTTTTTGCTCTTCATTCCCCCCAATGCCGCCGCCTCCAAAGATCTCTCTATGGTGGGGGTCTTCCAACCGGACGAAGCTGCAGAATTCCCGGTTTTGGAACGCATGCTGGAACCTAAGCTCAATCTTTTCCAGTCCCTGAAAAAGTTTATCACCTACGATCGCTACAACAAGGGCTTTCCCTTTTACGGTCCTTCGGCGCTGCTTGTCTGGCCTTTTTACCAGCCCCAAGGAGGCACAAACTACTCCCTGGCCTTCCTGGCTCTGCGCCAGCTCATCTCCCTCCTGCCCTCGCTCATCGCAGTCTGGCTCCTAGTCTATATGCACACCGGTTTTCACAGCTGGTATTCCCTACTCCTGCTTCTCCTGCTCATCGCGGTTCCGGCATTCGTCCAAAACGCCCTCTGGTGGCACCCGGATGGTCTCACGCTCTTAGGTGCCGTCCTCACCCTCTTTCTGGTCTGGAAGGATAATTTGCGCCTGGGCAAATTTTTCCGCTGGGCGGCCATCGTCTGCGGCCTGCTCACAGCCACCAAAAGTATTGGCGTATTTTTTGCCCCTCTCGTCCTGATGGTCCTGATCTGGGCGGTCAAAACCAAAAATGCCACCCTCAAACAGGCACTCAATCAGGGTCTCGTCTTTATCGGCCTCATGCTCCTCGCCTATCTTGTAAATAGTCCATTTCTCCTCTCCCATTGGGCTCGTAAGGCTTTCTTGCACCTTATGACTTCTCAGGCAGTCGACCTCAGAATGGGCTACGATCTCTACTATCCAAAAGGCGTAATACCGGCCTGGTCCATCGCCCGGATTTCATATGGTAGCGCTCCATTCTTACTGGCTTCCCTGCTCTGCACCCTGCTTGGCCTTCGCTCTAAATCTACCCGCCTTTTGCATGCACTCATCCTGGCCTGGTTTTTGCCCCTCACCCTCTATCTCATTACCCTCAGCCACTTCAAGTTCCAGTATTGGTTGCCGGTCGCCCTGCCCCTCATCGCCTGCACCGCCATTCTTATCCCCGATCCCTGCCAACCGAAAGCAAAACCGCTCCCCCTTGCCCTCAGCCTGCTTTTGGCCCTCATTATCGCGGTTCAGCTCTTCCTTTTTATCCGCCAGGATAGCGCCAATATCAGCAGCCAAATACGCCGCGAACAAAACAGTCCCACTATACAGGTCTACCCTGAGCTTGAACAGCTCCTCCAACCGGTCAGCACCCTCCCCATCAATGTCTATCTCGACCCACGTCTTTACTTCCCCGCCTTCAAGCCCTGGCACATCGAGACCAGCTTCACCATGCTCAGCCTGGAGTATTTACAGCAGGGAAATTTTGCCATAATCTTCCTCTCCCAGCAGCGTATCAGCGATTATCTAAACGACGATGCCCAGCCTATCGATCCGCAATCCTACGCCGAAAACCTCCCCATTTACCAGCGCGCCAACGCCGGGCACATCGGCGGTTATAAACTTCTCCACCGCGACCAAACCGGCCTGCTCTTCATCTGGCGCGATTTCTGCCGCCAGTATTACCCTGCCGGAGCCTGTGAATGACTTCCCCGCAAATCTCCTCAATGAATAACCGGCGCCTCTGGTTCTGGCTCGCCCTTGTCGCTACCCTCCTAGCCCTCTTCTTGCGCAATCTTTTCAGAGGATTTGTCTCTTACGATTTTTTGTATTTTTATCTTCCCTGGAGCGAACACTTGGAAGCCCATGGCGGCTTTGCCGGTATTCCCAGCTTGCAGAGCGACTATACGGTCGCCTACCAATACATTCTGGCCGCACTTACGTATTTACCGGCTTCTTATCTGGCTAAGGTTAAGGTGGTATCCGTTTTCTTTGACCTCGTGAATGCAGCTCTTATTTGCCAAATCGTGAAGAAAAGCCTTATTCCGCCGGCAAGAATGGATCGAGCTTATCAGGCATATATCGTTACTCTGTTTATTCCAACAGTATTCTTAAACAGTGCGGTTTGGGGCCAATGTGATGCCATTTACACTGCCTTTGTTTTAGCCTGTATTTTGGCAATTCAGCATAAGCGATACATCTTTGCTTTTTTAGCATACGGACTAGCCTTGGTTTTCAAGCTACAGGCTATCTTTTTCCTGCCCGTTCTATGCCTGCTTTTGCTTAAAAATCGCCATGTTCGTATATGGCATTTCTTGTTAATACCGGCTGTTAACTTACTGGTTTACTTGCCCGCCTTATTATTAGGCAAACCTATCAAGCATATCCTGGATGTTTACGTACTGCAGGTAACCCAATACAGCGATTTGACCCGTTGCTTTCCCAGTTTATGGCAATGGATTGCATCAGAACAGCCGTGGATGAATAATGTTGCCATCATTTTTACCTTTGCTGTGCTGGGGTTGGTTTATCTGGCAATTTTAAGGAAAAAAGAGCTGCTTATCGAAGGTGTCAAGCTGCTGGAAATAAGTATTCTCACCGTAATGCTTTGCCTGCTGCTCCTGCCCAGTATGCACGAACGTTACATGTATATTGCCGATGTTTTGGCAGCAGCTTACATCATCTTACAGCCCAAAAAGTGGTTTATTCCTTTATTCATATGGTTATGCAGCCTGGTAGGCTATCTGGATGTTCTTTTTGGTTTTAAATCCCTGATGGCATACAAAGGGTTTGCTCTGGTGCTGCTGACCGCATGCCTCCTCTTAATCCGTTCCCTGTTCGCGCATACCAATACTCAGGCAAACCAAGGATAAACGGACCCGATACCACTCTCCTCAAATAAGAGTTTGGTTAGATGCCATTTCCTGATTCATCAGAGAAAAAGCTCCGTTTGGCGGTTTATTTCGAGAATTTGGTGATCTGTCAAATCCATGCTTAGTGGCGTAACAGATACATAGCCGTGCACCAAGGCGCCAAAGTCTGTTCCGGTCTCATCCCGGCCTGTCGGTTGGTCGCCGCCAATCCAGTAGTAAGCCTTTCCCCGAGGATCAATGCGTTCCTCCAGGGCATCCTGATAGATGCGCACACCCTGGCGCGTGAATTGCACACCAGCATAATCACCTTGGGGACGGTAAGGAATATTAATGTTCCAGAAGGGAAGCCTGGGGGATTTTTGGTTGTTCTCCCAAAGCTGTAAGCTCAGTCTGGCAGCCGTTTCGGCTGCTGAAGCAAAGTTCAGAGGATCTGGTTGTGGAGATGGCGTATCTAAAGAAACTGCAATACCCATTACTCCATTGATCGAAGCCTCCATTGCAGCCATGACCGTTCCAGAGTAGGTTAGATCCAGGCCAATGTTAGCATTGGGATTGATACCCGAAACAACAAGGTCTATGGGCTCTTTGATTACGCCCATTAATGCCAGGGCCACACAATCCGAAGGGGCTCCGTCACAGGCGAATGCCTGTATCCCATCAGCCAGACTAACTTCATTCACCCTCAAAGGCCGTGTCATCGTTTTTACGTGGCCGCAAGCACTCCAGTTTCTGTCTGGAGCCAGAATTGAAACTTTTCCCAAGCTTTGCATTGCCTGGGCAAGTGCTAACAGCCCGGGTGCAAAAACACCATCGTCATTTGTTACTAAGATGTGCATTTTTATCTTCTTTTATGGCGTTTACGGCCGCTTCTTCTTTTGGTTTGGCCTGAGTTTTTTCCTGCTTGCGACTGATTTTGGTTATCCAAGCCTGAAGCAGCAACTTCGATAGCAGCTTTTTTCTCCTCTTCCATTCCTCCCGGGCGATAGCGGAAAATCATACTAAGCACAGTTTGGCGAACCTCCGAAAGCAGTTCGCTAAACATGCTGCTGGCTTGGCTCTTATACTGAACCAGCGGATCTCGCTGGGCATAGCTTTCCATACTGATAGATACACGCAAAGCTTCCATGCGTGTAAGATACTCTACCCAGCGTTCTGTAATCGTACGCAAAAGGAGCTGGCGATACAGACGATTTTGAGCGCGGTTGCCCAAAATGGGGACTATCTTTTGCTTGTTTTCCTCGGAAATCTCATCCAGAGGCTCTTCGGCAAGTTGCGAATACTCCTCACCAAACTCTGTTTTTAAATCAGTGATCGTATCCGGCTGCAAAGCCGCAAGCTTGAATCCATTCTTCTGCATATGCTCAAAGTCGGCATTGCCAAAGATACTAACAAACGCATCTTCTGCTCCATGCAGATGAGACTCCACTCTTTTACTGAGCACATCGGCATTTTCACCGCTCAGCTTCTTTGCCATACTAAAAAGGTAATTGAAACGATCGACTTGTTTAAAGATACGTCGGTGCGACCTCGCATCAAAAGCAATAATCTGTCCCTGGGTAAGCAGCTGAAGAACGCGCAAACGGATCTTTTCAGATTCCAACCCCTCTTGAAGCAGTTCTGCATTTGCTTCCAGGTCGCGTGCAATTTCACCGTTTTCTCCAAAAAGGCGTTCTTCACGCCGGTCAAGCGTGTTTTGAACCTGCCCTAAAATCGTTTCCTTCACCTCTTTCCAGGGTTTATCCGCCAGATCCTGGGCCTTTAATTGCCAGGTTTCATTGAAGCGCCGCTCCAGCGTAAGCAAAGCCCGACGTGCAAAATTGAGCGTAAGCCCCTGGCGCAGGATTTCTTTTAATGCCTCTTTCATGGATATCGGATCATCCAGAAGCTGCCGCTGTTCTGCATTTGTTAAACGTATGGACATTTGCACCAGCTGACTTATTTCATTGTTTAAGTCGTGCTCTTCGCTGGGGTCAAAGGTTTCCAAGTAGGCATCCAGTGCATCAGAGCGCTCTATCAATTGAGTTTTGAGGGCTTCGTCACCACGATCCAACAAGTTAGCTACCCCCATAAGCAGATGCTCATTTTCAGTCTGAACGCTATTCCGGGCCATCTCGGCCAATTTCAATCCAAGTGCTTCCACAGTCTGAGGCTGCCCCAGCTCTTCTAAAGCCAAGTGATAGGTATAAGAAGGGTAGTCGACCCAAGGCGTATTGATTGTTGGCTGCAAATCTTCCAGCCAGGCAAGCAGCTTCCAGGGGCCTTCCTTGTCCTCCAGACCATTATGAATCCGCGGTCCGAGTTCGATATGCAGCATTTCACGAACATCTTCATGGAGGTCATCTTTTTGGAAGATCTTATCGCGTTGCTCGTAAATGCGATTCCGCTGGGCATTGAGCACATCATCGTACTCCAAAAGGTGTTTCCGTACATCAAAATTTGCGCCTTCCACACGCGTTTGGCTGCCTTCGATCACCCTGCTAATCAAAGCTACTTCAATAGGGAAGCTTTCATCAAAGTTAAAACGTTGCAGCACGCCTTCCATCTGTCCGCCGCCAAAAAGGCGCATCAGGTCGTCATCTAAAGCCAGATAAAACCTGCTTGAACCGGGATCGCCTTGGCGTCCAGCCCGGCCACGCAACTGATTATCAATACGACGGGCTTCATGACGTTCACTGCCAATAACATGCAGGCCTCCAAGCTCCCGTACATGGGCCATGTTCGCCATGTATTCTTTGAAGGACTCAATTGCGTGCAAATGGGAATCGTCTTCTGGCAAAGGCAAGTTTTCAACAAACTCCAGCCTTTGCTGCATGTTCATGTTGTAGGGGTCGGGCGCACCGGCTGCTACCAGCACCTGGTTCACCTGAGCCAGAATTGCTTCCGGCAATTCTCCGCCCAGCTTAATATCTACACCACGGCCAGCCATATTCGTAGCAATGGTTACTGCACCATAAGCACCTGCCCCTGCGATAATCTGTGACTCTTCGGTATGCTTCCTGGCATTAAGTACCTGGTGCGGCACTCCGCCGTCAAAAAGCGGTTCCAAACGCGGCCAGTAACTTTCATCCAACCCTATTGCCTCCAGTACCAAGCTGCGATTGCTTTCGTCCTTAGGGTCTATGCTGCTTAAGCCTAAGCTCTTGCCCAATTTGCGCAAATCGGGCATACGCAACTGATCCAAAGGTGCATTGGTCTGTTCCAGTTCGGGCGCATGGGAATAATCTTCTTCTTCCATGCCTTTATAAGCCAGCCAGGCTTGGCGCAACAAAAGCACTTGCACAAGGCGGCGCACCATATCCGGAGCAAGACGTTCCGAGAGAAGTTCGGATTTCTCAACCGAAGTGGTGCCTATCAGCTGCGGTCTGCCAATGGCATGGAAACGCATAATCTCCCGCACGATCGCCCGCAATTTTCCCTCTCCGGTACGGTAAATTACATCCGGATAATCTTTACGTTTGTAAAAAAGCGGCGTTTTCTGCGGATCTTCGGGGTCGGCGTAATAGGTGTAGCGATACCCCTCCTCGTCCTTATCTTCCAGAGCAATCAGACCGCCGTCCGCACGCATGGCACGGTATTCCAGGTTGGTAGGAATCGCAAGTACATCCAAACCATAGATGCGAAAGAATTCTTCCTGTTCTGTAAGCGCTGTACCGGTCATGCCAGCCAATTTTTTATACATCCGGAAGTAATTCTGAATCGTAATGGTAGCATGCGTAATGTTTTCGGCTTGTACCTTCACGCCTTCTTTGGCTTCAATTGCCTGATGCAAACCATCGCTCCAGCGTCGTCCCGGCATCATCCGACCGGTAAACTCATCTACAATGACTACCTCACCACCCTGGACAATGTACTCCTTGTTACGGTGAAAAAGATATTGTGCCCGCAGGGATTGTTCCAAAAAACCAAAAATACGGGCTTGTTCAGGGGTAATGTCCTCAGGCCTTTCAGGGTCTGAAAGGGGCTGACCAAGCAGTTCCTCAACATGTGCTTTGCCAATTTCTGTCAATGATATGGCGCGGTCTTTTTCATCTACTTCATAATCTTCGGGGTTTAAAGCCCGTGCAACCTGGGCCATGCGTACGTAGTTTTCAGAATCTTCATGTGAAGGCCCCGAGATAATTAAAGGCGTACGTGCTTCATCGATGAGAATGCTATCCACTTCATCGATAATGGCAAAATTGTGCGGCCTTTGGGCACGGTCTTCCCAGCGCATAGTGATGTTATCGCGCAGGTAATCAAAGCCAAACTCGCTGTTGGTTCCGTAGGTAATATCTGCTTTATACGCTTCGCGGCGGTGCACCGGACGCAGTTGGTCGAGGTCTTCGCGAATGTTGTGCACATTCGGGTCGTAGATGTAGGCCCGTTCGCCTTCGCTGGAGCTTTCTGCCATTTGAAGAATGCCCACACTCATCCCCAGCATGCGGAACAACTGACCCATCCAACGCCCCTGCCAGCGCGCCAGATAGTCGTTGACGGTAACCAGGTGTGCGCCTTTACCACTTAGCGCATTCAGATAAAGCGGCATTGTAGCACTGAGGGTTTTACCCTCACCCGTGCGCAATTCAGAAATGGAACCTTGGTGAAGGTTAATTCCACAGATGATCTGGGTATCGTAATGACGCTGTCCTAAAACGCGCTTGCTGGCTTCACGAACCACCGCAAAGGCTTCGGGTAACAGATCATCCAAACTCTCGTTTTTAGCCAGTCGGCTGCGGAATTCATCTGTTTTGGAACTGAGCTGGGCATCGCTCAGTTGTTCGAATTGACTTTCGAGTGCGTTCACCTGGTCAACAACTTTGACCATCTGCTCGATCTTGCGTTTATGCGGATCTCCAGTAAAGAGCTGCGCAATTTTTTTGAACATATTTCCTCGTTGGAGCGGTCTTTTCTTGGTTAAACCGCAACTGTGCATTATAGCATAGCGGTACTTGGTACCATTTGCAGACTCTGATGCTAATGCCCAAGAAATTTGGACAAGCTTGCCATTGATCTGTTGCCAATCACAAATTGCAAACCATGCTCCGAAAGACTTTTATTAATAAATATTGCGAATCTAATGCATTTTATTTTTTGAAAATCAGGGTACCCAATGCTACAATCTTTAAATGGCAAAGTCCCTTGGAGGAGAAAAAATGGCTAAAGAAACAAAATATGTGGTTATTGGCGGAGGGATAGCAGGCATAAGCGCTGCTGAAGCAATTCGCAAACAGGACCCTGAGGCAAAGATAAGGCTGTTTAGCCGTGAGAAGCTGGCACCTTACTCGCGCATGGCGCTTACCCGCTATATGGCCGGCGAAGTAGACCGCGAAAAGCTGCCTTTGCATCCCCAGGACTGGTATTTGGAAAAACAGGTGGCTTTGGAGGTGGATCAGCCTGTAGTTCGCGTCGACCCAAGCAAGCAGGAGCTGCATCTGCAGGATGACCGCATTGTCCAATACGACAAGCTGGTTCTGGCAACCGGAGCAGATCCCTTTGTGCCTCCTTTTCCGGGAAAGGACTTAGAAAGTGTAATTGCGGTGCGCACGCTGGAAGATGCAGACTTTGTTCTGGATTGCTGTAAGCAGCCCATCGACGTCGTATGCATTGGCGGCGGATTGCTGGGCTTGGAATTAGCCGGAGCAATTGCGCAAGGTGGCGCACGCGTAACGGTAATTGAAACTTTCGACTGGCTGCTGCCACGCCAATTGGATCCGCAAGGCGGAAGAATCTTGCAAAGCAAGATTGAAGCCATGGGGATGCAAGTGGTCACCGGCGGAAAAACCAAGGCGATTCTGGGGGATGAGAAGGGTCATGTACGCGGTGTCCAGCTTGAGGACGGCAGGGAACTGCCCGCACAATTGGTCTTGGTGAGCACTGGCGTGCGACCGAACCTGGATTTAGCCAAAACTGCCGGCTTAGCAATAAATAAAGGCATCCTGGTAGATGACCGCATGGCAAGCAATGACCCTTTAATCTTTGCTGCAGGTGATAACACAGAACACAAAGGCATGCTCTATGGTCTATGGTTGCCAGCCAAGAACCAGGGCAGCGTGGCAGGCACCAATGCTGCCGGAGGCGATGCCAGCTTTGAAGGTATGGCACCTTCGGCAATGCTGAAGGTGCTGGGGATTGATCTTTTTAGCATCGGAAAAATATCTGGTGATAGCCAAGGGGAGAAGGTTCTTCAGCGTACACAGGCTGGCAACTATTGCAGCTATATCCTTCAGGAAGGCAAGCTTTTGGGAGCTATTTTGCTGGGTGATGCGAAATTGTCCGGTAAGGTTAAAAAGGCAATGGATAGCGGGCGTTTTTTTACCGAAGAATCCAATCTGGAGGCATTTGAACAAGAACTTAAGGGGTAAACGGCAGATATAAGATAAGCGTTTTTAGCATTGAGTAGTTAAGGGTGCTCCCTATCATCAGGGAGTACCCTTTGCTTTTCGGAGTGTTCCTTAAAAGAGGGTATTGCTGCCTATAAGACAAAATTTTTTGATTGGTTCCCCTGTTGTTTAAGCTGCCAGTTGCTTTTACATAAGCTTCTTACCCATTTCTTAAAATCCGCAGGAGCTCTTTATTGGGTTTAGAATGAACTTGGTACTAAAAGAATGGAGGCATAAAATGGAAGGTGGTTCATCTGGATGTGGATGCTGTGGGTGTTTCTTTACCTTATTGCTCCTGCCATTGATTTTGTTGATTGTCTTAGTGGTGGTATTGGCAGTGATGCTTGCAAGTCAACCGGCAATTTGGCATCACTATAATCAGCTTATCCCCAGTATGGTGAGCTTACTGCCACTCTAAGCAAGGTATAGAAGCGTCAAAGCGCGTGCAGGTATTGCGCGCGTTTTGGTTTAACTGCAGTATTTTGGATCGCTTACAGGATATAGAAGGAATATTCAGATCCATTGTTTTAAAGCAGAAGCAAGTGAGCACAAAGCAATTCCGAGAAAAAAGGAACCTGTATAAAAAACTGGTTCCTTTTTGGCTTTTATCCGTGCGGAGCGGAACTTTTTATCCGTGCTGACTTTTAGAGATTTTCCCTCGTTGAGAAGAGAAAAATGGGCACTGAAGGACTTGAACCTTCGGCCTCACGGATGTGAACCGTGCGCTCTAACCAACTGAGCTAAGCGCCCAAACTAAAGGGAACGAAATTATAACCAAGCCAGCTTAGGGTGTCAATCAAAAATCAGACACCTCCCTTTTCATATTTGAGGACTTCGAGACTCAATTGAGTAGAGATAAGCTGCGCTCCAGCCATATGTTCATGCAACCACTGAAGTTCCTCAACCATTTGGATCTCCTCAATTACACTGTTCAATATCTTTGACAAACCAACACCCCCAGATATGAAAAGAGTTTGTTAAAGTTTGGTTAATACTTGTGAATGGAGTAAAATAAGTTAGTACGCTTTCTAACTGTTTTCACGGGGACATCTTTTCATTAGCATATTGGAGGACAAGTGTTATTCTCAAATTCTTCAACTGACTTTCACTATTGGGAAAAAACTAAGGATATTACTGATCAGCTAATTGATATGATGCTGAACTACCGGCAAAGCGGTCACCCAGGTGGTTCAAGATCTAAGGTTCACCTTTTTCTAACTCTGTGTCTAAGCGGTGCAATGAGATGGGATATCCGTAATCCAGGAAATCCATTCGCCGATCGTTTCGTGCTCTCCGGAGGACATACTGTACCCTTGATCTATGCAAGTCTGGCCGTTTTTAACGAAGCGATGAAAGCCAGGTACGAAGCCACCGGAGACAGTCGGTACCTTCCACGAAGGCTAGATCAAAGATTGTTAATAAAAGATCTTCTCGGGTTTAGACGCAGAGGTGGTTTGTCAGGTCATGCGGAAATGGCAGACAAAACCCTCTTCTTGAAATTTAATACCGGTCCTTCAGGTCACGGATTCCCTGCCGCTGCAGGTGAAGCCCTTGCCCTCAAGAAAGCAGGTCTGCATACAGTAAAGGTGTTTTCGCTCGACGGGGAAGGTGGATTAACACCGGGATCCACCCACGAGGTTTTGAACTCTGCGTGGGGATTGGGTCTGAATAACCTGTATGCATTAGTGGATTGGAATGATTTTGGAATCGATGATCACCCGATAAGCGACGTTTTACCTGGTACACCAGCAGACTGGTTCGGTTCGCATGCATGGCATGTCTATGGCACCGAAAAGGGATCTGACTGGGAGTCTCTGAACACAACATTTGCGAAAATGTTTTCCGCTAAACATACTGACTTAGCTCCTTCCGCGTTTTGGTTCAAAACGAGAAAAGGGAGAGGGTACGGAAAGTACGATGCACCATCTCATGGCACCCCCTTTTCTATTAACAGCCCGGAATATTGGAAAACCAAGGAGGAATTCGCAAAGAAGTACAAGATACTATTTGAAAATTTCAATGGAGCTGCACCTGTAAACGAGAAGGAAATAAAAAACGAATTTGCGGAAAACTTCGAGCGAGTTTTGGCTGTCCTCCAATCAGATGAATCTCTTGTTAATTATCTTTCAGACCGGCTGCTTACACTTGCGGAAGCTGTTCCGGATCTTAGCGGAGAAATGACATTTGATCGAGAAAACGGTCTTTTCAAAGACGAGGTTCTTTTTGACTACAAAAATTATCCTTCGGATTTATACGAAAAACCAGGTAAAAAAATTGCGAATAGAAATGGATTAGCTAAGTGGGGCAGTTGGATCAACGCCTATGGTGCGGCCCATTACTCTCAGCCTGTATTTATTGCTACGGCTGCTGATCTCTCAGGTTCAACAAATATTAGCGGTTTTGGAGATCGTTATCAAGACTTCCCGGGTTTCGGATGGTATGAAAGAAATACAAATAAAAATGGGGTTTTATTGCCTCAAGAGATTACAGAATTTACAAATGCTGGAATCATGGCCGGAATGGCCTCCGTCAATTTTTCTGATGATCCGGAATCCCAATTTAACGGTTTCTGGGGAATATGTTCAACGTATGCTTCATTCTCATACCTAAAGTATGGACTATTCAGGCTATATAGCCAATTAGCACAAGATTGCAACTGGAAAGTCGGCAAAATAATTTGGGTCGCCGGTCATTCTGGTCCGGAAACAGCCGATGACAGCCGCACACACTTTGGGATTTTTGCTCCAGGGGTCACGATGTTGTTTCCTGAAGGAAGCATCATTAATTTACATCCTTGGGAACACAATGAGGTCCCTGTATTGCTGGGAGAAGCCCTGAAAACTGATGTGCCCATTGTCGCCCTGCATCTCACACGACCAGCAATTGAGATTCCGGACCGGGAAGCACTTGGTATGCCTTCCCATTTTTCAGCAGCGAAGGGAGCATATATCATACGTGATTCCGATCCATCACGTCCTCGAGGAGGAACCTTCATCGTTCAAGGAACAAGCGCTGTCAAAAATGTAGTTGCCCTGCTCGGAGACGAATCACTTAAGGAAATGAATGTTAAGTTAGTATGTGCAACCAGTCCAGAACTTTTTTCTCGATTGGAAGAAAAAGAACAAGCTGCCATTCTTGATGCTGAAGATAAAATCAACTCGACTGTCATAACAACCCAAGCAAAATCTTTAATGCAGAATTGGTTCTTTAATCCGTGGGCAGAGGAATATGCCATTGCTTCAGACTGGGATAATCGATGGCGATCCGGCGGAAAGTTAGATGAAGTATTAGACGAAGCTCACTTAACACCTGAATGGATATTAAAAGGCATGAGGGATTTTGTCGCTTCGAAAGAATCTCGCTTAGACTCATTGCGGAAGACTTTGGATAATATAGAATGAAGCAATTTCTAACATCAAACCTACCCTACGAAGATCCCTCTATTCTAAGAGTATGATCTATCGATATTTACTGCCTTGTAAGGTTTTTACGTTAGACCACGACCTGAGTGCGTAAAGTGTAAAAAATGTTTTTTCTGAGTATGAGCCATTGAATTATGAGTCTAAAAATCTAATGTAATAAATACGCCCCTCAACAAAGAGGAGCGTATTTGTTACTAAGAACTATTTAAATCTATCGTTGTAGACAGGTTGGCGCTTTTTAATACGCCTACCGTTTAATGTATCAATACCCTGTAAAGATAGCCTTGATTTCTGCTGCGCTCTTTGCCTCCAAAATCCGTTTCTGTTTTTCCTGTTCCCCATTAGTCTGTTTACGGCTTGACTCTACAACATCTGCCAAGCGGTTCGCAGGGAACTTACAAGCCCCATTTTCGTCCATATGGACAATATCGCCAGGTGCCACCACCATTCCACAGATTTCTACTGGAACATTAATGGCATACAAGGCAAAGTCGCCGTGTCCCGGAGTTACTCCAGTTAACATGTATTGAATGCCAAACGGTCTGATTTCATCTAAATCCCTAGAAGGTCCATCTGAGAGTACACCTACAGTCCCAAGAGCTTTAAAAGAAGACATCATCATCCCGCCTGCAAGTCCATTGATCTTCTTAATTTCTTCCGGGAAATCTTGTTTGATTGCCAGGATAACAGGCTTCGGAGAATCCTCGATCGCTTGCAAGACATCAAATAGAGAATATTTGTTTTGGAAGTCGGGGTCGGTTGGCCCATAGACACAGGTGACTACGTAGCCTGCGACTCTTCCCACTTCAGGGAACATACATTTTAATGTCTGGTCCGTATACCATTTACCTTTCCATGGGTGATATATACTCAAGCAATCGGGATTGTTCGGATAGGTCGCTACAGCATTTGTTACGGTTGGTGTATCAAATTCTTTCAACTCCTCAATGAGTTTTGGAATTTCATAATCAATCATCTCTATACCTCCTCATCGGTCTTGTTATTTATTCAATAATTCTTTATTTACGATATTGTAGGGACGTTCACCTTTAATTACTCTACAGGCCGTGTCAGCAACTCTACGTTGTAGTTCGCTATATGCTTCAACGGTATTTGCGCCGGCATGAGGCGTGATTATCAAATTTTCAAGTTTTAATATTTCTGCATCAGGATCCTTCAAAGGTTCAGTCTCCAGCACATCCAAGCCTGCGGCTAACACTTTTCCAGATTTCATAGCATCTATCAATGCTTCTGTGTCGATCAGTCCACCTCTGGCGGTATTTACTATCATTACCCCATCTTTCATTTTAGATATTGCGTTCGCTCCGACCAGATGTTTTGTTTCCTTACTTAAGGGAACATGAATCGAGATGATATCAGAACTAGCCAATAACTCATCCATAGTTAATCTGGTTACTTCTGCATCCTCAAACACCTTATCCGGTAAGAAGGGATCATAGGCTACAAGCTTGAAACCAAACACTTTCGCAAGTCTGGCTACTTCACGGCCAATTCGTCCGAACCCAAGAATGCCAAAGGTTTGGGTGTCAAGTCGATGAATAGGATAGCCTCCAAGTGCACTCCATTCACCTTTCCGAACCATTCTGTCGTATAGAGTTGTTTTTCGATATAAGCTTAAGACAAAATGTAGGATTACAGTACATATTGGACAGTGAGTGAGAAAGAATAGCAGGGAATGGAAGTATCCGTTATTGTTATTGCGCTGAAACAAAACAATGAGGAGAAACCATAACCTGCTATGGATAAGATAACACAAGATATGAAATACCGACATTCAGTGGTCAAATATGCGCTCAATCAGGGGGTGAGCAAAGCCAGCAGAAAATATAACAAAAGCCGCAGCTATATCTATTTTTGGCTCAAGCGCTATGATGGAGATATTCGTTCCCTGGCCTGTCGATCGAGAAGGCCAGAGCATCATCCCCGTCAACACAGCCAGGATGAGATCGCCTTGATCCGACGCTATCAGGAACGGAATAAAGACCTGGGATTATATGAGCTTTGGTTCAAACTAAGAAAGCAAGGCTATCGCCGCCATTATGTCAGTCTGTACCGAGTGATGCAGCGGGAAGGATTGGTCAGGCAAAAGAAGCACACAAAGAAAAGATACCAGGCACAAGCCTATGAACAGATGCAATATCCCGGACAGAGGATCCAAGTCGACGTAAAAGTAGTCCCCAAAGCGTGTATCGTCGATAAAAAGTGGAAACAATATTATCAATACACCGCAATTGATGAATATAGTCGTTTGAGATATCTGGAAGGCTTTCAGACAGCAGACACATTCTCTTCAGCAATCTTTATTGAGCACGCCATTGCCTGGTTCAAGGGCAGAGGAATTGAGCTTGAATGTGTGCAAACGGATAATGGAGTTGAGTTCACTAAACGCTTTCTAAGGACCAAAAACGCGCATGATCTTAGCTTGTTTGAGATTGTGTTACGTGACAAAGGGATAAGACATAAGTTCATCAGACCCTATACTCCCAGACATAATGGGAAGGTAGAACGAAGCCATAAGGAGGATCAAAAACGTTTCTATAACAAGTCAAAGTTCTATTCATTTGAGGATTTCAAAAGACAACTGAGAAGACACAATCAGCGTTCTAACCATATACCGATGCGTCCATTGAAGTTCTTATCACCTGTTCAATTTTTATCTCAGACTGTCCAATATGTTTGACAATCCTACATTTTTCGATATAAGCTTAAGACAAAAGCCATTGTATGATTCGCAACCTCTGGAATACAATAATCGGGAATATTGCATACAAGAATCCCGTTTTCCGTTGCTGCATCTACATCAATATTGTCGTAGCCTATTCCATACCTTACGACCACCTTGCAATTGTCTAAATGGTCCAGCACATTCTTATTCATATCTGCATAGATAGTGATGATCCCATCAGCGTCCTTGCACTTTTCGATGATCTCATCATCCGTTCGACAGTTCTCAATTGCCAACTCAACCCCGTAACTGGCACACACCTCTTTTTCTATATCATCGTTCCAGTGTCTAAACCGATCTGGTAGCACTATTTTTGCCATCATTACACTCCTTCTTTAAAAAATCCTAAACTCGATCCCAAGTTGTTTCATAAAAAATTGGTTTAGAAAATACTATTTCTCAAGAAGTTTATAAAGAAGAAACCATAGAAGGCTACTGCGCATACTAGGACTGCTACTTCAAACCATGAAAAACGGAATTTCTTTGGGAGAAGAACGAAATTTACACCAAGCAATCCGATTGGGAAGATAAAACCAATCAGATTAGAAAAAGCTCCTGACATTAGAGCCATTACATGTGGTGTCGTTCCAATTGCGATCATGATCAACCACAATACAACAAATATCACAAGGATCCCATAATATAATGGGCGGACATCTCCCTTGAATTTATCTTTAAGCTCCGGATATGCATTCCAAATGATATTTGCAAAGTCTCTTGGGCCTCCATCAGTTACAGCCACCCCGTCCAGCCAGAAGGTGAGCAAAAACGCAACTAAAAGCACAGTCCATGCTGCTGGAAATACATCCGACATGTAATGTGCGAGCAACGCAGTGAAACCAAATCCAGATTCTGTTGCTGCAGATGCAGGCACAAAATGGTAATAAAGCACGCATGGAAAAGTCATAGTGATGATACTGCCGAAGAAGAAGATTGGTACCAACTCTAGCTTTGTGTAATTGGTCCATTTTTTCAGACGGGAGGCATTTTCATCGGTTTCAGGCGGCATATATCCGCTCGTCTGAAGTTCGGTTTTTTCTCCAGTTGCAGATGCGATATATCCAACTTTCTTGGCCATACCCCAACCCGCATCTCTATAGTAAGAAGAAATTGACATACCAGCATTTGATGCCAATCCAGCATAACCAGCAACCGCTGCCAATGCAGTCCAGTCCGCATTTGGAGGAATATTTCCAAAGTTAAGAAAGCCTCTGAAGGCTTCACCAAAAACACTCCCTGGGACAAACTTAATTGCCAGTATGCCTAAGAGCGGGATGATTACAACAGCTGTAAGCCAGAAAAAGAGGGTAGCCAAGGTACTCATAACTTTTTTTCCGACAAACAACGGTATCATACAGAGGACAAGGCCAAGAATAGACATAATTGTCCACAAACCTCGTTGGTCCGCTCCTGGTATCTGCCCGATAAATAATGCAGCCAAGGTAGATCCGGTCAACGCCATATAATATGGCCACGCTCGGGTTAGGATACCCATGAAGACCCAGAGGAATGTCCATACCTTTTTTCCAAGCCATAGACGGTTAATTCCAATTTGGACAGTTTCACCGGTCAGTACAGTGTACTTTGTTGCAATTACTGAGGTTAATGTTTGCAAGAGAATTGAAATTGTTGCAATCCAGAGCAGACCGGGGCCCATCTTTACGACCAAATAGGGAGCAGAAATTAATTCTCCAGTCCCTAATCCTAGACCCAGCGCAATAATTCCAGGGCCGAAAAGCAATTTTACATAATCTTTCCAGCTCTTCATTTGCATCGGCTCAGGAATATCATGCCCTTCGATATATTTAGTGTCAGTTGCCATTTCACTCCTTTTTATAACAGTTTGGCGATTTGACTCAGATAAATTATTACATTCAGGGGCAATCCAGATGATATATGCAACTTCTTATGTTTTACCTCCTTTCATAGGTTTAAAAGTTAAATTTATCGTTGGTAGCATGCTTAGAAATGTTTTCTCGTTAGCGGTATAACACCTCAAGATAACGAAAACTAACGGAGGACTCTCATTACCCAATACCTAAGATCTTTGAGAGTCATTACGACAACTTAGTGTGTCTTGGACAAGTATATTAACTCAATATAAAGTGTACTCTAGTGAAACATACCTAACATCGTGAATAACTAGTAGAATTATACAAGGAGATCACGATGGACGCAGGATTAAGAGTAGCACATCAGAAACTGAGTGTCTTGCAGCTGGCAGAGAGTTTGCGCAATGTTAGCGAGGCTTGCCGCCAGCGCGGGGTTTCGCGCACCCAATTCTACGAATACAAGCGCAGGTTTCAGACTCACGGGATCGAGGGATTGAAGGATCTCCCTCCCATACCCAAATCCAATCCTCTCACCACACCTCCCGAGCAAGTAGAGCGGATCTTGGAACTTAGCCTGGAACACCCCACATGGGGATGCAACAAGCTGTGCGACAGCCTGGCTCTTGAAGGGATCAAAATCAGTTATCCCACCATTCAGAATATCCTCAACAAGCATGAGATGGGTACTCGCTATGAGCGGCTACTCAAGCTCGAAGAGCGAAGTCTCGAACACCAGATCGAGTTGAGCCCCCAGCAAGTGGCCTGGATCGAGAAGGCCAATCCCTGCTTCCGGGAGCGGCATATCGAGAGCAGCCGGCCGGGGGAAGTGCTTTCCCAAGATACGTTTTATGTCGGTGTGCTCAAGGGCGTGGGGCGGGTCTACTTGCACGCAGTCGTGGATACTTATGGCAGCTATGCCTTTGGCTTTCTGCACACCACCAAACAGCCAGAAGCAGCAGTAGCAGTTGTCCACAATGACGTCCTACCTTTTTACAAAGAAAAAGGGCTACCGGTGGATGCGATCTTGACCGATAATGGGCGTGAATTTTGCGGGAAAGACACCCATCCATACGAACTCTATCTGGAGCTCAATGACATCGAGCACCGCAAGACCCAGGTGCGCAGACCGCAAACGAATGGGTTTGTTGAGCGCTTCAACCGAACGGTCCTGGACGAATTCTTCCGCATCGCCTTTCGCACGAAGCTGTACGAATCTGTGGAAGCACTTCAGGTAGATTTAGACGCCTGGTTGGTCCACTACAATACCGAGCGACCACACCAGGGCTATCGTAATCAGGGTCGGCGTCCTATTGAGACGATTGAGTTGTTTTCAGCTCAGGGTGTTAGGAATGAGTCCTAAGAGTACATATAAAGATATTGTTTATTAATCTTTAATTATACGCACAATTAGAATCGCGTCAAGATCTGGCGTTAGAATTCTGTAGGTTTTATGATCCAAACAGGATATTAGAAGATACAAGCGTTATTGTTGTTCAGCTGAACAAAAACAATACGGAGAGAGATAACCTGCAATAAAACGCAATTGCACAAGCGATGAAATTAAGGATTTCTGCGGAGAACTTTGCGCTCAAACACAGGATAAGCAAGGCCAACCGGAGGTATAACAAGTGCTGCAGCTATTTACTTCTGTCTTAAGCGCTACAACGGAAAGATAAACTCCCTGGCAGCCAGATCATGCCGACCATACCATCACAACTCTGTGAAGCCATGCTTATTCAGAATAATGAATACAAGTTGATCTCAAACATGTGCCAAGGCCTTTCAGTAAGGATCGTAGTTAGCAGCGCAACATTAATGAATATGTTGTTTGAGTTATTTAGGGGAGATATCATCAGAACAACAGCTTTTCCTCATCCGACTAGGTACACAAAGTAATGCTGCGGCTTTCTGCTCATAGCATCCATATCGAAGCTATCCAGACAGACAATGGCACGGAGTTCACCAGACACTTCAGCAAAGCTACTCATGATGACAGGTCTAAGCACTTTGAAGGTTACTTGATCAGAATCAGATTCAAGACAAACGTATCAAATCTTATACCCCACGTCATAATGAGAATTTGAGAGGAGCCATCGAAAGGATCAAGAACCTATCTATGATCATGCCTGGGTTTTTTCCAGCGCTACATCATCCTTTGGCATGAGCAATAAGGCAAATACACCTAAGAAGACTAAGAGTGCAGCTACCGTATAGGTTAACACCCAGCCATACAGGTCCGCCAAGCAACCAGCCACAACACCAGCAAGGGCGGTGATAATGAAGTTCATAGCCATATAAATGCCATTTGCAAACGAGCGCGTCTCTTTGAAGTATTCCATGATCGTTGCAATCATTACCGGCAGCAAGGCTAGGCCAAAGAAACCGGAAAGGAGCAAAAACAGCACTTGCTGCCAGCCGCGGGTATGCAAGAAAAGCAGCATTGCAACTGGGGTAGATAAAATCGAAATCAATAAGACCTTGCGGCGTCCAATAAGATCACTGAGATTTCCGGCAATGTAAGAACCTACTCCTCCTGCTGCTCCGGCAATCGCCATCCCAGCTCCCGAAAAAGCCAGGCTGGCGCCTTGCCAGCGCAGGTAAGTTGGCAGAAAGGTAGAGAGTGTGACTGCCATTAATGATCGTGTGACAAGCAATAAAATCATGGGAAACATCACCAGCTTAAGTTTGCTGTAAAAAGCCTGTTTGCTGATGCTTACTGCAGATTTAACCGCACGCGTATCAACATTGCGCATGGCAAACCATAAAAAGCCTGAAATGATTAAACCGCCCAATGCAAGCAGCGGCAAACCAGTAAGGCCCACTATGCCTACTGCCGTGGTGGCCAAAAGCGGTCCCAGTGAATAGCCCAGCTCACCGCCAATCATCCAAAAGCTCATTCCACGCCCGATACGACGGCCGGAAAAATGCGAGCCCACTCCCGGGCCAACCGAGTGCAGCGATGAAGACGAGAGACCAGCCAGAAGTAAGCAAGCAACCAAAAGACCGTAACTGGGTATGATACCCAGTGAAGTCATGATGAGGGCCGTGAGAGCCGGAGCTACAACGATCATAAGGCGCAGATTGACACGATCTGCCAGGTAGCCAATAAATGGCTGAAGAACTGATGGAACGGTATATACCAGGCTTAGTACGCCAGCAAGGGTATTATTGAGGGAAAATTTTTCAATCAGTAAGGGCAAGAGCGCAGGCAGAAAAGCTGAGTAAGTATCATGCAGGCCGTGTGCTACCGAAACCATGGCAACACCACTGCCTTGATACGCATCGGCATCATTGTTTTTGGGGAAAACAGATTGCTCAACAGTGGTTTGCAAGGTATTTTGGGATAATTCTTCTTCCATAGGGTACTCCAAACTACCTATTTTACCTGTTCTTGGAACTTATAGCGCAGATTTGTATTTGTTTGTGGTTTCTAACAATAGTCCGGAATCAGACTGTAGATTCTCTAGTGTGCTACAGGGGTTTAATCTGGGATGATAAGAGCAGAGGTGAAATATGTTTGATGGATAATTTAATACAAATCAATCGAAAGACCGCAAACCTGTAGCTTTCAACCGTCGCTTGCTTTCGATTTTTGGTTTGGTAATCCTGGCAGCAATCCTTGTCTCTTCGTCTATCTTTGTTGTCCCGGCAGGCAATGTAGGGGTTGTGCTTCGTTTTGGGGCTGTTCAACGCCAGGTTAGTCCCGGCATGAACGTACGTGTTCCTTTTGCCGAAAGCGTTGTGCTGGTGAGCGTCCGCACACAAAAAGATGAGGTATCCGCAACTGCGATGAGTAAAAACCTGCAGGTGGTAACCAGCATGATTGCTGTGAATTATCATCTGGATAGCAGTAAAGCACTGCAGGTTTTTCAGAACATAGGCGTGAGCTACGGCAACATCATCGTTGCGCCAGCCATTCAAAACACCTTTAAAGCTGTTACAGCGCTCTTTTCCGCGGAAGAGCTGATTACCCAACGCGATTTGGTACGCATGGATGCAGAGGAAGAACTAAGCAAGCAGCTTTCCGAGTACAACATCGTTGTTGAGAACTTCAATATCGTGAACTTTGATTTCTCAGACGAATATCAGGCAGCCATTGAATTGAAACAGGTCGCACAACAGCAAGTAGAGACTTCTAAGCAAAAAATGGCTCAGGCAGAAATTGAAGCGCAGGAAGTTGTGGCTGCTGCAGTGGGGCAAGCCGATGCTCAAAAAGCGCTGAGTGATACCAGTGCGCTAACTCAGGAATACCTCAACTACCTCTTCCTTACCAAATGGAATGGAATTCTGCCCCAGGTGATGAGCGGAACAACTACGATGATTGATGTTTCGCAGTTTTTGGATGGCGTAAGCGAGCCTTAGTCTTTTCCTCCTTCATTAACTGCCAGGCAGCTTTTTTTTGAAATTTCCTAAAGTTTTCGGAGAAAGAAAGGAGCCTACAAGCTCCATATTAGCTGCATACAGCAAGACATCGATGAGATATAATTACGGCTCAAACTGAAAGGATTTTTGATCATGCAGCGCATTGCTCTTACTGGCATTAAACCCACCGGAAACATCCACATTGGCAATTATTTCGGTGCGATTAAACCCGCCCTGGCACTTACAGAAAAGTACCTGGGACTTTACTTTGTTGCCGACATGCACGCCCTCAATTCGCATCCCACACGGAAAGAATTACAGGACATGATTTATGAAGTAGCTGCATCCTGGATGGCCAGCGGTCTGGATACCAATAAAGCAGTTTTCTTTAAACAATCCGATATTCCTGAAATTCCGGAACTTACTACTATTTTGTCAGCTGTAACACCTAAAGGTTTAATGAATCGGGCTCATGCTTACAAGGCGATGCTGGATAAGAATGCGGAAACAGGGCGCGACCCAGATGACGGCGTGAACATGGGACTATATACCTATCCCATTTTGATGGCTGCGGATATCCTGCTTTATAACAGTGACGTTGTACCGGTAGGCGAAGACCAGCGTCAGCATGTCGAAATTGCACGTGATATTGCGATGAATCTCAACCGTATTTATGGCAAGACCCTTAAAATACCTGAGGCTGAGATCTCGCCTGATGTGGGTGAAATCCCTGGTACTGACGGGCGCAAGATGAGCAAAAGCTACCAGAACACCCTGCCTCTTTTTGCGCCGGAGGCAGCCTTACGTAAACTGGTTATACGCATTGTTACTGACAGCCGCCGGCCCGAGGAGCCAAAAGACCCCGAAACCTGTAACCTGTATAAGATCTTTAAACATGTCGCAAGCCCAGAGCGTGTTGAAGAAATCCGCGAGAAATATTTAGCAGGGGGCTTGGCTTATGGTGTTTTGAAGGAAGAACTCTACGAAACCATGCTGCAACGCTTTAAGCCCATTCGGGAAAAGTTCTTTGACTTGATGGCAGACCGATCACAAATTGATGCTGTACTTTCGCGAAGCGCCAGCCAGGCACGTGAAATCGCAGCGCCGGTAATTGCCCGTGTACGCAGTTCAGTTGGCCTGAGATAAATTGATGACGTACAATGGAAAATAACGACCCAGGAAAATATAGTATCTCCGGGCCGGAGCGGGAACGTCAAAGCAACCGTGCAATGAATTTGGCTTTGGCAGCCAATATTCTCTTAGCCTTACTTAAATCAATCGGGGGTATTTTGGGACACTCGGCTGCACTATTAGCCGATGGGATCAACTCAACTTCAGACGTGGTTTATAACGTGGTGGTAGCAATATTTGTGAAGCGCTCCACAAAACCTGCTGACGAGCAGCATCCTTACGGACATACGCAGCTTGAAACAATTGGTGCCGTGGTAGTAGGTGCTTTTGTGGTTACAACTGCAGTTACCATCATGTGGAACGCAATAGACAGCCTGATCGATATCCTGAACGGCACAGTTCAGCCCCAAGCAATTTCTCCAATTACGCTGGTCATTGCGCTGTTTACAATTGTGCTTAAGATTGGCTTAAGTCTATATACCAGCAAAGCTGGCAAACAAACGCAAAACCAAACCATCATAGCCCTGGCAAAGGATCATCGTAACGACGTAGTATCAGCTGGGGCTGTTGTAGTTGGCATTCTGTTGAGCCACCTGGGATACGCTTGGGTAGACCCCCTGGCCGGAGGTCTGGTTGCACTGGTAATTTTACGAACTGGTGTGACAATTCTTAGTGATTCGACCGATGATCTGATGGACACTGTACCAGGTAAAAAGCTGAAAGCCAAGATGGAAACGGCGCTTGAAGACATCCCAGGTTTGATAGCGATTGATGAAATGAAGGCGCACCGTTTTGGCCAATATTTGGTGATTAACCTTTCTATTTTTGTCGACGGTACAATTAGCGTAAATGAGGGAGATAAAATTGCAGATGCCGTAGAGGTACGGCTGAAGGAAGCATTAGACTATGTGCGCGCTGTACATGTGCACTTTCACGCCAGACCGCATTAATGAGAGTTGGCAGAATAAATAGATTGGTTGGGATGGTATCATTTTAGATAAGGGTAAATTGGATCTTTGAGGAGAGACAGGCATGAATAATTTCAGATACTTTAACCCAACAGAAATATTTTTTGGAAAGGGATCAATCGCCAAGCTAGAGAGCCTGGTACCAAAGAAAGCCAAAGTGATGCTGCTTTATGGAGGAGGGTCCATCAAGACGAACGGGGTACACTCGCAGGTGATGAAGGCACTAAAGAAGCATAAGGTCATCGAATTTGGAGGCATTGAACCGAATCCCGATTACACAACACTGAAAAAAGCCCTTAAAGAAGTAAAGAAGGAAGAGGTCAATTTTCTCCTGGCAGTAGGCGGAGGCTCGGTAATTGACGGCACGAAGTTTGTTGCCCTGACCAGCAAATATAAAGGGAAAAGCCCTTGGGACATCCTGTGTAAGAAGGGTGCAGCCACGCAGGTCAAAAAAGCCTTACCTTTTGGAACCGTACTTACCTTGCCTGCAACAGGGAGTGAGTTTAACCGTGGCGCTGTGATTAGCCGGCGGGAAAAGAGGCTGAAGACTGAGTTTAGCAGTGATTTGGTCTTCCCTAAATTTTCAATTTTGGACCCCGAAACTACATACACCTTACCGCTCAAGCAAGTGCGCAATGGGATTGTAGACGCATTTGTTCATGTAACCGAACAATACCTCACTTATCCCGTAAATGCGATTTTGCAGGACCGCCAGGCCGAAGCCTTACTGCTGAGCCTGGTAGAGTTGGCGCCAGCCGCGATGAAGACTGACCCCTGCGATTATGATGCACGTGCCAATTTAATGTGGGCAGCTGCTAATGCGCTTAATTCGCTGATCAGTCGCGGTGTCCCGCAAGACTGGGCAACGCATGAGATTGGTCATGAGATAACTGCCCTGTATGGATTGGACCACGCCGAAACTCTAGCCGCAATCCTGCCCTCGCTACTGCGCTATAAGAAAGACCAAAAACAGGAAAAGCTGCTGCAGTATGGTGAACGTATCTTTGGAATAACAAGTGGTAAGCGGGAAGACCGCGTTGAAAAAGCAATTGCAGCTACAGAAGCCTTTTTTCAATCGCTGGAGATTCCTACAAACCTCTCTGTCTATGGAATAGACCCTGATGAAGCAGCTCGAATTGTTGAAAAGCGGTTTGACAAGCGCAGCACAAAACTGGGAGAGCATGGCGACATTGAAGCCAAGGATGCTGCTGCAATCCTTAGGATGAGTAAAGCTTAAATGGACTTGTGATACAAAAACCCATCACAGTTTTAGTAACACTGCGATGGGTTTTTTGATTCCGGTAGCTGGACAAAGCCAGCTGTCAGTTAGGCGCTATCTTTGGTGAACATCTCCCGTTTTGTAGAAACGGCAAAACCAAGGTATCTAAAATCACCAGGCCTAAAACCGGTGTGTTTCCCTGAGTTGATCGCAACCAATTGGATGGGTACTACCTGAGCAACCGGTTTGCCTATGCCAGCATATTTTGGAAGGACGATGGTCTTTAGCTCAGGATCTTCTTCATCGGCAATCCAAATGAGCTGTGAGCCTAACGAAGCTGTTTTAAGAGCCAATTGGCGGTCTTCTTCTAAACTGAAGCCATCGCCAGCATATGTGAACACGGTATAGCTTTCATCGCAGAGTTCTACAGGTCCATGCCAGAACTGACCAGTGGTAAAAGCTTCGCCGGCAATTTTTGGTCCTTCTTTAAAGGCCAAACCAGCACAGAGGGCAGCAGCATACCCGTTTCCGCGGCCTACAATTGCTACTTTATCCAAAACGCCGACCAGTTCTTCATATTCTTCTAGGTGAGCATCAATGTCTTTAAGGTAGGCTGCCAAACCCTGTTGTGTAATCTGCAGCTCCTCACGCTTGGGGGCCAGATCCTCGCCAGCCAGCTGCAAAGCCATCAGCTGGGTAACGCCCAAGGTGCCAACCAAACTGCGAGTAGCCAGACTGAGGTCATCGCCTGAAAAGATGGGAACAACCAGATCGGCTTCGCGTGCCAGAGGGCTATCGGTAACATTCAGGTTCGCTAAAATGAAGGGGCGTGTACCCCCCGCCGCCAAACTTGTTAAGTAGCGGGTTATTTCGATTGACTTGCCAGAGTTCGAGATGATCCAAAGCAGTGTCTTAGAGGTGATCATCTTTTTATAGTTGGTAACCAATTCGCTGGCGTCCATCCAAAACACAGGGATGCCAGCTTCGGTAAGATGCATAGCCGCCGGATAACTCCCAAAGTAGGAGGTTCCCATGCCCATAATCACAACGCGGTCCAAGCTGCCATTTGCAAAGCGCTCCTGAACTTTTTCGAGGACACGTGGGTCATATAAATCGATTACCCGTTGTAATGCTTCGGGCTGAAAGAGGATATCGGTTCTGTAATCAAATTGTTCTTCCATCATTCTTGTCCTTGTTTTTGTTTATATGATCATCTAGAGAGCGCTGCATAAGCGGCGCCAAAAACACCAGAAAGATAGTCCAGGGAGTCTTTCGCGATGATAACTTCACTGGCAGGAACCAAGACTTCATGTTGAGCAAGAACTTTATGGATGAAGGGTTCAAAAAGGCTAAAGTGTTTCATGAGCCCACCCGTCATTATTATTTTTTCAGGTATGAAGCAGCTGATGATATTCAACAAACCAATTCCCAGATACTCCCCTTGTTTTGCAACCAGTTCCTGTGCCACTGCATCCCCTGCAGTTGCAGCCTCAATTACCTTGGCGGAACTAAGGTCTTCCACTTTATCCAAGCCTAAGACCTTGCGCCAATCTTCGTCCTGTAAGTAACGTTTGCGGCATTGTATGGTAAAGCCATCACCAGAAGCCAGAGACTCCCAACAACCGCGCATTTTGCAATAGCAATGCGTATCCGCTGAGGCATCGATGATGATATGACCACCCTCGGGATGTAAACCGTCTTTACCGCGGAAAATCTTTCCATCCTCGATGAACGAGGTTCCGATTCCGGTGCCTACGGTAATAACATAGAGGCGTTTAGCTCCTTTGCCAGCACCCATCCAGTATTCGCCAAATGCCGCTGCATCGGCATCATTTTCCAACACTACCGGCACTCCAAAAGCCTGATAGATTGGCTCAGTATAGGGAGTAAACTGCCAGGGAGGATCTGTATGAGGACTAATAACCGTGCCTGCAACAGGATCTACCGGACCAGTAACCCCTGCGCCAATGGCTGAGATGCTTGGTGAACCATTCTCCTGAAGGAGTTCCTTGATCACCTCGATGGTAAACAAAACACCAGTTTCAGGTTTACGCTCCGTAGGCAGACGTTTTTCCTTTACAGCAATTAACTCTCCGCTGCCCGAAATTAAGCCTGTGCGTACATTGGTACCGCCTTGATCAATTCCGACAACCAGCTCTTCCATAGATACTCCTTTTTTTAAATCAAATGCATAAGCTCTTTGTTTTGTAAATAAAGCGCTTCGAAGATACGACGATAGTGCTGGTAGGCTTTAACCTTCTCTGGGTCTGGTACAAAGGTTTTCTCAGGCTTGATAAAACCATCCAATGCACCCAAGGTAGAGATTTCGCCACCTGCCAAGGCAGCCATCAGGGCGTCGCCATAGGCTGCGCCGATAGTTTCACCGGCAACGTGAACCTCGCGGCCAGATACATCAGCAATGATCTGCAGCCAAACTGGGTTTTTGGTTCCCCCGCCAACTATCATGATCTTTTCCAGCGGTTTCCCAAGCGATTCAATGATGTCAAAGTGCTGAGCAATGCTGTAGGCAATACCTTCTAATGCCGATTTATAAAGCTGTTCTCTGGTATGGTCCAGCCGTAAGCCAAAGATAAGGCCCTTAGCCTGGGCATCATTGATAGGAGTACGCTCACCGGCAAAGTAAGGCAGGGTTATCAAACCGTCTGATCCAGGCGGAATCTCTTCCAGTCCTTCCAGCATCGCCTGATAGGCTTTGACACCTGTTTTTTTCTCTGCTTCAAGCTTGTCAAAGAAGATCGTGTCACGGAACCAGCGTGTTAACGTGCCGGCCGTATTTGTACCTCCGGATATACTGAAGGTGTCCGGGATAATAAAGCTGTCATGCCAGAGGCGATCGTCCTTGACAAGCTCGTCCGAACAGTAAATGAAGTAACAGGTGGAACCAAGCTGAACCATCATATCGCCAGGTTTAAAAACCCCGGTGCTGATCGCTTCGGCCCCGGAGTCATCCGTGCCTGTGAGTACGGGAGTGCCTACGGCTAGACCAGTTGCTGCCGAAGCCTCAGGTGTGATAGTCCCAACAATTTCGGTCGTTTTTCGGCATTCTGCCAATTGGTCAGCCCTGCAAAAGGGTTCAGCCCCTGCAGGATCGATATTACCTTCTTTGTCGTAACAGGGGGCAAAAGTATTTACGAGGAATTTATCGATTACGTAGTTTCCGGTGAGCTTAGCGGTGAGATAGCTGGTTGCTGTAAGAAACTTAGCCGTTTTTTCGTACACCTCTGGTTCATTACGTTTGATCCAGAGGATCTTAGGAGCCACATCGGAGGAGCAGAGCGGACGCCCCCAAATTTCCTGGATTTTTTCTTCCCCGTAGCTTTGATTGAGCAGCTCGATTTCAGCACTTGCACGTGAGTCGATGCCGTAAAGGATGGCCTTGCGCAAAGGTTTGCAGTTCGCATCCACAGCAAGACAATCCGCTCCCAGGGCACTGGTGCCCAGGCATTTGATATCTGCTGGATCTACCCCGGATTCTGCAATAAGACCCTGGGACACCTTGCAGAGATCTCCCCACCATACTTCCTCAGCGTCATGCTCAAAAAAGCCTGGCTCGGGATTTTCAAGGCCATGCCGCACAGCTTTACGGGCAATGACCTGGAAGCTTTCGTCAATTAAAACGCCTTTACTTTCATAAGTACCAACATCAATTCCCATGTAGTAATGCATGCAGCCTCCGGTTATGTTTTCTAGGATTTCATACTTGTTTTCATAGCTCTATTTCGATTCGGTGAGCATAACAAGTTGTTAAAGTATTGTACCAGAGGCCAGACAGTTCAAGAATATCATTCTGAGGTAAATCAACTTTTTAACAGTACGAAATAGATGCCTGGTCAGACATCTATCGCTTTGGGAAAAAATACTATGTTTGTTCTATTGGCGGGTTGGACGGAAAATGTTTTTGAGCATGGCAAGAGCGAGCTTGCCTCCCATTAAAAGGTAATAAAAAGCATTGAACAGAAAAAAGTGCTGCCGGGCATAATGCTTGCGGTAAAAAGTAAAGTAGGAACGGTGCCACTCATAGATTTGTTTATAGGGCTGATGCCGCGAGCCTCCTTTGCCACTAAAGTGAATGATGGAACTTACGGGAACAACCATCACTTTAAAACCCGCTTTTCGTGCCCTGAGGCAAAGGTCGCTGTCTTCCTGATAGGCAAAGAAGTCTTCATCAAAGCCCCCGGTAGATTCGTAGCAGGCTCTGGTAATAAACATACACGAACCGGAAACAGCATCTACCTCTGCAATTGCATCATTATCAAGCCAGGGCATCTGATAGGCATTTAAGGCACGGCTGCGTTTGAACAGTTTGCCCAGACCAAGGTGGTGACCAAACACAGCCATTGGCTTAGGATCACCACGGCGGCTTTGGGTCTGCAGACTACCATCGGGGTTGAGTACCCGCGGGATGGAGACACCAACCTGGGGGTTCTTATGCAAGTAATCGATCTGTGGAGTAAAGGCATCCTCTTCTAGCAGTGTGTCGGCATTGAGTGCCAAAAGGATTGCACCCTGTGCTTGGGCAAACGCCAGATTCATCGGCTTTGTAAAGCCCTGATTGCCTTCCAGGCGAATGATCTGTACCTGTGGCCAGGCTTCCGCAAGCCATGCACATGTGCCATCATCCGAGCCGATATCGACAACTATAATCTCATAATCCAGCTTGGGCGGATGTCTGCTGATCGACTCGAGGCACTGTGCCAGATAGGCACGGGCATTACGAGTGGGAATGCAAATAGATAGGTCCATCAGAGTTGAGTGCGTGTATCAATGTTTTCAAAATCCAAAAGTTCAGCCGCGGACTTGCGGTTGGCAATACTATAATTAATTGCATTTACCAGATGGGCTCCGTAAAAGAGGATAAAGCTGGAGAGGTAAATCCAAAACATAAGCGCCATAACCGAACCCAAAGAGCCATAAACCAGGGTGTAGTTTGCTAAACCGGTACTGAGTGCCCAGGTAAGCAAACGGGTAGCTAATTCCCATAAAACAGCTGCAACTGTGGCCCCAATGATGCGTGCCCGCATGTGCAGGGATACATAACGCGGAAGCCAGGTGTACACCCCCAAGAACAGGAGGAACTTGGTTATAAGCGGTACCAACCACGCTAACCAGGCCCACAGGGTAGTTTCCGCGATTGGTTTTCCGCTGATTTGCAGGTCTAAACGCGGGATAACACTAAACATGGTATTCACAAAGAGTGAAAGAACAAAAAGAACCAGTAAGACAAGAATCATCCCTAAGGCCATCATGCGGGTTTGGATGAAACCGGGTTTGCGTTCCTGTGGGAAAGCACGGTTGATGTTGATAATAATTTTATCGAAAACATTTGATGCCGACCAAATCAGCGAAACCAGTGCCAGAAGGGTAGCAGCACCACGCGCAGCAAAGATGTCGTTGAAAAGTTGGTTAATTGTGTCCGCAGAAACAGGGATGATGGAGGTCACGACTTCCAGAAGAGTAGCTTTAACTACATTCTGTTCCAAGAAAAAGGAGGCAATGGTAACAATTACCAGCAATATTGGAAAAATAGAAAACATGGCGTAATAACCCAAGCCAGCAGATGCTTCAGCTCCCCGGGCTATCGTGAAGTTGTTTATCGAATGACGGATAATGCCTAATACACCACCCGTACTGCTGTTTACAGCAGCATAGGTATTGCGCAGACGCTTCCGGTAAGCCTCTTTCTTTTCAGGCAATGGCTTAGTCCTGGATCGCAAATAATGCAACCAATTCATAAAAGTATTATAAGGCTAATTAGCAGCATGGTTGAGAACGTTTGCAGCTCTGCGCGTATAATGGTGTTTTGGAGATTGTATGGAATTCAATTTAATCGAAGCGTATTACAAGGCTCGCGGCATCGCCTTTCCGGACCAAAAAAGTGCCCTGCTCTTTTTTCTCTCCGAGGTTGGTGAACTGAGTAAGGCCTATCTAAGCATCAAGCCAATGGCCTTAAGTGAGGAAGAAGAAGCACTGCTGGAAGCATTTAGCAAGCTTGGCATGCAGGCAGATGCGATTGTAAGCCGCATTCCCGGCTGGATCCGGAACAACGACCGAACAAAACAAGAAAACATCAGCCACGAAGTGGCTGACTGCGAGATGATGCTGAACGTATTTATGCATTGTTTTTCCGGACAAAGCGGAGAAGATGCCTTGCGCGCAAAAATGCACTTGAAGCTGGGCTATCCCATTGAAGAAGCACTGAAAAATCAAAGAGCTTAGCGTGATCAGTCCCCTTGAGCGCAAACGCTTGACGATTTACCTGGCACTCTGTTTTGGAGTTGCCTGGCTTGCTGCAGCAGTCATCTATCTGACAGGTGGAATAGCAGACAGCCCAAGTCTTGTGCCTGGCAAACAAGTTACTCTGGCGGTTATGCTGATGGCCGGCGTTGTGATGATGGCTCCTGCTTTTGCAAATATCCTTACACGCATCGTAACCCGCGAAGGAAAGCATAAGTTGTTTTTAAGACCCGGACCCAAAGCCCGGCCACTGCTTTACTGGCTCTTGGGATGGTTTTTGACAGCTTGCTTGATTCTCTTAGGTGGGCTTCTCTTTTTTGTGCTGTTCCCTGCTTATTACGATGCAGATCACGTAGGAATCCAGAAAATGATTGCCCAACAGGCACTTTCACAAGGGATTGCGATACCGCAGGTCAGCGGTTGGGTGGTACTTGCCGGAGGCATCCTGCAAACTGTTCTTTTTGCTCCGATCCTCAATGGATTATTTACTTATGGAGAAGAATTCGGCTGGCGGGGTTACTTGCTGCCCAAGCTGATGCCCCTTGGAGAGGGCGCAAGGCTGTATTGCTAAGCGGAGTTATTTGGGGTATTTGGCATGCACCGTTGATTGCAATGGGGCATAACTATGGGACAAACTATGCAGGTTACCCTTGGCTGGGTATTCTGATGATGACCATTTTTTGTATGAGCTTTGGCTGCTTTGTAAGCTGGCTGACGCTTAAAGAAGGCAGTATTTGGCCAGCAGTCATCGCACATGCAGTGCTGAATGGCCTGGCCGGAATTTCTTTGTTTTTACTGGCCTCGCCCAGCACTCCAATCCTGGGACCGCTCCCCGTCAATCTAATTGGTGGATTGCCATTTTTAGCCGTAGCCATCCTTTTGCTTTTGATTCCAGGGGCATTGACTGAATCAGAAGACAAACCGCGCTGGAAGCCAGAGCCGCTATCAGCAACTTCTCAAGGGAATGATCCCCCACAAGCCTGAGCCTAGATTAAGACTAGCAATTTACCGTTTTGATCTAGTAGGCTCTTGACAGATGGAGTAGAGCTCTTAACGACCTGAATCGTCAGTCGGTGACTATCAAGAAGGATATGATTTTTAATGGGTGCACCTAAACGCAGTTCGCTTTCCTAAGATTCATTGCTACCATCCCCAGACCCGAAAACTTCTATAGTTCTACCGGCATCCACGCATTAAATGCTGTTCAGGCAATATGCATCACCCACAGTAACCTACCGCAGAAGTAGCCCATCTTTTAGGTTAGCCATATCTCAACTTTTGGCAGGCTCTATTTCATATAGCTAAACAAAAACGATTAGCTCTTCATCAGTGATCTTTAGCTGACAGGCAGACCCTAGCGGCAAGTCAGTCTTTCAAATATTTTTCATTGACTAAATGCAGGGGTGGTTCTCCATTAGAGATCCGCACTACTTCATCACGAATACGCGGGATCATCACCTGGGCTAAATCCGAAGAAATTCCGCCAATGTGGGGAGTGACGATGATATTATCATATAACTGCATTTGATCCGTTTGGTGAAGAGGTTCTTTCTCAATGCAGTCAAGACCTGCTCCCCGAATTCTTTGCTCTGCAATAGCCTTGACTAGCGCCTTGTCATTAATCAAGCCGCCCCGGGCAGTATTGATGATAATCGCAGAAGGCTTCATCATCTCCAGCTGTTTCTCATCTATGATGTGCCTTGTCTCATTGGTGAGAGGGATATGCAGACTAATAATGTCTGATGTCTTAAGCAAAGTGTCCAAATCAACATAAGTCATCTGTAGCTTAATTTCTATTTCCTCTGGAATACGGCAGATATCATAATACTGCACTGTAGCGCCGAATGCACGAACCTTTTCAGCAGTTTGGCGCCCGATAGCACCGCCCCCGATCAAGCCGACAAGTTTTCCATGCAGTGTCAGTGCCTTAGCTGAGTACATGTCACTGTTCCAGATGCCCGCGTGCACATTTTTGTTGTGTTCCAGCAGAGAACGTCCCACCGCCAGCATAAGCATGACCGCCAGTTCTGAAACAGCATATGCGTTTGCGCCAGGAATATTGGAAACATAGACTCCCAATTTCCCGGCGGCCTCGATATCAACGCTGTCATATCCGGCACCCCATCGGATGATGCTCTTTAGGCAGGGATTATTTCGGATTATGCTTTCTGGTGCTTTCATCACTCGCAGGATGATGATCTCCGCAGTAGTCTGAGCTAGAAATTCAGCTTCATTAGTGACATGGAGGAAATCATGCTGCGGCAGCACTTTTCGGAATTCCATCACAACATCTTCTGAAAAAGGACCTGCCAATACAATTTTCATATTTAAACCTCAACGCTGCTGCGATACTAGCCGGTTATGGCAGAGAAGCGCCTATAGCGAGTATAAGGTTTCTATTTACCGATCATGCTGCGAGCGGCTTCAGCACGTTCATCCAAGAAATCCGGCCATTTTTGGGGATTAATGAAAGGTTGGTAATCTTTTCTATCCAACGGCACCAGTTGCAGCATGTTAGAGTGAGCCGGATGACTGGGTGTGCAAATATCCATATGGAATGCCTTCAGTTTTTTACAGTCTTCGATAAAGCGATCTCGTAAAGAATAAGGAAGGCCTGTCTCAGCGAAGTAGGCATCATTCATCGTGTTTACGCCTACGCCGCCGTGCATGCCCCAAACCAGCGGCTTCCCCTCTTCGTCCTTATCGTCAACAAAGAAAGAAGTTGTGCCTGGTGTGTGGCCAGGAGTGAGTTTTGTACGAATCCGGATATCACCCATCACTATTGGCTTATCGTCGTCATAAAAACAATCGGGTTCGTAATCTACAAACTTCGACTCATCGGACCCCTTGGGAATTTTTAAATCTTTCTTAAATGGCATTTCTTCTTTTGCCAGCCAAATTTCTGCTCCTGTCATTTCCTTCAGAGGTGTCGCTGCTCCATCATGATCAAAATGTGCATGAGTAATCAGAATCTTCTTGATATCCATGGGGTCAAAGCCCAGTTTCCGGATGGACTCCAGCAGGAGATAGAGAGTTTCTGAAATGGCTGTGTCAATCAGAACCAGGCCTTCCAAGGTTTCAATGAGAAAACACCCTACCCAAAGATTTCCGACATAGTAGACGTGCGGAGCAACACGAAAGGGTTCTACAGCAATTCTCCAGGGGTAGAAAATTGCATCTTCTCCTATTTTCTTGGGAGTTTTCTTTATTATGGTCATTCTTCATTCTCCTTTCTTAAACCTCAGCTCTCAGGGTTTTCGTGAAACGGCTGCAAAAAATGCTTCCCCGTTCATCGGCGAAAGGTCTCATCCATCAGCACTAAACATGTCGAAGCATCTCTTGGCGCGACTGAGAAGCAAAGTGGCAGGCAACCCAATGCTCAGGCTCAACTTCCAGCAGTTCCGGGTCTTTGCAGGTACAGATGTCCTGTGCCATCCAGCAACGGGGCGCAAACCGACATCCTGGTTTCAAGTCTACCGGGCTGGGCACATCGCCCTCCAGCACGATGCGCTTGGATTCATTGTCGAAATCCAGTTTCGGAACTGCGGAGAGCAGTGCAATCGAATATGGGTGCAATGTATTTTTAAAAATGGTCTCTGAACCCGTAAGCTCCACAATCTGCCCTAAATACATAACGGCAATGCGGTTGGAAATATGCCGCACAACACTTAAGTCATGTGAAATGAATAGATAGGCGAGTCCTGCCTTTTTCTGCAGGTCAACTAGCAGATTGATGATAGTCGCCTGTATGGAAACATCCAGTGCTGATACTGGCTCATCGCAAATGATGAATTTCGCATCCAAACTCAGGGCACGGGCTATACCGACAAGCTGTCGCTTTCCTCCGTCCAACTCATGCGGGTACTTGCTCAAGACATACTCCTCGATGCCAGTCATTTCAATCAATTCGGCGATTTTGGCGTCGATTTCCGGCCCTTTTTTCATTCCATGTACCAGATAGGCTTCAGACAGAATTTCCTTGACTGTTTTTTCCGGATTCAAAGCAGTATAAGGATCTTGAAAAATCATTTGTATTACACGGCAATACTTTTTCCGGTCAAGTCTGTTACCTTCCCAGAGGTCATCACCCTGTATGCTTATTTCGCCACCATCCGGCGAAAGTAACCCAACCAGCAGATTGCCCACAGTACTTTTTCCGCAGCCGCTTTCACCGACAAGACCAAGAGTCTCATGCTCATATACATTAAAACTGACCCCGTCAACAGCATGGAGAATTTTTTTGTTGGCTAGGGGAAAATACTTTTTTAGATTCTTCACTTCCACTAAAGGCATCTTCATTTGGCTGCTCATTTTGCGCTCCTTTTCCAGCAAGCGACCATGTGACCGTTCCCGAGATCTGCTAATGGAGGATATTCTTTTTTGCACAACGTACAGGCTTGCAAACAGCGTGGGTGAAAGCGGCACCCAGTAGGCAAGTTCTGTGCATTGACCACATTGCCGGGGATATGGGAAAGTCGGTCTCTCTTTCCGTCTATCCGCGGGATGGCTGCCAGTAGTCCAATCGTGTATGGATGTGCAGGATTCGTAAACACTTCCTTTACAGTCCCAGACTCTACGATGGCTCCGCTGTACATGACTGCGACTCGCTGGCAAATTTCTGCGATAATGCCGAGGCTGTGCGTAATCATAAGCAGTGAACTCATACGTGCTTTTTGAAGGTCTTTCATTATTTCAAGGATCTGGGCCTGAATGGTAACATCCAGCGCTGTGGTCGGCTCATCAGCAACCAAAAGTTCAGGATTGCACGCCAGAGCTGCGGCAATACCAACCCGTTGACGCATGCCTCCGCTAAGTTGATGCGGATAGTCATCCATGCGGTTTGCGGGAATGCCCACCATGCGGAGCAGATCAGCTGCTTTTTCTTTCCTGGGCGCTCCCCGAAGATTCTCATGTGAAGCAAGTGCCAGTGTAATCTGAGTTCCCACAGTATATACAGGATTGAGAGAAGACAGGGGATTAGAGAATATCATCGCGATTCGTTTTCCACGGTAATTGGTCATCTCTCCTTCACTCTTGTGAAGGATGGGCTCACCATCAAACATTATTTCGCCTTTAGTGATGGTGGATACGATCGGAGGAAGCAGCTTGAGGATAGAAAGCGCTGTGGTCGTTTTGCCGGCCCCTGTCTCACCTACCAAGCCCATAGCTTCTCCAGGCATGATGGTAAGGTCGACACCATTGAGCGCGTATGAAATTTTATTTCCAGTCTCGTATTCCACATGTAAATCTTTGATATTGAGTAATGGCTCCATCTGACTTGCTCCTTTCACCATGTGCTGTTCCGAACCGCATCAGTCTTTGTTTTTCGGGTCAAGTACATCGCGAATTCCCTCGCCCAACAAACTGAACGTCAGTACTGTATACATCAGGGCTAGTCCTGGGACAATAACTGTCCACGGAGCAGTAGTCAGATAGCCACGTCCATCAGAAATCATGGATCCCCATGTTGGAGTGGTGATGGGTACACCACAGCCCAAGAAGCTCAAGCTGGCTTCGATCAGGATGACATTGCCGATTTGCTGGCTGGCATTGATGATAAGAGGAATGTAACAGTTGGGCAAAATCTGGCTGAACATAATATGTGATTGCGATCCTCCTAAAAGGCCAGATGCCAGGACAAATTCCGAGCGGCGTAGTGTCAGAACTCGCATACGGGCTAACCTGGCATAACTGATCCATCCGCCAATGGTCATGGTGATGAGGAGATTGTATACATTTGCACCAAGCACTGCCATGATTGCAATAGCCATCAGCATGTAGGGAATGGAGTTGAGGATTTCCGTGGCACGCATGACTGCCATGTCCACCCAGCCGCCGAAGTAACCAGCGGACATACCCAGGACAGTTCCAATGATACTGGGAAGGATGATGCCTGCTAATGCAATTGACAAGGAGACTCTTCCACCTGCAAGCATTCGGGCAAGCATATCGCTACCCGCTCCGTTCGTTCCCAGTATGTGACCGTTGAGCCCTTTGGAAAACCATTCGGGCGCTGTTAGCCTCATCTGCAGGTTAACGCCTCTGGGATCAAATGGAATTAGCATGGGTCCGACGATGACGGAGAACAGTAGAATCAGCAGCATGAAAGAGCCAATCATAAAGAATTTGTTTTTACGCATCTTCCGGAATAAATCAGCTTTCGACATGGAAGGCCTCCTTAATCCAATCTAGCTCGCGGGTCAATGATAGAGTAAAGAATATCTATCACTAAGTTTGCCAAAACGAACACTGTGGTGGACATCAACAGCGCTGCCTGGACCACAGGGTAATCCCGGTTTGTGATTGAAGTGATCAGTAAATTCCCCAAGCCTGGCCAGCCAAATACGGTCTCTACAACGGCGGAACCAGCCAGCATGTTTGCAAAGCTGATGCCTACCAAAGTGACAACCGGAAGCAAAGCTTGACGGAGAGCATATTTGCTATAAATCAAAAAGCGGGGCACGCCTCTTGCTCTGGTTGCCAAAGTATGATCTTCCTGCAGAGTTGAGTACATGCTGGAGCGGAGATGACGGACCACATTAGCGCTCATGCCGAACCCCAGGGTAATGGCCGGCAGGAGTATGTTCTTGAAACTTCCGTAGCCGGTCACGGGAAGCCAGCGGAGTGTTACCCCGAAGATTAGGATAAGCAGCATACCCGTCCAGACAGGGGACATGGCATTGCCCAAAATGGCGAACGTCATTGCGCCAACATCCACAAAAGATCCTTTTTTTACTGCAGCTATCACACCCAGGGGAATACTGACCAGCAGCGCAATGACAAGGGCTGCAACTGCCAGTTCAAGCGATGCTTTGAATCTGGTGCCCAAAAGTGCGAAGGTGGGCTGCTTAAAAGAAATGGATGTTCCGAAATCCCCCTGAAGAATATTTTTAAGATAAATGCCAAATTGAACAAGAATGGGTTGGTCAAAGCCCATATCTTTCATAGTTTTGTCATACAGTTCCTGTGTAAAGTTTGAACCGAGCATGATTTCGACAGGATCGCCCGGTATGGAGCGAATCAGAGCAAAGACCGCCAGACTTGCTACAAACAATACAATAACAGAAAATAGAAGCCTTCGCAGGATAAATTTGACCATTTAAGGGCTCTCCTTTTCTTGCGTAATACCCAGAGTGGAGGATTGACTGATAAGAGCCTGCTCTCCCAGAAATACACTTAAGAATGATTTTGGGAGAGCTGGCTCGTTATGCTGGGTTCCTAACAGTTATCGATTCACCTGGATGTTTCTATAGTCAAAAATGCTATCTCCATAAGTGGTAAATCCGGTGACACTTTTGTTCAGCCCTATAGACTGATCCATGACAAATACCGGAATGACCGGACCATGTATTTCGGCTATCAGCTGAAAGCCTTTACGGAGGAATTCGGAACGCTTCTCTGGATCCAGGGCACCGGTAGCATCCCGGAAGACCTGCTTGAATTCTTCATTGTCCAGTTTTGATGCAATACGGTCATTGACGAACTGAATATTAGTAAACGCGGACATATCCGGGGACATTCCGGTCTGAGAGACAAACAGATCAAAGTCGCCGCTGTTTCGCCGGTCGGCTAAACCACCGCTCTCAATCATATCCAGCTTTACTGTGAACCCCACAGTTTCAAACATATAGACAAGGGCTTGACTCAGCTCATTTACTTTGGGGGTGTTATTCATCATGACTACTCTGATGGGAGTACCATCGTATCCGATTTCTTCCAGAATACCTTTGGCTTTTTCGACATCATATTGATAGTATTTCCCTGACTCTGCAAGGGCTTGATCATAGCCGTTAGTTCCTTCCGGCGCAAACCAATTTGCCGGTCTGGCATTGCCATAGATGGTAGAAGCGATCAGGCTCCGATCAATGCTCAGGGAAATGGCTTCACGTGCCTTCGCATCGTTAAAGAGGGCATCCGGTCTGCAGTTGAAGCCAATCCAATAGGCACGGGTACCATTCAGGGTCATCAAATAGGCATCCTTTGTATTTTCTACGGTTGGGAAGAGTTCATACGGAATCTGGTTTGTAAGGTCAATCTCTCCAGTTTCCAGAGCAGCTACCCGGGTTGTGTCCTCACTAATGATCTTAATAACAACCCTGTCCACATTGGTAGTCACGGTGTCGTCCCAGTATTTATAATCCGGCTTTCGCTCGTAAACAAGCTCGCTGTTGGGTTGCCAGGAGACAAACTGGAAGAGGCCACAGCCCACCGGTTTCTGAAAGTATGCTTCAGCACCCATCTCGGCAAATGCTTTCGGTTCCACATATGTCTGCGTTTGTGCAGCGTTCAGAACATTGCCATTGGGTTCAGAGAATTTTAGTGTAAAGTGCAGATCATCGGTGATTTCCACCTCAGTCAGAGTGCTCCAGTTGCCATGCATCAGCAAGGTCGAATCTGTCGCCATTCGCTCCAGTGTTACTTTCATGGATTCAGAGGTAAAGGGTTCGCCATTGTGAAAAGTAACGCCTTCACGCAGAGTAATGTACCACTCAGTACCGTCATCATTATATGACCACTCTTTCCATAGCCGGGGAGTAATTGTCCCGTCGTTTTCAAACTGGACCAAGCGGTCATACATAAGCCAGTCCGTGTTCGCATTGGTCACCGCATTGGGTGAACCGACATCCAGCGACTGTATGTCCGTTTTGAGTCCTATTGTCAGCACAACAGGAGAAGTGCTCTCGGAGGCTGTTGCATTTTCTGCAGAAGGTTTTTCCGCAGGAGCACTGCTACACGCAGTGAGCGTGACGATCAAAACAAGAATTGTCAGGATTTGGGAAAGACTTCGTTTCATAATATATATCTCCTTTTTTGTGATTATCAGAAGCAGAGTCTCTTAGTGATAATAGTTGTTCAAGGGGCTGCTGCTTGAGTAGCTGAGTAGATTGGTCACTTTAGTTCACCCTTTCGCCTGCATTTGAAACTCCGGTCAAAACACCTTTATTAACCATTGTCCTTAGAACTTTGTAGGACGGAGTCCTCTCTGTTCAAAACCTTTTTATTTATCCAAGTCACCAGGTTTAAATGTCAAATAGCTTTAAACGATCAAAACGCAATGTCTCTGTATACGATGATTCCGTTTTTAACCGTCATCATATTCCGGATGATGCGTTCACCCACCATTCTTTCACCGATACGGTCAGAAAAAACGGTTGTCTTTTGCTCAACTTTAAGCACCGCGATATCGCCGGCACTATTTTTCTCCAAAGTCCCCAGCTTTTTGTGAGGTTCAAAAAACTTAGCGGGAAAAGTGATGCAACGTTCCAAGATCTGCTCCATGCTCAGTCCCATGTTGAGATACTTGGACATAACGTGCAAAAGGCTGAAAGACGCTGGCCTGCGATACAGGTTGCTGACCGTCATATCTGTACTGATGACATCCGGCAGAAACCCGTCGGCAATTGCTGCTCTGGCAACAGAAAAGGAAAAGTGGACATTGGAGTTGGCAACATCAAAGATTACGCCTCTCTCGCGCGCCTCCCAGGCAGCGTCTGACACTTTTCCGTTTTCGGCAATGATAGTGCTTCCCCGATCCTGATAGGCATGCGAAAGCACGTCACCGGGGCGGAGCAACCGAAGCATGTCATCCAGATTTCCGGGAGGATTGGTGCAATGCACCATCACCGGAAGTTTCAGACGCTCGGCCATCTCGATTGTTTTTTCCAGAGGCTTGAGTCCGAGTCCGCGCACCATCTCTGCGCCATGACGAATCTTTAAGCCGATGATCTCATCGCTGTAACGGTGAACCATCTCTTCGAGCCGATCGTATTCATACTTGGATGGATCTACATTCTCAGGATTCGCCCCGACTGTGATGCCATCGGAACATACATTGATGAGCGTTTTAATCTGAAGCTGGCTGGTATCGATCACGCTCCTGCGTTCTTTATAGTTTGAAACCCCTGCACTCCCGCAGTCTAAAGTGGCAGTTACTCCCGATACAAAGCAGGCTGCTTCGATCGGGGAGCCAAAAGAAGCTAAAGGATAGACATGGGTATGAAGATCAATCAGCCCAGGTACAACCAAACAGCCGGAAGCGTCGATCACATGTGTCATGCTTCCAATCTCGTCTGATGACTCAGATATTTGTCCGATTTCAGCAATGCGGCCACTTTCAATGGCAATATCTGCCTTTGTGTGACTATTCCTGCCGGCAAACATTAATGTTCCATTTCGAATCAAGATATCATACATCCTGATAGCTTCCTCCTTTCCTTGCCTGAAATCAGGGGGAGTATTTGTCGTCAATGATTTCAAATCCTTTTTCTGTCAGGGATTTTTCCACCCAGTCTCGGTTTGAAGTTCCCTCTCTTGCAGCACGCACCTTATTCTGGTCTCCCACCTGAAATTTTTTGGCAGCCTCAAGAATATCTTCGGCATCCCTCTGCGGAATGACAATCACACCATCCTTATCTGCCAATATGATATCGCCGGGATAGACACTGATTCCTCCGCAGGAGATGGGTACATTAATTTCTCCCGGGCCTTCTTTATAAGGTCCGCCCGGAGTCGTGCCGGTACAATAGACAGGAAAATCCCATTCTCCGATTTCGTCAATATCGCGGATCGGACCATCCAGAACAATACCTGCAACCTTTTTTTGGTATTTAAGCCAAGTCATCATGATGACCCCGATCAGTGAACGAGTATCCTCCTCTTCATTGGAAACTACGATCACATCAGCTTCCTGGCAATAGTTGAGGGCCGCGTGCAGGGCAAGATTGTCTCCTGCCCGGCCTTTAACCGTGAAAGCAGGACCAACCATCGTCCCAGAAGAAGGTTTGCTGACTAGATGGATCCGCGGGTGCATGGCACAGCTTCGCTCCATGACATCTGCTACATTTGAAGCAGGAATCCCCTCAAACTGCTTGACGATATCTACGGAGGGCAGATTGCGCTTTAAAAATATTCTCTTACCTACTGTCATGTTTGGTATGCCTTCGCTTTCCTTTTTAGTGTCGTAAAATTCCAATGATTTCTTTCCAGCCTTCGGGATTGCGCTCAACGAAGCGAGCGGGGAAACTGCAGGGGATGAGACGTTCATGCCATTTTTTCGAGGATTTTGTCATGTCGCCTTCAAGATCAGCCTCTTCCAGAAGGCTAAGGCTACCTGTCAGTTCTTCTGCCCGACGCTTGCAGTGCAGTGCTGTTCCTGTGACCAGACGGTCAAGGTGTGTATTGAAGGGAATGTTATCCATGGATTTGCTGATTGAAGCGATAACCTCCTCCTCAACTCCGTAGGTTTCTGCAGCCTGAAGCATTTCGAGCATGAGGGCAGCAATTCCCTTCATAAAGATGCTTCTCACCATTTTGATTGCTGCGGCAGAACCCGCCTTTTCACCAACCACCGAGATTTTCATGCCGTAGGGCGACATCTTTTCGTTGAACTGCTTGGCTCCGCTTCCGCTGGCAGCGATCGGGACCTGGTGTTTTTCACTGGGCAAAGAGCCCAGCATGGCTGCATCCACGAAAGATGCACCCGTTTTTTCAACAATTTCGCCGATTTGCTGTTTTACTTTTGGAGTAGCAGAACTGACATCTACGTATAACTGACCATGGCGCAGGTAATTTTGTAGTTCTTTACCAATTTCAAGGGCATTTGACGCAAGGACAGCCGAAATGATTAGATCTGCTTTCAACGCAATCTCCTGGGATTTCTCTGCCAGGGAAACCTGGGCTTCTTCTGCTCGAGAGTGAATCAGTTTACCCATTACGGGATCATCCGCCATAGCATCAAATGCCAGGATCCCCGTTATTCCTTCCCCCTTTAATCCGCAGGAGATGTTATAAGCAGCTTCTCCGAATCCAATAAAACCAACCTTTATCAATTATCGATCCTCCCAAAGCCGTAATTTAGTTGTTGTTAAAGATTTTTACACGACTATAATATTATACAGAACAAGTTTATGCAAACAACGAAAACTTAGGATTTCGACAAAAATTTTTTGTGAGGAATGAAATGGATTTAGACAGTTTGAATTACTTCTTAGAGGCTTCTAAAGACCTTCATTTTACAAAAACTGCAGAACGCCTGTATATTTCTCAGCAGACCTTAAGCAATCATATCAAGCGCCTGGAAACGGAATTAGGAGTCCTACTCTTTGAGAGAAGACCAAAGATTTCTTTGACGTTTGCAGGCGAATGTTTACACACATTTGCGGAAGATGTGATGAAAAAGCAGGTGAATTTACGCGATATGATCCAGGATATCCAGAATCAGGAAGGCGGGTTCATCCGCTTCGGTGTCAGCATAGCTAGAGCGGATACCTTCCTCCCGAAAGTCCTTCCGGATTTCATCCGGCGCTATCCCAAAGTAGAAGTCAGAGTAACCAATGGTATCGCTACAAGGCTGGAAGAAATGTTGGCATCCGGAGAACTGGATCTTGTTGTTGCTCTGGCAGGTGAACCAAGAAACAGCCTCATTGCGAAAATTCTCTTGGATGATCCAGTCTATCTCTGCGTTTCGGACCGGTTGCTAAAGGAGCACTGTGAGGATGCAGAGCTATTTAAAGAGAAAGCCCTCAACGGTGTAGAAGCGAAAGATATAAGCGCGCTCCCCCTCTGCATGTATTCCAATCGACTGGGAGACCAGCTATTTAAATGCTTTGAAGAGACCGGAGTGATGATCAGTCCTGTTCTCACGGCAACATATACTCGCCCATGCTTGTCATTGTGCGATCAAGGACTTTCAGCCAGTTTTTCTACGCAGTCAAATCTCGCCAATCAAATCTGCGATCTGTCTGAAGACATCAATATCTTTCCTTTTCATTATCGCGGCGAACCACTTTCTCAAAGGCTCGTACTGCTCAGAAATAGAGAAAGATATCTTTCGAGCTACTTAAAGTTTTTTATGGAATTGATATTCAGTTTTTTCGAGAATCTGGAACGATTAAATCTAATTCGAAAAATATAATTGTAGAGACCTTTGTCCTCGGTTTAAGCAAATGGCGTTTTCCAGCACCCTAAACTTTCCAATCACAAGTGGACGGAAGCCTGAGTCACTCTGAGCTCAGGAGGGATGCAGGGTCATTGACCATCGTGAAAAGGCTTAAAGCCCTCTCCAAGGACCTCGTTGGCTTGTCCAATCACCATAAAGGCATCTGAGTCAACATCCTTCACTATCGTTTTGAGGCGCATCACTTCTGAAGCGGTTACGACTACATAGATGATTGGGCGGTCCTCCCGGGTATATCCTCCCTTGGCACCCAGGATGGTAACCCCACGGCCAAGCTCCTCGAAAATTGCCTGGATGACTGCTTCGGTTTCATTGCTAATAATCATCGCAGCACGAACAACATTGGATCCTTCTGCTGTGCGGTCTGCCGCCACCCCTGAAAGATATATCATTACGAGTCCATAAAGCGCTTTTTCCCATCCAAAGAAAAACCCGGCCAAAAGCACCGCGAGTGAATCGGTAATCATGTAAGACATCGAAATAGAAATACCAAAGCGTTGGTTCATGATCCGGCCGAGGATATCGGTGCCCCCGCTGGTACCCCGGCCCAGGTAGACGACACCTAAGCCGATGCCAAGCAGAATACCTCCATAAAGCGTGTTAAGGACTACATCGCCGGTTATTGGCGCAGAGCCTGTAAGGTAAATAAGCAGGTCGGTAAAAATTGAGAAGGCAAAGATACTCAAAATGGTTCGTATTGCAAAACGCGGGCCGCCCAGATAACGCCAACCCAGGATAAAGAGCGGAATGTTCCCCAGCAGGACAATGAGGCCAATAGGCCATCCTAAGGTGTAATGGAGAATCTGGGCAAAACCGCTGATGCCACCACTTACCAGGTTAGCAGGCACCAGAAATAATCGCATTGCCAGCGCCTGCAGAAAGGCACCTATTGTGACAATAAGAAGGTCGCGCAGGGAACGCCAGGAAAAATCGAGCTTCGAGATAAAATATTTGACAGATGCGCCCATAAAGCCTCCGTAATAAACGCAGGGGATTATAGCTGACAAGGAGGGTTTAAGCAGTAAATCTATAAAATCTTTGTTTATTCAAACGTATTTTTTATTGTGCCAGCAGAACAATGAGAGGGGTAACAGAGGCAAAGGTGCAGCTTGATGAAAGTCCCGGTATGCCTTCTTTCGCTTTTACAGTACCGCTGGAGGTTACATGCTTCCAAAATTGATAGGATCTTATCTTCCGATAATGGGCAAATAGTTGCATTTAGTACGCGAGCAATCCACTGGTATAGCGTTGCTGCGGGATTCCAGCACCGCTACAACACCATCAATAACATTACAGTCAATATTCATTAACACACCGCCCCATGTTTCCGTATGTCCGCCTTCGTACTGGCGGATGCGCTGGTGGTTGGCCCAAAGGCTGTTATTTACATAAGGCACGTTCCAAACTGTTGCTGTTGGATCATAATAGCGGTCGGAAACAGCAGCATGGTACCATGCTGCAGGCCAAACCACCTGCGGAGCTGGGTTAATGGTGGCTGCGCCTGAGTTGTTCAGGTTGTTGCCTGTAGCATAAAGACCTGAGGTCACATTACTTTGCTGCAGGCGGCTTGTCCAGCCGCGCAAAAAGGCTTGGACCGCCGCAGTACATGTGGGGTTTGTAGCGTAGGATTCAAGATCGTAATAAACTACGCTTCCTTTGCCATCAGGCATCAGCAAACCGAGCTCATGCATGCGAGCGATAGCTGCTTCAGCGTTTTGGACACCCTGCTGGTAGGCTCGATTGGTGTCATAGTCAAACTTTACCCGGTAACTGGTGCAGGGCGCCTGCGGGCCTACCCAGGTGGGTATAAACTTCCAACCCTGGTTGTAAAGCTGGCCAATCTTATCGCGATCCGGGTGACGATGGGAGCAAGCAGCCATATCCCCGCCAATATAAAGGTTAACTGCCCAGTAGGGACTGCTTCGCATCCAGGTTTGCATCTCGGCAACTGACTTGAAGTAACAAAGGTCGAAACCTTGCTCCTGCAATATAGCCCGGTTATTCCCGATATAGGTGATATTGGCAGGCGCCCCACGCAGATTTTCTGGCACAGCTTCTACCGCTACTTTAGCCTGAGGCTCAAGCGCACTTTGCTCTGTTTTAACCTGCATGTCAGGGCTGAGAACAGGCAGGTTCAGCATTTGCCAGCCAGAGCCGGCATCCTGTGAACTAAGAATCAGTCTTTGACTGCGGCACACTTTTTGTAAACCCTGGGAAGTTTCTGTAAATTCGCAATTACCAGCCATAAAGCTGCCCCAGGCATTTGTAGCATCGCCAAAGCTTAGGAAATCAAGAGCATATTCCTGAGCCTCAAAGGCAGCAGTGCGAGTAGTAATGCTTTTAGGAACGGGCAAGCTTGCCAGCTGAGCCTTCCAGGTTACCAAAGCGCCATCTGCTGAAACGGTATAGTTTTCGTTTACAGTGGCAACCTCAGGCAAGGATTTTTGGGCTGGATCCTGGCTGAGAGTCCAGGCTGAACCAGCTTGGGGAGCATGGTAATAGGCACTGCTTAAAAGCTCGGTGCCTGCATAGATTGAAGCTGTAAGCCAACCCTGCCCGGAAGGATTAAACTGGGGCAAACTAAGCTGGAGGCTCTGTCCATCTGCCAAACCTTCGGTTACGATGTTGAGCACCTGCCAAGTTCGGCCGCCATCGGTAGTGGCGCTGAGAGCATTATGAGCTGGGTTATCAAGCTGATATCCCAGAAGCGGAGTAACAAACACAAAAGGCTCTGCAGAAGGAGCATCCAGATATTGCCAGTTTAAGCCGCCATCCTGGGTAGAGAAAAGATAGCCAAGGCTGAAGTTGGTTCCGGCCTGCAGGCGGAAGAGTACAAAGCCCTGTTGGGGATCCAGCCACTGCATAAAGATTGCTTCGACAGGGTTTGGGTGCGTTTGGGGGAGAAGCACGCTCAGATTCAAGTCCCGTCCGGACCAATTGGCACCTGTATCATGTGTTTGGTAAAAAGTGTAAGCAAGGTCTTCTCGCGCAGCATCATGACAGAAAATATAACCATCGCGTGAGTTTGCAAAATGAATACCAGACAAACTGCAGGCATCAGCTCCTTGGGGCGTAATATCGCCCCAGCTGCCGCCATTATCGCTGGTCCAATAGAGTTTGCCAGCTGTAAGCAACCAACCCTTATTGGGCTCAACAAGCTGGAAACTAGTGCCCTCGGCAGGGAAAAAGGAGTTTGGCTGATCTTGGGCTGGTGCTGGCTCAGCTGTTGGGAGCACAGGCAGTTCTTCAGCTGATGGCGGGGCTGCTTGCGGAACGGAAGTCAAAGGCGCAGGAGGCGTGATTTGGATTGAAGTTTGAGACAAGATAGGTTGAGGCGCAGGGTCTTTAAGGATTGAGGAGAGCAAAAAGCCCAAAAGAAGTCCCAAAGCTATCAGGGGCAAAAGCCACTTAAGTTTTACGTTCGACATAATTTCCTCCGGCGTGCCAAGCATGCGATAACTCGCAAGCAGCTTACGACACGCAGCTCGCAAGATTCTTGTTGCAATAACTGTTCCTGAAATGAGGCTCAAATGTCAAAGGTTTCTTTAGGTTTCATAATCCTTGACTGGGAACATATGTTCTGTTATTATCAGTTTGAATTTACGAAAAGGAAGCATCTTATGGCACGCAAACGAAATGGCTTAAGCCCCAGACATAAGAAGATACTGGATTTTTTAGAAAAGTACCAACAAGAACAAGGCTTCCCGCCCTCAATTCGCGAAATTGGGAACCAAACCCAGATTAGCTCCACCTCTGTAGTAAATTATTATCTGAATCAACTGGAAGAGATGGGATATATAACGCGCAGCAGCAATATTAGCCGCGGCATCAACCTGATTAAAACCTATGGAAACAGAGCGCTGGAGAGCGCTCGCCAGATGAACGAGCAGCTAGTGGAGTTAGTGAGCATTCCGCTGGTAGGGAATATCGTCGCTGGCGAACCGATGCCTGTTCCTTCCTCTGATTTTGGACTCTACGATCCAGACTCGGGACTTGAGATTGCACGCAGTCTGCTGCCTTTAAAAGAGGACACCAGCCAACTGTACGCCTTGCGGGTACATGGCGACTCGATGATTGATGCGATGGTAAGCGATGGCGATATCGTGGTAATGCGCAAGGTGCAGGAAGCGCGCAACGGCGAAATGGTTGCCATTTGGCTGCGCGACAAGGAAGAAACCACACTTAAATACTTTTACCTTGAAAACGGCAAGGTGCGCCTGCAACCGGCCAACCCTTTGATGCAGCCCATCATCATCGACGACCCGCGAACAGTCCAAGTTCAGGGAAAGGTCGTGTTGGTCATCCGGCAGTTGGAAGCCGCTTAAAACTTACTGATACCAGTCTGTCTAAAAGCTTAAATAGAAAAACCGCACTATTTACCATTGAGTAAGCAGTGCGGTTTCTTTTGCTATCTGACATTAATGGAATGGTCTCTCGGCTAACTCCATTGACTTATAAAATGGCAAGCAGTACAAAGTTAAATATGAACAATATTGTGGCCACCCAGAGGATGGGATGGATGTCTTTTATTTGGCGATTGCAGAGCTTTGTAATCACATAGAATATAAAGCCTGCTGCAATACCATATGAGATGCTGTAGCACAGAGCCATAAATACGCCGGCGAAGAATGCGGGGATAGCTTCTGAAAGCTCAGCCCAATCGATCTCCTTGAAGGCAGCCATCATCATGACTCCAACAATAACCAATGCGGGAGCTGTAGCAGCAGATGGGATCGCACTTACAAAGGTCGCAAAAAACGCGCTTATTGCAAAGCAAATTGCAACAACAACGCTGGTGAGGCCGGTTTTTCCGCCAACAGCAATGCCAGCAGCGCTCTCGACATAAGTAGTTGTGTTGGAGGTGCCGAAGATAGCACCAATGGAAGTTGCTGTAGCATCCGCAAATAGAGCTTTGTCCATTTTGGATTTGAAGCCTGCGCTGCTTTCCATTGCCTTTTCATCTTCATCGCTGAAGATACCCGTGCGACGGCCGGTCCCAATGAAGGTTCCGATGGTATCAAATGTATCAGACATACTGAATGCGAAAATCGTGATAAGAACAAGAGGGATCTTGCTGGCATCCGAGAACAAGGATCCAAGGCCCTCTCTTGTGAATATCACTCCGAAGGTGGTAGGAAGCGCTGCAACTGCCTCGGTAAAACTTATCGTGTCTCCTGTCGCAGTAAGTCCCATAGGAATACCGATAAGCGCCGTAACAATGATGCTGATAAGTATCGCGCCTTTGACTTTCAGAAGACTGAGTACAACTGTCAGCACCAAACCAATAAGGAATAACCACAGAGTAGGCTGGTTAATAGTTGCCAGCGCCGGAACGCCAGCATCAAAATTAATGATGCCAACGTTGAGCAGCCCGATATACGCGATGAATATGCCAATGCCTCCGCCGATGGCGTTCTGCAGACTGCGTGGGATGGCCTTTATGATGTATTTGCGGATTTTGGTAACTGTTATGATAATGTTGATTATGCCGCATATAAATACCATTGACAGAGCCTGCTTCCATGTAAACTGCAGAGCAAAGCATACGGTATAGACGAAAAATGCGTTAAGCCCCATTCCGGGAGCCTGAGCGTAGGGCACGTTTGCCACGAGACCCATTACGAGAGTGCCGATGATCGAAGCAATGATGGTAGCGAGGAATACGGCACCCCACTCCATACCCGATTGACTGAGAATTGACGGGTTTACAACAATGATATATGCCATAGCAAAGAATGTTGTTAAACCAGCAATAACCTCAGTCGAGACTTTCGTGCCATTTTCTTTTAGCTTGAACATTTTTCTATACTCCTATTCCTTTATTAACCATTTGTCGATAGCACTCACTATGGTTGAGCAGGTCTCAAAACACAAACGATACTATAAATTCATGCACATTATGATTCATTACCTTTAATGTATTTTGATAATTGTGCAAAGGCGGCTACTCAGCTAAGACCCATCCCTTCCATAGTTATGCCTGAAATACTACGTTAATTATGACAGATGCTTTGACTTTATTCAATGCATTTTTTCATTTTCACAGAATAAGATTTGAACCTTTAAATGTGTTATCTCTGCCACCTCCATTTTTCGCTTGTCTGTTCTTTGCTATTGACTACAGCAATCTAATTCAGTATGACGAGCGTATCTGCCCATCCAAGCACTTTGGGTGAACAAATGCGCTATGGCAGGATGTTCTGCTCAATGTGAGAGGATAAGACCTGTGATAATTCATATAATAGTCGTTTTCAAAAAACGATGATACCAATAATTTTGCTGTTCGGAAGCGCTAAAACTATTGACATTACCAAGTTTTTCAAAAATATTGTAACGCTATTTGCGCCATTCAAAGGTTAAATATTTCCCTAGGTCACTTTGCAGCAGGAATCAAAAAACCGTTCCAAATGGAACGGTTTTTCTTCTGTTCAGAAAACTTATGCAAGCACAACTTCGGCGCCGGCGGCTTCGAGCTTGGCTTTGGCATCGTTGGCAATGTCTTTCCCTACAGCTTCGAGAACCTTGGAATCGGGAGCTTCAGCCATGTTCTTGGCATCAACCAAACCCAGGGAAGTAAGCTGACGGATAACCTTAATGACTTCAATCTTCTTGGGGCCGGTGGCCTTGATTACAACATCAAACTCAGTCTTTTCTTCAACTTCTTCTACAGGAGCTGCAGCAACAGGACCAGCAGCAACAGCTACGGGAGCAGCAGCGCTAACACCCCACTTCTCTTCCAAAGCTTTAACTAATTCGGCAGCTTCCAAAACGGACAGCTTGCTCAGTTCTTCAACAATTTTGTCTAATTCAGCCATTTTAATATCTCCTAATTACTTTCCTTATTGCCATCATCCTATGCGATGGCCTAAATGTTGCTCAAGCAGCACTGGGCTGCTTTTCCGAATTGGCTCGGATGACGGCAGCCAAACCGCGGGCCGGTTCGGCAAGCGTGCGGACCAACTGATTCATGGGAGCCAAGATGGTTCCCAAGAGGGTGGCACGCATAACAGGCATGGTTGGCAGTTCGGCCAGGGCTTTAACTTGCACTACGCTTAGGCTTTCTTTGTCCAAATAACCGCCGCGTACGTCAAAGATTTGGTTATTTTTGAGCACCTCGCTAAGCGCTTTGGCAACTCCAGGTGCATCTTCAAACGCGAAAACTACTACATTATTGTTTTCCCAAAATTTGGGATCAAAGTTATAGCCCTTTTCTTCAAGTGCACGGGTGAAAAGGCGGTTTTTTACAACATGCAAACGGCCTTCTTCCTGGCGCAAGCGATTACGGGCAGCATTAACATCAGGCATACGCATCTTGCTGTAAGAGAGAATGAAGACGCCCTTACTTTTATCCAGCCATTCACCATATTGGCTAACAATTTGTTCCTTTTCTTTCTTTGAAAAAGCCACTCGTTTCTTCCTCCTTCCGGTCAAAATAAAAAAGTCTCTCCGTTTTCCAACCGAAGAGACTCAGAAACAAGCAGATTTGCTTTCTTCTTACTCTCCACCTCGGCGGGAAATTAAGCCGTAACGGCACCAGCTGTCTCAAGTGAAGTTCACTTTATTTAATTGTGCCGGCTCAGTATAACATAAGATCTGCGGCCGGGTAGTACAAATTAAACCGCCTCTGGCTCCATTGCGAGGGCAGTGTTTACATCCACCCTTACACCAGGGCCCATCGTTGAAGCCACAGTTACCTTCTTGACAAAAACGCCTTTGGCGCCAGATGGTCGAGCCTTACGCACTGCGGCCATTAGTGCAGCCATATTTTCTTTAAGGGCTTCGGCACTAAAGGAAACCTTTCCCAATGGCACATGGATGTTCGCCGTTTTGTCCAAGCGGAATTCAACCCGGCCTGCCTTGGCAGCTTCGATTGCCTTCGTAATATCTCCAGGCTGTACAACGGTACCCGCTTTGGGGTTAGGCATCAGGTTGCGCGGGCCCAAAATACGACCCAAACGCCCAACCTTGCCCATCATGTCCATCGTGCCTACTGCTACATCAAAATCGGTATAGCCACCTGCAACGCGGTTGATTTCCTCGTCAGTTTCGGCTACAAAATCAGCACCAGCTGCACGTGCAGCAGTAGCAGCCTCTCCCTGGGCAAAAACGAGCACCCGAACGGTTTTTCCCAAGCCTTTTGGCAGTAAAACTACATCGCGGATCTGTTGATCAGCCTGGCGCGGGTCTAAACCGGTACGAATATGGATTTCTACGGTTTCATCAAACTTTGCAAAATGGATATCTTTTACCAACTGCAAAGCCTCTAAAGGTGCATAGGCCTTGTCGAGGTCAATTTTCTTTTCAGCATTTATGAAATTCTTGCCGTGTTTAGGCATATTAACTCCTTGTGGTTTTGGCGGGCACAAGGTGCCCTCCCACTAGAACCTTATTTTTCGACTGTAATGCCCATATTGCGGGCGGTACCTTCAAGTTGCTTTACTGCGCCATCAAGGTCTAGGGCGTTCATGTCATTGAACTTGATTTGGGCGATCTCTTTTAGCTGAGCCCGGGAAACTTTGCCAACCTTATCCGATTTGGGGGTAGCAGAGCCCTTGTCTACACCAGCAGCTTTTTTGATCAGCACTGCTGCAGGTGGTGATTTGAGATCGAACTTGAACGATCCATCCTGGAAAACGGTTATCTCGGCAGGGATGATCTCGCCAGGTTGATTAGCGGTACGGGCGTTGTAGTCCTTGCAGAAGGCCATGATATTAACACCATGGGGAGCCAACGCCGGACCAATAGGGGGTGCAGGGTTCGCCTTACCGGCTTGAATCTGCAGCTTTACAATTGCTTTTACTTTCTTTGCCACTTTCTTATCTCCTTGGTGGTACTAGCGGGCGGCAAGCCCTCCCACAAATTTCCGGCCAGGCCGGTCAGGCTTTTTCAACCTGCAGAAAATCGAGTTCCACAGGTGTTTCTCGACCGAAGAAATTCACCATTACGCGAATCTTCGAACGTTCCATATTGATTTCATCCACGGTGCCTCTAAAGTCATTGAAGGGACCATCGATGATACGCACGCGATCACCGGCTTTATAGCTTACCTTATAGGTGGGTGCTTCGTCTTCCATGCGGCGCAGAATGGCAGTGACCTCTTCGGGCCGCAGAGGTGTAGGTTCATCACCCATGCCCACAAAACCAGTTACACCGGGGGTGTTACGGACAACGAACCAGGATTCTTCTTCCAGAATCATGTTTACCAGCACATAGCCGGGAAAAACATAGCGCTCAACCGTGCGACGCTTACCGTCCCGTACCTCGATTTCTTCCTGGGTAGGGATGACCACATCAAAAATCTTATCTTTCATGGCCATCGTTTCGATACGCTGCTCCAGGTTTTTGCGAACCTTGTTCTCGTAGCCAGAGTAGCAGTGAATTACGAACCACTGACGGTTATCGGAATGGGCCTCGGGTGCAGCTGAATCTGGCTGTATATCCACAGCTTTATCTGCTTCCTGCTCTGGGGGCAGGTTCTCTTGTTTTTCTTCGCTATCCATAGCGGCCATAAGAGAGCCCTACCTTTACACTAAGCCCGGAAGAGAAAACCGATTAACTGACCAAAAACAAAGTCCATCAATCCTAAAATTACCGACATAAGGAAGGTAACTATGAGGACGACGCGAGTCAGGGCAATGGCATCAGGCATTGTTGGCCAGGAGACCTTGCGCAATTCACCAACAGTTTCCCGCCAAAAGCGTTTGATGTTTTGGATGAAGTTAGGTTTCTGTTTTTTAGCCATAGCTTTCTCCCGATTTCTTGACAATGCAACGCCGTAAATGTTACGGCGTTGCTATTACAGGACAGGTAGGAATTGAACCCACAACCCCCGCTTTTGGAGAGCGGTGCTCTGCCAATTGAGCTACTGTCCTAAGCAAGTTCCGCTAAGGGAACTACTACTTCACCTCACGATGCACACGATGAGCACGGCAACGAGGACAGTACTTTTTCATTTCCAGACGCCCGGGGTCATTACGACGGTTTTTTTCCGTGGTGTAGTTACGTTCTTTACACTCGGTGCAAGCCAAGTGAATGACGGGACGAATATCTTTCTTTTTTGAGGCCATAATCTCCTAAACATGGCTGCCCTTCAGAGGGCAGCCACGCTTCCTCCATAATAAAACTAGCCGAGGATCTTTGTGATCCTGCCAGCGCCAACAGTAAGGCCGCCCTCGCGGATAGCGAATTCGGAGCCTTGCTCAATGGCAACTTTCTGAATCAGTTTGACCTTGAGACCATTCACGTTATCACCGGGCAGAACCATTTCAACGCCTTCTGGAAGGGTGACATCGCCGGTAACATCGGTGGTATGAATGTAGAACTGCGGGCGGTATCCGGTAAAGAACGCACTATGGCGTCCGCCTTCTTCCTTGCGCAGGATGTAAACAGAACATTCAAATTCAGTATTGGGGGTAATGGAACCGGGTTTGGCCAGAACCATACCGCGCTCTACCTGGCTTCGATCGATACCACGCAGCAGGATACCAGCGTTGTCGCCAGCGATACCCTGGTCCAGCAGTTTGTGGAACATTTCGATGCCAGTAGCAACCGAGTTAAGGGGTTTGTCCATCAAACCCACGATTTCGACGGGATCGTTCAATTTGATCACACCGCGTTCGATACGACCAGTAACCACGGTGCCACGGCCTTTGATGCTGAATACATCTTCAATCGGCATCATAAAGGGCTTGTCGGTCTCACGCACAGGATCCTGGAAGTAATCATCTACAGCATCCATCAACTGGACGATAGGCTGGTAGACCGGATCATCAGGATCGGTGGACGTGGAGTCGAGTGCCTGTTTGGCGGAACCACGGATGATCGGAACATCATCTCCGGGGAAGTCGTTGTCGGAGAGCAGTTCGCGAATTTCCATTTCAACCAGCTCAAGCAGTTCAGGATCATTCATCTGATCGGTCTTGTTAAGGAAGACCAGAATGGCAGGAACTTCAACCTGGCGGGCCAGGAGTACGTGCTCATGAGTTTGGGGCATGGCACCATCCGGAGCGCTGACAACCAAAATTGCACCGTCTACCTGAGCGGCGCCGGTAATCATGTTTTTGATATAGTCACGGTGACCGGGCATGTCCACATGAGCATAGTGGCGTTTTGCCGTAGTGTATTCAACGTGAGTGATGTTGATGGTGATACCGCGAGCTTTTTCTTCAGGTGCGTTATCGATACTATCGTACGCTCGGTATTCACCAAAGCCACGTAAAGCCTGCACCTTGGTAATTGCAGCGGTAAGGGTGGTTTTGCCATGGTCAATATGACCCATGGTACCAATATTCATATGGGGCTTTGAACGGTCAAACTTTTGTTTCGCCATGCTTGTTCTCCTTAACAGCGATCTTTCTATTCTTTTCTTTCTACTCGGCAAAAGCCCACATTGGGATTTGAACCCAAGACCCCGGTCTTACCAAGACCGTGCTCTACCATCTGAGCTATGTGGGCAGCCGTACCTCAAACCGCTTGAGCGGTTTGTTGTGGATGGTGAAGGATTCGAACCTCCGAAGGCTTCTGCCATCTGATTTACAGTCAGACCCCGTTGGCCACTTGGGTAACCATCCTGGCTCCTTGGGCGCGTCATTACCCGCTGGGGATGATAACCGATAACTCGGTGATCATCACAAAAGGATAATTCCTAGCCGACGATGGGAATCGAACCCATAACCTACCACTTACAAGGCGGTTGCTCTACCATTGAGCTACGCCGGCGCCCTTGGATTATGTAATTGTTAAATTCCAAACCACAAGATTTGCAGACTAAAAAGTATACTAAAAACTGCACGCTTGCGCAAGACTTGCTCTTTCACCAGTCTTAAACAACAAGCCGCAAGTCTATCAGAATAGACAGGATGAGTCAAGGTAAGCAAGCTGTATAGCAGGGCAATTCGTGTTGGTTTACGATACATCTTGGACAGTGAAGTAAAAGAATAATGCAGGAAGTGGTATCACTGATATTGTTATTGCGCTGAACAAAAAACAATATGGAGGAACCACAACCTGCAATGGATAAGATAACACAGGAGATGAAATACCGGTACTCTTTGGTGAACTACGCTCTCAAATATGGAGTAAGCAAAGCAAGCAGAAGATACAACCGGGCGCGAAGTTATATCTACTATTGGCTCAAGCGGTTTGATGGAGCAATAGGCTCTTTAGCGGCCAAATCGCGCAGACCTCATCACCATCCCAATCAACATACCCAGGATGAGATTGCCCTGATCATTCGCTGCCGCAGGCGGAATGCGGAGCTGGGATTGTTGGAGTTCTGGTTCAAACTGAGAAAGCAAGGCTACACCCGTCATTACGTCAGTTTATATCGCGTGGAACGAAGGGAAGGGTTAGAGCGGTCCAGGAAACCCAGGAAGAAAGGGCCTCCTCCCAAACCTTATGAGGCGATGCTGTATCCCGGCCAGCGGGTACAAATTGACGTCAAACATGTTCCCAGAGAGTGTATCCAGGATAAAACATGGGGAAAGTATTATCAGTACACAGCCATTGATGAATACAGCCGCCTGAGATACCTGGCTGCTTATCAGCAGGCGGACACCTTCTCCTCAGCTGATTTCATCAGCAAGGCCGTCCGTTGGTTTTCCTCCCACGGTATTCGTATTGACTGTGTCCAGACGGACAATGGCCCGGAGTTCACCAGCCACTACAGCAAGAGGGAAGACAACGACAGACCTAACCTCTTCCAGAGATACCTTAGCGAGCATGCCATCAAATACAAGCGGATCAAGCCTTATACGCCGCGGCACAACGGCAAGGTGGAAAGGAGCCACAGGGAAGATCAAAAACGTTTTTATGACCGTGCTAAGTTCTTTTCCTTTGAAGATTTTCAAACACAATTGAGAAGACACAATCAGCGTACGAACAAGATCCCGATGCGACCGCTTAAGTTCCTGTGCCCTTTAGATTATTTGAAACTCACTGTCCAATATGTTTGACAAACCAACAAGCAAGCTGTATAGCAGGGCAATTCGTAAATGTTTTACTCTTCCTGGTCCAGAATTGTGCGGGCGGTCATCTCGTCTGTAACCAGCATATTTATATAGCCACCGCGCAGCGCTCCGATGATAGGTTCCACTTTATTAGGACCGCCGGCTATGCCCAGACGATGTTTAATTCCCATGAGTTGCTGCCGCGAAATACCAACGATGCGTTCAGTGTAATCCTGTGAAGTAGGCTGGCCCTGAATGTTATAGAAGTGTCCGCATACGTCACCCACAGTCTCGTCTTCGGCCATATTTTGCAGGTCTTCTTCATTAAAGTATCCGCTCAGGTAGAAGGAAGATTCAGCTTTGGCTGTGGTACCGATGCCCAGCACTGCAATATCCGCGCGGGAACCATATTCAAGCGTTTCGCGGATGCTGGGGTCGTTCTTAAGAATTTCAGCCACACTTTTGCTTTCCAGGATGAGGGGGGCGTTCAGGTACATACCCAAACCGCTGACCTTATTCACCAGGTACTGCAGATGATGGTGTGCATCAAATTCCTGCAAACGTCCGCTCAAGGAACCAATTAATTGAACAACGGTAACATCCGCCATGAAGCGCTCGAGCTCGATGGCTTCGATGGTTTTGGATATTGCTGAACCCCAGGAGGTTCCTACGATCACGCCGGGTTGCATGTATCCCTGCAATAGCTTGGCAGCTGCACCTGCAACCGTAGACACCAAGCTCATAGGATTGTCTACGCTGACAACCAAAACCTCTTTAAGCTTGAAGCTTTCTTGCAAGGCTTCAGCCAGCTGAGTATCCCGGCGCAGCGGATGATTTATGGTGACCTGAACAATACCGCTACTGCGAGCCTCAGCCAAAAGATGCGAGATCATCGAACGTGTAACACCAATCCGATCAGCAATCTCGGATTGATTTAAGTTGTCAAGATAGTACATCTGAGCGATCTTGGCCAAATATTCAGCGCGCTCGATCCCTTTTCTGCGTGGTGCCATAGTATTCCTTTTCTGGTGAAACTATCTGTGCCTAAATAGCACAAACTACACAATTTTAGTTTTGGAATTGACATCCGTCAATAGTATTGATCAAAAGAGGACCTAAAATAGCAGCCGTGAACATTGGCCGCAGCAATTTGCCTTGCTGAGGACAGCACTGTGAATAGCCCGCTATGGAATTATGGGTTGAAGGGCAGGGGGTCAAGCATACCTTCTAAGAGTTGTAAACGTGTTGCTTCAATAAAGCGCAGCCTGCCCAATGAGAGGTATACATCGTTTACATTCGTCAAGCTAAGGCCTGTACCAGTTGCCGGAGGTATACGTTTTTCCATAAGGGCATCTAGGGCAGGTACTAGGTCTTGCTCACCAGCAGGCGCCAGCACGGCAACCCAGTTAGGACTGTCGGAAAGGCCAGCCTGTCCTTGAGTGCCGATCAATAGGATGTTTTTCGAAATCAGATAGTTCACCAGTGCTTCTGAAGAAAGCTCGGGCTGGATATATACACTGGTTACCCAGCCGGCCAGTAACTCGTCAACAGCGGACTGCCAGTCTGCAGCTGAAGCCATTTCGGCCACCTTAGGGTAAAAGGTAACTGGTGCAACACGGGAATTGCATAGCCCACAATAGAACTGCGCACCGGTAGTAAAAGCGTCGCGGGTCAGCTTGCCCTGGGCGTCTCCGGCCTGTACCAAAACACCCACGCGATAGTCGTTGGTAACCAAAGCAAGGGTATAGCCAGCCATGAAAGCCTGCTGCTCAAGGGTTGCAGGCATCCCGGCGCCAGAGTAGAAAAGATTTTGGGCACTGCTTTGCAACGGGAGGAGACTAAGAAATTGGACCTGAGCTGCAGAGGCAGCCATCAACTCCGTTTGTGCCGCAGGAGCCAGGCTAACCACGACCTTTACATCCGGGGACAACTGTGGGGAGCTAAGGCGCTCTACCTTAAGGTAGCGCAAACCATGTGAATTGGCATATTCCTGCAGGCCCGCGTCGTTTTTGCTTACGATAGCCGCGTCGCTGCCAGAAGGTACCCAGAGCAGGAGGTCTGCAGGCAGGGGTAGCTCTGGGGGCTGAGAAACCAAGTCAGGAGTATTGGCGATATCTGCAGGAGCAAGAGGAGTCTCTTGCAGAGTGAGGTCACTTGCCTCTAAAGTTTGGGATACAAAAGTCTCGATGTTGCCCGGCGGAATAGTTGCGGAGCTCCCCGTGTTTTGGTTACAGGCAGCGAGAAGCAGGCTAAAACCCAGAAGGGTCGAGATAAAAGCAGATTTTTTCATTGCCCTATTCTACCGTAAGGCGAGGCTTTCGTTTTCAATTCGAAGCCTCAGGTATAATCTGCAAGAAGGCTAAAAATGAGTTTACCTACCAGCCAAGTTACCCCGGACATCCCTGCCGATCCCAAACAAGATCGACGGGAGCGCCTGCTTCAAAAGCTGTCTGGAGAGGATAGCCCTGAGTTCAACGCCTATTTGCAGGAACTTAAAGGCAAGAGTCTGCCGGACCTGGATTTCTTTTTAGCCTTGCTATTAAGCGCTTTGGCCTTTTACCTGGCTATCGTGCTTAATGAACCCTTGATTCTTTTCATTGCTGCCATCAGCGCACCATTTTTAAGACCTTTGGCAGGCATGCCAGTAGCCACTGTATTCCCATCAATAGGTCACTTCTTCCTCTCTTTACTAGGCTTGCTGGCAACTGCAATCGTTTATTTTGCCAGCGGCTGGCTGGCAGGTCTTACCCAAAGCAAAAGTCTCTCTCATCCCAGCCTGCCCATGACGCACCTCCTGCGCTCTACCTGGCTGGAGTGGGGTGTGCTGATCCTGGCTGCATTTGTGCTGGGGCATTTTTTTGCGCACCTGGATGAACGTTACCGGTTAGCCTCTGCAGCAGTAGCTTATCTTGCCTTTTTGCCTTTAGGACTGGTCGGCTACCTTTTCCAGGTGATGAGTGACCAAAGCTGGCTGGCTGCCTTGGTTATTGTTGGGGCACGCATTGCGGTAACTGCTTTTGGAATTCTGGCAGGCCTTTGGATGAGCGGCTGCGGCCCGCGTAAGAACATTGGTTTTGTGCTAACGGGTATCCTGGCCTTACTGTTGCTGGCGGCTACCAGTGTATACGCCGGTGCCAAGTTTACGCTAATTGCACTGGATCCTATTCCTGAAAAAACTGCTGCACCCAGTTTAACACCCCAGCTTCCTGCAGCTTACAGCACCAGCACGCCGGCGCCAACGCACACAAAAGCTGCAACTGCCACCTTACAGCCAACGGCTACAAGCACCCCGGAACCAATCAGTGCAAAGGTGATATCTGCTTCCGGGATCATCGTACGTGCAAACCCCGACACCAGTGCAGACGTTGTTACCTACCTTAATGACGGGGCTGAAGTAGCAATGCTGGGCGAAAGCCAATTGGTTGGCGAAGCCCTGTGGCAAAAAGTTTTGCTGCCCGATGATAAAACAGGCTGGGTACTGGGCAGGCTTTTGGCTACTCCCATAGCACCAAAACCCTGATTACTCCTCGATCCATTCCAAATTATCCAACGGAACACGCAGCTCAGCACCGTCAGAAAGCTGGACAACTGCCGGCATTAATACCAGGCCTGATTCAAACTGCTCTGGCAAAGGCGGAAGCGCGATAACTTCGGCAAGTTGGCCAGAATGAGGCTGCCCAATCAAACGAACTGCGCGGCCCGTTTTTTGCTCGGGTACAAGGGTAAACTGAACAGGTTCAATGGCTGTCTCAAGCGGCTGGATCAAAAGCGGCCGGCGGCCATAATCTGCATGCCGGTCAGGAGTCATCAAAGACACTGGAACATCGGGCCTTGAAAGAATTGCATCCAAGACCTTTTTGCTGTATGCATCCAGGCGCAAATTCCCAAAACCCATCAGAGAGAGCACCGGAACCTTTATTTTTTGCAGGAAATCCCAATGTTCGGGGAGGATTGTCGTAAAAATGAAACCAGCTACACCTGCATCTAAAAACCGCCGTAACCGTGTTATGCTGGGTGCTTGCTCAAAATAGACCAAACCACCGGACATGGAAGCAGCAGACTCTGCTTCATCCCAGGCTATTAATGGACCTTTTCCGGTTATTCCATTTCCCCATACCCCCTGAAGTACGGCAGCATGCAAGGCAATAACCACACCACGCCCGGGAATCAACTCCACCACCTCACCCGGAAATGGCGCCAGTGCCTGGTGCTTGCGTTCACCAAGAGCCAAAGTCACTTTTCCATCCCGGATTGAAACAACCCGTCCCGCTTGCGGAGCACGGAAGATCTTCGTCACCAGGCCAGGTTTTTGGGCTACGATATCGCCTGCCTGTATCGTTTCGCCGACAAGACGTCTAAGGTATTGATCGGTTTCAGAGGGATGAATACGATAACTGCTCACCAGGTCAAAAACCTGAAAGTGGTCTGGAAGTGTGATCTCAGCAACGGGTTGACCAGTTGTGAGCGTCTCACCGATACCAACCAGCACCTTGCCGCTATATTCCAGAGTTACTGGCCATAAAAGCTGTTCGTGGCTTTTTGCGAGCAGTGTATTCATATATCAGCCTTCCAGCTCATTAAGCCAGTCTTGAAGTTTTTTAGCGTGTTCCTGCGCATTTCCCGGGAGTGGCAACGGGCGACCGCGCGCATCGATAATCACGCCCAAGTTTCCGCCGCTGGTACGCAGCCAGCCCCCTAGCCCAGCTTGACCCATACCGGCATCTACCTGGCTTTGTGGAGATAAATAGAGCCGTGATGAGCTTTGCGGTTCAAGCCCAAGGCATTTAAATTCACCGGCTTTTACCTGCACCAGCCCACGCATCTGGTCTTTTCCTTGGTCAAGCTCCAGGTCGATCATTTTGCGCCCCTCAATCACCGGGCCAGTAACTGTGATGAGCGTTGCAAGATTTTCAAAGATCCCTGAATCGATCAACTGGGCCGGTAAAAGAGGCTCAACAGCAGCCAGAGCCCCTAATGCGGTCAAAATCTGATCCTGATCCAAAACGATGGTAGTAATACCATGCGGGCAAAGAGCTTCAATAGCCATCAGCAGGATATGTGCTTGAGAAGGCAAGAGCTTCAAAGCATCACCACTGAGAATGATGGGTTCGTATGCACCATAGAGCCCGAGCCCCTGCTGATAATCGAATTCCGGGAAGACAGTACTCACTTCTTGCAAACCATTCTGGATACGCAAGCACGTCCAAGCCAATTCCAGCAGCATATCCTGACGGGTGGCGGGTTTGTAAGCAGGATATACCAGGCGGCTAAGAAGGTAATCCTTTATTTCGCTCAGGCTGCATTCTGCAGGAATCGTGCGCTGTAAAGCCTGCGCCTGTCCTGGGTCTGGGCAGGAGGAGAGCTCGCAGCTAATCAACTCCCCCGACTGAGCTGCTGTGATGTTAAGACTCTCAGCGCCCAAGTGTATGCTTAGTATTCCCTTGCCACTTGGATTGATTGCCTCCAGCAGGCGAATCATGCGGCCAGAACAGAGCTCCGAAGGCAATAATTGGGTAGCTAAGCGCTGCTCAACTGCGGACAAACCTGGGACAAGCTGCAGAAGCACACGGCGATAGGCTGCGCTAAGGGCTGTCCACCCTGCCAAAAGGTCTTCCTGACCAAGCACAGGGATGATGTTGGGTGCCAAATGAAAGTTTGGCCCAATATCCAATTCCTTTTGGGCATATTGCCCCAGTGCTTCATTCCCCAGGTAAACAATCTGGGGATGTACTATTCGCGGCTGGGTATTAAGAAGAACGCGTATGTTTTCGATAGAGGTGCGCAAGGCCTTTTGAGACCCGCCATCGGTTCCGCCAGCTATCAAAAAAAGGTCGGCATCCGTCTCCAGCAAATTCATCAGTTGCGCTGTAGCGTTTTGCTCATCCTGAGCGCATATTTCTGCAGCTATTTCTAAATTTAGTAATTTTCCCAGGCGACGTAAGGCAGTAAGCGAATATGCGGCTGATGTGGCAACCAGAACCGTACGGATAGGACGCGAGTTCCCAAAGGAAAGGGCAGCTGCACGTACTCCTCGATTTTCATCATAATCCCGATGAATAAGCTGTCCTTCATCGTCCAGCAATTTATGGCCGCTTTCTAACTGGAGACGCTGCAGCAGCTCAATAAGCTGTGCTTCCAAATCCCTCTGCATGGGAAGCAAATCGGAAGGGGCAGATATCTGCTGTGTTACGGCATGTACAAGCTCATACTGGCCGTTGAGGTTATCGAAGAGCCAGGCCCGAATGCTGGGTGCCTGGATATGAACGCTGAGATATGCCTGGTATTCCATCTTTTTACCTGCTAAATAAGGCTGCCAAAAAAGTCCGCAGCCAGGAAAGACGTTCAATCAGCGCCAATAAGGCAGTGGCATATAATCCCACAAAGAGTGCGGCAAGAGATATTCCAATGAAAACCTGGCCTACTGCCGAAACCGCTTCTACAGCAAGGGAGCGTTGGTAGATTCCACCTTTAAGGGTCTGGTGATGGTGAAAATAAAAAAGCACAGCCAGAAAACCCAATAAAGCCATGATTGCTTCCCAAAGTTTTGCCCAGGAATTTCCATCGCTTAAAACCAATGCATCTGGGTCGAAAACTTTGAATAAAGCCAGCAACTGGGGTGCTACTGTACCGCGTAGAATGCCGGCCAAACCAACAGCAGTAATGATTCCAAGCAGGTATGCGAGTGAAGGGCGGGCAAGGTGCTGAAAGCGCGGGAAAAGCAAGCTCAAAAGGGATATGGAAGCCACGAGGGGCAGAAGACTAAGGTAAAACCCGCTGCTGCCTGGCTGACCAAGCGGCAAGATCAGATAGGGAATGATCACCCTGGTGATCAGCAATGCAGCTGCATAGCCAGCACTTACCCCTGCTAAAAGGTAGAGCGCGACTCTGAAAAAGAGATTATCCCCAAGCAGGTAACTAAAGATTGCAATACTAAGCAGCAGGCCAATGAGCCCCAGGGCAAGGTCAATGCCGGTCATGAACGCAGCCCCCTTTCCTGCCGATTGCCCAGGTCTTGTTCAAACTTGGTTATCATTCCCAAAAGTAAAAGAATGATCATTGCCAGAATACCAACTTCATACGCCCTGCGAGACGAGCCAGCAGGAGCTGCAGATTCCACCAGTGCAGTGCTGGAATCGATGTAACCCGCCAGCTGCCCGCTTTCGAAATAGGGCTGCATAAGCGGGGCTTCCTGACGGGTTGTAAGCGCCAGCAGCTGATTGACTTGCAGGTACGGCCCAAGCTGCTCGAACCATGCGCGTAAATTATCCCCTGAATCGCTAATCAGCAAGATGACGGGGAACTGCGTTAGTGCACCATTTTTAGGCACCGGGTTAAGCAGGTAATCATCCAGCCAGGCAGGAGGCTCTGCAACTAGTCCCTGACCCAAAATACCCAGTGAGCCCCCCGGAAGATAAGCAATAGGAGTATCTCCGGGCAATTCTGCTGCTTCAAGTAAGGCTGGAGCCATCCAATTTGCGTTCACTTGGGTAGTAAGCAATACCAGCCGGTGAGAAGCGTGATCTTTGAGTACTTGTGCGGCAACAGGGAGCAACTCGCCCTCAGTTGCGGCTTGATAATCCAGAACCACCAGTAAGGGGTCATTGCTCTTTAAGTTTTTCAAGGCATTGAGAAAAGCTATAGCCTGAGGGGGCTGCTCCTGCAAGGCAGGCTGCCCGGCAGGGATAAAGAGCATAGCAGCCAGAACCGCAGCCAAAAGCAAAAAGCCAATGAAACCATGCCAGGTACTTTGTTCCGGTGTTGCGGGCAAGGGCTTAGTGCTGGAAGAACGCCCTTCTTGGGCAAGCAAATCACGGAACAACTCGGCCCGTTCCCGCTGGCTGCGCAGGAGCAATAAATCGTTTTCCGGGTTTGCCTGAGGCTCTTTTGTGTCAAGATCTGCAGCAAGCAATTCCTGCGGCAACTCATCCTGAGGAAGCGATTCAACTGGCAGCTCATAGCTCGGGGCCTGGGTCTCTAAGGCAATATCCGCAGCATCAGAAGCAATAGTTTGCTCTTGCGGCCCCTCCGGAACTGCAACACGCTCAGCAGATTCTTCTGTTCCCAATGGAACAGCGTCAGAATCTGCTTCTTCCACTTGAGAGTCAGGGGAAGCTTCAGTCTGTTGATCTGTACCCGGCTCAGAAAGCAAGGCAATGGGTAGTTCGTCAGACTCCTGAATTTTCTTTTGGTCTGCATTTTCTTCAGCATGAACATCTGGAACCTGAACTTCCTTTGGCTCAGACTGCAGACCTAAAACGTCCTGACGTAAGGCTTCCAGTTCTTCGGGGGTCCATTCCTCCCGGGTTTCACCTGGCATTTCCCGATGCACTACGTCAGGCAGTTCAGGAAAATCCCAGGATTCCATTTTTAGATCCCGCACCCTTTTTAACCAATTGGGCATTCCATCCGAATAAGGAGAAGCCGGTTTCTTTTCTTTGAGCTTTGCCTCTTCCCGGGCAGCTTCTTGCTTGCGCTTCCAGGCCTCGAAACGGCTGCTGCCCTCCTCTGCATTTGCGGAGGCTTTCGATGCATAAATGCCGCGTGCATCTTCTTCCGTTTGAGTACGCTCACGGATCCGGCGCAGCCACTCAGGGGTATTGTCTTCGGACTGGTCGGTTTGCGGATCCTCCTGGCCGGGAACCAAACCCTCAAGGATGTCCTCGTAAAGATCCTCATCAGGATCATTTTCGAAGGGAGCTAAAGGCTCCAATGAGGCTTCTTTTAATTTCTGGATCTCTTTAGGATCAGCTCCTAACTGCTCCAGATCAAAAGAGTCAAGGTCCTTTCCACAATAAACACAGCGAGTTGCCTGTGCAAGATTCTCGCGCTGACAATGCGGACAGCGTACCATTTCCTCGGGGATATCAGTCACTGCTTGGCCTCTCCATCCCAAAGATAAACCGCAGACCCATAAAAAGGGCTCCCAGACTTAAGCCAATTAATAGTCCGCGTATGCCAATGCCGGGTAAGCGTTGGAAGAAGGCAATCAATCGATTCACCGTTGAGTTTTGCAAACCTTGCAAAAAACCAAGCCCAATCACCAGGAAGATGAGCGTAAAAAGGACAAAGCTGACGCTCATTGGCGACCAGCCTCGTCTGCGAAAAAGCGTTACCACGGTGCCAGCCAGTACCAGGGCAAGCAAAGCGAGCAGGCTGGATTCGAGGGGGCGAATAATAGCAGCAATCCATTTTAAGTATTGCTGGTTTTCCAACCCCATAAACAATCCTCCTGCAAGTGCAGCCAGGAACGAAACCAGAAGAACCAGGCTGTAGAGAATTCCGTGATCTTGTCCTGAGATTTTGCGCAAATGTGCAAGCATGAGACCTGCCAGGGCTATGAGCAGCGTCATTGTTGACAGAATAATTGCCCAGTGCAGCAGTAAACCCAGGTAAGCACCAAGCTGCTGCTGAAAAACAAGGGCTAATAGCACCAGGCTGGCAGATAGCAGGGTGATCCAGGCAGCGAGGCGATGATTCACTGCAACACCCCCGCCAGTTTAAGTACTGCAGCTGCAATTAAGCCCAGGCCAATCAGAATTCGCATGATGTCTTGCGCTTGGAGACCGGCTTTAGCTGCGGCATTCACAGGAGGAGTAGTTTGAAAGGCATCCTCGCCAAGGGCAAGATAAGCAGACCCTAGAAAAGCCGCCGTCTGACCGGATAAAGTAGCAGGGAATACTAAGCTAGGAAGAGAAGAGCGAGTCATTTGCTCGGTAGCCAGCAGGATTTCAGGACCAAACCCGCCACTAAGAATCAAGGCAGCGTTAGCAGGGCTATCGGTTAGGGAAAGCGAGCCGGCAATTGATGCCCAAGGGCTGCTGCCAGACCAAAATGTACGCTCGGGCCTGAAAAGTTCGAGGGCAACAGCATTCTTGTAATGTCCTTGGGTAACCATTTGACCAATTAATGCCAAAGCAGGGTCTCCTGCAGCTGCCTGAGTCGCATGGTCATTAAATATCGCTCTTTTGGAAGCCAAAGAGTACAACGCCAAACCGCTAGCACCGGACAAGTCGGGATAAGGCCAGGCAAAACGGCTGCCCAAATAGAAGCTGAGATGGCTGCCTTCTTCGGCAGCAGCGTGTAAAAAGGCTTCGGCTGCGAGCGCAGCCTGGGGAGAGCGTTGGGATGGGCGCTTTTTCCTGCGCTGGTAGAACCAGCAGACAATAAAGGAAAGCAATGCAAGCAAAAAGAGCGCTCCAGCCAAAGCATCATTATTGTTTAATGTTGGCATAGACTCACCACTTTTTGGCCAGGACAAAAGATGCTGATTCGGATGCTTTTCATGAGAAGGAAATGGCAAAATAGCACAGTTTCCATAAGTAAAAGTATAGCATATGGCTAAACGATGGCGTCTTGTTTGCCCGAAGCCAAAACAGGGATGTATACCAGGTTCTGTTACAGCAGAACACTTAAAGAAAGTGTGCTGTTAAAAGCTCCAAAAGATGAAAGCCACTGGTAAGAGCCTTTCACAGTAAAAGTGAATCAATAGCGTCCGCCAGATTGGCAGACACTATTAAAAAGCATATTGAATCACTAGCTGTGAATCGCTTTGCCCTGCGCCGCTTCAGCAGCTTCCATTACCACTTCCGAAAGGGTTGGATGGGCATGGATATTGGCGCCCACTTCATGGATGGTCAGTTCATTGGCCTGTGCCAAGGTAAGCTCGGGCAGCAACTCCGAAGCCTCGGGACCTACAATGGAAGCGCCTAAAATCTCGCCATATTGGGCATCGGTAATAATTTTGGCGAAGCCAGCATACTCATTGATGCCCAGCGCCTTGCCATTAGCCTGGAAGAAGAACTTGCCGACTTTCACATCCTTGCCCGTTTCGCGAGCCTGTGCTTCTGTGTAACCAAAGGATGCGATTTGAGGGCTGGAGTAGGTTGCACGCGGGATCATCCGATAATCGATTTCGCGGGTTTCTTCACCAGCGATGGCAGCAGCGCATACCATGCCCATCGTCGAGGCTGTATGAGCCAGCAGCAGCTTACCGGTAAGGTCGCCAATGGCCCAAAGGCCTTTTATATTGGTTGCCATACGTTCATCCACCTGTACAAAGCCGCGCTGATCCATTTCAACGCCCAGGTCCTCCAAACCTAAGTCTTTCGAATTGGGGCGGAAACCAACTGCCACAAGCGTCAGCTCGGCCTCCAGTTTCTGCTCGCCATCCTTGTCCTCCAACAAAACTTCGCTGCCTTTTTCAGTTCTGGTTACACTCTTCACCTTGGCACCTGCATGCACTTTCACACCGCGTTTAGCAAAGGCTTTTTGCAGTTCAGCAGCAGATTCTTCGTCCTCGGTGGGCAAAAGGTGGGGCAGCATTTCAACGATGTGAACTTCTACTCCATAAGCACTCCAAACCGTGGCAAACTCGCAGCCAATTGCGCCACCGCCTATGATTACTGCGCTGGCCGGCAGTTTGTCCAGCATGATAGCCTGGGAATAGTCCAGAATATTCTCGCCATCCGGTTCCATTCCCGGAATAACCATAGGGTGTGCCCCTGTGGCCAAAACGATATCTGCTGCCTCAATTTCCTCTATTCCGCCATCGTTCAGTGCTACGCTTAATTTCCCAGGAGCGCTTAATTTAGCAGAACCCATCAGTACTTCAATTTGGTTCTTCTTCATTAAGAAGCCAATGCCTTTGCTAAGCCGCTGACTCACCTGGCGGCTGCGCTTAAATGCGGCTGCGTAATCGTACGAAAGGCCTTCGGTGGAAATCCCATAGTCTGCGGCATTTTTGCGCATGAGGTAAACCAGTTCTGCGTTGCGCAAGAGAGCCTTGGAAGGAATGCAGCCAACATTCAGGCAAACTCCGCCCATCCATTTCTTTTCTACAATAGCCACCTTCTTGCCCAGCTGGGCAGCCCTAATAGCGCATACATAGCCTCCCGGGCCGGCACCAACCACTACCACATCAAATTTCTTCATGCGCAACCTCCTGTTTTTCTTTCTAATTATAGACTTAAAAAGCAAGCCTCATACTGTTGTGCATTCCTGCTTCCAGATAAAAGGAAAATGGAAAGACTGTCAGACAAGGGGCCATAAATGAATACCTTGGGGTCGTTTTATGCTGCAGTATCGCTGCATCGGAAGACAATTTGGAAAAAGATGCTGTTAAAAGCAGGCTTGAATCCTGATTTGGGAATTATTCAAAATGAAATTGCAGGTCCTGACTTGTGAAGTATGGGTACCTGCCCATTGGAAATACCCAGCTGAGGGTATAGCTGCTTGGCAGAAAGTAACCAGACTGGGTATTGTAGTCTGCCAGGTTCACTATCCAGGGTAAATATCCCCATTCTCCCTCCGGGTCAAATCCTTCTGTCTCATTGGTAAAAAAGCCCGTCAGGAGTCCATCAGCATCGAACTCAAACACCCCATGAACTTGCAAAGCTCCATCACTTACCGTGGCTTTCAGATGCTGCGGATCAATTTCTTCCCAGCTAACCAAGCCAGACAAAGCCACTTTTGGCAGCCAGATGCTATCAGCAAGCCAAGCCAACAATTGGTTTTTCGAAGCAGCCAGACCGCTTTCTGCACCTAGTTGAAAATAACGGGCAAATATTTGGCTGCTCTCACCAAACTGAGACCTGTATGACTGGAGGCTTTCATAGCTGGCCAGAGCAAGACGACCGCTGGCATAATTAAATCGCAAAGGTGTGTCAGCCCAAAGAGTCTGCTGGGAGCTTACAAGTATAGAAGACTGGTGAAAAGAGAGAGTGTAGTCCGCCTGCTCAAAATCCATCTTCAGGTACGCAGCCAGCGGTTTGCCTAAGTACCCGCACTGTCGGTAAAGGCGCTGTAATTGAGAGGGGAAATCCGCAAGCATAGCATCCGTAAGAACCAGGTTCGACTCTGGTGTCTGCAAAATCTGCTCATAAACCTGGCGCAGGTAGTCTCCCTCTAACCTGGGAGGTAATACATTGGAAATCAAGGCCAGGCAGGCGAGCAATACTGCAAAAATGAGAACGCTGCTGACAAATGTTCGGACGAAGCGCATCTTAAATCCCTTGCACTGCCAATGAGCAGTACTTAAAAAGAACTTGCAAGTTCTAAGCCAATTAATTAGACATAAAAGAGAAACTTGAAGACATATCTCCGGCGCAGCAGCTTCCAGGCTATGGACAGAAAGCATTCCTCCCCCGTGATTATTCCGCCAGCGTACAGTTCTGCATACAGAGCCAGCAATACCTCCAAAATTCCTGGTCTGTATGCTCTTTGTCTCTCAGGTATTTAAAATTTCAGTCTGTGAATGGTTGAGCTTCTTCCTGCCAGCACTCAGGTTTTGGGCTCTGCGCTTTTTAAGCCTGAATCCCAGCGTGCACTGAAGAATCTATGCTCATCTACGGATTAAAAGATATTGTGTCCGATACCCTGATCGTGGCGCCAGTCCGGAGCACAGCCGATACGATTCCAATACTCGTGCAAAGTGCGGATGGAACCATCTTCGAATTCAAAGAAAGATACCGCGCGATGGAGGCCCTCGGCTTTGGAGTTTTTAGCATTGATGATACTGATAATGCTGCCCTCACAGCTAAGGATGCGTTCAACCTCTACATGCCATGCCCCACCGTAAGCCTGGTATACGCGCTGGAACTCTTCGGGGTTGAACCTTTCATTGCTATTGTGCCAGAAGATATTAGCTACAGGACTAAAATATTGGGGCAGTCTGTCATAAAGCTGCATGTTAATATCCTGCCAAAAAGCCAGAACAGTTTGTCTCGGATCCATCACTCCTCCTTTATAGTCGCGCAAAGGCCCATAATCACAGGTCTGCTTTAGTTAATTCTAACCAGTCTTTCTAAGATTGTCAGCAACCTGGACAGGCTTTATTCGTTAAGAACAGGCACAGCAAGCTGAAAAGTACTTCACTCTTAGAGCAAAAATGACAAGTTTCAGCTGCCTGCCTTTGGACAACCTATCCACAAACCTTCGTCTTCTACAAACTGATAGAAGGCTTTCTCTTGGTCGCTGTCGGCAGCTGAGATTGTTCCAACCGGCGCTGCATAGACGATAAATTCGTCATCCCCATCTAATTCAAAGAGCGCATCGCAGATTTGCTGGTCATATGCGGCAACTGCACAAGTCCCCAAACCCAGTGCAGCGCAAGCCAGGTAAAGGTTTTGGGTGATATGGCCGGCATCGATGAGCACTACACGGTGTGCACTAATTCCATAGCGCCATTCTGCACGGTGAGGTACGCAGCTCCAATAAAAAATCAAATCTGCTTTAGCTGCCCAGCTTTGTTCACTAAGGCTGGTCGAAATGGTTTGCGCCGGCTGGTCCAGAGCTGCCAGATACTCCAGCTGGTGGTAAAGGGGCAGATAGTGGTACAGACCGGGTTGAAGAGAGGCGACATTTTGTACGATCAGGTAGGTTTCAAAAGCGTGCCGGGCACCCCCTGAAGGTACCGTGCGCAAGCTTGCATAGGACTTCCCGCGTATACCCCGAATGCCCTGGCTTGCCCAAAGCATAAAAGAGAGCTGCAGCAAGCTAACCCCCTTTTGGCTAAAATAGCGGGAACTTTTACGCCGGAGCAGCAAATTGTAGAGGTTAGCATCCAGGTTTAGAGCCTCAAAATCTCGCGGTAAATCGATCGCCTGGTTTCCTGGGCGCATTGGGGCTTTCACTAAAGGAGGCTGGGGCAGTTTAAGCTCTTGTTCGGATTCAAAGGATTGGTAGATTGCAGGACTATAGTACTTCCATGCCTTCATAAACTGACGGCCATTATGGTTGTATGCAGCTTCCTCTTGTGGGTCCAGCATGATTACCTCCGTACTCTGCTTTTCTAATAATAATCCCTTTCATGTCTGAAGTCACAATGTCCTCACCTTACAGCAAGTGTTTAAGAATCAAAGGGAGAGTTTTAAGGGTTAATTCAAGCGGCTCAAGCAATTGGTAAGCATCAGGCAAAAAATACCCATGGCAGATTGGGTGCTTGGAGCTTTGTTCCTTAACCCTATCTTGTCGGAGCAAGAGTGCGGTAAAAGATCGCACGAGTGCCTCTTCCAGGAGACGAATTTCGCTCACAGCGGCATAACTTTGTTCCTCCAAGCTAGTCAGCAGGACTGGTTCAAATATTTTTTCAGATCTCTTGTATTGATAATCTCTTGCAGTAAATCACGCTGGTCCTCCAGACATATATGGAGAAATTCATGCAGAAAACTCCCCTGACGAGGATGAGTAGCTATGATTGTAAGCTTGCCTGGTTTGCGCAAATAGTCTGTAAGCTGCCAAGCCTGCAAAGGATTTGTCAGAAATTCCAGAGAGACAGGCGCTTGGGAGTCCCCTAAAAACTCAGCAATCAAAGCAGCTTCTTGCTGCAATACCTCGGCATGTTCCTGCATTTTTAAACCATTTTGGATATCAACCGCCTGCATGATCGCGAGCAGAGGTGGTTTTCGTAAAGCCCTTAGTTGTTGCGGTAAATCAGACAACCAGGCCAGGAATGCAGGGTCTTTCCAAGCCATATGAGCCATGGAGCCTTCTTCGCTATACCGGTAGCCATCCAAATCTATGTGGGTAAGATCTGAATCACAAAAATAAGCAGCTAAGCTAAGGGCAGAGGCGCCAGACCACCAAGGGTTTGTAGTATTGCTGTCGCTGCGGGCCCGAGCAAAGTAAGCCCGTATGCTCGAGAGCCCGTCAAACTGACGCAGGTGAAAAGCTAAAGAGGCTAGTTCTGCAGTCGGCTGCCAAAGCTCATAACCCGCCAGGTGCAATCCCAGCCATGTTAAACAAACGCGCCGCTGGGCATTCCGCGGCGCGTTTGAGATCGTAAATGAGTGCTGCGTTTTGGCCTTATTCATTCAAACAGTATTTTTGCATGGCTGTCATAAGCCCTAACTTGTTAAAGTCATACCACATTTGAATCTGGTCTTCATCATAAAGCCCCAAAGCCCGCAGCATTTCCCGGCCAAATTCAACCGGACTTTGTCCGTTAGCAGTGACAATAAGACCATCGCGGACAGCATCCTCCTGAACATATGCTTTGGAATTAGTATACGCGTCCCCAGCGGCACACTGCAAGGAGTTAAGGGAATTGCTGGTGTGTTCCACACGGTTTAAATAACCATGCATACCGAGAAAAACCGTAGCATCGCAAATAGCTCCAACAGGAACCTTTTTTTCCAGTGCACTGGCCACTAAATCAGCAACCGGAGCTGTCTCAGGCTTACGCCAGGAGTTACCACCCACCAGCACCAGTCCGCTAAAGTCCTCTGGTGGATTCTGGAGTGTGTAGTCGGTTTTGACAAGGAAGCCACCCATTGAGCGCACGTGATCACTGGTGACGCCAAGTGTTTTTACCTCGTGCGTAAGGCCTGCACCACTTTCTGGGTCGTTGAGGTTGGCAGCCAAATAGCCGCCTTCCCAGTCTGCAAATTGATCTGCAAGCACAAACAATATTATCTTTTTATTCATAAATACCTCCTGCCTTACACCACAGATACGATGATCTGGGATGAAAAGTGATTGAACATTTAGTTTAGCTATCAACTATTTTACCTGCTTATTATTAGCAAATGATTAGAGGTCTTTTAAGGAATGAATCAGAATGGTCTACTTGCCTTGCCGGAAACGGCAGATTACACTAAGAGAGATGCAGGGTAATAAAACCCTGTATGCTGGAGGAAAGATGCCTAAAATCCTTTATTTATTAGATGGTCATGCAATTGCTTACCGGTCATATTTTGCCCTTACCTCAGGCGGGGCTACGCGCTGGGCTACCAGCACCGGAGAACCAACGGCAGGGGTTTACGGGTTTGCAGCAATGCTGCTGCGCATCCTTGAGCAGGAGCAACCCGATTACCTGGCTGTGGCCTTTGATACCGGAAGAACATTTAGGCACGACCTGTATGAGGATTACAAAGGTACCCGTGCTAAAATGCCCGATGACTTGCGGGCCCAGCTAGGCCGTATGCGCGAGTTGGTTGACGCTTTTAATATCCCGCGGATTGAACTGGAGAATTACGAAGCCGATGACGTAATCGGCAGCCTGGCCGTTTGGGCGGCTGGCGAGGAGGGTCTGGGGGTTAAAATAGTAACCGGCGACCGTGACTTGCTGCAGCTGGTAACAAACCGCATTATCGTGTCCCTGCCCGGCAAAAGCGGCAACAGCAACGACGACTACTTTCCAGAAGACGTGAAAAAACGCATGGGCGTACTGCCAGAGCAGGTAGTGGACTACAAGGCCCTGGTGGGGGACCCTTCTGACAACATACCTGGTGTGCGCGGAATTGGGGATAAAACTGCCATTAATTTAATCAACAGCTACCACGATTTGGATCAGATCTATGAGAATCTAGACCAGATTACTGGCAGAGCGGGAAAGGCTTTGCGTGAAGGCAAAGAAATGGCCTACCTGAGCCAGGATCTGGCACGCATTCGTACCGACTTGAATTTGCGCTTGGATTTGAACCAGGCACGCAGTACCTGCTTTGAACCAGAAGCGGTTGAAGAGCTCTTTAAAACTTTGGAATTCCGCACCCTTACACAACGTTTACAGGCTTTAGTGAAGAAAATGCAGCCCTGTTTAGAAGATAAAGCAACGCAAGGCTCACTTTTTGAAGACAGTACGTCGCCTGCAGAGCAGCCCGTGCTGATTCAAGCAAGTTCTGGAACGCAAAGCTATGAGACGGTAATAGTAGACACTCCTCAAAAATTGCAAAGCGTAGTGGAAGAGCTGAACCAGGCAGACCTGCTTGCCTTCGACACCGAAACCACGAACCTTGACCCTTTAAGGGCCAAACTGGTGGGCATATCACTCGCTGCAAAGTCTGATAAGGGCTATTACTTTCCGGTAGGCCACCGAGAAGGGCAAAACTTAAGCCTTGCAGATGTGCAAGCAGCATTGGGACCATTATTGAAAGATGCCAAAATAGCAAAGGCTGCCCACAATGCCAAGTACGATCTGATGGTTTTACAACGTCATGGCATGGACGTGCATCCCATCCGGTTTGACAGCATGATCGCAGAATGGCTTTGTAACCCCGATTCGCGCATGCTCGGCTTGAAATCCCTGGCCTGGATCAAGCTGAATGAGGAGATGACCCACATTGAGGACCTGATTGGCAAGGGTAAGAACCAAAAGACCATGGACCAAGTGAGCATTGAGGCAGCAGCACCTTATGCGGCAGCCGATGCAGTAATGACCCTGCGGCTTATCGCTCCGCTTACTGAAGCACTGCAGGAACATAAAGCTGAAGCGCTTTTTGAAAACCTGGAGATGAAATTAATCCCGGTTTTAGCAGAGATGGAAGAAAACGGCATCTTGCTGGACGAGGAACTTTTTGAGGTTTTTGGCAAAGAACTCGATGAAGACATTGCTCAACTGGAAGCTGAGATCTATCAGCTGGCCGGGGAAACCTTTAATATCGCTTCGCCTGCACAACTGGGAAACATTCTCTATAAGAAACTAAACCTGGTTCCTCCCGGAGGCTCACGCAAGACTTCAACGGGTAAACTGAGTACCGCTGCAAGCGTTTTGGAAGAAATGCGCAAAGACAGCCCCATCGTAGACCTTATTTTGCAATACCGGGAGCTGTCAAAGCTGAAATCTACCTATGTAGATGCATTGCCCCTGCAAGTAGACCCCCAGGACGGGCGTGTACACACATCCTTTAACCAGGTAGGGACGGTTACAGGCCGAATTGCGAGCCAGAACCCCAACCTGCAAAATATTCCCACCCGGACAGAGTTAGGCCGGCGTGTACGCCAGGGTTTTGTTGCACCCAAAGGCAAGCTTTTGCTGGCTGTGGATTACAGCCAGGTAGAGCTGCGGATTATGGCGCACATTGCCCAAGATAAAGCTATGTTGGAAGCCTTCAAGAGGGGTCAAGATATCCACGCTACTACAGCTGCAGCCATCTTCAACATTGCTTTGGAAGATGTGAGCAAATCCCAACGCCGCCATGCCAAGGCCATTAACTTTGGTTTGATCTATGGGATGAGTCCCTTTGGCCTCACGCGCAGCACCGACCTTACACTGGCTGAGGCAGAAAATTTTGTGGCAGAGTATTTTAAAGAATTCCCGGGTGTAAAAGCATGGCTGGATCACACACGTATGCTGGCTGCCCAGCAGGGCTACGTGGAAACCCTGCTAGGACGCCGCAGGTACTTTCCAAACCTGAAAGCCGGCACAAACTATATGATGCGTCAGCGTGAAGAACGTGAAGCCATCAATGCCCCGATTCAGGGAACTGCCGCCGATATTATGAAGCTTGCGATGCTGGCTTTGCCAAATGCGCTTCAAGAAGCCAAACTGACCGCAAAAATCTTGTTGCAGGTTCATGATGAACTGATCTTTGAAATACCGGAATCAGAGCTTGCAGCCACTATTCCTGTGGTACGCGCTACTATGGAAAACGCCTATCAGCTTTCGGTACCGCTGCTAACAGAAGCCCGTGTGGGACAAAACTGGGACGAACTTGAGCCTGTCGATGAGGATTCTGTGCTGCCTAAGATAATTGGGGAGTCCTGAGCGATTGCCTTTGAGGACCCAAAGGCACAAAAAGAACAAAGATTGTCCTGGCTGAAGATTAAGAGATCGAAAGAAGTCTCGTGAAGAATCCGAAATTAAGGATATCTCGGGTATAATCCACGCACGTTTTCGGAGAGATGCCAGAGCGGTTGAATGGGGCGGTCTCGAAAACCGTTGAGGTCCTCGTGGCCTCCGTGGGTTCGAATCCCACTCTCTCCGCCAGATTTCCAGTTTTGCCTTTGCTTCTATGCTCTCGCTTATTGGTTATAATCACTCCATCACTAGCGCGAGGAATTATGAGTACGTTTTTTTGTCATCCATCTGCCATCGTAGAAACAGACCAGATTGGGCCTAAAACGCGCGTATGGGCATTCGCGCACATTCTTCCCCATGCTGTAATCGGTGAAGATTGCAATATTTGCGATCATACCTACATTGAAAATGACGTTCGTCTGGGTGACCGTGTGACTGTAAAAAGCGGCGTGCAGCTTTGGGACGGCATTCGGATAGAGGACGATGTTTTTATCGGACCTAATGCTACCTTTGATAATGACCCCTTCCCCCGCTCCAAGCAGTATCCGGAGGCTTTCACGCGTACTGTGCTGCGCGAGGGCTGCAGTATCGGAGCAAACGCAACCATTTTGCCAGGGATCACGATTGGCCAGCACGCCATGATTGGTGTTGGCTGTGTAGTAACAGAGGATGTGCCTCCTTACGCCATTGTAGAAGGAAATCCGGCTCGAATCACAGGTTATGTGGACAGCAAAGACCCTTCATCAATCCAAATTGCGGATCCGGTTCCAGCAAGCGCCTTGCCCCAAATGAAAATTCAGGGTGTTGAGCTGACCGAATTGCCAACCCATAAAGACCTGGCCGGCGCGCTTACTTTTGGGGAAATAGAACAGCACCTGCCCTTTACGCCGAAACGCTACTTTACAGTCTACGATGTGCCCAGCCGCGAAGTACGGGGAGGGCATGCCCACCGCTGTTGCCATCAGTTTATGATTTGCGTACACGGAAGCGTGGCTGTGGTAGTGGATGACGGTAAACGGCGCCAGGAGATCGAACTGGACCGGCCCAATTTGGGTTTGTATGTGCCGGCCATGGTTTGGGCCACAGAGTATAAGTACAGTCCGGATGCAGTGCTTTTGGTCTTGGCCAGCGATCCCTACGAAGCCTGCGATTACATTCGTAATTATGACGATTACCTAAAGACACTGGCTGACTCGGTTTAGAATCTGAGCCCAGATTTTGATTAAACAACAAAGCCCCAAGGAAAAGTGAACTGCACCCCGAAACTTGGACAATAAATCCAAGATCGGAGGTGCAGTTTTTATGAGCAAATTCAGCAAAGAGGAAAAGGATAAAGCCCTCGAAATACTAAAAGGTGGTCTAAGTCTGGCTGAAGCATCAAGACAGACTGGGATCAGCGAGCGAGAACTTAGGCGGTTCAGACAAATGAGCGAAAGGTGGGGTTCTGAGGACTTTCCTCAAGCGCGATATAACTGGAGAGCGGAAGAGAAACTGGCAGTTCTTGAGTACATGGAAGCCAATCATCTTGGCTACACGGAAACGGGGGTACACTTTGGTATCAAAGGCAGTTCCACAGTATGGGTATGGGCTGAGCGATACCGGAGGGAAGGGATGGCAGGACTGGAAGGGAAGAGACGGGGCAGGCCCAGGAAATGGCGGCCGCCGGATGAGACGATGACGCCGCTGGAGAGATTAGAAGCAGAGAACCTTTATCTTCGAGCGGAGAACGCCTACCTAAAAAAATTGAGTGCCTTGATTGCGGAAATGGAAAGGCAAGAGCGAGAGCGCAAACAAAGATTATCTCGCAATTGAGGCAAGAATACCCATTGGCATTGCTTCTGAAACTGGCTTGCCTTCCCAGGAGCAGTTATTACTATAGTCTTGAAGTTCTCCAGGCTCCGCCGAAGCACCAGGCTGAACGAGAGGCCATTCGTGCTATTTGTACGCAGCACCGGGGCTGTTATGGTTATCGCCGGGTTAGCCTGGAACTGCGCAATCAAGGTTATAGGATCAATCACAAGCTGGTGATGAGCTTGATGAGAGCAGAAGGCCTGAGCTGTCAATTGAGAAAAAAGCGCTATCGCTCTTACAAAGGACAGATGGGCAAGATAGCCCCTAATCTGCTCAACAGGCAATTCCAGGCGATGCGTCCCAACCAGAAATGGGCAACTGATGTGACCGAATTCAAAGTCTTGGGCAAGAGGGTCTATCTTTCTCCCATTCTGGACCTCTTCAACGGTGAAGTGGTCAGTTATAGTGTGAGCCAATCCCCTTCCTTTGCAGCTACGATGGAAATGCTCAAAAAGGCTTTTGAGCAACTGCCTGAAAAGCTTGACCTGATCCTGCATTCAGACCAAGGATGGCAGTATCAAATGAAACCCTACCAAAGCTTCCTGGCAGAAAAAGGTGTCCGTCAGAGTATGTCCAGAAAGGGCAATTGCTATGACAATGCGGTCATCGAAAACTTCTTCGGTTTGCTGAAGACAGAATTCTTTGAAGGCAAATCATTTGCTTCTGTCGAACTGTTTCAGAAAGAACTGGTTGCCTGGCTGGATTATTACAACAATATCAGGATCAAGGCTAAACTAAAAGGACTGAGCCCTGTGGCTTACAGGACCCAGTCTTATCTCGCTATTTAATTTCTGTCCAAAAATCGGGGTGCACTACAAAAGCGGGGCTTTGTTGTTTGTTGCGTATATTCCTGGAAGCTACACTTCGGCAGTTTCGATTTTTTGCACCATTTGATCAAGGATCATCTCTATCGCCATGGTATGCGAACAGATTTTATACTTAGCAAAGTAATCACAAGTACACTGCCATTCGCCCTCCTGATACGTTACATGGTGATCGTGGTTGGTTCCCTTAAAATCAGCTTTGAAGGATTGAAAAGCAATACGGTCGCGTTCTTCGGTGTAACGTTTGGCTTTTTCTATTTTTCCGTACATACCGCTATCCATTGTCTGTCTCCTTGTAATTCATGCTCTATTTATAAAGAAAACACGCGCCATGACTGCCTCGGCGAGTGCTAAGTTCATCGTTTTCCTCAAGGGGAAGGATGCACAGATATTCACGTATCAGGCTGACCTTTCCATGTACAAATTATAGCGTAGCGCTCAACATGGGTCAACGACGCAGACATAAAGCTTTATAATCGATTGACCGAAAAGGAGGAGCATTTGGGAAAAGCCACTCCCATACAAAAAATAGCTGACCGCTTGCAAAGCATCGCCCAGTCTGGACTCACGTATAGTCAGAGCATCTTTGACATTGAGCGCTACCGCGAGCTGCAAGTCCTTGCTGCAGAGCTTTATAGCCTGGGCAGTACTGAGGCACCAGAAAGATTTCTTGACTTGCTGGTGCCCGAAGCGGGTTATGCAACCCCAAAAGTGGACGTGCGCTGTGTTGTACTGCGTGAAGGCAAAATGCTTTTTGTGAAGGAAGTGGTTGACGGAGGCTGGTCTTTGCCCGGAGGCTGGGTAGACATCAATGATGCTCCGCATGAAGCCGCAGAACGGGAAGTATGGGAGGAAAGCGGTTTCCGCGTCAAAGCCAGTAAGCTTTTGGCACTATTGGACCACCGAAAGCATGGCTACCCTCCTTATTTCTTCCATATTTATAAGCTCTTCTTCCTCTGCGAGCTTGAAGGCGGAACTGCACGTCCCAGCTTTGAAACCAGTGAAGTGGGGTTTTACGGCCAGGATGAAATCCCACCCCTTTCTTTGCCCCGTATGACTCCCGAGGTGGTGGCACTGATGTTTAAACTGGCTAGTCAACCGGATGCCCCAACTTATTTCGACTAAAACCAGGAAGGATTCTTAAGCAGCAAAACGATATGCAGATGATCATCCCTGGAACAGATTTAGGCGTGGTACTGGCATTGCTGGCAGCCTTCGCCTGGGTGTTTTCTGGAATCGCTATTGAACGGTACACCAGCGGGCATAGTCCCATGATCATTAATTTTCTGCGGATCGCAATTGCCCTGGGGATAATGGCTGTGTTTCTGGCCTTGCGGGGCGGCAGCCCTTTGGCGCTGGATGTCAGCCCAAAAGCATGGAAGTGGCTTATGCTCTCGGGTGTTGTGGGTTTTGTTTTTGGCGATTACTTCCTTTTTGCCTCCTATCAGGAAGTTGGTGCACGCATTGGCCTGCTGATGATCAGCCTTTCTACCATTTTTGTGGGAATCATCTCCTATTTTCTTTTCGATGAAGTGCTTACTCCCCGTAGCCTGCTAGGCATTACACTCACTTTGCTAGGGGTACTTTTGGTGGTATTGATGAAAGGACCAGAGGAAAAGCTTGTGCAATGGCGATTTTCGCCAAAAGGAATTCTGTATGGCTTGCTGGCAGCCTTTGGACAGGCAATAGGCCTTGTGCTGAGCAAACTTGGGATGGGCAACGGGGACCCGTTTGCAGCGACTCAAATTCGGATTATCGGTGCGCTGGCAGCATTTATCGTGATTATGCTCCTTGGGAAGCGTACTGCTGCGGTAAAAGCAGCCTTGAGTAATCCAAAAGTACTGGGCACTGTATTGATAACTGCATTCGTAGGCACCTTTCTGGGTGTTACGCTTTCATTGGCTGCGGTACAAAACACCCAAACCGCAATTGCATCGGCAGTACTTTCCATTATGCCGGTGTTGATTATTCCGGTTAATTTTCTGCTCTTCAAAGAAAAGATTCAGGCAGCTGAGGTTTTAGGCACACTTGTAACAGTTTTGGGTGTCGTGATATTGAGCCTTTAAAACTATGGATTTAAATCTTGCCATTTTTCAAAAATAATACCGTCTTCGCCCCCGTAGTAATACCCTTCCCAAACGTCTACTTGCTGATATCCCAGCTTGCGGTACATCGCAATCGCCATTGCATTGCTCCGGCGGGTTGTAAGTCGAATGCATTGTGTATTTAAGCTGGCTTCGATAGCAAGCAGCAGGCGTGTCCCCAACCCCTGTCCACGCCACTGAGGATCTACCGCTATTGTTGCAATCCAACCGATTGGCTCTGGAGCCTTTACTTCGCCAGCTGCAAAGGCGATCATCTGCCCTGCATATTCAATTTTGTAGCGCACAAAACCTGGTCCCATCAGTACAAAAACCAAATCAAGCCAAGGCCAGGCATCCTCTTCTGAAAAACAGCGCTTTTCAAGGGCACTAAGAGCGGATAAATCGCGCCAGCCTGCTGTGCAAATAGGAAGTGTTTCTGCTCCCAATCAGACCTCGGGGCCGGCTTCCTGCAAAGTCCAGGCCAGATCTTCCCATTCTTCCATAAGCGGGGCGAGATCAACCTGCAGGTTGCGATACTCTTCTGTGATGCGGTTAAGCTTCGCAAGGTCGCTTGGCGGGCTAGCTAACTGCGCTTCGTAACGGGAGATTTCCTTTTCTATTTGCATTATGCGCTGTTCCAGGGCATGAATCTTTTTTTCCAGCTGCTGCCGTTGGTTGCGGCTAAGGAAACTGCGTTTCTGTAACTTGGGATGTTCGGTTTTACCAGACCTGTCGCCAGACTTGTCTCCTTTTGGCTGATCAATGCCTTCCTTCAGATTGGATTCTTGGTTTTGCGCAGTTTTATACGCTTTATATTCCGAGTAGGAACCCTTGAATACCTGCAAAACCTCATATTGAGGATCAAGTTCCCAAATTTGAGTTGCCAGTGCATCGATCAGGTAGCGGTCATGGCTAACCAAAAGGATCGTGCCTGGATATTCAGCCATCACTTTTTGCAGGATTTCCTGTGTAGCAAGGTCCAGATGATTCGTGGGCTCATCCAGGAGGAGGAGATTTGTATCCTCAAGACTCAGCTTTGCCAAGGCCAGGCGTCCGCGCTCCCCTCCTGAAAGGGTAGAAACCGGGTTAAAAACATCGTCGCCGCTAAAACCAAACTTACCGAGATAGTTTCGTATTTCGCATGGCAAAAGCTGAGGGGCGACCGTATTAATCTCCTGCATCAGGTCCTTGGATGGGTCAAGGCCTTCGTGGGCCTGTGCGAAGTATCCAACCTTTAAACTGGCTCCCATTTCCGTTCGGCCGCTGTAAGCAGGAATCTGGTTAAGGATCGTCTTTAAGAAAGTAGTTTTTCCAGCGCCATTCGGTCCAATGATGGCTACACATTCTGTACGTTCCAAAACCAAATCGGGGCAACGGAATAGCGGCCGTCCTTCATCCTGATAGCCCACTTCTAAATCGTAGGTACGCAGCACCAAATTTCCGCTGCGTCCCGCAAGGCTCATGCGCAAATGCATAGGACGCTGTTTTTGTTTAGGCGCGGTAAGGCGGCCTTCTTCCAGTAAACGCTCCAGACGTTTACGCCGCCCGATAGCCTGCCGTACGTTCTGTCCTTCAATGTTTCTTTCAATATATTCTTCTTGTTTCCGAATGAATTCGGTTTGAGCCTCGTACTCTGCTAAACGGCGGGCATATCGGTCGGCGCGTTGGTGCATATAGGCGCTGTAATTTCCCCGATACACTTCCAAGGCAGGCGTCATTTCCCAAACCTGGCGTACAGTCTGATCCAAAAAGTAGCGATCGTGGCTCACAATGATTACGGCACCATGCCAATCACGCAGCCAGGCTTCCAGCCATTCAACAGCTTGAATGTCCAGATGGTTGCTGGGTTCATCCAAAAGCAAAAGGTCAGGGTCATCCAGGAGCAAACGTGCCAGCAAAGCGCGGGTACGTTGTCCCCCGGAAAGCTGGCTGATCAGGCGATGGAAGTCGCTTTCCTCAAAGCCAAGACCTTGCAATACCATCCGAATTTTTGAGGGATAGGTATAGCCTCCAGCCAGGTCAAATGCAGATTGCAGCCGGCCATACCGTTCGAGGATACTTGGGTCACATTCGGGGTCCTGCATCGCTTTTTCCATCGTGTGAAGCTCATTTTCCTGAGCCAGCAGACCTTCAAAGGCAGTAAGGGTTTGCTCCCAAAGTGTGCCTTGAGCATTGAAACTAGCGTTTTGCGGTAAATAACCTATACGCAATCCACGTGCGCAGTGTACAGATCCTTCCGTTGGATTATCCTCGCCAGCTAAAATACGCAGCAAGGTGGTTTTGCCAATTCCATTGGGCCCTACAATGGCGATGCGGGCACGCGCAGAAATCGAAAGATTTATTCCCTCGAAGATATCTACCGAACCGAAAGAGCGGCCCAGGTTTTGGGCAGTAAGCAGTGACATTGCGCCTGAATTATAGCAGTGAGAAAAGAAAAACCCGGACTAATCCGCGGCTGGACAGCCAATTGTCAGTAAAGGCAAACCTGGCATAACTCTAGTTATCCTGCCCTTTTGGCAAAATCCAAGGCTGGCAGGGTTTTGATCAACAGAATACAAGGTTGAATCAAATGATCATTTGGCAGGTTTTTCTAAAAACAGCCGTGCTTTTGCCGACATAAGGAGTAAGATAAATACAGCATTATTGAGGTTGCTTGGATGATCAAAGCCATCGCATTTGATTTTGTAGGTGTCATTGGGCAAGAAAAACTGCTTGTTCTTAATCCGCTGCAAAATAAGATTAAATCTATGTTTGGGTTCATCAATGAGAGCGCCGCATTTCTTCAACACATTGCCGACGAAACCGGCTTGAGCCCCCAGCAAGTAGAGCAGGAGACCCGCTGGATTATCCAGCACCTGTATAGTCTGCGTGAGCCTGCTCTTTTTGAACAGCTACCCGCACTTCGCTTTTGTCTGGCCAGTAACCACCTGAGCTATCTTTTGGACTGGTTTGGAAGCTTGCCGATAGCCAGCTACTTTGAGTTTTTCCTGAACCCCAGCCTTGCTGGAGCTGGAAAACCGCACCAAGTCTTCTTTAAGAAGATGATCGAGTGTTTCAAACTTCCTGCCCGGGAGATTTTATTTGTTGATGACAGCTTGCAAAACATAAATGCTGCAAGAGCCCTGGGCTTGAACGGTTTGCATTATCAGGGAGATCAGCTGCTTTCTACCACTGTGAACTCCTGGCTTAAAACCCAGCAAAACCTTGATTAAGGCGGGCTTTTCGCAGCCTGTGCTTTTTTGATTAACCCCTTGTATCGGGTACAATCCAGGTTATGAAGATCAAGAAGTGGCACTTTTTTGTGGGCGTCGGCATTTCGGCGCTTTTTCTGTGGCTCGCTTTTCGAAAAGTGGACTTTGGAGGGGTAACAAGCGCACTTTCGCAGGCGAACTGGATTTGGATCCTAGGTAGGCTGCTATTGTATTTGATTCCTACCTGGCTGCGAGCCCTGCGCTGGAAGCTGTTGCTTAAACCGCTGAAGGATCTGCCTTTACCCACCGTGGCTGAAGTGATGGTGATCGGCTACATGGGCAATAATATTTACCCAGCCCGCGCCGGCGAGGTTTTGCGCTCCGTTTTGCTGAAACAAAAAGAGGACATCGAGATTTCTGGTTCTTTAGCAACCATTTTTGTCGAGCGACTTTTTGATGCCATTGTAGTGATGGGTTTGGTCCTGCTCAATATAGGCACGCTTACAGCAATGACGAGTGACATTGGAATGGTTGCAGGGATTCAACGCGGAGCGGTAATTGGGACCTTTGTTTTTATTTTTGCCTTGCTGATTTTTCTGGCTATGGTTGCCTTTCCGCGCCATTCACAAGCTTTTTTTGATTGGTTCATTCAGCGTTTCGTGCCTGCCAAGGTCCGCCCAGCACTCAGCAGCATAGTTGAGCGCTTTCTTGCAGGCCTGATGGTATTACGCTCACCTTTGGAAACGCTGAAAGTCTTTATGCTTTCCGTGGCAGTTTGGATAACTGAAGGGGGTCTGTTTTGGGCACTTGCCCGTTCCTTAAACTTGGATATTCCCTTTGGGGCATTGCTACTGATGATAGGAGTAGTAAACCTGGTTCTGCTGATCCCAGCTGCCCCAGGCGGACTGGGTACCTTTGATGCCGCAGCAAAAACCATGCTGCAGCTCTTTGGAGTTAGCCCTGACCAGGCAACAGGTTATGCTTTATTGCTTCGGGCAGCGCTTTGGATACCGCTTACGGTACTGGGCTTGATTCTCTTCCTGAGGGAAGGACTTTCTTTCAAGAGTGATTTGACAGCCTTGCAGCAAAGTTATCGGAATGAAGAAGAGGCTGAGCCAAAAGCGTCTTTCCAGACTGCAGCCGCCTCAGAGCCTGATGAATACAGCGCCTCCACTTTTGATAATGGCGTTCTGAAGGAGGAGCAAAATGAGTAAAAAAAGAAAAATCGCAATTGTTGGAGCAGGATTTGCCGGGCTTTCGGCCGCCTGGGATCTGGTGCGCCAGGGGCAAGAGGTAACCATCTATGAGGCTGCAGACCGCCCGGGTGGTTTGGCTGCTGGCTTTAAACTCCCGCATTGGGATTGGAGCGTAGAGTGGTATTACCATCATTGGTTTGCTTCGGACAAACACATGCTGGGGCTTATCGATGAGCTGGGCTGGCGGGAAGATGTGCAGTTTCCAACACCTGTAACAGTTATGTATCATAAGGGTAAGTTTTATCCCTTTGACAGTATCAAGAATGCCCTGCTTTATCCAGGCTTGGGCTGGGGAATCAATAAAATCCGCTTTGGGCTGGTGGGTGTCTATCTGCGTCTTACCAATAGCTGGCGCAAGCTGGAACAAACCACAACCGATGCCTGGATGCGCAAGTATGCCGGCAATAAGGTATACGAAGAAATGTGGCTGCCAATGATGGAGGGTAAGTTTGGGCAGCGCTGGGCTGAAAAGGTAAGTATGGCCTGGATGTGGGCTCGCCTGCATGCCCGCACAACAAAATTGGGCACTTTCACCGGTGGTTTCCAGGCTTTTGCAGACCGCTTTGCGCGGAAACTGCAAGAGCTGGGAGTAGGAATTCGTTATCAGGAAGCGGTAGAGTCGATTAGCCCTGGACCCGAAAGCGGTGTGGTTCTGCTTACAGAAAAGGGCGAATCTCAAGTTTTTGACCAGGTTTTAGTTACCCTATCCCCAGGCAGATTAGCAGCTATGGCCCCTGCCTTGCCCAAAGAATATTTGGAAAGTTTATTAAGCCTAAAGAGTATGGGAGCAGTGGTAATGACCCTTACCCTGGACAGACAGCTGAGCAGAGAAGGATATTACTGGTACAGCATACCAAAGCAGGCAGGTTACCCCTTTTTGGCCCTGGTTGAACACACAAACTTCCTCAAACCCGAGTACTTCGGCGGTGATCACGTGCTTTATATTGGCGACTATCTTGAAACCGATCACCCTAACTTTAGCAAAAGTGATGAGCAATTGAAAGCCGAATTTCTGCCACATCTCAAAAAGATCAACCCTGCTTTTGATCCCAGCTGGGTAAAGCAGAGCTGGGTAAGCAAAACGGCTTATGCACAACCGATTCCCTTGGTGAATCACTCCCGCAATATACCAGCAATAAAAACACCATTACCAGGGCTCTATTTTGCGTCTATGAGCCAAGTGTATCCCTGGGACCGAGGCACGAACTTTGCGGTTGAGATCGGCCGCCGCGCGGCCAAAATGATGCTTACCGAAGACTAGCGCCTGAAGCAGAAGCTAAAAAGGAATCTTGGCTCGATTCACAAATACGCATTACTATCCTGCCAAACTGCCAGATAGTCCTCCAGAGCAGGGCTAAGAGCCCTGCCCCCAATTGCAGGATTTTTGGAGTACATTATTGCCCATACCCCCAGATATGGTGGTCAAAACTTGCGTTTTTCCTGCCAAATACTGTTCTTGGAAATTAATAACGGGTACAAAATTATTGTTTCGCAAGCCTGAGACTTTTTAACATTAATGGAATCTTAAAGAATCGATTAGTTTTAGATGTTTTGGGCGAAAAGAGCTTGCCTAAAAAGGGTGCTGTGGATTAGAATCCTTCATCCAACGCCTAACCAACCACCAGCCTCAGTGATGCTGATGTGGCAAAAACAGGGCGATACAATCAAATTTAAGACAATCATCGCCTCGTCAGGAGAGCGAGGCACAGGAGTTGCGCATGAGTCCAGAGCAAGCGTGGCGAGCAGTCGTCGATCAATTAAGAATAGAGCTACCCAAAGCTAGTTTTGATACCTGGGTGAAAAACACCCAGTTTCTTAACTACGATAGCGGGCTGGCTCGTTTTGAGATTGGCACTGGCAATGCATTCGCCCGCGATTGGCTGGAGGGGCGCCTTTCTCAATTGATCAGCAACAAACTTTCCGGGCTGATGGGGAGCAAGATGCAAGTGGTATTTCGCGTGGGGACCAGTCATGTTCCTGTAGAAGAAGATTGCTACAGCGAAGAACCGCAACTAAACCAGCCAGACCCAACCGTGCCAAATACCAGCGGTTTGGTAAGCCGCTATCGCTTTGAGAACTTTGTGGTTGGCCCCAGCAACCGACTGGCGCACGCCGCTTGTATGGCCGTTGCAGAGAACCCGGCCAGCGCTTATAACCCCCTCTTTTTGTACGGAGGTGTAGGTTTAGGCAAAACCCACATTTTACATGCGATTGGCAATGCAGTAGCCTACACGGGTAAACAGGTACTTTACGTATCCAGTGAGGAATTCACCAATGATCTGGTATCTGCTATTCGGGGCAAAACGCAGGCTGCCATGCGGGAAAAGTACCGTGAAGTAGATGTTTTATTGATCGATGACATTCAGTTTATCGCCGGAAAAACCCAAACCCAGGAAGAATTCTTCCATACATTTAATGCCTTGCACAATCAGGAAAAACAGATTGTAATGTCCAGCGACCGTGCTCCTAAAGCACTTTCTACGCTGGAGGAGCGGCTGCGCTCGCGTTTTGAATGGGGGCTAACCGTGGACATTCAGGCGCCCGATTACGAGACCCGTTTGGCTATCTTACGCAGCAAAGCCGAAAAAGCAGGGCGGAAACTTCCTGCAGAAGTTTTGGAGCTGATTGCTCGCCAGGTACAGGCAAATATTCGCGAACTGGAAGGTGCCTGGAATCGTGTGCTGGCCTTTAGCGACCTTTCTGGTCAGCCCTTGGATATCACTTTGGCACAGAATGCCCTGGCAGACTATTTACCCCAAAAGACCGAGCTAAGCCCCTCTGAGGTGTTAGCAACAGTCGCGAAATTCTTTGGGGTAAGCCAGGATAATATGGTAAGCAAAAATCGCACCAAGGACATTGTGCTTCCCCGTCAGGTAGCAATGTACCTGCTGCGCGAACAAAGCGGCATTTCGCTGCCGCGGATTGGGCAAGTATTCGGTGGCCGCGACCACACCACCGTAATTTACGCCTGCGACAAAGTGGCAACTATGATTGAAACGGACGACAAGATTCGCAGACAAGTGCTGGAACTGCGCGAACAGCTGAGCACCAGCGCATAAAAGCTGCCTTTGCAAATAATTAGCTGTCGTACTCCCAGTACAAACAGAAAGAGACGCTGAATACAGATTAAGATAAAATGAGCTCTATGAATGAACGTGTAGCTATTTTTATTGACTTCCAAAACCTGCATTACCTGATCGACTTTAAGACCACCAATCTGCGTTTGGACTATCAAAAATTTATTACAAAGATCACCGGTGATCGGCAGCTTTTTCGGGCTTACCTGTACATGGCTTTAATGGATGAAAGCGAAAACGACGAGCTTTCCGCTGAGAAACAACGCAAGTTCATTTTTGCGTTAAACCGCATTCCTAACCTGCAAGTGGTGGAAGGCGTACTTAAGAGCCGCGGCGATTCGTATAAGGAAAAAGGGGTGGATATTGCCCTGGCACTCGATGCCATCACACTATGCAAGCACTACTATACCATCGCGCTGGTAAGCGGTGATGGTGACTTTGAAAAACTGCTGCGCATGCTGCAAGAACGCGGCAAACACACCGAAGTATATTCTTCAGGCACCCAGCTGGCACCCGAACTGGTTCGATACGCTGACTTGGTTGTGGACCTGAATGAGGCTTTTATCAAAGATTGTCAACGCGACCTCTAGTCGCAAATTTTCCCGCGGAGAAGGGGAAAAGGGAAACGTCTGGCGCAGATGCCAGACGTTTTGCTGTTCTTTTAGCGGGTACGTTCCTCAAATCATAGCTTTACGGAACACTGTGGCTGCAAGCCTAAAGCTCGAAACTTTGCCCCTTTTCAGCGTAAACCGGCTGTGGGAGAGCACCGGTTTCGTTCATTTTAGCCGTTAGGGCAAGCGCCGGATCTTCCTCACCATGGATAAGAATTAAGTTTTTGAGCGTATCCTTCGTTGCCAGGGCATATTCCAAAAGCATATCCTGCCCGGCATGTGCACTGAGGCCGTTGATAATGACAACCTCTGCCTTTCTGAAGTATTCCTCCCCAAAGATTTTAACCTTACGGTCGCCATCGGCCAGGCGGCGGCCAAGGGTATCCGGTGATTGCCAGGAAATAATCAGGATCGTGTTCTTTCCATCTTCGATATTGTTTTTGAGGTGGTGCAAAACACGGCCGCTTTCAGCCATGCCGCTTGCTGAAATGATGATCATTGGATCTTTATACTCGTTGAGTGCCTTGCTCTCCTCGACACTGCGGGTAAGGATCACGTTATCGAACTCCAGGCCTTTCATGCGGTGCTTGGCAATAAACTCCCAGGTTTCATCATCGTAGCATTCCGTATGTTTCCGGTAAATGTCTGAAGCGTTCACAGCCAGAGGGCTGTCTACAACCACCGGAATATCGGGAATTTCTCCCCTTTCAATACCCTCACTCAAGAGATAACTCAGATTTTGTGTTCGTCCTACTGCAAAAGCCGGAACAATAACCTTGCCGCCGCGCCGAACTGTGCGGCTAATAATATCCACCAGATCATCATATGCTTCGTCTAAGCTCAGGTGGGGGGTATCCCCATAGGTGCATTCCATCAGCAGGGTTTCAGCCCCTTGAGGAAGCACCGGATCGCGCAAAATTGGCGCGCCATAGCGTCCGATATCAGCCGAAAACCAGAGACGTTTCGGCTGGCCCTGATCTTCCCAGTCAATAGAAATTCCAGCCGAACCTAAAATATGCCCGGCATCGTGCAATCTAACCTTTACCCCGGGTATCGGTTCAAATTTGGCACCATACCAGATCGTCCTAAAAAGAGGTTCCGTTTCAAGTGCATCTTGTTGGGTATAGAGCGGTTCAACTGGGGGCAGACCTTGACGTTTGCGCTTTTTATTAACGTACTTGACATCCTGCTCCTGAATGTGAGCCGAGTCGCGCAGCATGATATTGGCCAAATCCACCGTAGCCGAAGTGGCATATATATTTCCCTTGTAGCCATTTTTTACCAAATTAGGCAGATTCCCGCTGTGATCAATGTGCGCATGTGAAAGGACCACCGCGTCCAGACTTTTGGGATCAAAGGGAAAATGTAAGTTGGTATCATACGTTTGCTGGCGTTTACCCTGAAACAAACCGCAATCTAAAAGCATACGATAACCATTATGTTCCAGGAGGTGCATAGAACCGGTAACAGTACGGGCAGCACCAAGGATGCTTAATTTCATGAAGTCTCCTTTGTTAAGAGCTGATAGATTTCCTGACCATAGCGCTGGTAACGGCTTGGACTTATTGCCATACGGCTCTTGAGATCTGCATGGGAGCTTAGCGGCCTTGCAGTGATGGTGTCGAGAAGGTCTTTGGGCAAGATAACATGTGAGGGCAGGCCTTCTTGTTTGCCTGCTTCTTTGCGCCAATTGGCCAGTTTTTCGCGGCGGTTGCAGCGTTCATCGTCTCTGCGGGGAGGATGCGGGAGTTTCAACGAATAAGGCTTACTGCGCCAAGCCGCAATAGTTTGCAAGACAATTCGCCCATAACGGCGAACTAGTCTCTGTGTGAGTGAGGGTAATAGCTGCAGCTCTTCCATATAGCGCGGTTGATTGACTGCAAGCTCAACCAGGGCGCGATCGCCCAGAATTTTAAAAGGGGGCTTGTCATACTTTTTGGCCAGGTTTTCCCGCATAATTTGCAGCTCACGCAGTAGCCCCAGCTGTTTAGGCTTAAGGGCTTGGGCACCTTTGACATGGCAGAGGCGTAGTTCGTGTGTGCTGGCGGCTGCAGGAACCAGCGCCAGAGCGGCACAATCTTCTTTGAAGGTTTCAAACCGGCCTGTCGCAATCAGGTCCGGGATTAAAAGATCTCTCAGAGCCAATAAGTAGCGTGAATCGGTCTGCGCATAGGCTAACATCGCTGGCATAAGCGGCCGTTTTCCCCAATCAGCCCGCTGAAATTTCTTTTCCAGTTTGAGTCCAAAGCGGCTTTCAAGCAAGGCAGCCAAACCCAAATTAGTCTCACCCAGGGTTGTGGCAGCCAGCATTGTGTCGAACAGGTTGGCGAATTCGAAACCAAAGTCGCGCTTAAGGCAAGCAATATCGTAATCGCCGGCATGCAAAACCTTTTGGATGCCTTTGTTTGCCATGAGCGGTGCCAGAGGGCTTAAATCTGTCAATGCCAACGGGTCAATAATGAAATCCTGACTGGCTGTAGAGACCTGGATCAGGCAAACACGTTCGTAATAGGCATGAAGGCTGTTTGATTCCGTATCTAAAGCAAATGCAGGTTCTTGGTTGAGGGAATGAATAAAATCCTGAAGAGCTTCTGGTGTCGCTACAATTTGCGCTGCTTGCATCCTCAGCATTATATCAGTGTCATTTTCTTTCAAAGGAATTTTGCGTTTACAATACTGCAAAGCTGATCGCTCTTTTTGGAGCAGCAGGTGAAGAACCCTGGAACTGAAATGTTTACGATTGAGCTGAAACCAGAGCTTTGGGCTGAAAAGATCCTGGACCTGGGTGGCGGCGGTGAGGCTGTGATTTCGCGCCTTTATCCCCAGACAAGCATTGCCCTGGACCGGCGCCTGGATGAGCTTTTAGAGGCACCGGACCGAAAAAATCCCCTTGCTGCCGATGCCTTGCAGATGCCCTTTAGCGCGGGAAGCTTTTACGCCTGCACCAGTTTCTTTAGCCTGATGTACTTTGCCATTGACGATTTACCAGCCTTAGCTGCTGAATTGTCCAGGGTGCTGGCCCCAGGTGCTATCTTTCAGCTCTGGGAAGCAGAGATATCGCAAGCGGATCCTTTTCTTGCAGACTTGAAGATCGTTTTGCCGAAAGAGCTGATAAGGGTGCAATATGGGGTTTATGATGCGGGCAGACAGCAGAATTCGGACCTGTTCCAGCGTGTCTTTGGAGAGGCCGGATTGTCTCGGGTGCAAAAACAAAACGTGCCAAGTTTGATTATTGAAACCTGGATGAAATCAAAATAGGAGAAGAAAACCAATGCGTGCTGTACTTCAAAGAGTTCGGAAAGCGGCTGTGTTTGTAGAGGGGCAGGAGATCGCAGCGATTGACAAAGGAATGCTGATACTGCTGGGGGTTGACGATGAGGACCAGGAAAGCGATGCGCGCGAACTGGCAAAAAAGTGTGCTGAACTGCGAATTTTTAACGACGATGCCGGCAAAATGAATTTGGGCTGTTTGGAGGTTGGCGGAGAAGTGATCGTAGTTTCACAGTTCACTCTGATTGCAGATGTACGTAAAGGCCGGCGCCCCTCCTTTGTTCATGCTGCACGTCCTGAACTCGCTGAACCGCTTTATCTTCTTTTTTGTGATCTGATGCGCGGACACGGACTAAAAGTCCAAACGGGTCACTTTGGTACCGAAATGTTGCTGGAAATCCATAACGATGGCCCTGTGACCATCGTGTTAGACACACCTTTCAAATAATATACTTATTAATCTGCCCAGGGAGCAGGGATTTTGCCCGTTTCATCGGGCTCAGGCTGGCTATCACTACGTACCAGTATGGGTGTAGTACCGCTGGAAACTACTTCTGCTTGTGCTTCGGCAGAGGCAGCCGAAGCCTCTGAAGCGGCGGCATCTTCTGCCTGTGTCTGTGGCTGAAAACCGAGCTCCAGCTTTTCTTCCATACGCATCTGACCCCGTAGGAAGGCTCCATCTTCACTGCTGAAAGAGGTAGTAACAACATCGCCCCATATGCGCCCTGTGGAACGAATTTCGAGCCGTTTGGTTTGAATATTCGCTCTTACCTGACCGGCAACAATCAGCGCTTCTGCAATAAGCAAGTTACAGGTGACCCTGCCAGTTTCCCCTACCACTACCAGACCATCAATCTTGAGTTCCCCCTCAAATGTTCCCTCAATGCGAATACCACCTCGCCCCTGAAGGTCGCCCCGCCAATTGATACCTGAACCAATAACGGAAGTAACACGCTCAATGACAGGGTCAACGTTAAAACTTGCTTCTGATTTTTTTCTCTGAAAGAACATAGTATCTGAATTATACCTTTGCCACTGCTGCAGATAGTTCCTGGGGACGAATCCGCCAACGCCAGGGCATACTCTTCCAAGGCTCGGGTGCATATGCAATCCCAACCCTCGGCCCATTTTGAATAGCTTTTAAGGGCACAGAGATACCCGGAGCAAGATAGAGCGCCGCCTGGCAGTCGCAGACATCGGCACCGTTTTCCTCTCGATCAATTCCCAGTGCCTGTGTCAGTTTTGCGGGACCGTTCAGCCAGTTGGAACGATACGCCAGATTTGGCCGGCGAGATTCCAAAAGCTCTGCCCCGGCAATGGGATGTACAGCCCGAATCAGCACAGCAGCCGGATAGGATTCTGCTTCGCAGACAATGTTGAGCATCCAATGCATACCGTAGGTGAAATAGACATAAGCATGGCCGGGAGGACCAAACATCGCAGCATTGCGTTTCGTAAGACCACTGCGGGCATGGCAAGCCAGGTCTTCAGTACCCTGATAGGCCTCTGTTTCGGTGATTAAAACACGGGCAGCGCCCTCTTTAAAAGTACGCACAATTTGACAGCCCAGGAGCTTGGGTGCCGTTTGCCAGGCTGGACTTTCAAAAAAACTGCGCGGTAATGGGGCTGGTCTAGGCGGCATTAAACTGAGGGTCGCGTTCGATGGTAAGGCGCAGGCCCGTTTCCAGCGATGTAAGGGGTAAGTAGTTGAGGAGTTTATACGCTTTGCTGATATCTGCACACATGCGATCCAGACCGCCGCTTTTGTGAGGGTTAAAGATTTCTTCGGGTTTGCGTCCTGTAACCTGGCGGACCAATCGTACAAGCTCTAAAACACTGGTTTCCACTCCGCTGGCTACATTGATCACTTCCTGGTCAACATGGTTGGCATTGGCCGCTGCAGTAAGGGCATTGACAACATCGTCCACGTAGACATAATCGCGCGTTTGGGTACCATTACCATGAATGACAATGGAACCATTTGTGAGCGCGTGTTTAAGGTAGTTTGCAATAATGGGCGGATGACTGTTGGGTATACGCTGACCGGGACCATAGGCATTGAACACGCGCAAAATAACGGCCTCTACCCCCGCCTCACCAGCCAATTCGCGCACATAAAACTCTGAGGCAAGCTTGGAGACAGCATAAGGAGAAGCAGGATTTACCTGAGCAGCCTCGCGGTAGGGAAGCTCGGGCTGAGGCCCATAAACCGCCCCGCTCGAAACATGCACAATGCGCCGAATACGGGCATCGCGGATGGCTTCCATGAGGGTAACTGTTCCGGAAACATTGACATTGTTGTAATCTCTGGGAAAGAGGGAAGATTCGGGTACGGAAACTTTTGCGGCCAGGTGAAACACACAATCAACTTCCTGCAAAAGCGCCCAAAGCAAAGGTTTATCGTTTACGTCACCGCAGGTAAATTCAATATCAGCAGCCAGTTTGCTTTCGTCCCCAGCACTCAGGTCATCCAAAACCCGGACATGATGCCCTTGTTTCGAGAGACGGTTAGCCAGTGCAGCACCCAAAAAACCTGCTCCGCCGGTGACCAGATAGTTCATAGTCGCAGACCTTTGTTGAACACAATGCTCATCATTATAGCTACATTATATCTTTTGCAAGAGGCAATGATATGGTTCGGCTTTTATCCTGCGCCGGCGTGAAGGAAGAGATGGCTTCATATAAAACAAAAAAGCGGGCGACCGGATTCGAACCGGCGAATGTTAGCTTGGAAGGCTAATGCCTTACCACTTTGATCCCGTGTCCGATAACGTCCCAATTTTCCATTGCTATCGTACCAGCGGCTCAGTTGATAAAGTGCGAGGTTACTATACGGAGGGATGGTAATTCGTCTTACTATTACTGAGTATAAGATCCTCTATCTTTTACCCTTGCAATTATAGAACAAACGTTCTATAATGTTACAACCTCACACTTACTTTGATACCCACCTTGAACCTAAAAGGGGATCTGAATTGAAAGTTTTTATCGACGGAACACGAAAGTACATTTACCTCCACTTTTTTGGGTGGGAAATAACCATTATTTTGAACAGGCGATAGCATTATTGCTTTCCAGTAAATACTTATCAAGGACTTGTTTTCCGTTTTCCTTGTAAAGTCGATGCGCTGCATCTAAAACCTTTTTGGTGATAACTGGCCCATTTGGATAATATTTCACACGGATCCAATCTTCCAAGGCATTCACTTGCAGTGCATGAATACGAAAATTATTCAGAATTATTTCATCTGACTTGCGCGAAAAGTAAGTGCCAGTTTCCACCAGACCAAGTTTTCTGTAGATAATTCCCAATTGTTGGTGATACCAGGGTGGTTTTTGGTCTTCAGGGCCATAATGAAGATCTATAAATTCTACACATTGATGCAAGATGTTCTTAGCCCCTTCCAAATCCCCTCTACGCTTCAAGGACTTTATTAACTCAACAAGTTCTTCGATATTTTGAATTTCCACATCTAATCTCTGTTAATTAGGAACTTTGCATAAGATAGTAGTTCCGCGCGCTTATTTGTATCCATTTGGTCAAACAGATACAAAAGTTGTTCGTGCACTTCCGTTTTTTCTGACACTGGAGGTAAAAACCCGGCTACTCGAAAGGCTACTTCCGGGGGGATATTCAATGCTTCAGATATTGCGCGCAAGGACACTTCACTAACCCCGCGTTGACCGGCAAGAAGACGCGAAATCTGTTGAGCAGAGATACCCGACTTCCTGGATAACTCCGCCGCGGTGATACTTCGCTCTTTCATTTGTTCTGTTAGCCATTCAGGCAAGCTTGTTTCCATAAGACAATATAAAGTTACCACTTTGCAACACTCCTTTGGGTGAGTAATAATCACCCCTTGACAAATTCTTTATTATGCCTATAATTGTCAGTAGGTGATAAAAAATCACCCATAACGCAAAAACAAGGCACAATGACAGAAAAAACAAAAACCACATACATGATCCAAATGAACGATCTTGAAGCCGCGGACATGCTCCAGGCAATGGCGAGGGAAGATCTCCGTTCCTACGGTAACCAAGTCGCCTGGCTGATCCGCCAGGAATTCGACCGCCGCAATCCTGAGGGTAGCACAGTCCAGGATAGAGAAATTCAACTTGCGGCGAAATCGCAATGAATTTGACCGACAACTGCGAAATGGCCACATCCAACGAGGCAACGAGGGCAAGACCAAATGGGTATATCAGCGCGCAATTTGCGGACAAAACCAGTTTTTACATCGCTGAAGCCCTGGTGGACCTGGAGACGATCGTCAATGCCACACTGAATAAAGAAGATATCTACCGCCTGGTGGGGCGCGCAATTGGAAAACTTCACCGAGCGAATGATGCAATTGAGACAGTCAAAGATATCTGTAAACAGAGATAAGGAGAAAAAATGAAAGTTAATGAAGAAAACAAAAGTTGGTTATATAGGCCTATTTTTCATACTGAAACATACCTATTAACTGAGGAAGAAGCTGTAGATATCTACTACAAATTTTTTCCGAAGTCTGTGCCGATTGACAACTTTGTGATGCAGTGGGCACTCCAAACGGAGCTTCAGATCAGGAATTATTGCCAGACCAAGTTTGGTATTCCTGCCAAGCCATTTCAAGTAATTGATGGATCTCAGGATTGTAAGTCCGGAGACGAATGTGCTGCCGCCAAGCCCGTATCCCGGCGCGTGTACTCGGGATTTTGTGGCCCGGCCAGTTCATATCCCTGCGCACATCTTCAGCAAGATGAGCGATTGGATCATCCCGGTGCGCCTGAGCCAAAAGCCAATCCCGAAAAGAGAGTTTAGCCATAGAAATCCTTTCTCTACTGAGAGGATTCTATCAGACAAAGAAGGAGGAACCGATGAGCAAGGATCTAGAAAACACACCAAGAAGTTACCGGGTAGTTAAAGAGATACCCAAGCCGACACCGCTGATGACGCGGAACGCGGAATTTATTGAGCGGATGAAATACCTGAAGCCAGGGGAAGTACTATGCGCAAGCTTTCCGCCCGAGACCACGCATGAAGAGATGAAAAGGCAGCGGATTAACCATATGCAGAGCGCGTGGTGGGTTTTTAAGAAGGGCAGCATAAGCACAGCGATAAGGGGAAAGAAGCTGTACATCTGGCGCAAGGACCTGGTTGTGGGGCTGAGTCCGATACCTTACAAGGCAGTTCCTGCGGAAGAGGTGGAGGGCCTGCCGGAAGTATTCAGGGCGGACGAAGTGGATTTGTTCAATCAGGCGCTTATTCTGAACGCCCGATCCTAGAGAGGTAAGGCCATGGAATTAGTAATCGCTTATTCGTTTCTGTTCGCGGGAATTATGACAGTCTGTGCTATCTACGCTTTTTTGGAAGATTTTTTTGACTGCGACCCCTGGAGGCGAAAGTGATCTACCGCGTGCCGTGCCGGTCCTACTCGGGGTATTGCCTGGCTGAGATTGTGGGCTCAGTAAAGGACCTGAGGGGGCAAATGATGTTTGAAGTAGAAGCCTTGCATGGAGACCCCTGGGATGACTGGAGTCATGAAGGCTGGTGCCCCACAAATAAGAGACGGTTTTACCCGGAACACCTTATTCCGGTTACTGAGGAGGAATCTATAGAGACAGCAAAAAACAAGCATGTATCACCAAACAAGGAATCAATAAACAATGAAAGGAAATAACTATGTCTGAAATGGATGTTTTGAATGAAATTTATGTGCCCGCGCCTTATGAGGTTTGGGGACTGTTCAGCCTGGCCCCCTGGAAAGCTGCCCTGGTAAAGGGTGAAGGGCGCGTTCCGTTTGACGCCAGCGTGCACAAAAGCATGGTATGGGCGATTGATCTGAGTGTACTGCCCATTGACGCAATGAACGCAGGGCCTGTTGAGCGCCAGATGATCCAAAGCTCCAAGGAGTGGGCAGAGGTGCAGAAAGCGATCAAGGATTTGGGAGTAGAGCCCAGTGAGATCAACGGCAAGTATGTGAGAGCCAGTTTTGAGCCGACCGGAGAGACCTATGTTAACCGAAAGGGTGAGACCAAAAACAAGACCTTCCTGAAGATCGCAAAGGTTTTTGATACTGAGGATGACTGCACCAAGGATTACCTCTATGTATCTGAGGATGAAAAGCCCCAGGAAGAAGAAGAGCCTGGTAATTTGCCTGCCGGTCAGAAAGAGTACGAAGCCGCATACAAACTGCTGCAGGCAACCGTGCGATCTGCAGCCAGAGGCAAAAAGACAGTCGAGGAAGTGAAGACCGCGGCTGATCCACGTATAAAAGGTTCCCCCGTGATGGCCAAGTTTTTTGACGTAGATGGCGTGGAGTTTGGCGCCCTGGCAGAGAAAGAACTTGCGGGAGCGTGATGGAGATGACTGAGCTTTACACCCCTGTGAAGGATACGCAGATCGGAAACGATGATTTTGTAAAAGCCTATGTTGCCGACCCGGGGGAAATGGAACCCTGGCAGGCACAGCTACTCGCTGAATACCGAGATAAAGAGGCGACAGAACAGTTTTTGGCCTCGGTGAAACAAAACTAACAAGACCCGTGCGGACGGCCAGGGTTTCCTCCTTTGCCCTCTGGGTTCGACTCCCAGGCACGGCTTTTTACTCAGTAAAGAAAGGTTTGGAAGATGGGAATAGCGACTGTGATCATTGACAGCAGGGAACCAAAGTGGGTACAGGAACTGAGTTTTGGCGGGGTGCCTACTGCTGTAGCCCAGCTGGACTATGGTGATCTGCATGTGCTTTGCGAAGATGACTGCATGCTGATTATCGAGCGCAAGACACCGGATGACTTTCTAAATTCACTGCGAAACGAGCGGCTCTTTGTTCAGTCTGCAAAGTGTGCGCAGGCAAGGCTGGAAGCTCAGCTGCGGATGGAAACGATTGACACCATTTGGCCGTACCTTGTTATCACGGGGCAGTTTTATCCAAGCCCTGAGGGAAAGGCGATTACTCCCCGCGGGGTGACTGGCTGGAACTGGAATTCGATCCAGGGGGCATTACTCAGTATTCAGGAGATGGGAACACCGGTGGTGTTTGCTGCATCGGACGCTGATTATGAAAAATTAGTCATCCGGCTGGCAAATCGGCCTCATAAGGCAGAAACGCAAATACTCCCCCCTAAACCACCCTCCATACTGAGCCCAGGGCATCAGATTTTGGCATCGCTGCCTGGGATTGGCATGGACCGTCTGAAGATTGCCATGGACTATGCAGGCGGATTACCTGCCTGGGCATTGGTAGGGCTTACCGACCCTGAGCGGGAATACAAGGGGATACCCAAGAGCACACAAAAGGCAATAAGAGGCGCGTTGAAGCTAGGACCTAATGAGCGCCTGGAAATAATCACCGTAGAAGACGAATAGATAGAAGAAAGAGGAAACAATGAGCAGCAAAACAAAAAACACCAACCCTATTACAGGTCTGATCCATGTTACCGGGGAGCCGGATACGGGCAAGACCACATTCGCACTGGCTTGCGGGTTTAAACCTGCGGAGATTGCTTTTTTTGACGATGATGTCAAGACACAGCCGATTGCGGATGCATTGAAGGCAAATGGAACTCCATTAGGGGCATACATTAACCTGACCAAGATGTCTTTGGCAATGAGAGAAATTGAATTCCACAATTTGGTCATGTCCGAACTGAGCAAGCTGGAGGGGAAGAATTTCAAGGCGTTGATTTTTGACACCTGGACACGTTTTGAGAACACCTTTCATCCTGTAGTTCAGAAGGATCCGCTGAAATACAAGCAATATTACAGCTCCAAAGGTGACATCAAAGGCGCTGAGATCTGGAAAGCATCGTTTGACTATGAAGCCATTGTGCTGGATAAGATGATGGAAGTGGCGCCGCTGGTGATTTTGGTTACTCATTTGAAGGACCATACGATTGGAGCCGTAAAAACCGGCGCACAGGTTCCAGACTGCAAAAAACCCGTGGTGGAAAAAAGCAGGATGCGGATCTGGCTGCGTCATAACCCCGATGGTCCCGCGCCAATAGGACTGTTATTCAAACGTCTGAGCAAGGTAGAGGCAAATGAGAATGGCATTGTGCCTGTGAACGTATTGCCCCGAAAGGTAAACCCCTGTACCTGGGGCCGAATACTGGATTACTGGAATGATCCCATTGGTGATCGGGAACCCTCGGCTGAGGAAACACCCAATGATTTTGAGCTCAGTATCCTGGATGGTGTGCTTACGGAAGACCAGAAAGATGCTTTGCGCGTGAACCGGGTGGAGGCAGAAACCAAGCAAAAAGAGGAAAACGCCCTGCGCCGGATAGAACTGGAGACACGGCTAAGCAACACGGTCCAAGCCTCAAAAGAGCCGGAATTCACGCTTGATGATTTGATCAATGCCTTTGGGGAAGAGGAAGTAAAGAAGGCCAACAATGGCGAGCTGCCCAGTGGTTTTGAAGAGGTACAGGCAGCAGCTAAAGCCTTGATGGGCGAGTAAGAAGGGGGCTCAGATGTTTGCCAGAACGGTATTTAAGCGTCTCTCAGTATTGAAGATGGAAGGGAACGCGATGGTGGTAAATACGCCATACCATCCCTCACTGATTGCATCCATCAAGGCCTTGCCCGTTACTGAGCGCAAGTACGACCCATCCAGGAAGTGCTGGCTGGTGGACCCAAAACATGGGGCAAGGGTTGCGGATTGGATCAAGGACTTTTTGGGTGAGGATGTCCAGCTGCCATTGGTTACGGATACCCACAGTGCGGTCATTAAACAGCGCCTGCAGGTGAGATACATAGGCACCTGCAAGATGCGCCAGGACGGGAGCTCGTGCGCTTATGGATTGATGGGCACAGAGTGGGGTGTGATTTTTCCAGAACAGGTGCTGAGGGATTTTTTTGACGGGTCCAAGGCGACACCCGGAGAGCGAGAGAGTTACTTTTCGCTTTTGGGTGTGAGCAGATCGGCCAGCGATGAGGAAATCAGTACGGGCTTCAGGCGGATGGCGAAATTGTGGCACCCGGATGTGTGTAAGGAAGCGAATGCAGCAGAAGTATTTATGCGCATTAAGGCTGCCTATGATGTGTTGAAAGATGCCGATACCCGCGCCATGTACGAAGCCGGTTTGGCCCTGGAAGCATTAATCGGGCAAGAACCCTTAATGCCTTCAGCAAATGACACGGCTTTTGGATACCGCAGTCCATTGAGATCCGGGATGATTTTGGTTGAGGGGGTGCGGAAACTCTCGCTCATTGAGGTAACGAAGATATTTACCTGGGATGACATTGTAGTGGATGGAAAGACCCTGGTGGTCTCATGGCCGCAGGGAGCAAAGGAACCAGTAGAGGAATGGATATAGGAGCAGAAATGAATGACGAACTTTTTATTGGATTGGTAAAGCAACTGAACGAGGCACGCACTGACTTTACTGAGAAAGAAAAGGCTGTAAAGGAAATGGATGCGGAATTTGCCCCGAAATTTGAAGCACTGAGCCTTGAGCGCAGCCTGTTAGAAGCGCAAATTAAGGCCGTTGTTTTGGAGGCAGGGCAATCCATCAAAGGCACACACCATCATTTTACATGGTCCAAACCCCGTGTGAGCTGGGACACGAAAGCCCTTGACGGTTACGCAAAGGCGCACCCTGAGATCACGCAATTCCGCAGGGAAGGTGATCCGTCCGTAAGTGTGCGGAAGGTGACAGCATGATCAACAAAATTACTCCCGATGCCCTCGCGAAACACCTGGCCTGGTTGCAAGGTAAAGAGGGTGGCGTTCGGCTGGAAGTCGAATGTTATGCCAGCCTGCGCAATGCCGATCTGCACGGTGCCTGCCTGCGCGATGCCAGCCTGCACGGTGCCTACCTGCGCGGTGCCTACCTGTGCGGTGCCAGCCTGCGCGATGCCGACCTGCACGGTGCCGACCTGCACGGTGCCGACCTGCGCGGTGCCGACCTGCACGGTGCCGACCTGCGCGGTGCCGACCTGCGCGATGCCGACCTGCGCGGTGCCAAAAACATTCCTGATTATGTAAGCGCAGTGACCAGCATTGTCGCGGATGGAAACCTGATTGTTTATAAGAAATTGCGTGGTAATCGTATCGCCATGCTCCGCATACCTGCTGAAGCAAAACGCTCTAACTCTACCGGAAGAAAGTGCCGGGCTGAGTATGCCGAGGTAGTGAAGATCGAAAGCATAGACGGAGAAAAAAGTTTTGAGGAAGGCATAAGTCAAAACGACAAAGATTTTGTTTACCGCGTAGGCGAGGTTGTAAGACCTGATGCGTTCTGTGAGGATCGCTGGCAAGAGTGCGCCAGTGGCATTCACTTCTTCATCACCCGCTATGAAGCTGAGGCGTACTAATGAACCGCAAAACCTGCCTTAACTGTAAGTACTGGGTGAGGGACGATAAGGATTTATGCATCGGCCAATGTGCGTCCAGTCTGGCAAGCGGAGTACCGCGGGTGCAGTCGTGGCGTTTTCAGTGCGAGGGCGATACCTGCCCGATGTACCGCAAAGCACGCCTATCACGCAAGCCCTATCATGACAGCAAGAGGCTTGAGCTTGTGACTAAATGGTGCAGCACAAAGCCGCTTGCGGTGCGTAGATATTACAGTCAGCCGTTGCCGGAAGGAGGTGAGCGATGAGTAAGCAAGGTTGCGTAAAATGCAGGCATTGGGTGTGTGTAGCACCAATGAGATATAAAAACGGATATTACGGAACCTGCACACTCTCAAAAAAAGAAACACGTGAGGACTATGGGACAAAATGTAATGCATTTGAGCTTGTCAATATTGACGATGCTGAAGACGAAATCGAGCGGCTGGAAAATCTCATAGCAGAAATCAAGCGCACATTGAAAAACGACAGCGAAAAACACTCATGGAAAGTGGCTGGTGTAAACGTATTGCGCTTGATTGAGCTGAACATGGAAGGGGATACTGAATGAAACTCAAATGCGTTTCCGGCAATGAAGCTGATCTGAGAGTTGGAAAGCAGATCGTTTATATCCCAGAACGCTTGCTATTTAGATACAGAAAGAACCATACCCAAGCTATCCAAGATTATCCGGTAGACGTGCAAACTGGCTTTGTCACCTCATGGGACGAAAATACAGTGTATTGCAGGTTTTACCACATACAGGGTAGACACCTAAGAACCTTAACTTACAGCGAATTTTGCAACAAGAATAATCTTTTCTTTTACGACAGCAAGCCGCAAAACAAGGTTGATGAGCTTATTGATGAGATGAGGAAGAACAAAGATTATTACGGCTGGGTAGAGCAGACGGCGGGAGGTGACAATGCGTAATGTGTATTTTGTGAAGCTTTTGATGTGGGGATTGTGCGGAGGTGAAGGGTGATAAACAGTTATCCGAGTGTGACAGTGTTAGGACATCGTTTAATCGAGAATGTGCTAAATGGCCCTGTCATCATCCAGGAAAAGATTGATGGATCGCAAATTTCGTTTGGAATTGACGAATGGGGTTGCCTCAGTATGCGGTCGAAAAATGCTCAGATTGACCTTGAGGCGCCCGGAATGTTTGGGCTTGCGGCTGAGTGGGCAAAAAAGAATTGGCAGTATTTGACGCCAAACTGGATTTATCGTGGCGAGTATCTGCAAAAGCCAAAACATAACACGCTTGCTTATGAGCGAGTGCCTAACCACAATATTATCCTTTTCGACATTTGCGATGGGGTGGAAAGTTACCTGAGCTATCAGTTGGTTGTTGAGGAAGGCAAACGGATTGGACTTAAAACTGTGCCGTTATTCGGCGAAGGTCTTTTCACCATTGAAGCTATTGAGTATCACAAACCAGAGTGGCTAGGTATGCAATCAATTCTTGGAGGTCAGATCGAAGGTTTTGTAATCAAAAACTATTCGGTCTTTACAGCCGAAAAGAAAGTTGCAATGGCAAAAGTAGTTCAACAGAACTTTTCAGAGTTAAACCAGAAAAATTGGCGTAAGAACAATCCGACACAAAGCGACATCCTGGCATCGCTGATAAGCACTTATCAGACCGAGGCGCGCTGGAAAAAGGCTGTTCAACATCTAAGAGACAGCGGCTTGCTGGAAGGTGCAATGCGTGACATACCGGCGTTGCTGAAAGAAGTCAATCAGGATGTTTTGAAAGAGTGTGAAGGTGAGATCAAGCAGGAATTGTTTAAGTACTTTTGGCCCAAATTGGCGAAAGGAATTACCAGAGGATTGCCGGAATGGTACCGTGCACAGCTGGAAGGAGGCACTGAATGAAAGTACTTGCTGTGATTGTTGGTGAGGAAGATATGCCCAAGTCATGCGCTGGGTGTGACCGGCGAAAATTCTCTATGTTTAGTGAGAATAATTGGTGCGACATAAATTATCGCCGAATTTCAAAGGAGATTATTCGGGAACGAAAGAAGCCCCGATGGTGTCCCCTCAAGACGGCGGCTCAGTATGAGAGGGAGGTGGGGAAGTGATAAATGTAGGTATGTATTCCAGCAAGTCGGATAACTGGGAAACACCGCAATGGCTATTCGACCGACTAAATGATTGGTATGGCTTTGAGACGGACGTTTGCGCAATTCCTGAAAATGCAAAATGTGAACGATATTTCACTCCAGAGCAAGACGGATTAGCGCAAGAATGGACTGGGGTTTGTTGGATGAACCCGCCTTACGGACGCAAGATTGGCGACTGGGTTAAGAAAGCCTATGAGAGCGCGAAAGCAGGAGCTACGGTAGTTTGTTTGCTGCCTGCACGCACTGATACCGCATGGTGGCATGATTATGTTATGCGGGGGGGGTTGATTTTATTCGAGGGCGTTTGAAATTTGGCGGTGCAAAGAATAGTGCCCCGTTTCCAAGCGCAATAGTGACATTTATGCCGGAGGTGAAAGGTGAGTGAGATTGAAATAAAAGCTTGCCCAAAATGCGGGAGTGATGACAAGGAAGTCATGGACTTCTATTCCACAGGGCCTATCCATTCTGCTGTTGTGTGTGGAAAGTGCGGTTTTAGAGTATTCGGACGCGACAAGAATAACGCCATTACTGATTGGAATTTTAGGAGCGAGATAACATCCCTCACCGCACGTGCCGAGAAAGCGGAAGGAAGGTTAGAGAAGATTGCGGAGCTTATTGAGGATGCCCTTAGCGGGAATGAGGAAATGCGACGTGTACTGAATAATATGTGGCGTATGGTTGCCGAGGGGCAAGAGGAGTGAGAGGGGTGATTAGCGAAATCGTGGAAGTATGCCCGCACTGCATGACTGAAAACACCTGCAAAATCGCAAGGGATGAGATATTGACGCAGGTAGCAGGCAAGCTTGTATGCCGTGAGTGCGGTGAGATGATGCTTGCCTGTTCGGAGTGCACGGAACGACACTGTGAAGATCAGCCGGATTGTTTTGAGTTCAGAGGTGAGCAATGAGCAAAGCAAGTGAGAAAGTCACTATCAGTGAGGAAAAAATCAGCACTACCGCAGGTGTATTAATCTCATTATTCGGTGAGTCATCATGGCACAGGATGCAGGAAACAAGCGACCTTTGCAGGCATAAGCTAATTTCATGTGTCGCCACCCTCGAAGCAGAGAACGCGGAGCTGAAAGAAGAGCTAGAGAAATTGCGGGAGGCAAACGTAACGCTTATTCTTGACCACGAAATTGCAACGAAAGAGCTGGAGGAGCTGAGAGCATATCGGGATGGGTATGATCCCAAAGAGCGGTTGCCGGAAACAGAAGACTATTACTTGACCGAACTCGAATTGAACGATGGTGACATTCACATTATCCCATTGTATTTCAGTCATGGTGAGTTCAATAAAAGTTGCGGCATTGTCATCCGCTGGTATCCGCTACCGCCCGCGGGGAAGGAGGGGGAATGACTAACAACACAAACGCGGTAACAATAAGTTCCCTTGTAAATGCAATACACCAAAACGCAAAGGATAAAGGCTTTTGGGATACTGAGCGCAATGACGGGGAGTGTATCGCTCTCATGCACTCTGAACTTTCCGAAGCATTGGAAGGATTACGCAAGGGCGGTAAGAGCACTCATATTCCCGATTTTTCAATCGTAGAAGAAGAATTAGCGGACGTAATTATTCGCATTCTGGATTATTGCGGTGCTCGCCAGCTGCGCATTTGGGGAGCCATAAAGGCAAAAATGGCGTACAACGAAACGCGCCCCTATAAGCACGGGAAGAAGTTTTAGCAGAAAGAAACCTAAATGGACATCCACGAAAAAGTAAAACAGTCAAAACGATGTGATGAAGGGAAAAGGCTTTATCTGAGCTTTTTGACCAGTAATGAAGAACTGATATTGAAGCTTTATTTTGAGCATATTCATTCCTGCTCAGTATGTACACGGGCAAGGATGGAAGAGATGAAAGTGAGGGATCAATGAATACAGAGATAGTACCAGGATCTATTTCAGCCCTTGCGCAATCGAGCGGTAAATCTATTGCTGAGCTTTTTACCCGCGCTGAGGTTGTTGCAATTGTAGACACCAGCGGGTCCATGAGCAACCAGGACAGCAGGGGAGGGAAAAGCCGCTATGAGGTTGCCTGTGAAGAGCTTGCTTATTTGCAAAAGAACAGACCCGGCAAAGTGGCCGTTATTTCCTTTAGCGACAGTGCTCAGTTTTGCCCCGGCGGGGTGCCGTTTTACGAAGGCGGCGGTACAAACCTTGCGGGGGCATTGCGATATGCAAAAATTGCAGACCTGCCACAGATCCAAATCATCGTAATCTCTGATGGAGTGCCGGACAGTGAAGAAGCTGCGCTCACAGCAGCACGAGCATACAAGAACAAAATTTCGACCATATACGTTGGTCCTGAAGAATTCCCTTATGGAAGGGACTTTTTAAGCAAGCTGGCCGGTGCTACCGGCGGAAAAGCTGTTAGCTCCGACCGTGCCAAGGAACTAAGTAAGTCCATTGAAATTCTCTTATTGAAAGGGTGATATGCCCGTAACCACGATTGATGCCGTTTTAGGCAAGTTAAAGATACCCATTGCAGATCAGGCAGTGATCATTGCTGAGTATGGAAATTTGGATCCGGATACCTGGCTGGAAGAATTAGAACTGATCGCTATGGCCTATAAGGTGGACCAACCACCGAATGGGCCCGCCCCACAGTGTTCACCATGGCGTGAGATGTGGGTTGAGATGTATATGAATAATCTCTCAGTAAAGGATGCGATTATGGCTGTGCTAAAGACCATGAGTGATGACCTGGCACTGGCAATCCAGAGCGCAATTACCTTTATGGCCCAAAAGATGGGGACTAATTACCAGCGTTTGAAACTGGGCGCCAGATTTTCGGCCAACAGGGCAAAGCGCCTGGGCAACCCTTTGATGAACCCTCCGGATACAAAGTTTCAAGAGCAGCTGGAGGATATTCTTACCCCGGTAAAAGGAGTGAGTGCGGGGGTACGTCTGGCAAATGCGGAGAGCTTCCTGCTGACCTGGCTGAATGATAAAGGGCAGTTCATCCGCACGCCAGAGGGAGACCTTTACTATCTTTGGCATGATGAAAAGCGGCTGTTTGAGCTGGATACTGAGCGATGGCATGCCTGGCTGCACGAACTGACGGGGGTGAACCCCGCTTCTACCGGTTTTGCTGTGCTGAGCAATGCGTGCAAGAGCGCAGCGATCCTGAATTCTGAAATCAAGCAGGTGATGCGCCTGGCCTACTATGACAATGACACCAAGCTGCTTTGGGTGAGCCGTTTTGACGGCACAGTGTACTGCCTGGACGGAGACACGATTACAGAAAAAGTGAATGGTGACGGCCCCGTACTCTTTGATGATTTGCACATCTGGGAGCCTTATGACCCTGACCTTAGCGATAAGCATTTGGATGCTACTGACATTGTTGCTGAGATCCCCAATTGGGAAAAGGCAAAGTATTCCTGGGCATACAAAGTGTGGACCCAGTCGCTATTTTTCAATGAAATTTGCCCCACCAAACCCATGATGGTGCTTTTGGGCGAAAAAGGAAGTGGTAAATCCATGGCTTTGCGCCTTTTACTGAGGCTACTCTTTGGCCAGTGGGTCCAGGTGAGCGGGGTACCGACAAAACCTGATGATTTCTCAGTAACAGCTGCTCATTACCATCTTTATGCAATGGACAATCTGGACACTCTGGAACCCTGGCTGCAGGACAAATTAGCGCGGATTTCCACCGGAGCAATGGACGAATACCGCAAACTGTACACCTCAAAGGAAATGGGCATTCTGAAATACCGCTGCTGGATCGCAGTAACTGCCCGCACTCCGGATACCTTACGCCGCGATGATCTGGCTGACCGCCTGCTGCTTTTACCTCTAAACCGGGTGGAAGACGCTGACCGCCGCAGGGAATCGCTATTTCTGGCTGAAATTGACGAACTGCGCAATGCCTGGTGGGGCGATTTGTTGAGCTCCCTGAATGCCGTAGTGAAAGAATTGCAGAAAGGCGAACTGCCCGCCAATTCCACCTTGCGCATGGCCGACTGGGAGGCATTGGGACGCGTGATGAGCATCCAAGCGGATAAGGAAGAGCTTTGGGATGAAACAGTAGTGGATCTCAAGCTGGCCCAAAACAACTTTCTTGCCGATGGGGAGGTGGTAATTGAGGCCATAGACACCTGGATAAATGATGTAAACCCTGCAAAGCAGCTTGCCTCAAACCTCAACCGCTGGGCCACAGCACGGGAGCTTTATACCGAATCGCAGCAGCTGCTTTTTGCAGGCAATAAACCGGACAGCGACTGGCCAAGGAGCGTGAAAGCGTTTAGCAAACGTTTGATGGGAATAAAGAGTATTTTGACTGAGCGTTATGGCATGACAACCCGAATATCAAGAGGCCAGACCCAATACAGTTTTGAGCACAAATAGAGAGGAAGTGAAATGTTTTTAAGTAAGCGTGATTTTGAAATAACAGTTATTGAGGCCATAGACACATGGCTTAAAGAACCCGGCAATCTAAACCGTTGGGTGACCGCAAAAACATTGCATGATGAATCCAAGCTGCTTGTTTTGGGTAATAAATTCTCACCAAGATGGCCTGATTCTGTAAAAACCATGGGCAGAAGAATGATGTATATCGCAGATGAACTTGCGGATTGTTTTGGTATGACCAAGCGCATTTCAAGAGGGTATACAGAGTATCGATTTAGCCGCCAATAGGTCCTTAAAAATGCTTGTTAATGTATTAATAACAATTGGAGCGTGGTTGATATGGTGCCTTTTAAAGGCCATTTCCTTTAAGTTATTTAAATGCACTCATTATGCTCTTCCTCGTTGGGGTGGTGTATTTACCCATTTTCTGCATTGGTTCTTTCCCCTCGCGAAATTTTATGTTAAAAAATCGTATGGATTTAAAAAGAAGTTGCAAATGGCCTTTGATATCCACCACATCAACCACTTTTTGAGGTGCCAAAATGAACCTTAAAAAATCCGGCATCCAATTGGACCTGGTATTTTGGCTTGTTTCCCAAGGATTCAGTGTAGTTCCTTTGCACCTGGGTTCCAAGGTGCCCAAAATCAAGTGGGGAAGATATCAGAAGGTATTACCCACGAGGGACGAACTATTGCGCTGGTTCCGGGTACCCAGTAACGGAGCTGTGGTAACAGGCACCAACAGCCTTGTAGTAATTGACTTTGACAATATTCATGATTATCTGCGCTGGTCTCTGTGGGCCCAGAGTGATGGTCCTGAAGCAGCGCGGTTATTACTGAGGGATGCATATAAGGTTAGGACATCGCGGGGGATTCATGTCTATTCACGTTCCTCCATGGATATAAGGAATTTGCATTACGGGAAGATTGACATTAAGGGGCGCGGGGGACTTGTTACCCTTCCGGGATCGATACATCCAAGCGGGATCCTCTATCGAGAATATCAGCAAGGGAGCTTTCCGGTGTGGGCAAAGTTGGAAGATATTTTGCCTACTGAGGTGCTTGCCTTGGGCGTGCAGGAAGTGCCTGAGTGGCGAAGGCGGGAAGAGAGGGAGCGGCTGGATCTCAGTGTTTTGGATGAGGAGCAGGTGCTGAACATGCCGGTACAGGTGGATTTGAACGAGGTAAAGCGTGCGCACAGGATTGAAGATTACATCGAGGGGATTGAGATGACAGGGCCAAACTGGGGGATAGCTAAATGTCCATTTCATGAGGATAAGAACCCTTCGTTCTGGATTGATACTGAGCGGCAGCTGTGCGGATGTTTCAGCGGGTGCACTGCACAGCCTTTGGATGTGATTAATCTGGTAGCGCGGTTGAATGGGATCAGCAATAGTGATGCGATTCGGGAATTGGGAATGAGGTGAGGATGGCAGAAGAAGTTATTATTGAGTGCCAAAAATGCGGCAGGGAAGTTGGCCGGATAGTTGAGATTGATGGGATGGACTGGCTGAATGTGAATGGAATTGCGGTGAACTATATGAAGGGTGTGTGTATAGATTGTGGCCAGGAATTCCATTGGAGTTTGAGTGAAAGGCAGCTGGCCAGGCTGATAAAGAGTGTCAAGGCAAGATAGAAATGTCCTATTATCAGCAAAGTAGAGATGTCCTATTTTGTAGTTGAGATGGTCAGGTAAGGCTTGCCATTCAGCTTTTTTCCATACGACCTCCACGGGTGGTTATAGTTTGGCGGCAGAGGTTCAGCATCTGCAGATTTGGAAGAAACGATAGCAGCTTGTTTAGGCTGCTTCGCCAGAACCCGGATCTCCAGGAGATTACCATCCAGCCATGCGGAAAGATGACCTTCGCGGTCACGAACAAGAAGTACCTCTTGTCTGGCAAAATAATAAGGCGGATGATTGGAAACAATTTGGTAGGTTCGTCCGTCAAACTGGAAAGATAAAGTCCTGCTGATCAACCTTTGGACATGGATCGAGAAGATAAAATCAAGATCTAAACAAGGATCCAGTTTCGTGTGGAAGCTGATTGGAGAAAGAGGCTGAACAGCAAATCTGCGATTGTAGTCTTGGATGAAGTCAGGAAGATATTTATTTGCCTCTTCGTAAGAGGAAATGCCAAGAAGGCGCATTTCTTTGATCAAACGATCTTGCAAAGTTTGATTGGCTCTTTCCACTCTGCCTTTAGCTTGGGGTGAATGCGCGCAAATTAACTCTATCTCAAGAGTGGTGAGTGCTCTCTGAAACTGGGTAACCGGTTCTGAACTCAGATTATCCTTGTGGTTATCCCGAAAAACACTCAAGCGGTCACTATAGAAAGCCTTCGGCTTCCCATGTTCCCTGAAGTAGCGTTTGCATAGGTCACCATAGGCAAAGTAACTCTCGGCAGGCACAAATTCTGCCGCTAAAATGGCACTTGTGGCATCATCAACAAAGACCAGCAAACACGCTTTTCCTCCCCGCTCCTCCAGCCAGGCATGATAAGACCCATCAATCTGTACCAACTCTCCTACATGGCTCCGCCGTTCACGGCTATAGTGGTAACTGTAGCTCTTTCTTGTTTTTGCCTTCCACAAACCTGCTTCCATCATCAAATGACGGATCGTTTCTTTACTCAGTTCGATCCCGCATAACTCCCGCAGCTTCTCTGCCATGAAGCTCGGCCCAAATCCTTTGGTCCTGGGATCTTGGATGAACCTGATTACCTTCTGATACTTTTCCTCCGATAACCGACGATTACTGGGCTTTCCTCGTCTCTTTGAAACGATCCCGCTCATTCCCTCCTCCCGATATCGCGAGATCAGCCTTCTAATTTGCCGCTCACTTAGCCCCAGTTCGTCAGCTGCTTCCCTTTGCAGCTTCTGATGCTTCAGAACTGCCTCAAGCACCTGCCCTCGTTCAATTTCTTTCTTGCTCATTGTGATTGTCCATGTCATAACTCCTAATTGTCCATAGGTCATTTCTATTTTGCTACTTTAGGACATTATCACTTTGCTCTAACACCAGGCTGATAAAGAGGGTTTTGGACGGGCAGAAGCGTTATAATTAGATGCCGTGCGTTCACATGGGGATAGGAAGGACAAGCAAATTATGGCAGATGAACTATCGTGGAATAAGTTAGTAGAAATAGAGCCAGAACTTGGTGAATTGCTTAATCAGATTCGTGCGATAAAAGATGATCCTGAAAAACCGTCTTTTTGTGCAAATTGGGAATGGTATGGAGTAATAAGGACTTCAGATTTAACCTTTAAAGAAACTATGACAAGGTTAGTTGGATGGAAGGCAGTAAAACAGGATCCTATTTTGCGTAGTGAGCAGGCATATAATTTGGCCTATAAAACGCTTTATGCTGCTCTTCCTGATTGCAGGAATTGTAATTGTCTTTAGTCGCTCATTTGTGCTAAAATAGAAGCAAGTAAATAACTCGGTATTTCAGGTTTCCACCCTGTGACGGTCGAAAGTGACCCTTGCGGGGTGGTTTTGTTTTAAGGAAAGGTACAAGGTGGAGCAGCCTAAACAGAGGCGCCAGAAGAAACACGCAGCGACCCAGGGATGGACGCCTACAGATCTTCAGCAAGCATTTGTTGAGGAGTATCTGCGTTGCTGGAACGCGGCAGAGGCAGCACGTAAAGCGGGGTATGTGGCAAAAGAAAAAGCAGGCTGGAGATTGCTGAAGAATGAGCACATTAAAAAGCTGATTGCCAAACGCATGGCAGAAATCACGATGGAGACCAATGAGGTGCTGCTACGGCTTACTCAGCAGGCACGGGTGGACATCAGCGAGTTTGTGAAGAAGAGCGGCAATGGGATCGTGATTGACTGGGATAAGGTGCTGGAGCATGGCTATATGGTAAAGAAGATTTCCTACACCTCCAAGGGGCAGCCAGTGCTGGAATTCCATGATGCCCAGAGGGCGCTTGAACTGATTGGCCGTGCTCAGGGAATGTTTGTGGACCGGTCTGAGGTGAAGGTGGGGGAACTGAACCCGGTGCAGGTTTATCTTCCGGAGAATAACCGCGGGAGCACAGAGCCGGTTGTTGATACTGAGCCTGAGAATGATGATGCAGCAGATTAGACCACAGCCCAGGCAAGAGCAGTTCCTTTCTACCTCTGCGGATATCGCAATATTTGGCGGTGCTGCCGGAGGCGGAAAGACTTACTCAGTATTGATGGAGCCATTACGACATATTCATAATGAGCGTTTTGGAGCGGTGGCATTTCGGCGTACACGGCCAGAGATCACCAATGAGGGCGCCATGTGGGACGAAGCCATGGCGATGTATCCGAAACTGGGGGCGAAACCAAACCTGAACAATCTGCAGTTTACTTTTCTTGCCGGTGCAAAGATCACCTTTGCATCGATGCAATACGAGGATGATAAGTATTCCTGGGATGGTGCCCAGGTGCCTTTATTGATATTTGACCAGCTGGAGAGTTTTACCGCCGGGCAGTTCTTTTACATGCTGAGCCGTAATCGATCCACATGCGGGGTGATTCCTTATGTGCGTGCTACCTGCAATCCTGAGCCTGGCTGGCTGGCGAACTTTTTAGACTGGTGGATTGGAGAGGATGGGTACGCGATACCTGAGCGTTCAGGTGTTCTGCGGTGGATGGTGAGGATGGGGGATGATCAGATCGTATGGTATGACAGCAAAGAGGAAGCCAAAGCTGAGCATCCAGATACTGAGCTGCTGAGTGTGACCTTCATACTGAGTACGGTTTATGACAATCAGGAATTGTTGCGGCAAAACCCTCAGTATCTGGCGAACCTAAAGGCACTTTCCCTGGTGGACAGGGAGCGCAAGCTTGGAGATGGGCTGCGGGGAGGTAACTGGAAGATCAAACCTGCAGCTGGAAAGGTGTTCAACCGGGATTGGTTCAAGATCGTGCGGCAGGTCCCCAGAGGAGGAAGATCGGTAAGGCGATTCGATTTTGCAGCTACGGAAAAAGGATTGAAGAAAAGCGACCCGGATTATACGGCTTCGTGCTGGATGGTGGTGATTGATAAGGCCTTTTACATTCTGGACATAACCGCGGTGCAGATTGGACCAGCAGCGCTTGACAGTGAAATGCAGAGGATCATTCGGCAGGATCAGGAATTGTTAGCGGCTATGAACGCTCCTGCTTCACTTACTGAGGGGCAGTCAGCTACTCAGTATAAGGTGCGGTGGGAGGAAGAAGGCGGGTCAAGCGGAAAGATAGTGTCCTATACCTTTACTCAGAACCTGGCGGGGATTGATGCCCGGGGAGTGCGATCTGTAAAGGATAAGATCCAACGTGCTCAGCCTCTATCTGCCCAGGCTGAGGCAGGAAATGTGTTTTTGCTGGAAGCTCCCTGGAATGAGATGTTTTTGAACCACATGCATGGGCAGCCTGATTTGCCACATGATGACATTATGGATGCGACGGCAGGTGCTTTTTATGATTTGACTGCGCCAGAAGAGCAGCCAGTACGGTACGCGCCTTCGATTTGGAATTGAGGTAAGAAATGGATAACTATTTGTATCAAGCATTGAATGAGCTCCGTTACAAGTCAGAAACAGAGCGGCTGGCTAAGTTTCAGAAGAACTGGAAGCAGTACTATGGGCATAGCGAAAGGCCAATGAAGGTGAAAGGGGGTTCGCCAGATGACAATGTACGCTTGAACTTTGCCCGGATGATTGTGGATAAAGGTGTTTCGTTCTTGTTTGGGAAAGACGTACGCTTTGAACTTGCTGAGGGCGAAAAAACTGTTCCAGAACAATGGCTGGATGACTGTTGGATGGCCAACCGGAAGATGACTACGCTGCAGAAAATAGCATTGAATGGCGGAGTGTGCGGGCATGCTTTTGTGCGCATTTACCAGGACCCTGGGCGTAAGTTCCCGCGGGTGATTGTGGTGGACCCTGAGACCGTGACGGTTTCGTTGGCGGCTGATGATATTGATGAAGTGATGGGATACAAAATACAGTATCCGTCCATTGATCCGATTACTGAGAAGCCTATTACCGTGAGGCAATTGATTGAACGTGATGGCGCCTATTGGCGGGTGATTGATCAGCGCGGGAAGGTGGACAGCGGAATGTGGGAGACGGTATCGGACGTGCGCTGGCCCTATGCTTTTGCCCCGATTGTGGATTGCCAAAATCTTCCTGCTCCGAATGAATATTGGGGTGTGAGCGATATAGAAGATGACCTGATAGAGATTACCGATGCCAGTAACTTTATTATGAGCAACCTGGTGAAGATCATTCGCTACCATGGGCACCCAAAGACATGGGGCAGCGGTTTCAATGAAGACAAATTGGACGTTGCTGTGGATAAAACCATTCTTTTGCCCCCGGGCGGTGTGCTGCATAATCTTGAGATGACCAGCGATTTGGATAAGCTGCTGAATGTCTACAAGGAGTTGAAGCTTTTTATTCACGAACTCAGCAGAGTTCCCGAGGTAAGTACGGGGAAGGTGGAGAGTGTGGGGCAGTTGAGCGGGATTGCATTGGAAATCCTTTATCAACCCCTGCTGGAAAAAACAGAGACTAAGCGCCTTACCTATGGGGATATGCTGATTGAGATCAATCGGAGGCTGCTTGCGATTGGCGGCTATGGTGAGGAGAATTACACTGCCTTACGCTGGCAGGAGCTTTTGCCAAAGGATGTGATCCAACAGGCGAATGCTGCGCTGTTAATGAAACAACTGGGTGTTTCGTCCGATACGCTTATTCAGGAGGCGGGATATGACCCGGATGTTGAGAGAGAAAAGAGTGCGCAGGTCTCTGAAAGCCTGGGGGCGAAGTTGCTTGCCCAATTTGATGCGGGGATAGGGATCTAATGGGCAGGAAGAAGAAGTTTCGCGAAAAGGTACTTGCCTTGCATGAAAAGTGGAGGCGGCGTTTGTGCTTGACCTGGTGGGAAGGCACATTGTGTATCAATGATTATCTCTCCGGGCAAGATGGGAATAATACCCTGGCTGATTGCACTGCTGATTGGAAGTACCAAACTTATACCATCCGCATTAATCGCAGTGATGCCATGGAACTCAGTGATGGGGAGCTGGAAAAAATGATCATCCATGAGCTTTTACATGTAGTTGTGAATGAAATGCGTGAGGGTGATGTTAGCCATGAAGAGCGGGTGGTAACGAACCTTGAGACCGCAATAACGGGATTGATCAGCCTTAATGCCTAGCATACAGGACTTTGTTCAAGACTTCCGCAACCGCATTCTTGCCAGAGAGCGCAAGGCTGCATCTGAAATGGTGCGGGTTTATGCAAGCGCCTGGGAGCGAATAAAAAGGCGAATTTATGCGCTTAATGCTGAGTATGAACGATTAGCCGCTAAGGGGCAGCAACCCGGTCTTACATGGGTGTATCAAAGCCAAAGAGCAATTCAACTGAAGTTGCAAATCAGTAAGGAACTCAATACCTTTGCTGCTTATACTGAGCGGGAAATTACACAGCTGCAAGAACAGGCAGTAAAGGAATCCCTTGCCTTCGCAGAGCAAGCATCTGTGATGGGGCTTGATCTGAAACCTGAGTATGGTGTAGACATCAGATGGAATAAGATAAACCATCAGGCAGTGATCGATATGGTTGGTGCGAATCAGCCTGGATCGCCGCTTTCAGTGTTACTGAGCAGTATTGCAAGTGCAGGCGCATTGGATGCCCAGAATGCGTTGATTCAAGGGGTGCTTTTGGGTTATAACCCGCGCAAGATCGCGCCGATGATACGAGATGCGCTTGGAATCCAGCTGGATCGGGCGTTGACGATAAGCCGTACTGAGGTTTTACGCGCAAGCAGGGAGGCGGCACAAGAGGCATATAAGGCGAATGATGCTGTTGTTAAAGGGTGGGTGTGGCTTAGTGCTCTGGACGATCGGGTATGTCCATCCTGCTGGGCGATGCATGGTACTGAGTATCCAAACAGTGAGCCTTTTGCCAGTCATCCGAATTGCAGGTGTACTCCTGCGCCATTAACCTATACCTGGGAAGAGATTGGAGCGCGGTATGGGGTTGACCTTTCGGATCTGGATCAGATGGAGGGGGATAGAAAGTACAAGACCGGCGAAGAGGTTTTTAGAAGCCTGAGCGAAGCGGAACAGCGCAAGATTTTGGGACCGGCGAAGTGGCTGGCATGGAAGGAAGGCAAGCTGGAGTTTAGCCAGCTGAGTAAACGAACCTGGAGCGCTGACTGGGGGCCAGGGAGAGCGCAGGCAAGTCTGAAGGAGATAGTGGGAGGAAATGAAGCAAACTATTACAAACGATTTGCAGATAAATTTCTTGGTAGAGACTATATGGTTGAAAGTGGAGTTCGTTTGACTTATGAACGGCTTGGACACATTTATGACAGACATCCTGAGGTGAATGCCTCAGTTATTAACGACTTGATGAAAAAAGCAATACTAATGCCCGATGAGATTGTTCAAAGCAATTCAGACCCAACAGTAAACATGCATTACGTTGCCGATAGCGATGGTAAGTATTGGAGTTTTGTAATTAAAACATTGCATGATGATACGTTTGTGTTAACTGTCCGACGCGCACATGACAAGGGGAAATAAAAAAAGCCAGATGAGACCGCCCACCATCTCAACCTTCCCTTACGGGCGTGCTTTTGGGCAGAATACACCACTGGCTAATCAAAGTATAGCATATTGACAGCTGAGTTTCAAGAAAAAAGATTGCCTGAAGAACCGATAGGAAAAATCGAAGAATTAGGAACTTTGCGCACCTTGATATTTTATTGACCAATAGCTCTTTTGTGCTATAATACTGAGTAACTGAATAAGTATCGGGCTCATCCCGATAGCAGTGTACGTTGGTTCTGCCCAACCATTTTCTCAGAAGTGAGCCAGTGGTTGGGTTTTTCGTTTTAACTACGCGACACCGGCGGTGAACAGGTGGGGAGAGAGAAAAATGACTGAGGAAGTCAAAGACAAAGAAGAGCAAGTCGAACAAACTGGGAAGGCCGGTGAATATGGTGACGGCGCCAGCCAGGAAGGGAAGACCTACTCGCAAGAGGAACTTAACCGGATGTTTGCAGACAGGGCAAAGCAAGCTGAAAGCGCCTTGCTAAAGAGACTGGGCTTTGAGAGCGTATCGGACGCTGAAAGTCTGGTGAAAGAGAGCAAGGAGCGCAAGGAAGCGGAAATGTCGGAACTGCAAAAAGCGCAGGCACGCGCGGCAGAACTTGAGAAACAGCTGGCCGCATCTGCTGAGGCACAAAAGGTGATCGCCATGCAGGCAGATGTGACCGCGAAGGCCGCGAAGCTTGGGATCGTTGACCCTGACGCTGCATTCAAATTGCTCGATAAAGGAGCGATTGAGTACGGCGATGACGGGAAGCCGAAAAATACCGAAGCTCTGCTGGTGGAGATGCTGAAAGAGCGGCCATATCTGGCAGGCGGAGGTTCCAGCGCGATGAATCCGGGGAAGAACCGAAGTTTATCAAGGGCAGAAATCGAGAAGATGAGCCCGGAAGAAATCAACAAAAACTGGGACGCTGTCCAATCTTATCTGGAGCGTTCCGGGAAATAAGAGAGAGGTTAAACAATGTCACTAGACAACTTTATTCCAACAATCTGGTCCGCCCGTTTACTGGCGAACCTGAACGAAGCTCACGTTTACGCTGCGCTCTGCAATCGCGATTATGAGGGCGAAATCAAGCAGGCTGGCGACACCGTGAAGATCAACGCCATTGGCCGCGTGTCCATTGGCAGCTATACCAAAAACACCGACATCGCGGCAGCTGAAACCCTGACCGATGCGCAAAGTATGCTGGTCATCGATAAGGCAAAGTATTTCAACTTCCAGATCGATGACATCGACGCGGCACAGCAGAAGCCGAAGGTTATGGATGCCGCCATGCGTGAGGCCGCTTACGGACTTTCCCGCGAGGTTGATACTGAGCTGGCGAAGATCCACACGTCCACACCTGCCGACAACAAGGTCGGAAGCGATGGCGCCAACGCCAAGCTTGGCGGTGTGCTGACCGCAGGGTCTGCCATGTACGATTACCTCGTTGACCTCAAGGTCAAACTTGATGAGAACAACTGCCCGGATGACGGGCAGCGCTGGGTGGTCGTTCCCCCGTGGGCTTATGGCTACCTGCTGAAAGACAACCGCTTTGTCAACGCCACCGAAACCGGCAATCAGATCCGCTCCAACGGTCTGGTTGGTAAGGCGGCCGGGTTCAATGTTCACGTCTCCAACAATGTGACCGACGACGGACAGTCCGTCAAGACCTACCGCATTATCGGCGGTCACCCGATGGCAGTCAGCTTTGCGGAACAGATCAACAGCGTAGAGGCTTACCGCCCTGAGAAGCGCTTTGCAAATGCCGTGAAGGGTCTGCATCTGTGGGGCTATAAGGTCGTGCGCACCGCTTTGATCGCGACCCTCTATGTGAAGAACGCCGCGAGCTAAGGAGGTGAGCAATGGCTAACGCAACTGCAATTACATTACACAAAATGGGCCTTGAAACCGCTAAGAGCGATGTTACAGCCGATGTGCTGGACACTGGCACTGACGCCGTTACGCTGGCTTTTTCGCCTGACGGAGACATGCACAATGTGCTTTTGAAGTTTGAGAACACCTCATCCACCAATGCCATGACGGCCGCAGTTTTAGCGGGTGATAAAGCGCCTGCCTTCCTGCGGTCTTTGGGTGATGTTTCCACTACCGTTGCCAAAAGCGGGACTGCTTATGTGGTCGTAGATTCGGCTCGTTGTAAAAACGCTGACGGGAGCGTGAAGGTCAAAAGCACACCAGCAACCGGCCAGACGCAGTCTTTGAAAATAACCGCAATTCAGTTGCCGAAATGATGTTTTGAGGCAGATTCCTCCTTTCTATCAGTGGGTGGTTGCCCTGGTGAAGCAGCTGCCCACGAAAGGAAAAGGGTAATGAAATGGCCAGAATTACTTTAGCAAAAGTGATCAGCCTGGTAAGAGATCTTTTACCGGATGCCAGTGCTTTTACTGAGCTCACAGATGATCAGCTTCAAAGCTATTTGGACTTTTATCGCCTGTACGAAATGAACAGGCTAAATCCCCTTGGAGATCTTCCTACTGCAATGTGGCAATCGAAATGGCGGTATTGGGAAGACGGGCTTAGTTTTACGAATGACCAGGCAGAGGTTCTGACAGCTGTTGAAGCAGATCCATTGAATGGTTATTGGAGTTTTACTGAGCCGCAAACTGCAGTTTATGCAAACGGTTTTGTTCATGACCCTTATGCTGCAGCTGCAGAGATACTGACTGTTCAAGCCGCGAAGGTGCCTGCTGGCCAGATTCGCAAATGGTCCGCAGACGGGACCTCGATTGAATATGAGCAGAGCAGCAAAGATGTCTATTTGGAGCTTGCCGCTGAGTATAAAAGCAGATCCCCGCGGTTTGGCCAGGTGAAAAGTGTAGAGATGGTAAGAGGTGACCAGAATGCTTTCTGATCAAGAAGTTAGTAAATTGAGAGCCGCTCAAGAGAGTAATTTGCCTCTAACTGCCTATATCCAAGAATTGCAGGCTGTTAGTGATGGCGCGGGCGGCTACGACAAAGCATGGATTACTGTATCAACGGTGAAGGCCCGTATTGGAGAGCCCAAGGGTGAGATGGAAAAGCAGGTAGCTGCCCAGATGAAAAGCGGGATTGCTACCATGATTACCCTGCCTGCTTCTACTGAGCTGAGCGAGGCAGCACGGATACAGATTGACGGCACCGATTATCAGGTGCATTGGACGAATAAAAAGAAAACAAATTTGACTGCATTACGCGTGATGGTTACGGAGGTGCAATGATGATTGACGAATTAGTAAAAATTTTAGTTCCATACGTGCCGGTTGTTATGGCACTTGTTGAATGGTTCAAACTCTTTGTGAAAGAGAGTAAGGTTTACCCCTTTATTTCTATGGGGTTGGGTGTGGCTTTTGGCTTGCTGGTTATTACGGCACATGCGATGCCAACTAGTTATGCCGAATGGGTCTTAGCCGTAATTGCCGGAATTTTACTTGGATTGACAGCATCCGGCCTTTACATGCTTGGGGGCTCAATTGCCAAAAAAGTGATCGTCAAGGAGTAAGGCCATGACCGAACAGTGGGTTAGTTTGCTAATTCAAGTCCCGCTGGTTGGTGCTTTTATCTGGTACTCACTGAAGCTGAGCGAGCAAAACAAGGTTTCACATGAACACCACCTTGAGCAAAATCAGGAGCTACAAAACAGGTTTTTTGAAGTATTGGATAAACGAGATACGGCGTTTGAGCAACGAACTAAGGCTTTGATTGAGACTATGAACGTAAACAATCGAATGATATTGGATACCCTCGCACGCATGGAAGCTGCTGCCGTAGCGCATGATGGTCTGGTACGTGAAAAGCTGGCCTCCTGCCCTCAGAACCACTCAGTAAAGGTGAGAGAGTGAAAATTACGGTCCGTGCACGGATTACACATAACCGCTTTCCGGAATTGATTGCCAAGTTGCCGGGCGCGGCTTCGGCGATTGTGGCAAAGACAGCTCATAACATTCAAATAGACGCGAAGTTGAATTTGATCGATAAGAGAGCGGTAGACACCGGAACATTACTCAACAGCATTCAAGCTGATATTAAGGAGTTTTATGCTGAAGTTGGTCCTGCTACTGATTATGCGTACTTCGTGGAATTTGGGACCCGTAAGATGCCTGCCCGGCCTTATATGATCCCGGCGGCTGATAAGAACGAACCCTTGTTCATTGAAGCTATGGAAAGGATGCTGAGGTCGCTAGCCTAATGGATGCTGCAGCCTGGATTTACGGCTTACTGAGTAATGACGCGGTGCTTATGCCGATTATCGGCAAGCGGGTGTTTATTGACATAGCACCTGAGGGCACAAATTATCCGCTGATTGTTATGCAGCAGATCGATTCCATACCCATAACCAATGCCTATGCTGACATTCTGATGGAAGGTGAGCGGTGGCAGATAAAAGCAATTGATAAGGCTACCAAATATGGTCGTGTAAACCAAATTGTTCAAAGAGTAGAAGAGCTGATGCATAAGGCAAGAGGGCCGAATGTGCTTAGCTCAGTATTGGAATTCAAGATGCCGATGTCTGAAAACGATGACGGCAATACGTACAAGTCAATAATTATGAGTTTCAGGGTGCATACCCAATAGGAGTTAGCATGACATTACCAGCAACTGTTTTTCAGGGCATCCAGATCGGTGTAGAGGCGACCGCTGGAACTGCCGTAGCAGCCAATAAGAAACTATTGGCCGTCAGTATGGTGCCTTCACCACAGGTGGAGACTGCACCCTTCAGGGCAGCGGGCAATAAGTATGCCTCATTTCTGAGCCCGAATAAAGAGTGGTCGAGCATCAGCATCGAAGGACAGCCTACTTTTAATGAGATCGTGTATCTGTTGAGTTCGCTGCTGCATTACACTGCTCCAACACAGCAGGGATCGTCTCCCGCGTACAAGTGGACTTTTGGCTCTAACACCAGTGCCGCCGATGTAGGCAAGACCTTCACGATTGAGCAGGGTGACGCCAACAATGCATGGCAGGTGGCGGGCGTGCGGGTAAGCGGACTGACCTTCAATTTCGGACGCAACCAAATTTCTGTCAGCGGCAATGGCGTTGGTGAGGCGTTTGTGACAGGTGTGAGCCTGACCGCGTCCCCGACTTCCCTAATCCCAGTTCCTATCCTGCCGACCATGCTTAAGTTCTACATGGCAGACACACAGGCCGGATTGGCAGGTGCAACCGCGCTTGATAACGCCTTTGAATTGGAATGGAGCCTGACGGATAAATTCGGGCTGGCGTGGGCGGTAGGGCAAGACCCTGTTGCTGTGGAGGGCGTGCCTAACGCATTAAGCAGGATCAAGGTGGCTACCAATGCCGCAGGTATGGGGTTGATTACAGCCTTGCGCAATGCAAGTACCAAGTGGTTCCGGGTGGAGGCCATCGGTGAAACCATCGCAACTACATACACGCATAAGTTCACTTTGGACTTCCCGGCGCAGATTGAGAGCGTAAGCGATTTTGGCGATTTGGATAACGTCTACACTGTGGATTTCGGCTTGCTGCCTATCCATGACGCTACCTGGGGAAAGAGCATGAACCTTGAGATTGTTACCAATTTGGCAAGTCTGTAAAAGGAGCAAAATGCGAATTAGTGAGTTGATAAATGACAGCAAGGACCTGAGGTTGGTTTATAAGACCTCCAGCGGGGATTTTGTGGTGAACCTAAAGTATCGGCCGCAAGTGGTTACGCTTAGATTTTTGCGTGAACTACGTGATCTGGAAGGCGAGGAACGGGTGCTTTATCAGATTGAGAAAGCCATTGTTAGCTGGGACCTTCAGGACGAGAACGATAAGGTAATTCCGGTGAGTAAGGAGGCAATAGAAGCTGAAGGCATCCCTGTGTTCTTACTGAGCAGCATTTTGAATGCGGTTGCAAGCGACAGGGGTTTGGAGGATGAGGCAAAAAACGGATAGCGGCGTACCTCTGCGCGCCAAATGTGTACCCTCGGCCCGAGGCAGAGGAAATGGAGACTTATACGCTTTATATGGCGGCCCGCTGGGCTGGGGTGCCGATTTGGGAGCTAGTGAAGCAACCACTGGCTGTGATTGATGGGTACCTGGATGCAATGTGGATTGAGAACCGCGTAAACACCGAAAGCATGAGGAAAGTAAGAAATGGCTAGGATGGTTGAGCTTGTTGTTGCAATTGGTGTTGATGGCGCTAAAGATGCCGTAGCTGAGATACAGAAGCTGGAGGGGGCTGTTGTAAAGTCGGCAAAAGTAACTGAGAACCTAGGGAAGACCAGCAGTACAACAGGCAAGCAGACCACAGACGCGCTGGGAATTGCCGGTAGCTCCGCGTATAAATTCGGGCAGCAATGGCAGCAGGTAATGAGCAATTTTTCCACCGCTGTTGTTCCTGTTGCAGTGACATTGGGAACGCTGAAAAAGGGGATTGATTTTTCGAAGGAAGGCGCCTCGATATTGCGGCTGGAGGAGTCGAGCGGCAGCCTTGCACGTTCTGTTGGCCTGAACATGGAAAGCATTGTTGCAGATGTGCGCAGCGCTTCGCTGGGGATGGTCTCCAATTTCGATATTATGCAGTCCTCTTCCAGAGCTTTGATGCTGGAAGTTGGCGCCAGCGGTGAGGATTTGGCCGGATTGATGGAAGTTGCCGCTGTCCGCGGGCGTGCAATGGGTCTGGATACTACACAGGCATTTAACGACATCATTACAGGCATCGGGAGAATGAGCCCTCAGATTTTGGATAATCTGGGCATTATTACGGATGCTGACGCTACCTATCAGGCCTATGCTGAAAGCGTTGGAAAAGCCGCTGACCAATTGAGCGCCGCAGAAAAAAAGCAGGCTCTGCTGAACAGGGTGCTCAAGGAAAGCCAGGGATTACTGAGGGAAACCGGCGGGCTCACCTTAGATTCCGCAGGCCAATGGGAAAAGCTTAGTGCCTCACGGGACAACATGATGGGGGGCATTAAAAAAGGTGTTGCTCAGGGGCCGATACTCTGGTTTGTTGAGTCAATCAACAAGGCATTTGATATGGCTGAGAAGGATGCCAAAAACCTTGAAACTATCAATCTTGCTAAGAATTTAGGCCTTGTAGAAGACTGGGAAATGATTGACATAGAGGCACCAACCCGAGACGCTCAGGGCAGAAGGGAAAGACTGGCCGCGAGGGAGCGGGAACGGATAGAAAAATTTATGGCCACCGCCAAGAAAGCGGCTGATATGACTGATGCGTGGGCTGCTGAAAACGATCGGGTGTGGCTGAGTACGGCAGATAAGATAGCTTTGGCAGAAGAAAAAACAAGTGATTTAGTGCTGTCCATTGCTGATTACAAGTCTCAGATCGCTGATGCAACCAGTATCGGTAAAAACTTCAGCGCCATCGTTGGATATGCCAAAACCTATGACACAGTAATGACTGACCTCAGCGCAAAAGAAGCTGAGTACGCACGCTTGCGCAATTTGGGCTGGAGCGAAACCAGCCAGAAGATGCAGACCCTTAATGGGGAAATAGAAGGCTTGAAGGGGCAGCTGACCGCAAGCGCGAACCAGATGACGCTGGACATGATGCAGGCCACGATTGCTATCGGCGGTGTTACTGAGGCGGAAATGGGCGCCTATTTTGACATGGCCGTTGCGATGGGGGCAGTGAGCCGTCAGGGTGCAGACGCGGCAATGGCTGCGTACCAAAATGCCGTAGACCAGATTAACACCTATGCGTTTGACCCAAAGACCGTAGTCATTAATGTGCAAACAAACGCAGTAGATGCCGTATTGGCTGAACTTGAAGCTGAACGCATTAAAAAGCAAGTAGTCGAGTTCACTGCAAACACAAAACAATTAGATGATAAGCGTAGCCTGTATGAAAACATGAAAACCCTTGAAATGGTGGTGGATTTTGCCGTCAATACTCTGGGGCTGGACGAAAAAATAGATGCTTACACTGCATTGCAGTTAGCAATGACGATGGGCTTAGTGGGCGATCCTACAAAACTAGAAGCTACCCTAAAACATTATAAGGGGCTGGTACCAGAGGCAATTAAGGTTGCGATTGAGGGCGAGTGGTACATTCCACCCCCACCGAGTATTGGCCCACTTTCATGGAATCAAGGAAATGTGACCCCTCAAAAAGCCATCGGCGGCCCAGTACGAAAAGACCAGCCCTATCTGGTAGGAGAGCGGGGAGTGGAGGCGTTTATTCCCGCAACGCACGGGATGATCGTACCGAACGATAAGCTTTCCGGACTGGGAAAGCAGGTAGTAATCAACTTTGCTCCTGAGGTGAACAGTGAGATTGACATGCGGGCGGCATTAGAGGAACTGGTGAGGATGGTGAACGCATGAACGTGAGAATAGCAGGCCCGGCAACTACCTACCTCACAGACCGCATTGCAGCTGTTATGGACGTATTTGACCCGGGAGTGCCAAAGAGCAGAAATAAAGAAACGGTGGTGAAGGCCTCAGGGCTGTTGCTGGGAAATCAGGCCGCAGTGGACGCGACCAAGTGGAACATCAGCAAGGCGCTTAGTCTGGCGGAGCAGGCACAGAGCAACCGCACTATCAACAAGGTATATCTGGAAGTTGATACCGGCAATGGCGTGTGGAAACGCTCTGAGATCACAGGCGGGGAATTGCGCATTGCTACTGAGCATTACGACCGGCTGAAGCGTGATTTTGTGCCCTATGAGCTGTATATCAACCGCAAACCCTACTGGGAGGGAGCGGAGGCGGCGATCCCGCTGAGTAACCTGAACGGGTCCAACAATACGACCGGCCTGAATGTGTATAACGCTAATGACCTCGCGGGAAGCTCCCCTAACCGGCGCTGCAATTATGCGGATATTGCCTCGGGTGTAATTGCGGGAGATATGCCCGCGCCATTGAAGCTGACCGGTAAAAATTTATTTGCCGCATATGGGAACAATAATGATAATTTAGGCGTAGTTTGGATTGGGATGGGGTACACAAACCCAACAACAATCAAGCATGTAATCGAGGCTGAGAGCACGCAAACTGGAATAGGAGTATCAGGATCGTCTGTATCTAGTTCTGCCTGCTCAGCCGGTGCATACTGGTCTTTTGCCATGCATCCTTCCAGTCTTAATACCTATTACACTGTCGGCGCTTATGCCCTGAGTACAGCGAATTTATCGGCATTTGCAGGGCAACGTATCCGTGTTTTACCAAGAGCGGCATGGGCATCTGGCTTTTATTCTATCTTTCAGTTTCGGCTTAGAGTAAATAATTTCAGTTGGCAGTCTGACTGGGTAAGTCCAGACGCGGGCTACGCGCGAAGCATTCAGTCACTTTTTGACGTGCGAATGCCGCCACTTTTGGAAGGGTTAAGTTCACTTGGACCGGCAACGGTTTATCTTGATGTACGCAATACTTCGGCAAATACCATAACACTTGGTCTGGATGATATTCTGCTCTTTCCGACAGATGGATGGTGTGAGTTTTCGTCCAATATTCCAACTAATAGCCAGTTTGTCGTTGATGGAACTGAGGATCGCTATTATGGCAGTGATTCCAATGGAGTTAATCGTTTTGCCTTGCGTGAGTTTATTTCAAACGGACTGGAAGTGCAGCCTGGGAAGGCACACAGACTGTTTATCGCACAGCACACGATTTATGGAAATCAATGGTTAATTGGGCAGGTGATAAGCCTTAAGGCCAGTTACCGCCCGAGATGGGGGACTCTGTGAAGGTTCGGTTTTTGAGCAGGCAGTTTATAGCTACCAATGCAAGTCTGCCTGTGGGTATGACAGCCTCAGTAAAGCGCATGAGCTGGCACTATTTGGGCGGGCCGGAAGACGCAGAGATAAGCGTAAGCGGCAGCGAGCATAACCTTATGGATCTCAGGGATTTACTGAGGTGCATGGTGGAGGTGTATGACGATAACGGCGCGGCGGTCTGGTGGGGTTATGTGCACCGGATTGAGATCCCGCGCGGGGAAGTATGCCTGGTTCTGGATCTGGAGCAGATGGCGAACCGCATCAAGGTGGCCTATACCCTCGTTCAGCAGGGCGATAACAGCATGGGAACGCGGGCGGATACCCCGTGGTATGAGCAGGCGTATTCCATCGAGCGCTTTGGGATTAAGGAGCTGATCGAGAGCGGTACGGATATGAACATGGTGGCCGCGAACGCAATGGGACAGCGCAAGCTTACTGAAATGGCATGGCCTGCTGAGTATGTAGACAGTAACAGTCTAAAAGAAGCGCGGCTCTTTTGTCAGGGTTACTGGCAGAGTCTGGGCTGGCGCTATGCCCCTGTGCCTACTCAGCTGATACAGGCGTTTGAGACAATTGGAGGGGGAAGGCTGGCCGTGCAAGGCGACGTCAAGGCGGCACAATCCTTTGATGTAGTTGGAAATATTAACCTGCGTGAGATTGGGGTATATGTACGCAAGGTAGGCAGTCCCGGGGATCTGACGTTGAGTATCTGTGAGAATGCGGATGACCCAAGTACGCCAGACGTGAACGAGTTTGATACCGTTCCGGGCACCAACCTGAGCTCAGTAACTGTAAGCGGCTTACTGATTGGGGCTGACTGGGCATGGGTGAAGGGCACGATTTCGGCTAATTATGGCTTGGAAAAAGGCAAGAGCTACTGGCTGCAAGTGAATGCAAGCGCGGGTGACGCAAATAATTATTATGAGCTTGCAACGGACACTAATCAGGGTTACGGAGCGGGCGTTATGGTGGTTCACCGTAATAACGCGTGGACTGGCGAGGGGGCTGATATGCCATTCAGGCTTTACACCGACTTATTGGTGGAGACTACGGTACAGATACAGAGCCTGATTAATGCTTACGGGCAGTTTTTACGGCATGTGCGGGTGGAGGCACCGAGCGGGATAACGAGCGAGTCCTACCGCTCAGGGGATACCACGGCGCTTACTGAGATCGAAGCGCATCTTGAAACGGGTACGAGCGATTACAAGCGGCTGATTGCCCGCGTTAATCGCGACCGCACAGTGGACATTATCAAGCAGCAGGATAAGACGAATTATCAGATTGAAATGCACGATGACGGCAAGCTGTATACCCTGACCGGTGCACCGCTTGACCTGAGTAATAACCCTGTGGGCAAGTGGGTGAGTACCCGCCCAATATCCATGAGCGCAAACCCGAGCGGCGGGTACGCGATGGCTGAGGCAATGTTTGTGGACAGGGCGGAGTGGGATGACAGCGGGCGGATAAGACTGACGCCTGCGAACTGGCGAAATCCTTATGCAGTGAGGGCACAAAATGGCTAAAGATTTGAAGATTACTACGGAATTACGCAATGCCAGACCATTTATCGCTGGCGTAAGCGGGGATGTGGCGCAGTATAGTGCAGGTGATGTGCTGGCAGCCTTAGACCTGCACAAACAGCAAGGTACTGAGCATAACTGGCTCTACTATACCGAGAGTGAGGTTGCGCAGTTTCTGAGTTACAAGGCTGATAAAGCACGGCTAATGAACGCAGGTTTGGGCTTGACCGGCGGCGGATCTCTGGCGGCTGACCGCACATTTACAGTTAAGGATGGTCCTGGAATTATCGTAGACAGTGACGGCGTTGGGGTAAATACCGGACTGGGCATTACGATTGACAGCGACAAAGTAAAGGTGGATACAAGCGCCGAGCTGACATGGACAAATACTGAGCATTTCCAGAACATTCTGCCCTGCCTTACTGACACTTACGACATTGGCAGCTCTGATCTGCTCTGGCGCAAGATTTGGGGCAGTGAGCTCTCGGCGGTGGTGCTGAAGCAATATGAGCAGTTTTGTATGGGGGGACTGTGGCAGATCACGAAACAGGAAGGGTCTATCGCGTCTGACGTACTGGCCGCTGATACCCAGGTGGACTTTGGGCAGGCAATGACAGCCGGTGATTTTGTGCTGTTCCGCACAGCAGGCAAGGTGGAGTACATGACAGTTGGGACTCTGGTCAGCGACACGACTTATAACGTCACCCGTGACCTTGACGGTACGGGGGCTAACGACTGGCCCGCTGGCTCTGTGTATGCGGTATTGGGGCAGAGCGGAGATGGGCGGATACTCTTTGATGCCATCAACACCCCCCGGATGAGCGTAATCAGCCAGGGCGCAACGTATAACCTGCAAACTGAGCAGATACGCGTTGGGGATTTGAACGGCAATTGGGGCTATACCTCGCAGGCATGGGGCGCGGCCATCGGTGAGTACGCCAGCGGCAAGCCCAATATCCTCATTGACCCTGTGAACGGGTTGCGGATACGCAATTACCAGACAGACGTTATCAAGCTGGATGGCGCAAAGGCAACCTTCGAGAATTTTATTGAGCTGGGCACGAATGGCGGACTGAGACAAGGGACAGGCATTTGGGATTTAGCTACGCCTGCAAATCACACTTTCACAGGCAACGCAATATGGCGCGAGGGCAACTTCGGCTTTATGGGCGGCTGGCTGAATGGTGTGAAACAGGCCTGGTTTGGTACGGATGGCAAGCTGTATGCCGGTGAAGGGAATGTATTATTTGATAATTCAGGGCTAAACCTTGTTTCTGCGCTTGATGACAATGCGAACACCTCAAAAATAAAATGGCTGGACAGAGATACAAAGACCATAGTAGTTAGCGAAATATATGACTACTATTACTCCATCAACGATAACAAATATAACAAGCTCACTATAAAAACAAAATATCCTTCATTTTATTGGAGTTCAGTTGATATAGTAACTGATTTAGTTTCTATATTAGGGCACAAATTATATGTAAGCAACAATTTTGAGGTTTCAGGTAACGCCCATTGTGGCGGCGACATCACCTGCTCCGGCAACATCACCGCAAACTCTTACATAAACATATTTCACAACCACGGCAGACAAATTTCAGATAGCAATTGGGGTTATAGAGGTCTTTCAATCTATACCCAAGATGGAAGCGCGCCATCCCTTACCTTCTACCAGGAGGGTTATTATGCCGGAAGATTAGGGTTACAAGGTGGCAAACTGGTTTGGGGCGGGCTATCGCTGGGGGCAGTCGCTTATGAGATCTTCCATCAGGGAAATCCGCAAGTTGTCATGCTTACGAATGAAGCTACTGTTTATGGTGGGGCGAATTTAGGCGTTGGAAATTACTCCATTAATGTGACTTCATACGGCATTCCGAGCGGCTGCAAAGCTGTGATCGTAAGAATAAGCGGCAAATGGAACACTGCCAATGAGGGCTACTTTTTTACAATGAAAAGTTCGACTAACTCACGCTATCCTTTGGTAAGGGCGCAAGTTGCCAATATGTCCATTGACGGCTATGGGATGGCTGCAGTCGAGGGGAATATCCTGAGATATGAGGTGGCCGGAGCAAGCTCATTTGTATACCTAAAAATTCTCGGGTACGTGAAATAGGAGAAAAAGTAAGTATGGTGATCAATAAATCAATCACATTGACAGCAACGGGGGTAAAGAAAACTCCAATGCAGTTTGATTATGTATTGCATGATGACGGTGAATGGTACGTGCATTATCAGCAGGGGTATCAGTTTGTTGATGCTGACGGAACAGTCATACATGGCATACAAGACAAATACATTGTTGAAGGTGAAATAGAAGCGAGTATATTGCAAAATCAATTGCCGGATGTATGGAATGCACTTGTATTCCTTTGGGGATTTTTTGAAGGTGAGATTAGAAGACAGGAAGGTATCTAATGGAACAAATCATACTCAGTAAAGAGCAGGCACAAGTGCTGTTGATGCTTGCCGGACAGGAACAGCAGATCATAAAGCAGGCGGAGCAGATCAGGGCCGCCCAAAAAGCACAGACCGAGTTACTCAAGGCATACTATAAAATCGAGGGTGAGGTACAGCTTGCCGTAGAGGGCGATAACCTTGTAATGCGGGTGTTGCCTGAGCCGGTACAAGAGGCGGGAGATGAAGCTTGTAATTGACATTTCCCAATACCAGAACCCAGCGAACATAGACTATGTTGCCCTTGCTTCTGTGATAGACGGGGCAATCATCCGCGTGAACTATGGGCGAAAGATAGACCCTCACTTTCACACGCATTACCAACGCTTATCCGACCTTGGGAAGCCTTTAGGCTTTTATTCCTTCCCTCTTGACACCAATCTCAACGAGCAAGAAGACATTGTGATGGAGGCAATCAGCGGTAAGTTCTTCGCGAAGAGTTCCTGGGTGGACGTGGAAATAACACCAACCGGAAGCGTGCCGCAATCGAAACACACCGTAGACCGGTGGTTCGAGATTATGGATAAGAACATAAAGGTGCAATCGGGCGTTTATACAAACCATGAAAGCTGGCGCGTTATCATGCGTAATTCACCAGACTACACAGACCGCCTGCTTTGGGTGGCGAACTATACCACTAAGAAAGTTCCTCTCTTGCCTGTTCCATGGAAGAAGTGGGTACTGTGGCAGTACACCAATGTCGGGCGTGTTGCAGGCTATTACAACCGGAATATTGACCTTAACCGCTATCAGAGTGTTAAAGCCTGGGACGCTATCCCTGCCATTGGAATTGAGGCTGAACCTGTGCCGGAGGAACCTGCCGCACCGAGTGAAAAGAAACCGCTCTATAAGGCTAAGGTGCTTGCTCCTGCCGGTTTGATTGTAAGAGCTTCGGTATCCCTGCAAAGTCAATGGGTAGCAAGCGCGTTGCTGGGCGATATTGTGAACGTGTGGGAAGAAGCAGGCGACCGAGTGCGCATTGACACAGGCTGGATAAGCAAGGTTTGGGGAGGCAAACCCACTATTGAGCGCCTTCCGGTTCAAGAGATTTATCTGCCTATCGTGGTAAAACCGCAGGAACCGCCGGAAATTACGAAGCCTGTGATGGGGCCAGTTGAGCCGTTGTCCCAACATGACGCAAGATGGAACCCCTACCCAAGACTGGGAACTTCCTCTTACACCATCTCTCGCTATGGATGTTTGTTCATGTGCATGTACATGGACGCGAAGCGGAGGGGATTAACGGATAATATCTCGCAGTTTATGACAAGGCTGATAGCGCATAACGGCTTTGTGAGATATGACGCAGGCGGTAACGTGCATTACGATAATGCCTCCCTGTTCCGTTTCGCTTCCGCATGGGAAGCATATCCTACCCTGTTCAAATATGGCTTCTTCAAACGCTCTTATGACGGCAGGCCTGATCTGATGGAGATTGATAAATGGCTTGATAAGGGCGTGGGCGTAACGGTGGCGGTAAGGAATATGGCGCATTGGGTGCATTTAGTGAGGGGCAATTACTATGAGGGCTATCTCATGGTAGACCCGATCCGCTATCCTGCGCAGCAGGCTGTTCTTCCGTACTCTATTGTTTACGGCGATCCTGCGCGAACTATTTATACCTCTACCGCTTATGACTTTTAGATATGGGGATCCTACAGCCAGTTATCCACTGGGCTTGCCGCGCTGTGCATATTCTGGATGTCGGTCTTAGCAATCGCCAGGTAGCGCCTGCACATTGTCAGGTCAGAGTGCCCAAGAATATATTGCAGCGTGAAGAGATCGCCGCCATTGCGCAGGTATTCAATCGCGAAGGTGTGCCGGAACCTGTGGGCATGCACATTGGGAACTTCAGCACGTTGACCTAAGCGGGCGAACAAGCGGGTTAATCCGGTGGTGGTAAGCCCAAATAATGGTGCCTGATTACTGGGCTTAAATTCAGATATGTACTGCCATAACCAGCGTTTGGCAGTGCGGCCAAAGGGCACCTCACGCGGTTTAGATTTCTTGCCGGAGTGGTAGGGCAGGACCCGCAGGCTGTTATGGTCCAGAAACAGATCAGCCATTGTCAGCCTGGTAATCTCACCAATGCGCAATCCGGTATCTAAGAGCAGGCAGATTATTGCCTTATCGCGGGTCTGAGTATGCCGTCGCTGAGTATAGGGCTTGCGTGATACTGAGCAGGTGCGGGTTGTATATTCGCAAGCGGCCATAATGCGCTTGATGTCCTGCTTACTGTAAGGGATGACAGGCTCAGCGATTACCAGAGGCTGCCTGAGTTTGGCATGAGCTGGCGGTACTTGCATGGTATCTACCGCCCAACGCCACAGGGAGCGGATTGCCTTGTAATAATTATCCTGCGCATAAGCTGATAGCCCGCGCTTTGGCAGGGCAAGAGAGGTCATGAAGCGGTCAAGATCACTTGCTGTAACTGCTTCTATGTCTGGATTGCCTAAACTGTTGCTGAGATGTCCTAAGAGATGACGATAAAGACGTATTGTTTTAGGTGATAAATCACCCTTACGGTTGCCCGTTTTGCAGATTAAAAACCCTTTAATTGCCTCAGAAATACGCATAAAAGCTAACGCCCTTTCTGCCAGTTTTTTACTGGCTTGAGTCAGAGCCGACGGATATTAGCTTGCTAATCTGGGAGGGTTATTGCAACTCGGGGCAACAAAAAAGCGGGCGACCGGATTCGAACCGGCGAATGTTAGCTTGGAAGGCTAATGCCTTACCACTTGGCGACGCCCGCGTTCCTCTATTTTATGCGTTTGGCATCTCTTGTCAATGAATTTTGATACACTTAAACCAATGAAAACCTCAAAACTGACTTTAAAACCTATCGGTCAGATCCGCGTGAAGTGCGAACAGAACCGTTATTGGGCAGAACTGGAGCCTCAGTATCGGCCTGGCTTGAACGGTCTGGAAGCCTTTAGCCATGCCTTACTCTTATGGTGGAGCGGGGGAGATATGCCAGAAGGCGACCCGGGGCATGTGGTCTCGCATCCGCCTTACCCTCAGGCTGGTGCGCAAGGCACTTTTGCCACACGCAGCCCACGGCGTCCAAACCCCATTGCAGTAACCATTGTGCGCATCAAAAAGGTAGACGCCAGAACAGGCATTGTTGAAATTACTTCCGTGGATGCCCGCAACGGAAGCTGGTTGCTGGACATCAAGCCTTATATCCCAGCCAATGAACGCGTGCTCAATGCGAAAACCGCCGATTGGATGGCCAGCTTCCCTGACCATTGGGAGGAGCCCAGGCCAGCGGAGATTTCACGTGCAGATGATGCAGGCGCGTGATCACCCCCAGATTCTCAATATAAATCCGCGCCTAAGAGATCTGTTGCTTCATTTAGCTACAATCACATCGATACCAAGTTTAGACATATAGTTTAGTTCTTTGTTCGGTGCCTTGTCATCGGTTATAAAAACATCTATCTCATCAAGTCCCCATGAAAAAAACAGAGCTTCTTGTCCAAACTTGCTGTAATCAACCATCGCGATTCTTTTCCGAGATAGTTTAATGAGCTGTTTTTTAATTTCTACCCCAGTTTCGTTAAACTCGGTAATTCCGCTCGAGATTGTTAAGCCATCGGCACTTCCAAGGAACAAATCGATTGAAGCAAAGTTGTCAAGAAAACTGCGAGCAAAGACCCCGCCTGTAATCAATTCATTGGGCTGGACCATACCTCCAATGCAGTAAACCGAATGTTGCGTGTTTTTTGCTAATTCACTTGAAATCAACAAAGAATTTGTGATCACAGAAAGATTTCTTTTTGTACCTAAGAGCCTTGAGAGTTCGCAGGTGGTTGTACCAATGTCTAATGCAATGGCTGAGTTATCCTCAATAAAATCCAAAGCCTTCATCACAATTTTTACTTTTTCCTTGTGAGACTGCTCGAGACGATCCTGCCAGTTTGCGATACTGGTAATTCGCAATGAGTTTGAGGGCAAACTAATTCCACCGTAAACTTTTTTTATGACACCTTGTTTTTCCAACTCATCGATATCTCGGCGAATTGTTTCTATTGATACCTCAAATCGCGATACCAAATCTTCCGATTTAATATTGTGCTCCAGAAGCAACATTTTTAGGATTTCGTTTTGGCGTTTGCTCTTCATTTTTCCTCAATAGCTTTGTTACTAAACCTGTTAAATTCTAACTTAATCAACTGGCAATCTCCGGGATAAAAATAAAAAACAGTGAAAGCAGCCAAAACAGCATTATTAGCAAAGGTATTGACAGAGGCTGTTGAAAAAAAGTAGTTTATTCAGCAGGAACACTATTGATTCCAGTTGTGAAGCGGACCAGGGGTTCATTTTGGTTCTTTTAGCCTAGTTTTATCAGATCTTTCAGCTCCTTTTTCACCACTTTTCCTACACTATCGACAATCCTCCCTCACTCAGCCTAACATGTCCCATAACTCGGACTGTTGAATCCCACCCCGCTGATCAGTTTCACCATACGCTTCAAATTGAGAACGATCGCTGTAAGATATGCCTGAACCCCATACTTCTCCAATCCAATATATCGGCAGCGCCCCAGGCCATGCTGCAGTTTGGCTTCCCCAAATTTGCGCTCAATCTGATACCGCACCCGTCTCCCCTGCTGGTACTCCTCCGTCCTGATCATTTCCTGCCAGACCTGTTTGTTGCTGTCTTTCTTTTTCAGGCGATTATCCTTCAGCAAGATCGCTGAATGCAAGCCTTTATACTCCAGATAAAAATGATTGTGCCCATCATCATAGCCCCGATCGGCAGCATAGGTCTCAACCGGCAATCCCTGCTTCATGTCCATGTCCACCAGGCTGGTAAAGTGTTTCCCATCCCAGGCATTCCCGCCGCTGACTTCCAGTCCTGTGATCAAATGGCTCTCCGCGTTCATGCTCACATGCGTTTTATAGCCATAGAAATAATTCATTCTTACTTCCTCTTTCCCTTCCGGCGTCTGCACTTTTTGACTATGTTTGAACCCCCATTTGGCATCCGGATCCTCAGGGTTATCCGGGTCATCTTTATCTGTATTGACATTAGCTTCACTGTGGACGCTGTCGATGATCTGGATTGCGCCAAACCGTACGCCTCGTTTGCGGGCCGTTTCAATGATCTCTGCCAGCATCTCTTCGAATACTTTCAGTTTCCCTCTTTTCCGCAATCGCTCCCGAAACACGCTCAGGGTAGAGTGATCCGGTGCTTTCTGATCGATTGCCAGTCCCACAAACCATTTGGCTGGCAGGTTCTCATTGAGATAAACCTCCGTTTGCCGCTCAGAGAGATCATACAGGTAGCTGATCAGCAGGCTTCTCAGCAAGAGTGCCGGGTCATAGGCTGGTCTCCCTGCCAGCCCTTCTCCCTTATAGAATTTGCTCAGCTTTTTGGTGTAATCTGTCCAGTCAATCAGGGCATTGAGTTTACGTAAAAAGTGGTCTTCGGGTACGATCTGTTCGTAAAGAAAATCTCCAAAGAAGGAGTGCTGGTCTGTCTGGATGAACCGTGGGTTTGCCATCTGCGTTGTTTACCTTTCCTTTGCAGTATGGATGAATTAGACCATCTATCTTTCTTGTTCGAAAGGTTTTTGCACTTGTTTTTCAACGGTCTCTGACAATATCTTGTGGTAAGATTTAGAATAAAGATGGTAACTTTGTCAAGATTTTGTACTATTTTTTTGATCAACTCACCCGAACATGAAAGGAGAATATTGTGACTCGGTACTTTTTAGGTATTGACCAAGGTACAACCGGAAGCACAGCTTTGTTAATGAATGAAAGCTGGAAGGTTGTAGCCTCCAGAAACGTAGAACATCAGCAAATTTACCCAAAACCAGGATGGGTAGAACACGATCCTATTGAAATCTGGGATGCAATCCAAACTGCCATTGCGGAAGTACTCCGCGAAGTAGGAGCAACTCCCTCTCAGGTTGTTTCTATTGGGTTAGATAATCAGGGTGAAACCTGCATGGTTTGGGAAAAAGCAACTGGAAACCCCGTCTATAACGCATTGGTTTGGCAAGATCGACGAACCGCAGAATATGCAGATGAATTGGGTGAAAAATACGGCGATCTTATTTTTAACAAATCCGGTCTATCACCTGATGCCTATTTTTCGGCAACAAAAATTAAATGGATTCTGGATAACGTTGAGGGCGTTCGAGAACGAGCTGCAAACGGAGAAATCATGGCGGGAACGCTGGATTCCTATCTGATCTGGCGCTTTACCGGTGGTGCAGCTTTCATAACCGACACCAGCACGGCATCGAGAACTATGATGATGGATATCAAGAAAGGGGAATGGGATCAGGAATTATTGGATATTTACAACATACCAAGAAATATACTGCCTACGATCACAAATTCCAGTGAAATCTATGGTTACACACTGCCTGAGACCTTTTTTGGAGAAAGAAAACCAATTGCATCCTGCATCACAGATGCCTTAGCCGCTCTTTTAGCCCAGGGTTGTCTCGACAAAGGTGACATGAAGACAACTTATGGCACAGGATGCTTCATGTACATTAACTTAGGCGACGAAGTTGTTTATTCAAAAAACGGATTAATTACTGTTTCCTCGTGGCGAGTCAACAACAAGACTACGTATGCTTTTGACGGAGGAGTATACATTGCCGGTGCAGCCATACAGTGGCTCCGAGATAAAATGCAAATTATTTCGAACTCCAGCGAAACAGAACAGATTGCCTATTCAGTAAAAGATACTGGCGGCGTCTATTTTGTCCCAGCTTTTGTTGGACTGGCTGCCCCGCACTGGGATCCATACGCCAGAGGAATGATTATCGGTATCACAGGTGGCACAACCAGAGAGCAGATTGTTAGAGCAACGCTCGAGAGCATAGCATTTCAGGTATATGATAATGCCCAGGTAATGAAGCTTGATTCGGGTTACGACTTCGCGGAGATGAAAGTGGATGGGGGCCCAGTTGTAAACAACTTCCTGATGCAATTCCAGGCTGACCTACTTGGAAAGCCTGTCCTGGTTCCTAAAGTAACCGAAATGACCGCGTATGGCGCAGCATTCCTTGCTGCACTGGCTGTAGGTGAATTTAATAGTCTGGAAGATGTACGCACATTATGGAAGTTGAAACGCAGATATGAACCACAAATGAGCAGTTCTGAAAGAGATGATCGAATTGCCCAATGGCATCGCGCATTAGAGCGCTGCAAAAACTGGGAGCTCCCACACACTGGTGCCTAATATGTATGAAGCAGATATTGTAATCATTGGTGGAGGAGTTGTTGGGTCGGCAATAGCAAGAGAATTTGCCAAATACAAGGTCAAAACACTCCTTATTGAAAAAAGAGATGATGTTGGCGGAGACGCATCCAAGTCAAACAGTTCGATTATCTGCAGCGGCTTTGATGCCCCGCCAAACACATTGGAGTCGGAATTATGCCGTTCTGCTAGGGCAATGATTGATCAGGTTGTAAAAGACCTGGATATCCCATTTAGGGTTTGCGGAGCAATCATGCCTGCAGTCAATGTTGAACAGCTCAATATCCTTCCCCATATTTATAACGATGCTTATGCAAACCATGTATACGATGTAGAATTTTTATCACCAGAACAGGTGCTGGAATTAGAGCCTGAAATAAACCCAAATGTGCTGGGTGGTTTGTACATCCCCCGTGAAGCAGTAATTGATCCATTTACTTTTGTTATCGCTCTTGCAGAAAATGCTGCGGATAATGGTGTCGAGTTCCTGCTCGGCACCGAGGTAACTGGTTTTGATGTTCGGGAAAACAGAATTGAAGGGGTACAAACATCAAACGGACCTGTCAAATGTAAGTATGTAATCAATGCTGCGGGCCTATTTAGTGACTCCATTTCTATTCTAGCTGGAGAGGAAGTGGATTTTGTAGTGAAACCACGTAAAGGCCAGTTTTATATTTTGGACCGGAACACCCCTGTAAAGACTTCTCGTATTATATATCCCATTCCTACTCCTGAAACCCGGGGAAAACTACTCTTACAGACTGTCCATGGGAACATGCTTCTTGGCCCAACAGCCGAAGACATGGATGACAAAGAAGATCACGATACTACTGCAGAACAATTAGAAGCAGTTGCTCGGGATTGTAAAAGTCTTGTACCAAATATTCAAATCTCTGACACAATAACTCAATATTCTGGACTAAGACCCAATAGAATTCCCGCAGGATACCATATCGGCTTTGGAAAAAAGACTCAAGGGTACTTCGAAATTACAGGCGTTCGATCCACAGGTATTTCTACCAGTCTCGCTATTGCCAAATATGTTGTCAAGCTTTTTCAGGATGCGGGTTATATCTTTGATCGCAATTTTGATTTCCAGCCAAAAAGAACCGGAATTCCAAAATTCGCTTCCTTGTCTGCCGAGAATAAAGATCAGCTTATTCAGAAAGATCCTCGTTTTGGGCATATTGTTTGTCGATGCGAGACAGTTACAGAAGGTGAAATTCTTGCAGCTATCCATCGGCCATTAGGAGCAAGAACGGTTGATGCAATTAAGCGGCGCGTCCGACCAGGTTCAGGCCGATGCCAAGGGGGCTTTTGTAGTCCCAAAATCATCGAGATTCTCAACCGGGAACTGGGTTTAGAACCAGCTGACATCAATAAGAATCTTTCTGGTTCCTATATGGTGACAGGTACAGTCCGTTCAGAGGAGGTAGAGAGCAATGCATGAACTGATTGCTGACGTAGTCGTAATCGGCGCCGGGCCTGCAGGGCTCTCGGCTGCCTGTGCTGCAAAAAAAGAAGGTGCCGGGAAAGTCTTGATCGTTGAACGCGATACGAAACCGGGAGGTATCCTACAACAATGTATTCATGCCGGGTTTGGGCTCTACTACTTCAATGAAGAGCTAACAGGTCCCGAATACGCGGGCCGTTTCATCACAGAGGCCGACAATCTGGGAGTGGATTTTTTGTTAGACACAATGGTCTTAGAAATCACACCAGATGATGAAGTGATATGTTGCAGTCCAAAGCTTGGAATTGCCACAATCAAAGCCAAAGCCATTGTTTTGGCCATGGGTTGCAGAGAGCGGACAAGAGGAGGTATCCAAATCCCTGGTTCAAGGCCGGCTGGGATTTTTACTGCAGGAACAGCCCAACGCCTAATCAATCGCCAAAACATCATGATTGGCAAGAATGTCGTGATACTAGGCTCAGGCGATATCGGGATGATCATGGCAAGACGTTTGACGCTTGAGGGTGCTAAAGTTGTAACTGTCCTGGAGATCATGGACTATATCTCAGGACTTACCCGAAACAAAGTGCAATGTTTGGACGATTTCCAAATTCCTTTAAAGCTTAACCACACAGTCACCAGAATTGCTGGTAATCAACGGGTCGAAGGGGTATATGTAGCCAAAGTGGACGAGAAGAAAAAACCCATGCTGGAAACTGAAGAGTTTATTCCCTGTGATACTTTGCTTCTGTCAGTTGGCTTAATTACTGAAAATGAGCTCTCCACTGCAGCAGGAATTAAGATTTCACCTTTAACAAAAGGACCTTTAGTCAACCAGTTTATGCAAACATCAAGACCCGGCATCTTTGCAGCCGGGAATGTAGTACATGTGAACGACCTGGCTGATAATGTTTCCTTCGAAAGTGAATTAGCTGGTATTTCGGCTTTCAGATATGCAGCTGGACTACTACCCACTGAGACTCAGCAAATCATTTGCAAACCTGGAAACAATGTTCGGTATGTTTGCCCGCAAACGCTTGTAGTTAACGGGAGTGAGGGAAAAGCACGATTGTTTTTCCGGGTTCTTGTTCCTGGAGCTGCAACAAAACTACAGGCAAGATCCAACAACCAAACACTAGCTCAGAAGCGGGTGCAAAGAATCAGCCCAGGCGAAATGGAATTTCTCGAGGTTGATCTCCAAAAAATAAACGGCACCGAAATAACGATCGATGCAGAGGCGGTTATCTGATGCAAGAAAAAGAGATTATATGTACAGTGTGTCCAATCGGGTGCCATATATTCGTTCAAGGGGAAAAAGGGTCAGTAACAACTATGCATGGTTTTACATGCAAAAGAGGTGAAGCTTACGCAATTGACGAATTCAACTGTCCAAAGCGAACGCTTACATCTACTGTAAGGATCATAAACGGTTCTGAAATATTACTTCCTGTACGAACAGAAAGACCCGTTCCTCTTGAAAAAACGAAAGAATGTATGGAGGCCATCAAAGCGAGCGAGTTTGAAGCCCCGATTAAGATCCATGATGTTTTGATACCCAATATTGCGGGTACCAGCGTGAATCTAATTGCATGTTCTAGTGTAAATCGATGTAGTTAAAGGAGAGAAAATGACATTCAACGACATTATCTTATGGATTGTTGCCATTGGGGTAATCATCGGCGGTATCGACAAACTACTTGGAAACAAGTTTGGCCTTGGAGAAAAATTTGATGAAGGTTTTGCCGCTATGGGCCCCTTAGCTTTATCCGTTGCTGGCATCGTCGTATTGGCACCAGTCTTAGCGCAATGGCTTCAGCCAATAATCGTCCCGCTTTTTGGACTGATAAAAGCAGACCCTGCTATGTTCGCATCTATTATCGCTAATGATATGGGCGGATATTCCCTTGCTATGTCTTTGGCACAAAACAAAGACATAGGGCTAATGTCCGGATTAATTACAGCTGCGATGCTTGGTTGTACACTTGTTTTTTCTTTGCCAGTCGGTTTAGGACTGATCGAGAAAGAAGATAAGCCCTTTTTCTTTCGAGGCTTGTTAATCGGTTTATTAACGATCCCAATTGGCAGTATTGTGGGTGGTCTTGTAGCTGGCTTCGATCCAAAATTGGTGCTGATTAATAACATTCCTATCATCCTCTTTTCTGCATTGCTTGCACTAGGTTTAAAATTTGCACCTGATGCAATGAATAAAGGGGCAAGCGCTTTTGGAACCTTTATTAGTTGGCTGGCAATAATCGGAATAATAATCGGCAGTTTTACCCACCTTACAGGAAAAACAGTACCGTTATTTGAGAACGCTGATAGCATTCTTGCAGGTATGGAAATTGTTGCCTACGTAGTAATTGTTTTAATCGGCATACTGCCTGTTCTGGAGCTTTTAACCCGTATTTTGAAAAAAGGTCTCGTTTCATTGGGAAAATTACTGGGAATTGACGCCGTTGCAGCCGGTGGATTAGTTTTTACTTTGGCTAATTCAGTTCCAGTTTATGGCATGATAAAAAACATGAACGACCGCGGGAAAATAATTAATGTTGCCTGGCTCGTTCCTGCTACGGCAGCTTTAGGCGATCATTTAGGTTTTACCGCTGGCGTAGAACCTCAGATGATAACACCTATGATTATTGGAAAGCTGGTAGCAGGTATTTTTGCGATCATATTCGCTCTAATTATGACAAAAGATCTCAAGCAAAAACCTGAAAATACCGCGCCTGAATCTGCAGCCTGATTTTCTTTCATTCATCACAAAAGCTAGCGCCGTTCTTTGAAACAGGCGCTGGCTTTTGAATCAATTTGTTTTTAATAAATCTAAAATTCCATGGAATTCGTTCCAAACAATCTGCTTATCCTGCATGCCGTTGCCCACTTTCTATCTGGTAAGGGCATTTTTACGATTACAGATTACGCAACAGTGGGGAAGAAATAAATGTATATGTATAGCTCCTCACCGCATTAAAGAACCTAAAATTGATCTGTCCTTCTTTTATTTAGTCTATACCGGTAATCTATCGGTAGTGTTTTTGAGGCTTCTGTTCAGTCATCTAAAGCACTCTAGATTTTTTCTACTGTTTCTACTGATTATTAAGTAAACTCTTAAGTGCAAAACAAAAAGCGGCTAAGCCTGAAAACTTTGCCGCTTTGTAGGTTCATTGGAACCCTAAGGTCGCTTGGAAAAAATATGTTTGCTATACTGTCAGAGCTTTCAACAAGAGCTCTCTCACAGCTTTGGGATCAGCCTTTCCACCCATTCCGCGCATTACCTGGCCGACGAAAAAGCCGATTAATGCTTCTTTTCCAGCCTGGTATTCCGAGACCTCTTTAGGGTTAGCTTTTAGCACTGCCTCAACTGCAGCCTCTAAAGCACCAATATCACTCACCAAGCCCAAGCCTTCCTTTTCGACAATCTGACCAGGGGCTATACCCGTGTCTTCTACTTTAGGAACCAGACTCTTGCCGGTGGCAGCATTAATTTTTCCGGTTTCAACCAAGCTGATAATCTCTGCCAGGTTCTCTGGCCGCAGACGCAGTTCGCTAACGCGTAGACCGCGGTCGTTAAGCAGACGCAGGAGCTCATTCATCATCCAGTTGGCAACTGTTTTGGGTTCACCGGCATAAGCAGCCACGGCTTCTTCGTAATAATCGGAGAGAGCGCGGTCACTGGTAAGAATTTCGGCATCATATGCATTTAACTGGTAATCACGTTCAAAACGTGCCTTACGTTCCAAAGGATATTCCGGCAGGCTGGCTTTGATACGCGCAATCTCTTCAGCGCTGATTTCCACCGGAAGTAAATCGGGGTCGCGTAAGTAGCGGTAGTCGGCTTCGGTTTCCTTGGAGCGCATCTTGGTGAGTACACCGCGGTCAGCATCCCAGTCGAGGGTCCAGCTTTCCACCTTGCCGCCAGATTCCACTAATTCGATCTGACGCCGGGCTTCCTGGGTAATACCCTGACGCACTGCCTCAATGGAGTTGACGTTTTTTATTTCGGTCTTCGTGTTCAGCACTGTAGAGCCGCGCTCGCGGATGGAGACGTTGGCATCACAACGCAAGTGGCCTTTTTCCATATCGGCTTCCGAAACGCCAATCCAGCGCAGGAGCTGGCGCAATTGGGTAAGGTATTGGGCTGCCTCTTCCCCGGAGCGCAAATCCGGCTCGGTAACCATTTCCACGAGGGGTACGCCGCAGCGGTTGAAATCGATGAGGCGGACGCCGTGGTCAATCTTGGTTTTGCCCGCGTCTTCTTCAAGATGAAGGCGGTTAATGCGCACATGACGGCGGCTGCCATCCGGCAGTTCAAGATCCATGTAGCCGCCCTTCCCGATAGGTTCAAAAAACTGTGAGATCTGATAACCCTTGGGTAAGTCAGGATAGAAATAATTCTTGCGGTCAAAAATGGAGCAAGGGTTTATTTCGGCATGCATCGCTGCTGCCAGCAAAGCGCCTTTTTGCACGGCTTCGGCATTGGTGACCGGCAAAACGCCCGGCAGACCGGAACAGACTGGGCAAATATTGGTGTTGGGCTCAGCTTCCCAGCTGTCGGCCTTGCAGCTGCAAAATATTTTGCTTTGGGTGTTGAGCTGGATATGGGTTTCAAGCCCAATGATTACTTCGTAGTCTTTCATCGTTTTGCCTCCAAGGCCTCAAGGACCAGGGGTTTAAGTTTTCGCCAGGAAGCATCCTGCGTGGCCTGTTCAAAACCATAGGCAGCGCGCAAAACCAGGTCTTCCCGGAAGTCATTTCCAATAAACTGGAGTCCGATTGGCATCCGCTGCCCATCCACCCCGCCCGGAATGGATATCGCTGGCAGGCCGGCATGATTAACCGGTGCCACCATTTGATCGGCATATTGCATCAGCACTGAATTGCCAAAGACCGCCTTGCGCTTAAAGGCCGTAGTGGCTGTGGCAGGGGTAAGCAAAGTGTCCAAACGATAAGGACCCTGCGGGTCAAAGATACGGTCAAAATCGGAGCGAATCAGAGCACGTACTTTTTGCGCTCGCTGCAAATAGGCCGAGGCATGTGCAGCAGCTGAAACATAAGTACCCATAAGAATACGAAGTTTTGGCTGTAAGCCAAAAGCTTCCCCGCGGGTGTGGCGGTATAGGGCATTTAAATCCTCAAAGGGTTTTGCAGTGCGATACCCATACTTCACCCCATCAAAGCGGTGCAGGTTCGAGGAAGCCTCAACACGAGAGATCACAAAATAGGCTGGAATCGCGTGCTGCAGATTGGGCAGCGGGACATTCTCGACAATCTCAGCGCCAGCACGGGCCAAGACTTTAGCAGCTGCATAAACTGCCTGTATTATCTCGGGCTGTAACGGTTCGAAATGGGTTTCTCCAGTCTCCAGGTCTGGGTAAGCAATCTGCTCAAAATCTCTTGACAAACCGATGCGCATACCGCGCAGGCCCTCTTTCAGTGCCGCCAGGTAATCCTGAACCAGGATGGTAGAAGAGGTGCTGTCCCTGGGGTCGGCACCTGCCAAAACCTGCAACATCAAGGCCGCATCTGTAACGTTTCCAGCCATTGGCCCAGGACAGTCCAGTGAAGAAGCAAAGGCTATCAGCCCGTAACGTGATACGCGTCCATAACTGGGTTTTAAGCCTACAACGCCGCAAAATGCTGCCGGCTGACGAATCGACCCGCTGGTGTCGGTTCCTAAAGAAAGCGGCGTCTCTTTTGCAGCCACTGCTGCCGCAGAGCCTCCCGAAGAGCCGCCGGTGACATGTTCGGTATTCCAGGGGTTATAGGGATGCGGCTGAAAAGCAGAGGACTCGCTTGACGAACCATAGGTGAACTCATCCAGGTTTACTTTGCCTACAATCACTGCGCCGGCATCTGCTAAACGCTGTACCGCCGTGGCAGTATAGGGTGCCTGGAAATTTGCCAGCATCCGTGAAGCTGCTGTGGTAATGCTGCCTTGCATGCAAAAAATATCTTTAATCGAAACCGGAACACCTGCCAGGAGCCCGGGGGTCTTTCCGGCTGCCACGGCCGCATCCACCGCCTTGGCCTGTGCACGTCCGATTCCTTCGGTAAGTGAGATAAAGGCATGAACTTTCTTTTCTTCTTCCGGTTGCAGGATGTTTTGGTCCAGACGTCCGGGGCTGCCATCCACCGCTTTGATCTGTGCCAGCGCAGCATCCAGCAAGGCTTGTGCAGACAGCTCGCCCGCCCGCACCTTGGCAGCCATTTCCAGGGCAGTCAAGTTCATCAGGGAGTTCATGCAGCCTCCTTTAGATCCGGAACTGCAATATAGCCATCTTCCGTTTCTGGGGCCAGCGCCACAATAGTCTGGGGGTGCGCATCCGGAATTGCTTCATCCGGACGCATCCCAGTACCATGGGGCACCAAACCCCAGGTGCTGGGCTGTATATCCTCATCCAAAGGTACCTGCAGCAGTTCCTTGAGAGCAGTCAGCTGGTGGTTAAGCTCTGTCCGCAGGTATTCTGCTTCTTGCGGGTCCAGGTTCAACTGCGACAGTTCTACGAGATGATTAAAGATTTCTTGGTCGATATAGTCAGGATTCATTAGCTCTTTTCCTTTCGGGAGAGTTGCGAGGCAATTATAGCAAGGAACGCTTTGGCTTGAAGCCCTGCTGCGGTTAAAATAGGAATATGAAAATCGAAAATCCCCTTCAACTCAGCAAGACAGACTTTTTACTCTACCTCGATGCCCCTCGCCACCTATGGGCTAAGGCACACGGTCTTTTGTCCCCGGAAAAATCTGCGTTCGAACTGCATGTGGCACAGGAGGGTATGGCTGTTGAAGCACTGGCTTGGGAATATCTGCGTGAATATATTCTTCCCCAACACCCAAAAGGCTTGCTAAGCAGCCAGGAGGTCTTTAGAGACGGCCCCTACACAGCCCGGGCTGACGCCCTGCTTTGCGGCTTAGAAGGCGGGGGTTGCGCGCTCTTCGAAATCAAAAGCAGTACCAGCATCGATACCAAGAAACTCATCGATGCCTGTTTCCAGGCTTTGATCCTGCGCCAGGTCAGCGACCTGCGCCAGGTTTACCTTCTGCACCTTAATAAAGAATATCGCCGCAAGGATAAGCTTGAGCTGCAAGAGCTTTTTATCTGTGAGGAGATATCCGAGCGCATTGCAAATATAGAAGCATATGTTTTGGAAGAGCGTATGCAGGCCTTGGCTATTCTTCAAGAAACAGATATGCACATTGCAGAAGCATGTTATAAGCCAAGTGACTGTCCCTGTCCCCAGCTTTGTCACCCTAATTTGCCCAGGCCAAGCATTTATGAAATCCCATACCTCAAAAAAGAGAAGAAGGCTGAATTACGAAATGCCGGGCTGGTGGATATTCAGGCAGTGCCAGATGGGTACCCGCTAAGTTCCAAACAATCCCGGATTGTACAGGTATTAAAAAGTAAAACTCCCTATTGTGATCAAAAGCAACTGCACAGCCGGCTGGAGAACTTAAGCTTGCCGCTTTGGTTCTTAGATTACGAGACTTGCATTGCAGCAGTGCCCCGCTACCCGGGCTATGCGCCGCAGCAGCAGATCGTATTTCAGTACTCGCTGCATAAACTCAGCAGCCCTCATGCAAAACCTGAGCATTTTGAGGAGCTTGTTCTGGGGCCAGACGACCCAAGCAAGCAAATCGTGGAAAGCCTGCAACGCAAGCTGGGCTCTGCAGGAACTGTGCTGGTGTGGAACCAAGGCTTTGAAATGACTCGCAACCGCGAACTTGCAGCCCTCCACCCGGAATATGCTCCCTTTTTAGAAGCCCTGAATGCTCGGGTTTTTGACCTGATGCTGGTTGTTAGTGATGGTCTTTACATTCATCCTGAGTTTATGGGAAGCGCTTCGATCAAATATGTACTGCCTGTGATGGTACCCGAGCTTTCCTACGAGACACTAAATATTCAGATAGGCGACCAGGCATCTGCTGCCTGGCAAAAAAGCTGTGAAAGCGGAACAACCGAGAAAGAACGTGAAGAAATTCGCCAGGATTTATTAGAGTATTGCCATTTGGATACTCTGGCAATGCTAATGATCTATCGCAGGCTGCGCAGTTTGGCAGGCATGGAGGATGCGTGACGGCTCTGCCGAAGAGACCCCGCCCAGAAAAGGATCCTGCGCCGGAGCGTGATGCTGCTTTTCAAGGCGCATCCGGCTGGGTGCTTGAAAAAGACCTGGAAGAAAGCGTGCTGGACTATCTGAAGGCCTGGCCGCGGCGCTGGCTGCAGGGGGAACTGCACCGGGATAAGGGGGGAAAGACCGAAGCAGAAAAACCTGACGCAGAGAAAAGTCCGGGAAGAAGCTGGCAGCTTGGTCTGTTCATTCTGGGACTAATGCTTTACCTGAGCACGCGCCTGATCGCAATCCAGGATTACCCAATTACCTTCTTTTCGGACGAAGCCATCCAGACCCTGCACGCTCAGGCGCTGCTGCGCAATGGACTCAGCAGTCCGGAAGGGCGCTTTTTACCCTTATTCTTCAGCAATGCCGGGCAGTATAACCTCTCGTTTTCGGTATACCTGCAGCTGCTGGTGGCGCCGTTTGCCCGCTCAGTGGCGCTGACGCGGGCCGTCCCGGCGGTAGTGAGCCTGCTGGCCCCATTGCTGAGCGGGCTGGCGCTGCGCGACATGTTTAAACAGGAAAGATGGTGGCTGGCACCTTTCGTGTTCAGCGCTATCCCAGCCTGGTTCCTGCATTCGCGGACCGCTCTGGAAACCAGCCTGGGCGCCACAATGTTCGCAGTGATGCTGTATGCCTACCTGAATTACCGACTGAGAAACCCAAAAGGGGTGATTTGGGCGGTGCTGGCTGCCGCGCTGTGTTTTTACAGCTATGCACCGCTGCAGATGGTAGTGATCTGCTTTAGCCTGATGATGCTGGTTCTTGACTGGCCTTACCACTGGCAAAATCGAAAGGTGAGCGTCTGGGGATTAGTGACCGCGGCCGCGGTTGTGCTGCCGTACCTGGCATTCCGACTCAGGCATCCGCAGGCGCTCAGCTTCCAGCTCAATCTGCTGGACTCCTACTGGCTGGAAAAGAAACCGCTGGTCGAAAAACTGGGCGAGATGCTCTTGCGCTGGCTGAAAGGCTTGGACCCATTGTACTGGTTCCTGCCCAATACGCGCGACCTGGCGCGGCACAGCATGGGCGGATATGCAAAATTTGCCCTGTATCTGCTGCCGTTTACCGCCTGGGGACTGGTACGCCTGTTTAAAGGTTTGCAGAAACCGGAAAACCGGGTACTGCTGGCGGCTTTATTGGCTGCCCCCAGCGGTGCGGCGCTGGTAGAACCGAGCATCACCAGGCTGCTGGTGATGGTGGTGCCATTGGTATGGCTAAGCTGCCTGGGGATGGATGCTTTGATCGGACGCCAGAGAGAGGGCGCGGAACAGAAAGGGGCCGCGCTGACCTATGCCGTGATCCTGGGCTTTGCCAGCTTTTACATGCTGGCTGACGCCCTGCAGCACGGAGACCTGTGGACCGAGGATTACGGTCTGTACGGGATGCAATGGGGAGCCCCAGAGGTATTTAATGAGGTGCAGGCCTGGCAGGAGGCTTTTCCGCAGGATACGGTAGTGCTAAGCCCAACCTGGGCGAATGGGACCGATATTCTGGCGCGCTATTGCCTGCCTGATGGGCGGCAGCTGCGGCTTGAATCGTATAAAACCTGGACCTTCAGGCGGGAGCCTCTGGATGAGAACACACTGCTGGTAATGACCCCTGAGGAGTACGTCAAGGTACTGCAGGAAGCGAAATTTGAAGCCCCAAAAGTGGTGCGCAGTTTGGCTTATCCGAACGGATTGCCAGGCTTTTACTTTGTCCGTCTGCAGTATTCAGCGCAAGCCGATGCTTTGTTTGCTGAGGAAGCCGCTGAACGGCAGCGGCCGATGAAGGCTGAAATGGAGCTGTTGGGGCGGCCGGTGAGCATAAGCTACCCTCGTCTGGACATTGGCAGCATCGATATGCTCTTTGACGGAGATATGAACAGCCTGGTGCGCGGGCTGGAGGCTAACCCCTTTACTTTAGAAATAGAGTTTCTGGAGCCGGTGAGTGTAGAGGGGCTGGAGCTGAGCCTGGGCGCCCCGGAGATGCAGATAACGGCCACTGTGACGATGAACAGCGGCGAAGAAGTGCGGTACATACGTGAGGTGCCTGAGGCAGCTCTGATCCGGCCGATCAGCCTGCGCTTTGACGCCCCCCATTTTGCGAAAAAAATCAGCCTGAGCCTGGAACAGCTGGACGGTCAGGTGCCTGCGCATGTGCATATCTGGGAGCTAAAAATAAACCCCTGACCGTATGATCAGGGGTTTTGCCTGCAGTTATTTAAGATACTTTTCGAACCAATTGGTGATCTCCTCCAGGCGGCGAATGCGGTGCTTGGGCTTGCCCGAGCGGGATAGCTCGTGATTTTCACCGTGGAAGAGCACCATCCGCGCCTCAACTCCATGCAGTTTTAAAGCCTTGAACATCTGAACTGCTTCGGGCATCCAACAGCGATAGTCCTCGTCGCTGTGGATGAAAAGGGTAGGCGTTTTGGCCTTATCAGCGTACTTGAGCGGGCTTTGATCCCACATCTTCTGCATATTGCTCCAGGGGTCAGCATCTACCTGGTCCTTGGCGAAGAAATAACCGATGTCTGCACTGGCGTACATGAGAATCCAGTTGGAAATGCTACGCTGTGCACAAGCTGCTTTAAACCGATCGGTTTGGCCGATGATCCAGTTGGTCATGAAGCCGCCATAGGAGCCTCCGGTCACTCCAAGGCGTTCGGGGTCAATATCCGGATAGGTTTCAAGCACTTTGTCTGTGAAACTCATGAGGTTGCGATAATCTACCTGACCATACTTTCCCCGGATGTCGGCATAGGCACTGCCTTTGCCATCGGAACCGCGCGGGTTACAGAAGAAAACAAAATAACCCTTACTGGCCCAAACCTGCATTTCGTGGAAAAAGAGCGTGCCATAAGCCGTTTTTGGACCGCCATGAATATCCAAAATAGCCGGATATTTTTTGCCGGGGGTGTAGTCCTTGGGTTCCAGCACCCAGCCTTGCACTTCGTCTCCATCCTCACCTGGTGCAATCACTTCATGGGCAATGGACACCGCATGCTTCTTAAGGTAGTCCTGGTTCGGGAGCACTAAGGCTTTTTTAGCACCCTTGGGATCAACGAGGTAAAGGCCGGAGAGCGCATTGGGTTCTATCCCTACAAAAGCTACGGAGCCATCAGGGGCAACGCTGATGCTATCCACAGAACCAGGACCATCTACCAAAAGCTGCGATTTTCCTTGCGGGTCAATGCACAGCAGCACCGCATCGCCATTGCGTGTTTCGACATGGTAGATCTTGCCATCTCGGACAGCTAAAGAATCCCCACCTCCAAGACGCATATCGCTTGCAACAGAACTGCCAAAGGAGAAATCTTCCTTGGCCTCGACTTTCTGAGCTTTGCCATCTTTTAATTGCAGCTTGAAAAACTCAGGGTTTTGGCTGAGACCTGAACGATGCATGCGGTTGCCAACAACTACTGCGTGCTCTTTATCCAAAAATTCAGCCGCGCTAACGCGTTCATTTTCTTCCCTCAGCAGACGCAGCTTACCGCTATTAAGGTCCAGGAGCTGAACTGTATTGGCAATAGGCAAAACGTCTTTAAAGTCCGTCATTACCACCAGGGCCTGTTTTTTATCTTCGTCAAGCGCAAAGGAACTCACGGTCCAGTTGTCTTCGGTAAGTACGCTAATCTTTTTTGTTTTCAAATCGTAACGGCAAAGACGAGTGCGCTTTCCGTTTGTAACCCCTTGGCCATTCAGCCAGAAAGGTACCTCTTCAAAGACCTCATAATCTTCTTCTTCCTTGCGGCGTTTCAGTTCTTCTTTTTGTTCTTCCGGTTTTAAGGTGTAAAGATCCTTTCCGTTGAGATCTGTAAGCATGGTGAAGAGAAAACTGGAATCAGTGAGCGCTTTGAGCTGTTTGACCTTAGCAGGGATCTCGAAGAGTTTCTGAGCCTCGCCGCCATCGACACGGATGCTATAAAAAGCGGTGAACTCCTCTTTTTCAGCGGCTCGCTTGGTATCTTTGGCAGAGCGTTGGGCAGCGAAAAGCAGGGTTTGATCATCCAGCCAGATGTAGGAGGATTCTGCATCGCCGGCAGTGAGGTGACGATCCTGATTCTTTTGAAGATCATAAAGGCGGATGTTTGCGTTGTATTTGTTCTCAGGAATGTCTGCCTGGCTTTGAACATAAGCCAGAAGAGTTCCGGAAGGGTTAAAAGCAGGCTGACTGAGGAAGGTGATTTCGGCCAGGTCATTGATCTCGATGGCTTTCTTGATGGGCATAGCTGCTCCTTCTGCTCGATAAAAATATACTTGTCAAAATTGTAACCCTGCTAGCCAGTTGGCGGATGGATTCGAATCAATTTTGATTTGTAGAGCAGCTTGCGGGTTTGAGCGGCTCCCGTATAATGGAACAAAAATAGAACTATGAAAAGCCTGACCGTTATTATTCCTGTCTTTAATGAAAAAAACACCATACGTGAGATCATCCGGCGAGTGCAGGCCACCGGCTTGGCAGATGAGGTGCTGGTGGTGGATGACGGCTCCACCGATGGAACGCGGGAGATCCTGACTGAAATTGCCGCTGAAGGGGGGATTAAACTCCTGCTGCAGCCCCAGAATATGGGCAAGGGAGCGGCTGTTTGGGCCGGGATCCAGAATGCCAGCAGCGAATACTTCCTGATCCAGGATGCTGATCTGGAATATGACCCTAAGGAATATCCCAAACTGATCGCGCCGATAAAGGAAGGGCTAAGCGAGGTAGTTTACGGATCGCGGTTTTTAGGCGCGGCCCGGCGGGCAACACTCTTTTGGAACATGGTAGCCAATAAGCTGCTGACGCTGACCACGAACATCCTGTATAACAACATCCTTTCGGATATGGAAACGGGCTACAAGCTGATCAAAAAGGACCTGATGAAAGACATCACGATCCATGCGCGCGGTTTTGACCTGGAGCCGGAATTGACTGCCAAACTGCTTAAACGCGGCGTCCCCATCTACGAAGTACCCATTCAATTTACTCCCCGGGCGTATTCCGAGGGCAAGAAGATCAAAATGAAGGATGCCTTTATTGCCCTGTGGACCCTCTTCAAATACCGTTTTGTTGACTAATGTTCTCCAGCTTAGGTCTGATAGCCCTGATAGCAATTTGGTCCCTCGCATTATGGGGTGTCGGCTTGCTTTTTTCACGATTATTCCTGCCCTCTGTTGAAGTTAACGCGTTCAGCTCATTTAGCCAGATATGGATAGGTTTGGCGCTCTACGTTTTTTATCTTCTGGTACTTAACTTTTTCTTACCCCTGAAAGCCGCATACGTACTGCCCTTACCCCTGGCAGGCATCATTTCCGGTTTCATTCAAGCTTATCGTCTGCAGCTTGCTAAACCCAAACGCCTGAAGTTTTGCCTATGGCTAGGTATATGCCTGGTAATGGCATATGCCATATCAGTATTGGCAATGGCCCAGCCATATAACTACGATTCAGGTCTTTACCACTTTAATGCTGTACGCTGGGCCAACCAATCTCCAATTTTGCCAGGGCTCGGGCTCGTACATCATCGCCTCGCATTCAATAATTCTTTCTTCCTTTTTGTAGCGGCTTTGAACATCAGCCCTTTATATAACCAAGCCCGCAGCCTTGCTAACAGCCTGATCTTTTTCATATTTGCCGCCTTTCTTGTCTGGCAGCTCCTGGGCTTCATCATCAGGTCCAAGAAAGAAGAAAGTCTTACCGCAAGATGGGATGATGCCTTAGTCTACACTGCACTGACCGCAGCGTTAATTCATCTCTTCGTTACCAGCGATGGGTTCAGTTCTCCCACTCCAGACCTCACAAGCACACTTTTACAGCTGGCGCTTTTTGTCTTGCTCTTTGAATGGCAGAAAAAACGCAAAAGTAAGCCTGAAACTGCACTTATATCCGCCAGCATATTACTCTTGGCTGCCACAATGGTCACCGTCAAGCTCAGTAATGCCCTATTTGCTGTGATGAGTGCCCTATGGGTGTTCTTTAGTGAGATACGCGGTACAAGGCATCGCAAATGGCTCCTCCCGGTTCTCACGACTGCATTGCTCTTGGGTGCTGCCTGGATATGGCGCGGATATCTGGGTTCCGGTACGCCGTTTTTTCCTTCCACTCTGGGTTTTATCGAATTTGAGTGGGCGATACCCAAGCAGGATGTTGCCATTGCCGGAAGCTGGGTAAAGCGCTGGGCCCAATTACCAGGCAGCAGTCCTTTTGACCCACACCAACCCTGGGACTGGTTTAACCCCTGGTTGCAAAAGCAATCCGCCAACCTTACAGGTTTTACCTACCCTCTTGGGCTCAGTCTTGTTCTTGGAATGCTGGCTGCATTTTTGGGTTGGCGTAATCAACCAATCAGAGTCAGGTCTGGCCTGTGCTTGCTTACATTAATAACCGTAGCGTCGCTTGTTTTCTGGTTTTTTACAGCCCCAGATTTACGTTTTGCCAATGGTTTTCTATATTTACTCCCGCTCAGTCTGGCCCTGATTCTTGTTGATATCGCGGCGCAAAAAAGCAGCTCTCTGCTGCGTACGATCCCCTATTTCTTGCTTATTCTGCTCACCATCAACTATCTGGGCTATAGTGCCCTTTATGCGAAAGACCTCAAGCTGCATCCTCAGGGGTATGCAAGCATTCCCGTACCAGCGCTTGAAGAACGCTTAACCAAAACTGGTTTCAGGGTACTGGTGCCCATTGAAGGTGACCGCTGTTGGGATTCAGCCTTACCGTGTACCCCTTCCTTCACTCCCAACTTGCGCTTGTTAGGGCCTCACGACGGCGGAACCGGCTTCCGTCTTGACCACTGAGTATTCGCTCGCAGGCATTTTCTCCCCGTTTAAGATGACTACACATGCCTCGGGGGTTCCATTGGCTGAAAGTCTTAGGCCAGGCTGGCCGAGCTAAACGGTTACAATTAGAAGTGAAGCGTCGTAAGCCAGAAGGTGATTGGGAGCAGACTATGCAAGCGCGCTACGAAAAAAACCAGAGTATCCTGGACCCCGAAGAGCAAGCCATATTACTAACAAAGCGCGTGGCCGTGGTGGGCTTGGGGGGCCTGGGCGGGTATGCTGCAGGGGAACTTGCGCGTTTAGGTTTTGGGTATTTAACCCTGATCGATCCCGACAGATTCGTAGAAAGCAACCTTAACCGGCAGCTTTTTGCCACGACCCAAACACTGGGTAAACTGAAAGTAGAGGTCACCCGGGAAGCTCTAAGAGCGATCAACCCAGAGGTGGTGATACAGATCTATCCCTTGCGCCTGGACATGCAGAACGGAAGCCAGCTTTTAGATGGCGCCGAATTGGTGCTGGATTGCCTGGACAGCGTAAGGGACCGTTTAGTGCTTGGTCAGGTTTGCCGGGAAATCGGCGTAAGTTTGATACATGGCGCAGTGGGTGGCTGGTATGGGCAAGTGAGTTTCATCGCGCCTGGAGATGACACGCTTGAAAAGTTGTTTTCTGCCTCAGACAGCTCTAATCATGAGAGTTACAGCGCGCCAGCCTTTACGCCTGCGCTGGTTGCCAGCCTGCAGGTGGCGGAGGCAGTCAAATACTGCTTGGGCAAAGGCGCACTGCTGAAAAACAAACTGCTTTATATCGATATGCTGCAAAGCGAGATGTTTTCGATCAGCATTGGGGAAGGTGACCAGTGAGCCGTACTCGAAGCGCAGATGCTAAGAATAGAGGCTACGGATCCAATAACGGGAAAAGTCAGCAGCGCCTGACCGCCGCTTTCCTGGAATTACTGCAGGAAAAGCCGCTGGAGGCCATCACGATCACTGAGCTGTGCCGCTTGGCAAAAACCTCACGCGACAGTTTTTACATCTATTACGGAAGCAAGCGGAACATCCTGGCTGCGATCGCCCGCAAGAAGATCCTTACAAGCCCTCATTGGGCAGCTTCAAAAAGCACGGAGAGCCTCGCGAATTTTGCCAGTGCGCTGACCTCAATCTTTTACGCCGAGCGGGAATTTATGCTGATCGTAAAGCGCAACCGATTGACGCCCCTGATAAAAGATATCGTCACCGCAATCTACGATGAAACGCCGCATATCTTGATCGATGGACACATAAAGCGGCAAGACCACGCCGCCGCTTATACCTCCAGGCTGTTCATCGGCGGCATGGTCGATATGCTGCAGCATTGGATCAGCCTCCCTGACAGCGCGCGTGAAGCCAAGGAAGATGTAATCGCCTTCCTCCAAAATCGAATCAAAACAGGTTTCGAATGATCACCGTTGATGTTACTGAACTAAAAATTGCCGCCCCGCCTAGCCATAATAAATTGGCTCTCAACGAGAACGCCACTGTGGCGGATCTGCTCACGCAATACCCGCAAGACAGCTCGGGTTTCATGCGTATCGTCATGGTAAACAAACGTCGTGCCAATGACACGACGTTGTTGCACAATCAAGATCAGGTCACGATCATTTATATGCTGGCCGGCGGCTAAACCTCATATTTAAGGTCAGCATAATAAGCTTCCAGACCTCCCAGAGCATCCATCGCCTCCTTGCTGGGCACCAGGCTCTGCAGGTCCCATCCCAGAGACGTGTACAGTTCATCGCCGCGGCGCTCGTTATCCAATACCACACCCTTCAAAGGACCTCTATCCAGCGGGGGGTTGCCAACCAACCGGGGAGAGATGGTTTTGTCTTTGCGCGTTTCGCCTTCGCGCAAGTTGAACAGGTGCCGGGCAGCGTAGATCCTTTGCCCGGTCTGCATCATTTCTTCCTGGCTGAACTTGAAGCCGGTCACGTTCTCGAGCTGCTTCAAGATTCCATCGGTAAAGGCCTGGGGGCCCAAGAATGCATGGAAGAAGAAGCACATCCCCGTAGTATTGGCCAGCTCGGTCAAGGCCAGCATAAACAGATCGGAACTGATACGGTCTTCCGCGTCCTGGCCCGCGCCGGCATTCCCGCTCTTGACGTGTCGCCCAGGGGTTGGGTCAAACTGGAAGATGCGCGCGTAACCATTGGACAGGCGGCCATCGTGCATCCCGGGTTCGATGCCTCCGGCAGTAGTGTCGTAGGCTTGGCCTACGCCAAAATGCTCCACAGCATATTTGATGCCATTGCGCAGGTGTTCACCTGCACCTTCGTTTTTGGCAATTTTTTCGGTCATCTGGACCATGAATTCAGCATTGCCCCAGGTGGCTTCCAAGCCATCGAGCTGGTCTTTCGTCAAATCGCCATGTTCGTAAGCTTCCATCACCCAGGCGAGCGTTGAGCCAACTGAGATCGTGTCTAATCCATATTGATTGCAGATCTCATTGCATTTCATGATCACTTCGATGTCGGTATTAAGGCAGTTTGTGCCAAAGGATGCCCAGGTCTCATATTCTGGCCGGGCGGTGCGTCCAATGGGGTACTTTCCATCCTTCACATCATAAAAAGCTCCGCATCCGAAGGCGCAGTTGGCGCAGGCATACTTGCGGGTCTTGTATTTTTCGTCAAAGGTGGGCAGATTGAGTTTTTGAGCTTCTTCTTCGCCGATGTCGTCAATGCCGGATCCGCCCCAGTTTTTGACCGGCGAGTCCCCCGAGAGCGCTGAGCCGATGTTGAAGAGGCCGGTGCCATAGGCACTGAACGCACCAATGGCGCCAGCCATGGCTTCGCTCGGTTTAGTGATTAACTGGGTGTTGATGCGATTTTGCTCTCTAAAGGCCTCAGGGTCAGCAACAGGAATTGGTTTATTACCGCGCACGGCAACAGCCTTGAGCTTTTTAGAACCCATCACCGCTCCTCCTCCAGCACGGCCAGCGGCACGGTGACCATCATTCATTACGGCAGCCATTTGGGTAAGACTCTCGCCGGCAGGACCAATCATCGCAGCCCGCAGCTTAGGTTCCCCTAATTCTTCCTTTAATGCCTCCTCGGTAGCTTCAACTTCCAGACCCCATAATTTGGAAGCGTCTCGGATCTCAACCTTGTCTTCGGTGATCCAAATGTACACCGGTGTTTCGGACTTGCCCCGCACAAACACACAGTCATAGCCGGCTTTTTTGAGCTCCGGGCCAAAAAAACCGCCGCTATTGGCATCGTTCCATTTGCCTGTTACCGGCGATTTACACACCACAGTGTAGCGGCCGCTCATCACTGCTCCGGTCCCAGTGAGTGGGCCAGTAGTGAAGCCGATCATGCTCTCTTCGCCGTAAGGGTCGGCCCCTTTAGGCATATTTTCATAAAGAATCCTGGCACCAAAGCCATATCCGCCAATATAATTGCGGGCAAGCTCCTCAGTTACAGGCTCCGTCCAGGTTTTGCCCGTAGTAAGGTCAACAAAAAGCATTTTTCCTGCGTAACCGTTAAGCATTTTTTCTCCTTTATCTCCCTTGGAAAGAACCCTTGCTCTGCGCTCAAGTTCACGTTAAAACAGCGAATAAATTCACCTTTGCCTTAGGATACGAAAGACAGTTCCGCTAGAACAAGGACAAACTGCCCATTTTGTAGGCTGGCAGTAATATAAAAAACTGAATGATAATGATGCTGATTTGTGTGAAAAAACAACACAAGACTTTAACAAGTGCATATAATGCAAATGTAAACGGTTTTTATTCAGTCAGACCACTCATATTTCGTTCTTTTCAATAATTCGGCTGGTTATGTTTGTCTTTGTCTGTTCGCAACCTTGTTCGTAACGTAATGTTTTTGAGAGGAGTTTATCCATGTTTTTAATCAAAAATGGAAGGGTCCATACTGGAAAAGGTCAGATACTACAGGCTACCGATATTCTGGTAGAAGGTGACCGAATTCGGGAAATAGGGAAAGACCTGAAGGTGGCTGAGACAAAGGTGTTTGATGCCAGCGGTAAGGAAGTTTATCCTGGTTTCATTGACCCAGTAACGGTTATTGGATGTCATGATGGGCGCATGTACGATAACAACGAGATGACCAACCCCATCAGCCCAGACCTGCAAACTTGCTATGCCTTCGACAGTGATCACTTCCTGCTGCAATCTTATTACGATGTTGGCTTGACAAGAATGGCGGTAGGTGCATGGAACACCAACGTTTTGGGCGGTAGGATGAGCATTTACAAAACTTTTGGGACCGGACCGGAAGACATGCTTTACAAGAAGTCCTGCATCATGAAAGGTTCTTTAACCGAGCTGGTCAAGAAAACCTATGGGCCCAAAAACAAACTGCCGATGACAAAAATGGGCATGGTTGCTCTGCTGGAGCGCGCCCTGCACGATGCCGAAAACTACCAACCTGAAAAAGGTGAACGAGACTTTAAGAAAGAAGCGATGAAGAAGGTAACCGATGGTGAAATTCCCTTCTTTGTTGCCTGCAACAAAGCTTCTGAGATTTTGTCTCTGCTCAGTGTCCTGGAAGGTAAGGACAAAGTTCGCCTTACCATCACAAGTGCTTACCAAGCCCCACAGTGCAAGCAGGCAATTTATAAAGCTATGCCCAACGTGGTGCTGGGGGATCAGGAAGTGATGGGTGATTGGAATGAAGATCTTGACTACGAAGGCTTTAAAGAAATGCTGCACAAAGGCGTGAACCTTTCCATGTCCGTTACCTCGGACGGCAGGTTCTCGGGCAAGGAAGCCTACCTTTGGACAGTCGCAAATATGTACAAGGCCGGCTTTACAGAAGAGGAAATTATTCAGATGATGACCTTTAATCCTGCGAAGACCTTGGAAATTGAGGATGAATTAGGGTCTTTAGAAGCTGGCAAGCTGGCAGACCTGGTTGTATATGAAGGAAACCTTGTTAAGTCCTACCGGGCAAACGCTGTATTGACGCTAATCAGTGGAGAGGTTGTATATGAGCGCAAATAAGTCGATGTTAATTAAAGGTGCAGAACTCTGGACCATGGAGTCCGGCATCCTTAAGGCAACTGATCTGTTCATAAAAGATGGAAAGATTCAAGAGATTGGTAAGGATTTGAAGGTCAGCGCTGATACGGTGATTGAGGCAGAGGGGCTAATTGTTTTGCCCGGGATCATCGATGCGCACAGTCACATCTCAACGATGTCAGCTCGCGGAGACGACCAAGACTCAAACGAGATGACTGCCCCTGCCACTCCCGATGTAAGCATTATCCATGGGTTTTCACCAGGCACGCCGGTACTGAAAAAGGCTCTCGAGTCGGGCATAACGGCAGTGGGCCTTATCCCGGGATCTGGGAACGTCATCGGCGGAGAAGGTATCGCAATCCGCACACACGGAACCAACACATTCGAGATGGTTCTAAAACGTCCTATAGCCCTCAAATGTGCCACCGGTTTTAACCCCAAAAACGTTTATGGGCCACGCAACGAACGCCCAATGACACGAATGGGTATTGCCCAAATTCTCCGCGAATCTTTGCAAAAAGGGCTGGAATATCGGGATGCAAAACTGGCTGCAAAGAAAGAAGGAAAAAAGGCACCCGACTATGACCAGGGTCTCGAAATACTTGAAAAAGTGATCAACCGCGAGATACCCCTCAAGGCACATACTGGTGGAACAGATATCCTGACGATAATTGAAATCGCCAAAGAGTTTGGTGTGAACTACACCCTGGACCACGCTTCTGACGCCAAGAGTTATGTTAAACAGTTGAAGGAATACCCCCCGATCGGTGTCATATTGGGACCATTTGGCGGACCAACACGGACAGGAATCGAATCGCGGGATGAAACAATTGCAAGCGCCTTTCCCTTGGTTGAAGCCGGAATTGTTACCGCGATCATGACTGACAACCCTGTGCTGCACACTACTGCGCTGATCCACGAGGTTGGCAGTGCTGTGCGGATGGGTATGGAACCTTACGAAGCCATGAAGATGATCACGATTAATGCCGCCAAAATTCTGTCTTGTGACGACAGAATCGGGTCTTTGGCAGTAGGCAAAGATGCTGATCTTGTCTTCTTTAAAGGTACACCAGCTTTAGATACAAATGCCAAAGTAGTACGAACTATCGTACTTGGAGAAACCGTATTTGAAGCAAATGGAGACTAGTTAAGATGGGTCGTTTCATACGCAAAAGGGTTTTTACAGGCTTTCTGACGGTGCTTTTTTGCCTGGTTTTGAACTTTGCACTCGTGCGCCTGGCTCCGGGTAATCCAATCCGCATCCTGGCTGGAACAGACAACCCTAACCCAGAGATGATTGCTGCACTGGAAGAACGTTATGGGTTAAATAAATCGATTCCTGAGCAATTTATGATGTACTTGCAAAATCTGTCGCAGGGAAACTTTGGTTTTTCTTACCTTAGCGGACGCCCTGTCATGGATATGATTGCTGAAAAAGTGGTTCCTTCGTTACTTTTAACCTTAACCGCAGCAATTTTTTCCGTTACAACCGGAACTTTGCTAGGTCTGCACGCGGCTAGAAATAACGGTAAACCCTTTGATAAGTTTATGTGTTCGATATCCTACTTTTTCGATGCAATTCCAAGTTTTTGGCTTGGCATCATGAACATCCTGGTATTTGCCTCACTGCTTAAATGGTTCCCCACCAATGGCATGATTAATGTGCGTGCTGACTATACCGGTTTCAAACGCAGCCTGGACATTGCCTACCATCTGGTTCTCCCAGTTTTCACATTGGTAGCAGTGCAATCGCCCTTCTATTTTAGAATCGCACGAGCCTCGGTTATCCAAATATTGGCCGAGGACTTTATTACTACTTTCCGAGCCGTTGGTATGTCCGAGAGCCAAATATTTACCAACTATGTGCTCAAAAACGCAATCATTCCCACAGTAACGGTGTTTGGAATGAGTTTAGCCTACATGATCACAGGAGCAGCACTGATCGAAACGGTGTTTTCCTGGCCAGGTCTGGGACGCCTTTTACTGAATGCCATTTATAGCCGGGATTACCCCATCCTGACTGCCATTTACCTTGTGCTCTCCATTTCAGTAGCCCTTTTTATGATCCTCATCGACCTTGTCTATGGCTGGATCGACCCACGCATACGGTTTGATTGAGGTAATGATGCGAAAAACTTTAAACACTCTATTTGAAGCCATCACTAAAAGCCCGCAGCTAAAAATGGGGTTTATCTTTTTAGCCTTCCTGCTGCTGGTCGCCATTTTCACCCCTCTGATTGGTGGCACCAATCCTAAGTTTATTTTCCCTGACGTTGCCACAGCTCCCGGAGTAAACAACCACGTTTTAGGCACCGATGGGCTGGGAAGAGATCTTTTCAATCTGATTGTGCATGGAACTGGAACCTCGCTGAAAATTGGTTTTGTTTCCGCAACGATCTCTGCAGTAATTGGCGTAGTTGTTGGAGGAACAGCCGGCTATTTTGGCGGCAAGCTTGACCGGATTGTCACAGAGATTATTAATGTTTTTCTCATGACGCCCACCTTCTTCCTGATCCTAATCATTGTTGCCCTCTTTGGCAGTTCCATTATGAATGTAATGATTGTTATCGGTATTACCGGTTGGACAGGCAATGCCCGCCTGATGCGCGCCCAGGCAATTTCAATCAAGCAGAGAACTTATGTGCAAAGCGCCAAAGCGATCGGTGAAAAAGACATTACAATTCTTTGGAAACATGTAATTCCAAACAGCATATTCCCGATTATTGCCAACACAACTATGCATATCTCCTCATCAATCCTTACCGAGGCAGGACTCTCATTTTTGGGCCTGGGAGACCCCAATGTGGTCAGCTGGGGCCAAATAATCTATTCTGGCAAGGATTACTTGCCAAAAGGCTGGTGGATCAGTACTTTTTCCGGAATCGCAATCGTATTTACAGTTTACACCTTCTTCCTCATTGGAGATGGTCTAAACCGCGTCCTGAGCCCAAAACTAAAATCGCTGGGTAATTAATATGACAGCAATAAGTATTCAAGACCTTAATGTATATTACCGAACTGCCAAAAAACATGTGCATGCATGTCGGGACATCAGTCTCGATATTTTAAAGAGTGATTCACTTGGCATCGTTGGCGAATCAGGTTCGGGAAAATCCACCTTAGCCCTGGCAGTGTTGCGACTCTTACCGCCCAATATTGCGAAAGTAACTGGATCAGCATTTTATGGCAAGCACGATCTGATTAGCACCGATATCAAAACTTTAAATGGGTTGCGCTGGAAAGAGATTGCTATCATTTTTCAAAAGTCCATGAACTCTCTAAGTCCGGTTCACAAAATTAGCAACCAGATGATCAGCATTTACCGCGTTCACGAGCCAGATACCGATTTAGCCCATATCAAGGAGCGGATCTTCGAACTTTTCGACCTGGTAAACCTGCCAGACCGGGTTTACAACCTTTACCCGCATGAACTCTCAGGCGGCATGATGCAGCGTGTGTCAATTGCTGTTAGTTTGCTGCATAACCCAAAAGTGCTGATCATGGACGAAGCTACCACCGCCCTGGATGTGGTAACCCAAGGGCAGATATTAAAAGAGATTATCGCGCTGGAGGGTAAATTAGCACTTTCACGCGTAATGATCACGCACGACATTTCGGTAGTTGCATCCACCTGTAATCGTATTGCAGTAATGTATGCGGGAGCTTTAATGGAGCTTGGCCAGGTTAAGGATGTTTTAGTGGAGCCCCAGCACCCCTATACACGTGCTTTGAAACGCTCCTTCCCTTCGTTTAGAGGTGAAAAAACAGCCTTGCGCGGCATTCCAGGTAAGCTGCCGGATCTTTCCGTTGAGAATAAAGGCTGTATGTTCAAAGACCGCTGCAGCTATGCTACTGAAATTTGTAAGGAAGTAATACCACCATGCAAGAATGTATCAAACAATTGGCAGGTTTACTGTCACCACGCAGGAGAACTCCATGACTGAGAAGGTCATTGAAGCCATTGGATTAAAGAAATGGTATGAACAGAAAAAGGTCATCAAAAAAGATGGCCGCACAATACGTAATCCCCTCGTTAAAGCGGTGGATGGGGTGGATCTGGATCTGCAGCAAGGCGAGATCCTGGGCATAATTGGGGAATCGGGCTGCGGCAAGTCTACCTTAGGAAGGCTGATCCTTTGTTTGGAAACACCAACCGAAGGGGAAATCCGCCTTGAGAATCAGGACGCCTGGGCAATGTTAAAGCGAGATCGGCTGGCTTTCAGACGGAAATGTCAGATCGTATTCCAAAACCCGTACGACACTTTTGACCCGCGTTTGAAGATCGAAAACGTCCTCCTTTCAACTTTGCGCCTGCATAAAATCGGCGCCAACGCAGAGGAACAGCTAAAAATCGTTAAAGAAGCGCTGAGTCAATACGGTTTGGTGCCTGCCGAAACCTATCTGGATCGCTTTCCCCACGAACTTTCTGGCGGACAGTTACAGCGCATCTCGATCCTGAGGGCAATGCTGCTGGAACCCAGCTTTATTGTCTGTGATGAACCGGTTTCGATGCTGGATGTTTCAGTACGGGCAGAAGTAATTAATCTGATCATGTCCCTCAAACACGAGAAAGATATGGCCATGATCTTCATCAGTCACGACATTACTACTACCCGCTATATTTCAGATCGCACCGCGGTAATGTACCTAGGCCGTATTGTGGAAAAAGGGGTCACAGATGATGTGCTGCACGACCCCAGGCACCCTTACACCCAGGTGCTTATCTCAAACTGCGGTTCGATGGACCCCCTGGACGTGCGCGAAAGCCTGGAAGTAATTGGCGAACCGCCCACGCCCATCGATACCGGGCCGGGCTGCTTCTTTGCCCCCCGTTGTTTTAAGGCAACCCCTATTTGCTTCAAAACATATCCAGGTTGGACTAATTTAGGGAACGGTCACATGGCAACCTGCCATAATATGGGAGTTTCTGATGAGTTTACATCAGGAAGTAAGGAGGTTATTGATCAAAACTGAAACCACTGCTGTCTCTGAATTTTTGAATTTGTTGATAATTTTTGTAAAGGAGCGAAGATGTCCAGAAGGAAAATAAGTAAGTTTGTAATTCTCTTAATTGTTGCAATTATGGCATTAACCAGCTGCGCTCCCGCAGCTACACCTGCCCCAGCGCCTGAGGCGCCTGCCCCAGTTACCGAAAATAAGCCTGCCGATCCGGCACCAGCAGAAGGGGCCGCACCAGCTGAAAAACCGGCCGAGCCTGCTGCAGCTGATGGTGAAGTGGCTGAAGAGGATAAGTATGGCGGAACCTTTGTGCTGAACCTCGCGGGTGATCCTAACCACTTTAATCCAGATGTCACTCCGGATGACTATAACTTCCACATCTCCCAAAATCTGCACTGCCGGCTTGTGAAAATGACCCTCACAAATGATGTTGTGGCCGACCTTGCCGATACCTGGGAGTACACAGACGACGGAAAAACTGTAACTTTTCACCTGAATAAAGACGCAGTATGGCATGATGGCCAGCCTGTTACCGCTGAAGATGTAAAGTGGACCTTCGATAAGATCATCAGTGAAAAAGCACACGCTTCGAGCGGTTTGAGCGACATTGTTTCGATTGAAGTTGTGGACCCCAACACAGTTGTGTTCAAGCTTTCCAAAACCAGCGCCATGTTCATCTCTACCTTGTCGTGGTATGGCACTTATATTCTGCCCAAGCACCTCTACGAAGACACAGATTGGTTGACCAATCCGGCCAACAATCAGCCAATAGGCTGCGGTTCTTTCAAATTTGTTGAAAATACACCTGGCGTTAAAATTGTTTTCGAAGCCTTTGACGATTACTTCCGCGGTCGGCCCTATCTGGACAAACTGATCTATCAGATTATTCCGGACCGCAACACCGCTTTCCAGGCCTTTAAGAACGGCGAACTGGACAATATGGCTGGTGGTTTACCGCCTACAGAAGTGAACACCTTTGATGGTGACCCCAATTTCAAGGTTTTAAGGAATGAAGGTGGCGGCCGCGACTACATCACCTTCAACTTTGAGGATGAACACTTCGGAAAACCAGAGGTTCGCCGCGCAGTTGCCCTGGGTGTAGATAAAGATCAAATCATTGCTGTTGCCCTTAAGGGAATTGGCATTAAATCCGAATATTACATTCCCTTTAACTTCACTGATTTTGTCAATGACGATGCAAAGTGTCCAGAGCGAGACGTTGCTGAAGCGCGCAGGCTCTTGGAAGCAGCCGGCTATACTGCCGATGCAAACGGGATGTACTTCTCCGCAACCTTTGATATCTTTACCTCCGGCAACTCCCCGGCTATTGCCGAGGTTGTTGTTCAGAACCTTAAGGAAGTTGGTATCGACCTCAAGATCAATGCACAGGAATATGCAGCCTGGACGGATAAGGTAAAAGACAACAAGGACTTCTCAATCACCCTTTTGGGCGGCCAGCAAGCTCCGGACGTTTCAGCAACGGGCATTCGTCTGGTTACCGATGGTAGCATGAACTTCATGAATTACTCCAACCCGCACGTTGATGAGCTGTACGCAAAGGGCTCAGAGGAAGTAGATCATGACAAACGGGTAGAGTATTACAAAGAAGCACAGGTTTACCTCGCTGAGGATATTCCCCATGTGCCGCTTTCAGAGTATGTCTCGAAGATTTTCATCCCGGCTTATGTGATGGATCATCCTTGGACCAGAAATGATGTTGCCAGTGCCGAATGGACACGCACTTGGTTCAATAAACCAGATAAATAGTTTGAGCGAATAGGTTCTTTGCCGGGGCGGACCTTCATCCGTCCCGGTTTTTTATGTAATGGGGGTAAAACAGAAAAAGTCTGAAAAAATGTCTGAAAAAATGTCTGTCAAGGCAAGATAGAAATGTCCTATTATCAGCAAAGTAGAGATGTCCTATTTTGTAGTTGAGATGGTCAGGTAAGGCTTGCCATTCAGCTTTTTTCCATACGACCTCCACGGGTGGTTATAGTTTGGCGGCAGAGGTTCAGCATCTGCAGATTTGGAAGAAACGATAGCAGCTTGTTTAGGCTGCTTCGCCAGAACCCGGATCTCCAGGAGATTACCATCCAGCCATGCGGAGAGATGACCTTCGCGGTCACGAACAAGAAGTACCTCTTGTCTGGCAAAATAATAAGGCGGATGATTGGAAACAATTTGGTAGGTTCGTCCGTCAAACTGGAAAGATAAAGTCCTGCTGATCAACCTTTGGACATGGATCGAGAAGATAAAATCAAGATCTAAACAAGGATCCAGTTTCGTGTGGAAGCTGATTGGAGAAAGAGGCTGAACAGCAAATCTGCGATTGTAGTCTTGGATGAAGTCAGGAAGATATTTATTTGCCTCTTCGTAAGAGGAAATGCCAAGAAGGCGCATTTCTTTGATCAAACGATCTTGCAAAGTTTGATTGGCTCTTTCCACTCTGCCTTTAGCTTGGGGTGAATGCGCGCAAATTAACTCTATCTCAAGAGTGGTGAGTGCTCTCTGAAACTGGGTAACCGGTTCTGAACTCAGATTATCCTTGTGGTTATCCCGAAAAACACTCAAGCGGTCACTATAGAAAGCCTTCGGCTTCCCATGTTCCCTGAAGTAGCGTTTGCATAGGTCACCATAGGCAAAGTAACTCTCGGCAGGCACAAATTCTGCCGCTAAAATGGCACTTGTGGCATCATCAACAAAGACCAGCAAACACGCTTTTCCTCCCCGCTCCTCCAGCCAGGCATGATAAGACCCATCAATCTGTACCAACTCTCCTACATGGCTCCGCCGTTCACGGCTATAGTGGTAACTGTAGCTCTTTCTTGTTTTTGCCTTCCACAAACCTGCTTCCATCATCAAATGACGGATCGTTTCTTTACTCAGTTCGATCCCGCATAACTCCCGCAGCTTCTCTGCCATGAAGCTCGGCCCAAATCCTTTGGTCCTGGGATCTTGGATGAACCTGATTACCTTCTGATACTTTTCCTCCGATAACCGACGATTACTGGGCTTTCCTCGTCTCTTTGAAACGATCCCGCTCATTCCCTCCTCCCGATATCGCGAGATCAGCCTTCTAATTTGCCGCTCACTTAGCCCCAGTTCGTCAGCTGCTTCCCTTTGCAGCTTCTGATGCTTCAGAACTGCCTCAAGCACCTGCCCTCGTTCAATTTCTTTCTTGCTCATTGTGATTGTCCATGTCATAACTCCTAATTGTCCATAGGTCATTTCTATTTTGCTACTTTAGGACATTATCACTTTGCTCTAACAGTCTGAAAAAATGTCCCTTACCTGCTATGGTTCCATGATATACTTGCTTCGCTCTGGTGTGGCCAGGGCAATATCACACACGCCAGGATCAGGTGTCCCTGCGTGCCCCACAGGGTTAGGGACGCTGCAAAGCCGGGCGGAGGCAGAACGCAAAGGAGTTTATTCATGCCTGCTATATCAATGAAAGCTCTCTTAGAGAGCGGTGTCCATTTTGGGCATCGGACCAACAAGTGGAATCCCCGCATGCGCCCATATATCTTTACCGAGCGCAATGGCATCCACATCATCGACCTCCAGCAAACAGCTCGTATGCTGGATGAATCCTATAACGTAGTACGCGATTTAGTTGCCAATGGCGGAACCGTGCTTTTTGTAGGCACCAAGCGTCAAGCTCAGGAAACCATCATGGAAGAAGCTGAACGCGCAGGGGCCCCCTACGTGAACCAGCGTTGGCTGGGCGGCACATTAACCAACTGGATAACGATCCAAAAGCGACTTGTGGAACTTACCCGTTTGGAAAAAATGTTCGACTCGGGCGAAGTAAACCAGCTGACCAAAAAAGAAGGCCTGCTCATCGAACGCCAAATTCAACGACTGCGCACACGCCTTTCGGGTCTGCGCAACATGCAGAAACTTCCCGACATGCTCTTTGTGGTCGACATCGAACGCGAGGATACAGCAATCCGCGAGGCCGTAACCAAGGATATTCCGATTGTGGCCTTGGTAGACACCAACTGTGACCCGCGCAATATCGATTACATTATCCCCAGTAACGACGACGCCATTCGAGCCATTAAGCTGCTGGTAGGTCATATTGCTGATGCAATCATCGAAGGCAAGAGCATGCGCAAGGACATCGAGGAAGAAACCCCCGAAACAGAAATCCGCTCGGCTATCAGTCGCAAGATTGATGATGATGAAGAACTCGCGGATGAAGACTTGCTGGGCGAAGCCACTCGGGCAAAGATTGTATTTGAGAACCGCGCTAAAATTGCTGGCGACGAAGACGAAGAAGACGAAGAAGAAGACGAAGAATAAGAAAGAAAACCTGCTACCGCTAAGGAAGGAAAAACCATGGATATCACTATTGACATGATTAAAGAACTACGTGAAAAAAGCGGCTGTGGAATAATGGACTGCCGTAACGCTTTGGCCAATTCAAATGGCGACATGGACAAAGCCATGGCAGAATTGCGCGAAAAAGGTCTCCAAAAAGCCGAGAAACGCGCTGACCGCGTAGCCAGCGAAGGCCGCATAGAACTCTATGTGCACAGTGAAGGCCGCCTGGTAGTAGTTCTGGAACTCAACAGCGAAACCGACTTTGTGGGCAAGAGCGAAACCTTTAAAGAACTTGCACACGAATTGGCATTGCAAATTGCTGCAGCTTCGCCAAAGTTTATCTCTGAAGAGGATATTCCTGCCGAATTTATTGAAACTGAGAGTGCTGCCATTAAAGAACGCATGCTTGCTGAGGGCAAACCCGAAAAAATCTTGGATAAGATTATGGAAGGGTACTGGAAGAAATTCAAGGACGAAAACGTTCTTCTGAATCAGAAATACATCAAGAACGAAAACTTGACAGTTCAAGACCTAATCAACGAAAAAGTAAGTGCCCTGGGCGAGCGCTTAATTGTGCGCCGTTTTATCCGCTGGGAATTGGGAGAAACTACCCGCCAGGCGGAAGAAACCGCCGAGTAGCGTATAATCAGAGAGCCAGGCAAAAGCTTGGCTCTCTTTCTAAATACAGCCCGGCTGAAAGGAGCTGCCCGTATGACTGATAGCAAGGCCCCCCTAAAATATAAACGTATTCTTCTCAAGCTTTCAGGCGAATCGCTGGCCGGAGCCAGCGGTTTTGGCATTGACCCTCACGAAGCCGCCCGGATAGCCCGCCTGATTAAGCGCGTGCATGATGTCGGCGTTGAGGTAGCCGTTGTAATCGGTGCTGGCAATCTTTGGCGCGGCGCGACCGGCGAAAATGAAGGGATGGATCGTGCAACGGCAGACTACATGGGCATGCTGGCCACAATGATGAACGCTTTGGCCATGATGGATGCTTTGGAACGAATCGGGGTGGTGGTGCGTGTGATGAGTGCCGTAGAAATGAATACGGTTGCAGAGCCCTACATTCGCCGCCGGGCAATGCGCCATTTGGAAAAAGGTCTGGTAGTCATTTTTGGTGCCGGAACAGGTAACCCTTACTTCACTACCGATACTGCCGCAGCCCTACGCGCCACTGAAATTGGCGCCGACCTGGTCATTAAAGCCACAAAAGTGGACGGTGTTTACGACTGCGACCCCAAAAAGAACCCTTCAGCAAAGCGCTTCGACCGGCTGACCTACCTGGATACGGTATCCCAACGCCTGAATGTAATGGACAGCACGGCTGTTACCTTGTGCATGGAAAATGATATGCCTATCCTGGTTTTGGACATGGAAGACCAAGATGGTTTGATTCGCGCTCTGCATGGCGAAAAAGTTGGCACCCTGGTCTATCATGAAGAATGAGCAAACTGTCCGGATTTCTCCGGACAGTTTTTTAGGGGTACAAAATAAAGGTAGAAGCTTGTAGGCCTTACTTTCCAGAAAGGTATTTGCATACAGAACCATCCCAAATTTTAGATTGGTAATACATCTACCGACGCATGGAAGCAGCGCTCAATTACTGGATAGCTGCCGCCGACCTTAAAGGAAAACTGCAAGCAGCAGGCAGTCTAAGAGTTCTGTGCCCGCAGATTGTGCTGGCTTGGTCTGAATTTAGTGCCGACTCTGCCAAGTTTTGTTTTACGGGTTAATAACAAAGCACTGGATGAGCGCTGCACATCCCAAACTGAGAAAACAAGCGTTTTTAGTAAGTCTGTTTGAGCTATGCAGAAAGCTTTTCCAGCTGCGCCTCGATCTCAGCTAATTTTGATTCAGTCGCCTGAACCTTTTCCATCTCACCGCCCACATAGGCCGTGTATGGCATTACTTCTTTTTGCAAACGTGTAACGGCAGTTTGGGCCTCGTGCTCAAAGGTTTTGCGCAAGCTTTGCATTAAGCTGTCACGCAGAGTTTGCATGCGCTTAGCAAAATCCTCCTTTGCCTGCTTGCGCTTGTAGGGAATGACAAAGAGCCCTAAAACAGCCATAGTGCCGGCTGCTACCAAACCCGTAAGGTCCAAGGCCCGCGTGGCGAAAACCGTAGCCACCAAAACACCCAAACCAACAGCACCTCCGCCAAAAAGGGCTGTTTGGGCAACCGAGTCCTGTACTACCTGAATGATTGCCTCAGCCTCGCGCTCCCGGTCGTACTGCTTTACCACAAGCTCAATCATCTGGTTAACTTGCTGCATCAGTTCAGCACGCCGTGTGGTTTGCGGGCTAAGCTGGGTTTCAGGAGCGGATTGAGTACTGGTTGCCTGACGCCTGTCTAGGGCAGACGCCACCTGATACCAGGTATTGAGATCCTTATCCACCATCCAGTCTATCAAGTTGCGTACTTTTGCGTCGATCTCCCCTGCAAAGTCTGCTGTAACTTCCTTCTCGAATTGGTTTTTGATTAACTCAGGCTTAGCGAGCGTGAAAATATTGCTGATTTTAAAGGTGTTATCAAAAAACGACTGGCCGCGGGCTTCAAAGCGATTGACTACTGCTTCTACCTGGCTAAGCCGCGGCTCCAGTTCAGCCGCGAGTTCTTTTTCGTAATTATGCACCAAAGTCTCGATGTTTTCGACCAAAGCCACATCAGCTGCCAGTTCAGCTGCTGTTGCCTGGTTAGCAGCCCGGGCTTCTTTCTGAACATGCATGGCCACACCCAAGGGGTTGCGCAATTTCAGGGCAAGCCGGGCTTCATCGTCCAGAGTATCACGAATGTAGTGCTCCAGAGAATCCAAACCAGACACCTTGCGCAGGGCTGATTTGCTATCGGGATCTTCAGTAAGGGCCGCTTTTTGGGCCAGACGGGCAGAAACCAGGAAGAGCTCCGGCTGGGTGCCAAGAATTTGGGCACTGTGTTCCTGAACAAAGTCTTGCACTTCGGCGTTAGCTTCCGGAGTCTCCAGAATATCGGCCTTATTAACCACCATGACCACTTTTTTGCCCCACTGCAGAATTTTTTTCAGGAAAAGGCGCTCACTTTCGGTAAGCGGGCGGTCTGCAGAGGTGATAAAAAGTACCAGGTCAGAGCGCGGCACAAAATCGGAGGTAAGCCGTTCGTGCTCACGATTGATTGCATTGGTACCCGGCGAGTCGACAATATTAAGGGTTTTGAGCAGCTCAAGAGGGTAGCTGACAATTGCAAAGCCATCATCTACGGTGGTCATTTCAGACTGTTCACCATAGCGCAGGAGAGTGACCTTAGCTGTGGTAGGTGTGACCCCTTCGCTGAGGACGCGCTCGCCAAGGAGAGCGTTGATCAGGGCGCTTTTGCCGGCATTGAATTCACCCACTACAACAACCAGAAAGAGTTCATCCAGTTGAGCGATAGCTTCGCTGAGCGCATTCAAATTCTCCAAAGAAAGACCGAGGGTTTTAAACTCTTCCAGGATGCGGTTTAGCACTTGCTTATGATTTTGGACGCGCAGAATCTGCTGGTTGGATAGTAACGATGAGTTCATAGTGCCTCCGTGATCGGTGTGCTGATTATAACTGGGAGTGGGTAACAACTATTGCGAGAAACACTTAGACCAAACCATCACAACAAAAAACAATTCTAAGTATACACACTGCTATAATAAAAAAATGAAAAGTACAAAATACAAAAACACTTACCAAGTGTTTATCCTGAAGAGATATGGAGAAGTTTTCGGAAAGATTTTTGGTGTACTCTTTCCAATACTGTTATCAACCGGCATCATAGCATTATTGTGGAATACTGTACCACCCGCAATAACAGCATTAGTATTCATAATGCTCATTATTATCTCATTAATTATTGCCATAAATGTCATCAATTTGTTCGCGCGATACGAGATCATGTACAAAATGATTGAAGAAAGTCTGACCAAAAAGATAGTAGACGAAATAAAAACCAGTTATGGATCACGAGGGAGAATGTACCCAGACGATTGGAGGGTAGAAAATCGGATTATTATTGATGCCCTAGCGACTATACGAAGAGCTGGATATTTTGAATGGAACTTTTGCCATAAAATGACCGATGATTTTAAAACTGGAAATTTCCGAGATTATTGCGTCTCTACTGCAGCACCTGGCATGATGAAGTATTATCTGGTACTTTGGAAAGATGGGAAAGAAATATACAATGATACATACGGTCCTCAATATGATGCTTACGTGGAAGGGGTCGAATATGGACCGGACGAAGCATACACATGGTTTGAAGTTATTTTGCATGTTCTTGGACAGATTACGTATGGCGTTTCCCCAAGATTGATGGGGCAATGGGAAGATTCGCCTCCTTATTACCAGCTACGAAGTGGCCGGATATTGAAAGATAAAAATAACGATGCCTATTCTATAAGGGTTTATATCTGATGGCGTGCAGACTTAACGGCGTTTTACCCCCTGTAATCACTCCCTTTGATGCACAAGGCGAGGTAGATAAAGCAGCATTTGTAGACAATATTTTGCGCTGGAATACAGCAAAATTAGCCGGCCTGCTCGTAAATGGCTCGAACAGCGAGGCTGCCTACCTTAACACAGAAGAACGTCTGCAGCTGGTTAAGCTGGCTGCTGAAAACCTGGCACCTGGCAGGCACTTGATGGCGGGCACAGGCTGTGAATCGCTTAAAGAAACCTTAGGGTTTACGAAAGCCTGTGCTAAGGCTGGCGCGCAGAGCGCCCTGGTGCTTACCCCTTCATACTACGGGAGTGCTATGACCAGCGCAGCCCTGATCCGCTTCTTTAACGCGCTGGCTGACGAAAGCCCAATCCCCATCCTGATCTATAACGTACCCAAGTTCACACATATAAACATTCGCTCCGATGCGGTTGCCGAGCTCTCAACACATCCGAATATCGCAGGCATGAAGGACAGCACTGGCGATATTCCCCAACTAGTCAGCTTCTTGAACATTGCCGCTCCGGATTTTCAGATTTTGGTCGGCACTGCCAGTGCATGGTACCCAGCCTTGTGCCTGGGCATAAAGGCTTCGATTATGGCTTTGGCCAACTGCATGCCCAACGAATGCGCCCGGGTGCAGGAGTTGTATGATGCCGGCGAATGTGAGCTGGCCCAGAAGCTGTATCAACTACTCTTCCCGGTTAATACTGCTGTGACGGCAACTTATGGCGTGCCTGGACTGAAGGCAGCCTGCGAGATGCAAGGCTACACGGGCAGGCATGTGCGTGCACCGCTGATGGACAGCAGTGCGGAGGAGTGCAAGAAGATCGCAGATATTTTGAATACTGCCCAGAAAGGCATGGCAGCTCTGCTCTAGTTCTTGGAATTCTTAATTTACGTCACCCAGGTAGACAGAGCTCTGGGAGGCGGATTCTAAGTCAGCCAGGATAGTGCGCAAAACACGGGGGTAAAAGTTCAGGCTGGCCAATTGCTCTGGATCAGCCCAGACTACATCCAATTGAGCTGGGTCTGGCTGGGCACCACCGGCGGGATGGAAGCTGCCTTTCAGCTCACAAGCGAAGTAAAACTCCACTTTATGATGGGGCATCGCAGGATCGTAGGGCTGGTGGTTGGCGCTGATGTAGTCACGCACATAGAGCAGATCGCCCACCTTTACATGGGCGCCAAGCTCCTCCATACATTCACGCTTGAGAGCCTGCGCGAGCGTTTCAGTCTTTTTTTGTCCGCCGCCGGGGAGAGCGCAAAAACTGCCCGAAGCATTCCGCTTACGAATCACCAGCAGTTTCCCTTTTTGAAAGATGATGGCTTTGACCGAATTCCGGATGCGCTTCTTAGGTTTTTTTTGATCCTTTGAAGGTTTCATTCCAAGGCAATTCTATCAAAAGATTCATTCCAGAAACAAAAAGAGGCTGGTGAAATACACCAGCCCCTGAAACAATGGAATCTCGTGATTACTTGCGCATACTTTCTGCAACCTGGAGGATCAAAGAATGATCGTAGGCCTGGTCTCCAATAATTCGGATGCTATGCAAGTGATTATCCTGCATCCAGTACAGATCCGACCGGCAGAAATTTACTCCTTCCAGCGCTGGCATTGCGCTGCAAAAGCTGCGAATCAGCGCATCCTTTCCCCAAACCTGAACACGGTCAAAGGCACCCCAGGCTTCAATTTCTTCCATGCTTAAGTTGCTGGGGCTGATATGTTCTATCTGCAAAGAGCTGGTTGACCCATAGGCAGTTACCGGGCCCAAAAATACCGTTCGCAAAGCAAGCGGACGTTCACCCTCGACCGTAGAATTCCCTTCCATGCCTATATAGGCAAAGTTGAAATCGGAAAGCATTTGTTTGGGCAGAGCCAAGGGTTCGCCCAGGATTGTCTCAGCATCTTTGGGGTTATAGAAACGTTCAGGATCAAAGCCCTCATTCGGCACTGGAACCGCATTGATCTGGGCAGCGTAACTTTGCATATCCGCTTTGCTCAGAAAGAAATCGGCATAGCTTTCAAAGTAGCTCCCCAGGCCAAAAATTCCATAGCTTATTCCGTCCTTGCTCCAGGTAAGGCCATGGTTCACGTAATAACCTGGCTCCGGGCAGAGTGCTGCGACATTATCTACATAATCCAAATACATTCCGCGGTTATCGGCAGCTCCGGGAATTTCCCAGTCTGCCCGAAACAGCTCGCGACTCAGCGTTTGTCCATCAATCACTGTCTGCGGATTCTGGAAAAGGCTTGCCGGCAAATTGCCAGGCATTTGCCCAATAACGAAGGCTTTATCATCACTTGCGCCCCAATGATAGTAGGAGCATACTGCGCCAGTGGCTGGTTCATATTTTGTTTTGGCAAGGTAAAAGCCGGGGATCAGTTCTTGCGGCAGGTGAATTTCGAACCCTGCCTCGGCAGATAATTGATCCAAATCGGTTTGATCATCAGGCAGCTGAAGCCGGCTATCCACTTGTGTAAGAGAAGCAGCCAGCAAGATGAGTTCGTCGCGGCTAATCTTCAGCGGTTCATAAACCTTTCCGCCGGCGGCAATAAGGCTGATACGCAGGTTCTCTGTCTCCCAGCGCAAACTGTGTTGGTTTGCCTCGCCCTCCCACAGCTGACCATCCTCAGAAGGCCACCAGGCACCCTGGACATATTCGCCCGAGGTTTGGCCAATCAGCACTTGCTGTATGCTGGCGTTTTCGCCTACCAGCCAAGGTTTGAGATGAAGGTCTTGGCGCGCAGATTCCTGTAATATCAGGCTGCCGCCTAAGGACCTGTAGACCAAATAGGCAGTTCCCTCCTTATAGGTAGCTCCGGTAAACTCAAGATCCTGAGGCAGCGGGTCAAAGCTAAGCAATTGCAGTCCAGTGTAGGTTTCTACTTCAGCAATACTGCAGCGCGGCTCGAGGAACGTCCCACAATCACTTGGCTTTGAAACGACAATGGGTTCTGGCTTGAGCTGTGCAGGATCAACAACTGGAACCAGTGTCTGCGCAGGCATAATACTTTCTGGCTGCGAGGTTTTGATAAAGAAGCCCAAAACCTGCTGCGCGAGAGCCTGACCACTGGGAGTAACTGCCACAAAGACAATCATTGCAATTAATGCCAGTGCAGCAGCTGAAAGGGCACGATTGACCCGCAGCGCAGGGTCTTTAGTTCGTCTTTGCGGAAGACGGGCCATAATACGCGGCCACAACCGCGTTTGATGCGTCCACTCCTGGGTTTCAGCGCAATCGCTGAGAAGACGCGTAAGATTATTTTGGTTCATCTTTGAGTTCCTTTCTAAATTCGGGTTCACTGGGTGCCAGAGCCACACGGAGCTGCTTGCGTGCACTGCGCAGCCACCATTTAATGGTGCTGAGCGGCTTATCCAGGCGCTGGGCAGTCGCCTTATCATCTAAGCCCACAAAGTAGCGCAGTACCAAGGCTGCCCGGTGTTCCGCTGGCAGGCGCCCCATCGCATCATAGAGTTCGGTGACAGTTTCCGCCTTTGCCAGCTCAGCCTCCAAGGAAGGCGCAGGAGCTTGCAAATAGGAAGGGGCAAGGTTGTCTAAACCTGTAAACCGGCTCTCTGAACGGTATAGGTCCAGAGCTTGATTAACAACGATGCGGTAAAACCAGGGGCCAAACGGAGAGCCCTGACGGAATTGGCGTATGCTTTGAAACGCCTTGAGGAAGGCCTGACAAACAGCGTCCTCTGCCAAAGCCTGATCCCGTAATACCAGCCAGGCGGTCTGCAGCGAGCGGGCCTGGTATTTTTCCACCAGATACTCAAGACCGCTGGCATCTCCCTGACGTAAACGTTGAATTGCGATTGATTCGTCCATAGTCTCCTTGCTAAGAGATATCTCTATTAACTATACGGACAAGAACCCGAAAAGAGAGTCCTTTTTGAATTAGACACTTGAAAACCCGGTTTGGTACCGCTGACTTAAGCGATTGCAAGTGATGCGTATTCGCTGATTACAAGCACGAGCGTGATTGGCACCAGAAAAACAATTTAGATCTGAAAGACCGGAGGATTGGACAGCTGACAGCCACTTTGGCACTCCAACTCCCTTCTCATGGAAATTTGGAGGTTAACTCTGGCCTGGAATAGTGAGTGTAAATACCAGATAGAGCTCATTTAACCTTTAAAAAAACTGATCTGCTTTTTACAAGGCCGTTAAGTTTAGTAAATCGAGTTTTGTGGGCAACAAGGACAACTGCCTAATCCGGCATTTTGCGCTTCTTACCGGAATAGAGTCTGCCCTCAGGCAGATTTGGACAAGGCTTTTACGGACGCTAGTTTGCCGTGAAACCCAATCCCTCGGACACGGTAATTACTTGTAGCGCCGCTTCACGACACAAATCCGGCTCCTCCCCCGGGATAATCATAATCTGCTGAGCCATGTTATCCCAGAAGTAGCTCACCAAAACCCATTCCCCAGTATCTGCTATATACCAAGCTACGACTTCGAACTCGGTACTTCCGATCGTTTCTTGGCTTGTATCCGCCGCCCAAGTTGAAGGAACCCCATGCCCATAATTCTGGCGGAGTTCACAGCCTTGTAAGAAGCGGTGCACAAGCACCTCCGCGTCAGGATGCTCTGGGTTTGGCTCTTCGAACCAGGTATTGGTGTCATATGTTAGCCAGTAAGGTCGGGAATCGTCTAACCCTACACGTGCCGACCGATAGATCACCTGCAATGATTCAGTAGGCGCAACCATCACCATTGGCACAGATGTTGGTGCTACTGCAGTTTCGGTCGCAAGTTCCTGGGGAAGCTGAACAGATTTTACCGGACCTTGCTGACTGGGTTCAACGTTTGTTTCTGTTGCAGTAGGTATAGGCTCAACCGGACTGAGTGACTGAAACACACAAGCTGTAAGTAAAAATGTAATGAATACGATGGCCCAGATTTTTTTCATTCTTCCCTCCTTTACCATCGGAGCTTTTTGTTAACTAACATCATGAACCTGACATCTTCATTTCGGTTCCTATTAAGAATCTACCTTAAATCTTTCAAATATAGAAGTGATTCAGCCTACCTTAGCTAATAAAAAATCAATCTGCTTTGCTATTACAATCCTTACTGAAAACTAGCATCGTATACGTACCGATATTCAGCGAGCCGTGGTAGCTTAAGCCACCCCGCCCGCCTTCGAAGCCCTCAAAATCGTCGCCAGGAAAGTTAAAAAATTGTCGTTATATATCTTTTGATCCGAGTTCAGGTGCAGTTTTCAATTGCCTGCATCTGGAAAGCAAACCGGACAAGCCATTCCGTCATCATGAATCACAATGAATTTTTGACTCCCTGTTATTCCTCCAATCTTAACAAGGAATGATTATTACAAGGCACCTCTTTGAGGATGCATCTGATATCAGGTTTCTATTTTGTGCAATTTAGAAATTATCTGCCTGAAAGACCTTTGCAAAAGGCAAACGTGTAAACAGAAAATAGCCTGTCTTCCAGCAGCAGGGTTAGATCAGGCGGTTTTTAGTTTATTCCTAACCGAATTGTGCTTGCTAAAAGGCTACCGCACCAATCAAGCGCAGAAAAAGAACTATCGCCGCAAAAAAACTAAGCGTTAAAAATACCTGTGTGATTAAATTTCGCAGATTGAATGGTTCGCGTCCGGCTTTTCCCAGTTTTTCAGTAGCCAATGCTTTAAATTTTGCTTCGTCTTCCTGCGATGCAAAGGCACGTTTTGGCAAGACTTGAAAACTGGCGCGTTTTTCCCGACCTAATAGCATAAAAACAGCATTCGTCTCAAGCAGCTGATAAAAATCTTTCCATTCTTTTTCGTTAAGGGCATTCGGGCTTTGGGTATGCAGGCCCTGATGATCAATACTTAAAGTTACTTCTGCAGACGCAGCAGGGTCCTCCTGCAAAAGGCGGCGGATTTTCCCAGGGGAGATTACAAAGGCAAACACCAGAATGCTGATGCAAAAAAGCAGAACGATGAAAGCCATTAAACCTTGACTCAAAAATGATCCCGGCGCGTTCAAGAGAATGTAAAGCAAATGAAATACCAAGGCCAAAATGGTGCAGCCCAAACTTGCCCATGTAGCCCAATTGCGTTTGTAATGTACTGCATATGCCGCCAGATAATCATCAATTTTGGGAGAAAAGTTCAGTTTAATCATGGTTCATCACACCTTCATTTGATAGACACTATTCTAAGACACGCCACACCTTCTTGGCGACCATTTCGAAATATGGCACCTCCAAGGAATCCTGGTTGGCACGGGCCAGCAAGTCTTCTGCGGCTTTAAGAAAAGTGCTTTGAATCTCCGCTGGCTGATCCAGCAGAAGAATCTGGAGCTTTTGCATAAAATGGAGCTGCCATTCCGCAGCAGTTACGCTGCGGACATAGTCTTCATATCTGGGTTCTTCATAACCCAGGGCTTCCAAAATCCCGCTTAGGACATCGGGCTGGAACTCCGCTTTGAGTTTATGTCCAGCCAAAACACCAGCAGCGCGCAGAAGCGCTGATTGCTGAGCCCAAAGATTTTGGGCTGGGTTGGCTGCCATATACACAGGCAGGTCTTCGCAAAGAGCAATCGAGCCGCCCGGCTTAAGTACCTGGTAAAACCTGCTTAGCGCCAAAACGGCCTGCCCCTGAATGGCATCAACAGCCGAAAGCGTACGCTCGCAAACAATAAAGTCTACTGAAGAAGCAGCCAGCCCTGCCAGGTTAACAGCGGAGCTGCGCAGGAAACGCAAGTTCAATAAAGGATTACTTAGCTCTTGCTCTAGCCTCTCAAAGCTTTCAGATTGAATTTCGTTGATTATCAGTGTACCGCCGCCCGCCCTGATAAGCTGAACAGCCAAGTCGCGCAGGCTGGCACTTGTAGCGGTTCCTATGCATAGAACGGTTTTGCCTTTTAAATCAGGCCACTGGCTTTGCATAACCTTATTTTAAACGCTTATTCCAGAATGCGCTCCGAAACTTCCAATCTGCATGCGGGAGAACCATCATTTGTGCCAAACTGGATAGTCAAATTACTTGCGAACAAATGCAAACTTAAATAGCCTTTTTTTTAAAGCAGGTGAAAGGGTAAACCTGCATATGTGCGTCTATGCTTTCCCAGCTACTTTTCCGGTTCTGCTTGCCAATTTCCTCACGCTTTTTGTTCTGATTGATGAGCCAAATCCGGATCTTTCTTATGTCTGTTCTTCAATGCCAATGATATCCATAAAAAAGCCCTCTTGCGAGGGCATATTCTCTGGTTATCTCAAGCCTGTTTGGCCATAACCGGACGGAACTTATAGCCGTAAACCAGCATTCCTCTTTCGTCGCCATCACTGCGGATGCGTCGTGTGACCATCTCCACTGGCATCCCAATGTGAACTTCTTCAGGGCCAAGATCGGTCAGTTGAGCAGTCACAACCGGGCCTTCATTCAGCTTTACCAGTGCAATCGTGTAAGGGGCCTGTTCTTCAAAACCAGCTGGTGCATTTACCATAACAGTGTAGCTATATACTTCGCCCTGACCGCTGAAGGTAAAGGGAGTTTTTGCTTCTCCGCCGCACTCCGGACAGATATCGCGTGGGGGAAAGATCTTATGGGCACAATGGGGGCAAGTTTCGCCCTGCAATGCATATCTTTGTTTTTTCAAACGCCAGTAGCGTGGAACTTCCATAATTCATACACTCCAAAACAAGTTGCGAAGCCTAGTTTAGGCCTTTTACACTCTCAGGAACTATCAAAACAGCTATTTTTATGATACCTATACGCAATTTTTGCTCTCAAAACCTGGCAATCATGTCTATATATCGGGTTTAAGACCATGATTGTGCCAACGCTTTGCTTAAACCCCAAAATGGGTCTGCGTTACAGAATCAGTTTCGGGAAGCTGTTCCTGACAGCCAATCAACTATAATCTGGGCGATGGATTCAGTATTTGAGTTTAGCAAAGCCCAGGCACGGGCTCTGATGCTGGAATGTTTAGGGTTAGCCGTTCCCCCGCGCCGTAAAGCTGGCATGACCGAGCTGCTGGCCGCGATCCGCCGGATTCACCAATGTCAGATCGATTCGATCAGCGTAGCGGCGCGAGCGCACCTGCACATCCTCTTCAGCCGCATTGGTTCCTTTGACCCCTCTCTTTTGGACGAGGCACTGGCGCAGGGATTCCTCTTCGAATATTTTGCCCATGCCATGTGCTTTCTTCCAATCGCGGACTACCCCATCTGGCGGCGGGACATGCTGGACCAGGTACATATCAATCCGCGTTTTCGTGCCTGGGCAGAGGCCAACTCCGCAGCAATCAATGCCATGCGCCAGCACTTGTTAGAGAGTGGTCCGGTGTGTTCCAGCGACTTTGAGAGTCAAGGCAAACGTGGCTTATGGTGGGATTGGAAGCTGGAGAAAACCTGCCTGGAATACCTGTTTTATATCGGCGAATTAATGATCAGCGAACGGCGCGGTTTTCAGCGCGTGTATGCGCTGCGGGAGCAGGTACTTCCCAATTGGTCCGATGCCGGCTTAATGACAGCCGACGAGGCACTCCAGGCAAAAATCCGCTTAGCCGCCCAAGCCCTGGGCATTGCCTCCCCTGCCTGGCTGGCTGACTATTTCTACCTGAAAAAGGCCCCGGTGAACACCGCCATTCAAAGACTTTACCAGCAAGGCGCATTATTGCCAGCCAGAGTGAAGGGCTTTAATGGGCAGACGTTCTATGTCGCCGCAGAGAATCTAAGTGTAGCGGAAGAAGCTGCCGCAAACGGAATTAAACCGCGGCACGCCACACTGCTTTCCATGTTCGACCCACTGGTACATAACCGAAAGCGTGCAAAGGATCTTTTTGACTTTGACTATACCATTGATGTGTACACCCCAGCCAGCAAACGGATCTATGGATATTACGTGCTGCCGCTGTTGGTTGGCAACCGCATCGTGGGCCGTGTAGACCTCAAAGCCTGGCGAAAAGAAGGCTTTCTGGAAGCGATCAGCATCCATCTTGAACCAAGCGTAAGACTGAGCAAGGGTCTGGTAAAAGCTATCGCCAAAGCCCTCAACGATTACCGTGCATGGATGAGTCTAAAGCACACAAAGCTTAGTTCAACTCAGCCATCGGAATTGCTGCCCTTGCTTGCAAATGTTTTAATAGAACTGGAAGCCCGGGACAATACAGCGAACTAAGTCAGGGCAGATTATCAGATGGAGTCAACAGGGTCCATACACCCCGAGCCAAAGGCAAAGCGTTTAATCTCACGGGCAGGACCTCCCTCTTCCAGGTAAAGCAAGGACAGCGTTGTGGCTTTGAAATGCCAATTGTAGCTATTCCGCTCCAGATAAGCGGAAACCTTGGGCTGGAGCTCCGTGCTTAGCTCGTGATTTGAGGCGAGTGTAACATGCGGCACCCAGTTTTCCGGCTGGTAAAAGGGCCCCAGTTCTGCGGTGTAGGGCTGAGTAAGTTCAAACAATTCATTGAATAAACGCTTCAGAGTTGTGCTGGCCAGCACACGCAAGTAAACGGTTGCATACTCCTCGCTAAACCACCCCAGGCCACGGATGCGTACCTCGAAAGGCTGGCTGGAAGAAGTCCAGGCCTCCAAAACTTCATAGAGTCCCGGCAGCTCATACTCTGGTGAAACCTGCCAGGTAAAGTGCGGCAGCGGCGTGGTATCCAAAACGTAACGCAAGCCAAACTGCACTTTTAATTCTTCCCAAAGCGCAAACACACGATCGTAATAGGGCTGGGGTAAAAGGGTAACCATGCGTACATACCCACATTTTAACTGATTTGATCTAATCCAAATTTGCACCTCATAAAGGCCCCTCTGAAACATGATATCATCACAAAATGGAGCAGCACGAAGAATCTTTGAGCAGTCAGGGCCTGGGTGAGGCACCAGAAGTGATCCTGCCCAGCCAGGTAGTAGGCTCTTTTGTGCAAAAAGCCTGGAGCCGCCTGGTGCAGTTTGGTCTGGGAGATGCTGCTTTAAGAATCGGCATCATAGTGGTGAGCCTTTTCTTTTTTTGGGGCATCGCTACATTGATGGGCAATTACTACACCAGCAAGTTAGGCGCTGCTGCAGCCAGTATTGGGAGAGTAAGCACCAACAATGCCACTCCCGACCTGAATTACCTTGAATTGCTGCCTGTTTACCAGGGTTTAGAAGCTGCAGATGGAATTACCCGAGAAGCAGCACTACATACCATTTTGCCATCCCGGGGACGCACCGCATTAACCAACTATGTAATTCAAAGCGGAGACACGCTTTTTTCCATCGCTGAAAAATTCGGCTTGCGTCCAGAGACGATCCTGTGGGGAAACCGCTACACCATCGGCGATGATCCCCATATGATCTACCCCGGCCAAAACCTTTACATCCTGCCAGTGGATGGCGTGCTGCATCAGTGGAGTGCAGGTGAAGGCCTTAACGGAGTTTCCAGTTACTATGGCGTGACGCCAGATGCAATTATTGATTACCCTCCCAACGGTTTAAACCGGGCTAGCTTAGGCGATTTGGCACATCCAAACATCCCTTCAGGAACCTTATTAATTGTTCCCGGAGGAAAGGCTGATTTCCCAGACTGGCGCTTGCCGCGCATCACCCGTGAAGAACCAGCTTTAGCCCGCAATGTTGGTCCAGGTGCCTGTACCGAAGCCTATGATGGTGTTTTAGGAACCGAAAACTTTACCTGGCCGGTAAAAAAGCCCCTGCTTTCAGGCTATGACTTTGACCCTGCAGCCAACCATTTTGCCCTGGACCTGGCCGGAGATGAAGGCGATCCGGTAATGGCTGCAGATAACGGTGTAGTAGTATACGCGGGCTGGAATGACTGGGGCTACGGTGAGATGGTTGTAATTGACCACGGACATGGCTGGCAAACCCTTTATGCACACCTGAGCACTATCAATGTAAGTTGCGGAGAAGAAGTGTATCGTGGGGACAACATCGGAACCGTTGGTAACACCGGCACTTCCTATGGCGCTCACTTGCATTTTGAAATGCGCCACGATGAATATGGGCGTGTAAATCCCTGGGACTTCCTGCATTAGCTCTCCCTTCTTCCCAAAATACAGTGCAGGACAAAGCTCTCTGACAAGGGGCTATGCTAGAATTAAGGCATGAAGACCACAGACTTACGCCCTTCACCTATTGCCGGTTCCTGGTATCCGGGGAACCCTCAGCAGCTGCGCAAGGAAGTGCAAGCTTTCCTCGATGCTGCGCCCTTAACCAATAATCTGGGTCAGCTGATAGGTCTGGTTGTTCCACATGCCGGCTACATCTACTCGGGTGCCACTGCTGCCCATGCCTTTAAGCTGGTAAGCAATCAGGTATACGATCAGGTGCTTATTCTTGCGCCATCGCATCATCATGCCAGTTACCCGATACTCAGCAGCGGGCATCTTGCCTATCAAACCCCGCTTGGAACGGTTCCTGTGGCTCAGGCTGCCCTGGAGGAAATTGCCAGGAACCTAAGCGATCAGGAAGTGGACTTTGGTTTCATTCGCAATGATCAGGAGCACGCTCTGGAAATTGAGCTGCCCTTCCTGCAAGTTGTTCTGCCGCAAGGCTTTGAGCTTATCCCCCTGATGCAGGTTTCACAAAGAAGAAATGTAGTTGATGCTTTGAGTGCTTCCATTTTGGCATACCTTAATCAGGCTGGCTCTACAAAACACACCCTGCTCGTAGCCTCTACGGACCTGTCACACTTTCACCACCTCAACCAAGCCAAAGAGTTGGATAAACGCTTTCTAGGTGCCCTGGAAGCAATGAATACAGACCAGCTCTACCAGCTCAGCCAAACCGGACAGGCCGAAGCCTGTGGTTTGGGGCCGGTTGCCACGATATTGCAGGTCTGCCAGGCATTGGGAGCCAACCACTGCCAGTTGCTGGACTATCGCACTTCTGCAGATAGCAGCCATGATGTACACTCGGTAGTTGGGTATGCGGCTGCGGCAATCACGAAGACGGAATAATGCGCATGCCCTGGGGCAAGCAAGTTTGGCTGATACTAGCTCTTGGACTGATAGTTCCTGGCCTTTTATCCAGCGCCTGCCAGCCCGTACCGCAAGGCAGGCCAACCCTTACAGCCAGCCCCATCCTTTCCGAAACACCGCTGCCATCCCGCACGCCCACGCCTACTCTCTTGCCCAGCAGCACGCCTACGCTTACTGCTTCTTTTACGCCCTATGCCAGCCAGCATGCCTCTGCGACACCTACTTTTACAGCAACAGCAATACCACCCTACCCGGCTCGACTCTTTCCCTTAAACAGCGGACAGCAGCTGATAGACTGGAGCTACTCCCGTATTACACAGGAAGAGCGGCGGGAAGATGGCAGTTTGCGTGAACTTGCCGGCTGCATAAGCCTTCGGCTCCTGGATCGCGGCATCCACCGTCAAACCATTAAAATGATGGGCAAAGACCTTAGCATCTACTATCTCCGAGTTTCTCACACCTTTGCGGGTGAAGAGCTGGAACTCAAGCTGATTCTCACAGGCTTTTTTGGTCACGACATAGCAATACCGCAACTGCCAGCCGATGGATCCCTATATCTAAGCTTACACCGTGCCGAAAAAACCAGCTCATTGAATCTTGCGAGCCTATACCAGGCCTGGACCCTTCCGCCAGCCAAACGAAGCAACCGCTTTCAGAATCCGAGTCTTCGTGACTTTGAGCTGATCCTCGCTGACTTACCCGAAACTGTGATCCTGCTGGCAGGGCATCCTGTAGCCTGGAGCGGAGACGATTTACCAAAACTGCAAGCTAATATGGCTAAGTTTTCTGCGTATGCGGCACGCTTCAGCCCTTTTTTTCGCATGGATAGTTTTGGAAACATTCTGGGTGCCAGTGCGCAGGCATCTGCCTGGCAAGAGTATCTGCTGCATGGCACACTGCCGCCCCTTAATCTGAGAAACAGCAAGCTTGCATTTTCGGCAGATTATCTTATTTTGGTGACGCCATGAAGCGTTTTGTGCTGGTCACCATCAATCACAAACAAATCGAACGCGCCTATAGCTACAGCGTTCCTTCAGAGCTGGAAGATCAGGTACAAACGGGGAGTTTGGTGACGGTACCGTTTGGCAAGCAAGTCGTCCAAGGGGTGGTTTTGGGCTTCACTGATCCGCCCGAACTTCACCGCATTCTGGACATACTCGAGGTGCGAACCGGTACAATCCTGAGTTCAGGACAGTTGTGGTTAGCCCAATGGCTAGCCAAAGCTTGCTTTGCACCATTAGGTGCCTGCATCAGCCTGATGATCCCGGCCGGCCTTTCACAACGCGCTGATGTACTTGTAGAAGCCACCTCAGCCGGCGTGGCTTTACAGGAAAAGAAAGAGCTCAGCAACACTCAAAAACGATTGCTCAACCTGCTGCAAAAGCGCGGTGCCTTACGTGGTGGTCAAATCTCGCACGCTCTTCCCCAACTTAGCTGGAGGCCTGCCCTGAGGGAATTAGAAGCACGCGGTTTGGTGCGCAGCACCGCATTTCTGCCGCCGCCCGGAATTGGGCCCAAAACTGTCCGCAGCGCGCAACTAAGTCTTAGCCTTGCTGCGCTTAAAGCCTTGGATGCAAAAAGCCTGGGCAGAACCGCTGCCGTTCAGAACCGGCGTCGCAAGGTGCTGGACCTCTTGGCTAAAGAACGGTACCCTCTGGATTTTTCCTGGATCTACGCCCAAACCGGAGCCAGTTATGCTGATCTTAAGGTATTGGCTGAAGCAGGTTTTTTGCACTTTAATGAGACCGAAGTGTGGCGAGATCCCTTGGAAAAGATCCTGCCGGAGCCCACTCAGGCGCCCGAACTTACCAGCGAGCAAAAAACCGCCTGGGAACAAATAAGCAGTTTATGGAAAAGCAGCCCTGCAAAACCTGTCTTGCTGCATGGGGTAACAGGCTCGGGCAAGACCGAAATCTATATGCGCGCCGTCACAGAAGCGCTGAAAGAGGGGCAGCAAGTTTTGGTTTTGGTGCCGGAAATTGCGATGACACCGCAAACAGTGCGGCGTTACATGGCCCGCTATCCAAACCAGGTAGGTTTGTACCACAGCCAACTTTCGGAAGGAGAACGCTACGATACCTGGCGGCGGGTATACAGCCAGGACCTGCAGCTCATCGTTGGACCGCGCTCTGCTCTTTTCTTACCCTACCAGAGCCTGAAATTGATCGTGATTGACGAATGTGACCACGACTCCTTTGACGAACAGGAGCGCGAACCTTTTTACCATACTGTCGAAACGGCAATAGCCTACTGCCAGAAACTTGAAGCAAGGCTCATTATGGGCTCTGCCACACCCCGAGTAACCCAGTACTACCAGGCCCAAAGGGGTCACTGGTTCTTGGTGGAGCTGCCCAACCGGGTTTACTTGCGCAACCCGCAGGACCCGGGTACGGTTCAGCAACTGGAGCTCCCCCCGGTGCGGGTAGTAGATATGCGCGCAGAATTACGGGCTGGAAATCGCAGCGTTCTCTCGGGTGCTCTGCAGACAGCGCTGACAAAGGTGCTTGAAAGGAGAGAGCAGGCCATCCTCTTCCTTAACCGCAAGGGAAGTTCCACCTATGTGTTCTGCAGGGATTGCGGTAAAGCGTTACTTTGTCCCCAAGACAGCAAGCCCCTGGTTTATCATGCCAGCCGGGCAAAGCTGCTTTGCCACAGTTGCGGTTACGAGAGAAAAATGCCGCAGAAATGCCCCAATTGTGAAAGCATACAGATCAGGCAGCTGGGTTTGGGCACAGAAAAGCTGGAAGCCTTGGTGCGTGCGCGTTTTCCTGAAGCACGTGTAATGCGCTGGGATGCTGAGACTGGCAGCGGCAAGGATGGTCATGAGTTAATTCTTTCGCATTTTGCGGCCCATCGTGCAGATTTTCTGATTGGCACCCAAGTGCTAAGCAAGGGCCTGGACCTTCCTCTGGTAACGCTGGTAGGTATCGTACTGGCAGACTTAGGCTTGAACCTTCCCGATTTCCGTGCTGCAGAACGCAGCTTTCAGGTGTTAACCCAAGTAAGCGGAAGAGCTGGCCGTTCACTGCGCGGCGGCAGCGTAATCCTGCAAACCTACAATCCGGAAAACTTTGTAATCCAGGCGGCAGCAAAACATGACTTTTCAAGCTTCTACACAAAGGAACTGGCTTTGCGCAGAGCTATGCACTATCCGCCATATAGCCGTCTGGTAAGGCTGGAGTACCGCCATACCAATAACCAGCGTGCCCACGCCGAGGCCCATACCCTGGCTGAGCTGATTCGCTTAGAAATGGAAGCCCGCAACATGAACCAAAGCGACGTAATAGGGCCCTTCCCTTGTTTTATACCCCGGCTTTATGGCCGCTATCGCTGGCAGCTGGTACTGCGCGGTCCTGCGCCAGCCAGCATTTTGGATAGTCTGCCGTTGCAAAACTGGATTGTCGAAATTGACCCACCCAACCTGCTATAATTTTGCTTATGTCCCGTTGGCGTACTGCATGCAAATTTCTAACGCGCAGTTTGCGGCTTTGTCTAAGCAAGCAAACTACAGTATTCACGCTTGTGCTGCATCTTTGGGGAGCACTGCTGCTTGGTGGCATTGCCTACGGTTTTCTTGCTTATCTTCTTTTGCAGTTCACCCTGGGGCTTGAAACCCTCTTTGCCATTGGATTCATAATCGGGCTTCTGATTTGGGCAATTGCAGCTCTAGCCCAAGTATTGAGCGCAGCGCTGATGCGCAAGCATGCAGGCTTAGCTACAGCAATGCCTCTGCCCTTGATAGCTCAGGTCTTACGATATCAACTGGCAACACCCTGGCAAAACCCGGATGAGCTGGAAGATGGCTCTGCTAAAGACGCAGACAAGCCGCAAGTCTTAGAAACTGAAAAATGGCACTATGGTCTGGATTTGCTGCTGCCCCTTATTGCGTTACGTGGGGTAAGACTCGAAGAAGCTCTAAATACACTAAAAACTATGCGGCAAGATTCGCCGCTCAAGTGGAACCCCAGGAACCTGCCGGTTCTAAGGCTCACCCGCAGTATGAGCTGGCTGGGGATAATAATAGCCACAGGCTTAGGGAGCCTGGCGGCTTTTCTTTACTGGCAAAAATTCGGGAACGGTAAGCTGGTTCTGCTGGAGGCTGCGGCTCTGGGTTTAGGTTTGGGGCTTTTTATCGCCCTAGCCTTTTTGCTGCCTGCTGGAATTGCAAAGAGTGTCTACCTTGGTGAAGTATTTGCATTGGAAACCAGTTTGCCTTCCGGGCAGCTGACCCAGTTTTTGGGGCTGTGGACCCAAACTGGTAACACCTCAGCTTCCCCGCCAGAAACTTTAAGCCAGGTCTAAAACACCCTAATTTGGAGCGCTATGTCCAAGGAAAAGAAACGTTTTGTCAATCCAATCACAATCAATATTTACTGGTTTGCTCTTTCGCTGCGCAGCAATGTGCTCACGCCTTTGCTTTTACCTTTGCTGGTGCAGCGCTTTGTAGGGGATGCAGACAAAGGTGCCAGTTATGGCAGCCTGCGCCTTTACTCATTGATGGTAGCCTTGGTAGTTCAGGCGATTATGGGATTGCTCTCAGACCGCTCAACCTCGCGTTTTGGAAGGCGACGTCCCTTTATCTTAGGCGGAACGCTGCTGGATATCGTTTTACTGCTGCTAATCGGACTGATAGGCGCTACGATGAGCGGTCAGCAAGGTTTTACCGCACTTTTCATTGTCGTGGTCATTTCCGGCATCAGTATCAACATCGCCCATGCAGCTACACAGGGCTTAATCCCCGATTTAGTTCCGGAAGCCCAACGCGGACGTTACTCGGGTGTCAAGGCACTTTTTGAAGTGCCCCTGCCGCTCATCGTGACACCCTTTTTGATTATGCCCATGATTCGTGCTGGTAATTATATGGGGGCAATTTTTATGCTCATTGCGGTGATGCTTATTGCAGCCCTGCTTACCATGCTTGTGCGCGAAGTTCCCCAAAAGGCTCCTCCTTTTCCCATGGATTGGAGCGCAATTGGGCGTCTGGCATTGATGACCCTGGTCTTTACCGGAATTATTGTGGCATTGGGCGAAGGCATCAAACGCCTCATCCCCTTGTTAAATGACGGCAAGAGCCTGATAGTCTTGGGATTGCTGGGTTTAGCGGCCATGCTGATTGCGATTTTTGGGGGTGTAAGCACAAGCATTAAGATCGGGCTTGGCTCTGACGCTACGCTGCATCCCTCTTACCGCTGGTGGGTGATTAACCGCCTGGCATTCCTGGTTGGAGCAGTAAATCTCAGCGGCTTTGTGCTCTATTTTATTCAGGAACGCTTCCCGCAGCTTCAAGGAGATGCTGCCGCCGGGCCAACCTCGCAGCTGATGATGATGGTGGGCTTGGCATTGCTGGTATCCAGCTTACCTGCCGGCTGGTTAAGTGACCGGCTGGGAACCAAACGCCTGCTGTTGATAAGCGGTTTACTGACTACGGCAGGTGGTTTCTTAGTTTTACTGGCCCCCAGTATTCCCGTCTTGTTAGCAGGCGGAATCATTGTTGGTTTGGGAATTGGCAGCTTTTATCCCGCCAACTGGTCTTTGGGTACCAGGCTGGTACCCAAGGATCAAGCCGGTCGTTACCTGGGGCTCTCGAACCTGGCAGGTGCAGGAGCAGGGGCCATTGGAGCTTACATTGGCGGACCGATTGGGGATAAGGCCGGTTTTTCCGTACTAATGGCAATCTATGCCAGTCTTTTTATTATTTCTACGCTTGCACTAACGAAGATCCAAGTACCTTGGGGACCGCAAAAGGCTGCCTTAAGCGACGAAACTAAGAACGAGGCTTAGACCCCATGAAGGCCAGCGAAGCAGAAGCCTGGAAGAGCGCCCGTGGCTTTGCTCGTGCTCTGGCAAAAGCCCAGTTGCCAGGATACCGTGCTACCTATCTGATTGGCTCTTTAGCAGGAGGGTATTTTGAGGCTGGCAGCAGCGACATTGACCTGGTGGTACTCTTTGCAGGTCAGGCTCCACAAGAGAGTGAAAGTTTAGCCTCTTACCTTGCCGAGATGGCCAGAGAATGGTTAGCAAAACATCCCCCCTATGAAATAGAATGTCTGCCGCATTATGAAGACGAATTCCGCCGGGATGCCAGCGGCTGCCTGCCTAAAACAGATCTGGCAGCCCGTATGCTTGTGCAGTCGCAGTGCTTAGATCCCAAAATTGTCTCTTTAACAATAGATATTCCTCTTGCCGAAGACTTTCGAGCCGAATTAAAACATTACCTTCTTGACCACGGCACCAAAAGCGCCGCCGGAGATTCTTCCAATCCAAAGCAGCTGGTCAACCACGCACTTACCCTGATGCGTTTTTATCTCGCCATTGAAAAAGAGCTTTGGGTATACAACAAGAATGAAATAATAAAAGCCTACCAACAGGCAGGCAGTTCGGCTAAGGTTCCGGAGGTACTGCAGGATTGTTTAACGCAAGTGCGTAACGGCACCGCCTCAGACAAGGCAAGCATTGTAGAATTGCGATCTGCTGTTGGAAGCTTTGAAAACAAGCTTCTTAATCAAGTTAAAGGCATCCGCTAATTTAACCAGGTATCACTTCCACCACAGAGCCGACAGCGTTCTTACTGACCTCGATGCGGGCGGGGAATTGTTCCTTTAGTGCCTCAATATGGGTGATGATCAGGATCAATGCAAAGTCATCCTTTACGATATTAATGGCCTCAATCAGGCGTTGCCGGCCTTCCAGATCCTGATTGCCAAACCCTTCATCAATCACCAGAGTCTGTAAACGTGCCCCTGCCCGCTGCGCCAGTATTTTGGAAAGCGCCACGCGAATAGCGAAGTTAATCCGGAATGCTTCGCCGCCAGAATAGGTTTCGTAGTCACGAGTGGCAGAGCCATCGCTAATAATAATATCCAGGGTTTCGCGTTTGTCTTCCCGACGGGGGTTCTTATATTCGCGCTGGGTAGCAAACTGAACGCTCATGCTGTAATTCGAAAGCCGCTGCAGGAGTTCATTGGCCTCGCGCTCCAGCTCCGGAAGTTCCTGCTCAATAAGCATGGCAGGCACTCCATCTTTGCCAAAGGCCTTCTCCAGACTGCGTAAGTCTGCTATTTCAGCCCGAATTTCTTCCCCTTCCGCATTTAATTGAGCCTGATGTTCCCGCTGCGTAGCAATAGCGTTAAGCAACTGGCGCGCTGCACCCAGCTGACGATCCGATTCGGCGAGATCTTCCTGCAAGGCAAAAACAGTCTCCTGAGTTTGGCGGATATCCGGCAAGCCAGCTTCTGCGGCAGCCAGGGCAATACGAGCCTTGTCTGCATCTGCATTGGCCTGTTCATAAAGTTTTTTCTGCCGTTTTAGATTGTGCTCATCTTCTTGAATTGCAGTCTGAAGACTTTGGACCCGGCTGCGGGCTATCTTAAGTTCTTCCAAGGCTGCCTGTGTGTCACGCCCCTGCACTTCAGCCTGGTGTAACATGCGATGTGCCTCAACGTCATATCCAAGCTCTTGCAGTTGTGCCCCCAGCTCCTTGGAGCGCGCTCGCAGTTCGGGTAAATAATCTTGGTTTTGTAAGTGGGCATTCAGTTTTTGCAAACGGGGTAGTTTATTTTGGTTCCAAGCCTCAAATTCTGCCGCCGCTGCATGCACTTGTTGAAAAAGACCTTCCGTTTTTACCTGCAAGGATTGCAGCTTCTTTTCATCACTTCCCAACTGGCTACGCTCGGCAAGCAAACTTTGTTTTCGAGCATCTGTTTCGCTGCGTTGCCTGCGCAAATCGATAATCCGTTGCCGCAAGCTGTCGCATTCTTCATTCAGTTCTGCAATGAGCCGTTCACGGTCATGCTCATTTAGCGGCTGTCCGCAAAGCGGACACGCAGCCCCTGCAATATCGAGCAAACGCTCCTTACGTTCTTTTGATTGTTTTCCTAATTGCAAGGCGTTTTTTTCTTCGCTGGACAGCGCAGCCAAGCTGCTTTCGGCAGCAGTAAGTTCAGCCTCCAGCGCTTCCCGGCGCCCAACAACCCGCTGCAATGCTTCCATTTCGATTTCAATTCTGGCCAGTTCCTTGTCCAAGGCAGACCCGGCAGCCTGCTTTTCCTGTACTTCAAGCCTTTGCGCTTCAAGGAGCTCGGCTTCCTTGCTCAATTCTGTAGTTTTGGCAAGCAGTTCTGCCTGCAATTTTTGAAGTTCCTGTTCGAGGGGCTGCGCTGCCTGAGCCAGTGCCTCAACTTGGGTTAATTGCTCGCGAACTGTCTGGTAACTCTGAGAAGCAGCTTCGATCTCGGCAGCCCGATCAAGCTTGGCTTGCAAGGCTTGCATTTCCATCTGTCTTTCAGCCAGTTTTTCTTCTATTTCATTCGCGTTACTTAAAATTGCCTTGGCCTGACGCTCCAGCAAAGCCAGATTCTCTCTTTGCACTCTCAGGCGCTCCCGATTTGCCTGTTGGAGCTCCAATGTGGTTTGCTCTGCCCTCAATTTTTCGTTGATCAGCTCCCGCTTGGACTCAAGGTCGCTCAAACGCTGTCTGCGTTCCTCTTCTTGATCCAGTTCCCGTTGAACATCTTTTAGACGGGCTTCGTTGAGTATAAGGGCTTCATTGCGTTGGGCACGGCGGCGGGCGGCTGCATCGCGGTAGATCTCCCATTGGTCCAAGCCCAAAATGCTGGAAAGAATGCGTTTGCGCTCCGCAGGCCGCTGGGTGGCAAAAGAATCAGCTTTCCCCTGCAGGAAGAAAGAGGCATTGACAAAACTGTCATAATCCAGCCTTAAAGTGCTTTCAATTTCCCGATCCGTTTCTTTAACGCTATGCTTGGTAAGAGTCCGCCACTTAGCCGGCGAATCAGCATCAGCCTGCTGGGTTTGAATGTAAAAATCCAACTGAGTGCTTTTACCGCGTTGCAACGCCCTTATAACCCGATAAACCTGACCTTCATAGGTAAAATCCAAACTTACTTCAGCCCGTTTGCTGGCTGTGTTAATAATTGAGTCATCGGCTTTACGGGCTTTACCGTAAAGAGCATAGGTAATAGCATCCAAGAGGGAACTTTTTCCAGCGCCATTAGGTCCGGAAATGCAGGCCAGCTCAAGGTCATTCAGGTTGATCTCTGCCGGCTGGCGTTCGTTATAAGAGGTAAAACCGCTGATGCGCAAGGATATGGGTATCATTCGTCCATCCCCAGCAGGCGGTTATGATCAGTGATCGAGGCCGGCGCTGGCTTTTTGCCCAATACCTCTTCCCAAAAGCGGTTATCGTAGCGCCGGGAGCGCATCGGAATGGGCATGGGAACGGTCCATCCCAGCATCAGGACTTCTTCTTTGGGCTGCAGTTTGGCTAGCATGCCCCGCAAAGCACTGCGTCCCGGCAATCCGGAAAGCACCGCATTGATGTCATCCTCGTCCCCCAGGGCACCGCTGATGCGCGTGCCCAACTGGCTCATTACCTCATCATAGATCTGTGATGGCCGCTGGTCGATAATCAGCAGGGTGACATAATACTTGCGCATTTCACGTGCGATTGTCGAAAAGATTGTTTGGCTGGCCATTTCGCGATTGAGCAGCTTATGTGCTTCTTCCACTACCACCACCAGGGGACGCGGCTCGGGGTTTTTTAGCCGGTCTTTGTGAAATTGATTGGTTAAATATTCCCAATGGTCGCGGATTTTCCGGGTGATAAGGTTAGTCACTAAAAGATAGTCCAGCTCTCCATCGTTGTTCCCGAACGAGAGCACCACATGGCGGCCCTCCTCAAGGTTTTTGATAATATCGTCCAAGCCATTACTGGCAGGCTGGTCCACAAGGTAGCTCCGCTGTTCAATGCGCCCTAGCTTTGTGCGTAGCGACTCAGCAGAACGCTCATGAACACCCACACTTTGAGCCCAATAGGCTACCGAATCTGGCGCCGGGATGCGTTTATTGTTCTCATCCCGCTCCGTTGCACCCACTTTCATTTGCATAAAATTTGTGAACCAGTTGGCTCCAAAATCACGCTCCAAATAGCTTAGAACAATCGGCGCGTTATCGGTAAGGTTTAATGCCTGGCTAAGCTGCAGGACATCTTCGGCAGTAATGTCGGAATGGGCAATCTGCAGACTGAAATCGGGCTGCATTGCGCCAAAACTGGTGCCCGTCCCCAGACCTACCAAGCGCACACGAGCATTAAAGCCGGACTTTAAGCCGCGCACACCCGCGCCAGTATCCGAGGAGGTAGTGTCAGGTCCATATTCATTGTGCATGTCAAAAATGAGCGTGGAAGCAGCACCATATTTGATGAGTCCAGCCAATATCATGCGTGCCAAAAAGCTTTTTCCACTGCCCGTGGTACCGAAAATTCCAGCCGAGCGTTGTACAAATTTTTTAAGGTTCAAACAAATCGGATGTCCTTGTTCGCGCGTCTTGCCGATACGAAAAATCTCCTTCCCATTTTCCGCGCCAAAGATTTTGCTGATATCCTCGGCTGCAGCCAGGCGCACCTTGCTATGGTGCTCCGGGAGTGTTTTTACCGTGCTTGGTTGTGAGTCTTCAGGGTTCAGCGCTCTCCAAGCCTCGTACTCGGGTGCATTGAGGTCCGGCCCGATTTCCATCATCAACACCGGCATAACAGCCAAAGTAGGGAAGAGAGTCGCTTTGTCGAGCAGAGCAGCTAATTGCGGTGTAAATCTGGCGCCAGAAACCTCACCGGCATAACGTTCATCCAATGCTTGCAGCTGAATGTCCGTCACCAGGCAGTAAAATCGCCAGTTTTGGCTATCAGTCACTACAAAAGCGCCTTCCTGAACTTCACCTACTGGCACTGTAAGCCGTACCTGCAGGTTCGCTTCCAAACCGCCGCCGCTTACATACCCTATTGAGTCTTGTGTGCTCAGTTCCATGATTGCTCCAAATCTGACAAGGCGTCCAAAAGCTGGGTAAGGCGGTCATAATCACTGCGCAAGCTGCGGATCAGTATTTCCATTAACTGAGGATACCAGGTCTTAGGATCCCGCTGTGCGGGTTGCCAGTTATTCAGCTGATTGATATGGGCAACAATCAATTCCTGATCCGGGAACTCTGTTTGGCTGAGAATATGGCGTAAATAGCTGAATTTGCCCGCACTGCAAAAAGCAAAGCCTTCATCAGCACCGCAAAGGCGCAGAGTTTGCAGCGCAAGCGGCACCTGCCCGGGCAAACGATGATGAAACCTGCCCTCAGCCTGGAACCCCAGTGTAATTACCGCCAATTCGACGGGCTGGTTACGGTTATAGCGGTTATCTGCACGCTGTTCGGCTTTCAGCCGACCTTCGCTTACCAATTGATGCACCAGCCCATCGTCCAACACCTGGATGTTTGCAATCAGCCCATAAGTTTTTGAATTGGCTTGGCCGTCGACCACACAAAGACTGCCCAAGAGCGGCTCCTGCAGTTCTTCAAGTGCTTGCGCGCGGGTTCCAACCGTAAAAAACCTTGCATCGGCGCGTAACAAGTGGCCAATTACAACTGATTCCTGGACCATTTAACCTCCCAATTTTTCCTTACCAAAGGCTTTCGCACTAATGGAACCGTGCTCCATACCTGCATCACGCCAGGCCTGCGCAAGCATCTTTTCGATTGCAGCCGCTTCGTTTCTTCCAATAACGGCTTCTTCATGAGCACGGGTAAGCACATAGGGAAAAGGATGCAGCGGCGTAACCTGTGTATCTGCAAAGACAACCGCGTGCAATGCTGCAATTAAGGCTGACTGCTGGGCAATCCAGTGCGCAAACTCCACTCTCGCCAGAATAGGGCTGCCATCTAATTCATCCTGTCCCAGGCAAATATAGAAACAAAAAACCCGCTGGGGTAGTTCTGATGAGCCGCCCCGGGGTCGTTTAGAAATAATCTCAAAAACAGCCGAACGTTCACCAGGTCGTTTAAGATGTTCCTGGAAAAGCTCCAGATCGGTAGTAGGCAAGGCACGCATTACAGCGCTGACAGACTCGGGATTGATATCCTTCAATTGGCTGATGGCCAACATGCGGCTCAGCATTGCACTGCCAGGTTTATCGATGTAACCGGCATGTAAGATCTGCTTTTGAGCAAAGAGCGTTTCAAGGCTGGCAAGCTGTTCTTCGATGCGCGGGTCTGCGTGCATGTCTTCCCGGCTGCGGTGAACTTCCAGTGAACCATCACTCAGCGCGATACGTAAGCCCTGGCTTTCACCGGCAAAAAGCTGCGGGATCAGCGCACGTTCTGCCAGGTCGCGCTGCAGGTCAACCTCAGTATCTGAAATAAGGCTTCCATAATGATTGAACATGGCAGCAAAAGGGATGATATGGCTGCGTTTACCTGTCCAAGGTACCCGTCCGCTGCCATGGTCAACACCAATCCAGCCCACATTAATCAGGCCAAACGGAACTGCCTGATGTCGGCTGGGAACAATCTGCGAGCCATCAATGCCTAACAAACTGTAGCTTGACGGTGGAGCTGGCGCAGCAACTATGGTATGAAATGGCTCCCTAAACGGCCGGGCAAGATACAAGGCTGGTAATTTCCGCAATGCTTCGTCAATCTTCTGGTTAATGGCTTGCAAATCCAGGTCTGGCGAGAAGAACAAGGCACGGTCGGCTTCGCAGGAATCACGACGGCTGGCCAAAAGCTCAGCAGAAACACGGGCATGTTCCGGCAAGTCTTGTATCAGCTCTATGTAATTCGCAGGCATTATTCTCCAGTAGACTATTGAATTATAGCAAAGACGGTATCTTTAACGGGAAGTCATTAAGCAGGTCTTTATCTGAACTCAAAAGCTAGACACTTTCTGTGTTCACACTTAAGATATAACGGGAACTAAAACGAGATTGCCAGCGTCCTACAAATAGACCGAGGTAATATTACGAAGAAACAAAGGAGTCGAGATGAAACGAAACAGCATTCTGATTATATTAAGTATCCTTGTTATAGGAGGAATAGCCCTTATGGCTTTTAACCAGCGACCAGTACTGGCACAGGATAATAATCCTAATAGCCAAGGCAATTTAGTCCGTACCCTCACAGTAGATGGCACTGGAAGCATCATTCTGGTTCCGGATATGGCCTACGTCAACATCGGCGTGAACAGCGAGGGTGAACAGGTAGCTGAAGCCTTACGCAGGAACAACGAGTTAGCCCGTCAAATCGCCAATACCCTTAAAGCAGCTGGTGTAGAAGAAAAAGACATCCAAACAGCTAACTTTAATGTGTATCCGCAGCAGCGCTACGATAACAACGGGCAAGTGACAGGCACTTATTTTTCTGTAAGCAACAACCTGTATGTAACCGTGCGCAATCTGAGTAAACTGGGTGAATTACTGGATCTCGTAACTCAAAGCGGTGCTAACAATATCTATGGCATTCAATTTGATATCAAAGACCGCCGCGCCGTCCTTGACCAGGCTCGTGATTTGGCATTAGCCGATGCAAAAGCCAAAGCTGCAGATGTTGCCAAAGTTATGGATGTGACCTTAACCGAAGTGCTGCACATTAACACCAGTCAAAGCAACTTTAACCCCATCCCTTATGGAATGGGTGCCGGAGACATGACGGTTCGTAGCAACGACAGCAGCGTTCCGGTAGCTGCCGGACAAATTGAAATCACCTTTACTGCCACGCTCGTTTACGGCATCAAGTAAGCCCTTTTATCAATCAGGAACCCCGCAATGGATTTCATGCGGGGTTTTTTATATCAACATGATAGAATTTGAGCATCCCAAAAGAGAGGAGCATGCAGCACACCGAAACTCAGCCTGGCTTATACCGCAAAAAGACACAGCTTATACAGTTTTTAATCCTGGAATCTTGTCCGTCAGGCAATACAATTGCAAAGCACAGCTTTAGGCCTGGCAATACATCCCTTCTTGAGTTTTGACGACAAAAGGACAATGGAAATTCTGCATATTCCCGAGGATTACACTCCACAAAACATGAATGCAATTGGGCAAGCGGATAGAATAGAAGTAGTTTCTGCGCACAATTTGGCGCGTGAATATCCAAGTCAACGTAGAGCACTGGACGAGTCCGTCCGGAAAGGTAGTTTTTAATGGCGATTCATCCTTTAGCTGGCCAGCCAGCCCCCCAAGAAGTTTTGGTAGATCTTGAAGTTTTGCGCAACGCCTATTATGACCAACATCCAGACCCTGAAAACAAGGCTCAGGCAGTAGTGTTCGGCACCTCTGGTCACCGCGGAACCTCATTAAACGGCTCATTTACAGATGACCACGTAGCAGCAATTTGTCAGGCCATTTACGAATATCGCAAAATGGAAGGCACCAATGGGCCTTTAATAATGGGCGCAGACACGCATGCACTCAGCGGTCCCGCACTTTTTACAGCCATAGAAGTTTTCGCCGGGAACGAAATGCCGCTCTGGATTCACAACGGGCACAAGTACACCCCTACTCCAGCAATCTCCCATGCTATTCTCACATATAACCAGGGGCGCAGTGATGGGCTGGCAGACGGTGTTGTCATCTCGCCGTCGCATAACCCTCCCGAAGACGGTGGCTTTAAATACAACCCGCCAAACGGCGGCCCAGCCGATACCGACACAACCCGTTGGATCCAAAACCGCGCTAATCAAATCATTGCCGAGGGTTTGTCATCTGTTAAGCGCATTCCGCTGGAACGAGCTATGCAGGCGGACACCACCCGCGAAATCGATTTGATTATGCCCTACGTAAAAGATTTGCAGAACGTGGTAGATATGCAGGCCATTGCTTCTGCCGGTTTACATATTGGCGTAGACCCCCTGGGCGGCTCTGGCTTGGAATACTGGCAACCCATCGCTGACTTGTACCAGCTCAACCTGGACGTTATTAACCCGGTAGTGGACCCCACTTTTTCGTTCATGACCCTGGACTGGGATGGCAAGATCCGCATGGACTGCAGCAGCCCATACGCGATGGCCAAGTTGGTAGGGCTGAAAGACCGTTTTGACATCGCTTTTGGTAACGATGTGGATTATGACCGGCATGGAATCGTAACTCCCAGCGTGGGATTAATGAACCCTAATCACTACCTTGCTGTGGCCATATGGTACCTCTTCCAAAACCGACCGCAGTGGAGTGAAAATGCCCAGGTGGGGAAAACTTTGGTTTCCTCTTCGATGATTGATCGGGTAGTGGAAAAAATTGGCCGGCAATTGTATGAGGTACCAGTAGGCTTTAAATGGTTTGTGCCGGGGCTGCTTAGCGGTTCCGTGGGTTTTGGGGGAGAGGAAAGCGCGGGAGCAAGCTTTTTACGGCGAAATGGCAGCACCTGGACTACCGATAAGGATGGCTTTATTCTGGATTTGCTGGCGGCAGAGATTCTGGCTGTTACCGGCAAAGACCCTGGGGTCCAATACCGCATTCTGGAAGAAGAACTGGGAACCAGCTACTATGCACGCATTGATGCACCTGCTAACAGAGAACAGAAAGCCAGGCTAGCCAAACTGCAACCGGAACAGGTGAAAAGCTCCGAATTAGCCGGCGAACCGATTTTACAGCGCCTTACAAAAGCAGCCGGCAACTCTGCAGATATCGGTGGTTTAAAGGTGGTAACTGAAAATGGCTGGTTTGCTGCCAGACCTTCCGGAACCGAGGACGTGTATAAGATTTATGCTGAAAGCCTCAAGAGCGCAGAGCATTTGGCAGAAATTCAAGCTGAAGCGCGGGATATTGTTGATAAAGTTATAGCTTAGGGAAGCAATACTGAGACAGGCGAGCTAAATACTCGCCTGTTTTGATTTTAAAGAACTATCTAAATTAACCCTGCCAGCCGGATAAAAATCAGAAACCGAAGATCACTACGCAATAATAGCTGAGAACCACAGCCCAAATCCACGAATCGATGCGGTCCAGAACTCCGCCGTGGCCTGGAATAAGATTCCCGGTATCCTTCACGCCTGCAATACGTTTAATCATACTAACAAAAAAATCGCCAAAGGGTGTTATCCCCCCAATTACCAGTCCCAATAACACGAACTTCCAAAGTGGTACAAGCCAATTGAATCTAGCCGCAAGCCAGGCCAGCAGAAAACTGCCTAAAAGCGCACTTCCCAGGTTTCCAAAATAACCTTCCCAGCTTTTTTGGGGTGAGAGTCGCGGCATTAATTTATGCTTTCCCCAACAGGAACCTACAAAAAAAGATCCAACGTCTGAGAGCCAAACCAGAATAAGGGCTGTCAGCAACCAGTAATGTCCCTGTGGGAGTGCTCTTAAATGGATAAAATATGCGCCAAGGTGTCCCAGGTAAACACTGCCTGCAAGGTACAAGGCAAAAGCTAAGTAGGCCTGGGTATCCCCTTGTTCATATTTAACCATCGCAACAATCGCCCCTGCTAAAAACACCAGTGTCAAGACCAAACCCAAGGCTAAACCAGAGGAGGGAAAAGCAGCAGCCAGTAAAAACAGTGTCACCGAACTCATCAGCAGAGGGCGATTCATGTGATAACCCATACCCCTTAGAAGCCTTAAGTATTCCCAGGCAGCCAGGAGCATAAAGACAAGTACAAAACCCGCCCAGGCATACGCGCCAATATATGCAAATGCCGCAAAAAGCGGCACAATAACTAAGGCAGACATAACACGTTTACGCAGCATCAACTAGACTCCAAACCTCCATAGCGTCGGTGGCGGCTAGTGTACTCTGCTATCATCCGCTCCAGCCACTCTTCGTCAAAATCGGGCCAGTAAACCGGGGGAAATACCAATTCGGAATACACCGATTGCCAGGTAAGAAAGTTGGAGAGACGTTCTTCGCCAGAGGTGCGAATAATAAGGTCAGGGTCAGGAATACCAGCAGTGTACATAGCCTGGCTCAAGCGCTCTTCGGTAATTTCTTCCGGGTCAAGGCCTTGTTCAATCAGCTTTTGACAGGCATGCACAATTTCATCACGCCCGCCATAATTGAATGCGAGCACTACGGTGATGCGGTCGTTGTTGCGGGTAAGCTGGATAGCATGGCGCACTTTTGCTGCCAGTTCCGGGCTTAAACCTTTTTCCCGTCCAATGTGCAATAAACGTGCACCTTCTGCATGCAGTGCTTCCGTCTCTCGATCGATGTATTCAGCTAACAGGCGCAAAAGCAAATCGACCTCTGCTTTCGGCCGGCGCCAATTCTCCGTCGAAAAGGCAAAGAAGGTCAGGTATTTTACACCCTGGCTGGCTGCGGACCGAATAATACGGCGAAGGTTCTCAGTTCCTGCACGGTGTCCTTCAGAACGCGCTAAGCCGCGTTCCTTAGCCCAGCGTCCGTTGCCATCCATAATGATGGCAATATGCTCAGGTACCCCTTTATGGTTCTCCATCTAAACTTCCATCACCTCTGCTTCCTTACGCTTGCCAGCCTCGTTAACTGCATCAATCATGCGATCTGTAACCGCCTGAAGATCAATTTCGCCCTGTTTCAGTTCGTCTTCAGAAAATCCCTTTTCCTTCTCAAGGTCCTTAATGTCCTTGATGACATCCCGACGAATATTCCGAATGGCCACACGACATTCTTCCTGACGGTTATTGACCAATTTGAGCAAATCACGACGGCGCTCTTCTGTGAGAGGAGGTAAATTCAAACGAATGGTTTTTCCATCGTTGTTAGGTGTAAGCCCCAGGTCACTGGCAAGTACCGCTCTTTCGATCGCTTTTAATGAAGAAGCATCAAAAGGTCGAATTAAAAGCTGACGGCTTTCGGGTACACTGATGGTTGCCAGCTGAATCAGGGGCAAAGGGGACCCATAATACTCTACCTGCAGTTTTTCTATCAAGGCAGGAGAGGCCCGGCCGGTGCGAACAGCCTGGAAGTCCTCTTCCATAACAGCTAATGCGCTCTGCATACGGTCTTCAGCATCTTTGAGTAGTTCTTTGATCATCAGCTACCTCCTTGGAAATCAGGTCTTAAGCATACCTTAAATTAATCAAAAAAAGTAGAATCCGCTCATTAGGCTCTTTGACAAAGCAGTAAAGGTAGACAGTTTGTAGGATTACAGTACATATTGGACAGTGAGTGAGAAAGAATAGCAGGGAATGGAAGTATCCGTTATTGTTATTGCGCTGAAACAAAACAATGAGGAGAAACCATAACCTGCTATGGATAAGATAACACAAGATATGAAATACCGACATTCAGTGGTCAAATATGCGCTCAATCAGGGGGTGAGCAAAGCCAGCAGAAAATATAACAAAAGCCGCAGCTATATCTATTTTTGGCTCAAGCGCTATGATGGAGATATTCGTTCCCTGGCCTGTCGATCGAGAAGGCCAGAGCATCATCCCCGTCAACACAGCCAGGATGAGATCGCCTTGATCCGACGCTATCAGGAACGGAATAAAGACCTGGGATTATATGAGCTTTGGTTCAAACTAAGAAAGCAAGGCTATCGCCGCCATTATGTCAGTCTGTACCGAGTGATGCAGCGGGAAGGATTGGTCAGGCAAAAGAAGCACACAAAGAAAAGATACCAGGCACAAGCCTATGAACAGATGCAATATCCCGGACAGAGGATCCAAGTCGACGTAAAAGTAGTCCCCAAAGCGTGTATCGTCGATAAAAAGTGGAAACAATATTATCAATACACCGCAATTGATGAATATAGTCGTTTGAGATATCTGGAAGGCTTTCAGACAGCAGACACATTCTCTTCAGCAATCTTTATTGAGCACGCCATTGCCTGGTTCAAGGGCAGAGGAATTGAGCTTGAATGTGTGCAAACGGATAATGGAGTTGAGTTCACTAAACGCTTTCTAAGGACCAAAAACGCGCATGATCTTAGCTTGTTTGAGATTGTGTTACGTGACAAAGGGATAAGACATAAGTTCATCAGACCCTATACTCCCAGACATAATGGGAAGGTAGAACGAAGCCATAAGGAGGATCAAAAACGTTTCTATAACAAGTCAAAGTTCTATTCATTTGAGGATTTCAAAAGACAACTGAGAAGACACAATCAGCGTTCTAACCATATACCGATGCGTCCATTGAAGTTCTTATCACCTGTTCAATTTTTATCTCAGACTGTCCAATATGTTTGACAATCCTACAGACAAAGCAGTAAAGGTAGACAGTTGCATTTCCATCTTATTTCTTTTCGCTTTATAATGAAACAAAATATATCGCTATGCAAAGAACCGGGAGGAATTCGGAATGAAGAAAATTGTAGTTGTTGTTATAGTGCTTGCCCTAGCCAGCTTAGCCTGTGGCCTGCAGAAGGTAACTCCCACTCCAGTGCCCCCGCCAACAGCGGCATCGTTACCGACAAAAGCACCGTTACCAACAACAGCACCCTTGCCAACACAGGCACCTACACTGCCGCCCAGCCCAAATTTACCAAGCCAAAGTACAAGAACCTTGCTCTTTGAGGACGATTTTAGTAATCCCAGTAATTTATGGAGTATGAACAGCAGTGAGGATTACAGGCGGGAATTTCGTGATGGTGGTTTGCTGATGGGCATCCGGCCTACACAACGTGATGCATGGACCGGCCTGAACTTTAACATCCACGAGGACGTACAAATTGAAGTGGACGCAGTCAAAACTGCTGGCAGTATCGTCAGTGATTTTGGTGTTGTTTGCGGCATGCAAAACTCGGATAACTTTTTTGCCCTCACAGCAGGACCCGATGGTTATGTTGAAATATTTAAGTATGTCAATGGAAAACACACAGAAATATTGACCCTTCACGACCAGCCTGCGCTTGTGGACGGCCCCAACCACCTTAAGGCAACCTGCCAGGGTTCAACACTCACTTTGGAAGTCAATGGCCAGCAAGTAGCAACCGCAACAGACACTTCGCTTAAACCCGGTAAAACTGGAGTGATCATTGGCACCTTTGACGAGGGCGGAGTTAACTATGTTTTTGATAACTTCAAGATTTATGGTCTGGGAACTCAAGGCAGTTCCGTAGTCCCTCCGGCTCCTGCCGATACGTTTACAGGTGGTGGGGAGCTGCTCTTTAGTGACGATTTCTCAAACAAGAACAGCGGTTGGGATGTTTACAAAAACACCGGATACACCAACGATGGCAGCTATCGGATCCTGATCGAAAACGAGGATTGGGAAGCCTTTGGTAACCCGTACCAGGATTTTCCTGATGGCATAGTTGCGGAGGTGGATGCCACTGTAGTACAGGGGCACGCAGCAAATGGTTTCGGTATTATCTGCGGCTACCAGAACGTCGATGATTTCTTTGCGCTTTTGGTTGGCACTCATGGGTTTGCGGAAATCATACGTTACACAGATGATGGCCGCAATGTACTCAAAGAAGCCTGGAACGTACCCACAAACCCAAATGTCAATCATGTCTCCGTGAGCTGCGGAAATAACAATCTGGTCCTTTACGTTAACGGAGTTGAGGCCCTCAGAACTACGCATTCCGCATTGACAGGCGGGGATGTAGGCTTGATTGCCGGCTCCTTTGCAACAACCCCTGTTGAAGTTCATTTCGATAGCTTTGAGGTGCGTCGTTTGGCCCAGTAAGCACACAACTGCTCTTTGGGCTGCTCTGCCAGAGGCGGTTTTTACTCTGGCAGACTCAGTGAGAATTCGAAGTACTTTAAAGGATTGATTGAATGAAAGGTAAACAACAAATTATGAAAAAACTCATCATTGCTATTGCAATACTTGCAATGGCCTTGACTGCCTGTGGAAATTCGCAACCCAGCGCAACTCCTCCGGCCTCTAATCCGAACGGAACAGTAATATACAGTACTGATTTTTCGAAGAATGATAAGAACTGGGATGAGGGTAAGCACAATCAGGATGAGATACGCATCCGTGATGGTCAGATGACCATTAACGTCCAAACTACCAATTGGGACCTATGGACAAACCCAAATGACCTAAAAGTGACAGATTATGTAGTGGTGGACGTGGATGTACAGCGCATAGCAGGTCCCGAAGACGGCACCTACGGTATCATTTGCGATTATCAGGATCTTGACACGTATTACGGTTTGATTCTAGCAGACGATGGATACGCAGAAATATATCGTTGGGTAGGTGGCCAGTATGAAACCCTGGCATCACAACAAGGTGTTTCCCTGAATCCAGGAGCAATGAATCATCTTACAGCCTATTGCGGAACAAGCAATTTGAGCCTGAGCGTAAATGGCATCACGGTTTTAGAAGCCCCAGGCAAGGACCTGGGAACTGGAAATGTAGGTTTGATAGCCGGCGCCTTTGACCCTTCCAATGTGCAGTTTGCCTTCGATAATTTTGTTGTATCCACACTGCCATAAACCCTTTAATGCAATGCAAAGAAGATGGACAGCAAGTCCATCTTCTTTTAATCTTAGTTTTCAACCCTCGGTTAGAATAAGTTAAAACAGGAGAGATCATGAAGAGAATCACCCTGATTGTCGTTATTTTGGCTTTGGCTACCATGGCCTGTTCGATTACACGGGCTACGTCGGAAGCACCAGCAGCACCGCAGGCATCAACCGCAGTGATTTCTGCTCTTCCGACGGAAACCGCACTGCAGCCTGTTCAAACTATCTTAGAGCCTGTATCGCAACTTGTACCTGCCAAGCCATCTCAAGTAGATTTGGGAGTCATCTATTTCACAGATTTCGACAAAAACGATGCGGATTGGGATGAATTTAGTACTGAAAACAGTCAGATCGCAATTGGTGATTCGCGCCTGACCATCGAGGTCCACCGCACCATGTGGGAAACATGGACCAACCCAAAAGCAAAGCCTGTTGACCAACCGGTAGTACTGGAAACCACTGCGCAGCTCCTTTATGGAGCAGAAGATGCTGATTATGGTTTTGTATGTTCCTATAGCGGCTCCCAAAACTATTACACGCTTGCAGCCCATGATGATGGCACTGCAACCATCCATCGCCGCAAGGATGGCGTTCCTACTTTGATAGCCGAAGCTACAGACTTACCCATTCACAAGGGCGGTGAAAACCATTTACGCGCCAGCTGCCTGGATGGATTCTTGCAGTTAGAGGTAAATGGAATTTTGGCTGTTGAAGTAAGCGACAGTGAGCTGCCCCTCGGATCAGTTGGCTTGCTTGCAGGAGCGTACGACGAAGCGAATATCAAGATTGCCTACGACTGGTTCGCGATTCTTTCCTACCAGAATTATCCCTCCTGGGATGAAGAAATTCGACCCGTCGACCTGCTTTACAAAACCAGCTTTGAGCACAATGATATGGCATGGCAAGAAGGCAGGGGAAGTTTTGGAGACGCATTCTTTCGGGAAGGAAAACTCGAAATCAGCACATCCAACACCAGTTGGGTAACCTGGTCAATACCGCAAAATTTGATCATTGACACACCGGTCTTCATTGAGGTAGAAGCGCAAGGAGCTGAAGGCAGCAGCTATGGTGTAATTTGCGGTTTTCAGGATGCCGATAATTATTATGGCGTGCTAACCGATAACTATTATGCGCAGATTTTTCAAACCAGTCATGGCGACAGTCAAACTTTAGATCATGTTTGGATTTCGCCCACCAAAAGAAGCGATTTAAACCGTCTAAGAGTTATGTGTATGGAAGACAAAATCCGCATGGATCTAAACTACGAACCCATTTTGGAAGTACCAGTGGACCTGACCCCGGGAGCGGCGGGCTTAGTCGCAAGATCGGAATATATCCCTGATACGAAGGTAGCATTTGACAACTTTTCAGTGAGTACAGCTGAGGAGATATCACGGGGTAATTGGGATAACTATCCCGAGTTCTGGACGTACAGCACTGGTTTCGATAATAACGACCTGAATTGGGACGAAGGCGACTGGGATTCCGCAAACCTGCATATCAAGGATGGGCGCTACCAAATCAAAGTCAACAACGATGAGTGGGAGGTGTGGGCTCTTCCCCATGGTTTGGAAGTCAACAGTCATGTTCTGGTAGATGTAGATGCCCAGCGCGACTTTGGTCCGCTTGATGGCGGCTATGGCGTTGTATGTTCCTACCAGGATAGCGATAATTATTATGCGCTTGTTATCGACGATGAAGGCTACGCCGAAATCTACCGCTGGCTCAATGAAAAGTATGAAATCCTGGCCCATAGCGCCGAAGCTCCGGTTAATATGGGCAGCTCGAACTTTCTCAGTGCCAGCTGCTTGCCCGATCGCTTGAGCCTGGAGGTCAATGGGCAGCTCGTCCTGGACCTTGAGCACGATGAGGCACCGCTTGGAATGGTTGGCCTTCTGGTCCGCACTCCAAGTGAAGGGGGGTTACAAATAAGTTTTGATAATTTCAATGTAACTCAAGAGACTTACCAGGAGTAGGTTTTTTCATTTCATTAGCAAAGCATCCCCATTCGGCAGGGGATGCTTTTTAAATTAAGATTGTGGAAAATGAACTACATTCACCCAGGGATGATGCTGTTCTAGTTTTATGAGCCTTACGATGAATTTGTTTTAGTTTTCCTTAGATACTCGGGGCAGAAAATGTCCTTAGTATCTTTCGTAAGTTCGTATGGGCATCCGGGTCCTTTTTATTTAAAACGCTCTGTAATACTTGGCACACGTTTGTATTCGCAAAAAAATGTCATTATGCATTTCGTTACAGGACTTAAGGGCTATACCCTTTGGATAAAACACTATATATTAGATTATTGCGCATGTAAAACACAATCTGTTAAAATAGAGCAAGCTTGTCCCGGGAGGTTGAGATGAAAAAAGTCTTGTTCGTGATAATTGTTTTAGCTTTGGCAACGATGGCCTGCAGTCTGGGTAAGGCAACGCCTGAGCCACCCACAGCAGTGCCCCTGCAGCCCACTGAGCTGCCGCAGAAGGCAGTCCCAACATCGCTGCCATCCCAGCCTACAGCGGAAATTTCGCCAACCCAGGAGCAAGCACAATCAACTACTTTGCCCTATTTCACCGATTTTGCAAGCAACGATATGGGTTGGGACTATGGATCCAACGAATCTTCCAGCATAAACTTTGAAGACGGGCGCTTGGTATTTGAGGTGAATGCTACCAATTGGGAAACCTGGTCCAGCCCAAATACCTTGCAAGTCAGTAAAAATATGGTCCTGGAAGTAGAAGCCCAGCACCTGGCAGGACCGGAAGACGGCCAGTACGGTTTTATTTGCGGCTATGATGGCGGCATGAACTATACCGCCCTTGTTTACGGGGAAGACGGATACGCCGAGATTTATCGTCTTGAAGACGGCGCTTATGAAAGTTTAGCCAGCGCCTGGGACGAAGCCAGCACTCCGGGTACAGTTAACCGCCTGCGCGCATTTTGCCTAAGCAATCGTTTGCGCCTGGAAGTAAATGGTCAGGAGCTTGTAAGCACCAGCGCAGGAACCCAGCCAGGACAAGTGGGTTTGGTAGCTGGTGTATTTGACGCATCCGGAATGCGCGTAGCATTTGACGCCTTCAATGTCAAAGAGGCTCCAGCCGAACTTGTAGAAAGCGAGAATAGTCCGACCGTTAGCAATGTGGATGGCTCCTACTTTGACGATTTTTCCTCGGATACCGGGGCATGGGACCTAAGTCGGGACCCTGATTTTTCTGTGAGCCTAAGCAATGGTGAGTTGCTTACCAAGATTTTTACCCCCTATTTGGACATTTCCCTTCCCTTTTACAGGGATGTAAGCGGCCCGGTACGCGTAGAACTGGATGGACGTTGGGTAAGCGGCAACAAAATGGTGGCCTATGGTCTGCTTTGCGGACAAACCAATGAGATCTACTACGGGATGAACATTACCGAAACGGGTTATGCTGAGGTATTCCGCTGGAAGAAAGGTATTCGCACCCCTATTTGGGAACGCAAAGAATTAAGCGTCATCCAAAGCGGCGGCAACCACTTGGCTGCCGAGTGCAGTGGGCATGACCTGCGTTTTTACATCAATGATGAGCTTGTAGCAGAACTGCGTGAGTATTTTGAGATTGATGGCGGAGTAGGTGTAGTGGTAGGCAGTTATGGCAGCGGAAACGTAAGTATCGCTGTAGACAATTTTACAGTCATACCCCTTTCAGAGTGAATGCCCGGCGCACTTACCTGAAAATCAAAACACCCTTTAACCATTTGCCAGTGGTGCCCAAGCTCGCCTCACTTAGTACATCAGGGCTTGCAAACCACTGAATCAAATGGTATAACCTGTGCTAATTAAACAGCCCTGTGTGGCGCTCTTATCCAGAGAGGTGGAGGGACCGGCCCTTTGATACCTCGGCAACCTGTGAAAAACAAGGTGCCAAATCCGGCAGAGAAGAATCTGGAAGATGAGAGGGATGCCAAATCCAATGATTTTGCCCCTCCACCGCAGGGGTTTTTTCTTTAAACCTGAGGAGGTTAAGTATGACAACAACATTCATGAAATCCCCCAAATATCTGTTCACCTCAGAATCGGTTACAGAGGGGCATCCGGACAAAATTTGCGACCAGGTGAGCGATGCCATCCTGGATGCAGCCCTTGCAAAGGATAAAACCAGCCGTGTGGCTTGCGAGACTGCTACAAAGACCGGGTTTGTGCTGACCCTGGGTGAAATTACCACTACCACCTATATCGATATTGACAAAATCGTACGTCAGGTAGTCAATGAGATCGGCTATGACCGGGGTAAAAAAGGATTTGACGGGAACACCTGTGCGGTGCAAGTAGCTTTAGCCAACCAGTCACCCGACATCTCGATGGGTGTGGACCGGGACGGAAAGAAAAAAGCAGTTGAATATGATGAAGCTTTTATCGAGGCTGGAGGTGCCGGAGACCAGGGCATGATGTTCGGGTTTGCCTGCAATGAAACCCCCGAATTAATGCCTTTACCCATTTCGCTGGCGCATAAACTATGCCGCAAGATGGCAGAAGTACGCAAGAATGGAACCCTGCCTTGGATGTACCCTGACGGAAAAAGCCAGGTAACGGTCGAATACCACTATGGCAAACCAGTGCGTATCGATACTGTGGTGGTCTCTACCCAGCACGCTCCTGAATTTGAAGGCAAAGAACTGAGCCACGAAACCATTGAAGCAGGCATCCGCAAGCATGTGATCGATGCTGTTTTGCCTGAGGATCTCGTCGATAAAGACTTGAAGGTGTACGTGAATCCTACCGGTCGCTTTGTGATTGGCGGCCCAATGGGCGACAGCGGACTTACAGGCCGAAAAATTATTGTAGATACATACGGCGGTATGGGCCGGCATGGCGGCGGCGCCTTCAGCGGTAAGGACCCCACAAAGGTTGATCGCAGCGGAGCTTATGCAGCCCGTTGGGTGGCGAAAAACGTTGTAGCTGCCGGTCTTGCCGAACGTTGTGAGGTACAGGTTTCTTATGCCATTGGCGTTGCTAAACCAACCTCCGTCAACGTTGAAACCTTTGGCACCGGCAGCGTTGATGACGAAAAAATTGCAGATGCAATCACCAAAGTCTTTGACCTGCGCCCGCGTGCAATTATCCGCACCTTGGACCTCTTGCGCCCTATCTATCGCCCTTTGGCTGCTTACGGACATTTTGGCCGTGATGATCTGGACCTTAGCTGGGAAAAAACCGACAAAGCTGAAGAGTTGCGTAAAGCAGTCGGACTCTAAAAGAATGCGGAAACAAACAAAGAAAGGCTCTAAAAAGTAGAGCCTTTCTTTGTTGCTTAGCTGTTGTGTGCTCCTGTAAACCAAAGGCAAATTTACAGCTTTTTCCAGTACAATGCTCAAGGAGGAGCCATGAAAATACTTGTTACCGCTTTTGACCCTTTTGGAGGGGAAACTGTGAACCCAGCTCAGGAAGCTGTACGCTTACTGAGGCCAGAAATTTTTTCTGCGGAAATCATTAAACTGGAAGTACCCACTGTTTTTGGCAAATCGATCCGGGAGACCGTAGCAGCCATGACCCAACACCAGCCCAACGCAGTGCTAAGCATTGGACAAGCTGGCGGCAGATGCGCAATTACACCCGAGCGCGTGGCTATCAACCTGGATGACGTAAGCTCTGGAGATAATGAAGGAAACCAGCCCAAAGATCAGCCAATTTATCCGGATGGAGATGCGGCTTACTTCTCAAGCTTACCGATTAAGGCCATTGTCAAAAACATTTGCGCAGCTGGTTTGCCTGCTTCAATCAGCAATTCTGCAGGCACTTTTGTGTGCAATCATCTCATGTATGGTGTGCTTTACCATGCGCAAAGGTATTTTCCTGGAGTTAGGGCGGGCTTCATCCACGTGCCGTTCATTCCCCAGCAGGTGATCACAAAACGTAATGTACCCAGCATGGCACTTGCCGATATTGTGCGCGGCCTGGAAATAGCAGTGCAGACCATCATCGAAACCGAGACAGACATCCCGTCTGCTAGCGAGGGAACAGATTCATAAACCCTGAACAGCGGCCTGATTCTCAGTGCAGTTTAGCAATGTCCGCTTACTGTTTGCGCAGCAATAACCACACTATTCCCAGAATTACGGTAAGCGCTCCCAGGCCAATAACTGCCACAACGATGAAGGGCTCCTTTGTGGTTACGGATGTTTCAGCTTCTGCATATGTTTCCGTTTGTAATGCAGGGGCTTCTTCTTCGGCTTCTGTGTAAGCCAGGGCTGCAGGCTCTGTTTCAGAACTGGGATAGCGCTCCAATTCCATACCAGCCTCATCCAAGCGCAATCCATAGATTGTTGGAGTACTGATAGAACTGTCCATCCGGCTGCTCAGAGTTGGTACGGGACTTGGCGCAGCCTGAGGGAGCGCAAGCGCTGGTAACTGGGGCTCCGCAGGCGTGATGCTTGCTTCCTGGTCGGGTAGCTGGGTAAACGCTGGTGCAGGTTCGGGGAGCTCTGCTTCGCTTTCCGATACCCCTGCCGCACGCAGAGGGATCTCTTCGGCTTCTTCTTCCGCAGAAGAATCAAAAATTGCCGCCAGATCATCAGGCTCCAAGGTTGGCCGGGGTCCGAGTATGTTTTCAGAAGGCAAGAATGAATTGGCTGCGGTGGGAGCTTCCGCATACGAGATAGTGTTAATCATCATATCGCCGCTAAATCCCCCCCTTCCATAAAGCCCGATACCAGCAGCTCGGCTGCCCGTTCCGCTTTCGCCTAAACCAGACATCCCCTTCCAGTTGATCACATATACCGGTACTTCCTGTGCTGATACCGGCGCAGAATAAGCCGCAGGCTGCTCAGGCTCGGGCATTTCCGAAGCTAAGACAAGTGCCTGGTCTTGAGCGTACGATGCTTCTGCAAGCTCCTTGCTAGCCTGCTCGGGCAAGGCAGCTGTGAAAGGCATGAATAACTGACTGATAAGAAGCAAGGAAAGCATGAAAAAGGAGCTCAGTGCTCCATAGCCAAAAAAGGGGATAAGGCGAGTCTTACGCCGTATTTGCTGTGCTTCCAGGGTGGTAAGCGTGAAATGGCGAGGAGCTTTATGTACAGGAAGACTGCGGCACACCTTGCGCAGCTGCCGTAACTCCTGCAAGCTGGCGTATAAAGCAGGCTCGGAATCCAGGCGCAGCTTCAGGTGCTCCCTGTCCGGCTCTGACAGGGAGCCATCGAGAAAAGCACCCAAAAGTGCCATTTCATCACTTGGATCCGGTTTACGCTTAGTCATCATCCTCAGAATTTAGACGATATTTTGCCGGTAAAAGTTCCCCAAAGCCGCGCAAGCAAGACTGCATTTTTGCTCTTGCGCGCGCAAGCCGGCTTTTTACCGTGCCCACAGGGCAATTGACAGCCTGAGCAACGGTATCGTAGTCCTGACCAGAAATATCAACCAGCACTAAAACACTTCGAAACTTGGCATCCAGTTGCTGTAAACAGCATTGAATAGCTTCCTCAATTTGTTGCTCGCTCATCCCTTCTTCCAGATTGCCGCTCGGGTCCTCCAGCCAGGCAGGCGATTCAATTAGTTCCCCTTCGGGGTTCTCGGGTTCCAGGGGAACCGTTGGACGTCGTTTCTGGCGGCGCAGCTCATCGTAACAGGCATTCGTTACAATTCTTAAAAACCAGCTTTTAAAAGAACCGCCCCGGTAACTGTTCAGCTTACGGCACATGGAAATAACCGCTTCCTGAGTAGCATCTTCCGCAGCCGGGTAGTTACCCATAATGCGATAGGCAGCATTAAAGGCTAGGTCCTGATAGCGCAGGACAAGGTGATTAAAGGCATCTAAGTCGCCTTCTCGAGCCAAAGCTATGGCTTGGTCTTCGTCCATGGTTATAAATGTTGCAAGAGTCTCTCCAGCACCTTTTCAGCAGAGGCTGGGCATGCAATCATGGATTGTACACGTTTAACAGCTTTAGGAAGATAGGTTCTTGGTTAAGAAAGCCAGGTGTCTCTGGCTTTCTTAACCTCAAATTCTCATTCCGCGGACTGTAACCCGCTGGAGCTTGAATCGCGCAGATGCGGGAAGAGGATCACTTCACGAATGGATGAATTATTGGTCAAAAGCATTGCCAAGCGGTCTACGCCCATACCAAAACCGCCTGTAGGAGGCATTCCATAAGCAAGAGCTTGTAAATAGTCGTCGTCCATGGGATGGTGTTCTTCGTCTTCTTCGCTGTAGTCGCGCCCCATGTCTAAGAAACGCTGTTCTTGCTCCATGGGATCATTCAGTTCGCTGAACGCATTACCCAGTTCCATTCCTGCCACAAAGATCTCAAAGCGCTCGGTCATATTCGGACGGCCAGGAACCTGTTTAGCAAGCGGTGAAATATCGCGCGGATAGTCATGAAGGAAGGTGGGTTGGATAAGCGTGGGCTCCAGGTAGGTCTCTTGAAGGCTGCCCACCAGTTTACCCCACGGTCCGGCAGGGTCATATGAGATGGCCTTTGAATCCAACCATGCTCCCAGTTTCTCCATAGTATCCAGCTCGTAGATATCAACACCCAGGGTTTCAAGGAGACCATCACGAATGCTAAGGCGCCGCCAGGGTGGTGTAAGGTCGATCTCATGCCCGCGGAATTGAATATTCTGGGTTCCAATCACTTTTTCGGCTGTGAACGAAACCATACGTTCAGCCAGATCCATCACTTTACGATAATCTGCATAAGCCATGTAGAATTCAAGTTGGGTAAATTCGGGATTATGCTTGAAGGACACGCCTTCATTGCGGAAATCTCGCCCAATTTCGTAAACGCGCTCGAGCCCACCAACTATCAGACGTTTGAGGTAAAGCTCAAAGCTGATGCGCAGGTAAAGTTGTTGTTTAAGCTGGTTATGAAAAGTGGTAAAGGGACGCGCTGCAGCTCCGCCATAAATCGGCTGCAGGATAGGGGTTTCTACCTCGATGAACCCTTCATTATCCAAAAACTCCTGAAGGGCACGCACAATCGCTGTGCGGGTTTTGAACGTTTCGCGTACCTGGGGATTTACCGCCAAATCTACATAACGCTGACGGTACCTCGTTTCGGGGTCGGTAAGTACCGAGTGGCGGATTGTTTTTCCATCCACCACCTCGTCCTTATCTGCTGGTAAGGCTAAAAGCGCTTTAGAGAGCATTCGAAAATCGTTAACCCGCAGGGTAACTTCACCACGACGGGTTCGGAACATCGTCCCTTCAGCTTGAATAAAATCGCCCAGGTCAAAATCGCGGGCAAAGGCGTCCAGCTTTTCCTGGCCTAATTCGTCGACTCTAAAAAAGAGTTGCACCTTGCCAAAGCCATCTTCGATGTGCGCAAAACTAAGTTTGCCCATATTACGAATTGCCCGCAACCGACCAACCAGGGTGGCTGTTACTGCTTCGCTGTTGCCAGCAGTCTCGGCTGCCTCATAGGCCTCTATTGCCTCTTGAGTTGTAGCTGTTCGGTTTGAGAGTATCGGGTAAGGCTCAACGCCTTCTGCCCGCATACGGCGCACCTTCTCAAGACGATTTAATGCTAACTCCGAAAAATCTTCTTCCAGCATCCTTCCTCCACTTTTAAAAAGCCCCACCTGTTTATCGGTGGGGCCCAATTGCTCTTAGCCGATCATTCAATTTCAATGATCCGGACTGTGAAGGCACCACCGGGTGCTTCCACCTTAACTTCATCGCCTTCTTTGTGATTGAGCAAAGCCCGCCCAATAGGAGACTCATTGGAGATCCGCGCCCGTTTGGGGTCAGCTTCGGCTGGTCCAACAATCATATAAGTTTCAGGCTGACCGTCACCTTCTTGGATGGTTACCTTACTGCCCACCTGCACTTTACCCCGCTCCATTTCTTCGCCATCAATGATCTGAGCATTTGCCAGCAGCAGTTCCAGGTCTTTGATACGACCCTCTACAAAGGCTTGTTCATTTTTCGCGTCTTCATATTCTGCGTTTTCGATCAACTCGCCATCTTCCATGGCTTCCTGGAGGCGTTTTGCAACTTCGTTACGCTTCTCGTTGCGCAGATATTCTAGCTCGAGCTCCAATTTTTCGAAGCCCTCACGGGTTAAATACGAACTTGCCATTTCCTGACTTCCTTCTTCGTGATAATTGCGCCCGACCTCACGGTCGGGTTAACGCAAAACGCGTACCCGAAGCTTGGCACTTCTTCGACGCGTAAAAATTATACCATGAGTTAAGATTTTGCAAGTGTGTTAACAGACGTCTAGTCTTAGTCTTTTGTAGGATTGTCAAACATATTGGACAGTCTGAGATAAAAATTGAACAGGTGATAAGAACTTCAATGGACGCATCGGTATATGGTTAGAACGCTGATTGTGTCTTCTCAGTTGTCTTTTGAAATCCTCAAATGAATAGAACTTTGACTTGTTATAGAAACGTTTTTGATCCTCCTTATGGCTTCGTTCTACCTTCCCATTATGTCTGGGAGTATAGGGTCTGATGAACTTATGTCTTATCCCTTTGTCACGTAACACAATCTCAAACAAGCTAAGATCATGCGCGTTTTTGGTCCTTAGAAAGCGTTTAGTGAACTCAACTCCATTATCCGTTTGCACACATTCAAGCTCAATTCCTCTGCCCTTGAACCAGGCAATGGCGTGCTCAATAAAGATTGCTGAAGAGAATGTGTCTGCTGTCTGAAAGCCTTCCAGATATCTCAAACGACTATATTCATCAATTGCGGTGTATTGATAATATTGTTTCCACTTTTTATCGACGATACACGCTTTGGGGACTACTTTTACGTCGACTTGGATCCTCTGTCCGGGATATTGCATCTGTTCATAGGCTTGTGCCTGGTATCTTTTCTTTGTGTGCTTCTTTTGCCTGACCAATCCTTCCCGCTGCATCACTCGGTACAGACTGACATAATGGCGGCGATAGCCTTGCTTTCTTAGTTTGAACCAAAGCTCATATAATCCCAGGTCTTTATTCCGTTCCTGATAGCGTCGGATCAAGGCGATCTCATCCTGGCTGTGTTGACGGGGATGATGCTCTGGCCTTCTCGATCGACAGGCCAGGGAACGAATATCTCCATCATAGCGCTTGAGCCAAAAATAGATATAGCTGCGGCTTTTGTTATATTTTCTGCTGGCTTTGCTCACCCCCTGATTGAGCGCATATTTGACCACTGAATGTCGGTATTTCATATCTTGTGTTATCTTATCCATAGCAGGTTATGGTTTCTCCTCATTGTTTTGTTTCAGCGCAATAACAATAACGGATACTTCCATTCCCTGCTATTCTTTCTCACTCACTGTCCAATATGTACTGTAATCCTACAGTTAACAGACGTCTAGTCTTAGTCTTTACATCATTTGAATCCTTTGTTCTTACTCTATCTGACCCACATTGTTCAGACATGCTGCATCTGCTATTGGGGCTTTCGTGCATTGTATCCATACTACTCCCAAAGCCTTCAAAGTCTTGGTAGAATCGCGCTAAGGAGATAATTATGAGTATCCTGAATCTAATTTTTGGAGAGCCTGAAATTCGATCGCTGAAACCGAGCCAAAAAGCAGAGGTGAACCAGTTTGTTGACCGCCTGGTAATAATTGGAATGCAGGACGACTTTCTCTCATTAACTCCAGGGGGCCCTTTTGACTATCAATGCCACCATCGCGAAGCAAAAGAGATTGGCCGTCAGCTCCATAGTATTGGCGGCATCCCCCTGATGTACGCAGTCCGCAATGTGATCAAGCGTAAACTGAAATCAACCCTGGCGGAACACCTCGATCATGCCTGGAAAGGCGTGGGGGACTGGAAAGCTTAATTCTTTACTTTCTTTTAACCAAGTTCGAACCATCCTTTCAAGGACTATTAACCGGATTTTGAAGGGCAAGGGTCATAATAACCATGTATGGCAGGCCTTGACTTCAAGAGTGCTAAGTTAGAAGAAAACGACCGTTCCCCCCATCAGGAACGCATCCTTTTTATTTGCGGTTCACTAAACCAGACAATGATAATGCACAAAATATCCCGCAATTTTAAGAATGCGGCCTGTTTTTTCACGCCTTATTACGCTACCGGTTTCCTGGGTGCGCTGGCACGCAGAGGTCTTTTAGATTTTTCAATACTGGGTGGGCGACATCGGCGCGCCTGTATGCATTATCTGCATAAGCACCACTTGCCTCTCGATCTCGAAGGCCGTAATGGCCCTTACGATCTCGTGATAACAGGTTCCGATATCATTATTCCGGCAAATATTCGTAAGAGTCGCATTCTCCTCGTGCAGGAAGGCATGCTTGAAAAGGAAAACTGGCTCTTCCCCCTGGTATGCCGGCTGAGGTTTCTGCGCTTTTTTGCCAATACTGCAGCAACAGGCCAATCGAAGGCTTATGATGCCTTTTGCGTAGCTTCTGAGGGCTACCGGGCTCACTTTATTTCCAGGGGGATTGACCCGGCAAAAATGATAGTTACAGGCATCCCCAATTTTGACAATGCTGCAAGCTACCTCAAAAATGACTTCCCGCACCATCACTACGTACTTGCACTCACCTCCTCCATTCGAGAAACGTTTGGTCACGATGATCGGGAGGGTTTCTTAAAGCGCCTTGTGTCCATCGCAGCCGGAAGGAAGGTTATCTTTAAACTTCACCCGAACGAAAATCCTCATCGTGCTATTCGCGAGATTCGTAAGTACTTCCCCGATTCCGATATCCTTTTGGGCGGTGATGCACATGCAATGATTGCCAATTGCGACGTGCTTGTTGCCCAAAACTCCTCAGCTATATTTATCGCTTATGCTCTGGGAAAAGAAGTGCACTCCTACCTGGACAAAGCAAGCATGCTTGCACTCATGCCCGTACAAAACAATGGCACCTCCGATAAGCGAATTGCCAGTGTGGGGTTTAAACTCCTTGAAACTCCCTTACAAGTTTTAAGACAAAGCTACTCTAAGCCTGCTCCAAGAGCGACTGCAACGGGCAGGACAAATTTTTCCGACAGTAAGATTTAATCTCATCAGTTTGCAGGTAAAAGGCCTTCCGCAGAGGGTCTACGGTATAATCCACTTAATAAACTAAGTGAGGTAATGCATGAATCACGATTGCACCAAGAAAGAAACTATCGTCTGCGAACAAGCTCCAAAACCCGTCGGCCCTTATTCAGCCGCAGTGGCAACCGGCTGCCTGGTTTTTGTTTCCGGACAGCTTGGGATTGATCCGGCAACTGGAAATATTGTTGAGGGTGGCGTTGAGGCTGAAGCGCGTCAGGTTCTCAAGAACGTAAAGACCCTCCTGGAAGCTGCTGGCAGCGGCATGGAACACGTGGTCAAAGCAACTGTATTCCTTACCGATATCCAGGATTTTGCCAAGGTAAACGCAATCTACGCCGAGTTTTTCACTGCCAATTACCCGGCTCGCTCAGCCTTTGAGGTTGGCGCCTTGCCCAAGGGTGGTTTGGTTGAGGTTGAAGCTATTGCTGTTCGCCCGGCAAAAGACGAAAAGGATTGTTGCCATTAGGCCTTAGCGCAATGGCTCCCAAAGTCTCCATTATTGTTCCTTGCCGGAACGAAGTAAAAACGATTCACCTGCTCCTGGAAGCGCTCCTGGAGCAGGATTATCCATTGGAGAAAACGGAAGTTATTATCGCTGATGGGCAGTCCGATGATGGCACGCCTGAGGCTATTGCTGCCTTTCAGGCCCAGCATCCAAAACTAGCCCTTAAACTCGTCGAGAACAAAAAACGTGTGATTCCCAGTGGCTTAAACCGTGCGATCGAAGCTGCAAGCGGAGAGTTCATCCTGCGCCTGGATGCGCATTCGGTCCCCCAGCGCGATTATGTCAGCCGGAGCATTGCTGCACTTGAAGCCGGGATTGCCGAAAACGTAGGCGGCGTTTGGGATATTCGGCCGCAGAACAACTCCTGGCAAGCGCGCAGCATTGCTGAAGCCGCTGCCAGCCCCATTGGTGTTGGCGATGCTCAGTACCGTTATGGCCAGAAAGCTGGCTATGTGGATACAGTGCCTTTTGGAGCATACCAAAGGCTTATCATTGACCAGATTGGCGCCTACGACGAAACTTTGCTCTCGAACGAGGATTACGAGTTCAATACCCGGATCCGCCAGGCCGGCGGCCGCATCTGGATGGATCCTGCAATCCAGTGCGTCTATTTTGCACGCCCAAGCTTGCGCAGTTTGGCAAAACAATACTGGCGCTATGGCTTTTGGAAGGTGCAGATGCTGAAGCGCTACCCCAACACACTTCGCTGGCGGCAGGCATTGCCACCGCTTTTTGTTTTAGGGATACTGGTTTTACTCTTAGCCGGCTTGTTTTTGCGTCCTGCCTGGACCTTGCTTGGCATAGTCCTTGGACTTTATCTCCTTATTCTGCTGGCTGCCGGCCTTTTTACGACCTTAAAAAAGAAGGATATACTATTCACCATGGGAATACCGCTTGCAATTATCACCATGCATTTCAGCTGGGGCAGTGGTTTTTTATTTGGTTTGTTTAAAAACCCACGTTAATACCTACCTGCAAACTATGGACAAAAACATCCAATCCCTTCCCCGAATTCGTCTGCAAGCCTCCGAACAACGCTTCTTACTAATGCTTATTGATTTGCTGGTAGGATATCTTGCCCTCTTTATCGCTTTGCATTTATGGGCACTTAGTGACGGTGACCTGGTTTTTTCTTCCAGATTTTTGGCTGAACGTGTTCCGGGCTGGTTCTATTTATTGCCAATATTCTGGATCTTGTTGCTCTCTGACTTATACGATCTAAGCAAGGCAAGCGATCTGGAAACCACACTTAAGGGTGTTGGCATGGCCACATTGTTAGCCGCGTTTTTGTATTTACTGGTTTACTTTACCTTACCCAGAGCTATCGAAGCACCTCGCCTGGGCGTTGCACTGTTTATCATCCTTATTTCCATCCTTACCTTGGTTTGGCGGCTTATTCATATCAAGCTTTTTTCTTCAATCAATGAACAAAGACGGGTAATTATCGTGGGTGCCGGAAAAGCTGGTACTACTCTGGTAGCTGAGATAGCTGCCAAAAAGGTGCGCCCGTTTAACCTTCTGGGCCTGATAGATGACGACCCGGCAAAACAGGGAACGAAGGTAAATGGATACCCAATTTTAGGGAACTACACCTGCCTGAACGATCTTATCGCAGATCTCGAAGTAACCGATTTAATCCTGGCGATTTCTAATAAGATGAATCATGGCATGTTTCAGTCGATCCTGCTGGCTCAGGAAGCAGGTATCAACCTTACTACGATGTCAGCTGCGTACGAACAATTAACACGCAGGGTACCTATCAGTCTTTTGGAATCGGACTGGGTAATCCGTTCCTTCCTGGATAAAGCGCCTACGGGAGCTTTTTATCGCCTGGTCAAGCGCGCCCTTGATCTGCTAGGCGGCCTGGGGGGAACGATGATACTCGCTCTCTTGTACCCGCTGATTGCACTCATCATTCGGCTCGACTCGAAAGGCCCGATTATTTACAAACAGGAACGTTTAGGCTTGGGCGGCCGACCATACCAAATCTATAAGTTCCGCACGATGAAAGATAACAAGGATATGGTACGGGAAGGCCTGGTAACTTCGGCAAATGACCCCAGAGTGACCCGTGTGGGCAAATTCCTGCGCCGCTCGCATATCGATGAACTTCCGCAAATGATCAACGTGCTTAAGGGCGAAATGAGCCTTGTAGGCCCGCGCTCTGAACGTACAGAGCTGGTTACCGTATTCCAGAACATCGTTCCTTTCTACCGCGCCCGTATGCTCACCAAACCTGGTATCACCGGTTGGGCACAAGTCAACCAGGCCTATGCCGAAACCGTAGATGAAACTGCGATTAAGCTTGAATATGACCTGTATTACATCCAGCATGCCAACCTGCTGATGGATTTGGATATCTTACTGCGCACCTTTGGGGCTGTGCTGGGGTTTAGGGGACGTTGAGTATGGCTTCAGACAGCATAAAGGCTGCTGAAGACAAGGCGGTTGCGATACATTCAGATACACATATCCTTCAGACCCCCCAATGGGGGCAATTCAAAAATTCTTTTGGCTGGCAGGCTGTGAACCTGACAAAAGATGGTGCCTCCGCCCAAATACTCTTCAAACGCTTGCCCCTGGGACTCAGCATTGCCTATTTGCCTAAAGGACCCTTGGGCAATAACTGGCAGGAACTTTGGCCAGCAGTAGACGCATTATGCAAGCAAAATAGGGCAATCTTTCTGCAGGTTGAGCCAGATCTCTTTGAGCCGCTTCCAGAGAACTTCGTTCAAACATGTTTGGCCGGCTTTGTAACTGAACCCGAAACTATCCAACCGCGGCGTACTATCGTAGTTGATCTCCAGCCCGATGAGGATTTACTTCTGGCAGCGATGAAGCAAAAAACCCGCTATAACATCCGCCTTGCCAAAAAACATGGCGTTGAAGTGCGAACCAGTACTGATATTGCTACTTTTCACCGCCTAAGCGAGACAACAGGCAATCGGGACGGCTTTTACATACACCCCCTGGCCTATTACCAAAAAGCACATGAGCTCTTTGCTCCGCAAGGGGAATGCGTTTTGCTGGAAGCTGTTCATAACGGAACTGTGCTAGCCGGCCTCATGCTCTTTTTAAAGGGTAAACGTTCCTGGTACTTCTATGGCGCATCGGATGACACCAGCCGCAACCTGATGCCAACATACCTGCTCCAGTGGGAAGCCATGTGTTACGCCAAAAACCGAGGCTGTACCAGCTACGACCTGTGGGGTATACCGGATGAAGATGAGGCAAAGCTTGAGGCCGAATTCATGCAGCGCAAGGACGGTCTTTGGGGTGTATACCGCTTTAAACGTGGCTTTGGCGGGCAGGTACGACGTAGCGCGCCAGCTTTTCTACGGATATACCGCCCACTCTGGTATCAGGCCTACCTTCTCTATCGACAACAACGCAAAGCAGGTTCCAATGCGCCAGCTTAAACAGATCAATGCCGCGTCTTGGAATGCCTTGCTCCTCAGACTGCCTCAAGCTCATTTATTACAAACCTGGGAATGGGGCCAAAGCAAACGCTCAACCGGCTGGAGCCCCTTGTTTTACGTCTGGGGTTCAGAATCGGAACCCAGAGCTGCTGCAATGCTGCTTTTGCGCCAGATGCGCATTTTTCCTGGCTTGCAACTAAAGGTGCTTTATTGCCCTAAGGGACCTATTTTGGATTGGAAAGACGAGAACCTGGTGACTGAGGTGCTTGCAGACCTCGAGAACCTCGCCCGCAAAGAGAAAGCTATTTTTATCAAAATAGACCCTGATTTAGTGCTACGGAAAGGGGTGCCCGGTAGCGAGGATGAAGAAATAAACCCGGTTGCCAAGGCAATTCAAAGCAAACTTGGCAATCATGGTTGGATATACTCTGCCGAACAAATCCAGTTCAGGAACACCATCCTCTTAAACCTGGAACGCGATGAAGACGAGATTTTGGCGGCAATGAAGCAAAAGACCCGCTATAACATCCGCCTTGCCAGCAGACGGGGTATAAGCATTCGCGAGGCTGGCTTGGATGACCTGCCGCTGCTCTACCAGCTCTACTTAACCACTGCAGTTAGGGATGATTTTGTCATTCGTCCCGAAGCCTACTATTTGGACATTTGGCAGCGCCTTTATCAAGCAGGCATGGCGCGTTTTCTAGTCGCAGAGTATTCTGGCGAAGCGGTAGCAGGGCTGGTTATGTTTTATTTTGGCGGCGTTGCTCATTACTTTTATGGAATGTCTAGCGAGGTTCAGCGGGCACTCATGCCAACCTACCTCTTGCAATGGGAGGCCATTCGCCTGGCAAAAAAACTGGGCTGCCATACCTATGATTTTTGGGGTGCACCGGAAGTACTGGATAAAAGCGATAGCATGTGGGGTGTGTATCGCTTCAAAGAAGGCTTTAATGGCCGGCTTGTGCGCCATTTGGGCGCCTGGGACTATCGCAATAGACCAGTTTTGTACCAGTTATATACACATCTCTTGCCTAAGCTATTAAACTTGATGCGCAAGCGTGGAAAAGCCGCGAATAGAGAAAGGAGCCTTGCAGTATGACCGATCGTATCAAACTAGCTCACCTTCCAACACCTATTGAACCCTTGCCGCGTCTTAAGCAAATCCTGAACGGACCTGATCTTTGGGTTAAACGGGACGACCTTACCGGACTAGGAATTGGTGGGAATAAAACCCGCAAACTGGAGTTCCTGGTAGGTGATGCGCTCGCACACAATAGCAAGACCCTCGTTAGCGCAGGCGCAGTTCAAAGTAACCACTGCCGCCAGGTAGCTGCTGCCGCAGCACGCCTTGGCCTGGACTGTGTTTTGGTGCTTACTGGCAATGAACCAGAACTAATCCAGGGTAATTTGCTGCTTGACCGCTTAAGTGGTGCAGAAACCCTTTTTGTTCCTACCCGGGACCTGCGCGACAGCACGCTGAAGGAAACGGTGGACCGGCTGGAAGCCGAAGGCCGGCGGCCTTATTTGATCCCTTATGGCGGATCTAACGCAATCGGGGCAATGGGTTATGTACATGCCATGCATGAGCTAAAGGAGCAGGATTTTTCCTGCGACTGGATTGTATTTGCAACTTCTTCCGGGGGAACACAAGCCGGTTTAATTCTGGGGGCTCACGAAACCGGTTTTAAAGGCCGTATTCTTGGCATTAGCATCGATGTTCCTGCTGCTGAATTTTCGGCAACTGTAGCAGATCTTACCAATGCAGCTGCAGAGTTGAAGCAGAGCAATTTTAGGGTTCGCGCCCAAGATGTGTTGGTGAATTCCGATTACTGTACAGCTGGATATGGCGTGCTTACAGAAGCTGACAAAAAAGGGGTTCGGCTTTTTGCACAGCACGAAGGCATTTTGCTGGATCCGGTATACACAGGCAGAGCCGCAGCAGGCCTGATTGATTTGATCCGCAAAGGCTTCTTTAAACCCGAAGAAAAAGTGCTGTTTTGGCATACGGGCGGCGCACCTGCCTTATTTGCAGAACCCTACGCACAAGGGCTTGTACACTAGGAGCCGCAATTTGTTTAGATCCTGCCTCTGAGACGTTCAGCAATAACTTGTTTTAATGCTTGGGACCCGATGCTATAATCCAGGCAGAGGCCTTCATTGAAGATTGATATCCGTTCAACCGTGATGATGGCAGGCATTATTGCCGCTGTTTTTGCGCTGTGGATGCTAAGCCGCAGTTATAAGCTGGCCAAGAGTGCAAAAAGACTGCCCTTTTTTTATAAAAAAAGAGAGTTGCGAGAGCGAGCGTTGCAACTTTTTTTAGGGGCCATTCTGCTCGGCTTATTTTCTTTCTCCAGCTTTCGCTGGGGCGAGCCAGTGATCTACCGTTACTTTCCCCCTACGCTTACACCTTCGCTTACCCCAACAATCACGCTAACACCAACTATCACCCTCACACCCACAATTACGTTTACTCCTACCATCACAAACACACCCAGCATTACCAATACTCCCCAGATACCCGAAGCATTAGTAATACAATTTGAATCCATTGTGACCCCAAACCCACACCTGGTATTCAGTCCGCTTTCCATCGCGGAAGAAACCGATGCAAACCATCAGTGCGTAGATCCGGCCATCGAATTCGAAAACCCGCTGAGCACTATTTTTGCCTGCTATTCCTATAACAATATGGACGACGGAGTGCAATGGTCCGAACTTTGGTACCGCGACGGACAGTTGCTCAAATCGTCAACCGGACGCTGGAATGGCGGAACTGGCGGCTATGGCATCACAAGCCTGGAGCTTCCAGTTCAGGACTGGCAGCCTGGGAATTACCAGGTACAGTTCTTTATTGGTGAAGAATGGATTAAAAGCGGTTTCTTCAGGGTATTGGGCTATCCGCCCACAAACACCCCTACCATTACTCTTACACCTACGCGCACGCCAACCTTTACGCCGACACCATCGCAAACCCCGCTTCCTTCGCATACTCCCCTGCCTACTGCCAGCCAGCCTCCGAGCAGTACACCTTAAGCAAGCAGTCAATACAAGTTCTAAGCCGCTTTGGTCAACAGCGTAAAAGGTACAATAGGGGTATGGAAACCTCAAAAATATCCCCCAGTCCCAAACGTTGGATTGTAAGCCCGCTGATACCTGCTTCAATTTCCGCGAAACTTCGTGATCATTCTCCCTTTCTGCGCCAATTGCTTTTTAATCGTGGCATCAAGGATCCTTCCAGCGCACAAGCTTTTGTGGAAGGGCAGGTTTGCAGCGAGACAGATCCTTTTCTGATAAAAGATATGGAGCAGGCAGTCGAGCTTATACATGAAGCCTTACACTCCCAAAAGAAGATCGTCATCTATGGGGACTACGATGCCGACGGAGTTACTTCCAGTACGCTCTTGTATGAATTCCTCACCCAGATAGGAGCCCCTGCAAGTGTCTACATACCTAACCGCTTTGATGAAGGTTATGGCTTAAACAGCGAGGCTATTGAAAGCCTGGCATCTAAAGGGACTCAACTGCTGATAACTGTTGACTGCGGCATTCGCTCTATTGCAGAGGTAGCATTGGCACGCGAGCTGGGAATGCAGGTAATTTTGAGCGATCATCACCTGCCAGGCAATACCCTGCCGCCAGCAAACGCGATTATTAACCCTCGTCAACCTGGTGATTATTACCCCTATAAGGAATTAGCGGGCGTTGGGATTGCCTACAAAATAGTATTAGCATATCTGCAGCGCTACCCGCAGCAAGGGATGAGTGCAGCGCACTGGCTGGACCTGGTTGCGATCGGTACCATTGCTGACATTGCACCACTCGACGGAGAAAATCGGGCTTTGGTAAAACAAGGCTTAGAGATTATCCGCCATACACAAAGACAAGGCCTCTATTCACTTTGTCAGATTGCCGGAATTAAAGTTGAAAATATTGATGCCAACAATATTGGTTTTGGGATCGCTCCGCGTTTAAATGCTGCCGGACGCCTAGATGATGCTATGGCAGCCTTCGAGTTGCTAACGAATACAGATCTGATAACGGCTGGGACGCTTGCCCAAGAGCTGGATGCACAAAACTCCCAGCGAAAAGACATGACCCTTGAGATTCAAAACATGGCTATTCAAGCAGCTCAAACAGACAAAGATGTCCATCTTATTTTTGCCGCCTCGCCAGACTTTAATGAAGGCGTCGTGGGCTTGGCAGCATCCAGAGTTGTTGACACCATGTATAGGCCTACAATCATTGGCTACGATGATGGCTTCACAGTAAAAGCCTCATGCCGGTCGATCCCGGAATTTGACATTACCCGTGCGTTGGACCGTTGTTCTGAGCTCCTGGAACGATATGGCGGCCACTCCATGGCAGCTGGTTTTACGGTAAAAAACACGAAGTTACCGCAACTGTTAGAGCGCTTGAAAAAAATCGCTGCGGAAGAGCTGGGAGAATTAGATTTGGTACCAGAACTGGTAATCGATTATGAAGTTTCGCTCGAACGCTTAAGGCCCGAACATATCCCGGGCATATTAGAAGATGTGGCTGCACTGGAACCCACTGGCAGAGGGAATCCCAGCGCGCTCTTTAGCACCAAGGGTGTGAAAGTAAAACATGCACGCACTGTTGGAGATGGACAGCAGCACCTTAAACTTGTTTTGCAAGCAGGCAACCGGGATTTTGACGCCATCGGTTTTAGACAGGGCTATTGGCTTGAAGTATTACCAGACTGGATTGATATAGCCTTTACTTTTGAAACCAATACCTATCAGGGCCGTACAACACTTCAATTGAATATCAAGGATCTGAAAGCAAGCGAACAAACCAGCTAGGGCAGCAATTTAAACAGACGCTGTTCGCGCTGTGAATGCCCATCCTGAAAGCCTAAGTTAAGCTGGGCACGTAAGGTGACCGCTTGCTCATTGGCACGCATCTTTTCCAGACTTGCGGCCAGCTTGTGGATAAACTCTTTGATTGCCAAGCCAGATTCTATTCCGTAACGGTAATTGAAAAAAGCCGGGTTTATATCAAGGTATTTGCTGATTGCCTCTAGGGCAGCTATGTATGCCGAAATACTGCCATCCTGAGCATTAGATTGATAGAGCGCTTCAATCGGCAGACGTAAATTTTTGTAGAAAGAGTCCAAAATAACATCCGATAAAAGCATGCGAGCCAAAGTCTGAGCTCCAAGGCTCCCTGGTTCAACTCCTTCAGGTAACGGTTCCAAGTCTAAGCTGTAAGTAAAACTTACTGGTTGGCTGGCTATTTCTTCTTCCGTGAGCAAACTTTGGATGTTCTCAAGAACCAGGTTCGAGAAACACTGCATCGATTCTTTGATCTCGCTGGTATCTTTACCAGGCTTGGGGGCAGGAATCGGTTTTCCAAGTTTCATGGTAATCTGCGGTCGTTTTAAACTTAAAGCGCGTGAAAGTGATTTGTGCATTCCGCTAAGCCCAATGGGAACCACTGGCGCACCGGAACGTATTGCAAGAAGCGCAACCCCGGTATGAGCATGTTGTTCCGTTTTTTCCCAAGTACCTCCTTCGGGGAAAATAGCCAACACACCCTCTTGAGCTAAAACATCCAGGCTGGCCTTCAAAGCATTACGGTCAATATTTCCCCGATTGACCGGAATAAAATCATAAAGCCTTGTAATGCTGCTGATACCAGCTTCGAACGGTAAATCTCCGGCACCGAGAAACTCAACCTGGCGACGTGGAAAAACAGCTAAAAGCACTGCTTCGACATAACTAACATGATTGGCGGCAAGAATTACCGGCCCGGTTTCAGGGATATTCTCCAACCCATAAACCTTAGTTCGTGTAAGAAGCTTGACAAGGACACGTCCCAGAACACGTAAGAGAAAACGTGTGAGCCTGCGGCGGGGGTATGAAACAGCGAACTCTTTTTTTGATTTCATGGCTTCCATGGGTTAAAGAAAAGTGCCCCCACGGGAATTCGAATCCCGGTTTTGGCCTTGAGAGGGCCACGTCCTAGGCCGCTAGACGATGGGGGCATTGAGAGGCTGAATAATATCATATCTTTTCCAAAAGAGTCAACGGAACGGACGAGGGAAGATGTGAGGGAAGAACGACGGAAACTGACGGCGTTTACCCTTACCTTCATCGGCCTGTTAATAACTATAGCTGCACATCATAAAAGTATCATTTGTATACTGGAAGGTTCAATTGCTTACGGTACAATGGTTTAATAGTCTTGGAATCTGGAGTTGAGGTGTGGGTAACGCCGGATTATTTACAAGCTTTTTTAGTGGCTTTTTATAGAGTTCTAATAACCCTTTGTTTTAGCACCCTATAGGAAATATACCCGGCAGCTATATTTGCTCTGGCAGTTATCCACTTATTACGAGAGAGAACTTGGGACTAATTAAGGAAGGATAGGGAGCAAAATGTCCAATTCGACCCAATTGGCGCACTTAACACCTATAATCACACTATATTGAAGGAGGTTTATATAATGAACTATCGACATCTGGGTAAACATGGATTAAAGATTTCGGAGCTCTCACTTGGTTCCTGGGTAACGTACAAAAACCAGGTTGATGTAGAAAAGTCCAAAGAACTGATCAAAGCAGCTTTTGATCTGGGCGTCAACTTTTTTGACAACGCCGAAGGATATATGGCCGGCGGTGCAGAAACAATCATGGGTCAGGCATTCCAAGAACTGGGCCTGCCTCGGGAACAGTACCTGATTTCGACCAAGGTTTTTAATGGCGGGAAAACACCTAACGAACAAGGCCTCTCACGCAAACATATCATCGAAGGTGTAAATCGTTCATTAAAACGCTATGGCACCGAGTATTTTGACCTGGTTTATGCCCATTTGCAAGACAAAGAATGCCCCATTGAAGAAACCGTATGGTCCTTCAATCAATTGATCAAGCAAGGCAAGGCGCTCTATTGGGGAACAAGCAATTGGTCTGCTGTGGACATTATGAAGGCTGAACTCTTTGCCCGCAGCGAAGGCCTTTTAGGCCCCAGCATGGAACAAACAGAATATTCCATTTTGAAGCGCTACCGCTTTGAAAAAGAATTCGATATTCTCTACCAAGTACTGGGTATGGGAACGACCACTTACAGTCCCTTGGCATCAGGTGTACTTTCCGGAAAATATAACCAAGGTAAAGTACCTGAAGGCAGCCGGGCTACTGTTCCTGCGTATCAGTGGATGCGCGACACAGTTCTGGATCAGGCCAAGATCAAAGTAGCAGAAAAACTGGCACCGATTGCAGCGGATTTGGGTGTAACCATGGCGCAGATGAGCCTGGCATGGCTCTTGAAAAACCCCAACGTAAGCAGTGTGATCACGGGAGCCAGCCGTGTAGAACAACTGCAAGAGAACATGAAGGCCATCGATGTTGTGCCCATGTTAACGGATGAAGTGATGGAACGGATCGACGAAACCTTAGTTGGATACGACGAAGGTAAGCCAGCATACACTTAGCCTTCTAAGGAACTTGATTATTTACAGCCTCCACAACTTTGGTGGAGGCTGTAGTTTATATGCCATACAACAGCGTACATTATTAATAGTTTGACGATAACTATTCCTCGAAGAACAATCTGTTAGCTATGTACAAGATGTCAAGTCTCTCGTACGAGACCAGATTGTTTACCCTTAGAACTTCTCCCTAAATACCCCTGAACTGATCCATACGGACAAGTTCTTCTGTACAAGATAAAAAACATGAAGATTGGAAACTCAGAATGTGTTTTCAGGATCTGTAGCTCGTTTCTTTTGAACGCAAACAGCTGCTTTTTATTGGAATTCCATAAAAGCATCTTCAAACAATACAGATATCCTTGTTTCTCTGCTGGTCATTCTTTTTTTCTCTTTGTATACCAATTAATTCCTGTCTTACTCTTAAATTAAGCCTTGCTAAGAAGTACAGGCACCCAAGATAATGAGCAATTTTTACGAGTTTGCGATATTTTGGCTCCTTGGTGCATTAACCCTATAGAAAGCCTGTTCAAGTCCAAACATGAAAGGATAGAAATGAAAACGAATAAAGTTGCTTTGTATCTTGGGGTTATAGTGCTTCTGAGTGCTATTTTCTTTGGTGTCAACCACTTCACCCGCCCGGTAGGTTACCTCTCCATTGATGTAAACCCAAGCATCGAGATGACCTTCAACCGAATGAATAAAGTAGTGGAGTTAAAAGGCCTCAACCCGGAAGGTGAGGCGATTCTTGCAAAGCTGAGCGTCAACCGCGGTGACGTGGATGACCTGGTAGAAGCAATTGTTACTGAACTGGTAGAGTCGAATTACCTGGCAGATACTGACGCCAAGCTGCTTCTCAGTACTGATGACAGTCAGAACTCCCGCCAACTGCTTACCCGCCTAAATTACGAGGTGGTCTACTGGCTGCGCGAGCATGCTGAGGAAAAAGATATCCTCTCACAAATTGTAAGCATGGATATGAAAGACGAAATCAAAGCAGAAGAAAACGGACTTTCTTTGGGCAGGTACCTGCTCATCAAACAAATCTTCGGCAACCTGGATGATGAGCAAATGGAACTGGTCAAGAGCATGAAAGTGGACGAATTACTCACTTTTGCCCAGGAAAATAAGATCCCATTGCGTTATCTGATCCAAGGTTGGGATAGCGACTATGACGACCTGGATGACGATGACGACATCGATGACGATCATGATGATGTGGACGACGATGACAACGATGACGACGATCATGATGATATGGACGATGATTTCGATGACGATGATGACGACGACGATGACTAAGATCGAATAGAAAACTATGCAATAATCAAAAGTTCATGCATAATGGTAAGCAGGCTGGAATTCTTTCTTAGCCTGCTTACTCACAAAAGAAAAAAGTCCAGAATGCTTCTTTTCACAACGATCTTTGACCCCAAACAAAAGCCGCGCAAGCGATTACCGGAGTTGGAAGAAGATTTAATCCACAAAATTGGCCAGAACGACCACGTAGCCTTTAAGATTTTTTACGAAACGATCAACGAAACGCTTTATGCCTACTTGCTCTCGCTCACCCAAAACCACCAAGATGCTGAAGACTTGCTTCAAGAAACCTATTTGCGGGTTAGAGCATCAGCCCACCATTACCAGGCCCGCGGTAAGCCATTGGCCTGGGTATTCACAATTGCACGCAATTTGGCCCATATGCACCATCGCAAAGGCAAGTCTGTTCAGGACCTGCCTGAGGAATATTTGGAAACCGGAACAAATGAAACATCTATGGATGCCCACGACCGAATTATTCTTCAAGCTCTTTTGGACGAGCTTGAAGAAGGTCAGCGCTCTATCATCCTCCTGCATGCGGTTTCGGGTTTTAAGTTGGTTGAAATCGCCAGGCATCTGGAACTGCCCATTTCGACCGTACTCTCCAGGTACAACCGCGGCGTACGCAAGTTGCGCCATCATTTGGAATTGAAAGGGGTCTTGTCATGAACAAGAACCAGGCCATCAAAAATGCATTGCACAGGGCTGTGATAAGCCAGGTGCCCAATGTTTATGACCGCGTTGCGCATCAGCCCGTTCAAAAGAGTATTGAGCCCTTTGTAGCCGTAACTGCTAAGCCTCGTCCAAGGCCTGTTTGGTCGATGGCTACTGCATTTATAAGCCTGAGTATATTCTTGTTTGGGGCCTGGTTTATGCTTTTACGGGTCGACAGTACCATCGATTTGGATGTGAACCCTAGCATTGAAATCCAAATCAACCGCCTGGAAAGGGTAATCAGTTTGCATCCTATGAACACAGACGCAATCCCTATCGTTAGCGGAATCGGTTATCGAAACCTGCGTTTGGATCAGGTAGTCAACGCCTTGATGGGTTCAATGTACTCTCATGGTTATTTGGAAAGTCCTGAGAGTGCAATTCTGATAACGGTGGATAACAAGAACAGCCAAAGAGCAGCGGAACTGGAGCTTAGTTTGACGATCGAAATTGACCAAATTACTCAATTGGGGAGCGATAAAATATTTTCGCAGATAATTGATTCTAATCCCGCATTAGCTCAAATGGCTGAGCAGATTGGGGTTTCCCGCGGGAAGATGCAGTTAATCCTCGAAGCCCAGTTGTTACACCCTCAAATTAGTATCCAAGAGTTTAGCCAGATGCCCGTTGCAGAACTTTATCGTCTAGCACACAGTCTTGAGAACCCGGATTTACCTGCAGAGGAATCTACTCCCGCTCCCATTCAGCCCAGTCTGCCACAAGACCCAGCTCAAAGCAGATCTGGCCCAAAGCCCGGCAAAGTCCAAGAACCTGTTTGGACCCTCCCTTGGGATGATGATCTGGATGACGATGACGACTTTGATGACGATTTCGACGATGACTATGATGATGACTAATCTCTGAGACTATGGATTAGTTTATTTCTGATAATACTGCAGCCAGACTTCGTAAACTTAGCTGAAAGCTACACCGCCAAGGCTTGGCCTGGTTGCTCCTCCTTGCTATTCCGAATCGGCTTCAGTTTCAGAAGCTGAAGAATAAGCACCCCAAAATTGCTCCAGACGCTCCTTGATCGCTTTTTCCTCGCCTTCTTCCGAAGGTTCGTAAAAACGACGGCCTAGTAAATTATCCGGCAGATATTGCTGTTTTATCCAATGCCCTGGATAGTTATGGGGGTATTGGTAGTCCTTTCCGTGCCCCAAACCTTTGCCATCCCGTGAAGGATCCATGAGGTGTAAGGGAACCGGGCCTGCTCCATTGGCTTCTATCTCATCGCTCACCTTCGCAAATGCCCCTACCGAATTGCTTTTTGGTGCCGTTGCCAGATATAAGGTAGCATGTGCAATGGGATAAATCCCCTCCGGCATCCCAATGTACTCAAAATTTTGGGCAGCGGCATTAGCTACCACGATCCCCATGGGGTCGGCCAGACCGATATCTTCCGAAGCCAGGATGATCAGGCGGCGCAAAATAAAACGTGGATCTTCGCCGGCCCGCAGCATTTTCATCATCCAATACAAGGCTGCATCCGGGTCCGAACCACGCACACTCTTGATAAAAGCCGAAATTGTATCGTAATGCTGGTCGTCATTCTTATCGTAAAGTACTGCCCGTTTCTGGATCGACTCCTGCGCCACTGCCAAATCGAGGTGGATGCTGCCATCCTTTTCAGGTGTGGTTTCAACCGCCAGTTCCAGAGCGTTCAGGGCGTTGCGTGCATCCCCGCCGCTCATTCGAGCCAGGTGGCGCAGGGCATCTGCATCCGCCCGCAGCTTCCGCAGGCCAAAACCTGCTACCGGATCCTTAATTGCACGCTCCAGCAGAACCAAAATATCCGCTTCCTGCAGAGGCTTAAGTTCAAATATACGCGAGCGGCTCACCAATGCCTTAATCACATCAAAGTACGGGTTTTGCGTAGTAGCACCAATCAGTGTAACAAGCCCGCTTTCAACATGCGGCAGCAATGCATCCTGCTGCGCTTTGTTCCAGCGATGGACCTCATCGACAAAAAGAATTGTGCGTTGGCGATACAGACTGCGCCTTTCTCTGGCCCTGGATATCACCTCACGCAGATCAGCCACACCAGCCAATACAGCACTCAAACTCTCAAAGTGGGCCTGAGTAGTACCTGCGATCACACGGGCGAGGGTGGTCTTTCCTGTACCGGGGGGACCGTAAAGAATAATCGAAGAGAAGAGCCTGTCCGCCATAATAGCCCGGCGCAGAAGCGAACCAGGGCCGATGATATGCTGCTGCCCTACAATCTCGTCCAGGCTCTGGGGCCGCATTCGAGCTGCCAATGGAGCTTCACGATTTAGTTGGTCTTGCATAGAGTAATCAAAAAGGTCCATTTTTTCGATTTTACCATAGACCACATGTTCTAATTGGTGATATTTTAAAAGAACCTGACAAAGCCTTAGCTGGGGTTAATCCCAGGCAGGTTCTGAGCACTCATTCAATGTTCGCCAGAGAAATGATGGCATGCAAATAGGCATTTGCCTCCAGGGCATCTTTACAGGTGAAGCCAAGTGTTGTGCCGCTGAGGCGCTGCGTCCCAGGCAAGCTTTCAGCTGCATCGGCCATAGCCGGGATCAGCAAACTCACCTCTGCATGAACGGGGGTATCCAGTTTAAAAACTTTGGATTTCTGCAGTTTCTGCAATGCCTCTTGAGCTCCTGCTCTTAGCCAGCCTGCGGTTTGGGCAGGATGCGCACATTCGGCGGTCCTGGCTGAAAGGCAACGTTTCACGCGCACATAGCTACAATCCGGAAGGAGCGCTTCAGTTTCACGCTCTAAAGCGTCGTCACCGCTTACCAGGATAACAGGCTTACCGAAATGGCCGGCCATGGCTGCGCTTAAGCCTAGCTCGCCCACTTCCAACCCGTTAAGTTTCATACATGCAATATGCTTGCTGCTCATCGTGTGGGCCATTAGACCCGGGCCGCCTGCCTTTGCGTGATAACCAATCAGAGCCACTGCATCAAAGCTGGCATCCATTTCGGCCATCATAGTTCCCTTCTTCAGGGAACCCGAAATAAGCACCGCTCGCGGATCCAGATCCTCCAAAATCAGATTTCGCATACTGCCGTGAGAATCGTTCACACAGACCTTTTGTGTGCCTGCTTCAAAAAATCCCTCGATCACAGCATTAAGGTCCGCTGTCATCAAAGCGCGGCCACGTTGATATTCCGTCAAACCCTCTCCCACAAAAGCCCGCCCATTAATCCCGGAAATTCCTTCCATATCTGCAGAAATATAAATTTTCATTTTTTCCTCTCAATCTCATGGAGTTTCATAGTGCATAAGAACGCTTGGTTCAGTACCCCTTTTCCCGATCCACAAGGTTTAGCAAAGGACTGCCATCAAGATACCGGCGCAAGTTCTCCGCAAAAAGCATGGTAAGGTCATTAACAGCATTTGCTGAGAAACCGCTAATATGGGGGGTAATAATCAGGTTGGGCAGCTTCCAAAAAGGGCTGTCTTCCGGTAAGGGCTCTTGCTGAAACACATCCAAAACTGCAGCAGCAATATGCCCGCTCTTCATCGCTGCCAATAGGGATGGCTCATGAAACAGCCCTCCCCGGGACACATTTACTAATAATGTCCCTGGTTTCATTGCCGAGATCATTTCGGCATTAAAAAGCTCATGGGTTGCAGGAGTTTCCGGAAGAGAAATGAGCACAAAATCGCATTCGGCCAGCATACTCTTCATGCCTTCTATCGGATAAAGACGGTCAAAGTAATCTCCCTGCGGGTCCCCGTGACCGGCAGGAGTATAACCGGTATCTTCAGGGTGCATCGCATCACGTTTTACCGCCAACACCTTAGCCCCCAAGCCTTTTACCAGTCGGGCCGCTTCACGTCCAATCGAGCCATAGCCTACTATCCCAACTGTGCTATTGCGCATTTCAAGGGGCAAATTGTTCCGATTGAGGTTGCTGCCCCACTTTCTATGTCCTTTGTTTTGAATAAACTCTGGCACGCGGTGGCCTAATGCCAAAAAGGCCATCAGAATATACTCACCCATCTGGGGGACCATCGTACCGCTGGCCGAACTAAGCTGCAAATCAGGCTTCTGTACGATTTCCTGCTTTAATGCCGCTTCCACACCGGCCATGGTGAGCTGAATCCAACGCAAGTTGGGTGCTTGCTCTGGCTGAGGGATATTCCTGCCGCTGGTCATTAAAACTTCGGTACGTTCCCACACCTCTGCCGGAATATTTGCAAAATCGCGACTTGAGTAAACGGTTAAGCTAATCGCTTTCGAGACTTCCTTAAGCCGGGCAATCTGTTCTTCATTTAAGTTGATTGCGCTGAGAACCTCAACAGTTTTTTCTGATTCTGACAACAATTACCTCTTTTCTGCCACAATTACGACCTCTGTTCTCAGCAGCAAAAGCTGAAAACTGCAAAGGTGTTTTCGAATTATTCAAGTACTATGGCTGGTAAGATATTTATCGGGTTAATCTATTCAAGAGCCATTGGCAGATAAGCTCTTTTCTTAAATATTCATTCTCTTTATCTTTACCCAAGAACCCTGTGATTCTAACCAAACACTGCGTGTCAGTCTATGGTTCAGCTCGAAGATTGAAGAATCTCTTTCAGCGACCCAGTCCAAGTCCCGCTTGCTCCTGCCAATTCTGCGCTTTTTTCTAAATGCGGCAGCTGGACAGGCAAATCTCCCAAAGTATCTGCCTGATTGAAGACCACAAAACTATTTAACTCATGGTTCCGGGCTTTGCAATAGCAGGACAGAATTGGCTCGATATGCTTCGCCTTTATGGGTTCTTCAGGCTGAATGCCGGTCATCTTTGAAAAAAGAACCTCCCGTTGAACCCAGTCTGGTCCAAACGGTTTATCTAAGCCGCTCAAACCCATTACAACAAATATTGCACGAGTTCCAGTTGCAAGGACAGGCTCATAGTCAGCAGGAGCTTTTAATGGCTTGCCTCTTGACCCATCAGCTTCAACAATCAAGGCAATTGCTTCCTTTTTTGCAAGATCAGCCAAGTCCCTCAGTTGTGAAGCGCTGGGAGCAGTCCATTTCGCCGTCTGGTCTAATGGTCCTGTAAGCAAAACGCTTTTATAGGAATAGAGGCCACTGGCTTTCGGAATCTGATCCCCTGCATCTAATATCAGGTGATGCTCAGCTAAACGGTTTTGCTCCTTGCCAAGGTGGGTAGTCGTTGAAAGCAGAACCAGTCCAGGCAAGCTGCTTGCCAGCAATTCTAGGAAAGTACTCTTGCCGCCTGAGCCAACCACGGAGATAACGCCCGGTAAATACACCAGGACAGATTCCAAAAGGGCGGCGGGAGAATTCATATAACCTGTAAGGAGCTCAGTGCTTCCAGCACCCCATGACCCACAGCCATGGCCTTATCTGAGGGATGGCGAGCCAGTTCTGGATCCAAGCGCGGATCCACATCCCCAACCTTAACATGGGCTTCAAGGTACGCCTGCGGACGCAAGATTCCACGCAGTAAGCCTTTAAAGGGTGCACGGATCTCCTCTCCTCCGGATCTGGCCAGGATCTGGCCTGCTTCGACTATTTCTCCAATTTCGACCAGCGGTTCAAAAACTCCGCTGGTCGATGAATAAAGCACTCTTTCACGGGCAAAGCCCTCTACAATACCAGGAATGCCGGTATCTGCCTGAGGAGAACCGTTTAAAAACACTTTTCCTAAATGTATACCTCGATTGGTTTCTATCGCTGCATGGCAGTTCACTCCAACCGTGAAGCCTGGTCCCAGCCCTATCAGCGGCGTTTCCCCCTTTATATCGCCAAGGTCCTTTTTAAGCATGCGTCCATCTACAAGCGCATCCCAGGATAAGTGTCCTAATTGCTCCATGTTTGGGTCAACAACCACCGGTATCGCATGTTTTTCCCATATTTTCTCGAGATCCTGCACCGTACAGGCAAAAGCATCAACCCCTTCAACAGTATTTTTGCCCTTGTAGATCGCATCCGCAAATGAAACCGAACAACGCACAACCAGCGGTGCTGCAATTTCAGTCATCGCAACCCGCAGGCCCGCAGCGTGCAGCACCAAAGCAACACCAGTTGCCAAATCCCCTGCACCGCGTATCAGAATTTTTTTGCTATTTTGTCCAGTTTCTTTCATAAAATGCAATAACCCTTGTCTTAAGATCGTTGTACCCGGTTGCAAACTTGCTCGTGCATATACAGTGGCAGATAGTATAAACCACCAGCGTTTTTCCCGCTGCTACCGCTTCCTTTCCAACCGCCGAAAGGTTGGAAGCCAGGCCATGCACCGGTAGTGGAACCCTGGGGACGGTTGGCATATGCCACTCCAGCCTGAATATTATTAAAGAACCATTCTGTTTCTTCTGCGTTGCCGTAAAAACCTGCTGTTAAACCATAAAGCGTATCGTTGGCTAGCTGCATCGCTTGTTCCAGGTTTTTAACCTTTCCAATCGTCATAATCGGCAAAAACATTTCCTCTTTCCACAAACGGTGGTTAAAGGGCAGCTCAGCAACAATTGTTGGGGCGCAAAAATATCCCTTTTCCAGCTTCCCATTCCGAAGCTGCTTGCCGCCAGTGATAAGCTTCCCGGCTGCCAAGAGTTCATCAACATAGGCTTGATAGTCTTCGTAGGCTTTTTTGTTAATTACAGACCCCATGAAGACATCTTGCTGGGTTGGGTCGCCAACTTTCAGCTTTTTTGTAAGGTCTGTAAGCTTTTCCAATAAGACCTCATACACTTCTTCTTCAACATATACACGTGAGGCAGCTGAACATTTTTGGCCGCTAAGCCCAAAAGCAGAGCGCACAATTCCAAGAGCAGCATCATCCAAATCAGCATTTTTTGAAACAATCGTGGCGTTTTTACCTCCCAGTTCCAGGATACATGGCTTCACATAAGGCCCTGCCGCCATTTTGCGGAAAATCCCCATGCCTACCTCGTAGGAGCCAGTAAAGGTTATTCCATCGATCTGGTCGCTGTTTGTCAGAGCGTCTCCCAGCACCCGTCCTGAACCGGTAACAAAGTTTAAAACCCCTGGGGGGAAACCCACTTCACGGGCCGCTTCACTCATTAAGTAACTAGTCCAAGCAGCATCACTAGCCGGTTTAAGAACCACAGTATTACCGGCAGCCAAAGCTGCTCCGGCTGGCCCGCCTGCCAATGCAGCCGGGAAGTTAAAGGGGGAGATTACCAGCCAGACCCCATAAGGTCTTAGTAAGGACTGATTGGTAGAGACAAAACCATCCAATGGGTCCTGCCCCATAGGGTGTTGAAAACCAGCGTTTTGTTCCATCATTTCGCAGGAGTACTCAATGAGGGCCACAGTCTCGGCAAGATCTCCCAGGGACTCCATGCGGTTTTTTCCAACTTGCAATGAGGTTACAGCACCAATTTCAAAAATGCGTTCATTAATGCGCTTGGCCCATTTCCGAATAATAGCAACACGTTCCTGCCATGGAGCTGCACTCCAGCTTGGGAAAACCCGGCGAGCAGCCGAAATGGCATCTTCAGCGTCCTGCCGGCTGCCTTTTTGAAATGTGGCAAGATGCCAGTCCCTGTTTACCGGAGAAAAGACTTTATGTTTATCCTCAGAAAAACGATCCGCTCCATCAATAATCATGGGATATTCCCGACCCAAGATTAATCGGACTTCTTCAAGAGCGGCTTCGTATTGATTATGTAATTCTTGCGGGGGGTTAAACATGGTTGAATATGTTAATTGAAATGTCATTTAGATTACTCCTTTACTATTTTTAGAATTTTACACAGGTACTGTTGAAACATCCAGCATTTACTCAAAAATTGAGTATATATGCCCCAGATTTAATCTTTAGATGTCATATGTCCGATTTCTAGCTCATGGTAAATTGTTCAAAGCTGAAATGATCTAAATCTATTTGGAGTACTGTGTTGTTTGCTACGCTCTTTCCCAGCAGGTAACGCACTGCAAGTGCTGCCTGCAAGGCAGCAACCAAGATGGCAACAGGCGCCAACATTGCCTGAGGTTCTAGAGTTGCGCTTGCTTGTTCTGCGGGAAATAAATCATCAAGCAGGTGGCTATCAGGAAGTATCAATGCCGCATGACCATACCAGGAACCTATCGCTCCATGAACCATCGCTAAACCAGCCTGAGAACAGGCTTGGGCGAGTAAGAAGCGAGTAGAGATATTATCCAAGGCATCTACCACCAGGTCGCAGTCTTTCAAGAGATCCGCAGCATTGTCTGCATCCAGATATATCGCAAAATCTTCTACTTCCACCGTGGGATTGATAGCAAAGACACGTTGTTTGGCCGCCAATGTTTTGGGCCTGCCAATATTCATACTGCTGGAGAAGAGTTGACGGTTTAGGTCACTCTCCTTAAATACATCACCGTCAACTACTCTTAATCTACCTACCCCAATACGAGCCAATGCCTCAATAACATAGCCGCCCAAACCACCACAACCTACTATGAGAACGCGTTTGGCAGCCAGAGCTTTCTGGTCTTGTTCGGTGATGGCATCCAGGTTTCGCAAATAACGGTCCGGCAGTTTATCCTCCTGCAATCAGATGCAATACAACCACATCATCACCCTCGGCGATCATCCTTTGCTGCCAGTTTTCTTCTGGAATGTATTCGCCGTTGATGCGCACGATGATATGTTTAAATATGTAACCCTTCTCATCTAAAAGCTTTTGGACGCTTAAATCCGCGTGCCAGGGATGTTCCCGGGTATTAACGGTAATCATAGATACTGTTTTACCACCTCTACCACTTCTGGTAAATCCATCCCCAGCTTCTTAAGGTGTTCCAAGGTAGGCACCCCATTGGGAGTCCAACCCCGGCGTTTGTAAACGGCATCGGTCAAAAGCTCAAACTGCTGCTCGCGATACTTACGCGTTACTGCGATCTTCTCATCTAAGTCCATTTTTTCAGGGTCCAGACCTTGTTTTTCACGCAGTTGCGAATCGTAAAGTTCCTGCCGGCTCAAATATTCTTCGCGGGTTACCGGTCCCATGGAACGGTAGGGAGCTTTATCATGCTTGCGCAGGCCGCTGCCCATACGCAGGTTAAAAACACGCTGGTAATTGTAGACACGCTCACTTTGGGTAATCAGATCTTCCTTGGTAATCGAGTCGCCAGTTACACCATTGTAGATATCCACATAGTTTTGGACATGTTCCGGCACACGGGCAGGGATATCTGTAAGGTGGTTATCTGCCGGCACAATATCGTTCCAAGGCAATTTGCAAAGACCCATTAAACCAAACCAGGTACGGAACATAGGGTAGTAATGCAGCGCTTCGGCTTTTTCCTCAAAGCTGGGGATCTGGTTATTAACCATATCCATGAAAATCAGCCAGGCCTCGTCATGCTGGGGGCCTTTATTCGTGAGGGCAAAACCACCTTGCTGTGCCAGGCTTTCTTTATGGCAATACTCACTGTATTCCAGGCCTTTGCTTTCCATGCCGATGTCTTCCATAAGCTTGGGATCCGCCCCAAACTGTTCTGCGAATATTTTTTTCAGTTTGCGAATACCCAGCCCGGCAATGGGACCAAAGCCTTCACCTCGGCTCATCTGGTGCATGAGCTCCAGCACAGCTTCATGGTTGCCAAAGGCCAAGTCTAAGCCGCCCATATCTTCCTGAGTGATCTGCCCGCGCTGATAACATTCCATGATAAAAGCTACACAAGTGGCAAAGCTGATCAGGTCAATGCCATAGGTATCGCAGTAAAAGTTCTCTTCCAGGATAGCACGCGGGTCAAAAACACCCAAGTTTGAGCCCAGACCAGCCACGCACTCGTACTCCGGGCCATCCACTGTAACACAGTCACCCTTATAAGGACCGGTTAGCAGTTTAAAATGGTCTGCCGTCTTCGCACAACTCATCGTACAGCCATACCAGCAGCCATCATGGATTCCCTGCGTTAGAAAATGTTCAATAAAGACCTGCGGACTGATATTAACTGCTGCCGGGTCACCTCCGGTCTGGAAATTGCGCGTGGGCAGCAGATCATACTTGTTCATTACCAGGATGGTATTGGCGGTCCCAATTTTACGCATGCCGTTTTGGCGTTCATCCAGGTCACGCATTTCTTTGTGGTACTTAACCCCCACTTTATTAATCAGGCTTATATCAGCGACATCATTAAGATTGTTATGGATACCTTTAAAGCGCACGACCAAAGCCTTGATCTTTTTATCCAGCATGATCGTACCTAAGCCGCCACGGGCAGCTTGCTTAAAGCGCACCGTTTTACGACGGGGATCATAAAAGCTGAAGTTGAGCATGCCGTAGAGGATATGCCGGGCTGCCGATCCAGCCGAAACAATCGAAATATTTACTTTATCCTGTTCATCCTCGGCATATTTTGCGGTCAGTTCCTCAGCCAGTATATGAGTATCTTCCGACAAGCCTTCCGCGGTTTCAATTTCGATTAGGCCCTTATTGCCATCGATAAATACAATTAGATCTTCAGTGGCCTTGCCCTGCAGTTCCAGGGCATCCCAGCCGCTAAACTTAAGCAGGGGACCAAAATAACCGCCGGCATTACTATCCACAGGAATATCCGTCAGGGGCGAAATCGCTGCTACCAAAGTTTTTCCCATGCCGGCATACTGCGTAACGCCGCCCAAGGGGCCGCAGCTCATCACAATTTCATTTTCAGGATCATCCCATTTGGTGTCTGGCTTTACAGCCCTCCAAAGATAGTAAAGATCGAAGCCTCTACCACCGATGAACTTATCTTTCATCAGTTGCGTCACCTCTTTTTCCTCGATGCGCAGATCCCCCACGTTGATATAGAGAGTCTTATTGGTATAGCCGCGATGGATACGTGCTGGTTCGTAGGAATAGCTTTTGAGGATCTTACCCATGAGGTCTCCTTAATTCTTGCTAACTAAAATTTCCAGAGCCCCTTTAGGGCACTTTTTGACACAAATACCACAGGCAATGCACTTAAACGGGATAGGTTGGTCATCCATATAATGCATGGCTAGTTCAGTGCAAAAACCCACACAGCCCAAACAACCTACGCACAAATCTTTATCAATGCGCACAACGCCGTTCCTATCGCGATAAATCGCATGGGCGGTGCACATGTTGATGCATTCGCCACATTGGGTGCACATTACAGCATGAAAGGTGTTGAAGTTGTTGGTGAGGCGGATGGCAGAATAATCGCGGTCTTCGCGTTTAAAAAATGCCTTCGCGCATGCTATTTCACACTCGCGGCAGCCATCGCATATTTCTTGTCTGTGATGAAGAGCTTTCATTGCATCCTTTCCGTTAAACGATCTTTGCCTTAGGTGAGCTTGGACCTTAATGACATCCCATGAGTATAGCTTTTGGTACAAAAAAGAACAATGCTCATTTACTAAGTAGCTGAAACTAAACTGTTGGTTTACGATACATCTTGGACAGTGAAGTAAAAGAATAATGCAGGAAGTGGTATCACTGATATTGTTATTGCGCTGAACAAAAAACAATATGGAGGAACCACAACCTGCAATGGATAAGATAACACAAGAGATGAAATACCGGTACTCTTTGGTGAACTACGCTCTCAAATATGGGGTAAGCAAAGCAAGCAGAAGATACAACCGGGCGCGAAGTTATATTTACTATTGGCTCAAGCGGTTTGATGGAGCAATAGGCTCTTTAGCGGCCAAATCGCGCAGGCCTCATCACCATCCCAATCAACATACCCAGGAAGAGATTGCCCTAATCATTCGCTACCGCAGGCGGAATGCGGAGCTGGGATTGTTGGAGTTTTGGTTCAAACTGAGGGAAGTGGGATACACCCGTCATTACGTCAGTTTATATCGCGTGGAACAAAGGGAAGGGTTAGAGCGGTCCAGGAAACCCAGGCAGAAAGGGCCTCCTCCCAAACCTTATGAGGCGATGCTGTATCCCGGCCAGCGGGTACAAATTGACGTCAAACATGTTCCCAGAGAGTGTATCCAAGATAAAACATGGGGAAAGTATTATCAGTACACAGCCATTGATGAATACAGCCGCCTGAGATACCTGGCTGCTTATCAGCAGGCGGACACCTTCTCCTCGGCCGATTTCATCAGCAAGGCCGTCCGTTGGTTTTCCTCCCACGGTATTCGTATTGACTGTGTCCAGACGGACAATGGCCCGGAGTTCACCAGCCACTACAGCAAGAGGGAAGACAACGACAGACCTAACCTCTTCCAGAGATACCTTAGCGAGCATGCCATCAAATACAAGCGGATCAAGCCCTATACGCCGCGGCATAACGGCAAGGTGGAAAGGAGCCACAGGGAAGATCAAAAACGTTTTTATGACCGTGCCAAGTTCTTTTCCTTTGAAGATTTTCAAACACAATTGAGAAGACACAATCAGCGTACGAACAAGATCCCGATGCGACCGCTTAAGTTCCTGTGCCCTTTAGATTATTTGAAACTCACTGTCCAATATGTTTGACAAACCAACACATTTACTAAGTAGCTGAAACTAAACCTAGATAAAGGATGTTTATTGCTCAATTATTCTGTACATTTTTCTTGGATTAATTATAAAACCTGTGTATTAAACCTTTATCAATAAGTGTCTTAATTACTTTATTTAACAAGGAAGCTTTCCGTTGAAAAGAAAGTGCTATAAATTACAACTTATGCACTGCCTTTGCACAACTACATATTAAAGAGACGAAGGTCTGGATGCAAACAACCACTTCCTGGATGATTATTGTTGGTTTGGAGAACAGCCCGAATTACTATTGGACATACCAGCATAAATCAAGCCAAAGGCTCCCAGCCCACGATCTTACTTGCACAGGAAGGTTATTTATCCCCAAGTTGTAAAATTCTTTTCCTTTAAATTTCATTTTTTGCTATACTGCTCACGTATGAAATTGAAATCAAACTATCTGCCCATTTTATTCTGCATCCTGTGCCTTGTCGGAGCTTGCCAGGCTAGCCCCACTGCAACAGCCATAGCACCTGAAACGCCCACAATTAGCGTCTCTCCAACTGCAGCTCCCAGTCCCACTCTTGAGCCAACGCCTGAACCAACTGCAACACCACTGCCCCCCAAGCTGGCAGATTACCCGGTTGATGCAGAGAAATTAATGCAGCTTCCACAAAACTTAAAAGAACTGGAAGAGAACCGAACTGCTTATCAGGCCGCACCCGACCCACTTACTACCAGCGTTGAGTTTTTTGAAGAGTGGCTTGAAAAGCAGCTTATCCCTGCAATACCGCCCCTCGAAACTGCTCATATCCAGGCACAATACCTTGCCAACAATGAAGCTGCAGTAAGTTTAGTCGCAAATAACCATCGCCGCAGACCGCTACAAAGCAGCCCCTTATTCTTTTATTTTGAGCATGATGGGGTGCTCTTTCCAGGCTTTTACTTTCAAGCTGATTTTGATGCAGTTTTTAAGCTTGATCCACTCGCGGTGATCCTTTTTTCTGCAAATTCAGAGGAAGCTGAGGAAACCCTTAAGAAACTGGCTGATCCCAAGCTGAACTTCGACTTCCTTAGTCTGGCTAAGATACCCGATGCCGCTTACTCTCAGGCTGTTAACCAGCTGATTGAACTGGGCTTTAAGCCCAGCGTCGTAGAAAATCCTGGCTATTTAATGGGTTTTGGATCAGTGTATTTTGCGCTCCTTCCTTAGACCTTTGTTAGAACTCCCTGGCGGGGTGTAAAGCAAGAGCCCGTTTTGTTATAATCCCCTAAGCAAATAATCAAGAAATCTGGAGATTCCATGGCCAAAACCTCAGTTGCCTGCCCCAATTGCCGTCAGTTTATTACAGTAGACCTGACGCGCCTTTTTGATACCAACACGAATCCTGATGCCAAGCAGATGCTTTTAAGTGGTCAGGCTAATTACTTCCAATGCCCCATTTGTAAAGCCCAGGGGATCTACCCCAGTCCGGTGGTTTATCACGACTACGAAAAAGAATTGCTGCTTACCTACTACCCGCCCGAATTGGGCGCGCCTTTGGATGAACAGGAACGCATCATCGGACCTCTGATCAAAAAAGTGATGGATGACCTGCCGCAAGAAAAGCGCAAAGGTTATCTTTTCAAACCGCAATCCATGCTGACCCAACAGCGCCTTTTCGAAACGATCCTAGAAGCCGATGGCATCACCCCCGAGATGCTCAAAGCCCAACAGGAGAAGCTGGCGCTTATTCAGACAATGGCACGAACAAAACCAGAGAATTTGGCAGAGGTTATTGATCAAAACGATGCCAAAATCGACGGCGAACTCCTGGTTTTACTTAGTCGGCTGGCACAAGCCTCGGCTGCCGGAGGAGACACCGAAGGTGCTCAGCTTTTGGCAAATCTGCAAAAAGCTTTGCTTGAACACTCTACCTATGGCAGAAAAGCAGCCAGTGAGGCGAAGGAAACCAGGGACGCTATCCAAGCCTTGCAGGATCTTTCCAAAAACGGCATTACCCGCGAAAACCTATTGGATCTGATCATCCAGAGCGCTGATTCCGAGGTTAAAGTGACAGCCTTAGCGAGCATGGCACGCAACGGGATCGACTACGAGTTCTTCCAGCTGCTTACACATAAAATTGAGAATACTCATGCGGAAGAAAAGCGCAAGCTAGAGATTCTGCGGGAACAGCTGCTCACAATTACTGCCGAAGTAGATGCGGCCTTGAAAGCCCAGGCTCAGGAAGCCAAACAGCTTTTAGATGAATTAATCGCAGCCGAGAATATTGAAGATGCTACACAAAAGGCCCTGCCGCGCATCAATGCTGCTTTTGGCGAATTACTGAATGCCGAGGCTCAAGCTGCCAAGGCTGCCGCCGATGACACAAAACTGGAAAAACTTTTAAAGATTGTCCAGGTAGTCCAAGCCGCCTCCGCCACAGGGGCATATATGGAACTGATTGAAGCCCTTTTGGGAGCAAAAGATGCAGAGGCGCGCAAAGCAATCTTTGAGCAGGCCGGCGAGGCCATCAGCAGTGAGTTTTTGCAAATGCTAGGCAGCCTGGCACAACAGGTGGAGCAAAGTCAGCAAGATCCTGAACTCCTCAGTAAATTGCAGGAGATTAACCGCGAAGCTTTACGCTACAGTATGCAGCAAAACCTAAGGCGCGAAGAAACACCGGCCTAAACAGAGAAGACGCGCTGATAAAAGGACTGATGAGCTGACAAGCGCGGGAATCAGTCCTTTTTGTATTAATGACCAATTTCAGTGGGGGTTGTTTTCCAAACGCAGCCCATGACCGCGCACCGTAACGATATAATCGTATTCAGGGTCTAACTGGTAAAGCCGGTCGCGCAGCCGCCGAACCAGAGCATCGAATGCTTGTTCGGTTACCCAGTTAGCCTCATCGCCCCAAACTGCGCTGATCAAAGTCTCCCGGGCCACTACTTCGCCAACATGTTCATAGAGCAAAGCCAATAGATTAAATTGCTGTGCACTCAAGGCCGGATCCAGCTCCACACCGCGCACCCAAACTCGTTTACTTGCCTGGTCAAGGCGCAGCTTAAAAGCATAACTCATTTCCGGGGGCAAGTCGCCCAATGGCAAAGTTGCGTCCGAACTAAGATAGATGAAAGTTTGCACCAAGGATATTTGAACTTCATCGCCATCCCTTAGAATACAAGTGCCTTCAATGCGTTGGGTGTTCACAAAGGTTCCGTTCTTGGAACCCAAATCCTCGAGTATCGCCTTATCCTGAAAGCTCAGACGGGCATGCTGCCGTGATACCTGGCGGTCGGGAATCACAATCTGGCATTGCTCATCTCTGCCAATGGTAAGCGTTTGATCAATGAACCATTGCTGCCCATCCAGCGGGCCATTTGATGCAATCAATACGGGATATTCAATCATTTTTATTTCTCAAGCTATAATTATACAAGATAGCGTTTTATCTCTGTTAACTTACACTGAAAAACAAGCGACACCTAAAGATATGGCTTACCAATACCCAGCAGGCAGTCTGCTGCACGAACGATATTCGGTCGAAAAAATCATTGGCCAAGGCGGCTATGGATGCATTTATTTAGCCGAGGACCAGCGCCTCTCCGGTCGTCTTTGCGCTGTAAAACAAGTTTCTTATGACCCCTTATTGCCCGATTCGATGCTCCTGGAAAGCAGGGAGCAGTTTCTGCGCGAAGCGACTGTTTTAGCCCGCCTGGACCATCCTAACCTGCCCAAGGTTTCCGATTTCTTTAGCATAGGCAAGGAAGATTTCTTGGTGATGGACTATGTTCCTGGCGACGATTTGCGTATGCACATCAGCAAGGCCAGCATCGACAACCGCTTTCTGCCCGAAGCAGATGTACTTAACTGGGCATTACAAATTGGGGATGCATTAACTTACCTGCACTCGCAGCGCCCTTCCATTGTGCACCGCGATATCAAGCCCTCCAATATCAAGCTGATGCCCAGTGGGCTGGTAAAGCTGGTGGACTTTGGCTTGGTAAAGCTTCTTGCACCCGGCGAAGTTACTATCACTATCTTACAGGGCCAGGGTACTGCTATCTACACTCCTCTGGAGCAATACGGCGGCGATTCCAGCCATACCGACCACCGCGCCGATATTTATGCCTTTGGGACTACTCTCTACCATTTGCTCACAAACCAAGCACCGGTTAATGTGCGGGATCGCTTTTTGAACCCCAATGCCTTGCCCAATCCGCGGCTGATCAACCCTGCCATCACCCCTCGCATAGAAGAAGCTATCCTTTGGGCAATGCAGTTGCACCCCAACAACCGCCCGCAGAGCATTGGCGTGCTGTTAAAAGCTTTAACCGGAGAAAGCACCGCCAACTTACATCAGCCTAGCAATATCCTGGGGGTATCTTCAAAGTTTTCCGACCGAATTGGGAGAACAGAGCGCATTCTTATGGGAACAGCTGCCAGTCTGGGCTTTGTAAGCCTTCTGCTAACTCTGCTGCATAACCTATAATCTACACAAAACCTAGTCTAGACTTCATCATGAAAAGAGTGTTTAAGGGGAACCACGGTTCTAAACCACCAAACAAAAGCTACGACCAAACCCAGCAGCATTCCAATTAAGGCTGCCAGAACAACAACCCGTACACCATGGGTTTGCATTTGTCGCATTAGTGGAGTAATTCCGAAGGTAAGCAGCAAGTAGCTGCTTAAACCCCCGATAACCGTGCAATATCCTGCCCGCAAGCCCCAGTTATTGGAACCCCACCAAAGATATCCTAGTGCATATGCCAAGCCAAAACCGATTACCAAAAGCATGATCATCAGCAGCCAATCTTGCATCCGGGGATAGCCCGTCAAGTTTCCGCCAGCTACCGGTGTGGGTTCAGCTGCCGGTTCCGGTGAAGGGCTGGGCTGAGGTATAGCTGTTGGACTTTGGGTAGGGGTGGCTGTAGGCATAATCACCTCTGCCAGACCTCCATGGGTATTCAAAATCAGGGTACCGCTCGTACTAGCTTCGCCGCTAGCAGCCGTTACCTCAAAAATGCCATCCCGATCTATCGTGTAATCGATGATCGCCAAACCACCCGAACTTACCGCGGAAGGCTGAGCGATAATCAAACCTTCGCCTGCTAATTTAATCGTGAATTGCACCTCAGTTCCATCAGGCACCAGATGCATGTTGCGATCCCGGATGGCACCCGCTTGAATGCGTACACTCTCACCTCGGCGAAACAAGGGTACAGGAGTGCTTTCTGGGTTCAATTTTCCATCGCTTGGCAAGGGCTTGGCTGTAAGCAAACTAATCGGGATGACCTGAGCTGGGTTTGGTTCCGTTTGGCGAGCCAGGTTATATCCTACCATAGGTAAACTAACTGGAGCAGCCCCTTGTGGTGTTGCTTCCTGCATCAGGATTCGGGCAGCCATATCCGTATATGCCTGCGACTTTCCAAACAGACCATAATAAGCCGTTAGTTTGGATATGGCTGTTGTATCCAAGCCGTAGGGGTCGCCATATGCAAAAACAATGATCCGTTTATCCCGCAGAATCTCGAAGGATTCATTCAGTACCCGTTGCAAAGCCATACTGGCCGGGTGAGCTGTATCCACTCCGGCAGTAAAAAAAACTACCCAATCTGCACGTTTAAGATTATCTGCCATATACGGTGTTGTGGGTTCTGCAGGGCTTTCTACAAACTCAAGCAGCTGCTCAAAGCTATAAGAAAAAAGGCGGTTTTCACTAAGCTGCCGTGTACCCAACGGCCCATACAAACGTAAAAGCGCATCCTGAAAACCGCGCACTGCAGGCAAATGAATGGGATTGCAATTTGAACAAGGCTCCAAACTGCGCTGATCGGTAAAGGTTACGATGTAATCATAAGCGCCCGGTGGTTCCGGCAGCAGACTTCGCAAGTATTCTGCTGAGGGTGAGAGTAATGCAGCACTCTCCCGGACAACATCTGCACTCATCCGATTTACACCAGATTGTGATTCCAGACTGTGTACTGCCACTTCCGGCGGTACTACTTGCTTTATATCGAAGTTATTCCCATACAGACGCAGTTTGGCTTGAAGAATTCTCAGAACAGCTGTATTAACTTTTTCGGCGAACAGTGGGTCTTCCTGATATTTCTGAGTAAACGAATCCAGGGCCTTGCCAATCGTCTCAAATTCACTTTCGTCGCCTACACCCTTAAAATGATTAAGGTATAGCAAATCGTTACCAGCCATAAATGCCTGCCGGGCTATTCCAACAGCATCATAGTTCTGTGCGGCAGGATCTAAGAACAGGCGCAAAGCACTTGAACCAAGGTCTTCACTTATACTCAAACCACCCTGAGCACGCCAGGATGCAAGCGGTTCCAGACTGTAAAGCCGTGTCAGTGCTTCGGCATCCAGGCTGATTGGGCGTGTGCTGGCTAAACCTTGAAAGTCTTGCAAACGCAAGTGAGAAACAACCAAGCCGTCAGCCAGGTCTCCTTTTTCAGTACTGCCAGTTACGGCAAGGTAAGGGGTCAAATCACCCGCAAGCAGGTCTTCAATGCTTTTTTGCACAGTCGAAACTTCGTGGTCTGGATTGCGGTCAGCACTTCCCAAACCAGGAAAATGACTGGCGAAAACCTGTAAGCGGTTAAAACTGCCGCTATGCATCCCGTTGATGTAACCCTGCGCTAATTGTCCCACCCAATATGGGTTGCCGCCAAAGGTATTGGTACCGCTAAATTCTGCTGCTGGAGTTCCAGTTTCTACAACATCCAAATTAGGCCCTATAAAAAGGTTGAAACCCATTGCATTCAGGTTGGAGCCTAGCATCGCACCGGCATCTTTTGCGCGCTCGGGCGACCAGGTTGCTCCTAAGCTCATCTGACTAACCAAAGGTGCCATCCCTGGCAATAATTGTTCCGGGTCCATCCCTCCTGTTTGGCTTATACCAAGGTACAACGGGATGTACACTGGTGTTCGTCCGGTGAAATTTTGGGCTTTGTCCCAGGCCAAATGCTGTAAAGTGGCATTGTTTTTATAGGCACTTACCAAGGGATTTTGGTCAGAAAAGTTATTGCGGTCAGTACGCAGTATAAAACCACCAATATGGCGCTGGGTAATCAAATTGGCCATTGGCGACCCCTTGGAAAGGTCCTGCCCTTCCACCGACACAATAAAGAGCTGTCCTACACGCTCTTCTACACTCATTGAATCAAGAAGGGCTTGCGCCAGGTTCTCCTGTTGCAGGGGTTCTGCCAAAGCCGGCTGAACTGCTGTAAGCAGAAAAAAAAGGGGAAAGAGCAGGCAAAGCGCACGACGCATGCTCAGCCCTCCAAAACTTCACGTGCCAGAGCAGGGTCGTCCGTGATCAGCATGTCGACTTCCAGGTCAGCCAGTCTTTGCATTTCTTCCGGAGAATTTACTGTCCAAACGTTCACCTGCCTGCCGTAAGAGTGCTGCCCTTGCACCATTTCTGCATCCACGTCACAAAAATATGGGTGCAAGGCATCATAAGGGAAAAAGCGACCTGGCCATCCCCGCATTATTCGTCCCTTTTTGCCTGGCACGGTAAGCAAACCGCGTTTTAATGCAGGTTCCAACCGCTGGGCTTTAAGGAGATTAAAGGGGTTGAAAGAGGAAAGCAGTACGCTTTCCAGCAAGCCAAACTCCTGGACACATGCAACCACCGCCTCGGTCAGCCGATCAAAGGGCGCGTGATAATTTTTTAACTCTACATTGATGAGCAGCTTACCACCCACAGCCGAGAAGACCTCTTCGAGCGTAGGGATGCGTTCGCCTTGGTATGCTGCGGCTTTCTTAAAGCCCGCATCCAGGGTTTTAAGCTTTGCAAGGCTTAGCTGTGGAACTTTACCGGTTCCATTGGTGGTACGGTCTACACTGAAATCATGAATTACTGCCAATTTGCCATCAGCAGATAACATAACGTCCAGCTCGATACCGTCAGCACCAAGTTCAAGTGCCATCTCAAAAGCAGCCAGGGTATTTTCAGGGGCTACCGAAGAGGCCCCGCGGTGTGCGATGATCAAGGGACGCTTCGGCGTAAGCGTCTTCTCCATGTTCGTATTATAGCAGAAGCATCCTCTCTTGACCCTGGCGCGTGACGCAAAGGCGCAAAAATTGCAACCTACAAAACACCATGCCGCAGCGGCATGTCCTTGAGCTGTTTTCCATGGAGGTTTTGATGAAGCATCCAAGCCATGTCATTAAACGCAACGGATCTGTTGTACCTTTTACGCCCGAGCGTATTGCAAACGCAATTTTCCGTGCAACAGTAGCTGTAGGTGGGCGTGACCGCGAAGCATCAGACCGTCTTGCGGCTTTGGTGGTTGCCCAGCTTGAAAAAGACACCCCTCCAGACACCTTTCCATCGATTGAACAAATTCAGGACCTGGTAGAAAAAACCCTGATCGAAGAAGGTCATGCCAGGGTAGCCAAGGCATATATCCTCTACCGCGATGAACGTGCCCGTCAGCGTAGCCGCCGGAATGATGCCAGCCTGCAACATCCCAGAAGTATTATTCCCTAGGCGAAACTTTGGCAGGTATTGGATTGGGCGCTGGATCATTCCGTATACAATACCGCTCTGCTTAACGAGCTAATCCATAAAGGCAAGTTTTCTGAACTGGTAACCGCCAGCGAAGCTGCTTATAACGAAGACGTAGAAAACGCTGCTAATCTGATACTGGCCCGCAAACAGGAAGTGCGGATGGTCTTTATTGCCGGTCCTTCCTCCAGCGGTAAAACAACAACTACCATCAAAATTGGGGAAAAACTGGCTGCGGAAGGTTTCAATTTAGTAACTCTAAACGTTGACCACTACTTTTTAGACCTTAAGATGCATCCCAAGGATGAATTTGGCGATTACGACTTCGAGACCCCTCAGGCATTAAATATGGTCCTTATCAATGAACACCTGGTGCGTTTGTTCCGTGGTGAAGAAGTGCGCATTCCGTTTTACGATTTTAAGGAAGGTAAATCCTATCCGGAACGCACTCCGATGCGACTAAATGCAGGTGATATTATCCTGGTAGACAGCTTGCATGGCTTATATCCGGAAATGTCTATAGACATCGCGCCAGAAAAGAAGTTCAAGCTTTACATCGAACCGCTTCTACAGTTGAAAGACAGCCATGGCACCTACGTTCGCTGGACCGATATTCGCCTGATGCGGCGTATGCTGCGCGATGCAGTGCACCGTTCCTACGATCCTACCCAAACCCTGCTCCACTGGCATTATGTACGTAGCAGTGAGCTGCGGCACATTATCCCCTATGCAAATACTACCGATGTAATTGTTAATTCAGCAATGCCTTATGAGCTTCCTCTTTATAAAGCCCGCCTGGGCAAGGATTTCCAGCGTTGGAGTGCAGAACTTAAAAATGACCCTTTGCGTCAGGATGCTTATGAGCGTGCGGTGCGAGTGAATGCTCTCCTGGAAGAAATTGAAGCTGTGAATGATGAAAGCATGGTGCCCAACAATTCGGTGGTCAGGGAATTCCTGGGCGGATCTATCTACACCTACTAGTTCCCTGCACAGTACACTCGCTCTTTAGAAAGAACACCGCCGAAAGCAGTGTTCTTGTAATCAGTCTAAGAATTACCAGCAGGGTAGTGAGAACTCCCAAACATCATCCGGAATCGTGTTTACGGAATAGAACCAGCCGCAGGCATCGAAGCAAGAGGCACCCACATAGCAATTTTCATGATCTTTACGGTATTCAAACTCACAGTTTAAACGCTGCATTTTTTCAGGGCAGTCATCCCTGGGATCTCTAAAAGTTACATCGCTCATCGTGAAATTTGCCCTGGGCCAAATGAGCTGGCTCAAGAACTCTCGCGTGGGATCCAGGGTTGGGGTAGCTGTGTTTGAGGGAGTAGGCGTATAAGTAACTGTAGCTGTGTTTGTAGGAGTAGGAATGAGGATTGCTGTAGGCGTTGGCGTCGCTGTTTCAGTAGCGGTGGGAGTAGGCGAAGCGGTGTTGGTAGCAGTTGGGGTTTGCGTGGGTTCCGGCACAAAAAGAGAGCAGCCACTCAAAACAATGAATACACAGATGCCCACTGCACATAAAACCACTTTTTGCCTGATCTCTTGACCTTGCACTGTCTCCTCCAATGCCAGCACTAGCCGGCTTATTCTTTTGACCTCCTGACGAAGTCGGGACAAAACAAACTGCTCAAATCCTCAGCCAAAACAGCTAATTGCAGCTCCCTACGGGCACCCAGGGGGCATCAGGTTCGGAAGGCAGGTTATCCTGCGAATACCAATACCCACAAGCATCCGAACAGGAGATGCTGGTAGAACAATAGCCATTGGAATAGAGACGATACTCTTTTTCGCAATATACGTTTTGACCACGTTCCGGGCAATCGTAGGTATTGCTATAGCGCGTAACCAGCCCAGCAGGAGGCTCTACGCGCATTTCATAAACCAGATTTCGGTGATCTGGATCACTGTAAAATCGAAAATCCTGGGCTTTTTTATAATCTATACGCCCTTGTTCGCTCGTGCAAATCATCGAAACTTCCAGCTCAGGATCGCGATCGCAAAATAAAGTGTTTTCTTCAACACTAGCGTAGAGCGGATACTCCAAGCCTGCATTTAAAAAATAGAAAACTGTCGTATCCCCATCGTACCAGGCTCTATAAAAGCGAAAGTATTCTAAAAAGCCCTTAAAAGGTATCGCTGTGGCCGTTGCAGTGGGCTCGGGAGTAAAAGTTGCACTGGGCAGCGGTGTTGCGCTTGGCTCGGGAGTAAAAGTTGCGCTGGGCAGCGGTGTTGCACTTGGCAGGGCAGTAGCAGTTGGCAAAGCAGTCGGCGCAGAACAAGCGGACAAGACGAGGACAAGTAGCAGGGATAGGCCCAGAAACAGGTATCGTTTTTTCATAGAACGAGCATATTGTACCGTAAAGTTTCCAAAATCTCTGGCTGTCTCTGGGCAGGCAGCCAGAGGATTAAATCGATGCATTTTAAACGCGGCTTACATGCAGCTGATTCACCTTGCGGAAGTGATAACCATAAATCGAGAATGTGATTGCCAGCGGGAACTTATCCGGCATCTTAAACAATGACCACCAAAAGAGACGCCAGTAATTCCGCCGTTCCTCTGCTGTTCCGGTGATGCCAATCCGCCAGATTGAGCGAAAAAGCGCCAAAACTTCCTGAAACTCAATTTTCATAGCTCGTCGTTGGGGCTTATAGGTTTTCAGAAATGTCATTACCCGATCTGTGAACCCATTCGCGGAATAGATCGTATCCAATATCTTGCGATAGCCCTGCTTCAGTAAACTGGCATTCATCACGGGAATAATATTGGTCTCGCCATCTACATTATCTCCGGAGTAGTTCTGCGTACGCAAGCGCCCTTCTTTTGCCATTCTGCGATACAGGTCCGTACCAATCGGAGCTTGGAGTAAACCCACCATTGCTGTAACGATACCGCTTCTTTGGATGAAATTGATCTGGCGCTCAAAAATGTTGTGATCATCCGTATCAAAGCCAACGATGAAGCCACCCATCACCTGCAAACCAGCAGCCTGCAGCTTTTTCACTGCGGAAAGCATGTCCCGGTTACGATTTTGGTTTTTCTGGCATTCAATCAGAGCTTCCTCATTGGGCGTCTCCAGACCGATGAAAACCTGTGTAAAACCAGCTTTCACCATCAAGTCAATCAGCTCTTCATCATCTGCCAGGTTGATGCTTACTTCGGTAATGAAAAGGAAGCCTTTTTTGCCTTTGCGCCATTCAATCAGCGCCGGAAGCAGATCTTCTTTTAAAGCACGCTTGTTACCGATGAAGTTGTCATCCACAATAAACACATTACGCCGCCAGCCTCGATCATATAAGGCCCCCAATTCTGAGATAAACTGGCCGGTGGTTTTCAGGCGCATCTTATGTCCGAGTAAGGCAGTAACATTGCAAAAATCGCAGCCAAAGGGGCAGCCCCGGCTATACTGCACGGCCATGGTGTCGTATTTGCGCATGTCAATTAAATCCCACATAGGAGCTGGTGTCTTGGTAATATCAGCATGACCTTCAGCGTCATATCGCGGTTTAGGCTTTCCGACAGCCAAATCTTCCAGGAAAGGCGGAAAAGTGAGCTCACCTTCATTCATGATCAAATGATCCACTTGTGGAAAAGCCTCAGGCTCCATCGTGAACAGCGGTCCGCCGGCAACAATCTTCTTGTTCAAGGTTTTTGCCCGATCCAGCACTTCGTACACCGATTTACGCTGTATGGTCATCGCACTTACAAAAACCAGGTCTGCCCAGAGCAGATCACTTTCCTTAAGTGGAGAAACATTCATGTCCACCAGACGTTTTTCCCATTCTTCAGGCAGCATGGCAGCAATGGTAATTAATCCCAGAGGCTGGGATGAGGCCTTTCTACGTATAAAACGCAAAGCGTGTTTAAAGCTCCAGAAGGTATCTGGAAATTCCGGGTAAACCAGCAGTATTTTCATTTTTTCCTCTTTGATCTTAGCCTGCTGCAGGGATGCTTTTACGGCTGCCTTGCGGCTTGGGGCTTGTTTTTCTAGTTTTCCTCATCCTGAACGGGTTCTTCATCTTCGTCTTCAGATAAGGCAGAAAGGTAATCAGCTGCTTCCGGCTGACGTTTATTTTTTTTAGCGTTAGGAGCTGATATTATGGGTGACCCCGTAAGACGGTCAAAGTTTGCTGCATCAAGCCAGGATAGATGTTGGTACATCCTGGCCATATCTGCCGGCGTATATGGCATATCGGCCTCAAGCCACCAATACAAGAGTGTGACGAGGGAACCTGCCAGGTAATTTTCCAGGAAATCAGGGGGGAGAGCTAATTCTTTACCGCTCTCAGTCAGCTTACCAGCCAAGCCTTTGGCAATCCCTTTCTGTAATAGTCTGTGCAACTGGCGGGTGGCCACTACAAAGCCCTTGCCAATTAGCAGGATACGATAAACATCGTAGCGGGTCTCGATATATTCAAAAAGGCGCTGCACCGAACGTATATCGCGTACATAAGACTTGTCGGAGGAATTCTGTGGCCCTGAAGCAATAAATTCTTCCATGAACTGACGGATGAGGTCTGCCAGGAGGTCGTCTTTTTCACGGTAATGCAGATAAAACGTTGCTCGTCCCAAATTAGCACGATCGGTAATGTCCTGAATACTAATATCGTCGTAGCCTTTTTCCAGCACAAGCGCCAGGATACTCTCACGCAGCAGTTTGCGCGTCCTCAAGACACGTCGATCATTTCTACGAGCCATTAAACCTCCACTTTTTTAGAATATGTATATTACTAGACAGATTTTCATTTAGTGTCGTTATTTTACTGCCTTCTTATATACTGTCAAGGGAGCAATCTAACGTTCATTCTATATAACTGCAAAAGACACAAGAAGTTCTAAGGCTTTATAATCTCCGTATGCGTTTAAACCTCATTCCGCAACAGACTAATCGACCTCCTGGTAATATTTTGGGTATCAACCTGGATGGGGAAAGATTGCTGATTGTATATGGAAGTATCAGCGGACAAGTGCACGAGCGCGTGTTAATGACCCCACCCTGGGACCAAAGCTTTGATACCACTTTGGAACTTATTGCCACACAGGCAGACCGTTTGCTCACGCTTACCCAGGCCCAACACCTGCCATTACCGGAACGGCTTAGCATTAGCGTAAGTGGTGATTACGATAACGAAACCGGGTTGCTGTTAAAGGCGGTAGATTTTCCTGAGTGGCAAAATATCGCCTTTAAATCACAGCTGGGGTTTAAGTTTAATCTGCCTGTTTTTGCGGAACAAAAAGCGAATGCAGGAGCAATAGCCGAACGCATTTTTGGACAAGCAGCTAATTTGCGGAACTTCCTGTTTGTTTCACTTAGTCCCACTGTGCGGGTGGGAGCCTTTTTAGACGGAAAAATTTACCGCAGCAATGGCGGCATTTCAGGTAACTTTGGCCGTATCCGCATTGCTGCCAATGGCCCCGGAGGCTTTGGTTATCCTGGCTCCTTAGATGGTTTTGCAAGTGCTGCTGGCTTACGCGAGTTAGCACAACTTCGCCACCCTGCGCACTGGGAACCAGGCTTTGACACCTTGCAGGTCATTCAAGATGCTCAGCAGGGAGATCCCTATGCATTAGAAGTAATTGTTGAATCCGCACGAACTCTCGGCAATGCCATGGCACAGGCAGTCCTTCTGCTGCGGCCAGAGATGATTGTCATTGGTCATCCGCTATGTCTTTTGGGAGCCGCCTATAAAGAACCCTTCGCTCAGGCGTTATCCGAGGCAAGCACACTCGCCAGCTCCCAAATGCCGGAATTACACTTATCGCATCTAGGAAACAGACTGCCCGAATTGCAGGCTCTTGCACCTGCTATTTATGCAGCACGCGAACAAAACGCGTCGAAGAACCCTCTTTAGCCTTCTAACTCATGCTATTCTGGTTTTGGTCCAGCTAGGCTTTGCGCTCCTTGAGAGCTGCCTTTTCTGCCTTGCGCAGGGCTTTCTCAGTTTTTCGTGCTTCTTTTGCTTTGCGCTTGGCAAGCCGGCGTTCATCTTTGGCCGCCAAAACCCGCCCGGTACTGATACTTAGATAAATATAATAGACCACCAGTAAAACACCCACAAGGAACATGAATATCGAGCCTATGCTTAGCGGTTTTTCAAGAGCCCAAGGCCCCACCTGCATAATCCGCGTGCGCGGATTACCAAACAGGAATACAAAGGTATTGAATAAAACCGCCAAAAGCCGGGCCTCGGTTGGTCCAATGCGCATCGCAGTCATTTCAAAAACGCCTGTGGCATGCGTTTTGAGGTAAGTAACCATCATCGACAGCAAATAACCTATCAGCGCAAAGGTAGCAACTTCAAAGGTGGCCAAACCCGAGAGACCGATACCCAAAAACATGGCACATGCTGAAAAACCATCGATGGAATGGTCCATAAAAAAACCATAGCGCGGTCTTTCGATGCGACGATAACGTGCCAAAGTTCCATCCAGGCTGTCGCCAAACCAGTTAATAAAAAAGCCTAAACTGGCAAGGTGCAGGGCACAGTTACCTTTCAGCTCCCCGAAACCTGCAATAACATAACCTACTAGCACAATCAACGAGCCCACAACCCCGATAGCGGTGAGCGTATCAGGCCATACCCAGGCAGGCATATGTTTTGCCAGCCAATTAAGGGCAGGGCGCTCTAAAAAACCCAAAAGGATGTCGTTGATACGTTTATGCTCGCCATCCTGCAAAAGCTCCTGGTTGGGTTCTTCTTGTAAGGAAACGGTTTCCTTATAATCACTTGGTTTCGATTCGGACATGGCTCCTCTTATAAAATCGATTCAATTGCCCGGGCAGCATGCGGCCAAACCGGGTGAAACATTGCCCATTGTGCCGGATACCGGCGAATAAATTTTTCTGCTTCTTTCAGGGCTAACTCGCTGTTATACAAATAGGTTTCACTGCTATCGCCAAGCCGTTTAAACGCTAATGGCTGAGAACTATCCAAATAATAACTACCATCTTTGCGGGGCAGACCACAAGCTACACGCACCTTCACGTTCAAGTCCAGAACCATGTTTACATAAAACACTGGCATAGGGGCGGGGTAGCCAAAAAAACGGGGAAGATACTTTTGCTGTTCAGGAGCTGCCCGGTCTAGTCCTGTAACCACCGTGCCGCCCGCTTTCAGGGTTTGGCGAGCCTCGTGGTAAGCGCTGGGAGTAAGCGGCAAAACACGTATTCCCAGGTTTTCACGCAATTTGTTTTGGGCTTTATAGGCGTTGTTAGGGTTGGGAACTGAAAGCACGAGGGGGCGCAAACCCAGCCACGTGAGCATCATTCCAAACAAGTCAAAATTTCCCAGGTGCGGGCCTAAAATCAAGGTTGGGATTTCACCCTGAATCATTTCATCAATAGCAGTTTCCATTTCAGGGCTCAGGTTGATCAGTTTACGCCCCTCTTCCGGGTGCTCATAATAGTAAAAATACTCAAAGAGTGCCTTGGTCATATTTACTACTACCAGCTTAGAAATTGCCTGCAGCTCATCAGCACCCAGGCTTTCGCCGGTAATCACCCATTGGTTAGCCTTAATGTTTCTGATCATCTGGCGGTCTTGTTTTCTTGCGAGCAGGCAGCCCACCTGTGTAGCCCAATAGCGGCCAGCGCCGCTGGAAAGATGGCGGCCTAAAAAGCAGCCTAAACGAACCGAGCCTTCATCCTGAAGGAATTCCTTAAGTCCCATGATTATTCCATTGTACACTACCACCCCTCTAAAGGTTAACGCATGCTAACAAATTTATAAAACTCTTAGAGATGGGCGCCACCGGTCCCGTTTGGCAGCTACAAGCAATGCGGCCAGATATGCAATCACCATCGTCAGGATAATCACTGCCCCAGCTGGTAAATTAAGCGCATAAGCCAGCAAGAGTCCTGTCAGGCTAAGCGCCAAAGAAAGTCCACTTGCCAGGAACATTATCTTGCGCATATCGCGCAGGAACAAGCCTGCAATGGCAGCAGGAATAGTTAGTAATGCAATCACAAGAATCAATCCAACAACGCGCATCGCAATGACCACGCTTAGGCCTATAAGAAGAATCATTGCCATATAAAGGGCAGATACCTTCAGGTTGCGCACCGTGCTAAAGGTTTCATCAAAGGAAATGGCAAGTAAAGGGCGGTAAAACAAGTTAACAAACACCAAAACGAACAGGGCAATGGCTCCGGTAAGCCACAAGTCTAAAGCAGAAACCGCCAGAATGCTGCCGAACAAATAACTCATCAAATCGGCTTTATAACCTGGACTCATGCTAAGGAAGATGATCCCGATGGCCATGCCAAAGGCCCACATTACGCCTATGAGCGTATCCGCCCGTTGGCGTTGACTGCGTTGCACCAAACCCATCGCTAAGGATGAAAGCACACTAAAACCTACTGCTCCCAGCACCGGATTAAAACCCAAATAGTAGGCTATGCCCACTCCGCCATAAGCCGCATGTGCTATTCCACCGCTAATAAAAACAATTTGGTTTAATACCACCAGCGTCCCGATAACTCCAGCTACGACACTTACCAGCACACAAGCAAGCAGTGCGTTGCGCATGAAGTCTAGCTGCCAAACCTGACTAAGAAATTCCATCATCATTTACCTCCGGATGGCTTCTCAGGTGTACATGCGGCACACCATGCGCAATTAAGGATACTGGACACTCATATCCAACAGCCAAGATATCGGGGGTTATTTCCTTAAGCCCGTGGTAGATGAGACGTCGGTTGATGCAACCGATACTTTTTACATGGGCAGAAACTGCCGTTAAGTCATGAGAGATGAGCAGGATACCCATCTTTTGATTTAACTTTGAAAACAGCTCATAGATTTGAGTGCTTGTCTGGGGATCTACCGAAGATGTTGGTTCATCCAAAAGCAAAATCTGCGGGTTTGCAGCAAGTGCCCGTGAGATATACACACGCTGCCGTTGGCCCCCGGATAGTTCATACAAACTGCGGCGAGCCAAACCAAGCATACCTGTCTGTTCCAGGCTTTGGGCAATTTGGTCCTGGTCTTCGGAGCTTAAGCGCACATTATTCAGCAAGTTGCGGGTGTCCCCCGAGGTATTCAAACGCCCCATCGCCACAAGGTCCCAAACACTAATCGGAAAATGCTTATCCTCAGCACTTAGTTGGGGTACATAGCCGATTGCTACCCGCCCCTCCTCAGCGCTTTTGCCCATCACTCTCACACTGCCGCGGTAGGGCTTAATCAAGCCTAAAATAACCCGGATTAAGGTTGTTTTTCCGCCGCCATTGGGACCGATCAAACCTACAAAGTCCTGTGGCAGCAAGTCAAAGTTCACAGCCTCCAGCACTGCATCAGCATCGTAACCTGCCCAAACGTCTCGCAGGCTGATTAAAGGGTGCAAGTCTTGTTTCGGAATCAACGTAATGCCTCGGCAAACTCTGGCGCCAGTTTTTTTAAATTTGCGATCACATCCTGAGCCAGAGGGTCTACCTCTACCATCCTGGAGCTGCCTAGTTGTGCTGCAATCGAATGAGCTAACTTTGGGTCAACTCCACGCTGTACAAAAATTGTTTCCACACCCAAATCGCGTGCTGTCTGGATAATTGCAGCCAGGGTCTCCGGGCCAGGCTCCTGACCACCAGTCTCTACTGCTATCTGTACTAAGCCATACTCCTGGGCCAGGTAGCCTAATGCGGGATGAATGATCAGGAAGTTCTTCTTGCTTTGAGATGCAAAGGCGGCGCTCAGTTCAGCATCCAAAAGGTCCAAATCTTCTAAAAGCGTCGTTAAATTTGCCTCGTACACCGTTTTATTCTGCAAATCAAAATCAATCAATGCTTTCGCAGTATTTTGGGCCAGCAGCTTTAAAGTGCCAGGAGCCAGCCATATATGCGGGTCGACTTCTTCACGATGATGTCCTTCATTATCCGCTTCTGCCGCATGGTTTTCCAAGTTAGTCTCTTCTTGATCTTCTGCATCCAAATCATTGTGGCCATGGATATGATCCAGTTTCAGCCAGGGTATGCCTGTTGTAATATCAACCACCTTCATTGCATCGTTATTGTTTTTCAAACGCGGCAGCCAGGCAGCTTCAAATTCCACGCCGATACTCAGGTAAAGATCACTCTTGGTCAGAGCAGCCATCTGCTGGGGCGAAGGTTCGTAACTGTGAGGGTCATCCCCTGGCGCCGTCAGGCTATGCACACTCACCAGGTCTTTAGCGATTCGCTCAACCAACCATGACTGAGGCGGTATGCTCACACTTACTTGTACACCATCTGTTTGTGCAGGAAGAATCACGTTTGAACATCCGCCAAGCAAGAGAACGAACACAAACAGAATGCCAAAATTGCGTTTCATTGAAACTCCTTCATCAAGCTTGGCGGCATTGCGGGCAAAGCCCATAGAATTGAAGCATATGATCAGAGATCGTATAACCGGTTAGTTCCTCAACCCGGGCAGCAAGGGCAAGCAAATCATCGTTACCAGGGAAGTCCACCGAACGATTACAGCATCGGCAGAGTACGTGGTGATGATGTCCGCTATCATGCACCATAAAGCCTAGGTTTCCATCGGCTAAATAAACCTGGCAGAGCAAATCCAGGTCCTCCAAAAGGCGAAGCGTACGATAGACACTTGCCAGGCTTAACGAGCCGCCTTGTTTCTGAATACATGTGTGTATGGCAGCCGGCGATAGCGGTACAGTCGTTTCTGCCAGCAAGGTCATTATTTGCCTGCGTGGCTCTGAAATGCGCAAACCTTTTGCTCGAATACGTTCCTGCCAATCCATATGCCCTCTTATTGAGAAAGTTTCTCAATAATACCAGAAGAAAGCTGAATTCAATATCTGTAAACTGATTTCTTATGCAAGAATAACAATTCAGGTAAAATCGCTCTGTTATACTTAGCCGGCTGGGGAAATGCCCCACAAGATTTGGGAGATTTATGACTGAAAATAACCTGGAAACAATCGCCAATGACCTGGTTGTGCAAATGGCTTATAACCTTAAGGTCGCCGGTGAAGAAATTGAATCGAATGTATTGGAATACATCCATGGGCATAAAAACATCATTGCCGGTCTGGAAGACGCCCTGACGGGAATGTCGGTTGGCGATACAAAAGACGTACACGTTGCTGCCCGGGACGCCTATGGCGAATTTGACCCCCAAAGCGTCATCACTGTCACGCGCAAGAGCTTTCCGGCTGACTTTGAGATCAAACTCAATCAGCCTATGAATCTGCGTGATGACCGTGGCCACTTCTTTCAGGCAGTTGCAACAGCTATGGATGACAAGAATGTGACTCTGGATATGAACCATCCCATGGCAGGTAAAGACCTTGACTTCAAGGTAACCGTCCTCTCGGTTCGCCCTGCCAGCGATGACGAACTGCGAGCCGGCCACCTCTTTGGTGGCGGTTGTGCTGGATGCGGCTCCGATTGCGGCAGCAGCTGCGGTGATAGTTGCGGTGATAGCTGCTGCGGCTAGGATTTCTTAAAACTAAATAGTGCGGGCCAAGAGGTCCGCACTATTCATTCCCCAGGTATTACTCTCTAGCCTTCTTTTTGGAAAGCTCCAAGAATAGCCGAAATTAAGCCGTATAACACACCCGCAATCGGCCAAACAATCCAGGTGAAATTCCAGCGGAAAGTCGTGAATGACCAGGCCAGGTAACCTACAACAACCAGCATCCAATAAGCACCACCCAGCCGATCCATGATCAAATTACCTTTGCGTTTTGCGGGCGTATAATCACCAACGTTCAGCAGCTTATCAAACGCTTCAGATTCCATAGCACTGCGAACAAACCCTTTTACAGCAAAGCCAACCAGCAGAAGCAAAACACAAACGCTCAAGATGCGATAGGCCTCTTTGACCTCCAAAGCACCTAATACAGCGACTAAGGCGACTCCAACCAGGATCATCACCACCCCTAAACCGATCCGTCTGGCCATAGGCAAACGATTGGCCTCTTTACGCTCCTGGATCTCATGCCGCACGCTATCCGCAATTGAAACAGGGGCCTTTTCTAGTTCCTCATACTTCTCGGTGGCCATGCCATGAACAATGAACTGATAGACTGCAATTGCAATGCTCACAAATAAAACCCCTATACCAATCGCTGCAGCAAGATTCTCAGCCAAGCCAATCTGATCCCTAAATCCCGTTAGCAAAAGCAGCGGTATTGAAGCGATAATACACAATAAAACACCCTGGCTGATTTTGCGGGCTGACTTTTGTAGGATTGTCAAACATATTGGACAGTCTGAGATAAAAATTGAACAGGTGATAAGAACTTCAATGGACGCATCGGTATATGGTTAGAACGCTGATTGTGTCTTCTCAGTTGTCTTTTGAAATCCTCAAATGAATAGAACTTTGACTTGTTATAGAAACGTTTTTGATCCTCCTTATGGCTTCGTTCTACCTTCCCATTATGTCTGGGAGTATAGGGTCTGATGAACTTATGTCTTATCCCTTTGTCACGTAACACAATCTCAAACAAGCTAAGATCATGCGCGTTTTTGGTCCTTAGAAAGCGTTTAGTGAACTCAACTCCATTATCCGTTTGCACACATTCAAGCTCAATTCCTCTGCCCTTGAACCAGGCAATGGCGTGCTCAATAAAGATTGCTGAAGAGAATGTGTCTGCTGTCTGAAAGCCTTCCAGATATCTCAAACGACTATATTCATCAATTGCGGTGTATTGATAATATTGTTTCCACTTTTTATCGACGATACACGCTTTGGGGACTACTTTTACGTCGACTTGGATCCTCTGTCCGGGATATTGCATCTGTTCATAGGCTTGTGCCTGGTATCTTTTCTTTGTGTGCTTCTTTTGCCTGACCAATCCTTCCCGCTGCATCACTCGGTACAGACTGACATAATGGCGGCGATAGCCTTGCTTTCTTAGTTTGAACCAAAGCTCATATAATCCCAGGTCTTTATTCCGTTCCTGATAGCGTCGGATCAAGGCGATCTCATCCTGGCTGTGTTGACGGGGATGATGCTCTGGCCTTCTCGATCGACAGGCCAGGGAACGAATATCTCCATCATAGCGCTTGAGCCAAAAATAGATATAGCTGCGGCTTTTGTTATATTTTCTGCTGGCTTTGCTCACCCCCTGATTGAGCGCATATTTGACCACTGAATGTCGGTATTTCATATCTTGTGTTATCTTATCCATAGCAGGTTATGGTTTCTCCTCATTGTTTTGTTTCAGCGCAATAACAATAACGGATACTTCCATTCCCTGCTATTCTTTCTCACTCACTGTCCAATATGTACTGTAATCCTACACCTGGCTGATTTTGCGGGCTGACTTTTCGCTTGCTTTTAGATAAGCTTCGACTTCAGCAGCGCTCATCGCAATCTGATTCTGAGGATCCATCGAAGCGCTTACCTGCGAACCGATGCCTAGCTGGTCCCCAAGTTCCTCCAGATTACCAAATTCAGCAATCACCTGACCTACAGCCTCATTATCACTTTTCCCATTATTGCGCAGCTCGTGGTACTTGTCTTCCATCATCTGCTGCAGCTCCTCCCGCGCACGCCGCACTTCGGGAGTCGACGGCAGGTTCGCAAACATATTGTTGAGGTACGAAAGAATTGTTTCCATAATCTTAACTCCTATATTAACTGAATAAATTGATCTACTACAGCCTTGGTTAGCTGCCATTCCTGTACTTTTTGGGCATAGTATTCCCGTCCTGCTGCAGTTATCTGGTAGTATGTGCGGCGTTTCCCCGCAGTTTCTGTTCCGTAAAAACTGCTAACGAACCCATTCTGTTCCATACGTGTAAATGTGGAATATAAAGTCGTTTCCTTCATCACATACTTACCCTGGCTTTGCTCCCGAATCCGCTTTGAGATTTCATATCCGTAAGACGGCCCCTCCAAAAGCAGATAAAGGATCATGATGTCTGTATAACCTCGTATGCTATCACTACTAATCATAGGCACTCCATGTTTATTACTACGTCTGACGTTATAATTACTATATCAGATATAGTACGTCAGGTCAAGTACTTTTAATGTTAAATTTTTGTTGTTTTTCACTAGAGTTTCAGCTGGTGTTTTTCCCCCAAATCTTTCAAAACAAAAATCCGGCCTATTGATTGACCGGATTTTCGAATTTACATTGTTCTTTCCTATCCTGGCAGTGCAGTAGTTAGCTTCGCCAGGTTTACCAATACCTCAACGGCCTTTTGCATTTCCTCAGCCACTACATATTCAAAGCGACCATGAGCATTGTAGCCGCCGGTAAAGATGTTAGGACAGGGCAAACCCATATATGAAAGCCGCGCTCCATCTGTCCCGCCGCGCACCGGGACAATACGTGGTTCCACGCCCGCCAAGCGATACGCTTCCAATGCCGTTTCAATAATATAAGGGTGCGGCTCAATCATCGAACGCATATTCAGGTAGCTTTCCTTGACATCAAGCACCAGGGTGCCGGCACCATAACGAGCATTAATGAAATCTGCTGCGCGCTGCATCCATACTTGGCGCTCCGCAAATTTCTCTGTGGAGTGGTCGCGCAGAATATACTCGGCTTGGGCCGTATCTGCCTCGCCGCGCATACTTACCAGGTGGTAAAAACCTTCGTAGCCTTCAGTAAATTCCGGTTTTTCAGCTGCTGGCAAGAGTGCATGAAACTCCATCAGAATCGTGGCAGCATTTTTAAGGACATTTTTAGCCTGTCCCGGGTGCGCACTGCGCCCGTTTACCCGCACACTGGCCGAGGCAGCATTAAAGTTTTCATATTGAAACTCGCCTTCGCCGCCGCCATCAACCGTATAGGCAAAATTTGCCCCAAAAGCTGGCACATCAAAGTGTTCAACCCCTGCACCAATCTCTTCATCGGGGGTAAATGCAATGCGCAGTTTTCCATGTTCAATTTCCGGATGGTTCATCAAGTATTCAACCGCAGTCAAAATAGCAGCAATGCCAGCCTTATCATCTCCGCCTAAAAGTGTTGTCCCATCCGTAACCACCAGGGTTTTTCCTTTTTTCTCTTTCAATTCGGGAAAATCCTCAGGACTCAAAACAATATTCAAGTCAGAGTTAAGCAGGAGGTCTCCCCCGGAATAGTTTTCAACAACACGAGGCTTCACATTGGTACCGCTAACTGCTTCACTGGTATCCATATGCGCCAACAGGCCCAGAACCGGACAAGCTTTAAGCGTATTGGCAGGCAGGGTAGCTGTAAGATAGCCCCACTTGTCACAGCAGACATCTTCCAGGCCCATGGTTTGCATTTCCTCTGCCAGTAACCGCGCCAAGTCTAATTGTTTGGCTGTGCTGGGATAGGAACTCGCTTGTGTAGAGTCGGAGCCGGTATCCACCTTTACATATCGCAACAAACGCTCAATTGCTGGATTCATCTTTACCTCCTGATTTCTTATGCTGATTCTAACACCCGTGTCAAGCTTTCAAGATAATGCAAAGAAGAATTTACGCATAACCAAAAGTTTGCTCCTGTCAAAGTAAAATAAAGCTATGCCACTTCGTGATGTTCACATTTTCCGCCGTTTTCTCACCCTGCTTGGGAATAGCATTCTGATATTTTGTCTGGCAGCGTGCAGTACAACGCAACAATCACAGTTCAAGGACTTAGACGCATACTTATACTACGAAGTTATCACGAGTTACCCGCACGACCCCAGCTCCTATACCCAGGGGCTTATCTGGCAGGCAGACCACCTTATTGAAAGCACAGGATTGTATGGCGAAAGTGTCCTGCGGCGCGTTGACCTGGATGGCAGCATCATCCAAGAACTTCGTCTTGGTCCGGAATATTTTGGGGAGGGCTTAACCGAACTGGACGGCAAACTTTACCAGCTTACTTGGAAAGAACATACCGGATTTATATACGCAAGCGACACATTTGAACTCCTGGGTACCTTTAGGTATCCAACTGAGGGATGGGGCTTAACAAATGACGGCGAATCTCTGATACTTTCAGACGGAAGCAGTAGCCTTTTTTATTATGACCCCGAAAGCTTTGAACTGATACGTACCCTGGATGTAAAACTGGAAGGCAAGCCCGTCGTCAACCTTAATGAACTGGAGTGGGTGCAAGGCAGCATCTTTGCGAATATCTGGCTTAGCGACCTCATTGTGCGCATCGACCCACAAACAGGGCAGGTGCTTTCACAAATCAACCTGGAAGGCTTACGTCCGCCCAATACGTTTCACGATCCCGGTCTGGTGCTTAATGGTATTGCATATGATGAAGCCAAGGATAAACTGTATGTAACCGGAAAAAAGTGGGGTAAGGTTTACGAGATCCGCCTTATTCCAGCTACAGCCGAAGCTCCTTCCCAGCCAAGCAACTAAACCCGGCGCACGCGCTGACGCAGCAAATCCAGGCGTGCTTCTTTTAAAGCTTCCAGACTATCCAAGAGGTAATAAGGTCCGCTGCCTTCAACCGCAAAGGAGGCAGCTATTTGTCCCCCTAGGGCGCCATCCAATGGGTCATAGTTGCGGCGGTAATGCAGTAAAAAAGCACCATCAAAGGCATCCCAAACCCCGGTTGGGTCTGCAATGCCTGTGGGGTAGGCTGGCACCAGGCTGCGAATATTACGCGAGGTATCTAATACCTGAACCGCAAAATCATTCCGGGAAAGGATTATGAATTCAGGCCCATGGGCCGCCAAAGCGTCCATAATCTCCCACAGGTCCACACTCCGACCCTGGAAAAGGCGCAGGGCTTCATTCTCGTGCAGCATGAAGCCTGTGAGGTCCGAGAGCAAGCTGTAGATCTCATTCCAAAAGGAAGAATTCATATAACAGGCAGACGCTCGCATCGTCAGGCTTTGAATCAAACCTGCTTTAAGCACCGGGGGTAAAATCTTGTGCGAGATGAAATCCATCGGGCAGATATGTGCTGCTGAAAGCTCCAAAAACGACCGTGGAATATCATTGACCCGAAAGGAAAACGGCATATAGTCTGTTTTACTGCAATGCCGGGAGGGGGCAGTATCATATCCCAAAAGCGCACGTGGATAAGGCAATCCTTTTTCAGCAAAGAAGGTTAGCGGATTTTCGGAATGCGCGGTAACTGGGTCCGAATAGGCAAAGAATCGGCGGGCATCAATGGGTTCATCGACTGTTTTAATACCCTGCAGGTCATGGCCTAGTTCCTGGAAGCGCAGCAGCCAGTCCAGCGGATAGTCTGCGTTTATGCGGCCAACCAGGCCTGCCTTACCGCCCCACATCGCCATGCCAGCCGCTGCATAAGGCAAAGCCCCGCCCAGAATGTCCACCTGGGCAGGCCGCTCAAAAGGCAGCAGGTAATCGCGTTGAAGCCTGCCAATCAAGACCGCATCCAGCGGCTCACGCGGAGCATCTAGCATGTTTTATTTCTTTTCACCAGGCTCAGCGCTTGCAGTCTGGCCATCCATTGCCAGGTAACGTTCAAGGCGTTCTGCAGCACCATCCGCTTTCAAAAAACCATTTCGTTTGTGGTCCTCACGAATGTCTGCATGTACTTCTTCCAGAACATCTGCACTTACCATTCCTCGCAGAATGCGGCGGTAAGAATCCAGGTCTGCAGGCTTTTCCGGATATCCCATGTTCATCGCCTTAAGCGTATCCCGTACGATACTTGCGATCACAATGTTCCGATACCACTTTTTATTGGCAGGGATGAGATACCAAGGTGCATAATCGGTGCTGGTTTGATTAAGCATGTCCTCGTAAGCTGCCATATACTCCTGCCAAAGCTTGCGCTCTTCCAGATCGCCGGGGTTGAACTTCCAGGTTTTGGTCGGATCCTCCACACGAGCCAAAAAGCGCTTCGCTTGCTCGTCCAAATCGATGTTCAGGTAAAACTTAAGAATCTGCGTGCCCTCTTCAACTAATTGCTTCTCAAAGTTATTGATTTGTTCGTAACGGCGGCTCCACACTTTTTTAGGTACCAGGTTGTGCACACGTACAACCAAAACATCCTCGTAGTGAGAACGATTGAAAATAACGATTTCGCCCTTCCCTGGAGTGTGCTGGTGAACGCGCCACAGATAGTCATGCGCTAGCTCCACTGGCGTTGGGGTTTTGAAGGAGGCCACCTTGACCCCTTGCGGATTCACGCCCTCAAAGACAGCCCGGATTGTTCCGTCTTTGCCTCCAGTATCCATCGCCTGAATAATTACCAGAAGTTTATGTTTGCCTTCGGCGTAGAGCTGCTCCTGCAGGGCTTCGATTTCGCTGTTTAATTCTTTGAGCAAGTCCTTTGCCTGGGATTTTTTGCCGTCAAAGAGACTGGTATCGTTGGGGTCATAGTTGTTCAGGTCGATTTTCGCTTTGGGGGATACGCGGTATTTTTCGTATTTCATGACAGCTCCCGGGAGTCTCAATTTCTCTAATTATACGCATCTAGCTCCAAACTTAAGCGCCTATCAACAATTATTTTTTAGCTCTTATATGCATCTGCACTTAGATCACCAGTCCGCATTTTCTTTGATAGCTCATACTTCTGCAGCATTTGTCTGATTATATTAAATGCATCAGGCTGTCATCATTGACAGCCTGATAAATAGCTTGGGTAAAGTTTACTTTTTGTCTGCGTCAATCACGGTTTTGGATGCAGGTTTCTCAGCAGCGGCGCTTTTAATCTGAATCTTGCGCGGTTGAGTCTCAGGCTTTTTGGGAAGGTGGACATGTAATACACCGTTCTCACAGCTGGCACTAATTTTATCTGCATCAATCAATTCGGGCATTGAAATACTGCGCGCAAAAGAGCCAAAGCGTCGCTCGCGAACATGGTAGCGGCCTTCCTTCTCATCAACGTTATCTTCTTCTACTTCGCCTTTGATGGTCAGGGTGTTGTTGTCGTAGGTAATCTCTAGTTTCTCGGGGTCAAAGCCAGCCATATTGGCTTTCACAGTAAACTCCTGATCGTTTTCTACGACATCCAGCGGAAAGCCAGATGGCAAAGCTTCGGAATCACTTTCAAAAAATTCATTCATACGACTCAAAAAAGCATCGCGGTACGGGTAATTTCGTCTTATCATATAACGCATAGTTTCCTCCTATTACAGTTTATTGGTTACTTAACTATCTGTACTTTAGGGTGGAAACATAAGAATAAGATCCGAATTATGTTTGATTTTCATTAATCCTGGCGAATAGCTCCACTTCTTTGCTTGTGCATCAGATTTTCGCAGCTTTAGCTATGCTATACTTTGGAAGGCAGCCGCTATGTTCAGCGGCTTTTATTAAGAATTTTTCCAGCCTATAGGCTGGTTCATATTTGTAGTAAGGAAGTGAATGAAAAAGAAAACATTACGCATCATCCCCTTGGGAGGCCTGGGGGAGGTTGGCAAAAACATGACCGTCTTTGAATATGGCGGCAAAATTTTGCTCGTCGACGCAGGGATTATGTTCCCCAACAACGACATGACCGGCATCGACTACATCCTGCCAGACGCCCAATACGTGCTTGACAATAAGGATAAATTGCTGGGCATTGTTATTACCCACGGACACGAAGACCACATCGGTGCCTTACCGCACCTTTTAGAGAAGCTGGACGTACCTGTCTATGGAACGCCGCTTACGATTGCGTTGATCCGGTCGAAGCTCGAACGGCGCCGGTTCAACGGCACCGCCCGTTTGCAAACTATCCAGGCTGGTGAAAGCCTGCAGATTGGGCCCTTCAAGCTGGAGTTCTTTCATGTTTGTCACTCAATACCTGATGGCGTGGGCATTGGTATTGAAACGCCCGCCGGTCTGGTTTTGCACACCAGTGATTATAAGTTCGACCACACACCCGTAGATGGCTGGCCTACCGACTTTGCCAAGATCGCAGAAATTTCCAGCCGCGGCGTCTTGGCCATGCTTTCGGATTCCACTAACGCAGAACACGCCGGCTGGACGCCCACAGAGCGCACCATTGACCCCGCTTTTCAGAAGATCCTTCGGGAAGCGGAAGGACGGGTGATCATTGCCACCTTTGCTTCGCTTATTTCGCGCGTGCAGCAAATCATCAATGCAGCCGTTCCAGCTGGCCGCAAAGTGGCTTTTGCCGGAACCAGCATGGTAGATACTATGAGCATTGCCCGCGAACTCAATTATCTACACTACGATGAAAGTGATGTTGTTCCGCTGGACGTAGCGCTTTCTATGCCCGCTTCAAAAGTTGTGCTGGTGGTCACTGGTTCGCAAGGTGAACCGCTTTCAATCCTGGGCAAGCTAGCCAACGGCACCAATAAACGCTTCAATATCCAATCCGGTGACACGGTTGTTCTTTCTTCCCATGCTATTCCGGGCAATGAGCTGCTGGTCTATCGTGCCATTGACAAGATGATCCTGCGCGGTGCAAAGGTACTTTACGACACCATTGCGCCCGTTCATGTCTCGGGTCACGGCAGCGCTGAGGAGCTTAAGTTGATGCTGCACCTGGTTAAGCCCCGCTATCTGATCCCAATACATGGAGAACTGCATATGCTCCAACAGCATGCCAACCTGGCAATTGAGCTAGGTATGGATCCGCGACAGGTAGCTGTAGTAGAAAATGGCCGCGTGATTGAATTTACCCACGGTGAGATGCGCCTGGGCGAACGAATCCCCGGTGGTTACGTCTTTGTAGATGGCAGCGGTGTGGGCGATGTGGATAACAGCACTATTCGGGAACGGGAAAAACTGAGTACCGATGGCGTAGTAATGGTGAATTTATATTTAGACAATAAGGGATGTTATAGTAACGCTCAGATTCTCAGCCGCGGTTTTATTAACGATGCCGAAGATATTTGGCTGGAATTAAAAGAACGGCTTGCCAATGTAGTCCAAAGTAAACCCGAAGACCTGCAGCGCGCCACCTTTAACAGCACGCGTAATCTCGTCTACGAAGAAACTGGCCGCCAGCCTGTAATCTTTGTAGCTGTGAGCAAAGAATAGAGTTCATGACAAGACCTTGCATATACAAGGTTCTGCTTTGACTAGCTAATCTGTATCGGCTTACCGGCATATCTGGGTTAAAATCCAGGTGATTCTCAAAGCCAGAAAGGCAGCCCATGCGAAATTTTGAAGACCTGATTGCAGAGATCAATGCCTTTATCTTTATTGAAGACGAACCCTTTCTTGCTGATGCCATCCTGGTGGCTGGCGCCAGTGATTCGCTGCTGGCTCTGCGCGCTGGTGAACTGTACAAGAATCGGTTTGCTCCGCTTATTCTCGTCAGTGGAAGATTTGCTGCCTCCCGAGAGGCCTTGATCCTCAGCCCTGCTGATGCGCAAGCCTACCCAGGCAACTATGCAACTGAAGCTGATTTTCTGGCCCATATTCTGGAAACACAAGGTGTACCTGCCCAAGCCATCCTTAAAGAAAACCAGGCCCGTTATACCCAGCAAAACGCCCAGTTCAGTCGGGCACTTCTGGATGCGCAGGGCCTCAAACTCAAGAAAGCCCTTTTGGTTTGCAGACCACCACATGCCCGTCGCGCCTGGATCTACTATCAAATTACATTTCCAGAAACCGAATTTGCCATATGTCCCACCCGCGACCCGCATTTTAATCGCCATATCTGGCCGCACGATCCGCAGCAGTTCGCACGGGTAATGCGCGAGTTAGGCAAATGCGGCAGTCAAACTGCTCCAGACTTGCGTAAAGCTTTAGGTTTAGCCGATCCTGCTTAAGGCCCTTGCCGGCAAAGCTGGCCTTTTGGTTTCTTTAATGCCTTCATCAAGCTTGATTCAGCTGCTATGGGAAATATCTATCCGATCAAGATAAAAAACGCACCATGAGTATGGTGCGCCAAAAACAGACCTGCGGTTTAGTTGGCTGTATTCGCTACTGGACTTGCCTTCTTCTCAGCAGGAGCAGACCCGCTAAGCTCGCGTTTTACAGTGCGCTTATCAGCTTCGGAGATCTTCGCCTCAGACTTACCAGCCGCCTTACTCACAGCATCAGCGCTATCGCTATTATGTTCCTCCCGTGTACCTGGGCTCATTAACCCCTTGGTGGAGCGGTTATCGGTGGCGTAAAAGCCTTTGCCCTTAAACACAATGCCTACCGGCTGGAAAACCTTACGGAGGCTGAGGTGGTTGCAAACAGGGCAAACAGTTAGCGCATCATCGGTAAACTTTTGATACTGATCAAATTCATGGCCGCAATCGCCACATTTATAAGCATAGACTGGCATAGATTATCACTTCCTTAATAGACCTCCCGATTATAGCGCAGCGAAGGGTCCGGGGCAAGCTAAAAGCCAGCTTTCTAACGATACTATGACAAGTGGGGCTGTTAAATAGCAATTCTGAAGCTCTGCAACAGGCTCTTATTCTCATCGTTCAAGTTTAAAGGCTTGTATAGGCATGCAATCTGAGCCCAAGGAGGCACAGCTTTAGGATGGAGGTTCAAACTCTTGCCCCGCATGGTTTTTTTATCGAGTTCAAACCATAGATAATTACCACCGGTAGAAGCTTATAAAGCAAATCAACCTGACGGATGCTTAGTGCAATAAATTTTCCAAAGGCAGTTCATTCTTTGTTAGCGTATGCTTCAAATTTTGGAGTCAGGCGCACTGTTATAATGTGCTCATGCTGCTTAAATGTGTCAAAGTAGCTGCGGTGCTTCTCCCCCTTTTTGCCTGTAGCGGAATGCCCGCTGCAACCGTAACCCCCTTCCCAAGCCCCGGGTGGCCAACTGCCACCATGGCTCCCAGTCCTACATTCACCCCGCAACCCACAAGAACTCCTCCTCCGCTTGCTACCCCCACAGAAACTGCTACCCCGCAACCCTTAAGGCATATTGTAGTAAAAGGGGAGGATATGTTTGGGATTGCATTGCGCTACGGGGTACCGCTAGAGGTGGTTAAAACTGCCAACCCTGAGGTAAACCCCTACAGCATGGCTGAAGGACAAATGCTGACCATACCGCTTACGGCTACTCCATTGCCGACAGACAGCCCCACACTGGCAGCAAGTGCTGAAGAAACACAGGAACCTTTGCCCGTGTTCTGCCACCGGGACGCTGCAGAGACGATTACCTGCATCGTGAGCTATCACAATCAGGCGGATACTGCTGTAGAAAACCCTAGTGCAACGGTAATCATCACCGCTGTTGAGGGGGATTTTCAACAGTCGCTTGATGCAATCCTGCCATTAAACGTCCTTCCTGCCGGGCAAACCCTGCCTCTGGTAGTACGTTTTACAGGCCCAACTCCGGCTAGCTTTGAGGCCCGGGCCTTTTTTAAGGATCAATTGCCTGTAATGCCAAATGATGACCGTTATTTATCCTTGCCCGAACCGCTCTCCAGCACTGAAATCGAGCCGGAAGGACGCTGGGCAAAGATTAAGCTGCATTTACCTTCAGATTCCGCAAAGGCCAGTTCGATTTGGCTGCTGGCTGTTGCCTGGAATGCAGAGGGGCAGCCTGTCGGCTGGCGGCGGGTAGATTTAGAGGCGCCTTTTGTACTGGATAACGCCATCGAATTGCAGGTTTTTAGTCTGTATGGAAGAATTGCGCGGGTGAGTTTAAATCTCGAAGCCCGGCCGCTGGAATAAAAGAGTTTTTATACGCAACCGACTCTTTCTCGAACTTGAGAAACATACCGTTATGGGAATCATTAACCTTACTGAACTGAAGACTCATTTTCAGGAGATGGGTTGAAATATTGGCAGGACTTATTGGAAGCCGCTCTGGCTCAGGCTGAACAGTCCCTGAAAGATGGTGCAGAAAGCATGCGCCCAGGCGCAGAAATAGTAAGCGCTGAGGAAGAAACCCGCTGTCTGCTGCCGGCTGTTCTGACTCTAAAGCAATCCTTTCCGGACGCGATCCGGAATGCAGGATATACGGCTCTATTTTGGGCTAATCCGTTTCTTTAGGCAAGCTGTTTCGACCGAGGCACAGTATTCCCTTGGATTAAGCTCACGCAGGATAGGCAAGCCCCGAAGCACCTGGAATATATATTTATGGAAAGAAGCCGTTCAGGCACGCGGTTCATCTTCTCCGCTGATGAGGGCAGCAGCCTGTTTTTGCAGGCTTTCACGGCGCGTTTCTTCCATACCAGCCTGGCGCCAGTAGAGATCGAGGAGCTCCAAGGGCGTGAGGGCAGCAGTACCTTTTCCTGAATCCAGACGGGCGCGGCTTTGGCCCTGCGGTTCACGAACGAGGTGAAAATCGAAGGCTGGTTTGGCCTTCTGACGCAGAGCAGGCTCGTCGATAAGGACTTCCATATCACGGGGGTAACGGATGCGCAGGCGCAGGATGGAATCCTGAAGCTCATCCGCAGGGGGAAAGGCAGCCAGGAGCGGCTCGTTGACCGGTTCGCCGTGTTTGAGTTCCATAAAGAGGTCAATCATTTTACGGGTGGGCAAGATTCGCCACTCATATTGAGTGTTCCCCTTGCTTACCTGCGCCAGAACAAAACCTTTCTCCTCACCAACCTCGCCAAAATCGACCCGTTCGATCGATCCGGAGTAGACCACCGGGGGGTGCATACCTAAGTTAAGGTCCTGGAATCTGTGGATGTGTCCCAAAGCAACATAATCAAAGCAGGGATTGCTTACGAAACCGGGCTGCAGGACGAGTTCGCGCCCGATACTGATCTCGCGCTCCTTGCCGTATTTAGCCCCTTGAACAGAAGCATGAGCCACAAAAATGGTGGGTAAGTTGGGGTCAGCCTCTGCCAGGGCTAATTCGACATGCTTTTTCAGGAATTGTTCCAGGGCCTGCTCCGGGCTTTCGGCATCCGCATAAGCCTCATTGCGCATCAGGCTCAGTCCGGCAGCGCGGGTCATCCAGGGGATAGCAATCACCTGCACCTGGGCACCATCCAGGTCCTGCGGACCCAAAAAAGCGGGCTGGTTGACCACGTGGATATAAGCTGGCTCAAGAGTCTCGTACTCCTGCATGGCATGGGCGCGTGAGAGCGAAGGGGAAATATCGTGGTTTCCCGTGATAAGCAGGGTAGGGATTTGGGCTTTGGAAAGGCGCATCATACGCCGCCCCCATTCGCGCTGGTAAGTAGGGAGCGGGGAACGATCGCGGTAGGTGTCGCCGGCAAAGATCACCAGATCGACCTGCTCGTCAATGGCGGTATCGACAATGGTATCCAGACAGCGCAGGTAATCGGTAACCCGGACAGGTAAACCGCTGGCGGGATCGTGTACGCCGCCCTGGGCCATATCGATGTGGGCATCAGCAAAGTGGAGGAGCTTAATCATAAAGATAATTATACAGGCTAGCGGACAGAGCTTATCAGCTCAAGCAAGTCTTGAGTCAGGGAGGAAAAGGCTTTTTCAAGCAATGCTTGATAGTTTTTTGGGCCTCGCGCTGTAGACTGGGAACAGTCAGGAACGGAGACAAGATGTTCGGGAGTGCATACCAAGCTTATTACCAAGACAGCAGGAACACCTTTGTAAGCTCCGGGCAGCCAGGAGTGGTTCTGTGGAGCAGCAAGGTTCAGGACAAGGAACGCTGGCTTAGTGCGAAGCGGATCCTGCAGCTGCAGGAAAAAGAAAACCGTAGCAAATTAAAGAAAACTGCCCTAGAATCAGGAAGGGCAAGTCAAGGAGGAGGCAGGATGTTTGACACACGCAAGGTAGGGCAGCGCATCGCAATGCTGCGCAAGGCAAAGGATATGACCCAAATGGAGCTGGCCGACAAAATGATGGTGAGCTACCAGGCGGTGAGTAATTGGGAGCGCGGTAACTCGATGCCGGACATCAGCAAACTTCCGGAGCTGGCTGAGATATTGGGTGTGAGCCTGGAAGAGCTGCTGGGTTCCAAACGCAAAACAGAAATTATTGAAAAAGTGGCGCGGGCAGAAGCCCCGCTGAGCCTGGAAGAAGTTGCCGAGGTAGCGCCGGTGCTGAAGCCTTCGCAGGTGGACGAGGCAGCCGAACGCAGTGGAGAAGCGGAAGTGGATCTCAAGACTCTGGAAGAGCTGGCACCTTATTTCAGCCAGGAAAAATTAGGGGACTGGGCTGAACACCTGCAGATCCAGGAGCTGAGTGAGCTGGTTGGCCTGGCTCCGTTTTTAACCAGCAAACAGCTAGGGAAGCTGATACGGAAGATGGAGAAGTCAGGCGGAGATTTGAACCAGGTGGTAGCCCTGGCCCCATTTTTAGACAGCGCCGATCTGGGCTGCCTGGTGAATGAGAAGTTGGATGGCGGAGCGGACTATGGGCAGGTAATGGGACTGGCGCCCTTTATGGATAAGGAAGACCTGATCAAAGTGGCGGCACGAATGCAGGACGCGCAGGTGAGCGCCAGTCAGCTTGCCGGGTTGGCGCCCTTTTTGGGGAGCGAGACCCTATGCGAGCTGCTTAAGGATCTGGAGCCGAGTCAATTGCGGGAGCATGTGACGGCGCTGGCACCCTTTATCGACAGCAAGGACTTAACGCCGATTGCCCGGGAGATAATGAAAACCGGAGATATGAGGACTTTTACCGCACTGCTGCCCTTTATTGATACGGACGCCCTCTAAGGCTTTCGCAGAGATGATAAGAGGCAGAGCATCGGCCTGCCTCTTTTTTGTGTGCTATGTATGGAAGGCTTAGAGTATCAATTGCATGAGGTATTCATCCGCATAGCTGCCATCAGCATACTTAATTGCCCTGTGCCGTGTGCCGTAAACCAGAAAGCCAAAACGCTGATAGAGAGCGAAGCCGCGCCAGTTGGTGCTAACTACTTCCAGTTGCACCTGTTCCATCCCGTGTTCCCTGGCCGCATCCAGGCCTGCCTGCATCAGGACGGTGCCCAAACCCTGCCCCCAGTATGCCTCGTAGATGACCATGCCCAAACCTGCACGATGAGCGAAGCGCCGGCGTGCGTTCATGGCTTTGATTTGCAGCTGCCCTGCCAACTGGTCTTCCACTTCTGCGATCAGGAAGATATGGAAGGGATCGTCCAGGGCTTTGGCAATAAAATCGGCTTCGGAATCCGGGGTATAAGGAAACTCGCCGGGCTCATAGCCTAAAAAGCGGGTTTCAGCGCTGGTGCGCTGCATAAGGGCTACCATTGCTGCGGCATCTTGCTCTCGAACAAGACGCACACAAGCCTGGCGACCATCCTTGGTCTTAAAGTTAATGGGATCCATGCCTTCTCCTCAGAGAATTGCTTTAATATTCTGTTCGGGCCGCCTGTTGATGCAATTATAGGCTCATTTTTTACAGGAAGGGTCTGTCTCGCCAAGAGTCGCCAGGCCATCCAGAGCCACCCACCAACAGGGGTGCCAATGCAAAGCCTGCCTGAAGAAGTACTTGGCATTTACGTCATCGCCCAGCATTTGGCTGGCACGTGCTGCCCACACCCAGGTTTCAGGGATGGCAGGTTCAGCAGAGAGCGAAATAGTCTTCTTGGCCAATTCCAGCACATCGTAATAGCGGCCCGTATAGAAATAAGCAAAGTATGGCCCGGTTTGGTACCAAAGGATGCGCCAGGGACGATCTTTGGGCTCCAGCTGTTCGTAGACTTTAAAGGCTTTGTCGTAGGAGGCTGCCGCGCCAGCATAATCCTGCAGTTCAACCAGGATCGATCCGCGGCTGTACCAGGCAAAGAAGAGTTCACGATCCTTGACAGTATAGATACGCTTTTCGACCTGTTCCAGGGCATAGCGCAGGTTGTAATCCGCGTCTGCCTGCTCACCAAGGATCTGAATCACTTCATTCTCGCGATCCCAGGGATAAACCACCATGTAGATATCATCAAACTGAGCCCAGTACATGAGCATATCCTCATAGCTCATCTTAATCTTGCCCAAATACGTATCGGGGATCTCCACTTCCTGCTTTTCATCATCGTAGGCATAAACCAGGCCGTAATGGCCCATCCAGCCTTCTTTTGCGTCCATGTAACCGCGCTCGATCACCACCGGGAAGCCGGCTGCCACAAATTTTTTGAGGATTTCCAGGTCGCCCCCATAGCGCACAATGGCTCCCAGATCTGTATGGGTAAGCACGTAATCGCGCATTTCATAGGGCATAACATTACGGTCTTTTACATAGGGTTTGAGAGCCTTCTCGGTGTCATATTGGGTTACAGAGTGTCCCCAAAAGTTAAGGATCATGGCCAGGTTGGCAGGCCCGCAATTATTGAAACCCTGCTTTTGCAATTTGACGCCATCAATAAGCACGTTTTGCGGAAGCGGAGTAGGTGTGATGGTTGGCGTTGGGGTTAGGGTAAGCGTGGGCGTAGGCTCATCAGTTGGCAAGGGGGTTGGTGTGGGCGGTACCGGCGTGGAACTTGGCGCCATAGCCGTTAAGGTCAACTGTGCAGCAGCATTGATGCCGTCTTGTTCAGTAGGACTAAAAACAATGTTTTCCGGAGGGCTGAAAAAGTTATGAACAGCAGCGCGTGCTTTGGCAACACGATAATAGAGGCGTGCGTTTACCGCCGGGATTTGATAAACCAGTACAGCTGAAACAATCAGCAAAACCAATATAGCCAGATAGGGCCAGGGTTTTTGCCAGGCTGTTTTACGAACCAGCTTTTTGCGAACAAAACGTGTGTAGTTTGACATAAGCGCGGGGCATTATAACATCAGCAGTAATTTGCCCAAACTCCTGCCTCTTAGTGTACCGCGGATCGCAATTCGAGTGCTTTTGGCCAATCCGGCCACCAATCGAGCGCTTTTTGCAGGTTGAAACGGGCAGCGTCAAGGTCTTGCATGGCGAGAGCAGCACGAGCGGCCCAATACCAGGTTTCGGGAAGCGAGTCGACATAGCTGTCATCGAGGGTCTGGCGGGCGAGGGTGCGCAGGTCCGCATAGCGGCCCATTGCATAGTAGGACTCGTAGGGGCCAAACTGGTACCAGAGCATACGCCAGGGACGCTGCGCAGGCTGGAGCTGGGCATAAAGCGCCCAGGCGGAATCGTAGGTTTGGGCAGCGGCAGGGTAATCCTCTTGCAGGGTGTAGATAGTGCCTAAAGCGAAAGTTTCGAAGAAGGCATCCAAACCGGTACTGGAGGAGGCTTGGGCAGCGTAAAAACGGGCAGCGTTCTCGAGATTGACGACAAGGTCAGCATCGGGGCCTAAGAGAGCCAGGGCTTCGGCTTCACGCTCCGGTGGGTAGGCAAGGAGGTAGATGCCGGCAAACTGGTCCCAATCGCGCTGGAATTCGGCATAGTCGAGATGGATGTTGCCCAGGAGCGAATCCGGGACGCGCACGAACTGACCAGGGTTATCGTAGGCAGTGACAAGACTGTAATGACCCATCCAGCCATCCTTAGGACTGGTGTGACCGCGCTCGATAAGCACCGGAAAGCCAGCGGCAACGAGCTGCTGGACGGTTTCCATTCGTCCGCCATAGCGAATGACGGCCCTGAGACCAGTATGTTCTTCGAGATAAGTGAGCATCTCATCCAGACCGACATTACGGTCTTCGTCCAGGGATTTGAGCACCGGAGCAGTGTCTTTTTGGGTGGTGGGGTAGCCCCAGAAGGAAAGCAGCATGGCCAGGTTGACGGGGCCGCAATTGTTGAACTGCTGATACTCCAGGACAATGCCATCAATGAAGGCTTGGTCGGGTACGGGAGGTAAAGGAGGCGCGGGGCTGGCCTGCAGGGAAGGGATGGAGGTAGGAGAGGGCAACGCTTGCTGGGCAGGTGACTGGGGGGTCGAAGTTTGTTCTGGAACAGGTTGGGGTGAGGCAATGGGGAGGAGGGCTTGCATGGTAGCCGCGGCGGCGGTTTGCACAAGATCCTGTTGCTGGGGGATGAAAGCATTTTGGGCGGGAGGGTTAATCCAGCGCTGGATGCGGACAATCAGGGGGCTGAGGAGGGTGGTGCGTAAGGGCGTAACCTGTAAGAGAACGAAGAACAGAATGGTGATGAACAAGAGCAGGCCCAAATAGACCCAGGGGCGTTGCCAGAGGCTGCGCTTTTTTAAGCTGGTATGCAAACTTGAGGTTTTGCTCTTTTTGGGCATAGGAATAAGACTCTGGAAGTGGAAACGGAGCTTCTAAGGTGCTTCGCCAAGCTTTTCAAGCTCCGCAACTGCGAGGGGCCAGTTAGGGTGCCAGGTGAGGGCGCGTTTGAAGTTGAAGGCCGCGGTCTTTTCCTGGCCCAGAGCTACCTGGGCGCGGCCCATCCAAAGATAGCTTTCGGGGAGGCCTTTATTCGGGGTGGCGTCGATGGTGGCGGTTGCGAGGTTGACCACATCCTGATAGCGGCCGGTGTGATAATAGGCCATGTAGGGGTATTCCTGGTACCAGATGAGGCGCCAGGGACGGTCTTCTTCGTAGAGGTCGCGGTAGAGAGCGAAGGCTCGGTCAAAGGCCTGAGCGGCTTGGGGGTAGTTACCCTGAAGGGTGAGGATGACGCCCTGATTGAAGACCGCGAAATACTGTTCGCGACCGGTTTCGGATTCTGCCCTTTGAACAGAAAGCTCAAGCGCATTTTCGAGGCTTGCAAGCCGGTCGGACTGCTCGCCGAGTAAGCTAAACACCTCAGCCTCTCGTTCCGGAGGAAAGACAACAATGAAGGTATTGAAAAATTGCGCCCAATACAGTTCCAAGTCAGCATAGGAAAAATCGATAACACCGCTGAAAGAGTCAGGGATGTGGACGGTTTGACTGGCATCGTCATACCCGTTAATTACGCCGAAATGGCCCATCCAGCCATCACTGGGGATGTAGTAGCCCCGTTCTACCAGGACAGGAATACCAGCCGCCACAAAACGTTTGACCAGGTCCAAATCACCGGCATAACGTAGAACAGCACGGTAGGGGGTATGGGACTGAACATAGCTTACCAGTTCTTCTGGAGTGACCGCAAGATCCTCAAGCCGCGGTTTGATAATCTTTTGGATGTCCGATTGATTCCCTTCCCAGCCCCAAAAACTGAGGTTCATCGATAGTGTAGCCGGGCCGCAATTGTTGAAGGCCTGGGGCTGCAAAAGGATATTGTCCAAGTTAACAGCAGGGGGCAGCGGAACTGGGGTCGGACTTGCTGTAACAGATACAGAAACGGTTACCGGCTGCAAAGTAGCGGTTGCTTCAGGCAAATCAGTAGGTTCCTGTGTGTTAACAGGTTGCGTAGTGCTTGCCTCACCTATTGGGTCAAAAACATTTGCAGAGGGGGGATTGAAATAGTAAAAAACTTTTGAGCGCAATACCGCAAGATGATATACCGCACGCTCATGAATGCCAGGGATATTGTATAGGATAACCCCAAGAAGCAGCAAAAATGCCAGTAAGCCAAGATAGACCCAGGGCTTATGCCAGCGCGAGCTTGGTTTTGATGGTTTGATTTCAGGTTTCATGCAGGGAGATTATAACCTTGAACCGGTCAGGTTCGCTTAAGGACTATTTGGATTGGAAAGAGAGTTTTATCGTTGAAAGCATTCAATTGGGGTTAACAGGTAAAATAGGCTCTGAAATTAAACTTGCCTGCTTTTTCTGCTCTTGTTTATGCAGTAAAAACGGAGGAGCCCCGTGAAAGACCTGTCTGTGCAAGGCGGTATGCACCGCCTAAAACAACGCTTTCTTTTTTTAATCGCATTATCGTTTATTCTAGCTGGTTTTATCATCAGTTCTCCGATGGAAGTACTGCAGGGTTTCCTGTGCATCAATCGCCATCCTTCGCTATTGCTTTCGGACTACCTTGCCATTGGCGGGATTGGAGCAACCCTGCTCAACAGTGCAGTGATTATCTTGCTGGAGCTGAGCTTAATCCATTTTACGGAAACCAAAATCACAGGCGCACTTTTGGCAGCGGTTTTTACAACAGCAGGTTTTGCTTTTTTTGGGACTAATGTTTTTAATGCGCTGCCTATCATTGCAGGAACATTCATCTACGCCCATTTAGAGAAACTGCCATTCAATAGTTTTTTTCTCCCAGCCTTTTTTGGAACCTCTTTGGGGCCTCTTGTAAGCCTAGTGGCTTTTGGTTTAGATCTTAGTCCGACTTTGGCATTTCCGCTTTCGATGTTTATTGGCCTGCTTTTAGGGCTGATCATCCCACCGCTTTCAAGTGCTCTTTTACGATTCCATCAAGGCTACAATCTTTACAATATGGGTTTTACTTCCGGAATCATTGGTATGTCAGCTGTAGCCATATTGCGGATGGTGAATGTAGCGGTAGTTCCAGTTGCAATCCTCGATACCCAACACAACACCCAGCTAACCTGGCTGACTACTGTATTGTTTTTGGGGTTGTTCTTTCTGGGCCTAAGCATGAACCGTTGGAAACTGAAAGGACTAAGTGAAATTTGGAAACAAAGTGGCCGGCTAATTTCTGACTTTGTTGTGCAAGCCGGCTCTGGACCTGCTCTCATCAACATGAGCCTGATGGGGCTCATTAGTCTAGCCTATGTAAAACTAATGCGTGCGCCAGTAAACGGCCCTGTAATTGGGGCATTGTTCACGGTTTGCGGGTTTTCAGCCTTTGGAAAGCATCCTTTCAATTGTCTGCCGGTGCTGATTGGTTCCTATCTGGCAACTTTCTTTCATCTGGATGAAAGCAACTCTACCAGCGCCATGCTTACAGCACTTTTCGGCACAACTTTGTCGCCAGTTTCCGGTCACTTCGGTCCCATTGCAGGTCTATTCGCAGGCTACCTGCATACTGCACTGGTATCAAATGTATTGCACTTGCATGGCGGCATAAACTTATACAACAATGGATTCTCAGGCGGCTTTGTGGCTGCATTCCTGGTTCCTATACTTGAGAAAGCAAAGCATTTCTTTCAAAGGAAAAAACACAATGAACGAATATAATATGGACCGAACCAGTAACATTGCACGAAGTTTATGCCGCTACTATCTGCAAAAAGGCTGCCAAAACTTCACTATTTCCTTCCGATTGCTTGGAACAGATTGTTTTATCGAGGTAGCAGGAAATGTGGCGCTGGAAACCAGCGAATACGAAACGATATATGCGAACCTTTCCAAGCCAGTAGCTCCTGAACTAGCCCATTATTACGATGAACTGCTTGCCAGCGGAGGCGATGATGAAGACTTCTCGTTAATGGGTTATCTGGTAGACGTATGCAACATAGAATATAAAGAAGGCAAGCTTAGCTTAGGTATCCGTCATTCCTACCAAAGCAAAATCAAATAAGTATAAATATTATTAGTACATTCGCGTGCCTCTATCCCCCCTGGGGGGTTAGGAGTCGTCAGGCAAAGCTTGTTGAGGTGTCGTATTAAGATCATTGATTCGCAATCGCTCATTTACTTGCGAATGAACCTGATAAAATTGGTGAATTCTCTGCGTAGGTGACTATATATGGCAAACATACTTCACAGCCTTGAACTCGTTTTACCTCTGTTTTTCATCATTTTCTTGGGTTTTGTCCTCAAGCAAAAAAAATACCTGCCAGAGTCTTTTGCCGATGACAGTTCACGGCTCCTGTTTTATATTGTGCTGCCACTTCTCTTTGTGGAAAACATGTGGACTGCCGATCTTTCGCAACCTTTTCCAAGCTCAATTGCAATTGTACTTACCTGTGGTATGACGCTGGTTATCTTAATTGCCTGGCTTGTTTCCAAGCTTTTGGGCTTGGACGCCATTAGCACACCCTCGTTCATTAGCGGTTCTTTTCGAAGCAACATTGTATATGTCGGTTTCGCGCTCCTGCGCAGAATCCTTCCGGAGCTACCAGCTGAAACCTCGATTGCCTATCTGATAGCCTTGGTGCTTTTAAATGTGGGGCTATCCGTGGTTTATTCAGGGAACACAAAAGGACTTCGACTCTTGCAGAAGATTGGGACTATCTTGAAGGGTGTAGTAACAAACCCGCTGAACATTGGCCTGACCATAGGCTTTCTCTTGAATAAAGCCGGTATACCAGAACCAAAAGTGGTTTCAAGTACACTTTCGCTCCTTTCAGCAATGGCTTCGCCTCTGGCCCTCTTATCCATTGGGGTAGCCATTAACCCAAAGATGCAAAAACGCAATATCTCTTTAGCCCTTTCGGCATCGCTGATAAAGTTGGTTGTGTCGCCACTGATAGGCTTGGGACTGGGGATTTTGCTAAAAATTCCGGCGAGCAGCTTGGTCTTGGTTTATATGGTTTTTGGAACACCCACAGCACTAAACACCTTTTCACTGGACCGCGGAATGGGCGGTAATTCAGAGCTTGTAGCAGCCATTATTCTGTTTACTACAACACTTTCCTTGATAAGTATTTCTGCTTTTGTCTCCGTTTTTATACAATTAGGCTATATTTAAAAGGAAAATCCGGCAGGCACTGCCCATAAAAAGAAGCCGCCCAATCAATGAGGGCGGCTTGTATTTCTGGTCGGTAAAAGTTTAGCTTTCGCGGAACTCACCGTCAACAACATCTCCATCTGCAGGAGATTCGTGGCCGGCAGCAGAGCTTTGCCCCGTATCGGGTCCAGTCTGAGATGCTTCCTGTTGGTAGGCGGCACTGCCTATCTTCTGCATAACTTCCTGAAGGGCTTGGCTGGCGCTTTGCATTGCTGCTGCATCGTTGCCATTGAGCGTTTCCTGAAGAGTTTTGATCTTTTCTTCTGCCTCAGCTCGCAAACCGGCATCAACTTTATCACCCAGATCCTTAAGGGTCTTTTCGCTCTGGTAGGCAAGGCCATCGGCCTGGTTGCGTGCCTCGATTAGCGCTTTACGGTTCTCATCTTCGGCTTTGTGCGCAGCAGCTTCCTGAACCATGCGCTCTACATCACTCTTATTCAGATTCGTAGAGGCAGTAATGGTTACTTTTTGCTCTTTCCCGCTGGCTTTATCTTTAGCAGTTACGCTAAGAATTCCATTGGCATCAATATCAAAGGTCACTTCCACCTGCGGGATGCCACGGGGAGCCGGAGGTATTCCATCCAGTCTGAAGCGGCCCAGTGTCATATTGTCGCTGGCCAGGGACCGTTCACCCTGGAGCACGTGGATATCCACCGCGCTTTGGTTATCCTCGGCTGTAGAGAAGGTTTCGCTTTTCTTTACTGGGATGGTGGTATTACGCTCAATGAGCTTAGTCATGACACCACCCAGGGTTTCCACACCAAGGGAAAGCGGGGTCACATCCAGTAAGAGTACATCCTTTACCTCACCGGAAAGCACGCCGCCTTGAATAGCTGCACCGATACTGACGACCTCATCTGGGTTGACACCCTTATTCGGCTCCTTACCGTTAGTCACCTTCTTTACCAGTTCCTGAACCATAGGCATACGGGTGGAGCCACCCACCAGTACAACTTCGTTGATCTTATCGATGGTTAAACCAGCGTCTTTGAGGACGGCATTGAAAGGCTTCAGAGTGCGTTGCAGAAGCGCATCAGTCATCTGCTCAAATTTTGCCCGTGTGATCTTCAGTAAAAGGTGTTTTGGCCCGTTGGCATCTGCTGTAATGTAAGGCAGGTTGATTTCGGTTTCAAGAACGGAGCTAAGCTCTATTTTGGCTTTTTCGGCCGCTTCGCGCAGGCGTTGTAAGGCCTGGCGGTCGTTGCGCAGATCTACACCTTGCTCGCGTTTAAACTCGTCGGCTGCCCAGTTTACAACTACTTCATCCCAGTCATCGCCACCCAAGTGCGTATCGCCATTGGTAGCCTTAACTTCAACAACCCCATCACCTACTTCGAGCAGCGAAACATCAAAAGTGCCTCCGCCCAAGTCAAAGACCAGAATTACTTCGTTTTCCTTTTTGTCCAGGCCATAAGCCAGAGCCGAAGCTGTTGGTTCATTAATGATGCGCAGCACTTCCAAACCGGCAATTTTGCCGGCATCCTTCTTCGCCTGACGCTGACTGTCGTTAAAGTAGGCAGGAACTGTGATTACAGCTTGGTTAACCTTTTCTCCAAGGTATGCTTCGGCATCTGTTTTAAGTTTGGCAAGGACCATAGCGCTGATTTCCTGCGGGGTGTAGGTTTGGCCATTGACTGGCACCTCAATACGCACATCACCGCTGGGGCCAGATACAACCTTAAATGAAACCATTTGGCGCTCAGAGGAAACCTCGTCGTAACGGCGCCCCATAAAACGCTTGATTGAATAAATTGTATTCTCGGGGTTTACAACTGCCTGACGCTTGGCAGGAATGCCTACCAGACGTTCTCCATTTTTGTTAAAGGCAACAACTGAAGGTAATAAGCGTGAACCTTCAGAAGTAGAAATAACAGTTGGAGACCCTCCTTCCATAACCGAAACGACGCTGTTTGTCGTACCCAAATCGATTCCTATTATTTTTCCCATAATCAATTAACTCCTTTGATTTTTCCGATGTGCTAATCATACCGATTGAATAATAGAGAGATATTAACAATCGGTCAGAGCAAAATAAACCCGTGTAGAACAACAGGCTCTGACGCAACGAGGCTATCTTAGTATAATGAAACAGGATTTAAACAGGAGACGAGAAATGAGAAAAATAAAGTCAATGTTTTGCGGGTTGTTCTGGGGTGCGGTAATTGGCGGTGCTCTGGTAGTCCTTTTTACACCCTATTCAGGCGATGAGCTAAAACACCGGGTAACAGATTACGTGGAAAATGTGAAAGATGAAGTGAAACGTGCGGGTGAAGAAAAACGCGCTGAACTGGAAGCACAACTGGCGTCTTTCCGCTCCGGGGTTTAAGTAAAAAATTTGCTCATTACCAGCTTTGTGTTATTAGGTAATTTGCGTTAATAAACAATTGAGTGTCTGCTTCTATCAGGGGTAAATTGTGGGCTCCACAAATTACAAAGGGTATCGCAGGCATTTGATTTCCCCATCACACACCATAACTTGATTAAAATTAAAGTGGAAAAAATAAATACGGGGAATTAAATAGGCAAATTTGCACTGGTTTGTTTGGCAAACACAATAAATAGACGAGTTAGAAAATGGACAATCATTCCGAGCTCCTCCAATATGCCGCCTGTCAGCTTTCTATGTGCAAAGAAATAACCATTGCTTCTGTGGATAGCGATGGTTATCCACGAGTATGTGTTGTATCACCACTAAAAACAGAGGGATATGGCACTATCTGGTTCATTAGCTCCACTGCATCGGAAAAGATACGACAATTCCGTGCAAATCCTAAAGCTGGTGTCTGTTACGGAAGCGGAGACGAGCGTCAAATACTTACCGGTCGCATTCGAATCATTGAAGATACTGCTACAAAACAGGAGCTTTGGCGAGATTCGCTCATAGAATGGTTTCCCGGCGGAGCTGACGACCCCAGTTTATGTGCCGTTAAATTTACTGCCGAACAAGCCACACTCTGGCATGGTGAGATAACAGAATCGTTTTCTTGCTGTTAAACAGAAGCAATACCCACGCATTTCCGGGATTAGGTAATATTTTAAGTAAAGCTTCGGCCTGTGCCAGTACTTTTTGTTTAAATCTAGGGTACTTGAGTAGCGGTAGGTGAAGATGTAGGAACCGGTGGCGTAGGTGTGGGTAAAGGAGTGGGCGTAGGTGTAAAGAGAGGCGTAGGGGTTGCTGTAGGGTCGCTGGCCAAAGAATTTTTCGCATGTCTCTGAGATGATCATAAGTATTAAAAATAGCGCCTTGTGGCCTTGTGATTGAGAGCCATGATTGTTTTTGGTCAATCACTTAAAAGAACACTTTTAGCTGATAATGAGACCTTAAAACACCAGGTACAGAAAGTATGTAAGTAAGGCGCCTGTAAGCGTGCAAAGGAAGTTTACTGTGTCGTTATTCATCCAAACATAACCGCGCAGATGTTGGGTAACCTGACCACAATAGTGGAGCGGTTCTTGTTCAGTTTCTTTTTGACACTGAGGGCAATAATACACACCCTGCACAGTAGCGCCCAGCAGTGAATCAAGCAGCGATGCCGCCAAACCACTCAAAGTTACGCAAATAAAAACAGCACCTGCATTTTCCTGTACCCGTGCAAAAAGCAGGTAAAGGAGCGCGATTAAGGCTGCTCCCAAGCCAGCCCCCACAAAGCCCAATGCTGAAACAGCACCAGAAGTGCCTGGAGCAACCTGGCGGCTATTGGTTATTAGACGGGGTGGTTTTGCACTAAAAGCTCCAAGCTCTGTTGCCCAGGTGTCCGCGTTGGCTGCAGCCAGGCTACCTGCCGCGGCCAATGCCAAGCCTGGATGATTAAGCCATGCTGACAAAAAGAATCCTGCCGCAGCCACTCCCCCATTTGCAAGTACCTGCCACAAGTCCCTATTGCTCCCTTTTTTCGTCAAACTGCCAGCCCGGGGTTTATACCGGGCAGTGATTTTTGAAAGCAAGGAAGCTGAGATAAAGAAACCTAAAAGAGTAGCAGGCCCGCCCAAATCGAAACCAAAACCCATCACCAGCGTTCCTAAAAACACGGCTGCCCAGGCACCTGAGGCACTTAGGCTGCGCAGCTTGTATGCAAGCCAGGAAATACCCACTGCGGTAATGAAGGCTAGCGGCACCCGAACTAAGTATCTGCTTAGGATCATACACTCATCAACAGCATAGCTGCTCCTAAAATAAATGGAGCAATAACACCCATTCCCCAAAGCCAGTGTGCAGCTTGTTTAGGAACACCAGGTTTGCGATATACCCAATAAGCTGCTGCAAAGTCAAAAAGCCAGATGAGGCTTCCCTGGATGGCGAGTAGATAAAGCTGGGAAGAAGGCACCTGCTCCAAACTAACCCAGGAAACCATAGTTTGACGACTAACAATCCATGCCGCAAAAACCCACAACAAGATTACCAGAAGCAAACCAACAATGATGAGCCAGCGTGCACTGGCTTGCCCAAAAATCATTTTCCAGGTTTCGCGAGGGTGAATTGCTGGATCATACAGATCATGTAAAGGGAAGCGCTCGGCATTTTGGCGAAAGGCTTGGAGAAAACCCTGTTTATCAGAGGGCGAAATTACATAGCTGTGCTTGCCAGAGACAATAATAATGAGTGTATTTTTATCGGTTGCACCAAAATGGGTAAGCCCTAAGCTCTTGATGTTCATCTTGCCAAAGATATAGCCCGGGATACGGCTTTTTGGTAGCGGGAGCTCGTCTTTAAAATCGGATAGCGGTCTAACCCAATCAATAGCTGTATGCGGGAGCAGGATGGGCTTGCCGCCCAAGCGCAGGATTAACCCGCCTTCGAGAATTTCGTAGCGGGTGTTGGCCAGTCGCAAAAACAAAACTGCAGCTATGCCGGCCAGGGCAAAAAACAAACAGGCCAGCCCTGTAAATAGGGGCAAGAGCGGATCCGAGGTGTATACCCAAACCGAGTAGGCAAAAAAGCCCCCAAGGCTGATTCCTGCCAGAAGGGCAAATCCTAGTAGCGTAAGTGCTCGCTGCCGCGAAGGCAAAAAAGTTCGGACCACAGGAAAAATTATACCTGTGAGCAGAAAGATCTTAAACGATAAGCTCAACGAAGAAAATCTGCTCTTCCGCAGATAGCTACAAAAGTTGCCTGGTCTCTATTTATCAGGGAAAGTCAACCATGGTAATCCATAATATTGGATCTCTCCCAAGAAAAAAAGGCTGCAGCGAGCAGCCTTTTAGATTCCTTGCAGATCAATAATTCTCAAGCTTTATATTCTGCACCACGCGCTAAAGCCGCTATATTAGTCGGCAAGAAACGCTGCAAACGTTCAGCAGTATGGGCTTTGAGTGCAGCCTCAATAGCACCCTTGGACAAAAGATCCAGATTGGCAATTAAAGCACCTAACATAACCATGTTTGTAGCTCGTTCATTCCCCAATTCCTGAGCAATTGCATTGGCTGGTATCATGAGAATCTTGATGTCGTCGCGTTTGGGCTGACGGTTTACCATGCTCTGGTTCACTACCAACACGCCACCCTTGGCAACCCGATCTTCATACTTATCCAAGGAAGGTAAGTTCATCGCTAATACTGCACTGGGGTAAAGTACGGTTGGTGAACCAATCTCGTCATCACTAATGACCACGGTACAGTTAGCCGTTCCCCCGCGCATTTCAGGACCGTACGAAGGAATCCAGGTAACATGTTTACCTTCATCCATGGCAGCATAAGCCAAAACCTGACCAGCATATAGTGTTCCCTGACCTCCAAATCCGCTGATGATCACTTCGTGCTGCATCATTTACCTCCCAAGCCAGTAACTGCTTCATTGACCCGAAAATCTCCAACAGGATATTGCGGCAGCATGTGTTCTTGGAGCCAAACACGGGCGTTTGCCGGGTTGAGGCCCCAGTTGGTGGGACAAGTGGAAAGCAGTTCCACCATGCTAAAACCCAAACCAGCGCGCTGTGCTTCAAAGGCAGTGCGAATGGCACGCTTTGCAAGTCGGATGTTGCGGGCATCGTGCAGACTGCGCCGAGCTACATAAGCTGCACCGTCAAGAGTCGCAATTAATTCAGCAACCCGAATGGGATAACCCTGGCGCTCCACATCACGTCCATTAGGCGAAGAAGTGGTTTTTTGCCCGGGCAGGGTGGTAGGTGCCATTTGGCCCCCAGTCATGCCGTAATTGGTATTATTGATAAAGATCGTCGTGATCTGTTCGCCGCGTGCTGCCGCCGCCACAATTTCGCCCATACCAATGGAAGCAAGATCGCCATCGCCCTGGTATGTAAACACCATCGCATTGGGCAGGGTGCGTTTGATGCCGGCAGCCATTGCTGGTGCACGGCCGTGAGCTGCTTCTACGAAGTCGAAATTAAAATAATTGTAAGCAAAAACTGCACAACCTACTGGAGCTATGCCAATGGTATGTTTGAGTTCGCCCATTTCTTCCAATACTTCGGCGATTAAACGGTGGGCTACGCCATGACCACAGCCGGGGCAATAATGGGTTGTGCGGTCTTCAAACCCAGCCGGACGCGTATAAACTAATTTTATATCAGTGTCGGTCATCTTCAGCTCCTTATCCTAGTAGCTCTTGCAGCTGTGCCAACCAACGTTCACGAGGATGTCCCTGGGTACCGAAACCTTGCTGATAAATCCGCTCAATTTCAGCCAGAATTTCGTCCGGGTAGGGCTGCATGCCTCCCATTCGTCCGTAAAATTCGGCTGGTTTGCGACCTTTGACGATCGCAAGCAGGTCTTCAAGCATCATGCCGTTGTTCATTTCCACAACCAGGAAGCCTTTGACTTGATCTACCAGATTTTCAATTGTATCAACTGGGAAGGGCGACAGAGTGATTGGCCGCAAGAGGCCAACTTTGATGCCTTTCTCACGGGCGGCCCGCACTGCGGTAAGTGCAATTCTGCCTGCAGTACCAAAACCAACAATGATGAACTCGGCATCTTCGGTGTAATAGCTCTTAAAGCGCACCTCGTTCTTTTCTATTTCCAGCCACTTGAGTTCCTGCTGCAGGTTAAAACGCTCCTGAGCGGGCGGGTCAATGTTGATCGAGGTAAGAACCACCTTTTCCCTGCCCTCCTCGCCTGAAACAGCCCATCGCGGAGGTGTTAACTGCAGTGGCCGGAAGGGAGGAAGCTCCGCAGGTTCCATCATTTGACCGATGGAGCCATCCATGGCAATCATGACCAGCTGACGGTATTTTTCTGCGAGATCAAAAGCCAGTACGGTCATATCTACAGCTTCCTGTACAGATGCAGGTGCCAGAACGATGAGACGATACTCACCATGACCGCCGCCTTTGACAAGTTGGTTATAGTCGCCCTGTGAAGGACCAATGTTTCCCAAGCCTGGACCGCCACGCATCACATTTATCACAACTGCTGGAAGTCCCGTGCCGAAAATGTAGGAGAGGCCTTCAGACATCAGGCTGATACCAGGAGAAGAGCTGGAAGTCATGGTGCGAAGCCCGGTACAGGCAGCGCCGTAAACCATATTAATGGCACCCAGCTCGCTTTCAGCCTGGACAAAAGCCCTCCCCAGCTCAGGCATACGCGCAGAAAGATGTTCCAGCAACTCGGTTTGGGGTGTAATGGGGTAGCCAAAATAGGAAACCAAGCCCACTCGCAAAGCAGTTTCGGCAACGGCAATATTTCCTTTTATTAATTCCTTCGCCATTTAGGACTCCCGTTCTGGATTATCAGGGCGCACCCCGCGATACACCGTAATCGCTGCATCTGGGCAAACAACAGCACAGGTACCACAAGCTGTGCAATTCTCGGGGTAGCGCATGTAGGCAGGGTGGAAGCCCCTGGAGCTAAACCGATTGATATCCAAGGCAAGTACATGTGCCGGACAATCTGTTACACAGAGCTCACAGGCTTTGCAATACAGTTCATTGATTTCTACCCATCCCTTTGCGGGCATGAAGGTCCTCCTCTTTCTGGTTTTAGGTCTGCCTTAACATTAGTGAGATTTTAGCAGTTTTTAACCCAGCTAAGTATACTTTAATCAAGTATTTTACCGCTGAATTAGGACATTATGACCGGAACAAGCAGCAAATGTTCCGATATGGCATAACAAGTGATAAGATGCGTGGAAATCAGGAATGTATATTCATTTGTCCGGCAGGTTTTTGGAAAGCAGAGACGCTCAATCCTCTGGATCAAGGAGTGGCGGACAGTTACGCTCACAAAATGCTTTGATGCGCTCAAAGGTCAATTGGCTGACGTCGTGCTCGATCTTACATGCATCAGTCTGGGCAGTGATTGGATCAACGCCGATTGAAACCAGGAAATGAGCAAAAACGTAATGGCGTTCATAAACGTTCTGAGCCAATTTTTTTCCAGCGGGAGTAAAATCAATTCCCCCTGCTGTATCCGTTTTTAGCAAGCCCATATCCATCAGTTTATTAACCGTGGCATGTACACTGGATCGGGCAAAGCCCATAGCACGGGCAATGTCTACCTGGCGCACCTTTTCGCCTTTGTTTTGCAAGAGCAAAATGGTTTCCAGGTACATTTCTAATGATTCAGGCAGCTTTTCGGGTATTGCAGTCATTCATTCCAGTATACCAAATTTGAATTAGGGGATTGACAGAATTGTTAGGTAAGACTAACATTTATTATTGTTAGTCAATCCTAACTGTTTTGGAGATGAAAATGCTGCCTTTATCTTTTGCACGAGCAAATACTGCATATAAGGTGTTTAAGGTTTGTGGAAATACGCCAGCCAGAGAAAAAATGGCCTCATTGGGTTTTGTGCCTGGTGAGAATATTGAAGTAGTTTCGATTTTAAATGGCAATGTGATTGTTGCATTGCGAAGTTGCCGTTTTGCTTTAAATAAAGACGAAGCCAGACTTATTCTTTTGGAGGAATCTAATTATGAAGACACTCGATCTTGTGGAGCCAGGCACTCTGGCCGTAGTGCGCGCCGTAAACGGCAGCGGGCCGGTTCGGAAACGCATCCTGGATATGGGCTTAATCAAAGGCGCAAAGGTACAGATGGTGCGCCGTGCGCCTTTGGGCGACCCCATAGAGTTCAAGCTGCGGGGCTTTACGCTGAGCCTGAGGAGTGAAGAAGCTGCCTTGGTGCAGATAGAAGAAGAGGAGGTCAAGAATGAATAGCAAGGTTGTTGCACTGGCAGGAAACCCAAACTCGGGAAAGACCACCCTGTTTAATCAGCTTACTGGATCAAACCAGTATGTTGGAAATTGGCCTGGGGTTACTGTTGAGAAAAAAGAAGGAAAACTACGAGATCATCCGGAAATTAAGGTGCAAGATCTGCCCGGAATTTACTCCCTTGCGTCCAACTCGATTGAAGAAAAGATTGCCGCAGAACAGCTTAGCACAGGCAATGCCGACCTTGTGTTGAACATTGTCGATGGAACCAACCTGGAGCGAAACCTTTACCTTACGCTTCAGTTACAGGAAATGGGATTGCCCGTTTTAGTCTGTGTAAACATGTTGGATGTTTTGGAAAAAGAAAACGCTTTGCCTGATCTAAAGAAGTTAAGCGAGCGCTTGGGCTTGCCTGTTTTGGCTGTTTCGGCTGCTACCGGCCAAGGTGTAAAAGAGTTAATAGAACAAATAGCCACAATGGTTAAGTCTGGGGCTTTACCCTCAGCTAAGCCAGCATACAGTGCTGAATTAAAGAGTGCCTCAGAAGCAGTTGCTCGCATTTTAGCGAATAAGGTGCCACAAAACCAAGCTGATTATTGGGCTATACGTGCCCTTGAGAACGCGGATGATGATTTTATTGCCAAGACCTTGAATGAGGAAGAACTGGCAGGAACTCAGCTTGTGCGAGACAAGTATGAGGCAGCTGGCGATGAAGACGCCCAAAGCTTAATAGCCATGGAGCGCTATGCGTTGATTGACAGGCTTACTGAAAATATTCACCCTGCAGGCCCCAAGAATTTGATTAGGGCTTCTGATCGTTTGGATCAGGTGCTTACAAACCGCTGGCTGGCTCTTCCAATTTTTGCACTGGTAATGGTGGTCGTTTACGGCATTTCTGTAACTACTTTGGGGACCGTACTTACCGACTGGACCAACGAAGTTCTGTTTGGGGAGTGGGTACCGGGCATTATTGAGGCTGGTTTGGACTCCTTAGGGGTTGCTGATTGGCTTAAGAGCCTGGTTTTGGATGGCATTGTTGCAGGAGTGGGAGCCGTTCTTGGCTTTGTACCCCAGATATTATTGCTCTTCTTTTTCCTTGCCTTTTTGGAAGGGAGCGGATATCTGGCGCGGGTTGCGTTTATTATGGACCGGATTTTCCGCCGCTTTGGCCTTTCGGGGAAGAGTTTTATCCCCATGTTGATTGGCAGCGGATGCAGTGTACCTGGTATTATGGCCAGTCGCACGATTGAAGAAGAACGCGACCGCCGTATGACCATTACTGTTACCAGTTTCATTCCTTGCGGCGCAAAGCTACCTGTTATTGCACTTTTGGGAGGCGCACTGTTTAATCAGGCTTTGTGGGTAGCTCCCAGTATCTATTTTTTGGGGATTGGGGCTGTGATTGTTTCGGGTATTATGCTTAAGAAAACACCTTTGTTCAGCGGTCCTCCAGTTCCCTTTGTAATGGAGTTGCCAAGTTATCGCTGGCCTACCTTAGAGTTTGTGCTGCGTTCAATGTGGGAGCGAGGCTCAAGTTTTATTCGTAAGGCAGAAACGGTTATTCTGCTTTCAAGTATAGTGATCTGGTTTCTTTCCAGCTTCGGAGTAAGTGAGGGAAGTTTCGCAATGGTAGAAGATACTGCTCAAAGCCTGCTGGCCGTCCTTGGCAGCGGGATTGCCTGGGTTTTTACCCCCCTTGGTTGGGGCGACTGGAAGGCTGCCGTGGCAACCATTACCGGCTTGGTAGCCAAAGAAAATGTGGTGGGTACCTTTGGAGTGCTTTTCGGCGCTGGCGAGGTTACAGAAGCAGGTGCCGAGATTTGGTCCCAAGTTGCTGCGTACTTTACACCGTTTTCGGGTTACTCATTCCTCATCTTTAATATGATTTGTGCACCATGTTTTGCTGCCATAGGTGCAATTCGCAGAGAGATGAACAGCGGAAAGTGGACTGCGTTTGCGGTAGGTTATCAAACCGTCTTCGCTTATGCCTTAGCGCTGATTTACTACCAAATTGCGCTTTGGCTGAAAGGCAAGGTTTTTAGTATCTGGACTGGCATCGCGCTTGTTGTGCTTGGGGCAATGCTCTATCAACTGCTGAGACCTGCGCCAAAACAAAAAATGAATGCCTTAGCAGGATATGCCCAGGAGATTGGAAATGCCTAGTGTTGGTACGATCCTGGTAGTTGTTTTGCTTGCAGCAATTGTAGCCTGGGCTCTGCGGGATTTACGAAAAAAAACCCCTGCGGAGAAATAAACCCAGCTTGCGGGGCATGTCCACTGGCCGCTCACTGCAGCTGTAAAGCAAAACCTCTTAGAAAAAAGCCAAACTTAAAACACTTCGAGCATTCTCCTGATAAACGGCGGCGATATGTCGCCGTTTATTTTATTCATAAATCTACCTGACCAATGGGAGTTAGGACAAGATGCATGTTTGACCACATAGAAAACAATAAGCTTTCGGCAGCCAAAAAAGACACTGCCATGCAAAGAAGCTTCGGTCAGCACTTATGGGGGAGATGGTTTTGGAACACCAGCCTTTTCGTTTGATTTAAAAGCCCAGGTATTGAACTGAACCCCTGGGTCAAGACACAAAAAGAAAACACCTCGTGCGACAATAAAGCAGGAGGTGTTTTTATGTCTGGGAAAAAAGGGATGGTTCATTACGATCTGGCGATCAAGCTTGAAGCTGTAAAGCTACGCGAGGAGGGTCTGCCCTACCGAGTGATCGCAGATCGTCTTGGAATAAGAGAATCCGAGCGCATAGAAAAGTGGATGGCACAATACCGAGCAGAAGGTGAAGCGGGGCTATGCAAGAAAGGCAACGGTCGTCCGCGTAAACAGCCACTCAGTCAGGAAGCTTATATCCAGAAACTGGAAATGGAGAATGAACTCCTAAAAAAATTTCATACCGAGTTGCGCAAACTTATGCCCGCGAGGCGCGATATCGGGTCATTGAACACTACCGGGGAAGATATCCAGTGAAGGATATGTGCTCCTTCTTCGGGATTTCACGGGCAGCTTACTATGCCTGGCAGAAGCGTTTGTTGCGGCCGGACAAACATGCAAAGCGGAAAGAACTGATTCTGAAAGCTTATAGAGCTTCACGATGCACCTACGGGTACCGCAGGATTGGGGCATGGCTGAGGGAGAAAAAAGGGATCAAGATTAATCACAAAGCTATCCTGCGCTTGATGAACGAGATGGGGATTCACTCGGTGGTGAGAAGAAGAAGAAAACCATATGGTAAGTCCAGCCAAAACTACAGCCACATTTACAGCAATCTCTTGCATCGGAACTTCCATGCTGTTGCTCCCAATCAAAAATGGTCTACTGATATTAGCTTTATTCCTACGAAACAGGGTTGGGCTTATCTGTCTGTGATCAAAGACCTTTTCGACGGTTTTATTGTTAGTTTTGCCATGAAGCAAGCGAATACAGTCGATTTGGTCTTGCAAACCCTTAGAAACGCAGTTGTCAATGAAAAGGTCACTGATGGACTCATCCTCCATAGTGACCAAGGGCATCAATACAGCTCCCACGCTTATTATGTCCTCACCTCTGAGTATAGCATCTCTCCATCGATGTCACGCAGGGCTAACTGTTGGGATAATGCTCCTGTCGAAAGTTTCTTCGGAACTCTGAAGGAGGAATGCCTTCGTCAATTCCCTGTCATGTCCTTTGAGGAGGCTAAGAATACTATTTCTGATTACATTCACTTTTATAATTATGAAAGGATACAGCTTAAAACAAGAAAGACACCTTTTGAACTTAGGTGCCTTTCCGGGTTGATCTGAGGTCGTTTTCTTTCGTGTCTACTTTTTAGGGTTCAGTTCATATTAAGAGAGAAAATAAATAACGCTTGGTCGGGCAGGCTCTCCGACATCAATCCCTTCCGGGTAAATGGTGCCTGACTTTCCACCTCAAGCGCATTGGTAGCATAGCATATTGACAGTTGAGTTTCAAGCATTACTGAACAAGCGGATTGATAATATGAATCTATAGAGCAGAGCATATATTCTGGAAGCAAATAGTTCCAATAAAACTACCCCATTACAATCACTCACGAAGAAACTGTACCTTTTCTTGGCTACAGGTTGGCCGGATAGGTGGCTTTAAGCAGATCCGCCATTGTAATGCGAATGTTTTCCGTAATCTCTCTGGGGTCTAAACTGGCTGATAAATCCTTTGCATATAAGGGCTGGCCTGCATCTACACGCACCGGAATACGCCAGTCTCTTGATTTGCTAAGGCGCTGCATTGCAAACTGCCAGATCATCGCAATTTGCTGTCGTTTTTTGGGTGTATCGCCGCAGGAGACCAGCAAGCTCTGCCAGGCTCTTGGAACCACTGTTTGTGATATAAGCAAGGGCTGAACGATTGTTTCGGGAACTTTATGGAGAAAAACACCTACCGAATCGGACCAATACTTGAGCGATTCCAGGGCACCTGGAATGAGGGCAGGGTCCGGCTCCAGGATGCCGCGCGGAAAAATGACAACACTTTGCCCTGCTTTGAGTTTTTCAATGATTTGACGCATGATATCCATACGGTGCATGGGATCGCGATCCAAAAAGAGCAGATACCTGCGTAAATTTGGCAATACCTCCAGCATGGGACGTTTGCCAGCGACCATAGAAATATCGGAACGATTCACCGCTCTAACGGCACCAATCGAATCCGCAGACCCGGGATGATTGGCCACTACCAGCAGTGGCCCCTGTTTTGGGATGGCTTCAGTATAGTGGAAGTCCCAGCCGTCGGTAAAATAGTTTAATGCTTCTTCAGATGCTTCGTGGACGCCTTTCTCAACGATCAGTCGGTCCACATCCTGGAGAATTGTAGCAAAACGCAAAGCAGCGGGCGTTCCTACCCAATGCAAAAAACGGAAGAGCAAATTGCCTGTACGAATATTAAGAGCCTGGGCAATGTCTGTAAAGATGTACTGCGCTAAATGCTCCCGTGAGACTAGGCTTTGCTTGTTTATCTGCTCTGTTTCCATGGCTACTTAAATATAATCATATCAAAGTCGTTTTTGGATATGCAAGAGCCAGAATGTAGAGGGTAGGGAAGTGCGCCCAGGAATTGATTAGTGATGACGCGAAAGCTTGCGCCTTTACGATAGGTCTGGCAGTTGCTGAGCTCGTAGCAAGGAACCCTCCGGATAAGTTTGGCGCAGTTATTGCAACCTAAAGCTTGATATTAGCGTTGCTTGAGAAAGGCCATTCCTATGAGAAGAAAAAACCAGACCTACACCCCCGCAGAGGAGCCTGCACCCCGGCGTAGCAGAAATAATTGGCCGCTCTTGATTGCAACGATAGCAATGCTAGGTATCGCAATCTATCTGATGACGAAGATAAATGAAGAAAGTCCCTTGAAAGTTCCCCCGGTACCTTTTGTGACCCCTGCGGCTGATACTGCAAGGCCAGAGCAAACGATAAACAGTCCAAGTGAAGAAGTAAGCTCCGCACCAAGCATGGTTCTTGAAGAGCCCGCCCCCCTGGCAACAGCTGTTGTGGAGGAAAAAGGACCGCGGGAGGACGCGCTGGAAGTATTGCTGTATGAACAGCTGCCCGGAAGTTTGGCCGAGCGCGGAATTTTCAATTGGGTGGTAGACGATACCCACTTTAGCGATGACCGCACCCAGGCAATGATTATGATGGCGGAAAAGGATCCGGAAAGTGAAGAGCTGCTTTCCAATGAGCCGCACATTATTTTGGCACTTTATGACAGCTCGAGCAATAAATGGAGCCTGCATTTTAATAACGATCCGGACTTCCCGAATTATCTTGCCCAGTCTTTCTTTGCCAACACCGAGCTGATGGACCGCTATGATCCGGCAATCGATAAGCTTCCCATGCCTAAGGCCGGCACAGTGTATACCGGCTACCGTTTGCCCTGGCGCGGGGGATTAACCAAACGCCTTACCTGGAGTATCGGCCATACATCCTGTGCAGGTAACTCCTGTTATTATGCTTTTGACTTTGCAGATGGAACAATGTTTGAGCTGCTAGCTGCAAAAGGTGGTTATGTTTACCACTACAAGGACAGCTGTCCTAATGGGGCGAGCTGGTGCACTAACTCAATAACGCTGGAAGACCGCAGCACTACGCCGTGGACGTACCAGATCTACTTGCATATTGCCCAGAACAGCATACCAGATGCACTGAGGGTAAAGGGAACCTATGTATGGCAGGGTATGAAGATTGCTAACGTGGACAATACTGGCTACAGTACCGGCCATCATGTGCATTTTATGGTAGTTGAGGCAAATACGCTTTCTTGTAAGAATTACTGTTTTGGGCGTTCAGTAGATATAACCTTTGAAGACGTGAGTATCTTTGGCGGCCGCCCGCGCCGGGCAGATGAGATGTCCGGAGGACAAACGTACTATACGAGTGGGAATACGCTTAAAGGCCTGTGGACAATTTTTCTACCAGGTATTTCTCAATAATACAAAAACATGCGATAATTAATATATGCTTGATGGACAAGACAATACGAGTGAACTTGAATCCCACAATTTAAGCGATCGTGAACAAGAAATTCTTAACCTGATAATAAAGGGCTTAAGCAACAAAGAAATCGGAAATCATCTTTCAATTAGTCCGAATACAGTCAAGATTCACGTTTCGAAGATACTTAGAAAAGTAGGAGCCGCCTCACGTACAGAAGCTGCCGCTATTGCCTTAAATAAGGCTGCACAAAAGAAAACCCCTGAGAGCGAGCACAATAACACTCCACAAGTCTTTCCAATTCGTAAGACCAAATTAATGCAAATAAGAAGTATGGGACTGGTCATCGGAGCAGTACTGGCTTTTGTGTCATTGAGCCTCTTCTTTTTTTCAGGATTAAACAAAAACAAACCAACTCTTGAAAGCAATGAAAGCCGTGTAGTTTTTTCGATTCCAAACGGTGGTCTTGAAAGTACCGGCGTTGTATATCAAGATCAGCTCTACTTATTAGCTAACGATCACGATAGGACATCTCTTGTTAAAGTCGACCTAAGAAATCAACAATCGCAAATTGTTTCAGAACTACCTGTAGCATTACGCGGAGTGAAATTAGAAAGGATTCGCAGTAATTTGTATGTAGCGGGTGGTCAGACTTTGGATGGAACTGCGTCGAACAAACTGTTTGTATACAATATCGTGTCGTCAAAGTGGGTTCAAAAAAAAGATCTTGTCCAAGGCGTTTGGAATTATGCTTCTGAATCAATCGACGGCAAACTAATCCTTTTTGGAGGTGAGAACACACACGGTTTAGTTTCTGATGTATGGGAATACGACCCATCATTAGATACTTGGACCCTTTTAGGAAACCTAATTCAGTCCAGAAAAAAAATCGCAAGCCTGCGATACAACGACAGATTCTATATTTTAGGTGGAGAGGATCAGCACGGGCCAAGTATGACAGTGGAAGCATTTAGTGAAGTTCTTGCTTTTCAAGATCAACATAGAGAAATGGAAGACTCTATCCTACCTGTTCCCTGCAGAGTCTGTTCTGCAGCTGTTAGCAACGCAACACCATTTCTTTACCTCAATGGGGTTCTATATCGATTCGATGCTATTGATGCAGAATGGAAAAAGGTATCAACCCTTCAGAACAAGGCCATCAAAGCAATTTTTTTAGTTAAATTTGAAAACAGCCTGATACTAGTAGAACAAATTAATGACAGCAATTCCTCAATAACATGGTTTGTACCTGAATACCGCATAAGTTTACCGTTGTTATTGAATAATTAGTTTTTCTTTATTATCTATATATATAAAGAGTTCCCAAGTCAAGTTTGGTTCCCGCCCTTACTTCAATGCACAAGGGTCTTGTAGGATCGTTAGGGTGCTTGGCAATTTCTGTGTGATCTGGATAGTTCACGATAATAAAATAATGGCCTGGCTTTACAGAAGAAGCAGTAAATCTGCCATCTGCGTCAGTATAGAAAATAACGTCCCCAAGCTCCTCTCTGCCACCTGTAATAATTGGAGGAACGTGACAAATATCTTCTTCCATTATAGCTGGCGACAACATTGCTCTCATTACCGATAGAGGCCGATCCATATCAATGATAAATAAGAGACCGGTAACTTCCCCAAATTCCTTAGCAGCAATCTCGAGGTAGCGGGGTTCTTGTCCAATGGCACTCAAGTCACTTGAGACAGCCCGATTTGGTTCCAAGGTCAAGGCTCCCCCAAGAATTAATACCGAAGGCCTGACTTGACCACATCTCTGAATAATAAAGATGAAAACTATAAACAGGAAGCCTCTGATGGTTTTTCTCATATCCTTAAAAACTGGTCCTCCTTGAATTGTAAAGAGGGCCAGCGCTATTAATTATTATGATTAAGGGCTTGTATGAAAAGGCAGATAAGCCAGCATTTGATCGCCTGACGGCGCCAGATTCCAGTTAGATGCAAATCCTGCAATCGGCTTGTTGTCTGATACAATGGTTGCTGCACCAACCCAACCATCGGGGAGACCTTCGGTATCAGCAAGGCGGAAATTCCTTTGAATACTTGCATTGGCTGGTATTAATACACCTCTTCTTACAATTGGAGTTCCAACCCCGCCTTCAGGTGTGTAAGTAATAGTAACGGTGATGTCGCTAGCACTCAAATTTTGTACTGCAAAGGCTGTTGCAAAGCCGTTGGCAAGACGTTTAGCAACTAAGGGAATTGTCACCTTTTTTGTTTGCAAATCGCCAGGTATAGCCTCGAATGCTGCATGACCAGTTTCAGCTATCTTCCGATTTAGAATCATCATTGTAAACTGCTTACCACTCGCGGAAGAAATCTTACAGCCACCATACCATCCAGCCTCAGGGAAACGTACAAGATCCGTAAGTGGATTAAAATCATAAGCACTGTTGTTAGAAATCGCTACATCGTTATTTACAGTGAAGGTCTGTGAGCCAGGCGCAGTAGGATCCTTAGTACAAATCAGTGACAAATCACCCGCTGGAATTTGAGTTCCGCTCACGTTCTGGAGGACGATCGTAGTTACTAATGTGTTCGCCAAACGGACATAAAAATAGGGTATGAACCAGCTAGATTTCACAGTTTCCTGGGGAGTTCCATTGAAGGAGACTAAAGCATCAGCACCAGTAAACATATTGGACATCACAGCCAGCGGGCTGGAACTTGTAACCTCAGCTGACCCCCACCAATTTTCTCCCAGGCCAGCCTCAGGCTCTAAATCAAACAGAATAGATCCGCCTTGGGGAACATTAGGAAATACTTTTGTCATGGTAGGCATAGCCGCACCACGGGCAAATAGAGCCACACTGATATTAGCTGCATCTCCGGCGTTCTGGATACTGATTTGAGAATTTGCTACACCATACGCAGTCCCGCCATGATGCGCAAGCAATGGGACGTACCAAGCAGTAGAGGTCTGTGAAATGCCTGTATACGCTGACATTGATGGCACACCTTCCCTGGCCATCATTTGTACAAGCGCACCCAATTCCTGGTCAGAAGAGACAACTACTGAGCCAGTACCAGCAGTAAGACCAGGATCAAAGTATTGACGCACAATCTCATTGGCGCCAGGGGCAATCGAAAAATTAGTAAAGCTGGATGCACCCCAATTTGTTCCATCGGGTTTGTTGTATTGAACAACAACATTAGCAGTAGTGTCCTTTAGGTTGACCAAAGTAAAATTTGTGGACAACTTTTTAGATGTTGAAGCTGCTGAAACCAAGTTTGCAGAGCCTGGAAGCAGGCAGACAATGAGAACTAAAGATAGAATAATTGCAAGGAAATTATGTTTGCGTGACATAGCGACCTCCTCCTGTGCTTATTCTAGCGCGAGGCTATAGTACTAATCAATAGTACAAATGGGTTAATTGCGTCGTTTTCGGTGAGTTCTGAGAGAAATCGCTACCAAAAACCAAGTAAGTTCTGAAATTATTACTGTAATACGAGATACTACTGCTACAAATGTAGCAGCCTCATTTGGTACACCAACAACTTTATTAAGCATTGTTGAAAGAGTCATTTCTCTAACACCAAGTCCAAGTGGCACAAATACCATCAGAAAACCAAGAACCCATGCAAAGGCATATGTGGAAGAAAGAGCAAGCAGTGGAGTATCGCTGATGTTGATTGCTCTAAAGAGATAGTGTAGAGACACACCATATAGGACCCATTGAAATGATGTTACTGCATTTGCTATGAGCCAAGTTTGAAAACGTAACGGTGTCTTAGAATAATTGCCAACCTTGTTCGATAAAAAAACGATTATCTTCCAAACCAAAAACAGTATAGCTATACTTAAGATAGTTAGGATAATCCTAAAGTCGTTGTTAAAGTGCCAAAAAGCTGCTACAAAAAGACCGCTACAGATTACGTACAATACTTCGTACATTGATGTTTCCCATACCCATCGTGACGGTACAGCGTAATCAACGGATAATAAGCGATCCCGCGCCAAGTAGCCCCAAACAGTTCCAGGTATATATTTTGGAATAAAAGTGGAAGCGTATGCAATAAGACTTTCTTGAAAATTAATATCTCGGTGGCCTTCCCGAATAACACAAAAGTAGTTCAGTATATGGAGGAAATGGATTATCACTATTGGGAGAATGGCAAAAAAGAAGTACTGTGGTTTCCAAGAATTTCTTAAGTCAGATTTAAAGAAGTCAACTCCTACACGGTAAACTAGATAGGTAAAAAACAACCCTCCAATCACCATAAGAATTGGATAGATTTTCTTTTTTAACTTAGGCCAATCAATTTTCTGCAACAATGAAGTATCCGTGTGGAAAGTATTTTTTCGTGCTCAGCAAGCTATCTAAAAAGCTTGTAGGTAATACAAACAAATATTTTAGCAAGTAAAACAAAGGAAGTCTAAAAGGACCTAATCGGGCAATATACATAGCAAGAACCAGGGAAATCTGATGTCCTAGAAAAGCAATTAAACCGCCAACAGGCTGAATAAATATTACTCTCATTGAAGCTTCTTCAAGCAAATGCTGCAAGCCAAACTCCGTAAACCTGAAGAAGTCATTTGGGAGGTCGTGGAGCCGACTAATATGAGGCACTGTCATAATTATGAGGCCTTTTGATTTTACTACCCGATGTAGTTCATCCAATCCTTTTCCTGGGTTCTTAAGGTGTTCAAGGACCTGAAACAACACCGCACTATCAAAAACACCCGCAGAAAAAGGGAGATCCAAGGCGTCTGAAATTACAGGATTATTACCTTCGGATATAGAAATATCACAGGAAAAATAAGTGTTCTTCGAACCCAAATCGGATTGATAGGAAGCTTGGCCTGCGCCAAGATCCAAAGTTCTTCCAGAAGGATGAAATTTTTGGGGAAGGCCTTTAATTGTCTTTTTCCAGTATTGATAAGCAACTGGAGAATAAAAACGCCAAAATCCACTCAACTTAAGAAAGGATCTAAATGACTGCTGATGTTTCTTATAGGCCATCATTAGAACTCATGTTTAAAAGTCTGTAATGCTGCTTTATAGATTTGTAAGGTTTTTGTTGCAATTACCTGCCAATCAAAAGTGTCTTCGGCTCGCTTTCGTGCAGCAAGACTACATTCCTGCCAGAGTTGACCATCAGATAGCAATTCCATTAAAGCTCGGGCAATCTGCTGTGGGCAATTTGGTTCAACCAGACGACCCACACTTTCATCTATTGCGTCTGGGATGCCCCCAACTCTGGAAGCAATGCATGGCGTACCAGCAGAGAGCGCCTCAAGCAATACAACTCCCAAGCCCTCTTCAATAGATGGAAGGACGAACACCTTAGAGTAACTATTGAGTTCAATAACTTTTTCAGGAGCAACCGTCCCTAAAAAATGGACACGGTGTGATCCAGGAAAAGAATCGTTTAGGAGTAATAAATTTTCACGTTCAGGACCGTCTCCGACAATAAGAAGCTCATATTCAATGGAAGGAATTTGCGAGAAAGCGATTAGCAATGTGTCTACTGCTTTTCTTTTTATAAGAGATCCTACATACAATATTTGGTTTTTTCGAGCACATAGAGGCAATACACTAAATCTTTCAGTGTTAACTCCCATCGAAATTACCTTAATTTTCGAACTGTCGAGTCCAAGCTTAGTTACCTCATTAGCTAGATCCGAGCCAACGCACATGATGTGTGAAGCACCCACTAGGGAAAATCGATTTATTTTCGTCAATAACGGGCCATTTGCCTGATATATATCACTCCCGTGTACAGTCAGAACATAAGGAATTCCGTGGAATACCTTTGAGAGTCGCACCGCCAAACCCGAAAGAGTCCAGTGTGCATGGACAACATCAACACCTCGCAATAACCTAGGCAAACGAATCAGAAGATGGAAAAAAAACACCGCGAGCAGAATTTTTGAACGAAAGTTCTTCTTCCATTCTATGGGAATTCCAGCAGGAGTTGATTGCAAGGTTTCGGCCTTATTCCAAGCATATCTCAAACGTATAATTTCTATTCCATCAATAATTTCGTATTGTTTAGAGCCAGGATTATGCATAGTGACAACACGCACATTACAGCCTTTCTGTTTTAGAGTTTGGGCTAATCCATGTATAAAAGGAGCTCGGTTATCATTCTTCCAACGAGGGTAATTGGTTGTAACAAATGCGATTTTCATACCTTAATCAAGTCATTTTGATAAACATAAAAGTCACACAAAGTATAATTAACTGATGGGCCTGTGTTTGATTCATTGCTTACAGTCTTTCTTATGCTATTTAGAATCAGGCAGCTCTTTCTTAATCCAGTCTGTAAACTTGCTTGTGGCAAACATGTTTTGCCTTATTGTCATATTGCTCACTTGTATTTGAGAAATAGATTATAACGTAGCTCCTTGCACTTCGAAATAACCTAGACATATGAGCTTCAAACACTTCATCTTTAACTAAATGATAAGTTACATCAAGTGAGACGGACGCCTCTGCCTTTTCGTCTCTGACAAAATCTTCGTATAGAAAAAAGGCTTTGCTTTGATCTCCTTTAAACTTCCTTGTGCATAATCGAATTGCCTCAGGGCTTATATCTAACCCTATGTAACTTTCTACTTGGATTAATTTCAACTGTTCTCCATCACCACACCCATGTTCAATGATGCTGGTAATCTCTAGTTCGTGTATCAGGGAATTGAGAATGCGAGCTTTATTCCTTGCCAACTCGTTATAAGAACCAGCACCAGAATTTCCGCCGATACGATAGCGCTTCAACCAATAGTCTTCAGAGTTCTTGAAGTCTTTTGGTTTGAGAAATAGTTTCCGCAATAGGTAATCAAAATAAATACGAATATCCATCCTGCGCTTAGTTTACCCTGAGTAAGAATGACCGTTTCAATGTCAATAGTACGTAGTTACAATCTTATTTTCTTCCTGTAATCTACAGGAACTAAGCTACTTCTTAGTTCCACCTATATGCCACTAAAACAGCTGTCCACAGTGTTTCAGAGATTACTTTCTTCCATCAAATTTTCTTTTGCCATAGTTAATGTAATTAGGCTAGTCAGGCCGCTATTCTATCACGCCTGCTTCCAGCAAGCGGCTGATCACCTGGCGAGCACAGGTTTGCACATCATCCTGGTCGCTATGCAGATGTATCTCCGGTGCCAAGGGAACTTCATAGGGGGAGCTAATACCGGTAAAGTTGGTGATTTTACCCTGATTCGCACGCTGGTATAGCTTTTTAGGGTCACGGGCCTGGCAAACTTCCAGCGGGCAGTCGACAAACACTTCCCAAAAACATTCTTTAGGTAAGCGTTTACGAACAGCTTCCCGATCAACCGCAAAGGGGCTAATAAATGCTGCTGACACAATAAGACCCGATGCAACCATTAAAGCAGCCACTTCTCCTGCGCGGCGAATGTTTTCACTGCGGTCTTCTGCGCTAAAACCTAAACCCTTATTGAGACCACTGCGCAAGGTGTCACCGTCTAAAAAGGCTGTATGGCCACCATATTCGTGCACCAGAATCCTCTCTACTTCGGCAGCAATACTGCTTTTCCCGCTGCCAGAAAGACCAGTAAACCAAAGCACAAGCGCTTTGTGACCATTCAGGCTTTCACGTTCTTTCTGTGTAATTAAGGAGCCATGTGGCGTGATATTTTCCATTATCTCTATACCTCTATATATACTCTCCTTATTGTAGTCATTTAAAAAGAATTCGGGAATTTTATCATCACTTATTCTTAATGAACCAAATACCCACGCCATCACTTATGTACAATCGAACTAATCCCTGGCATTGGTCTAAAACCAGCGGCTGCAAGCCTCCCGTACCGTTACGTGCATATACGTAATCCAAGTTTGCCTCTTCCACAAGTTCCCAAAAATCAGTCTCACATCTTGTTACCTTGGCAGCCCGCATACTCCAGTCCTTCCATAGAGCTACCATTTCGTAGTCCTGGGTTTGACCATAAAATATTGTTGGAGCCAAGCTCCAATTACCAGTATAGGGCAGCAGCCACGCACCGCCATCCACTCCCCGGTAATACTCCCAGCCCCAGGGAACAGTATTGACAAAAAAGCGTGCCCCGCGTGGAATATGCTCCCGCACCCAGTGCAGTGCATCCAGATCGGCCTTGTTCACCAGAACTGTTTGCGGATTGATGGGGTTTGCGTTTTGAAAGGCTCCGGTAACTATAAGCATTGTCAAACCCAGCTGAACCAGTGTCTGCGCATTCAAATACAGGGGGTAAGGCTTGTTGAGCCATGAGCAAACCCAGTAAAAAAAATATGCCAGGCAGACCGCCACAGGAAAGTAGAGGATCATTGCGAAATAATCGGGGCGAAAAGTCATCAGGTGCAGCCCTGTAGGGAGACATAAAAAACCAAGCAGTAAAGCCCATATTCCAAATGCACGCCATTCTGTCTTAAGAAGCATCAAAGCACCCGGGATTGCGAGCAAAGCCAACACAACGCCCAATCCTGGTCCAAGCAACTGTCCTAAGTAAGGCCATTGCGCAGAAGCGTCAACACTTAGAATGCGCAGCGGCTCGGTGTTGACTACCCCCTCTGCCAAACGCTTAACTCGAAGAAACCAAGGCAAAAGCCCAAGAGCAGCTAAGCTTAAAGGCAAGAAAAAGCATAATAGCTGCTTCCAGTTCCAGCTGCGCTGCGAAAATTTAGATAGAAGCCAATTCATGATCAAGACAGGGAAAAACAACGCCAGAAGCACCACCATAAAATAATGTCCCAGTACTGTGCCAGCAAACAGCAGCCCCAGGCTGGCAATCTGAAAAAAGCTGCGTTTGCCACGCAGAGCCGCAAAAGCCTCATCCATCACCAGCGGCAGTAAGAACATACCAACCAGCAGGGTATAGCGCCCCCAGGTAAGGTAATAGCCAGGCATACGCAAAGCAAAAGCGCTTAAGCCCGCAGCAAGAACAGCTGTTATGGAATTACGGCTAAGTGTTTTTGTAAAACTGTAAACTGATAAGCTTGCAGCGGCCATAAGAATATTCCCAAGGGTCAGAACGGCCTGACCAGGCTCGATACCTGCTATGGTTCCAAAAAGCGCTGCAAAACTATGAAAAGCATAATGATAGGAAAATGGGTTAGGCAAATAGGGGTCCAAATTGCGGGGCAGCGTTCCGGCTTCCATAAATTTACGCACAATCAAAGTGTGGTGCAAAGAATCGGTCCAATTAGGCAGTATCAGGCTGCGCGCCTGCCAAAAACGCCAAGCCAAAAGCAGAGCAAACCCTAAAACAGCCCAAATCCAGCCTTTAAAGAAAAGAGGTGGCTTGCGGCGCAAGACAGCTGCCACGCAGAGGAAGGCTGAAATAAGAAGATATACTGCCAGAAACGCAGAATTGACGCTTAACTTTAAAGCTCCCAAGAGCATTGCTCCCACGCCTGTTATGGCAATGTTATACCCAAGCGCTTTGGCTAAGGCCTGTCCGGGATCCTCTTCTTTATCCCCAAGCCAGAGCCACCAAGCCAAACCAGGCAAAAACAGGACAAACGCAGCCAAGACTATGTCCACTTTTTTACCCCATCGCGATCTTCTGCCTGAGCAAGCAAAGTACTAATCCGTTTATGCATTAAGGGATGAACCAAGTTTGGCGCAATTTCAGCCAGAGGCTCAAGCACAAATGCACGCTCATGCAAGTGCGGGTGCGGGATCTGCAATCCTTGTGTTTTGATTACCTGCCGGCCATACAAAAGGATGTCCAGATCAATCAGGCGCGGACCGTACCGAAAGTTAGCAAGGCGGCCCATTTCAGATTCAACGTTCTTCAAAAAATCCAAAAGCTTTAAGGGCTCAAAAGAAGTGCTTACTTTAAGCACTTGGTTTAGAAAGGCAGGTTGATCCTGAAAACCCCAAGGCTCCGTTTCGTATATAGAAGAAGCCCGAAGAATTGTCATCGCCTGCTGCAATGCTTTTCGGGCATTTTCAAGGTTTGCAGGCCGGTCGCCTAGATTGGTCCCCAAGCCCAGATAAACGAGAGGCATTAAGTGCCTCGGTAAATAAAGAGAAGATCTGAAAGCAATCCAAAAGCTGTCGTTTTTGGACTAGGGTTGCTTTCTAAGATGCCTAAACCAGGCAAAACATCCAGGTAAAAAGTGACAAATGAGGAGGTGCCGCTCACGCTATAAAGTGGCGATTCGGAATTTACGCGCTGAGGCCTCACCCGGGCAATAAAATTCTGGCCTTCCCATTTACCCGTGCAAACCAGTTTCCAGCGCTCGCCGGCAGCCTTAGCCGCTGCAATCATTTCTGCACTAATGCCACGAATACCCGTACGATCCACATCCAAAGGGGTTAGCGAGTGGTTCATCAATACGGTAGCCAAGGCAGCTACTTTAATCGAAGCATCCCAGCCATCTACATCATTACTGGGATCAGTCTCGGTGATGCCAATCGAATTCCCATAAGCAATCGCTTCATCAAGGGTATCGCCTGCTTCCATACGCTCCAAAAGCAAGTTTGTGCAGGAGTTCAGAATACCTTCAAAGCCTAAAAGTTTAGCCCCTGCCAAGGACGACCGAAACAGTGAAAAAATAGGAGCACCGTCCATAACAGTAGACTCGAACATAAAACTGCGGCCACGTTCAACTGCAATCTTATTCAGTTCGCGGTAACCATAAACAACCGGGCCTTTGTTCGCAGTAACTGCATGCCAGCCTTGCAGTAATGCTTCACGAATATGATTCATCGCCGGCTGACCGCTTTGAGGATTTACCGGAGTTGTTTCAACCAGAACATCTGCGGGACAAGAACGCAAAAAAGCGAAGCTGTCTCCTTTAAAACTTGACTGATCCAGCATGTCCAGGCTTTGGTCCTGAGCCTGCACTTCCAATAACTGGTTAAGCGCCAAGCCTTTTGGATTAATTGCTGTGCCATGGCGAAAGGTACGCACACCAGTAATAACAAACTCAAGATCATAACGCTGGAGCAGCTCTTCCTTTTTTTCCTGAAGTAACTGGGCTAAAGCCTGACCAACGTTTCCAAACCCCAAAAGAGCCAATCGTACTGTTTCTGGCATAAGACACACCTCCTGGTGAAACGAATACATAAATTATAGCTAAAAGGAATGGGAACAAACTCGCAGAAATGAAAACAGGTTATTTTAACCCTTAGTCGCGCCAGGTAAAGACATCTTCCGGGCCGGCATACCGTCTAAGCCCTTTGCGCAATGTTTCGCTAAGTTCAATACGATCATTCGGAAATTCGAGTACAAAAATGTTATCGTGTTCGGAAATGTGAAATGCAAAGCGCCCGTCACCAGGGTGCGAACACAGGTAGCCATACATATTGCGGATGCGCCGCAGGTCTTTTTCTGGTTCGCCGCAGCTGCTAATCGTGATTACCAAATCTGGCTGCACTATTTTGGTTTGCTGGTCTGTGGGCAGGTCAGGTTCTAACTCAATCGTCGCGACAGGTTCATCTGCAGTCATAGAATCTAGTTCTAGACCAAGAGATTCAATCATTTGTGTTTCGGGAGGGTCCTCAAGCTCAGATGCAAGGTCATAACTTAATACCCTTTCCATCACCTGCGATCTTTCGTCTTCCCATTCCGGCTCCTCTGGTAAGTCCAGTGGGATATCAAAATCATTCAACTCTTCCAATTCTTCTGCAGCTAGTGGCAGATCCCCCATGGGGTGCCAGGCAAAGCGTGAAAGCACACGCATATTTGGAAGATATCTTTCAATCAGCTGTTCGTAAAAAGGACCTTTGTTGCGGTCGTTTGCTGGCATTTGGGCATCCGCATCCCTCAACCGCGTAATTTTGTCAGCCAAAATCTGCACACCTTGGTCACGTGGGTCGGCCTTACCCTGTACAAACAGGACTGCACCGGTTTCCAGATCGCCGCGATTTGCTTCCCATATACGGGGAAAGACAACCAGGTCCATCTCACCAATATTGTCTTCGATGGTAACAAAGCCCATGTTTTCGTTTTTGCGCGTAAGCAAAGGGCGTACCTTTTTAACCACGCCACCAATTGTTACCCGCTCGTCTTTCTCGAGGTCGGCTAAATCGCTGGAAAGATGTGTGATCTTATCGGTTAGCAAACTCATGTAGGAACTAATGGGGTTGTCGGTCACATAGATGCCCAAAAGCTCTTTTTCCCATTCCAGCTGTTCGGTAGGGTGGAGAGCACTACTGCTGCCCAACTGCACTGTTCCGATTGCCTCGTTGCTGCTCCCAAAAAGCATCATTTGGCCCGATTCCAGCGCTTTAAAATGGCTGGTCGAGACACTTACCATGGTATCAATCGCTCGCAGTAATGCATAGCGGCTGCCAAACGCATCTAAAGCGCCAACCTTAATAAGGCACTCCAAAGGGCGCTTTCCCACACTGCGCAAGTCCACCCTGCGCACAAAATTGTTGATATCGCTAAAAGGGGTATTTCCGCGTGCTGCCATTATTTGATCTACAGGTGCCTGACCAACATTCTTCACAGCTCCCAGGCCAAAGCGTATGGAAGCCTTTCCATCGGGACGGTCGGCGATGGTAAAGTCATAACCGCTACTGTTTACGTCTGGCGGCAAAACCTCCAGGCCCAAGGCCCTGCACTCTGCCACATAGGCAGCGCATTTTTCCGTATCGTTCTTCCAGGCTGAAAGTAAGGCAGTCATATATTCAGCAGGGTAGTAGCGTTTGAGATAAGCAGTTTTTACTGCGATCATTCCATAATTGGTAGCGTGACTCTTATTAAAACCGTAATGTGCAAAAGCTTCCCAATGGGCCCAGATAGCCTCTGCAGTAGCCTCCTGAATGCCATTTGCCTTCGCACCTTCCACAAATTTGCTATGATGCTTGGCTACTTCCTTCTCTTTTTTCTTTGAAATCGCAGAACGCAGGTCGTCAGAGTCGGCAGCTGAATAATTTGCCAGTTTCATGGCCGCCAGCATAATTTGCTCCTGGTAAACAGCATGACCGTAGGTTTCGTTAAGAATGGGTTCCAGAAGCGGGTGCTGGTAATTTACCAGATCGCGACCGTGCATGCGCTCAATAAAATTGGGAATGATCTCCATAGGTCCGGGCCGGAACAGGGCGACGATGGCGATGACATGGTTTACCGTTTGGGGGCGCATCTGCATAATGTAACGCGTCATTCCAGTGCCTTCCATCTGGAACAGACCAACGGTATGTCCTTCGCTGATGAACTTAAACACTTCAGGGTCATCAATAGGGATACTATCTAAATCGAAGTGTTTGTCATGCCGCTGGGCAATTAAATCGCACGCCCGAGCCATGATTGTAAGCGTTACCAAGCCTAAGAAATCAACCTTTAAAAGGCCGAGATCGTTGATTACGTCCATTTCGAACTGGGTAACGGAACGGATTGGAGTTTCATCGCTTTGGCTAGTTGGACGATGCAAGGGCAAATACTGTGTGAGCGGCTCATCGCTGATGATAACCCCAGCTGCATGTGTGCCCAGGTTACGGATGGCGCCTTCCAATCGCCCGGCAGTGTCAATCAGCCTTTTCATTTGATCAGAGGATTCGTAGATCGCACGCAGCTCCGAAACCGTCTCGAGTGCATTGCTGATGGGCTGGTTTTTGCCTTGTACTGGGCCCGGCACTAGCTTTGCAACACGGTCCACCTCAGCCAAGGGGATATCCATTACCCGGCCTACATCCCGGATGGCTCCCCGAGCCGCAATCTGACCAAAAGTAATAATTTGGGCCACTTTGTCGGAACCGTACTTTTGGTTGCAATATTCCATTACTTCGGCACGCCGGTCGTCCTGGAAGTCCAGATCGATATCTGGCATCGTTATCCGGTTTGGGTTAAGAAAGCGTTCGAAGAGCAGATTGTAATCCAAGGGGTTAACACTGGTGATATTCAGTGCAAAGGCAACCATGGACCCATTTCCTGAACCACGTACGTTGTACCAAATACCTTGCTCACGACTAAACCGACATAAATCCCATACGATCAGGAAGTAGGCATCAAAGCCCATTTCGTGAATTACCTTTAGCTCGTGCTCCAGACGCTGTTGCACCTCAGAAGAATCCGCAGTTTGGGGAATACGCCGTTTTAGACCTTCCTGACACAACTGTTCAAGGTAGGTTTTCGTTTCGTAGCCTTTGGGAATTTCGAATTTTGGCAGGTGGTAGCCCTTGCGGTGCAGATCTACATGGCACCGTTCTGCAATTTGCAGGGTATTTACAATGGCTTCAGGAGTCTCGCTGAAGAGCGCAGCCATCTCTTGCGGGCTGCGCAAGTAGTAAGTGTCGTTACCCATTTTCATGCGCGAGGGATCGCTAAGAAGCTTACCGGTTTGCACTGCCAGCAGGATGTCCTGCAACTCTGCATCTTCTCTTTTGAGGTAATGCACATCGTTGGTGGCAATTAATCCTGTCCCCGTTTTTTTGGCAAGTTCAATGATGGCCTCGTTGACCTTATCCAGCTCAGGTAAATCGTGTTTTTGCAGCTCCAGAAAGAAATTGTTTTCTCCGAAGGTACTCCGATACCAATCCAAAGCCCGTTCTGCTTTTTCAGTATCTTCTTCCAGTAAAGCGCGGGGAATCTCACCGGAAAGGCAGGCCGAAGCAGCAATAATGCCTTCATGATGGTCGCGCAAGAAGTCGCGATCGATGCGGGGATGGTAATAAAAACCTTCTAATTGTGAAACTGAGGCGATTTTAAGTAGGTTATGGTACCCAACCATGTTCTCTGCCAGGAGCAAGAGATGGAAAGGGCGACGATCTTTTTGAACATCTTTATCAAAGCGTGTACGCGGCGCCAGGTAGGCTTCAAGGCCGATGATCGGTTTAATTCCAGCCTTGGTGGCTGCTTTAAAGAAATCGATTGTTCCAAACATGGTTCCGTGGTCGGTAAGTGCAACGGCTGGCATGCCCAATGCTTTCACCTGGGCAACCAGTTCCGATGGCTTACCAAACCCATCTAAGATGGAATAGGAAGAATGAACATGCAAATGAACAAAAGACATGCTTTGCTACAAATCCTAATTAAGATCCTTTGGGCGACCGGAGCCTGCCTGGGCTCTTCACAGGCTTTGCATCCAAGGCTACCGATCAGACTTAAAAGTATAGCACAGCGCTATTGAGCGCCAACTTAAAAATTCTGAAATTTCGCAAAACGGGTTTTTTAACAGGTTCCTGGGAGACAACAAACCACGTCAGGCTGGTTTTTTTGGGGCAGGGGTAAGCACGGGGTGTCCCAAGAAAGTGTCAGTTTGGGCAAGATCTTCAATATGGATTGAGTCGCGCTTTTGAATCATGATTTCCTGATTCAATTGGCGATTAGCGCGCAGAGCATCGCCTAAAAAACCGATAATCACCAGAATAAATCCGGCGATGATAAGCGTACCGCCTATCGATACAGACTGGACCAGGCGACCGGTGGCATCCGGTTGGCTGAGATAAAAGAACAAAAAACGCAAAAGGAGTGCAGCGCCGGCCAGGAAGAGCAGCGAGCCTAAGGAAAGGAAAGTGCGCAAGGGTTGGTAGAGCACATAGGAACGAATAATCGCCCCGCCCTGATTAAGAATGAAATGCAAAATACCTTTGTGCAAGCGCGAGACCCTTGGAGTGGCATTGGTTTGAATAGGCACCGAGCCAATCTGCATTTTTTCTTTGCCTGCCTGGATGAGTGTTTCTAGGGTGTAAGAATAGGGGTTGTAGACTTGCAAAGGTAACGCTGCAAAACGGCTAAAGGCTCTAAAACCGCTGGCAGCATCTGGTACCTGGGTGGCTGATACTTTGCGCACGAACCAAGAGCCCAATCCCTCTAAGAAACGTTTGAAGGGTGAGAAATGCTGGTTTTTAGCCAGTTGGCGGTCGCCAATGACCAAGTCGGCTTCACCTCTGAGTAAGGGGGCAATGAGACTGGGAATCGCTTGGCCGGGGTATTGACCATCGGCATCAGTATTGACGATGTAATCGGCACCCAAAGCAAGAGCAAACTGTAAGCCGCTGATGAAAGCCTTGGAAAGGCCACGATTGCTGCGGTGCCGCAAAACGGCATGGGCACCGGATGCCAGTGCGGCTTGGGCTGTACCATCGATAGAGCCATCATCCACAACAATGATTTGCACCTGATTGATACCGGGGATTTGGAGCGGGATGTCGGCCAGCACCCGGGGCAAGGTTTCAGCTTCGTTGTACGCGGGAATTTGCACTACAAGTTTGGTCATAGTCTTCATTTTACCCGTAAACAGTACGATGCCAAGGAGGAGGTTTTGAATGGTACAGCTTGGTTTGATAGCAGGTAGATGAATCAATGAGGGCTGGAAATTGTGGTATACATTTCATTATGCATGCTCAGAGGGCAATTCGCTTTGGGTTAATGGTTTGCATTTTTGCAATCCTAATAGCCCCTTTTGAGGGGGCACGGGTTCTGGCAGCAGCCCCGCAAGCCCCAGCCCGTAGTGTGAGCCCTTGGGAGCTGATCGCAGCAATGAACTCGCTGCGAGTAGCCAACGGTTTGCCTCCGCTGATTGAAGATCCCATCGTAAATGCTGTAGCACAAGGCACTGCTGAAATAATGGCAGCGAATTTATCCAGCTGGCATATCGGAGACGTTGCTGGGCGCATCCAGGCAGCGGGGTACGGTGGTGGCGCAAGAGTACTGGCAACCGAAAACTTTGCTGTAGGGAGCGACAGTATCACCATCGATGCGATCATTTCCAACTACTGGGCCGATTTTGATCATATGCGCCCTGCAACCGAGCTGCAATACTGCCATGTTGGAGCCGGCTCTGCAACGGCCAGTAATGGAATGACCTACTACATCCTGCAGGCAGCAGCAGTAGCGGGAAAAGCCTGCGAGGTGGGTGACTGGACCCCCGTGCAGTCTGCGGACCCTGGAGACCCAGGTGCGGTTCGGCCAAGCGTTCCGGGGATTATCGTTCCAGTGACGGTAGCAGAGGCAGGTGAAGACGGTGTTATTTTGCATGAGGTTAAGTCCGGCCAGAGTTTCTGGGCTATTGCAGTAGCCTATAAGGTAACCATTAAGGAGATCTTGCGTTGGAACAACCTGCCCGAGAACTATAAACTGCAGATTGGCGATGTGCTGAAGATACCAACTGAGGGAGCGGCTGGATACCTGACATCAACGCCGGCGGGGATGATTGCGATTGCTACCCCGGATGCAGAAGGACGCACCGTGCATACCGTGGCGGTGTACCAAAACCTATCAACAATTTCGATGGCTTACGGGGTAAGCGTGGATACCTTGCTGCGGCTGAACCACTGGAAAGTGGATTGGCCCCTGCAAATCGGACAGGAACTGGTAATCTCAGCACCGGAACAGACCCCCACACCGACAGAGCGCCCGCTTACAGCAATCGAAATGCTGACGCCCGAAGCCGACGGAAACTATTATCATGTGATTCGTGAGGGGCAGAATTTGACCTGGATAGCGATACAGTACGGAGTGAACGTGCAAGACCTGCTGGCATGGAATGGGGCAACGGCTGAGCGCATCTGGTACCCCGGCGAGAAGCTGCTTTTACAGGTGACCCCGCCTGCTACGCCTACACAAACACCAGCACCCGTTACACCAACGCCACTGCCCAGTCTGACAGCAACAGCAACGGCTACGGCAACTGTTACCGCAACAATCGTGGAAACAAACCAGCAAACCACCGAGGAATCATTGCTATACACAAACACAAATAATGAAAATCAAGATTCCCCGTCGTTGAGCAATATTTTAGCGAATAAGCTGCACACTATATGGAGTACCTTGCTCTATATCTTTTTTGCATCTCTTATTGGTCTCCTCATAGGTAAACCAATTAAGACTGGGAGATAAATAGAAGATTTGTGGATGTGAGCCCAGGAGATAGAGTCTAAAGTTATGAAAGTCACAAATCAAATGACTAAGGGGAAAACTGTTGCTTTTTTTACAAATTACAACGAGCTTACTGCCCTTGAACAGTTGCGGGTAGTTTCTCCTATTACGCACAGCAATTTCAACTTGGAAATAAATGATGGCAACTCTTCAAGAGATGATATTGATCTGGTTAATCAGGCAGACTTCGTTTTATTTCAAAGAAACTTTGCAGAAAACTATCCTCGTTATCAACTCATTATTAACCGTGCAAAAGAACTTAATATTCCCATTATCTTCGATCTTGATGATCTTTTATTTGATATCCCAAAGACGCACATAGACCGCCAAACATCTTCTTTCGGTCCATCTATCTTAGCTATGGCTCAGGCTTTGAAAGACGCAGATCTTGTTACGGTTTCCACAGAAAATCTAAAGCGTCAGCTTGAAGGTATCGTTGAGAGTATTTGCGTGCTACCTAATTATTTAGACGATACCTTTTGGCGTTTTCAACAGGCTCAAAAATCAGCAGCAGATTCTGGGCTAGTCAAGATCATTTACATGGGAAGCGTGTCCCATCAATCAGATTTAGATCTGATTGAAGATGTTTTAGCACAAATTCTAGTTGATTACCCTAATAATCTCTCGATTCGTTTTATCGGGTTGCCTCCACCAACTGCGATACGGAGTCAACAAAACGTTTCTTGGGAGGATGTGAAGTTCTTTAATTATGTGGCATTTGCGCATTATTTCCAAACAGTTGAAGCAGATATTGCCTTATTACCTTTAGCAGATAACCTTTTCAACGCTTGTAAAAGTGAGATTAAATTTTTGGAGTGCTCAAGTTTAGGAGCTGCATGCATCGCGAGCGATGTAAGCCCTTATAAGAACATAATCGAGAATGGATATAACGGTTTTTTAGCTGCGTCTCCCGATGAGTGGTATAAAATAATAACGACTTTGATAAACGAACCTGAAACCTGTTTAACATTTTCGCTCAATGCCCAGAAACTGATTGAAAGAGATTGGCTTATTCGCAATCAAGTACATAAATGGGAAGATGCGTATTCTAAAGCACGCTCAAGAAGCACAACCGCGTTGATCGATTTTCCACGGAGTTTCTTTGAAAATCTTGTCCTGCAAACATATGAGTATTCATTGATAAACAAGAACGAAGAAAAACGGCTTGTGATACGAATCAATGAACTTGATGAGCGGATAAAAAACTTGGAGTATCAGGCAAGTTACAGAAGCATTCCCTCAAGGTTAATCAATCGAGTGAAAACAGCTTTACGGAGAAAGTAATTGAACAGAATTAATCAGCGAGATACAGGGTCAAATAAAATTGCATTCATATCTCAGCCGGAGTATTTTCGGTTTGCATACGAAAACGCATTGGACAATATCGCAGAAGTAAGGGAATTTAAGATGGAATTTTCCTTCCAAGAAAAGGATTACACCAGTCTGATCAAGTTCGACCCTGATATTGCTTTCTTTTTTCGGGGGGAATTTGTCCCTGGAGAAGTGTTGGAATCCCTTCGGGGTCTTAAGATCAGCCTTTCAAGCGAACCCTTCCCTCGGGTAATCAATAACAAAACTGTCTTTACCAGGGACTCGCTATTACGTTATCTCAACTTCAGGCAGATTCGCAAAAAGAAATACGACTATGTCTTTCACTATGATGCTGCGTCATTATCTTTTTTAGCAAAAGACGGCCTAAACCTGAGCGGCGCTTTTGCATTTCCTGTCTCAACCTCAGTCTACAAGCCAGTTGAACACAAGAAACTATGGGATCTTTTTTTTGTTGGTCGGTCAACTAACCATCGCGAAGTTTTTTTTGGTCCTCTGAAGCATGCCTACGAATTTCTTCACATTGCACATGGCATTTGGGGACAACCGCTAGTGGACTATATAGGAAAGTCCAAAATATGTCTCAACATCCACGCCGAAAATGAAATATCCTGGGAACCTCGTATCCAAATGCTTTTAGCTTGTGGGGCATTTGTTATTTCTGAACCAATTACTCCAAACGATTTCTTGCGTCCTAATATCGACTTTATAGAAATTGTAAGCAAAGACGATCTTATAGAAAAAGTAAGCCATTTTTTACAACACCCAGAGGAAGCAGAGTTAATTGCTAATTCTGGCTTAAACCGGGTTCGAGAAGTCCTGGATGCAAAAACTAAGTTCATTGATTTAATTGATAGAATTCGATTACAGGAAGTACAACCTTTTCTGCCAAATAAAACTAGAAGTGATCTCGATATTTTGACTTTTGCTTATAACAAAATCTATAGATTTTTAAAATAAAGGATCTGGTTTGCTCATGAATATCGCATATATCTTGCCTGGCATTGGAGTATCTGGCGGAATATCGGTTATCTGTCAACATGCTAATCGTCTGCTAAAACGCGGACACCGGGTAAGCTTGTTGGTCGATTATCTACAAGGAAATTTGGATTGGTTTCCGAACCAAAATGTTCCAATCCTACCCGTAAACAACACACCCAAAGATCTAGACATACTTATTGCAACTGGTTGGACAACCAGTTTCAGCCTGGCTGATTTACCCGCTAAAAAAAAGTTTTATTTTGTGCAATCAGATGAAACTCGGTTCCACAAACCTGATAGTGTGTACCAGGATATTACTGCACTATCTTACTTGTTGGATTTACAGTATTTTACTGAAGCGAGATGGATTAGAAGCTGGTTGAAGACAAATTTTGGGATCAATGCTGGCCTCGTTCCAAATGGTTTAGACCCAGAGTTGTTTTTTCCTGACAGTCCACTGGAGGAACGCAGCGAAAAACCCCGCATATTATTAGAAGGAGCAATTGACCTCCCATACAAGGGGATGAAAGAAGCTTTCGAAGTTGTTTCTAATCTTGATGTAGAAGTTTGGTGTGTGAGCTCATTGGGCACCCCAAAACCAGAATGGAAATGCGACCGCTTTTTTAGTCAGGTTCCCATCGATCAGATGAAAAACATCTATTCAAGTTGCGACATTTTATTAAAGCTCAGTTCTGTAGAAGGTTTTTTTGGCCCCCCAATGGAGATGATGGCCTGTGGAGGAACAGTAGTAGTAGGAGAAGTCACAGGATACGACGAATACATCGTTGATGGAGAAAACGCCCTCGTTGTTGAACAGGCTAATATTGATCAAGCAAGAGAAGCTGTCCAGAGATTAATAAACGATCCTAAATTACGAAATAAGTTGATAGGCAACGGCTTGATGACTGCGAAAGAATGGAGTTGGGAGAAATCAATAGATAGCTTAGAAGACTTATTATCCAGAAGCCTGAGTGTCCCCCAAGATGCACGTCCCACACGTGCATTATGCGACAGAGCAATTGCTAATTATTACAAACTGGTCCAACAAGGGATTATTAATGATGATAATCGACCAGGCAAGCTTACTAATAAAGTCGCTATTTTGGACATTTATAAGGCACATCTCTCAAAGCATTCGTGGATATTAGATATCTTAATATTTATGTATAACAGCGCGAAAACACTACGAAGCTGGTTTAAGAATTCTTTGACGCGACCTCAGTAATATTTGTCTCTTTTATTCATAAACCAAATGGAGTAATCCAATGAATGAAGATATCCTGATAAGACAAAATAAAGTTCAATGGCCCCGCATAAATAAATATTGTGCATAATCCTAAAGCAAAGACCAATCTCAGATACTTATTTGATAACAAAAAAATATAATTAGCAATCAAAATATATGCTAAGCCAATAACAGGAAAAATGTACCTGCCTTGAATAGAAAAATGTTGGAAGCCATAAATCAGCTCAGAGTTATAGTTTTTAATAAAAAGCACAAACATGTATGAAATCACAATACACAAAATAATCTTACTATCCATGCTGGAACGCTTAAACGTACCTAAAAACAGCAATGCCAACATCACGAGTGAGTACTTAAACACTCTAATTGTCTGAGGCGGGACAAAAGTCCAGTGACTCATGATCGTAACAGTCCCCTGAAGTAATAATTCTGGCCAAACCTTTAATGCGTACTTTATTATTCCAGGGTATTCATTTGTAGATTCAAGGATGATATCCAGTTTCTCATCCAGCGCAAATTGCTCGTAACGTTTATGATATGGGTTTTCAGCACAAACCTTTTTCACAAACAAATCGTTGCACTCAGGGGTTAGACTCCCATATTTTAGAAAGTTTCCTCCATATAATAAAGCAGAGAAGATCGCCGGGATAAGAAATAATCCTATAAAGGGGGCAAGCCGCTTTATGTTTTGGTAGCTGAGCTTTTCAACACTCGGAGATTTGGTTAATGAAACCAACCATGCGATAAACGAAAACAATGCCAGGGGAGTTATTGTAAATTTGGTGAGCATTCCTAGAGATAGAAAGGCGCCAGCTAGAAAAGAGCTTTTCCAAAACTGATGGCGATATAGAGTTCTTAGTAAAAAATATATACCTGCCATAGAAAAAAGATTTGCCAAATTGTCATAACTGACAGCACCGGAAATAAATACAAACATCAATGTATTGGATAACAAAAAAGGAGGCAGCAGAGCTAAATACTTATTTTTGATGGTTAGTTTCGATGCCAAGTAGCAGAAAACTATTGTCATAGATGAGTAGACTGAGCTTGTTATACGCAAAACAATCAGCCGCATCTGTTCGGAAGCCTCGGGAGAAAAGAAGTTATAAATGTTGAGAACTCTCCCGTTAATCCAATAATACAAAAAGGGATTGTCCTTGATATACCACCCTGTCGCTTGGGTTGCAGCGCTATCGGCAGGAATGCCAATCGTTTCGGCATAGTGCTTAGAAAAGAGGAAATGGGCTACCTCATCTGGAGCAATACCGGTTTTTAAGTGTGTCGCAATGATGATACTGATCCCGAAAAAAGCGAAAAGGATTATCAGAAAGCACCAGGTTACGAACCGATCATCCTTATCTTTGAGAGTTTTAGTATCTAACATTTATTTTGGTTATCCCAGTGATTCTTGTTCTACAAAACATAATAAGTAATTTGTAAGTATAAACCTACTAACGCAAAAAAATTCTTGGGATTGATTACTCCTTCATTCTAATTCTGTCAATTTTATTGACAATGCTTTTAACCTTTTCTTAGATTCTTCAGATATATATTGGAGAGCCTTCAATACATGCAAATTAATCATTGTCATCTCAATTCTTTCAGGCTCTGAAGGCACTTGCAAACTCATCATCTACTGTTATGTAATCCATTCCCTTATCAAAAAAGTCTCCAACAAATTATTGAATTAAACACAGAACAACACTAAACCTCAAATAGGTAGTGTCAAGTGCTATTCGATATGTAGATTCAACTTGGTATCAGTTCCTCCGAATCTTGCATATTCAATCACGCTTTGCTTGCCCTGTCAGATTGTTCCATATGCCCGACCTTGGCGCAAACCAGAAACAGAATTGATTTAACCTTCTGGAATTATTAGGCCTCATCTTCTGCCAACCTTCTCAGGTAAAGTCCATATAGACCAAGGTCCAGAAGCTTTGTACTTGTCCCTCAAGCCATGGATAGACTGGAGCATAGCCACCACTTTTTTAGCTATTCCTCTAGGTACCACAGAAAAGATGTTGCGGTAGAAATGCATCACGCATCCTTGATATTGGGTTTGTAGATAGACCTCAGCCAAGCCCTCTGCCAGATCCAGGATGCTGGTTAGTGTTTAATAAAGAGATAGTGGGCTCACTCATCAGGAGAAACGCCAGTATTCAAAGAGAAGGCAATCCAGAGGGTGAGGGCTAAGAAGGGTAGCAGGATCGAGAAAATTTCCCAGCGACTGCCCAAGTCGGGTGTTTGCTTGGATATAAATCTTGCTTCTGTCGTCTCTACAGGATCGAAACCCATTTTTTCAGAATTTCAATTAGTCTTCTTGAGTATACATTAATGACAAAAAAACAGCACTATTCGCTAGCATGCATGAGATAAAGCCAACGCTCTGAGCCTTCGACTGGTTGCGATTTAATGATCTTGAAGTATTTTAAGAAAGCTGTCTCAAAGCCCTCAAGAGTATAGTTAGGGAAGATATCCTCCCGAGAGGATAAAAGACGTTTCACCTGCGAATCCGATTTAGGTACAAACTCTATTATCAGTTGTTTGCTCAGGCTCTTAAAGTACTCTGCGATTTTTTCGAGAGGGACATTATTCGAGATTGCCAGATGGTGGACCAAAGCCAAAGCCATTACTAGGTCGACAGGACCTCGACTCTGCATTGACTCACGTTCATTGTTTTGCCAACCTAACCCTGGGGAGGGATTGGTAAGATCCATGATCAATGGCAACATATATTTCTCTTTGTCACGTTTTACAAGTGCATAATTTTGCTGAACAGCACCATGGTCGATATCGAAAGCTACGGTTGGGATACCCATCTCAGATGCAATGCGACTAAATTCTCCGGTATTAGCACCTAAATCCCATACAGCTTTTGGGTTAGTTTTGAGGACAAACTCCCTTACTAAATTGCGCTTTTTTTCAAAAGACTCTTTGGTGTAATTATTATCCTCATAGTAATCTGTCCATTCAGTATGAATGGTGGGAACATTCAGTTTACGAACAGTCTCTATCAAATTATTCAAAAGACCTATCATCGCAGTCTTTGAGAATCGTCCTCTTGAACTTATTTCTTCGCGGCCGATCTCATTATTAGCGTATCTTAGTTGAGATTTAGCATGTAAGTGAATATGTGTGGTGAGTCCCAAATTCAGCCTTGTACTGGCTGGTAAAAGTTTGCTGGCTAAATCCAAAGGGATACCATCGATATAGATACGCAGCAATTGGTTCAGACGTACATCCCGATGGACCATCAAAGCCAATGGCGCAAGGAAATGTTGACAGAACTGTTTATAAGCTACCCAAGGTAGGTCCTCTTCATATAAATCGAAGGAGAGAGTATCAATAAAAACGGGGGTTCCTTCACGAAATTGGATGTTATAAGCACTAGCATCCTTGAGGACCATTCCAAACTCCAGTGCCCGGCGGGCAATTGCGAGTGTGAGGATAGCCGCATCTTTAAGCTGGTCAAAACACCATTCATATGGATAAGAGAAAAAATCTAGCTGTTCAGGTTGAATGACTTTATAAGCAATGTCAGGCTCTAATGCATGCTCCAACCCAAGTTCCTGATGAGCAAGCAGGGTTTTACTTTTGGTCAGCTGCTCGTATAAGCCTTTTGCCATGAGTTGGTCGTACTCTTTTATGTAACGTTTGTTTACCTGGCGAAGTACAACACCATCCCGCATGAAAACGAAACCATTTGGGTCCCTGAAAGATCCTGCGTTTTTTTTGTCCATGAAACTTATTGCTCTTTATCAATGGCAGTTGGGTCCAGGTTTTCATCTAACTCAAGATCTTCTTTGCCTTTCCCGCCAAAGAAAGTCTTGATTTTATTCCAGAACACCCGGATGAGAACGCCGGCTCCCAGCACAGCGCCAATTACGAATTGGATCAGCATGCTGCCTGAACCAGGATCAAGATAGTATACTTCTTTAGGTATGATAGAAAATAATTTGAACATTTTTGATTGTCTCCTTTAATACTGAACGAATTTAAAATTCAACTTTACATTCGCATTCGACGTTACATTTCCTAATAATTTAGTGTTATTGTATGGCCAGTATCTACGATTCCGAATCTCGTCTCAGATTCATAGAGATATAAGAGGATCGTATAAGTATCAGCAGGCAGATAGTCTTCGTATACTTTAGCAAAAAACCCACTATCAGCTGCTTCCCCAGCTAGAAGCGATGGCACCGTTGGAGAAATCTCAGAATAGGGCACTATGGCAGCCCCAATTTGATAATATTCATTCTTGGTACTTCTCAACAGAACACTCAACCATTTCCGATCATTTTCTCCTGAACCAGGAATATTTGCCCACCCGTAAATAACTAATAAATTGGCATCTCTGTTTTCAACTTCATAATTTCGCACATGATTCAGTTCATAATCAACGGTTTCGTTTTCTTTTCCTTTTATATACATTGATGGGAGATATCGTGGCTCTTGTAATGGAAGCTCGTCTACTGTATATGAAGCTTTGAAAAAACCTGTGGAATCTTTTATAAAAAAATAATTAGTTCGAAGAAATCCTCTCATTTCCTCATCTTCTATGACTTCAATATAGAGTCGATATATACCAGGATTAAAGAGTAGTGGCGAAAAGTCTGACGTAAAACCAATTCTTTCCCCTGGGATTTTTAAATTAGGGTACCTCAAAATTAAATCAGGTCTGTTGGTAGTCGTTGTCTTTACTCGGTAGAAATTCCCCGGGGCAACAAAGACTAATGCAACTGACCTCTCAGGATTCAAGTTTTCTCGTTCGATAAACGCCCAACCAGAAAGGATGATGGTGCTCCGAAGATCATCTAAAGCTTTATATTGGTACAGTCCTCCATGAACTTCAAAAACATCATCTCTACCGGTATCAAGGTCTCTTAACTCTTCGTTTAGAATACGCTCAACTGATTGTTCAGAACCGTTTTTTAATGTTCCAATAATGTAATCTGAATAGAAGAATAAAAAAAGCGGTACTGTAAGAACAACAGTCAATATAAATCGTCTAAACCCTGATTTCATTTCAATTCATCCGCACGCAATGGGATATTTGAGTCTAAAACAGTGTTCAGCGTTACTATCAATGTGTTCAACCCAGATAAACCCTCTATGTTAAGTTCTCTACCACGGAAATAGACTGCATTGAGTATCTTTGCCTGAGCTTCTAGGGGCACACTGAAATCAACATAGCGCATCCCATGGTCAGATTGAAGAATAATGACACATTGAGGATCAGTAGTCACAATATACTCTAAGGTGTCTCTTATAAGACTTGTAGCGAAAATGAATTGATTCTTATACAACCGTTTATCTTTTATATTTGTAGTCTCAGTTTCTTTTACTCTATCGCCAGTTGCAGTAAAGACAAATGGAGAATGGGGAAAATTTATATGCCCCATAATAAATTTCCCCCCCAATGGAGGAATATCCATTTTGCGGAACTCTTGGAACCAATTAAGAATCATCTCTGCCCGCTGATTCCTATATTGGTTAAAGAATGGTGATCCTATCGAATAGCCTAAGACGATTTGGAAGAATGATCGACCGTCTTGGGTTTTAGTATCAGAGGTTGAAGCAGGTAAGGTAGATGATAAACCAACAAAATCATCATTCTCACTTTTCCCTATTACTTCATATCCGTATTCTTCCAGTAGAGGATACAAAGCCCCATTCCAACGGTAGGTCCTCAACAAATCAGGCGGGTCGTCTGGACCAGCGATATAGTCAAGATTAAGCAAATTTGCTAGTATCCAAGTTGTCTGAGGGATAACGGTCTGGCCTGGAGCAATAGGATTTGAACTTGTCAGTGAAACGTTAAAACCACTTTTCCTCAGAAAATCCAAGAACTTTGTATTGTCATAATCATAGAATTGCTCCATCACATCAAACGCTGAGTATTCATCGAATATTAAATAATAAATGTTTGGAGTTTCCCTCTGAGGCAACGGGTGTTCAGTTTCCTTATAGTTTGGCAATTGGTTTATTGGGATTGTGGTATTTGTGGCATACCAATATAGGATTATCTGGACCCCGTTGATAACAAGGAGTATTATCAAAAAAACGGTAATATACAGGGCAACGGATCTCAGAAGTTTATCATTAAGAAATTTAACTGCCAGTTTCGCAAAAAAAACAATCGTGAAGAATAAAACAGACAATCCTTGCCAATAGTTAAGCGGCCAGAACTTTTGGACAAAGGTTAGCAATAGATTATAGGTCAAAAATATCGGAATAAAGCCCGAAATCATTACCGCCATAACCAGTGGCTTCCCTATTAACAGTATCAATAACAACCAGACGATTAACACAAAAACCAGAATATATATCGACGGAATAATTGCCTCTTTAAAGGTAACTAATCCTATGTTTTGTGAATACAAGTAAAAAGGATAGTAGAAAGACCCTAATACAAGGAGAAGGATTGCCTTACTAAGTTCTCTAGTGCTTGGTGTTAAATTCAAATGTACTCTAGTGAAACATACCTAACATCGTGAATAACTAGTAGAATTATACAAGGAGATCACGATGGACGCAGGATTAAGAGTAGCACATCAGAAACTGAGTGTCTTGCAGCTGGCAGAGAGTTTGCGCAATGTTAGCGAGGCTTGCCGCCAGCGCGGGGTTTCGCGCACCCAATTCTACGAATACAAGCGCAGGTTTCAGACTCACGGGATCGAGGGATTGAAGGATCTCCCTCCCATACCCAAATCCAATCCTCTCACCACACCTCCCGAGCAAGTAGAGCGGATCTTGGAACTTAGCCTGGAACACCCCACATGGGGATGCAACAAGCTGTGCGACAGCCTGGCTCTTGAAGGGATCAAAATCAGTTATCCCACCATTCAGAATATCCTCAACAAGCATGAGATGGGTACTCGCTATGAGCGGCTACTCAAGCTCGAAGAGCGAAGTCTCGAACACCAGATCGAGTTGAGCCCCCAGCAAGTGGCCTGGATCGAGAAGGCCAATCCCTGCTTCCGGGAGCGGCATATCGAGAGCAGCCGGCCGGGGGAAGTGCTTTCCCAAGATACGTTTTATGTCGGTGTGCTCAAGGGCGTGGGGCGGGTCTACTTGCACGCAGTCGTGGATACTTATGGCAGCTATGCCTTTGGCTTTCTGCACACCACCAAACAGCCAGAAGCAGCAGTAGCAGTTGTCCACAATGACGTCCTACCTTTTTACAAAGAAAAAGGGCTACCGGTGGATGCGATCTTGACCGATAATGGGCGTGAATTTTGCGGGAAAGACACCCATCCATACGAACTCTATCTGGAGCTCAATGACATCGAGCACCGCAAGACCCAGGTGCGCAGACCGCAAACGAATGGGTTTGTTGAGCGCTTCAACCGAACGGTCCTGGACGAATTCTTCCGCATCGCCTTTCGCACGAAGTTGTACGAATCTGTGGAAGCACTTCAGGTAGATTTAGACGCCTGGTTGGTCCACTACAATACCGAGCGACCACACCAGGGCTATCGTAATCAGGGTCGGCGTCCTATTGAGACGATTGAGTTGTTTTCAGCTCAGGGTGTTAGGAATGAGTCCTAAGAGTACAATTCAAAAAAGAAGAGCTGCCATTCTTTGAAATAATCATTGAAGTAGTTATAATACAAATCGTTGCGTAGAGTCAATCATTTTTTAAACTATAAACTGAAAGCGATACGGTAGCAATGCAGAACGAGCCCATTTATGTTACCAAACCATTCCTCCCTCCCATCGAGGAATTTATAGATGGTGTGAGAGATATATGGAAATCACATATTCTCACTAATTACGGACCCAAGAGTCTTCTTTTACAAGAAAGACTTGCCTGTTACTTGGATATTGCTAATCTTTCTCTTTTCGTGAATGGACACCAAGCCTTAGAAACAGCAATTAGAGCATTGGATCTGAGTGGTGAAATTATTACCACTCCATATTCGTTTGCATCTACCACTCATGCCATTGTGCGATCTGGACTTAAACCAGTTTTTTGTGACATCCGAAGAGATAACTTCAATATTAATGAGTCTTTGATAGAAGAAAACATAAACGAGCATACTAGTGCAATAGTTGCCGTTCATGTTTACGGGATTCCATGTGATGTAGCGGGTATCGAACGAATTGCCCGAAAGCATGGCTTGAAGATAATCTATGATGCGGCTCACGCATTTGGGGTAACTATAGAAGGTCGTGGGATAGCTTCTTTTGGCGACATTTCGATGTTTTCCTTCCATGCTACCAAAACTTTCAATACAATCGAAGGTGGAGCTTTAGCCTTTGCAGACTCCAATCTAGCCAGGAAAATATACCTGCTCCAGAACTTTGGGATTGAGAATGCCGAAGAGGTTTTGCTTCCTGGTACCAACGCAAAAATGAACGAATTCCAAGCTCTAATGGGCTTGGTAAATCTAACTCACATCGATGAACAAATAGCCCGTCGAGGGAAGGCTGTGTCTCTTTATCGGGAGCTTTTATCAGATATACCGGGGATTGAACTGCAATCTGAAGTTGGGCCTGAGGTTCGTCAAGCATATACATACTTTCCGGTTTTAGTGTCCAAAAAGGCATCCATAAATCGCGATGAGCTTGCTCTTTTTATGAACAACAATGGTGTATTTCCGAGAAAATACTTTTACCCGCTGATAAGCGAATTCGCCTGTTACCGGGATAAATATATAAGTGACACACCCATTGCAAAGGATATTGCCTCTCGGGTTCTGTGCCTGCCGTTATGGAGTGAAATGGAAACGGATCAGATATGTAGGGTTTGTAATTTGATCCGAAAGGGAATGCAATATTCATGAGTGATTCTTTGCAGGTAACTTCTCAAATTCCTCTTGTATCGGTTGTTTGCATATCGTACAACCACGAAAAGTATATTAATCAGGCTCTTGAAAGCATCCTCGCTCAAAAGACTGCTTTTCCTTTCGAGATAATCGCAGCTGATGATTGTTCTACAGACGGAACTCAGTCAATCATTCAGCAACTTGCTGATGAGCACCCTAATATTATTGTTCCTGTACTACGACCAAAAAACTTGGGGATAAATAATAATTACTATGATGCCGTTCAACGGGTAAGAGGTGAATTCATTGCAATCTGCGATGGAGATGACTACTGGATCGATGACAATAAACTGCAGAAGCAAGTTGATTTCTTGGTAACCAACCACGAGTTTTCCATGTGCTGCCATCCTATTATTCAACATTTTGATGACACTAACACTCCTGATAAAGTTCTCTCTCCTTGGGACTTTGTTCCTATGCAATCGAGAGAACGTGGCTTCTTGACAATAGAAGACTTTTTTCCAATCAATCCCATTGGATCTATGTCGGCAGTGTATCGCTGGTCTATGGTGAAAACCCTACCTGAATGGATGAAAAAATATGACATTGCTGATCTGATCATGCATTTGCTTCACGCCACTAAGGGCAAAGTTGGTGTCTTGGACGATGTCATGGCCGTTTATCGACGACATTCGCAAGGTATCTGGTTTGGCAATGACAAGATAGAACACCAGGAAAAAATCGCAAAGAAGATGTCGGAGATGTTCATCGATTTGGATTATGAACTAAATAGAAACTACAAAGAACTTTTCCAACCTTTCAAGGGTCCGAATATACGAATCCTCTTCTTAGCAGCCGAAAACAGCATCCATACTTATAAATGGGTTAAATCCCTTATTGAGGAGGAACGCTTTGAGGTCCAGTTATTTTCAACATTCAGGATTTATAATGCCCCAGATCTGTTTAGTACCGAAGATAATGTAGTTGTATATAAAATAGGAAACCAACCCAGCTTAAGAGAGGTTGTCGAGATCTTTAAGCCCGATATCATTCATTCCCTACACACCCAATTTTCAGGATTTCCAGTTCTGGACCTTAAAAAGACGTGGGAACGTGATTTTCCTGTATGGATTTTATCAACTTGGGGAAGTGATTTATTTTTTTGGCGAAATGAACCAGTTCAGCGGAAACGTTTAGAGAAACTACTTAAACACGTAGATTACCTGATAGGAGAAGGTGATCGGGATTATGAACTAGCAAAAGATCTGGGCTTCTTGGGACAATTTCTTGGGTGTCTGCCCGCATCAGCAGGTATGGACCTCTCTGCTGTTGAGGCAATTCCCCGTTTTCCGCCTTCTCAAAGAAAAGAAATTATGGTGAAGGGATATGACCTTGGGGTAGGCAGGTTTAGAGACGCTTTAGTCGCCTTAATTCGACTGAAAGACCGGCTTGCTGGTTATCGAATCAACGTCTATTCTCCTCAAATGGACAAAGATATGTTGACGGTTTATACGCAAGTATCTGGCCTGAACATCTGCCCACTGCCACAAATATCCAACAGAGAAATGCTTGAATTTTTCTCACGATCACGCATCGCCATTGCCTGCAGTTACAGCGACGGTCTTCCGGGGTCACTGCTGGAAGCCATGGCTTGCGGTGCGTTTCCGATACAAACTAACTCAGCAATTACAGAAAACTGGCTTGAAGATGGCATGTCTGGTAACTTAGTGCCTCCTGACGATGTTCCAGCTCTGGTAAATGCTATATCAAGAGCACTAGAAGATGATGAGTTAGTTAACACTGCTGCTTTGATAAACCTGGAAACGATTCAGACTAAAGCTAATTTAAGTCATCAAACGAAGAAAATCGAAAAGATTTACCACCAAGTTACCTTCGAAAAGGCAGTCAGGATAAATAAAATTCGAAATGAAAACTTGCTTGTTGAACATGGGTCAACAGAGGATGATTACGGGGGAGCCAATAGGAATAAGTCCCTAATCCAAAAGTTCAAATTACTCTTACGGGGCTTAGTATATTGGAAAATGATAGATCGATCGGGATTCTTTGATAAAAAATGGTACCTCCGGAGTTATCCAGATATAAAAAAAACAAAAATGCCTGCCACTATTCACTATATCCTTTTTGGTGGATTCGAAGGAAGAAATCCAAGCATTTATTTTGATAGCAGGTGGTACCCATCAGAATATCTGGATGTTAAAAAGTCTGGCATGAATCCCTTGGTGCATTTTATTAAGTATGGGAGGCATGAGGGCCGTCTGCCAAAACGAAACTAAATAAACGATGAGCTATACTACTCCGACTGTCAGCGTCATAATCCCCTCATATAATCACGCCCGTTTTATCGCCGAAGCGATTCAAAGCGTTTTAGACCAAACCTTTCAAGACTTTGAAATCGTAATTACGGATGATGGCTCTACGGATAATTCCATAGAAGTCATAGAGAAGTTTACCGATGAACGCATCCGCCTATTTAGACATGCCAGCAATCAGGGTGCGTGCGTCACCTCGAACAACTGTATCAAGCAAGCACGAGGAAAATACATAGCCATGCTCAGTTCAGATGATGTATGGTTACCAACTAAATTAGAAAAACAGGTCAGGTTTCTTGAGGAACACCCGCTTTTTGGTGCAGTTTTCTCTAAGATACAGTGGGTTGACGAACAAAGCAAGCACATAACTAACCCGGATTTATATTATGCTAATATTTTTGACGTTGAGAATCGCAACCGTTTCCAATGGCTTAATTACTTTTTTTACCAAGGTAACTGCTTATGTCATCCATCAAGTTTAATACGCAGAGAAGTCTATAATGAAGTAGGATATTTAGATCCTACTCTTGCTAATTTACCCGATTTTGACCTTTGGATACGCATCTGTCTTAGATACGAAATATATGTCCTCGATGAAAAGCTCGTAAACTTTCGTCACTTTGCTGACGAAAGCAATGCAAGTGGCAATACTGTCTCCAATGGTATTCGTGTACACTATGAATATGGGTTACTTCTAGATAATTACTTAAAGATAATCACAATCAAAGAGTTAGAGTATATTTTCCCGGATATTAAACAATATAGCGGAAAGGTCGATTCTGATATTCCATTCATTTTAGGTAAACTAGCAGTTGAAACCTCAAAGAATTTCAAGGTGCTTTGGGGACTTATTCAAATCCATAACGCATTTCAAATTGAAGGGTATGCTGAACGCACAAAGAATATCTTTAATTTCAGCTTTAAAGATTATGTAAAGGTCTCAGGGACTCACGATATCTATGGCATCAGTCATCTATTACAAACTAGTAATGTTCCTACCTATGCTAACCTTGAATCACAAAAGGTTCAAACCACTCCTCCAGTAACTACGAAAAATAAACGGACAAATCCGCTGCCTGGGAAACTGAAAAATTACATAACTTTAAAACGGGATTATAAACTCGTAAAATCCAGTGGTCTTTTTGACGTCCCCTATTATCTCGAACAGAACCCGGATGTCGCTCTAGGCAACATCGACCCCATTGAGCATTTCATTCTCCATGGAGGGAACGAAGGTCGAAACCCAAGTCCAAAGTTTTCGAGTAAAGACTATCTATTAAAAAATCCTGACGTCTCAGTTGCCAGAGTTAATCCCTTGGTACATTATTTACGATTCGGAATCAAAGAAGGGCGTACACCAGACTAAAAGATCAACTCTGATTTTCTTCTTGGAATTGCATCTCTAATTCAAGCAGACACCGCTTCCTTTCTTTTATTGGGCGAGCTGGAATTCCGTACGAAATAGTCCATTCTGGCAATGAATGTTTCACCATGCTCATTGCCCCTACTGAACAGCCATTTCCAATATCAACGCCGGGCAATACCACTGTGCCAGTTCCAATAATCACGTGTTTGCCAATTGTCACACGCGCCTTTTGGAGTAGTTTGTATTTCTCAGGGATAAGTGGGTTAGTCATGGACTGACCAGAATAATCGTCCGAAATTGCATAGATGACCACACGCGAAGAAGTTGTGGAAAAACTGTCAATCTCAATCCCAGCATCTCCTGCAAAAAAATATCCCCCGGCCCCGATGTGAATGTAATCCTTAAGTGATATTTCTCCGGAGAGAATACAAAAATCATCGATGCGTACATGATTACCTAAAGATATTTTTTCGGGTGAATATAGTCTGGCTTGGCGGCTTAATAGGACGTCCTCACCAAACTCCTTGAGACCCAGTCGAGTAAGTTCCTTGCGCGAGTAAAAACTACCCATAATACAGAACTTAACCCCGGACTGTAATGCCCAGATCGAAAACCCAGTCAGAAGTCACTAGAGAATATGATCTCTCAAGTTTTCGAGTATCCAACACACTGACCATCGGGCGAACCGCCGGCGTGGGGAACTCCGAACTCTTCGCCGGCAACAACTCCTTCACCACCTGCTCCTCTTTGTATGGGTCCAAGCTCAAGATTGCTTTGGCCCATTCGTAGCGACTGCAGGAACCAGCCCCAGCACAGTGATACAAGCCACTTTTCTCCTGCAAATACCCATGCACGTCATCCCGCCCCTGGGCCAGCACCAAAGCGGCTATCTCGGCCAGCATTCGCGCCGATGTTGGCGAGGAAATCTGGTCGTCCACCACGCGCATCACTTCCTGCTCCCGGGCCCATTTTAACACCTTAGTCACAAAACCACCCGCTCGCATGGAATACACCCAGGAGGTGCGGTAGATGATATACGCACCACCCACTGCTGCCACGCGCTGCTCGCCTTCCAGTTTTGTTGCCCCATATATGTTCAGCGGGTTGGTGGCATCTTCTTCCACATAAGGAGCGCCCTTGGTCCCATCAAACACATAATCTGTGGACCAATGCACCAGCACAGCACCCAGCCTTTTGGCTTCTTCCGCCAGCACTTCTGGTCCCAAAGCATTCACTACGCGCGCAAGTTCGGGTTCACTTTCAGCTTTGTCTACATTGGTATAGGCAGCCGGGTTCAAGATCACATCCGGCTTCAATTCCCGCACCAGACTCCTTAAGCCATCCAGGTCTGCAAGGTTAACATCAGGATAGTCCAAGGCGACCACTTCACCCAAGGGAGCACAAGTGCGCTGCAGTTCCCAACCCACCTGACCATTCTTCCCAATCAGCAATAGCTTCTTCACTTACGCAATCCTTCTAAATAGCGCAGCAAGTACTGTCCGTACTCATTCCCAGCCAGCTCCTTGATGCATGCCTGGAGCTGATCATCATTAATATACCCCATACGGTGGGCAATTTCTTCCAGGCAGGATATCTGCATCCCCTGCCGGTCTTCTACAGCCTGCACAAACATGCCGGCCTGCAGCAGGCTCTCATGTGTACCGGCATCCAGCCAGGCTATGCCGCGGCCTAAAACCTCAACACTCAACTTACCTTCTGCAAGGTAGCGTTTATTGATATCGGTGATTTCAATCTCGCCGCGTGGGGAAGGTTCCAACTCTTCAGCATACCGTGTCACGTTCTGGTCATAAAAGTAAATCCCGGGCACCGCGTAGTTGCTCTTAGGCTGCTTAGGTTTTTCTTCCAGGCTGATGGCTTTACCCGTCTCATCAAACTCCACCACACCGTAGCGCTCGGGGTCGCGTACCGGATATGCAAATACTACAGCACCGTCCTCAAGCGATGCGGCGCGTCTTAATATCTGCGGGAGCCCCTGGCCAAAGAAGATGTTATCACCCAATATCAGGCAGGCACCCTCGCCATCCACAAAAGATTTACCTACAATAAAAGCATCAGCCAGTCCGCGTGGTTCTTCCTGGATAGCGTAAACAAACTGCAATCCCCATTGACTTCCGTCACGTAGCAGGCGCTGGTATTGTTCCTGGTCTTCGGGGGTGGTAATGATCAATATTTCCCGAATTCCAGCCAGCATCAGCATCGAAAGCGGGTAATAAATCATGGGTTTGTCGTATACAGGCAAAAGTTGTTTACTTATAGCCTTAGTCAGTGGATATAAGCGCGTGCCTTTGCCTCCAGCAAGGATGATACCCTTCATACCTTAAGCCTTCCTTCCTGCATAATTTTTCTGCACCCAGGCACTATAATCACTCTGTTCAGTAATGGCTTGCACCCATTCCGGGTTATCCAAATACCATTGAACCGTATCCCGTAAACCTTGCTGTAAATCACGGCTGGGCGTCCAGTTCAATTCTTTTTCGATCTTATCAATTTTAATGTCATAACGCCTGTCGTGCCCGGGGCGATCCTGCACATAAGTGATCAGCTTTTCATGCGGTGTAAAAGCAGATTCGGGCTGCAGCTCATCCAATATCTGGCAGATGGTTTTGACGATCTCGATATTCGGCGGCTGGTTGTCGCCTCCGATGCAATAAGTTTCACCCACACGGCCTTGAGTCACCACCTTCCAAATACCCTCACAGTGGTCGTCTACATAGAGCCAGTCGCGAATTTGCATTCCGTCACCATATACGGGCAAAGGTTTGCCGTTAATCGCATTCAACACCATCAGCGGGATGAGTTTTTCAGGGAACTGGCGCGGCCCATAATTGTTTGAACAATTGCTGATACTTATAGGTAAGCCATAGGTTGTGTAGTAGGCACGCACAAAATGATCGCTGGAGGCTTTGCTTGCCGCATAGGGGCTGCGAGGGGCATAGGGCGTGTCTTCTTCAAAGGGTGGCTCTTCTTTGGATAGGGTGCCAAACACTTCGTCCGTAGACACATGATGGAAGCGAACTTCCTCCAAAGACAAGGTTTTATCTACCAACCATGCTTGGCGTGCGGCTTCCAATAAGGTAAAAGTGCCCATCACATTGGTTTGGGCAAAAACTCCGGGGTCTAAAATTGAGCGATCCACATGGCTTTCGGCAGCAAAATGAACCACTGTATCAATCTTGTGTTCAGAAAAAATACGGTCGACCAGGTTGCGATCGCAAATATCGCCTTGAACAAAGGTGTAGCGGCTAGGGTCGGGCAGGTCTTTCAGGTTTTCCAGGCTGCCGGCATAAGTAAGGGCGTCGAGATTGACAATTCTTAGTTCTGGTTCGTGTGCCAAAAGATAATGGATAAAGTTCGAGCCAATAAAACCTGCCCCGCCTGTTACCAATACATGCTTCATTCTTTTCCTCCTCTAAACGGATCCTGCCAATCAGCAGAAAAGGTCTCAGCATTTGCAAGCAACGGAGCTGCAGCATCCTTGGCAGAAAGCAGTGGTGCGAGCCCATTTACCAGCGGCCATTGGACGCCAATAGCAGGGTCGTTCCATAAAATGCCGCGCTCACTCTGCTGGTCATAATAATCCGTGGCTTTATAGAATACCTCGGCCCATTCGCTAATTACATAAAAACCATGGGCAAAACCCGGCGGCACCCACAATTGGTAGCGATTCTCGGAGCTTAGTACTGCCCCCGTCCAACATCCAAAGGTCGCTGAGCCAGGCCGAATGTCCACAGCCACATCAAAAATCTCTCCTAAGGCAGCCCGAACCAGTTTTCCCTGAGTATGTTCCAACTGGTAATGCAGCCCGCGCAGGATCCCCTGGCTTGAGCCGCTATGGTTGTCCTGCACAAAAGTCCAAGCGCCTATGTTCTCTTCAAAAAGTGATTGGCGAAAGGTTTCCAGAAAGAAGCCGCGGGCATCTCCAAACACTTTGGGTTTGACCAAAATTACCTCGGGGATCGCCGTAGACTCAAATTCCATCAGTTGTACTCCTTACGGTATGCCGCTACTACTTCAGCAGGCTCGGCAATCAAGCGCACTTTTCCGTGATCCAGCCACATCGCCCGGTTACACATCTTTTCAATTGTCGCCATACCATGCGATACCAGGAGCACTGTAGCCCCCTGGTCCTGAAAACTTTTCATGCGCGCCTGACATTTGGCCTGAAAAGCCTCATCCCCTACACTGAGAATCTCATCGACGATCAATATTTCCGGGATATGTGCCGTAGCAACCGCAAACCCCAGACGTGCATACATACCAGATGAATAGGTACGGATAGGTGCTTCCATAAAGGGTTGGAGTTCTGCAAAATCTACGATTTCGTCATAGACGACATCCATATCCTCTTTGCTATAGCCCAATAATGAGCCATTCAGGTAAACGTTCTCCCGGCCAGAAAGTTCGGGGTGAAAACCTGCCCCCAGCTCCAGGAGGGGGGCTATTTTTCCATAGACACGTACTCGTCCGCGTTTAGGCAACAAGACACCACTAATAACCTTTAGCATCGTGCTTTTTCCCGCTCCATTTTTGCCGACGATACCAAAAACCTCTCCGCGCCTGACTTTAAGATCCACATCTTGCAAGGCCCAAAAATGCGTGTAACTAACCTTGCGCTGCAGGAAGCGGATTGCAAATTCCTTAAAGGTTCCTATACGTTCGGTTGGCAGGCGGTACTGGACAGCAACGTCATCCAACTGGATGGCGGTACCAGAATCGGGCTCCAGATGGCAAACAGGGTTTTCTGTTTCAGACACGGTAAGCATATTCATCCGATTTAGAAGTGAAGAATACCCAACCAAAAACCAACATTCCCAAGCCAAAAGCTAGAGCAGGCCAAAACTCAGCAAAGGTTGGTAGCCTGTTTTCCAGTATTGGAATACGGTAGTTCTTAACCATCCAGAACATTGGATTGAAGGGGAAAATCTTTTGGAGGACAGAAGCCATGGGCATGTTCTCTGGATAAATAATGGGAGTCAGATACATCCAGGCCGTCAGCAAGATCTGATACATCTCAGCTACATCAGGAAAAAACACAGCCAGCGAAGAAAGAAAGAGGCCCCATCCTAAAGTAAAGCAAGCCAGCAAAAGTAATGGTATGGGTAAAAAAAGCATGGAAGGGTAAATAGGCGCCTTGGTTACAAGCATTACCAAAAGCAAAGGCACCAGTGAAATCACTGTATTCACTAAGGCTGTCCCAACCGCAGAGATTCCAAAAGTAGTCCTAGGAATGTAAATACGGTTAAGCATACTGCCGCCCCAAACCAGATTACCAATGGTTGCCATTGACCCCTGTGAAAAAAAGTTCCAGCTAGCAAGGCCTGAAAGCACATAGACAGGATAGTTTTGTTCAGCACCAAATAACTGGGAAAAAACTACGGTGAGGATGACCATAGTCCCCAAAGGGTTAAGCATTGTCCACGCTACACCCAAAACTGAGCGTTTATAGCGGGTTGTGAGATCCCGTTTGACAAGCTGCTGAAGCAAATACTGGTATTTCCTAATTTCACGCAACTCTCTAAGACTTGGAGGGCCTTGATGTGCCGAATCGTAGACAGGTTTACCTTGAATGCTCAAAACTTTCACCTAGTAATCGTATACTTAAAAGCCGTATAATCATACCATAGCGACTATTCCGCTTATTAGCCTTATGGACTCTGCAACTCTTACACAACCTTTCTTTTCAGTTCTCATTTTGCATTGGAAAGGTGCTGTTTTATTGCAACGTTGTCTGAAGTCATTAGCCTCACAAACGTTTAGCAACTTTGAAGTAATTTTAGTTGACAACGGATCTAAAGACTTTCCGGCCTCTTTGCCAGAATACATTCAGCAGCCCGTAAAAGTGTTTCACCTGCCCGAAAACCTTGGCTTTGCAGAGGGCAACAATTTTGCAGCCAAACATGCCAGCGGCAAGTACCTGGTGCTTCTGAACAACGATGCCTATCCTTTTCCTGATTGGCTTGCCATTCTTAACCGAGCAGCTCTTTCCAATCCGGGACACTTTTTCGCCTCACGGTTGTTAAAAGCCTCAGACCCAAACATATTGGACGGTGAGTGGAACGTTTACCATGCCAGCGGACTGGCCTGGCGTAAAAACCACGGTTCCTCCGTATCCAAAAGCCATTTAGAGCCCAGGGAGGTATTAAGCGCCTGTGCCGCTGCGGCAGCCTACCCGCGGCACGCTTTTGATTCGGTAGGAGGTTTTGATGAGGACTTCTTTGCATACATGGAGGACCTAGATTTAGATCTGCGGTTACAAGGCATGGGCCATTCTTGCCTTTACCTTCCCGAAGCTTTGGTAGCACATGAGGGATCAGCCAGTACCAGTGTGCGATCTTCCTTTGCACTCTTTCACGGACACCGCAATATGGTTTGGACTTTTATTAAAAACATGCCTGGTATTGCTCTGTGGCTGCTTATGCCCTTCCATCTTCTAGCTAACCTGGCTTACCTCTTCGCTTCTTTTGTTATGCCCGGAGGCAAAGCCTTGCGCCAGGGAAAGTTGGCTGCCTTGTTAAGTTTGAACCAGGCCTTTCAAAAACGTAAACAAGTACAAAAACAACGTAAAGTCTCAGCGTGGACTTTGTTACGCAAAATGTCCTGGAATCCGTTAGCCCCTCTTGTTAAACTCGGCTTTCGTTAGAAACCAAAAGTACCATCGTAATGCTCGCACCGTCAAAGATAATAAGTTCACTCTATGCAGAGGTATCATGACTCCTAGATTAAGTATTACAACCGTATCCAGCAGCGGCAGCATCACTGCTCATTCACATATAGATCAGGCACTGAATGTCGCCAAACAAGACGGCTATCTTTGGATAGATATCTGCGAGCCGGACCAACAAACGCTCAACGAACTAGCTGAAACCTTTAATTTGCATCCTCTCTCGATTGAAGATGCCCTTACCAGCGATCAGCTTCCCAAACTTGATAACTTGCCAAATTATTCCTTTTTGATTTTTAATGTCTTTGAGACCACGCCAGATGAAGTGTTAATTCACGAGCTGAATCTATTCTTGGGCGATGCTTTTTTGATTTCCGTAAGTCACTTGGACTCGCAAGGAAAACCGCTTTTTCCAGACATGGGTAAACTGGCCGAAATCAATCAGCAAAAGATTGCCCGAGGTCCCTCATACCTGATGCACCTGCTTATCGATATGATTGTGGACCGAAAGCTCTTCGCTGTAGAAACAATCGGAGAGAATTTGGATTCCTATGAAGATGCCATCCTAAACGACTTCCGCGATTTTAACCTGGCCAACTTACTCGCTTCAAGGCGCGACTTACTCGCTATCCGTAAATCGCTCTTCCATGAGCGGGAGCTGGTGAGTAAAATTATGCGCCAGGATAGTCCTTTTATTGAAGCATCTTCCCTGATTTATTTTCGCGATATTTACGACCACTTGTCAAAATACCAGGAAATGGCGGACAATGCGCGCGACTTTGTAACCAGTTTGACGGAAATCCAGCTTTCGATGATCAGCAACCACATGGCTGCCAGCGCCAACCGCACAAATAAAATTATGCGCAGGCTTACTATCATCACCACCATCTTCATGCCGCTTTCGCTATTATCCGGAATCGGCGGCATGAGTGAATTTACCATGATGACTGGCGGCGAACAGAACTGGCCCTTTGCTTATCTGGGACTAATCCTTGTTATGATCTTGATTGCTTACTTCAATTGGAAAGCCCTTAAACAGATGGAACGCGACTTCCCTAATAATGCGGAAGATGATTGATTCTTATCTGATTTGCTGGATAAAAACATCATCGGATTTGCAGATCAGGAGTTTTCTTCTACGATAGAGGATCCTTTTGGATGTCTAAAGCTCCTCTGCAGCTTCTGACCCACCACTTTCAGGCAGAGGATCCGCTTGTTCAGCTTTATCCAAAGCATCCATAACTGCATCAAGATTTGGAGGAGCGCTTACCAGCTTCAAGATTTTTTGCAGTGTGCCAGTTGAGGAAAACTGCTCCCAATTCTCGATAAAAGAATCATATTGAGCTTGGCGATCAGCTATTTTGTCGGCCTTAAAGGCCTCTAAACCAGGTAACAGGCGTTTTAAGGGGCGCTCGTGTTCAAAATAAGCTAAGATCCGTTTGCGCTCATCTCTCACGAACTGGGGAATCATTTCAATCCAAACGTCTAAATCGTGAATATTGCCCAATTGATCCTGAATGTTCTTCATTTCTTCAATATAGGGCTTTATTCTGCTTCCATAGAGTTCTTCAAAAATCTCCAGCGTATAACGCAAATGCTTGGCTCCAATACGCATTTCATGCAGCTCACTTACATTTGCCGGGTCATGAATCAAGTCCTCATGCCGCAAAAATTCATCCATCTCTTCGCGTATGGAGTTGAAAGCAAGTGTGTAGAGCTCGGGTGAGTAAAGATAAACGCTGCTTGCCTGTGCCAATAGGGGTGCTGTCCACGCCTCAATCTCTTCAAGCACAGAGTCTGATTCCATCCGATTCATCGCCTGAATTACATGTGTTTGTGCTCGAGAGCGGGCATTTATCATGCGCAACTGCAAACGCTTGAGCCCTGGAGCCAGACGGGGGCTGGAGTATTTAAGTATTTCATGCTCTAAGGCCTCTAGTTGCACATCCAGGTCACGAGCTTCTCCCAGTGCTCTGGTTACCTGACGCACATCCTTTAATATTCTTTGATAGGTTTTTTTGTTGAAACACAGCTGAAAGCTATCCAAGGCACTGCGCATACGCCGGCTGGCAACACGCATACGATGGATATATTCGATATCCACCGCTTGTTTAACGCCGGTAACTTCTTTACGCATTGCTTCCAGGTATCTGGAAATCACCGAGGCGCCAAAAATGCAGACCGGGTCAGTTGGTTTCTTTGCCATCTTGGATCCTTTCTGCAGCATTAAACAAGTTCCCCCCGTTTAGCAACAGGGGGATAATGTGTTTTTAAAGAGGTCGCATAGCCTTAACCAAGCGGTTGTGCAGTAAACTTAGAATCGGTGCGCGCAGTTCCTCAAAAATAAGTTCCGGTCCCTGGTCAGCATCCACTGTAACAAAATTGTATTCCCGTGCCAGTTCATCAAACTCGCGCATGAGCGAGGTTTGATAGGCAACAAAACTATCGTACATATTGTCTGCAAGGTTAAGGTCCATACCCGCTTCCCAATAATTCAGCCCGCGACCGTGAATAAGGCGTGAAACCAAGGTCGGTACAGCTGCTTTCATGTAAAGAATCAGGTCGGGCTTAAGGGCAATACCGTAGAGCTGTCTTGCCCAGGTTTTATCAATACCCCGTATACTATCACGGGCAATCACTGAATAGAAATATCGGTCGGAAAGAACAACAAAGCCTGCCTGCAAGGCAGGGATAATCTGGTTTTCAATTCGATCAGCAAAATCCGCCAGGTAAAAAAGGCTCATCGTAATAGGACCCAAAGTATGACCGCTCTTGGCAGCTTCCAAACCCGCAGCAGTTAACTCTGAACGTGTAAGACCCGTATCGGATACTGCATAGCCTTCGCCCTCCAGCCAGTGGCGTAAAAGACGGATTTGTGTGGACCTGCCAACGCCATCGGCTCCTTCCAAGACGATGAGTTTGCCAGGCAGTTTCTCAAAATTACGGTAGGGAAAACCGGCTCCATAAAAGGTAGCTGTACTCATTTCTTCCCTCCTTTATCCTTCTTATCAGATTTTTCGTCCTTCGATACCTTTACACCAAGCTTGACTTTAGCTTGGATGTTGTCCATGGTTATTGCAGATTTATTGGGGTTTGGCAAACCTTCCCACCCTCTTAAGATGCGCTTGACCAATGCGCGCACTTTTTTCTGCTGCTCCTTAACTGGAAGAGTGCCATCAATCATCGTCAGCCCAAACTCGTCCACCATCTTATCGTATTCACCCAAAATACGACCTTGGAAGAGTTTGAAGCTCTCGTTGATATCGTCTGAAAGCTGAAGGTCCATGCCTGCTTCATAATACTTTAAAGCAGCACGCGCTCCAGTGATGCGGTCAACAGCAACCTCTAAAGGAACTCTAAAGTACAAAGCAGCATCTGGTTTGATGGCAAAGGAATACATATTGCGCACCCAGTTTGGATCTACCCCTCGGGCAACATCGCGGGCAAAGGCAGTAAAGGCATATCGATCTGCAAGTACAACAACGCCCGCTTTCAAAAGCGGCAAAATGCTGTTTTCCCAACGGTCTGCAAAATCAGTGCAATGTAAAACACTAAATGTAGTTGGGGTGAAAGTCTGCTTTTTCTTGGCCTGCTTCGTAGTGCTTTTCACCAACGCTGAGGAGTTCCATTCACTAAAATAAACCGAATAACCGTGAGATTGAAGCCATTTATACAGCAGGTCAATCTGTGTTGACTTGCCTGAACCATCAATGCCCTCAACGACGATTAGCTTTCCTTTCGTTGTATTGGGTTTCAGCATTCTTATCACCTCCACAACCAAACAATATAGCTTAAGATCAGATTAAAAAAAGCGTAGAGTATTAATACCCTACGCCTATTCTATGCGAAATCTCTAGAAAATGCCAATCAGATGTTTTCTTCCTCATCATCAAGTTCATCGTCTGAGGAGTCCATCTCCAGCAGTTCTCCAGTAGCGATGAAAATGATCCGTTCGCAAATATTTGTAACTCGATCCGCTGTTCGTTCCAGGTTATGAATGACCCAGAGAATTTGGTTGGTCTGGTCAATCAGTTCTGGGTTGGCAATCATATTCTGAATAAGTTTATTGTAGATCGATTTGTACATCTCATCTACTTCATCATCCTCACCCGGAATTGAGTGTGCAAGCATGGCATCTTCGGTTACAAAAGCCCCCAGGGCGCGATGAAGCATCGACACCACCTTATCCGCCATGGTTTGAATTTCGCGAATGGGAACGTTCACGTCGGCATCAGCCAGCTGCTCTGCAACCCGTGCAATTCCTTTAGCGTAATCGCCAATCCGTTCCAGCTCGGTATTTACTTCCAGGGTTGCTGCCAATAGGCGCAAGTCGTGCGCCATAGGAGACTGGGTCGCAAAAAGAATCAAAATTCGGTTTTCGATGGCAAAGCGTTTGTTATTAATGCGTTGGTCGTTGAGGGCAACTTCGCGCGCGGAAACTGGATCACGACGGCGGAGGGCATCAACCGCATTAAGGATTGCCTGCTCAACTAAACTACCAAGAATTAGAGTCTCGTCTTGGATCTGACGAATCTCACGGTCGAGCGATAATCGGGGCATGCGTCCTCCTTGAGCTACGCTGCCACGCAGGCAGTCTGAAGCTGCGTTTAAACGATATGAAGCGGACTGTACTAAGGTTTTTTAGTCCTAACAATACTATATCACGAAGTCTATTACACTCAGAATAAACCATGGTTAATACTTGCTTGCAAACGGTAAAAAGCTTGTTAAGGTCCGTCGGAGGCAATAGGTATCGTGAAGTAGAATGTAGAGCCACGCCCTTCCTCGCTGTTGACCCAAATCTGGCCCCCATGCGCTTCAACCATATGCTTGCAGATGGAAAGACCCAGACCTGTACCGCCTCCGGTTCGTGAGCGGTCGGCCTTATAAAACCGCTCAAAAATACGTAATAAGTCTTTTTCGGGAATGCCCACTCCATTATCCATCACGCCAAATTTTACTTCCTTTTCCAAACGTTCTGCCCAAACGTGAATACGGCCGCCAGCCGGTGTAAATTTGATGGCATTATGCAGCAGGTTGACAAAAACTTGACCAATACGGTCAGGATCGGCAAAAACCCATGGCAGTTCCGGGGGACAATCCAGCGTGATTACCAAACCTACGCGCTCGGCCTGCAGGCGCATCCGCTCGACAGGTTTGACCACCAAGCGATGTGGGGGCACCCTTTGGAATTCAAAGTTAGAACGACCAGCTTCGATGCGGGAAAGCTCGAGCAGTTCGTTTACCATCAAGGTAAGGTTATCCACTTCGGCATCCATACGCACTACAAATTTACGCGCCGCGGGAGGATCTTCCAGCGCTCCATCCAGAAGGGTTTCGCTAAGCGCTTTAAGGCCTGCCATGGGTGTGCGCAGTTCGTGCGATATATTAGAAATAAAATCGCGCCGGATAATTTCAAGGCGATGCACTTGGGTAAGATCCTGAAAAAGCAGCATAATTCGGCCAGGCAATTTGCCCTCCAGTGGAATGGCCACTACCTGGAGAAATTTATGTTCGGAACCCATTTCTAAGGTGATGCTTTCGGTTTCACCCTTACGGCCACGCTCCCACAGGTTCACCAAATCGTGGTGGCGCATTACTTCCACAACAGAACGATTTAAAGCATTCTGCTGCTTGATCTTGAATAGTTTTTCGGCAGCTTTATTCAGCAGCTTAACGCGACCACCGTAGTCTGCAATGAGCACCCCGTCAGTCATTTGAGTTAGAACCGCCGAAAGCATAGAGCGCTCTGCTGAAAGCTCTTTGAACTCTGCGCTGATTTCTTGTGCCCGTTTATCCAGCTTCTCTTCTATCGCCGCGAATTCAGGGAGCTCACTGCGCTTAGTAAAGGCATCCTGCGGACGTTCCCGCATCTGGTCTGCAGTGCGTTTCAACTCCTCAATAGCCTGTGAATAACGGCGCATTTGCAAAAAAACCACGATTACAACAGCAGTCAAGGCCAGAAACACTAAAAGGCTCTGAACAATGATTGCTGCCTTCAGATCTGCCTTCCCGCCCTGTATTGATTGGATCTGGTAAGCACGCCATATCAAGTTTGGCGTTACCAAGCTTGATATAACTGCAAACAGGGTAATAATCAGTAAATACGGAGCAAAGCGCCGCCAATAAGTACGCACGTTCTAACCTTCAAAGCGGTATCCAGCACCTCTTACAGTAATAATGCGCTGAGGCTTCTCAGGAACAGGCTCTATCTTTTCTCGCAGCCAGCGAATGTGAACATCCACTGTGCGGCTATCGCCTACGAATCCCCAACCCCAAACGCGTTCCAAAATCAGCTCGCGGGTAAGCACCCGACCTCTATGCTGACCCATAAAAGTTAGCAGCTCATACTCTTTTGGTTTACAAGGAACAACCTCGCCGTTTAAACGCACTTCACGACGGGTCATATCAATTACCAGGTCATCGAAAACGAGCAACTTAGGCTGTGATGCTTCCTTAGCAGCGGTACCGGCTTCTTCCTTAATCAAGCGTACACGACGTAACAGCGCCTTGATGCGGGCCACCAACTCCCGGGTACTAAAGGGTTTGGCCAGGTAATCATCGGCTCCCACCTCCAAGCCAACTACGCGATCAATTTCATCATCGCGGGCAGTAAGCATCAGCACCGGAATATTCGATTCCTGGCGCAAGACACGGCATACTTCAAAACCATCCATCCCTGGCAGCATCACATCCAGCACCACCAGGTCTGGTTTGCTGGTGCGGGCCATATCCAGCGCGGTCAACCCATCCCCCGCTACCTCCACCAGATAGCCTTCTTTCTTCAGGTTATACGCTAAGGTTTCTTGCAAGGAAACTTCATCATCAACAACTAAAATTTTTTCAGCCATAATTCCTCCACTTTGCATTGGTTCCACCGGGCTTCTGTTCTGCATTTTCGGATATTTCAGTAAACTTGTTAACATTTTACTCACCTTGGAGAAAAAATGAGAAAATTTGTACAGCGATACTCTTTAAAGGCTAGGAGAGGATTTTCGGGAAATGTTCCAGATGGTAGAATCACAAAAGAGGATTCAATATGTACCGTTCAATAAGTTCAGCCCGAGCTGATTTTCCAATTTTGCAGCAATCTGTCAATGACAAGCCATTGGTCTATTTAGACAATGCCGCAACGACTCAGAAGCCTGTTCAGGTCATTGAAGTTTTAAGAAACTACTACCTTCACGATAATGCAAATATCCACCGTGGGAACCATGCTTTGGCAGTTCGTGCTACACAAGCTTACGAAGCAGCCCGAAAAACAGTCGCTGATTACATCAATGCTGCTTCGGTTCAAGAGGTCATTTTTACCCGCGGCACCACCGAATCAATCAACCTGGTGGCGTATAGCTTTGGCGATGCCTTTGTAAAAGCAGGCGACGAGGTGCTCGTAACCCAACTGGAACATCACAGCAATTATGTCCCCTGGCAGCTGCTTTGTCAGCGGAAGGGTGCCCATTTTAAGGTTATACCCTTCGATTCAAAAGGCGAATTGGACTTGGAAGTCTACCGTTCAATGCTTTCAGAAAAAACCCGCATAGTTTCTGTAAACCATGTTTCCAACTCTTTGGGCACGGTAAACCCTGTAGCAGAGATTATTCGCCTGGCACATTCTGCGGGGGTGCCCGTTTTGGTAGATGGTGCTCAAGGTGTACAGCATCTGGAGCATGATGTACAAGCGATGGATGCTGACTTTTATGCCTTTTCCAGCCATAAGATGTACGGCCCTATGGGTACCGGTGTGCTCTACGGTAAGGAAAAGTGGCTAGAAGCGATGCCTCCTTTTCTTGCTGGCGGTGAAATGATTGATCAAGTTCGTTCCGATTTCGTTAGCTACAATGTTCTGCCCTTCAAATTTGAAGCCGGAACACCCTATGTAGACGGTCCAATTGGTCTTGCAGAAGCTATCCGCTACCTGCAAAGCTTTGATCCGGTTGAGTTGCTAAATTTTGAAGAAGACTTGCTGAACTACGGGCTTACACAACTAAAAACTATTCCCGGGATGATTATCTATGGCAACCCCGCGCAACGTTCCAGCATTATTCCGTTTAATGTAGAAGGTGTGCAGCCTTATGATCTGGGCATTCTTTTGGATACATACGGGGTAGCTGTTCGCACTGGCCAGCATTGTACTCAGCCAATCATGGATGCTTTAGGTGTGTCGGGTACCGTGCGGGCTTCAATCGCATTGTATAACAACAAAGAAGATATTGACGCACTGGTTGAGGGCATCCGTAAGGTGATCAGGTTACTAAAAAGGTGATCATGCCAAGCATTAAAGAAATTGAACTGGAAATTGCAGAAGAATTCGCCGAACTTGAAAACTGGGAAGAAAAATACGATTATTTGATTGAACTGGGGCAAGATATGCCCCCTTTGGATGAAGCCTATAAAAAAGACGAGCACTTGATTAAGGGCTGTCAATCCAGTGTGTGGTTCGTGATTAACTGTAAAGAGGGCAAACTTAAATTAGCTGCTGACTCCGATTCTTTGATCGTTAAAGGTATTGTAGCTATCTTACAACGCATGCTTTCTGGACAGCCCGCGCAAGCCATTCTGGAGGCGGATCTCATTCTGTTTGAGAAACTGGGGCTTTGGAACCACCTTTCCTCACAGCGCAGTACCGGAGTTACAGCCATTTTGGCTCATCTTAAAGCTGCCGCAGAAAAGTGTCGGCAGCAGGCAGAACTAGAAGACGCTGCTTCCAAGGAGCGGTTCACAGGGGGATAAGAGGCATACGGGCAGTTTAAGCTATCGTATGTTGTAAAACCATAACGAAGTCGCCAGATTAATGGGTTTGCAAGAGCTGTTTCTAAGCCTATTTGTGCACGGCAGGCTGCTGTTTGCGTAAAGGGATCAGTAAACCGATGGTCTTATCTTTCTCAGCCAGTACATCCTTAATAATTACGGACAGAAACTGCATTGGAGTAGTGCTTTTTTTAGGCTGTTAATTCTTTCTACAGCGGCTGGTTCCATTTTTTGTCCGAGACAGTTAAAATGAAGCCATGCAAACAAAACCAAAAATTTTTATCACGAATGACGATTCAATAGCTTCTCCTGGTCTATGGGCAGCCATAGAGGCTCTGGACCCACTAGGCGAGCTAATTATTGTAGCCCCTAAAGAGCAGCAAACCTCTATGGGGCGTGCATTTCCGCGCTATTACGATTGCAAAATTGAAGAGCGCGAACATGTCCATAAAGGTAAGACCTATATCTGCTACTCCATTAACGGTTCCCCGGCCCAGGCAGTGGCATATGGGATTCTAAAGGTAGTTGGAGAGTTGCCCAACCTGGTTGTTTCAGGAATTAATTATGGTGAGAATATTGGCAGCGGAGTGACAATTAGCGGTACTGTTGGCGCCGCACTCGAAGGCTCCACCTTTGGAGTGCCAGCATTGGCGGTTTCTTTGGAGGTTCCTGCCAAGCATCATCTTTCCCTAAATAAAGATGTAGATTTTTCAACCAGTGCCTGGTTTACCGCTTTTTTTGCCAAAAAAGCGCTTGCTATGAGCTTTCCTCCGGACGTTGACGTTTTAAAAATTGAAGTTCCGGAAAATGCCACACCAGCTACTCCCTGGGTAGTAACCCGCCAATCGCGGCGCCGCTACTATACTTATAAGGAAGGGCCCAGTAACGATGATGGGCCAGATTACAGAGCCGAACCAGGTGAATATGGTGCCGAGACCCGTACAGACGTACAAGTATTAGTTCATGAGCACAAAGTAAGCGTAACTCCGCTGAGCATCGATCTGACTTCACGGATTGATCTCGATGAATTGCATGATCTTGTTCAGAAAGTCCGCTAAAAAAATCGCGGGCTTTTTACACGAATAATACGCATACTGTTTCCTTTAACTGTCCGGGGATTTTTTACAAAGGGAGTGTATAATTTTTTAAAAATTACTGATCACTTCAAAAAGGAGAGCGATGAAAAAATTGATCCTGGTTGTCCTCGTGTCTCTTATCGTTTTTGCCTCCTGTAAATCCAGTGAACCCACTGCAGAGAGTTCCGCTTCTGTATTAACTGCCGAAGCCGAACAAAGACCAGCCACAGTATCTGACCCAACTGGCGAACCAGCTGTTCAGCAAGAGCAGCCGAGCACTATTCCCGGAGTGGAAACCCTTCAGCCTTCGGCCATGCCTGATACGGCCCAGGCTGTCCCAGATGCGGCAGACTCTAAAGGTAGTAAAGGTAACCGGTCGGGCAGCGTTGAGGAGAAAAGCACGCCTGCTGCTGCCCCTTTGCAAGATACAGCCGCGCAACCAGCACAGAATCCCGATTTTGATTGGGATGTGACCGTCAAACCCTCTATTGCCTACCAGGCCTTTAAGACCAGCTTTGATTTCAGCGCCGACCTTTGGTCCTTTGGAACCTATCGGGATGGCTACACCAGCATCAATAAACGAGCCTTGAACATCACCGTCACCAAACCTGGCGTTCAGCTCTTTACCCCTTCCAATGCCATCGACAAAAACAAGATTACTGATTACATGCTTGAGGCAGATGTTTGGCGAGTAGAGGGCGATGAAGACGGTGATATGGGACTGATTTGCCGCTTCCAAGATATTTACCATTACTATGCCTTTACGATCTCGGATGACGGCTTTGTACGCTTTATTAAGGCCAATGGACGCTTCACTTATGAAACCCTTTTAGAGCTGCCCTACGCTGCTAGAAGCGGCGAGCCAAGTCGCCTTAGCCTTGCTTGCATCGGTACCACCTATGCGCTTTACCGGGATGGGGATCTGCTGGCTGCCTACCAAGACGACAGTTATTACTGGGGTGATATTGGCCTTGTGGCAGGTGCTAAAGATAACCCTCCCTTTACCGCTGCGTTTGATGAAGTGGTGTTGAACATTCCCAAAATAAAGTAAACCGAACTTGCTTCCCGGCTCTCTTTGATGAGAACCGGGAAGAAGAACTTTAGTTCACCCTTTGCATCTCATAATAATTAGCTAAGTTTGGATATAGAGCCAATAGAAAATGATACTGACACGCGGTTTAACTAAGACCTTTAAGATTGGCAAAAAACAAAAGGAGCTCTTGACTGCTGTTGAAGATTTGAACCTGGAAATACCCCGAGGAGAGGTTTTTGGGTTTTTGGGCCCCAATGGCGCAGGCAAAACAACAACTGTGCGCATACTCACCAGCCTGATACACCCCAGTGCTGGTCAGGCACGGGTAAATGGATACAGCCTGGGTTTGGATGACAATGACATCCGGCGCAGTGTAGGCATTCTTACCGAATCTCCCGGACTTTATGAGCGGCTTTCAGCAGAGAAGAACCTGCGCATTTACGCCGAGCTTTACGAGGTGCCAGACCCAGAAGCTGCAGTAAGCAAGTACCTGAGTGTCTTGGGCCTTTGGGAGCGCCGCCTGGACCCGGCTGGCTCCTTCAGTAAAGGAATGCGCCAAAAGCTGGCAGTGGCAAGGGCACTGCTGCACGAACCGCCTCTGCTTTTTTTGGACGAGCCTACAGCAGGCCTGGACCCTGAAGCCGCTAAACTGGTACGTGAGTTTATCGAAGAGCTTAAGCGTGAAGGGCGCACTATTTTTCTCACGACACATAATTTGGATGAAGCTGACCGGCTGTGTGACCGGGTTGGAATTTTTAACCAGCGTCTGCTTGCCCAGGGAGCTCCAAGCACATTGCGCACTCAGTTATTTGGGCGCAAAAGCGTGTTTCATCTTGCAGCAGTTAACCCAGACTGGTTGCCTTTAATTCTTGCCCAACGCGGAGTTTTGGGAGTGGAAGAGATAGAAAACAAAATCCTGGTTCGCTCAGAGGATCCCGAGCGAGATAATCCAGAGATCACGCGTGCCTTGGTGAATGCAGGTGCTGATATACGTTTTATTGGAGAATTACGGCAGCCTCTGGAGACAGTTTATCTTGATCTGCTGCATCAGAAAAGTGAGCAATCATGAATCAGGTACGCACGCTTATTGACAAAGAGTGGGCAGAGATATTCAAGAACCGCACGGTTATTCTCATGATGCTGCTGATGCCCCTGCTATTATCCATCTTGCCTCTGGTAATGCTAAGGGTAATGGGAGCCAGCTTAGGAGAAATGTCCCTAGAAAGTACTGGTATTCCCAGCAATGCAATGGCAATATGTACGGGTATGACCGGTGGAGAGTGCATGCAAGCCTACATGATGGGCCAGTTTATGGTGATGTTTTTGCTAATGCCAGTAATGATTCCAGTGACAATTGCCTCCTACAGTATTGTGGGTGAGAAAAATATGCGCAGCCTGGAGCCGCTCCTGGCAACCCCGATCAGTACCGTACAATTGCTTTTGGGTAAGGGACTGGCAGCTGTAATTCCCGCTATCCTTGCCGGCTGGCTTTCTTTTGGAATCTTTGTTGCGGGCAGCTACCTAATTCGGCTAAGCCCTGTAGTACGTGCTTACCTCCTTAGTCCAACCTGGTTGCTGGTCATCCTCATACTGGGCCCCATACTCTCTCTGATATCAGTTAATCTTGCCCTTTGGGTATCCTCCCGGGTTAACGACCCACGCATCGCAGAGCAGATTTCGGGAGTGATTATTCTGCCCGTTATGCTCTTTGCCGGGGCTCAGATGGCGGGACTAGTAGTGATGAGCGTTACATCCGTGCTGATTGCCTTGCTGGTAGCCCTGCTGATTGCGATTGGGCTTATCTATCTGGGCGTACTTGTCTTCCAGCGTGAGACAATTTTGACCCGCTGGAAATAGGAAGAAGAGATGAAAAAACACCTGATTGCTCTGATTATCGCCCTGTGCACAGTTGCGCTGCTAGTTGGATCAGTACATGCTCAAGAGGATGGGTACAGCCTGCAGCTGCGCCGCAACTGGGGCACAGGTCTGGGCAGTCGAATCCAGGGAAGTTTTACTCTTCGCCTTTCTGGCGATGAATCCGCCGTTCAAAGCGTAATCTATACCCTGGATGGCCAGGAAATAGCACGGATAGAACAAGCTCCTTTCCTTTTTAGCTTTGATACAGACAGCTACACAACTGGATCACATAGCCTGGGAGCTGAAATATACCTGCGAAACGGACAAACTGAATCTACGCCCACAATACAGACTGTGTTTATGGGTGCGGACGAAAACCGCAAAGCTATTGCCAGTATTCTGGTGCCAATCCTGGTGATCACTCTGGGGGCGACACTGCTTTCAATCCTGGCACAATCGGCGGGGGCTCGTAAAGCCAGCCAAAACAAAGACCAAACCGCAATACCGCGTCCTTCCATTTGCACGCACTGCGGCAAGCCCTTTTCGCGTCCGGTCTTGGGGGGTATTAATCTTCTTCAGGGCAAGTATATGCCTTGTCCGCATTGCCGAAAATGGCAGATTGCCCGTCCTGTTTCACCAGAGGCAGTGCAAGCAGCCTGGGAGAATTTCAAAACGTCCAATCCACAGCCACAAGCAATTAATGAAACCGAAGCCATACGCCAGGCAATTGATGACTCTAAGTATCTTGAGGATATTTAAGCTTCTTAACCAGCTATCTGGGGGTCATCAGAAAACAAAGCCGGCTGCATAAATGAACTCAAAAAGCTGCACCGGTGTTCAGGGCATAAGCCCAAACTTCGAATGGCCTGGTAATGCCCTGCCGTGGCATAACCTTTGTGTGCGTTGAATCCATAGCCGGGATAGCGCTTATCCAAAGTACACATGCGCGCGTCTCGTGCGGTTTTTGCCAGGATAGACGCCGAAGCGATGCTTAAACTGCGCTGGTCACCTTTTACCAGCGCCTCTTGCGCAATCTTACAGTCTGGTAAGGAAAAATAATCTACAAGAATATGCTCAGGAGCTGGAAGCAGCGCATCCACGGCGGCTTGCAAAACCTGTCTGCCAGCCTTTGCCATGCCAATGCGGTCAATTTCTGCTGCTTCGATGCGCACAACTGCCCAAGCCAGAGCCGTTTCCCGGATTAGTCTAGCTGCTTCTTCGCGTTTTATGGGGCTTAATTGCTTTGAATCGCGTACGATATGCAAAAGACTCCGCAAGGCTGCTTCATCAGGAGGTAAGATGACAGCTGCGGCAAAAATGGGTCCGGCTACAGCCCCGCGGCCTGCTTCATCTAAGCCAGCAACCCGTTTACCGGGATCTTCCCAGCAGATTCGTTCAAACTCGAGATTCGGAAAAGGCGGAATGCATGCGGGATCAAACCTTCGCCTGGTCATAGACGCCTGTATGCAGATTTTTTCTTATTTTCAGCAAGTCCCGCAGCATAAGCCAGGAATCACGCCAAATACGCACCTTGCTCCCCGGATAATAGGCCCAGGTTATTGGAACTTCCTGAACCTTATAGCCTAATCTGCGAGCTATCGCCAATATTTCCACATCAAAACACCAACCATCGAGACTTTGGCGGGTAAACACTTCCTGAGCTGCTTGAGCAGTAAAGGCTTTGAACCCGCATTGGGTGTCTTGAATGCCAGGCAACACCAAAAAGCGCACCAAATAATTAAATACCCGCCCAATCAGGTGTCTGATCAGGGGTTCGCCAACCCGTTGGGCACCTGCTGCCTCCCGGGAGGCAATAGCGATATCCGCGCCTTTGTCCAGAGCTTCTAACAAAGCCGGTATCTGGTCTGCAGACATTGATAAATCAGCATCCAGCATTACGCGTTGGGCACCACTTGCTGCCAGCATTCCAGCCCGGATTGCCTTACCTTTACCTGGCTCTTTCAATACCAGCACCTTATGAATTTTAAGCTGAGCAAGCCAGTCCTGAGCAATTTGTAAGGTTGCATCACTGCTGGCGTTTTCGACCACGATAATTTCATACGAACGATTGTCTGAGCTGCAAAGTTCTGATAAGAGCTTTAAGGCTTGTGGAAGCCGTACAGCTTCATTATGGACAGGAATAATCAAAGAAAAAGAAGGCTGATTCACTTTGAACTCCGCTTGCTGGTAAGACAAACGAGCTTAGGTCGGGGTGGGCGGACTCGAACCGCCGACTTCTGCGTCCCAAACGCAGCGCGCTAGCCGACTGCGCTACACCCCGGCGAAGTGCAAGTATAATCGTTGCCAAGTCTATGCGTCAAGCATCATCTAAACAATATTTTCTCGTTGGGGTACTCTTGGCATCGCTCGTATTTACGGCATGCAAAGCTTACCCCCCAGAATTGCCCCCTACATCTACGCCGGATATTTTTTTGACTCCTGCAAGTCAGCCATCTCAAACACCTGTCAATACAAAACCTGTTCCTGCTCCTAGCCAAACCCCGGAACCTCAGGCTTGCAATCAGAGCGGACAGATCGTTGAGACCAAGATTAGCAGCCAAGTTTTGGAAGACGAAGTACCTATTAACATCTACCTGCCACCCTGTTACGGCTCGGAAACCGGGACGCTTTACCCTGTGCTTTATCTTTTGCATGGTTTATATAGTGATCAGAACCAGTGGGAAGAACTGGGTATTGTCCAGGCAGCAGATGCTTTATTGGCTACAGGTGACATTGCGTCTTTCCTGATTGTAATGCCATACATTTCCCAGCCAAACTTTAATGCTTTAGAGCTGAATCAGGCCTTCTTCAGGGATGAACTGATGCCTGATATCGAAAAAAATTACCCCGTTTTAGCAGAAAAAAACGGACGGGCAATTGGAGGGATAAGCCGCGGTGCCAGTTGGGCAATGCGCCTGGGATTAATGCCCGATTTGCCCTTTGGGCGCATAGGAGCCCACAGTCTGCCTCCTCTTAGCGGGGAGGTTGAGAAATGGGTAACTCAGTTAGCAGCATTGAGCCCAGAAGACCGACCGCTTCTATTTCTGGATATCGGGAACAACGATAGAGATCTTTTACTGGCCCGAGAATTTGAGCTGGAATTAACCAAGCAAGCAATTCCTCATGTTTGGTATATGTTTGCCGGCCACCATAATGCGGCATATTGGCGTGAACACCTGCCCATTTACCTGGAATGGTACACTCAGGAGTGGTCAGCGCATTCAGAAAACTAACTTAGTTGTTTACTTGCACTTTTATGCCCATTGTTTTCTGCTTGTTTGTGCTGTAATTTTTGTTAAATTAAACGGATTGGATATAATGGGGGTGCGGCTTAAAGTCATTTTGGTGTGAAAGGCATAACTATGTACACCGCTCCAATAAAGACATTTTGGGATTTTGGTTCAGCTTATGACTTATTCATAAGCTTGTTTCATTTGCATAATCCGGAAGATTTCAATATTCGGCCTTCGTGGGCTAATGGTATCCTCAACCGTCTCGGCGAAAAAGACCGTAAAACACTAAAGCTTGCTGATGAAATGATGCTGATGCCACTCTATTTTGTGCACTTCCTGCCTAAACCCAAAGACACCCAAACCTGCCTGACTGTCCTGGAAGAAAAACCAGAGTCAAAGCGCCTGGAGGCACTTGCTTTTGCCGCAGGAACACCCATTAATTTCAAGGAACTGGTGCTAAGCACACGACCAAACCACAAATGGACCCAGGCTGAAAAGAATTGTGCCGCCGAATATTTTACCTATCGGGGACGTGAAGTTCAGCCTACATTTCTGGAAGCAGTTTATCAGACCTGGGCACATCGTGAAGAATTTGGCAGTGATCTGTTGCAGGCCTTAAGCGCTTATTATGAGAATTTCTTTGCTGAAGAAGAGCAGCGTATTCTTCCTGTTTTGCGCAAGGGTTTAAGACATGCCCAGATGCGCGCCGGCTCGCTTTCAGTACCTGCCATGCTTGAGGAGATCAGCGCCGGAGTACGTTACTACGAACTTGAAAACTACAAGCGCCTTTATCTGGCGCCATCTTTTTGGAGCACACCTTATTTACATTTTGAAGACGTGGATAAGGATGCCATTTTGATGGTTTACGGCGCCAGACCGGATAATATGGCTCTTATCCCAGGGGATATCGTTCCGGATGGACTTCTGCGCGGTCTGAAGGCCCTGGCAGACTCTACCCGATTGCGCATCCTGCGCGACATCGCGCTCGCACCGCAAACAGCAGCTCAGCTCTCCCGGTCCCTGCGGCTACGCCCGCCTACCATAGCGCATCATCTCAAAGAGTTGCGCCAGGCAGGTGTAGTTCAGGTAATCATGGACCCCGAGGGGGAATCTCAATATGCAACGCGTTTTGATGGCTTTGATACTATCCAGGATTTGCTAACGCGCTTTGTTCACGGTGATTGAATGACGCCGAAACAAACCAAAAAAAATGAGGAGAAATCCTCTTTTTTTGCTATTTATATTAGCCGGATGAGGGCATTTAGCCGGAATGCTCGCCTTTATCTCATTGTTGCAATGTTAAGCGGTATTGCGGCGGGGATACAGGGCCTGCTTTTTAATTTTTATATCCTCAGTTTGGGCTACAACGAAGCCGTTATCGGAAACATTGTTACTGTACGCAGTGCTACCACCCTGTTAGCAGCCATACCAATGGGCTATCTTACAGACCGGATCGGCAGGCGGAATGCATTTATCCTGAGCATATTGACTGTGGCACTTGCCAGTTCGGTTATGCTGATAGTTCCTTCATTCGCAATCTTTTTATCGATGAATGTATTGATGGGTTTAGCCCAGTCCCTTTCAGCCGTAGCAATGGGTCCTTTTTTAATGGAAAACAGTACGGATCTTGAGCGTACCTACCTTTTCAGTATCGCCTCAGGTCTTAGCATGGTTTCCACCTCAATCGGGCAATGGCTGGGAGGATACTTCCCTCTTTGGATGGGTAAAGCGCTCTTCGTAGCAGCATCCAGCACACAAGCCTATGCAGCTTCATTGGCTGTAGCAGCTGGCGGTACGCTGCTTACAGTTATTCCCGCCGGTATGATCCGCAACCAGCCCTTAAAACCAGGCGAACGAACAATTTTTGCACCGCTAGACTACTTTAAAGCTGACCCCAAGGGCCTTACAAAACTTATCCTGCCGGGGTTGGTAGTTTCTATTGGCGCTGGTTTAATTATGCCTTTTATGAATGTCTTTTTCCGCAATGTTCACCATCAAAGCGATGCTACGATCGGGGTGCTCCTGGCATGGGGCTCCCTGGCAATGGGCATTGGCCTGCTGATTGCTCCCGGCCTTGCTGAGAAGTTTGGCAAGATTCAGGTGGTTGTTGTAAGCCAGGCGCTCTCAATCCCCTTTTTAGTTATTCTGGGCTTTTCTGGCAGCTTACTTCCTGCCATCTCAGCTTACTATCTGCGCATCCTGCTCATGAACATGAGTAACCCCATATACTCTACTTTTGCCATGGAACAGGCTAAACCCGAATACCGGGGAATGGTTGCCTCTTTAATGAACATGGCACACCAATTTGGCTGGGCATTTAGCCCGACATTAAGTGGCCTTATCCAGGTGCGCTGGGGTTTTAAACCAGCCTTTATGCTTACCATTATTTTTTATTGCGTTGCAATTTGGATGTATTATGCCTTTTTCTGGCGCGACCGCAACCAGAAAGACAAGAATATTGTCCCAGACAGTGGGCCACAAGCTGCTTGATGCTTTATTCTCAAGGTTTTGTTCTTTAGAGTTTAAGGCCTTACTGGCTGGCGCGAGATTCGCGAATCTCTGATTCCATTCACATTATTCACAACCCATTGATCGCCCGAACAGAGCCACCCCTGGTAGTTTGAAGGCCCAGCCACTGCTTCCCAGGGGCCTAAAACAAAGGGCAGCGGAGCTCCTGTCCCGATCCATTCTCCGTTATATTTGCGAGCGATATGCAAATGTGACCCGGTACTGCGGCCTCCCTCGCAAGAAGGGTGGCCAACTGGCTCATCAACATTCAGCCAGGTTCCCTCCGGCACACGTTGGTAAGCAGCCATATGCATATAGATCAGAACCCAACCAGTGCCTTCATCACCATCACCATCTAGATCAATCGCAACAACCCCGCGGGAACTGCGAACCACCAAGCCTGGAGCTGCTGCAGTTGCAAAATTTTTCGAAACGTTGCAACCACGCGTTCCGTCACCGGGAGCAAAGTCCACAGCACCACGAGGAGTACCCGTCTGCCAGGTGTCATGAGGCCCTGAAGTGTTAGCCCAATCCATTCCGCCCTGAAAGGGAAGTTCCAGAACAGGAGGGTGCAGGTTTTCATGAAACAAGGGCTCAGTCTCAGCGGCTTGTTCACTTAAATCTGGAAAAAGTTCTGCATAACAAGCCATAAACCCAGCTGGTCCGTACAGCGCTGCCTCAAATTGATTTGGATGGTATAGACGTGCAAACAGATATTGCAGGGCCACAGAACCCGCGTTCAAATCAGGGTGTATGTATACGCTGCTTGAGTCGCGAAAATTTATTCTTTTCAGGGTTCCTTCCCTCCAGCCATAATACCCCTGTGCCAGAATGCGCGCAACCACCTGTAATTCTGCATACAGGCCTTTTGTGGACTCTGTGTTTAATCCCAAGGGGTATATTTGCTTCTCTGCACCGGCTGGATGACTATACACCCAACCCGACCGGAACTCTGTGAATGCAATGAGAAGACATGGATTGGTAGACGTTTCACGGGCTACTAACTCCACAATTTGAGGGCCCGTGTAATCACCATCAAAGAGCGTTTCTGTATACTCATTGAGGTATCCACCCCCCGCCTGAGCAAATGCCAGAGTATCAAATGCTTGTGCGCCAGGGCCGTATACAACTTCGCTGTCCGATAGCAAGGGCTGTTGATAAGGTGTGTGGTACTTGAATTGAGGCACAAGTATGGGCAAGCCCTCCGGGAGCAGGACGTCCGTTTCATAACCTTTTGGATACTGAATTTCTTGCAAACCCGCGCCAAAGCGAGATGCAATACGCGAAAGAGTATCACCAAACTGGCTAAGATAGACTTGTATCCCAGCAGGCAGCTCGGGTTGCTGAGGAGTATTGGTTATTAGCGGAGTCATTGTAGGATCTGCCGGAATAGGGGTGGGTTGCGGTGCAGGTGTTTGTGGTGGGTGCGTTAGATTTCCATGCGGCGTTTGGCTTGGATAGACGTGGGCCTCTGCAGTTTGCAGCGCGGCTGCCACCGTAGCTGTTTCGCGGAGAGCGGTTTGAGGTAAATTACATCCAGCAAGGTACGAGAGAAAAATAATGCTTAAGATTAGTTTACTGCAGCGATCGGCAGGTTTAATGGGAGTCATGCTCCCCTAAGCGAAAATCGTAAATCCCTTCCCGGTATTCCCATACTTTTTTGCAGCCTGGGCAGACCAGCGTGTTTGCAGCGTCGGGTAAACTCTGACCACAAGCCGGACAGGCAAAAAAGCTGTTATGAGCAACCGGCAAAGTTATGCCTTCTCGACGCAGACGCGAAAATATGCTGGGCGCGAGTTGTAACCACTTTCCGCTCGGTTGCAGGAACTTATCCATACCTGTCAATAAGCGATGCGGTATTCTGCGTTTGAGGAAGTTCATCCGGAAAAAACTCACCGAGAGTTGTCTTTCGATTTTAAAATTCAGACTTCGGAGTAATTTTCGCATTTGAACAGGGTGAAAGTTGTAATTTAAGGCAACAAATTCTACTGGGTCCGGTGTAAATGGATTCCAGGTCTGTTTGCCTAAGAAATATCGGGCAATTGCCTTGATATTGCGTTTATTAGCAAATTCAAGCACAAACCTTGCTCCGCCGGCAAGCACACGCTGCACAGACGCCAAAGCTGCATACGGATCAGCCATGTGATGTAAAGTGCGAATCATTGTCGCCCCATCAAAGAGCCCATTCACAAACGGCAGTTTATAGATATCGGCTGCCACATATACAAAGCGCGGATCCTCACCCAGGCGTTCGCGCGCCTGTTCAAGTTGCGTACGGGAATAATCCAAAAGGACGATTCGCTTCCAGGCTCCATAACGCAGCGTGTTGCGGCCAGCACCTGCTCCAAGCTCCAGGAGCAAGTGGCCAGGGTCACCCATCAGGCGTTGCAGTGCAATTTCTTCTACTGCATCTTCGTAACGGCGCTCACCAGTATCCCAAAAACTAGCCTGGTAGTCGCTATCGGTGTAATCGCAAACAGGAGGATAATTGCTCATGGTTGATTCAAATGCGTTGGGCAGGTTATTCGGCAACACCCAAAGGGACCTCCTTACCGCTGCTTCCTCTCGGACCTGACGGGGTTCGCAGGGCTCTGCCGTGCCGAGCCCGCCCAACGCGCGTTAAGGATAATCGAGGCGCTAAAGACTGTCAACGAATTCCGGATTGCTGTAGCTCTCAGTTATCAGAATGGTAGAATCCTAGCGTGTCTGCATCAGCTCCTGTAAATAATGAAGATAAAAGAGTTGTCCTGGGCCTATTGAGTCTGCAGGATTGCCAGCTGCTTTGGGATTGGGCTGATGCCGAAAACAAAGCTTCAAACGCATCTTCCGAGCCGCAGGTACCAGATGCTGCAGTCTGGCACGCCCAAATTCTTGCAGCTCAGCATAAAACGCATATAAGATATGGCATTTATTTAGATGGTCAAGTGATTGGAGATGTTGCCCTCCAGGATATCGATTGGGAAGAACCAGCCGCCAGTATTGGCATGACACTGCGCAAGGACATGCGCAGCAAAGGTTATGGTAAGGCTGCGTTAGCTTTAATGCTAGAACAGGCTGAGGAAAAACTGGGGGCTGCCCGGATTTGGGCAAGCACCAGAAAATCAAACATCGCTGCTATCCGCTGCCTTCAAGGAGCTGGATTCGTGCTTACCGAGCAAAGCGGTGATCTCTTAACCTTCACCGCCACATAGAGATACAGCTTTTTAGACATACCTGAGCTGGGAATGCAATCAAGTGCCCCGCTTTGTCAATGCTTGCTATTCCAGTATTTTAAATCACTCCCGGATACAACTTGCATCATTGCCAAAATCTTAGAAAGAGGCTTTTAAGCCAGGCTTTAGCGGTGTATCTGGAAATCATGACCTCCGGCATAGCGTGCTTTCTTATCTCATTCGTTTCACGAGTTCGACTGCCTAAAGGCTTAAATAAAAAGAAAGGCTGCCAAAGCAGCCTCTGTTATTGCGGACTTTTACTTCTTGTCCTTTTTATCTTTCTTATCTTTCTTGTCTTTCTTATCTTTTTTCTTGTCAGCCATCTTTCCTCCAAGGGTACTAAAACTGATAAACCAGGGCCTCGGGACGGTTTCCTGTACAGCAGGGCAAGAAAGGCATCTTTCTTCATTTGATTTTAATGCAAAGCATCAAATAAAACCAGAATGTTTTCCCGTATATCATGCCCAAACCAAAGCCTCTATGAAGTGCATAGACTTGAATGTCTGGCCGTTTAATTACTCAGGCCTAACGGTAATCGTTAGGCCCGATGAAGAACTGTAACTGAAACGCGATTTCTTAGAACAGCAGGAATTTTAATACGATTGACACCAAGATTGTGGTGATGGCCATCGAGCCAACATTACCGATAGTAATGTGATAACCTTCGGGCAGCCGGTTATAAAGATACTCTGCCAAGGGTGCCCCTATAATGCCGCCTAATAATCCGGCAAGCACAGCAACTTCGATGCTCCCTCCTAAGAGCAGCACACAGCCAGGACCAACACTTACAACTGGGACATAGGTAGCATACCATCCCAGATCCTTAAATTTTTGGGTATACAGAAAAACGCCCACGCCCCCACCCACGAACTGGCTTAGCAGGATGGCGGGAACCACTCCTGAAGCATAGGCTGGGTGGTTGACATTGATAACTGAATCCACAATCACACCTAGCACAACAAATAAACCAGCGATCTCGCTTCCATAAAACTGAGGTTCAGATAAATCTGCGAAAACGCGGCGGACAGCCCAAAACGGACTGTCAAGGTCATCTACAGGTCTATTTGTCCGCTCAAGCAAAGGAGCATCGCTCTTTTTCATCCAGGGCAATGCTTTGACAACTGCACAAACAATCACACCGGTGATCGCCATAGTCGAGACATTGGAAACCACACCTGGCACCTCTAACAAAGGCATGATAGTTTGATTCAACCAGTGCGCTGTAGGAAAGCTAACCAAGGAAGCCAGAACCGAAACAGTAAGTAGTTTCGGAAGACCGGGGCCATATAGTAGCATTAAAGCTGGCGCAATACCAACTACTGTGATAAATGTCGGCAGCCATGTGAACCCCTCATCGAAGAAACGGGTGAAATTGAATACAAAAACCGTGAGTGCAAGGCTAAGCAGCTGTGAAGCCAGCACCCAGGGAAACATATTGCTGGAGTAAGATACCGGAAAACCAGCATACTTTGAGTTCTTCTGGTCCAAGATCCAAGCCAGAATACCACCTAGGATGATAAAAATAGAAGCGAAGAGCCCAGCATAAAATTGAGGCTCGGTGAAGTTCATAAAGAACCAAATGAACTTGGATGAGGTATTAGTAGTTACTGTCTGTACGATTTGGTTGTAATCCAAGGCCGTTCCAACTCTTTGAATAGCGCCTACGAGAAAAAAGAGCGCGAAACCTATCACAAGGTTGACCACAAGGCCTGAAATTGAACCTAGTTTATATTGTTTATCCTTTTCCATAAGAAGGATGCTCCTTTGTTACAATGTGTTCATAAAGCTTGAAAGCATTCACTAAATCCTCAGCCTCAAGATATTCGTCTTCCACATGAGCCTGGTCTGGAATGCCAGGACCAAGAATTACGAATTCGTTCGGCATATTGGCAAAACTCGAAAGATCGGTGTAATATCTCACGCCTATTTCTCGATAGGGTAAATCAAGATCTTTCATTGCATTGCGCAGTATCTCGCGTAGCCTTCCTTTTTGATTTGACAAAGCCAAGCGATTATTCAGTACCTCTGTCTTAATTTCGATGCCATGTTTTGCAAGTTCGGCGATGCAGCTCGCAACTGCATTTTGCAGCCGTTCGGCACTCAGCTCAGGAGGGTAGCGGATATCGATCTCTGCTGTAGCATAGTCTGCCGTAACATTGACCTTCTTTCCGCCTTTGATACGGTTGAGCGAGACGGTTGTTTTTCCTACCAAAGTATTCTGGACGAGAATTTTTTCTTCAAGCATTCGCTTGAATCTAAAAATTGCGTCGATTGCATTACTGCCCAGTTCAGGTGCAGATCCATGCGAGGCTCTTCCTAGAGCTTCCACTCGCAACCAATATGCACCTTTCTCCTCAAACGCTGCAGCAAGCTGGGTGGGCTCAGGAACAATTAATAGCTCATCAGGTCCAATGAGTTCTTGTCTGATAATCTCACGCATCCCCATTCCCCCAGCCTCTTCATCCGCAGTAAAAACCAAGCGGAGATTCACTTGCAATCTTTGCGGTTCCTGCTTCAGCAGTTCTCCTACCGCAATCATACAGGCAAGCCCGCTTTTCATATCCGATGAGCCGCGCCCATAGATCCTACCAGCAGATTCCGTAGCCTTGAGAGGCGGATAACGCCAGTTTTCCTGCGAATACGGCACGGTATCCATATGTCCAATAAAGGTCATGGTTGGTCTTTCCTTGACTGAAGACCCTATCTCAACAATTAAGGACGAACGCTGCTCATCGTGGATTAATTCTGTCATCAGAGTATCCTGGAAGAGGGATCGTAGGTAAGTTACGATCCCTTTCTCATTACCAGGAGGGTTTGTTGTATCAACTTCGATCAGCTGTCTCAGGATCTCAACAAGTCGATCTTTATTCATGTCTATTGCTGAACTGAATACAGGGTAACGTCGCCAACGCCTGTTTTCCTCACCATACCTGCCTTGGTAACAAAGCCGCCTGCGCCGATACCGCGTCGCACTGCCCGTTTCTCAAAGCCGGTTATCTCGCCATTACAAATCGTATACATCATGCTCTTGTTAGTTCGATCAATAACTGTTACATTCGCTAAGGCTCCGGCACCCAAGTGGCCTATCTTTTCATCCCACCAGGCTATGCCCGTGCGCTTATGGAAGAGTTTCGCAGGATTGCAGGTCATGGTCGCTACAGCATCTGAAAGGCTCAAGACTTGCTTTTCCACCAGCTCCAGGATGCAGGGAATATCATCGCGGCAATCGCCAAAGCCCTTCATCGTAGCATCACACTGTCCATCCGAGATCAGGATATCCACTACCTTATCTGCAAGAGCCTGGTATGCCAGATCCTGGGCTTTTTTATCCATCAACAGACCTTCCCGTGAACCGCGGTTTTCACGCAGCATCGTGGTGACAAATTCTCCCGTAATGTGCTCTTCCTTGCATAAGTCGATCATTTTCTGCATCGACTCCACCGGGTCGCCATGCGTTCCGCAGGCTACAGCCGTAGTATGCCCTAGGTGCAAGGGGCGGCCCTTGGACAGTTTTGCAAGACGCAAAGTATGGGCTGGGTCCTGAGTATGGGACATAAACAGCATTTGAGCCTTAGATGTTACCTCAAAAATACGGTCAAGTTTATCGTCGTCCATAACATAATGACCCATGTGGTCCTTGATGCCCAAGACTAAGTTACCGGTGGAAAGCGTGAAGGGATTGCGGCTCATCTTTGTTCCAGCCACTTCATCTGCGCATTCACCACGGAAGAATGCAGCTAACTCTTCAGTATCCATCGAAGTAGCCAAAACGTTCGAAGCACCTAGGTAGAGTCCTAAGTTAATTGGCAGTCCCCGATCCACTTCTGCACCTAACAGAGAAGGCGCCATAAGGGTGTTACCAGCACCCGGCGAGAACGCAAAAGTAATTCCATGGGCAGCAGCTTCAAAGATAGGATTAGTTGTAACCTCAAATAAGTCTCCCAGATGCAGATGCATATCCACTAAACCTGGTATGACCAGCAGGTCCTTACAATCAAGTACAACATCTCCAGCTACTGGTTCAATGATTCCAACTTCTGTGATTTGGTCGCCCTTAAACGCGACATCGTAATTACCTTCAATTCCATTTTTCGGATCAACAAGATAGCCATCCTTAAGGATGACCCTTCCTTCCCATGCTAGGGGGAAGACTGACTCTCTTAAAGCATTATTTTCAATACCGGCAAGCGTTTTTACACTTTTAATGAGATATTTGTACATTAAAGCCTCCTTTTTTTTAAATTTATCAAAAGAAAGGCAATCCTAGAATAGTCCTAATGGACAATCTTTTAATCGCTTAGTGTACTTTTGGTTTCACACGCAGCAGTAAGATTTTGTATGCCGTTTCGATCCTAAATTTTTCCTCACGGCTATTAAAAGTCCAACCGGTGATTTCTTTTATTTTTGCAGTCCGCTTTTTCATCGTATTGTAATGAACTGTCAGGTGTTCACAGGCAGCGCTCATTATCCAATCAGAATCAATTAATGCCGCAAGCGTTTTGATGTATTCCGTCCCTTTCTCGGCATCATTTCCGCTCAATTCCTTCAAAATAGCTACAAATGGAAAATCTTCCAGGCTCTCTTCTGGCATCTGGATGAAATAGTCATATATGGACAGATCCGAAAAACGGTAATAATTGCTGCTCCCGAACATGGCACGGCCTATGATGATAGCCTTCTTAGCCTCTTCATAACTTTTAAAGGATTGGTTGACCTCTTCGTATGGATTGCCAATTCCAACAGTCAGATTGAAACTTGAGTCACTGACACTACTCATGAGCGACGGTAGAGCCTCTGCAAAGGCTCTCTCCTTGACCATTAAATCCCGTCCAACTAAAAGAAATGCTACATGGTCGCTAAAGGTAACGTAATATAGATCCTTAAAGCGCTCTCGGATAGAGGAATAAAGAAGTTCCAATTCTTGCTGCCTTTTCCGCGAGAGATTAGCTTGTAGGCTTGTCTTCCTTGAATCAAGATAAAAAACAGCACAAATAACACCATCTTTCAGTTTCCACCCATATTCCTGCGATCTAAAATCTATCTCTTCTTTGGTTTTGATTTTGTTCAGAATCAAATCTGATAAAAAGTCATTGCGGCGTTGTTCCTCAAATCGTTTAGAGGAGAGAATGGTTTGGATACTCAAGCGTAGCATCGTAATCGCATGTGTGATGGCAGTCCTTTCCTGAAAACTGTTCGGCTTACCTTCCACATATAGAACACCGTACTGGATTTGCTGGTAATTTATAACGTAGCGCGTAAAAGCTGAACTCTGCAGTTCACTGATTGTTGTTTTGGAGGATGAAAAAAGTGGTTTATAGATCTTCTGGTTGCGAATGTTCAGGTAGTAAACCTCTCCTTTGACGTATCGAGATAGTAAGTTAAGGATCTTCTCATAGGAAACATCTGCTACACCAATCTCCATAAACTTGCGGTTGATTTCTTCGCTGATGCACAGTTCATGGTAGCGGCTGTTGACTAACTCTGTCAAAACTGGGTTAATGATATCGGTGAAAGCATAGTGCTCCGGAATTTCCACGATGGAAAAATCCAGCTTATTGGCTAATTCAATGATATCTTCCGGTATCTGGTGCATAAACCGGCTAACTTTGATACCTAATGCTGCAACATTCTTTGCGTGCAGATCTTTGATCAATTGTGGAAATTCGTTAATACGTGTTGCCAGTGTAAACCCTGAGGTGATCAGAAACTCGCCGCCTTTCATCCACATTTGAATATCCGGTGCGTCCATCACCGAAACCGAAGATACCTCCTTGCAAATCTGGGTATCGGTCAACAGTGAAAAATCCTGAAAAGTACGCAACAAATCCTGGACTGTAAACATATATTTCGTCCCTTCTATTTTCAAGTCTGGTTTTTCAAAACACCTCTTCAGTTAAATGATCTGCCTTATCCTTTGCTCACACAGTTCCTGATACCCGCAAGCTCTGCAGCGCGCTGCTTCCTGGTGCGAGCGCTCCGGCAACTCTGCTCTTTTTTCCGCTGCTCGAATATGGATCACACAATCCATCAAGCTATCCTCAAGCTCGGAGCTGTAATCCACTCTGAAGGTTTTGTCACGATAGCGGATCAGACCATACGCGGGTCGCTTGTCCTCCTGAACCTGCACAAGCCGCAGATAAGCCGCTAACTGCAGAACATGCCCGGCATATGGACGAGGCGGTGCCAGGGTATTCTTATATTCCACAGGCACAAGGCAGCCATTCCTGTCCGCCATCAAATAATCTGGTTTGCCCACCAAGTCTAGTTCACTGTCTACAAGAGGCGCTTCTAAAGGCCGGAAAAAGCTGTTGTCCGTGGCCACTATCCTGCCATCTGATATCCCGCTGCGCCTGCGCAAGTAAACAGCAGCCAGACCAAAAATGACTGTTAGTCCCGCTAAGACCAGAATCGGCAGCCAGGAACTCATCTGGTCACCTGCAGAACGAGCAGAATAATCGCTGCTGCCAGACTCAGGCCTGCCAAGACCCCCAGAATGCTGCTTGCTTTTAATCCTGCCGCATGTCTCTGATGCTCGGCGCTACCAGTATCCATCTCTGCCTGGTTGGCACTGCGCTTACCCATTCTGGCATAGCCCCATGCACGTTGGCAGTAAGCCCATCTTCCAAGTTCCGAAGCGCGAATTTTACGCACGACCTACCATTCCATACTTAAGCCCAGCTTGAGTCCTTGTCAAAAACGGCTCCTTTTCTCGGAGCATTATTCTGCGCTTAATAGCTCATACTTTTACCACCTGTCAGATGGTTCTATAAGAATCGAAGACTTACGCCAGAGTCTTAATCGGATTTAATCGACTATTTTTTGTTCAGCAGCCTGCAGCTTGTGGTCCAGACGTTCTAAAGCCGTTTCTAATTCACTTTGTCGAAAAGCAACTGTAATATCTGCACGAGTGCGCTCAATAATCCCACGGGCAAGATCGGTACGGCGACGCAAACCATCCGTGACAGCATCCGGGTAATCCATGGTTACCAATTGAGTGAAAATATCATCCATCAAACCCAAAAGACGTTCCACTTCCTGGCTGTAGCCAGGTCGCAGCAGATCCAGACAGCGCCGCCGTAGTTCCCCCAATGTCTCTGTCAGGCCGTTCAGCCAAGCAGGGTATTCAACACCAAGCTCCTCAGGGGTAGGCAGTTTTTGGCCCAAGATCATCGCTACCGTCAATGCAGCTTCAGCGTGTTCTTTTAGGGCATCCTGTGTGTAACCGGCAAAGTAAAGATCAGGATGATCTTTTAGATTCTCTCGGAACTCCGCAGCAATGCCCTCAGCTGCCGCCAGTTCCTTTCGAGCTTCGGCCTCATCTTCACGATGGATGGCGCGGATAGCCAGGGAGGCGCGCCGTGTTAATTCGCGTGCCCTAGCCAAGGCGGCATCACGCAAAGCTGTACGCTTATCGAAATCCTCACGGATACGATCACATATTATGTCCAGCTCTTCCATTCTCAGGCCTCCGGCGGGTTTTGGTTTCCGCGCGGTTTAAACAGGTCATCTGCCAGTGAATGCCCCACCGGCATACGTATTTCGCCAAATGTCGCCTCATAGCGACGCAGGTTTTCATTAATCGCTTGCTGCATCAGTTTTAAGCCCAGCGGAGAAAGCACAATTCGCGAGCTAACTTGCGGGTTAATCACTCCGGGCAGAACTGAGGCAAAATCTAACACAAACTCGCCGGGCGTGTGCGAGATGCGCACCATATTGACGAATTGCGCCTGCAATTCTGCTGGCAGGCGCAATTCAAGCGGTTTCACTTCAGACATGGGGACTAAAATGGAATATCGTCTTCGCCGATTTCATCCATCTCTTCCTGACCTGTACTTTCGCCCTTAGCAGTCAAAAAGCGGATAGTTTCAGCGAACACTTCGAATGAGGAGCCCCAATTACCATCACGTTTCTGGAAAACTTTTGGAGAACCTGTTGCGGGATCTGGAACCAGTCGGCCTTCCACCAGCACACGGCTACCCTTGTGTAAGTATTGGTTGCAGGATTCTGCTTGTGAGCCCCAGACTGAAATGCGGAACCAGGTTGTTTCGTCCCTATCCCTGTAGCGGCGGCTGGTAGCCATGCTAAATGAGGTAACCGGTTTACCATCGGCGGTATAGCGCATCTCTGGGTCTCGTCCGAGATTACCAATGAGGATCAAGCGTTGATACATGAAGAAATCCTTTCCTTTATGCTTGGGTAAAACTTTTCGTCTTCTAATTTTACCTGAAAGCAATAGCTCTAAGCGTAGCTATTTTAACAAACTTCGCATCGTTACCAATTATCTGCGTACCAGCGCAAATAGTCTCCAAGATGTTCACGCCAATAGCTGCTGGTATGGCCACCCGGGTTTATAAGGAACTGATGTTTTAGATTGCTTACTTCAAGGATTTGATGCAAACTGGTCACGGCAGGTAAAGCAGCATCTTCTTTGCCAATGTCCATCCAAATTGCATACTCAAGTCCTGAAGCCCGCATCTTTTCTGCCAAACCGTAGCCTTGCTCATAAGCCATACTTTGGCTGTGCATCCCCAAGCGTCCCCAGGCGTCTGGATAATTAGCAGCCAGGTAGAAAGCCCAGGTTGCCCCAATAGAATACCCTCCAATAGCATGAGCTTCTCGCTCATGCATTATGGGATAGGTAGTTAACAGGTGCTCATATAAGGTTTGCAAATCCTTTTGAGCCTCTTGATCGCTTGGGTCCAAGCTTAGATCAGGCAAACTTGGAACAGCTACAATCAAAGGCGCTATCTCACCTTCAGTAATTAGTTGGTTTAATTGCTGTACCAAACCTAAGGTTTCCCATACTTTACTGTTGCCATTAAAACCATGCAAAAGCATGAGAAGCGGATATGTCTGTTTCTCAGGAGCGTACCCGGGAGGCAGGTAAAGATGGTATTCCAGGGTGCCAGATTCTACGTTCAAATTCTGGGAAATCCACTGTGCATCAGTGTTTTGCATCTCCAATGGAATAGGTGTCGAGACATCTGTTGTTGTGGGCCTTGCCGCAGGAAGGGCGGCTGTTGTAGAAATTACCGGTATTTGCACCTGATTTGTTACTGTTGAATTTTTCTCCGTTTCAGAGGCAGTTGGAACTGTTATGGCTTCTGGGTCCATTCCACAGCAAGACGCCATACACCAGAACGCAACTGTAAATAATAATAGAAAGGTGGTTTTCCTATATTTCACAAACCTGAGTATAACGATCTCGCCAAGCTCCTGTCCAGCAAGGCTATTTAATTTGCTGTTGGTTTACGATACATCTTGGACAGTGAAGTAAAAGAATAATGCAGGAAGTGGTATCACTGATATTGTTATTGCGCTGAACAAAAAACAATATGGAGGAACCACAACCTGCAATGGATAAGATAACACAGGAGATGAAATACCGGTACTCTTTGGTGAACTACGCTCTCAAATATGGGGTAAGCAAAGCAAGCAGAAGATACAACCGGGCGCGAAGTTATATCTACTATTGGCTCAAGCGGTTTGATGGAGCAATAGGCTCTTTAGCGGCCAAATCACGCAGGCCTCATCACCATCCCAATCAACATACCCAGGATGAGATTGCCCTGATCATCCGCTGCCGCAGGCGGAATGCGGAGCTGGGATTGTTGGAGTTCTGGTTCAAACTGAGGGAAGTGGGATACACCCGTCATTACGTCAGTTTATATCGCGTGGAACGAAGGGAAGGGTTAGAGCGGTCCAGGAAACCCAGGAAGAAAGGGCCTCCTCCCAAACCTTATGAGGCGATGCTGTATCCCGGCCAGCGGGTACAAATTGACGTCAAACATGTTCCCAGAGAGTGTATCCAAGATAAAACATGGGGAAAGTATTATCAATACACGGCCATTGATGAATACAGCCGCCTGAGATACTTGGCCGCTTACCAGCAGGCGGACACCTTCTCCTCAGCTGATTTCATCAGCAAGGCCGTCCGTTGGTTTTCCTCCCACGGTATTCGTATTGACTGTGTCCAGACGGACAATGGCCCGGAGTTCACCAGCCACTACAGCAAGAGGGAAGGCAACGACAGACCTAACCTCTTCCAGAGATACCTTAGCGAGCATGCCATCAAATACAAGCGGATCAAGCCCTATACGCCGCGGCATAACGGCAAGGTGGAAAGGAGCCACAGGGAAGATCAAAAACGTTTTTATGACCGTGCCAAGTTCTATTCATTTGAAGATTTTCAAACACAATTGAGAAGACACAATCAGCGTACGAACAAGATCCCGATGCGACCGCTTAAGTTCCTGAGCCCTTTAGATTATTTGAAACTCACTGTCCAAAATGTTTGACAAACCAACACTGTCCAGCAAGGCTATTTAATTTGCTCATTCTTCCAACCCGGTATTCCATCCCTTGGAATACCATCGAAGGTAATCCGGAAGATTGTCCTCCCAGTACGTCTGCAAATGGCCGCCGTTATTCAGGCGAAATTCATGCTTGATTTTGTATCTCGTAAGCAGTTCGTTGGTATCCATACAAGAGCTTACAAACTCGTCAGAACGGCCGCAATCCACCCAAACCATCGGTACAGTTTCTGGAAAACGTTCTGCCATGCGGTAGGCCAGCAAATCGGTTTCCTCAGTGCTCATCGCTGTAGAGTGGATCCCCAGCTTTCCCCAGGTACCAGGTATTTCATCATTGATGCGCAAAGTCCATAAGGCACCATAAGAAAGTCCCCCTAAGGCCCGATACTTCACATCGTTAAGGGTACGATATCTTTCATTCAGGTAGTCCAGAAGTTCTTCTCCTATTGCCGTTGTATTCAGCGCTCGTCCCAAGTCTTCAGCAAAGGGAATCGTTGGCATCGCCACAATATAAGGCGGCATCCCCTCCGCTATCAGACGATCCATCTCCTCTGCCAATCCAAACACGCCCCAGGTGCGGTAATCTCCATAGGATCCATGCAATAGAATCAGAAGCGGATAACGCATTTCCGTGTTCTGGTGATAACATGGCGGAAGATAAAGGTTAAATTTCGGTTCATAGCCCTGGTAGGGACTGGGGTAACTGTCTTCAAAAAAGCGGCCTGGCTCTTGGCACGGAACTGGTGTGGGCTTAGGTGTAGGACTGGGCAAAACAATTGGCGTTGGATCAGCTATTGGTTCAGAAATGTCCAGGGTAGGCACTATTTCTAAACCAGGGCTGGGAGCTTTGAGATCAGACACGCTGCAAGCAAATAGAAGCAGACAGACCAGCAAATATAATGCAAAAAAACATGCCTTTTTTGATGCCATATTTATTGCGAAATAGTGCTGCAGAGACTATGCCAGTTTCACTTCGAGGAAAGCAGTTCTTTAAAGTACAGGAACCTCTTTGGGCACTGACTTTACTTCAATTTACATTAAATTTACATGCTTTTCGAAGAATCCTCGCCAAATTGAGCTAACTTCTGAGTCCTGCGCAAGTGACGGCCTCGATCAGTAAAAGGGGTCTCCAGCCAAATATCAATCGCTGTTTTCATCTCTTCCAGGGTCATAAAGCGGCCCGAAAGTGAAAGTACATTGGTATTGTTATGCGTACGTGACAGGCGCACGATTTCAAAGGGATCATCGCTTGCGGTACCCGAGGCATCGATGGCAGTTTTTGCTTTTACAGGACCATAAAAAAGTGCGCACCGAACCCCCGCAAACCGATTGGCAGCAATTGCCTCGCCCTGTCCTGACCCCCCCATGATGATTGCCCGCTCACAAGTACCTTCGGCCACAGCCTGAGCAGCTGGAAAGATCAGATCAGGATAGTCATCATCGGCGTCATAATACTGTGGTCCAAAATCTACAATTTCGTGACCTGCTTCCTGTAAATACTGCTTCAAAACTTTGAGAGCTTCAAAGCCAGCGTGGTCTGTAGTCATTGCAATCTTCATTTTATTAAAATTCCTTTCTCTAAAAAAATTCAAGGGATTTAAGATGATTGTACCCTCCATGGGGATAATTACGGATTAAAAGGAGCAGCTTTTAAACGATATGATAAGATTAAGTCAACCAGAAAGGAGCGCAATGGATACAAAAGAGTACAGTCCGGAAGAAAAGATTGCCGGCCTGATTGACCAGATCAGCGCGTATATCGAGCAATACCATCGCGGCTCTGTTGAGCTGGTAGCAATTGAGGGCAAAACAGTAAAAGTCCGCCTGGGCGGTGCCTGTGAAGACTGCCCCTTATTGCCAGTTACCCTACAGGGATGGGTAAGCGGCACTATCCGTCAGTTTTTTCCTGATATGCAAGTAATTGCTGTTCAGGATTAATTTGACCAGGTTATTTAGCCGGCTAAAAACTAGCCGGTTTTTTCTTAATCTTTAGCAATCTTTCATCAAATTTACTTAGACCAGTCAAAACCGAGCTGTTTTCTTCCGCGTAAATATTTATCGGCAGCGATTGCTGCTATTGCTCCATCGGCCGCAGCAATCACAGCTTGCTTGATCTGCAAACAAAGCACATCGCCTACTGCAAAAACCCCTGGGATTGCGGTTTGGTATTCGCTGTCTACCCGCAAACATCCGGTCTCCGAGAGTTCAAGCTGTCCTTGGAGCCAATCAGTAACAGGAACTCCCCCCTGCAAATAAACAAAAACTCCGCTCACAGCCAGTTCCTGCTCCTTCTTTCCGCGTGTCATATACCTTACTGCGCTTACCCTTTCCTTACCCAACACTTCACGTACTACCGTTCCTCGCAGTATTTCAGCATTCGGCTTTGCCTCCAATTCGGCAACCAATTCCTGAGGAGCCCGCAGTTCTGCTGCAGGTGCAATGAGGGTAACCTTGCGGGCAAATCGGGTGAGGTACAAGGCTTCTTCTACCGCTTCATCACTGCTGCCGGTGACCACAAGGTCTGTTCCTTTAAAGAAGGCCGCATCGCAAACCGCACAATAAGAAACACCGCGTCCTAAAAATTCTGCTTCGCCTTTAATCAGGTTGCTGCGTCCCATGGACCCGGTTGCAATCACCACCGCCCGTGCCTGGTACACTCCCTGGTTCCCAAAGATCAGTTTGGGTGTTGCCTTCAAATCCGCACCGATCGCCTTATCGTCAATGAATTGAGCTCCAAAACTGATAGCCTGCTTACGCATGATCGACAGCAGTTCAGCACCAGAAATTTCACCCTCGATACCAGGATAGTTGGCAATTTTGCTTGTTATTCCCAGAGCTCCGGTGGTTAGGCCCTTATCTAAAACCGCAGTTTTGAGATTTGCGCGGGCTGCATAAATTGCCGCAGTAGCTCCTGCTGGCCCTCCGCCTACGATCACCAGGTCATAAACTTCATTTTCCTGCATCTTTCCTCCGCATGCCAAATGGCGTTAACATAGCTGTAGTATAAGAGTCTGGGCTGTGCCTGGCAAAAGTTTTTAGAACCTTTGCATGGGTCTAAACTTATGCTTACATATAATCGGAAACTGAAAGACAACAGTTTGAGAGTTTTTTAGAGCTACAAGCTTTTATAAAAGGACCTTATGAACAGAAAGTACTATGAGTTAAGTCAGGAAGAGAGACGAGCAATTCTTATTGAAGCAGGTCTCTCAAGCAATGAAGCTGCCAGCTACACCGCTGATGGTGGTTTACGGACCGAGCTAGCAGAAGGGATGATCGAGAACGTCGTCGGTCTCTACAGCCTGCCCATCGGCATCGCCCAGCACTTTGTCGTTAACGGTCGTCCGGTTCTGGTTCCCATGGCCATTGAAGAGCCATCAGTTGTGGCCGGTGCTTCTTTTATGGCCAAGCTTGCCCAAGCAGGCGGTGGCTTTACCGCTTCCAGCGATGCGCCTGAAATGATCGGCCAAATCCAGATTCTTGATCTTCCGGATCCAAAGGCTAGCCAAGCCCTCATTCGAGAAAATGAAGAGGCGTTATTGCAAAGCATCAAAGGTCTGGACCCGCTTTTGGAGCAGCATGGCGGCGGTGCCCGAGCCATTGAAACCCGCCTGATCAGTGAGTCCCCGATTGGCCCTTTTTTGGTCGTCCACCTGATTTACGATGTTCGGGATGTCATGGGGGCTAATGCGGTTAACACCGCAGCAGAAAAATTAGCTCCACGCATTGAAGCATTGACCGGCGGTCGTGCGCACCTGCGGATCCTTTCCAACCTGGCAGACCGCCGCCTGGCTCGCGCGGAAGTATGTATCCCCTCCGAAGCACTTGCTTTTCAAAACTATACTGGTGCGGAAGTGCGCGACGGCATCCTGGAAGCCTACGCTTTTGCTGCGGCAGACCCTTACCGAGCGTCCACACATAATAAAGGCATCATGAACGGCGTAGATGCGGTTGTGATCGCTACCGCGAACGACTGGCGTGCCATTGAAGCTGGAGCACACGCGTATGCAGCTCGGAATCAGCGCTATACCAGCCTGTCAGAATGGTCTAAGAATGATGCCGGTGACCTGGTGGGTAGGCTGGAAATGCCCATGGCGGTAGGAATACTGGGTGGTGCAACCCGGGTACACCCCACAGCCAAAGCAAATATTAAACTCATGGGGGTAAAAACCGCAAATGAATTAGCCGAAATTATCGTTTCGGTAGGCCTTGCTCAGAATCTGGCCGCTTTGCGGGCATTGGCAACCGAGGGCATTCAGCGCGGTCATATGAGCTTGCACGCTCGCCAGGTGGCCATAGCGGCGGGTGCTCCTCCAGAGTTTGTAAACCAAATTGCAAAAATAATGGTAAGCGAAAAGAATATTCGAATTGACCGGGCACAGGAGATCCTGCGCCAATGGAGTAGTGAAAATTATGCATGAACCTGCTACCAACATCTTGCTAAAGCCTAAGATTAAGACCGGCATTATTGGGTATGGAGCATACTTGCCCAGGTACCGTTTGCCTGCAAAAGAAGTGGCTCGCATTTGGGGCGGCAATGAAGAAGGTTTGCCTATTACTGAAAAAGCAGTCGCCGGCCTGGATGAAGATGTCATCACCATGTCTATTGAAGCGGCCCGCAATGCACTGGCCAGAGCAGGAATTGATCCACAGGAGCTTCGAGCGGTTTGGGTCGGCTCCGAAAGTCACCCATACGCTGTTAAACCTTCCGGAACAGTGGTTGCCGAAGCGATCGGTGCATCCCAAAACATTTCCAGCGGGGACTGGGAGTTTGCCTGTAAAGCCGGCAGCGAGGCTATGGTAGCAGCCATGGGTTTAGTGGGCAGCGGTATGGGCCGTTATGCACTGGCAATTGGGATGGACACAGCTCAGGGCAAACCAGGTGACGCCTTGGAGTACACCGCAGCCAGCGGGGGTGCAGCCTACATTCTGGGCCCGGCTGCTGAAAGCATGGTTGAGATAGAAGCTGCTTACTCCTTTGTTTCGGACACACCGGATTTTTGGCGCAGGGCACATGCCATTTACCCGGAGCACGGCCAGCGCTTTACCGGCGAACCAGCTTATTTCGAACACGTTGGCAGCTCAGCCCGCACAATCATGGAGCAAATGGGCCTTTCGCCTGCCGACTTTGCCTACGCTGTCTTTCATCAGCCGAATGCTAAGTTTCCACAACGCATTGCCAAGATGCTGGGCTTTTCGCGCCAACAAATTGAGACTGGTTTGCTCTCACCCCGTATTGGCAACACCTACTCTGGCGCAGCACTGATCGGCCTTTCAGCAGTGCTGGATATTGCGCAACCAGGTGATCGCATCCTGATGACTTCGTATGGTTCGGGTGCTGGTTCCGATTCTTTTGTGCTCAAGGTTCGCAAACCTCTGCTGGAGCGCCGCGATAAAGCAGCCTCCACCGAAGCGTATATTGCTCGCCGCACTGAAATCGACTACGCCACCTACCTGCGCTACCGCTCAGAGGTAAAAACCAAATGACCTTCAATTACAGCGTACCTCAGGTGGTCATCGCTGGGATTGGAATGCTCCCGGTAGGCGAACATTGGCAGCTCTCACTGCGCAGTATGGCCGTTCAGGCCATACGCCTGGCCATGACCGATGCCCCTGCTTTGGAGCAGCCACAGGCCCTGTTTATCGGAAGTATGCTGTCCAGCTCTGCTTCTCATCAGGCAAACATGGCGGCCTTGGTGGCCGAATACGCTAATTTAGTGGGTATAGAAGGTATGACGGTTGAAGCAGCGGAAGCCAGCAGCGGAGCAGCCTTGCGTCAGGCACAGCTTGCCATCCAGAGCGGATTTATTGACTCGGCCATCGTTCTCGGCGTAGAAAAAGTGACCGATTATCCCTCCCAAGATTTGGATGCGCTCATTGCCCGCAGCCTGGATAGTGACTACGAATCTGCTGTTGGGCTCACCCCGCCCGCCCAGGCTGCTCTGCTGATGCAGCGCTACATTAGTGAGTATTCTCCCTCACCTGAGGCCTTGGCGGCCTTTCCCATCCTTGCCCATGCCAATGCAGTAGCGAACCCCCTGGCCATGTACCGTAAGCCAGTCTCCCTGCAAGCCTGCCTTCAGACGCCCCCCCAGGTTGGCCCTTTCAATCTTTACCACATGGCCCCTTATGCAGATGGCGCTGCCGCGCTGCTGCTGACTCGCGCTGATAAACTTCCGCCGGAACACCGTAAACGTGCCGTCAAAATCACAGCCTCTTCACTCATCAGCGGCCGGCTCGCCCTGCACGACCGAACCGATCCCCTCTTTTTCGATGCCGCCGCAGTGAGTGTTCAGGAGGCCTGTAAGGCCGCGGGGCTCACCATCGCAGATATGGACTTTTTTGAGTACCACGATGCCACTACCCTGCATGCCCTGCTCTCTCTCGAAGCAGCTGGTTTTGCACACCGCGGCCAGGCTTGGCAGCTGGCTATGAATGGCACCCTCAGCCATGACGGTGCCCTGCCCTGTGTCACCATGGGGGGCTGTAAAGCACGAGGATACCCCCTGGGAGCCAGCGGCGCATATCAACTTGCCGAGGCTGTGCTGCAATTGCGCGGTGAAGCCGGCAACTGTCAAATCCAACACGCCAACCGGGCTTTGGTTCAAAACCTTGGGGGTACTGGCACAACCGCTGTAACAACCATCCTTGAAGGGCCCAGCGTATAGCAGCTCCGGTTTGCTAAGGTAGGATTAATCGGTTCTTTCCATTGTTTTGCGTTCACATCTTTTGTGCATGACCGCGATTTTTTGCGTCTTGCATGATAAAGGCATCAACGACCTCAGCGAATTTCGCAGCCCCTCAGTCAGGAACAAGCACACAATAATGATATATGGAAGGCCACCCGCCTGAAGCTTTGACCTGCAGCATACGAAGTGTTCCAACACATCCCTTAAGAGAATAAAAAGAACATGAAATCTTTTGGAAAAGCAGAAATCTAAGAGCTGTTAAATGCCCATTTAAATATATAATAAAAAATTGCTGCGCTGCTAACTTATCGGGCTGTCGCACAGTGACTTCGTTGAATTGCAGATTATTACAGTTTACTGATGGCTTACCATCACATTGGGGAGAAAGATCTATGAAACGCATTCAGTCAATTTTGCTTGTCATCGCACTTACAATCCTGCTCGCGGCGTGTTCAACCCTGCCTGTTGAACAGACCAAGGCACCACAAGAGAACCAGCCCGCACCACAAGTGACCCCGCCCGCGCCGCAACAGAATCCGCCTACTCCGGAATCACAGAAAATGGTCGTGTTTGCCGACCCAACGCTCGAAGCGATGGTGTGTGAGGCGATGGGCAAGCCGATATGCGGTATTACCCTTGCAGAAGCTGAAGCACTAACCACCCTGGACCTCAGCTTTGAATGGCGTCAGCATTTTTCCGGCACGGAGCCAATCCGGGATATCGGAGGGCTGGAACATTTCATCAACCTCAAATACCTCGATCTCTCCGATCACGCGATCACTGACCTCACGCCGCTCGCTGGGCTTAATAAGCTTACCCTGCTGGCATTGGGCGGCAACCCGATTGCGGATATCGCGCCGCTTGCGAACCTCACCAGCCTTGAATTTCTCATGCTGAACAACTCGGCAATAACCGATGCAACGCCGCTTGCAGGGCTGACGAACCTCAAACGGCTTTATTTGGCAGGCTGCGAGCTGGACTACTTCCCTTTGGCAGATATTTACCCTAATCTCGAAGATAAGGATTTTGTCATACCCTCTACCCTTACCGAGCTTGGATTCTATATGCATTATGAACAATATGAACAAAAGGAGGCACGCTTTGATACGGATCAGGTTTCCGTACGCATCAACCACAGTGAATGGGGCGATTTCTTCATGGAAGGGATGTGGAAAAACAACGTCCGCACCGTGTTCGGAACAGATACTTATAAAGTGGATATCGGTTACAGCCCGGAGAACGACGCTTATATGGTCCTGGCAAATAAGGATGGCGAATGGGCGGTCAACTATGTGTATACCGTTGCTGACGGCAGCTTCAGCTTTGAGGTTGGAGACAGGGCGAGCTCCGAGAGGGTTATCCGCGAAATATTCCCCGATGCCGCCGAAGAAGGGGACCTTCTGCTCGTGCCCATCCGCTTCCATACCGACGCGCTTCAAAGCACCCTTGGCATAACTGCCAACAAGCTCATTGAACTGCCCTTCGAGACCTTATCACTCAACAGTCTGGGATTTGTTGAAAGCGAGGAGGTTCACGGCTATCTCTACGCTCATAATGAACAGGGGGATTGTTTCGACGTAGCGATCCATGATCCCAAACAAGAAGCGTGGGAGTTTGGCGGCGATGTTTCCTTCTTTACGCCTCTGAGCGAGGAATATCGCGTTGTAGTCTTCTATCATATTGATGAGAAACAGTTCACTGTAAGATTAGATGACAACAAGCTCGGCGGTGCGGAATATCATTACTTAGTCGACAGCCAGGAGCTCGTCGATATATGGTGCAGCGAAAAGGACCTGTCAGTCGAACAGTACCTCAGGAAGGCGATTAACGATCCGGCGATTACGGATACTTACGATGTCTATCATTATGCGATAAAGCAGATGGCATTAACCGTGGAGGATACATTCGGCATGGGCATAGAGGAGCTTTACGCCCTGTCGGAACAGTAAGACCAGGCGTAGCCTGTGGCTTTGGACGATTGGCTTTCCATCGGATTGGGGAGAATGAGCTATGAAACGCATTCTGTCAACATTGCTTGTCATCGCAGTTACAATCCTGCTCGCGGCGTGTTCAAGCCTGCCTCTTGAACAGACCCAGGCATCACAGGAGAACCCGCCCGCGCCGCAAGAGAATCCGCCCACGCCGGAATCACAGGAAATAGTCGTGTTTGCCGACCCAATACTCGAGGCAATGGTGAGTGCCGCAATGAGCAAGCCGATGGGCGGTATCACCGTTGCGGAGGCCAAAGCTGTCACAACTCTGGATCTTGGCTTTGAATGGCGGCAGCATGTTCCCGATGCAGAGCCTATCCGGGATATCGGCGGTCTGGAACATTTCATCAACCTCGAATACCTCGATCTCTCCGATCATGCGATCACTGACCTTACGCCGCTCGCGGGTCTCACCAGGCTCACCGTATTGGTGCTGGGCGGCAACCCGATTGCGGATATCGCGCCGCTGGCTGGGCTGACCGGTCTCAAAATGCTGATCCTGACCGACTGCGCGGCGCAGGACTACAGCCCGCTTGCGCATCTCACCAGCCTTGAATTTCTCATGCTGAACAACTCGGCAATAACCGACGCAGCGCCACTTGCGGCGCTGACAAACCTGAAAAGGCTCTATCTGGCAGGCTGTGCATTGTACTATTCTCCCTTGGCGGACATTTATACCAATCTCGAAGACAAGGATTTCGTCATACCCTCCACCCTTACCGAGCTAGGATTTATCATGAACTACGATAATCATCAGGCTGAGTATCAGGGCGAGGATTTCGATCTGCGCATCAACCATGACAAATGGGGCTTTTCCGGGGAAGAATGGACGCAAAACGTGGTTATGCTGGTTTTCGAAGAGAACATTTATAAGGTTTACATTGGTTACTATCCGGCGGAGGACCTTTATGTGGTCCAGGCACATACGGGTAATGGAATGCCAGTGAACTATATCTATATCTGCGCCAAGAGAAGCTACTACAATATTGAGGAAAGAGAAAGTTTCGAGCAGCATATTCGCGCGATATTTCCCGATGCTGCCGAAGATGGAGACCTTCTCTGGGTGCCCATCCGTTTTCTTGACAACACGCTTCAAAGCGCCTTCGGCATGACTGCTGAAGAGTTATTCGATCTGCCTTTTGCTCCGCCCTCGCTCACACTGTTTGGCTTCGTCCCGCTCGAGAACAACACAGCATACGCCTGGGGTCTTCAGGAGCCACACGACATAAATTTAACTATTTACAGGCCGGAATGGGGTCCAGCCTCCGACGGTCAGAGCGTGGAGTTCTACAACGACGATTTGAACGGCTATCAGCTGCTGATTTACTATTTTGCCAATGAGGGCAAATACCATCTTGCTTTGTTTAAGCACGGGACGAAGATTGGCAATTTTGATTCTTATCCTAAGGAGGACAAGTTCGGCTGGGAGTATCCCGATATTGAGACAGTGCGGCAGACCTTCAATGCGGTCTTCAACACCGATGGAGACGCTTTTTTCCACGCGCCGCTCGACTACTTTGATCAGTTCCTCCAGGAACATTTCGGCATGGGCGTTGACGAGCTTTACGCGCTCCCGGAACGATGATGCCGGCAGCAGATGCTGCTGACTCTGGGCAGTCAGCAGATTGAGGGCTTGCTTGCCCTGGATCACATCAGGCACAACAGGCTGGATTTATCCATGGCGGAGCGGAGCGCTGTTCACCTGGGCCATTGACCTTCGCTGCCTGTTTCGCTGGCTTAGCTTATGCTTAACTTTCGCATAGCCGTATAAAACAAGCTTTGCATCTCAGCAGGCCCTTGGAAATCACAAACTCCCGCTTCGGTGTCCGGCTGAACGAAAAATCATTAGAACGCCAGGCTTTCTCTATTCCTTGAGGGCGAGAAAAACCCGCCCTTCTGCTTTAAAAAAGCAGCCTTGCGGATAATCCCCTGCCCCAAACATGGCAGGGATTTGCCAAGAGAAGATCATTAATGTTAAATAAGTTTGGCAAGGCGGTTTTTCCAAAACTCCCTTATACTAGTCCTAAGCAGCACCTGAGCGGGAGGCAGAATTTTGCGGCGCACCCTATGTTTATGCCTGTTCTTATCTGTGTTTCTGGCAGCTTGCGTAAGTTCGCCGGCCGACTTACAGCGCCAGGGCCTCATCCCCACCAGCATCCCCGGTTTAGCAGACACGCAAATTCCCCCCAGCTTAACTCCCCAAAAAGCGCCTGCCACCGCCGCATCTGCCGGATTGCCCAGCCCCTTGCCCAGCAAAACCCTTGCGTCTGCCGCATCAGCCACGCAGGCAGGCCTCACAACTGCTACTCCAACGCTCACCCCAACGAGTACGATGCTTCCTGACCCAACCGCATTTACGCCCCTGGCCCAGGCCCCTGCATTGGCAACTGCTGCTCCGGTAGTTTCTGGTTTTATCGGAGGCGTCTCGGCCTGCCCGCAAGGCTGTCTGGAAATGCTGCCGGGCTGTGAGATTAAGGGCAACATTAATAATAAGGGCGTCAAAATATATCATGTCCCGGGCAGCACCTGGTACACGCGCACCAAGATCAGTCCGGAAAAAGGGGAACGCTGGTTCTGTACCACACAGGAAGCCGAAGCCAACGGCTGGCGCGCGCCTTACAACTAGCCTGTCCTTCCCTGCTAAAAGCGAAAACACCTTATACATCAAATTCTTAGCCTTGACAGCCTAACAAGTGTTAGCTAAAATAAACCTAACGATTGTTAGGTGATGATAATGGAAACAAAAGAACGCATCCTGCATGAAGCACTAGCTCTTTTTTCTGAACGCGGCTACGACGGAGTGTCCATGCGTCAGATTGCCGCGGCGGTGGGCATTCAGGCGGCCTCCTTGTATAGCCATTACGCCGGCAAAGAGTACCTCTTCAGAGCCATTCTGGAATTTGCCCAGGAGCGTTTTGCCGAAACAATGCATTCGCTCGGACTGGCAGCAGACCCGGACCCGCAAAGCGTCATGGAGCTGAAAGAAAAGGACCTGCAGCGCATCTCCCGGGAAATCTTCCTTCATTTGCTCAAGGATCCCACAGCCGCAGCATTGCGGCGCCTGCTTACGGCTGAACAATTCCGCCATTCGATTGCGGGCCAGACATACCAGCAACTCTATATTGAGAGTGTTTTAGATTCGCAAACCCGTATTTTTAAAGCGTTTATATCTGCCGGAACCATGCGCAAGGCCGACCCGGCGATTGCTGCGCTGCATTTTTATGCTCCCATTCTGCTCCTGCTCAACAAATACGACCGCCAACCGGAAAAAGAAGCAAAAGCATTGGCAGCCCTGGAAGCGCACGTCAACCAATTTATGCGCCGTTATGGCAGGAAAGGTAACAAAGAATGAAAATCCTCGTTCTGCACGGCCAGGAACATCATGGCATTACCTGGCATATGCTGCAGGCAGTGCTTGCAGGCTTGAAAAGCCCTGAAGACCAAATCCAGGAGTTTACGCTGAACAACCTGCCCTCCTGTACCGGTTGCACCGTCTGTTTCAAGCAGGGTGAGGAGCGCTGCCCTCATCGCTCTGTTTATGGACCGATCATCGAAGCAATTGAGGCGGCCGATATTGTGATTGCCACCTCGCCCACCTATTGCCTGGAGATGAGCGGACAGCTTAAAACCTTCTTTGACCATATGGCTTACCGTTGGGCACCGCACCGGCCCCATCCGGCAATGTGGAAGAAAGCAGGCCTCGCCATCAGCAGCACAGTCGGTGCAGGCGCCGCCAAAGTTGCGCGCACGATTGAGCGTCAGTTTTATTGGTGGCTGATCCCACGCCGCTACCGCTTCAGCATGCCCCTGCAGGACACAAATTGGAATGAAGTGTCCGAAAAGAACCGGCAGAGGGTTCAGCGCCGCGGTGCAGAGCTTGGACGCCGCATCCGTGCCCGGGGTCTGCCCTCTTGTTTAAGCCTTTCTCAACGCATTTTGCACTTTATTTTGGGTATGGCAATCCGCAGCGGCAAATGGCTGCCGCGCGATACAGACCATTGGCGTAATCAAGGCTGGATTTAAGAACCCCTCTCCTAACAATCGTTAGGTTTTTCCAAGATCTTTGGCACCTAACGGTTGTTAGGCTACGCGTTAAAGCGCGTTTGTCCCTTTCCGTACCCAAGCGGGAAGTCCTTTTAGCAGCTTAAAGGCCTGCCCGGCGGGCAAAATCAGTACAAACCGGGCACAGGGGGAATCTCAGCGCCGTAAAGCCAGGCATCAAAGAAGTCTTTCAGCTCGCGGCCGCTCACTTCTTCGGCAGTGGCGATGAAATCCGCAGTGCGCACATTGCTTCCCGCAAAGCGTGCGTAATACTCCCGGACTAGCTCCCAAAAGAGCTCCTCGCCCAGCTCCTCACGCAGGGCATAAAGCGTGAGCGCACCGCGCATGTAGACCCCATCGTTGAAGAGGTTATCGGCCGTTGGCAGGCCCGGCGGGGTAATCGGCGCCTTGTCCGGCTGGGGGTAACGCAGGGAATTCAGCCAGAATTGGGCATAGGCCTGCAGGGTGAATTCGCGCTTCTCCTCAGCCCAAAGGCCGTGGGCAAAGGTAGCAAAGGCCTCATTAAGCCAGATATCCCCCCAATCGCTGATCGTAACGCTGTTGCCGAACCAGCTGTGCGCCAGCTCGTGAGCCACCATGTGGTCGCCATAGGGGTCGGTCACGTTTTCGCTGCCAAAGGTGCTCATCGTTTGGGTCTCGAGCGCCCAGCCCAGGCTGCTGTCCACCACGACGCTGCCGTAAGTTTCGAAGGGGTAAGCGCCAAAGCGTTCGCTGAAGAATTCCAGCATCCGCGGCTGGTTCTGCACCAGGATGTAACAGCCCAGGCTGTTTGCCTGCGGGCAGTAGTTCAGGAGCGGGAGGCCGCTTGCAGTATCCTGGCGCACTTTAACGTAATCCTGCACCACAATCAGCGTTGTGAGGTAACTGGCCATCGGCTGGTCCATGCGGTAGCCATAGCGCAGGCGGCCATCGGGCAGTTCCTCCACCGCATCCGGAGTTCCGTTGCTGATGACCAGATAAGGAGCAGGCACGGTAAAGCGCGTGCGGTAGCTGGCCTTATCGCTGGGATGGGCGTTGACCGGGTACCAAAGCCAGGCCATGGAGGGCTCGCCATAGGCATAGATCGCCGTACCAGTGTTTTCCCAGGCGTCGCGAATCTTGTGCGGCTGCGTCCCCGCGGCAGTGGGGCTGCCCTGGTAGCGTATCTCCAGCAGGAATTCTGCGCCGGCTGGCAGCGGGCTGGCGGGATAGATGACCAGTTCGTGCTCGAGATAGTGGAAAAAGTCGGCCTCCTGGCCGTTAACACTCAGCTGAAGGACCTCCAGGCGGGCGAAATCGATGTTGAAACGCTGCAGATTCTCGCTGGCAATGGCCGTAATCCGCGCCTGGCCGCTAATCTGGTCGCTGGCAGGGTCAATTTCAAGCTCAAGCTCATAATGCCGGACATCGTAGCCGCCATTGCCCAGATAGGGAAAGAGGCTGTCGCCCAGGCCGGCGGTGCCGATGAGATATTGAGGGGCAGGACTGCTGTCTGGAAGGGCAGTTATTGCAGACTCGGCGGCAGAAGGGGGCAGCTGTGTGGCAGGGCCACCGGTGCCGGAGCTGCAGGCGCTCAGTGCCAGGCTAAGAGCCAGCAGGAGAGCAAAAAGGGGCTTGTGATGAGCTGTAACTGTTGCGGGCATCTTTCCTTATTATAGATGGATTGCAATTCAGGCAGAATGAAGCTGCTTTCAATCTTACTATCAAGGGTCTTACGCTAAAACAACAATATTTTGAGGGGAAAAGAGTGTGGGGGGAGGCCGTTGCAAAGGGCAGGGTGGCGGGTGCAATAGGTAGCAGAGCTAGCTCGTGCGCGATTCAGCCTTAGGATGATTCCATATTAAGGTTATTGGTCGGTATAATTTACAGGGAATGAACATTAATCTCCTGATATAAGTTATTGGGGAGGGTCAATGAGCGAAAACAAACTCTATTATGGCGATAACCTGGATATTCTACGCCGATACATCCCTGATGAAAGCGTGGATTTGGTTTACCTGGACCCGCCCTTCAACAGCAACGCTACTTATAACGTCCTGTTTGGTGAAAAGGACGGCAGTATGGCCGCCTCACAAATCCAGGCCTTTGATGACACCTGGCACTGGGACCAATCCTCGGCAGCGGCCTATCAGGAGGTTGTTGAGCGCGGCGGGCAAGTCTCCCGCGCCATGCAGGCCTTTCGCACCTTGCTTGGTGAATCCGACATGCTTGCCTACCTTGCCATGATGGCGCCCCGTCTGGTGGAGTTGTTCCGAGTATTAAAGCAAACCGGGAGCATTTATCTGCACTGTGACCCAACCGCCAGTCATTACCTGAAGATATTATTAGACAGTATTTTTGGCGTCGAAAATTACAGAAATGAAATTACCTGGAAAAGACAAACCGCTCATAGTGATGCTAAAACGCGGTTTCCTATTGTCTCCGACATTATTCTCTTTTACTCAAAATCAAAAAGGACGGAATTCACCCCTCAATATGGCGAACACGATCCAGAGTATCTCAAGAAGTTTTATAGATTCGATGACCTTGACGGGAGAGGCCCTTACCAATTAGGGGACCTCGCTAGTCCAAATCCTCGGCCAAACATGATGTATGAATGGCTTGGCTTTCCGTGGCCTGAGAAGGGTTGGCGCTTCCAAAAATCGACAATGCAAAAACTTCATGATGAGGGTAGGATTTTCTATCCGCGCAAAAAGAACGGGACATACGACACATCTAAACGCCCACGCATCAAACGTTATCTGAATGAACAAGTGGGATCAATAATTACCAATATTTGGAGTGATATCCAACCGCTTCATGGGAGTGGAGCCGAGAGGTTAGGGTATCCAACTCAAAAACCCGAAGCCCTTCTTGCCAGAATAATTTCTGCATCCAGCCAGCCTGGGGATCTGGTCTTAGACCCTTTTTGCGACTGTGGCACTGCCGTTGTAGCAGCCGAGCGCCTGGACCGCAAGTGGATCGGTATTGATATCACTCACTTGGCAATCAATCTGATGAAAAACAGGCTTAAGACCGGTTTTGACCACCAGGTTGAATACGAAGTGATCGGCGAACCTGTTTCTCTGCCGGATGCCCAGGCCCTAGCCGAACAGGATAAGTACCAATTTCAGTGGTGGGCCTTGGGCTTGGTGGGTGCTCGACCCGTGGAGCAGAAAAAGGGTGCCGACAAGGGCATTGACGGCCGCATTTATTTCCACGAAAAAGATGGCGACCCTACCAAACAAGTTATCATCTCTGTAAAAGGCGGAGGTCTGGCCGCCCACATGGTCCGTGATTTACGCGGCGTTATTGAACGCAAAAATGCCGAGATTGGCCTGCTCATCAGCATGGAAGCCCCCACTAAACTCATGCGCACCGAGGCTGCCACAGCGGGTTTCTACGAATCTCCCATCTGGGGCCACTTTCCTCGCCTCCAAATCCTCACCATCGAAGAACTCCTCGATGGCAAACGTCTTGAAATGCCTCCCATTGCTCAAACATCAACGACATTTAAAAAAGCCGCGAAGTCAGCGAATAAAAGTACGATGCAAGAACCTCTTTTGTGATATCAGTGAGTGTGGAAATGAGAGATTTTTACATCTAGGGACCAATTATTTACTAATTAGCTAATCTACTATAAATCCAATTTAGAGCGGTGACTATGACAATTAAAAGATTAAATATCAAGAATTTTAGGGGGATAAAATCATTGGATTGGTCTATCAATAAGCAGATCGTTTGTCTTTTTGGCCTAGGAGACTCGACCAAAAGCACGATTCTGGATGCTATTGAATTAGTTTTTTCTCCAAGGTGGAATATTACTTTCTCTGATCTAGATTTTTATGGGGCGCGTACTAATGTTCCTATAGAAATCTCTGCCACTTTTATCGATTTGCCTCTTTCCTTCTATAAAGACAATAAGTTTGGTTTTTTTATCAACCATTGGAACGCTCAAGAGGGTGTCCACGGCAAGGAGAAAGAAGATGATGAATTAAGCCTAACAATTCAGTTAGTTGTGAACGACTCATTGGAGCCGCGATGGGAGATTGTTGACCTGCTTAATGGAGAATCGAAACCAATCTCTGCAGCTGACAGGGAAGAGATAGGTGTTAGTCAGCTAGGAGACTATTTAGATCGTGATTTCTCATTGAGTAGGATTTCTGCTTTATCGCGTTTGGTAAGTAATCAGAGTAAAAAAGAAATAGCTGTTTTATTAGCCAATCTTTCGAGAGAAGCTCTAAATTCTATAGATAAAGACGCTTTTGATTCGCTACAATCAATCGCTGGCGAAATTCAGAATAATGCTGCTCAACACGGTGCTCAAATAAAAGGAAAGATCGAAGCAGGGCTAGATCCAGTGCAAACGAGCTTCCGTAGTGGAGGCATAACTCTTAATGACTCCGGCATCCCATTGAGGCTAGCTGGCATGGGAACCAAACGCTTAACTGCTATAGCCCTAAACAAGATGGTTTCTTCAGCAGCTAATGTACTGCTCATTGATGAGATAGAAGCAGGCCTTGAGCCACATCGACTTAGAAATCTTCTCCGTAAATTAAACTCAAGCCCAGAGCAACCTTGTCAAATATTTATTACCACTCATGCAGAGATTCCTCTCGTTGAACTAAATATTGACCATCTATTTGTTGTGAGATCAGAGAAAGGCGTTACAACTGTTAATAATATTTCTTCCATGGAACATGACCTACAAGATGTCATCCGCAAATCGCCAGAAGCCTTTCTAGGGAAATCTGTTGTCGTGTGTGAGGGCAAAACCGAATGGGGTGTATCCAGAGCTCTCGAAACCTATTGGGAAGAAAAATTTTGTCCGCATCTGCCCTTAGCATATTTCGGAACAGTATTTATTGACTTGCAAGGTGGAGGGGGTTCAAATGCATCAGGGTTTTCTATGCATTTAAAGAAACTAGGTTATAGAGTTTGTTATCTAGGCGACTCTGATCGTGTGGTATCTCCTACTGTTGAAAACCTTCGTACAGAAGGTGTTGAAGTTATCGTTTGGGATGATGAACTGTCATTAGAAGAGCGCGTGTGTTTAGATTTACCACCTGCTGGATTAAAAGCATTAATTGAATCGGCGGTTCAAGTGCATGGGCCCGATAAGATTCAAAAACATTTGATTAATAGTTTTAAAAATGTAGATGAAACCTTCTCGGGAGACTGGTCAGATGAAACCAACAGGATACTTCTTGGGAAACTAATCAAAGATCGTAAATGGTTTAAAGAAAAATCTAACGGTGAAGCGTTAGGCAATGTAATAGTTACTTACTACGACGATTTAAAAAAACGGGATACAGGAATCAAATTAGAAAAACTACGAGCTTGGTGTTATGAGCAGCACTGAAGAGCAATTGTCAATTAATAAGTCTGCTTCTCTGATAGGTGCTGCCGGCTGTGGCAAAACCACTGCAATAGCAAGAGCTGTAAAGCTTTCTGAAGGAAGGCAGCTAATCCTAACCCATACCCATGCCGGGGTTAGATCACTTAGAAAAAAACTTATAGAACTTCGGGTACCTGATGGTCAATACAATGTAGAAACTATTGACAGTTGGTTTTTGAGGTTTTGTAACGCATATCCCTTTTGTTCAGGTGTTACTGATTTCAAACCCGATTTAGGTAAATGGGCTGAGGTACATAATGGTGCAACTATGCTTTTTAATACCCGAGTTGCAAAAATGGTCATCCAGGCTTCATATAAAGGTGCATTCGTAGATGAGTATCAAGACTGTTCAATGTCACAGCATGCTGCCATTCTGGCACTGAGTGAACTAATACCAGTTCGTGTCGTAGGAGACCCTTTGCAAGGAATCTTATCCTTCACAGAAGGCGGAATCGTAAATTGGGAAAATGATGTAATCCCTGCTTTTCCTCCCCTTGATGCCCTACAGATTCCATGGAGATGGCATGGAAAAAACCAAAAATTGGGGCATTGGACGACGAAGATACGTGAGCAGCTTTTGAGGGGTGACAACATCTCTATCACCACAGATAGGTTTATTAATTGGATTGACAGCAAGGATAGATATTCTTGGTCAACAAAACAACGTTTAATAAACCTTCCTGGTACTCTAATTGCTATAGAAATGATTCCGCAAAGTGCTCGTGCATCTGCAAAGCGCCTAGGTTTCCAAGCAATTGAGGATATGGTTTGTAAAGATTTGTTGAATTGGGCAAGCGAATACGATAATTTAAATGGTATTGGGCTTGCGCAACACCTCATATCTTCAATTTATATGTGTATAACAAAAGGTGACTATTTATTAAGCGTGTCAAAAGCTATTAGTAGTGGACAATCCGAGAAGCTTTTGAGAATAAAAGATCACCACGTCAGAGATTTATTTATTGAAATTATTCAATTTAAAGACGACGAAGCTGCCTTGGAGTTAATCAAAAGTACGCGAGAAAATCGGAACATTAAAATACACCGTATGGAATTGCTTAGGGAGATGCAGCGTGCATTGGAATTTAAACAAGAAAATAAATCGCAAACTCTTTTAGAGGCCGCCCAAAAAGTCCGTAGTGTAACCCGTTTTTCGGGAAGGTGGATGCCACTAAAGATTGTATCAACTCCTCCACTTATAAAGGGTCTAGAGTTTGATAACGCTTTCATTTTGAACGCTGACGATCTGGAAGATCAAAAGAATTTTTACGTTGCTGCGACTAGAGGAGCCAATACACTAGGTATAATTTCATCTTCACCTTCTTCATTATTTAAGAAGAATAACCCCATATGAATTGATTTGCTGTCACCCTACCCCGTGCTATAATCCCCCCTTGCTTATGAACAACCGTATCCTCTTCCCCTTTACCGCCATCGTAGGGCAGGAGCGCATGCTGCGCGCGCTGATCCTGAACGCGATCGATTCCCGCATCGGGGGCGTGCTCATCCGCGGGGAGCGCGGCACGGCCAAAAGCACCGCGGCGCGGGCCCTGGCGGCCCTGCTGCCCCAGGTGGAGGCAGTGCAGGACTGCCGCTTTGGCTGCGACCCGCATTCCCCGGCGCATCTCTGCACCGAATGCCAGGAGCGCCTGGCCGCCGGCGAGGCCCTGCCCACGGAACTGCGCCCCACGCCCTTTGTCAACCTGCCGGTAAGCGCCACCGAAGACCGCGTGGTAGGCACCCTGGACATCGAACGCGCCATCCAGCATGGCCAGCGCAGTTTTGAGCCGGGCGTTCTGGCTGCGGCCAACCGCGGTATGCTCTACATCGATGAGGTGAACCTGCTGGATGACCACGTGGTAGACATCCTGCTGGACAGCGCTGCCATGGGGATGAACATCGTGGAGCGCGAAGGCATCAGCTTCAGCCATCCGGCGCGCTTTATATTGGTAGGGACGATGAACCCGGAAGAGGGCGACCTGCGGCCCCAGCTTTTGGACCGCTTTGCCTTCAGCGTGGAGATCCGCGGCATCCTGGATACACGCCAGCGGGTAGAGATTATGCGCCGCAATATCGCCTATGAGGCCGACCCGGAAGGGTTCAGAGCCGAATTCCAGGCACAGGAAGACGCGCTTTCCATGCAAATTGCGGAAGCAAGAGCCATGCTGGAGGCTGTGCGCTACACCAGCCGGGACCTGCTGACGATTGCCGACCTGACGAGCGGGCTGGAAGTGGACGGCCACCGGGCAGACCTGGTTATTCTGAAAGCCGCCCGTGCGCAGGCTGCCTTTGAGGGCCGCAAGCGCATCACCGCGCGCGATATTGCCCTGGCTGCCGAGCTGGCGCTCCCGCACCGGGTAAAATCGGGACCCTTCCGAAAGAGCGAAGTAGGCCTGGAGGTGCTGAGCGAGCGCATTGAAGAACTTAAGACGGCCACGGAGCTGAGCCAGGAGCAAAGCCTGGAGGACGGCGAGATCGACGAAGACGCTAAAAAAAAAGCGAAGCCGGCGAACTGAGCGATGAAAATCCGGAAGAAAACCACATCCCTGTTGGCGAAGCCCAGCAGGAGATTTTTACGACGTTAAACGCCCGCTGGTGGGAAGGGGGCCAAAGCGTCAAGATGGGCGAAACCTTTGAGCCGCGCACCCTGGACACCCCGCTGGACGAGATGGTGCGCAAGCAGGGCGGAAGGCGCAGTCAAACCCGCAGTAAAACCAAACGCGGCCGTTACATTCAGGCGCGTCCTACTCCCAACGATGCCAGCGACCTGGCTTTTGATGCTACCCTGCGCGCCGCGGCGCCTTTTCAGGGCCAGCGCAGTGCTTTAAAGGAAGAACGCGATGTGGCTTTTGCGGTACGCGGCGATGACTTCCAGAAAAAAGTGCGCGTGCGCAAAACGGCAAACCTGATCCTCTTTCTGGTGGACGGCAGCTGGAGCATGGCCGTAAGCGAGCGCATGAGCGCCACCAAGGGTGCCATCCTTTCCCTGCTTACCGATGCGTACCAAAGGCGCGACCGGGTGGGCCTGGTGGTCTTTCAGAAGGATCGGGCTACTTTGGTGCTGGCGCCTACCAACAGCGTACTGCTGGCGCAGCGTGCCCTGGCAAACATCCCGGTGGGGGGCAAAACGCCCCTGGCCGCCGGCTTGCAGATGGCCTACGAGGTAATTAAGCGCGAAAAGATCCTGCACCCTGACGTTCAGCCGCTTTTAATTGTGCTGACGGACGGAGCCGGCAACGTGCCCCTGGCAAAACCGCGGGAAAAACCAGGCGGCAACCTGGTGCAAAGCGAAGTTGACCAGCTGGCAGCCATGTTCCCTGCCGAGGGCATCCACAGTGTGGTGATCAATATGGAGCACAAGGCCTTTGACCAGGGCCTGGCCCGCAGCTTGGCGGAAAAGATGCAGGCGCCCTGCTACAGTCTGGAAGAGCTGCGCGGCGACACCCTGTACGAAACGGTACAGCGCGAGATGCACAGCCCCGGCACGGCTGCCACAGCCAGGCCGGACCTGTGAGGCCTCGCTTCGCCTCACCGAAGCCGATGGGACATCTGGTTCAAGAATGCTCAGGGAATGGTGCGGGCGCATGCAGGTGACTGGATGGGACTGATTCCAGTTGGGGGCAGATGAGCAAGGCCCGGCAGTATGCCCTGCTAAACAGGGCGGGGTGAAAGTTTTTTAGCAGGCAAGCGGACAAACAGGGCTTGCTTTGCCGCTTATTAATAGCCTGCTTCGGGTAGAATTGGGCAGATGCCGCAGATTATTCCGGAAGACCTCAAGAAAGCTGCCGTTCGCGGAGAGCCCTCGCACGTTTGGCGTGCCGGGCAGGAGCGGCGTTTTAAGATGCTGCAGGATGCCGCCGGCCCGCTGCTGCAAGGGCGGGTGCTGGTAGATGGCGCCGGGGTTGGAGCCTACCTGCGCAGGATCGTGCCGATTGCCCGGGAGGCCATCGGACTGGATATTGAACTTCCCCGAGTGGCGGAATGCAAAGCCTTTGCGCCGCTGGTGCTTTGCGGGGCCGGAGAAAACCTGCCCTTTGACTCGGGGACGATGGACCTGATTTGGAGCCACGAGGTGCTGGAGCATGTGCAGGATGATGCCGCGGCCATTCGTGAAATGGTGCGCGTGCTCAGGCCCGGGGGACGCATTGTGCTGTTTTGCCCCAACCGGGGCTATCCCTTTGAGACGCATGGCCACTACTGGAAGGGCAAGTATCATTTTGGCAACACTCCGCTGATAAACTGGCTGCCGCGTGCCTGGCGCGACAAGCTGGCACCGCATGTGGAGGTATATACCCGCAGGGACCTGGAAAGATTATTCGCAGGGCTGCCCGTGAGGGTGCTCAGCAGGCGCATCGTGTTTGGAGCCTACGATAATATCATCAGCCGGCGCCCGCGCCTGGGGCGCCTGATAAGGGGCATCCTGCAGGCGCTGGAGAAAACCCCGCTTAGCATACTGGGCCTAAGCCACTTTTGGGTGGTGGAGAAAATAAACTGACGGGGAATTCGTTCTTATTTATTCCTCTGGCCTTGTTCTCACATTAGAAAAGTTCTTTATTTCGGTTTATAGGGAATGGTGTTTCCTCGAGCTCCTCATCATCACCTAAGAGATCCAGGGCAATGGAGAATAGAGGCAACTGCGATATTTTGCGAGGATCTCGTTTTGTCATTTGTGCAATCTTTTTTAATTGATATTGAACCGTATTTTTATGAATAAAAAGCCTGTCTGCAACCTTATTGATTGACGCATCTTCTTCAATATATATTTTGAGAAGCTGTACCAAAGAGCGATGATGAGGTAACAATAAAGGACCCAATATCTTATGGATAAATTCGTCTTTTATCTGTGGCTCCACAAGTGAAGTTATTAAGCCCAGATCAAGATCTTCATAGATATAATTCTTTCTTCCTTGCGACTTGATAGATACTTTTAATGAAGAGAGAGCTTTCTTATAACATAACGGCATAGAACCGTTGCTTTCCACAAAACTTGCCCCAAAGTACAGCTTCTGTGAGCAATACGCTTGAATTTCCCAGACCAATTTATTGAATTGTTTTCTAAAAGAATCTTTGTTGTTCGTGTCAGAAAAAAGAATCCAATGCGCGTCATTCTTAATGAAGAAGCTGAGTCCATTCGTCTTGGTAAATTTTTCCAGGAATCTCAATTGATTCTGTTCGGCTATCTTCCGCTGTTCAAACTCATCATAAGCTTTATCGCTGTTATCGGTAATAAGTACAATACTCTTCGAGTTATTCAGGTCAAGAGAATGAAAACCGGCACGTTGATAAAAAGCGGTGTCCAGGTTTACCTGCTCGGTTGTTAACCATTCACTCACTAACTCTTTGCGGTCCAGTTCTTGTTCATTAATTCTCTGAGTTAAATAAATATGATGAAGCATAACTTCTATCATCTTTTTAATGACTAAGCCATAAGGTTCGACATCCTTCACCGGACCAGTCAGACCAACAGCTCCAATTATTGTTTGTTCTGACTCAATGCTCAGGTTAATGCCTTCTTTTGAACCGAGGTAGTCATCCGTTTCATTCACAATGATTGAACTTGCATTACCTGCGATCATCACTTTCACAGCCTCATGAATAGAACCAATACGGGTAAGATCGGTACTCCACAGGATCTTCCCGCTCCTATCCATAATGTTTATAGGATATTTGATAATGTGACTGATTTCTTCAATTACATTTTTTGATATTTCAACTGACAGTTCCACAGTTGTTATGTTCCTTATAATATAAATATGAACTAATTATTGTTTTCTATAATATTGCATTAATCTTATCATAAAGAATATGATTAATTAATGAAAATTGTGATCGCCCCTGACTCATTCAAAGGTTCCTTAACCAGCAGTGAGGTTGCAGATTGTATAGAAATTGGGTTACAAAGGGTTTTTCCTGATGCGGAAATATGCAAAGTGCCAGTTTCTGACGGGGGCGATGGATTCGTTACGGCCTTATTAAGCAATTTCAAATCGGCAAATTATTTTGAAGCACAGGTAGTAAACCCGATTGGGACTCCCATCATTGCGCGTTTTGCGTTCATTGATACTAAAACAGCGGTTTTGGATATCGCTTCTGCATCGGGGTTAGACCTCCTGGAATCTAAGCAATATGATCCCATGATTTCCAGCACCTATGGAACAGGAATGCTGATCAAAGAAGCTATCGGGCGAGGGGCATCCACGATTATTCTCGGCTTAGGCGGGTCCGCAACCAATGACGCGGGAATTGGATTATTACAAGCCCTGGGTTTTAATCTGCTGAACGATTCCGGAAAAGAAGTTGGTCTTGGAGGCCGTTCTCTATCGGCAATTCACACAGTGAATTGTGACAATGTGCCCTGCGAAGTCAAAGCAACACAGTTTATCCTGGCTACCGATGTAAATAACATTCTGCTCGGTCCTGGCGGGGCAACCATGGTCTTCGGACCACAAAAAGGGGCATCACCTGCTATGCTCAAGGATCTCGAAGCGGGAATGGAGAACTGGGACAAAAGAGTTAGCACCTTTTCAGGAAAACAGCTTGCAACTACACCAGGTGTTGGTGCAGCTGGAGGAACAGCTTACACCATGATGAGTTTTTTGCGCTCCAAGATTGTAAGCGGGCTGGAGTTGTTCTTCGATTTTATTGGTTTCGACAAGCTGATTTCAGAAGCCGATTTGGTTGTAACCGGTGAGGGTCGGCTTGATGGTCAATCTCAGTTTGGAAAAGTACCTCTTGGAGTCGCACGCAGAGTCAAGCAAACAGGTCAAATCCCGGTCGTCGCGATTAATGGAAGTATTGATGGGGAGAACTCCTGGGTATATGACAATGGATTAGATGCTGTCTTTTCATGCATTCAAGGTGTAACAGAGCTTGAAAATGCCATCCGTAATGCAAGGAATAGTTTAATCATTGCTGCTGAACGGGCAGCAAGAGCATTAGCAATCAATATCACTACTGTAAATCAAGATTTGAAAGGAATAACATATGAAAAATAAGTTCAGCAAGTTATTGTCAATACTTTTAATCTGTCTGATTGTCTCTGCCTGTGGACCAAAGGCAGCAACTCAGGCACCACAAACTGGAACAGAAAACACTGCAACGGAAAACACTGCAACGGAAAGCAGGGATTATAAGGACAACATCACTGTCGGAGTGCAACTAGATGTTGATACTTTAGACCCTCACAACTCTACTCTTACTGTAGGAATTCGACTGCAGCCACTTATGTTCGAAACGTTAATAACAAAAGACCTTGATCAAAACATACACCCAGCTTTAGCAACTGAGTGGAATTGGGAAAGTGACACCGAGCTTGTCTTTAAAATCAGGGAAGGTGTTAAATTTCATGATGGGACAGAATTAAAGGCATCAGACGTCAAATTCAGTATTGATCGATCAGCAGCTACACCAAGACATAGTGCCCGTTATCTGGACCTTGAATCCATTGAAGTTATAGATGATTACACGGTTAAATTTATCACCAAGCAAAAATCAGCGAAATTGATGGATATGCTCAGTGAAATTCTTTTTGGCGGTGCAATCCTATCCCAGGCTCATGTTGAAAAGGTTGGTGACAATATTTCCACTGAGGCTGTAGGAACAGGTCCATACAAGCTCAATAAGTGGGCACCTGGCGAAACTCTTGTAGTCGACCTATTTGAAGATTATTGGGGTGAACCATCCGTAACTAAACAGATCGCTTTTAGGGTCATAACAGAGGACACTGCCAGAATTATTGCTCTTGAAACTGGTGAGATTGATATTGCAGAAACAGTTCCGGCAACAGATCTTACAAGAGTGAAGGATAATACTGAGCTGGATCTTTTGACAATACCCGGGATGGTATTAACGTACTGGGCATTTAATACCCAGGCTGAACCTTTCACAAATCTCAAAGTAAGACAGGCTATGAATTTCGCTGTTGATCGTGAAGCTGTCACCATCGCTGCAACAAACAATAACGGCTTTAGCGGAAAAACTGTCCTTGGTGTTGGAATGGAAGGATATTATGACGGCATGGAAGGATATAGTTATGACCCGGAAAAGGCTAAAGAATTATTAGCCGAAGCTGGATATCCGAATGGTTTCTCAGCAGATCTGTACGTAAAAAGTACTGACAGCAACACAATGCTTGCTTCTCAGGTCATTCAAGCTAATCTTGCTGAAATTGGTGTGCAGTTAGATATCGTAACCTTAGAGTCCACTGCCTTAATGGCTTCGATTAACGAAGGCAAACAAAAAACATACATTCTTACTGCATCTAATCCAGATGTTTACAATGGACTGATTTTCTTCTACTCCCAGACACCGCCAAAAACAGGCAATCGGATGTTGTACAATAATCCAGAATTCGATGCGTTGTATGAAGATTTGTTGACCGAATTAGATGCATCTAAACGAGGGGAAATTCTTAAAGCTATCCAAGAATTGCTTGTTGAAGACGCACCTTGGTGTCCATTGTATGGTCAAAACTTTAATGTCGGAATAAGAAGCAATGTTGGAGGAGTCGTGCTTGACCCATTAGGTTTCCACGATTATTCCCACGCATTTGCAACCAAATAAATTTTTGAACAATTAGGAAGGAGCTTAGTCTCCTTCCTTGACTTTCAAGAGGGAGTATGTACCGATTACTGATCCGAAGACTACTGTTATTGATTCCCGTTATCATCGGTGCATCATTCATTATTTTTTTCATTATCAATATTGCCCCTGGTGATGTAACGACGATAATGGGAGGAGATTCTAGTGATGCGGCCCTATATGCTTTCAAGGAGAAATTGGGGCTCAATGACCCCCTCCTGGTTCAATATGGAAGATATCTATTGAATTTATTGAAAGGAGACCTGGGAAACTCCTATTACACTAACCGCAGTGTTATTTCCGAATATTTTTCTAGATTTCCAAGCACCTTAAAGTTAGCAACTTTTTCAATGCTATTGGCAATAGTGATAGCAATCCCAGCGGGTATTGTATCGGCCGTCAGACAATACTCTTTTCTTGATAACTTTAGTATGACTATGGCGTTAGTGGGAGTTTCGATGCCAGTTTTCTGGGAGGGACTATTACTAATTTTGCTCTTTTCGCTTCATTTTAGATGGTTCCCATCAGGAGGTGAGACGGGTCCTTTAAGCTACGTGTTACCAACAGTGACTGCAGGAACACATATGGCTGCAACGGTTGCGCGCATGACACGTTCTTCAATGTTGGAAGTTATTCGTCAGGATTATATAGTAACCGCACAAGCGAAAGGCTTAAGCCAAAAAATAGTAGTTTGGAAACACGCTTTTAGGAACGCTTTAATTCCAATCGTGACCTCGATAGGGATCTCTTTTGGAACATCTATCGGAGGCGCGGTCGTTACAGAAACCGTATTTTCGTGGCCAGGTATCGGGCGATTAATAGTCGAATCGATCAATCGCAGAGACACACCCCTCATACTGGGGAGCATCATTCTCACCACTGTGGTCGTGAGCTTAGTTAATCTGATAGTTGACATCTTATATGCTTATATCGATCCACGAATCAAAGCACAATATAAAGGGGCAAAATAATGCTTCCGACTCATTCAACAAATCTTGACGAAAAATTACCAAAGCGGAAAAGAGGTAATAGAACTGCTGAAATCTGGCGAAGGTTCAAGCAAAACAAACTAGCTCTCTTTGGCCTTACCATCGTAATCGGCTTTATTTTGATTGCAGTTTTTGCAGACGCTATTGTTGATTATGACGAAAATGCTATCAAAATATCGATGACTAAGCGGTTTGAGCATCCCAGTAAAGTCCATCCATTCGGTTTGGACGAGTTGGGGCGCGACGTTTTTGCAAGAGTTATTCATGGCACCCGCGTTTCTCTAACAGTAGGAGCTGTTGCCGTGACATTTTCATTGCTCGTTGGCGGTAGCTTAGGTGCTATAGCTGGATATTATGGAGGAGGTATCGAAAACCTCATCATGCGAGCATCAGACATTCTTCAAGCCATACCCCATCTTTTATTGGCAATCACGATTGTATCTGCATTTGGGCAAAGTATGCCTGTACTTATGATCGCAGTTGGTCTCTCGAGTATACCTGCGTATATACGAATCGTAAGAGCCTCAACCCTGACCATCAAGGATAAGGAGTTTATTGAAGCTGCGCGGGCTATTGGTGCAAAAGACCATCAAATAATTCTTAACCATATTATTAATAACTGTATGGCCCCAATTATCGTAGAGGCAACTCTTCGAATGGCTGCCGCGATCCTTTCCACATCAAGCATGAGCTTCCTTGGCTTAGGAGTCAAAGCACCTACACCGGAATGGGGATCAATAATGGCTGGGGGGCGAGCCTATCTGCGCGATGCATGGCATATTACTCTATTTCCTGGAATAACAATTATGCTGGCCATACTCTCCCTGAACCTAATGGGAGATGGGCTTCGCGATGCTTTGGATCCAAAATTGAAGAGGTAATACCAGTGGAAGACAAAAAAGTATTAGAGATCCAGGACTTAACAGTTGAATACATCACTCACGATGAGATTATTCATGCGGTCACAAATCTTAGCTTGACAATTAAGCAAAACAAAACAATCGGCCTGGTAGGCGAAACCGGCGCTGGTAAGACCACAACTGCAAAAGCAATTATGCGCCTTATCCCTGATCCCCCAGGCATTATAAAAAGTGGGAAAGTTGTTCTAGAAGGCAAAGATATTTACTCTCTGCCACCAAAAGAACTTGAAAAGATAAGGGGAAGTTCTGCGGCGATGATTTTTCAAGATCCAATGACTGCTCTTAATCCAGTGCTAACGGTTGGAGACCAAATCGAGGAAGCCATTGCTGTTCATAACCCTAATTTTTCCACGGAAGAGAAAAAGAGTAGAACGAATGAAATGCTTGAACAAGTGGGGATACCGAAGGAAAGAGGGATCGATTACCCACACCAATTCTCTGGTGGCATGAAACAAAGAGTTGTAATTGCAATTGCACTCTCATGTAAACCAAGCTTATTAATCGCTGATGAACCTACTACTGCCCTTGATGTGACGATACAGGCTCAAGTATTAGACCTTATTAAAGAACTTCAAAAAAAATACAAAATGTCTATATTAATGATCACACATGACCTTGGGATTGTTTCAGAAATCTGTGATGAAGTTGCAGTGATGTATGCCGGAAAGATTGTGGAACATGGTTCTTTAATAGATATCTTTGAAAAAACTGCACACCCATATACAGAAGGATTATTTAACTCTTTGCCAAACATCCATAACAGGCAGGTTCGATTAGAACCAATCCCTGGCATGATGCCAGATCCCGCTAATCTTCCCAGCGGGTGCCCGTTTAGCCCTAGATGTGCGTATGCTATAGACAAATGCTCGGAATTCAACCCACCATTAATTAAATTATCGGATTCTCATTCATCGGCTTGCATTCGCCAAAGTGAACAGGGTTTTTGTCTAAAAAATAAACACATTAATTAGCTTTATCACACCGATAAGGGTGAGGAAATATATGAAAAACATCTTATTAGAAGTAAGGGATCTGAAGAAGTATTACTCAACACCTAGAGGAATGTTACATGCAGTTGACGGTGTCAGCTTTTCGATTCCAGAAGGTAGCACCCTCGGTGTTGTTGGTGAATCTGGATGCGGAAAGACAACTACAGGACGAGCTATTTTACGTCTAGTAGAGCCTACATCAGGAGAAATCAAATTTAATGGTCAGGATGTAGTTGCAATGAACAAGGGCGAGCTTCGCCAATTACGACAAGAAATGCAAATTATCTTCCAAGATCCCTTTTCATCTTTGGATCCCAGAAAAACCGTAGAACAAATAATTGGTGAACCCATCCAAGTGAACAATTTAATTAAGGGAAATCAGGAAATTAACCGACGCGTTTTAGAATTAATGGATATGGTTGGACTTTCTGACAGGTTTATATATAGTTATCCTCACGAACTTGATGGCGGGAGAAGACAGAGAGTTGGTATTGCAAGGGCTCTCTCTTTAAACCCCAAGCTTATCGTATGTGACGAACCAGTATCCGCACTTGACGTCTCAATTCAAGCCCAGATACTAAATCTGTTAAAGGATCTTCAAGATAATCTTTCGCTGACATATTTGTTTATTACACATAATTTATCAGTAGTTAACTATTTTTCCGACGTTATAGCAGTAATGTATTTAGGTGTTATTGTGGAACACGCCCCTGTACAAAAGCTATTTGACAATCCAATCCATCCCTATACCCGTGCGTTATTATCAGCTATCCCAATCCCAGATCTAAAGCCAAAGCCAAAACGAATCCCCTTAATGGGAGAGATACCATCACCAATTAACATGCCCAACCGATGTCGCTTTGAACCCAGATGTGCATATGCTACAGAAGCTTGTAAAGGCGCCAGCCCTGATCTTATCGAGGTCGAAACAGGCCATTATGTAGCCTGTCATCTCAAGGATTCTTTACCTTAGGTTATTATGCCTGAATTGTTAAAAAACAGTTTTGTATATGTAGGAACATACACGGTAGAACGACCACAAGGGGATCGTTACGTAACCAATTCGGAGGGTATTTATTGCTTTGAAGTTGACGATAATGGGGAGTGGGTAACGAAACAAACCATTAGACAACTGAATCCGATGTATTTGTTATTTAATCAGGATAAGACAGTACTATATTCTACTAGTTCAGATTCTAACAAAGTATACGCCTATTCGATATTGGATGATGGGACTTTGGAATTGTTAAATCATAGCTCTGTGAATGGACACAGTACGCTCTGCCTCTCATCTAATCATCGTAATACGTTTTTAGTTGTAGGCACCATGTCAGGAACTGTTGAAACTATTGAACTTGAAGAGAATGGAAGCCTGGGAGACCTTCGATTTCATATGCAAATTGAAGGCTCTCCTGGCCCTTTAAAAGCGGAACAGCCGTGGCCACGAGCCCACGAAACTCCTTTTTTTCGAGATAGCAGCCTTTTCTTCATCGTAGATAAAGGACAAGATGCCGTTTTGTCTTGTCAATTAGATGAATCAAACGGCACTTTTCAAGTGATTAATACTGTTAAACTAAAACCTGCCTCTCTACCCCGACATATGGCATTTCACCCCCATAAACAAATTGCATATGTATTATGCGAAAATATTGGAACAATTGTCGCTTGTTATTTAAATCCTGAAAGAGCTATCCTTGAGCCATTTCAGGAGGTACAAACCTTACCAATATCGTTCAAAGGCTATAATCTCGCTTCAGAAATACAAGTCCATTCTTCTGGAAAATACCTCATTGCCTCAAATCGCGGACATGATAGCCTCGTACGATTTGAAATAACTGATGAGGGAAATTTAAACGACCCAACTTGGTTTGCTTGCGGAGGAGAAGTGCCAAGGCATTTTACTCTTGATAGTACAGAAGAAATATTATTGGTGGCAAACCAAAAATCCGGATCGATTAGACAGCTTTATTTGTCATCAGATAATAGACAGATGGTTCTATCCCCTTTTTGTGTTTCATCTCCAACACCGGTTTGGATAGCCATAAAGCCGAAATAAATAATTTCCATTCTGGTGATCGTTACAACGAGAACCCTTTAAGTACCAGCAAGCACTGCAGCATAATGCGGATACAAGCGCAGTTCCACACTTCCATCGGACAACATTTGAGTTATAGAATCTCCATTAAGTACATTTTTGTATACAGCTCTGAACTGAGCAGGTAATTGTATTTTTAGCGTAAGTTCTTCAGAAGAGCTGTTGGCAGCTACGATTACTCTCTGTTGATCCTGCCAGCGCAAAAAGGCGAACTGCTGTGCCGAAACACTAAGCTGACGGTAGGATCCCTGATTAAGGGCCGGAAGCTGGCGGCGCAAGCGAATCAAGCTGCGGATATGCTCGATCAGGCTGGCGCGTTGGGGGTAAGGTGCCTGGGCGCTGTAATGGCCCGGATCAAAAGCGGGACGCAGGTTCCAATCGTTGTCGGTTTTACGGCCTTCCAGGCCAAATTCCGACCCGTAGTAAAGCGCGGGGATGCCGGGCATGGTGTAAAGCAGGGCATAGGCCAGCCAAAGATTGGCGGGGTTTTTCAGCTGGCTGGCAATACGGCTTACGTCGTGATTATCCAGGAAAGAATAAAGGTCCAGGTCACGGTAGATGCCGCCCTCGCCAAACTGGCGGTTCAGACTGTAAGCCAGCTCGAAGAAATTGGCATCGTTAAGGGCCGACCAGGTGCTTTTATAGAGCTCATAATTCGTCGTACTGTGCAGCATCGCGGGGTTGGCCCACCTGCGGTAATCACCGTGAATAACTTCCCCCATTAACCAGAGCTGTGGGTCTTCGGCCTCAATGAAATTGCGCATAGCCTGCATAAATTCAAAACTAAGCGAGTCCGCTGCATCAAGGCGTAAGCCGCTGATGCCAAAGTGCTGCCTCCAAAAGCGAATGGCATCAAAGAGGTGCTGACGCACTGCCGGGTTGGCCAGATTCAGTTTGACCAGGGCAGCATGGCCTTGCCAGCAATCGTAGGAAAAAGGGTCGTTATACGGGGACGTGTATTGGAAGTTGACCCCGCTGAACCAATCACGGTAGGGAGAAGCAGCGCCATTGGCAAGAAGGTCGCGAAAAGCCCAGAATTCACGGCCAACGTGGTTAAAGACGGCGTCTAAAACGAGCTTAAGGCCGCGGTCCTGGGCGGCCTGGGCAAAGGCCGTCAAATCGGCATTAGTACCAAGCCGGCGGTCTACCCTGAAGAAATCGGCCGTGTCGTACCCATGGGAGGAAGATTCGAAAACCGGACCAAGGTAAATGGCAGTGGCTCCCAGACTGGCAGCGTGATCCAGGTGGGGAATTAATCCCAGCAAGCGTGACTGGGGAGGAGATTGATAGTCGTTCTCCTGCGGTGCGCCCAGCGCACCCAGCGGATAGATATGATAGAAGTTGTCTTGCTTGGTGATGTAAGTCATAGTTTCTCCTGGCAGTATACCGATTGGTATAGGTTTCAAGGCAAAAAAATCAGGAAAAGATCCCGTACATGAACTGTTGCCGGGCGCGGAAAAGGGTAGGGTCATCCAAAGTCTGTTGACCGTCTAGGGCCTGAGTGATATAGGTATTGAGCATCCCCAGAAAACTGAGGGCATGAGAACGTGAATGACCGCGCATGTTGCCATGGTCTGCTTCGGCAGCTTTAAAGAGCTGTATAAGGAATTCTTCCTGTTTTTGGATATAGGGACGGGCAGCGATGCTGGCTTCGGATTGAAGCGGAAGAAAGCGCAGCGAGAGCTGAAAGCGATAGAAGACAGGGTGCGCGCTGGAATAGGTGAAAAATACGCGCAGGACGCGTTCGAGACTAAGGGGTAAATCATGCTGATAGGTGCAGGCATCTTGCAGCGGCGGCCAGAGCGGGCGGAAGTTCGCAGCCAGAAGCGCATCCAAAAGCCCGCGCTTGGAGGAAAAGTGATGGTAAAGGGTGGGCTTGGTAAGGCCGCAGTCGTCACAAATTTCCTGGACGGCCGTGCCATCATATCCAAAGGCCGAAAATCTGTTGAGTGCAGCATCCAGCAAGGCAGTACGTGTATCCATAAGCCCAGTATACCGTTCGGTATACTGGTAGTCAAGTAGCTTTAATAGCTGGATACGGCTAGGACTTTTTCAGGATCTCGGTTTCGGCAGACTTTAACTCTTCGATCAGAGCTGCGGCTTCTGCTTTTATTTCGTCAGACGCAGTGACAGAATGAGCTATCAGCTTGATCAGTTCAAAGCCTTTGCGGAGCAAATCTTTTACCTGCGCGGTGTACTGAAAGGATTCCCAGCCTAAAGAAGCAGGCTTTTCAAGAGTGCGGGCCTGTTCCAGAAACTTACGTGCTTTAAGGATGCGGTTTTGGGGAGTAAGGGGTTTAGCCATGGCATTATTCTACCTTAGGAGCATAGGAGGTTAAGCTTGTTGGCCTTTAGCAAACAATAAGCTTGCCGGTCTTTAGCAAACATATTGGACAGTCTGAGATAAAAATTGGACAGGTGATAAGAACTTCAATGGACGCATCGGTATATGGTTAGAATGCTGATTGTGTCTTCTCAGTTGTCTTTTGAAATCCTCAAATGAATAGAACTTTGACTTGTTATCGAAACGTTTTTGATCCTCCTTATGGCTTCGTTCTACCTTCCCATTATGTCTGGGAGTATAGGGTCTGATGAACTTATGTCTTATCTCACGTAACACAATCTCAAACAAGCTAAGATCATGCGCGTTTTTGGTCCTTAGAAAGCGTTTGGTGAACTCAAGTCATTATCCGTTTGCACACATTCAAGCTTAATTCCTCTGCCCTTGAACCAGGCAATGGCGTGCTCAATAAAGATGGCTGAAGAGAATGTGTCTGCTGTCTGAAAGCCTTCCAGATATCTCAAACGACTATATTCATCTATTGCGGTGTATTGATAATATTGTTTCCACTTTTTATCGACGATACACGCTTTGGGGACTACTTTTACATCGACTTGGATCCTCTGTCCGGGATATTGCATCTGTTCATAGGCTTGTGCCTGGTATCTTTTCTTTGTGCTCTTCTTTTGCCTGACCAATCCTTCCCGTTGCATCACTCGGTACAGACTGACATAATGGCGGCGATAGCCTTGCTTTCTTAGTTTGAACCAAAGCTCATATAATCCCAAATCTTTATTCCGTTCCTGATAGCGTCGGATCAAGGCGATCTCATCCTGGCTGTGTTGATGGGGGTGATGCTCTGGCCTTCTCGATCGACAGGCCAGGGAACGAATATCTCCATCATAGCGCTTGAGCCAAAAATAGATATAGCTGCGGCTTTTGTTATATTTTCTGCTGGCTTTGCTCACCCCCTGATTGAGCGCATATTTGACCACTGAATGTCGGTATTTCATATCTTGTGTTATCTTATCCATAGCAGGTTATGGTTTCTCCTTCTTGTTTTGTTTCAGCGCAATAACAATAACGGATACTTCCATTCCCTGCTATTCTTTTTCTCTCACTGTCCAATATGTACTGTAATCCTATATTAATGCAAGATTAACAACTTCTATTGTAGAATTCTGTCTGTTTTGAGCAATGTGAGGAAATTGTTGAAAACCAAAATTTAGAACAGTTAGCGAGTGGCTCCGTACCTGTTCTTGTCCAACTTAAGACCGTGTTCCGTAATAGATGCAAACATGCCGGGAAATATTCCACTCTTTATCCTGGGTTGGCGTTATCTGGGCAGTCCGCGTTTTGCAATACAAACCATTTTGAGTATCTTTGCCTTCTCAATTTTTACCGACCTGCTTATTTACCTTACAGGCTCTGTGCCAATAACCGGCGATGTAGTCCTTAACACGCTTTATGGAGGTATTCTGCTTGGCATCGGCTTAGGTGTCGTCTACCTGGGTCGGGGTACCAGCGGGGCACCGATATCCTCGGCCGGATCATGAACCAACGCTTTGGTATTTCTATTTCGATGTCTTACATGATTACCGATTCACTCGCGGTGCTTTTGGCCGGGTTTTTCTTTGGATGGGAAAAAGCGCTTTATGGACTTGTAATGATATTTCTTTCAGGGGTGGCGGCAGACCGTACTACAGAAGGATCCAATGTTGTTCGGGCTGCGATGATTATAAGCAATGAAACCGAAGCAGTTATCCAGGCAATTTTTGAGGAACTTGGCCGTGGGGTTACTATTCTAGGCGCCAAGGGAGGATATACCCGGGAGGACCGCCCAATCATCTATGTAGTCGTAACCGCGTCAGAGGTGATACGTCTCAAAACGATAGTGAAGGATGTTGACTCAGATGCCTTTATGGTGATTGGCCAGGCAAACGAAGTCCTTGGGGAGGGTTTTAAGCCTTTTCACGATGGTCAATGACCCTGCATCCCTCCCGAGTTCAGAGTAACTCAGGCTTCCATCGACCTGTGATTGGGAAGCTTGGAGTACTTGAATTCGCCATTTGCTTAAACCCGAGGACAAGAGTCAGTTTTTGGATGCTTTTTTCTTGATCTATGCCCCCAGATAAGCCTCCTTAACTTTCGGATTGTGGAGACAATCCGAACCCTTTCCTTCCATGGTGATCTGCCCATCTTCAAGAACATAGGCGTAATCAGCTAACTGCAAGGCAACAGAGGCATTTTGCTCAACTAAGAGAATCGTCATCTCGCCTTGGTCCCGTAAATTTTCGATCAAATCAAAAACCTGCCCAAAGACAATCGGTGCCAAACCGAGAGAGGGCTCATCTAGCAAGAGTAGCTTCGGTTTTCCCATTAACCCTCTTCCCATTGCCAACATCTGTTGTTCGCCTCCTGAAAGGGTTCCAGCCTGCTGGTGTCGCCGATCTTTCAGAACCGGGAAGAAATCAAAGACCGCCTGTTTGCACTCATCGAATTCGCTGCCTTTGGTAAGGTAACCGCCCATCAGAAGGTTTTCTTCCACTGTGAGGGAGGGAAAGATCCTTCTTCCCTCAGGGACGTGAACAACACCTTTTCCTACAATTTTATGGGGCGCGCTGGGAAGTGGTTCGCCATCAAAGGTTATCGATCCAGATTTGATCTTCACCAAACCCGAGATTGTTTTCAATAGCGTGGATTTGCCAGCACCGTTTCTACCGATTACAACTACTAATCTGTTTTTCGGTACAGTCATTGAGATTCCATGAAGCACTTCGATTTTATTGTAGGCGGAATGGAGATTGTTAATTTTGAGCATGGCGATTATCCTCTCCCAAATAGGCGTTGATCACCAACGGATTTGTTTGGATTTCAGAAGGAGTTCCCTTTGCGATATTTATTCCAAAGTTTTGGACATAGATAAGGTCACAGAGATTCATTATGATATCCATCCGGTGGTCGATAAGGATGATTGAGAGATCATAATTCTGATGAAGTCGCCTGATCAGACTTACTAAGTCAATTACCTCCGATTGATTCATGCCGGCGCCAGGCTCGTCCAACAAAAGCACTTGTGGTTTGGTTGCCATTGCCCGAGCAATTTCAACCCTCCTCTGGACTCCATAGGGCAGTGTTTGAGCGTTCGACTCTGCCAGGTCAGCGATATCGAGTTCGCGCAGCCAATACCTACTTTTTTCTCTGATCTCGCGTTCGTGACGGGTAACTTTAGGCAGCGAAAGAAACGCAGCTACCGGTCCATAGGGCGCTGATCCCGAATATGCAGTCATAACCGTTTGTTCGACTGTCAGGTCGTGAAAAAGGCGGATGTTCTGGAAGGTACGGGAAATTCCCAGCTGGTTTATCCTGTGCGAAGGCAGATTTGTGATGTCGTTATCCTTGAATTTGATCGTCCCACTGGAGGGAGGATAAACCCCGGAGATTAAATTCAGAATGGTGGTTTTTCCTGCTCCATTGGGACCAATGATACCGACGATCTCGCCTTTGTTCAAGTGCCCATCAAAATCATTGACCGCACACAAGCCGCCAAAGTTTTTTGTGACGCCCTTTAACCCAACGATTGGAACGGATTGATCGGTCATACCAACTCCTCCTCGCGTTTTGATTTAAGAGGTTTGAGCAAAGATTTCAATGAAAATTCCCAGTTTCCAAACAAGCCTCTTGGTCTAAGATTCATGATCAATAGAATGAGGACGCAATAGATCAGAATACGCCAGGCAGTGGTAAAGCGCAAAGCTTCTGGTGCTGCCAGGAGGATAAAGCCGCCAATGATTGAGCCGGTGAGGCTGTCCCGCCCGCCAAAAAAAACGATGATAATCCAGGTAACGGAGACCATCCAACCGTACATTGCCGGTTCAACATAACGAACATGGAAAGCCATCAAGATCCCGGCATAAGCCGCAAAAATAGTAGAAATCACAAAGATCGTTAGCTTGTGTTTGAAGACGTTGATCCCTTCCACGCTGGCAGCTAATTCGTCACTTCGAATGGCGAGGCTATCACGCCCGTAATGGGATCGCTTGAGATTCCAAACAAAAAAGATCGCAACTAGCAAAGAAATCAATGCTAATGTCGGGCTAGTGAGGCGAGGGATATTGGAGAAACCCATTGCACCACCTGTAACATTTACCGATTCGGTCATCAAGCCAATCACAGCCTGACCAAAGCCAAAGGTTGCTAAAGCAAAGAAATCCTGCCGGATCTTTAGAGTGGCGTAGCCAACAATCAAAGCCAAAAGCGCGACTACGCTGAGGGAGATAATAATCGCAATTATGAACGGGACGTTGTAGTTGACCACCAAAATCGCGGAAACGTATGATCCAAGTCCCATAAATGCTGCCTGACCTAACGAGAACAAGCCATTCATGCCTGTTAGCATAAAAGTACCAAGCACTGCGATCATACTGATCATCATTGTTGTTCCAAGCGTTACGGCAAATGTCATATCATGCCTCCTATGCCTTATCCGTGAAACTTACTCCCGCAAATCCCTGGGGTCTGATCAGCAGGAATAGAACCATAATAACGAAAATTACAACTGGGGCAAGACCGGAACCAATCGTGATTATTAAAAAGACTTCGATGATACCTAATAAGATTGCGGCAATCGCGACACCAGTGAGGTTCCCCATGCCGCCCAGGATCGAGGCAATAAAGCCTTTGACAACAATTTGTCCGATCTGAGGCGATAGAGAGGCAGTTAATCCGTACAAAACGCCAGCCAAGCCACCTAACATTCCAGAGACCGCGAAAGCTGACACAATGACCAGATCGACATTAATTCCCATTAAACTGGTTGCCACTAAATCGTTTGACGCGGCCCGAATTGCAACACCAATTTTTGTCTTTTTCAAAACATAGATCAAGAGACTAAAGGCGATAATAGTCAAGAAGAGCGAGACCAAATAATTAACCGAGATGGTTAGGGCGCCAAGCTGGATAGCCTTTACCTTGATAATGTCGTAGGGAAAGGATTCAAAAGAGGCTCCAAAGCTGATAATCAGAATTTGTTCCAGAAGCATCATGGTAGTGATGCTGGTGACAAAGAAGTAGACCAATTGCCCTTGTTGCTTTCTGATCCATCTGAAGGCAATGAACTCGATCACTACTGCCAGAAGCGCTCCGGTTGCCATTCCAACCAGAATTGAGGGAAAAAGTGACCATCCTAAACGAGTGGCAGCCAGAAACCCCGCGTAAGCGCTCATGCCAAGAATCCCACCATGAGCAAAGTTTGAAAATTTCAAGATATTCACAATCATTGCAAAACCGACTGCAATTAATGCATACAACGCGCCTAAAGAAAGACCGTTGATTAGTTGTTGAAGAATTACAGCTGTCTCCATTGTGACCATCCAATTCTGGGGATGGAATTGTTCCATCCCCAGTCTAATAACTGAAATAAACTAGTTTACAGAACCTTCCGGCGTGTAATAATCGACAAATTCAGGCTTGCCATCGGTGATAGTCAGGATGTACATCGGCAGTGCGACTGGCTGATGCGTTTCGGGTGAAAAGCTGATTGAGCCCTGGAAGCCCTGATAATCTTTGACCTCGTTGAGCTTCTTGGTAAGACATTCTGATGAAAGATCGTCACCGCACTGCTCGATCACCGTCAGGATGATGCCAAAGGCGTCAGCACCAGAGAAAGATTGAGCTACCGGATCGATACCAGACATCTTTTTATACTCTTCCGCCCACTTTATCAATTCCGGTTCAAGTGGGTTGATACCGTAAGGATAAAAGGAGTTTTTGGAGACTTCGGGGTCAGTTTGGGGAGCAAGAGCAGTTGGTGCGAAGGAATTGCTTCCCAACATCGGAACTGTGATACCCAATTCATGTGCCTGGGCGAGGATTAGGGGAATCTCGACCGGATAGGAAGGAAGATAGATTGCGTCAGGGTTTGCAGCTTTGATCTTGGTCAATTGAGCCCGAAAATCTTGGTGATGAGCCAGCACATGGTATCCACTCCAATCGCCGAGTTGCACAGAGATCAAGTCCAGGAAGATAGGAGGGGCGAACCTGATTTTAGCATGGAGATCAGGATTATTCTTCAGGAGGAATTGCCATGGGGAGGCTCGGCTAAGCGCTGAATGCTTCCTGACCACATTGTAGTAATAGAGATAATTCATGGCCTCAAAGAAGAAAGCCTTGGGCGAAGGGATGGATAAGAGACGAGGGATGTAAAACTCCTCATCATCCGTGCGGTGAGATCGTTCGACATGCGCATTCTCCTGAGGGGAGCCCTTATGGTTCTGGATGAATGAACAGCCAAAAGACGCGAGCAGCTTTCTTAGTTCGCTGACCTTGAGCCAGGAGCGTCCCCCGAATTCCTCACCATGATCTACGGTGAAGACAATCGGGACAGAGACATTATGCGATCTGAGCCAGGAGAGAACCCAGAGGAAGAACATCAGCCCATTGTTCCAGTTGCGCTCATAGGAATAGGCAATCAGCTTGAAACGGGAGTTCACATCGATAGCAGACCACTGATAAAGGGGCAGATTGCGGGCATAGTGGTGTTGAATTTGCTCCATGGAAAGCGCTTTTTGGTCGACTATGTACTTGAGGTCAATCTGGACAATCTCAAAAGCTTTGGCCTGATACCAATCCACGAAAGGTCGTTCACCTTTCTTCTGAGATTTATGAACTGCTAATTTGGCCAGGTTCCGTCTGAGGATATTGCGGATGGTGTGCTGGGAAAGCACTATCCCATCCGCTTCTTCCAGTTCCTCCTTTAATCGCAGAGGGCCATAGCGGGTCTGCCTGCGCAGAGCCAGAACCCGTTCCTCCAACTCAGCCCCCGTTTTGTTGGCAACTCGCTTTGGCGCCTTGCTCTGATCCTTCAGGCTTCCTGCGGCTTTTTTACTTAGCGCTTTGTACACCGTCGCCCTGGTAACGTTCAGGATACGGGCTGTTCGGGATACATTCCCGGATTGGGCTTTGTGAACCTGCAGGATCGCTCGCCGTGCTGCTTCCGGACTGATCTGCCTCAGTTCTCGGTAGTCTAAGTGGGTGATATCTTTGATCAATATATACCTCGATGTCTCTATATCCTATCCCCCATAATTCCAGACATCGATCTCTGTACCCCAGGTAATTCCAGTTCATAAACTGTATACTATGTGCTGACCCCCTCACAGAGCCCGAAAATCTTTATCTTGCGTGGTGTAGGTTTCTTTTGCTACAATAGTGCCGCCGTTGTCTTCAACCAATTTCATGAACGGTTCAGCCAAGCCAACTGAGTAAGAGTTCTGAGAGTTGTAGAGAACAGCAATATTTTTTAATCCCAAACCCTTCACACCGTAAGCCGCAATGATCTGGCCTTGCATAGTGCAGGAATTTTGAGCGAGGAACATGTAAGTCCAAGGCTCACCATTAGGTTGAATAGTGCATTTGTCGTCCATGAATAAACCGACGACCGGAACCTTCAGTTCTTCAGCCACAGGAGCAATAGCGATACCGATGTTCGCGATTGGAGGACCAAGGACTATTGAAACCTTGTCTTGTTCAACCATTCGGCGCAAAGCGGTGATCGCTTCGTTTACGTCTGATCTGGTATCGTAGGTCACCAATTTGAGCATACGGCCATTAATACCGCCAGCTTGGTTGACTTCTTCGATCTTCATTTGAGCAGCAAAGGTCAAAGCGCTACTGAGCGCTTTCATACCGCCCGATTCATCTTGAAGGTTGCCGATCAGGATCTCGCCTTTGGCTTCCATGTCTTGAGCAACTGCCTGAGGTTGAGCTTGACCTGATTCGCTGGACGCAGTGGTTGGCGCCGAACTCGAACAAGCTCCAAGCAAAAGCGCAAGAATGATAAAAATACTTAATACTAAATGCTTTCTGTTCATTTTTCTCCTTTGTGAATTATTGAGACTTCTGATGATTTTGAGACGAGATAATTCCATAGACCTCCTCAAAAATTATCCATGATTGTTTATAGCCTGCCAGATTGATTCCGGGGTGATTGGAAGACTATGCATCTCGATTCCAATCGCATCAGATATAGCGAGACCGATAGCTGATCCGATTGGCATGATTCCGCTTTCGCCTGTTCCTTTTGCCCCGCTTGGACCGGATCCGTCCTGATTCTCAATCAGATCTGAAATCAGAGAATGGGGGATGTCCATCGTTGTCGGAATTCGATAATCCAACGCCCCAGCGTTCATAAGGCGACCGTGATCATCGAGGACTAAATGTTCCATCAGAGAATGACCCAAGCCTTGAATTGCTCCACCTTCATCCTGTGTTTCCACAAGCAATGGATTGATCGCTTTGCCAATATCTCCAACTGTAACTAATTTTTTTACGTCCACCACACCAGTTTCCCGGTCGACTTCAACTTCCGCTCCAGCGAAAATAACTTCATAAAATGAAACACCTCCGCCAAGAGGATGATGCAGATTGCGTGCTTCTTTGTAGGTGCCAACTCCAACAAATTCGCCTGAAACATAACCAAATTTTGCGAATACAACCTCGCTTAAGCTAAGATCTTTATCTGGGGTTCGGATGTAGCCTTCCTCATATGAAATCTGGTTGAGAGAAAATCCGAATTTTTCAGATACCGTCTCCAGAAGTTGTTTTTTGATTGACTCACAAGCCTGAGTAACTGCATTACCCATAAAAACTGTTGAGCGGCTCGAGGCTGTTATAGAGTCGAATGGGACAATTGCGGTATCGCCATTGGTGACATTGATCCTTTCTATAGGAATCTGTAGCGTCTCAGAGGCAAGCTGCGCCATCACGGTTCGGGATCCCTGACCCATTTCTGTGGTACCGATCAGGACCGAAAGGCTACTGTCTGAGTGAAGACGGACGGTAGCCACAGAAACCGTTGCCGGGGCAGGGGTTTTCATTCCAATTCCCAGTCCTTTGCCGACGTTTTTTTGCTTTGGCTTCCCCCAGCCAATCAGCTCAGCAGCTCTTTTCAAGCCAGATTTCCAATCGCCATCGCAGGGTTTTTCTCCCTGTAAAAAGACTTCGCCTTTATCAGGCATGTTCATCAATCTGATCTCGAGTGGATCGATCCTCAATTCTCGTGCTGCCTTCTCCATCACAGAATCGATTGCCCACATGAATTGCGGCGCACCGAAACCTCGGAATGCCGTTCCGGGTACGGTGTTGGAAAGGATCGCTTTTGCAGTTATACGCGCGTTTGGTGGGTTGTAGATGCCACATCCAGCCATAGCAGACTTCGCGACCACCCTTGCGGCGGCATCTACGTAGGCACCGATCAAAAAGTCTGCCACGATATCCACAAAGACCAGACGACCAGCTTTTTTGAAGCCGGCTTTGACCGTGATCTGGCTACTGTTTCTCCTTCCGACGTAAAATGTTTCTTCAAGGGTAAGCTTTAACCGGATCGTTCTACCGTACTTTAGAGAGATAAAAGCAAGCAATGGTTCGAATTTTGGATAACCCTTACCACCAAATCCTCCACCAAGTTCCGAGGCAATTATCCTAACTTTTGATAAAGGAATCTCCAAAACATCTGAGACCACTCGACGGAGCAGGAATGGATGTTGGATTGTACTCAGGATCACTACCCCATCGTTCTCTGGCCAGGCAACAAAAACGTGTGGCTCAATCGCGAAATGGGTAGTCATCGGAAAACTGTAGGTGCCTTCAAATATGGCGTCTACGGTTGCTGATTCCACATCACCCCAACCGAAGTTCCATTGATCAAAAACGTTGTTACTTTCAGGAATTTGGGAACGTTGGAAAGGAGATTTCACAACTGGCGCACTGGCGCTTAGCGCGGTTTCTAGGTCGTACACACCAGGGAGTTCCTCGTAAGTCACTCGTACCAAGCTGGCGGCTATTTCGGCTGCTACTTCGGTTTCGGCGACAATGGCGGCTACCGCTTCGCCATAATAGCGAACAAACCCATTCGCGATCAACGGACGGTCTCGATAGAACGGTCCGTACATTGGCATCGGTTTGGGCAAGTCTTCTGATGAGATAACTGCTACCACGCCTTCAACCTGAAGCGCTTCTGTTTTATCAATCGAGATAATTTTCGCATGGCCAAGATTGGATGTTACCAATTTCATATGGAGACAACCGTCAAATTTAAGGTCAGCAGCAAATTTTAATTTGCCGCTAACCCTTTTATCAGCACCTATTCTTGAAATGGATTCGCCAATCTTGGCCATGTTATGTTCTTACTTTCGTACAGAATCTACAATCGATCGGAATTCGTTGTCGTCAACCAAACCCTTCTTGGCTAAACCAAGTTCCTTCACTTTAGTTAATACAACCTTTTTTTCTTCATCGCTTAGTTCTTCAAGCCCCAGATCAGCAGCTTTCATTTCAATGGATTTTAAGCCGGATTTTTTACCTAAAACATACTTGGCTTCCTGACCGACCCAATCAGGTCTGATCCCAAACAAACCGAGCGGTTGCGTACGTACCATGTCAACGCCCATGCCAGACTCACGGGTGAAAGTGCGCTCACCAATCACTGGTTTGGATGGGGCAATCTGGAATTTACTGATCCCAAGCACTTTTTGGGAAATTTCGTATAGTTTTCCAAGATTTATATTGCTGTCCAGACCGTAAAGAGTCTTGGCTGCCACGACGGCTTCTTCGAGAGGTGTATTTCCAGTCCGTTCGCCCAAACCAGCAATGGAGGAGTGAACCACCTCAGCCCCTGCGACCAATGCTGCCATCGATGTGGCAACACCCATGCCGAAGTCGGTGTGAGTGTGGACTTCAATACGCTTGCCGGTTATATCTTTCATATGCTTTACAAGATAAAGAGCAGCTTGTGGGTTGAGCGAGCCGGTCGTATCTACTAGGCTCACGCCGTCAACTTCTGGAAGGGCCCCAACTTCTTCTAAAACGCGAGTGAAAAAGCCTTGTCGAGCCCGTGTTGAATCCATGGGGAAAAGAACGACTTCCAAACCTTTATCCTTGGCATATTTAGCCCAGCGAGCAGCTTTTTCAACTACATCGTCTTCTGTCCAGGTTGGGAATTGAAATTTGAGTCTTGGAGTGCCAACAGGTAATTCCAATATAATGCCGTCGACTCCGCAGTCTAGGGCGTTTTGGACATCGCTAGCCATGCCACGACACAATACATAGGTCTGTGCCTTTAAACCCAAAGCGGCCACCATTTTTGTTGCTTGCATATCCTCTTCGGAAACGGCAGGAAGGGAAATTTCGATCCGATCAACGCCTAATTCATCGAGTAAGAGAGCGATCTTCACTTTATCTTCAGCTCTAAAAGCTACACCAGGGCTTTGCTCACCATCCCTAAGCGTTACATCATGGAAGACCAATCTCTCAGGGAGGTTGAAGTCTTTCCGAACTTCATCCAGATAGTTATAGCTACTTACCCAGTAGTTTTCGTTGTGAAATAATTTCTCATCCATTTTTCTCTATTTCTCCTTTAGTCATTAACTATAGCAACTGCTCGGGTCCATCCTGCTGATCCGCGCTCAATTTTGATTGGAAAACAGGCAAGCATGAAACCGGTTGGTTCGGGAAGTTGGTCCAAGTTTGCCATTTTTTCAATTTGCAGATATTCCCGGCGGCGTCCATAAAAATGAGAGGGCCATAAATCTTTTTTGTTACCGGTTTTTTTATACGATTCAACCATTTTGGCTACCGGTCGGTCGAGACCCCAACCGTCGATCCCGATTACACGAACACCGTGGTCAAGGATGTATTCGGTCGCGTCCATACCAAGGCCGCTTTGAGCAGGCAGGTAATTGTTGGTACCCCAATACTTGTCGGCACCAGTTTGAATCAAAACGATGTCTCCCGGCTTTAGCTCATAGTCGATTTTAGCCAAAGCTTGTTTCACATCTTCTACGCCAATTTCGGATCCCTGTTCGAGGTGTCTGAAATCAAGCACTACGCCGGGTCCATAACACCACTCCAAAGGGACTTCATCGATCGTTTTCGCAGGCTTGCCATCCACAAAGGGTCCGTAGTGATAAGGCGCATCCACGTGTGTACCTGAGTGTGTCGAAGCGTTCACCTGATCTGACGCAAGTGCCATGCCGTCTTCAAAGTCAGTTGGATCAATTTTCGCGAGAGCAGCCAAACGGCGTGCGCCTTCCTGATGAGTAGTGTGGGTTATTATGGGTGGATATGGCTCACTAGCAAAGTTTTGGTGGGTAACGCTTAAGTCAATTATTCGTGTCATATAACTCCTATTCTTTTTTTGTTCTTTATATTCATCTTTATCAATCGCTCGATGTTTTTGAAACTTTTAAAACAGCATCAACAATTCGGACATAGCCGGTACAACGACAGAGGTTGCCCGAGAGCCCTTCTTTTATTTCCTGTTCGGAGGGGTGGGGATTTTGTTTTAAGAGATATTGTGCAGACATAATCATGCCGGGGGTGCAGAATCCGCATTGCACAGCGCCAGCTTCAATGAATGCCTCTTGAAGGGGGGTCAAGTTGCCGTCGCTGCTCAGACCTTCGACGGTCGTGATTTCTGTCCCAGCTGCTTCAACAGCGAGGATCAAACAGGAATTGACGGTTTTTCCGTTCATGATCACAGTGCATGAGCCACATTCACCCATTCCGCAGCATTCTTTTGGACTGGTAATCCCAAGAACATCCCGAAGACAATCAAGTAAAGTCACATTAAAAGGGATGGTTGGAGAATATTCTTTTCCGTTTACTTTGAATGATACAGTAACTCGATTCATTTTATCCTTTTTAAGTCAATCGCTTCAAAGCTTCGCTAAAAGCGCGAAAGCCTAACACCTCAAACATTGCCCGACGGTATTCTTTTGACGCTCTCACATCGCTGATCGGCTTGGCGTCGACCACAAGGTTTTTGATTTGTTTTTTAATTTCCTCAGCATCCTTAAAGCATTGGGGATCGAGTATAGTTTGGACAATGAGTGGTTTGGGTCCAGCCGCACCGAGGACTAATTTTAAAAGGCCATCTTTGTCGAGCAGGCAACAGAGGTTCATCGTGGCGATGTCGACACCTTTGCGACGGGCATGCCTGACAAAAGCTGCAGACTGAACTGGATTGGGATAAGGAAGTATGATCGCAGAAAGGATTTCACCCGAGACAAGCTTTGTTTTGCCTGGCCCGGTTATGAAATCGGAAAGTAAAATGCTTTTTTTCCCATGTTTTGAAGTGACAACAACTGACGCATTGTAGACGATCAGGGCTGGAACGCTATCAGCTGCCGGGGAGGCGTTACAGATATTGCCTGTTAATGTTGCCCGGTTTCTGATTTGGACCGAGCCGATCGAACCAACCGCTTTAGCCAGAGCGGGATACATCGTTTGGATTTGCTCTGATCTGCAAATATCAGCCAGGGTTGTGAGTGCTCCAATCCGCACATCCTTTTTATCGAATGTGATTTGGTTGCTTAACTCCTTGATTCCTTTGATATCAATCAACGTTTTGGGGACAAACTGTTTCGTTTTGATTCGAACAAGCACATCCGTCCCACCGGCAAGTAGGCGAATATGTTCAGGGTTCGATTCCAGTAGGACGAACAATTCGGTCAAGCTTGTTGGTTTGATGTAATCAAAAGGAAGCATATCTATTTTCCACCAGGGCCATTTCTTTGTCGTGTTTTTCCAATGATTTCAAAAGATTGATACGAGAGTAATTTTTGTGGCCACGCAAAATATTCAATGCCAATTCGATATCTTTTATCCTGATTGCGTTGAGCAATTCTTTGTGCTCCTCAAAAGAGTGATCAGCCATGCCTTTTACCAAATAAAAGACAGACCGACAAAAATTCAATTCAGACTTATTCCAGAGATCGTCGATCATTGAGCAAAGCAGAGGAAGATCTGACAAGCTGTAAATATACATATGAAAAGCTCGGTTGGTCTTAGCGTAAAGGTGATCGTTTTTTTTATGGATTTCCATCTCATCCATATATTCATTAAGTTGAGAAAAATCTTCCTCAGTTATGTTCGGGATTGCTTCCCTCAATGCCAATTCCTCGAGCTGGTAACGGATAATTAATACTTCATTGGTTGAGCGGGCAGAAAATTCCTGCACGTAGGGAGAATGGTGCGGTTTTTGCCTGATCAAGCCTTCGCTTGTCAGTCTTTTTATCGCGTTGTTGACGGGGATGATACTGATATTCAATTGTTCTGCCAAGGTTGTTAGATTGAGCTTTTCACCAGGGAGCAAATGACCGCCTAGGATCGCTTCTTTGATCGCTTCGTAGGCAAATTCTTCTCGAGAAGGAGGCACGTTCTTTTTAAACATATAGGCTCAAATTTTTCTTTAAAAGAAATGTTTTATGTTTTATAAAACATTTCTTTTAATACATTTTACAATATATTGGAATACTGTCAAGAGCTTAACGCAAGATTAATAATTTAAAAGTATTCTGTGTTGTCACAACAAAAAATGATTCAGCTTCTATTGAGTTTCTCACTTTTGCCTAAAACAGCGCTTTCATCGAGGAGAATTGAGAAATTCAGGGCACTAATGGGTTGCAAAAATCAGCTAAAATGGGCCTGTGACGTATATCAGAAAGGTCAAAACCGCCAGCGGTGGCACTGCAGTTCAGATTGTCAGAAAGCAAAAAGGGAAGATTGTTGACCTGATTCACATTGGGAGCGCAGATAACGACGAAGAATTGCGAATTTTGCTATCGATAGCCACGAAGAAGCTGCACGCCAATCAGTTGGATTTGTTTCCTGAAGTATCATCAACCCTAAAAGTGTCTGTTCGAAAGACATATTCAGGACTTCTCTGGGAAACATTATTAAAAGAATACGAAAAAGTCGGGTTTACAATGCTGGAAGATGATGTGTTTAGAGCATTATGCCTGGCCAGGATAGTGGAACCAACATCAAAAATAGATAGCCTTCGTGTCTTGGCTGACATGGGGATCGAAACTGTGGGCAGAAACAAACTTTACAGGTGTCTGGCGAAGGCTGCAGAGCAAGGATATCGTGAAACAATCAGCCAGGCATGCTTCGATTACATTCATGGGGAAACACTGAATGTATTGTTATACGATGTCACAAGCTTATATTTTGAGGTTCAGAAAGAAGATGAGTTCCGCAAACCCGGCTTGAGCAAAGAACGGCGACTGGAACCTCAAATCATAATTGGGCTCCTGGTGGATAAAAACGGCTTTCCATTGGGTTTACAAAGCTTTGAAGGATAAGGCTGAAACAAAAACAATTCTGCCAATTATTAAGCAATTTCAGGCTAAGCATCATCTGAAACAAATCACTGTGGTTGCGGATGCAGCCATGCTAAGCAGCAGCAATCTGAACGCATTGAGCGAGGCTGGCTACAGCTATATTGTGGGGTCCCGTTTGAATAAAGTCCCTTATGCATTGGCTGAATACCATAAGACAGCTGAGATGCAGGATCAGGAGATCATTGTTGAAGAATATGAGTCTTATCGCATTGTTTATCAATACCGTAGTCAAAGAGCTTCTTTGGACCTGCACAAGATTGAAAAGCAAATTGAGAAAGCAAAAAAGGTAATTGAGGGTAAAACGAGTGCTAACAAGACCAAGTTTTTGACGGTTGATGCAAACAGCAAAAGGCTCAATCATGAACTGATCCAAAAAGCGAGATCATTGGCAGGAATCAAGGGTTATGTAAGCAATCTGGACATCCCAAATGAAGAAATCATCGCCTGTTACCATCAGTTGTTTCAGGTTGAAACGGCATTTCGGATGGCCAAATCAGACCTGAAAGCCAGACCCATCTATCATCGCAAGAGAGATTCAATTGAGGCACATTTGACGATTGTGATGGCAGCTTTGGCTATCGGAAAGAGCATAGAAGCGCAAACAGGAATAAGCACCAAGCAGTTTGTAAAATTATTAAGACCTATTCGTTCAGGTGTAATCACAATTAATGGTAGCGAAACTATTGCAGAGCCAGAAATTTCTGAGTCTGTAAAAGATGTTTTGATAAAATTATCTTCAGGGCACTAAGAAGGGAAACTCAGGCGAATTCAAAGTCTTGGCAAGAGGGTCTATCTTTCTCCCATTCTGGACCTCTTCAACGGTGAAGTGGTCAGTTATAGTGTGAGCCAATCCCCTTCCTTTGCAGCTACGATGGAAATGCTCAAAAAGGCTTTTGAGCAACTGCCTGAAAAGCTTGACCTGATCCTGCATTCAGACCAAGGATGGCAGTATCAAATGAAACCCTACCAAAGCTTCCTGGCAGAAAAAGGTGTCCGTCAGAGTATGTCCAGAAAGGGCAATTGCTATGACAATGCGGTCATCGAAAACTTCTTCGGTTTGCTGAAGACAGAATTCTTTGAAGGCAAATCATTTGCTTCTGTCGAACTGTTTCAGAAAGAACTGGTTGCCTGGCTGGATTATTACAACAATATCAGGATCAAGGCTAAACTAAAAGGACTGAGCCCTGTGGCTTACAGGACCCAGTCTTATCTCGCTACTTAATTTCTGTCCAAAAAATGGGGCGCACTACAAAAGCGGGTCTTTTTTGTTTGTTCTAGTCTACAGCAGGATATCCAGTTATACGTCCAATTGCCTGGTAAAGCGGTTTTAACCGCTGATACATCTTAAGGTAGACCTGTTTGTAAAGCTGGTCGTAAAGCTTGTGGTTTTCAATGTTTGGCTCAAAAGTATCGGCCACGCGCGTCATTCCTGCTACAGCCGCATCAAAATCGGGATAGAAACCCATCCCTACTGCGGCATCCATCGCTGCACCCAGACCGCTGGCTTCATAAACATGCGGCCTGCTGGCGGGAAGCCCAAAGATATCTGCAGTAATCTGCATCGCAGCCTTGCTTTGACTGCCGCCTCCAGCAATCCTCACTTCCGTGATCGGCTGACGCGTGCGGCGCATGGTGCGGTCAGCCCCTTCGCGCAAAGCATAGGCCAAACCTTCCAGAATTGCCCGGTAAAAATGTCCCCGCGTGTGTACATCACCAAAACCAATCACGGCACCTTTAGCTTCAGGTCCCGGAACCTTTAAACCTGGCGACCAATAAGGCTGCAAGGTCAGACCTTGTGCCCCAGGCGGAGCCAAAGCAACCAAATCATCAAAGAGTTCTTCAGCATCTACACCAAGGTTTTGGGCCAGGCGTTCTTCATTTTGCCCAAACTCGCGTTTGAACCACGAAACCATCCAATAGCCGCGATATACCTGAATCTCATTGGAATAGGCTTTGGGAATCGCTGAGGGATAAGGCGGAATAAGCGGAATTGTCTCGATATAGCGCGTATGTGTGGTATTGATCGTTGCTGTTGTTCCAAAAGAAAGGCAGGCGATCTGCGGGTCAACACAGCCTGCACCAATCACCTCACAGGCCTTATCCGCAGCGGCGGCAATCAGAGGCAGTCCCGCAGGTATCCCTGTCGCTGCAGCAGCCTCCGGGCTGATCACCCCCAACTGACCGGTTGGATCCACCAAATCGGGCAATACCTCCCGTGACATGGGTACTGCCTGCCATTTCCAGTCGCTTTTAGACGACCAGCGCTGATTTTTATAATCGAAGGGGATGTATGCTACCTGACAACCTACCGAATCAACAAAGCTCCCCACCAGGCGATAAGTAAGGTAACCGGAAAGCAGCAAATATTTATGGGTCTTCGCCCAGATTTCCGGCTGATAAGTTTGGATCCAATTTCCTTCAGCTTCAGCCTGTAAGTAACTTACTGTCTTGCGCATCCCTGCAAGGTCAAACAGCAAGCCCCACAGACCGCCAACTGGTTTCAACCCTGGGGTTCGGCGCTGGTCCAGCCAAACCATCGCCGGGCGCAAGGGCTTTCCATCTTTGTCCAGGTTGATCAGGGTTGACCTCTGGGTCGTTAGTGCAACCGCAGCTATGGCATCCTTGTTTACACCTTCTTCATGCCAGAGCCCCTGACATGCCTCGCAAACCGCATTCCAAAACACCTCTGGGTCTTGCTCAGCCCAACCTGGCTGCGCGGAATAGTATGGTTCGATTGGCACTCTTTGCTTGGCAACAAGGTTCCCTTCCAAATCAAAGAGCAAGGCTCTGACCGACTGTGTGCCATTATCAAGCGCGAGAATCAATTCGGAGGACATTAGCCAACCAGGTCTTTGCTCCAGCGTTTCGCCTGCTGATCCGGGCTCATATCCAGCCCCAAGGTACCGCCGGGATTCATGATGTTGTGAGGATCGAAGTAATTCTTAAGCACGCGGATCACCTCCATCTGTTTTGTTCCGATCTGGTCTTCCAGCCAGGGGGCGCTTTGTTTACCCACGCCGTGGTGATGGCTTATTGAAGCACCCGAACGTGCAATCGCTTCCAGTATATCGTATTGCAGGTCCAGATATTCCTTTATCGTGTCCATTTTTACCACAATAATGAAGTACAAGTTCCCGCCTTGGGGGTAGCAATGGGATATATGTGTCATGCAGATCGTGCGCGGTCTGGCTTTTATTACCTTACGCACATCTGCATGTACCTGCGGCATCTGGGACCAGGTTACACTGCATTCCAAGGTGTCAATCAAAATTCCAAAATCCATCAGGTCTTCTCGTAGGTGCGGGTCAGTGAAGCGACCGCGCTCCCAAGTTTCAGTCACTTTGGCCAAGCGCAGGTCAAAGGCTTTGTATTTGCGCATGATCTGGCGCATTTTTCGATCAAGATTGATTGAGAAGCCAAGCTCACCATCGGTAAAACCCAACATCAGGCATTTTTGCATGGGCTTAAAGCCCAGCACCTTTAATGCCGAATCCGCAGGGGAATCGGCAATGTGATACTGATGCATCATGACATCCGTTTCCTCCGGGTCCGAAATGCGGAAGACGGAAGGATAACCGAATTCAGCCTGCATCACCTCGCGGCAGGCTTCCTGAGCATCTTCCCAATTTTTGAACATATAACTAAATTTTCGCCGGTTTTCTGGCATCCAGTGGCATACACGCAAGGTAGCTTTGGTGAGTATGCCAAAACTGCCTTCACTGCCCATCATCACTTCATCAAAATCCGGTCCAGTTGCTGAACGCGGATGCGTGCAAGTTCGCAGGATTCCCCGGGGAGTTACATATTCCTGGGAAATTACCATGTCTTCGATCTTGCCATAGTAAGTGGAGTTTTGTCCTGCCCCGCGGGTAACGATCCAGCCACCCACACTGGATGCTGCAAAAGATTGCGGAAAATGTCCCAGGGTATAGGCACGCTTGGCTCCAAAATGTTTTGGTGCATTCTGAAGAATGTCCTCCAGCTCCGGTCCCCAAATACCGGCCTCAACCTCGATCGTTTGGTCGATTTCATTAAAGGCAACGACGCGGCGCATATGCTTGCTCATGTCGATAGCAATACTGCCTTGACGCGTTGCTTCAAAACCACGTGTTACCGTTGATCCACCGCCAAAGACATAAATGGGAATTCGCTTTTCATCTGCATATTTGACAATAGCTTCAATCTCAGCCTGGTTGCGCGGAGCCACCACAGCATCGGGCAAGTTTTCAATTATTTTTCGGCGCAGGCGCAGGGCATCCAGCATACCAGCCCCATAAGACTTTGCCGTACGCTCATAGGTATCTGTACGCAGATTTTCTGGGCCGCAGGTTTGGCTAAGAAAAGCCAAATGCTCTTCAGGAAGCTTACATGGCTGATCATCGGGCACCAAGTCCAAGGCAAGGTTGAGCGGGGCAGCAAAATCAGCCCGGGTCAAGTCAAAGTATTCCATCAACAAGGCTACTAACCCATTGTTTGGATGCTTCAATTCCGCGGGGTCAGCCCATTTAAACAGCGAACGGTAGGTGCCATCAGGGGTGCGTTCTGGGTACCAGGGAGGTCGAAACTCAGGCTTTTTACTCATGGATCTCCTTATAGATAAGAGGTGAAGGTTCCGGGCTGTAGGCAGTCTGGTAAATTTTGAAGTAGCGGTCTTCCTCAATTTGCCATCGATCATCGTCCCAGCCCAAGTCAGATTGGACTATCGAACGGATGCGCGTTATTTCAGCTTTTCCGCCTTTTTCCAACAACATACCTATACGCAAGCGCCGCAGCAGCAAATCATCCAGGTGTTGTACCTGTTCACAGGCTGCGGTATAGCGCAGTTCAGCCCAGGTGTTGGGAGTACCAGCGATGCGTTCCGCCTCCTGGGGCCGGCTGATGTCGAGAACTTTAGACGCCATAGGGCCGTAGCGCTGGTTGAGATACTGACTTGAGCAAGCATCAGGTTCAGGAGACTTGAACCAGTCACCCATAGGTGCAAAATTATTCCGCAGTGAAGATGCCACATGGTTAAAAGCGTCCTCTGCCATGATCTTAAAAATCGTTAGTTTCCCGCCAGTAACCGTAATAAGTCCCTTTTCTTCCCACACCACGTGTGCCCGCGATTCAGCGCTTGGGTTGGCTGCATCTCCGCGAATAATTGGTCTAACCCCTGCGAAACTCGACCTTACTTTCTCTCGCGTTAAATCGAGGGAGGGAAAAAGTGCGCAGCCTGCTTCCAGTATGTAGTTCAATTCTTCCTCAGTACAGTAGGGCTCGCCAGCCTGGGTTTGCTGATGGTCAAGGTCGGTAGTTCCAAGCAGAGTGCTGCCCTCCCAGGGGATAGCAAACATGGCGCGTTTATCTTTGGGGTGCTGCAGAGTAACAGCACAATTAATTGGAAGGGTACTATGAGAAAATATCAGGTGCGAACCGCGCAGAGGCCGGATGCGCGCAGGGGCTCCAAGCTGTTGGCGTAAGGCATCACTCTGCGGACCGCAGGCATTTACCACGACCCTGGCACGCAATTCTTTCTGGCCTAAACCTGCAGGGCCGCAGTCTTTTGCCATAACGCCCATCACCTTGCCCTGTTGATCACGCAGGAGGGATGTGGCAGCGCAATAGTTAAGTGCGGTACCTCCGTCCTGAACGCTTTCAAAGATCAAGCGCAAAACCAAACGGCTGTCATCCAATACTGCGTCAAAGTAGTGAAAGGAACCTGCCAGCCCATCTGCTCTTAAAGATGGCACTCTTTCCAGTGTTGTCTTCAGCTTATACTGCTGATGATTCCATTTAGGTGCCATAAGGTCATAGATTGCCAAACCACAAGAAAATTGGGCGGCCATATGATTGCTCTTTGCATAGGGAAGAATAAAGCTAAGCGGTTGAACTAAACCATGACTGGATTTAAGCAGCCATTCACGTTCGCGCACCGATTCTCGTGTAACATGCCATTGACGCGAAAGCAAGTACCGTAAACCGCCATGAGCCAGCTTAGAAGAGCGGCTGCTGGTGCCAAAGGCATAATCTCCAGCATCAATGAGCAATGTTTGCAGGCCCGCGCTTACTGCCCGCCGAAACAAGCCTGCGCCTGTTATTCCACCTCCAACGATCAGCAAATCCCAGTTTTGTTCGAGGTCGTTCCAAATATCCTCTCGCGTTTTAGCCAATCAAACCTCCTTCGCATACAGCTTTGCACCAGTTTTCAATGCTCTTAATCATGACCTCCTCTGTAAGCTTTTCCAGTGCTTGAGCATTACCTGTTCTGGCGGCATAGAGCAGCCCTTGGTAAAAAGCAGCTGAATCAGCGCGATTTTCCGGCAGTCTAAAATAAAGAGCCCCAAAACGGCTCAATAAACCGGTAAAACCATTCAGAATCATCGAAAAAATAGGGTTGCCCGATAAAGCAGCCATTTGAATGTGCAGGTCCTGATCAACCTTGGAATACTCTTGAGGATCTTCGCGAAGAGATTGATAACTCGTCAGCAGGTCAAGCACTTTCTCCGGCTGTCTTTCAAAGGCCAGCCTGTAATAGTGCGGAGCCAGGATGGTTCTAACCTCAAGCAACTGCACCAAAAACTGAGGGGGTAAAGCCGCAGGATGCCGGGCCAGTGCATTCAAGATCAGCAGGTTCCCCTGCAAGAGGTAATTCTTTACCTTAGTAGGCTTACCTTGCCTTATTTCAATCCAGCCATCCCGGGAAAGGCGCTGCAAAGCTTCGCGTAAGGTTGGCCGGGTAACGCCCAGCTGGACAGCCAGTTCTCGCTCGGCTGGCAGTTTGGCACCCGGCGGAAATTGTCCGCGCAGGATAGAATCAATCAGGGAATTTTCAGCCGCATCTGCAGGCCGCATTGGGAAAAAGAAATCGGACATAAGCCCTCCTTAACTGGTAAGTGGTCTGACCAGTTAAGGAGATATTATAAAGCCGCATTGCTAAGTTAGCAAGAGGAGTTATGGGCCTTTCTGCTTCTGCTTCAATAACCTGAGGCCGGCAGGATCGATGTACTTCTCCTGACACAGCCAGTTCAAGGGAAAGCTTCCTCGTGCTCGTGCTCGTGCTCTTGCTCTTCCAGGTTAGCTCAATGAAACGGATAGTTTCTTCATAAATCGGAATGAATATACGCTGCAAAGCATATACTTAACATTGTGTGCATTTGAGCCGCGGCCCGGCATAGGCCCGCGCCTTAGCCAGGTGCGGCTGACAACGGCGATAAGAGTTTGGTTATTCCTCGCCTTTACTGCAGGGATGACCGTTTTTCAGCGATGCGGGAGCTTTCCAGGATGCCCCGGGGCAGCGCCACTGCTTTCCTGAATCGATTGCCCGAGCCCTGCAATAATGATAAGATATCTATAATGCTCCATGTCCTAGAATTCTCACCCGAACGGAATTATTGGAGTAATTGCATTAAGTTAAATATCTCATTTTTGCCAAAAACATCCTCAAAAGGAGCAATGACGTGAACCCAAGTATTCTTGCATCGATTCAGGAAAAAATCAAAAACCAGGAAGCCGAGATTGTTCAATTTATGCGCGAGATTTGCGCTATCCCCAGCATGGAAAGCCAGATCGGCCCGGTAGGCGAGCGCATCGCCGCCAAAATGCGCAAGCTCAAATTTGATGAAGTGCGCTTTGATAAGATGGGCAACATTCTGGGCCGCATCGGCGACGGTCCCCGGACGATCGTTTTTGATTCGCATATCGACACGGTAGGCATCGGTGACCCGCAGGAGTGGGAATGGGATCCCTTTCAAGGCAAGGTGGAAGATGGCGTGTTCTACGCACGCGGCGCCTGCGATGAAAAGGGCAGTACCCCGGGAATGATCTACGGTATGGCCGCTGCGCGCGACCTGGGCTTGCTGGAAGGCTGGACAGCTTGGTACTTTGGGAACATGGAAGAGTGGTGCGACGGCATCGCCCCCAATACCTTTGTAGAGGTGGACCCTGGCATCCGGCCCGACTTCGTCATCATTGGCGAGCCCACAAAGATGAACGTGTATCGCGGGCATAAAGGCCGCATTGAACTCAAAGTAACTGCCAAGGGCGTCAGCGCCCATGCGGCCAGCAATCATGTAGGCATCAACGCCATCTACCTGCTTTTGCCGGTTATCGAAGGCATCAGCAAACTGGAGCCGCAACTTGGCGATGATCCCTTCCTGGGCAACGGCAAGATTACCGTAAGCGACATGGAAGTAAAAACCCCTTCAATCAATGCCGTACCCGATGAAGCAGTTATTTATATTGACCGCCGCATGACCTTTGGCGAAACAGAGGAAGAAGCCATCCGCCAGGTAGAAGCCTTAATCCCGGAAGAAAGCAAGGATCGGGTAAGCGTAGAGCCCCTGTTTTACGATGAACCCAGCTATACCGGCTTTGTCTTCCCGGTTGAAAAGTATTTCCCGGCTTGGGTCATGCCCGAGGACCACGATTTGGTGAAAGCAGGTCTGAAAGCCCGTGAAATGATCGGCTTCGAGCCTGCCCCGGCGGGAAAATGGGCCTTCAGTACCAATGGCATTTACTGGGCGGGCAAGGCCGGAATACCCTCAATTGGCTTTGGGCCCGGCGATGAAGTAACAGCCCATACCGTGCGCGACTGCGTCCCACTGGCCGATGTGGTCAAGGCCGCTGAGTTTTACGCGATCGTGCCCAGTTTACTCTGAAAGGTAATTGGCCCGAAAAGGCTTATTAAAGATCAAGAATGTCGATAGATATTAGTTCTGTGAAGGTTGACCCATTTCTACGTTGGGCTGGAGGGAAAAGATGGTTAGTGCCTACCCTGCAAGAATTGCTAAAGGACTTCCCTTTAGAAAAATATTTTGAACCATTCCTTGGCGGAGGTGCAATTTTTTTCAGTATTCAACCTAACAAGGCGTTTCTTTCAGATCTTAATGCTGATCTGATCAATGCTTATATTCAGGTGAAGGAAAATGTTGAGGAGGTAATTTCGGGCTTGTTAAGCCTAGAAAACTCAAGTCAAAAATATTATGAGGTTCGGGCTAGCACTGAGACCGATCCTCTGATTCGAGCCATCTACTTCATATTTCTGAACCATACATCATATAATGGACTTTATAGAGTAAATAATTCTGGAAAATATAATGTTCCTTACGGCAATAGAAGTACGAAATTAATAAATACCAACAACATGAGGCGTGTGAGCATGGCATTACGACTTGCGGAGATTGAATGCATTTCATATGAGCACACGATCGATAATATTAGTGAGGGTGACCTAGTCTATTTAGATCCCCCGTACACTGTATCACATAATAGGAATGGATTTATTAAATACAATAAAAAGTTATTTAGCCTAGCGGATCAATACAAATTGAGCAAGTTTATAGATCAAATCAAGCTTAAAGGAGCGTTTTATATTTTATCTAATGGAGCAAACGACAAGATATCAGAAATATTTCATAAAGATGGCGATAATCTTATGACCGTGAAACGTTCGAGTGTAATAGGCGGAAAGAATGCAATAAGATCATCTGTCGAAGAATACTTATTTACGAACTTGCCTAGTAGAGGTGAAAGGTGGGTCCATGATTGAATATCCAGGTTTAGTTAGCGGCAAGGAGCTTAGAAAAGCATTGCTTCGGTTAAAGAATCCGTTTTTCAATACCTCTGTTTACCCAGAGTCCGTTAACCGATATGTAGCTGATGGGTGGGAAGTTGAACGAGTTTTTAAAACCAAAACGCGACTAAAAAAACCAAAGCCTTTCGACCAGCTGTTTGAGGAAAATGTCTGGGTAACCATGTATTCTATGGGCTTCTCGAACATAAATAAAGATAGATCTTTCAAGGTCTACTTTGAGGACAGCAATAATCTTTCCCAGCAGATTGATGTCTTTGCAGAGGATGAAGACGTCGTTCTGATAATAGAATGTAAAGCCTCAAAAACACCTGAGAACAAACAAAGCCTGAAGAAAGATATCGAGGCATTTTCTCAACAGAAAAGTAGAATACAAAATTTTATTCGGAAACATTCTCAACCCGGGACACGAGCAAAATTTATTTTCGCAACTCGCAATTTCGTACTTTCAGAGAATGACAGATCCAGACTAGTCGATGAGGACATATATCATCTGGATGATACGAGGCTTACATATTTTGAAGATCTGACAAAGCATCTTGGTTCAGCTGCAAGATATCAATTCTTAGGGAGTATTTTTGAGGGGCGAGAGATTCCAGGTCTTGATGTAACAATCCCAGCTGTTTCAGGAAAAATTGGTGGGCATTCGTTTTTTTCTTTCTCAATCGAGCCATCTACATTGTTAAAATTTAGCTACATATTGCATCGAAATGATGCAAATTCGAAAGATATGCCCACTTATCAACGAATGATAAGAAAGTCAAGACTGACTAGCATTTCAAAATTCATCAATGGTGGAGGCTATTTTCCGAACTCAATTATTATCAATATCGATAACAACGGCAAAGATTTGAATTTTGATCTTTCTAGTTTGCAAAGCGATAATACCATCTCGAGAATTGGTATCCTTCATCTTCCAAAAAGATATAGATCTGCATACATAATTGATGGTCAACATAGATTGTACGGATACGTAAACACACAATACAGATCAACCAATACGGTTCCTGTGGTTGCATTCGTTAATCTGGAGCAATCCGAACAGCTTAAACTGTTTATGGAAATAAATGAAAATCAAAAGAGCGTGCCAAAAAATTTAAGAAATACTTTGGAGGCCGATCTTTCATGGCATTCAGAATCTCTGAAAAGAAGGATTGGAGCCTTAGAAACAAGACTTTCCGAACGTCTGGGCACGGATACCGACTCTCCCTTATACAATAAAATACTTATTGGTGAGAATCCCCAAACAGCTACAAAATCGATCCGTCTCGAATCTATCAAGAAAGGACTGTCCAAAGGCAACTTTATTGGTAAAGCAGATGATTCTAAATTAATTAGGCAGGGTTCATTCTTTGCTGGGACTATTGAGGCGACATACGAGAAGCTTTATCCGTTTTTACTCGAGTCGCTGATTTACGTGAAGCAAAATTCTAAAGGACTTAACCAAGGCGAGTTATTTACCACAAATCCTGGGATAGAAAGCCTAATCGCTGTGATCGGGGATGTCGTAGACACGGTTTGTAAAGCGGAAGCCAAACAGGTCTTGACTTGTACAACTGATGAATTAGTACATTCAGTTTCTTTCTATCTTGACCCACTCCTATTGTTCATTGACGAAATGCCCGAATCCCAACGACTCGAGCTAAGTAAATACTACGGAGCCGGTGGTCCCATCCGCTATCAGCGCACTTGGCAAAGAGAGATTTACAATGCGAGACATGAGTTCAAACCAAATGGATTAGAGGAATATTGGAAAGAGCACAGTGCGGAAGTTTATCAATCTGCCGTCGCACTCGTAAAGGATATTGAAACAACGATGAAGAAAGAGTTCAAGTTGTTGCTTACAAATAAGTTCGGGGATAGATGGTTTATTCTTGGGCTTCCAAAAAATGTGTATGACGAGGCAAATAAACTCGCTAGCGACAAAAATTATGAAGAACCAGACCAAGAAATTGATCCTTGGGATTGCATCGATTTAATTGATTACAGAAAAATTGCACTCAACGGTGGGAACTGGGGGAATATTTTTGAGAAGAGATATACCTATCCTCCAAGTATAAAGGGAAACGCTTCCAAGGCAGACAAGACTTCATGGATCGACAAATTGAATAGAATACGTAACACATTATTTCACCGATACAGTATTAAAGAGGAGGATTTTGATTTCCTGAAACAACTAGCCTTATGGATCAAGAATAGGGATAGCTTCGAGTAATTAGAGCATTATCAGGCAAGAAGCTGGTATTAACCGAGATTAATTCTAAGAGTGAGCTAATCACAGCCTAGTGTGCAAATCTTGCTTAGATCGGTAATCGTGTTTCCGGTTGAAGTTGTTCGCTACAGACTAAGAAGGACCTCACTGACGTTTGAATCTTCCCTAGAGTAAACTAGTCTTGGTCTGTAGGCGTTATAATCACATAAACCTAAAATCCCCTAGGAGAGACTATGCAAACCTTCTTACATGGACGCGACCTGATCAGTGATCTGGATTTCTCAAAAGAAGAAGTGGAAACCGTTTTGGATGTGGCTTGGGACCTCAAGCGCAAACGCGCGCTCAATGAGCCCCACCCCTACCTGCGCGACAAAGTACTGGCGATGCTCTTTTTCTTCAGCAGTACCCGTACCCGCGGCAGCTTTGAAGCCGGCATGGCCCAGCTGGGCGGCCACGGTGCCTTTATCGAGAGCACTACCACCCAAATTTCGCATGGCGATACCGCGAAAGAGATCGGTCAGATCTATGGCCGTTACTTTGACGGCATTGCCATCCGTCATTGCGACTGGAAATTAGGTAATCCCTACCTCAACGAAGTGGCCAGGAACAGCCGCGTGCCTGTCCTGAACATGCAGTGCGATATTTATCATCCCTTCCAATGCCTTGCTGATCTGATGACGATCATGGAAAAGAAGGGCCGCGACCTGCGCAAGAAGCGTATTGTGGTCAGTTGGGCTTATGCAGCCAGCTATCTCAAACCGATCAGCGTGCCGCAAAGCCTCATCATCCAGATGCCGCGCTTCGGCATGGATGTTACGCTAGCCTACCCCAAGGGTTTTGAACTGATGCCTGATATCGTCCAGCAAGCCAAAGATGTGGCCAAGCGCTGGGGCACTTCTTTCGACATCACCAATGATATGGACGAAGGCATGAAAGACGCCGATGTGGTCTATGCCAAAAGCTGGGGCCCGCTGATGACCACCGACGACCCCCAACAGGGCAAGATACTCCAGGATAGTCACAAGGATTGGATTATGGACCAGCGCCGTCTGGAATTAGCCAACCGCGATGCTATCTATATGCACCCCTTGCCCGCTGACCGCGATATTGAAGTGACCAATGAAGTCATTGATGGCCCGCAATCAGTTGTCTATGATGAGGCAGAGAACCGCCTGCACGCCCAAAAGGCTGTAATGGCGCTTACGATGAGTTAGCAGTAATAGCAACAGCATACAAACAAGGCCGGATAATTATCCAGCCTTGTTTGATGAATTTACTTGGGTATTTGCCTGAGTTTACGACGCCTCAGAAAAATAATCGTAATCGATGGTTTTAATCTCGTAGCTCACTTTGGTAGTTAGACCAACGCCATAGTCAATCATGAGATCGGTTAGCTGCTCACCATTGATCAATACAATCTTTTGGCTGATTTCTTTAACAAATTCAAGCGCATTAGCGGAATACTGAGCTGTAGTGATAAACACACCTTTTTGCGCATGTTTTCCCAGCAATGCGCCTGCAAATTTTTGAATTTCAGGAGAACCAACCTTCTGATCAGGGTTCCACCTTTTTGCCTGGATGTAAATGCGGTCTAAGCCCAGCCGGTCCTGGTCAATGATTCCATCAATACCCCCATCGCCAGACTGACCAACAGCGCGGGCAAGTTCTCGGATTGATCTTCCATATCCAAGCTTGGACAAGAGTTCCACAACCAAAACTTCGAAGAAGCCGGGGGTGGCATTATAAACCACCTGAAGAAGCTCACCGGCCAGGTTTTTGCGAATCTCCTGATATGCGGCATCCAGTCTTTCCTCAGGAGTTAGTTCAGATTGCTCTTCTGGTTCTTCTATTTTTGGGCCTTTTTCGCTAATTTTTTTGAACGCGAGAAAATCTGGAAACTGTTTTAAATACGCATTATCGACCCTACCGGGGTTTTGATCTAATACTTGTTTTCCTAACTCTGTCAATCTAAAACAGCCTCTTTCCGGATCTTCAAGCAAGCCTGCTTTCTTCAAATAGGTTCTTGCCCATCCAACTCGGTTATAAAAAACGGGCTGCGTCCCGCTTTCAATTAAGCTTGTTCTGTCTTCCTCACTAAGATTGAAATAGTTCGCGAGTTCTTCTACTGCCTGAGCAATTTTATGCGTTTTGCCATCTTCAGCGAACCTCAAAAGAGGTAACATAATATCTTGGTATCCAGGTATTCCCATATTCCCTCTCTATCCCTTAAATTGCCTTATCCAAAGGTTTAGAAGCTCAGTCTGTGTCCAATAGTTGTGCCCCAGGCCCAGGCTGGCTGGTATAAACTTTTTGGATAAAAGGCATGTGCTCCAATTGTGCAAGGAGCCAATCCACCTCATTTGCCAGACAGATCAAATGCACATTCGGCCCAGCGTCGACGGTACTGCAAACCGCGTGACCCTCCTCGCGCCAGCGTTTGATGATCCATAAGAGAACTTCCGTATCCTTGGTCCAGTAGCGTAGGCTTGGTTCGCTGGTCCGCATCACAGCGTGCATCCATTCTGAGTCCGCTTCAACAACCGGGGCCAGGCGCTCAAAATCGCGCGTTAAGATAGCCGCCCGGGTTTCGCTTAAACGCTGTTCCACTCCATCCAGACGCAAGGAATTCAGCGGTGAACTGTGAGCCAGCGCATGTCCTTCGGTGCTGCCGGTACTCTTATGTCCAGCTTCCAGCACAATAATCAAATCACAGATATCCCAGTGCTCTGGCGCAGCAATACTGATTGCATAACTGCTCTGGTCGTCCTGACCAGGGAGCCATTCCACGAAACCATGGGGTATCGAGCGGCAGGCCGAGCCCGAACCTCGGCGCGCCAAAGCCGAAAGTTCAGCTTCTTGCAGTTCCAGGCCTGCAGCAGCCGAAGCAGCCAGCGCCAAGGCAGCAAAAGCCGAAGCGCTGCTGGCAATTCCAGCACCAGCAGGGAAGTTATTCTTGCTTTCCACGCGTGCAGCCAGTTTCATATCTGCGCGTTGGCGGATGAGGTCCAGAAAGGCGCTTACCCTTGCCAGAGGCCCGCTTTGCTGAAGTTCACCGTTCAGCCAAAACTGGTCAGCTTCCAAAGCCATGTCAAAGCAAACGCTTGTACGTGTTTCCAGACCTGCCAGATTAAACGAAAGCGAGCCGCTTAAGGGGAGCCGCAGGGAATTATTCCGGTTTCCCCAATACTTAATCAGGGCAATGTTGGGATGGGCAGCTGCACTGGCATACATGCTTAAAGTGTATCATGTGCGCAAATAAAATATTCCAGCTGCTCCCCTTTCCCTAAGCAGCAGCCTGATATTGCAGATCGCTATTAAGTACCTTGTGGCACTCTCAGGAATAGCACCGGGACAACAAGAAGAAAGCTGAAAACGTTTGCGCTACACAGGCCTGCGACTATAATTAATTTGGTACATTGAATCAAGTGTGTCGGCTGGAAACTGAGCAGTCAACAAACAGAATGAGGGAGAAGCAGAATGGCTTGTTTATTCGGTCACAAGTGGAATGGTTGCATATGTGTAAAATGCGGTAAAACCCGCGACGAACAGCACAATTGGGATTTGTGCAAGGGCAAATGTAAGCATTGCGGTAAGCCATGCGTTGAGCAACATGACTGGGATGGCTGTACATGCAAGCGTTGTGGTAAAACTCGCGATGAGCAGCACAAATGGAACGGATATGTGTGTACCCAGTGTGGAAAAGTCTCTTTTGATAGGATAACTGATCAAGCCACAATGGCTGATATTGTAAAAAAGTACAGATGGGAGAAAGATACTTACAAGAGCGTTGAAGCACTGGTTGATCGAATCACCGATCAAGCCTTGCTCGTGGATATGGCTGCCAATACTTATGACAGCTCCTTATCTCAAACCATTGTTAAGCGGATTTCTGACCAAGCTGTGCTGGCAAATATTGCAAAAACAAGTCTTAAGGATGTTGTTCGATACGAAGCAGTAAGGCAATTATCAGACCAGGAATTGCTTTCTGAGGTAATAAAAAGCGCAACGGGAGAGTTTAAGCAATACGCCACTGACAGATTAACGGAACTGTTCCCAGACAAGAGCTCAGAAATTAATAAGCTTTTGGCAGCCGCAGCTTATAACGGTAATTTGGAAAAGGTAATCAAGTATTTGGATTTAGGAGCAGACCCCAATGCTATCGGGGAAGCCACAACCACCGCGCTGGGTTGGGCTTCTTATAACGGAGCGCTTGAGGTAGCGGAAGTATTAATTAAGAAAGGGGCAGATGTCAACAAATCCAATAGAGATGGAGAAACACCATTAATGTCTGCTGCTAAGAATGGCCATACAGCTATTGTGGAGCTCTTAATTAAGAGCGGCGCAAACATTAATGCGGTTGATAATTTGGGTTCTTCTGCCGTAAGATACGCATATCGAAAAGGGCGAAGCAATATGGTGGAATTATTGGTGTCGAGAGGCGGTAAATATTTGGGAGCCAAATAATAAAGTGGATTTGGCTTAGAAGTTCATCAAGCAAAACACCGATACTGTTATCCAAAAAAGCGTCCGATCTGTCTTCAGGAAGAAACTCGCCCATTAATTTGGCTGTAACTCTGAGGTCAAGGCCGCTCTTGTTTTCCATAAGTTCGTCCCTTCGTACAAGGGTATTTTAAAGATGGAAAGGTTAAACTGGCGGAGCAACTTATTATTCAGGAGTGAGTGCATTAAAAGAAAACTTAAGATTATCTCGCCTAGAAGCTATGTAATATTTGTGAATTAATGATATGCTTAAGGTAGTGTTTTTTTGTTATGATGGGATTACAGCCTGTTTGCGCAATAAAACTGTTGCCAAAAAAGAGTCCAAATACAGCTTTTCGATGAGACAATAGCATCCAATTGAGACAATAAGAATTCTTTTTTATACTCATGCGAAATTACCGGAAGGAATAAAGTAAATATCATGGCAAGCTTGCATTTGGAGCCGATAGATTCTTCGAGCAAGATACCTTATTATCTGCAAATGAAGAACGCGCTTCTTGAGCACATCAAGAAGCAGACCCTCCAGCCAGGGGATATCTTACCCAGCGAAGCCCAGTTAGGAAAACAGTTTAACGTAAGTCGTACAGTAGTTCGGCAAGCTCTGATGGAGCTGGAATATGAAGGCCTGATTTACAAACGTAAGGGCAAGGGAGCCTTCATTAGTGAACCCAAGGTCAAAATGGGAGCCGCGCACCTGAGAACTGGCTTTACGCAAGATATCGCCAGCCAGGGCAGCGAAGTGCACACCGAACTGCTTTCCAGTAAGGTGGAGCTTGGTAAACCAGAAGTTCTGCGCATCCTGCACCTGCAAGAAGGTGATGAGGTTTTTAATATCCAGCGGCGCAAGCTTATCAATAACCAAGCCTTAGTGATCATTACTAGCTACTTGCCTTTTCTTGCTTGTAAGACATTAGTCGATGCCGACTTAACAAAGCCACTGAATAAGTTGCTGAAAACACTCTGCAAAATTAAGCTTAGCTTTGAAAACCAGAATATCGAAGCAGTTGCTGCCTCGGCAGACCAGGCCAGGCTCCTGGGCGTTAAATGCGGTAATCCATTATTAAAACTAAGCACGGTGAGTTACCGTGACGATAATACACCCCTGAAGTATTCCGTTTCCTATCATCGCGGCGATTGGGCGCTGATCCAAACCAGCCTGACGCGCATCAATAATGAACTGCCCAAGGAATTCGGTAGCGAGGATCAAAACCACGTTTTTTACACCATCGATTAGGCTCTGTCCTTGGTCATCATAATTTGCTATGGCATAATAAGAAAGCTCACAAACTGTGCAGCTTTATGAGGTATTTCAGAGAGGAGAAACATGGCAATAAAATCAAACAATGTTGAGTTTTCACGTACTGTTCGATATGAAGGAAAGGAACTCACTTCTTATTTCAACCGGAAGGGCGAGGTTAAACGCGTAGAGCTGCGGGAAGTCCAGTCAGAGGCAAAGCCGGCTCAAAGCATCGCGGCAATTATCGATCATTCCCTGCTCAAGCCAGAATCGACTGAAGAACAAGTTCGCAAAACCTGTGAAGACGCCCTGAAATACGGGTTTTTCTCTGTTTGTGTGAACCCTTTCTGGGTGCGCTATTGCGCCGATTTACTGAAGGGCAGCGATGTGATCGTGGGCTGCACGATCGGCTTCCCCCAAGGCGCCAACAAAACTTCCACCAAGGTTGCCGAAACAAAGCAGGCTATCAGGGATGGAGCCCGTGAAGTGGACATGGTCATGAATATTGGTGCCCTGAAAAGCGGTTATTTGGCAGATGTCCAAAGAGACATCCAGGAAGTAGTGCGCGCAGCCCATAAGCATGGCGTTCCGGTGAAAGTGATTCTGGAAACCTGCCTGCTCAGCGATGACGAAAAAGTAACCGCCTGTCTGCTTGCCAAACAAGCCGGCGCTGATTTTGTAAAAACATCCACAGGCTTCAATAGCGGCGGCGCCACCGTAGAGGATGTTGCCCTCATGCGCCGTGTTGTTGGTGAAAAAATGGGTGTTAAGGCTTCCGGAGGCATGCACAGCTACGAACAGGCCCGTAAGATGGTTGAAGCCGGTGCAACTCGCATCGGAACCAGCAGTGGTGTGCGCATCGCGGATGAAGAAGCCGGTCAGGCTGTAGAAAAAGCGGAACCTGGCGCGTATTAGCCTGCATTTCCTGATTTAACTGGAGCAAAAGGAGGGTTTGTGATACTAACCCTCCTTCATAGGTTGATAGCACTGCTGGATTTACCAGTCAGCTGCCGGGCCGCACAGGTAGCACCCCCACTTATTTCACCCGTTGGATAATCAGGCTTTGGGCATATCACGGCTAGCCAGGACGGCAATCCCCGTTCCCGCTACATTATCGATTACCACGCTTCCAGCCTTAATGGGAGCCTGCAGTTCTACTTGACGCAGTTCAGCCAGTACCTGGGGGATTAACCCCTTGGGCACAGAGCATAGCCTATGCAGCTAGTTTGGCAGTCGGTTTTTGGAAGCGTCCCGAAGACCTGTCGCAAACTGGCAAATGGATAAAACCTGGACCTCGCAGATGAAGCCCATCGAAAGGACTCGCCGCATTGCAGGCTGGAAAAAAACAATAACGCGCAGTTTCGACTGGGTAGAATCTGAAAAAAAGGGTTGATTCGCTTTTTACTGGCAAATCAAATCTTGCTTAAATCATTAAACGCCAAAAAAGTATAGATGCCTCTTGTTCCTTCATCTACAAGAGGAAGGCTATCTGTGTTACTCCCTTGACAAGTATAATGATATACGTATAGTTAAGCGCGCTTAACTATTAGCTATGGACAAACCAAGATTTATTTCCAAAGAAAACCAGCAATGGTTTGAACATGCCGCACGCTGGTCATTGCAGCAGCAAAAAAAAGAAATGCAGCATTACAACCTTTCCCATGCCAAGCTGCATACGCTTTTTTATTTGTACTACAAACCCAATTCCCGGCTGATGGACCTGGCAAGGCACACCGACGTGAGCCGCGCAGCCGCAACACAGCTGGTAGATGGAATGGTTAACCAAGGTCTCATCTCGCGTCAGACCGACCCACAGGATAAGCGCAAGAAAACGCTTGCGCTCACAGAAAAAGGCTTAAACCTCGTAGAAACCTTTAAGCAGAACCGCTTCCGCTGGCTGGAAATCCTGACTGCATCCTTTACTCCTGAAGAGGCTGAGCTTTTCGGCCGTCTTTCAGTCATGCTTAACCATAAGGTTCGGGAGCTATTCCCGGATACTGACCAAAATTCCGAATAGAAACTAGACTATGCGCAAACTAACGCCTTACATCTTTAAATATTGGCCTTACATGCTGGCAGCAATTCTGCTGCTGGTGGTAATGACGCAGTCGGACCTTGCCCTTCCGGATTACCTGAGCCGCATCGTGAACATAGGCATCCAACAGAATGGCATCGATAATGCTGTGCCTGAAGTCATCAGCGAAGACACTCTGAAAGGCCTTGCCCTGGTAATGCCCCCGGATGATTACGCCAAGCTGGTCGCAAACTACACCGAGGTCATCCCTGACACAGCCCAGGCTGAGCTTCTAAGCGAGCGCTTTACACAGCTGGGCACAGGCAAAACGTACCAGCTAAAAGCACTGACCGATGAAGAAATCGACCAGATTGAAGCCATCTTGGGCAAGCCTCTGCTGGTTGTAGGCGGTGTTCAGCTCCTGCAGCGCGATCCGCAAATTGCAGAGCGGATGCTGGGCCCCGAAGCCCAGCTAAGGCTTGCTCAGCTACCGCCAGGCAGCGACATGCTGGCACTTCTGGCGGCAATGCCTGCCGAAGCACGCAACAAGGTTTTGCAGCCTGCACTCAACAACTTAAACACTCTGGACGGTAAAATTTTGCATCAACTGGTAGTACGTGCCGTTGTTGACGAATATGCCCGTCTGGGCATGGATATGCAAAAATCCCAAACCAACTTTATCCTGCGCACCGGTCTAGTGATGCTGGGTTTGGCGCTTCTGGCGGCATTTACCTCAGTCAGTGTCAGCCTGATGGCTTCGCTGGTTTCAGCCGGTGTAGCCCAGGATTTACGCTCAGCACTTTTTCGTAAGGTTGAATCTTTTTCTTCGGCAGAATTTAATACTTTCTCTACTGCCTCGCTGATCACCCGCACAACCAACGATATCTCCCAGGTAGAACGGATGATGTTTATGCTTGTGCGCATGGCCTTTATGGCCCCCTTAATGGCAATTGGCGGCATTGTACGCGCCATCGGAAAAAGCCCCAATATGTGGTGGCTGATTGCCCTGGCATCCCTGTGCATCGTCATCATCATCACAATCAACTTTCGCATCACGCTGCCCAAGTTTAAACTGATGCAAACGCTTGTCGACAAACTCAATCGGGTCATGCGGGAAAACCTGAGCGGCATCCTGGTCGTGCGTGCTTTCAACAAGCAATCCTACGAAGAAAACCGCTTCGATGATGTTAATCGGGAAGTAACAGGCACACTGCGTTATGTAACACGGGCAATGGCCTCGATGTTCCCTATGGTCGACATTATCATGACCTGTCTCAACGCAGTAATTATTTGGGTAGGGGCGCACGAGATTGCCAACGGTACGCTCGAAATTGGCAACATGATGGCCTTCCAACAGTACTCGATACAGATCATGTTTGCTTTTGTTCAGCTCTCCATGCTCTTTGTCATCATCCCGCGTGCCGCCATCAGCGGTACCCGTATCGCCGAAGTCTTGGAAACCCCGCTTAGTATCCAGGATCCTGAAAAACCGCAAAATCTGCCTACGCCTGTTCGGGGACTTATTGAATTTGAAGACGTATGCTTCAAGTACCCCGGTGCTGAAGAAAACGTACTCAACCAAATCTCCTTTACGGCCCAACCGGGCGAAACAACTGCAATCATCGGCTCCACTGGCTCCGGAAAAAGCACTCTGGTAAACCTGGTACCCCGTTTCTTTGACGTAAGCTGCGGTGAAGTACGCCTGGATGGCATTGATATTCGCAAGCTCCGGCAGAGCGAACTGCGGGACCAAATTGGTTACGTGCCCCAGCGTGCGCTCCTCTTCAGCGGAACCATCCAATCCAACCTTCAGGTTGGTAAGCCTGATGCAAGCGAGACGGAAATGAACCATGCTATCAGGATTGCTCAGGCAACCGATTTTGTCCTGGAAGAACCCGAAGGTCTGACCAGGGAAATTGCACAGGGGGGCAGCAATGTATCCGGTGGTCAAAAACAACGCTTGTCCATCGCGCGGGCAATTGTAAAGAAACCGCCCATTTATATTTTTGACGACAGTTTTTCGGCTCTGGACTATAAAACCGATGCCGCCTTACGGCATGCGCTGGAAGAAGAAGCAGGCCATTCCACAGTTCTCATCGTTACTCAACGCGTAGCTACAGCACGCAATGCCGACCAAATCCTGGTCCTGGACAATGGTCGCCTGGTTGGGAAAGGCAGGCATACTGACCTGATGGGAAAATGCAAAACTTATAAAGAAATTGCAACCTCGCAATTAAGCAAACAGGAGCTTGCATGAGCGAGAATAGAAACAATAACGGACAAGAAAGCAATCTGGCACAACCCGTTGCGCGCAAAGGCCAAACAGCTCACGCCCGCGGACCAGCACAGCGCTTAATGCCTGGCGAAAAAGCAAAAAACTTTAAAGCCAGTATGCGTAAGCTCATCAGCTACCTGAGTAAATATCGTATCGCCCTCATTCTGGCAATCCTGCTGGCAACCATCAGTATGATCCTAAGCATCCTGGGTCCAAAAACCCTGGGCATGGCTACTACCGAGCTTTACGCCGGAATTCAGCGTCAAATCGCCGGCGACCCAGGGGGTATCAACTTTTCAGCTATTGCTCTCATCCTCACACGGGTTATCTTGCTGTACATCAGCTCGGGTTTCCTCAGTTTTATCCAAAGTCAGATTATGGTAAGCATCGCAACCGATATTACCTACCGTTTCCGCCATGAAATCTCTCTTAAATTAAACCGTCTGCCCTTGCGCTTTTTCGACAGCATGACCCAGGGCGAGGTGCTTAGCCGGGTGACTAACGATGTAGATACCGTAAGCATGACACTCAACCAAAGCCTGTCGCAAATGGTTAACTCGCTGGTTGGTGTCATCGGCATCTTGATCATGATGCTTACGATCAACCTCACCATGACGCTCATCGCACTGACGATCATCCCGCTTTCGATGCTGGTTATCCGGGTGGTGGTTAAAAACTCACAGCCTTTCTTCCGCAAGCAGCAGGAATACCTGGGGCATATCAACAGCCATATTGAAGAAATATATGGCGGGCACATTGTAGTAAAGGCCTTCAATGGCGAGTCAGCCAGTATCGCGCAGTTTGAGACTCTCAATAAGACTCTTTTCAATACTGCCTGGAAGGCTCAGTGGCTCTCAACCATGATCATGCCCATCATGCGCTTTATCAGCAATTTAGGATATGTAGCCGTGGCAATACTGGGTGGTAATCTGGTTATTCGCCGCCAGCTGGACTTAGGGAACATCCAGGCATTTATTCAATACATGCGTTCCTTCCAAAACCCAATCATGCAAATTGCCAACATATCGAATGTGCTGCAGCAAACTGCCGCAGCAGCAGAACGGGTTTTTGAGTTTCTGGAAGAGGAAGAGGAGGTGGCTGAAACCGCAACCAAAGCCAAACCTCATCCCGTTGACGGCTCCGTGAGTTTCAGGCATGTCCGCTTTGGGTACAACCCAGCCATCCCTGTAATCAAGGACTTTTCACTGGAAGTAGAGCCCGGCCAAAAGATTGCCATTGTAGGACCAACCGGGGCAGGAAAAACCACCCTGGTAAAACTGCTGATGCGTTTCTATGAGCTCGACAGTGGTGAAATACTGGTCGATGGGATCAACATCAAAGACCTAAGCCGTCATGACCTGCGCAGTATGTTCGGCATGGTTTTGCAGGACACCTGGCTATTTAATGGGAGCGTATGCGAGAACATCCGCTATGGCCGCGAGGATGCCAGTGACGGAGAGGTGGTTCAGGCTGCCGATCTTGCCTATGCAGACCATTTTACCCGTACCCTTCCTGGAGCCTACAACTTCGAATTAAATGAAGAAGCAACGAATATTTCTTCAGGTCAAAAACAGCTGCTCACGATTGCGCGCGCAGTTCTGGCTGACCCTGCGATTCTCATCCTGGATGAAGCCACCAGTTCCGTTGACACCCGTACTGAAGTGCTGATCCAAAAAGCCATGGATAAGCTCATGAAAGGCCGCACCAGCTTCATCATCGCGCATCGCCTGTCCACAATTCGCAACGCCGATCGTATTCTGGTTCTGAATGAGGGTGATATTGTGGAACAAGGAAACCATGATCAGCTGCTGCAGCAAAACGGTTTTTATGCTGAGCTCTACAACAGTCAGTTTGCGAAAGCAGTATCCGAGAGTCCTGTGCCAACAGCCGCATAAGCCAGATATTAAACCTTCCTGATTTTCTGGTCTTGGTAAATTAATGCGGTTGTCCTTAGCGTTTACCGTTATGACTAGTTTATGCTTGCTATTATTCCACTTATTAGTTTCCCAATATTGCATGCCATCTTCTTAAAATTGTGGAAATATTTTTTAAGATTCGTTCTTTATGCAGCTATCAAATCTTTCTTTGTGTTATATGTTTTTTCGCTTTCTTTTAACTTCTCATTAACCGATCTAATTTGATACAATTTATGCTAATGATCACAACCCTCACCCCTAACCCCAGTGTAGATCGCACCCTAAAGGTCGAACGAATTCGTTTCAACGAGATTTTGCGTACAGATGATTCGCATATCGACTGGGGCGGCAAAGGTTTCAACGTTTCACGCGCCTTGCGTATATTGCGTGAAGAAAGCCGTGCGATCGCCTGGGTAGGCGGCAGCACAGGCAAGATGCTTGAAGACGGGCTGCAACGCCTGGGTGTGGATACTGATTTCATTTGGATTGATGAAGAAACCCGCAGCAACATCGTGGCTTTGGAAAATACAGGGGAATGGTACATCCGCCTCAACGAAATTGGACCGCATGTACCCGCGGATGCACTCAATGAAATGTTTGATAAAGCGCGCCAGCTGGCAAAACCAAATACTATCTGGGTTGTAAGCGGATCGCTGCCGCAGGCCGTTCCAGATGATTTTTATGCGCAATTAATTAGTTTACTCAATGAAAATGGTGTGCGGGTTTTCTTTGACGCCAATGGGGAGCCTTTGCGCCAGGGTTTATTACAAAGTCCTTTCCTGGTTAAGCCAGATATTGCTGAAGCCGAAGCCTACTTGGGCTTTCCGCTTAAAAATTATGACGATGCCAAACGGGCTGCCTTAGCCTTTTTACGTACCGGGGTACAACATGTTGCACTCTCAGTGTCCGAGATTGGACTGCTGCTGGCCACACAAAACGAAATGGTGCTCGCCAAACCTCCGCGGATGTCCCAAAAAAACGTGACCATTGGCGGTGATGCTATCATGGCAGGTATGGTCTATGGCTTTGCTAAAGAAATGGACCTCTTTGAAATTGCCCGGCTGGGCGCTGCTTTTGGGGCTGCGACCGTCCAGAAAGGCTCAATCGCTTCGGTTACTCAGGCAAGCCTGGATGCCTTGCTAGGCAAAATAGAAGTTCGCCTGATTAATGTAATGTAGCTTAAACCAAAACAGGCTTATCCACTTCACTGGTCAAAGTCCCCCAATCAAGCTCCGGCAACCAAAAACGTCCTGCAAGCAAAAGCATTCCTAAAAGCCGCAGGCTAGCCCCAAAACCATCCTTGCGCCAGGGCTTCGCATTCGCCAGTTTTTGCCAGGCAGCATCTAAAACTTCTTGGTCTCCCAGACTGGCCAACAGCGGCACCGCAGCTGCAAACTGAGCCAAAGGCGAGATAGCATAAGTGTAGGAGCGCAAATCATCCTCTTCTTCCGGCAGGCTACTTTCTAACAAGCGATGTGCCAAGCTAAGCGATTCTTGCTGCACCTGTCCCGAAGCGTAGAGCACGTCCAGTCCCTGCTGCCAGATTTGCACCCAAAAAGCGGCATCCTGTTCGTCCGGTGCCTTTTTGCTATTTCGCAATTTCTTCCAGTCCTGATTCTTCGTAAAGGCTGCGGCAGCATCACAAGCCCAGGCTGCTGTAAAAGCCGGTTCACCGCTTGGACCATCTTTGTAAGATTTCATTTTCTGTAGCAAGGCATCCAGACGCAGCTCCGCAGCACGCGCAAAGTACACGCGCTCACCTTGGGGCCATTGGGCAAGAGCTGCAGCAAGAACCAGACTTATAAGCATTTCAGCGTTTAAGTCCGCATCAACTGGCGGCATACGCAGTTCATCCGGAAAAGACTGCCAGGCAGCTAAATCCTCCGAATCAGCCGCAGGATGGGCCAGTAAATACAAATACAGGCGTTCAAAGCGCGATTGGGCCATGAGGTCCTCACCGGCCATGCTAAGTTGAATCAACATTCCCAAGGCCTGTCCAAGGCTGGTGGCTGCTAATGCCTGCCTGCCGCGCGGCCGGCTTGCCTGTACACCGCTGTAAATAAAGGCTCTGCCTGGCTCGCTGTCCACCATCACATAGCTTTGCAGCCATTCAGCGTATGCCTCCCGAATCAAGACATCACGCTCGGCAGCATCCAGATTAGATGGCCGCAAAATCGGCAGCTTTGTATCCTGCGGAAATGGCTTATTGACCGGGCTTTCTTTCAGCTGGTTCAGTTCTCGACGCTGCTTGCGGATGCCGGCAATCAGTACCAATGCCAGAAGCAAGAGCGCCACCAACAAAACGAGACAGTAGATTAATATGCCACCTGTAAGCACTCCCGAGGGGCTCATGCTTGCTCCTTGTCCTTTGCGTCCCCATTTGGACGGCGACTGTTTTCATTGTGCCTAGAGTAGCCAGATTTTCCCATGCCTGCCTGCCTGGCATGTGATCTTTTATTATCCCTTCCCTTGGAGGGAACATTTTTGTTATATTGCTTCCCACCCAAAGCCTGTTGATCTTTTGTCTTCCTGCGCTCCGCCGCTGTATCGCTTCGTCTTCCGAACTTATCCTCTGCGGGACTGACCCCTTGTTTACGCTCATACTCGGCATATGGCCGCCTTTTGCGATCCTGTCCGCTATACGGGAGCTTGGCACGTCCTGCGTCATTACGCTCTCGATAGCTTCGGGGGTGCTCTGCAGCTCTTGATTCACCCACTTCTGTTTTTTCCTGTCCTGTCCTGGTACTTGTTTTTTTGTGTTCCCAGCCTTTCTGCCCCTCTGCATCCGCAGACTTTCTGCGAGCTCTGTCCGTTTCACGCTTCTGCCAGGGCTTTTGCTGTGTCCCGGCCGCATCCATACCCCGCTTTGGTCGCCTGCTCTCGCCCTCTGTACGTTCCCCTATGCGCTCATCCGTACCCCTACGCTCACTCCGCTGTTCCCAAACCTTCCCATCCTGGCTTCCCAAACTATAACCGCGCTTCGTCCCGCGGTATTTATCCGCTCGCGACCAGGTTCTTTCGCTTGAATGGTCCATGCTGTCTCGGCGAAACGATCGTTCGCCCTGTTTACCCCATGCACCAGTCCGACTGTCTTTCTGGGATTCTTCCTGCGAAGCACCAATTTGTAATTCCTGCGTTTCTCGGCGTTTCCACAGTTCCGCGCCAGAGCGCCGCTCTGACGGTCTTCCGCTTCCAGAACCTCTGCCTTGGGTTCTTCTAAATTTCGAACCGGGTTTTGCCCGTTTGTCCACCCAACCTTCCGGCATTTTATTATTAAAAAAGTGACCGTAATCGTCTCTGATCACGCGGGTTTCCTGCACCCTTTTCTCATCCTGTTTGCATGGACGCCGTGACCGGTCAAAACGCCCTTCTGGCCCCTTTTGGCTGGGAGAAGCCTCCAAGCTTTCGTCCGGCCAGTCCTCGTCAAACGGAGCATAAGCATGCCTGTCCTGATTCTCTACTCCGGAACGTTTTTGACGCCAGCCGGTAATGGTTGCTTTCTGTTGCATTTTGCCCGTCAGACCTTTTTCCACAAAAAGCGGTTCTCCGCTGAACGGGTCTCGCTCCGTATAGTACATCAGGCTGGAATATGTAGAAGGTGTCGGGGTAAAAATTTGCACTTGTTCCGGCAGAACCCCTAAGGAAGTACTGCAAAATTGGCGCAGGTTAATCATATCTGCATCGCTGCAGCCAGGGTGCGCAGCTAGCAGATAATAAGAAAGGAATTGTTTCTTTCCCACCCGTGCTGAAATACCATCAAAATGTTCTTTAAAGGCAAGCATGGTCTTTACGCTTGGCTTCCGCATCCGCCTCAGCACCCAGGGCTCGCTGTGCTCCGGTGCCAGTTTCAACTGTCCGGAGACATGGTGTTCAACTAGTTCCTGCAGGTAAGCCGGGCCGGCTTGGCTATCTTGCATCACCATATCGTGCCGGACACCAGAGCTTACAAAGACCTTTTTTACTCCTTCAACCTTGTTTACCGCTTGCATCAGGCGTGTTGCCGGTGCGTGATTTACTCCCAGCAAAGGGCAAGGATTCGGGTAAATACAGCTCTTATCCTTGCAAGCTCCGCGCAATGGTTTCACACTTTGGCACTCAAAGCCATACATATTCGCCGTAGGGCCGCTAAGGTCATGAATAATTCCCTTAAACCCGGGGCGTTGGGTCATTTGCTCTGCTTCTTTCACAATTGACTCTTCCGAGCGCCAGCTGACACGGCGGCCTTCATGAACCGCTATTGCGCAAAAGTTACATTCTCCATAGCAGCCCCGGTGCGTGGGAATCGCAAAGCGGATCGTTTCCATGGCGCGCACTTCCCCCTGAGCAGCATAATAGGGATGCACAGCATGTTCAAAGCTGTGACCGTACACTTCGTCCATTTGGGCAGTGGTTAATGTGGCTGCAGGCGGATTTTGAATTACGTATCGGTCACCAAAACGCTGTGCTAAACCACGCGCACCGATCGGGTCGTTATTTTCATAAAAGCTATGAAACATTTGCGAAAAGGCCTGCTTGTCAGCCAGGCAGTCTTCCATACTGGGCAATTCCAGATAATCTTCAGGAAAGACAGCATCCGCATATAACAAACCGCGTAAACTGCGTGGGTCCCCGCCGTTTTTGAGAGTTTCGGCAAGCTCCAAAATACTGGTATCTGCCATGCCATAAAGCAGGTAATCCGCCTTGGAATCCAGGAGAATTGAGCGCCGCAGACTGTCACTCCAAAAGTCATAGTGCGCCAAACGGCGCAGCGAGGCTTCCACTCCGCCCAGTACAATCGGACTGGTATCCTTGAAGTACCGCCGAATCAGGTTGGTATAAACAATACTTGCGCGATTAGGCCGCCGATTGTTCTGCCCTCCGGGCGTAAAGTCATCCATTCGGCGCGGTTTCCCCAGCGCGGTAGTGTTAGCAACCATCGAATCAACTGCTCCAGCGCTGACTCCCCAAAAGATGCCTGGGCTTCCCAGGCGGCTGATATCGCTTTCGTCCTTCAGCATTGGCTGAGCAATCACACCCACCCGATAACCATGTGCCAACAGTTGCTTTCCGATGAGTGCTATCCCTGAATAAGGGCTGTCGATATAGGTATCGCCACTCACGAGGATGATATCCAGCTCATCCCAGCCCAAGGAGTCCATTTCATTACGTGTTGTAGGCAGAAACATATAGTCTAATCATACTCCATCGTAGCTTCGCCGCGCCCAAAACTGAGCAGCATCTTGCCTGCACCGCAACGCAGTAAATCAGTCCCCAGGATGCTCAAAACCATTTGCAGTCATCCAAATTAAGTAAAAAAAGCAAGCAAGTCTCCCGATATTTGGGAGACTTGCGCATTAAAAAAAGTGCCCGGATTAGTCGATACTCAATGAAGCCATCATCGCATCCAAAGTCCTTAGGTTAGGCCAAAAGCCTTCCGGAGCCTCTGCGTTCAGGCTGGCAACAATCTCCTGTACATATGCCGGATATTCAGCCAGATACTGCTCCGTGTACACTTCCTGTGGGTCTCCAGTGTCTGGCAAGATCGCAGTTCCAAGGGGCAGCACTGCAGAAACGTAATACCTTTGGTCCTGCGTTACACCCTGGTAGGTATAAAATAATTCGTAATTACTGATTGGGTTATAAGCCTGGGCATACATGCTGATGAAACGCAGACCCTCTCCGCTTCCAAACGCGAAGCGTTCAACCTGAGCGGCAAAAACCTGTGCAGCGTTCCAAGGAGGCAAAAACGGTAAGCCAGGAGCAAATGCTTCGTGGACGTTTGACGGCAATTCCACCTCAGCATTGAGCAAAGCATTCAATGCATCCAAATTTTTGCCAACTATACCTTCGTTGTATGCGTCCATATCCAGATATTCTTTCAAGGGCCAAATCAAGATTTGCGGATTGTGAAAGGCCGGCTCATGACGGTATCCAGGCAGCTGAATCTTGTAATGTTCCGGGTAACTCGTACCCGGAAAGCCATCACTGCCCGTAAGCTGAGCCGGAACTTTCTCAAAAGCGATATCGGCAGCCACCTCGCTGGGAACAAAAATGCTTAGTCCTTCAAAGTGATAGGTCATACCTTCAATCTCAGGCGGTGCCGGCGCAATATTATCTTCAACTACACGAGGAACATCATCACTCTTAGGCACAGCAGTCTCTGAAATGACAGTTTCCGCTGGTTCGGCTGCCTCACCTTCCGATACAGACGGTGCTGCACTGGAAACAAAAGGCAGATGAATACCTGCACAGCCTCCCAAGACAAACGCAACAATGATGCATAGACAGATTAACAGACCATGTTTTCGCATAATCCCTCCCTTCGCACTCCCTTCGCAAAGCCTATTGCAAACACTTGCAACAGGATTTGTATTTGTCATAGAAGTTTACCTGAAACGGTGATTTAAGGATTGTGAAAATGCCTGAATAAGCCCTCTGCTTTACCTTTTAAGGCCGGTATTGTCCGCAATAATAGGTTTCGCCATCAATGTGAATCGTATCAAAAAACAACCCTTCACGTCCTTCCGCCTTTTGCTGCATGGCCGGTAAACTGTCCTGAAGCGCTGCATAGGTTTTGATCGCAAGGTGCTCAGAAAGATCGTAAGCAAACCAGGCCTGCTGAGGTTCCATTTTGTCCCTGAATCTGCTCCAGCGGCAGGCTAAGACCTTAGCCAGCACCTCACGCTGCTCGGGATCCGTTTGAGGTGAGCGCCATTTTTCTGCAAGAACAGGCAGGGCATCTTCTGAAAGCTCATAGATCAGGTAGCTGTAATCCAGCTGCACCTCGCGAACCTGCTCTCCGTTTTTGGGCTCGCTAAGAACAGTATCGGCACGTGCAAGGTTAAGACGAGCAATCGTAGCGTCTACATTAACAAACGCCAAACAGAGCCCAAAACTTACCGCAAGCAAAAACAGCACCAGTGCCATGTACTTAAAACCACGCCATAGCTCCATAATCACAGAAGCCAAAAGCAACAGTCCTACAAAGGGAATAAAAAGATGGGAAATCAGTCTCAATTGGGTATAACCATACACTTGCTCATACAGCGCCAAACGTAAATGGGCGGAGATCAACACCACACCCACTTGCAAAACCAGGAGGCTTGCCAGCAGAGAGTACACTCGTTTTTGTTTTGGCGTAGAACGACGGGTTACTGCGCTAAAACCATAGTGAATCACCAGCACCAAACATGCCACCATAATCAATTCATTGAAGCCTTTTACTGCGTAGCTGGAATAACTGAGTCCCAGGCTTTTTACAGCTTCCTGCCCGGCAAAAAAGTAACGCACCTGCACAAACAAAAAAAGTGCAAAAAGCAGGTTAAGACTTGCCAGCACTACTGTTGCTTCGGTTGTACCTAAAAAAGGCCTAAAGAGCGGGCTGTCCGGTTCTGCCTTCACTTTAATCGAGCTTTTGGTAAATGCATGAGCGTAAACCCCGAAGATAAGCCAGGTCAAAAAGGCAACCAAAAAAGCCTGGTTAAAGGCTTCTTTCAGGTTATCCAAGTGTTGTAAGCAACTTAGCATATTGTCCAGCACGTGCGAAAAAGCTTCATCAGCACTAGCCAGCAAGGCGCCCAGCAAAAGCACAAAAGGCAGGGCAATCATCACACCTACTGCCAGCCCTCTTAGTTTTCGCCGGTCTTGGTGACGCTGGCTTAGCTCCCCTCCCTCATTAGTACATAGCAGATTGATCATCGTAACCGGAAGGGCAATAAAAGCTGAAATAAACAGTTTAATCCGCTCCAAAAGATGTTCGCGCAAGCGATACGCCATCCATTGGCCGCCCAAGTAGCTGATTGCCAGGATAACCAGTCCTGTAAAGCTTAATAAACTTAAGCCTGCGCTGCTTAGTCCTTCATTACGAACAGCACTCAGGATTGCAAGAATACTCGTAAGTCCGCTAAGCGCCCAACTTTGCCAGGGCAAGGGCTTTTTCAGGATAAAGCTAAGCGTCAGCGCCCCCAGCAACAGCAAATTAACAAAGATGGCCCATTGCAACCCCAGGCGATAGTTGTAGATCATCAGGTCTGCAGCCAGGGCAATCACCACTGCAACCAGTGCCACCCAGGCAGGTTTGGCAAGCGTTTCTTCCATTCCTGAATCCTGTCCAAAGACCTTAGCCTGGTTGAGAGGCCTTCCCTTGCCTTCCTGCATGTTTTGCTTCGGGAAGGCAGCCTGCTCTTCCATTACCTCTAGATTGGGGTTTTCTGTATATTTTTCCTTTGGCTTCATGTTTCACCTCATTAGGGCATGATACTGCCAGTTTAGCCGCCGGAAACTAGCTAATGCCATCAAATACTCTCAAGTAAGGCAAGGTTTTTACCTTGTTCGGGCAGATTGTTTTAGACAGGCCTATACTTGTTCATCGCAAGATAGTAGACCCATATGCTATACTTTAAACAGCTTTTGATAGCATACGAGGTATCCCATGAAGTCTATTGCAATTGTTACTGACTCTTCCGCTTATCTTCCACAAACCTACGTAGACCAATATCAGGTCAGCGTTTTGCCTCTTACAGTCAACTGGGACGACGCCAGTTACCGTGACGGGGTAGACATTAGTGCCACAGAATTCTACACTCGCCTTAAAAGTTCGAAAACAATGCCCACTACCAGTCAGGTAACTATGGGTGCCTATCTGGAGTTGTTCAGGTCCCTTTTAGATGCCGGCAAGGATGTAATTTATATGGGTATCTCCAAGGGGATCTCTGCATCGTACTTTTCTGCCGAGCAAGCCAAGGCCGAATTGGGAAACCCTGAGAACCTCATCATTGTGGATACACAGCTTGTTTCCATGGCTTTATCCTTAATGGTCATCGAGGTTTGTAAAGCTGCCGCAAATGGCGCCAGCCTCAAGGATTGCGAACGCATCGCCTATGAATGCTATCCCAAGATTTGGGTCTACTTTACTGTTGAATCGCTGGAGTATTTACACCGTGGCGGGCGCATCAATTCTGCCAAACGGCTCTTGGGTTCAGCCCTTAATCTTAAACCCATTATGGAGATCCGTGATGGCAAAATCGAGCTGGTTGAAAGCGTAATTTCACGCCGCAAATCCTTGACCCGCATGGTCGATTTGATGGAAAAGCGGATTGAAGGCCGCCAGCCTGTTGTGATTGCCCCCTTCCATGCCCTCTGCGAGGATGACCTTGTCGAACTGGAGCGTATTGCCAGCGAGCGAGTGCACCCTATTGCGTCCATTCGCTCAGAGGTTAGCCCGGTAATTGGTTCCCATGTTGGCCCGGGCACAGTTTCCATCGCCTTTATGGCCGGCTAATCCATCTGCAAAAAGCATAAAATGAGCAGTTTTAGGCTGCTCATTTTTGTTCTCATAACTTCCTCATTAGGTCTTTGGGACTCGCTCGTTAAACAATAGTGCTCCGCTTTCCTCATCAATAGTCACAAAATAAAAGGGGTCTTCCAGTGTAATTGAAAACAATTCGCTTTTCATAAGTGCCGAGCATAGCTTGATCATCAGAATGCTCTCCACTTATTAGACATTGTGCCGTAATGCCTAATAAGTGAATTAATTATCAGTAACCAAAAGAGTTTCAAATATCTGATAGATCGTTCCGCACTATTTTTTCGGCATGGTTGTAATCCATCCACGCAGCAAGATACGAAAAGCAGGGCCAAAAGCCATTTCTGCACAAGAGTTTTGCATGCAAATCCTTTTTAGCTGTGCAATTCGGATGATACAGCAGGGCATATAGCACAATACAATATTCCATATCATCTGGTTCTTTTTCGATATCCTCCAAAACAGAGTGCCAGGATTCCTCACCTGCCCAGGTCCGCATTGCCCTTTCGTAGGCTGTGTGATGACCCACTTCCATCCCGGGATGATACTGCCTCAACAGGCTCAATTCTATTCCTGCCCGGCAACTGCTCAGCGTATGCCAGTAGATCACAGCAATCCCCATTTCATCGTCGCACAGGGGCATGCACTGCCGAAAGATCTCCGCCGCCTGCTCATATCGCCCGGCATAATAATGGGCCAGACCAATGCGGTAGAGACAGTCCAGTTTCTCCGCCCCCAAAGATATGCAACGCTCAAAATCTGCAATGGCTTGCTCGCTTTGCATGGTCGTCAAATAGCGACCGGCACGCAGCCGTAGCGCCATCTTATTTTCAGGATCTAAAGTGAGTGCATCGGAATAAGCTTGAACTGCCTCCCGATAGCGAAGCTGCCGGGACAGTGCTTTTCCAAGCGCCAGAAATCCATCTGTGGAAAATCCAATTTCTCGAGCCTCCCTGACAGCGTCGGAATCCGGGATTCCCGCAGGAAGGTTCCAAATCTGAGTTTCTATCCCAGCATGCAGATCGTCAAACGGTTTCTCCATTAGAGTCCCCTGGTGTACGGCGAATAGCAAGCAGAGCACACTGTTTCGCCGTTTTGCAGATGTACATAATTTTCTGCAACCCTTTCTTCGCAGATTGTGCAGGTATAGCTTTTGAAAATCCTCGCCCTTTCCGGCAACTGCTCCGGGGCAGCTTTCACATCGAACATCTCGTGGTAGTCTCCATCCATGAGCCAAGCAAGTCTCTCTTCTTTTGTTTTCTCTGGGGTGGGTCGAAGCATCAATCGGAAGGACTTTCCGTCATTACGGCGATAAAAAGAGAAGGCATTCTTGCCCTGCATATTGAAAACCAGATTTCCTTTTCCAACGGTGCAGCCAGTCAATGCTTGGAAGGCATCTACTCCACAGGCGTCTGTTTCTGCCACACAAACGATTTCTTCATCTTCACTCCGCTGATTTTCGCCCAGCAGTTCCCAGGCATATAGCACCGCTTGAAAACCCACAGCCAGCCCGCCACAGCTATGCCCATGAAATTCCACACATTTTTCCCACAAGAGTTCCCGTTCCTTTTGCATTGCATATTCTCCTATGTATCCTGAATGGTGGCTTGTTTACTTTCAAAAAACAAGCTAATCAAATAAAACGACAGCGACAGCAACATAATGCAGATTCCCGGCGAGAGCAGATAGGCAAATGCCTGTCGAAGAAATGCCCCTCGCTTATAGGCGAAATTGATCATCGTACCCCAAGTGGGATGATACAAATCTCCAAAGCCCAAAAAGCTTAAGGTTGACTCCATCATGATGCAACTATTCACTCCTAACAAAAACCGGGAGATCAAAACATCATATAGATTTGGAACTATATGATGGAGAATAATATGCATCCGGCTATAGCCTTGAATCACGCAGTTTTCAATGAAAGGCTGGGCGTTCAGGTGGATAACCTTAGCTCGGATATTTCGCGCAGTACCAACCCAACTGAACACAGCAATCAGCAGAATTAGGTTTCTGCTGGAGCTGCCAAGAAAAGCAGCAAGCACAATCATTGTGACGAGCTTGGGAAGAAGCACGAAAATATTGATGATCCCATTCAAAAACCCGCCTGCCACACTCCTCCCGGCAGACAGTGTGCCGATTATGCTGCTTAGACACAATGTCAAAACGCTGCTGGATACACCGATCAGAAGCGTCTGTCGGGTTCCATATACCAACTCCGTAAAGATGTCATAGCCAAGGGCGTTGGTTCCCAGGAAGTGTTCTGATGAAGGGGGCAGCCAAGAACCAAACATTTCTTTTGGCCCATAACTTGTGAAGATCACCGGGAACAGCGTCGCTATCAGGAAAACTAAAAGCATGCCTCCACCAATCAAGAGCGGGATCCATCGTTTTCTCATCCTTGCCCGTCCCCCAATCTGACCTTCGGGTCAATCAAAATGCAGATCAGATCCGTCGTTACAATGGAAATGGTCATTATCGCTGTTGTAACAAACAGAATTCCCTGCATCAGCGGATAGTCCAGCGTATACACTGCCCCGGAAAGCAAATTTCCCATACCTCTGATGGAAAAAATGTTTTCCACGACCAAGGAACCTCCAATGCAGATACTAATGCTCATGCCAACCATCGTTATAAAGGGATGTGCGATGTTTTTTAGAACGTATATATATTTGATTTTCTCATCAGACAGGCCACGTTCTTTTGCATAAAGCACATATTTTTCCTCCGTCACCTGACTGACTGTATTTCGCATCAGAAGATACCGGGACGGAGCTGAGGCAATCGTCAGTGTAAGAACCGGAAGAATCAGATGATAGACCCGATCCCATAGATAGGTGGCCGTTCCTGCTGGAACTCCGGCACTATTCAGGCCTTTATAGGGAAACCACTCATTCCGAAAACAGAATAATATCATCAGTACCAGCGCAATCAAAAAAGTGGGCATTGTATTGACCACAATCTGAAATGTAGTAGATAAGTTATCGAAAACGCTTCCCTTTTTGTAGCCGCAATGCAGACCCCAGAAAAGTCCAATCGTGGTGCTTAGTACAACGGCAGGCAGTGTAATCTGGAGTGTATAGCCAAGCCGTTGTCCGATCAGCGCAGAAACAGCTGCTTCCTTCTTGTAGGAGTAACCAAGGCTTCCATCCAGCAGAGAGCGTAAGTAGTAGCTAAACTGCACGAAAACCGGCTTGTCCAAATGGAGCGCCTCTCGGTAATAGGCAATCTGAGTAGGGGTCATATCCTCCTCAGAAAAACCGGTAAGGTAGGCAATGGGGTTCCCCGGCAAAAGCCGGGGAAGAACAAAATTCAAAACAATCACAATCAAGAAGCACACCAATGCAAGGATCAGATTTCGCTTATACTTTTTCACCAGTGCGGCTCCTGATTTGTACAATGACTATTTCTGGGTGATGGTAAACCAGGTGTTCGCATTGTTTAAACCAAACACAGCGTCTACCGTCACATTGTCCAGCTTAGAGGAATAGGCCAGCATCATATTGTCCCAGTACAGAGCTACCAGCGGTGTATGGGCAGCATAGTAATCCTGAATCTTGGCAGCAGCTGTGTAGTAATCCTCAATATTCTTTGAGGCCTTCACCTCTGCCAAAATGTTTTGAAATTCCTCGTCAAAAACCTGGCAGCCTCCTTGAACAGGGTGATTGCCATCCACATAGATGGATCCAAGACCATTGCCCATTCCCATACCGGCAGAGGTATATCCGTAAATAGCAGCTTCCATCGTAATGTTGTTCTCGGAGAACTTGTTGCTGGTTTTGGCGTTATAGGAGTCCTTGTCTACAGTATCCAGATTAACCTGAATGCCAAACTGCTCAAGTTGGGTCTTAATCATTTCCGCATAACCCACATGAGTTTCCTTGGAAGCATTAACTGTTAGTTCAAATGCTGCAGCCTGTCCATCTCCATTAATGTAAAAACCATCTGCGTTCTTCTCGGTATAGCCTGCTGCCTTCATAAATTCTTCTGCCTTAGCTATATCGGTAGTCAGCTTCTCCGTATCCTTGTAGCCAACGGTAGTAGATGGGACAAATCCACGGTTAGGGATCTCTGCGTAGGCACTTCCAAAATAAGTTTTGAAAGCCTCATAGCCCAAGGCATAGGAAACAGCTTGACGCAAGTTTTCGTCGGTGAACAGACCATTTGCATTATTGAAAGCCAATACAGCAGGTGCATTGGCCGCAGCAACATTGATCAGAGATACGTTCTCATCACCCGCCAGCACATCCTGATAGGTTCCTGCGACACCAGTAGAGTATCCCCAAACCATATCAATGTCGCCCTGCTGTAATGCCAGATACATGGTATCTTCGTTGCCAAAGAGTTGATAGATAATTCTTTCCACATTGGGCTTTTGGGGATACTTTTCATTTACTACGAATGTAATAGTTCCTGCTTCCTTGTTGAAAGACTCTAGCACATAGGGACCGCAGGTAATCCGGGCTTCCTCATCAGTCACTGCATCCTTGCCCTCATAAATGTGCTTGGGCATTACCCGGAAAGAGGTCATGTTACTCAGTTCACGAACATTGGGAATAGCCAGCGTCAGGGATATGCTTTTCTTATCGTCAGAGATCGAATAGCCAGAATATTTGGCCTCTGTGGTCTTACCATCCTTGTCGGTTTGAGGCTCAAAGTTAGCACTGCCATTGGCCTGGCCATACTCAAGAGTGAAGAGAATGTCTTCTGCTGTCACCGGTTTGCCATCAGACCAGGTCATCCCATCCTGAATGGTAAAAGTCCAAGTAGTGGCATCGTCGGTAGCATACGAAGCCAAAAGTGGATGATATTCACCCTTTATATCCTGATAAACCAAAGGCAGCTCTGAAACGCCACTGGCAAGCATATCGAAATTATATTCGCCAAAGGTGGCAGTTTCTATGGCGGCCATCGTGCCCACCGTGATTGTTTCAATAGCATAAGCCGGTTCCGGCTCCGCAGACGGCTCCACGGGTACTGGTGCAGACGGTTCTGCAGCAGAAGGGGTTGTAGTATCCGGCACAATTTCATCCGGTGTCTTGGCGCAGGCAGCTATGGCAAATAGCATCAGAACTGCTAGCAGAATGGATGTGACTTTTTTCATGATTTATTTTTCTCCTTAAGTATTGTTTTATCGTCAAATATATAGACTTGATCACAAAATGAATTTACGAGCGCTGTATCGTGGCTGATGAGCAAGATGCTTCCGCCGAATTCCTTCATCAACCGTCGAATCATGCCCAGAACATTGGCCTGCGTGGAAACATCCAGCATAGAGGTGGCTTCATCAAGGATCAACAGCCTTGGCTGAAACATCAAGCACCGGGCAATGGCAACACGCTGGGCTTCACCGCCCGATATCTGGTAGGGCAGATGAGCGAGGATTTCCGGTTCCAGACCAACCTTGGTTAGATACTCTTCCGTCAGTGCCATCTCCTCACCCCTTACAGAAAAGTGGTGATAGCGAATCAGTTCCTTGAAGCCTTTTCCTATCTTCTGGCGTGGGTCTAAGGTAGCATAGGGTTGCTGATAGACCATTTGAATCTGTATTCCAAGTTTTCTGCTGTATTCCCAATCTGCTGAAACAAGGAGCTTACCATCCAGAAAGACTTCTCCCTGATCTGGTGGATAAATCCCACAAAGTACTTTCGCAAGCGTTGATTTTCCGATTCCGCTTTTGCCATAAATGCCGCAAATCCGGCCATGCGGAACTTCCAAAGAAAAGTTCCTGAGAACCTGTTTGTCGCCAAAAGCTTTATCCACGTTTTGAATTGAGATCATTCTACGTAGCACCACCATTCTCTGCCTGTTGCTTCCTGGTGGGGGAGCTCGATTCGGCATTGTTCCCGGGCAAAGGTACAACGCCGGTAAAATGGGCATATTCCGGATTCGTTTCGCAGGAAAGGCGTTTCCTGCATTCCGTTTTCCACTAGCGCACCCAACAGCGCTTTTGTATAGGGATGCCGTGGCTTCTCAAGCACGTCGCAAGCAGTGCCGGTTTCCAACATTCTTCCTCCGCACAAAACGAGGATTCGATCGCACATTGCTGCCACGGAAATATCGTGGGTAATTACCACTATCGCCGAATCGGGAAAGAGATCGTCAAGAAGCGAGATAAATTGCTGCTTTGCGGCTTGATCTAATCCGTTAGTCGGCTCATCAGCAATCAACAGCTTCGCCCGTGAGCAAAGGGCCAAAGCAATAGTTACCCGCTGCGCCATACCCCCGGATAATTGAAAGGGGTATTGCTCCATAATCTTCTCGGGGGAGGAAAAACCTGCCTGAGACAAGTTTTCATAGGCAACCTGGTACCTTTCTGACGTTGGCACCTCTGTTTTATTCAAATTGTCAAATAAATGCTGCTTGACTTTTCTGGATGGGTTCAAAAATTCGTGACCATTCTGCGGGATATAAACGATGTCCACGCCAAGCATAGCACGAAGCTGCCCCCCGGACGGAAGCGGATGACCACAAAAACGTATCGTCCCATTGGTCATATTAACATTCCTCGGAAGAACATCCATGACAGACTGGGCAATCAGAGTCTTACCGGAACCAGTTTCTCCAATCAGTGCAAAACTCTCTTTGGCGGAAACAGAAAAAGAAACACCGTTGACCAGTGTTTTTTGGGTATGCTCAAGCTGTGCTTGGATCATTCCGTTGTTATATTCCAATATTGCCGTCAATCCGCTTTTGCCACTCCGTTTCCAAATTTAAATTGAGACCAAGCCATTTATACAGAAGGATGTTGAATTTTGTAAGCCCGGTGGGGGGATACGATTATCCGTCATTTTTCTTGAATTCAGGAGTTGCACTCCAGACTCGCCAGTTTATCCCGTAGCAAGAGAAGGCACAAGATCAGCATGCAGCGCCGCGTAAATCGTTATATTTCCCAGGAAGAAGCTACGGGGCTGCAGTTCAGATCTATGCAGTCCTTTCTAAATTACCGTCTTTAAAACATTACCGGCCTCATGGAGGCCGGCACGAAGAGCCTAAACTGTTTTAGAAAATTGAAGCCAACCGATAGAACATCAAGGCCAAATACTCACGCAATGCCAGATTGCTTTGCTGAAACGCCTCGGCATTGGGCATTAAATTCCTGAGTATGTCCTGAACCTCAGGTTTTCCCATCGTGGTCCAAGAGCGCAAACTCACCTGGTAATCTACTGGCATCGGTATTACAGAAAATTTTTGCTGCTTGTAAAGAAAAACCGAGCGATCCATCTTCACAGCCGAATTTACTAATATGATATTGTGCACTTCTTTTTCGCTGGTAAGCACCTTTGTGAACTTGGCATCGTCCAATGCATTTTTCGTTTTATCCTGGGCTAAGATATCCTGTACTGGAACTCCCAGCTCCACAAGCTGTTCCTGAACCAGGGGAACAGCAGCGGCCTCACCCGCTACGATGACCAGAGGTGCAGCCCCTGCCTTGTAGAGTTTGGCCGCCATGAGCACACGGTTATACGCGGTACCTACTTCAACTGCCTGACGGGGAGTGTCTGCAGGGCGAACATCTTCAGCAATTACCACAATCGCATCCCCTCGGGGCATAGAAGTGGGTGGCATGTGCCGCCATTCCATGGACCGCACCAGAAAGCTGGCAAAAAAGCTGTTTCCAAACACTGCTACCAAAAGAAAGGCGATCACGACAGCCCAGGTGGCCGTGCCAGGGTTCTTTTTAAGGTTAAACAATCCGATTAGCAGCAGAATAGTCACCAGCCCCAAGGGCAGGATAAACTGCGGAAGGAATTCAGATAATAATGCGTACATGCCCGGCTCCTTGAATAAAATCTCTACTTTTGTGGCTGCAATATTTATGCCGTTACTTTCAGATAGCCTTGCCATCCTGCACCCATTGAGTAAAATGAAAGTATGGTTCAGGTCGTTGGCTCCCAAACCAAAAACGAAGTTTCCCATAGACGGCCACTGCAGTCTTGGCAATGGCTTTTTTTAATCCTTATTTTTGCCAGCTCCTTACTGGTTCGGCGCGTCGGTTTAAGCTTTGGCGCCCCACTTTTTACACATCCAGACGAACAAAATATCCTCATTCCGGTGGTCGAGAGTGTCCGCCTGGGTAAAAATGTCTACAATTACGCCCGCCCAACACAGGTCAGTTTCCGTCTTAATAAAGTACTGCTCAACACATATAGCCAGCTGCACAACGGTTTCGACCTGGCTGAATGGTATGACCGCGATCTCTATGGAGTTTATTTAGGCTCACGCAGCATCACGATGGTAGCAGGGGCTTTGCTGCCCATCCTGGCTTTCTTCATCGGAAGACGTTTTAAGCCGGATTTTTCACTGCCGGCTGCCATTATTGTCGCTTTCTTCCCTTCTTTTGTTTTGCATTCGCACTATATTACTCCCGATGTACTGAACACCTTCTTTACCTTGGCTGTTATGCTCTGCTGCCTCCTTTGGCTGGAAGGAAAAGGTCAAGTATGGTTATGGCTGGCAGTAATCTCTGCCGCACTCAACACAGCAGAAAAGTACCCCGGCCTGCTCTCGCTGCTTTTGATGGCAGCGTCCTTGCTTATCCAGGCTTTGCGACAGCACTGGCCCTTTAAGCAGTTACTCAAAACGGGTATCCTGGTACTTTTTGGCTTTGTGCTTACGCTTTTCGTTTTTGCTCCCAACCTTTTTTTTGACTATCGCGAAGTCATAGAGATGCTGATTGTTGAATCAACCGATTCACATCTGGGCAACAATGGGCTGAACTGGCCACTCAAAATGGCTTATTACGGTCAATGTTTTTGGAGCTATTCCAATGTTTGGATTCTAATTTTCTTCATCATCGGTGCATTTGGATTGATCCGCAGCCGTCAAAGCCAAGCCTGGCTTTTCAGCTATGGCTTTATTTATATGGCCTTGCTTTCCTTTCTGGGCCTCCATCATGAACGCTGGGCTTTGCCGGCTTATCCCTCTGTTTTATTGCCAGCTGCATTTGGAGTTTCCTATTTATTGGAAAAGGTAAAACCATTTGCCTGGGCTCGGGCAGCCAGTTGGATAGCTGCCAGCTTCATGCTGGGTCTCAACCTTCTTGGTGGGGTAACCGAATCAGTGTATATGGACTTGCCAGATACTTCGGTGATTGGCCTGCAATATCTCAATGAACAGAAGATTAGTCCAGACCAGACAGTTTACGAGGGATACACACCTTTCGCTCCTATCGGAAAACTGGATATCTACGATTTCGATTTTGACCATCCCGGTGACATTGACTATGCCATTCTCTCTTCCAAGATTTACGAACGCTATCAAGCCGAGCCCTTGCGCTATTACCGCGAAAATGCCTTCTATGAACGCCTTACACGCAATGGCAATTTGATCGCACAATTTAATCCTTATCCTAAGCCTACGTCTTTCCTAGAACAACTCCACTTGATCTCCTTCTACCTCTCCAATCGAGATAATCTGCATGCCTATGACATTTATAGCGGCTACGTAATTAAAATTTTCAGGCTAAACCAGTAACCCCATGCAAGGGCCAAGCACTCAAGCTCCAAAAAAAATAAAGCCATCACAGCTTGTCTTCCTGGTTTTCATTCTGTTGGCTTCATTATTCGTTCGCCGCATCGGGCTGGATTTTGGCAGGCCCCTGTTAACTCACCCGGATGAGCAAAACGTGCTCCTTCCTGTTGTGGAAAGCGTTCGCCTGGACCGCAATGTGTATAAATACGCCCACCCGACACAAGTACTCTACCGTTTAGATAAAACCATACTCAACAGCTACAGTCAGTTACGTTATGGGATCAACCTCGCGAACTGGTATGATGAGGAACCCAATGCTGTCTACCTGGCGGCCCGGACGATAAATGCCAGCTTTGGAGCACTGATACCCATCTTGGCATTCTTCATCGGCCGCCGCTTCAAGCCCGATTTTTCGGTCCCAGCTGCCTTATTATTCGCCTTTTTCCCGCAATATATATTGCATTCCCACTATATCACCCCAGATATTCCAATTACTTTCTATACCTTAGGCGTGTTGCTGGCTTGTCTGCTTCGGCTGGAAGACCAGGGCAAAGCCTGGCTTTGGGTTGCCGTTTTTTTTGCTGCTCTCAACACGGCAGAAAAGTATCCCGGGGTTATCTCTTTGGTAATGATCGCTATGAGCTTGCTAATTATTTACCGGCGGGAAAACTGGTCATTCCCTCGCTTGCTGACCAATGGCCTATGGGTAACTTTGGCTTACATTCTTGCCCTCTTTATCATCACACCTAACCTTTTTTTGCAATACCGGGATGTGATTTCTGCAATCAGCAACGAAGCGCGCAATTACCATTTGGGCAATGATGGCCTCAGTTTCTTGGGCAAGCTAGCCTACTATGCCGGGGTATTTTGGGAACATGGCAGTATCTACTTACTAATTTTCGCCGCGTTAGGGATTGTTGGCAGCATCCGCAACCGCTTACAAGATTCCTGCCTGCTTTTCTACGGCTTTTTCTATGGCATTCTGCTTTCGGTATTAGCCCTGCACCACGAACGTTGGGCACTGCCTATCTTTATTTCTCCCCTTCTACTGGCCGCTTATGGTTCTGCTTGGCTATTGCGTGCTTTAAGTTCGAAAACCTGGCTTAAACGCCTAGCCTGGTGCTCAGTTGTACTTACGCTAAGCTTGAATGTGGTCAAAGGGATAACTCGCTCTGTATATATGGACCTACCAGATACCAGCGCAGTCAGCCTGCATTATTTGAATGAACACGGCTTTAATTCAGAACAGACGCTCTACGAAGGCTATACCCCTTACGCACCCTTCGGTAAACCCGATATCTATAGCTTCGATTTCGAAAACCCTGGGGATATCAAATACGTGATTCTCTCCTCAAAAATGTACGAACGCTATCAAGCCGAACCCCTGCGCTACTCCCGCGAGAATGCTTTTTATAAACAGCTGGAGCACTCTGGCAGTCTCCTCATGACCTGGGAGCCTTTGCCTTATCCTCGGGATTTACTGGGACAATTGCGGTTAATTTCGTATTATCTGCAAAACCGTAACCATCTCAGTTCGCTGCACCAATTTAGCGGCTATACCATCAAGCTTTATAAGTTAAACCAGTAAGCTATCCTATCCCGGAAATATCCGCTCATACACCTCCGGCGCCCATTTCTCTACCGCCTCGGAGCTGATGCTGTTCGTCCGGCAGATCTCAGCATAAAGGTCCACACTCTTCCTGCGGGTGCGCAGCTGCGTAGTGGGATCCAGTCCCCACAGGCCAAAACGTTGAGTCCACCCGCGCTCCCATTCAAAGTTGTCCGTCAGACTCCAGTGAAAGTAGCCCTTTATCGGAATATTGTGGTTAATTTGATGCCAGACTGCTAAAAGATGCTCCAGGAGATATTTTCGTCGAAAATCATCCTTGGAATCATCGCAGCCATTTTCAGTGATGTAGATGGGTAAGTCGAATTGCCGCGCCCAGCGTATCGCCTGGGTAAAGCCTGCCGGGTCATTTGCCAGGAACCCTGTTTCTGAAAGCTCTGCATCTTGTGCAAAAAAACGCTCGGAATACAATTCGGAAGGTTTAAAAAGATTGAAACGCACTAGTTCCCGGGTGTAATAATTCAGACCAAAATAATCCTGTGTACCTGCGGCCTCTGGAACATCAATCTTGTAAAGTTTTGCATCAAACTTTCCGGTGAGCAAGGCCTGGGGCAGCGATTCATTAAAAGCCTGGTCCTGAATTCCCATTGTATAGCGGGTAAGCGGGTTTTTATCCGCGGCAATAAACCCATGCCAATGGTGCGCCAAGCCCACCTTTGCTTCTGCCTGCAGTTCATGAATCAAACGGTAAGCCAATGCATGACCACGCAGCATATTTACCAAGACCTGCAGGCCAACCTTTATATCTTTTTTCCCGGGAGGAAAGAGCCCGCTAATATAGCCGTTGGTTGCATATACATTGGGCTCATTAATCGTCACCCAAAGCTCACAATGTGCCTTGAGAGCCTCAACTGTCCGCTGCACATAGTTGCCAAAAAGTGTGATTGTTTCCGGATTTTCCCAGCCGCCTTTCTCGGCCAGCCAATTTGGGATACTAAAATGAAACAAGGTCACCATCGCGGTCATCCGTCTTTCCTTAAGTCCCAGCAGCATATCGCGATATTTATCCAAGGCCGCTTCGTCCCAGCGCTCCTCCTCGGGTTGGATCCGCGCCCACTCCACCGAAAACCTGTGCGCGTTTTGGTAGCTTTCATGTGCGCGGTCAAAATCTTCCCGCCAGCGCCCAGCCCACCAGTCGCAAGCCCGCCCGCTTTTGTCCCCGTTCAGGATGCGTCCTTCCTCCTGTTCCCAGGCCCACCACTGGTTATTCGTATTATTGCCTTCTATCTGGTGCGATGCAGTAGCTGTTCCCCAAAGGAACCCCTGCGGAAATGTGAAAGTTGCCCTTGCCATCCTGCCTCCCAAGATCGTTTCCCTGATTCTAGCTGAAAGTTTGCGGTGATGCGTAAAAAAGAATTAATCAGGAATTATTGGTTTCTAAATTGAGCCTAAACCGCATCTAAATCACCTCCCTGTAAACTAAGGCCATTACTTGGAGGTAATAATGAAAAACACGATTACAAAAATTTTCGCAGTCCTGGCCCTTACAGCCATCCTGCTAACCAGCTTCACATCTACTCAAACCGTTCAGGCCGCCGCCGATTCTGGCCGCCGCGGCCCCGGCGCCGGCCAGCGCGGCACGGGCACCCAAATGAATCAGCAGCTTAGTCTCAACACCCTCAGTACAACCGAGGCCGAAGGTCTTCAAAGCGCTATTCAGGAAGAATACACCGCTGTCAATACCTATAATTCTGTCATAGCAACCTTGGGTACCGGTACCGTCTTCGACCGCATCGTTCGCTCTGAGCAACGGCACGTCGACGCGCTCATCCGCGTCGCGGAACGCCATGGCGTTACTGTTCCGGAAAACGCCGGCCTGGTAGCTGATTTCAACTACACCACCCTGGCCGAGGCCTGTGAATTAGCGCGCAGCTTCGAATTTGCGGACGCTGATCTCTATACCCAGCTTCTGTCCCAGACCGAAAACCCTGCTCTGATACGCGTCTACACCAATCTGCAGAGCGCATCACTTAACAAACACGTACCTGCTTTCGAGCTCTGCCGATAAACCATCCGTTTTTCCAAGGCTCCGCAAATCCTAAGTGCGGAGCCTTGGATTTTACCAATGAAGTCCCCTAATAATCGAAACAGCTTCTCCAGCCAACAATAACCCAAAGAAAGTTCCGCTGGCTGTGCAGCAGCCCAGCCTTAATTGATGCAGGGCGGTAAAAATTACCCTGGCACGTCTTTCAGGATTGCAGTCGGAGCACCCCCTTCTCCCAACACAGCTTATCCACCCACACCGCTGCTCCTCCCCAGCGCCAGTAGCCGCCTACGGGGTAAGTTCCTTCCGCCAAAGCCCTCCCCTGCAGGTCGTATGCAATCCCATCTGCAGCTATCTGCCCCACAATTTCCGCCGGGGATGGCTCCTGCACTTCCAGACTCACAAAGTTACTGGTATCTACATGCACAGTCAGGTGCTCGCCGCCTGCGGCAATCAGCCTGACCAACTTTTTCAGCTGGCTCAATCCATCCCCCAGCGGCCAGCCCGGCCAGGGCAGTCTGCGTTCATTCCCGGGCAGCAGCTTCCATCCATTCATTGCTGTCCCACAGTGCCCAAAAATCAATGCCAGACAGTCTTGCAGACCTACCGTTCCAGTCGCCGGATCAAGCTGCCCTGCCAGGCTGTTATCCAGGTCCACATTGCGCCATCTCAGGCTCTCCAGCCAGCCCCTGGCTTCCATTTTCCACCCCTTTCCGCCCCGGACGACCTCTATCGCTGCTGCTGGCCAGGCATGGGTCTTAAGCTCCGCCGTCACCAGCTCCGCAGCACTCTCCGCCCTGCATACGCCCAGCCTCAGCAGCTTTTCATGCACGCCGTAACTCGCCTGACTGCTCAAGTCCTCCACCCAGGGGCCCATTACTTCAACTCCCGGGTCATCTGGGTTGCGGTAAAGCGCACGCAGGCGGTTTGCCAGTCCCTCCAGTCCAAAAGCCAGGGGGATTCCTTCCAGCAGCTTGAGCATAAAATCCACCTGCTTCAAGGCCGGCTCGCCCGGATAAATGACATGGTAGGGCAGGACGCAGAGGCCAATACGCATCGCCTCGCGCACCAGCACCGCGAAGGCAGGGTCCTTATCGGCCCAGCTTTGGCCGGTCCGCAGGCCGATAAAGTGCAGTTGCGGCTTGTGCACTGCCAGTTCGTCAAAATTAGGGTAATGGCAGAGGTCGGCGCTCACGTTATAACGTGATAAGTCCACGCCAAAGGCCTGCTGCCGTTCAGTATCAAAATAACTCATGCATATCCTCCACGCATCGCTTCCAAAGGGTCCTCCGCCTGCAGCAAAAACGCCTCGGCAGGAGTGCTCCATTCCTCTTCATCCAGCAGCGCCACCATCGCCGCCGAAACTACCAAATCGTCACGCAGCTTGCCGCCCTCTTCCGGGTCGCGCACGCTGTCCGGCACGCTCCAGCGCAGCAAGCGCGCCGGTCCGGCCGCGCAGCTGGCCTGCACCGCCAAAAGCTGCCGCGCAAAACGCGCCTGCAGTTTTTGCTGCTCATTGCGCATCACCGCTGCCAGGGGGTTTTCCTTCCCGCTGGCCGCTTCGTCCAGCACATCGCTTTTGAAATCCTGAAAGCGTCCGGTGTCCACCACGCTCAAAAACCCCCAGCCCAGTTTGCTTTTCATCTGCTGGCTGAACTGCACTGGCAAAACCAGAGAGCCCAGTTTTTCCTTAAGAAAGGCGGCCAGTCCGGCCCCAACCCCGCTGGCATCCACCACCAAACGCCGCGGCTGCCAGTGTTCGGCCAGTGCCAGAATGCGTCCATACTGGCTCACCTGTCGCTCGCCTACCCAATTGGCCCGCCACACCACCTTGTAGCGCGGCCGGTTCAGCAGATCGTCCTGCATCAGCCCTGTATCCAGCTCCACAATCGTGATCGCCGTAGCATCGCGCTCGGGGTTTTCCAAATTGCCCGCGGCGCCATTCAGGCCCTCATCCTCGCCGGCCAGGTCCACCAGCATGGCATAGCTGCAGCCTTCCTGAGGCCCGTCCAAAGGCGCGTGGCTCCCCTGCATCAGGCCCAGCCGCGCGGCATTAAACAAACCGGCGTCCAGGTCCAGCTCCTCGCTGAAGAACTGGCTGCGCACCATCGGGTGGCTGCGCCCCAGGCGCGCGATCTGCTCGTCCACAAAGCGCCCGTAAGCCGGCACCTCCCTGCGCACCCGCTCGGCATCAATCCGGAAAACGCGCTGCAGTCCATCCGCTTCCTGAGCGGCTTCGGCCGCCCGCAGTTCCCGCGCCAATAAGGTCTGGCTGGTCCAGGCTGTACCCCAGAACACCCGGGTCGCGTTGGTCGAAGCCGCCATGGGCGCGATTTGTTTGTCATATTTCGCAATCTCGATATCCTGGGCTTCGTCCAGCTGCAGCAGGGTGGAGGCCGTCGCTCCCACCACATTGCTCCCCGGCGCCGCGGAAAGGAAGGTAAGCCTGGCGTTTCCCAGCCGGTAATGGTTGCCGGCCTGGCGCTTCCAGCGCCCGCGGCTCAGGCAGTTGCCCTCCAAGGCCAGCTCCAGACGGCGCATCGCGTTCAGGCTTTGGGGCTGATAGGTGGGCGAAAACTTGACCATCTCGGCGCCTTCTTCTTCCAAAAGCAGTAAAAAATAGCTTTCCAGCTGAGCCTGCAGCATGTTCTTGCCCGATTGCCGCGGAAAGAGCACCACAAAGCTCAGTCCGCGCCCTTTGAGCACCGAGTCCACAATCGCTTCCGCGGCCTGGGCCTGGTAGCTGCGCAAACGGGTTCCCAGATACCTGGAATACTCCAGAATCTGCGCCAGCTTATGCCAGGGCGCATGCCGGCCCGCTGGGCTTGGGGAGCTGCCTGCCCCTAAGTTCAGCCGCCAGAAGGGCTGCGCCGTTTCGGCCATCGTCAGGCTCATTCCGTTTTGCATTCTTCCTCCTCGTTCCGGCTCAGGGCGCGCATCTCCTGCAGGTATGCGTCCTTTGCCTGCTTCCACTCCCGTTCGACCGTGCCCGGGCCTGCCGCGGCTGCTTCCGTTCTGGCCCATAGCAGTTTGGCCATGCGGGTAGCTGCCAGGCTGTAAGCGTTCAGCACCCCCACCAGCAGCGCTGCTGTTTCCTGATCTTTTGCGTCGGCGGCTGCCTTGGCGCGCGCCATCAGGTTCTTCAGGCCGCTGATTTCCCGGCTCATGTCCCCCAGGTCCTGCCTGGAAAGCTGCAGGCGCTGCGGCAGGTCCTCCAGCTGGCTCAATAAGCCAAAGAGCAGGTTGCCCAGCGTGATTAATTCCATCGCCAGCTGCAGCGGCTCTGCTGTTGGGCCGGCGATACTGCCGGCCCGGGCAGGGCTTCCACCGGGGAAGCCGGAGGCAAGCGCCTTCGCCTGGATGATGGTGGATTCTGTTTGCCGCACCTTGCGCTGCCTCCTGATAGAACATTTGTTCTGCATGTGCATAAGGATAGCAGAAAACCGCCCAAGAAAAAAGACGTCAAAAGCGGAATCGTTTTGGCGTTTTTGATTCCGGAATCGGAATCTTGTTAATATTTCGCGCGCAAAGCGCCGCCTTTAACGGGTAAAATCAAAGTGACGATAAAAATCCCAGCGGAGGCCATGGATGGCGAATGTAAAGCTCTCGGATGCAAAAAGAGCCAAGTATGACGAGTTCTATACCCAGTACCGCGATATTGAACGCGAAGTCAGCGCCTATTTGGAGTACGACCCCGACGTTTTCCGCAACAAGACCATCCTCCTCCCTTGCGATGACCCCGAATGGAGCAACTTCACCAAATATTTTGCCCAGAACTTCGACCGCTTTGGCCTTAAAAAGCTGATCAGCACCAGCTACGCCCCCGAAAGTAAATCCTATAAGTTCACTTACCAACCCACGCTTTTTGAAAGCAATGCCCCCCAGTTTGACCAGGACAAGACCGCTATAAAGGGCAAGATTTTTACCCTTAATCGCGATATCACCGGCGACCGTGAGATCAATATCGACGACCTTGAATGGACTTACCTGACAGGAGACGGGGATTTTAGAAGCGAGGAAGTAATCGCGCTGCGGGATGAAGCCGACATCATTATTACCAACCCTCCCTTCTCGCTCTTCCGTGAGTTTCTGGATTGGGTTATGACTGCTAACAAGATTTTTCTCATTATAGGTAACAAAAACTGCGTTACCTACAAAGAAGTTTTCCCTTTATTCATGCAAAATAAAATTTGGTCTGGAAAAACCGGCTGGGCTGGAGGAATGTGGTTTGAGTCAGTCAGTCCGGACTATGTGGATAAGATGGCGGAAGGAAAAATGTTAAAAAACATTCCATCCATTTGGCTCACCAACCTGGACCACGGCCGCCGCCACCAGCCCCTGTCCCTCATGACCATGGAAAACAATCTGCGCTACAGCAGGCACAAGGAAATTAAGGGGAAGGCAGCCTACGACCGCTATGACAATTACGATGCCATCGAAGTCCCCTTTACCGATGCCATTCCCAGCGATTACCCCGGGGTGATGGGCGTACCTATCAGCTTCCTCGACAAATACAATCCGGAACAATTTGAGATAGTGGGAAGTGATGCATATGATGGCTCACCACCAACCAAAAAATACGGTCAAAAAGAAAAAGTTGTAAATGGAAAACGCTCAAAGTCATTGACCGGAACAATGGGTTGTGTGATACGTGAGGATAAATTTGGCCCCGGAACCTATTTTGACGTTGGTTACCCGGTAAGAGCAGTATACAAACGTATTTTTATTCGGCACAGGCGGGAGGAATAAGATGATCACTACCCTTAAGACCAATTACACCGTCCGGGATATCTGCGAAGGCTTCGTCTACAACGAACTGGAAGGCAAGGGCCTCTTCGGCCTCGCCGGCCGCCTTACCATCCAGCCCGAATACCAGCGCAACTACTTTTACTCCGACGGCAAAAAAGACGTCGCCGTCATCGATTCCCTGCTCAAAGGCTACCCCCTGGGCCTGATCTATTTCAATAAAGTGGATGACGAGCACCTGGAAGTGCTGGACGGCCAGCAGCGCATCACCAGCTTCGGGCGTTTTGTCACCAACAAATTCGCCATCAAGGACCGCAACGGCATGCAGCAATACTTCGGCGGTCTGGCCAAAGACCAGCAGGAAAAGATCCTCTCCTCCCAGCTGCTCATCTACGAATGCGAAGGCAGCGAAAGCGAAATCAAGGAATGGTTCAAAACCATCAATATTGCCGGTGTGCCGCTCAACGATCAGGAACTGCTCAACGCCGTGTATTCCGGCCCCTTTGTCACCCTCGCCAAAGCCGAGTTCAGCAACAGCCAGAATGCCAATATTCAAAAATGGAGCGCCTACATCAACGCGAGCGTTAACCGTCAGGGCTTTTTGGAGCGCGCCCTGGAATGGGTAAGCCGCGGCAAAGCCAATATCGGCGAATATATGAGCCGCCACCGCTACGATGAACAGATCACCGAACTTAAAACCTACTTCAACGCCGTAATCGACTGGGCTTCTACTGTCTTCCTCGATGTCGAAAAAGAAATGCGCAATCTGGACTGGGGCAATCTTTACGAAAGCTACCACCATATCCCTTACAATCCTGCCGAGGTCTCCCGCAAGGTCCGTGCCCTCTATGCCGACCCCTACGTCACCAGCAAAAGCGGCATCTTCGAGTACATCCTTGGCGGCGAGCAGGATACCAGCCTGCTCAATGTGCGCGTTTTCGACCAGGCCGTTAAAGCCAGCATTTATGCTGCGCAAACCGCGAAAGCGGAAGCCGAAGGCCTTTCCAACTGCCCGCTCTGCGCCCAGGGCCACGAAGCAAACCGCAATAAGATTTGGAAAGAAAAAGAAATGGAAGCCGACCACGTGACCGCCTGGAGCAAAGGCGGCGCTTCGGATATTGCCAACTGCCAGATGCTCTGCAAAACCCACAACCGCGCCAAAGGCAACCGCTAGTTCTACCCAGTCTAAGCGAAAGCCAGGGCAGGCCCTCCGGCTGTGCATAATAGCCGCATAATTTCATTGATGCGTTTACAAAGGCGGCAATAAGCTTCCGTTGCGCTTCAGCCATTCGCGCCGGCGGGCATAGTCCGGCAAAATGCCCTTCACCAAAGCCCAAAATGCCGCGCTGTGGTTGTGCTGGCGCAAATGCGCCAGCTCATGCACCGCTACATACTCGATGCAGTCCAAAGGTACCATCGCCAGCCGCAGGCTGAAATTCAGGCTCCCCCTGGCGGAGCAGGAGCCCCAGCGCCGTTTTGCGCTATTAATGCGCATGACCTGCGGGTTCACAGCCAGCCGAGGGGCATGCAGCGCGACAAAGCCGCTCACTATCCGGCGCGTCTCGGCCCGGTAAAAAGCCTCCAGCGCTGCCCGCATGGCCTTCTTGGTCCCTTTGGGCAGCACGATCTCCCGCGCCTCATTCAGGTATGCCTTGCGCGCTCCCGGCAGCAAACGCAGGGGCAGATTCTCGCCCAGATAGCGGATCAGTTCCCCTTCCAGATATGCATAGGGCGCTACCGGCGCCTGGACTTTGGCCATTTTCTGGCGCGCTTTTTCCAGCCAGCTCCTATGCGCAGTTACAAAGGCCTCAATGGCGGCATTGCTGGTGCCCAGGGGGGCGCGCACCTGCACCCAGCCCCCGGGCAGCACCGCAAGGGTTATGCGCTTGCGCTTGCTGTAAATTACTTCGTCAACACCTTGCATCCCAGCGATTATAAGGCCTTCAGGTACAATCAAAGCATGTTTCAAGAAGGCCAGTCAAAACCAGGCATCTGCGCCAAACTGCTCCTCGCTGTTTTGCTGCTAATATTCCTGGCGTCCTGCTATAAAGGGCCCCAGGCTCTCGTGCTGGAACTGGAAACTTACAGCGACCCTGCCGGCCGCTTCCAGCTTTCCATTCCCCAGGGCTGGCAGGCAAGCACCGAAGACGAAACCCTCTGCCTCACCCCTCCGGACTACGACCCGGATAACCCCGGCCATCTGCGCGTATTGATTGCCCTGCTGATTGCGGAACATGAGGATCCTGAGCTTCAAATGGAAGCCAGCAAGGCCCTCCTGGAAGCCTTTTTACACAAATACCTCGACCCTGAGTTTCAATCGATCAACGAGGGGGAAACCAAGCTGGCCCGCTACCCGGCAATGCTCATCGACTTTGGCAAGCCCTGGCAGGACAGCTACCTTACCGGACGCCAGGTTATCGCCCCCTTGCCCATCGGCAGCCTGGTTATCCTTGGCAGCGGCAGCGAAGCCAACTGGAAGGCCTTTCTGCCCACCTTTAAGCAAATGCTCCGCGATTTTAAATTTACCGGCAGCCTCCTGCCCGAACCCATAATTCCTTAAATTTAGTCAGGTCTTGTCACAAAACAGGCCACATCCATTACAATCAGAAACGATGAATAATGTAAGCCAGGAGCGCCGTTTGCCCTTCCAGTTTTGGATTATGTTAGGAGGCATGGCAGTTTCTAACCTTGGGACCAGTATGATCTGGCCCTTTTTAATGATTTTCAGCAGCCAGCGCCTGGGTCTGCCCCTTGCGGCAGTTGCCGGCCTTGTCAGCATCAATTCCGTTTGCGGGCTGATTTCTTCCATCATCGCCGGCCCGTTAATCGACCGTTACGGGCGCAAATGGCCCATGACCATTTCGCTGTTTTTGAACGCATTGGTCTATATCGGCTACCTGAATGCCGCAGAATATATGCACTTTGCCCTGCTGATGGCTGTTTCGGGCCTGGTTTCGCCTTTTCAAACCCTGGGCGCCAGCGCGATGATCACAGACATGTTCGAAGGCCCGCAGCGTGTGCAAGGCTTTGCCTACTATCGCATGGCCTACAACGTTGGTCTGGGTTTTGGCCCCATGCTGGGCGGGCTGGCGATCCGCTATTCCTACCGTTACGGCCTCATCATCGCCGCCATCAGCCTGGCGCTGCAGGGCCTGCTGCTGGCCCTCTTTGTCCATGAAACGCTGGAGCCGGAACAGCGTAAAAACGCGGGCGACATTTTACAAAACCTGGGAGGAATGCTTCAATCCTTGCGGGATGCCATCTTTGTGCACTTTCTTCTGGCCTCCACCCTGATGCAAATTTGCGTAGCCCTCATTTGGGTGCTCCTGGCAGTTTATGCAAAAACCAATTTTGGAGTTTCCGAGCTTCAGTACGGCTTGATTCCAACGACAAACGCACTCATGGTTGTTTTTCTGCAGGTATTCGTAACCCGCCATACCCGGCGCGGGCGTGATATGCGCATGATCAGCTTCAGCGGCTTTTTTTACGTAGCTGCCATGCTGGTTGTAGCCTTCAGCCGCAGTTTTTGGGGTTTTTGGGCCGCTATGGTGGTGATGACCTGCGGAGAGCTGATCTTCTCCCCCACGGCAACCAATTTTGTCGCCAACCTTGCCCCTGCCGATAAACGCGGACGCTACCTGGGACTTTATGGGCTGGTCTGGTATGTGGCAACTGCGGTTGGCCCCTTGGGAGCAGGCTTTTTAAGTGATGCCATTACGCCGCGGGCACCCTGGTTTGCGGGAGCAGTTTTGGGCTGCCTGGCTATTTTGGGCTATGTCCTGCTGGACCAGCGCATGCACCATGAGCCAAAAACTCAAAGCGAAAGCGAAACCGAAACTGCCCCGTCCTCTTGCTGAAACCAATTAAGGTTGAATTTCTCCCCGCAAAGCCTGGCTTGCTCTAGAATAGCTCTTGCATGAGAAAGCAGACAGAGCCCACAGAAAAACAGCGCTACCCGACCCAGTTTTGGGTGATGACCGTTGGTGTAGCCGTTGCCTCGCTGGGCGTGACCATGATTTGGCCTTTCATGATGATCTTCACCAGCGAGCGTCTGGGCCTGCCCATGGCTTCGGTTACCTCGCTGATGACCATCAACTCCATCTGCGGGCTCTTCTCCTCGATTATCGTGGGGCCAATCCTGGACCGCTACGGACGGAAAACTCCCATGATGCTGGGCTACGTTGGCAACGCCATTGTGTATCTGGGCTATTTGGGTGCCAGCCAGTATTGGCACTTTGCGCTTTGCATGGCACTTACGGGCCTGGCAGGGCCATTTATGCGCGTGGGTGCCAGCGCCATGATCGCCGATATGTTCTCCGGGGAGCAGCGCACCCATGCCTTTGCGGTGTATCGTATGGTCAACAATATCGGCTTTGGTTCCGGCCCTATTCTGGGGGGCCTGGCCTTGCAGACTTCCTATAACTTTGGCCTGATTGCAGCGGCCGCTTCTATTGGCTTACAAGCCTTGCTTACCTTGTTCTTCGTTCCCGAAACTTTGGAGCCAGACCAGCGCAATACCGGTGAAAGCATCCTCCAAAACCTGATGGGCATGCTGCAGGCACTGAAGGATAAAATTCTGGTGCATATGCTGGCCGCATCTACCCTGCAGGAAATCTGCGCCCGCATGGTTTGGGTACTGCTGGCAGTGTACGCTAAAGTCAATTTTGGCATCAGTGAAGTGCGTTACGGGTTCATCCCTACGGTAAATGCTCTAATGGTGGTTCTTCTGCAGGTAATCGTTACCCAGGTTACACGCAAACACCGCGAGCCCGCAATGATGGGCCTGGGTGCGGCCCTTTATACGCTGGCGCATCTCATGCTGGCCTTGGCCAACGGATTCTGGGGCCTGATGGCTGCAATGGTGGTGCTGACCTTTGGCGAGTTAATCATCGCGCCTACATCCACCGTTTTTGTTGCCAACCTGGCTCCGCCGGATAAGCGCGGCCGTTATCTGGGCATCTATGGTCTGATGTGGTATGTTTCCCTGGCTATTGGGCCGCTTTTTGCCGGAATTATGACCGATACCTACGGCCCGCGTGCGCCCTGGTATGGCGGTATGGTCATTGGTCTGATTTCGGTCATTGCTTTTATCTCGCTTGACCGACGCTCCAAAAATCACCAACCCGCATAAAAGCCCTCCTTTAAGCTGCCGGACTGCTTGACAGCCGCTTTGGCTTCGGGCATAATAGAACAGATATTCTAATTCCCTATGACTGAGATCTATGTTTTCCATCACGACCAGGCGCCGCAGCGCATCACCCGCTCCGAGAGCCCGGAGCTGATTGTCCACCGGATTAATCAGGGCGACTGGGAGCCGTACTTTGGTTATTCACCCGAACCGCGCCAGGCCTGGCAGGCAACGCGTTTTGGAAAGCATGTGGTTGTTGCCGAGCCTGAGCCGAACATTGAATTCCCAGACCTGCAGCTTACCCCGCGCGAGCTCCAGGCCCTGCAATGTTTGGCAGCCGGTCTCAACCAGGGCCAGGCGGCCTTTCAGATGCATATCGATGTGCGCACCCTGCGCGGTTATTGCACGCGCCTGCGCGCCAAGCTCAAGTGCCGCACCATGATGCAAGCCATTGCCCTGGCTGCTGCCATTGGCCTCGTCAAGCCCGATTTGGACCTGCTTTTTGATTAATCTGTCTAAGACCCAGTGCAAGAAACAAAGCTCAGGCAAACGTTAAGCACCCAGACAGGCCCTGCTTGATGCTGTTTGATCCTGTTTTTGGGGCTGTAAATTCCCGTTAAGAAGAAAAAACCCCTGCATGCAGGGGCTGAAATAGTTCGAAAAGATCTTACTCTTCGATGGCGATAGCGGCTTCAGGACATTCTTCAGCAGCTTCTTTAGCCGCTTCCTGATTCTCTTCGGCAATGGGGTCTTGCAAAACTTCAGCATAGGGTTCTGCTGCCAGGCTAAAAACCTCTGGAGCAATACCTTCGCAAATGCCACAGCCAATGCACAAATCCTGATCAACAACAGCTTTCATTTCCTTCTCCTTTATGAAATTCTTAGAGTTCTTGCGTAGCAGAAACAGGGACTGACCCTTGCTCTGTTTTAGCTTTGACAGACTCGCTGCAATCTTCCGCTTCAAGGAGTATAGCAGCCTCCGGACAATCCTCAGCACCTTGCCGCTCACGCGTTCAGGGTCTGAATGCAACCCCTAGTATAACATGCAGCAAGCCTTCGGAAGGCCTGAATATAGAGTCAAAACAGGTATAAAAAATCCAGGAAACGTTCGCATATCCTGTCTTTTTAGCTTGGGAAGGAAAAGCTATTTGATTTCAACGTACAAGTCAAAATTCTGAGCAGCTGAGCCCGCTGCTGAAAAGACATTCAAAATATAATCGCCGGTTACTGGCAGTTTTCCATCGTAACTTGCGTCTGTGCCCATAGGAGATTTGAGAACAGTACCTTCCACGGCATAGATCGAAAGGCCCAAACCAGGCGTATTTACACTGGCCTTTAAGTTTTGCCCTGCCTTGGCGTACACAATAAATTGCATTGAGCTGCCATTTCCAGCCTGGCCCTTCCCGCTGAGCACGCTGCTGCCTGCAGCAAAGCTGAGGCGGACCGGAATACTCATATAAAGGCTGAAATCTGCATCGTATTTGCCGCCATGGACGTCGATGTACCAATCACCGCCTTCAGGAAGGTAAACTCGAAAATAGGTCCAACCCTTCTCCTTTGGCAGAAGCACCGTCCCTCCGGGGTTGCGCATCCCCAGCACCGCATCTGCGCTGTTGCTTAAGGTCAGGTTTACCAGCTGGCCCTTCAATGCCCGAAAGACATAGCGCACGGTTTTACCAGCCAGTACTTTACCCGTGGTGCTCAAATCGGTAGCGCCTTGGGCCATACTTAGCCGGTTATCTGTACTGCTGCTGCCCGGTGGAACTACGCCGCCTGGCGTAGCCGTTACATAAACAATTTGGGTCACAATTACCGGTTCAGGAGTTTCGCTGGCAGGCAGCACACCGCCAGAGATGTCTGTTGCTGCTAAAGCTTCGGGGCCTGGCGTCGCGTTTTGCGGTAAGGCTGCAGTACTCTCTGCCATGGCAGTCATCGTCCCGTGTGCTGATTGAGCGATATCTGTCAACGAGGCATCCTGGCTTACGGGGGTGAGTATACAGGCTGTTAATCCAAAAACAAGAATAACCAGGCTTAATGTAATTGCAGAAACCTTCTTTTTCATCATATCTCCATTAGAGCAGCTTACCCCATGCCAAGTACTTTTGTTTCCTCATTCATAGCTGATTCTTTGAAAGTCGGCGTTTGCTTCTTTCCCCTTTAATTCTGCTCCTTAAGCCATTTTTCAATGTTTTCAATCACATTCTCGGTATACAATATCTTGGCTATTCGATTACCTGATACGAGAAACTGAAAATTGCCGAATCGTGTATTGTGAACCACGTTCGCACCCATCTGGAAATTGCCTGCTCCTACAAGATCATCTGCTTCATCCTCTGTCATGCCTGGCCTTACTGTTTTCAAGCCTGTGAGCAGCTTTTTTGCAGCGTTTATTTCCGCAGCTTTTTTCTTTGCCTCGAGGCCCTTGACCTCTACATGCATATCTTCGAGACATTTTGCAATTGTTTTTACTACCATCTCATCAGTTGCGGTATCAAGAGCATTTTTCAGGCTCTCCACCGCATCCGGTGTGCCGATTTTCGCCAGACCCTGAATTATGTATACTTGTTCATATCCGGGAATAGTCTGATCTGTGATTCCTTCCTGTAGAACCTCAAGTGCAGAAGGGGATCCTGTAGCTGCGAGCGCTCGAAGCACCATCCAGGGTTTTTCCGGGTTATGCTTGAGCTCTTTCAAAAGAACGGGAACTGCGTCCTCACCAATCTCTCCAAGTGCATTGACAGCAGCCTCTGCGGCAGTGAAATCCTGTCCTTCACGATATGCGAGTACGATAGCAAGCAGAGGTTCAATCGCATCTTTTTCTTTCAGTCGTCCGAGTGCCTTTGCCGCACACTCTACCACATAATTATCTGGATCATTCAAAGAAACAAGAAAAATTTCCCTGTTTACTTCCGGTGCTCCGGCCCTGGATAAAGCAATCTCACTTAATGCTGTCAATGCCCTTGCACGCACATTCCAGGCAGGATCATTTTTTGCTGCATCAAGAAGTGCGGCAACCGCCTTTGGATTCTTTGACTTTCCCAGTTCATCTGCAGCATTTCCACGAAGATTATCCTGTGAAAACTCTTCAACGCGATTTTGAGTAAGCACTGCGATATTTTGTTTCTCCGCAGAGGTCAAAGCTGTATCTGGAGTTTTCATTCCCTTTGCTTTCTGTACAGTATTGGCAGTCTTCTTCTTAAAAAAATCCAATAAACCCATGTGTGATCTTCCTCCTGTTTTTTACGTACCATCAAGTTATTTTATTCCAGATTCAGCGTTTTTTCTTCTTCGGATTCTATATAGGATGTCCCTAATTTTGGATAAATCAGGATCAGATTGTCTTTGTAAAATGCGTCAGCTGAAAAAGTAATATCGCTTTGTTTGGTAAGCACCAAATGATAATGCCTTAGTCAACACAGCTCCATCATGTCTCTCATAAAGAGCAGGCCCTGTTACAAAGCCTCATCATTGAAACCCTGCCACAGCTGCCTAGGCATAAAGTTTACTGCATAACAACTTTGTTAAAGATTCTCCAAAGCACAGGAAGTTCCGTGCGTATATGTTATCATTTAGTCCGGGCAAGCAATTAGTTGCCCTTTAGGTTAATGTTCCTTGGGAGGGTTTATGAGTAAAAAATTGCTCTTAATGCGTCATGCAAAGTCGAGTTGGAAAGACAAGTCGCTTCCTGACATCAAACGCCCTCTCAAAAAACGCGGTGAGCAGGCCGCGGATCTCATTGGTCAAACCCTGCGTGAAGCTGGCTTTACCCCCTCTTTGATCCTCGCTTCGCCAGCCAAAAGGGCCCGTCAAACCGCTGAGATTGTTGCCAAATCCAGCCACTATAAGGGTGAAATTGAGTACGTTGATTCCTTTTATATGGGCGAGCCGGCAGATTTTTACGCCCGTCTCAAAGAACTGCCCAAAGACGCGGATAAAGTTTTAATTGTCGCCCACAACCCGGGCTTAGAAGCGTTGCTCCAACAGCTGGACGGTCATGTAGACACCCTGCCTACTGGTGCGCTTGCATTATTAAAACTGGATCTAAAAAACTGGATCTACCTGGACATGGCTACGTCCGGCGAGATGATCGCTTTTTGGGATCCAAGCAGTAACATGCACAAGGGCAAATAAACGTCAAGTGTTTTCTCAAAGAAAAGAAGCAAAACAAAAAGGGCTCCGCGCCCTTTTTTCATGCCCCAGCAGTTGCATTGGCACATCTTTTGCTTTAATCTCAAGAAACAGCCTCGGCAGCCAGGTTGGTTTGTACATGTCTGATGAACATCTCAGTATTAGTAATCTTTCCCTGAACAGCTGGTACTGCGATCTTGTTATGCATCAAAAAGGAACGTGTCACCATTTCGCGCGCTTCGCCATGCAAGGGCTCAAAGCCCGGAACATCCAGGTATACCCAGTTGATGGAGCGATGGCGCTGATCGATGTCGTTTTTCATGGGCATAAGGTAAAGGATAGTAGTTTGGTCCAAAATCGTTCGCAGACTCTCTTCCCCGCCGCGAACTATCTCTCGTCTTAAGCTGCTGACCAAGGCATTTGCCTCCTCATCCAAGACACAGCCGCTTAGCTCCAAAGCTTGTGCCAAAGCGTAAGCGCTAATAATCGGCCGTCCGGCAAAGCAGCGGTCTTCAATGAAGAATTCTCCTACCGAAATCGCCCCTCGAATCGGAAAGCCAGCGCGGAAGGTACGGTTAAGCAAAGAAGCACACACCGTTGCGAAGGCCAGATAATGGTGCAGAATGTAGGTAGTATCTCCATGCGGATCAAAAGGCATCGAAAGCAAAATGGAGTCTGAAAAAACGACCCACTTTACTTTGTCTAACATAGCTTCCCATTCACGTGATTCGCCATTGCTTTCACCGTTTCCGTTAGGAGCATCCCGCGTTAGCAAGGCCTGATTAATGTCGTGGGGAATATTCACTAAAGTATCCGACACAAACTGGGCAGTTTTATGGATATTATTATTGAGGATAATCTGAGTGTAGCCCAGAATATCAAAGAAACCCAGAAAACCGGTTTCTGGCAAAATCATACTCATACTTCCTCCAAGTCTGCATGCCATCTCACACTCTTCCAGGCAATCAGCGCTTTTTGCAGCTCCTTCGGCTCATCAAAGTAAAACGAAGTATGCAGACAGCTCAAAGGCATGGTTGTAAATGCGTGGAGCGCAAGACGCGTATGGCCAGCTTGCACCTGTTCCGGCTGTAAATAACCAAAACGATACAGCTCGCCTTCGTGTTCATCAATGGTTTCCGCCTGGAGCGCCTCCGCTTTGGCGCGCAGCTTAGCTACCAGCGCCAGGCGTTCCTTTTCTCCTGTGTAGCGATAGACAGCCGTAAGCAAAGTAATGCCTCGCTTCCACAACACCAGGTGTTCAGCTTCCAGGCGACGATAAAAATCATCGTCCAGTTCAATGGTCCAGTTAGGGGTGATTTGGATTTCCATATACGAATTATACGCGTTTAGCGTTCCATTCGCGTATGTAGGATTGTCAAAGCTGCTGTAAGAAGCAACCGCCAAACCTTGCAAACTGCGGTTTTTTGAGGCTTGACCTGGAACTTTATTCGGGAAAAAATTTGGGGCTCTGTGGAGAGCCCCAACCATCTAAGAGAAACTATTTGACGATATCGGCAAACATCGCGAACACGTCGCCGGCGGTAGAGGTAAAGACCCCTTCAACATAGTCTTTTACCAACATTTGGGCGTTGCGGGTGGAGATCGGAATCCACCAGTAGCTTTCAACCATCATCTTTTCGGCTTCATGCAGTTTTTCAAAGCGTTCAGCCGGATCCAGGATGGAGTCGGTCTCGAGCATCAAAGCATCATATTCGGGCGTTGAGTAAGCTGCAACACGCTGGATGTAGGCCGTGTTGGAAATGTAGAGATTCAACCAGGTAGTGGGGTCCACATAGTCTGCCGAGGTGCCCAGACGCACGATATCAAAATTGCCTGCCCGGCGTTCGGCGGAGAATGCAGCATTATCCATGCTGGTAAGCGCAAGGGTAATGCCCAGATTCTCTTTAAGCTGCCCAGCAACTGCCTGGGCTACATCGGTGTGAGACTGCAGGTTATTGAAAACCCAGCGCATTTCAGGGAAGCCCTCACCATTCGGGTAACCAGCTTCGGCCAGTAGTTCTTTAGCCCTGGCGACATCCTCTTTAATAAGGTCTCCACCCTCAGCACGGAAGTCCTGACCAGTAGCGGGGTTAGTGACTCCCGGAGGAACCAGCGCATAAAGAGGAGTGTTGAGACCGCCCTGGATAGCAGCAATCTGTTCGCGGTTGATGGCCAGGTTGAAGGCTTCGCGCACACGGATATCCTCAAAAACGGGCTGACGCGCACTAAAGAGGTAAATATTGTTGACCAGATAGGGCACTTCTTTGATTTCTTCCGGATTAGGATAGGTCGAGCTGATGGTCATAGGAATATTGAGAGCCATATCAATTTCACCGGTCTGGAAGGCTGCAACCTGGGCCTGCTGATCGGGAATGAAGTAGAACTCCAGCCGGCTAAGCTTCACATTGGCAGCTTCGTAGCTCTCGGGATTGGGAACAAGGACCACTTTTTCATTGGGAACATACTCTTCAAACATGAAGGGGCCATTGGTGACAACTTCTTTTACGTTCTCAACACTCCAGGTTGACACATCCTTGGGCACCTTGTCCTCACGAACAGGGAAGAAGGGGCTGAAGGTGGTCATCAGCGGGAAGTACGGCTGGGTGCGGCTGAGGGTAACCACTAAAGTGTAGTCGTCAACAGCTTCCACGCCAAATTCTTCCATCGGCAAATTTCCAGCCATGCAGTCGTCAAAGTTGACAATGGCGGAAAGCAAGTCGGCATAGGCAGCCTTGAGCTCGGGATAAAGGTTGCGCTGGAAGCCATAGACAAAGTCTTTGGCGGTTACGGGCACGCCATCGGACCATTTGGCATCTTTACGCAGATGGAAAGTGTAAACGAGGCCATCTTCCGAAAACTCATAATCTTCAGCAACCTCGTTTTTGAGGGAACCATCGGCGGCAAAACTAAAGAGACCGCGATAGACCGATTTAATAGGGTACTGTGGAGCAGCAGTAGTTCCGGTAGCGGGGTCTAAGGAACCGTCGTCACCGGGGATACCGATGCGGAGTACTTTTTCAACGGCAGGTTCGGCCGGAGCCGGGGCAGGGCTATCCTTGGCTGGTTCTGACACCGCAGGGGCATCAGCAGCAGGAGCCTGAGTATCTGGCGCTGCCGTGGGGGCAGCGGCTGGTGCGCAGGCAGCAATGAGTGCGAAGATCATGGTGATCATTAGCACGCGCATGAAAACTTTCTTCATTTCTTCCTCCATTTTTCTAATTTTGCATCACAGTATTTTGGTTCAGTAGTACGAATCAATATAAGTGGCAAGCAACCTCCCTTCCTTGAACCTCTTTTAGCAAAGGCATTTCAAGTGTACAAATCTCCATCCCGTGCCGGCAGCGCTTATAAAAGGGACAACCTGGCGGCGGGTTAATGGGTGTGGGTATCTCTCCTTTAAGCAGAATACGTTGTTTGCGTGACGCAGCCACAGGGTCGGGCACACAAACTGAAGAAAGCAAAGCCTGGGAATACGGATGCAGGGGGCTGCGGTAGAGCAGGCTGCTTTCTCCGGTTTCAACGATATGGCCCAGATACATTACGCTGATGCGATGGCTAATGTGCTTGACCATTGAAAGGTCATGCGCAATAAAAAGATAGGATAGCCCAAAGGTATCACGCAAGTCTTCAAGCAAGTTGATAATTTGGGCCTGAATGGAAACATCGAGCGCACTGATGGGTTCATCGCAGACGATAAACTCCGGATCCAAGGCAAGGGTTCGGGCAATACTGATACGCTGACGCTGGCCGCCAGAGAATTCATGCGGAAAGCGGCGCACGTGATCGGGTTTGAGGCCAACAAGGCGAATGAGTTCCTGCACGCGGACTTCGCGATCTGCGTGGGTACCGATGTTATGGATATCCATCGATTCACGAATAATCTCACCTATAGTGAGGCGCGGATTAAGGGAAGCATAAGGATCCTGGAAGATCATTTGGACCCGTTTTTGGTAGGCTTTAAGGTCGGCAGCGTTCTTGATGGCAAAGACATCTTTGTCGCGATAGAGCACCTGCCCAGAGGTAGGAGAATAGATACGAACGATCGTTCGGCCAAGGGTGCTTTTACCGCAGCCCGATTCGCCTACCAGACCATGGGTTTCCCCTTGTTTGACCGTAAAACTCACATCATCTACAGCTTTTACAATCTTTTTAGACGCAAAGAGACCGCGGGTAACATCAAAATACTTTCGCAGCCCGCGAACTTCGAGAAGGGTTTGCGTTTTAGGAGCGGTTTTCACTTGAAGTGTTCGTTGTGGTTGAGGCACTAACATTATGCCTCCTTTACTGCGGTTTGTTCGGGCTGGTAATAGAGCCAGCAATCAGCAAAGTGACTGGGGCTAAAGTTGAACCGTGGTGGCGGGGTGGTTTTGCAGATACGCAGCGCCTTTTTGCAACGATCCACAAAAGGACAGCCCGCCGGCGGCTTTAGCAGATCGGGCGGGGAACCAGGAATAGGAACCAGTTTCTTGGCTTCGTCTTCATCCGGATTATTGATGCTGTTGAGCAGACCGGTGGTGTAGGGGTGTTTGGCATGGTGAAAAACCTCGTAGGTTGTGCCGTGCTCCACCATCTTCCCGCCGTACATAATCATTACCCGGGAACAGGATGAGGCAACTACACCCAGGTCGTGGGTAATGAGGATGATTGAAGTTTCCAGTTTTTTCTGCAAAGAGACGAGCAAATCAAGGATTTGCGCCTGGATGGTGAGGTCCAAAGCAGTTGTTGGTTCATCGGCAATAATGAGACTGGGGTTGCAGGAGAGCGCAATAGCAATGATGATACGCTGGCGCATACCACCTGAAAATTCGAAGGGGTACTGGCGCAGGCGTTCTTCGGGACTGGGAATACCTACCATTTGCATCAATTCGATGGCACGGGAACGGGCTTGTTTATTGGTTAGCCCCAAGTGCAGTTTTAATGCCTCGGTTAACTGTGTATCCACACGCAAAACCGGATTGAGGTAGGTCATGGGGTCCTGAAAGATCATTGAAATTCGCTTGGAGCGAATGTGGCGCATCATTTCTTCATATTCCTTAAGCGCCTTACGGCGTGCATAGGGAACAGGAGAAATATCCTTGCCCTCAAAAAGAATTTCGCCAGAGCTTACAGTACCATTTTCTGCCAAAAGTCCCATAACAGAGAGCATCGTGACACTTTTCCCGGAGCCAGATTCGCCAACGATGCCGACAAATTCGCCCGCATCCACGTAAAGATCCAAGCCACGAACAGCCTGAACGGTACCTGCCTGGGTATTGAATTGGGTTTGAAGGTTTTTAACTTCGAGCAGTTTAGTCATTGGCATTCACTTTTTCTTTGGATCGAGGGCGTCGCTGAGGCTATCGCCGATAAAGTTGAAGGCAAACATGGTGAGGGAAATTGCAAGTACCGGCCAAATAACCTGAATGGGTGCGGTGTCGATGAGTACTTTGGCCTCCTGTGCCAGCGTTCCCCAGGAGGCTTTGGGCAAGGAAATACCAATGCCCAAAAAAGAAAGGTAAGCCTCGGTAAAGATGGCATTGGGGATCATAAAAGTAAGAGTTACCAGAATAGCATTCATGGAATTAAGCACCAGGTGACGCAAAAGGATACGCGGTTTGCTTGCCCCAAGCACAAAAGCCGCCAGGGCAAACTCCTGTTCCTTAAGTGAAAGCACCTGACTGCGCACCATACGGGCCATGCCTACCCAGGAGCTTACACAAATACCCATGAGCACTGAAACGATATTAGAGCCAAAGACTAACATGATAAGAATTACATATAGCATTGAGGGCATGGCGTAGAGGATGTCTACAAAGCGCATCATTAGCAGGTCGACCTTGCCTCCCAAATAACCAGAGATACCTCCGTAGATGACACCGATAATCAAATTGATGAAGGCTGAGACAAAGCCTACGGTAAGACTAATGCGGGCACCGTACATAAGACGACTGAAGATATCGCGGCCGAAATTATCGGTGCCCAGGATGTGCTTGAGGGAAGGTAAGGCATTGCGATTGTTGAAATCCTGCTTGTCATAAGGATAGGGCGAGATGATGGGGCCAAAAACTGCCAGCAGGATGATAAGAATCAGGAAAGCGAGGCTAATAACAGCCAGTTTGTTTTGCTTAAATCGCCGCCAGGCATCGGAAGCAAAAGACTTGGTGGCAGATGCAATAAATTCAGTGTTCTTTTCGGCTTCAGGCAGCAGTTCAAAGGCGTCTTTGGTGATATTGAGCGGCTGCGTGAGCGGTTCCATAACTGGCTCATCGTAGAAATGAGCATCTGAAAAAAGCATTTCAGGGTTAGAGGTTTCCATATCCGCTCCTAACTATTGACCTTGATGCGCGGATCAACAACGCCCAGGAATAAATCGACAACGAGATTCATGGTGATGACTAAGGCGCCCAGAAAAATAATGAGGCCCAGGATCACGGGGTAGTCGCGGCCCTGAATGGCATTGACCAGTTCTTTGCCGATACCGGGGATAGCAAAGAGGTTTTCGATCACAAAGGAACCAATCATCAGGAAGGCGATCATAGGGCCAAGGTAGGTAACGATAGGGATGAGCGCATTTTTAAGAGCGTGACGCAGGATGATGGTTCTGCGGGAAAGTCCTTTGCTGCGCGCCATCACAATATAGTCCTGTTTAAGCACCTCGGTGAGCGTAGAACGGGTCATACGGGAAATGAAGGCAATTGGATAGAAACTAAGCGCCATGGTGGGCATGACATAATGCCGCCAGGTAGAAAGGCCAATAACTGGCAAGGCACGCAGGTTTACAGCAAAGACATAAATAAGAAAGATAGCCAGCAAAAAACCCGGGATACTGATGCCAAGTGTAGCGCCTGCAACGATAAGGGTACGGACCCAAGTGTGTTTGGTGAGCGCAGCAATGATGCCCAGGGTAATACCAATCGTAACCGAGAAACCAAATGCTACGAAACCGAGACGCATAGTGATAGGCGAGAGCTTGGTGATGAGACTGGCTACTGAAACACCCGCTTTTTTAAAGGAAAGACCCAGGTCGCCTTGCAGGAGTTCTTTGAGATAAATAAAGTACTGCTGGTGGACTGGCTTGTCGAGGTTATATTTTTGTGCGATGATCTCCTCCACACGCGGATCTTGCACACGCTCGCTGTCAAAAGGGCCGCCGGGGAGGATTTTCATCAAGAAAAAAGCCAGCGTAACCAAGACGAAAATCGTTAATAAACCAATACCAATCCTTTTTAAAACATAGGTGATCATAGGCGTCTCTTAGAGAATGTGGTTTACTTGAAAAAAAACAGCCGCGCGTGAAGAAAGTCGGGAAGAACTTAAGATTTGCTGCGGCAGAGTGCTCATAAGTTTCCTTATCCTGCTCCTAACTGTCTGGGTGTGGAAAAGAAACACACCAGGAACAAGCCTTCACATTATGATTTTAGGATAGATATTGGGTTTAGGGGGAGTATTAAGCAAATTTTGCTAATTTTGTATCCGTAATATTCACATTATTGCAATTCATGCTTAAAAAAGGGGCCAAAGCTGTAAGGATCAAGAAAACTGGCTGCCCCACTATTAAGATATGGGGAATTTTAACTTACTAGAGAACAAAGCAAGGTCTTTTGAGCAAATTTGGAATAACATAATCCTTAGAGAGACCCGAACTCCTTGATTTATGCCAGATACTAAAAAAGCTTCATATATATTGATGTAAGTTTATTATTTCCAGCGTCTTAAATAAGCTCAGATACACCCTTTTTTTACCTGGTAATAACCCCGTCACAACGAAAGGTTAAGCTTGCTTTCAGTCAACACCCTATAATAATTTAAAAATGATGAAAGAATAGGGTTGTTCAGATTATGAAAGTAAGGTTCTTAAGTTTCTTATTCCTGATCCTTGCGCTGGCATCCATAGCTGTTGGCAACGTATCGGCCCAAGGGCTGGAGTATTTACCCTCAGGTATCAGCTATGCAGATATCGGGCAGGAGATCGAAGATTATGTAGCAGAAAACCAGGCTACTACTGCAGGGCTTGCCCTTGCAGTCTTTGATGCAAAAGGCCCGATTTATAAAAATTACTTTGGGTATGCTGACATCGGAGCAGAGTTACCGGTGACCGAAGAGACCGTCTTCGAATGGGGTTCTGTTACCAAGCTTTTAGTCTGGGTGAGTGTGATGCAGCTTGAGGAGCAAGGCTTGGTCGACTTGCATACAGATATAAAAAATTACCTGCCTGATAATTTTTTAACCAATCTAAAATATGACGATGAAATCTCCTTGCAAGACCTGATGAATCACACGCCAGGGTTTCAGGAAAAAATTGTAAATCTCTTTATTTCGCCAGATATTGAACCAAAGAGTTTGGCTGCTGCTCTGCAGGACTTTCCGCCAGTTCAGATTTACCGACCAGGTGAGATTCACGCCTATTCCAATTGGGGTGCAGCTCTGGCCGGTTATATTGTCGAAACTGTCAGCGGGAAGCCCTTTCATCAGTATGTGCATGACGCTATTTTTGAGCCGCTAGGGATGAAGAATACAGCGCTTGCTTCTGATCTTTCGGACAACCCCGCAGTACGAGATGCGCGTATAGAGCTACACTGTTATACCGCAAGCCGCCGCCTGATTGCAGAATGCAGGCACCAGATTCCGTTATATCCAGCTGGAATGGCCACTGGAACCCTCAATGATTTTTTGGCCTTTGCTTCAGCGTTGGTTCAGGATAGTAAACTGGGGTCGCCCCTTTTTAAAGAAGCTGAAACGCTTGAAAAACTGTACCAACCCAGCTCTTACTTTGGAGACAGCGGCGTGGGGATCAACTCGCATGGTTTTTGGACTGGTTTTTATAAAGTCAGAACCTTGGGGCATGGGGGCAACACTGCCGGCTGTTCTTCAGTTTTACAGTTTGACCCAATCTCAGGGATTGGTGTGGTAGTAATGACCAATCAATCTGCTGAAAAAATATACAACGCTGAAATGATGCCCTTGATTTTTGGTAAGTTTGAAGACTCAGATCTGGCAGGATATAACACTGAGATTCCTGCTGGCTTTTTCCGTCCAGCTCGTACCACCATTGACGGCCCTTTCGCGCTGTTGAGCAGCAACCTGGTCACGATGGAGGAGAGTGATTTAAAAACGTTTTGGGTCTTAGAGCAAAAGAATGGCAAAGAACGGGTAATTTACACCATCAATGACCTGATTCGCGTGGAGACTTGGGAGCTAATAGTCATCTTTGTCCTCCTGGGAGGGATGATTTTAGGAGCACTCTACGCACTTTGGACCTTAATTGGGGACGGAGTGATTGGCAGCATCCTGCGTTACCGTAAGCAAAAGAAAAGCGGTGAAGTTTTTCCAAAAGACCTTCCCCGCCGTTGGAGACTGCTCGCTTCTGGATTGCAAATACTTACTGTGCTCAATTTAGTGGTTTTGATCGTGCAGGCAATGACTTTTCAGAGACTGGAGAACATCCTGTGGCAATTCATTCTGTTTGGCATCCTGGGAATTGCTCTGCTGCTGCTTTTGGCTTTGTATTTAGGCAAGGTTAGACAACACGAGCAGAGCAAGAGAAAATGGTTAAGTCACCTTAGTTTCGTATTTATATCTGTGACGATCCTGAATGTTCTCTACTGGCAGCTGTATCGCTTTTGGGCAATCTGAGCAGTAAATAGCTGTACCTGCCTGGTTGCCTTCAATGATTTACAATTCAGAAATTTGCAGCATTCAAGCCGATCATTGTGAACGCTGTAGATGTCCTCTGCTAAAATAAGGGTGCTGTGATTCTGGTTAGTCTTTCGTAGGTTAAGAGTGATGAGAGGTGAAGATGTTTTGTGATAAGTGCGGCAGTAGTGTAAATGAAGGGGCGAGGAATTGCCCTGTCTGCGGTGCAGTTTTGGGTACAAGCGGGAGCTATCCACCGCCCGTTGCAGCAGGAATTGCAGGGAGGCCAACCAGCGGTTATCCGGCTCAACCAGTATACCCAGCAGTCCCGCCTGCTTACGGCAGACCAATGGCTTATGAAGATACGGCCCCTTTGGGGGTAAAGGACTACCTGCTGACCTTCATCCTGATGGGTATTCCCTTTCTGAATTTCATTTTGCTGCTCGTCTGGGGATTCGGAAGCAAAGTAAACCTGAACAAGAAGAACCTCGCCAAGGCATACCTGATCCTTTATGTGATCAGTATTGTGTTTGCGGTGCTTGCCGGTGTGCTGATCATGAGCTTTGCTCCGGGGATTCTGAAGGACTTGGGCAGATTTTAGAGCTTGCACTGTTTGCAGGCGCGGCACCGAAGCAGCGCCGTAAGCAGGTCGAAAAGTTAAACCTATTTGTTGCAGAGACCTTTGCACAATCCTTCAATTCGGACTTGACAAAGGCGGGCTGACTCGTGTTATACTTTGCCTTCGCGTCCCGCAAAAGATTGGACGCTTTTTACACTGTATTAATTAAGGAATGCAAGATGAACCATAGCGAACTGATGAAATCCGTCCAAGCCGAACAAAACGCCAACATCCCGCACATCTTCCCCGGGGACTCGGTTTCGGTGCACTATAAGATCAAGGAAGGGGAACGCGAACGCATCCAGGAATTTAAGGGTGTGGTGCTGTATGTACGCGGTTCAGGCAATAACGCCAGCTTCACGGTTCGCCGTATCGCCAGCAACGGCATTGGTGTAGAACGTACCTTCCTCAAGCGCTCCCCGCGCATTGCGCGCCTGGTAGTTGAACGCCACAACAAGGTACGCCGCGCACGGCTCTACTTCCTGCGCGAACGCACTGGCAAGAGCGCACGCCTCAAGCAGCGCTTTTAGTTGATGGCGGGGTAACCCGCAAAAACTATGGGAAGGCTTTGCCCGGCTGGTCTGATATTATTTTCAGTCATTGAGGCAAAGCCTTTTTGTATTTCTGGCAGGAGAGATAAATGTCCAAAAGCTTGAAACCACTGATCGCGATTTCTGGAGTTTACCGTAAAAACAAACAACGCAACCCCGACCATGGAATGAGCAAAACCTACATTCAGGCTATTTTGGCTGGCGGGGGGATACCCGTGATTCTGCCTAACACGCTGCGCAAAAGAGACTGGCCTGGTCTTGTAGATCGTTTTGATGGCTTTGTGTTTGCCGGCGGCGGAGACGTTGACCCCATCCATTACGGCGCTGAAAAAACAGCAGACTTTTACGGGATTGACCCCAAACGTGACAAGTTTGAATTGGGAATGCTGGAACTGATTTTAGCCAGCAACAAACCCCTGCTGGCTATTTGCCGCGGTTGCCAGGTGCTGAATGTATGCCTGGGAGGAACTTTGATCGGCGACATTAAGAGCCAGCATCCGGGAGCTTTAAAACATGACTGGTATCCGGACTTTCCGCGCGAAAAGCTGGTTCACCGTTTGAAGGTTACGCCTGGAAGCTTACTGGCAGAGTGTTTAGGCTGCAGCGAAGTGAACACAAATAGCCTGCACCACCAAAGCGTTTTGCAGTTGGGCGAGGGCTTGCTTCTAAGTGCGAGTGCGGAAGATGGGATTATTGAGGGGATTGAACTGCCTCAAAAGCGCTTTGTTTTAGGCGTGCAATGGCATCCGGAAGAGCTTTTTAGCAGCGATCCAGCCATGCTTAAACTCTTTAAAGAGTTTGTTGCAGCTTGTCATTAAGCAGTATCGAAAAGGCATTTCATGGACCCAAAAAGCCTGATTTTGCTGGAATACCATAAAGTTCTTGCTCGTCTGAAGTCTTTTACATGTTTTGAGGCTTCGATGAAACTGGCAGAAGCCTTGCGTCCGACGGCTAACCTGGAAAAAGCGCTGCATCTGCAGGCAGAAACCAGTGAGGCAAGGCTGCTACTCAGCTTGAATGCTGACTTAGACTTTGAAGGCGCCAGCGACATGCGTCTACTTACGGACCAGGCACAGCATGGAATAACACTGGAAGCGGCAGCGTTTTTAGCCATACGCAATACCTTAACACTTTCACGCGAAGCCAAGCGCATCCTTGAAGAACTTGCGGATAAGGTGCCGTTGCTGGCAGATTTAGGGGCAGATCTAAGCGGTGGTTTGGGCCTGGTAGACCAAATCAACCGCACCATCACTGAACGCGGAGAGGTTTTGGATACGGCTTCGGAGGATCTGAACCGCATCCGGTCCGAGATGAAGGTAACTCACGCACGACTGATGGAACGGATGACCCGCTACATTACCGACCCCCAACAGAGCAAGATGCTGCAGGAGACCTTGATTACACAGCGCAATGGCCGTTATGTGTTGCCTTTGCGGTCCGAGTTTAAGGGCCGCATTAAAGGACTGGTGCACGACCAAAGCGCGAGCGGTGCAACCTTGTTCATTGAGCCGCTGCAGGTAGTGGAATGGAATAACCGCTATCGGGAGCTGGAGCTGGCCGAACGGGATGAGGTGCTGCGGGTTTTACATGCACTTTCTTTGCGTATAGCAGAAAATAGTATGGCACTAGACGCTACCAGCAATGCAATGGCAAAGCTGGACCTCATTTTTGCAAAAGGCAGATATGCGGACGAATTGCGCGCCAGTGAACCCGAATTGGTAGCATTGGATAAAAATTCCGCTGCACAGCACCCGGGTTCGACAATTTGGCTGATTCAGGCCAGGCATCCCCTGCTGGATCCTGATAAAGCCGTGCCGATCGATATTTGCCTGAACCCTGAAACCTTTGCGGTGATTCTTACAGGACCTAACACTGGCGGAAAAACCGTGACCCTAAAAACACTGGGTCTGGCTGTTCTAATGGCGCAGAGCGGATTACATATCCCAGCACGGTCTGGCAGCCGCCTGAGTGTGTTTAAAGACGTGTTTGCCGATATCGGTGATGAACAGAGCATCGAACAATCACTTTCGACTTTTAGCGGCCACATCAAACAGCTCGTACGCATCTTGCGCAAAGCCGACGCACGCAGTCTGGTGCTGCTTGACGAACTGGGCGCAGGAACCGACCCGCAAGAAGGGTCAGCACTGGCAAGAGCAGTGCTGGATGCTTTGCTGAAGCGCAGAATTAGCTGCATGATCGCAACGCATTATCCCGAACTAAAAGCCTATGCGCATAGCGCGGAAGGCGTAACCAATGCCAGTTTAGAGTTCGACCTAGAGACCCTGCAACCAACCTATCATTTGACAATTGGTTTGCCTGGACGCAGTAATGCATTGGCTATTGCAGAACGTTTGGGCCTGGACCCAGCCATCATTGCAGCAGCCAAGGCAGAGCTAGACCCCGCTGAATTGCATGCAGAAGACTTGCTGGCAGAAATTTACCGCCAGCGCGAGCAAACCCGCAACGCCTATATCGCTGCCGATAAGGCACGTGAGGAAGCTGAGCTTGCGCGGAACAAGGTGAATGCCCGCCTGGAAGAGCTGGAGGGTAACGAAGCAAAAATACTAGAGAAGGCCCAGCGTGAAGCGGAAAATGAGCTGGATGCATTGCGCAGTGAGTTAAGTGAACTGCGGCAGCAAATGGCTCGTTTGAAGACCGGATCTGAAGCCCAGGCAGAAAGCGATGAACTGGAAGCTTTGCTAGACAGACTGGCAACCGCCTATGCCGGCAAAACTCCCAAAAAACCGAAGAAGCCACGCCAACACAGCGAAGAACGGCCATTAAAAATTGGGGATAAAGTGCTTGTACGCAAGCTGGGTACCGAAGGGTGTGTGACTGCCATTCAAGGTGAAGAACTGGAAGTACAGGCTGGGGCACTGCGAATGCGTCTGCGGAACGTAGAAGTAGAGCGCAAAGGCAAGGAGGCAGACAAGCCAGGTACAGATGCTGCGGCTCCCGAGAAGAAAGCTGTAAGTGGAAAGACAGTTTTGCCCAGTGCAGGCAGCCCAGGCTTAGAGCTAGACCTGCGCGGGTACCGTGTGGAAGATGCGCTGGATAAGTTAGACGATTACCTGGAAGCCTGCAGTTTAGCGGGTATGCCCTTTGGACGTGTCATTCATGGGAAAGGCACCGGTGCGGTGCGGCAGGCTGTACGGGAGACTTTAAGGCAGGCTCCGCAAGTGCAGCGTTGGGAAAGCGGGGGAGAAAAAGAAGGCGGAGACGGGGTGAGCGTGGTGTTTTTTAACTAGCTTGTAATGGTATAACGCAAAGGATTGCCACTAATTTGCTCCCATGTTACTGGCAATCCTTCTGCGCCGTTCCCCTAGGGCGACGCCCATTTGGTTAGGCTATGTTTATGTAACAACAATTGTAGTGTATCGGCAAGCGTTTTCAAAATCGTATTTGCTAGGTTTTTCTCTTCAAGCTCTTGAAAACTGAAGGATGCGATGTTCCCCATAACCTTGGCATGATATTGGTTTCAAGGTTCTTGCGGCTTTCCTCTTTCATATTACCCAGCTGCAACCCTTTGACGGAAATCATACGCTGTGTGCAGCGTATGACGCTCAAAGTATTTGTTTTGTAATAAGGATAAGGAAGTAAAATCTAGAATGCCGAAGGTGGGAATCGAACCCACATACCTTCCGGTACACGATTTTGAGTCGTGCGCGTCTGCCTGTTCCGCCACTTCGGCAAGTGGATGAAAATTTTACCATATCTTGAATTTAAGCAGACGGGCAAATAGCTATTAATCGCCAAAAAAGATAAGCTGAAGTTTCTTACGGCAATAACTTGCCTAGAAGGTATAATCGCTGCAGTAAATTTGGAGGCAAATTATGCAACTGGGCATTATCGGTCTGCCCCAATCAGGCAAGACGACACTTTACAAGGCGCTTACCAAAGCGGATGTCAGTACCGAAATGAGCAGCGGTCAGATGGAGGTCCATACTTCGGTAGTGGATGTTCCCGACCCGCGTGTAGACCAACTGGCTGCCATTTATAAACCCAAGAAGGTGGTGCGTACTAAAGTGACTTATGCAGATATTGCCGGCTTAGACGGCAGTAAAAGCAAGGATGGACTGCCGGGAGCACTGATTAATCAGCTGGCTCAGATGGACGGTTTTTTGCACGTAGTACGACAGTTTGAAAGCCCGGTTGTGCCGCATCTAAGCGGATCGGTGGACGCCATCCGCGATGTGAACGTAATGGACACTGAATTTATCCTGAACGATCTGATCATGGTAGAAAGGCGCCTGGAACGCCTGCAGGAGGAACACCGCCGCGGTGTGGCCCGCCCACGGGAGCAGGTTGCCGCAGAGATAGAGATTTTTGAACGACTGCAAGAGGTCCTGGCAGCTGAAAAATCTCTGCGTCATTATGCCTTCACGCCAGAGGAGGATAAGGTTCTGGCTTCCTTTGGCTTCCTAAGTCGTAAACCCCAGATCGTCGTCATCAATCAAAGTGAGGATCAGCCTCCCCTGGAGTACCATAGTCCGCATCCGCACACCCAGGTGATTAGCCTGCCGGCCAAACTGGAAATGGACATTGCCGCCCTGCCCGAGGAGGATGCCCAGATCTTCATGGAGGAATTCGGCATCACCGAAACCAGCCTGGAGCGACTCATCCGGCTGAGCTACGACTTGCTGGGCCTGCAAACCTTTTTCACAGCCGGCGAAAAGGAAGTTCACGCCTGGACCCTGCGCCGGGGCGGCACAGCCAAGGAAGCAGCCGGGGTAATTCACAGCGACTTTGAAAAGGGTTTTATTCGGGCCGAGATCGTAAGCTTTGAAGATATGATCCAGTATGGGGGAACGGCAGAAGCGCGCAATAAAGGCCGCCTGCGCGTGGAAGGAAAAAACTATCTCATGGCCGATGGGGATATCATCGAGGTACGCTTCAACATTTAACCACTTCGCTGACGAAAACAGCCGACCTTTTGATTGGGTCGGCTGTTTTCGTTTATCGGACTGCTTAGCGACGGATAACCGGCAGGTAAAGCTGCTGCCAGGGAGCTGGAATATTGGAATGGAAGACACGGATAGTAACAGTGGCCGTTTGCGAGCCATTGGCACGCAGACCAGGCGCATCGTGGATGCGGTACACAAAGCTGTCATCGCCGGACCAATTAAGCTCCGGCTTGTAAACAAAGGACCCATCCGCTTTGAGTTCCAGGCTGCCATACCGCGGGCCGCTTACCAGGCTGACAGTGAGGCGGTCGTAGATATTCACATCCCGGTCATTCCACAGTACTCCGTCGGGCATCGCTACCCTGAGCGTAAGGTTCATATCCGTACGGTAGAAATCGTTCTTGGCCTGAGGCAGATAGTTCAGTAACAACGAGACCAATATCGGGTCGTGGTCGGAAGATCGGTAAGCGTTGGGCTCATAGAGAGCATCCACCTCGGCGGGTTTGTAACTGGTGTCGTAGTCCAGAACACTGGGCTCATCGGCGTTGATATGCCAGTAGCCGGCGTCCAAGATATAGCTTGCCAGTTTGCGGTTGGCAAGACCATGATCCAAGTAGCTGATTGCCCCATCATAGGAATAGGAATAAGCATCGGGGCCCTGGAAGCGTTCAATGATATTGATAAAGTCGTCATCGGTATAAAGGAGGCCATCGGGACCGCGGCGAATAGCGTAAATGGGATCCTCCTGGGCGTAGGCGTTCAGATCGCCCAGGATAAGGAACATGTCCGAACCGGTTCCAGTAGGGTCATTCGAAAGCCACTTGACCAATGCAGCGGCAGCAGAAGTACGGGTGAGGTTGCAGTTGCCGGCACCATCTCCCAGGTCGGGGTCATTTTCGCAAGCGCTGCTTTTGGACTTAAGATGATTGACTGCCACCGTAAAAATTTGGTCACTGCCTTTGTCTTTAAAGCTTTGAGCCAAAGCTGGCCGGTTGAGTGAGGCATCGAAACCAACGGCGGAGATGATTGCAGGGCTGCCTTCCAATGTCAGTTTGTCGGTATTATAGATCAGGGCTACCTTAATAACATCATTGCCGATGGCACCGGTGGGAACATAAGCATAATTACCATAACCCGGCTGTGCGTTGATGTCCGTGACAAGGCTGTCAACGGCATAATCGGCTAGTTGGCCGGGGCGGTCATTCTCGATTTCGATCAGCCCGATCACGTCCGCCTGCATTCCTTTGATGGCTGCCACCAGTTTATCTCGCTGGCGTTCAAGCTCATTGAGGTTATCGGCACCGCGGCATTCCTGCAAGCCATCAGGACCACAGATATCAGAACCATTATCGAGAGTAGTGAAGTAATTAAGAACATTAAGGCTGGCTATACGCAGCTCGCCATTAATGAGCTGCGGGGCAGGAGGACGCGGATTGCGTTCCTGATATTGAGCTCCTGCAGTTGGCTGGATGCGGTAGGTGGATTGGTATTGATCGAGAAGGCCGGTAACTCCAATGACCTCGTCACCGCCGCGGAAACGATGCTCCAAGCTAAAGGCAGCACCATCCGGGTGACGCAGCTGGCGAGGGTTTTGAGCACTGCTGGCATCATCCAAGAAGAGTATGTCGCGCAGCTGGGCTTGCTGTGCCGCAATAACCTGAGGCCCTGGGGTATAGATCGCCGTAGGGGTGAAATAGCGCCTGGAGCTTAATGAGATGTAGCCGTAGCGTTGGTAGTTGTGATGCTCCGTGATTACCAATGGTTGTGCAAAACTTACCAGCATACCCTCATATGGCTCAGGGTCGTAGGAATCGAAGGGGAGGCTGAGCGGAATTGGAGAAAAAGTAAGGCCGGTTGCTCCGCAGTTCACAACTTGAACATCCGGGCTGCCTTTCTTGGAGCTAAGTTGGGTTTGGCCAAGATATTCAAGAGCCAAAGCCGTAACGCTAAGCTGATCGCCCACGGCAATATCCGCAGGCAGGCCCTGATATATGTAAACAAATATCCCATCAGAACTGGCAGGGTTCGCATCTCCAACTGGGTCTTGGATTGCAAAGCCTTTCAGGTCTGGGAAAAGGGCTGTAACAACCCCCTGTACTGTAACGGTTTGATCCAGGTAAGGGGTTTCCGCACCAGTGCCTTGAACTTGCATGATGGTATGGGTAGCAGGCAAGCAGCTTTGTGCAGCCGTAGTAAAGCTGAGGTTGATTCCTTCGCTGGGGTTATCAGGCGGATCCAGGAGATCATTATCGGAGATAGCAGTGTTTGGAACACTAAGTGTGCAGGCAGATGCGGCAGGCAAAGCGTGCTCGGGAGTGAGAAGGAGCGTATTGGGATTAGATGGGTCCGTGCTGTGTTCCATGCCGATCATCCCAGAGCCGCAGTCCAAGACTGCGTACTGCATATCGATCGTGACAGGCTCTGAGAAGTTGAGGCGGATTGGTAAGCTTAGATTTACATTGGAAGCATTGTGTGCCGGCAGGGAACTAAGCAGTGTGGGAGCAGGGTCGTCGTGACTGCGCACAGTGAAATTGAAGCTGTAGTCCCGGTCTAAAGCTGGATCAAAAGTAGTTCTTTGGATGGTGAGCGCGCAATTTGCCCCATACTCGAATAGGACACCTGGCTGGATATTAAAACTTTGCGCTTCTGTAACGGGTGAAAAAGTAGCGGGGATGGCAATTTGGTTGCAGGAAAGCGAGAACCAGGCCTCGGGTGGGGTGAGAGCTGTGCTAAAGCTAACGTTAAGGCTGGCATCGCGTTGTGCCCAGGCACTGCCGCCCTGAACGCTTATCTCGGTGATGGATGCAGCCGGCGGGGGTTGAGACTGGGTTGTAAAGGAGAAACTGCCATCTTGGGCAAGGTGGTTGCCTGCTGAATCGCTAAGGGATGCTGCGGGGATATTTAAGGTGCAGTCAGTTGCATAAGGCAGGGCTGCAACTGGTGTGATGAGCCAGCGACTCTCGGGAGGTACAGGGTCTTCAACGGGCAGCGCAAGCAAGCTTGCACTGCGTTCTTGGCTCTGGGCATCACCATTGCAGAAAAAGAATGGCTTTTGGTCTGCACTGGGAGGAAAGCTGACTGATTCGGAAAAGCTTACAGTAATTCCCGCTCCAACAGGGAGCTTAACTGTTTCTACCGGATCGAAGCTGAAACCTGTAATGGCAGGCGCCGGATCGGGAGGCGCAGCGCATGTAAAAATAGTGTCGGCATGTAGAGGATCGGGAGTAACTGCTGAAAAATCGTTCTTATTATTATCTGTGTCTACACAAGGGTCGTTGCGCCGCCCAGACAAGCTCTCTGAAAGATGCGGGCCACTCTCAGTCTCATATAGCAAGCCAAACTTGGGTGCAGACGTCCCCTGAGCAATTCCAAAACCAGCCTTATCAATTTCGAGGCCATTAGCGTCTGTAAGCCGGACCGCAAGCGAGTCAGGCCTAAGGCCCAGACTGATCTTTAGATCCGGGCTCGGGAAGCTGCTTTCCGGGAAGTTACCCTCAGTCAGCTGGATCAGAAAATGATCTCTTGCTGCGATGGTTCCGGAAATGATTACCGGCGGATTATCATCCCCCAAGCCGCTGCCCTGGATTCCATAGAGTTTCCAATTATTCATGGACTGTGCTTCTGAAGACATGTTGAAAAGGACGAGGTAGTCCGGTAAGGAGCTGCCAGCTGCACTTCCGCCTCCATAAACTTCTGCAATGATAATGGAACTGGAAAGCGCAAGTATTGGTTGCGGAGTTAAGGAAGCTAAAGCAACAACAACAAACACAAGGGCGGTCAATATTCGGAACGCCTTCATACGCTTTGTCATGTGTAGTCTCCGGGGATTAAGGTTGGAACTTTATAACGTGAATCGTATCACGATATGTTTTTGTTGTGAAGATTATTTCAATGCCAGGAGTTTATTACTACTTTCCAATCTGCCTAAATCATCAGGCAGATTGGATACATACAATTTTTACAGAAGGAAACGACCTTAGCGGTTTTTATGGTTTGGCTCTGCTATATATGATCCCCATCCATCAGCACAGAGTGGAAGGGTTTGAGATTCAGGATTTGAGGCAGCTCCAAAACAAGCGCCGGGGATGAAAACCTGGTTTCACCATCTATCACTTTCACCTCATTATTGCTCAGCAAGTCTCGATAAGCTCCATCGTCCACAGGAAAACTGATCGGCCCGTCAAAACCTGAGGGGTTGAAGGCGCCCAGCAAGCTGGCTTTTTCGCCAACGTAGGCCGCCAAAACAACTGGTTCGGCTTGCAGAATTTCAAAGACTCCTTCCAAAACCAGGGGATGGTGCTTCACCTTGAAAAGTGCGGTAAAGAAGTCCTGCAGAGGATAGTCCTCCCAATCAATCAGGTCACGGTCAAAGAGGCTGGGGGTATGCTTGGCTTCACTTTCCTGGCCGGCATAAATCAGAAAAGCGCCTTTGTTGAAGGCCTCAAAGGCTGTCCATGCCAGAGCGGCCTGGCGTGTGGGAGCCAAAGCCATAACACGCCGCTGGTCATGATTTTCAGTGCAATGCATTTTTACATAAGTGCGGGGGTAAATAGCCTCCTGAAAACGGTGCATCTCCAGCAGGCGGGCAGGGGGCTCGCTGCCGGCAATCACACTTTGCAGGATGGGCCAGATGTCGTAATCGTAGCTCATATCAAAGGCCTGATAGATTTCGCTATCCGAATAACCGCTCAAGCCTGCCTTGCGCCGAGAGGCTACGAAGGCAGCATGGACTGCCTCAGCAAGCCAGATGGTGTTGGGATTCAGCTCGGCAACCTGGCGGCGCGCTTCCAACCAGAAACTCGCAGGCACCAGAGAAGCGACGTCGCACCTGAAGCCGTCAACGCCCAGGCTAACCCAAAACTTTAGCGAGTCAATCAGGTATTGCGCCAGCTCGGGCTGGGGATGCTTGAGGTCAATGACATCGCTCCATTCGGGCACGGTGGTCATCGGCCTGCCTTCGCTATCCTGGTGGAAGAACTGAGGATAATCGCGCACTAACAGCGAGTCGTGGGCGGTGTGGTTGTAAACCACATCGATCATTACCTTCATGCCGCGGGCGTGGATGGCCGCAATCGTGTGCTTAAAATCCTCCAGCGTACCGTACTCGGGATTCACTGCGCGGTAGTCGCTGATGGAATAGGGGCAGCCCAAACTGCCCTTTTTATTGACCTTGCCAATGGGATGGATGGGCATAAACCACACCACATCCACGCCCATGCTGCGGATGCGGTCCAGGTCCGCCTCAAAGGCTTTAAAGGTTCCCTCGGGAGTATGATTGCGGACGTAAACCTCGTAGATCACCAAACTGTTATGGGTATAGGGTGTATCAATGGCCATGATTGCTCCGTTTTCTTTTAAATAGTTAACAATCACAGATTGTACATGAGAAGGACTCGGAGACGCAAATTACTTAAACCGCATAAAGTTCTTGATGTGTAACTCGAAGCCGTCATTTCTTCCGGCTTCGGTCAAATCTTTGATCCGCAACACTTTTGAACAGAAAGACTAACCTTGCCCGTGCAGGATTAAAAGCTCCGGCTTTATTCCTTGATAAAGACTATTAATATTCCATCATAAAGACTTGCCGTCAGGCAAAGCAGCTTGCCTTTTTGGTACAATCACCATAAAGACCTTTGTGTCTCTTGACGAAACAAATTTCCCCGCCCGATTTCAGCCTGCCGAAATCCAAACGGCGGGATCATATGGCAGGTTTAAGTGGAGGATGCCATGGCTGGCATGAATCAATTTACGCAAAAAGCAAAGCGGGTGCTCTCTTTGGCACAGCTGGAGGCTGAGCGCTTGCGTCAGAGTGAAATCGATACCGCCCATCTGCTCTTGGGCTTGGTTTTGGAACGCGGCACCATTGCACAACGGGTACTCTTTGAACTGGGCCTGGAAACAGACGCCCTGCAAAACCTGGTAAGCCTGGATCCGATTCCGGATGAGGTTCTGCAAAGTTATACCCTTGCGGATGAGACCCGCGGAGCATTAGAACGTGCCTTGGAAGAAGCACGCAACAGCAACCAGCGCCAGGTGGGCACCGAGCATATCCTGCTGGCTCTGGCCAACAACGAAGGCAGCCGGGCAATGCAGCTGCTGGCGAAGTTTGGCATTACTCCCCAGCAGGTAAAGCGCGAAATTCGGCGCGCTGTGGCCGAAGCTCGCGAAGGCGATGAAGACAATACCCAACAGGCACCCCGGCCCGAGCTTGAAAAGCATACTGTGGGCAAGGAACAGAGCAGCAGGCAGAAAAAAACCGAGGATAGTAAGACTCCCCTGGTAGACCAGCTGGCAACTGACCTCACCGCCTGGGCTGAAGAAGGCCGGCTGGACCCCGTGGTAGGCCGCAAAAAAGAAATTGAGCGCGTGATTCAAATTTTGGCGCGCCGTTCTAAGAACAACCCGGCCCTCATCGGCGACCCTGGCGTGGGCAAAACAGCCATTGTTGAAGGTCTGGCCCAGCGCATCGTGGAAGGCGATGTGCCGGCCCTGCTGCTTAATAAGCGTGTGCTGCAGCTGGATGTGGGCTCGCTGGTAGCCGGTACGATGTACCGCGGTCAGTTTGAAGAGCGTCTTAAGCGTGTGATTGACGAATTGAAAGCCAGCGGCGCCATCGTTTTCTTTGACGAGCTGCATATGCTGGTAGGGGCTGGCGGAGCTGGCGGCCAGGTGGACGCAGCGAATATCCTTAAACCTGCCCTCTCCCGAGGTGAACTGCAGGTAATTGGCGCAACAACCCTCAACGAGTACCGCAAGCATATCGAGAGCGACGCCGCCTTGGAACGCCGTTTCCAGCCGATTGTAGTGGAACAGCCCAGCGTAGCTGAAACGATCGAGATCCTCAAAGGGATCCGTCCCAATTATGAAGAACACCATCGCCTGAACATCAGTGATGAAGCTCTGGAATCGGCGGCGGTACTTTCCAGCCGTTATGTAACCGAACGCTTCCTGCCCGATAAGGCCATTGACCTGGTAGACGAAGCTGCCAGCCGCGTACGCATGTACAAAAGCGAAAACGCAATCAACAGCAAAGAACTGATGGCGCAGCTGCGCACTTTGCGCAGTGAAATGCGCGCAGCACGGAAAAATGAGGATAACGACCGCCTGCAGGAGCTTTTGGCTGAACAGGCCGATCTCGAAGAAAAACTGTCCGGTTTGCAGGAAAGCTGGGATCGAGCCAAAGCACCGAATTTAAGCTCCGAAGATGTGGCCGAGGTAATCAGTATGTGGACGGGCATTCCGCTGACCCAGCTGGAATCGACCGAGGCTGATAAGCTGCTCAAGATGGAAGAACTGCTTGGCGAGGCTATTATTGGCCAGTCGGAAGCGATTAGTGCCGTAAGCAAGGCGGTACGGCGGGCACGGGCAGGGCTTAAAAATCCGCATCGCCCGGTTGGTTCCTTTATGTTCCTGGGCCCGACTGGCGTGGGAAAAACCGAACTGACCAAGGCCCTGGCCCGGATTATGTTTGGCAGCGAAGACGCGCTGATTCAAATTGATATGAGCGAGTTTATGGAGCGGCACAGCATGAGCCGCCTGGTTGGTGCACCTCCTGGTTATGTAGGCTATGATGAAGCCGGCCAGCTTACCGAGGCCATCCGGCGCAAACCCTACTCGATTGTCGTATTTGACGAGGTCGAGAAGGCCCACCCTGAAGCGCTGAATATGCTCCTGCAAATTATGGAAGAAGGCCACCTGAGCGACGCAAAAGGTGTAAAGGTCGATTTCAAAAACGCCATCATCATCCTGACCACCAATATTGGCGCCGATTTGATTAAACGCCAAAACGCATTTGGCTTCTCCCTTGATTTTGATGCCAAACAGGAAGAGCAGATGGCCTATGATGAGATGCACAAGAAGTTGATCGACGCGCTCAAGCGCAGTTTTAGGCCAGAGTTTATCAACCGTCTGGACTCAGTGATCGTATTCCGCGGATTGAACCGTGAGGATATCCGCCAGATTGTGGCCCTGGAGATCGAAAAAGTAAGCGAACGCCTGGAAGAGTTCAAACTGAAACTGCAGCCCAGTGAAGCTGCGCTGGACCTTCTTGCCGAGGAAGGCTTTGACCCGGAAATGGGCGCCCGGCCGGTACGGCGTGTGATTCAGCAGCAGGTCGAAGAACAGCTTTCGGATGCCATTCTGGCCGGCCAGTTTAGCGCCGGCGACACAATCCTGGTAGATACCGAAGAGCAGCCAGCCGAGGGTGAGGACGAAAAACCTGTGCAAAAGATTGTTCTGCGCAAGTCCGGTGAGCTGCCAGAAGTTTTTGAAAACCTGGATAAAGAAGCTGAACCGCAGCCTGTTTCGGAGGCCTGATGCCAAAACTTTACACCCGCTATGTGTGCGCGCAGTGCGGTAAGGTGTCCAGCGTCCGCTTTGGCCGCTGCCCTGGCTGCGGTACCTGGGACAGTATGGTGGAAGAGGTTGTAGAACAGGAAAAGAATAATGCCCGGGCAGCAAGTCCCTTGCCCGGGCTTTCTTCTGCCGCGACCGTCAAACCTTTAGCCGATATTCAAGACAGCCCGGAAGAGCGCATCCCCCTGGTAATGGAGGAGTTCGCTCGCGTACTGGGCGGAGGTATTGTGCCTGGCTCCATCGTATTGATTGGGGGCGACCCGGGCATTGGGAAAAGCACGCTTACCCTGCAAATGGCAATGTTGCTGGCTCAGGAGAGTGTGGTGCTCTATGTGAGTGGCGAGGAATCGGAGCAGCAAATCAAAATGCGTGCCAGGCGTCTGGTGGCAGGCAGCTCAGAAAAGCAGCAAAGCCTGCCAAAGACCCTTTACCTCTTAACCGAAACCAACCTGGCTTCCATTTTTACGCAGATCGGCAGCCTTAAGCCCAGCCTGGTAATTATCGATTCGATTCAAACCATGACCCTGCCTGAAATGGAGAGTTCGGCGGGATCCATCAGCCAGGTACGGGAATGCGCTGCCCGCCTGCGCGAGCTGGCCAAGACCACCGGCATCACCGTCTTCGTGATTGGGCATGTTACCAAGGAAGGCACCATTGCCGGCCCGCGCGTGCTGGAGCACATCGTGGATACCGTGCTTTACCTGGAAGGCGAGCAATTCCAAAGCTACCGCCTGCTGCGCAGTGTAAAGAACCGTTTTGGCGCCACCAGCGAGGTAGGCGTCTTTGAAATGCAGGAAAAAGGCATGGTGGAGGTCAGCAACCCCAGCGAGGTCTTTTTGGCAGAGCGCATGGTGAATGCACCGGGGTCGGCCATTGCAGTAACCATGGAGGGTACACGTCCTTTGCTGGTTGAGGTTCAGGGACTAACCACGCCTACCCATTTTGGCAACCCGCGCCGTACCACCAACGGCATCGACTTTAATCGTCTGCTTCTGATTACGGCGGTGCTTTCGCGGCGCAGCAGTGTAAAATTAAGTGAGCAGGACGTTTTTATCAATGTCGTGGGCGGCTTGCGCATTGACGAGCCGGCTGCCGACCTGGCCGTTGCTGTGGCCCTGGCCTCTTCGTATAAGGATCAGGCCGTTCGCGCCGATACAGTGTTGATTGGCGAAGTGGGGCTTTCGGGCGAGCTGCGCATGGTTGGCCAAATCCATGCGCGCTTAAAGGAAGCTGCCAAACTGGGTTTTAAGCGGGCGGTGATCCCGCACAGAGTGCGCAAAGGCGAACCCTGGCCGGCAGGGATTGAGGTGCTTGAGGCCCGCAGCCTGCGCGAAGCGATTGGCATGGCCTTACTGGAAGATGAAAAGCAAAAGAAAGGTGCATAGATGGGCTCGATTCTCAATTTGATCCCCTTTTTTGGAGCTACCCGGCGCAATCACGCCTTGGAACACGCAACCATGCAAGTGCTCTCGCGGCGCTACAGCGGCTTGCGCATGGCCGGGATTTCGGGTCCCTTGGGCTTTACCTTAATTGGCGACTTGCCCACCGAGGTGGTCACCGACGCGGTACTGGAAGCGCAACAGCGCCTCAAGTCCGGGGAGAAGGAGCTTGCCATCCACCCCAATTGCGGAACAAACCTGGCAGCCAGCTCCGGAATAGCCGGGGCAGCCGCATCTATGGTTATTTGGGGCCTGGCCGGCAAACGCGCGCCGCGATGGTTCCAATACCTAATGGGCGCCTTGGTGGCAGTGCCTTTCTTTTTGATCTCCCGGCCTCTGGGCCCCAAGATGCAGCGGGCTTTCACCGTAGAACCTAATCTGGGCCACCAGCAGGTGCGCCTGGTGGAAAGCCGCAAGACGGGCAATAGCTTTGTGCATGTGATCAGCACCGGCAGGTAGGCCGTGGAGCGTGAGATCTTGCTTTTGGGGGATATGCGGCTTTATGACCGCGCCTTACCGGTACAGGAAAACGAACTGCCGGCCCTGGAACCGGTCATCCAGGACCTGCACGACACTCTGATGGCCTTTCGGGCACGCACGGGGGCCGGGCGCGCCATTGCCGCGCCGCAAATTGGGGTCAATAAACGCCTGATTTACATGCACATTGACCGGCCTGTGGTGATTATTAACCCCCGGCTCAGCTTTCCCAGCAGCGAACGCATGCGCGTTTGGGATGACTGCATGAGCCTGCCCGGGCTTTGGGTGCAGGTGGAGCGTTTTAAGCATGCAGTGCTGAACTACCGCGATGAATACTGGCTGGAGCAAAGCCTCAGCCTGGAAGGCGACCTGAGCGAGCTGCTCCAGCACGAATACGACCATTTAGATGGTATCCTCATGACCATGCGCGCCGTTGACGAATATAGTTTTAGTATGCTTAAGCCCGGAAGCAATTATGCCCAAAATTAGCCTCCTCCGCGGGAATGACCGCAGCCGCTTCAAAGAACTGATCACCCAGTCAAAATCCAGCCTGGGGGATGAAAGCATGTCCGACCTGAACACTACCCTCCTGGATGGAGACAGCTGCAAACAGGACGAACTGGCCAACGCAATCATGGCCATTCCCTTCCTTACCGAAAAGCGCCTGGTGGTCATGGAGCAGGCCCGTGCCTTCCTCAACCGCCAAAAGAAGGACGAACGCCCCAAACTGCTGACCCTTTTGGAAGAAATGCCCGCCTCCACCCTGCTGCTCCTGATCATCGAAGATGAACCGGTGCGCCGGCGCGGGGAGCGCGGCTGGGAGAACCTGCGCCAGTACGACTGGCTTCTGGCCTGGCAAAAAGAGCATGCGGATTCCGCTGCCCTGGTGGAATGCGTCCTGCCATCCGATGACGAGATGCCAGCCTGGATCATCAGCCAGGCCAAGGCACAGCAAGGCGCCATCACCCCTCCTGCTGCGCGGCTTTTAGCCAGTTACGTGGGCAACAACACCCTGCGCGCCGGCCACGAACTGGATAAACTGCTCACCTACGCCGGTTCCAGCCGGCCGGTAAGCCCGGAAGATGTGATGCTATTAACCGCCCAGGAAAAAGAAGGCAAAATCTTTGACTTCACGGATGCTCTGGGAGAACGCAACGGAACGAAGGCGATGCAGGAGTTTCGCCTTTTGGCGCAGGAAAGCGAGATTGTGGAACTGGCAGCGATGATCCAGCGGCAATTCCGGCTGCTGATCATGGCGCGAGAGGTTCTGGACGAAGGCGGCAAGCAGGCCGACATTGAAAAAGAACTGCGCGTACTGGGCTTTATCGCTCAAAAACTGGCCAGACAGGCACGCCGCTTTACGATGCAGCAGCTGCTGAGCATCTACCGCCAGCTCCTTGCTATTGACGAAGGCATGAAAACGGGGGGAATGCCCGGCGATGTAGCCTACGAACTGCTGATTGCGCAATTAACTGCTTGAGCCCTTTCGCTGCCTAAACCCTTAGAATCCTGAAAAATTGAAAAAATCACCCTGCGTATCGGATCAACGCAAACTTAAGTCAAAAGGTAAAGGTCCAGCCCATCCCGGCTGCCGGCAGGCAAAAAGCCATGTTTGAGGGCAATGTGCCTGGTGGCTTCCTGCTCCGGCGCAGCTTCGATGATGAGCTTTTTGCCTGCCAATCTCGCCTTTTCAATGATCATCTGCGTGAGGCGGCTGGCATAGCCCTTACCCCAGACGCTAAACTTTAATACCCAGCCCAATTCCATCAACTCATCATCATAGCGATGGTAAATCAGGTAGCCCAGAAAACAGGCGTCCTGGTCTTCAACCGCATAAATCAGGGGCGGTTCCGCCAGGCCTGAGGTCCGCAAAAATGCCTCTGTTTCCTGCGGGCTATATGGCGGTTCCAGGTAACGCATTACCCGCGCATCTGAAAGCAAGGCCTGCAAGGCTGGCAAATCGTCCAGACGCATAGGCCTAATCGTTAAAACGCCGTCGCTTAATAGCAGCATCTTCTCTCACTTCGCCTCATTGATATCTCAAAGCTCTGCCTGGGCTTTCAAATAGATAATAAGGTGTTCGTTTCGCAGAGAAATTAATCTCCAGGCTGCCGAATATCATAAGGTGAGCGCGCGAAACAGATCAAAGGAGAATACAGGAAGTTCAGGGCACCGGAGCCATAAAGTAATAATCCTTATACTTGTCATTCTCACGAATGTAACCTTCTATATTCGTTTTGGTGCGGATCAACCACCAGTTTGCTCCTTTGCCATCACAAAAGGGACCTTCCAACAAGTCCACAACTTCCTTGATCGGAATGCGGTAGAGGATGCTGGATGGATCGTTGATTGTTGCTTCCATCACCCGATAAACCTCCACAGGGTCGTTTGGCTCCTCCTCTACAAAGGCTTTTTTACCGGCAATGAGACGCGTGGGTTTCGAATCTTTGCAGATATGGCGGGTAGCAATGGGGAGCATCCAATATTCTTTTCCGTCTGTTTCTGGTGTCCAGCCCTCTACATCCCAGGTGGTACGAACGTACCAAAGCACCCATCCATAATTACAGACGGGACCATCCAGGATTTCCAATATCCCTCCCGGAGGCACCCGGCCATCATCAACAAAATTATTCGATGGGTGCGTGTCTGGTGTGGTGCGCAGTGCATTGGGTGTGGTATCCCATGAAATAAAAGCCGTATCACCGACGTGCAACTGGGATGAGGCGCAATTCTTGAGCGGATAGTATTCCTGGGGTGTGGGTGTAATGAAGGGGCCGATAGCAGCTGCTGTTGGATGAGCAGGCTGCTGGCCGCCGGGAGAATTGCCAGGCGCTTGATCAGCTGTGGCCTCTGGAGGCGAGATAGGCCCTTCTTTCCTGGCAGAAACAGTTGTCGGGGCAGCATCCACTTGATAGGCAGATACCTCTGGGGCAACACGTTCCAAACTAAGCAAGTCTCCATCCAGCTCAAGTTCAAGTAAATCCCCTTCAAGTCTAAAGCTGATGATCTGTTCGCTTTCATCATCGCCAATCCGCATTTTACCCGGTGCGATGATGGCATAATGCATACGTTCTTCCTCACCAAAGTAATTTGTAAGGATTAAAACCTTGTCATGGGTAAACACAGCAGTTCGGCTGGGTTCAAACAGGCTTCCTTCAGACTCCCAGGTGCCAAGTATCTCTCTTTCTACACCAATACCGCCATCGCAGGCTGGGAGAAATAGAACCGCTGTCAAAATGATGAGAAGGAATTTGCTTAATCGTCTCATTTTCATGGTCCTGCTAATAAACCTCTTTCTTGCGGTTTTTGCCATGCAGTCCTTTGATATAGTCACGCATGGCTCCATCGTTCACACGGAAAGCCACGATGGTGGAAAGGCCCGAGAGCAATGAATGCGTCTTATCCTCACCATAGGACAAGTATATATTCGTACGGGAATTTCGCCTTCGGAGCTAAGAATTTTTTCTTTCAACAAGTCCATTTTCCTCTCCCTTACATGGACTGTATTGCTTGAACTGCTGAAATTATAACTGTATTCTGCTCCCGGATGATTTTAAGCTTCGCATATTATTTTCAATCCATTTAGAAAAAATCTCAGTTCGTAAACTAAAAAGGATTTCCACTGGAGTGTGTCATTTTTTATTCTAATGACCATTACTTATCTTTTCATTTTGCAAAACAACTCTCCTTTCTTGGCTGGAATTGTATAGTTAATAGAGATCTCAAATGATGATGAACGAAAAAACTGCAATCGCGTCAATCCAAGAAGGCAAGCTTGAGGGCATGGAACTGCTCGTCAAGCGTTATCAGGACAGGGCTTTTCATGCGGCTATGATGATCGTTCGCGATCACCAACTGGCAGAAGACATTGTTCAGCAGTGTTTTTTAAAGGCCTACGACAATATTCAGAGCTTCAGATCGGAGCTGCCCTTCGGACCCTGGTTCTTCCGCATCGTGGTCAACCACGCTATCAATGCGGCACGCCGGCAAGCCCGCCTGCGCCCCCTGGAAGAAGGTAACGAAGAGGATGAAAGCGTTGTTCAGCGCTGGATCGTAGACCCTCAGCCAATGCCGGAAGAACAGCTGGCCCATGTGCAAACGGCACGTGAGCTGCGTGAAGCCCTGGCCAAACTAAGCCCAGAGCACCGCACGGTGCTGGTGATGCGCTATTACCTGATGATGGGCGATAAAGAGATCGCCGCCCAACAGAAACGGCCATTAAGTACCGTGAAGTGGTGGTTGCGCAGCGCCAAACGTAAGATGCGATCCATGCTGGAGCAGGATGAGATCTCGAATTCCAGCAAAGAAGGAGAACCACATGGAAAAAGAACACCTGATAAAGCTATTTAAGAGCCTGGCTGAAGATGAGGGGCAAAGCCCTGACTTTTGGCCCAGGCTCAAGCCGGCCTTGCTGCAGCGCAAGAATCGTAGACAAGGAGCAATTCTCATGAAACCCGTATTTCGAAAAAATGCCTGGGCTTATGCTATGGCAGCCTTTTGTGTGCTGGCAATAGCAGCCTTTACCGCTTTTACGCCTCAAGGAAAAGTACTGGCCCAGAGCATCCTGAACTTCTTTAAGCCGGCAGCTCAGGAGCAGGTATCAATACCCCTGCAGCCCCAGGCCCTGATAGCAGCCGAAGAAAACCCGACTTCAGCGGCAATGGTGCCCATTGAATCTCTTGAACAAACCTCCAAAAATTGTAATGAAATGGAGCTTCCGCGCTGTCCAATGGAAGAAGTGCTGGAATATCTTAGCTTTGAACCAAAATTGCCTGAAGCACTGCCCGAGGGTTTTAAGTTTGGCGGTGCCAAGGCAGAAGCGAACAGCCTTTGGGTAGTCTATGAACACCCGGGCGGCAGCCTGTATCTCTTTGAAACCCTCGCCAGTGAACAGGCTGCCAGCTTCCCGGTGGGAGTCAACGCTGAGATTAAGCCCGCTTATGTCTTGGGCCAGCCCGCTGAGTATGTGGAAGGCTACTGGCAGGCAGGTGCCAGCTTTGACAGCCTGCAATGGGTAGCCGACGAGTTCGCCCAATATCTGGCCTGGCAGGACGGCGAATTACAATACCGCCTTACCAGCCTGGGCGCCAAGGTGCCTAACAGCCTGCGCTTGGGACTGGAAGAAATGCAAACCATTGCTGCCTCAGTTAATAGCCAGGAATATGCCCCTGCCAGAGCCGAGGCTAGCACTAGTCCTCAGGAACTGGCAGCCAAGGCAGGCTTTGAATTCATCGAGCCCAAACAGCTTCCGCTTGGATTTGTGCCGGGTAAAACCATCTTCAACCCCGCCTGGGGTGCCGTCTGCCATTTTTATGAGCCTCTGGAAGGTGATGGCTTGCCGGTAATTCTGGCCGAATGGCACGGAAACCTGCCCACCGTAGAGCAGCTCACCCGCCGGGACCCGGCCTTCGGACACGCGATTCAAACCAATATCTCTAATCTGCCTGTGCGCGGTGCCGACGGTGAAACAGGCACCCTGCTGGACAACGGCATCACGGGCCAAAACGTCTGCGGTGAGGAAGCAGAGTTCTCCAATCAGGTGCTGATCTGGAAGCAGGGCAAGCGTTCACATGCCATCTTCTTCCCCCGGCAGGATTTCCGCGGCCGCCCTTATGCTACACAGATGGAAGTGGTGCGCATGGCGGAACAGATTAATGGCCTGCCCATTGAGGCTGATCCGGCATTGGACTTAGACCGCTTGCCTTCCCTGCAGGCCGCCAGCGAGGCCTACGGCTCCCCGGTGGCCTTCCCGCGCCAGCTCTTCCCGGGTTTCCACCTGCAGAGCTTCACCGTCTGGAAAAATGCTGCAGCTGCAGATCGTGTGGCGATCACCAGCTTTGTTAAAAAGGCTAATTACGAGTTTGGCGGAATCTGGCAGCTCCCAGCCGATCCTGATTGGGAAAAGCATCAGGAAGGCTGTGAACAGGTGGAAGTGTGGGGCGTGAAAGCTTACCTCAACTCCGGCTGCACTGCTGACCCCTTGAAAGGCGAACAGTACTGCCAAAGCAGTTTGGAATGGCAGACCGAAGACACAAATTATTCGGTAGTCTTTAACATGCTGCGGCCCATCAGCCCCGAAGAGATGCTCAGCTTCGCAGAGAGCATGCGTCCTTAAGCTGTACGGAAGGAAATAAGAATAGCAGTTTGAGCCCGGAAAAATTGAACTGCACCCCGAAACTTGGACAATAAATCCAAGATTGGAGGTGCAGTTTTTATGAGCAAATTCAGCAAAGAGGAAAAGGATAAAGCCCTCGAAATACTAAAAGGTGGCCTAAGTCTGGCTGAAGCATCAAGACAGACTGGGATCAGCGAGCGAGAACTTAGGCGGTTCAGACAAATGAGCGAAAGGTGGGGTTCTGAGGACTTTCCTCAAGCGCGATATAACTGGAAAGCCGAAGAGAAACTGGCAGTTCTTGAGTACATGGAAGCCAATCATCTTGGCTACACAGAAACGGGGGTACACTTTGGTATCAAAGGCAGTTCCACCGTATGGGTATGGGCTGAGCGATACCGGAGGGAAGGGATGGCAGGACTGGAAGGGAAGAGACGGGGCAGGCCCAGGAAATGGCGGCCGCCGGATGAGACGATGACGCCGCTGGAGAGATTAGAAGCAGAGAACCTTTATCTTCGAGCGGAGAACGCCTACCTAAAAAAATTGAGTGCCTTGATTGCGGAAATGGAAAGGCAAGAGCGAGAGCGCAAACAAAGATTATCTCGCAATTGAGGCAAGAATACCCATTGGCATTGCTTCTGAAACTGGCTTGCCTTCCCAGGAGCAGTTATTACTATAGTCTTGAAGTTCTCCAGGCTCCGCCGAAGCACCAGGCTGAACGAGAGGCCATTCGTGCTATTTGTACGCAGCACCGGGGCTGTTATGGTTATCGCCGGGTTAGCCTGGAACTGCGCAATCAAGGTTATAGGATCAATCACAAGCTGGTGATGAGCTTGATGAGAGCAGAAGGCCTGAGCTGTCAATTGAGAAAAAAGCGCTATCGCTCTTACAAAGGACAGATGGGCAAGATAGCCCCTAATCTGCTCAACAGGCAATTCCAGGCGATGCGTCCCAACCAGAAATGGGCAACTGATGTGACCGAATTCAAAGTCTTGGGCAAGAGGGTCTATCTTTCTCCCATTCTGGACCTCTTCAACGGTGAAGTGGTCAGTTATAGTGTGAGCCAATCCCCTTCCTTTGCAGCTACGATGGAAATGCTCAAAAAGGCTTTTGAGCAACTGCCTGAAAAGCTTGACCTGATCCTGCATTCAGACCAAGGATGGCAGTATCAAATGAAACCCTACCAAAGCTTCCTGGCAGAAAAAGGTGTCCGTCAGAGTATGTCCAGAAAGGGCAATTGCTATGACAATGCGGTCATCGAAAACTTCTTCGGTTTACTTAAGACAGAATTCTTTGAAGGCAAATCATTTGCTTCTGTCGAACTGTTTCAGAAAGAACTGGTTGCCTGGCTGGATTATTACAACAATATCAGGATCAAGGCGAAACTAAAAGGACTGAGCCCTGTGGCTTACAGGGCCCAGTCTTATCTCGCCACTTAATTTCTGTCCAAAAATCGGGGTGCACTACAAAATCCGGGCTCATTTTAAGATTATTATGCTTAGATTCCTATATGCAGGGAACAATTAAGCAGGCTGCCTAAAGCCCGTCGCTTATCAAAGTTCTAAAGGCAGGAAATAGCACCGGGTTAGCGGCCACAATATCCACAATCGGCGCCAGCAGGTCACCCTGCGGGTGCATATGCTCCACAATCGCACCTGCCTCACGTGCAATCAGAATCCCTGCCGCAACATCCCAGGAATACAGAGCGATCTCCCAAAAGCCGTCCTTCCGTCCGCAGGCTACATAAGCCAGGTCCAGCGCAGCGCTGCCCAGGCGGCGCACCGTCTGGCAAGCACGGTTAACGCGCTCAAAATTCTGTATGTTCGAGCGCGGAGTGTCTAGCAGGGAGTGCCGAAAACCGGTCACCATCATCGCGTCGATCAGCTGCGCGGTTTGCGAGACCCGGATTGGCTTTCCGTTCAGCCAGGCACCTTTACCAGCGGCAGCGCTGAAGCACTCCTTGAGGGCCGGGGCATAAATAACCCCCAGCTGCAGCTGCCCGCGGTAAGCATAGCCTATCGAAATGCTGTAGATCGGCAGGCCGTGGGCGTAATTCAGGGTCCCATCCAGAGGGTCAATGTACCACTGGTGCTCAGGGTCTCCGGAATGGCTGCCGCTCTCTTCGGCCACAATGCTATGGCTGGGAAATGCGGAGCGAATTTTACCGATTAAGAAAGCTTCGCTGGTTTTATCGGCACGTGTCACCAGGTCGGCCTCACCCTTATGAGCAGGTTCTAGATCCTGGTTTTGCATTTCGGCTATTTCCACCCCAATTTGCAGGGTCCAATCTTCAATCTGTTCTAATTGTGGTTCTTGCATCTTTCACCTCAAGCTGTGATTGTACCGCCAGGAGCTCGAAATAGCTTCAATCCGTGTAAAGAGCGCTGTGACCATGACACAAATAAACCCAGTGCTCAACACAGTGAAGTAGTCCAAGTTCTTCAGCATGAGGCGAAAAGGCTTTCAAGTAGGCAAATCCAGCAAATGCAGTCAGGTATTCAGGAAGACGAATTAAGGACTTGGTCTCCGGGATCATGGAGTCAGAGGCCCCACCCTGTGGAAAAGCTGTGGATACTTGGGGATAAGCCTGTTCAATCTGAGGATTTATTGTGGTTAAAAGCCCTTATAATTGGGGATAACTAGGTAAAATCTGTGGATAATTACGCGCGGCTTCTGCGCATATCCGCCTGAAGCCCATAAGGGAACCTTTCCGTAACCCTTTGAGGGGAACGAGCCCCCTCCAGGTAAACATTTTTTAGCATGGCTCGGAGGTATGCAAGCATGACTTCTCTGTCTCTTCCGCGTTTCGCAGTTCTGCAGCTTTCGGGATGCAGCGGGTGCGAAGTGTCGCTCCTTAACGCCACCGAATGGGTCGATCATTATGATCTGGTTTATATGCCGCTGGTAATCACAGCTAATCGGCTGCCCGATTCAGTTGATGTGCTGTTGATTTCAGGCGGGGTGCGCAATGAAGAAGACGAATATAATCTGCGCAAGGCAGCAGAAATTGCCAAAAAGGTGGTTGCAGTAGGCACCTGTGCTATCAGCGGAGGCGTCGCTAACCTGGGAGACCGTGATGAGATTCGCGAGCTCTTCATGGCTGATACCAAACGCCACGCACTGCCAGCCTTACTGCCCAAAACCTATCCGGTCGACGCGGTGGTAGAAGTAGACCTGTATTTACCTGGCTGCCCTCCTACGCCCGAACTGTTTATGGCTGCCCTTACCGGAGACCCAAATTTCAAGCCGGCAGCCATCGTTTGCTCGGAATGCGGACGCAAGAAACTGCCAGACATGAAACCTAAGCACCTCACTGGTTTTCAGGACGCCAAAGTAGACCCTGAAATATGCCTGATTAATCAGGGTTACCTTTGCGTAGGCACCAGCACACGCGGCGGATGCCGGGCACTATGCACGCGTCCCGGCCACCCTTGCGTTGGCTGCCGCGGACCCTCCAATGCATTCATTGAAAAGGAATCGCAGGTTTGGCTGAATAACATCCAGCGAACCTTCAGCCGTATGACCGATGTCCCGCCTGAGGAAATCCTGGCGAATCTTAAAAGCCCGCAACTCTCGCTCTTCCTCTTTCAGTTCTCCGATTACGATGGCAGCGGACGCCCAGCACGCGACAAGAAAAAGGTGCTTTGATGACCACACTTACATTTCCACTTAGCCGTATTGAAGGTCATGCCCGCGTGGTAGTAGAAACCCATGAGGGCAATGTGCTTTCAGCACAATTTCAAGCCATTGAACTGCGCGGGTTCCGCTATTTTGTTATTGGCACTCCTGCCGAACAGATGCCGGTAATCGTCCCGCGCATCTGTGGAGTATGCTCAACGGCACATCATGTAGCCTCGGTAAAAGCCTTGGAGCATGCCTATGGTGTAAAACCTACGCCCATTGCTGAAACCATCCGCGAGGTGCTTTTGCTGGGCCAGCTTATCCAAAACCAGGCTACTTCCCTGTTTCTGTTCACCATGCCCGACCGGGCAGGAGTGGATTCAATTTTTCACATGAGGAAAGATGAAGCCGACAGTACCAAGCAGTTCAGCATCGCCCAGCGCGCTCTAAAAGTGAGAAAAATAGGTACCGATCTGATTTCACTGGCAGGCGGCCAGTTTATTCATCCGGTAAAAGCCGTGGTGGGAGGCGTAATCAGCGGCATTGCCAAAGAGAATGCCGCTGCCATGCGTGCAAAGCTGGAGGAAATGATTCCTGTGGCCAGCGAGCTGGTGGATATCTATTGGGAAATGTCCTTAGAGTTGTGGGATCGAATTGGTACCTGGGGCGACGACCTGCCCACCTATTACCTTTCCTCTACCGAAGTACGCGGCCTGCGCCTGAACAGCAGCCATTTACGCGTAATGAGCCCCAGCGGCTTGGAAATGGCCAGTTTTTTGCCCAGTGAATATGCCTATTACCTGGATATGCGTGAGAGCCGCTACTCGTATGCGGGCGAAAGCTCCTACCAGGGCAATATCATCCGGGCGAACAGCCTGGCGCGCATTAACCTGAGCAAAGGCTTGGATACACCCTTAGCTGACCGCTACCTGCGGCGACTGCGAAGCACCTTTGGTCCAACTGTACATGCTATTTTGCTTTACGATCTTTGCCGCGGTATCGAACTGGTTTATGCCATGGAACGTGCCAAGGAGCTTTTAGAGCAGGACCTTAGCGTGGGAGAATTCGAGGTTGCTTACATCCCGCGCGATGGTGTAGGCTATGGCCTGGTGGAAGCCCCGCGCGGACCATTGATTCATCGCTATGAAATCGAAAACGGCCTGATCAAAGAAGCCAATTTTATTATTCCCACCACACACAATATGCTGGCTATCAAACGCGCCCTCATGGTGGTCAGCAAACGCTACATTAAACCTGGAAGTATTGACCTGGAGTTGGAAAAAGCGGTAGGACGCGTAGTACGCGCCTTTGACCCTTGCATTGCCTGCGCAACGCAATAAGGCATCAAAAGCTTCGTTGTTTTACCTGCTGTAAAAGCGCTGCTGCCGAGGTTTCTATCCCTGGCTCAACGAAAAACGTTACTGCCCTGCTGGATGCAGAGCAGTGGCTTAACGGAAGATCACAGGCAAGTATATATTGAAAGGTATTAGAGGGGGAGCAACTTTGATGCTGAACGATACAGTGGCTGAGTAATTTTGGGCTGCATTCGCAGCAATGATGGTGACTGGGATGCGCGTTTCCACCTCCGCATCCCATGAAAAGGTTTTTGCGGTTCTAAGCTCGTCGCCCTGGATTGAGAAACTTTGGGCACCGATTGAATTTGGGTCTTCAAAAGTGAAGCTGTAGCCTTGGTTTCCTGCAGGGTCATCTACGATAAACGTGCCCACCAGGGTATCTGGCGGCATATTTGCGGGTACACTTATGCTGCTAAGCGTTACCGGAAGATTCTCAACCAAGACCGTAAAAACCTGCTCGGCCAGGATATTGCCATTGAATGTGGCACGTACGCGAATGGAATAGCTGTTTTTGACATCATAGTTCAAACTATAACGCGCCATGAGTTCATTCTGGCTGGTAATCCGAAACTGGTCATTATCTGTGTCTCCTGTGCCTGTTACCAGGCTGAAAGTAAGATCCGTTTGAGTATTAACTGGCTCAACAGTAAACTCCCCAACGAACGTATTTTCCGGCTGGTTCTCTTTAATAGTCCCGTTGCTGAGCATAATTTGGGTCTGTGTAGCCGGAAATTCCATATGCACAATACTTACCGAATCCATCGGCATACCGGCATAACTGTCACCCCAATACATTGTATAGATCGTATTCGGATTTGAATCCCAGGTGTCGCGCAGGAAAATCAGGTTATTAGAATACCCGAACCCTACGATAGAATGCCCTTGCAGGTTGATCAATACAGGATGACCAGAATCAATTTCGTCCTGAAAGTCCTTTAGCGTGAAACCAGCTGCCGCCTGAGTATCAACCTTTTGGTTGTAACACTCCCCAACAGTATAACCTCGCTGCTCGTAAAAAATGGAACGTCCCAGATTTGCATCAGGGATTCTGTGAGACATCAGCTCTGCACAGGAAGTGCGTGAGCCATCAATGTTGCCAGCAGTGGATTTTGAGGTAGCCATCGGCTCCCCGATGGCGGTCTGGCTCAAGACTCTTGTTTTACTCAAGGCAAGATAAGGATCTTGAGCATTGCTAAGGTAACTAACCCAGAGGTCCTCAATCATTCCGTCACTTTGCAGACCATCTAAACCTCTCCGGGTAGCTATAAGAGGGTTATTAGGGTATTGAACGCCAGTACGATCGGTCCAATAGCCAAAACTGGTATCTGTCAGCGGGTATGCCTGGTCCTCATCCTTCCAGAGCATGCCATAATCGTGATTATCGTAATAAACAGCTACCATTGCTGCAGCAACAGCTGTACAGCCAAAATTCCAGCTATACGAAGGAAAATCTGGCAAATATACTCCGCGAAGGCTGTTCAGGGGAAGGGATCTACGCATGGGGGCAGAAGGAGGAGCTTGACTGGGACCATGAATACTGGAAATCGTGAGTGTACGTCCTTCCGAGTCAAGATATCCTTGCCGTGAAAAATAGGGGTTAAGCACCTCGGGCGGCCCTAAGACCTTAAGGTGTTGAATTTCAGGATAGGGAGGGTCTGCATAGACAGGTGATATTGCACATACTGTCAGCAGTAAAAGCAGCAAGATAAGCGAAAACCGATTAATTCCGCAAGTATGTTGCTTGATAAATTGCCGCAATTTGCACCTGCCTCCCAGGTTGCTTCGAACAAAACTTGAAAGACGCTTCTTTATGCAATAATACTGCATATTCAAGTATTTGTATAGAAATTGTTAAGTTAAGCCATAGCTTTCTGACAGCAGTTCTTGATCAAAGCAATGCAAGAAAGATGCCCATCCTGGGTGCCAATCAAATCGTGTAGGAGCGCCATTGCCTTTATGATTCACTGTTTCGCCTCCTCGGTCTGAGCGATGCGCGGAACCATGGCACTCACATACAACACATGTTAAAAATCGTGCACAGTATCGTTGTCCTGATACCAGGAACGGACAGTTCCAATACCAGCAACATTAAAAACCTCAGCTCGGCAAAGAGCTAGTCGAAGAAATCCTGAGCTGCGCCCAATCTAATATAGGCAACTTAAGGACCAGCATGACCAAGATGCGGTGGAACAGATAAGGGCCCACGTTAATCCTGAAAGTAAGTCTTACCGCGTTTTACCACAACGGCTACCTGATTGCCACCATAACGATAGCTAAGATTGCGGTAGTCAGGACTATCAAGAATAAGCAAGTCCGCCTGCTTGCCAAGCTGCAAGGAACCCAAGCGGTCGCTTGCGCTCACAGCTGCAGCAGCATTGAGCGTTGCAGCAACAAGAGCCTGTGCTGGAGTTAGTTTGAGATAGCGACAAGCCAAAGCCTGGATAAACTGCATTGATTCATTCCAGGTTGTGCCGGGGTTAAGGTCGCTTGCAATAGCCAGATAGCCATCGGCTTCAATGATTTCGAGCGCAGGGGTGTATTCTTTTTGCCCTAAGCCAAAAGGCGTTCCCGGAAGCGCAACAGCTACCGTGTCACTTTCGGCCAGTGCCTGGATATCACCGCGGCCGGTACGTACTAAATGGTCCGCCGATACAGCCTGAAGTTCTGCTGCAAGGCTGGCTCCGCCTAAATTGGCAAATTCATCCACATGCAGCTTCAGTGGAAATCCATGTGCACTGGCTGTAAGCATAATTTGGCGTGTTGCGTCCAGCTCGAAAACTCCGTGTTCACAGAAAACGTCCACAAAAGGTAGCGGTTTATCAGGTGCATGCTTTTGCCACCATTCCCGCAGATCAGGAATGGCACGGTCGCAAAGGAATTGCAGGTAAGCTTCGGGGTTGCCTTTATATTCAGGAGCAATGGCATGAGCCCCCATCCAGGTAGGGATCAACTCCAGCGGTCCTTCAGCGTCCAAAGCCAGTATTGCTTCAAGCTGGCGATATTCTGTCTCCATATCCAAACCATAGCCGCTTTTGGCTTCCATGGTGGTAGTGCCCATTCGGAAAGCGTTTTGGGTACGTTGACGTGCCGTGGAAATCAGTTCGTCCAAGCTGGCAGCGCGCGTAGCATTGACTGTAGCAGCAATACCGCCGCCGGCTTCCATGATTTCCATGTAGCTTTTGCCCTGCAGACGCATTTCAAATTCGTTAACACGGTCTCCGGCCCACACCAGATGGGTATGTGGATCAACAAAGCCTGGCACTACAGCCCGACCGCCTGCATCCAATCGGTCAGCCTGGGGAAACTCCTCAAGTAACTGAGCAGTTTCTCCAATAGCTGCAATAGTTTCGCCATCGATGAGAATCGCGGCTTCGTTTAAGATGCCCAAAGTGCCCAGACTGTGCCCGCGTTGTGGCTCGGGCGTGAGTGTAATAAGTTGTGAGATATTATGGATGAGATACATAAGATTATTGTACTGTAGGTACAGCGGATAATGCCTTAGATGCAAAATGTTTTGGTTTCTTGCAGTGCTTATGAGGGCAGTCATCAGGCTATAATTAGGATATGGACGCTCCACTGGTTTTACGAAAGGTTCTGGTAATGCCGAATGCTAGCATTCGGCAAGCAGCACCGCTGGCAGCACAGGTTGCTGAGTGGCTTCAGGAAGCGGGTCTTACCGTCACGATTGAGCCCTACGATTTTGAGCATCCCGGTAAGATTCCCTGTGTTACGGGATATGACCTTATGATCGCCTTGGGCGGGGATGGTACCTTGCTGCGTGCCGGCCATATAGCTGCAGAACAAGGAATACCGGTTTTGGGTATTCAAGCCGGCCACTTGGGCTTTCTGGTGGAACTGACCCTGGATAACTGGAAAGAAGTGCTGCCGCAACTGCTGCGCGGTGAATACAGGCTGGAACGGCGCTTGATGCTGAACGCTACACTGGAACGGGAAGGAACCGTTATAGGAAGCTGGGACGTGATTAACGAACTGGTGATTAGCCGCGGCAGAACTGTGCGTCCCATTGAAGTGCGCGTTGATCTTCGTGAGGGTTATCTGACCTCTTACATTGCAGACGGACTTATTGTAGCAACTGCGACCGGCTCAACAGCCTATGCCTTGGCTGTGGGCGGGCCAATTTTGCCTCCTGAACTGCGCAGTATGCTGATTTTACCTATTGCTCCACACCTTTCACTGGATCGAGCTGTAGTGCTTGCAGAAGGAGCGCGCGTGATTTTACGTACCCGCGCCGAACATGACGTAGTTTTAAGTGTTGATGGAATGGAACCAATTTCGGTAAAAGATGAGGATCGTGTGCTGGTTCAGGCAAGTCCAAACTCATTGAACATGTTGCGTTTTGGCTCCCCAAACTATTTTTACCGCGGTCTGGCCCAAATGATGGGGCGAAACCCTGCGATTAGAATGGTAAATGATGATGATTGAAACCCCGCCTTTGTCCAACAGTGAGCCGGAAGATATGGGCGGCTTGCGCTGCAACCGCTGTAATAAACCCATCACAGCAGCCGAAGCCATTCTGACCCCTACCGGCTACCGTTGCCGTGATTGTATACGCCAGCAGCAAAAGGTGTTTGATAACACCAAAGGTGCCGACTTGGTGATTGGGTTTGTTGTTAGCGGGATTCTGGCCTTTGCCGGTTCTTGGCTGGCAAACAGAGTTTCTTACTTAGTATTTCTGATTGCGCCGGGCATAGGATTGCTCATTTACAACAGCGTGCGTTTTCTGCTAAAAAGACGCCGAAGCCGTGCCTTAAGCAAAGCCATACTAGCGGGGGCAATTACAGGAGTGCTGCCCTTGCTGGTCATTGCCTTAATTAATGTCTTTAGCAGCTCTGGAACCGGTATCCCGAACAGTTACAATCTTTTATCGCTTTTCTGGCAGGCTGCCTATACGGCTATTGTGCCTTCCAGTGCTTACCTGCAAGCCAAGGGAGGCTAAGGTTAAATGCTGCGCGAGCTTTCCATCCGCAACTTTGCCATCATTGAAAGTCAGGACTTGTGTTTTGACTCTGGCTTGGTGATACTGACAGGTGAGACGGGTGCCGGAAAGTCGATTATTCTGGATGCTTTGGGTGCTGTTTTGGGGGGCAAAGTAGACCCCAGCGTCATTCGCCGTGGTGCCAACCGCGCAACAGTTGAAGCCGTTTTTGAGCTTGAAGGAAATTTGGCAGATGAAGTAGAAGCCTTGCTGGAAGCTGAAGGACTAAACGAAGAACACGGCTTTTTGAGCATGGCAAGAGAAATCCGGGCTGAAGGGCGCAGTATAGCGCGCATCAATGGCCGCAGCAGCTCAGCCAGCTTGCAGGCAGCTATTGGCGCCTTTTTAGTGGATATTCACGGACAATCGGAGCACCTCTCCTTGCTCAAAGTTCGCCAGCATGGGGAACTTTTGGACCGCTACGCGCATAATGAAAACGAGCTGAAACAATGGTCTCAAAGCTATCAGGCCTTCCGCAGCACACAGGAATCCCTGGAGGCCTTGCAAAGACAAGAATCCTCTGCTTTACAGCGCACAGACCTGTTGCACTTTCAGGTTCAGGAGATTGAGGCTGCCAAGTTGCAAGCCGATGAAGAGGAAACCCTGCGCCAGGAACGCAAGCGTTTGGCAAATGCTGAGAGCCTGTATAGCCTAAGCAGCAATGCGCTGGCCCATCTGGACGATGCTGGCCCAGACAGTCTGGCCGCAAGCGATTTGTTGGGTCAGGCAAGCCATAACTTGGGGCAGCTTGCCGCGATTGACTCCAGTTTAGTGCCGCTTTCCGAACGTGTGGAAGCTGCACTTGTGAGTATACAAGAAGCTGTTTATGACCTGCGAATCTACCAGGAAGGCATCGCTTTTAATCCGAAACGCCTGGACCAAATTGAAGAACGCCTGGATCTCCTCAAAGGGCTTAAGCGAAAATACGGACCCGAGCTAACAGATGTGTTAGACCATCTCACGAATATTAAGCGCGAGTTAGAGGATGTCGATAATTATAGTGAGCGCTTAGAAAAACTAGAAATATTATTAGATGAGTTACAGGAACAACTAGCTGTGGCAGGTCAGGCTTTGAGTGTGAGCCGACAAAAGGCTGCCGAAGGATTGGCCAGCGCTGTAGACAGCCAGTTGAAAGCCTTGAGCATGCACAAGGCCCACTTTCGGGTGGACCTAAGCAGTGAAAAAGCTGCCAATGGTCTGCCTGTGGCAGGGCAAAAGCTGGCAATCGGCCCGCAGGGATGGGATAAAGTTGAGTTTCTGGTAGAGACCAACCCGGGGGAAGGGTTTCGGCCGCTTGTTAAAGTTGCCTCCGGTGGAGAAACTTCGCGTCTGATGCTGGCGCTCAAGCAAGCTCTCGCGGCAGCAGACCGTATTCCTACCCTGGTATTTGATGAAATTGACCAGGGAATCGGCGGAAGAGTGGGCCTGGTAGTGGGAGAGATTCTTTGGCACCTGGCACGGCAACACCAGGTTATGTGCGTAACGCATCTTCCCCAATTGGCCACATTTGCCGACCAGCACCTACATGTTAACAAAACGATACAAGGTGAACGCACAACCACTGTAGTGCGTAAACTAGAGAATGATGAGCGCATTCAAGAACTGGCTGCTATGACCGGTCCTGTAGGAGAAGGCACAGTTCATAGCGCAAAAGAGATAACAGAAATCGTAAGGAGGATTAAATTAAAGGTAGAATAAGCTTAACATAGTCCAGCCTGCTCTTTAATGAGGCCCCTTTTGTTTTTCTGAAAAATCTGTAGTGGCCAGGCAACCTGGCATGAAAGGAAACAATATGCCTAGAACAAAAGACATTTTAGCGGTTATTTTAGGAGGAGGCCAAGGTAAACGCCTTTATCCGCTTACTGCAGAGCGTTCTAAACCTGCTGTTCCCATTGCGGGCAAGTACCGCCTGATAGACATTCCCATCAGTAACTGTATTAATTCAAATATCTATAAAATCGCTGTTCTCACCCAATTTAATTCGGTTTCGCTGCATCGCCACATTTCCCGTACCTATCATTTTGACGCCTACCATGCCGGCTTTGTGCAGATTTGGGCTGCTGAACAAACAATGGCCCATACAGACTGGTACCAGGGTACCGCTGATGCAGTGCGCAAACAGCTGCTGGAAATTGAGTCTGCCGAGAGTGACTATGTGCTTATCCTTGCTGGCGACCATCTGTACAGCATGGATTATTCTGATATGGCTGCCTTCCATTGGGACCACAATGCCGACGTAACCGTTGCGGTGCAACCGGTCCCGCGCGAAGATGCTTCGCGCTTTGGTCTCCTGCGGGTAGATGAAGACGGAAACATTACCAAATTCGCTGAAAAACCGAAGGATCCAGAGGTTCTTGCCAGCTTGGTAAGCCGCGATGACCCCGAAAAGCCTTATTTGGGTTCAATGGGCATCTATCTCTTTAGAACCGATGTGCTGGTAGATATTTTACGTAAGGAAATGCCCCCCGAGAGGATGGACGATTTTGGCGGCGATATCATCCCATACCTGATTGAGCATGGCGCACGCGTATGCGGCTATTCTTATGAAGGTTATTGGCGGGATATTGGAACTATTCGCTCCTTCTATGAAACCAACCTGGAGTTGACGGAGTCCAAACCAAGCTTTGATTTTTACAATCCTGAACAGCCTGTGTTCACGCATCCGCGCTTTTTACCCGGCACACGCCTTTCAGGCAGTAAGCTGGAGCGGGTGCTTTTAGCTGAAGGTTGTGTAATCAAGGAAGCGAGCATTGAGCACTCAGTGATTGGCTTGCGCAGCATTATTGGCCCAGGGACCACGATTAAAGACACTGTTCTGATGGGAGCTGACTGGTACGGCACCTTAAAGAATGGGGTTCCGATTGGAATTGGAAATAACTGCTCCATTGAGGGCGCCATCATTGACAAAAATGCCTGTCTGGGAGATAACGTTGTGATCAAACCCTTCCCGGAGGATAAGTCTGTGGATCATGCACTCTACATGGTGCGGGATGGCATAGTAGTGATTCCTAAGAACACAGTAATCCCCAGCGGCACAGTTATTCAACCCTAAGCAGTAAAGTTAAAGCAAGGCGGGCCCGTTAAAGGCCCGCTTTTCTTTAAGAAATTGCTTTTATGGACTTTCTCTAGCAAGTCTAGCGTCTATTTTAAATTAAAGACCCCAAACGAAAGCTGATAAGCCGCAATACTGAAGGCCTCGGCTACATTCAGCGAATTTTTGCTCCCCTGCATGGGTAAGTGCAGCACAAGATCGGCAATCTGCATTAATGCCGGGTCGACACCTGCTTCTTCGTTTCCCAAAATAAGCAGGATTTGTGCATTCATTGGGGGCAAGTAGTTGTAAAGAGACTGCGAATTCGCAAGAGTTTCAAGAACAAGCAGCGTATAGCCGGCATCCTTTAGCTTGGCTGCCGCCAGAGGGGCGTTAGTATGGTAGACCCAAGGAAGCGTTTTTTCTGCACCAAGCGCAGTTTTAGAAATACCTGGATGCTCCGCAGGCGTAGGTGTGATCCCGCAAAGATGCAAGCCTTGAAAGCCCGCTCCATCAGCCGTGCGAAAGATTGCACCCACATTATAGGCAGAGCGCAGGTTATCCAGGAGAGCATAAGCTTGACAGTAGGGTTTTTGGGTGGGCAAAGAAGCTTGGGAGCTGGCAGCTTGATCTGCACGCAAGTTTGCCCCACAACGCGGACAAAACTCTCCTTTGTTTTGTTCCAGATCCAAGGGGAAACGCAAATTACAGGAAGAATTGCTGCAGTTTAAAAAATAGGTGCGGCGAGTCACAGCTTCATTTTAGCTCTTAAAAAGGTCAGACGTCTAGGTGAGGGGGGCACCCAGGCGTCCGACGCTGTTTAGTATACACTTAACTAAATAAAATACAAGTTAAGTCTCATGTTTTTAGGCAGATATATAGTCTTTTTTATATAAAATTAACAATGTTGCTAAGGCCAGATCACAGCCTGTCCGCTCGAATCGCAAAGCGTATTAAAAACATAACCCTGTTCACTAAGTGTTCGCAAAATCAATTCCAGCGCTTGAACACTGGCTTGTCGGTTACCGCCGCCATCATGCATCAGCACCACAGTTTGGGATTGCAGGTTATCCAAGACTGTTTTTAGAACCATGTGTGGGGCAGGGCTAGTCCAGTCCTCGGTATCCAGGCTCCAATATGCCAGCTGGTAGCCCAGGGAATCAGCTCTGCGGCGCAAAAGATCACCCTTCTCGCCGTAGGGCGGTCGCAAACTTCTGCATATCTGCTGGTCTGCCCCAGGAATTCCTTCCAGGGCAGCCCGAATGGCAGCATCGGTATCCAGAACCTCCAGATTAAAATCAGAGTCCCCAAATTGCGTCAGTTTGAAGTGGTTATAGCTGTGGTTAGCAATGCTGTGACCGGCTGCTGCTGCCTGGACAAGAATATCCGGAAAGCTGACTGCATTGCGGCCAAGCACAAAGAAGGTGGCCTCTGCCTGGTATTTTTTAAGCAAATTCAAAATTTGCGGTGTCCACTGGGGATCAGGGCCGTCATCAAAAGTGAGATAGATCACTTTTTCACTGGGGTTAAAAGCTTGATACCCCTCAATTGGATCGGTTTGAGGAGTATTTGGCGAAGGAAATTGCAAAGGTATCGGATCTGCCAGAGCTGTTATTTGGATCCATGGGATCTCCGTTGCATTGATTGATTGTGAACAGGATACAGTGGCTGCAAATACTGTAGGTGTTGAACTCGGTTTGAAAGTCGCAGTAGCCGTTGCTTCAAGGGTCGCTGGCAGCGTAGCAGCGATGGTGGGACTATGCTGAGGCAAGGGTGAGGCTTGGGGAACTTGGGTACCCATTAGGGGCTGGTCTGCCTGCTCCAAGGGGAGCCGGGTAGGCACAAGCGCTGCTTGCATAGGACTTTCAGCCGTGCTACTGCGAATAGTGCCCGCCAGGTAAAGCGCTAAAATAATAACTAATAAAACCACCAGGAAACCGCGCAAGGGCAAGCTCTTTACTGCCGGAGCTGCTGGCCTTGCCTCTTGCATGTATGGGTTGCGCCTCTTGGATTGCATTGGATTATTGTGTGCAAGTTTTACACCATGGATTTTGGGATAATTTGTTCTTGGTACGCTGGCAAATTTGACGGCAGCCAAAACTGCCTTTACTATTGCTGAGATGAATTGGATTGCTTATCTGTTTAGCGGAATATTATTTGGGTTTGCAGACTGGTATTTTGTGCAAGCCCTGCAGGAGCGGCGTCAACTGCTGAGTGAAAGCTTGCCTTTTGCAGCAGCATTTTTAAGCGTCGTGAACTTTTTGGTTTGGATACTACCGCTTTTGCCGGTAACTTTTGATACTGCTCGCAGATATAAACGCTGTTGGCCATCCGGCGGTGCTGCCAGCCTGGTTTGGGCCGCAGCTATGCTCTCCTATTACGGATGGGGTGCCTACCTGATGGCTAGCGGAAAACTGCCTGGCTGGGGGCATTTGAATATGCACCTCAGCAGCTCTTCTGAATACCAGGGGAAGGTATGGCCAACAGTAATCGCCGTAATGGGGGGAGAGTTTAAAGAATGGATTGCTTTTGCAATCATATCCGGCTTTTTTACTGGCATAATACTATGCGCAACATTTCGTTTAGAGCGGCAAGGGCAAGCTAGCTGAGATGGAAGGCCTGCTTCAAAGACTTACCCCTCATCTGGCCTGGCACCAGACATCCCTTTACAGCACCAACACCAGCATAATCCTGGATGGTGACTGTGCACTCATTGTAGATGCCTGCCTGACCAATGAAGACTTTCATCGCCAAGCTGCTTTTCTGAGAGACTTTGACCTGAAAGCCGGCCTGGTTACCCACGCCCACTGGGACCATTTTTTATGGTCTGCCCAATTAGGCGAGCACACACCCCGCTATGCCAGTGAAGCAAGCCTGGCCGCCATGAAGCAGAAAAGTGCCGATAACGAAGCTCAGATGCAAGCTATTGAAGAACGCTATTTTGAAGGGCATAGATACTGGCCCCGCCATTTGCTCTATCAGGAGAAACCTTTGAAAGAAGGTCGGCAGGTTTTCCATGGGTTTGAGCTGGAAGTCATTCGCTTGGATGGTCATTGCCAGGGGTCGAGTGCTTATCTCTTTTGTAAACAAGGGATTCTTTGTATTGGCGATCATCTTTCAGACATTGAACCACCATCTTTGGACGATGTACCTGAAGCCTTGGATGCCTATCTGGTGAGTCTGGAGCGGATAGAGACTCTTATCAATGGGGCAGAACTTGTAATACCTGGCCACGGCAGCCCGGCTGCTGCCAGCGAGGCGCATGAACGCCTTAAAGCCGACCGGGATTATTTGGAAACCCTTGCCCGGCTAACAAATGCGGAATTACAGGGCAATCTGGAGCAGCTGGGGCATAAGGTTCTCGAAAAACACCCCGATCCGCGCGCAAAAAGCAACTGGGGCTGGGAACTTCACCTTGCAAATCTGTCCTTCTTGCAGCAAAATGCAATTAACCCGCCTGGCTAGCTTTAGCTTACAATCTCGGCATCCACCAATTCCCAGGTTTTACCGCCATCTTCACTGGCATATAAGAAGGCTGGCGCATAAGGCCCAGACTGCAAACTTGCGAGCAAAAGATAGGCATGTTCGGCATCGGCAAGGCTAAGACTAACGATCCCCTGGCCGGAAGGCAACTTAAAGGGCAATTCTTGCCATGTTTTGCCTCCATCTTCGCTGCGATAGATATGATTGGTACTCGCGGAGAGCCCCACACCCGTGCTGGAAAAGCTGTGCAGCACGGTAGCGTCCAGCTCCGAAAGGTAAGTCCAGGATTGCCCTCCGTCGGTTGACTCACAAAAGAAGGTTTTGTCTACCCCAACCGAAGCAAAAGCGCGCACAGGAAGCAAGAGCTTGCGGACCCCAGCCCTGAGAGGTGTTTGAGCAGTCCACATATCTCCACTGCCCAACTCTGGAAGACCGTCACATTCCAAAGCTTTCCATGAAAACGCAGCATTATCGGACTGATATGCGTAAAGTGACTTTGGTACGGGCCAAGTTCCAGTAACTAAGACATTATTCTCGCTAAGAACCAGCAAGTTTTCTTTTGTACCATCAACAGGAAGACTGGGTTCGATTTCATCGGGGAGATGTTTCCAGCGTACAGCCCACGTTGCGCCGCCATCTGCCGTTTGCAATATTTCGACCGACTCCTGATTCATAGCTACCTGAAGCGAAATAAGCATAAAACCGTTGAGCGTATTACTGAAAGAAAGTATGCCGCCTGGGTTCGTCTGCGTAAAACGCAGCCACTTGGCGCCTCCGTCGGTACTATGCCAAATGTAAGAGCTGGAATCAGAAAGATTTTGGCTAATCCAGGCTGTATTACCGTCAAGAAAAAAGAGGTGGTTTTGACCACGCATTAAAGCGGCAGGGCTTCGATCGCGCCAGGTTTTTCCCCCATCGCGGGTATGAAAAACCTTGGTTTGCATCAGGTCGCTGGCCCAGCCGCTTTTGTCAGGGAAAAGCCAGATCCTGGCAATCGCCAAACCTTGCTTATTATCCATAGTAGGGTGCACAGGCACCGCAATAGCCGTTGCGGTGGATTGAACAATTGTAGGCTCTATGTGTGGAGAAGTAGGTGCTGGCTCCTTAGAACCCGGATATGTAGGAAGAGGTGTTGGAGCCTGCGGGCTGCGTAAGGGCGCTTGTGTAGGATTGCCTGGTTGACAGGCCGCACCAAGCAGCAAGAGCATTATTGCCATGAATACAATCAAGGGTTTTGAGCGCATACTGACCTCCGTTTGGGATTTTACCATTTAGCAGCCTCGTGCGTTGCTAAGAAAAGCACTCCCAGAGGCAACCCTTGACCCAAAAGTGGTATTGGGATAGAATCAGCCTTCGTTCTTTGACCTCGTAGCTTAATGGATAGAGCACCTGCTTGCGGAGCAGTAGGTTGCGCGTTCGACTCGCGCCGAGGTCGTTTTTTATTTAAATACAGTTAACGAGCTTTTCAACCCCTCTGCTATATGTCGGCTTGCAGCAAGAAAATACTACTTTTCTTAATGTTATCAAATTCAGGGTAAAGAATCAGGGTTACGTTTCACGTGAAACAAAATCGAACTTGATTAAGCGCAGAATTAGTTTCACGTGAAACGTTAAGCAGGAACAAACCAAGCAATAGCCCGTCCGCTAACCTCATCCATAGCCAGATTCAGGCGATGACCTGGTCGTAAATCTTCGACATCAATCAACCACAATGCCCCCTCAAATTCTTCGGCATGCTGAATCCACTCACACAAGCAATTGGGTGCGTCCATCATCCAGTCGCGCTGGAAAATCTCCTCTTCCACGTTGATAGCTAATGGGTAGATTTGTCCTTCCAGCAAGTCTTGGAAAAAGTGAGTACCTAGGGAAGGCTCAGTAGCTACAACGCCTTCACCATAGGCTTCGACAAGAGCCTTAGCATTATAAATGTCGGAATAATCAATTTTTACACCCAGATCAGGGCTGGAAGTGCCCCAGCGGCCTGGGCCGATAATTATATAATTTTCTTTACTGAGCTCAGCGTTTATACGGCCGATAGCGCGCTCCAGTTTAGCACGGTCAGAAGTTTTTTTAATCGCAAAGTAGGAATCAGCAACTACATAGAGTAAATAACGAATATTCTCAATAGTGCCCGAAGAAACATAGGAGGAAGCTGTGAACAGAGTGTCTTTTTGTAATACGCCAACTGGCATATGGCTACTCCGGCTTCGCAGCATAGCTTGCGGGCGACACTGGATAAGAGAAATTTGCATTTTGGCGTTGCTGCCCGGCTGGATATTGCCAGCAAATTCGAGGTCAACTGGAGACTGATAGACCCGTTCTAGAATTTGGAGCATCTCCTGCATTAGTTTAGGAAACTTGGTCTGAGTGAGCAGTCCGTCAAAGGTAAGCACTAAATCCTGCGGAGACCCATCCAAAAGAATGGTATGCAGACTGCGCAGGTAGCCTTCGTTTTCCAGCTGGGCGATGTAGCGCAGACTTTGGGTGGCGGAATGGAGCACCTCAGCCACAGGAAGGGTTTCAAATTTATTTGTTTTAAGGTTAATCAGGTCGATAAACTGCTGTGAGTAGCAGCGAATATTCCGGGTGTTTCCTGAAGGATTCAAGCCAGGATGTGAAAGGGCGACAAGGCGAGGATAGTCGTTGCCGACCCGGTCAACCGCACGGGTACCCAATCCCCACACCAAGCGAATAAACCCCTCATCTGCTTTGATTTGCGGCGACCAACGGTAAGCATTGTGGCTAAAGGCTACTCCAGCCATTGTAGGGAAGTAATAATCACCTTCGTGTTTGCCTTCCACCACCTGAATCAACAGACCCATACGTTCATCGTAGTCAATCAAGCCCCGGCTCTTGCGGTACAACAAAGCAGCTGGGTTAATGGTAGAAGCATAGATTTGAGCCATCGCCCGCTCTAGTGCGTGTAGATTAATTTGAGGGCTGCTTTGGTTAGGTAGAAATATGCTCTCATACTTACCGGCAAAAGCAGTACCAAAGTTGTCTTCCAGTAAACTTGAAGAACGCACAATCAAAGGTTTACCCCCGGCCATGCTAATAACCGTTTCGAGGTATTGCGAAACAGAAGGGGTAAATACACCTGCTGCAAAATCAGCTACGAGACTGGGGTATTCCGTGCGCATTTGTTCTTCGTCTTTATATTTTTGTTCGTTCCAATGCAGAAGATTGTTGACGGAAATAAAATTATAAAAAAGGTCGGATCCCACATAAAAAGAAACTGGCGTCCGGACAACCTCCTTTAACTCCGCAGATCCTTCCTTGTTAAGAATGCGCGCAGCCAAGAGCATTCCTGCCGCCTTTCCCCCAATACGCCCATGCCCCAGCTTATGGCGTCTAATTTCTGCCAGATCTTCGACAGTAAACCATTCTTTGGCGATATTGATATAGCGCAGCTGGTCAGAGATCATGCTGCGAATCAACACCACCTTAATTTCTTCAAGCCGGGCTGCATCGTGCGAACCAGGAGTTGGCGATTTCTTTTCCAGGCGGATACCATGATTAAAAAGCATGTCTAAGGGCGCAGTTTCGGGATTAAAAGCAAGATCATCAAAATCAGGGCTAGCACCGCGTTCAGTCAATGCCATTTCAATCAAGGCATTTAGGTCGGATGGCTCGTAATGGGAAATAAAATGTAAATCGGTGAGTTGGTCAAGCACTAAGGCCAAGCGCCTGTCCCAGACATCAGAAGGTTCCTCGAAAAGTGGATTCTTTACACCTTCGCGCTGCTGAGACTGAACAGAAGCACGTCGAGCTTCTTCATAGATAGCGGCATAAGTCACAAATCCGTCCTGATTAAGGCGGTAGCGCATTAATTCGCGGATGCGCGAGGCAAGGATAGGATATTGTGCCAGCGAAAGAGTAATACTCAAAAGCCGGTCAGTACCAGCTGGTGGAAGTGTCATCGTATGCTCCTTGTCATGCATTAAATTCTAACATTGTAAAAAAGTATCGTGTGAATCGTTAAATAAACATCATCTACTGCCAATAAAGCATTATGATTAATGTATGAGCTTGCATATACCCGTGCTACCCTCGTTACTTCCTGCGCACCTGGTTTTATGCGTACCGGAAATGCGGGTAGCCGACCCGATCTATAATGCCGCTGCGATCCTTCAACTGATTAACCGCGAAATAAATTTGGACGCCAACCAGATTTTCTTATTTCCCGAATTGTCATTAAGCGGATCAAGTGCAGGTGACTTGCTGCGGATTCCTCCTTTAGCAGAGGCTTGTCTGGAACAGTTGCTCTTTTTGGAAGAAGCCTGTCGCTCACGCAAGATTTGGGCGGTAATTGGACTTCCTTTAAAAAGCCGCTGGGGAATATTTAATGCCGCCGCAGTACTGACTCCGCAGGGGCTAACAGGTTTTTCGCTTTCAGATCCAAAAATCAATCCACACTGCTCTTCTTTAGATGCGCCCGCATTGTTTTTGGAAGAGTCGATCAATGTTGGCGGAAGATTTTTACCCACCAGCCCCAATGCAGTCTTTAACTTAGAAGGCATCTTGAAGGATCCTATTCAGGTTCTGGTAGGAAAACCTGGTGACGATGTTATTAAACAAAGTTGTGGTTTGATTCTTAACCTATACAATCGGCCCGCTCTGGCCTATGGAGCGAACCGGCCTGAAAGTTGGGCTGCTGTCAACTCACGGAGGTTGAATCGAAGTGTGGCCAGCTGCAGTGCAGGGCCAAATGAATCAACAACTGACCAAGTCTTTAGCGGGGAAGCGGTTTTTTACCAAGCCGGATACTTACTCGCAGCAAGCAAGGAACTAGAGTTTAACTCGCAGGCTCTGAGCGTTAATCTGAGTCTGGCACAAAAAAAACGTCAGCCCGCTAAACCAAATGATGAGAGAAGTTTTTTGTTGACGCGCTATCCTTTTATTGATGAAGCAGCACCTTCGAAACAGTTCCAACGCGTGGTTGATATCCAGGCAGCTGGGCTGATAAAGCGCCTGCGGCACATCGGACATGCCAGTGTGGTAATGGGCCTTTCCGGCGGTGCGGATTCAAGCATGGCGCTCCTTGTTTGCGTGCATGCGTTCCGGAAATTGGGGTATCCGGCAGAGAAAATCATTGCGGTTTCGATGCCCGGTCCCGGAACCTCGCAGGATGCCTTGATGCGGATCAAGCAGCTTGCAAAAGCAGCAGGCGTTACTCTGCGTACCATTCCGATCCACGACGCATTAGATCAACATCTCAAAGATATCGGGCATCCAGCAGACTTGTATGACATAAGTTACGAAAACTCCCAAGCCCGCGAGCGCACCCAAATTTTGATGGATCTGGCAAATCAGGAAGCTGCCCTGATGGTAGGGACGGGCGATCTTTCGGAAATTGCCTTGGGGTGGAGTACCTTTAATGGGGACCATATTTCTTTCTATAACGTAAATGCCGGTCTTCCTAAAACGCTTTTACTGCGGGTTTTACCATGGGCAGGCAAGGAATTACTGGGAAAGGCTGGTCACGAAGTTTGTAAACGGATCGCAGCGGCAACCATTTCTCCAGAATTGATCCCAAGAAAAGACAATGACTCAGAACAGCAATCGACCGAAGAAAGTATTGGCCCTTATATGCTGCACGATTTCTTCCTGTATCATTTTATTCGACTGCGTTCTGGCCCCCGTGAAATTTTTGAAGCAGCCCGTCAAATCTTTAATGAACGTGAGCCTGCGGAGATTCTGAAGTGGTTAAGTGTCTTTTACCAACGTTTCTTTGCAGCGCAGTTTAAACGGTCTTCCTCCAGTGACGGGCCACAGCTTACCGAAGTCTCTCTTTCTCCACGAAATGGTTGGCAGATGCCTTCCGATGCTGAAGCTCAGTTATGGTTAAAACAAGTAGGTGATTTAATAGAAGGACTTTATCAAAGTGAAGAAATTAAAACCATTAGTTCTAGTATTTGGAACATCAGCTGATCCGTTTCATCAGGGTCACACCGATTTAATCTGTGATTCAGTAAAAGCATTGGTTAAACATGGTATACAAGTTAAAGAAGTTGTGCTTGTGCCAGTTTTTCGTCACCATAACATTCAGGATAATGTCAAAAAAAGCCTGCCGCTTACCTACGAAGAGCGCTTCGCCATGTGCCAAATTGCAGCCCGCCAAATTTCAAACGAATTGGGAAACCTGCTAAAGGAGGTACGGGTTAGCCGCATTGAGGAACAATTAACCCGCGAGAACAATCGCCCAAATTTCAGTGCGGAGACCATGCAGGCTCTGCGCTTAGAGACTGATTCAAGCCTTGACCTGGGGTTTCTCTTAGGTTTGGATGCCTTTGCTGGCCCCGACCCCAGTTTTGGACATTGGTATAAGCTGGAGAATCTGCTTGAGAGCAGTGCCCTGGTGATTGCCCCGCGGGAAGGATTTAAGGCAAACGAGGAATTTATTTGCAATTTGGAGGCCAGAGGAGCAAGACTAATATTTTTGGAAAGTGTAAAAGCTCGTGAGGTTTCCTCAACTGCGATACGCAGCCGCCTGGCACAAGGTGAAAGACCTTTAAATTTAGTAGAAGATGGGTCGATTTCTGCAGAGATACTGCAATATATTCAAGCCCATGGCTTGGTTGCGATCTGGCGTGCATTAGATGCAGAACAGCTCGATCTAGAGATTTTGCGCGCACCGGATCGAAAAGACAGTCTGGAAGTGCGGATTGGTAAATTACTCTTCGAACGGAAACTTAGCCTGGCTACTGCCGAATCATGCACTGGCGGACTGATCTCTCATCGTCTTACAAATGTACCTGGCTCTTCAGAGTATTTTGTGGGCGGGGTTGTGAGCTATGCTTATGAGGCCAAGGTGCGCTTATTAGGATTAAGTTGGGAAACACTCAAAGCACATGGCGCTGTAAGTGCACCGGTGGTGCTTGAGATGGCCAGGGGTGTCCGCAATCTTCTATCTACTGATCTGGGTTTATCGGTATCCTGTATTGCCGGACCAGGAGGCGCAACAGCTAACAAGCCCGTAGGATACAGTTGGATCGGTTTTTCTACACCGGAGGGTGATTTCAGCTTTGAAGTACAGCTGCAGGGTGATCGCGTACAAAACAAGGAAGCTTTGGCAGAAAAAGCTTTGCAGGTTTTAGTGAACTATCTGGAAGGGCAGTTCAATTAATTATTCTTAACTTGTGAGTAATTTTAATAGGTAGCAGTAGCAGTAGAGGCTGGGGATTTGTGGATAAACGAGTTTGGCAGCCTAAAAGAACAGCAACGGCGCATTTAACGCTAGATGGTCTCATTGCTTTCTAAATAATGACACGGAATCTTGGATTTTCTCTCCCCAACCAGCTTGTGGATAAACCAGACTTACTCAGATAAATTTTTCCTCAGCTTTGAAGAAAAAGCAGATTTGAGCTGGTAACTATCTGAAAGACAAGATTAAGAGAGAACTTATTCCATCTCAAACGCCCACTTATACACAATATTCGGTCTGGTTTTCCACAGAAAAAGGGCATTTATCCACAGATTAGAGGCCGTATTCGTTTTTCCAGTCCGATAAAAGCGCTTCGCCAGCGTCGATAAAGGCATCCAAGGCTTCAATTTCTTTGGCTTTTCCTTCAGGGGTGAAGTCCAATTCGGCCAGGAAGCATGTCCATGCTTCCTGCTGGGCAGGCTGGTCTGCCAGGGTTGCTGCAGCTAAGCGCCAGCTTTCCAGCAAGGGCCAAAGCGCAGCATGCAGGCTGCCGCTTTCTACCAGGGAATCGCAGGCAGCCATATAGTAGGCTTTGCGGGCTGGATGCAAACTGACAGGAGGGTTAGGTGCTTTACTGGCGGATAGTAAGGCATTCTCCCAACAAGGACGCCAATCAGCATAGAGGGCAGCGCTGGCCTGCTGTGTGCCAGCAAGACGCGCTAAAACACCAGCCAAAGGCAAGCTGTCAACTGCCTCTGCGCGTACGGCAAAATCAAGGAGCAGACGGCGTGTTGTAAGGGCTGGTCCGTTCAATACGGCAATGGCGTTTGCAGCATTGAAAACAGCTTTGAAATAGAGGTCAATCCAGGCAGTATAAGGGATTTCCTGCGGATCTCCCAGTTCGAACCATTGCTGCCGCGCCTTTTCGGCAAAAGGAAATGCCCGGGCATGGATTGTTTCCGGGCGGTCATAACTGGAAGAAACACCAGCCTGGATGAACTCCAGCCAGTGGTCTGTGTCATAGAGGATGCTCTGATGGCTGCTGAGAGCTGGCCCCAGCCAGGGGTTCAGGCGCAGGCGGCGGTGAAAGGTATAAAAGCTTTGGTGGTGGTGCTGGATATCGAAACTAACCTCATAGCTGATGCGTTTGACTTCACGCTCTACGGGCGGGTTTTCTTTATGTACAAAGACCAGGTCAATATCGGTGCTGCCGCCGATAAGAGGTTCTTCACTTAACGCAGAGCCCGTAATATAAATGGCCACAATATCGTGGTTTGATCGAGTTCTGCGGGCAACTTCTTCCCGGGACAGTTTGGTGAGCAATTCAGACGAAATGAGCATATGGCCTCACTTTCATAGGGGCAGGCTTTCCTGGTAGGGGACCAGTTGTAAGGCCTGCCGGATGCGATCTAAAATGAAGGCCAAGTCCTGCGGATTGCTAACAATGTTCAGCTTGTCAGTGTCAATGGTAAGCAGGCGCCCCTGCCAGCGGCTTTGGCTAAAGAATGCATCGTATGCATCGTAGAGCTCCTGAATGTAACAGCACTGCATATCGCGCTCGTAGGAGCGGTCGCGGTGGATAATGCGCTCCATAAGGGTATCGATACTGGCACGCAAGTAAACCACCAGGTTTGGTTCGGGGATTTTTTCAGCCAGGGCAGCATGTACCCGCTGGTACATGGTCAGCTCATCTCCTCCCAAATTTATGCCGGCAAAAAGGGCATCTTTTTCAAAGGTGTAATCGCTGAAGATCGTTTGGCCGGCGTTCAGTGCCTGCGGAATTACCTGGTTTTGCTGTTGGTAACGGCTAAGCAGGAAGAATATCTGTGTTTGGAAGGCATAGCGGGCCCGATCAGCGTAAAAATCGGAGAGAAAGGGGTTTTCTTCGAAGACTTCGAGCAGCATTTCGCTGCCAAAAGACTGGCTGGCAAGGCGCGCCAAGGTGGTCTTGCCCACCCCAATTACACCTTCAATTGCAATGTAATGTGCACTTTTGGGTTTCTCGTTCATCGTGAGTTTTAGTATACCCCAACGCCCCGAGCTCTATGCTTGGCTGAACCGCAGAGCTGGGCTGGTTCCACTCTCTGGCGGAGGCTCAGCATGGAAGCTTCAGGCGCAGTGCTGGTGGATAGCTCTAGTGGCTGCGTTCTGGCTTTTGAACGCAGTACTTTAATCACCCATTGGGAAAGAATACCCCGTTGCAACAGTCTTGGTCAACCTTTCTCAGGTTTGACGGTTCACCCTGTAAAACAATGGCAAAACTTGCGGTTGTGAGCGCATGTCCTTGCATGCCAAATGCCTTGGCTAGTTCCGTTAAGCCCATCACTACATAGACCAGTGGTATTCTGTTGATGTTCTGAGTAAAAATCATCTTCTCTCCCTCAAAACACATAAAAACAAAAAACGAAGCTGAGCTTGTTCAAATGATCAGTCCCGGGAGTAATGCTTCGTGGGCAGCTAATTAATTGCACTATTAATAACAGCCCAAAGAATCCAGGCATTCAAGAACTTGTTTAGTCAACGCCCAAATGCTGCTTTAAACCTTCCTGCAAAATTTCAGAGAAATTTACACCTGCCTCCTCCGCAGCCATATTCAACCAGCTGGGAATTGTGCAATTCTTACGAACCGACCGGCCATCATTTTTTAGACGGTATCGCTCAAGGTCCACACTCACTAGCGTTACAACGTCTAAAGGATATTCTTTCGCAAGTTCCCGCACATCGCTCGCCTACTGTAGACATCGTGGTTTCCCCCGTGCCTTAGCAGTTCCCAGCTATTTGCCTTTAAGATTTTCACCAGCTCCGTCTGTTTCATATTAATATTATACGCATATTGTGCGTATTATCAAGAAATGAATATGGAATATGTAAAAATGCCCGTTTCTGAAATCTATCTGAACCTCACCTGAGCATGAATTTTTGGGCAGGGCCACTGGATGATTATTATTCATCCATTTTGGCGTTGCTCAACCACTTTTGTTAGAAGGGTAAGCAATTAATAGGGTTTAAAAAAGATTAGAGATGACAAAAGCGCCCAAGAGATAACACAAAACTCCTGCGAACAATAGCAGATAGGCTTTGCGCGGAGCGTTTTTGTATTCACCGTAAGCCAGCCCCCATACTTGATTCCACAAGCCGGTAGTCATTGAAAGAGGCCAGGCCATTACCGCGCTAAGATTGCGTGTGGCATACGCATGCAGGATATTACCGGCATATTGTACTGCGCCCGAGGCGAAGATCATCAGGTAGAGGCGCGGCTTCAGGCGTTTAAAAGCCGCCCATTGGCGCTTGCGGCTGAGGATGACCCCGCTGATCAGGCTGGAACCGAACCAGGCTCCGGCCATCAGAAGGCTTAGAAAAGGCATCACCGCCAGGCCATGGGGCTGCGAGACGCTCTTGAGGCTGTAGCTAATACCCAGCGAGTAGATCACACTGCCAAAGCTGGAGATTACCACCATCAGCAGGATTTTCCCGGTGATGCGCTCGCTGCCCATTTGCGCGCTCTTTGTTTCTGATCTAACATTACCGCTTGCATTGGTAAGGAATATGGCTGCCACCAGGAAGGCTCCGGCAAGCAGAATGCGCCCCGCTGTCATCCCCTGCGGTACACCGCCCAATAAGTAGGAAATAAGGGTGCCAAAAATGAGCCCAATTGACGAAGAAATCGGCTGTGCCAGAGCCAGACCCACGCGCTGCATTACACGCATGGCCAGCATAGTGGCTCCTACGTAGGTAGCACCAGCCAAAAAAGATGCTAGTACCCGGCTGGGATCCTGACGCCAAACAGTGGCTATATTGGTAAACAAGGCCTGCCCATCCAAGGCAAAACCAACTGCCCATACAAAAAGCACACTGCTGGTAAAGAAGATGAGATAAAAGGCTTCCAGCGGGAAATCATCCAGATATTTGAGGATGATTGCCCAGGAAGCCCAACAAAAGGCAGCCAGAAGGGCAAAGGTGATTGCGCTCCCAGCGCTAAGTTGGGGGTCGAAGTTCATAGTCTGATTGTAATGCGGCCTGCTTGGGTTGTGGGCTCGAGATTATATTTGAATTATTGGCAGTATATTCCAGCGGATGCAAGATCCGCTGGAAGCTCAAAAGGGATTAAGATACAGGCGCGAAGACCAGGGTTCACTCGTTAATGAAGTGAACCTCGTGCTGCATCTCGGCCACCTTGCTGAGCGTTTCGTGGATACTGCAATATTTGCCCGCCAGTTCAATCGACCTCAGCATCTGCTTTTGGTCGACATCCCCTGTGACGGTAATATCCATTTTGACCCATGCAAGTGTAGTGGGCACTTCCTTGCGTTTTTCCCCTGTGACGATGTAATCTATACGCTCTGGGTTAAGGTGCTGCTTGGCAAGGATACTTTCAAGGGTGGCGTGGAAGCATCCCGAAAGGCTGCCTAAGAGCATATCGTAAGGATAGAATTCACCTTCTTTTCCACCTACCAAAAGACTTCCGCGACCATTATCAACTGTCCCGCTTTCAGGCGTAAAACTGGCTTTAATTTCTAACATATACGCTCCTTGATTTAAGTTGAGCTTATTCTATCGAATATGGGTTATCCTTAGCCAAAATCTGCCTAGCCTTTGTCCTTATCTATAGCTGCCAAAGCCAAACAGAACCGAGGCTGAATGAGCAGCTTGAAGGAAAACCGGTAATCACCCTTCCGGTTCAGCGCGAGATATGCGATAATCAAATCCCGTAACGAGTCCATTTTAAAAAAGTATGGCTATCCTCTTTCCGGAGGGAGTGAGCCTTAGATTGCAGCCACCTAACAGGAGCCCTTGCAAGGAGTTGTGGATGAAGACGGGTTTTGATCCCCAAAAATACCTTGAAGAACAAACGCAATATATTGCCGAGCGCGTTAAAGCTTACGACAAGCTCTATTTAGAGTTTGGAGGCAAACTCTATGATAAACATGCCAAACGTGTATTGCCGGGCTTTGATGAAAAAGCGAAAGTGAAAGTTCTCAAGCGCCTCTCGGATCAGCTGGAAGTGATAGTTTGCATTTACTCTGGAGATATTGAGCGCCGTAAGCTGCGCGGGGACCTTAACATCACCTACGACATGGAAGTGCTGCGCTTGATTGATGAATTGCGCAAAAATGATCTGATGGTTAACAGTGTAGTGATAACCCGGTATGAGGACCATCCTGCTACGAATGCCTTTATCAACAAATTGAAGCGGCGCGCTATCAGAGTGTACACGCATGTTGCTACCAAGGATTACCCGGCAGCTATTGAAGTGATTGTCAGCGAAGAAGGTTACGGGCGCAACCCGTACATTGAAACCACTAAACCGATTGTGGTCGTAACCGGACCTGGCGCAGGATCTGGAAAACTGGCCACTTGCCTTTCACAGCTTTACCACGAACATCAGCGCGGCTGCCAGGCTGGGTACTCCAAATATGAGACCTTCCCGGTTTGGAACCTGCCCCTAAAGCATCCTGTAAATGTAGCGTACGAGGCCGCCACGGTCGACCTGAAAGACCTGAATATGCTGGATTACTTTCATATGGAGGCTTACAGCGAAATAGCGGTTAATTACAACCGCGATTTAGAAACCTTCCCGCTGTTTAAACGGATCATCGAGAAGATCACGGGCAAGGAATCCGTTTTTAAATCTCCTACAGATATGGGCGTAAACCGCTGCGGGTTTGGGATTTTTGACGATGAAGTGGTGCAAGAAGCTGCACGCCAGGAGATTATCCGCCGTTACTTCAAGGTGGGTTGCGACTACAAAAAAGGCAACCTGGAACAGGACGCTCTGGACCGTATCACCTTGATTATGAGCGATACCGGCCTGAAACCGGAAGATCGCCGCGTGGTACTGCCTGCCCGCCAGCGAGCTGAGCGTTTACGCGAGGAAGAACCAGACGGTGAAGGTTTGAACGCCGTGGCGATTGAATTGGCAGATGGCACGATTATCACCGGAAAATCCTCTTCTTTGATGGATGCTCCGGCTTCGGCTTTGTTGAACGCATCAAAATACAATGCGCACATTGATGACGCCATGCACCTTATTTCGCCGGTGGTACTGGTACCCATCCAGAATCTGAAGTACGAATTGAGCGGTGAAACCAAACAGGCTCTGAATGCTCAAGAAGTGCTGATTGCGCTTTCGATTAGCGCAGCCACGAATCCGATGGCGCAGGTAGCGTTGGAAAACATGCGTATGCTGGATGGCTGCCAGGCACATAGTGCGGCTATTTTGAGCGATGATGACGAGCGAACCTACCGTGAGTTAGGGATCGATATGACCTGCGACCCCATCTTTGCCAGTAAAAGCCTCTATTACGATATGTAGCAGCCTGCAGCTCTCCTGTGAAACAAGGGGATCAATTGGCCGTTTACGTGTCCACTAGAGGTTTAATTCAGGTGGAATTCTGTCTTGCCGATTAGCCGGCGACTAACCTCTCGGGCCACTGCCTCCATGTGAGTTTCATCGTTTACCAAATCCAAATCATCACTGGAGATGATCAATACGGGGCATATGTTTAAGCTTTCTATCCACTCCTCGTAGAGATTGTTTAGGCGTTCAAGGTATGCAGCTGGTATCTGAGCTTCATAATCTCGTCCGCGGTGTGCAATCCGGGCTTGTAAAACAGAGAGGCTGGTGCGCAAATAGATTATCAGGTTGGGAAGAGGCAGTAAATCAACGAGGATCTGATAAAGGTCCTGATATACAGACCAATCGCGCTCACTGATAGCACCTTGCAGGTATAAATTACGTGCAAATATCTCGGCATCTTCATAAACGCTGCGATCCTGAATCACTGCACCTTGCACGTTCAGGAGTTCTTTATGAATGCGCAGACGGCGGGTGAGGTAAGAAAGCTGCGATTGAAATGCCCAGCGAGGCATATCGGCATAGAAGTCTGCCAGGTAAGGGTTTTCGTTAACTGGCTCATAGAAGGGCACTAAATCCAGCCGTTGACTCAGCAGCTTGACCAGGGTTGATTTTCCCGCACCGATATTGCCTGCTACCACCACAAATTTATCCACTAAGCTTCCTCCATCATGAATGTGTTTCCCGCTGACTTATTGTAATCAGAGCGAAACCTTTAGACTTGCTTTTGCATTAGTTTTTTCAGTTTGACTTCTGCGAAGGCTGGCACGTGCCCTGTGGCGAGATCTTATACCAAACCGTGCATAATCATGGTCAGCAAATGTCATTAAATGCCTCTGCAAGTAAAGTTATGCATACACAGAACAGATCATGCTTGATGAAGAGGTGGAATGCCGGATTGTTAGGCAGCCTGGTTGTTTTAAGGCGTCAATGTAAGTGTTGGGTGGCGTTATTGAAGGTTTGATAAGCCTTATGCTAGAGCATTTGCGCGAGGGTAGTATTTTTGAGGTGATCTACCAGGAGCTTTTCAGTTTCCTCCCAAAAGCCTTTCAAAGTGCACCCTTTGCAGAGACCGCAGCAATTGGGATCGCGCGTACACTGGATGAGATGAACCGGCCCGTCAATTGCCACAATGATGTCGTAGATTGAGATCTCCGCAGGATCTTTAGCCAGTGAGATACCCCCGCGTGCTCCCCGGCGTGTGGAAATAAGCCCGGCATTACTCAACTGCGAGTTGATCCTGCTAAGGAACAGACGCGACATTTGCATTTCTTCGGCAATCACATTAGAAGGCGCTTGCTTTCCTGGACCTAACCGGGCAATAAACAGCAGTGCCCGCATGGCATAATCGGCTTGATTTGTGATTTGCATTGACATTGAGTAACTCCCACCCTTTTCTTTAAGAAGGATTTTAAATTCGTTTTGAGACTAAAAACACTAAATATACTAACAATAATTTTACCTGAATTAATCTGATAGATGAGAAAAACAGGAAAGAAGACGGTCAATGCAGATAAAACTGGAAGCCATCACTGGAAAGCTGCAGCTCAGCACCAGGGCTCAAAATGTATTCCTGATAATCATGAAGCGCAGCAGAAGGCATGATACAGATGCGGGTTCCTTCCTGAAGGTTTTTTGGGTTGGGCATGAGCAGCAAATCGTAGCGGTTTTGAGGTGGTGCTTTTCCAAGAAACTGCAGCCGTATGGTTTGCTGACCATAGCGGATTTCCAGAGCTTCCAAAGATGACTTAGCCAAATCAAAAATGATGCGGCCCTCATTACCAAAGACTATAGCTTGCTGAGCAGACAGTTCCAAGCTCTGTATCTTCTTATCGGAAAGCTGTGCAGCTAAGCGCTGTCCGGCAACTGTTTTGTGAGGATTACAAGCCCAAAGCACCTGCTTAATTCGAATTTGGTCTGGCAGCTCGGCATAGGCGCGCAGATGAGTGGCTTTGCAGCTGGGAATCAACAAGAGGTCAAGCCGTTTGTTTAAACCAGGGCTGAATGATGAAGCCTTTAAGGCCAGGCTGCGCGCGGGAAGGGATGTGCCAACCAGAATACTTTGCCCATCAGGGAGACGTAAGTGGACCAAGGGGGTGGACTGACTGCCCAGCAAGCGAAGCTCCAGCCTTCCACTGGGTAAGGCCGTAAGCTGAATCCAAGCCAGGACAACAGCAAGTGAAACGGTCGACAAAACAAGCGCAGGGCTGAACAGCTTCTTACGCAGTGGCAGCACAGGCTTGTCAAGCAAAAGCAGGGCAGCAAATGCATAGATGAGCAAAACCCAGACAACTGAAAAGCGGGGTAAAGTCCAGGCATTCGGCATTAGTTGCGCAAAAAATACTACAACGCGGTTTGTAAAACAAGCAGGCAGCCATGCTGCCCAGGCCAGCAGTTTACCCAGCGGCAAAAAAAGCATGCCAGCAAGCATGGCTGCTAACCCAAAAACCATTACAGCTGGTTGCAGCCAAAGTATTGCAGGGTTTGCAAGCATAAACAAAGGCGAAAGGCTGCGAAAATGAAATGCCAATAAGGGCAGTACCATACCTTGGGCAATCAACGTGATTGCAAAAAGCTCCGTAATTTGCTTAGTCCACCATTTTGCCCTGCCTTCACTTAGGAACTTGCTTATCCAAAGCTCAATATGCGCCTGGCTTGGACGGGCAAAAAGTAATAAGCCCAGGGTAGCCATGGCACTAAGCTGAAAGCCAATGTCCCAGGGCAGGTGCGGGTTAATGAGCAGCATTATGAGCACTGAAAAGCCAAGGGCGTTTAAGCCGCTGCCTCTGCGGCCAAGGCTTTGACCGATTGCTGCAACGCAGCCCATCAGAGCAGCCCGCAATACAGAGGCAGAAGCACCAACCAACAGGCTGTAAAGCCCTAAAACCAGGATAGTTAGCAGTAAGCCCAGATAAGGCCCCAGCGACTTTTGAAAGAGCCGTGCGATGAGGCCGGCTAAAACAGCCATATTAAAGCCCGAAATTGCGATGATGTGCGCTGTGCCGGTGAGGGCATAGGCTTCTTCCAAAGCTTTTGGAATAGCAGATTCGTCACCCAGTAAAATTCCGCGCAGCAAAGCATTTTCCGGGTGAGGCAGGAGGATATCCAAAACGGCAGCACTCCTGTTACGCAGACGATCAAGCACTTGTAGTAGCGGGTGTCCGGCACCACTGGCAATCTTGGTCACCTGACCGTAGGGCAGATAGCTATAGATGCCGCGGTGTGCCAGGTAGCTGCGGTAGGAAAAGCTGCTTCCTTCGGGAGGATTTTCAAGCTCTCCACGCACCAAAACCTGGTCACCGTAACGAAAGGATTGTCCTTGCGGCAACTGCAGGAGTAAAAGTCCTTTAGGCCGCTCTATGCTAAGCCCATCTGTCGTGCGCAGGCTGTCTACCCGTACAGTTAGCGCCTGACCGTGGGTTTGAACAGAGGGAGGTTTAACTAGCGTGGCCTTTAGCGTGAGATTTCCGCAATAATGATAGCTAGGCAGCACTGCCGGTCCGTTACCCGGCAGGCTTCGGCAGTAAAGAAAGCCTGTAAAGGCAAATACTGCAAGCAGTAAAGGAAGGCTAAGGATAGGCAGGCGGGAGGAGATGACTGGCAGTTTGGTAGTCAGGGCAAGAATAGCGCTTGTGATACTCAGGACTAAAAATGCCCAGGCAGGCCAATCCAAAGCATGGGCTGCCAGAGAACCGCAAAGCCCAGCAGCTGCCAGCCAAAGAAAAGGCAGGTAACGCGGTAAGCGTAACCGTGTGGCTGCTTCTTTGTCCTTGGCGGCAGGAATTATGGCATTAACATTTGACTTGCTGTTGTCATTGGGCTGGGACGCCGCGGTCATTTTGTTTCAAGAGTGGTTGCTGAGGGTGGTTTGTTTGGGTGTTTTAAAGCTGTCTGTTTTAGCAGCAGCAGGCGGCTCAGAGTCTGAGGCCGGACGAATTTGTACCAGTATCAACCCGATGATCAGCAGGACGATGCCCAGCCATTGACGCGCAACGACTGTTTCACCTAATACCCATATAGAAAGTAAGGTGCCCCAAATTACATAGCTTGTTCCAGCCAGCGAAGCTTCATAAGAGCGAATTGTGCGCAGCACTAAATTCCAGAGGATCGATCCCAGCGAACGTACGACAAGACCGGTAAAAAGGATGCTGCCCCAGGCCTTTAGCGATGGAACGTGCAGGTCCCAGCCGCTCATGCTCAGGTAAATAATTACCGCAATACCGCCTCCAATGATTAAGGACATGGTAGTGATGAAATTGTTGCTGATTTTATCCTGAGCCAGCAGGGCAAGTTTGCGGGAGAGGTTGTTGTAATAGGCTAAACTCACAATCCCAATCAATACCATGATGATGCCCAATATCTCGCTGCCTTGGGGTTTGCTTGGGAAGAAGACATATACACCTGTTAGCACCACTGCTGCACCAATGAGCTGCCAGCGGTTCGGCTTTTCGCCGAGCATCACGACAGAAAAGATGATCGTCACCAAACTGACCATGTTTTGCAGAAAAGCATTTGTGGTTGAACCCATATAGTTCAGCGCAAAAGTGGCAAGCGGCGAACCCAGCACAAGAAGACTGATACCGATCTGAATCAGATAAGACCATATTCTGGGGTTCAGGTGTTCGTAAGGGATGCGTTCTTTTTTGATCACGAAGGTGTAGATCGAAACCGATATGATCGCTATCAGAAGAGTAAGGCCCATAAAAGTGGTCGGTTTCATCGCAGTAAAAACATCTTTGGCCCAAACATTTCCAATAGCCAGACAGAATTTTGTGAAAATTACGATCAATAGTGCAAAATAACGGTTTTTAATCAAGCCAAATGCCTCCGCGATTAATCAAATGGATTTATTCTACCCCTTCGTTCCCTGTATGGGCCAGCGTTGGGGAGCTTACTTCGTAAGCGGGCAACGTTTGCGCAGCTGCTGCACTTGTTCGAATAACTGATCTGGGTTCTCGCGAAAAAATTCGAGCGTAAGCCATTGAGGACGACACTGTTCCAGGGTCCAGTCTAACAGCTCATAATCCAGGGAACTTAAGGCTTCGTGGGCATCGTACAAACGACCATTTCTTGCATTCCGACGAACTCCCGCCAGGTGGATTTGGACAACCGCATCCAAGGGCAGGGCTTTCAGATAATCTTTAACCTTCAAATTGTGGCTTTCTGCGGCGATGCGAGCATGGGCAAGGTCTAAAAGCATCTTGCAGCCGGTGTCTTGCAAGATTTGCCAGATGGTCTCCGGCTGAGACTCAAAACGGTACTTACTCGGATGCAATGTTGGCATGTTCTCAAGAATTACTGGCCGTTTGGAATGCAGCTGGAGTTTTTTAACCTGCTGGATAAAGCGTCGTATGCTCTTACTAGGCGACGAGGAAGGCAAAAAGAGACCCCAGCGCAAAGCAGGAAAGGTAACCATGGCTGGCAGAGGGGCTAAATGAATCGAAAGCCAGGGGCTCTGTTCACAAAGACCAAGGTACTTGCGCGCAGATGCATAGCCAGCCTTGTTAAAGCGCATTCGACCCTGGTGAAAATGAAAAGGCATCAGGGGCAGATTGCTGCGCGCTACGGCTATTTCCTGGAAGCTAAGCGTTGGATCCATCTCGATGGCATCCACTTGGAGGGAGCCTTGTAACAAAGCCTTGGATAGGGCCTGAGAATAACTGACAGAGAGTTTCATGCGTTGCGCTCTTTGAGTAAGGCAGCATGCAGCTCACCGGCAAATTCTGCAAAGGATGAGGTATAACGCAGTTGTGGCAGACGCGGGCGCGGTAAAGCAATGGGTAGATCCAGACAAAGGCTTGCAGGACGATGCGTGAGCACCAGGACGCGATCTGCCAAAAAAACTGCTTCTTGGATGGAATGGGTAACCATCAGGATTGTTTTGTGGGCTTTAGCCCAAATGCGCAGGAGTTCCTGGCCCATATGCTCACGTGTAAGTTCGTCCAGCTGGCCAAATGGTTCATCTAAGAGGAGGATTTCAGGGTCTTGAACCAGCGAGCGCGCAATGGCAGTGCGCTGTGCCATCCCGCCGGAGAGTTCGTGGGGCCAGGCATTTTCAAAACCTTGCAAACCTACCAGGGTGATCATTTGCGAAACTCGTTCCTGGATTTCGGCAGCGGTTCGGCCTTCAAGCTCAAGGGGCAAAGCAATATTTTCGCTTAGACTGCGCCAGGGCATCAGGTTTGGTTTTTGAAAAACCAAACCGGTTTGAACACCAGCAGAAAGTGCAGGAAAGCATATCGTGCCGCTGGTTGGTGAAATAAGGCCGGCCAAAGTGCGCAGCAGAGTGCTTTTACCTCCTCCCGAGGGGCCTAGCAGGCAGGTAAAAGAGCCTTCCTGCAGCTCAAAGCTGATGCCGTCCAGCACTTCCAGACTTCCATCCTCCTCGATAAAATCCAGATGGAGGTCCTGAACCTGTAAGGCGACCTTAGGGGATGAACTCATTCGTCCAAACCTTGCTGATGTCAACCGGATTGCTGATGAGTTCCAGATGGAGCAGCAGCTCCTGCATTGCTTCCCAGGCTGAGGTTTGATCACCGGGTTGGCCTGTTTCCCACAGCTTGATTGATTCGGCTAAAACGCCTTTTTGGGCTTCTGGATCGGCCTGATCGAGATTCTCTATGTATTTGAGGCTGATCTGGTATGCAGCTTCGGGGTCTGCTGCGGTATCCCGAATAGCGCGATGCAGGCCCGAAGCAACTAGACGCACCAGTTCAGGGTCGTTTTCTGTAGTTGCCTCATTGGTAACCAGGCAGTTTCCGATCAAAGGCATGGCGTCTGATACCTTAAGCAGCTTGATTTCGTAGCCCTGTGTGCGTAGCTGTACGGGCTCGTTGGCCAGGTAGATCACCACAGCATCTACCTGTTTGCTTACAAGCGCCTCAACCTGGGTATAGCCAATGGAGCGCAAGGTGTAATCTGCATCGCTCATACCGTTTGCAGCGGCCAAGGCTTCAAAACCAATGTAATTTGCCCCGTAAAGGCCGGGCAAGCCGATGTTTTTGCCTTTCAGATCCTGCACTTCGTTGATGTTGGCTTCCACCAAGGAGGCGACTCCAACGGGATAGTCCTTATACCAGGGCAAAACAGATAGTACGGGCAGGCCTTGTGCGCGAGAAAGCAGAATCTGTTCGCCTGAAGCAATCATGAACTGCTCCTTACCTGCGCCAACCAGAGCCATTAAGTCAGCTTCGTTGCCGTAACTAAGGCTAAGATCCAGGCCCAGTTCTTCAAAGTACCCGCGTTCCATTGCCAGGTAAAAAGGTGCAAACTGGATGTTAGGAATATAGGTTAATGCTACGTTCACCTGACGCAGCGCTTTGGTTTTGGGACTGCAGGCTGTAAGAAGCAGCGCCAGGACGAGGATGAGGAGGGGAAAATTCTTTTTCATAGCTACCTATTATGCCTTTAATCGCCAGGTTTGCCAGCGGAGGAGTTGCCTTTCGATGAGCAGAATGATGCTGTAAAGTGTAATGGAAAGCAGCATCATGGTGATAACTGCTACAAAAACCAGAGCTGTATCGTACTGACCTCGGCCAACATTCACTAGAAAGCCCAAGCCTTGATCAGAGCCGACCATTTCACCCACGATGGCACCAATAACTGAAAGGGTGGCACCCATGCGCAAGCCGGCCATAAAAACAGGCAACGCAGCTGGAATTTCCAGCTTGCGCAGTACTTGGCCAGGCTTTGCCCGCAACGAGCGCATCAGCTCGTGCAAGTCTTGGGGAACCTCATGGATGCCCACAAGCGTGTTGATGAGTACCGGGAAAAGCACAACAAGGGTGCAAATGAGCGTTTTGGAAAGCAGCCCTGGCCCAAACCAGATGATGAGCAGCGGCGCAATAGCAACCATAGGGACACTTTGGCTGGCGATAAGATAGGGCGAAAGCAGGTGCTCCGCTAAAGGTGATTTAGCCAGCCAGTAACCAAGGACTGCGCCAAGGCTGGTACCAAAGAGCAGACCCAGTAAAATTTCCACCAAAGTAACGCCAAGATGATGCAGCAATGTGCCGTTGCGCAAGGTGACCAGGAATTTTTGAGCTACCTGAGCAGGGCTTGGCAGAATAAAACTGGGTAAGCCGGCGTTTGCAGCCAGCAGATACCAAAAGAGCACGCCGAGAAGCAGCGAAACTAAGAGCAGAAGGCCGCGCCAACGACTAATTTGCTTTAATTTCCTGAGGTTAAGGGATGACTTGTGCATTTTTAGATAAGGTCCCCGAGCAGGGACTGGTTTTGAGTATAGTGTTTTATTGAGAGCACGTCAATTATATTCGGCGTAACCTGACTTAATGAAATTTGCATCATGGTCATTGCCTGCCTGGAAATAGTCTCTTGTTTTACTGTCTTCTGGAGGTAGCTACTTTCAGGAAAATATTAATTAATCGACTTTAGACTAGAGCTTCTGGAGAGCATTAAAAAACCTCCCATCAGGGAGGCTAGCTTATTTGTTCTGTGGGTTAGCGGCTGATGTTCATAGGCATGATAATGTGCTTGAAGCTATCATCCCCCACCGGACGAATCATGCCAGGAGTGTTGGGTGCATTGGTTTCCAAAAGCACATTTGGGGTTGTGATTACCTCGAGTACTTCACGCAAGTAGCGGATGTTAAAGCTTATCAAAAGCGGCATACCGTCTACCGAAGCGTCCACAATTACCTCACTGCTGCCAGTTTGTTCGCTGGTAGCCGAAAGCTCAAGCCGCGCTGTTTTATCGGTGCCTTCTTCAGGCTGGATATCCAGACGGGAAATGTAGTTGCCTTCGCGGGCGATGATTTCGGTTTGTTTGCAGGCTTTGAGCATGTTGGCTGTGTTGAGCACTGTACGTGTTTTAAACGAAGGCGGGATAATGGCAGTGTAATTGGGGAAGTTGCCTTCGATGAGCTGGCTTACAAGTTCAACATCCTTAAGGTGGAAGATCACCTGACCGCGGCCGGCAGGAAATGTCATCAACAGGGTTTCTTCGCCATTGACTGCTATACGGCTTAGCTCAGATAAGGCCCGAGCTGGAATCAGGGCGTCTAGCTGTTCAGCAGGTGTTTGTGCCATCGGCGCGCTGCTGATCGAAATACGGAATCCGTCTGTAGCTGCCATAACCAAACTGTCGTCTTCGTTGGTCATGTGCACCCCAGTGAGATTGGGGCGTGTATCTTCTGTGGAGGCAGAAAAGACCACTTGCTGGATCATCTCTTTAAAGTTTTCAACATTGAGCGGAAGGGCGGTTTCCATGTCCGGAGTGGGCATGGGCGGGAATTCTTCAGCACTGATGCCTTTAATATCGGTGTTGAGTGTGCTGCAGCGAATGTTGAGAGATTGGGTTCGCAAGTCAACTGTAAGAGTGACATCTTCGCTGGGGAGATTGGAAACGAGATCTGCAAAAGTACGGGCAGGCACTGTGAAGGCACCTTCTTCTTGGACTACCGCTCCAATCCAGGCACTGATGCCCAGCTCGAGGTTGGTCGCGCTAAGACGCAAACGGCCTTCATCCGTTTTGATGAGGATGTTGGAAAGTACCGGAAGTGTAGAGCGGGTGGTGACGGCGCGGGCAACAGTACCGACACCGTGGGCAAGCTGCTGTTGTTGGACGGTAACTTTCATGGATTCTCCTCCGGGATAATGGGCTTAATACACCTTAAAAGTATACCGTGAAGAGACGGTTTTTTCTAGAGTTGGAGGCATTAGGCCTTCCCGCAAGCGGCAAATACTCCGGATTCAAAGCGGATCTGGTCTTCAGGCGCGAGCTGAAGGTAGCGCTGGAAGCTGTCCAGGCTGATGTGGCCGACGTTGAAAAGCTTGCGCGTGAACTCATCTTTGCTCAGCCCGGCGTCATGCTCCCAGGCAAGCAGCTGGCGCACCCCATAATAGTAACAGGTGAAATAACCGGTCATTTCCTCCTGCTGAAGCACCTGGCCGAAGGCGGTTTTGGGGTCGTAATCGAGCTCTTCCTCATACAGACGGGCAACCTCGTTCATCGGCCGTCCCTGATGGCGGAACCACAAGTCCGCCTTCACCCGCACAGACGTGTGGTGCCGGCGGTAAGCAACAAAGAGCGGGAACCAGGGATCCTCCTCAAAGAGGCCTTCGTAAACTTTTTCGGAGCGGTGAGCGGTCCCTTCCAGAAGCGGCGTACCCTTGGCGCCAATGCGGAAAGTCTTCGGCAAGGGGTCAGTTTCAGCACGCACCATCTGGCAATGGTGGCCGGGGTAGGCTTCATGCAGGGCCATCATCTTCAGCCAGCCATCGGTAATGGCGGAGACGTTCGTGGAATTCAGGAACATATAGCCCTGGATGGGACGATAGTGCCTGTCAAAACCGCCGTAGCCTCCCCAGGGCCAGGACGCGCGCAGGTTTTCAGGAATGTCTTCCACTACGCAGGTCTCATCTGCCGGGAGGGGGAGGATGGAACGGGTAAAGCTGCGGGCACGCTCCAGGTAAGCACGTTGGCGCGCGAACATTTCAGCGGCATTGTCATAAGGGCCGGCATTCTTTAATAGCAGGGCGTAAGCTTCTGAAACGCGGGAAACCTGCCTCCCCCCGTTCAGACCTGTGGCCAGGGAAAGAAGCGCCCCCCGGGTTTTTTCGACTTCTTCGACATGCCAGGACTGGATCGCCTCCAGGCGGACGCCGAAGTTGCGCTCCAGAAGACGGCGGTACTCTTCTTCGGGAATGGGAAGGCGGCGCTGCGGGTCTTCATTGCGTGCCACTGGACTAAGCTGGGGTTGAAGGCTGGATTGCCATTCCGCCATCATAGCCAGGCTTGCCTGAATGCCCTTGCGCAGCTCCGTCAGTCCGGCAGGGTCCAGGCCGGCAAAATCTTTTTCCAGGCGGGCAAGGTAGGTGGGCATGGTTTTCTGATAGGCCCCCAGCGCGGCATTGAGGTCGCGCAGGGCAAGCGCATCGTAAGTGCTCAGGCGGGAAGACACTACCTGCCAGGCACGAGGAGCCTGCGAAAGGTGGTGAAGGTGCAGTTCGGCACGCTCTTCGGAGGGGCGGCGGTCATAGCGGATACGGTCGGTAAAGGAGCCCAGAAAACGCCGCAAAAGACCGGCAGGGCGCTTGCGGAAATCCTCAAGGTCCTGGGAAAGGCCATCCAGAAAATCCTGAAAGTGGCCGGCGAGGAAATCGCCCAGGCTGCCGGCAGGAGGAAGCGCTTGCAACTGGACTGAGAAAGCAGCCGCTTCCGATTCGATCGCCTGGCAAGTTGCCTCGTCCGGGAGGAGAAAATCGCGTTCGTAAGCGTCGCTGCTGGAAAGCCGGTCTGCCAGATCGGCCAGGCGGGCATCAAGGTTGGCATAGGGAGTTAGTGCGTCCATCGGGCTCCTTTCAGATCAACACTTCCATTATAGTATTATGAAAGCCGCAGTGGACAAAAGCGAACAAAAGCCCCTCCAACCTGTAAATGGTTACTAGATTCGTTCTGTATAGGAAGGATGGTACACTTTGGCGCGAGATTGGCAATGACAAAAACATCGGCTTGATCTTAGAAAACAAGAGTAGAACCATACAAGAACCTATCTACTGCCCGGAATGATTAATCGAGGACAATTTTGAGTTCTGAAACCGTAGAAAAACATTTACGTCCACAACGTTCTGCCTGGGGCTTGCTTAGCCTGATCTTTATGGCTTTTATCGCTCTGGGAATGCCTGATAACTTAATTGGTGTGGGCTGGCCTTCAATGCGGGTAGATTTTGGTATTCCTTTGGATGCTTTGGGCTCACTGCTCTTGACACAGATGGCGGGTTATATCCTTTCCAGCGCATTTAGCGGTCCTCTCAGCAACCGCTGGGGTGTAGGTAAGATACTGATTGCCTCATGCTTAGGTGCCGGACTGGCATTGCTGGGCTACAGTTTACTGCCTGCTTGGGGGATGCTGGTGGCCTTAGGTTTTGTAGTTGGTGCGGGGGCTGGCGGCATCGATTCAAGCTTAAATGCCTATATGGCTAGCCACTTCGATAGCGGACTGATGCAATGGCTGCATGCCAGTTTCGGCATTGGCGCAACCAGCGGCCCTCTGATTATGACCTGGTTTCTCACTCATGGCAGCTCCTGGCGGAACGGGTATCTACTTGTGGCAGTTTTTTATCTGGTGTTGACAGCATTATTCATTTGGAAGCTGCCTCTGTGGAAGCGCGTGCCAGAAGGAGATCAGGAAGAAACAAAAGCCATTCAAGAGCACAAGCCAGGCCTTCGGGAAACATTGATGCAAGGACCGGTTTGGACTGGCATTTTTCTGTTTCTGTTTTATATGAGTGCTGAAATTATTGTTGGCACCTGGACTTACAGCCTGCTTACAGAGAGCCGCGGCCTCGAGCCAGAACTGGCAGGGGTATTTACCAGTTCCTACTGGGCGAGCTTTACCTTGGGGCGAGTAGTGGCGGGTTTGCTAACCCGTCGGGTTGCAATTCGGCGGTTAATCGTTGCTTGTATGGGTATTGCGCTGCTTGGTGCGCTCTTATTATTATGGAATCCATGGCCGCTTAGCAGCCTGCTTGCTGTTGCGCTTCTGGGGATATCCTTTGCTCCAATTTTTCCTGGTCTGGTGACCATGACGAGGGCACGAACAGGCAGTCTGCATGCCCAAAATGCGATCGGCTTACAGCAGGCAGCCGGTGTTTTTGGAGCGACCGTTTTAAATGCAGGTTGCGGAGTTTTAGCACGCAGAGTCGGCTTAGAAACTATTCCTATTGGTTTGGTTTTGATAGTAACGGTAGTTATTATCCTCTTTTTGATAAGTCATAGGAAAGCACCGCGGTTGGACCAAGAAAAGGTGAGTGAGATAAAAAACTGCTAAGGGTAAAGGGTTGGTACTACTTTCCTAAATGTGTCAAAACAAAAAAGTCCGCAAAGATAATGCGGACTTTTACTTGGTAAAGAAGGGTTAGCTCAGTTTTGCGCTTAGATCGATGCACTGGTCAACCAGGTAATTGATGTAGTCCATCGTCTCCAGCAGGACGTCCTTCTGGTTAATATCCACTCCAGCTATTTGAGCCAGTTCGATAGGACTTAAGGTGCCTCCGGCTTTGAGCGCATTGAGCCAGTCTTCAACGGCGGGCTGCCCCTCTTCGCGGATGCGCTTGGCCATTTTGGTGCCAATCGACAGACCGGCGGAATATGTGTAGGGATATAAGCCCATGTAATAGTGCGGTTGGCGCATCCAGGTGAGAGCAGCATCGTCGTCGATTTCGACCGCATCGCCCCAGAACTTTTGCAGAGTAGCCTTCATCACGGCGCTCAGGCTTTCTGCGGTCAGTCCCTCGCTGCGCTCAATTGCGCGATAGACTTCGCGTTGATAGTAGGTTTCAATGAAATGTGTGACATAGTTGTGATAGTAGGTGTTGCCGATTAAGGCGCTGAACACAAAACGTTGGTAGCGCGGATCAGAGTTGCGTTGGACGAGTTCGTTGGCCAGGAGCACTTCGTTAATGGTCGAAGGAGCTTCGATGAAGTAAACCGAAGGTTCTGTTCCCAACATATTCTGATATTTGTTGGCAAGTCCAAAATGACCGGCGTGGCCCAATTCGTGAACCAGGGTGAAGACGTTGCTGAGCAAATTGGTGAAACTAAGCAGAATAAACGAGTGCGGCGCACCGTAAGGGCTGGCGCAAAAACCGCCGGTACTTTTACCCAGGTTTTGAGCCCAATCGACGCCACGTTCGTCCAGCATGGTATTCACGATGCCCATGTACTCGTCACCCATAACGGCCAGAGCCTCACGAGCGTAGGTTTTCGCCTCGGCAATGCTAACAGCGGGAACATAACTCGGATCCAGCGGCAATTTGAGATCACTGTAATGCATTTGCGGAATCTGGTGTACCTGAGCCAGCAAGAGGGCATATTTTTGCATAATAGCCGGCAGCTTTTCCATGATCGTGTCCAGATGTTGGTCGTAGATGCTGCGCGGAATGCGCTGATTAAAAAGGAGGTAATCAAAAACAGAGGGATAACCGCGCAGTTCGGCCAGAGCTTTTTCGGTGCGGACCTGTCCGATGTAAGCGGTTGCGACGGTGTTACGGATACTGCTAAGACGCTTGGAAAAAGACTTGAAGGCGGCCCGGCGTAGCTCCAGATTGGGCTCGTATTGGTATTTATTTTCGAAAAGCACGAAAGATAGAGGATGCTCTTCATCCGCAACGCAGAAAGGCTCAAAGCTTAGGTCGGCCAGTTTAGCCTGCTGGTAAAGATCATAGGGCAGATCAATAGCCGGGCTTAGGTAGGCAAGAGCCATCTCGGTTTGCTCACTAAGTTTATGAGGAATGCTGCGCAAAATTCCTTCAAGGTAGGCTGAAAAGTTTGGGTAGGCTTCAATTACCGCACGCAGGCTGGCTTCGGGTAAATTTTTAACTTGGTTTTCGAATGCTGTAAGCTTCGGCCGCCATGCTGCCAGCAGCATCTCCATTTTTCCCATGCGTTCGCGGTTGCTTTGGTCACTAATATCCACAGCAGTGTAGAGGCTGGCATAGCTGACCAGCAGATTAATTTGCTTTAAAAGCTCTTCGAAGTTCTTGAGCCTTTGAGAGATTGTTTCTGTGCCTTCCAGCGGAGTCTGATTTTCAGAGAAGATTTGAATCTCTTTGTCCAGCATTTGGATGGCGTCTTCATAAGCTTTTTCGCTTGGATACAAGTCCTGGAGATTCCAGGTTTCTTCTAATGGAATGTCTTGGCGTTTCTTTAGCTGCATATCTTGCTCCTTTCCTATAATTGTAATGGCAGACAGACCAGATAATGGCTAATAATTCACTTTAATTAGCAAAGCTGTAGCTCCATTGGTTTATATTTAAGCACCAATTAAAGACGCAGATTATAATCAAACTATATTCATTTAATAAAAAGAGGAGATTATGGACGACCGACTTGCCTGGATAGATGACGAACTCAAAACCCTCAAAGAAACTGGCTTTTATAACAGTATCCGCACGCTTGGTTCCCCGCAGGGCAGCCATTTGCTGGTGGATGGAAAGAAAGTACTCAACTTTTCCTCAAACAATTACCTGGGCCTGGCAAACCACCCCCGCCTTGTTGAGGCTGCTAGCCAGGCAATGGATCGTTTGGGTGTTGGGCCCGGAGCTGTTCGTTCCATCGCAGGAACGATGGACCTGCATATTGAGCTCGAAAAACGCATGGCTGCCTTTAAAGGTGTTGAAGCTTCGGTGGTTTTGCAGTCAGGCTTTGTGGCTAACAGCGCCAGCATCCCAGTCTTGGTTGGGAAAGGAGACTGCATTTTTTCCGATGAGCTGAACCATGCCTCGATCATTGATGGGTCGCGGCTCTCGGGAGCAAAAATCTTCCGTTTTGCACATTGCAGTCCCCAATCATTGGAAGAAGCAATCAAGGCCGCGCAAGGCGAGTACCGCCGGATGCTGATGATCACGGATGGTGTTTTTTCGATGGATGGCGACATAGCTCCTTTAGATGAACTGGTGGCTATCTGCGTACGCTATGGCGTAATGAGCATGGTGGATGATGCCCATGGCGAGGGTGTAGTAGGCAGAGGCGGACGCGGGATTGTGGATCACTTTGGCCTGCATGGCCGCCTGGATGTTGAGGTGGGTACCTTTAGCAAAGCTTTTGGCGTTGCGGGTGGTGTGGTAGCAGGTAAAGCCAAGATTTGCGAGTTAATCAAGCAGCGCGGACGTCCCTTTCTATTTTCTTCTGCGATGACAATTCCCAACGCAGCTGCCAACCTGGCTGCTGTGGATTTGCTGGAAGAATCTACTGACCTGGTAGACCGTTTATGGAGCAATGCGCGCTTTTTCCAGGCCGAGCTAAAAAAACTTGGGTTCGATACCGGCGTAACGCAAACGCCAATTACTCCGGTGATGCTGGGTGATGTGCAGCTGGCACGCGAATTCAGCCGTCAGCTTTATGACGAAGGTGTTTTTGCTATGGCTTTGGGCTTCCCCACAGTTCCGCAGGGCAAGGCACGCATTCGGGTGATGATCAGTGCGGCGCATAGCCAGCAGGACTTAGAAGAGGGTTTGGACGCCTTTGATCGTGTGGGCAAGAGGTTGGGCGTGCTCTAATTCCCAACCTAATTTAAATTGACGATCCTGCCGAGGCACACGAAGTGCTCGGCGGGATCTTTGTCTTAATAAAGGGTGTCTCCCTGCTGCCAGGAAAAAAACCGTTTGACGATTTCCAGTAAACTTAGTTCATGAAAACCAAGCTAGGTTATTGGGGCGTGTATTTGCTCTTGGTGATGGTATTTCTCCTGGCGGGTTGCAATCCTTCACCGGATCCCGAACCCACGCCGCTTCCTGCCGAAGAGACGCTGCCAATGGCACAGTTAGAACGGAAGCTCCCTACAGCCAGTCCTCCCGCTACACTTGTACCTGCCCCGACACTCTTAAGCGAGCCTGGCCCTACCCCAGCTCCAACAGCTACGCCATTCGTTTATCCAGAAAGCTTCTACATTCGCAATATAGCTGGACATTCCCAAAACTGGGCACTAAGCTGCGAAGCCTCCGCAGCGATGGACTGGGCTGCCTTTTTTGGTTACGAAGTCTATGAATCTACCTTTCAGGCTGAACTGCCCCACTCGGATAACCCGAACCTGGGCTATGTGGGCAATCCGGCCACCCGTGGCTGGGGGCAGATTCCCCCTTATGCATATGGAGTGCATGCTGACCCAGTGGCTGCCTTGCTGCAGAGCTATGGCATACCTGCACGCAGTGTGAGCGGTTATAGCCTGGAAGAGGTAAAAGCCAAGTTAGCAGAGAGCAAACCGATTATCGCGTGGATTATTGGCAATATGGAGTATAGCGAGCCGGTGACCTATATTGATAAAGCCGGTAACGAGGCGATCGTAGCGCCCTATGAGCATGTGGTTATTCTTACCGGCTACAATGCGGAATCGATCCGCTATATGTCTAATGGCAAGTTCTACGACACCCCTACCGAGGTCTTCCTTACTTCCTGGGGAGTATTAGGGAATATGGCGGTAATCCACGAATAAGCCGGGCATAATGACGGTGCTTGGCCCGGCTTTCACAAATTGGTTCCCTAAGGCTTGCTTTGAATCAGTGGGAGCTTCCGGGCATGGTGATAGGGCAGATCGTTGATCTATCACGCAAAAGGCCATTACGTCCTTGCCTTGAATTAGGGAGCACCTTATCGGCCTCGCGCCCATCAATTCCGCGTCTGTCTTGCGGACCGGCCTGCCTTATCTACCGCAGAATCTCAAACCGGTCGTTCAGTAATACTTCTTTTGGATCGCGGAGGTCCAGCAATCCGGCACCGGAGAAGGCCTCCCCGACACTTTGTTGATGAGTCAGATCCTCCGGCCGAATGTGCGGATAGATGACGGCGCTGAAATTTCCTCCGTCAGTTCGAAATATGTTTCCGAAGATCAGATCACTGACCCACCCCTTGTCAATATTATATAGTTGGACGGCCAGACGCGATGTCACGGTTATAGTGTCTTTTGTCAGTGAGGATGGGGTTCTGGTTTTGGTTACATGAAATCGTCCCACGGCAAGAATGCGGTCCCAGAGGTATTCTACATGATTGTACACACAGGGGAGCACCGAAACCAGTTGATCGCCGGAAAGCTTTCCGACACCGAGCTTAGTATTATCCGGGCTGACTACCGACCATTCACCATACAGAACAATGTCACCAAAGATCTGAAGAAAGGTATTCTTTTTCGGATCGATCAGGATTTCCTGGTTTTTGTTTGCCAGTCCGCGTGCCCAATAGGGCATGGTATTATTTCTGATTTCCGAGGCAGGGTCCTGCCAGATGGCGTTCAGAATAGAGTCTTCTGAGGACGTGGTGGACGGCTTATACAGGGTCAGAAAGCCATTTTTTACACAAATGTTGTAATTACGGTAGTTAGGAAGAACTTCCTTGCCGTTTGTATCCAGCAGAATGCGTCCGCCTTTTTTTCTGAGTGCGACAGCAAATCCGTCCTCAAAAGGCTTGATGCTTGAAAACTCATATTCGGTCAAGGGAGTGCCGTTTTCATCTCCGATGGCATAGACCGGGACCTCTTTTTTCGAGAATAAACCCTTCTTTTCTGTTTGCGTTAGAAGAACTCTCACGGGATTTTCGTTAATCTTTTCCATGTCCATATAAATTCCTCCTGCTTAAATTAAAAAGCATTTTGTTTTGGCAACATTGCACAGATCGGGGTTTCAATTGGGTGATGGCGGAAGCAGATGGGATCGCATAATGCCCTTATTTTTTGCTTATCAATTGAGGTACCTAAGATTCCTCTAACGAGAGCCTCAATCGTTGTGGAAAATATACTACCAAAAAATATGAATATCAAGATACCCAGTGCAGACATAGGAGGAAGCAGTAAAGCTCTATATCGCTATTCGCAACAATTTATCTTTGTGGCATTCTATCTGCAGCAGGAATTTGCAGTAAAATTTAATTATTCTAGAGCAGACAGAGCGACAAGAAACGATATGCTCACCGGAATGCAGGCTTCTCCCAGGAAGGTAGTCCGTAAAAAACTGGCTTTGGTTTTTATGGCCAGCCTGGTTTTGATCATCTCTTTGCCAACGAAGGCAGCTTCATTCAATGACCCTTATACCTGTTACGACTCTTACACCCAAATAGAATCCCGCGTCTCGGACCTGGTAGCAAGCAGTGCCGGGTTAGCCCATTGGGAAGTCTTGGGGCAAAGCTTTGCAGGGCGGCAAATATCTGTGCTGCGCATGGGAAACCCCGCTCCGGGAACACCTCAGCTGGTGTTGGTAAGCAATCTGGACGGAAATGACTTTACAGGCGTTCAAACCAGTCTGGCATTTGCCGAATGGCTGCTGGGTGTACAGGGTAATTCTGTACAGCCTTTGCTGGAACTGGCTCAGCTGCATTTCATTTTGGTAGCTAACCCCGATGGGCGGGTAATGGCGGAGAGCCAGTTATATCCTTCGGGTTTGCCAAGCTGGCTGGGAAATACAAACCTGAATTCCTGTAATAGAGGGGTGCGTTTGGAACGGAATTTTCCAACGGATAATTTTCCTTCCAACAGCCCTTGCGATCAGAACTTTTCCGGATCAGGTCGGCTCAGCGAAGCAGAGAGCCAGGTTATCAACAGCTATTTGGGCCGGGTTTTTGGCCCGGCAACTGCTGTGGGCGAACCAGCAGAAGTGAAAGCCAAGGGGATGGTAATCCATCTGCTGGGCAATACGGCCGGCTGGACCTTGCCGGCTGTCTCTTCCCAGCAGGGCATGCTGAGCCCAGCTCCCGGCGCCCAAGAACTGGCGCTCAAGTTTGCCAGTCAATTGACTGCCACCGGGCAACCACAGATCGACAGCTACGAAACTCAGGATGGCGGCAGTTTGCACCAGGCGGTTTATGAGCGCTATGGGGTGATGGCTCTTACCCTGCGCATGCGCAAGGAGCTCGAGGCTGGAGTTGCGCTCCCAATCCGGTGCAGTGATTCCCGGTTGCCCGACTTGGAAGCAGAGTACATTAAGCTGCTTAACCAGCCAGCACTGGCAGCCTTTAATCCCCTGGCAAGTGCCTATGGCCCGGAAATTACGCATTTTTCCTGGTTGAATACCCAAGAGTCATACCAGCTAAGAGCTTCCGCCAGTTCTTTCTTTGAGGGTCTGCCCAGCATCCCCATTTCGCGTATTGAATATGCCTTTGGGGATCTGAGTGGAAACATCCTTGGCGCATGGACTCAGCTTCAAACCATCAGCGACCCCTCCTTCAGCACTTATCAGGAGGGCATTGCAGATATTCCCAAGGAAAGCATTCCTCTTACAGCACGCTTCATCTTTCTGCGTGCTGTAAACCAAGATGGTCAATTTGGTATTACTCAGATCAGCTATCTTCCGGATGAAACACCTGCAGAACCGGAACTGCGGCGTATCTATCTGCCTGTTCTCTACCGCTAATGCGGTATTTTGCTCGAATTGACACTCAATAGACTATACTACGTCCTAAATAACCGCAAAGGAGCCGCAATGACCGAAAAGATCACTACCTGGCTGGATCGCCATCAAGAGGAAATCCTGCAAGATTTGGCCGAACTTGTAGCCATTCCCAGTGTTTCTCAATCCGAAGAGGGGCAGCACCCATTTGGGGAGGCCTGTACCCAGGCCTTGGAAAAAGCGCTCGAAATTGCAGAAAAGCACGGTCTGCGGGGCAAAAACCTGCAGAATTACTGTGGTTACGCACACCTGAAAGCGGACAATAGCAGCGCTTCGGATTTTGGGCTGATTACCCACCTGGATGTGGTACCGCCCCTGGAAGGCTGGATAGAAAGCCCGTATAGCATGATTCTCAAAGAGGGCTGGGCGATCGGCCGTGGGGTTGTTGATAACAAAGGCGCGGCGGTTGCTTCCTTTTGGGCATTGAGGTATCTGCGTGAGCATGTGCAAACCCGCCATAACTGGCTGGTGTTTTTAGGACTCAATGAAGAACGCGGCATGAGAGACTTGGATTACTTCCTTAAACACCATCCTGCGCCGGCTCTTTCTCTGGTTCCGGATACTACCTTCCCGGTCTGTTACGCCGAAAAGAGTCACCTCAACCTGCGTATCGCGCTGGACTTGAGCCAGACCAATATTGCTTCAATCGAGGCCGGTACTGTTCCCAACATCGTTCCGGCAGCTGCTGAAGCGCGCATCCTGGAAAAGACGGTCATTGCGGCAACCGAAGCAGACCTTGTGGGTGTACCCATGCAAAGAGTAGAAGCCAGCGGGCTGAGCAAGCACGCTTCAGTTCCTGATGGTTCGGTAAATGCAATCGGCGAGCTGGCTAAACGATTGCTGGCAGAGGATCTGCTTAATGAAGCAGGCAAGCAGTTGTGTACTTTGCTTGTCCAGCTTGCTGAAGATATCCACGGCGAGTTAACTGGTGCAGCACGGGAAGATGCTGCCCTGGGAAATACCTCGCAAGTAATGAGTATTGCCCGTACGGAAGGACGCACACTCTACCTCAGCTTTGATACCCGTTTTCCTGCTGTTGCGACTGCCGACGAAATCATCGCAGACCTGCAGCGTTTCTACGGCGCAAGGAATATCCGTTTTGAGGTTCTGCGCAAAGACGATGCAATCCCTAAGGACCCAAATGCTCCCCTGATTGATGCCTTAACCAAAATCGTTAACGACGAATTGGGCACGGACCTTAAACCCTATACCATGGGCGGAGGCACCTATGCCCGTAAACTGCCCAACGCCTATGCCTTCGGCCTCTCGCTGGACGAAGAAGACGTGCCAGACTTTTTGCCGCAGGGACAGGGTGGTGTGCATCAGCCTAACGAAGCCTTGCACATTGGCAGCTATTTGCAGGGAATAAAAATTCTCATCCTGGCCATCTTGTGGCTGGATGAGAATATCGATTGAGTCCTTACAAGAGCTTTAGCCTGGCAGTTTTTAATCGCTTGCCAACAGATAGGCAAGCAGCCATTTAGCAGTGTTTAGCAAAGCCTCCTGATGGGTGCGCTCGTAGTGATGGCTGGCTTCAACCCCTGGGCCAATCAGTGCAATAGCGGCGGCTCCGCCTGCACGCCAGTAGGCTCCGGCATCTGAACCATAATTGGTATAGATATCGACCTTGTAAGGGATTTCATAGGAATCTGCCAGGTCGCGCAGCTTGTTAGAAAGGCCGTGGTGGTATGGCCCGCTTCCGTCTTTAACGCAAATGCTGGTATTAAACTCGTCCGAAGTTTGGCCTTCGCCAATGGCGGCCATATCAATGGCAAGCAGTTCATCCAGATCCACAGGTAAATCGGAGCTTCCGCCGGTACCTACTTCTTCGTAATTACTAAAGAGCATTACCGTATCTTTGGCAGGTTTGAGGTCTGCTGTATCCAAAGCGCGAATAGCTGCCAGCATGATGGCAACTGCCGCTTTGTCATCCAAAAAGCGGGAACGAATAAAACCGTTTTTGCAGACAATCGCAGGGTCAAAGGCTACAAAGTCACCCTCACGAATACCCAGAGCCCGTACTTCTTCTTCGTTCTGGACGCGTTCATCCAGGCGAACTTCCATGGTATCCGCTTTGCGTTGAATTTCGCGGGCGGCGGGACCGTAAACATGGCCAGAGGCTTTGTTTGGCATGAGGCTGCCGGTAATTTCTCTGCCCTTGCTGGTGAAGACGGTGCAATTTTCCGTTTCGACTGCGTTCCATATCAGTCCGCCAAGGCCAATAAGCTCCAGCCTGCCGTTAGGCTTGATGATTCGCACCATGGCTCCCAGGGTGTCTACATGACCGGTGACACCGATGCGCGGCCCGGTGTCTGAGCTTTCAACGCCAGGGATAAAGGCAAGCAAAGCGCCTTTTTTCGTGCGTTCCAGGCGGATATGCTGGTAGGGCTTCAGTTCTTCTTCCAGCAGGGCAATGGCGCGCTCGGTAAAACCGGTGGGACTGGGTACTTGCAAAAGGCGTATCAGTACATCCTGCAGGTAGTCCATGTCCAATTCTGGAAGTTTTGCCTGGGATTTAGAAGGATTCTTTTGAGGGGTAGACATATTGCTCCTTAAACAAGTTATGGATAATGGCTAATCAGTTTTGTTTGCTTCCTGGGCTCAGGTTCGTTTGAGTAATTGCGGATTATCTTCAAAGGCAGCCAGTTTCTCGCGCCAGCCGGGCCAAATGTTGACGCTCTTGCCCGTCTGGACGTCGTAAGCAACAGTAACTACTTCGCCGCGGGCAAATATTCTTTCACCGTCCTTACTTTCTACCTGAAAGCGAAAACGTATGCTCTTATTGCCCAAATGGCTGGTAAGCAGACCCACGCGCACCTCGCGGTCATGATAAGTAACTGACTGCAAAAAGTCCGTGCGCATGGAAGCCACTACCATACCAAAGCCCTGGCGAATCTCGCCGTCCCAGATGCCACTGGCCTGATAGTACTGTATGCGTGCTGTTTCAACGTATTGCGCAATAGCTACGTTGTTTACATGCCGTAGGGTGTCCAGGTCGCCATAGCGTACCTGAACCGGGGCATAGAAGCGGAATTGCGTGGGATAAGCGGGCAAAGGTTTGGTCATGGCAGTCCTCCGGGCTCAATTATAGCCTTCACTGTTCTGACGGCTCAGAATTTGCTCATCCGTTCACTCTACCCAAATCAAATTACCGCGCATCCACTGTGCTTCAGGGTTATCTGGTAAATCAGTCGTCCAGAATTGTCCGCTGACAAGATTGTAGACCTCCAGGCCGCGCGTGGAGGTATAAACTGCCAACTCGCCGCCCCAGCGGCTGGCAGCCAGATCCATGATTCCCCATTGGGATTTGGTAGTTTCACCGGTAGCAATGCTGAAGAGGCTGCGGTCGTTTTTCTCCAGCAGGTCATAAACCATCAGGCTGTTCCGATCAGGACCGGTTGAATGCACAAAGCGGGCCAACCAGCGCTGGACCGCCAGGCCATCGCGCACCAGCCCCAGATTGAAATCCTCAACGATGGCCCGACTGAGGTTTTCTTTAAGATCGGTCAGGCATAAAGAAGCTTCCCCGCAAGCTGAAAGGATGGTCTGGTCATCCCCCATCCACATCAATGGCCCGCTAAATTCGAGGGAGCTGTGCGCCTCTGGGGTGTAAACCCGCGGGGCCGCTCCGGGATCATTCAGGTCAAAAACCATGATTTGGGTCTGGGAACCAGCATTGTCCTCAATGAAGTTGAGGATAGCCAGCTTATCTCCGGCATTCGACCAGCTAAGCCACTGTGCCCAGAAATCACCAATGGGTAAATGAATATGGGCCCCATCTTGCATCCGAATCAGGTGAATGCTGCTGCTGTACTTGTGGCCCGGCCGCTCCAGCCGTTGTAACAACGCCAGCGTTTGTCCGTCCGGGCTCCAGGCTGCTTCAACGCTATGCGGAGGCAGCTCGGTCAGAAGCTTTGCTTCACCGCCGAAAGGTGCGAGGTAAAGCGCATCCAGGCTGGTTTGCCGAAAGAGCCAATCAGGATTTTGGTTATCCTGGCCCAGGATAAAGGCAAGTGCATCCATATTTGGAACCAGGCTTAGCGCAGCAACCCGACCAGGGATCTCTACCCAGGGGTGAAAGCTGTACCGGTCAACCGCGGAGGTCTGGTAAAGTGTTGTGACCGTTGCTTTTTGGGCTCGGTAAAGCAGCTCTGGGCTAGCCTCGGGTTGATCATGCCATAGCAGCGGCAACTCCGCAGCGGGTGCCGCATGCGCCGGCAAAATGGCTGTTGGCGCAGGCAGAGGCAGGCTGGCGGGTTCACCAGCAGGCAAGGCTTGAATCTCAAAAGACAGCTCCGGCAGATCGGTCCAGAGGAAATAAGCTCCAATAATCGGCAGGTCCACTTCTCCGTCAAGACGGCCATCCGGCTGCTCCAGTTCCAGCATCAGGCGGGCATGCCGGCCTTGGGCTGTTGCTTCACAGCTCGAACCATAAAGGTCGTCCACACGCTCAGGTTTGCTCAGCTCTAAGGCGAGCATTTCGAGGCCATTTTTGGCCTGATATTCTTCAGAATAGATGAAAAGACGCGTGCCTGTCAGGGTTGCCTGTCCGAAATTCAGCCTGCCTGAGCCCAGGTCCAGGTTTTGGTCCATGCTAAAACTCTCGCCATCCTGCAAATCAGCGGGGATATCCAAATGCAGCTGAGTTTCCAGAGGCAGTCTAAATTGCAGGGCTGGCAGCAAGAGTTTTAATTGTCCTTCGGTACTGAATTCCTCCTCAAGTTCTCCGCTGAGGGTATAGCTGATGTAGTCATCTTTGAAGCTGGGCCCACTGGCTGTGAGCGTAATGGATGCTCCGGCAGCGTTCTGCAACTGGATTCCCTGCTCAGGATTGTCAGGATTAAAGAATTGATCAAAGTTGAACGCATGCACCTTTCCCTGGTCAGTCACAGATTCCTCAAGCAGCAGGGCGATTTGCCCATCGGCTACCGAAACTGCTGCCAGGCAGATACTCACTTCTTTCCGCTTCAGGCAGGGAATGGCACGCTCAATGTTTAATGACGGGTTGGGTAAAGGACTGGGCGAATTCAGCAGGTTGGGCTGGAGGATCCTGCTGGAGGTGGCAGGCTGCCAGTCGAGAGGCAAATACCAACCGTCATCTGAGCGCAATACCCAGGTAGTTCTTGCCTTTGGCATAGGGCCAAAGTGCAGCTCCAGGCTTTGACTGCCAGGTTGGTCTGGCATAAAGGCCCAGCTTTGCAGCTTAAGTTGCCGGCCTTCATTGTCTTCTATCCAGACGCGGCCAGGAGCATTCGCTTCGCGGTCAAACTCCAGGTGCAGGATGGTTCCTCTTCCATCGGCAAAACCCGAGGTCAGAGTCACTCGGCCGGCATGGGTATCCTGATAAATAGCCTGACCAAGCGCCAGCGGCTCACTGGAGCTGATAAAACCATAATCAGGGATAAAGCCAAACCAGCGTTCCAGCTGGGACAATACTTTACGCGGCCCCAATGCCAGCATGCTGCCCAGCAGAACGAGGAATATAAAGGCCAGAACCCAGGCCCAGCGCAGGCGTCTGGCTGGCACAGCTGCAGACTTAGTGACTGCAGCTGCCTGTTGAAGTCTGATGCGCAAACGGTTAACAAAATCCGAGGAAGGCTCTGTCTGAGCCAGCGCCAATGGTAAGAGTTCTTCAATATTTGCCAGATTGTCAAATTCACGCATTTTCTGCTCCCATCCTGGATCGCAGCTGGCTTAACAGGCGGTAAACCCGCTTCTTTGCAGCCTGCTCACTGATGCCAATAATGCTTCCAATCTCGGCAAAACTGAGCTGGTTTAGGTAACGCAGGAGAATCAATTCCTGATCCTGACTGTCCAACTCCATAAGGGCTGTCTGCAGCAGGATCAGGCTTTCACGATTTTTTACTGTATCTTGATCGGTTTGTAATTGCCGGAATTCCTGATCCAGGTAAAGGTTCTTGCGCTGGCTGGCCCTAAAATGGTCCATCGCTAAATTGCGTGCAATCGCAAAAAGCCAGGCTGCCACACTGCCACGCTGTTCAAAGCCTGGGTAGGCCTGATAGGCTTTTAGGAATAGTTGTGATGTCAGATCTTCTGCCAAGGCTTCCTCTCCGACCCTACTCAGGAAGTACTTATAAATTGGTGTGACCCATCGGTCATAGACCTCCAAAAAATCAGGACGATCGGGAACCAATTTATCCAGAGCAGTTTGCAGTTTAGCTGCCTTCAAAACAAGCCCTCCTTGTTTTGCATCTTACTATTAAAACGACTTCAAGCCGCAAAAGGGACAATATTTCTTTGAGATGCGGCTAGTGCTTTGATCGCTACACAAGGTATTCTCGGAAACCACACTAACTTTGTCCAGAACAGTTTACTGCTTTCCTGACCAGCGGCTGTCTTTTCCCTTCCGAGGAATGGACATAGAGGGAAAGATGTGCGACATGGGAGTAAAAGTGAAAAATTTCACGTTATAATTAATGTTACTCAATGAAAGGAGACTTAGTATATGAACCCTAAAGAGATCAGTGATTCCGTTGTCCGCATTCTTCATCTAGAAACCTATCCGGTTGCCGTAAAAATGTATGCAGATCGCAAAGAGTGTTCTCGTCACCCGCTTGCACAAAAACATAACTTCTGCCAGCTTGTTAACCTGGCACGCACAGCTCAACGTGAAAATGCCAGTGTGGCAGATAATATGATCTGTGCTTTTGGGGCATCTTGTATCGGTTTAATGAGGACTCCCGAAGTAATCACCTCTGGAAAGGCTGCTGTAGGTGCTTATGTGGATGATCCTGAAGTAGCTAAAAAGTTTATGAGTAATGTTTACCGGATCGGAGATACCGGTAAGGCTTATGATGCAGTACGGGTGAAGCCTCTTGGTGAAATTAAAGAGGGTGAAGAACCAGATGCTGTGATTATGTACGTGAACCCTGTGCAGGCAATGCGCCTCATCCATGCTTATACCTATGACACCGGTGAGAAAATAACCGCGGATACCGTCGCCGAAGGCGCAATGTGTTCTTCGGTTGGGTTTGCGGTTAAAGAAGGAAAAGCTACTGTTGGCTTCCCTTGCGCCGGAGACCGTATTTTTGGAGGAACACAAAACCACGAATTGGTTTTTGCAGCCCCATACAACTGGGTCAAGGAAAAGATGATTCATAACCTTGAAGCTACAGCTAAGGGGGGCTTCTCCGTTGTGCCGATTCCGCCAAACATGCACTGGACTCCTTCAATGCCTTCAGGCTATACCGTCCAGGAAGCTGATTTATCACGCTAAAAAAAGAAAGAACAACAATTCGTTTTAGAGGCTGGCACTAACAGGTCAGCCTCATTCTTTCCCGGAAAGCTTTTCGAAAAAAGCATCAAGCTATTACAATTGGCCTATGCTCGACCCTAATGCTATTCTTGATTCGGTCCTGCAGGGATCCTGCCTGGATTTGCTGCCCAAATTTCCGGATGCCTGTGTGGACCTTGTTTTTGCGGACCCTCCCTACAACCTGCAGCTTCAGGAGGAGCTTTGGAGGCCTAATGTAAGCAAGGTTGATGCTGTGGATGAGGATTGGGATAAGTTTGAAAGTTTGGCCGCTTACGAAAAATTTACGCGCAAATGGCTGGCAGAATGTCAGCGTGTGCTCAAGCCCAGCGGCACTTTATGGGTGATTGGCAGTTATCATAATATTTTTATTGTCGGACATGTCTTGCAGGAGCTGGGCTACTGGATCCTCAATGACGTAGTTTGGGTAAAAAGTAATCCTATGCCCAATTTTAGAGGTGTGCGCTTTACGAATGCGCACGAAACGCTTGTGTGGGCACAGCCCAAAAAAGGAGAGCGCTATACCTTTAACTATCAGGCAATGAAAGCCTTGAACGAAGGCTTACAGATGCGCAGCGATTGGTTTTTGCCCATTTGCACCGGGAATGAACGCTTGCGCGAAGACGGCAAAAAAACTCATCCTACCCAAAAGCCCGAGGCACTGCTTTACCGGGTGCTGCTTTCCAGCAGCAAGGCTGGCGATCTGGTGCTGGATCCCTTTTTTGGCACCGGAACAACCGGAGTAATGGCCAAAAAACTGCAGCGCCATTACATCGGCATAGAAATAGACCCGCGCTATGTCAAGGCTGCCCGCCAGCGCTTAGCCCAACCGCTCCAATACGAATTTGACGCGCCGCTTTTGCTTACCCCTAATCCCCGCCACAGAGCGCGTGTGCCTTTTGGGGCTCTGGTAGAGAATGGTTATTTGCATCCGGGACAAAAGCTTTGGCTGGGTGAGAAGAGTGAGGTTTGGGCCACTGTTGGAGCAGATGGAAGCCTGGTATATGGAGGCGAACATGCCAGCATTCACGCCCTGGCACGCTCGCTTAAAGGCGGGCCTGCTAATGGGTGGACGAGCTGGTACTACCTGGATGAAACAGAACAGATCCGTAAGTCTGTGGACACCTTGCGGGAAGCTTACCGCAAGGATAATGAAACGAGCTTTCTTAGCCAATAAAGGAGCGTAATGGCAAATAAAACCTATCAACAGAGTGCCTGGAGCCTGGCTGACCTCTATCAAGGCTTTGATGACCCAGCTATGGAAGAAGATTATGCCTATTTGAAAAAGGCGTCGGACAGCTTTGATGCGTTGCGGCCGGAATTAAAGGCTGATATCAGCAGCGAGCGCTTCAATGAGATCCTCAAAGAACACGAAGCCATCAGCCGGACAGTTACCCGTATCTATGGCTTTGCCAGTCTCTCTTTTGCGGCCAATACCCAGGACCAGAAGGCTCAAACTGCCATTGGACGCATCCAGCAAGTGGCAGCCGAACTAAGTAATCGCGCATTGTTTTTCTCCCTCTGGTGGAAAGACCTGGATGCCGAAAATGCAGAACGCCTAATGAAAAGCAGCGGCGATTATGCTTACTGGCTGGAACAAATGCGCATGTTTAAACCCTTTACCCTTAGCGAAGCTGAAGAAAAAATTGTAAACATCAAGGACCTAACTGGCAAAAGCGCCCTTGAAATGCTCTATGACACAATTACCAATGCTTATGTGTTTAACGTAGAGGTGGATGGCAAAGAACAGAAGCTTACCCGCGGAGAACTGATGGCATTGGTACGTACTCCGGACCCGGACTTGCGCGCTGCTGCTTATCAGGAGCTTTACCGCGTGTATGGGGAGGCTGCGCCGGTTTTAGGTCAGATTTATCAGGCTATTGTGCGCGATTGGCGCAACGAGAATGTACAGCTGCGCGGTTTTGACAGCCCGATAGCAGTACGTAATTTGGGGAATGACCTGCCCGATGAAGTGATTAACACCCTTATCGAGGTAACCCGAAAGAATATTGGCATCTTCCATCGAGTCTTTAAGCTAAAGGCCAAACTGCTGGGCATGAAAAAACTGCGCCGCTACGATATTTATGCTCCCATTGGTAAAAGTGATAAGCGATATAGCTTTCAGGAAGCTATTGACCTGACCTTTGAAGCCTATAAGCGCTTTGATGAGCGTTTTTTGCAGCAGGCCAAGCGCGTTCTTGACGACGGGCATATCGATAGCGAAGTGCGCAAGGGCAAGCAGGGCGGGGCTTTTTGTGCGACAATCCTTCCCGAATTGAGTCCCAGGGTGCTGCTGAACTTCCAGGGAAAGGTGGATGATGTTTCTACCATGGCGCATGAATTGGGCCATGCAGTACATTCCATGATGGCTGAGGATCATACCCTCTTCACCCAAAACGCCTGCCTGCCTCTGGCCGAAACCGCTTCTACCTTTGGCGAGATGACCCTCAATGACCTGCTGATCGAGAAAGATCCGGACCCTGCCGTACAACGCGATGTGCTTTTTGCTGAAATGGACAGCGCCTGGGCTACGATCATTCGCCAGATCTACTTTGCTATCTTTGAACGGGATGCGCATGAGATGATCGCCAAGGGTGCCAGCGTGGATGAGCTGAATGCGGCATATTTTGAAAACCTCAAAGAGCAGTTTGGCGACGCCGTGGAACTGAGCAAGGAATTTCAGTATGAATGGGTAAGTATCCCGCATATCTACAGTACACCCTTTTATGTGTATGCCTATGCTTTTGGACAGCTGCTGGTCTATGCCCTGTATAAGCGCTACCTGGAGGAAGGAGAGAGCTTTAAGCCCAAGTATATGCGTATCCTTTCGGCGGGTGGATCGGTTGCCCCGATAGAGCTTTTGAAAGAAGCGGGTATTGATGTAAGCACTGCGGCTTTCTGGCAAGGCGGCTTTGATGTGATTGCCGAAAAGGTGACAAGACTTGAGCAGCTGAGCGAGTAGCTTTTGAATTTCATTTTATAAACAGCGCCGAAATAAAACTAGCGCTTTTTACTGCCCGAGGGCATGGTTCGTTTGGCATTCTTAGGCGTCTTTTGCGGCTGTGCCCTGCCTGACAGCCAGAAATTATGGTTTTAAATAGGGTTTTCCTGTGCTGGACAGGGGTGCTACAATTCAGCTATGTCCTCAAAGAATGATCCCATCGCAGTTTACGATTCTGGCGTAGGCGGTTTGAGCGTCCTCCGGGCGATTCGTGAGCAACTCCCCAATGAAAAACTGATTTATCTGGGCGATCAGGCACATGTGCCTTATGGCGAGCGTAGTATGGAAGAACTACGCAGCCTGGCAGAGGCTGTAACGCGCTTCTTTTTAAGCCAGAAAGTAAAAATGCTTGTGGTGGCATGCAATACAGCCAGTGCTGCGGCACTTAAACACCTTCGGTTAGTGTTTCCGCAGCTGCCCTTTGTGGGAATGGAGCCAGCACTTAAACCAGCCTCGCAGCATACTCACAGCGGCAAGGTAGGGGTTTTGGCTACGCCGGCAACCTTTGCAGGGGAACTATACGCCAGTGTAGTGGAGCGTTTTGCCCAAAATGTAAAAATATATCAATCTACCTGCCCTGGCCTGGTTGCACAGATTGAAAAAGGGGCAATGCAAAGTAAAAAGACCCGCGCTATTCTGGAAGAAGCCATCCAGCCCATGTTGGATGAAGGCGTCGACCGATTAGTGCTGGGTTGCACGCATTATCCTTTTGTGATTCCGCAGATTGAGGAGATTTTGGCTGGACGGGCCGAGGTGGTGGATCCGGCTCCAGCGGTGGCTCGCCAGGTAAAGCGCGTGTTGGAGTCCCTGGACTTGCTTGCAGATCCCTGTGCAGAAGGGGATCTTAAATTTATGACCACAGCATCTCCGGATGCGTTTCTGAACTTTTTAAAAATGATTGATATTGCCCCTGCTAAGGTGCAAACACTTAACTGGCAGCAAGGGGTTCTTATTCAGCCAAAGGAGGGCTTATGATCACAGCTATTACCCAACGCCGCAGTATCCGTAAATATACAGACCAAGACGTTGAACCTGAAAAACTGGAGGCCATACTTAATGCTGGCCGTTTAGCTCCCAGCGGCAATAATAAACAGCCCTGGCGCTTTATCGTAGTGCGCGATCTTCAGCTCCGCCGTTCAATTGTGAATGTTTGCAATAACCAAACCTGGATGCTGAGCGCTCCCTTGTTCATCGTCGCTGTGGCAGACCCCGGTGAGCGTTCCGCTGACATGTTAAACCAAGCAGTAGACGAAGAATCCTCGTTTTGGGAGGTGAAGCGTGCGATGCGCGATACTGCCATTGCTGTTGAAAATATGCTTTTAGAGGCAGTTAATCAAGGATTGGGAACTTGCTGGGTAGGCCTCTTTACGCAAAAAGAAATTCGACCAATCTTAAATGTGCCTGAAGACAAAATTGTCGTGGCTGTAATCCCATTGGGATATCCAGCAGAGGAGCCAAATGCCCGCTCACGTAAAGCCCTGGACGAGATCGTATTCTACGAAAAATGGCAGAGGTGAAAATGAAACTTGTAATCTTAAATGGCTCCCCGCGCATTAAGGGGTGCACGGCACACTTGCTGGAAAGCTTCGAGCGCGGGCTTGCCCGGGCAGGCCACAGTTGGAAGCGCTTTGACCTTGCGAGGATGGATTTGCATCCCTGCAAAGCCTGTTACTATTGCGAAGAACATGATGGTCGCTGCGTTCAAGCTGATACGATGCCTCAGATTCTGGAGGCCTTGCTGCAAGCTGATGCGATTGTTTTTGCTACACCCTTGTACTATTTTGGCATGAGCGCACAAATTAAAACCTGTATCGACCGGTTCTATTCTATTGATGCTGTCTTGCGGACCAAAGCTATGAAAGCGATTCTCATTAGTCCTGCGGCAGATGAACACCCCATTGTGGCTGAGGGTCTGCTGACGCATTACCGCAAGCTATGCCATTATTTGAATCTTGAAGATGTGGGACAGTTGCTGGCATTGGGTATTTCGGAACCGGAAGACCTGGCAGCAAGCCCCTATATGGATCGTGCTGAAACACTGGGAGCCAATCTGCGCTAAGGCAAAGGCTATTTAAAAAAGCGTATCAAAGATCAAGCCCCGTTGATGCCGGGGCTTGTCGATACAGAGTTTATTATGAGCGGTCGCCTGGCAGCAAGCCCAGGTGCTCAGGCATTAGCTCTCGGTTTTCAAAATCCACAAAGCGCAAATCGGACAGCTCAAGCCCTAGTGTATGCTTTAATTCTGCAAAAAGCCTCATATAACTGAGGTTGCTGCGTCGCTCCCAGTTTAAGCCCAGCTTTCGGGCCACAGCCTGTATATGGGCAGCATCAGGGCCTTCCAGCTCGGCAAAGTTCCCAAAGGGCATTTCGTCCAGGGTTACTGTAACATCATCCAGTTCAAAGGTTTCGCGGTATTTTTCATAAACCATGAAGGTCGAGAAGCCTAAAGCTTCCAGTATTTGTCGTGCTGCCTCAAAATTGTCCACTTCCAGTTCAATTTCGGTACGTTCCAAAACGCCATCTACCGTTTTGCCTGGGCTCTTGAAGGTAATTCGGTTGCGTGAGTCGCGGCGCAGGCGTAATATCTGCTGTTTCTGCGAGAGAGCCTGATCGGGGGTGTCAAGACGCAGGTTTTCTTCAAGGACCCGTGGGTAACTTAAGCGAGCATCTAAAGCAATCAGCTTATCGCGCAGGCTGACCAGATCATCCAAAAGAAACTTAACTTCGATTTCCTTGTACATTATTAGTCTCCTTTTTATACTGTCTGGTTGCTAGCCATAGAACTGCCAGCCAGAGCAGATGGATTAAGGCAACAAAGGGCAAATTGCCGCCGCGTTGTGCAGGTGACCAAAGCAGCAAACGCTCTATCCAGTATAACGCGATGGCCAAACCAGTGCAGAGGGATGTTATCAGCTGCCAGCGCGGAGGGGTGTACCTTAGTGAAAGGAAGGCTGTTATACCGGTCGCGATATACAGGAAGGCAGCAAAGAAGAGATAGGGTATGACCCAAGACGCATAACCTCGTTCCTGCCACAGCGCATGGACGCGCAGTGTTCCAATAAAGCGAAAGGCACCGGTGATAGCCAGTATCAGGCTGGCGGCCCGCAGAACAAGATTCGATAAGTTAATTAGTCTGTAAGCTAATGACTGTTTCTTAGTCATCATGTTCTTCGTCTTCTGGCAACACCACCAAATAGCCCTGCCGTAACAAAGCTTTTTTTATCTGCCGGACTGCACCAGGCCGTAGAAGCACTGCGTTTGGACCTAAAGCTTCACCCAGGTACGGAGCTGCAGGCCCCTCACGCAACTGTGCAAGGATCTCAGGCCGGGCCAGGCGCAGCAGCTGTACCTGTTCTACTTTGATCTGGCTGCCGTTGGCTTCCCATTCGCGGAGACTGCGCACCAAGGCTTGCGGACTGCTTTTGGCATATTTTCGTAACAGACTAAGAAAGTGGGCTACGGTTAAACCTTGGCTTGCCGCTTCTTCAAGTGCGGCTGCAGAAATCTGGTAGCGGTAAGCATCGGGACTGCTTTTAAGCCAGTCTCCAAAACGGGAGAGCTGATAGCGGGCAATTCGGGGCACCTGGTTGCTGACGCTGAAACTTCCGCCCGGATCTATTTTGACGCGCCCGTCTTCAGGGTTTGGCGGCAAGCTTTGTCCTGCCAGAAGGGCATCGAAAAAACTGCTTTTGCTGATGAACACCTCACCAGCACTTTGCTGTACGTTAAGCAATCCCATCCGGGGTAAAAGCTTCGTGAGCATAAAGTCCAGCCAGACCGCTTCAACCTGAGGCCAGCTTGCAGGTCCGCGCAGGAGCTGTTTAGGTTCTTGCGCGTTGGCAATCATCCAGTTTGCCGATTCAACCGGGGGACGCAAAAAATCGAAGGCAATGTCCTGGAGGGCGGCAATAAAATTTTGCAGGTTTACCGGCGCGTTTAGCGACCGCAGCTGCTCCAACAAAAACAGGCGTGGCTTGAGAGGATCGTTAGTCCAGGTGCCTTCGCAATGCAGGGGGGGCAGCAAACGCAATTCGTTTACTTTTGTTGATCTTTTCCAATTAAGTACCAACCAGGATAAAGCTGCAGATCGATTTTGCTCCAAAAAAGGGCGTGCAGCTGCGGTAGGGCTGCGACCATCTTTTCCCAAGAGGCCAAGGCCTTGCAGCAGGCCTTGCAGGATTTTTTGGTCTTCGGGCGTGATCCCGGCTATTTTGGCAAGTTTTTGTGAATCTTTGCGCCGCAAAGCCGCCAGGAGCGTGCAGCTGTCTTCCAGGATAGGAGCATCTAAATGACCTGTTGGGGCAGAACTGGGCAGGGGTGACGGCGCAGTGCTTGTTCCGGCGGGTAAATCTGGGATGGCGGCCAGAAACTCCTCGGGGATATAGGCGCATTCCATAAGCCCTTCAGGACTGCGCAAAAATTCACGCCCCAGCAAGCCATGGTACCAAAGCCTTTCCGTATCCGATGCAGGGAAGCGATGCGGCTGTTCACGTGAACGTTTGGCCGGTCCCATAGGCCGCAGCCTCCCGAAGCGGTAAGTGAACTCTGCCCAGGGCATTTTGCCTCCCCGGGCTTTAAGATGTGCAAGTGCTTCACGGCTGGTTTTGGGCAGTGCAGTGAGGATATCATCAAGCAGCATGCTTTCCTGCATTCCTTTAAGCAGGCAACGAGCGATTGCCTGGGCATTATGGCCTGTGCAGGGCAGCCCCCAGGTCTCGGCAAGTGCTTGCAAAAAGCCGAAGTCATGCGCATTTAATAAAGCAACTAAATTGGGCATAGAATCAGTATACAACAAGCGGGATTAAAAGATGCTATTCCACTTTTACCGAGAGAACTCCATCGATCTCTGCAATCGCTTGAACTACCTCGTCTAGATTTATGGTGGTTTTCAGGTAGGCTGTAGATACCATGGTAAGGCGTTTATCGACCATGTTTTTCTCAACCAAAAAGGTGTCGTTGGCTTTGGTAACACCAGACATTGCTTCGCGCACCTGGCGGATCACTTTGGGTTTATCGCGCATTTCAACGTGAATTACGCGGTGATCGTACTGACTCATAAAACGATGCTTCACCCGTTCAAGGACGGTAAGTGCCAAAAAGACCGTTAAAGTTACTACTGCACCCACCAGATAATAGCCCATGCCTATTGCCAACCCGACGATGGACATCGTCCAGAGCGTTGAGGCTGTGGTAAGACCGCGGATATTAAGGCCATAACGCATAATAGCGCCGGCGCCCAAAAAGCCTACACCGGTAATTACCTGGGCGGCAAGCCGGGCGGGATCGCTGCCAGTTGCTCCCAAATTGATGGAGAGCATCATTGCCAGGCAACAACCAACAACCAGGATGATGTGCGTGCGCAAGCCAGCCGGTTGCGATTCGCGCTCACGCTCATAGCCTATAACACCTCCTAATAATAAGGAGGCCAGGATGCGAATTAGCATTTCAGGAAAAAGAACAGGGCTCATATTAACGCGATTTTAACACCCATTTAGCCTGTTGAAAAGTATGTGTATGGCCTGCAGGAAAGAGAAAAGTGTTGGCCTGCAGGGAAGAGAAAAGCCCGCCATACAGCGGGCATGTGATTGCTAGAGAGCTGGTATTTCCGGCAGAGCCTTCTTATCGCCAACGATTACGCCCACTAATCCGCGTCCGGTATGGGCGCCCAGGGCTGTACCGATGCTGGTTTCCGGAAGCCAATCGCAATTAAAGATCTGGTCCATTGCCTCGCGGAGAACCTTACCGCCCTCGGAGTTGGCGGCAGTTGCAATTTGTGCTTTCAGCGTTGCGCCTTCTGAGTGGTATTTGAGGAGCAGGCGGGGAATTTCATAAATGGCCTTTTGGAAGGAGCGTATCTTTGCCTTGTCGTAATATTTGCCGTCTATGGGATCAACCTGAATGATGGGCTTGATGCCCAAGAGTGAGGCGAGCATGCCCTTAAGGTGGCTGATACGTCCGCCAGCAATGAGGTACTTGAGGTCAGGCAGGGTAAAGTGAACCAGTGTAGCCTCTTGTATTTGCTTGAGCTTGGCAACAATGCTTTCGATAGTTTCGCCTGCGCGTGCTAAAGCTACTGCTGCCAAAACCTGCCATTGGGTTCCGGCAGAAAGCGAAAGCGTGTCCACGATCGTAACCTGCGCTTTTTCGGCCAGCTTGGCTGCTGTACGGGCTGTGTTAGAGGTGCCTGAGAGACCAGAAGAAATATGAACCGAGAGGATTTGAGGATCATCCTCGGCAAGTTTGTTATAAAGGTCAAGAAACTCACCCACCGATGGGGTGGAAGTCTTGGGCATGTTGTCCGCTGAATCCATCAACTCGTAAAAACGTTCGGGAGTAATGTCTACACCGCTTTGATAAGAAATGCCATCCACCTCAACCTTAAGGGGAAGCATGTGGATACCAAGTTGTTTACATTCTTCAAAACTGAGATCAGCTCCGCTGTCGGTTACGATGTGCATGGTTTACCTCTGTCTCTTTTTCGCCCGTTAGCAATTTCCTGTTTGTACAAATTACGGTATCGCAGAAGGGCGTAAGTAGTATGAACGGGCTGATTGTACAGTAAAAAAGTCACATTTGCAATGTAAGTTCTGTCATTACCTTATATGACAAATGTCTCTTTTTAGGGTCTGTTGATTCAATTTTGAGCATACTTTTAGGGCAATTGCGGTTTGGCTTACGGCAGGTTATTTCTTAACTTCCAGATTATAGGTTCACCACATTGGGAAGTCTTAGTTGCTGCGAGTTTCTGTACAGTAGCAGAGGGGCTATGGCTTTAAGGCAATCTTTCTTATACGAGCAAGCAGCCTGCTATACAACTATACAGAGCAGGCTGAGCTATGGATACAGTGTTTTCCCCGGGAATCTGAAAGACTCGTTGTTCGAAGCTACAGAGCCTCAAGCCAAGTGCCAAGCACTTTGCGGTTACGCTTTTCCAGGGCAGCAAGCATGAGCTGCATTCGCTCCCTGACACTTTCTGCGTCCCAGTTTTTGCGGGATAGCAGGTCTTGCACGGTCTTGAGAAGCATTGGCGTCGGGGTTGTGTTGGCCAGCATTTCCACCAGCTGCCATTCGCTGTGAGCCCGTTTAAGCACATCGCGGGTAATCTCTTCCAGTTGTTCTAGGGCATCACGCATCATCCGCTGCCCAGTCTGTGGATCGGAACTCTCAATATAAATGCGGTTGATGGGCTCGGTGCCGCTGGCGCGCATTCGCAAAAAGTGGCGGTCATCGCCCTGGGGGTCAGAAAGCTGCATTTCTACGAGTTCATATCGAATTCCGCCCAGGTATTCCACATTTAAACCGCTGATGGCGACGGGTTTTCCATCCTTGCCCAAGTCCAGGTAATGGTTAATAAACGCCTCTTTGGCTTCCAATGGAGCGTCTACGTCTGCCCGGCCAGCCCGGCTGCTGGGGTCCGTAGCGGTTCCAAAGCTTTCCCAGAGGCCTGGTTTAGAGACCAACTCTTCCCAGATAGCCTGCAGGCTGGTAAGCGGATTCTCCTTGCGCGTGCCGTAGTAAGCCAACATATCCAGGATGAGTATATTGGCCCAGGGACCGTCCTTATCCGTGATGTGTCCGCGGGTTGTAAGGCCGGAGGATTCTTCACCGCCAATCAGGATGCGATCGCGCCAGTCTTCGGGTAATTCTTTCAGGGTTTTGTAGCTTGCATCCATACGGCGGATTTCTTCGATGTATTTAATGCCAACTGGCACAGAAAAAGCATATTTGAGCACCCTGCTGGCAATATCTCCCACACAGGGTTTGTAGATGCGCTGTCCAATATAGCCAGGCAGCACCCCCTCGGCAGGGTAATTGGCTTCGTTATTCGGGATCATGCCGGCAATTGGTTCTATAAGCGGTGAGCCGGTTTGGGTGGCAATGACACGACCGGTCAATTTGCGCTCTACACCCAGGTAATACAGCAGCATGGGCAGGATTTGGTTCGGTCTGAAATAGACCCCGCCTTTATCCACGATGCCAAAGCGGTCTGCATCCGTATCCATGCCCATGCCAACTTGTGCCCCGGTTTTTCTTACAGTTTCTTTAAGCAGCTCATTAAAAGGTTCCTCGGGGTTTGCGTAATCCTGGCCCCCTAAATCTGGGTCTACCTGGGCATGTAAAACCGTATAGCGAATACCTGCTTCACCCATCAGGCGCGTAAGGTAGCCGCGGCCGGCACCGTGCATCTCATCTACAACAACCAGCTTATCGGCGAAAAACTGACGAATTCGGTCAAAATCCAGGGGGATGCGGGCATTGTCTTTTCCGTTCGCCATAATCCATTTAACGTAGGCATCCAAGGGGTCAAAACCATGGACCAGTCCACGCCTGCGGGCAGCTTTCAGCGGCACTGCAGCCCCACCCTGATCCACCAGCTGCAACTCGTTAATCCGGAAGGCCATATAGTCGGTTACGTTGGTCGGCGCCGGGTACCCGAGGCGCGGGTTGAACTTAATCCCCTGCCATTCGGGCGGGTTATGGCTGGCTGTGGCGATGATCAGCCCGGCAACCTCGTTGGCAGGCAGCACTTCTGTTTCGTAAAAGGCCAGGGCAGGTGTGGGGATGTCGCGTGCACCCATGTGAACCTGAAAGCCATTCGCCAGGCAGGTTTCTGCGGCCCACTCCGTTACCAAATCGGAGTTGCGGCGGGTGTCATGCCCCAGCACGACAATTTTGCCGCTCAGGTCCTCAGCACCCACAAAGGCGGGCACGTTTCGCGCATTCATAAAATCACAGATCGCTTGCAGTACCTGCCGCGCACGGCTTTCGGTAAAGTCTTCTTCCCAGCGTGCACGCACACCCGATGTGCCAAAGCGCAGGTATTTGCGGTCAAAAATCTGACGCAGCAGGCCGGTTTGGTCACGGGTACCTACCAGCAACGGGTCTGCAATACGCAGGCGCATGCGGTACAGGTTCTCGTAGATGTTTCCTATTTGGATAATCCGATAGGGCATATAGCGGTCGGGGTCTACCTTGGCATCCAGGCTGGAAAGCAAGGGGAATATTTCGGTCTTGATGGCATCCTTTAGGGGAGCAAAACAGGGCATCGCCAAAAGAACTTTCGCCAGGTTAATTGCTTTGCGGCGCATCGCATTGCTGCTCGGCAGGTAATGCTCATCAATCGCCTTGCGCTGGGCATCCTGCTTACCGTCCTTGGGCTGATAAAGCTCCAAACGTCCTTGTGTGCCAGTGGCAGCTACGGTCAGCAGCAGGCTCAGCATGCGTGAAGCAGCCACCGTATCTTGCCCAAAGCACTTGGGGTCAGCCTGCAGCCAGATGGCACAATCGTCTAAAAAGGCATCCATCTCTGCGATGGCCGGCTGCCAGATTTCGGGTTTATCTGCTATGAAAAGGGCGCGGTTAAGAGTGTTAAAGCGGTGGGCGAATTGTGCTGTAAAGACCGGATCGGGTTTTTGTAGCATAGCTGTCCTTTTATAGATTTTGGGGTCTGGGGATCAAGCCTCCCTGAGCAACATTCATCACTTCGGCTTTGGCTCCTGCAGGTGTGCCTGTGGCTTCTTGTACCTTATCCATCATTTGCCAGGCCAGGCTTCCTAATTCCTCAGGTGTGTGGCGGGTATCGGCCTCGATCATGAAACGGAATTTACTTTCAGTTCCCGAATAGCGCATGTTGAGCGTCTGCAGGCCTGGCACTACCTTGCGAATCGTTTCGGCAAAGGCCTGCACGCTGGGCAGGGTATCCAGGGGAAGTTTTTGGGCTACCTTACAGCTGGCAATCAGTTGCGGGTACTTGACAATTTGGCCGGCAAGCTGGCTAAAGCTTTGTCCAGGGGTTTCTCGCAGCACCGCTAAAATAGCCAGGGCGGTTCGCAAGCCGTCGCCAGTATGGTGCATGCCGTCCAGAAGAATGATGTGCCCGCTTTGCTCGCCGCCAACACCAATCATGCCCGGGCTGCTTTCCAAAGCAGCCAGTTTGAGCAATTCCTCAGTAACGTACTTATCGCCTACCGGTGTAAGGGTTAGGGTATAGCCCTGCTGGGCAGCATAAGCTTTTAACCCTCCATTGGCCATTACAGTAGTTACCAGGGCATCACCCAAAAGCAGCTTGCGGCGGTGCAGCCAGGCTGCCAGAATAGCAAGCATATGGTCGCCATCTACAAGCTGGCCTTTTTCATCCATCAGGATCACCCTGTCTGCATCGCCATCAAACGACATTGCCAGGTCAGCACCCTGTTCGGCAATTATTTTTGCAAAGCTAGCAGGATCCGAGCGCATTGCTTCGGATCCTGCGTGGTCGTTGATATTTTGGCCATTGGGTTCGGCGTTGAGCACGATAAGGTCTGCGCCAAGTTCCCGCAGGACGATTGGTGCAACCGCATACTGGGCGCCGTTTGCACAATCCAGGAGGATGCGCAGGCCAGTTAGGTTTAGGCCCGGCTGCTCATGAACCAGGTCGCGGATATAGTCCTCCACGAGTTCGGCGGCAATAAATTCTGGCTCAGCGGGTATCTCAGGTGTTTCTTCCTGAAGAAATTGAGCCAGACGTTCTTCAATGGCTAATTCTGCGGCTTCGCTCAGTTTCATGCCGCGGTGGTCAAAGAACTTGATCCCGTTTTCATTGGCAGGATTATGGCTGGCACTGATGACTGCACCAGCTTGAACTGCCTGTTTTTGCGTAAGAAAAGCCACTGCGGGAGTAGGCAATACGCCCAAGTCGCGTACCTCTGCGCCTTCTGCGCGTAGGCCGGCCAACAGTGCCTGGCTTAGCCAGACTCCGGATTCGCGGGTGTCGCGCGCCACCAGCAGAGCAGGGGCCTCATTGTGGGCTTCCTGCAGTACTTGTGCTGCTGCCCGTCCCAGCTGATATACGAAGTCTTGCGTCATGGGAGTAACGCCGGCAGTGCCGCGAATGCCATCAGTTCCAAAATATTGGGGAGAATTCATGGAGGGAGTTTACCTTTTTGACAGATATTATTCAAGTTCGATATTCGCAACTACAGGCAAATGATCAGAGACCGCGTGCGCCAAATCACTGTTGATTACCTCGCAGGTATATGCTTTAAGGCGCGAGCCTGGCGAAACGAAAATATGGTCGACCATACCTGCTGAAGTGTGGCTGCTGATATCGTTAATGGGAACCAAACGGACAAAACCAGTTTCTTCCACAAGCAATTTTGCCAGGCTGTATTCCTCCGGAAGGGCATTAAAATCGCCCAACAGAATCAACGGCAGACCTTTTTGGAGTACATGTGTTTCAACCAGGCCGATCACCTTTTGAAGCTGCTGTGTACGTGTAATGCGGGCTGCATCAACGGAGTCTTGCCAGACAATCTTGCCCCGTTCCCCCACCAGGGTGGAGAGGTGCAGGTTCATCACGTAAGGGAAAGGCGGGGTTTGAAGCCGTGAAAGGATAACGAAGCGCGGGTCAGTATCGCGGGTGCCTTCATAAGTCTGCGGCTGAAAAAGAGGCAGGTTGCGCGGGTGGCCTTCGTAGCGTTCATCGCTTAGGCGGCAAAAAGGCCAGCGGCTAAAGATTGCATTGCCCTTTGACCAGTCCCACCAGTCGTTAAAGATGGCATTGATCATCAGGTCTTTTTTGATCTGCATGTGGCGTTTCATGGAAAGGGTTTCGCCGTAGAAGGAATAGGCAAAATGCCCGCCCTGTTGAATCTGGTTAACCATGGAGTGCAGGTGACCGTCTTCGTCAGTGTATTGTGCAATTTCCTGCACACCTAAAAAGTCTGGTTTGATCTGGTTGATTAATTGGTTAATCAGGGCGCTTTTTTCTGCGCTGATATCTGAGCTGCCGGTGTAATTCTTAACACCGCCGCCTAAATTCAGCGTCATTACACGAAAGCTGTACATAGGGCAGGTTCTCCTCTTGGGGCCGCGGCGTAGTTCTGCTTAGTATTATAAGCCAGTGTAGTAAGTAGGCTCTGTTAATGACCTCAATTAATGCAAGTATTCAATGGCTATAATGATGCGCCAATATATAAGGCAATAGATTTGATGTTGGGTTTTCGCCTAAGGCTTTGTATCACGCGGGGGCCATTCCGGGCAGCCGCCATCACCACTGCTGGGCTGAGGCTCGAGCGTACCGGCCTCAAAGGCATCTATGAAGGCTCTGATCCAGTCCGAATCGTACTTAAGGACGTAGGACATTGCCGGGAACCCATTGTTTAATTCTGCAACCATATCGCTGGCTGGATAGAGTTTATCGCTTGGAGGGTTTTTGTAATCCACTTCTTTTTGTGTTGCTACCGGCAAGCTGAAAAACTGGATGTCTTCGGCTTTGAGTTTTGGAAGCATGCAGGTGCCAAGGTCAAAAAGCTGGCCAACCGTAAAATCGGTTTGGGAGCGCTCCAGGACGGTTTGGATGATCTTTAAGAGGTTGGTCCATACTGCCGGTTCCTGCAGTTTGTTCTTTACCGCGCAAATGACCCAGCTTTGGTGCACTCCACGCTGCATATCACTGTAGCGGTCACGGATGCGCACAAAACTCTCCGCATCATAGCCGCTCATATGATTCCAGCCGGCAAAGAAATACCCGTGACTTAACTCTGGCGAGGTCGATTCTTCACCAATTGGCCGGCCATCCACATCGTTGGGCAGGTAAACATCTATGCCGCCGATATCATCAATGAGGTCGGTGAATACGAGCATATTGATGGCACCGTAGTGATCAACGGAAAGGCCAAAGTTTTCCTGAATTGTGCGGGCTAAAAGCCCGGGGCCTTCGCCAGCACCGGTATAGTAATTTTTCCCCGGGTTTCCGAAGAAGTAGGCCTGGTTAAGCTTGCCCCATTGAACCTGCTCGGCTTTGTCTTCACGGATATCTGGAAAGCGGACATATAAATCCCGCGGCAAAGTAAGCACCTGCACGGAGGGTTCCATAAAATCAACCCGAACCACCCGAACCACATCTGCAAGCCCATAAAGATATTTGGTGTCCTGGGCACCGTCGTAAGCCCCGACAACAAGGACGTACATTACCGGTACCTTGCCGCAGACTGGCTGAGGAGCCGTGGGGCTGGGAAGCGGCGTGGGACTGGCAACGGCAGTTGCTTCTGCTTCGATTGCCTTAATGGTTGGAACCGGGCTGGGCAGGCTGGTAGCGGTAGAAGTGGGTAAGCCCAGGCCAACGCCCATCGGCCGGTTCCATACTGAGGCCAGTACGATGCCAGTGATAATGGCTGCAAGTGCTATTACGGCCAGGACGATTAAAAGCGGACGTTTGCTTCGTTTGGCTGCTTGCTTTGCATTTGATTCGGACATGACTTAACTCCGGTGCTTGATTATATCTTGGATTGAATTGCAGGCATTTAAGGTAGAGGTATCCAGACCTTCCATAGCCAGCTTAGCTGCAATGGATAAACCTAAGCCTGTACTGCTACCATCGTGCTTGCGCTTTACTATCTACCTTGAGAAAGCAGTCAAAGCTAATGCGTGCTTTAATCATCAAATCGGGCTGAACGGTACCCTACCCCAAAAACTGTTTCAACATAACTTGTATCCGGGTCTAGGCTTTTGAGCTTCTGGCGCAGGTTTTTGATGTGTACGTCTACGGTGCGTTCGTTCCCTTTGCAGGGGATATCTTCCGAAGCTTTTAAAAGCTGAAGACGAGTAAAAACCCGGCCTGGCTGCGACGCCAGTTGTGAAAGGATGTCAAACTCGGTGGGAGTTAAGTCAAGATTGCGGTTATTAATGCGAACTGCGTACATGGCGGGGTCGATAACCAGTGGGCCCAGGGTGATCAGCGCCGGAGTTTCTTCGCTTTCGCTTCGCTTGGAACGGCGCAAAACGGCTTTAACGCGGGCTACCACTTCGCGAGGAGAAAACGGTTTGGTAATGTAGTCATCGGCGCCTATTTCCAGACCAATGAGGCGATCTACCTCATCCGCACGTGCTGTAACCATGATAATCGGCGTATTGTCAACTCTTCGGATTTCGCGGGTAAGATCCAGGCCGTCCATTCCCGGCAAATTAAGGTCCAGGAGGATAAGGTCGGGTTTTTCTCGCTGCCAGGCTTGCAAGCCTTCTTCGCCAGTAAATGTGCTGACAGTTTGATATTTGTTATTTGCCAGATAATCCTGTAAAAAGCAGTTGAGCTCTTTATCGTCTTCAATGATCAATATTTTGGGCATTTAACACCTCTTCGAAATTCTATGGCAGGTTGGCAATAGTATGCGCGCTCCGCTTATAGAATGGATTCTTACAATGATAATTTTGTAGTTGTTTCTCTAAGAAAACGAACCTTGATCATAACAGAAGTGCAGAAAAACGGTGAATAAGAAAGAGAAGCGAATTTGTATAAAAAAGGATTTTTGAAATTTTTCGTGATAATTGTTGGTTTGTCAAACATTTTGGACAGTGAGTTTCAAATAATCTAAAGGGCTCAGGAACTTAAGCGGTCGCATCGGGATCTTGTTCGTACGCTGATTGTGTCTTCTCAATTGTGTTTGAAAATCTTCAAATGAATAGAACTTGGCACGGTCATAAAAACGTTTTTGATCTTCCCTGTGGCTCCTTTCCACCTTGCCGTTATGCCGCGGCGTATAGGGCTTGATCCGCTTGTATTTGATGGCATGCTCGCTAAGGTATCTCTGGAAGAGGTTAGGTCTGTCGTTGCCTTCCCTCTTGCTGTAGTGGCTGGTGAACTCCGGGCCATTGTCCGTCTGGACACAGTCAATACGAATACCGTGGGAGGAAAACCAACGGACGGCCTTGCTGATGAAATCAGCTGAGGAGAAGGTGTCCGCCTGCTGGTAAGCGGCCAAGTATCTCAGGCGGCTGTATTCATCAATGGCCGTATATTGATAATACTTTCCCCATGTTTTATCTTGGATACACTCTCTGGGAACATGTTTGACGTCAATTTGTACCCGCTGGCCGGGATACAGCATCGCCTCATAAGGTTTGGGAGGAGGCCCTTTCTTCCTGGGTTTCCTGGACCGCTCTAACCCTTCCCTTCGTTCCACGCGATATAAACTGACGTAATGACGGGTGTATCCCACTTCCCTCAGTTTGAACCAGAACTCCAACAATCCCAGCTCCGCATTCCGCCTGCGGCAGCGGATGATCAGGGCAATCTCATCCTGGGTATGTTGATTGGGATGGTGATGAGGCCTGCGTGATTTGGCCGCTAAAGAGCCTATTGCTCCATCAAACCGCTTGAGCCAATAGTAGATATAACTTCGCGCCCGGTTGTATCTTCTGCTTGCTTTGCTTACCCCATATTTGAGAGCGTAGTTCACCAAAGAGTACCGGTATTTCATCTCCTGTGTTATCTTATCCATTGCAGGTTGTGGTTCCTCCATATTGTTTTTTGTTCAGCGCAATAACAATATCAGTGATACCACTTCCTGCATTATTCTTTTACTTCACTGTCCAAGATGTATCGTAAACCAACAGATTTTTGAAATTTTTCGTGATAATCGGCTTGACACCTTCGGCCAAGAACGTATAATAATGAATCTGCCTTCCCTGGTAGCTCAATCGGCAGAGCGGGCGGCTGTTAACCGCTAGGTTAGAGGTTCGAGTCCTCTCCGGGGAGCTTTCCCTTTACGGGAAAAAGTGGTCCTGTAGCTCAATTGGCAGAGCAAGCGCCTCTTAAGCGTTAGGTTCTCAGTTCGAGTCTGAGCAGGATCATTTTTTGTTTTAATCCCCTGTTTTCTGCGTCAATGACCGCCATTGTTTAATAGTCAACGCTAAAATGAGGAAACTCCATCTGGGGGCTTATGTCTTGAAATAAATTGTTTTTGTTTTTTTAAATGCTGCAGCTTCGTCCACCAGTCTAAACCCTCGCTTGCGCACAAAGTCGGCTAACTGCAGCAGGGCATGATCAAAAGCCTGGTTGCCAAAACTTGCCGTAAGCACACAAGGCGCCATCGTTCCATAGTTGCTTAAAACGCTCCTTTTTGCTTGCAAATTCATCCAATACCCTGCCATTTTTTTGGGTTTGCATATAAAATTAATTCACCGCAAACACAAACCTGCCGTGCCGCTTACTGGCATCGCAGCATAATTCAATATAGGAGCGTGTTATGAGAGTAACTGAGTGCAAGGACCGACGCAGGCTCATCGATTGTGCTATGCAGCGCATTCCTCCCGACCTCTGCATCCAGAACGTCCAGCTGGTCAACGTGATCACCGGCGAGGTCTACCCTGCCAGTGTCGATATTCTGGATGGCATGATCGCGGCAGTGCGCTATGATCATCAGCCCAACCTCAACCCCGCAAAAGAAGTCTTTGATGCCAAAGGCGCTTACCTCATCCCTGGCTATATCGATACCCACGTGCACGTTGAAAGCACGATGATGATCCCGGAAAACCTCGCGCGCGCGGTCCTGCCTTTTGGCACCACCAGCGTGATGACTGACCCCCACGAGATCGCCAACGTGATGGGTATGGATGGGGTCAAATTCATGGTGGAAAACGGCCGTCATACTCCTTTGCGCCATTTTGTCCTCGCGCCTTCCTGTGTGCCCTCGGTACCAGCCTTGGAGGGGGCGGGCGCCAGTTTCACCGCCGCTGAGATCGAGCAACTGCTCGATCTGGATGGCGTCATTGGCATCGCGGAACTGATGGACTACGTCAACATCATCAATAACGAGGCCCGCATGCATGACATCGTTACCATGGGCCACGAAAAAGGCACCTTCCTGCAAGGTCATGCACCCGCTTTGGAGGGGAAGAAACTGCAAGCCTATCTTTGCGCCGGCCCCGTCAGCGACCACGAAGCCCGCACGGGCGAGGAGTGTGTGGAAAAGCTGCGCAATGGCATGCATATCAACCTCAAGGCGTCTTCGCTGACCAACTTCCTCAAAGAGTGCCTGGAAAGCGTCAACAAGCTCAGCTACCGCGAGAACGTTTCCATCTGCACCGATGATCTCAATGCCCGCGATATCCAGGTGACCGGGCACATCAACCGGGTCGTGCGCATGGCCATCGAATACGGCGCGCCGCCTATCGATGCGATCCGCATGGCCACCTATAACGCTGCCCGCGAATATGGTATCACGGACCTGGGTGCCGTTGCTCCCGGCTTCACTGCCGACTTGCAGATTGTTCCTGCCCTGGACGGCAGCCCGGCCACTGCTGTATTCATCAGCGGCAAGCTTGTGGCCCAGGATGGCCAATGTCTGGTCGCCAGCGCACAGGATGGCCCTGCGTTGAGCTTCCCTAACACGATGAACATCACCCAGCTTAAGTCCCAGGACGACCTGCTCTTACGCGCGCAGCAAGGCAGCGCGGACAAGGTGCGCGTCAATGTGGTGCAAAGCAAACACAAAGGCGGCCCCTTCAATGGCGTTGAAGTGGAGGAGCTGCCGGTGGTGGATGGCCTGGTCAGCATTGCGCACGACCCCAATCTGGCCTACGCGGCGGTCTTCAACCGCTATGGCCGTCCAGATGCAACGATTGCAGTCATCCGCAATTTTGGCATTACGGATGGCGCGGTTGCCTCCACCGTTTCCCACGACTCACATAACCTCATCATGGTCTACCGTGACCCTGCCGATGCCTGGCTCCTGGCACAGGACCTCATCGCTTGCGGCGGCGGCATGGGCGTTTACCGGGCTGGCCAGCGCCTGGCCCTGCTGGAGCTGCCGGTAGCGGGTTTAATGTCCCTGCATCCTGTTGCGCAACTCGCGCCCGAAATTGAGGTTTTAGATAATGCGCTCAAAGCAGTCTGCAATGGCGTAAGCACCTATCACAAGCTGCTCACGATGGCTCTGGTGGTTTTGCCGGGGGTACTGCTTTCTGACCGGGGCATCGTACATGGCCCCTCCCAAACATTCATACCTGTTTTTGCAGGATGATGGAAATTAATTATTAGGAGTTTATTATGCAGGCAAAGTTAAGTCGTTTCTGGGAGCTCGAAAAGCATGGCACCAATCCCCGCACTGAACTTATCGCGGGCGTCACCACCTTTGCCACCATGGCATATATCCTGGTGGTCCAGCCCAACATGATGGCCGATGCCGGCATGAACGCTCACGGCGTGATGCTGGCTACAGCGCTCATGAGCGCTGTTTTCACCCTTGTTTCTGCGTTTTATTCCAAAATGCCCTTCGCTCTCGCCCCGGGCATGGGCTCGAACGCCATTATGGCTTACAACCTGGTGGCTGCCGGCCATGCCAGCTGGCAGGTGGGTGTGGCCATGTTCATTGTCACGGGCATTGTCCTGGCGCTGCTTACCGTGATAGGTATCCGCGAGGATATGATCAAGGTCATGCCGCGCAACATCAAGATAGGCATCGGCGCGGCTGTGGGTGTGATGATTGCCCGTTTGGGCGTCAAGAACTGCGGCCTGGTCAAACCCGATTTCTCCGGCGTGGGCGATTTTTCGGAGCCGCGCGTGCAGTTGGCTCTCATTGGTCTGCTTATCGTTCTGATCCTCAACTTCATCCAATTCGAGAAAGATGGAAAGGTATTCAAAGTACGCGGCGCCATGCTCATCAGCATCCTGCTCACCACCCTGATCGGTATCCCCATGGGTGTGGTCAAGGTACCCGCCTCCATCTTCAGCGTGAACTTCAATTCGCTCAAAGAGGTTGCCTTCCAGCCCGATCTGCGCGGCGTTTTTACTCTGGAAATGCTCCCCTTCCTGGCTTTCTTCCTCTTTAGCGACTTCTTCTCCACCATGGGCACAGCCCTGGGCCTGGCCGGCAAGGCCGAACTGCTGGATAAAGACGGCAACCTGCCCGGTATCCAAAGGGTGTTCATGACCGATGCCATTGGTACCGCAGTAGGCGGAGTCTTCGGTATTACCAACGTGCAAACCTATGTTGAGTCCGCTGCGGGCATCGAGGCTGGCGGCCGTACTGGCATGACCGCCTTCTTCACCGCCCTGATGTTCATCGTGGCGATCTTCTTTGCCCCGCTCTTTATGATGATCCCCAGCGCCGCCACTTCTCCGGTGCTTCTGCTCCTCGGTTGTTCCATGCTTCAGGTGCTCAAGAATGTGGATTTCAGCACCGAAGAATGGATTCCCCTGGCGCTGATGATCCTCATCACCGCCTTTACCGGCGATTTTGTGCTCGGCACCGCTGTGGGCGTGGTCTCGGCTGTGCTTATCGCCATCTTCGCCTCCGTTTTCACCAAGGACCGCAGCCGCATGCCCTCCTGGGGCACCATCGTTATGGCCCTGGTCATGTCGATCAAGTTCTTCGTTCTTTAAACACTCTATTAATTAGCAGACCGGCCTTGTTGAGTGGCCGGTCTGCTCTTTTATGCCTTATTTTTCCAGCCCTTACGGGCATTTTCTCTAGCCTCTCGGGTATATCATTCCAGACTACTTGAGGAGGTTAACCCTATGAGCAAGACAGGTGTCGTCAAGCCCCCAAGAGGCAATCAAATACATTGCAAAAACTGACCTTCAGGCTTCTTGCCCTCAGCCAGTTTATTGCAGTCTTAAATATAAGGCGCGCAGCTTCTCTTTGTCCATTCTTACAGGGTTGTTGAGCATATTGGGATGCATGCTGGCTTCTACCAGGTCGTCCAGGTCTTCCAGTTTTATCCCAGCTTCAGCCAGACTTGTTCGCATACCCATATATTTCTTTAAGCGGCGAATTTCATGGGTCATCGCTAGGGTGTTGAGGAAGCCGCAGTATCGTGCCAGGCTTTCCAGTCTGGCGTCATTGTTTATCTCAGTAAAGAGATCCAAGGTAAAGGCGCAGGCTTCGCCGTGGGGCAAACCATAATGATTGGTAAGCGGATAGGAGCAAGCATGGCTCCCGGCGGTTTTGGGATGCGAAAAAGCGATGCCTGCCAAAAGGGAGGCCTCGCACATTTTTTCCCGTGCCTCAATGTTATCAGGATGATCGTAGGCCTTTTCCAGATAGGCGAAGACCAACTTGGCTGCCTGCAGAGCGGCAGCATCACAGATAGGCTGGTGATGGATGCTCCAGTATCCTTCCAGTGCGTGTGCCAATACGTCCAAACCCGTTGAGGCTGTGGTGTACGGAGGAACGGTGAGGGTGAGAAGCGGATCAATCACTGCCATTTTGGCAAAAAAGAGCGGACTGGCCAGCGGCGCTTTGATGCCCTTCTCATGATCACTGAGAACACTGACATTGGTTACTTCACTGCCCGTGCCTGCGGTTGTGGGAATAGCAATCAGAGGGATCTTTTTTTGCGGTAAGGGGCGGCCTTCCGAATGGTAATGGCGGGCAGGGTATCGGTCTTGCGAAATCACGCTGGCAGCTTTAGCCAGGTCAATTGCACTTCCGCCGCCCAGGGCAATTAAAAAGCTCGGGCGCTTTTCTCGAATCAGTGCACAGCAACGATCTACTTCGCTTAGGTCGGGGTTCGGTGAAAGATCGTCAAAAATCGCATTAACCAGCCCTGGAACCTGCCCAACCATTGCTTCGGCTTTGTTCTTCAAAAATGGATCGCAGACTAAAACTGCCGTACCCAGCTCCTTCAAATCCTGAAGACAGTTCTCGGCGCATCCTTGCCCAAATACCAGTTTAACTGGCAGATTAAATTCCCAATTCATAAGTTCTGCCTTTCATTATTACGCCTGCTCTCGAGGAGCAAACAGTTTCCCAATCCAATAATGCTAAATTCCCAGCAGTGCCTTGCCATTTTGAAGCACCATGAAGATGCCGATAGCAACCAGGGCCAGGTTCACGATCTTTGTAAACAGCTGCTCATTGATTTTCTTCGATAAGAAAGCGCCTGTCGTAATGCCCGAAGCCCATCCGGCAAATGCAACCGCCGCAAAACCGGAAAGATCGCCCAGCAGATTTGTGCGCCAGCGAACGCCTAAAAGCAAGGTGTTCATCGTAAGCCATACGGCAAAAAGCGTCGCTAAAAACTGGTCTTTCCTGGGTAATGCTGCTTTTGCATAAACGATAACGAGGGGCCCTCCGGTGCCAAAAGCACCTTGCATAATCCCGCCCGCAAAAAGACAGAGCTTCAGCCACAAGGGATGCGCTTCAGCTTTTGGCTTTGCATCGGCATTCTCCTTCCTGCGCAGCAGAGCTGAAAGCCCAACCAAGAGCGTAAAGAGTCCCAGCGCCAGCTTTAAGGCTGCCTGGGGCAAGCTCTCGCTCAGGTATAGTCCCAGGGGTGTGCCTATGCCAGCATAGAGCATAATGCGCCCGTATTCCTTCCATACCAGGTCCTTGGGTTTGCGCAGCAAATGAACCAGTCCCAGGAGGCCGCTGGTGATTAATGCCAATGTGACTGCGCTTTGAAGGCCTATCATGGAGCTAAGCAAGGCTACCGAAGTGATCGCGCCTCCAAATCCAATCATGCTCTCGATGGTATAAGAGACAAGCAGAATCAGAAAGATGATTAGAGAGGTCATAGTTTCAGGTTTTCCAGGGTCTTTTAGTTTGCTCTTTGCCGGAAGGCGCTCAGGACGCCATTATAACCTGCCCTTATTCTTAACCGGGCGCATTCAACAAGGCTTTTTTAGCCAGCCCGGCGGCCCAGACCTTCGTTAATGATAGGATTGAACTTATGTCAGCAAATCATTATGAGATTCTTGGCCCCGAAGGTTTTGATGCCTGGGCTCCGCAATACGATGATGACCTTGCAGCTTGCGATGGCAAGGACGAATATCCCTTTGCGGGCTATTCCCGTGTTCAGGAGGGCATCCTTTCACAAGCCTTAACCCGCGATTCCGGCGAGGTGCTGGACCTGGGCCTTGGTACTGGGCTGCTCAGCCAAAGACTCGCAGCTGCTGGCTTCCGCGTCACGGGAGTGGATTTTTCGCAGGAGATGCTGAATTTGGCTGCCAGGCGTTTACCTGATTCTCGCCTGATCCATGCTGATTTCAGCACTGGATTGCCGGCAGAGCTTGCTGATACGAGTTTTGATCTGATTATCAGCAGTTATGCCTTCCACCATATTCCCCGCGAGCGCAAACTGGCTTCTCTTCAAGAGCTTCTGGAGCATCTCAAACCGCATGGCCTGATCTTGATTGGTGATATCGCTTTTAAGAATCGCGCCTTGTCAGAGGCTTGTCGCGATAACTGCGCCGGTAGCTGGGATGACACAGAGGACTATCTGGTCTATGAGGAACTGACTCCCTTTTTCCGGGAAGGTCAGTTGAACTTTACGGCATACTCCTTTTGTGCCGGCGTATTCAGCCTGCAGCATCCCTGAACCTTGTGCCGCTGCCTCTCCACTCAAATAGAACTCATTTCACTCTCATTACACCCTCATCTCCCGATGCAGATGGATTAAACTTATTCCATGCCTAAGAAAATGCTAAAAATCGTCGTTGTCTATAGTTCCAAAACCGGTCTAACCGAAAAATATGCCCGCTGGATCGCGGAAGACCTGCATGCTCCCTTCTTCCAACTGGATCAGATTGATCAGGAAACTCTGGATTCCGCAGCGCTGGTCGTCTACGGCGGCGGGCTCTATGCCGGTGTAATCCACGGTTTACACAATCTTAAAAAGCGCCTGAGTAAGGAGATTCCCGTCCGGCGGCTGATCGTTTTTGCGACCGGGGCGTCTCCGGTCAGCCCCGAGTACGCCCAGAGCATACGTAATAACAATTTTTCCGTCCCGGAACAGAAACAAGTTCCTTTCTTTTATTTTCAGGGGGGGATCATCTACGAGCGTATGAAAGCAGGTGACCGTTTTTTGATGCGTCTTTTTAATGGAATGCTCTGGATCAAAAAGCTGGTAAAAGGTGGTCAGGGGCCAGCGCCCAAGGCTGTTTCGGCCGATTTATGTGATCGGGCAGCAATTGCTCCACTTTTGGCGCAGGCGCGCAAATGGAGACGCTGAGATAATCAAAAGTATAGGTAGAACGCAGGCAGCAAAATCCGCGCTATTGAAAGCAGTGTGTACAAGGGAGCAGTTTGGGGTACAGAGCTCTGTGTTTAATCCAGGGGTTTGCTTGCCTCTTAAACGAGCTTCCAGCTGATAAAATACTCTTGTGAAAGTAAATGTGGATCTTCTGGTTGCCGGATGCAATAACTTTTGCCAACATTGCTACGTAAATGGCGGCCCGCAAGAGGCGATGCCTATAGAAAGTGTGCGGACGCTTTTCCCGCGCTTGGCAACATTCCTCAAGGCGCAGGCCAGCCTGGGGCTCGTGCCTAGTGTTACTTTGGATAACGAGGTCTTCAACCATCTCCAGGTAACCGAGGTCTATGAGCTCACTGCCCGGCACCTGCAGCCTTACTACTATCATCATGGCTCAATCACTGGCCTGGCTCTCCTCCAATTGCCCGATGCACAGGTGCTATTAAAGAATTTGCGTGCGCATGGCTGGGGAACCTTCTCCCTGAGCCTGCATGGTGGGCCTGCCGGCCACGATGCCCTTGTTTGCCGTCCCGGAGCCTTCGCTGCCTTGAGTCGGGCAGCCCAAGTGATCAAGGATGCCGGCTGTGAATTAGTCCTCTCGCTCATTGTAGGCAAACCTCTGATTGAGGAGCGCGAGCTGGTCAGCCAGTTCCTGGAGCAAACCCCGCACGACTCGGTCTATACCGCACTGGTCAACCATGCTCCTATCCAACGCCTGATGGATTACTTGCCATACCGCGCTGCCATGCCGGACCTGGCCTTGCTTGTCCCCTATCTGCCAGGCTGGGGCATTGATGAACATGCCTTTTTTTCCAGCGCTGCCCAGGGTTCAGAACGTGCTTGCGTCGGCCTTATGCGCGAGTGGGGTATTTGGGATAACATCCCGCGCAGTCAAGGCACCCTATACCTCTCGGTGGACCAAAACCTCAACCTCTTCGAGGGTAATACGGGTTTGCACACGGCATATTTAGGAAATTTTGCCACGGACGAACCCGAAGCCCTGGCAGCGAAAACAGCTGCTTTGCCTTCTAACGAGTTTTTTTGGGATTCTTGTTTTAACTTGGAGAATTTGCCCGGGTATGGGGGCTTCGATAAGGATTCACGCAAAGCAGTGAACGAGAACCTGGTTTTCAGCGACTGGGACTCCTGTCTCAGTTATTGGATGATGCGGGCTGGAATCCCTGCCAGGCTAATCTAGCCAATCCAATTTGTATTCGCACTTTTATCAATCCAAACTACTCAACTAAAGAAGCTCAGAATGCTTGGAAACAAGGCGCTCAGGTATAATTTGCAGGGCTCTTTTGAACCAAGTGCAAACTTACCTGGACTGCTTAGGAACCTGGTAAAGGGATAAAAACTGACTGATTGAGGCGAAAAGGACTTTGTGTTTAACCCAATACCTGCGAATGCAGAGAGTAATAGTAGAAATACCGAAAACCCGCATATAATGCGCAAATCCCGCTGGTTCTTTTTTGCCCTGACTATCCTTATTGGTATCCTGGCAGGTCTCGTTTTGGCATGGATGATTACACCCCCACGTCCACGTACCAATGCGGTATTAAGCGACTTGCGTGCTGATTACAAGACCGACCTGGTACTGATGATCGCTGAAAACTTTGCTTTGGAACAAGATAAACTGGCAGCTTTGGAGCGCTTAAGCACGGTGGACGGCAGCGACCCTTTGACTCTCCTGGTAAACAGCATTCGTTACGGGGAAGGCATCGGTTTGCCAGTGGAAGATATTGGCAGAATCAGACATCTTTTTAATGCGCTGGATATGCCTACAATCGAAGCATGGCGCGAAGGACGTAATGGAAAGTAAGCAGACCAATTCACGCCCATGGTACTTGCTGACGGGTATATTGCTCGGCATGGTCGTGGGTATGCTTGTGGCGATCTTTATTTTGCCTTCCCGTTTTCGGGAAGCAGAGCCAATCAATCTGGACGAGACAGCAAAGACAGAATACCGTTTGATGATTGCCCGGGCTTATTCGGGCAACCCGGATCTGCCACGGGCTCTCGCCCGTTTGCAGCTTTTAGGCGATGAGGATATCTACACCGAATTGGTGGCTCAGGCGCAATTGGAACTTGCAAGTGGCGGATTAGAGGCAGAGGCCAACGCACGTACCCTTGCTGCACTTGCAATGGCGATTCAGGCCTGGGCTGATCAGCCGTAATTTCCTTTTCACAGATTGGAAGAAGGGACAAAAATGCAAGACCTGCTGTTTGAAGAGGTTGCTCAGCAGTTCCCCATACAAAAAATCAGAATAAAAAAGCGGCTACAAGCCGCTTAAATCATTCACTGGTAGCTTATGGCATGGTGCCGCTATTCACCCAATCATCGCCAAATTCAAGCAAAAGGTCAATGGCGGCATTGGGATCAAACGCATAGATGATGTTTGGTGTATGCGTGATCTTAAAGGTATCTACCAGATAGCGCAATGCGTATGGTCTGGCACCGTAGATAGTGATTTTTGTAGCCGGGGTATAAGTTCCAGGGCCACTATCTACTACGTTAATGCCGTTTTGCCGCAAGAAATCCGCTGTGCGTGCTTCAAATCCGGCGCTGCTGGAGCCGTTCTTAATGGAAACGCGTGCCTGCTCTTCTTGCAAGGTAGTCTGCGTATCCTGGGCAACACCAATCCCGCTAAAGACTCTGTCCCGAAGTTCACGGATCTTATCCGGGTAGGGGCGCAGCACGTCTTTACCGTCTACATTGCTAAAGTTGACCATGCTTTGGTCAATTACGTAACGTGTAATCGATTCAGAGGGCACATTGATCGCCTTACTGGCCAGGGCAATAACCTGATTGAGGTCCAGGTTGGTACGAATACCGGTGCTAAGGTCCTCGTAAATTGCATTCGCATTTTGGATCAAACGAGGCAGCATTTTAAAGTCCACAATGCGGTCTTTGATTCCAATAATTACCTGCTGTTGCCGTGCCGCACGGTCAAAGTCTACACCCGGGGTACTGCGGCTGCGTACATATGCCAGGGCATCGCGTCCGGTAAGGGTAACAACACCGGGTTCAAGATCCCAGGAGTTATCCTCACCCAGGTAGTCGAGTAGCACAGTTTCAGTTACGGTTACTTTTACTCCGTCAATATGATCGATGAATTTTTTAAAGGCTTCAAAATCGATCTGGGCATAGTACTGGATTGGTGCGCCTAAAAGGGCTTCAACTGTTTGCATTGCTTTAGCAGGACCGCCGCCAGGCAGCTGGTACATTTCGCCGATGGAGTAGGCCGTATTAACTGTGCCATAGCCGCTGCCGGGGATGTTCACCCAAAGGTCACGCGGGATGCTGATCATTCCTGCCGTGTTGCGTATAGGATCGAAAGTGAGCAGAATCATCGTATCGGTGCGGGGAGCTTTTTCTTCCAGGTCGCGCGCGTCCAAACCCATAACCAGCAAATTCACCCGGGACTTTCCATCCCATTGCGGTACCTCTACTGCGGCAGGAGCTGGGCTGGTAGCGGTTGGCAACAGTTCGCCGGTTACCGCATCTGTTGCCATAAGAGGCTGCTGGTCTTGCAGAACTGGCTCGCCAGGCAGGTTAAGGATGCGCATCCGGGCTACAAAACGCGAACTGGCTGCAAAGCCAATAACTCCCAAAATCAGGCCCAGCAGGACCAGCACACCTAGCATAATTTGGCTGCGGCGGTCCTTGGGGAGGAAGCTCCGGCGCGGTTTGTGATTGCTCATTTTCATTTCATTCATTTCGTTCATAAAGCCTCGAAAAGAAAGCGCCTGGACTCCTAGGCGTTCAGGGTTTATTTATTCAGGTTTGGAGGGAGGAATAGGAAGGCTATTTTTATCCGTGGATTGCCACTTGTCGCCTTCGTCAATCAGCATAACGGGGATGTCTTCCCAGATAGGGTACTTCCGCTCACAGTCATGGCAAATTAGCCAGGACTCTTTATAATGCTCAAGTACACCTTTTTCCTGCTTAACGCAAACTGGGCAACGTAATAAATCCAACAGGTCTTGGTTTACCATAATTTTCTCCGTAATATGTGGCTAAATCAGCGCAATTGTACCATCTTTGCTACTTGGACCTTGCCTTAGCCCTCTATGGTAAAGATGTTCATTGAATCCGAAAGTGTTCACTCAATTGTTGAAGCCTGGAAGGAATTAATGCTCCGGGATTTCAGTGCCCGGTCCGTATTCAAAAGCGTCTGGCCAGGCAACAAAGTGTGTAGCAATTAGATCTGAAGCGATAACTTCGCCGTCTCTGTACACTGTACGGGTTACACGTACATCTGCTCCAGGAACAGCCCAGTCTATCTGCCTTATCTGGCCTTCGGAGAGCTCTGCATTTTCCCGGTATATTGGATCGGGCGGAGAAACAATGTCGGTAGCACCAGTGGTGGACCAATCTACAGTACGGCCATCATAGGTGGAATAGAATTTCCAGGTTAGCGAATAGTCGCTCATTTCAGTTTGCATCAGAATCCAGTAGTCACTATCGTTGCGGAATTTGAAGTCAACAAGGGGGACGAAAACACTGGCATCCAAACCGGCCAACTGAGGATCATTGCCGCCGTTGCTGCGCTGTTCGTAGTAATACACCCGATAAGCGTGGGCATGCCGTTCCACAATGGGGTAGCCAGCAAAGAAGGCGGCCCGGAAGAGCGTGGTGCTTACCTGACAGATTCCTCCGCCGATGCCTTTCACTGTTTGATCACCAACGATGATAAGAGCTTCTGCATAGCCGTTTTCTAAGGAAATATCGGTAAGGTAATCGGCCATACTAAAGACCGAATTCGGCGGCACCAACACGCCGTTGAAGGACTGGGAAGAAGCTTGAATGTTTTGAACGCGGGCTGGTTCAGAGCCATAAAAAAAGGTGGTTTCAGAATGCACTAAATGACTGATTCCCAGGCTGGCGGCTGTAGTGTCATCTGTTACCAGCGGCAGTTCATCCTGCGTAACCAGACTAACAGCGTGCGTTCCCTCTGTAAGCTTCTCGGTGATCAGTTTAACCGAAGCATCCACATCCAAACTACGCCCAATAACAGCCGCATGTGTAAGTTCCAGTTCGCCGCGTTCTTCATTAAAGAACATGCGTGCATTGCGCGGTGCCAGGTAAATTGACGGGGCAATACTATTAAGGTAACTTGTAAGAGCTGGTGCGTTCAGGCTGATTTCGTAGGATTGGGCAGAACCAGCAGGAGCGGCCTGGATGATAAGCAGTTTGGCAAGATCCTCGGGAACCAATTCCCATTGGAGCTCCCCGTCCTTGCCAGGTGCTTCCAATATGAGGGGTTGAGCTAGTATCTGACGTGCCAATTCGGCTGAGGCCGATACTTCCATCACCTGCGGCTGAGTTTCATTAACTACCAGAGGAATCAAGCCATCATTTTGTTGCAGCATTACTGCTTCGAGCGCTTGCAGCGATGCAGTAATATCCAGCTGACGGCCCACTTGCCCCTCGGTTACCCGTACTTGCGTGCCCTCCAGTTCAATACCAGCTTCAAGCACTGGCCGGTCAATTTGCTGGGCAATCCCCTGCAGAACCTGATATGCCAGGCTTTGGTCATAAGTAACAACTGGGTCGAGGTTAATTCCATTGCTAGCCGCTGCAAGCTTCTGGGAAAGCCTGTCAAAAAAACTGCCTTGACGCCCAACCTGAAAGGCCTGATCGGCAGAACGGATGGGGTTGTTGCTATACCCCAGTGCTTCAGGCGGAAAGAACCACTTGTTATCTCCATCGGTGAGCAGCAGCTGACCAGTATGTGGGTAGGAAAGGGAAGAGTTTAGTTTAGAGGTAGCGTCACCCAGGCTTAATTTCGAGAGGTCAATTCCAGCTACCTGGACGCCTGAATATATCCGGGCTGTATGGGCTTTTTCAAAGAAAAACAGCGTTCCAACACTAAGAATTAGTGCCAGGAGAATTCCAACTGTCAGGACGAAAACTGGTTGCAAGGAAGGTTTTGACCTCCTGGGATGTTTGGGCCGGAACTGTTGCATAGCTTGCAATCCAAAGGATTTATCTGTGTTTGCCATAAAACGCATTATAGTGCAAGCGTGGACAGCCTGCCACTCGGATACTTGTTTCTTTTCAAAGGCTGGTATTACGGTATAAAACTTGTTTGTCGTTATAATCAGATACAACAAGTCCTTGCCTCGGAAGGCTTAAGCAAAAAGATGAAATCGGTTTCAAAGATTGTTCTTGTACTCATACTCTTATTGATGTTCATTCCGGGATCGTTGGTGCACCAGGGGTCTGGAAACGTTTATGCTTCAGGGGAGGGTGCTACCCCTTTTCTTGTTCCCGCACAGGAGCTTTTTCCAACTGCTACCCCGCATGCAGATGGCAGTATCCACCATACCGTTGCTTCCGGGGAAACGCTGGTGGCCATTGCCCAGGTGTATGGGGTAGATTTGCAGGAATTGTTGGCAATTAACAATCTGCAAGCTGCCGATATTATCCATCCAGGTGACGTTTTAGTTATTCAAAAGAGTTCAGCTGAGGCTTACGCTACCCAGAGCTCGGGAATGGCGAATATGCCAGGTATGATGGGTTCTCCCGGTGCGCCGACTTTATCGGCTATGGTCCAGGGAACCCCTGTGGTTTTTGTAGAAGGTACGGCAATGCTTCCGGTAAATGGCACTCTGCAGCCAGAAATTGCGGGAACCTCTGTAGCCAGTATGATGCAGTTGAGCACCCCAGCCCCCCGGGGATTGGAAAGCAGCCCCACCCCTACGATGACCTTGAGAGCATTATTGCCCGACACTTCCGATATGTCCGATCCTGCCCGAAGTGAAGCGGGTGTTTTTAAGCGCGTATTTAGCGGTCAATCCAAGTATTTGGGACTGGGTGTTCTGGCACTGGTATTGTTCGGCTTGTTTTTACTTGTAATAAGCACGCGCCGAATGCGATCTTAAAGCTTGGTTATTATATACGCCGGGCACCCTGTGAAGCTTTGCAAATGTAGATTGAGGCTTGTTTGCCTGTATGCTTCCGGTATTCCTGGCTCAAGTTCTTGCTAAACTTTTCCGCCAGCTCTTCTTCGACCAGATTAACGGTACACCCCCCAAAACCAGCACCAGTCAAACGTGCCCCTAAACAACCCGGCAGGCCAGCAGCAATCTCGACCAGGATGTCTAACTCGGGGGAGGAAACTTCGAACAAGTCACGTAAACTAATATGACTGGCAAACATGAGCTGGCCAAAACCAGCGGTATTTCCCTGCTCCAGACAAGCGATTGCATCATCGACACGGGCAATTTCTTCAAGGACATGCTGAGATCTTGCATAAAGCCGAGAGCCTAACTCAGTTTTGCTTTCTGCCAAAATGGTGGGTGTAAGATCGCGCAAGGCTTTTAGTTGCGGGTGGCGTTTTTGCAGAATCGCCAGTGCGCTTTCACACTCCGATCTGCGGTCGTTATAGGCGCTTGTACGCAGGCTACGCTGTGTTTTTGAGTCGGCTATCACAATAACAGTTGACTCTGGTAAGGTTACAGGTCGCCAGTCAAGGCTGCGGGTATCAAAGCGCAGCGCATGGTCAGCCAAGCCAAAGCAGACGGTAAAAGGATCCATAAGTCCTGAACGTACCCCAACAAAGGTGTTTTCGGCATGCTGACATAGCTTAGCCATCTGCATCGGGTCCATCTTCCAGCCTGCCAGTTCCTGCCAGGCCAGTGCAAACCCCACCTGAACTGCTGCCGAAGAAGAAAGACCAGCCCCGATGGGAATATTGGAGCTGTAGCGTACCGCCATGCCCGGAGTTTCATACCCAGCCTCTTGCAAAGCCCAGGCCACACCTGCAGGATATAGCGCGTATGCTGGCAACTGGGATGCTGCCTGTTCGCAGGGAACTTGCAAATTTTGCAGAGAAACATGGCATTTTTCACCCAGGTCACGGGCATCCAGAGCCAGGACAGGTTCAGATAAGGGGCGAACAAGGATTTGGAAATAACGGTCGATGGCTGCAGGCAGCACCACTCCTTCGTTATAGTCGAGGTGCTCGCCGATCAGGTTGACCCGGCCGGGACTAAGAATCTGAATGGGGACAGTAATCTTACTGGGCATCTAGGCTTCCAGGTAATCTGCAATTTGGTTATGCTCTAAATTGGCGATCAGAGCCGCTTTTTGAGTGTGATTAAGACGTTTAATGGCGGCTTCACGGCGCAGCGCAGCGGACGTATCGTCCAACTTCTCCAGATAAACCAATTTGCTGGCGGGATTCATGCGCGTATAAGCGGCGGCATTGCCTGCCAAGTGCTGCTTGAAGCGGCGTTTGGGATCTGTGGTCCAGCCAGTGTAATAATGACCATTGGCACATTCCAGAATGTAGCAATAGCTGGCCATCTTAAAGCCCAAGCAAAGTACGAGTTAGCCCCATAATTGGCTGTTGTAAGATCAGCCCAAAGAGGTCAAAGCCAAATCGTGGACCGACGATGAAGGCAAAAAAGAGAATGTAGGGTGAAAAAGAACGGAAAGAATCAAGGGCCGGCAGCCATTGCCGCGGCACCAGGTATTCCAATACAGAGCCACCATCCAAGGGGCTTAAGGGCAGGAGATTAAAGAGGAATAAGGTCACATTGATATAAACGAACTCCAGGAAGAAGCCACCTAAACTGGGAAAAATGCCAGCGCCAGGAGCAAAAGCGTTTAGTAATCCCAACCGGATTGGAAGGGCACCCAGGCAGGCAAGCAGTAAATTGCTTGCGGGGCCGGCCAGCGAAGTAAGCATCATGCCTGCCGGTGTACGGCGGCGCAAAGCACTTGGATTCACCGGAACCGGTTTAGCCCAACCAAAGCCCAGAACTAAAAGCATGAATGTTCCCATGGGGTCTAAATGAACCAAAGGGTTCAGTGTGAGCCGTCCGGCGTTGCGCGGGGTGGGATCGCCCAGAAGATCAGCAACCTTGGCATGAGAAAACTCGTGCAAGGTAAAAGCAATCACCAAAATGATGATTCTGGAAATGAGAACTGAGGGCGTGAGTGAGAACATCTGAAACAGGCTTTCCTCATTGAAAGCGTTTGAAAAAGGCCAAAAAATTATAACATGCGCTTTGGTATAATGCGCCTATGCTGCCCGACCTTGCTATCGGAGACCGCATACAAATGCGCAAAACTCACCCCTGCGGAGGTTCCGATTGGGAAGTGGTGCGCTTAGGTGCAGATATCGGCTTAGTATGCCTGAACTGTGGACGTCGCATCTTACTGACACGCCGCGAATTGCTCCGGCGAACGAAGCGACTGCTGCCAAAGGAGCCTGATGCAAAACCCTACTCTGCCTCGTAAACCGCAAATAATGTTCCTTTTTTCTGATACCGGCGGCGGACATCGCTCGGCGGCTACAGCGATCATCGAAGCTCTGGAAGTGGAATTTCCTGGTGAATTCACCTGGGAAATGGTCGATTTTTTTAAATTATATTCGCCCCCGCCCTTCAATACCGCGCCAGAAACCTATGCGCCTATGGCTCAGGTGCCGGATATCTGGGAGTTTGGCTTTGTGGCAAGCAACCAACGTCTTACTGCGCCTTTGCTGCAGGATGTGGTGTGGCCTTATGTACGGAAATATGTTGACCGCTTGCTGGATGAACACCCTTGCGATCTGATTGTTTCTGTACATCCGATTATTAATACGCCGCTTCTGCGAGCGCTTAAAAAAAGAGAACAAAAAATACCCTACATGACGGTGATTACCGATATGGTCAGCACTCATCAATGGTGGTATGCCAAAGATGTAGACATTCTGATTGTGCCTACCGAGGAAGCGCGCCAGCGCGGGTTGAAGCTGGGCGTACCGGCTGAAAAAATGCATGTGGTAGGACTGCCCATTGCTGATCGGTTTACCCATCCATTAAGTAAGGCAGATGCACGGGCTAAACTGGGTTTGCCTGATGATCTGCCCTTGGTCTTGTTAGTAAGTGGTGGCGAAGGTATGGGTCCCTTGGAGGAAACGGTGCAAGCCATTCTGGAAGCCAAATTGCCAATCGGGATGGTCATTATTGCAGGTAAGAACGAGGAGCTAAAAGCGCGTTTGGAAGCCCTGGAGTACCCCTATCCTGCTTTTATCAAGGGCTTTGTACGTGAGATGCCGGAATATATGCAGGCTTCGGATGTGATCATTACCAAAGCTGGCCCAGGGACAATTAGCGAGGCCTTTATAGCTGGCTTACCGATCATTCTTTATAGCAAGATGCCGGGTCAGGAAGACGGAAATGTGGATTATGTTGTAGACCATGCCGCCGGAATATGGGAGACTGACCCCCACAAAGTAGCTTCCATTTTGGAACGTTGGCTCCAAAACCCGGAAGAAATGCGGGCGTATGCGGCAGCTAGTGCTGCCCAGGGTCGTCCGGATTCTTCACGCCTCATCGCCCGCACAGCCATGGGCCTTTTGGGGCGTTATCCCCTTGACCAAATTCAATATTATGGTTAATGAGCTACGCCTTATCCGCGCCATTTAAATCTCAGCGCAATACCGGCAGCCTGCAGTTTGCACCTATCAACCTCGCTGCCGCGCCTTACTTCCTGATCAGCGGCAAAAACGCCTTCAGTGAGGTCCGGTAGATCCCGTGGTAGGCAGTTCCAGCGTAGAGGATGCCGGGGTTCTGCGGGTTAATAGCCATTGCATAGACCTTCTTTACCGGCAGGCCGCTATTCATCTCGCCCCAGCTTGCGCCGGCGTCCTGGCTTTTGTAGACACCCATATAGCTATCGGTAACATATAGTATCGAAGGTTTTTTCGGGTCGACCAGCAGGGCATTAATATCCGTGAAACCGAGCCCATCAGTGGTAAGCATCCATTCTTCCCCGCCGTTCACGCTCTTGAACACGCCGCCTGAACTTCCCAGGTAAACGATCTGTGAATCCTGCGGGTTGATTAGAATCTCCCTGGGATAATAATATTGATAGTCTCCACCGAGGCCATTATTGATCTCCCTGAACGCTGAGCCCGAATCGCTGCTTTTCAGCAGGCTCATATACCAACCGATACCGCTGCGAGTGCCTGTGCCCAGGTAGACGGTGGAACTATCCTGCGGATCAACCGCAATGCTGTAGATTAAAACTTCGTCGCTGTTCCACGTTTTAGCCGCTGTCCAGGTTACCCCGTTATCGACGCTTTTATACAGGCCATTGGAACCTGTGCCAAGGTAAAGCGTGGATGGATTTTGAGGATCCATTGCCAAACTTGGTAAATCATTAATAGCAGGAAGTCCCTCATGGGCTGCTTCCCAGGTCTGGCCGCCATCCGCGCTTTTCCAGACTCCATCGTGTAAAGTAAGCGCATAAATGAACCGCGGATCCTTGGGGTTGATGAGTAATTTGAAAATATTTTTGGCAAAGTCTTGCTTACAAAGCAAAAACCAGTTTTTACCGCTGTCCAGGCTTTTGTAAAGGCCCGTGTAAGCTACGCTGGCATAAACGGTTGTGGGTGTTTTGGGGTCTGTGGCTATTGCCCCTGTAATAAAGGCCTTCAGGCCTTCGTTGGCCAGCGCCCAGCTTTGGCCCCCATCCTGGCTCTTGTAGACACCATAGGGAGACATGGCCGTATAAAGATTATTTGTGTTCAGCGGATCAATCGCAAAGTCCTCAAACCGATTAGGGACAGTGATGTCTAATAGCTGCCAATTAACGCCCCCATCCGTGCTTTTCCAAATTCGACTGTTGTTTGCATTGTCAATTCCCACGGCATACAGGATATTTGTATTTTTCGGGTCAACCTTTAAGGTGTTTAACGAAATCCACGGTATTGTGCCGGTAACCTCAGTCCAACTTTCTGCGCGATTATCGCTTTTAAAGAGTCCTGTGGGCCAACCACCGTAGCTCAGGTAAATTATCTGCGGTTCGGAAGGGCTGATGGCGATTTGATCGATGATACCGTCGGTAAGCCCGGTATTAGCATCGTTCCAAGTTGCGCCGCCATCCGTGCTTTTGCGAATGCCTACTCCAAACGCATAAAGAGTTTCCGGATTGTCCGGGTCGATTGCAATGCCATTAACGGTCCAGCCTGCAAGTTCATCCGTCCAGGTCTGTCCTCCGTCGTTTGTCACCATTATGCCATTTTCTTTCTGACAGCCATAAAGGTTGTCCGGCGCTTTGGGGTTGATTTCCAGGCAATACAGAGTGGGGGAATCCTCCTGCCTCACTTTCGTCCAACTGGCGCTGCCATTATTGGTTTTATACATCCCGCTATGATGCCCCGAAGAATCCCAGTATTCCATCATGAGATACAGAATTTCCGGGTTCTCAGGGTAAATCACCAGAGCATTGATGGAGCCATAGGGAAGACCATTGTTCATTCTGCTCCAGCGCGTGCCGCCGTCCAGGCTTTTATAGACCCCACCGAATAATTCTGTGCCAAGGTAGAGCACGGAGGGATTTTTGGGGTTAATGACGAGGATAGATCCGGTATTTTGGGATGTTACAGCATTGATGCCTTTGTCGAACTCTTCCCATATCACGCCTGAATTTGCGCTGACCGCGGAGGGGCAGAAAAAGGAAAGACAAAGAACAGAGATGATGGAAACTAATGCCCACTTCTTCATTTTTGCTCGCTTTCTTTGCTTCGCTGGGAGCGGAAAGAGGGCTTAGTTCCCTACTGAGATCCTATGCGGCTGCATAAATGGATAGCTAAAAAAGAACTTGCCAGATTCCGTGTCACAGCAGATGATGCCTGCCTTGCCAATAAATTGTAACAGATTGAGGAAATATCCACCCGATGTTTTATATCTCGCAGCCAGCATATCCCTGGCTGCGGTATAATTAAGGTCCGATTAATCTATAAGAAAAAGATGCCAATTCTTGCCCCTCATGCCTTCGAATTTTTCTCTCATAGCCCGGAGCAAACGCGCCGTGTAGGCGTACGCCTGGGGACTTTGCTGCAGAAAAGTCAGACGGTTTTGCTTACGGGCAACCTGGGCAGCGGCAAAACCACGCTGGTACAGGGTATTGTCCAGGGTTGGGGCAGCCCTGATCTGGTAACCAGCCCCAGTTTTGTGCTTATGAACGAATATCGTCATCCTGACCGCGGGATCATCTTTCATGTGGATGCCTATCGTCTTGACAGTCAAAGGTCTTTTGATCTGGAAGTTCTGGACCTGGACCGCGTTCTGACGGAGGGCATCTTGCTGGTAGAATGGGCAGATCGTATCGAGGACCAGTTGCCCAGGGAGCACTTGCTTGTGGAAATGTTTTACCTCAACCCGGATCAGCGCCACCTGATTATCACTCCCAAGGGTAAAGCCTATCAAACGATTACCAAAAAGATGCAGCAGGCCTTATTTGGCCATTGGAGTCTTGTATGATCCTGGCAATTGATACTTCTACACAATGGGTGGGGCTGGCCTTACATGATGGTGTGCAAATACTTGCCGAGAAGGTATGGCGAAGCCAAAATTATCACACCGTTGAATTGGTGCCGGCTATTGAAAGGATACTTCAGCAAACCAGTACTCCAAAAGCGGAACTTAAGGCGGTAGTGGTTGCAATCGGCCCGGGTTCCTTTACCGGCTTGCGTATCGGCATAGCAGCTGCGAAGGGTATCGGTTTGGCATTAGGAATCCCAGTGCTTGGGATTCCTTCCCTGGATATACTGGCTGCTGGCCAAGGCGCAATGCGGCGGCCGATGATCGCCCTGCTGCAAATTGGGCGCGGACGTTTTGCCTGGGCCCGCTATCTCTACAAGAAAGGGCGCTGGTACCAGGAGGGTGAGATTAATGTGGATGAGCCCCGTGCCATCGCTGCGACAATCAAATCCCCGGTTTTTGTTTGCGGCGAAATGAATGCCGAAAACCGCCAGGTTTTGGGCCGCAAATGGAAGACTGCACAACTTTCAACGGGAGCCCAGGGAGAGCGCCGGCCGGCTGTTTTGGCCGAACTGGGCTGGGAAAAGCTGCGGGAAACCAATCAGGATGAGAGTTTGAGCTTAACGCCAATCTACGTGCATACTTTGAGCAACGTTCCCGACCTATGAGTCAAGGCCTGCACAAACGAATACAAATCCGGGCAATGCAATCAGCAGATCTGGCACAGGTGGAAGCATTGGACAGGGTTTGTTTTAATGACCCCTGGCCGGCTGGTTCCTTTGTTTATGAGTTTGAGAACGCGAGCAATTCTGTGCTCATGGTTGCCGAAGACGCACAATCAGACCCCGGACGGGAAATTATCGGGGCAGTGGTGATTTGGCTGGTTGTCGATGAGGCCCATGTGGGTACGATTGCGCTGCTTCCAGCGTATCGCGGTCAAAAGATTGGATTACGCTTGCTGTCAGCCGCCCTGGCCGAGGCAGCCCGACGGGGAGCAGTCCGCTCCTTGCTGGAGGTGCGGGCCAGCAATTTGGCGGCCTTACACCTTTACTTCGGTTTAGGCTTTGAGACAGTTGGCCTGCGTCCGCACTATTATCAGGATACCCATGAAGACGCTCTCTTATTGACCCTGGAAGGTTTGGATCAGAAGCAACTCTTCCAGCTTTCTCGATAAAAGAAACTCTTTAGAGCAGGTTTATGGGGTAAAATCTTTCCCTGTGGAGGGTCTATGACCGCTACTGATGAACTGAAAACTATTCGTGAAGAAGTAAAGCAATGTACAGCTTGCCCATTGCACCGCAGCCGTAAGCTGTCTGTGCCGGGCGAAGGCCCGGCAGAGGTGCAGGTGATGTGCATTGGTGAAGGCCCGGGTTACCATGAAAATGAGCAAGGAAAGCCCTTTGTAGGACAGGCTGGTCATTTTTTAGAGGAGCTTCTGGCCGAATCAGGTTTGACGCGTGATGAGGTCTTTATCACCAATGTGGTCAAATGCCGTCCGCCAGGGAACCGCGACCCGGAACCTGCCGAACTGGAAGCTTGCAATCGCTACCTGGATCGGCAGATTGCGGCTCTGAAGCCAAAACTGATCTTGACCTTGGGTCGATACTCGATGGCTAAATTTGTTCAGGGCGGACGTATCAGCCAGATCCACGGCACAGCCCGAACGGTTGATGGCCGAATCGTAGTAACCATGTACCATCCTGCAGCCGCCTTGCATCAGCCTGCCCTCAAAAAAGACTTGCTGCAGGATTTCGCTAATCTCAAGCGTTTTTTAGGCAAGGCAGAACCTCCTGTCCCCCCTGTTAAACACGAAGAACCAGCAAAACGAGACGAACCCGAACAATTAAGCTTGTTCTGACGTCTTAAACTCAGGAACCCCTTTTAGAGGAGGTATTGAGAGATATGAGTGAAGTTAAAGACGAGTTAATCCAACTCATTCAGCGCAAACATGCCAATATCGCTGTAATCGGTTTAGGCTACGTTGGTTTGCCTTTAGCTATTACCTTTGCCAATGCCGGTTTTGCTGTTACGGGTATCGATTCGGACGAAGCCAAATGCGAAATGATCAACCGCGGGGAGAGTTATATCCAGGATGTAACCAATGCCCAACTGCGTAAACACAGTGACTCAGGGCGAATCCGTGCCACAAGTGACTACAGTGTACTCAGCGAAATCGATGCTGTTTCGATCTGTGTGCCTACACCTTTGCGCAAGACTGGTGATCCGGATATGTCCTATATCTCATGGGCTGCTAAGGGGATTGCCCCATACCTGCACCGCGGTATGGTCATTGTGCTGGAATCCAGCACTTATCCTGGAACTACCCGTGAGTTTGCCCTGCCGACCTTGCTTGAAGAGTCTGACCTGGAGGTGGGTAAGGACTTCTTCTTAGCCTTCTCTCCCGAGCGCGTCGATCCAGGCCGTACAGATTGGACCACCTATAATACCCCTAAGATCGTAGGCGGCATCACCTCAGCGTGCACCGAAGTAGCCTCTGCCTGGTATAGCATCGCCCTCGAAACGGTTGTTCAAGTTTCCACCGCCGAAGTCGCAGAAATGGCCAAGCTCCTCGAAAACACTTTCCGAATGGTCAACATTTCGATGGTGAACGAGCTGGCCATCATGTGCGACCGCCTCAATATTAACGTTTGGGAAGTCATCGATGCTGCGGCTACCAAACCCTTTGGTTTCATGAAGTTTACACCTGGCCCGGGCCTGGGTGGCCATTGCATTCCCGTGGATCCTATGTACCTCTCCTGGAAGATGAAGAGTCTCAACTATACTGCACGCTTTATTGAACTGGCCTCCGAGATCGACTCCAACATGTCGCGCTACGTTACCGGCAAGATCCAGGACGCGCTCAACCGCTTCAAAAAACCCATGAATGGCAGTAAAGTCTTGATTATCGGTGTTGCTTATAAACCCAATGTGGGCGATATGCGTGAAAGTCCGGCATTGGATGTAATCCATCTGCTTCAGGAAAAGGGAGCCATCGTCAGCTATTACGACCCCTATGTTCCAGCGATTGATATTGATTCGATACAGTTAGAAAGTGAAAAAGACCTGGCAGCAGCTGTTGAAGCCAGTGACTGTGTTGCAATTATTACCGACCATAAAAAAATTGACTACCATATGGTACTGGATAAAGCTACGGTGGTCTTCGATGCACGTAATGCGCTGAAGGATGTGGCGCGCTCGAATATGAAAGTGGTGCGGCTCTGATGGGACGTTACATACTTACTGGCGCAGCTGGTTTTATTGGTGCACGTGTGGCAAGCCTGCTTCTGCACGAAGGTCACAACGTATTAGGGGTAGACAACCTTTCGAAGGCATATGATGTGCGTATGAAGCAATATCGGCTGAAAGGTTTATTAGGCCGGGAAGGCTTTAGCTATCTGCAAGCAGATATCAGCGAGCGCCGCACGCTGGAACAAATCCAGGCTATTTTCCCGCAGGCTGATGGGCTAATCAATCTGGCTGCAATTGCCGGGGTGCGTGCCAGTACAACTGACCCGTGGTCTTACCTTTCAACGAATACTCTGGGGGCGTTGAATATGTTTGAACTAGCTCGTCGCCAGGACATTAAGCGGGTTGTAACCGCTTCTACTTCCTCAATCTATGGCGACTTGGGCAAACCACCCCACAATGAAGAAGCTTCTTCAGATCACCCGCTTTCGCCGTATTCCGCCAGCAAAAAAGGTGCCGAAGCTTTCGCTTATGCCTACCATCATCTTTATGATCTTGATTTTGCCGTTTTGCGGTATTTTACGGTTTACGGCCCGGCGGGCCGCCCGGACATGGTTATGTTCCGGTTTTGTCAGTGGATAAATGAGGGCAAACCTGTATATACCACCGGTGATGGCGAACAAAGCCGGGGCTTTACTTATGTAGATGATATTGCCCGGGGCACCTGGCTGGCAATGCAGAAGGTGAAGGGTTATCAGATCTATAATCTGGGTGGCCATGAGGTGATCACAATCAACCATCTGATCAAGATGCTGGAGCAACGCCTGGGTAAAAAGGCCGAAGTTCGATACATCCCCTCGCATCCCGCCGATATGCTGAGTAACCAGGCCGATATCACTAAGGCGCGCCGCGAACTGGGCTGGGAACCGCAGGTAAACCTGGAAGAAGGAGTGAGCCGTTTGGTTAACTGGTACCTCCAGAACCGCGAATGGGCTAAAGATATCGAAACCCCCTGACCCCAAATCCTGTTCAGACAAAACCGGCTCCAGCCGGTTTTTTTGAAATACCCCGTTTTTCTTGACAGCTATTCACTTCAGTCTATAATTCAGTTCTTGAATTATATGGATACCACTGCTCTCTCCGAGGATCCCACGCGGGACCTCACCTTGCTCACTCACATCGAAGCCGACCCGGATATTTCCCAGGCCAGCCTGGCCAACGAGCTCGGTGTCGCCATCGGTACCATCAACTGGCACCTCAAGCGCATGATCGCCAAAGGCTATATCAAAGTCAAGCGTGCCCAGCGCAAAAAGCTGCGCTACATTATCACCCCCGAAGGCATTGCCCTGCGCGCGGCGCTCACCGTCGATTACATCCGCAATTCTTTCGATCTCTACCGCTATGTTCGCCGCAAGACCGGTCTGGCTATCGAAGAAGCCCGTCAGCACGGTTATATGGCCCTGGGTATCCGCGGTGATGGCGAAATTGCCGAAGTCTGCCGCCTCACCTGCCTGGAGCAGGAAATGCCCCTCACCGATGACCCGCACGCCCCCCAAATAATTATCGAAGGTATTAAACTTGCACTAGAATTGCCCAAGAGGAAACGTTCTGAGACAGAAGGGATTGGAAATGATGGAGACTAGCCTGGATCTGAGTCAAAAGCGAATATGCATAACGGGAGGGGCTGGCTTTTTAGGTCAGCACTTGCAGGCTGAATTACGTGAACGCGGTGCAAAGGATCTTTTTATTCCCACATACCCGGAATACGATTTAGTGAAAGAAAAAGACATTGAGCGGATGTACGCAGACGCACAGCCCGACCTGGTGATTCATCTGGCAGCAAAGGTGGGCGGCATTGGAGCCAACCGTGAAAAACCAGGAGAGTTCTTTTATGACAACCTGATGATGGGCGTGCAGCTTATTCACCATGCCTGGAAGCGGAACATTGAGAAATTTGTGGCGATTGGCACCATCTGCGCCTATCCCAAGTTCACACCGATCCCTTTTAAAGAAGAAGACCTGTGGAATGGGTACCCCGAAGAAACGAATGCTCCTTACGGTTTAGCCAAAAAGATGCTTCTGGTCCAAAGCCAGGGCTACCGTGAGCAGTATGGCTTTAACTCCATCTTTCTGCTGCCGGTAAACCTTTATGGTCCCGGAGATAATTTTGACCCTGCCTCTTCTCATGTGATTCCGGCTTTGATCAAAAAGTGTGTTGACGCCCGCGACTCCGGAGCAAATGAGATTGTTGCCTGGGGCGATGGTTCGCCAACCCGAGAATTTATCTACGTCGAAGATGCCGCCGAAGGAATCACATTGGCCACCGAGCACTACAACAGCAGTGAACCCGTGAACATCGGCAGCAGCTTTGAAATCAGTATTAAGGACCTTACGGAGCTGATTGCCCGGTTAACCGGCTTTGAAGGGGATATTCGCTGGGATACCAGTAAGCCGAATGGTCAGCCGCGCCGTAAACTGGATACAAGCCGCGCAAAGAAAGCTTTTGGGTTTGAAGCGCATACAGATTTCGAGGACGGTTTGCGCCGTACAATCGCCTGGTATGAGGAACAGCGCAGCTAAATGAGCGAACTTGGTTCCAGTGAACAATTAGTCATTCTTAAACCAGCCAAGGGCTGGCTGGGATTGGATTTTAAGGAATTATGGCGCTACCGTGAGCTGATCTTTTTTCTCACCTGGCGCGATATTAAGGTACGCTATAAGCAGGCTGTACTGGGTGTTGCCTGGGCTATTCTGCAGCCACTGGTAACCGCGTTGGTTACAACCTTTATCTTCGAGCGTGGGCTCAAAGTGCAAACGGGGGGGCCTCCTTATCCTATCTTTATGCTGGCTGCCTGGCTGCCATGGCATCTCTTTTCAAATGCACTTACGCGCTCCAGCACTTCCTTGGTTCAGAATGCTAACTTACTTACCAAGGTGTACTTCCCGCGGACAATCATCCCGCTTTCATCGATTTTGAGTGCCATGGTAGACTTTTACATTTCACTTGGAATCCTGTTAGGGGCCATGTTTTATTACAAGGTGCCTCTCACCCTCAATTTTCTTTGGATTATCCCCTTTACATTATTGGCCATGCTGGCAGCTCTTTCAATAGGACTTTGGTTCAGTGCATTGAATGTGCAGTACCGTGATGTTCAGCAGATGGTACCCTTCATTGCCCAAATTTGGTTTTACCTGACCCCGGTACTTTACCCCATCAATCCATCAAGCGCTTTGGGAACAACGCTTTATAACCTGAACCCAATGGTGGGGGTAGTAAATGTGTTCCGATGGGCAATTTTTGGCGAAAACTATGGTTACCAGGCTCCCGGTCAGGGACTGCTGATATCCATACTTGTAGTAATGCTGCTGCTCATTGGCGGTTTGCTTTACTTTAGACGCATGGAAAAAACCTTTGCGGACTTGGTGTGAGTATGGATAAAGATACCGCAATCATCGTTGAGGGAATTGGTAAGCGCTATAAAATTGGCGCTTCGCAAGAGCGCAGTGACACTTTACGCGATTTGTTAGTCGGGTCAGTACGGCGCTTTGGTGCTGCTTTGAGCAACCGCGGAGTGAAAAACCAAAGCAATTTGATTTGGGCACTCAAGGATGTCAGTTTTGAGGTCAAGCGCGGCCAGGCATTAGGGATAATTGGACGCAATGGGGCCGGTAAGAGCACTTTGCTCAAGGTGCTTAGCAGAGTTACCCATCCAACAGAGGGTTATGGTGAACTGCGTGGCAGGGTTGGCTCGTTGTTGGAGGTTGGAACCGGATTTCATCCGGAATTGACAGGGCGGGAGAACATATTCCTGAATGGGGCTATTTTGGGGATGCAGCGACGCGAGATCACCAAACGTTTCGATGAAATTGTTGCCTTTTCGGAAGTTGCCCAATTTATTGATACGCCAGTGAAACGCTACTCCAGCGGAATGTACCTGCGTCTGGCATTTGCTGTGGCAGCACACTTGGAACCGGAAATACTGGTAGTGGATGAAGTGCTTGCAGTGGGTGACGCCGATTTTCAGCGTAAGTGCCTGGGAAAAATGGGCGATGTTGCCAGCAGCGGAAGAACGGTACTTTTTGTTAGCCATAATATGAGCGCTATCCAACGCCTTACGCAGGAAAGCATTGTGCTGGACAAAGGCCGAATTATAATGCGCGGACCTTCAGCAGAAGCAGTAGATTTTTACCTCAACAGAGGCCTCTCCAAATTAGGAGAGCGCTATTGGGAAGCGGAAGAAGTGCCTGTAACTGCCAGCCCCTTTGTGCCTTTAAGGATTCGCATCCTGGACAAAAATGGAATCATCAGCGACTCTGTGCGCTCGGTGGATCCCATTACCTTGGAAGTAGAATATCGTTTGGATGAGCCCATCACAGGGCTGCGGGTTGGCTACTATTTAAATACTACCCGTGGCGAGCCGGTGTTTACCTCATTCGATACCGATGATGCTGCTTTGTTCAATGAGTACAGAGCACGTCCTGCGGGTACTTACTTAAGCCGTTGTATCATCCCAGCTAACACCCTCAATGAGGGGCGCTTTTATCTGGGGTTGAACGCTTCTTCCTACCGGATTAAGCGCTATTTTCAGGATGATCAGGCGCTTAGTTTCAGTGTGGACGCTGCCGGAGCAGCTGGTACCCATTGGCCTGAACCGCGCCCAGGACCGCTGCGGCCGCAACTGGAATGGGAGATCGTTAAACAAGCATGAGCATAAACGAACAGATAAAGGATCTGATGGCCCGGCTGCCGCTTGCCGAGGAAGTCTGGTGGAAACTCCAGGGCTCGCGCAAAACCTGGTCTTCCCACTTTAAACTGGAAGGCATTCGGGCGGTTTTACCCGGCGCTGTTACAGATGTGGAACAATTAGCCCAGCCCAGACTGCAGGCAAAAAAGGTACTGGTATTTGCGACCCTGCATTATTGGATTGAACAGGCTGCTCTGATTGCACTGGCTTTGCGGGGACAAGGCCACCAGCTTAGCCTGGTGTACCTGCCTTACTCTGATTGGGATAAGGAGCACAGTCGCTTTGATCTGAAACGGCAAGATCTTTATGCCAGGGATGTGTTTAAACCGACAGAAAGCGTCATGAAGGTAAAATCTCTTTTCAGAGATACGATAGCGGCTCAAAAGAACCCATACAAAAGCTGTCCTCCGGAGCTTGAAGCAGCTGTTAAAAAGATTTCAGCTTACGATACAATGTACACGCGGCAGGTAGAAACGGTGGACGAAAACGATCCGCTCTACCAGCTGCGCTTGAAGCGGAACAGCCATGCTGCAATTGCACTGTTGGACCTGCTGCAGGCGGAAAAGCCCGATGTTTTGGTAGTTCCCAACGGCACCATTCTGGAGATGGGCGTTGCCTATAAGGTAGCCCAATTCCTCGGAATCAAAACGGTAACCTTTGAGTTTGCCGACCAGCGTGAACGTATTTGGCTTGCTCAGGACGCTGAGATTATGACGCATGAAACCCACGAGCTTTGGGACGCCTTGGGTAACCAACCATTACCGGCCAAAGCCCGTCAGGCCTTAATGGATTTGTATGCGGCACGCAAAAACGCAAAAGCATGGGGTTCGTTTGCACGTCAATGGCAGGCGACGGCGCAGCAAGGCGGAAACGAGACTCGTAACGAGCTACAGCTGGACAAGCGTCCTGTGGCACTGCTGGCTACCAATGTGCTTGGCGACAGCCTCACCCTTGGGCGCGAGCGTATCAGCGCCAGCATGGCTGCCTGGATATTGGGCACCCTGGAATGGTTTGCCGCACATCCGCAGGCGCAGCTCTTGGTGCGGGTGCACCCGGGAGAGCTGCTTACGCACGGCACTTCGATGCTGGAGCTGATTCAAGGTGCCTTCCCGGAGCTGCCTGAGAACGTTCGTCTGATTGCGCCGGATGACCCCATTAATACCTACGATTTGGTAGAAATCGCAGATATGGGCCTGGTTTATACCACTACGGTGGGTTTGGAGATGGCCATGGCCGGTGTGCCGGTTATTGTGGCGGGCACAACACATTATGCCTGCAAAGGGTTTACCCTGGACCCCAAAGACTGGCAGGAATACGAAGCCCTGCTTGAAAGTGTGAGCGCGGATCCATTAATCCATCGTCTCAATGCAAGCCAAACCGAACAGGCCTGGCTTTATGCTTATTTATTCTTCTTTGAGTTTTCCCTGCCCTTCCCCTGGCACCTGGTTTGGTTAGGGGAAGATTTTAAAGCACACCCTATGCGTTTTGTGCTTAATCCGCAAGGTCAGGCACGCTATGCCAAAACTTTCGATTATTTGATTGGAGAGCCGCTCAACTGGCGCGAACGTGGATTGGCGCGTTTGGATGAAATTGAATTGGAGGCCAGCCGTGCCGGATGAGCAAAATGTAAAAGACCAGGTAAAACGCTTTTACGACATGGTAGGTTGGCAGGTAGATGACCCTGCAGGGCATTACCAGAATGCTCAGTATGAAGATTTGCGTCCGGTTAGTGCCGAATACATCCTGCGGGCACATGCCAGAGTGGGTGACCATTTGCCTGCTGAAGGCGAGTACCTCCTGGATGCTGGTTCAGGGCCGGTGCAGTGGCCGGCTTATCTTGCCTATTCGTTGGGATACAAGCATCGTGTCTGCATGGATTTGTCTTATATAGCGCTTTTGGAAGCGCGCAAACGTCTTGGCGAGCATGGCCTTTATGTTGTGGGTGACTTGGCGCATTTACCATTTAAGACGCAAGCGTTTGACGGAATCGTTGCCTTGCATGCTATCCATCACCTTCCGGCAGCGGAAAAGCCGGCCTGCTATCGCGGTTTATATGCCAGGCTGAAACCCGGAGGCCGTATGGTCACTGTTGACGGCTGGACGGAGGTGGGGGCTGGCAAGCTGATCGATTTAGTGCACCGTATTGCCTTACGGCTGCGCCGTTCCCCGTCCGAACGAGAAATACCTGTCCCGCCTGTGAATCAGCAAGAAAACAAGGAATCAGACCAGCAGGCAAACGGTCAGGATCCGCAAAAGCTGACTGGCCCTGCTGGTACACATGTGGTGAAGACCAGTGCTGTCTGGTTCAAAAACACATTTTCCGGGGAAATACCTTTCAAAATTTACCCCTGGCGCAGTGTTAATGTGCGCTGGCTGCGGGACGTGATTCCCAATAATCGTTTTGGAAAGCTGATGCTGCGCGTACTGTATCGTCTGGAGCAGAGTTTCCCAAAGTTTTTTGGCGAGAACGGGCAATACCCGCTGATCGTTTTTGATAAACCTAAATAAGGAGCTTTCATGGATTGGAGCACAACCACCGTACTTGTGACCGGCGGAACCGGTTCCTTCGGTAAAAAGTTTATACGTATTCTGCTGGATGAATACCACCCGGCCAAAATTATTGTTTTTAGCCGTGACGAGCTGAAGCAACACGAAATGCGGGTGGCAGGCTACAACGACCCTAGCATCCGCTACTTTATTGGCGATGTGCGGGATAAAGACCGTCTTCTGCGCGCGATGTATGGCGTGGACCTGGTAGTACATGCTGCGGCGCTAAAGCAGGTGCCAGCCTGCGAGTACAACCCCATGGAAGCCATCAAGACCAATATACTGGGCAGCTCAAACGTGATTGATGCTGCTATTGAGTGCGGTGTGGGAAAAGTGCTGGCGCTTTCAACAGATAAAGCGGTTAACCCCATTAATCTCTATGGGGCAACCAAACTGGCAGCCGAGAAACTGTTTATTCAATCAAATGCCTATGCCGGCGGTCGCAAGACACGCATCTCCTGTGTGCGCTACGGGAATGTGGTTGGAAGCCGCGGCAGCGTGGTCCCCTTGTTTATTAAGCAGCGCGACAGCGGCAAAGTAACCGTGACGGATGACCGCATGACCCGCTTTTGGCTTTCTTTGGAGCAAGGAGTACGTTTTGTGATCCATTGCATTGAGGAAATGCAGGGCGGTGAAGTTTTTGTACCCAAAATTCCAAGCATGCGGATGATGGACTTGGCTGCAGCTATGGCGCCCAATGCCAAGGTGGAAATTATTGGTATTCGCCCAGGGGAAAAGCTTCACGAAAGCTTAATTGGCGAGGATGAAGCGCGCCATACAGTGGAAATGCCTACGATGTATGTTGTGCAGCCCAGCAACGCGCTTTGGTTTGGCTATGCATGGGAAGATAAAGGGAAACCGCTCCCGGATGGATTCACCTATACCAGTGCAAACAACAGCCAGTGGCTGGATGCGGAGGGTATCCGTAACTTAATTGCGCCTATTGAGGCTGAACTGCTGAAGGCTAACGAAGCATGAAGTTGTTGATTACCGGTGCCAGCGGACGTTTAGGCCTGAACCTGGCTGTAAAGGCGCTCCAAGCTGGTTATGAGGTCATCGGATGGAGCGGCAGTCGTTTGCTGCCCTGGGCCCCTTTTGAAAACCGGGTGGTTGACCTGACCCAATACTCCAGGCTTGCCCAGGAGTTAGATGCTGATGCACCGCAGGCGATCATTAACTGTGCCGCCCATACCAACCTGGAGCGGGCTGAAGCCGAACCCTGGCGTGCAGAAGGAATCAATGCCACTGCCCCAGGTGAATTGGCCCGTCTTGCTGCAGATCGGGGGATACCCTTTCTGCAAGTTTCAACCGATGCAGTTTTTGACGGGCAAAAAGGAAACTACACCGAGGAGGATCCGCCAAATCCGGTGAATGTGTATGGCCGCAGCAAATTAGAGGCCGAACAGCGTGTGCTTCATTATTACCCGCAGGCCTGCATTGCAAGGGTTGTTTTCTACAGTTGGGGCCCAGCGGGCAAGCCCAGCCTGGCAGAATTTTTCTATGACCATTTATTGCATGAAAAAACAGTCAATGGGTTTACTGATGCTATCTTTTCACCTCTTTATGGCGGGCACCTGGCAGAGTTATTGCTGGAAATGCAGGCTTGTGGCTTAACGGGAATTTACCATGTATATGGAGCTGATAGTTTATCGAAGTACGCTTTTGGGGTAGCTTTGGCAAGAGAGTTTGGGCTGGATGAGACGCTCATCAGTCCAAAAACTGCGGTGGAATTTAATCCTGAAACGCCGCGCGCACTCAATTTGAGTATGAATAACAAGAAACTCATCCAGGCCTTGGGGCACGATTTGCCCGGGATTAATGCCGGCTTAAAAGCCTTGCATGAAGACATGCAGGCTGGATTGCGATTGCGTTTTTTGAATATGAGCGAACAGGAGGGTTAATGGAAATTAAGATCGGAAGACATACCTTAGGTCTTGAACATCCCAGTTACTTTGTGGCGGATATTGCAGCCAACCATGATGGATCGTTGGAGCGGGCGATTGAACTCATCAATTTAGCAGCTGAAGCAGGAGCAGATGCTGCCAAGTTTCAAAACTTTAGAGGCCCAAAAATTGTCAGTGATTACGGCTTCAAACACATGAATGCCCAGGTAAGCCATCAGGCAAAATGGACAAAAAGTGTAACTGAGGTTTATGACGCGGCTTCGATTCCCTTTGAATGGACACCCCATCTGCGGGAAGCCTGTGACAAAGCCGGCATCGATTTTTTCTCAGCCCCCTATGACTTTGAAGCAATCGATATGCTGAATGATTTTGTTCCGGCTTATAAGATCGGCAGCGGTGACATTACCTGGATTGAAGCCTGCGAACGGATTGCATCGAAGGGAAAACCAGTCTTGCTGGCCACTGGCGCTGCAGATATTGGCGATGTTCAGCGCGCTGTAGAGGCCATTTTAGCGATCAATCCGCAGTTGGTGCTGATGCAATGCAACACAAACTATACTGCCGATGAAGGCAACTTTGCTCACATTCACCTGAATGTACTTAAAACATACGCTGCAATGTGGCCCAATTTAGTTTTGGGTTTGAGCGACCACACCCATGGGCATGCAACAGTCTTGGGAGCAGTTGCATTAGGTGCTCGGATAATCGAAAAACACTTTACCGATGACAATCAGCGCGAAGGCCCCGATCATGCTTTTGCCATGAATCCGGTAAGCTGGGCAGAGATGGTACGCAATACCCGCCAGCTGGAGGCAGCCTTAGGTGATGGTAACAAACGTATCGTAGAAAACGAAGCTGATACCGCGGTGGTACAGCGTCGTTGTTTACGGACAGCCCGGGCCCTGGAGGCAGGTGCGATATTGCAGCGTGAAGACATTGATGTGCTGCGGCCGGCTGTTCCCGGGGCTATTATGCCCTACGAAATTCCACAGGTTCTGGGAACCAGGCTTTTGAACGCTATGGAAGCTGGGCAGGAACTGCGTTGGACGGACTTGGGAAAATAATGCGTATTTTATATATCACCCGTAGTGACAGTGTTCACGATCAACGTTTTATGGCTACCATGCTTGAGGCCGGCCATCAGGTTTATTTACTGCGCTTATTGCAAGGAAACTGGCCTGTTCCCGAGGGTATTCATACAGTTTCCTGGACAGGGGTCAGTTTGCCCTTAGGAGCTTTGCCCAGTAAGGCAATTTCGGAATTACGAAAGCTCATCAGACGTATCAACCCGGACCTTGTCCATGCAGGACCTTTGCAGGATGCTGCCTGGTTAGCTGCCAAAGCCGGAGCATTTCCCCTGATGGCTATGAGCTGGGGCTTTGATCTGATGCTGGACGTAGACCGCAGCCCGCAAGCGATGCGAAGGGCAAAGTATGCGCTCTCTAAAGCCCAGAGCCTGATTGTGGATGCCTTATGCAGTGCCGACAAAGCCGTCATCCTGGGTTTTGACCCGCAACGGATTGTGCGCTTTCCCTGGGGAGTTGACTTGGAGGTCTTTAAGCCAGATGCAGCGCAGGAGCAAGCCAAAGCTTTACGCAGGAAACTGGGCTGGGAAGATGCGCTGGTCTGCCTTTGCCTGCGCAGTTGGGAGCCAAATTATGGTGTTGATGTTTTGGCGAAAGCCTTTGTGCAGGCAGCCAAAGCAGAGCCCCGCCTGCGTCTTTTGCTGCTGAACACTGGCTCGCAAGCCGAGCAGATACTGAGTATTTTAGAACGCGGCGACGTACTGGATAAGGTGCATTTACCAGTAAGGATCAATAATTTGGATTTACCCCTGTACTACGCTGCTTCTGACCTTTACCTCAGCCCTTCGCATGTGGATGGTTCCTCGGTTTCGCTGATGGAGGCTATGGCTATGGGTTTGCCAAGCATCGTTTCGGATATTCCGGCAAACAAAGAGTGGATTCAAGAGGGAAAACAGGGCTGGCTTTTCCATGATGGTGATGTTGATGAACTGGAAGGCTTATTGCGCAAAGCAATAACAGCAGATTTACTGCCTCTGCAGCGTGCTGCGCGAAGCTTGGCTGAGCAAAAAGCGGACTGGAACAGCAATAAACAAAAACTGATAGACTCCTATCGGCAATTTGAAGCGCCAGGAAGTGAGTTGTAGGTGAAAAAGATTCGTTTGGTCAGCCTGGTTCTGGCTTTGGCTCTGCTGGCTTGTAACCTTCCGTCTTTAAATGTTCGTCCGTCAGCAACGCCGGAGCCTCAGGCTGAGGTATTGCTTCCCGGATGGCAGTATTACGATGGGCGAGGTATGCGTTTATACCTTCCTTCAGATTTTGCGGCCCGCGATATCAATGCGGACTTGCCACGCATGGTGGAAATTATCAAGGCTGTCTTGGGCGAAGACAGCACAGTTTACAAAATGATTGCTGAAAATTTGATCGATAAGATTGTCTGGTGGGGCGTTAACGAAAGTGAGGCCTTTGAAACTGCAGATAAAGTTTTGGTTTACCGTAACCCTGGCTTGAACTCTATCCCTGTGAGCACCCTGGCAGGAGCCTTAACCCTGGTTGACGGCGAAGAGGCGAATAAACTGGAAAGCGAAAACCTCACCTTGGGAGAGCGCAAGGTATCCCGATTTGTGTCCAGTTCAGGTGATCGCGCTATGGCTGCCTATGTTTTTAAAGAAGAAGGAGCGCTCTGGATGCTACTCTTTTTAACCACACCTGAAAAGCTGGCAAATAACCTTGGGAATTTCGACAAAAGTATGCTCTACTTCGTTATCGATTCTACTATCCAGTAAGGAGACCATGGCGGCGAAAACCCTGGCTATCATTCAAGCCCGTATGAGCTCCACCCGCCTGCCTGGCAAGGTTTTGCTGGATTTAGCTGGTCAACCGGTACTTCAGAGAGTGGTCTCACGCTTAAGCCGGGCCAGTCTTTTGGATGAAGTGCTGGTAGCAACAACCACAGACAGCAGCGATGATGCTTTGGCCCAATTTTGCGAAGAACAAAGCATTTTATGCAGCCGTGGTTCGGTTTTTGATGTGCTGGATCGCTATTACCAGGCTGCTCAGCTAAGTAAAGCGGAGCTGATTGTCCGGGTCACTGCAGATTGCCCGATGATAGATCCTGGAGAGGTGGACCGTGTCATCCGGGCGTTTATGCAAAGCGATGCGGATTTTGCTGCAAACCGCCTTCCTCCTCCTTTTGTGCGCAGCACTCCCATTGGCATGGATACGGAAGTGGTAACGCGTGCTGGCTTAGAACGCGCCTGGAAGGAAGCCCGCGAAGCTTATGAACGCGAACATGTGATGCCTTATTTTTATGCAGTTCCGGGGCGCTTTAAGGTACTGCTAGTAGACATGGATCCGCCTTTGGGCCACTTGCGTTTTACGATCGACACCCCTGCGGACTTGGAGCAGGCGCGCGCAATCTACCGCCATTTTGATTGCCGGGATGACTTTAGCCTGGCAGAGCTCTTGGAGGCCAATGAAACACACCCCGAATGGCAGGCAATGGTTGCTTCGGTGCAGCACAAAGGTTATGAGGATGTGGATTCCCGTATACAGAAGGGGAATTTATGAGTGAATGCCCGCTTTGTAAAAGCCAGACAAACCGGCCCTTTGCCAGGCTCGAGTCGTTTGGCTATCCACTTTCTTACCTGCAATGTAAGAATTGCGGCTTTGTTTTTCAGGACCCTGATAGTACCCAGGCTTTTGATCCCAGCTTTTACACCGAAACCTACCGTAAGATATACCAGGCCAGTGCCGAACCCACAGCAAAGGATCTGCGTCAGCAGGAACTGCGTGCCGCGGACAAACTGGCATTTCTAAAGGCTGAAGGGCTTAAGCCCAGCCGAATTCTGGATATTGGTGCCTCCAGCGGCCTCTTATTGGCCGCATTGCGCGATGGATTGAACGCACAAGTTCTTGGCGTGGAGCCGGGAGATGCATATCGGGCTGCTGCCGCAGAACGCGGAATTGAAATGAAGGCTTCCGTTGAAGACCTGCTGGCCAGCAGACCGGAACGTTTTGACCTGGTTACTCTGATGCATGTCCTAGAGCATCTGCCTCAGCCGCGCGCAAGTTTAGCTCAGATTCTTGATGAGCTGCTGAATCCTCAGGGTTACATCTTGGTAGAAGTTCCCAACTTTTATGCCCACGACTCGTATGAATTAGCCCATCTTGCCTGCTATACGCCCAACCACCTGCGCCAGATGCTGGAACAGGCTGGCTTTGAAGTTTTGGAAGAACGGCAGCATGGCTGGCCGCGTTCCAAGACCTTACCGCTCTACCTGGAAGTTTTGGCACGACCAGCTTCTGTAAAGCAAAAGGAGCCAGTTCGGGCTGAGCAGGCAATGGCACTCAAGCGCCGCCTGGGGCTTTTGCGGCGTAAAATCATGCAAAGAATTCTGCCTCGGAAAACCTGGCTGCCTTTGGAGTAAATTAATGAGTTCTGTACGCCTTACACTTTTTACCGCCCCAAAACCGATGAGCGATCCGCATATTGCTACAATCCAGCGCAATGCCTTTGCTTCATGGAAGGAACTGGGAGAAGCTGTTCAGGTTGTGGTAGTTGGAAAAGAGGAAGGCCTGCTGGCTGCCTGCAACGAGTTTGGTTTTACCTATTTGCCGGACGTGGAGCGCAACAGGCAAGGCACGCCGCTGATTTCTTCCATTTTTGGACTGGCGCGTGGCGTAAACCAGAGCCCGCTTCTCACCTATGTAAACGCCGATATCATTCTTTTTCCTGGTTTTTTGGAACAAATCGAGCGAGTTGCCCGTCAGTTCGGGAAGTTTCTGATAGTAGGCCAGCGTTACGATTTGGACTTATCTGAAGTACTCGCATTTGAGCCTGGCTGGAGCGAAACCCTCCTGATCCGTGCGAGGCAGGAAGGAAAGCTGCATGGACGCACCGGCAGCGACTATTTTGCCTTTCCGCGAACTTGCTTTGACCAGATTCCGGAGTTTAGTGTAGGCAGGGCTGGCTGGGATAATTGGATGATCTACCGCGCCCGCAAAATGCGCTGGCCGGTTGTTGATGCAAGTGCCACAATCCCAATTATTCACCAGAACCATGATTACAGTCACCTTCCGGGAGGACAGGCGCATTATCGCTTGCCCGAGAGTGGAGAAAACGTACAGTTGGCCGGCGGCCGGCGGACCATATTTGAACTGGACGACGCTACACATGTTTTGAATTCTGCGGGAATTGCGGCCTTTCCGGACTCTTTCAAGAAATTTATGCGCAATGTGGAACTGACCCCATTGCTCAAGTTTCATTCCTATGGCATGACCCAGGCACTTTTCACCCTTTTTCATCCGATCCGTGCTGCAAAAGAACGGAAACGTGAACGGGAAGAACAGGCTGCCCGGCGCGCAAGCGGGAGGGTTAACTAATGCCCCGTATCGGAACCAACCCCGCCCGGGGCCAAAAACTGGCCTTCGACCCACCGCGCGTCACCGTTGCCATTTTGGTTCATGCGCCCCATGAAGACGGTTATTTTGCCCACCGTCTGGCAGTAACCCAGCTTACCCTGCAAAGTGTGTTCAAAAACACGCCCCGACCTTTCGAGCTCTTGGTTTTTGATAACGGTTCTTGTGCTGCCATGCGTGCCTGGCTGCAAAGTGAGTACGAGGCCGGGAAGATTGATACCCTTCTTGAAAGCAGCGCGAATATCGGCAAATTGAACGCACTATGGCGTATCGCCAACTTGGCTCAGGGCAATATCATTGCTTACAGTGACGATGACGTTTACCATTTGCCGGGTTGGCTGTCCGAGCATCTGAAGGTGCTTGAAGCCTTCCCCAATGTAGGTGCGGTTACTGGTTTTTATATCAAACAGCGGGTGGGTATGAGTTCCGATTCAACCCTGGATTGGGCGCGTTCTTATGAGCTGAAGCATCCCCAATTGGTAGCGCGCGGCCAGCTCATTAACCCCAAGTGGGAAAGTGAGTATATCGATAATTCCGGACGCAGCCTGGAGCGTTACCAATCCGAGATTGCAGGCCTTGAGGACGTAGTTGTTGAGAAGGACGGCGTTAAGGCTTGGGTTTCGGCACATCACTTTCAGGTAATGATGCCCAAAGCGGTGATGCTGGAGGTGCTTGACGAGATGCTGGAAGGCGGCTGGAGCGAGCTTGCCATGGGGCGAATGGTTGAAATGGACGACCGCATGGATGCCAAAGGATACTTGCGCCTGACTACCTACCCTCAGACCATGCGCCTCTTGGGTAATGTTATTGATGAAGAAGTGAAGGCTCTGGCAGCTCGTGACGGAATCGAAGCTGAAGCCGGTTTGGCAAAGGGGGTTGTAGCTACACATGAGCTTGTGCGTGAAGGGCTCCATAAACGGATTGCCCGCTGGCTCTTAAACCGTCTTTATGCTTATGTGCACGGCGGAGGCAAAAAATGACACGATTTTTGATTGCTGGTCTTGGCTCGATTGGACGCAGACATCTGCGCAACCTGCTGGCACTGGGTGAGCATGATATTTTGCTCTATCGCACCCATCAGGCTACGCTTTCAGATGATGAATTGCTTGGCTTCCCCAGCTATACAGACCTGGAAGAGGCTCTGGCACAAAAGCCGGATGGTGTAATCGTTGCAAATCCAACAGCTGCACATATGAGCGTAGCGTTGCCGGCAGCTGCGGCTGGTGCGCATCTGCTTATCGAGAAACCGATCGCTCCCACCCTGGAAGAAATACCAGCCTTAGCCGCAGCTTTAGAGGCTAATGAAAAGCAGGTTTTGGTTGGCTTCCACTTCCGGCAGCATCCGGTTTTGAAGCAAATTAAAAGCATCTTAGACAGTGGTGAGCTTGGCCGGGTTTACAGTGCTCATGCGCATTGGGGAGAGTATCTTCCTGCCTGGCACCCCTGGGAGGATTACCGCAGGAGCTATGCTGCCCGCAAGGACTTAGGCGGTGGGGTAGTAAATACGCTTAGCCATCCCTTTGATTACCTGCGTTGGCTGTTGGGTGAAGCGGAAAGTGTTTCTGCAGTAACAAGTAAGCAAAGTGACTTGGAATTGGATACCGAAGACCACTGCGATGCTACATTGCGCTTTGAAAACAGTGCTCTGGCTACAGTCCATCTGGACTACTATCAGCGCCCAGCCAGCCATGCTTTTTCGATTACCTGTGCGCAAGCGGCAATTAGCTGGGATAACGCCTCAGGAAATGCCATGGTAATGCGTGCGGATAGCAGCGTAGAAGAACTGCGGGTACCGGCAGGGTTTGAACGCAATACCCTCTTTTTGGATGAGATGCGTCATTTTATCGCTCTTTGTCAGGGAGGGGTTAACTCTTGCTGCAGTCTGGAGGATGGTATTACGGCCCAAAAAATTGCCCTGGCTGTGCACCAGTCCTCTGCGAAAGGCGGCTGTGAAACCGCCATTTGTTAAAATTCCTTTGCTTTATCTCTTTGCATGCGCTTTATAGTGGATTAAGTTTGCTTAAAAACTAAGCGATAAAAACTGTGGGAGAGCATCCGGGTTCGCGCTCCATCCCGATTTATAGTTCCAGCCGCCGTAAACAAAAACCATCGTGCTTTTGGCGATTAGGGAGTAGATACCTCTTACCTGGCCTTAGTTACATTTCGTGATTTACTTATCATTGCAAGTCTTTTTAATGAACCTTTCTTTTCTTGAAAACCTGCCTTGCGTACAAGCTTGCCAAAGGATATGATGCCCGATGGTACAATCACTCCTGATTTCATAAGGGAGCAAAGCACGCATGATGCCTAATATTCTCGACAAATTTAATATGCAAGGCCAGGTGGCTTTAGTAACCGGTGCCGCTGGTTTGCTGGGCAAGCAATTCGCTTTAGCCCTGGCTCAGGCTGGCGCAGCGGTGATGCTGGCAGACCTCAACTCGGAGTTAGCCACCCAAAATGCGGCTGAAATTCAATCCCAAGGCTTAAAAGCCGCTGCCCTCAAGGTAGATGTTACCGACCCGGAATCCACTCAGGCCATGGCTGCAGTTACCCTGGCGCATTTTGGCCGCCTTGATGTCCTTGTCAACTCGGCTGCCCTCGACCCTAAGTTCGATCCTCAGCACAGCGGCAGCCAGGGCGCCAACGCCTTCGAAACATACAGCCTTCAAAGCTGGCGTCAGGCCTTGGATGTGAACCTTACCGGTATGTTCCTGGCGAGTCAGGCGGCGGTTGCTCCCATGCTGGAACAAAACAAGGGAGTGATTATCAACATTTGCTCTACTTATGGGCTCAACGGGCCCGATCAACGCCTTTATGAACGGCCAGATGGCAGCCGCTCTTTTAAACCGGTTTATTACTCGGTGACTAAGGCCGGGGTGCTTGGTTTCACACGCTACCTTGCGGCTTACTACGCAGGTAAAAACATCCGCGTCAACGCTCTTACTCCAGGCGGGGTCTACAATGGCCACGACGAAGTCTTTACCCAGTCGTATAGCAGCCGCACCATCCTCGGCCGCATGGCCCATCTGGATGAAATGAGCGCAGCCATGCTCTTCCTCTGCTCCGACGCCTCAAGCTACATGACCGGTTCCAATCTGGTTGTGGACGGAGGCTGGACCGCATGGTAAGCTACGCCTCCAACGAAGTCGTTGCCCTGATCCCCGCCCGCGGCGGCAGTAAGGGCATTCCCCGCAAGAATATCAAGCTCTTTGCCGGGGCTCCCCTCATCGCCTGGAGCATCGCTGCTGCCAAAGAGTCGCCCCTTGTCACCCGCGTTATCGTCTCCACCGACGATCCTGAAATTGCCGAGATTGCCCAGACCTGGGGTGCCGAAGTCCCCTTCCTCCGCCCAGCCGAGCTAGCCCAGGACGATACGCCTGACCTCCCTGTCTTTCTGCATCTCCTCGACTACCTGGCCAAAACTACCGGACATCTCCCCGAAGCGATGCTGCAGCTGCGCCCTACTTCCCCTATTCGTCCTCAGGGCCTGGTGGAACAGGCTCTTGCACTCCTCAAAAGCGACCACTCAGCAGATAGTGTGCGCGGTGTTGTACCCAGCGGGCAGAACCCATACAAAATGTGGCATATTGATCCGAAAGATGGCTTCATGCACCCCTTGCTTAAATTAGATGGCGTCAAAGAACCCTATAATGCTCCGCGCCAAAGTTTACCTTCCAGTTTTTGGCAGACCGGTCATATCGACGCTATCCGCACACGCTGTATTGTAGAAAAGTCCTCTCTGACCGGCGACTACATCCTGCCTTTGCACATCGACCCGCGTTATACCGTAGATATCGATACTCCCGCCGACTGGCCCAAATACGAAGCCCTTGTCCAGGACGAAACCTTGAACCTCATTGATCCTCTGGCACAGACCCGTTCGCGCAAAAAACGTCCCCTCCCTCCCCGCGTGCGTCTTCTAGCTTTCGATTTTGATGGCGTTTTCAGCGACGATATGGTGTTTGTTGACCAGGATGGCCGCGAAACAGTACGCTGCAGCCGCAGCGATGGCATGGGCATTGGAATGCTCCAGGAGCAGGGCCTCACCGAGGTGGTCATCATCTCTCGTGAAGGCAATCCAGTTGTCACGGCGCGTGCCAAAAAACTGGGCCTTGCCGTCCAGCAGTCGGTTATGGATAAAGCCCAAGCCCTGCGCGATCTCGTCCAGTCCCGAGGTTATAGCCGCGAAGAAATTGTCTTTGTCGGCAACGACCTCCCCGATCTGGTTACTCTTTCTGAAGTGGCTTGCTTTGTCTGCCCTACAGATGCCCACCCCGAAGTGGTCCGACAGGCTGACCTGGTCTTGGATCACAAAGGCGGAAAAGGCGCCGTACGAGAGATCTGTGACCGTATTCGCACCTTGCAGGCAGATATTTAGGCGCGTAAATTGCACAAGTTCCTAAAATACTCACAGGAGAATGTATGAAAACCGTAAAAATTGGCAAACATGAAGTGGGTGAAGGATGCCCGGCTTACCTGATAGGTGAGATTGGGATTAATCACAATGGCAGTCTTGAAAATGCGCTTGCGCTCATACGTGCAGCAAAAGACGCCGGTTTGGATGCGGTAAAGTTCCAAAAACGAACTCCTGAGATTTGTGTTCCAGAACATCAACGCAACCAAATGCGTGAAACACCCTGGGGTTACATTCCTTATTTAGATTACCGCTATAAAGTAGAGTTTGATGAAGTTGAATATCGAGAGATAGATCGCTATTGCAAAGAACTGGATATCGACTGGTTTGCCTCCTCATGGGATATACCTTCCGTTGAGTTTATTGAAGCTTTTGACCCGCCAACCCACAAACTCCCCAGCGCCTTGCTTACGGATAAGGCCCTGCTGCGTGCCTACCGTGCTACTGGCAAGCCCCTTATCGTCTCTACCGGTATGTCCACCCTGGAAGAGATTAAAGATGCCATTGACCTCATAGGTGAAGACGACCTTATCCTCTGCCACGCCACCAGCTCCTACCCTTGCCCACCCGAAGAGTTGAACCTGAACATGATTCATACCCTGCGGGATATGTTCAACTGCCCCATTGGTTACAGCGGGCACGAAGTAGGTTTGGTTACCAGTGTGGTTGCAGTGGCTATGGGCGCCTGTCTGGTTGAGCGCCATATTACCCTGGATCGGTCAATGTGGGGCAGCGACCAGAGCGCATCGGTAGAGCCTCAGGGTGTGCGTTCGCTGGTTAAGTACATTCGCGTTACCGAGAAAGCCTTAGGGGATGGCATTAAGCAGGTTTATGAGAGTGAAAAGTCTTCGCTGAAGAAACTGCGCCGCTACAGTGAGTGATATGAGTTTGAATGCATTGATGGAGCGGGTGCAAAACCACTTTAAAGTGGAGGAAGCACACGCTAAAACCGACCAGCAATTTGTCCAATTAGCTGCCCAGGTGGTAGAAAACGCCCCTAAAGCAGTTGGTCAGCCGGTGTTGTTCTTCAATGCTTCTACCCGCCTGGCGGGAGTAAGCCTGAATGCAGCTTTTTCGATTCTTACGGCACATTCCTTGCGTTTGCAGGGTGTACCGGTGGTACATTTGGTTTGTGAACGCGGAATGAGCAATTGTGTCTTGGGCACAAGCCGCAGTGAACCTCCTAAGCCCCCGCCTTGCCGCGGATGCATTCATCAGAGCGACGCGCTTTTTGCTCAGAATACGCAAGAACGTTTTGCCTTTACACCAGATGCAGACCTGGATAAGTATCTGGCGGGCATGGATGTAAGCCGTTTGCAGCAGCTGGTTTGGGAAGACATGCCTTTAGGGAAATTAGTGCTGCCATCGGCGCGTTGGATTTTGCGCAGGCATAACCTTATTGAAAACCCTGTCACTGTGCGCGTATTGCGCGAGTACATTCGCAGTGCCTGGAGCATGGCAGGAAAGTTCCGCGCCTTATTAAAACAGGTAGAACCGCAGGCAGTTCTGGTGTTTAACGGACTGCAATATCCTGAGGCCGTGCTGCGCTATATGGCACGCAAGGCTTCAATCCCCTGTTATAGCCACGAAGTAGGCCTGCGGCCTTTTTCGGCCTTCTTTACTGAGGGAGAAGCAACTGCTTACCCGCTAAAGATTCCTGCGGATTTTGAACTGGATGAAGCTCAAAATGCCCGCCTGGACAGCTACCTGGAACAGCGTTCCAAGGGGAACTTTAAAATGGCCGGCGTGCAGTTTTGGCCTGAAATGAGCGAACTTCCTAAGCCATTTATTGAAAAAGCAAAGACATTCAAGCAAATTGTGCCGGTCTTCAGCAATGTAATTTTTGATACCTCGCAGCCGCATGCAAATGTGGTTTTTGAAGACATGTTTCAGTGGCTGGATGCAATTCTGGCTGCGGCCAGGGAGCACCCCGAAACCCTTTTTGTCTTGCGCGCGCATCCTGACGAATTGCGTAAAGGAAAAGCCAGCGAGGAGTCCGTGGCCAGCTGGGCAGAACGCAAGCAAATAGAAAACTTGCCCAATTTGCACTTTTTCCCTTCTGAAGAATACGTTTCTTCCTACGAGTTAATCAACATGGCCAAAGTTGTGCTGATCTATAACAGCACGATTGGTTTGGAAGCAGCCATTATGGGGGCTGCGGTTCTGGCTGCTGGCAAAAGCCGCTATAGCCAGGCTGAGTGTGTATGGCTGCCGCAAACTCCACGAGCCTGGAAAGCGGAACTGAACAATCTTCTGGCTGCAGAAAAGATTCTTGTGCCGCCTGAATTTGCTTTGAATGCACGCCGTTTTCTTTACTATCAGCTGTGGCGCTCATCGCTCTCTTTTGAGGAGTTCTTGGAAGCCGATGGCATCTGGGATGGTTACGTGCGTTTGAAAAATTTTGCCTGGCAAGCATTATTGCCTGAAAACAGCCAGACTATGCAAACAATCAGTAAGGGCATCTTAGGACGCGGCAACTTCTTATTGGATAAGGACCCTCAATGAAATTTGAACGTATTGTCGCTCTGGTTCCGATGCGCCATGACAGCGTACGTGTGCCAGGCAAAAACTACCGTCCAATTGCTGGTAAAGCTCTTTACCGCCATATTCTGGACACGCTTTTGACCTTGCCTGAGATTACTCAGGTAGTTGTTGATACGGACAGCCCTCTTATTTTGGAAGGGCTGGAAAAGGACTATCCCCAGGTTCTTCGCTTGCTGCGGCCCGAGGACCTGCGCGCGGATACGGTGCCTATGAATGCCATTCTGATGCATGATGTGTCGCTTGTACCTGCCGATCTCTATTTGCAGACACATACCACCAATCCGCTTTTGAAAGCAAGTACTGTTCGGCGGGCTATCGAAACATTTAAAAGCTCGTGGCCGGAATACGATAGTCTCTTTGGTGTATCCAGACTGCAAACTCGCTTATGGGATGCCCAAAACCAGCCAATCAACCATAACCCTGCCGAACTACTGCGTACGCAGGATTTACAGCCTGTGTTCTGGGATAATTCTTGCATATATCTTTTTACTGCCGCTACCCTTTTAGAACGCGGCAATCGTCTGGGTTATCGCCCGCTGATGTTCGAGATTGACGGCCGCGAAGCGGTTGATATTGATGAAGAGTTAGATTTTGAGATCGCAGAGATTCTCTTGGAACATGAATTACGGAGTAAATGTGAATAAAGTATTGATCAGCGCACCCTATATGCTTCCTTTTATGGAGCGTTTTCGTCCGATTTTGACTCGGTTTGGACTTGAAACGATCGAACCCAAGGTTCAGGAGCGGATGGAGGCATCTGATATCCTGCCCTATGCCGGCCAGTTTGTTGGAACCATCTGTGGAGATGACCGCTATACTGCTGAGCTTATTCAGGCGTGCACCCCGCCGCTCAAAGTGATTGCCAAATGGGGAACCGGAATTGATTCGATTGACAAGGAGTTTGCAAACACGATTGGTGTGCAGGTTCTGAACACTGAAAATGCATTTACTGTACCCGTGGCTGAAAGCACACTGGCCTACATGCTCGCCTTTGCCCGTCGCCAGCCCTGGATGGATAAGATGATGAAGCAGGGTGTCTGGGAGAAGATCCCCGGCCATACCCTCAGCGAGAGCACCCTGGGGGTAATCGGGGTCGGCAATATCGGCAAAGCCGTCCTGCGCCGCGCGCGCGCTTTCGGCATGAAACTTCTGGGGAACGATATTGTCGATATCGCTCCCGATTTCGTCATCGAGAATGGGGTCGAAATGACTACCCTGCCCGACCTGCTTAGCCGCTCGGACTATATCAGCGTCAACTGCACCCTTAACCCCACCAGTCGGCACCTCATCAATGCCGACACGTTGCGCCATGTCAAACCCAATGCCGTGCTCATCAATACATGCCGCGGCCCTGTTGTCCATGAGGTAGCTTTGGTTGCGGCCTTGCAGGAAGGGCGTTTGGGCGGTGCTGCCCTGGACGTCTTTGAAGAAGAGCCTTTACCGTCCGATAGCCCCTTAAGGAAGATGGATAATGTGATGCTGGCTCCGCATAATACCAACAGCAGCCCTTTTTACTGGGAGCGCATTCACTGGAATTCTATTCGGAATCTGCTGATTGGATTGGATATTCCGGTCGGTACCTTAAGCGAATTGCAGGCACTGGAATCGGAACCCGCTCCGCAAGCTTTAAAAGAGAAGGAGGGTGCCAATGCCTGATAAAAAGAAGTTTGCCCTGATCACCGGCGCAGCCGGCGGCGTAGGCCAGGCGACAGTTGCCTACTTTTCCCGCAAAGGCTGGCAAGTTATTGGAGTGGACCGCAAGGAATGCTATGCGGGTTTTCCGGCTGATGGGTTGTACATTCAGGCTGATATTTCCGTCCCGGCAAATCTGGAGGAAATATATTCTAAGGTAGCAGAGTTTACTTCTTCCCTGGATGCAATCGTTAATAACGCTGGCTACCAGGTTAGTAAGCCTTTGCTTGAAACCAGCGCTGAGGAATGGGATGCTGTAATGGCCAGCAACTTGCGCTCTGTGTTTTTAGGCGCAAAACTGGGGCATAGCTTCTTAAAGGCAGGGGGAGGCGGCGCAATTGTAAACATTTCCAGTGTCCATGCAGTAGCCACCAGCGCAAATATTGCCGCTTATGCAGCCAGCAAGGGCGGGCTGCTTGCCCTCACGCGGGCTATGGCCATCGAGTTTGCACCGGATGGGATTCGCGTCAATGCGGTGCTGCCTGGTGCGGTAGATACTCCGATGCTGCGGGCAGGTTTTCATCGTGGCCGCGCAGATGAGCTGCCCGAGGAAGAACAAATGGCTGCCTTGGCGGCGAAAACAGTGAATGGCCGGGTAGGAGAACCGGAAGAGATTGCCAGTGTGATCTATTTTTTGGCGGATAAGACACAAAGCTCCTTTATGACGGGGCAGGCTGTGATTGTGGACGGCGGAGCTACTTGCCGATTGAGTACTGAATGAGTGCCCTGACTCCCTGGGAAACCATGAGCCCTTTAGACAGAGGTCTGCGCCAGGCCTATGATGGGCTGAGACGCTTTCCGGAACTTCCTGCAGCGTTCTTGCACCCCTGGCGGCGTGAGTCGATTCGTCGCCTCGGCAAACTGAAAGACAGCCATAAAGGCAAGCGCTGCTTTGTATTGGGCAATGGCCCCAGCCTTAAACATACTGACCTCAGCAAACTCAAGGGCGAGTTTTGCATCGGTTTTAATCGCATCTTCCTCGCTGCAGACGAACTGGGTTTCACCCCCTCCATCCTGGTTGCGATCAATGATCTGGTTGTGGAACAAAGCACCGCGGAGTTTAAAGCTTTGCAGATGCCTAAGTTTTTCAGTTGGCGCGCGCGCAAGTGGTTAAGTTTGGACGAACACACGCACTTTTTGTACACAAGCTACACTTCACCCAGGTTCAGCACCGATGTACGCGGCCGGGTGTGGGAAGGTGCTACGGTTACCAATGTAGGCCTGCAGCTGGCTTACCATATGGGCTTTAAGCAGGTAATCCTTATTGGCGTGGACCACAGCTTTGCGGATAAGGGTAAACCGAACACGACAGTTGTAAGTCAGGGTGATGACCCTAACCACTTCTCGACGGCCTATTTTGGCAAAGGTTTCAGGTGGCAGCTGCCTGACCTGGAGACCTCTGAGCTGGGTTACCGTCTGGCGCGCAAAGCCTATGAGGCCGATGGTCGTGAGGTACTGGATGCGACCATTGGAGGCAAACTGCAGATCTTTAAGAAGGCAGATTACGACAGCCTGTTCTAAGGTAAGGGGCCAAGAAGTGCAGGAAGCGGCGAAGTTAGTTTTTAGCCACCCTGAGATCCAGATAGACTTGATAGTGGACCCTTATTCAGATAATTACCAGGCGCAAGAACGTATCTGTATAACGAACCTGGGTCTAATACCAGTTGACCGGATTTCATTCAATTTGCATGGTTTGAGGTCATGGGATGTTCATAGCCCGGATGGACTTACAGAATCAAACCTCAAGGCAGGATTGATCTCATTACAATTAAATTCACCTTTTTTCCCTGGTGAGAAGCGCCTGTTCTCGCTGGATTTTAGAAGCAGCCTAAGCTCTTTCAAAGACAATACCCCCGACCTTTTCGCTTTGACGGACTGGTACCCGCGTCTGAATTTGGAACGAAATTATTGTTCGGATTTTGAGGTCAAGGTTACTGCTCCGACCGGGTGGAAGTTAGGAGGCTCAGGTGTTCGAGATGGTTCGCATTTCACTGGCAAAAATATCCGGAGTTTCGGTTTAGTTCTAAGCAAAAACTTGGAGACAAGTAACGAGACGTGTAATGGTATTAATCTAGTGTGTTTTTATCACCGGGGTAGCGAAAGTCTTGCAGACCGTATTTTGTCCAAAGCACGTGAATCTGTAATTTTTTTCCAACAGTTAATCGGTCCTTATCCCTTCCCAACTTTCACTATGTGTCCCGGCCAAGAAGACTATGGAGGCGGAAGCCCTCTGGCGACGGGACTTGTTAATTTTCATGGGATGCCTGCTGAACATAGTTTTGAATATGATTGCTGGATAGTCTCGCACGAGTTAGGACATCAATACTGGTGGGAAAATGTTTTAGATGAAAGTAGTGACAGTTGGCTCTGGCGAGGGTTAGGTCTAATTTGTGATCGTGAGTTGGCACTGCTAAAAGATGATGGTGTTTTACAAAGATATGAAAGCTTACTCGCAGAAGCTAAGTCAATGGGGAAGGATCTCCGCCTTAATCCACCAACGGAGGACATTCGAACTTTGCGAGAAGACCCAAGTTACGATTGGAATACAGTTGTGTTGCATGGGCGCGCATTGGAATTAATGATAGCAATTCAGCGTTGCGTTGGAAAGACTAATTTTTTTAATTATTTGAGATCTGTACAACGAGATTACGCAGGATTGATTTTCACTGTTAACGAGTTCAAACACGGTATTACACTTCTGAATCCAGATAAGGTTGGTAGTTTGAATCACATTTTTGGACTGTATGGTATCTAGTTTGCCAGCTAATTATTATCTGTTTTCAAAGTTGAATAAAAGCTAGCTGTAGCCACTAAAACTAATCGTCGATTCTCCAGGTTGTGTTTTCGCGTTTGAGATGATTCCAATTATATCTATAATGGAAAGCTTGCTTGACATTTAGATAATATGCCTCTATAATATGGAAAGTAAACTTTACATTGTGAGGCGCTATTGAAAAATAGATTGGAAGAATTACGCAAAGCCCGCGGACTGAGGCAGGAGGAACTGGCCGACCTGCTCGAGGTCTCCCGCCAGACCATCGGTTCTCTGGAGAACGGACGTTATAACCCATCCATTATCCTGGCCTTCAAGATTTCCCGTTTCTTTGGCCTGCCCATTGAAGAAATCTTCATCTACGAAGAGGAGTAAATCATGCATGAAAAATCAACGAAAAACATCTTGCTCTTGATCTTGGGTCTCATCATCGCTCTCTTGGGTATCCTGATCTTCAAAGGCATTCTGCTGGCCTTCATTCCCGGGCCCTCCCTCCCTTACATTCTCATTGGTCTAGGTGCCGGCCTGTTCGGTACAGGTCTGGGTGGTCTTATACAGCGTTCTGTCGTGCACACTGACCCTGCCTACGAGCGTCAGCAGCGCATCGAAGCCAACGACGAACGCAATCAGATGCTTCTTGCCCAAGCTAAAGCCCGTGCCTACGATGTTTTTATCTATGCCTTCGGTGCACTCCTCATTGGTTTAGCATTGTTGTCCAGTATGGATTGGTACGTCCTTCTGTCCTTGGTATTGGTCTATCTGGTCGTTATCCTCACCATGTTTGTGGCCCATTCCAGGCTCCAGCGCATGAATTAACTGTGCTTTCCCAGCTGGTCCCTGACAATCAAAGCCCTGCAAGTGATAAAACAACTGCAGGGCTTTCTGAATACTTCTGCGATCTTAAAAGCGAGTTTCGGGCTGGAGAAGTATTTTTCGCCTTCCATTTTTAAGTTGTCGGATTTTCTTCTCAGTACCTTGCATTCGATTTCCGCAGCGCGTTCCTCTACCGTAGTAATAGCTTTCTCTTTGTCATGACAGTCTCTTTTCTTGCTTTGGAACATAAGAAAAGAACAGTCGTTTTTTTGGCCGCCCCTGTGTTAATTTATGAATTAGTTATCTTTTTGGTAAGCTGGGTTTATTTAACTTAACTCAAAGAGAACTTCTTCATAATTATTGACATAGTATCTGATGTTTTTTCTCCCCTTTTGGATAATGGTATGTCCCTCTGCCTCCAGTTTTTCTTTCTGTGCCATGGCTCCGCCAGGATATTTTTCATTCAGTTCGCCATTTGCCTTCAGTGTTCTCCAGTAAGGAGTTTTGTCATCGGTTCGTTGGTGACTTGCCCAAGCAGCAATAGATACAAAAACGCCTGCTGTAATAGGTTCTGTAAAATCAGCACCTGATTTCTTGGCAAAATGTTCGCGAATTTTCCCAACGGTGATCACTTTTCCAGATGGAATCATTTTCATGATCGTGTCGTAGTCAATAGGTGGCGCAAAGTACATTCTGTCGCCACCATACTTTTCAATACTTGCCTTGTCTGTAATTGTTTGAAACTTAGGCATGTCTTTTTGATCATGCAGCATCGCATTAAAATCTTTCTTGTCTTCATTAGCCATATTAATACCTCCAAACTTAAGAATAATATTTTTATCAGCTCAATACAATGAGACAGTTTAAAAAGTCATCTCAATAATCAGGTAAATTTCCCCTCTTATTGCGCTACGTCGAGCTTTTGAGCATCTTTTTCTTGGACCTGGCAGCTTTCCATTTCTTGTGCCATGCCTGATTGTGTGTAAGCCGCTTATTTTTTGCTTCCGTTTCCTCCGGCTGGGCCTTTCTGTACCCTGGCCAGGCTATGTTAAAATGTGTCCATGATAAGTCAAAACCCGCTGGTCAGCATCATCACCCCTTCCTTCAACCAGGCTGCATATCTGGAAAAGACGATTCAGTCGGTATTAGCCCAAGATTACGAGAATATTGAATATTGGGTCATTGATGGCGGTTCAACGGATGGTACCCTTCGCATTCTGGATCGTTACAGCAAACGCCTCACTGGCTGGGTCTCGGAGTGTGATCAGGGTCAGGCCGATGGTATCAACAAGGGTTTCAAACATGTCACTGGCGAGATTGTTGCCTGGCTCAACAGCGACGACCTCTATAAGCCGGGGGCAGTGACTGCTGCTGTACGCGCCTTCCAAAAATATCCGGAAGCAAGCTTTGTCTACAGCGATGTCGAAAGTATTGATAATCTGGGTCGGCCCTTCAACCGTATGCGCTATGCCAACTGGGGGCTTGCAGGGCTGCTGCAGTTCCGCATCATTGGTCAGCCGGGGGTTTTTATGCGCCGTGATCTCTTGGAGCGTGTGGGTGGTTTGGATCCTAACTATCATTATATTTTGGACCACAAACTTTGGCTGGAGCTGGCAGCCCTGGCAGAACCGCAATATATTCCTGGACAAGTTTGGGCACAGGCTCGTGTTCACCCTGGCGCGAAAAATTTGGCCGCCACAGAGAAGTTTGGCCCCGAAGCATTTCGTTTGGCCAAGTGGATTGGTAACCAGGAAATCTTTTATCCGCTCAACGCGCAACTGCATCGCAGAATTTGGGCGGGTGCATATCGCTTTTATGCTTTTTACCTGGTGGAGGCAAACCAGCCGCGCGAAGCATTAGCAATGTACAGACACAGCTTGCGTCTGAATTCAAAGCCGGCTCTAAAAGACTGGAAGCGGATTGCTTTGGCTATGGCTGGCAGTCTGGGTTTAAGCAAATTACGCCGCCCTGTGGATTGGCTGCGCAAACGCTTTTATAAGATCTTTCAGAAGGGTGCCCGGTATGGCTGAAACATCTCCGCTGGTTAGTATCGTTACACCTTCCTATAACCATGCCCAGTTTTTGGAAGAAACAATCCTCTCGGTGCTGGAGCAGGATTATGCGAACATCGAGTACATGGTTATGGATGGCGGCTCTACAGATGGGAGCAGGGAAATTATCGAGCGTTACGCGTCGCGGCTGAGTTATTGGCAGAGTAAGCCCGATGCAGGTCAGACCGATGCAATCAACCAGGGGTTTGCCCGGGCAAAAGGTCAAATTCTTGCCTGGCTGAACAGCGACGATTATCTTTTGCCGGGGGCTGTCCGCAAGGCGGTAGCGGCATTAGAAGCAAACCCGGAACTGGGTATGGTTTACGGAGACTGTTTACTGGTAAATGTTCGTGGGGAAACAGTTGCCCGCTTTCCCGCTGCCCAAACCGATTACGCTAAGTTGCGTCGCGGCTATGTGCATATCCCTCAGCAGGCCAGTTTTTGGCGGGCTGAGCTCTGGCAGCAGGTAGGACCTTTGGATCCCAGTTTCTACTTTGCTATGGACTATGATTTGTGGACACGGCTGGCGCGGCTAGCGCCGCTGAAGTACCTGCCTGGCGAACCCTGGGCGGCCTTCCGATTGCATGGCGGGGCAAAAAGCCTGGCTGCGGACGACCGCTGCTGGCCGGAAATGCTGCGGGTACACTACCGCGATGGAGGTAAAAAAATTGCAGCCTTGCCTGCAAAGTATGTGTTGCGTAAAATCTTACAGCCTCTCCTGATCGCACGGCGCCGTAGGTTATTTTCGGAAGATTAAAGCTTGCCTTTCTTAGCCAAAGCCCTGAAATCGAAAAAATCTTGGCTTTCACACCAAAAGTATTATTCTTTTGGTTTTCGCAAAAGAGACTTACAAAATAATATTATGGGTGAGGACAACGCTTTCATTATTTCGCATTTACAAGGAGGAGGTGTATACCCTCCTGCGCTTCTTATTTAGGTGTGAAACGTTACAATATTCATAGAAGAGAAAGGATTAAAGATGAATAACAATAAGATAATTGCTTTTCTTGGCGATGAAGGTGTGGAAGAGCTGGAATACCACGTGCCGGCGATGCGGCTGCAGGAAGCAGGCTATAAGGTGGTGCTGGCTTCCTTGAAGGGAGAAGTCTTCAAGGGGAAAAACGGACTTGTGATTCATCCCGACACTAAGGTTGATACTTTGCAGGCAGATGAGCTCTTTGGACTTGTATTGCCTGGTGGCTGGTCTCCGGATAAAATGCGCCGTTCGAAAAAGGTAACCGATCTGATCGCTGAGGTTCACAAACAGGGTAAAGTGATTGGGATTATATGTCACGGCGGCTTATTGGCAATTAGCGCCGGCATCGTCAACGGACCTGCTACCGGGTCCTTGGGAATTAAAGATGATGTGGTCAATGCTGGCGGTACCTGGGTTGACGAGCCTGCCTTCACCGATGGTAATTTGGTCTGGGGCCGCGTAGTGGCTGACATTCCCGACTTTAACCGGGAATTAATCGCCGCGCTTGAAGCCTCTGAATAGTATGGTAATGGTACAATTATTTTAGATTTTTGAGGTTTTAGAGGAGCGTTTGCATGACGAAGAAAACGTCCAGTATGGAAGTAAAAACAGGTTTAGCTCAGATGCTTAAAGGCGGTGTGATTATGGACGTAGTCACCCCTGAGCAGGCTCGTATCGCTGAAGATGCCGGCGCAGTGGCTGTAATGGCCTTGGAGCGTGTTCCGGCAGATATTCGTGCAAGCGGCGGTGTTGCCCGTATGAGCGACCCTGAGCTGGTACTAAAAATCATGGAAAGCGTCTCCATCCCGGTAATGGCAAAGGTAAGAATTGGGCATTTTGTTGAAGCACAAATTCTGGAAGCTTTAGGTGTGGACTACATTGACGAATCCGAGGTGCTTACCCCGGCAGACGAAGCCTTTCACATCGATAAACATGCCTTCAAAGTTCCCTTTGTCTGCGGCTGCCGCAACCTGGGTGAAGCGTTGCGCCGGATTGGTGAAGGGGCGGCCATGATGCGCACAAAAGGTGAGCCAGGCACCGGGGATGTAGTTGAAGCAGTGCGGCACGCCCGTCAGCTCTACGGCGATATTCGCCGCTTGCAGAACCTGCCTGATGAAGAGGTAATGACCTTTGCCAAGGAGATCGCCGCTCCTTATGAATTGGTTTTGAAGGTGCGAGAGCTGGGCAGCTTACCCGTGGTGAACTTTGCCGCCGGTGGAATTGCTACCCCCGCGGACGCAGCTTTGATGATGCAGCTGGGTGTAGATGGTATTTTTGTAGGCTCGGGGATCTTTAAAAGCGGAGACCCGGCAAAGCGTGCTGCAGCTGTGGTGAAGGCCACTACGCACTATAAAGACGCCAAGATACTGGCAGAAGTCAGCCGAAACCTGGGCGAAGCCATGGTGGGCCGTACTGCAGTCAGCCTGGCAGACAGTGAGAAAATGGCGGAGCGCGGTTGGTAAGAGCATGAAAATCGGCGTACTCGCCTTACAGGGCGCTTTTCGGGAACATATTTTCGCCCTGAATAAACTGGAAGCTGAAACTGTTGAGGTGCGCTTGCCTGCGCACCTCAAGTTTTTAGATGGGCTTATTTTGCCCGGTGGCGAATCCACCGCAATTGGAAAATTGCTGGTGGCTTATGATCTTATAGAGCCGCTCAAAAGTTTTGGAAAAACGAAGCCAATTTGGGGTACCTGTGCTGGAGCTATTTTGCTAAGCAAGAATGCCGGTAGGCCGCAACCCCTTTTGGAGTTGATGGATATAGAAATTGAACGAAATGCGTTTGGCCGGCAGGTAGATTCTTTTGAACTTGACTTGGACTGCCCTTTTTTAAAGCCCCAAAAGCCGGATTATCACGCAACATTCATCCGTGCGCCAGTTATAAAACGGGTGTTTGGACAAGCTGAAGCCCTGCTGACATTGCCAGATGGGCGCATTATTGCTGCCCAGCAAGGACATTTACTGGCTACGTCTTTTCACCCTGAACTTACGGATGACTTGCGATTTCATCGTTACTTTTTGGAGATGACCCAACGAACACCCGCAGTCTGAACGTTGCAGATACACCTGAACTGTTGCGCTACGCACATTTGCTGCAACCGCTCAATCAATTGCGTCTGCTTACGCGCGGAAACCCCCTGGGCTTGCGTGACCTCTTGGCACGTATTCGACCAGATCTGGATATTAGTACATTGGTGGTAGAAGGTGGAGCCCCTCCGCCTGCTTTTGCACAATTGCGGCGCTATCGGACCGATTCTACGGCTTACATAAATTTTGCATTGGTCTCACCTATGCAAATTGCGCAGAAAATGCCTGTTCTTTTGGACCAGATGGCCAAAATTGCCGGAAGCTGGCAGGCTTTGGCAATACTTGCTGACCTCCCTGCAGATTCTGAGCTGTTGCCATGTATGCGGCGGGGCAATTTTCTTGTTTGGGCTGAACAGATTGTATTTCAGTTTAAGGCTGAAGAAGCCAAGGACAATAACAAGCAATGGCAGTGGCGGTTTTGGCATAGCGAGGACCTTCTATGTATGCAGACCTTGTATCGTAGGCTGGTTCCGGTACAGCACCAGGCGATTGAGCCGCTTACCCGTAAACGAATGCAAGGCTTGCTGCTGCACGACCCAAGCGGCCAACTGCTGGCATATGCTGACTTGGACCAGGGGCAGAAGGGAATTTGGGTGCAGCTTTTTGCTTTGCCCGAATTGCGTGACCCGCAGGCTCTTTTAGCTATTTATGAGGCGCTGAACAAAAATTATGAACTTTTAGGCCGACCGGTCTACCTGGCATGCAGGTCGTACCAGCCTTGGCTGGCAGACCTGGCGCGGCAAGCTGGCTTTGTAGAGCTGCCGGAACAAGTCTTGTTGGTGCGCTATCTTGTGCGCCATGCCCGTGATGAGATGTACGAAACGATCAAAGAAGGCGTACCTGTTCAGGCAAGGATTGGTGTGGCTCAATTGAGCCACGAAAGCGCAAAGAAAAAAAGCAAAAAGATGCCAGGGTAGGTTTTGCCTTGGCCTTTGCACTTAACTGGGGCTTAATGCCTGTAAGGCTCTGCTTAGGTTATGCGTATACAGCGTTGATAGACCGATGAAGAAAATGCTCTACAATAGATAAGGATAGAAATTATTTTGCCCGGAGCAATTTTTTGACATGACAATAAACCGAGAACGAATAACTGATGATCTGGATGCCATGCTGGCGGTTTTTCCTCCAGACCTTGCTGAGGCAGTACGTTCTAACGACAATTTCGATCAGTTGGTTGAGGTTATCCTGGATCAGGGACGCCAGCCAACCGCCCGTTTCTTTGAGGAAGAAGTAGTACTGCTGAACCGGGTTATCGGTGTGCAGGACATCAACTATGTGGTGGAACGCATTGGGGATTTTGATGCTGATAACCGTGCAGGAATGGAAAGCACCTTGCATCGTATTTCCGCAATTCGCAACCGGCGCGGACATATCGTGGGCCTTACCTGCAGGGTTGGCCGGGCTGTATATGGGACGATTGACATCATTAACGACCTGATAAGCAGCAATGAGTCGATCCTGATCTTGGGCAAGCCTGGTGTAGGCAAAACAACCATGCTGCGCGAAGCTGCCCACATTTTGTCTGAAACAAAGCGTGTGGTCATTGTAGATACCAGCAACGAAATTGGGGGAGATGGCGACGTACCGCATCCGGCAGTTGGCAAGGCTCGGCGAATGCAGGTGCCTAAGCCTTCTTTGCAGCACGAGGTGATGATTGAAGCGGTAGAGAACCATAACCCTGAAGTGATTGTGATTGATGAAATTGGCCGCGAACTGGAGGCGCAAGCAGCACGCACTATTGCTGAGCGGGGCGTACAGTTGATCGGCACCGCACATGGTATTGTGCTTGAAAATCTGCTGCTCAACCCTACCCTGTCGGATTTGGTAGGCGGTATCGAATCTGTGACGCTTTCGGACGACGAAGCCCGCCGGCGCGGAACACAAAAAACAGTTTTGGAACGCCGCTCCCCCCCTACTTTTACAGTTCTGGTTGAAATGCTGGAGCGTGACCGTGTGGCAGTACACCGGGACGTAGCAGCTGCTGTGGATGCAATACTGCGTGGCTACCCTGTTCCACCTGAAGAGCGTTACTGGGACGCCAAAGGGAAAATCCATTATATTAAAGCCACCCCGAGCTCAGCACCTACAGCGGCACAGTCACTGCGCCGGAGCGGAATGGAGAAAGCACCCTTCCAGCGGGAGCATAAACTAAACGGAAAACGCAGCCAAGCTAAAAGCAAGAACAATGACACAGGGTCTTTGCAGTACTCCGTTGCTGCGGGAAGTTTTTTTGATCTGGGCCCACATGAGCGAAGCGAAGAAGACCCCTTTGCCCAGGAAACAAACACTGGCCAGGAAATCAAAAAGGTGTATGCCTATGGAGTAGCCCGTAATCGGCTGCTGCAAGTCATCCGCAATATGGGTGCACCTGCACGCATGGTACGCACCCCTGAAGAAGCGGATATTTTTGTGACTCAGCGGCGCTATTACCGTGAACGCTTGCAGCCGGTAGTGGATGCAGAGGAACGCGGGATTCCAATTTATGTCATCAAGAGCAACAGCGGCGTGCAAATTGAACAGTTTTTAGCGGACGCTTTCTCGATGCATTGCCCGCGTGAAACAGGAGAAAATGAAGCCCTGCGCCAGGCAAACCAGGCCATAGACCTGATACAATCGGGGGAGAAATATGTGAACCTGGCACCAGCTGATGCTCGAACTCGCCGTTTGCAGCACGATATTGCACAAAAGGCCGAACTGGTTTCACAATCCTATGGAAAGGAACCCAACCGCTACGTGCGTATCTTCAGGGACTAGCCATGTTTATAAGTTTAGAAGGTCCGGAAGGTTCGGGAAAAACCAGCCAATTGCCTTTGCTTGCAGACTTTTTGCGCGAGCAAGGCCATAATGTTGTGATTACGCGGGAACCAGGGGGAACCCCTATTAGTGATCAGATACGGGAAGTTCTGGTAAGCATGAAAAACCAGGACCTCAGACCACGCACAGAAATTCTGCTTTTTTTAGCCAGTCGTGCACAGCTGGTAGAGCAGCTAATTCAGCCTTCGTTAGCAAGTGGTAAGATCGTCATTTGTGACCGTTTTAGCGACAGCACCCTGGCATATCAGGGATATGGCCATGGCTTCCCTTTGTCAACGCTGCGGCAGATGCTGGATTTTGCAACCGGTGGTCTAAAACCAGACTTAACCCTTTATCTGGACCTTGATGTCGAAAGCGGTTTGAAGCGGAAGCAAAACTGTGACGATTGGAACCGTTTGGATGCTTATGCCTTGGAGTTCCACCGTCGGGTGCGCGAGGGCTACCTTACCCTGGCTGCAGAAGAAAAAGCGCGTTGGTGCATTGTGGATGCTTCGCGACCTCAACAGGAAGTACAGACGGCTTTACGGAAGGCCGTACTAACGAAACTAGAAAATCGAGACCAGGTTGTATGAGAACTGCTGGCCGAAAGGAACCCATGAAACGTTTCCAGTTTGTATTAGTAACCTTGCTTGTGTTTATTATGCTTTTGAGCGCGTGTGCTGTTAACACTCCCACACCGCCCTTAACTGAGGCGGAAAGTACATCAACAGGAGCAAGCGCAGGAATGGAAGAACTTGGCACGCCTTTGCCAACCATTGAATTGCCACCTACACCTACACCGGATACTCGTTTATTCGATGAGGAAAATCGTATGATTTGTACAATCTATGAGCCGATGTTCCCCCCGCTTAGCGATGAGGAAAAAGAAGCTATGGCTGGGATCGGAGAGGTTACAGATGCTGATCATATCCGTGGCAACCCAGATGCGATCCTGACAGTTATGGAATATTCTGATTTTCAATGCTCGGCCTGCAAGGTGTTCTATGATGAAATTGAGAAATTTGCGGCACTTTACCCTGATGAGGTGCGTTTAGTTTTTCGGAACTTCCCTTTGATAAGCCTGCACCCCAATGCCACAATGGCTGCCCAGGCTGCAGAAGCAGCGGCTTTGCAGGGTAAATATTGGGAAATGTACAATTTGCTTTTTTCAAAACAATCGGAATGGAGCACAATGGGGGCAGAGACCCTGGACGCCTGGCTTAAGGAAGCTGCTGCCGAACTTGGCTTGGACAAGAAGTTTAATGAAGACCTGATAAGTCAGGAAATTACGGATAAGGTGCAAAGTGATCTGGAAGCGGCGATGACTGCTGGCTTGAACCAAACCCCGACGGTGTTCCTGAATGGGCGCTATTGGCCCTATAACTGGGATGTAAACACCCTTAGTATGGTGCTGAAGGTCGTTCAAGCTGAAAAGAATCTGGAAACCGAATGCCCACCCTATACGATTGATCAGGAAAAAGAATATTTTGCCACTATCGAGCTGGAACATGGCGATGTGGTGATAGAGCTCTTCCCAAAGCAGGCACCAATGGCCGTAAATTCGTTTGTCTACTTAGCACGCAAAGGCTTTTATGATGGGGTGACTTTTCACCGGGTAATGCACGACTTTGTTGCCCAGGCCGGCGACCCCAGTGGTACCGGCATTAGCGGCAGCGGCTATGAATTTCGTGAGGAAGTAGTGTCGGAATTAACCTTCGATAAAGAAGGTGTTGTGGGTGTGGCTAAGACCACCATGCCCAATACCAGCGGTTCGCAATTCTTTATCACCTATGGACCAGCTCCGGAACTGGATGGCGGTTATACTATTTTTGGGCAGGTAGTAAGCGGAATGGATGTGGTGAAACAAATTACTGAACGCGACCCACAGGCTAATCCGGATGTACCCGAAGGGGATAAGATCATCACTATCACGATCGAAGAGAAATAATGCAGAGCCCCGAGCACTACCCACAGCCCAATCCGGTTTATCAACCGTTTCCAAAGCATGCCAAGACAGACTGGCTAAGCATTGCGCAACTGCTTTTTTCGGTTTACACCTTTTTATCTGCTTTGGGTATGATAGCTACCTTGCTGTTTGCGCTGCAGCTGCCTGAGTTCCTTTCTAGTTCAACCCCGTTAAACTCCTTGCTTTTGATAGCACTTACTTCAGTAACTGTGGTGGGTGTCGCGGGGCTTTCGGCACTGTACGCAATCCGCCGACTTCGGAACCGTCACGAATTGCCCACAAAGGCTAAGCACGGTGGCTGGCTTTATTGGGTTTTGCTCCTTTGGCCGGCAGTGATTTTAGCAGGAGCTAAGATTGCAGACCGTGATCCGCAATCAGGACTTTTGCCCTGGCTCCTGGCTTTAGGACTGATTATTCCTGCTCTGTGGTTACTGCGGATGGGAGTTAGGGACCTTTGGGGTAAATTTCCGCAGCGGGATACTGGTTTGTTTACCTTTGGAGCCGGTTTTAGCCTCTACTTCATTATGTTTGCAGAGCTGATTGTGATAGCTTTGCTGGTAGTAGCTGTGCTGCTTGCAGCGCCAATACTGCCAGGTTTGCAGACTATATTGCAGGAGTTTGCGCAGATATTTTCGGCCGGACCGCAGGTTTTGGAAGACCCGCATCTTGTAGAGCAATTAGATGCGTTGTTTACCAAACCAGGCTTGCTTGGTTTGCTCATCCTGGCCATTGGGGTGATTGCTCCCTTGATTGAAGAGCTGTTTAAACCATTGGGAATTTGGTTTTTGGCAGGTCATAAACCTGGAATTTCTGCTGCAGAGGGCTATGCGGCTGGTCTTTTTAGCGGAGCAGCTTTTGGCTTGGTTGAAGGACTGCTTTATGGAGTGCAGATTACAAACATTGAAACAAGCGGTACGCTCTTTACCAGCTTTATTTTGGGGCGCTCGATTGGGCTTTTGCTGCACATCTTTCTTTCCGGCTTGAATGGCTGGGCATTGGCCAAGACCTGGCAGGACAAACGCTGGGGCAGGGCTGTTGGAATGCTTCTATTTACTACCGTAATTCATGGAGCCTGGAATAGTCTGAGCGTTCTTAATGGGGTTTATAGCAGTAATTCGGACCTTGTGCTGGCTGGTGAGCACTTATTGAGTTTTATTCCTTTAATGCTGATTTTCCTGAGCATGCTGCTTGGTTTCTTTCTATTTAGCGAACGTGTAAACCGTGAAAACAAAGCAGGGAGTATTACCAGATGATAAAAGCAAAGCTTAGCTCAAAGCCTGATACTATTGCATCTGATAAGCTGCCGCGCAAGGTGCTGGCCTGGCGAAAAGCACTGCGCGGCATTATGAATGCCTTGGTAGATTTGCGCGTAGAGGGTCTGGAACATGTACCCGAAAGCGAGGGATCTTTGGTGACTACCAGCCATATCAGCCGCCTGGACACTCCCTTTTTGATGTTTGCGACTCCACGGAACGACACCATTGGCATGGTTGCCGATGAGTATCAGCGGTTTTTGCCCTTTCGCTGGATATTGAACGGCATAAAGGTGATATGGGTAAGTCGCAGCGAGTATGACTTCTCAGCTTTTCGTGAATCACTGGCATTTCTTAAAAATGATTGGATCGTGGGGATTGCTCCCGAAGGCACACGCTCCAGAGATGGAAGGCTGCTTGAAGGCAAACCAGGCGCTGCTTTGCTAGCCCGGCGTGCCGGGGTAAAGATTGTGCCGGCAATAGTGAGCGGATCTACAGAAATGTTTAGCCGCTTGCTTAGACTGCGGAAGATGAGAGTATTGGTTCGTTTTGGTAAGGCTTTTAGTTTGCCGCAACAGGATGAAGCTGAAGATAACAAGGCCTGGCTGGAGCGCGCAACCGATGAGATTATGGCGCGAATTGCTATTCTGCTGCCGCCTGAGCGACGTGGTTTCTATGCCCAGCATCCCAAGGTGCTACAGCTACTTGAAGCAGAGCCTTAAAGGAGCAGAGTATGATCCCGATTCGTGACGAAGCAAAAACACGTATCTTTCCCATAGTTAATTACCTCCTGATTGCCAGCAATGTGCTTATCTTTTTGCTGATGGTTTCCATGGGCCGCCGGGCTGAAGCCTGGATTAACCAGGAAGCATTGGTGCCCGCTGCTGTAAGTTCCGGGCTGGATTTGGGCGATCTGAAGGCCTTGCTGATGAGCATGTTTATGCATGGCAGCTGGATGCACCTAATCGGGAATATGCTTTACCTGTGGATTTTTGGGGACAATATTGAGGAAAGCCTGGGGCATATCAGGTATTTGGTTTTTTATTTGCTGGGTGGTGTTGTTGCTGCGTTTGTACACATTATTAGCGAACCATTTTCTGAGATACCGATGATAGGGGCCAGCGGTGCGGTTGCTGCAGTCTTGGGGGCTTACATCGTTTTGTACCCGCAAAGCCGGGTGTATACCTTTATCCCGCTGGGATTCTTCAGCCGGCTTACACTGGTTCCAGCCATATTTGTGCTAGGCATGTGGTTTGTGCTGCAGCTCTTTAACGGCATGGCCAGTCTGGTAACAGCTACTAATTCCGGTGTGGCCTTCTGGGCGCATGTGGGCGGCTTTGTTTTTGGATTCCTGATTGGTTTGCTGTTTAAAGGGCGGCGCCAGAAGTCTTCCGATCGGCACTGGGATTAGGACGAAGCCGAAGGAAAAACAAAGATCACCCTGCGTTCTGTAGGGTGATCTTTGTTAAAGAAGCCAGCTGTTCGCAGCAGCTTTTTATACTCTCCCATTCGTTTATCAAGCTCAATGTTCCCGTACTGCAGTTATTTCAAGAATGCAGCACAACGGGGTTCTTACTCCTTCGGCACCATGTAAAGCTCATTAATGCTCATATTAAAACGATCCTGGGCGTACTTATCAAAATGGGCAAGCGATGCTTCGTAAAAACCGTCGCCCTGTGTACCCAAGGCGTCGTTGAACAATCTGCGTACGGTATCAGGGTCAGGAGAACATCCTTCGAACTTGCCTTCCGGATAGTATTCATATGACGCGCCTTTATTTTCCAATGACACATGCCATTTCCCATCAGCTGCGTTATACCACATCATCAGAACATATCCATTTACATCAGTATCTGACAACTCGATATCCCAATCGTTAAACTCGCCCCACTCCGGCCTGTGTATGGCAATCGATGAATAATGCGGCTCATGCTCCTCATAAACGCCGAATACCTTGGCATAATCGAAGTCGAAGCCCATGCCGATAAGAGAGTTTTCCGAAGCAGCAGGTTCTTTGGTCGGCTGTATTGCCTCCGTTTCCCGTGGCAGGGCAAACAGGGTGTTGGCAGAAACCCCGAAGGTGTTCGTCATAGTGCGTTGAAAATCCTTTATGGGTGTCAGCATAATATATGGATCTACCTCATCATAAGTTTTCTCGATAAAGGTTTCGATTTCCTTATGATCACCGTATTCTATGTCCATTTCCCCGCTGCCCTCGACGTCATGGATGTATCTGAAGTCTTGCGGAGATTGTTTTAAAACAAGGTATTGGTTTTCGTTGGGGTAATAGATAACTGTGATCTCGTTGTCGGTTCCATGGTTCCTGCATAGCAAGACCATGTTCACTTGGTCCTTATTTTCCATCTCACCCCACTCAGCGCGATTGACCAGTACGTACATATCTTCCGTCTTATAGCTCTCAACCTGCGGAGTGTTATCTGTTGCAGAGAACCCAAGCTCCCTCAATGAGGTCACAATGGAGAAGTCCTTTTCATCAAGGTTTTCATAGATTGCTGAAAGGGGTGTGTAATCGCTGATGGGACATTCCGCTAACATCAGATTTTTTATATTGGTAAGAGCGGAAAGCGGTGATACGTCGCTAACCTGCGTATGGGCAAGACTTAACCGCGACAGCTCCGTTAAGCCGGAAAGCATACTGACATCACGGATCGTGGAATATTCCAAAAACAATGTTCCCAGGCCAGTCAGGTTTTCCAGCGGGGTATAGTCCTGTGCCTGGCAGCCGAAAAGTGTCAGAAAGCCAAGGTTCGTAAGTCCTGCAAGCGGGGTTATATCGGCTATGGGATTTCCTCCTAAGGATAGGCCGTTGAGTTTATTAAGTCCGGCAAGCGGTGATATATCCGTGATCGCGTGGAATTGCAGGTCAAGATTTTCGAGATTTATAAAATTCTCCAAGCCGGAGATGTCTTTGATTTGCGAGTTCGGGACAGGATCCTGTTGCCAATCAATGCCAAGGTCCAATACTGTAACCGCCTCCGCCTCGGCAAACGTAATTTCGCCTTCCGGTTTGTTCATTGCTGCGCGCACCATTTTCTCCAATAAAGGGTCGGAGAATACTACTGTTTTCTCTGGCTCCAATGTTGGTGTTGGGTCGGGGCTTACAGGTTCGGCTGCTTTCGAGCATGCTGCCAGAGTACAGAATGCGAGGACCAATAGGATCAAAAATAGTTTTTTCATAATTCCTCTTGTTTTTCTATTGTTTCAGGTTCTGAAGTATTCTCCAGTTCTGTTGTTTCTGGCAGCTCCGGAGTGGGTGAATGTTGTTTTCTGTTGTGGTTGAGTCGATTCAGCAGGTTCTGGGGATTTTGCCGCGCAAACCGCTGATAAAGCGACAAGAGCAACAATATATTATGTGATATTATCCGTTTCCTTTTGTTTTGTCAAGGCAAGATAGAAATGTCCTTGTGAGGGGGTCAGCACATAGTATACAGTTTATGAACTGGAATTACCTGGGGTACAGAGATCGATGTCTGGAATTATGGGGGATAGGATATAGAGACATCGAGGTATATATTGATCAAAGATATCACCCACTTAGACTACCGAGAACTGAGGCAGATCAGTCCGGAAGCAGCACGGCGAGCGATCCTGCAGGTTCACAAAGCCCAATCCGGGAATGTATCCCGAACAGCCCGTATCCTGAACGTTACCAGGGCGACGGTGTACAAAGCGCTAAGTAAAAAAGCCGCAGGAAGCCTGAAGGATCAGAGCAAGGCGCCAAAGCGAGTTGCCAACAAAACGGGGGCTGAGTTGGAGGAACGGGTTCTGGCTCTGCGCAGGCAGACCCGCTATGGCCCTCTGCGATTAAAGGAGGAACTGGAAGAAGCGGATGGGATAGTGCTTTCCCAGCACACCATCCGCAATATCCTCAGACGGAACCTGGCCAAATTAGCAGTTCATAAATCTCAGAAGAAAGGTGAACGACCTTTCGTGGATTGGTATCAGGCCAAAGCTTTTGAGATTGTCCAGATTGACCTCAAGTACATAGTCGACCAAAAAGCGCTTTCCATGGAGCAAATTCAACACCACTATGCCCGCAATCTGCCCCTTTATCAGTGGTCTGCTATCGATGTGAACTCCCGTTTCAAGCTGATTGCCTATTCCTATGAGCGCAACTGGAACAATGGGCTGATGTTCTTCCTCTGGGTTCTCTCCTGGCTCAGATCGCATAATGTCTCTGTCCCGATTGTCTTCACCGTAGATCATGGTGAGGAATTCGGGGGACGCTCCTGGCTCAAGGTCAGCGAACTAAGAAAGCTGCTCGCGTCTTTTGGCTGTTCATTCATCCAGAACCATAAGGGCTCCCCTCAGGAGAATGCGCATGTCGAACGATCTCACCGCACGGATGATGAGGAGTTTTACATCCCTCGTCTCTTATCCATCCCTTCGCCCAAGGCTTTCTTCTTTGAGGCCATGAATTATCTCTATTACTACAATGTGGTCAGGAAGCATTCAGCGCTTAGCCGAGCCTCCCCATGGCAATTCCTCCTGAAGAATAATCCTGATCTCCATGCTAAAATCAGGTTCGCCCCTCCTATCTTCCTGGACTTGATCTCTGTGCAACTCGGCGATTGGAGTGGATACCATGTGCTGGCTCATCACCAGATAGAAATGTCCTATTATCAGCAAAGTAGAGATGTCCTATTTTGTAGTTGAGATGGTCAGGTAAGGCTTGCCATTCAGCTTTTTTCCATACGACCTCCACGGGTGGTTATAGTTTGGCGGCAGAGGTTCAGCATCTGCAGATTTGGAAGAAACGATAGCAGCTTGTTTAGGCTGCTTCGCCAGAACCCGGATCTCCAGGAGATTACCATCCAGCCATGCGGAAAGATGACCTTCGCGGTCACGAACAAGAAGTACCTCTTGTCTGGCAAAATAATAAGGCGGATGATTGGAAACAATTTGGTAGGTTCGTCCGTCAAACTGGAAAGATAAAGTCCTGCTGATCAACCTTTGGACATGGATCGAGAAGATAAAATCAAGATCTAAACAAGGATCCAGTTTCGTGTGGAAGCTGATTGGAGAAAGAGGCTGAACAGCAAATCTGCGATTGTAGTCTTGGATGAAGTCAGGAAGATATTTATTTGCCTCTTCGTAAGAGGAAATGCCAAGAAGGCGCATTTCTTTGATCAAACGATCTTGCAAAGTTTGATTGGCTCTTTCCACTCTGCCTTTAGCTTGGGGTGAATGCGCGCAAATTAACTCTATCTCAAGAGTGGTGAGTGCTCTCTGAAACTGGGTAACCGGTTCTGAACTCAGATTATCCTTGTGGTTATCCCGAAAAACACTCAAGCGGTCACTATAGAAAGCCTTCGGCTTCCCATGTTCCCTGAAGTAGCGTTTGCATAGGTCACCATAGGCAAAGTAACTCTCGGCAGGCACAAATTCTGCCGCTAAAATGGCACTTGTGGCATCATCAACAAAGACCAGCAAACACGCTTTTCCTCCCCGCTCCTCCAGCCAGGCATGATAAGACCCATCAATCTGTACCAACTCTCCTACATGGCTCCGCCGTTCACGGCTATAGTGGTAACTGTAGCTCTTTCTTGTTTTTGCCTTCCACAAACCTGCTTCCATCATCAAATGACGGATCGTTTCTTTACTCAGTTCGATCCCGCATAACTCCCGCAGCTTCTCTGCCATGAAGCTCGGCCCAAATCCTTTGGTCCTGGGATCTTGGATGAACCTGATTACCTTCTGATACTTTTCCTCCGATAACCGACGATTACTGGGCTTTCCTCGTCTCTTTGAAACGATCCCGCTCATTCCCTCCTCCCGATATCGCGAGATCAGCCTTCTAATTTGCCGCTCACTTAGCCCCAGTTCGTCAGCTGCTTCCCTTTGCAGCTTCTGATGCTTCAGAACTGCCTCAAGCACCTGCCCTCGTTCAATTTCTTTCTTGCTCATTGTGATTGTCCATGTCATAACTCCTAATTGTCCATAGGTCATTTCTATTTTGCTACTTTAGGACATTATCACTTTGCTCTAACACGTTTCCTTTTGTTTCTCCTTATGAATTACCCCAAGAGAAGAATATACAATCTGCATTGCATAAATTCGGATTATATCAAAGCATAAATAAGAAACGGTGAAACTGATAGCTCACTTTTACATTTTGTGGCTATTCATATTTGATTTCAAAAGGCGGTTTTTCAGGGATTTCCACTGCGCCTTACATCGATTCATTAATAATGCCGGTTACGTGTAGACCCGGTTGCGGAAGGAGCGGCGATAAGTCTGACGACAGCGACTGGCGAGGTTATATGAGCACGGTTTGTGCGGATATGTCCTCGCTTGTCGCCTGCCCCGCGTTATCCTCGCTCGATGAGATCAAAAGGTTTTCGAATCTAAAAAAAATTGACCTTTCCTGAGCGTTTGTTTGCAGTTAATGTTCCGGAGTTTCGTAGTGGATGATGTTATTGCGCACTTTACCCCAGGCAAGGGCATCAGCAATGCCCTGGGTGATCGGCAGTTCTGCCTTCCAGCCCAGTAGTTTTTCCGCTTTATCGGCATTCGCAAATGCACCGGCTACATCTCCAGGGCGAGGCCCTGTTTCAACAGTGGGGACAGCCTTGCCAAAGACTTCTTCGAAGGCAACGACAAATTCCTTGACGGTGACGCCTTTGCCGGTTCCGAGATTGATCACGGTATAGTCCACACCTTCTTCGTGTCCTTGAGCAATGACCTCATCGAATTTTTCGACAGCCAGGAGGTGCGCCCGAACCAGGTCCCAGAGATGGATATAGTCGCGGATGCCGCTGCCATCGCGGGTCGGCCAGTCTACTCCAGTGAGGTAAAACTCCGCTTCGTTGCCCATAGCTACCTGTACCAACTTGCCAATTAAGTGGCTGGGGAATTGGATATGCAGACCGGTACGCAGCTTAGGGTCGCCCCCAATGGGGTTGAAGTAGCGCAAGGCGATACCTTTGAGACCATAAGCGCTGCAAAAATCCTTGAGAATCATTTCCATCATATATTTTGTGCGGCTGTAGGGGCTTTCGGGGTTAAGCGGAGAGGTTTCAGTAACCATAAAATTGGGCCCTTGTACCGTACCGTAGACGGCGGCCGAGGAACTAAAGACGACGCGGGGATAGCCGCGTTGCCCCAGGTATTTAAAGAGCTCCATGCTCTTCATTACGTTTTCGGTGTAATACTCGTAGGGCTTTGCAACGCTCTCTGGAACAACGATCAGGGCAGCACAGTGGATAGTGGCGTATATATCGGGATGCTCGTTGAAGATCTGTTCCAAAAGCTGCCGGTCGGCAATATCGCCGTGGTAGAAGATGCGGTTTTTTACAAATTCTGGGCGGCCAGTGACCAAGGAATCCAAAATAACAGGGGTATGACCTTCATCCAGAAGCAGAGAGGCGATGGTGCTGCCAATATAGCCTGCTCCGCCGGTGATGAGAACTTTCATAGTTGTGTTCAGCTCCTTTAAATAGTTTCAGTCCAGCAGGACTGTCCATAACGCAGTAATTTTACCAAGGAACCCGTTGCAGACATCGCCGGGTTTTAACCGGCATTAGGGGAAAGGGGTACATTCTGAAGGGGCTGTTTTTTGCCAATGGTAAACATCGTAGGCATAGCTGATGCCCATAGCTTCCGGGTTGGCTTTTAACCAGTCATCTGCTCCCTTCCGAGGAAATTCCAGCCGGATCACCGCTTCCAGGTCTTCCCTGTGCTCGAAACGCCAGCTGCTCATTACTGTGTGCCTGCTGGCACCTTGCCTTTGCCACCATTTTTGAGCAAAATTTGCATCTTCCTCCTGCGTTTTTCCGTATAGATTTATGAGCAGCGTGGCAAACTCTCCCTGCTGCAGATTGTTCGCTATAACCAATAAACTTCCGCCGGTTTTGAGAACCCGGGCTACCTCAGCCAGGCCTTTTTCACAGGGGTTGTCCTGCGCAGGAAAAAAGTACGCAAAGCGCGCATGCACAATGTCTGCGCTGCTATCTGGCAAGGGGATCTTTTCTGCCGAACCATATAAAACTTCTCCTGCACCACGCGAGCGAGCCAAGGGCAAAAGGTCGGGGTCGGGCTCTATCCCAATGACTCGCTTTGCGGCCTGGTATTTTTGCAGCCAGTACCCGGACCCGCAACCTAAGTCGACAAGCACTTTATCCTGCCAGGGAGCTAATTCCAGAAGCTTAGCCCAAAGGCTGCCTTCAGGATCCATGGCCTTGTTTTCCAACTCATATATTTCAGGAGAAACAGCCTGATTGCCTGATTTAACAAAATCTTCCATAGTTCTGTCCTTTATGACAGATTTATCTATTCAAAAAGCCGGAGCAGAGAAGAGGATTCTCTGCTTTGGGCTGTAGTAACCCGAATACTATAATACATTAAGGGTATCTGGATTAGCCTTAAGGTTTGCGAAGGATATATAAACAGGCTTGAGGGGGTATGGATACAAGATGATTGGTTTGAAAGCAAGATGCAACCTTTTTGCTTCCTTAAGCGACTATTAAGTAAGAACCGGTTTAGGGAAAGCATATGGAGACGATCATCGAAACAAGACCAGCAAAACCTGAAGCGCTTGAAGCACTGGTAGAGCGTGCCGCTGTCGACCGGCAGGCTTTTACCCAGCTCTATCGCTATTACCTGCCGCGTATCTATGGTTATGTACTCAGCCGCGTTGAAGATCAGGCTGCAGCCGAGGATATCAGCGGTCAGGTTTTTTTGACCATCCTTCAAAAGCTGCCCAAGCTGCGTGATCCGCAACGTTTTAATGCGTGGATATTCCGCATTGCGCGCAATAAATGTATGGATCACTTCAGGGCGTTGAAACGCGACAGGATCCGTATACAAGCCCTGGGCTGGCTTTTTGAGGAGGCTACGGTTTCCCGGGACGATTTGAATGACCTGGAAAAAGCTTTTCAAAATTTGCCGGAACTGGAGCAGGATATTCTGCGACTGCGTTTCTTGGGCGATATGAACCTGAAGGAAGTGGCACAGGTTCTACGGCGAACCGAGGGAGGGATTAAATCCCGCTATTACCGCTGCCTTGAAAAACTGCAGCTGAGCATGAGCATGGAGGGTAAGCATGACGAACTATGATGAGCTTGAAACGCGCTTGCGTTCGAGAATTAGAAAAACAGAACCCAGTCCTGTTTTTGAGATGAACCTTGAAGCAGAGCTGGAAAACGCATGGGAGCTTGGTCAGCAGCCTGTAAAAAGGATTGGAATGCCGCGTTTAGCCTGGGCAGGGATAGCTCTTGCCTTTTTACTGGGCCTGATGCTTTTAGGGGGCGGACCAAACCAGGTTTGGGCACAGATTCGCAGCCTGATGGGCTTTGTGCCTGGCGTTGGGGTGGTAGATCCCAATGCGCCTTTGCGTGTGTTGAGGGAGCCTGTGAAGCTGACCCGGGAAGGCATTAGCCTGGAAGTGAACAGCGCTATGCTGAGCAGGGACGTGACTTACCTGGATTACCAGTTTTTTGGAATACCACCGGAAGCTATTACCCCGGATGGACACGCATCTGGCTGTGAACAGGAAGCCTACTTGCGCTTGCCGGATGGCAGCCGCCTGGAGCGCAAAGATCGTGCCTGGCCCGGGATCCCTGCGGAGGTGACTGAAGCAACTTTGGTTGTGCCTTGTCTGCAGGGCACCTTACCAGGCAGTGTGCCTGCCAATTGGGAGCTGCCGCTCAGCTTTATCAATGCCGATCAGGCTCCAATGGTATTTCCTATATTGGAGCTGGAGGAGCCTACACCGGAAGAGACCGGTGGCGGTGAAACTTCCGGGCAACCCTGGCAATTTGCTGTGAGTACAGTGATTGAAACACCGCGCGGCTACATTCTGGCAGGGCAGGGCGTGCCAGGCAATACTAGCGACCGCAATTTAATCATGCTGCCAGTTAGGGTTACGGACGCCCAGGGCAAGGAAGTGCAGGTCCATGTACCGGCTGACTATTCTAAGCTTCTGAAAACCAATGCGATCCCAGACCGCGCCTGGGCCATTGAATTCGACTCAGAAGGTTTAGCCTTTCCGCTTACCTTGAACATGCCTGTAAGAATGGACAGGTTCTCTGTGCATGAGGTTGAGCCTCTTGAATTGCACCTAAATTTGAAACAAGAGCTTGCGGACGGTGTGCAGATAGAGCTGGACCAGCCCTTTAACCTGGGCGAAATACAGCTGCGTCTGGTAGGGATCAGGGGCTCACGCGGAGGATACAGTTTTGAATTTGAAGGGCCAAGTAATATCATCGACCTGAATCTGGAGATTGCAGGTCATCAGGCAGAAGGTGCCGGAGCTGGCGGTAGAGGTGATAGCGAAGCAGAAATGCACCGCTTTACAGTTACTCGGACTTATGCTGAGCGGCCCAGTGTTAAGCTCCTGCAGCTAAGAATCTCCGGCTATACACGCAAGGAAGCACCAGAAATCAGCACGCATACTTTGACCTGGGAACCTCAGAGCGCCCATGCGCCTTACCCGCAGACGGCAAGAACAAGCGGCAACGTTTGCCTGAACCCTGGCGGTTTGGAAGAAGCACTTCAACAACCTTATGCGGGCGCAGGCTGGGCCTTCTTTCTGCGCAACGAAGGCGGGAATCTGGGCAACCTGTACAGGACAAACCTATCCACCAATGAAAGCACAATGGTAGCCGCTAACCTGGCCTGGCCGGCAGTTTCACCTTCGGGGCGTGTGCTAGCTTATCCAGGTGTTAATGGGCTGACGCTGCTTGATCTGGAAACACAGGTTCCGCAACTGTTCCCATATTCCGTCTCCCAGATTAAATGGTCGCCGGATGGACAGCAGCTGGCCTTGCTGGCAATGCAAAGCGGACCATACGATTATGGTCTGTCGCTGATCAATACGGATGGCAGTGCTTATACCCATCTGCATAATACCGGTTATGCCAGTTTGGCAGGTTGGACCCCGGATGGCGAAGGCATCATCTTCCTGACGGCCTCTTTTAACATGAACGCCTGGAAGGTACAGCGTTACAACCTGAAGACCCAAACGGTAGAAGAACTTTTTACCCTCAATGAAGGGACAATTAAGTATTTAGACCCGGAAATCTCACCGGATGGCGAGTGGCTGGCCTATCGCGCGTTGGACAGCAGTTCGGTTCGCCTGGTGCGGATGGATGGGAGTGAGGACCACCTGTTGATTGAATGCCTGCATGGAGTCGAATTAGCCTGGGCCTGGGCAAACCGGCTGGCAATAACCCTTCGGGAACCTGGATCTGTAGAATCACAGACAATCCTGGTGGATATTCTCAATTGCGCAGTAACTGCACTTCCAGAAGACCTGACTGGAACCATAGAAGCTATCCAACTGCCTTAAAGGCATTGGTGAAAAAGAAGATTCCCAGCCCTTGTGGTTGGGACTTTTCTTTTAAGCTCCTGTTACATCCGAATCTGAGGAGACAGTTGATAAAAAGCTTATGGATGACAAAAGAGGTGGGACTTGTTTAAAGCTAAGCGAGATTCTAGCCAGGCTGCGAATCTTCAGGCTATGATTTTGGAAAGGGTGGTTAAATGGCAAATATAAGAAAACAGGACGAAGACATCCTACAAACTAAAGAAAAGCATAACAGGGTTAGAACCCTTTTTTAATACAAGCATTGTTTTTTCACAGCAGGGAAAAGGTATGTCCGATTCGTTCACTTGTGAAATTTGTACAAAGGTGCATCCAAAAATCAAAAATTTGGGAACAATTTTAGGAGAGATAAATAATAAAAATGCTCTTGTAAATCAACAGTATGGGGGAGTACAATATTAAGAGAAGATTAGGCCAAAAAATTGTACAAATGAATAATAGTGGAGTCAAAGGGGAGGATCAATCAGTCTAGAAAACATTAATCCATCCAGAAGTTAATCAGGCTTTGGGAAATGCGAGGTGAATTCAACAAATTAATTTACTAATACCCGTTAATTAAACTAGATAAAATATAAAGTACAAAATACAAGAAAGGAGAAACATGCCTACACTTTTCGAAAAATATAATTTAGGAAAAATGCAGGTAAAAAACCGTGTAGTGATGGCCCCCATGGGGTTCTCGCACACCGATGCTGATGGCGCTTACTCAGATCGACAGATTGAGTATTACGTTGACCGCGCCAGAGGCGGTTTTGGCACTATCTACCCTACCGCAACGATGGTGACCACCGAATTTGAATATGCCCCGATGCCTAATATCCTTTCCAACTATGGACAGGGTGCCCGTTTTTCAATCCTGATTGATAAGGTGCATCAGTATGGGGCTAAGGTTGTTTCGCAACTGTCCTTGGGTCTGGGCCGGGTTTCGTTCCTGGATCCCTTCACTGCACCAAAAGCCCCGTCTGCAGTTTCGTCCTTCTTCTTCCCGGATTTGATTTGCACACCTTTCACCAAGGACGAAATTAAGTTTTTAGTAGGCAAATTTGGTTACGCTTCGTACCTGGCTAAAAGCGCTGGTGCGGATGCCATTGAGATTCATGCTTATGGCGGCTATCTTATTGACCAATTCCTGACGCCCTTATGGAATGTGCGTACCGACGAATACGGCGGCAGCCTGCAAAACCGCTTGCGGATACTTTACGAACTGCAGGATATTGTAAAGCAAAACTGCGGCGCAGATTTTCCATTGATCGTTAAACTGACCTTGGACCACACCCTGGAAGGCGGACGCACCTTGGGCGAAGGTATTGAGCTGGTAAAGGAATTGGATGATAAAGGTTTTGCTGCATTCCATCTGGACATGGGTTGCTATGAGACCTGGTACAACGCAGTAACCACGGTTTATCAGGAAGACGGCGTGCAACTTTACATGGCAAAGGCCTGTAAGGAAGCCGGAATCAAGACCCCGCTGATGGTCCAAGGGAAACTGGGCGACCCCGACCTGGCTGAAAAAGTTGTGGCGGATGGAATCGCTGAGATGGTTCTCTTAGGCCATCCTGCGCTGACCGACCCCGAATGGGCTAACAAGGCCAAGCACAATCAGAAAGAAGATATCAGGCCGTGCATTGGCTGTAACGAATGTATTAATGTGAACCTTAAAAACCAGCACTTCAGCTGCGCAGTCAACCCCAAGGTGGGTATGGAACGTGACTATGCACTGACCCCGGCCAAAGAAGATCTTTCTATTCTGGTTGTAGGTGGCGGACCTGGTGGCATCACCGCAGCCCTGACTGCTGACGAGCGCGGTTTTAAGGATGTGAAACTCTGGGAGAAATCGGACAAACTGGCCGGCACGCTGAATGCTGCAGGCGCACCTGAATTTAAACTTCCTGTTGCTCGCTATGTAAAATACCTGAACAGACAGGTTGAAAAGTCGAATGTACAGGTGAGCCTGAACAAAGAGGCCACAGCAGAGAACATTCTGGCAGAAAACCCGGATGTGGTGATCATCGCTGGAGGCAGCCATCCGATCATCCCCAAGCTTGAAGGAGCCGGAGCAATTCCTTGCTTTGAAGCAACCAAGCTGCTTTTGGACGGTGATTGCCCAGGAAATACAGTGGTCGTTTTAGGCGGCGGTTTGGTTGGCTGCGAAACAGCCCTGCATCTGGAACGCTGCGGCAAGAAAGTGACCATTGTGGAAATGCTCAGTGATGTCTTGCTCACCGTAGACCATGCTCGTAATAACGATCTGGCTCTCAGGGCCTTATTGGATGCTTCCAAGATCGACTTCCGTTTCAATAGCAAGCTGACTAAGGTGGATGCAAGTGGCGTGACGGTAGAAAAAGACGGTGTGGAAGAACATATTCCTGCAGACGCTTTGATCTACGCAATTGGTTATCGCTCTGAACAAAACCTGGAAAATGCCCTGCTGGGCAAGGTAAAGAAGGTGTTCACCATTGGCGATAATGTTGTACCGGCAAAGATCATTGATGCTGTACATCAGGGTTATCACACCATACGTTTGATTGAAGAACTGGAAAATTAAATTAGTCGTTTCCAATAAAGGGCTGCCCTACAGCAAGGGGCAGCCCTTTTGTTTCCATTAGCTTGGGAAACTTTCTTTGCTTCGAGTTCCAGCCTGCTCGTGCAGGGATTAAACTTACTTGAATATAATCAAAGACATGCAGTGTAGATTTCTCAATTAAGGGAATAGCATGGCTTATCAAATTACCGAATCCTGCACCGGCTGCATGTTATGTGCGCGAAATTGTCCGGTGGGGGCAATTAGCGGCGAGCCAAAAATGCAGCATCGCATCAACACATTACATTGTGTGGATTGTGGCGTTTGCGGACGGGTTTGTGCCTTTGGAGCGGTGCTGGATGAAAACGGTAAACTGTGTGAGCGTGTGCCCCGCAAGGACTGGCTTCTGCCTTTGATTGACCAGGACAAGTGCAGCGCTTGCGGAGTATGCGTGGAAGTATGCGCTAGAGATGCACTGGCAATTTCGCTGCCCAAATACAAGGGCGATCTTGCAGTTTTTGCGCTCTTAATCGATGAAAAAGCTTGTGTTGGCTGTTCCATATGTGCAGAATATTGCCCCTTGCAGGTGATCCGCATGGAAAAGAAGGTGCAGCGATGATCCTGCCGGCGTATAAAATAATAGATTTGAGCTTGGGCAGGATCATCGATTTTCCGATTAGCCAGGAGCTTTTTGAAAAATACATCGGCGGCAAGATCCTGGCAGCTAAATTGCTTTACGACTTGCTGCCTGCGCATACAGATCCCCTGGGAGCGCAAAGTATCCTCATCATCAATACCTCGCCGGTAAATGGCAGCGGTGCGCCGGCATCCAGCCGTTTCAACATGAGCTTTAAGAACTTGCTGACCGGCGGTATTGCCTCCAGTAATTGCGGGGGTAATTTTGGTGTGCAGCTCAAACGGGCTGGAATTGATGGCCTTATTTTGGCAGGTGCAGCTTCAAAACTGGTTTCTATTGAAATCCTGGATGGCAGTATCGCCATTCGGGATGCTGAAGATTTGGCAGGTCTGGATACCAAAGCTGCACAAGAGCGTTTTGATAAGCGTTGGGGTAAGTTAGTAATTGGGCCCGCTGGTGAGAACCTGGTGCCCTATGCCTGTGCAGTTTCGGGGGAACGGGTTGCCGGGCGATGCGGTTCCGGGGCAGTTTTGGGCAGTAAAAAAGTTAAGGCCCTGCTGGCATATGGCACTAAAAAAACACCCGTAGCTCAGCCTGAGAAGTTCCAGATCTACATACGTAAATGGGTCGAATACCTCAAGAATCATCCCACCACCGGCGGAACATTACCGAAGTATGGCACTGCGGGTTTGGTAAACGCGGCAAATGAGTCTAGCGCCTTACCCACACGCAACTTTAAGCAAGGGCGTTTCGAGAAGGCTGCTGAGATTTCTGGTGAAAACTTTGCCAATACTACCCTCACACGCAACAGCGGTTGCCTGAGCTGCCCAATTCGCTGTGAGCGGCGTTTGTTGCGCGGGGATAAGGAGATTAAAGGGGCTGAATACGAAACGATTGGACTTTTTGGCAGCAACATCGAAAACAGCAACCTGGATTGGATAAATGAGGTCAACTACCAGGCGGACCTTTTAGGTCTGGACACGATTTCGTTGGCTGGCAGCCTGGCCTTTGCTATGGAATTGCAGGAAAAAGGACTGGCAGACTTTGGCTTGCATTTTGGACAGCTTGAGAACTTGCTTGAAGTAATTGAAAAGATAGCCCTACGCCAGGGAAAACATGCAGAATTGGGTAATGGAGTAAAGTGGCTGTCTGAAAAATATGGCGGCAAGGAGTTTGCGATTCATGCAAAGGGCTTGGAGTTGGCAGCTTACGAACCACGGCAATCCGTGGGCATGGGCCTGGGGTATGCTACTGCTAACCGTGGCGGCTGTCATTTGAATGGCGGCTATCTGGCCTTGTTCGAATCCGTAGGGGTGATCAAAATTGACCCGCATACGTCAAAAGGCAAGCCTGAACTGACCGTTATGTTTCAAAACTATTTGGAAGCGGTATCGGCAGCTGGTTTTTGCCTTTTCACCGCACAGACAGTAGTGCCCGGATTTCTTTTCAAGTTGAGACCAAACCATCCTATCCTTAAACTTGTCAACAAGGCTATGCTGGGGGTGCGCTTCTTTTTGCGCCCAATCTGGTGGCTGATGCCAGGGCTGATGCCCTTTAACCTGATAGCACTGATGCCTCAGGCAAAAGTGCTGGGTTTGGTAACAGGGTTGCCGATGACTGTCGGGAAACTGATGCAGATTGGGGAACGCGGCTTTAACATCGAGAGACTGTTTAATATACGGGAAGGACTGGATGGTCACAGCGATAGCCTCCCATTAAGACTGACGGAAACTGCACAGTCTGCGGATGAGCCCAGGGCTAAAGTGCCTTTGGCTGAAATGCTGCCTGTTTACTATCTGGTACGTGGCTGGGACACAAACGGAGTGCCTGGTAAGCGAAAACTGCGCCAGTTAGGAATTCAACCAGAAAACGAATAAAGCATTTTAAAGCGCACTGTTTACCAGCATTGGGTTGTTTCCCCTACGGCTTGCATGAATAATAAAAAACAGCCGTCTCCGTGAGGGGACAGCTGTTTTTATGAGCCTAAATAGTTTTACGCTTTGCGGGATTGTAAATTGGCCTGGTGCTTTTTGTATGTAATCGCCTTCATAACTTCGGCGGCGATGGATGGCAGGAAGACAAGGGGCAGGATCTCAAGCCAATGAATTGCCTCGATAGGCTCGGTATCAAATATCGGCTGGAGGAAAGGAACATAAACCACCAGGATGACCAGCAGCGATGAGACCAATACAGCAAGATTCATATTTTTGTTGGTGAATATGCCGATTTTGGTGAGCGGGTAGTACTCGCTGCGGGCGGTGAAGGCACGCAGGAGTTCGCTCAATGAAAGGGTTACGAATGCATAAGTTTCGCTCAGGTTTACTGCCTGTAATGGAGCCCCGCGAAGTGCTCCGCCTCCCAGGAAGAAGGCAACGAGTGTTGCGGAAGTGATCGCGATGGTTTGTACGATGATGCCGCGGACCATATAGCTGTTGATGATGGGTTCGTTGGTAGGCCGGGGCGGGTGATCCATGATGTCCGGGTCGCCTTTTTCGGAGCCCAGAGCTAATGCCGGGGCACCGTCGGTTACCAGGTTCAACCAAAGCAATTGAATGGGAGAGAGTGGCGTATTCCAGCCGAAGACCGTCGCCAGGAAGATGATCATGATCTCAGCAATGTTGCAGCTTACCAGGTAGTAGACGAACTTGCGGATGTTGCTGTAGATAATGCGGCCCTGTTCTACGGCGCTGACGATGCTGGCATAGTTGTCGTCGGTGAGAACCATATCGGCTGTTTCTTTGGCTACATCGGTGCCGGTGATACCCATGGCAACGCCAATATCTGCACGTTTGATAGCAGGGGCATCGTTGACGCCATCGCCGGTCATTGCGACGATTTCACCGTTGCTGCGCAAAGCATCAACGATCTTCATTTTATGTTCCGGGCTAACCCGGGCATAAACATCGGTGATCTTTACGATTTCACGCATTTCCTCGGGGGATTTATCCTCAATTTCAGCACCAGTCAAAACCTGATGCCCGGCTTGCAGCAGACCGATATCTTCGGCAATTGCTTTCGCGGTGTTGGGGAAGTCGCCCGTGATCATTACAGAGCGGATGCCAGCGCCCTGGGCTTCCTTGAGGGCAGGTTTTACTTCTGGGCGGCTGGGGTCGATCATACCAATCAGGCCGGCGAATACCAGGTCTTTTTCCAGATATTCCGGGGTGATCTCAGCCGGTTTTTCCGGTACGGGACGGTAAGCCACACCCAAAACACGCAGAGCCTGTTTGGTCATGGCGTCGTTAGCATTCAAAACAGATTGACGCAGTTCGTCTGAAAGCGGTACGACGGTATTGTCCATTTTCTGGAAGCCATTACATAGCTTGAGCACCAGATCCGGAGCGCCTTTTACATTCACAACGTATTTATTGACTTTTTCGTCCGAGTAGAAGGGGCTAATGTCGCCGCCACCGGGTTTGACAATTTCATGTACGGTTACCATGCGTTTGCGGTCACTGTCAAAGGGGATTTCCTGAGAGCGCGGGTAGTTGGTGTTCAACTCCTGAGTTGTGGCGCCAGCCTTATGAGCCGCAACCAGAATGGAGCCTTCGGTTGGGTCACCGACCATGCGGTAGGTGCTACGACCGTCACTTTCGCCAGTAGGCTCCAGCTGCGCATCGTTATTCAAGGAACCAACCCACAGGGCATTGCGGACACCTTGATATTTTTTGAGATCGATGATTTCGCCGTTGATGGAAAAATCACCTACCGGTTCGTAGCCTGTGCCTGAAACCTTGACATTTTGGCCGTCCACCCATAGATCGGTGACGGTCATCTGGTTTTGCGTAAGGGTTCCAGTTTTATCGGTGCAGATTGTGGTGACGGAACCCAGGGTTTCCACCGAAGCCAGTTTGCGAATAAGGGCGTGGCGGTGAACCATTTCACGCATGCCGCCCGCCAGACTGATGGTTACCACGGCGGGCAAGCCTTCTGGTACAGCTGCGATAGCGAGCGAGACGGCTATCATGAACAGAGCAACAAGTTCGTCCCAGAATTCACGAGAGCCAATAGCAGCTGTGCCTTCAAACATGAAGCGGATAACTCCAATGACGAAGACCAAAATACAAACGATCATAGCTGCGATGCCCAGGGTTTTGCCAAGCTGATCCAAGCGTTTTTGGAGGGGAGTCTGTTCCTCTTCTACGGTTTGGAGCATGGTAGCAATGAGCCCAAGCTGGGTTTGCATACCGGTACCGGTAACGATGCCCTTGCCACGGCCGTAGGTAACTGTAGTGCCCATAAAAGCCGAATTTCCCCGGTCGCCAAGGGGAATATCAGCCTCCAGACGACCTTCGGCATTCTTTTTTGCAGGTACCGATTCTCCTGTGAGTGAGGCCTCTTCGATGCTTAGGTTAACGGCTTCCAAAAGGCGCAGGTCGGCAGGGATGTGGTTGCCGGCTTCGACAAAGACAATATCGCCGGGTACTAACTCTCGTGAGGGCACACTGCTGCGGTGGCCGTCGCGCAGTACCTGTGCCTCGGGAGCCGCCATCTTTTTGAGCGCGGCCAAGGAAGCTTCAGCGCGCGATTCCTGAACAATGCCCATAATGGCATTGAGAACTACGATTAACAGAATGGCACCGGCTTCAATCCAGTCACCCAGGAATGCTGAAATCAGCGCTGCGCCGATTAGAAGCCAAATGACAAAGTTGTTAATCTGAGCCCAGAGCATTTGGGCAAAGGTCGTGCGCTTCTTCTCAATTAACTCGTTAGGACCATATTTTTCCAGCCGTGCAGCTGCTTCAGCACTGCTAAGGCCTGTTTCCTGCGGCACTTCCAACTGTTCCAGGACCTTTTCGGGTTCCAGAGCATGCCAGAAAACCTGCAGCACTTCTGGTGCATTGGTGTTGGACATCTTTTCGCTCATTAATTACTCCTTATGGAATTGCACTCGCTCTACTAAACTAAATAATTATAGTACATAAGGCCTAAGCATGGTCAGAAAAGAGATAAAAAAACCTGAAGATCGGAGAATTTCTGGTATTAAAATTTGCTGGAAAGGCAAAAGGCAGGAACTCTGTTTAGCAGTTTGGAAAGCTATTCCCTGTGTTAAAATCCAACTATGCAATGGAAGCTTTACGGACACGATGCGGCGATTGCCCTGCTGAAAAGGCAGGTGCAGCCTGAGAAACTGCGGCACGCTTATTTGATCACAGGACCCGAAGGGGTTGGCCGGCGCAGTTTAGCCCTGGCTTTTGCTCAAGCGCTGAATTGTTTAAACCCAGGTACACAGGGGGATTTTTGCGGGGAATGCCTGCCTTGCCGTCAGATCCGGGCAGAAGCATTTGCAGACTTAACGATGATTACTGCCGAAGCGGGCAAAGAACTGAAAATTGATCAGATCCGCGCTATGCAGCAAAGTCTGGCGCTGAAACCTTATCAGTCGCAGTATCGGATTGTCATCATCCAGGATTTTCAAAAAGCCACTGTTTCAGCAAGCAATGCTCTGCTTAAGTCTTTGGAAGAGCCGCCTGGCCATGCTGTGATCATCCTTACAGCAGATGCTGCCGAGAGCTTGCTTGCCACAATTGTTTCGCGCTGTGAACTTGTGCGCTTGCGGCCGGCTTCCATGCAGACCAGCTTAAAAGCCCTGCAGGAAACGGGGTTAAGTGCGCAGGAAGCCACCCGACTGGCGCATCTTTGCGGAGGCAGGCTGGGTCTGGCAAAGCGCCTGATGGAAGATGAAGACTTGATTGCGGAACGCCTTGAGATGCTTGACCAGCTTTTAGAACTATTGCCGCTTAAACGGCGTGAGAGGCTGCAATGGTGCGAGGCTTACTTGCGCCAAAAAGCTGCTCCCCGTGAACTGGTGACGAGCCTGGTACCCATTTGGCTTAGTTTCTGGCGCGATGTATTGATTAGTGTTACAGCGGCCGAACTTCCGCTTGTGAATTTAGACCGCAAAGCAGAACTGGCTGCAGTGGCAGAACAAATGACAGCCGCCGAAAGTTTGGCATTGCTGCGGGCGCACGAGGCAGCTCTTGAGCAGGCAGAAGCCTATGTGAATGCACGGCTGCTTTTGGAAAACCTGGTATTACTTGCTCCACAGGTAAACCTTGAATTTGCCTGAGTTTTGGATAGATAGCCGCTTCTTTATCATTAAACCAGGAAATCTTAAAACACCCTGGTAAACCCATGCAACAAGTATTACAAACTCCAGACATTGCCGCAAGTACAGACTATAATCGGGCACATGTGCCCCGTACAGATACTGCCCACACAAGCTGAAATGCCGCAAGAAGACGCGCAAAGACAAATTGAACTTGAAAACGAAGACCCGCGCAAATATCCCAGCCTGTGGACCTATGTGCTTACCTGTTTCAAAATTGGCGCGATTTCTTTTGGTGCCCCTACAGCACATATCGCTATGATGGAAAACGAGTTTGTAAAGCGCCATAAATGGATTAGCCAGGAAACGCTTTTGGATTTGCTTTCAGCCGCTAATTTAGTGCCTGGTCCTAATGCGTCTGAACTGTGCTACCACGTGGGCTACCTTACGAATGGCTACCCGGGGCTGATTTTGGGCGGTCTGGCGTTTATTACCCCTGCCTTTTTAACGGCTGTTTTAATGGGTGCACTTTATAAACGCTTTGGTGCTTTGCCGCAAGTAGAGTCGCTCTTCTATATCCTCAACCCCCTGGTTCTGGCGATCGTAATCGATACTACCTGGCGTATCAGCAAGACCAGCTTTAAGGGATGGAAACAAGTGGCTATTTTTGCGGCTGCTGTTGGCATGAAATTCCTGGACTGGAATGAAGGTATCATCCTTCCCTTATGCGGGCTTTTGGGAGTTGTTTTGCACCATAGTCTGCGCAACTTTCCTAAAAAGGCGACTCCTGCTGCGTTGTTCAGTCTTACCCCGCTGGGGCTTTTGAGTCCTTTAATCAGCCAGGCAGGCAATTTCTTGGATAACCTTTATGTGCAAATATTCCTCTTCTTTTTCAAAACTGGCGCGGTGATGTTTGGATCGGCAATGGTCCTTTTTGCCCTGATTGAAAAGGACGTTACACAACGTTTTGGCTGGCTTACGCTGCAAGAACTTACTGACGCAATTGCAGTAGGGCAAATTACACCCGGACCGGTTACCTCTGCCAGCAGTTTTGTGGGCTACTTGGTAGGAGGTTTTTGGGGCGCATTTTTGGCTATGACGGGCGTCTTTTTACCTTCTTTTATTGTGGTTATGATTACGGCTCCGCTGCTGAAAAAAATGCGTGATTCTGTTGTAGCCAAAGCCTTTCTTAAGGGAGTGAATGCCGGCGTAGTGGCTTTGATTCTCTTTGTGGTGTTTGTTCTGGCACAAAACGCGGTCACAGACCTTTGGACCGGGCTCTTGCTATTGGGCGGTCTTGGCCTCTTGGTTAAGTTCGAACAACCTCCTTATATTTTGGTGATTAGCGGAATAGTGCTTGGTTTATTGCGCATTTATTTCCTGGGGGGATAAACGAGACAGCTATAGTTCTGTGCACTTTACAGAACAAGGTATTTTAAGAATGGCCGCGGAATTGGCGCGGTACAATTGCTATCCCATGGATGAATTTTTAGACCTTTTGAATGCACAGCAACAGGCTGCAGTAGCGGCTCCCGCTGGCCCCACGCTGATTTTGGCTGGCCCGGGTTCGGGGAAAACTCGCGTGCTCACATATCGTATTGCTTATCTTATTGGTGTAATGCAGGTGCCCAGCTATCGGATTATGGCAGTTACTTTTACGAACAAGGCTGCTAAAGAAATGGGTTCCAGGGTAGAAAAATTACTGGCAACCCAGGCAGCGGACATTTGGTTGGGTACCTTCCATGGCCTGTGCGGGCGTATTCTGCGCCGTGAGGCTGACTTGCTGCCTGTAGATGCGCAGTTTGTCATTTTTGACGCAGACGATCAGCAAAGTCTGATGAAGCTGATTGTGAAGGAAGCCAATCTGGACGAAAAACTCTACCGGCCGGCTTCGGTATTAGATGCTATCAGCCGTGCAAAGAACGAGCTGATTGGCCCTGAAGACTATCCGGTCAAGAACTTCCGTGATGAACAGCTGCGGCGCTTTTATCTGCGCTACCAGCAATTGCTCATCCAGAATAATGCCATGGACTTTGATGACATGCTGATGTACACCAACAGCATCCTGGAAACTTACCCCACTGTGAGAGAGAGCTACAGTCGCAAATTTGAGCACATATTAGTAGACGAATTTCAGGACACCAACCTGGCTCAGTATGCGATATTAAAGAACCTGGCTGGTTTTCATCGCAACCTGTATGTAGTCGGGGATGAAGACCAGAGCATCTACCGCTGGAGAGGAGCCGACTACCGCAACCTGAAGCGCTTTACCAAGGACTTCAGCGATGCACGTACAATTTTGTTGGAACAAAACTACCGCTCGACTCAGACGATATTGGACGCTGCGATGGCTGTTATTGACCGCAATACCAACCGCACCCAAAAGAAGCTGTTTACCGAATCCAAACCGGGGGAAAAGATCAGCCTTGTAGTAGCCAGCGATGACCGTGAAGAGGCAGAGCTGGTAGCTGCAGCTGTCCAGGCGGGTATTCGCAAGGCTGGGTTAAACCCGGCTGCCTTTGCGGTAATGTACCGCACTAATGCCCAAAGCCGCCTGCTGGAGGAGGCCTTCCGCCGCAAAGGAATTGCCTACCGTTTGGTCGGAGCGCAGCGCTTTTATGGCCGGCGGGAAGTGAAGGATATTATTTCTTTCCTGCGAGTAATCTATAACCCCAAAGATGAAGTGAGCTTACGTCGCATTATCAACATACCCCCTCGGGCAATCGGAGAGAAGACTATCGAGAAGCTGGCAAAAACCGCTGCGGAACACGAGCAAAGCATGGGAGAAGTTTTATTGCAGCTGGCTGGTGGTGACGAAGCACTGGCAACTGAACTGGGTAAAGAAGGCATACGTTTGGGCATTTTCGGCAAACTTTTAGCTGATTGGCGTGCGCTTGCAGCAAAGAACACGGTTGCGATCCTTTTGGACCGGGTGGTCGAAGACACGGGATATCAGGCCTATATTCAGGATCGCAGCGAGGAAGGTCAGGACCGTTGGGAGAACGTGCTGGAGCTGCGCAATGTTACGACCGAATATGATGAAGAAGGCCTGGCGAGCTTTCTGGAAGCAATGAGTCTGGTAGCTGACCAGGACACGCTGCCGGAGGCAGTGGACGCACCAACAATGCTTACCTTGCACGCAGCCAAAGGCCTGGAATTTGACCAGGTTTTTATTACCGGATTGGATGAGTTTTTATTACCGCATGGCCGCAGTCGGGATGACGATGAAGCCCTGGAAGAGGAGCGGCGCCTGCTGTATGTGGGCATCACGCGTGCGCGCAAGAAGCTGACCCTAACGCGTGCTCAGCGCCGCCGCAGTCCTTATGGCAGCTACGAAGGAACGATACCTTCCCGGTTTTTGGATGACCTGCCCAGCGCCTTGCTTAGCGGCAGCCCGCGCAACCTGCCCAACCAATATTCAGTCAATCGCATGTCTCAGGGCCAAAACCGCTGGGATAGCCCGGCTTTTATGCCAGCGCGGCGGATTATATACCACGCTCCCAAGACGCGCTTTAAGCCTGGAATGCAGGTGAAACATCCCAGCTACGGACGAGGGGTTGTAAAAACCAGCAAGGCAGCACATGGCGACGAAACCGTAGAGATTTACTTTGAAGGCGTGGGTTTAAAGTGTTTGATGGCTTCTTTGGCCCGGCTGGAGATTCTATAAGCAGCCTAGATTCCTAAGTTGGTGCTATTGATGTTTTTACCGGGAGCAAACCTCCAAGAGATCACTTGCTTGTAGCAACCATTTTATAAATTCACCCAGGTAAACACTTGCTGGCTACTCTTCCGGTATTTTCCGGTATGATTCAAATGTGCATACACGTGCAAAGCTTTTAGCCTTTGGATTTGCCTTGCCTTTGCTTGGCCTGGCATGTCGTTTTACTAATCCCACACCGGTGGCTTGGGTGGCTACGCCCAGCGCCGAAGTGCTGCATATGACGGATACAGCGGTTGCGTTAACGCAAAAGCCCACAAAATCTATACCTACTGAAACTCCTGTTCCCTTACCGCTGCAAGCAGAACGCACTCCAACGCCGCTGAAAGTGGAAGGCCCCTGGCTGATTTACCCGGGCAGGGATGAGGAACAGATTTTCGCTGCAGACTTGAACACAAATCTGTTTCGGCAGCTTGAGTTTCCGGCAACGCCGCTGCTGGCGGATCTGTTTTACGGCACCTCCCCTGACGGTCAATATCTGTTGCTGCGGACAGGCGATTTTGAAGACGAAACCGGACCAGTTTTATGCCAGTTGGATGCGAAAACCTTGCAGGTGGAACTGGTGCATGCTTTGGTTGAAGCGGAGCAACTGGCTTTGATGCGGAGCCAGCCAGACAGCGCCAGTGCTCAGGCTTTTGAAGCCGTACTGCATGCAGGAGGCATTTCCTGGCGCAAAGACAGGGCTGTGTTTACGGCTGCCTTGCGCACGCGCACACCCAATTTGTATGCCTGGTCTCCTGAGCAGAATAAACTGCAACTACTGGCTGAACGCGCGGAGCAAGCCTTTGGCCCCTTGTGGGGCCCTGATATGCACAATCTAATTTTCCAGGAGACGGCCTTGGAGCCAAGTGGACCTGCATTGCAGGCCAATTACCTGGTTGCGCTGGATTACAACCGTCAGGACTTCGTGCGCACCTTGATGAAGATACCGGCAGGAAGCAAGGCAAGCGTAATCGGTTGGATGAATGTCAATCAGATGCTGGTTGTACTTGCGGATGATGCTGGCCCATATGCGCTAAAATTAGTTGGGTTAAGCGGTGGTACACCGGCTGAAATCTTTGAAGGGCGGTTTGACGGATTTGCTTTTGATCCTGAACGGGGCTCGATTGTGCTGGCCATCGGCAATGATGCTGCCGAAGCCAACCGGCAGTCGCCAGGTATTTATGTGAAGGCATCTGCCTCTACAAGATTCGAAATAATGCAATTGGGTACTTTTACAAACTTACAATACCATCCTGCAAAAGGCTTGTTTTCTGCGTTTAATGGTTTTGACACGGTGGTGTTTCGGACAGGACTTATGAGCTTTATGATGGAGGTTATAGAACATATAAGCTTTGCGAAAGATGGCAGCTGGATTTTAGCTTGGAACGGCAGTGCGGTTTACCTGTACGACGCGAAAGGTAACCGTTTGCAGACGGTTCGGGAGGACGCAATCAGCGATGTTTTCTGGCAGCCTGATTCGCGAGGGTTTTACCTGGTTACCAAGGAGGCTTTGTATCATTACACCTTTCCACTCTTGCAGCCGATTAAGGTGAGCGACAATATTGGGCAGCAAAGCCCTTTACCCCATGCCTGGCTGGGAATTCAATGAAGCTAACCGGACTAGATTAAAGAAGTAGAAAAAGGAGACAATAATGACGATTAGATTTACATATTACGGCCATGCTGCATTGGGTTTAAACCTGGATGGAGTGCAGCTTTTGGTGGATCCAGCTTTTAGCGATATGCCCTATGATATTGGACTTGCTCAAAGCCTTGCGCCAGATTACATTTGCATTACCCATGGACACGGGGACCATGTAGGTGATGCAGTGGCCATTGCGGAACGCAGTGGGGCGACGCTTATTTCTAACGCTGAGATTTGCGGTTGGCTGAGCGAGAAAGGCTTAAAAACCAGCCCCCACCACCTGGGTGGAGGAAGACAGTATCCTTTTGGCTACCTTAAGCTCACCTTTGCCCTGCATGGCTCGCCCTTGCCGTGTGGCGGATACGGGGGCAACCCAGCCGGTGTACTGATTACTAGTAATGAGGGTAAAAAGGTCTATTTTGCCGGTGATACAGGCTTGTTTGGCGATATGCGCCTGATTGGCGAGGAAGGCCTGGACCTGGCTGCTATTCCCATTGGTGATACCTACACTATGGGGCCGACGGATGCACTGCGGGCTGTAAAACTGCTGCAGCCAAAAACGGTGGTTCCCATCCATTACGATACCTGGGAAATCATTGCCCAGGATGCGAATGCCTGGAAGGCCAGCGTGGAAGCCGAGACAAATACATGCTGTGTGGTTCTAAAGCCCGGCGAGAGTCTTGAGCTTTGAGGCAGAACTCGATGCCAGATTGTCCGGATCTCAAGAAACGCCTGCCTCCAGGGCAGTTAATTACAGAACGTTTTCCGGTGCTGCATTATGGTTCGGTTCCAATCGCAAATCTGGATACTTGGACTTTTATGGTTTGGGGCGCAGTGGAAGAGCCCATAAGCCTAAGCTGGGAGCAATTTAGCAGCCTGCCAAGTACAAGTGTAAAAATGGACTTGCACTGCGTTACCCGCTGGTCCAAGCTGGATACTCTGTGGGAGGGTGTGCATTTGCGCACGCTGATTGAAAGTGGTTTGATAAAGCCGCTGACTGGAGCAAAATATGTGCTTCAGCACGCCGAACAGGGCTTTACCGCAAATTTGCCGCTTGAGCTGATGCTCCAGGATAACTTCCTGCTGGCTACGCACTATAACCATGAACCATTGAAGCCGGAACATGGGTTTCCGCTGAGAGCGGTTTGTGGCGCCATTCCTGGCCGCAGCGATCTTAAGGATGTTTACCTGTGGAAGGGGGCTAAATGGCTGCGCGGGCTGGAGTTTAGCTACGCTGACCGGCCTGGGTTCTGGGAAAAGGCTGGATATCATAATGCTGGGGATGTGTGGCAGGAAGAACGATATGCCTGAACCTGAAATGGAAGATACAGGCAGGGCGTTCGCACCCGAAACTTATGTACTGCGGCGTTTTAGAGCCCAGGATCAGGGAGCAGTGAAGATGCTTATCCTAGAAGGATTGGAAGACCACTGGGGTTTTTTGGATTCAAGCTTAAACCCGGACCTGGAAGATATTTCAGTGTCCTACGCCAGCGCGTATTTCTTGGTTGCAGCCATGGCTGACCAGATAGTGGCCTGCGGGGCTCTGCTTCCCTTAGGAAATGCTTGCGGTCAAATTGTGCGTATGTCCGTAAAGCGGGATTTGCGCGGTCGGGGCTTGGGTGGCAGAGTGTTGGAGAACCTGATTGCCTATGCACGGGAAACAGGCCTAAGGGAGATTATTCTTGAAACCACTGCTGCCTGGAAACAAGTTATTGCTTTTTACCAGGCACATGGCTTTCAGCTTAGCCACGAGCTGGATGGGGATGTATACCTGCGGCTACTGCTTTAAAAGCAAAGACCCGTCCTTACGGCAGGTCTTTGAAGTTTTTGCTTAGGCTCTGCGCTGGCGCCACAAATAGAAGCCCAAACCCAGGCCCGAGAGCAGAATGACAGCACCTAAGATCCCTAAAAGAGGGGAACGGGCTCCAGTTTCAGCAGGCTGATCGCTGCCTGGTAAGGCAGTGGCTTCCTGGCAGCCAAAGGCAAGCGTGGCTGTTTCGCCGGTTTTTAGGTCGAAGCCCAAGCTGCTGGCTGTAGTAGGGTTAAAACCATCCGGAATAGCAATGGTGACGTTGTAGGAACCCTCAGGAACATCCTCAAAACAGAAGGGAGTGACTGGAGCAGCATCTGGATCGCCAGCAACCGTGGTTCCGGTAAGGGAGACCTGACCTAAACGGTCGTTCAGGCTTGCCACACCGCCGTAAAGATGGGTTTCAAAACTATCCCGTGTACCGTTCCCGTTCATGTCGTTAAAGAGTACGATACATACCTTGCCTACACCGTTGGAGGGTGTGGGAGAAGGTGTAATCTGAGCAGGATCAGGAGTGGGCAGGATCAAAGCAGCTGTGGGTTCAGGAGCTGCCAGAGCGGTGCCCAGAAGGATTGCCTGACCTTCTATGATATTACATGCTTCTGTTAAATTGTTGAGTTGACGGATAGTTTGTACAGTAACACCAGTGAGGATCGAAATACGCACGCAGCTGTCGCCGGGTTGGGCAATATAGTAGATTCTACCGTCGGCATCGGGTGTAGCTGATGGAAGCGGAGTGGGTTGCGGCGTTTGGGCCAGGGCCTGGTTTGTGGATACACACACTAGGGCAAGGCCAAATAGCAAGGCAAAAATTAGACTGCCAGCCAGGGAATTTCTAAGCATCTTTTTCATAGCTGCCTCTCAAAAAAGCATTATATCATCGAAGAGACTGGCTTTTTACCGTGCAAACTTTCTGCAAGTACAATAAGACAACTATGATAAAGCGCCTGGCTGTAATGCTGGTTTTTATGCTTGCAATGCCTCTTGTGGCGGGCTGCAAAGAAGCTGCGGTTGTTCAAACACCAACGCCGCAGCCAACAGCTACGCATACCCCTGAACCTAGTCCGACTATTGATTGGTTCCCGCGGACAGCAACTCCCACACGGCAGGTTGTTTATACTCCTACACCTGAGAGGAATATCGAAGCCCCTGCTTATACGAATGTCTTGATTGAAGATGGCTTTTTGGAACCTGAGGTATGGCAGCTGGGAGGGCAAGATGCTGGCACAGTCGATTTAAAAGATGGCAGCTTATCGATGGCTGTTTCGGCAGAAAAAGGCCGATTGAACAGTCTGAGCAGTTACCGGCTGCCATCAAACTTTTACCTCGAACTAAATATGCGCACCTCGTTGTGTTCTGAGGATGACCGCTACGGGATTTATTTTTGGCGCTTTAGTCAGATGGGCACGCTTGCGCTCTGGTTTAATTGTCAGGGGCAATTTAGTTTGGAGCGTGAGATCAATGGGGGACGCTCAGTGCTGATACCCTGGACGAATGCGCGGCGCTTTATGCCGGAAGCACCAGCCAGAAATCAGTTGGGCCTTTGGGCTCAGGATGGCAGCTTGTATCTGTTTATTAATGGGGTCTTCCAAACGGAGTTTAAGGCACAGCCCGGCATGGAGGGTCGGATGGGCTTTTTAGCCGAAGCTGCTGGCAGCATGCCCGAAACAGTCCTGTTTTCTCAGCTTCGTGTAAGTACACCTTAATAGAGGGGTGCCTGCGTTATAATCCTCCTCGAGACCGCATCCAATGTGGGCGGGTTTATCTTAAAGGAGGACACATAAATGACCAAGACACTCAAGATCATCATCCCCATGGCTGGTGCGGGGAGCCGTTTGCGCCCGCTTACTTGGAGCCGGCCGAAACCTTTGGTAGCGCTGGCAGGATCTACTGTTTTGGATCACCTGCTGCGAATGTTCCAAACCATCCCGGAACCTGAGGAATCGGAGTTTGTCTTTATACTTTCACCAGGACAGGAAGAGCTAATCCGCCCGTATATGTACAAAAATTTTGGACACCTGAAGGTTCATTATATTGAACAGCCTGAAAAAAAAGGCCAATCGGATGCCTTGTGGCATGCCCGCGAGTTTTTGGACGGACGGGTGCTGATGGTTTTTTCGGATACTTTGATCGATAGTTCCTTTGAGCTGCTTGGTGAAGAAGAGGCAGATGCAGTTGCCTGGGTAAAGCCCGTACCCGACCCGCGCCGCTTTGGTGTGGCCGAAGTGGACGGCCGTGGCATCGTTACCCGCCTGATTGAAAAACCCACAGACATGAACAACAACCTGGCCCTTGTGGGAGCATACTATTTTGCGGATGGTCAGCGGCTTTTGGCTGCTATCGAAGAACAGTTTGCCCGTAAAGTACAGCTAAAAGGAGAGTACTTTATAGTGGATGCTTTGAATATCCTGCTTGAAGGCGGCATCAGGATGCGGACGGAACAGGTTAAGGTATGGCTGGATGCTGGCACCTCGGATGCATTATTGGACACCAACCGCTTTCTTTTGGAGCATGGCTGCTCTAACCAAGACCGTTTGCGCTATGGCGAAGACGTTGTGATTTTGCCGCCGGTTTTCATCCACCCTGATGCACGCGTGAGCACGTCTATTATCGGTCCGTTTACATCGATTGGGGCGGGGGCAGTAGTACAAGGCTCTGCGATTAAAGATTCGATCCTCAGCCCGGGGGTACATATCACCAATTCTCACATGGAAAGCTCGCTGCTGGGTCATGATGTGGTTGTTAATGGGCTGATGGGTAAGTTCAATCTGGGAGACAACTCCTGGGCGAATTGGTAAATCTAAGACACTAGGAAGAAATATGCGCGAAGACTGGCTGTCCAAAAGGGTGGTTTCCTTAAAACCTTCGGGGATTCGGAAGATCTTTAATATCGCTGCAACGATGGATGATGTTATTTCGTTGTGCATTGGCGAGCCAGATTTTGATACACCTAAAAGCATTGTCGAAGCCGGCTGCCAGGCGCTGCGGGATGGTAAAACACATTATTCTGCGAATCATGGCTTTATGGAACTGCGCCAGTTGCTGACCGCACACATGGACAAGCTTTATGGAGTTGAGTTCGACCCACAAACTGAGACGATGATTACAGTGGGGGTTTCGGAGGGGCTTTACCTGGCCTTCACTGCGATTATCAACCCTGGTGATGAAGTGATTGTGCCGAACCCCTGCTTTGTTTCCTACGAGGCTGAGGTCAAAATGGCGGGCGGAAAGACCGTTTCGGTACCCAGCTTTGCAGAAAGAAACTTTGACCTGGAACCAGAGCTGATCGAAAAGGCTATTACGCCAAAGACCAAGGCGATTGTGTTTAGTAATCCCTGTAACCCAACGGGTGCTGTGGCTTCGGAAGCTGCTTTGGAGAAAGTGGCAGAAATTGCCAAAAAATACAACTTGATTGTTGTTACGGATGAAGTGTATGACCGCCTTGTGTATGGCGGGCATAAGCACACCTGTTTCGCCAGCTTGCCCGGGATGAAGGATCATACGATCCTTTTGGGAGGGTTTTCAAAATCTTATTCCATGACCGGATGGCGGGTTGGCTATGCTTTGGCACCTGCCCCCATTTTAAATACGATGGTGCGCATCCATCAATACTCCATTATGTGTGCACCGACCGTTTCGCAAATGGCTGCCTGCGAAGCGCTTTTAAATTGTGAGGAATCGGTACAGGAGATGCGGGAAGAGTATGATCGCAGGCGGCGTCTGATTGTGGATGGTTTAAACAGCTTGGGTCTGCCTACCTTTGAACCCAAAGGAGCGTTCTATGCCTTCCCGGACATCCGTTCCACAGGCTTGGATGACGAAACTTTTTGCGAACGCCTGCTTTATGAAGCACGGGTTGCCATGGTACCTGGCTCGGCATTCGGTCCGCATGGAGCGGGTTATGTAAGGGCATCGTACGCCACTTCGTATGAGAAGATCGAGGAGGCTCTGGAACGCATCGGGAACTTCCTGAAAAAACACCGAGCTTGAGAGCAGTTTATGGGGAAAGGGCGAGGCGGCAATTGCCGTCTCGTTTTCATTTACGTAAGAGCCTGTTTAATCCTTTGTTTTGTGATCTGTTACGCTACTGAACGATGGTTTCACGAGAAGGATGGTAAGTTTTATGGCTCACTGGGGTTCATTATTTTCTGGAAGAGGCACTTATCGTTATTATTCCCGGTAAGGCTGGTATAAAAGGGATATGTCAAAAATGCAGCCTTCCCTTTATAAAGTAGGGTTATGTTCTGCACCGATGCGGGATAACGAAATAGAACATCAAATTGCTGTAATGCAGCGCTTTCTTGAGGAGGCACATGGTTGTGAGCTGCTCTGCTTTGGCGAAAGTTTTCTGCAGGGCTTTGAGGGCCTGAGTTGGGATTACGCCATTGACCGCCAGAGGGCTATCCCCAGTGAGGGCCACAGAATGGATACCATACGCAAAATAGCCCGGGAGTTTGCTTGCGGCCTCTCCTTTGGTTTCATCGAAGTTTTTGAAGGCCAACTCTACAGCAGCAATATCGTTCTGGATGCCCAGGGACAGACCCTAGACCTCTTTAGGAGGGTGAGCATCGGCTGGAAGGAGCACAGTATCACCGGTCCGCAATACCGGGAAGGTCCCGGCTTTCATTGTTTTGACCTGGCTGGTCAGCGCGCAGCCGCAGCGATCTGCGGGGACCTGTGGTACGAAGAAAACATTATCGCGCTTGAAGCCTTGGTGCCTGAAGTGCTGCTCTGGCCCCTGTATATCGATTACAGTATCAGCGACTGGGAGACGGACGAAAAACAGGAATATGCCCGGCAAGTCCAGGCACTGAACTGCCCGGTTCTGATGATCAATAGTCTGGTCGATGACCCTGAGCGGGCCAAGGGTGGAGCTTATGTTTTTTATGGGGGTGAAGTTGTAGCAGAACTGCCTATGAGTCAAACAGGCATTCTGTGCTTTGACCTGCATACCCTGGCAAGGGATCCCTTAAGCTGCACTTTCGAACACTATTTGATTGATTTCTCCCATTTATCTTGACGCGAATTTTCTTTGGGTTACACTTGTTTACAGCAGAGCGCTCCCTCGATCTGAGGAATAAAGATGGCAATGTATCAGATTTATTTCTCTTTCTCAGCAAGCGGGTATGCAAATTTGTGTGCCCGTTTATCATCCCACTTATTGAGTTTAAACTAAAGGAGAGCAATTTATGTCAGGTCCAACCAATGCATTCGAGATGGCACAAGCACAGTTTGATAAAGTAGCCGATCAATTACAACTGGATGATAGTGTGCGCGAGATTTTGCGCTACCCAGCCCGTGAGTTTCACCTGCGCATTCCGGTGCGTATGGATGATGGAAAAGTACGCGTATTCCATGGCTTCCGCGTCCAGCATAACGATGCCCGCGGCCCCAACAAGGGCGGCGTGCGCTTCCATCCAGCCGAAACCGCTGATACAGTACGTGCTCTGGCTATGTGGATGACCTGGAAATGCGCCGTAGCCGACATCCCCCTGGGCGGCGGCAAGGGCGGGATAGTGGTTGACCCGGCTACGCTGAGCGACGGTGAAAAAGAACGCCTGGTGCGTGCTTATATGCGCATTTTATGGCGCAACGTAGGCCCGCGGCAAGATGTTCCTGCACCAGATGTTGGCACCACCCCGCAGATGATGGGCTGGATGATGGACGAGTATTCCAAGATTGTTGGCGCCTATACACCGGGTGCCATCACTGGCAAGCCTGTGGGCGGCGGCGGCTCTCTGGGCCGTACTGAAGCTACCGGCTTTGGCGTGGTGTACTGTATTCGTGAGGCCATGAAACATTTGGGGATTGATCCTAGCAAAGCTACGGCTGCAATCCAGGGCTTTGGGAATGTGGGACAACACGCTGCGATTGGTTTTGTAGAGCAGCTGGGCGGCAAGGTAATTTGTGTTTCCTGCTGGGATCGCAACGATAAAGTTTCCTACACCTTTACCAAGGAAGATGGCATTGACCCCTATTTCCTGAAGAGCATTACCGACCAATATGGCACGATCAATAAGGAAAAAGCCCAAGAGGCCGGTTATTTGGTGGAAGACGGTGATGCCTGGATTAGCAAACAAGTGGATGTGCTTATCCCCGCGGCGCTGGAAGGTCAGATAAATGGTGAATCGGTCCATAAGATCCATGACAGCGTGAAGATTCTTGCCGAGGCTGCCAATGGCCCCACGACACCAGAAGCTGATGCGGTGATTGAGCAGAAGGGCCTTTTTGTAATCCCGGACTTCCTTTGCAACGCTGGCGGCGTGACTTGCAGCTATTTTGAAGGCGTGCAGAATGACCAAAACTTCTACTGGAGCAAGGAAGAAGTGCTGCAAAAACTCGACCACAGCATGACCACCGCCTTTAAGGGTGTATTGGACATGGCTTTGAGTCATAAGGTGTACAACCGCGATGCAGCGTACATGGTGGCCATTGCCAAAGTGGTCAAGGCCATGGAATTGCGCGGCTGGATTTAGTTCCAAGCAGTTTTTTTGAATTCGGAGCCGGCAAAAAAGTGCCGGCTCTTTTTATGAGACTTGTGCCTGCCTTCTACAATTCTTTACATCATTGCATCTGACTGTCTAAACAGGGATTGAATAAATGAGTGGAAAGAGGATAGCATGGCATTTCAAGGAGTCTATCCCAACAGGACCTAATCCGGAGGAGATGATTAATGCTGGTTTTTCCGGCTGCTATTCAAGAGCACTGCCTGCAAGCCAAAGGAAAACCAGCAAAATCACTGCATGGAGGTAGGCAAGAAGGTAAAATTGGCTCATGGATAAAAGCAGCTCTATTGCAAGAGAATTGGAAAACCTAAAAAAATGCAGCGTCTGCACTGCCAGGCAAAGTACGGAGTGCGCCAAGCTTTTTGCGTCTTTGTACAACCAAAAGCTTCCTGAATAGTCAAATGTCCGAAGCAGCGATCTACCAGGCCCAAAATGATATGCTGGTTCCTAAAAATGCGGAACTGCTGAGCCAAAAAGATGGCATACGTGTTTACCGGGTGGCTCATGCTAAGAGCACTGCTGTTCTAAAACTTTTTGACCAGCCAAAACACCTGCGCGAAATTGAGAATTATGCGTTATTGCTGAAATTGGGCATCCCGACCCTGGAAATTTACGAGGTGTTCCCAAGTGCCTTGCTGATGGAAGACCTGGCAGCCAGTCCACGCCTGCGCCTGGCTAAGGAAGAGGACCTGCAGGAACCTGATCTGATTCGCGCGCTGGCGGAATGGTACCGTTGTTTGCATAGCCGCGGAAAAACTGTCGCGGCAGAGCCGGCCAGCCATTGGTACAGCGAAGCAGATCTGGTTAACCAGGAGCTGCTGGCTTGGATTCCCAAGCTTACCCAAACGGAGGATTGGCCAATCTGGAAGCGTTTGCACCGCAACTGGCCGCGTATTCGGGCCTTTGAAGCCAGCCTGGACCACACACTGTGCTATCATGACTTTTGGTGGGGCAACCTGGCTGTAGCGCATGACCTCAGCAAAGCGCTGATGTTTGACTACAATCTCCTGGGGCGTGGCCTGACAATGACAGATTTTCGTAATGTCATGGCGGGTTTGCCCGCAGTAAGCCAGGATTTGTTCAAGGAGGCTTATGGCTGCTTGCCCCCGGAGGAGGCGCTTGCAGATGAACTGTACAGCCCCCTGGTAGGCTTGTGCATTGGCCTGCGGCGGGCGCAGCGGCCGGCTTGGCTGGACGAAGAATGGGAAAAGGTGAAAACGGGGGCTTTGGACCGGGCATTGGATGCTGTTTTGGCTTATTTGGAGGCTAAGGATGCGCCGTAGTAATCGGGAAGTAAAGAGTTTAGATGAAATCGAGGCTATTCTAAGGGCAGCAAGGGTATGTCACCTGAGCATGGTGGATGCGCAGGGAAGGCCGTATTGTGTGCCGCTTAACTTTGGCTTGGAACGTCATGCCGACCAGTTTGTACTCTATTTTCATGCCGCTGGCGTGGGGCGCAAGCTTGAGATTTTGCGTGAGAACCCACAGGTTTGTGCTACGGTAAGCCTGTTTGGGGAAGTGTTGGGGAAAGGCAGCCTGGCTTGTGACTACACCATGAATTTTGCCAGTGTTATGGGCTTTGGCACCTTGGAGATATTGAAGGAAGATAAGGATAGACAACATGGCTTGGAGGTTCTGATGGGTCAGTTGGCAAGGGAACAGAAATGGCAATTTGCTCCAAAAAAGTTTGAGCAAACCACCGTAATGCGCCTGCCATTGGAATCTATGACCGCAAAACAAAAGGGTTTACAGTTCCTGCAATAGCCAGAGAATATATGGCAAAGGCTTTGTCTGCCAAGAGAACGGAACAAATGACTCGATAGAAAAAACAGCTTTGATCCTTGTGGATATACAAAATAACTTTTGTGCCCTTCCTGTTACTGGAGGAGAAGCTATTTTGCCAGTGGTAAATGCTTGATGGAAAAATACCCTCTGGTGGTGCACCCTAAGTAGCATGGCAGTTTTGCCAGTGCAAACCCCGGAATGGAGCCCTGTCAGATGGATGAGCTGGAAGGCCTCCTGCAGGTATTCTGGCTCAATCATTGTTTCAGGGCAGCTATGGAGCAGAACTAAGCGCCGCCAGGCTCGACCAGGAGTGCATTGAAGCTGTTTTCCGCAAAGATATGGAACCGAAAACTGACAGCTACAGTGATTATTTATTCGAAGGCCAGGAGGCGCAGAATATCAGCCAGGCAGACGGCAAAGAGGGCGTCCATGGTGGCATCGTCAGCTTGCCAGGGACCGCCAAAGGAGCCATCCTGGGCGATGGCGCGGGTCTCGGCTGCGCTGCACACACGTTCGTCGTAGGGGACGAGGTTTTTTTGGCCGGGTTGGTGCGGTTCAATGCGAGTGAAAGGGAAGTTTTCTTCCCAGTTGGCGTGGGCGTTGGGCAGACCATGCGCCCTGGAGAAGCTGACCACGGCCTCACTGGTCCACCACTGGTACCAGCGCAGGTCGAGGCCGGGGTGCCGGTTAGCAAGTTCAGCGAGCTGGGTACGGGCCGGTGCGTTGCCGCCATGCCCGTTGAGGAAGAGGAAGCGGCGGAAGCCGTGGGAATACAGGGAGAGGGTGATATCTTCAATGATCTGCAGGTAGGTAGCAAGGCGCAGGCTGATGGTGCCGGGGTAGGCCATCATGGAAGGTGAGACGCCGTAATGCAGGGGCGGGGCGACGAGGATGCCGGTTTCCTGGCTGGCGGCAGCGGCGAGGTGATGGGGAATGAGACTATCGGTAAGCAGAGAGAGGCTGCTGTGCTGTTCGGTCATCCCCAGGACAAGCATAATGCGATCATCGCGCTTAAGGTAATCTTCTACCATTTGCCAGTTTATCGCTTCAAAATGCATGTTTCACCTTGCCTTTCTGCATGAAATGATACACTGAGTTTAGGATTTCGCGGGTGAACTTGGTAAGATTGGAGATAAGGAGGTGCTATGAAGGCACTGATCGTAGTGGATGTACAAAATGATTTTTTACCGGGCGGGGCCCTGCCTGTTGCTGAAGGAGATGCCATTTTGCCGGTGATAAATGCCTTGATGAGCAAATACCCCCTGGTGGTGGCCACGCAGGATTGGCATCCTAAGCAGCATGGCAGCTTTGCCAGTGCAAATCCCGGAATGGCGCCCTATCAGATGGGTGAGCTGGAAGGCCTTCCGCAGGTTTTTTGGCCCGACCATTGTATTCAGGGCAGCCATGGCGCGGAGCTAAGCGCCGGGCTGGACCAGAAGCGCGTTGAAGCTGTTTTTCGCAAAGGCATGGACCCAAAAATTGACAGCTACAGCGGTTTTTTTGACAACGGTCGGAAGAAAGCCACCGGGCTGGAGGGCTACTTGCGCGGGCGCGGCATTACTGAGGTGCATGTGGCCGGCCTGGCAGCGGATTTCTGCGTATTCTACACGGCCATGGATGCGCTCAAGTTGGGTTTTGATGCTGCCATTCTTTTGGAGGGCACCCGCGCCATTGACCCAGATGGATTCAAACGCGCCAAGGAATCCTTCCGTGAGCAGGGCGGCCAACTTATTTTGGCTTCTTCAGATTAATATTTTCCGCCTGGCTTCGAAAAATTTGAAATAAGAAGCCCGTTAATTAGCTAGCGGGCTTCCATTTTTATTGGGTTCTTGCAGGCTTATACAACGATGTTTACCAGCCGGCCCGGAACAACGATGACCTTGCGCGGGCTGCGGCCGGCCAATTCTGCCAGCACAGGCTCGCTGGCCAGGGCTTTTTCCTGCATTTCAGCTTCGGTGATGCCGGGATCCACCAGGATGCGGTCGCGCAGTTTCCCGTTTACCTGCACAATCAGGGTGATCTGCTCTTCCCTGGCGGCTTCTTCGTCTACGGCAGGCCAGGGCTGAGTATGGATGGAATAGGGATGGCCCAGTCGTTCCCAGAGTTCCTCAGCGATATGCGGGCAAACGGGTGCCAGCATCAGCAGGTAGAGCTTAACAGCTTCGTCCCATTCCGGGGTGCCGTAAGCGCCGGCGTTCTTGGCGCGGCCCATCTCATTGAGCAGCTCCATGAGGCTAGAGATGATGGTATTGAAACCGAAGGTCTCGTAGTCGCGGGTGATATTGCGCAGGGTCTGGTGCGCTTTGCGTTTTAAGGCCTTAAGCACCTCTGGGCTGGCCTGGCTGTTGGCCTCTTCCAGGAACATAGACCAGGTGCGACGCAGCCAGCGTACATTGCCTTCGATGCCGCTGTAGGACCAGGGCGCGCCCATTTCCCAACGGCTGAAGAAGATGAGGTAAGCGCGCACGGTATCGGCGCCGTATTTGGATACCAGTTCGTCCGGGTTGACCACATTTCCGCGGCTTTTGCTCATTTTTTCGCCGTCTTCGCCCAAAACCATGCCCTGGTTGCGCAGCTGCAGCATGGGCTCATCGCCCTGCAGCACGCCGCAATCGCGGCCAGCCTTATGGAAGAAGCGCGTGTAAATCAGGTGCATGGTGGCATGCTCGCTGCCGCCGGTGTAAGTATCCACGGGCATCCAGTAATTGTACTGCTCCGGGTCAAAGGGCCAGGAGTTGTAATGCGGGCTGAGGTAGCGCAGGTGGTACCAGCTGGAACACATAAAGGTATCCATGGTGTCGGTTTCGCGCTCGGCAGGACCTCCGCATTTGGGGCAGCTGGTAAAGCGCCAGGTGGGGTGCAGTTTGAGCGGGCTCTCGCCGGTGGGCAGCCATTCTACGTCTTCAGGAAGCAGCACGGGCAGCTGCTCATCGGGCACAAGCTGCGGGCCGCATTGCTCACAATAGACGACCGGAATAGGAGCGCCCCAATAGCGCTGGCGGCTGATGAGCCAGTCGTGGAAGCGGTAGTTAGTGGTGCGTTTGCCCCGCCCCAGGCCCTCGATGTAGGTTACAGCCTTATCGAAGGCTTCCTCGCCGGGGGTGCCGCTGAGGGGGCCACTGTTGACCATGGAACCGTGCGCCGGGACGGATTCGGTCATCGTGTCTCCGTCTAATGCTTCCATGCCATCAGGCTGGATGACGGGCACGACCGGCAGGCTGAACTTGCGCGCAAATTCAAAGTCGCGCTGGTCGTGGGCAGGGACGGCCATAATGGCGCCGGTACCGTAGCCCATCAGCACGTAATCGGCAATCCAGATCGGGATGCGGGCGTCGTTAACCGGGTTAATCGCGTAAGCGCCGGTAAAAACGCCGGTCTTTTCGCGCTCAACGTTCTCGCGCTGGATGTCACTCTGACGCGCGGCCTGTTCGCGATAGGCATCAACCACGGCGCGCTGTTCCGGCGTGGTCAGCTTTTGTACCAGGGGATGCTCGGGGGAGAGAACCATGAAGGTAGCACCCCAAAGCGTATCCGGGCGGGTAGTAAAAACCTCAATCGTATCCTCACTCTCCGTGGCAAAGATCACCGAGGCACCCTCGCTCTTGCCGATCCACTTGGTCTGCAGGGTGCGGATCATCTCCGGCCAGTCCATGCCCTCGAAATTCAGCAGTTCTTCCGAATAATTCGAAGCCCTGAAGAACCATTGTTTGAGGTCCTTACGCACTACGGCAGTGCCGCAGCGTTCGCAGACGCGGTCATCGCCCTTGACCTGCTCGCGGGCCAGGGTGGTGTTGCAGGAGGGGCAGAAGTCTACCGGGCTCAGCTTTTGGTAAGCCAGGTCGTTTTTATAAAACTGCTGGAACCACCACTGGGTCCAGCGGTAGTATTCCGGATCGCTGCTGATGATCTCTGAACGCCAGTCGAAGCTGTTGCCCATGCTGCGCAGCTGGCCGCGCATGCGCTCGATGTTCTTATACGTCCATTGGTGCGGATGGGTCTTGTTGCGGATGGCGGCGTTTTCGGCGGGCAGGCCGAAGGAATCGAAGCCGATGGGAAAGAAGACGTTGTAGCCTTGCATGCGTTTGAAGCGTGCGCGCGCGTCGCTGGGGGTCATGGCGTACCAGTGACCGATGTGCAGATCCCCGGAGGGGTAGGGCAGCATGGTAAGCGCGTAGAACTTGGTTTTGTCCGGATCGCGCCAGGGCTGGTAAAGCTTATCCGCTTCCCAGCGGGCCTGCCATTTAGCCTCGATCTCTTCGGGTTTGTAAAAGGGGACTGCAGTTGGGTCAATCATAATGCTCCTGTTAAATAAAAAATCCCTGCTGCGCAGGGACGAGGTTTCATCTCGCGGTACCACCCTGCTTCCCGGATGGCCGGGCGCTCGTGGAGGCGTTAACATGCCCAAACGTCCGCAGCTGAAGGAAATCACCGCGGCGGCTTCCCGGTTTGACGGGCGGCAGGTGAGTGAGATCTGACGCGCTCCGCTGGCGCCTGCAAGCTTGCAGCAAATGCCTGCTCTCTGACGGATGATCGGTGGTCTGCCTTAGCCTTTGTGCGTGAGATTATAGCACGAGAGTATTTGTTAAAGGTTAAGATCGCTTTATGAAATTCCCGATTTTCTCTTTGGGCAAGCACTATTATTAATGGAGAGAGACTGGTTTGGATTCGAGACCGAAGAATTCCAGGAGGCGCTGGTAAAGTTGGCGTTCGAAGGGGATGAGGATGTAAACGGCAAGCAGCAGCAGGATGAAGGAATAAATGTAAGCTGCCAGGGGGTTTTGGGGCGCGATGCTAAGGCCGATGAGTCCCAGGGTGTGCGTGATGAGCAGTTTGACGATGTACTCGTTGCCGCAGAGGTAAAGCGTCTCCCGCCCGATCCTTTGCAGAAGCTTAAAGGGCTGCAGCACCAAAGCGGCCAGGAGGAAAGCCCAGAGCATGATGAGGGCATTACCTACCGGCACCAGGTTGTTGATAAAACGCAGATGGCTGAGGAAGGCCAGGGCGTCTGCGAGGAAATCTTTTTGGAAGATGAGCGCCAGGGAGTAAGCGGCGGATAAGGCCCCGCCCAGAATGAACCAGAAAGGCGGGCGGCGGCTGCCATCGCCCAGCAGGCGTACCAGGTAAGGAAAGCTCCAATAGCCCAGGCCGTAATAAAAGAGATAGTAAAGCGCCGTATCCAAATTCCAGAACCAGCTGGGTGTATTGAGCGGATTGTGAGGCATGAAGGCGTGTGCCAGAATGAAGATGAGGGAGGTAGCCAAAAAGAGCGCCCAGGCGGGTTTGATCACCAGGCGCAGAAGCATAAAGATCAGCTCGGTAAGAAAGAGACAGGGCAGGAACCAGAGCAGCGAAGCAAAGAGAGTGTTGCGCAGCCCCATGAAGATTTCACGCAGGGTGGAAATCACCCCGGGGAAGGAACTTTCATTGAGGATGGTAGCCAGGGTGAGCGAAATAACCGAAAAGAAAAAGTAGGGCAGCAGGATGGTTTTGAATTTTTTGCAGAGCTTGGGCCAGAAACGCGTTTCGGAGCTGAGGGCTTCCATCCCTCCGGAGAGGCCGAAGAAAAGCGGCATGGTAAAGATGAAGGGGATGGGGTGAATGCGCGGTGTGGCCTGCCCAAAGTGGGCCAGGTAGATGAAGTAAATGCCCAGAAAGCGCAGGGTGTCCACCCAGGGAATGCGTGCGCGGGGTGTTGCGGCAGTTTTCATGGCTCCAATTGTAGCCGCACTTGACCATTTAAAGGGGATTTGTTTGGTATTCAAGCCTATGTTTCTGCATCTAAAATTTAGTATGTTATTGGACTCTGTCTTTGGAATACTGCGAGGAGTAAAGGGCTATATTCGTGAATTTCTCAAGCCCCTGACAAAAAATATTGATAAGCCCAACCCAACTCTGACTGGAGATTAAACGGTGTTGTGTTCACGGCTTTTTTGACTTGGTGATTGAAGAATCAAGAAACCATTGACAACCAAAACGTTTTGGTATAAGATATTATTAAATCCAAAACGTTTTTGATTAATAAAAGGTTAAAAAATGGTCAAAATTGTAGATATCGCTAAGAAAGTAAATCGTTCGATAACCACTGTTTCCCGCGCTCTTAATGGATATGATGATGTAAGCCCAAAAACACGTGAACTGATCATTGCTACCGCCGAAGAAATGGGATATACGCCAAACTTCATAGCGCAATTGCTGCAGAAGAAACAGACAAAAACCATTGCATTGGTATTGCCAACCTTCAGTCCCCGCTTTTCCGACCCCTACTTCAGTGAATTATTAGCCGGAATAGGAAACAAGGCGGCAGAGTTGGGTTATGACTTACTCGTGTCCACTCGGGCGCCTGGGGATGAGGAGACGGCTTACTATAAGAAACTCGCTTTGGGTGGTCGGGTGGACGGGTTTATCGTGATACGAACCAGAACCAATGATGAACGCATCCGTCTTCTCCTTGACAAGGAGTTTCCCTTCGTTGCTTTTGGACGTTCATCTTTTGACACTAAACATGCCTATGTGGATGAAGATGGATATCTGGGGATGCGTCTTATAGCAGACCACCTTCTTAAACTAAAGCATCAGCGAATTGCCTGCATCACCTCAAGCCGAAATTTTGCATTTACAAAGTATCGTTTAAGCGGTCTGGTGGAGGGCCTGGCTCAGGGTGGAATCGAAATGAGCACGTCCCGGATTCTTGAAGGCGATCTTACGCAGAAAAGCGGCTACGAGTTGGGCAGCCAACTGCTTGACCATGAAATGCCCCCAAGCGCGATCATAGCTTTCAATGACTTGATGGCCTTTGGGGTCATGAGCGCCGCACAGGAACGCGGACTGGTCGTAGGCAAGGATGTTTCGGTTACAGGTTTTGATGGCATTCCATTGGGGGAGTACTCTCATCCACCTCTCACAACAGTCTATCAACCAATCTACCAAATTGGTGCAATGACCTGTGGGATGTTGGTGAAAATTATTAGTAAGTGTCCCTTAGAAAAGGAACATATTCTATTAGAACCTACTTTGATTGTCCGTCAATCTACGGGTGAAGCATCACTTAATTTGTGAGGTAAGGAGGAGAATGAATTTTTTGCATATAGTGTCTGCCAATTTAAACCAACCATTTTGAAAGGATCTAAATGATGAAAAAAATTTCATTGCTTATAACTGTTGTGATGCTTTTGGGGCTTGTTCTGACCGCTTGTAGTCAGCCTGCACCTCAGCCTATTGCAGAGACCGTAGCTGCTGAGCCTACTAAAAAAGCAGAAAATGCTGCCGAATCCCCTGCCACCACTACTGACAAGGTAGAAATTGAATTTTGGACAACCGACAACGAAGAAGAACGTGTTGATGCCTATGAAAAGATCGCGACTGCCTATATGGCTGTAAACCCTGACGTGGATCTTCGCATTGTACCGATCGAAGAAGCAGATGTGGCTCAACGCATCGCCACTGCCCAGGCAGCCAATAAGTTGCCAGATATTATCCGGGTCGGTATAGAAAGAGTTTCTTCTTTTGCAGCTGATGGCATCCTTGACATGAATGCTGCTCAGGCTACGATTGAAGCTATAGGAATCGATGATTTCCAAGCAGGCCCATTGCAGATGGTAACTGATCCGGCTAGCGGCAAGTATGCTGCCATTCCATTTGATGGATGGATTCAGGCTCTTTGGTATCGCGACGATGTGTTTAAGGCCGAAAACCTCAACGCACCGATCAAATGGGAAGACATTGATGCCGCCTGCGATGCCTTACCCGGCAAAGGGGACCTGCTTTACGGCTTGACTTTGGCAACTGATCCGGGGCAAAACTATCCCCATCAGGTCTTTGAACAGGTAGCTATTTCTAACAATGCCTGGCCGTTTGATGAGGCCGGTAATGTGACCATGAATACACCTGAAATGGTAGAGGCCTTAGACTGGTACTCCAAATTGCAACGCTGTGCTATGCCTGGGCCGCAATACTGGCGGGGTGCGCGTGAGTCTTATGAGTTGGGCCAATCTGGCATGATGTTCTACAGCACTTACATCATGGATGATCTCGTGGATGGATCGGGTATGGAAAGTGGCGGGAATGTCGCAGTTATTCCTGACCTGGCAAAAAATTCAGGCTTTGCACCTGTAATGGAAGGTCCGAATGGTGCAGCCAGTTATGGAACTTTGGTGACTGTAACTATCATGAAAGATGCTGATGCTAAAGCCCAGGACGTTGTCAAATTCTTTATGACTGGACAAAACTACCTGGACATTCTCGCGCTGGCTCCAATGGGTAAGGTCCCTGTACTGAAGAGTGCCATTGATGGCTGGCAGAATCTGAGCGAATACTTTGCCTACTATTCAGATGACACGATCAAACAGGTTGCCAATGGTTATGAAACCATGCAGCGATGGCTTTTCCGCCCGGATTATGGATCGGTTGAGCGTGCTGTAATTGGTGATATCGAAGGGCGTCTTCTTATATCTCAGGCCATCAGCAACATTGTGCTTGAAGGAATCATGGATCCGGAAACTGCTGCCGAGTGGCTGCAGCAGGAAGTCACTAATTTGCTTGCAGACCGAGAACAATAACAAATGTGAATAAGAATCAGGCAGGAATAATGCTTATCCTGCCTGCCGGGATTGGAGGATCTATGGCTGTCTCTGCAAGCAAAGGCCCTGCAGCAGTAGGGAACAATGAAGTCGGTTTGGCATGGAGACTGATATCTCCAACCGCGATTGTTGTCTTTTCCTTGGTTATTTTTCCAGCAATATTCAGTATTTGGGTAAGTTTCCACGATGTTGGTTTGCACAACCTCAATGATGTTTTTCATGCTCCTTTTGTAGGGTGGGATAACTACAAACAGGTCATTAACGATTACGCATTCAAGTTCCAAAGCTGGGACAATATCGGTGCAGCCCTAACATCCATTCTCTACGCCTTCTCAGCCACTACGTTAGCAATTCTTTTAGGCACCGCGGCCTCACTGCTCCTTAACACCTCTTTTAAGGGCCGGGGCCTCGCGAGGGCTATTTTCCTTTTCCCCTATGTTGCACCCATCGTTAGCATTGCCTTCGTCTGGCGGTGGATTTTGGATCCCCGCACTTCAGGCGTGCTGAATGACCTCCTGTTGAAACTAAATCTGATTGTGGCACCGAAAGCTTACCTCGCCACACGGGGCCTTTCGCTTTTCATCGTAATTCTGCTGGATGCCTGGCGTTATTTTCCTTTTGCGATGCTTATGATCTTAGCCAGGCTGCAGGCTGTAGACAAAACCCTTTACGAAGCAGCTAAAGTTGATGGAGCCAACGATATCCAACAATTCTTTGCTATCACGCTCCCTGAATTACGCTTTGTACTTGGCTCAACATTTTTACTGCGCTTGATGTGGACTTTCAACAAATTTGATGACATATTCCTATATACCGGAGGAGGTTTTGGAACAAAGACATTGCCAGTGCTAACCTATGAATTCAGCTTCAAACTGTATGATTTTGGTCGCGGCGCGGCAACTGCGATGATATTGCTCACGATCTTGGGGGTATTCATGACGGTTTACGTGTTGACCGTAATGCGGAAGGCAGGAGAATAAAATGGATAAGAAAAAAACTATTATCGGTCATTTAGCTAGTTGGCTGACCTGGAAACGCTTCCTGTTTTCAGCAGCAATGATTTTCTTCCTGACCAGCATCCTCTTTCCGTTTTATTGGATGGTGAGCTCCTCTTTCAAAACAAAGGCCGAGATCGGGGGGCGGGAACCTGTATATGTCCCTTCCAGCCTAAACCTAGAAGCTTACAAAGAACTGTTTGATCCTGATCATCCAAGCTATCAGGATTTTGGAAGAAATATCATTAACACACTAAAAATCTCTTTACCCACCTCGATCATCACAGTGATCATGGCTGTTTTAGGGTCATATGCCATTGCGCGCCTGCGGTTCAAAGGCAAAGAATTCCTTTTAAACAGCATCCTGATAGTCTATCTCTTTCCGGGAGTTCTGCTGATTATCCCGCTCTTCGCGATGCTCTCCCAAATTGGCAGTTTGCTTGGCTTCAGCGTCCAGGACAACCTCGGGATATTGATATTTACTTACCTCGCTCAAACGCTGCCAGTGGCATTGTATATGCTGACCAATTACTTCAGGACCATTCCGGATGAAATTGAACAGGCGGCTTTGATAGATGGCTGTTCGCGCATCCAGGTCATTTCAAAGGTAACCATGCCTCTCGCGATCCCCGCTTTAATTTCGGTTGGCATCTATACTTTTATGATCGCCTGGAACGAATTTCTCTACGCAATGGTCTTCTTGAACAATCGCTTTTTGTTCACAATGCCGATCAAGATCAACACCATCTTTAACGATCCATCACCAAGGCCGAATGTAGTTATGGCTGCTTCGACCATAATGACGATACCCATCATGATCTTATTCCTGGCATTAGAGAAATACCTTACTGAAGGTTTGACGGCAGGCGGTGTTAAAGGTTAAAGAGACATACCAGATTCAAAAGAAAGAGGCATTTGGCAGCAAGGTCGATTGGTCTTGCCAGTCATTTGCCTTTTTAATAGTACCTGAGATAGAAAAGACTAGTGTTGAGTCCCACTAAACGTATCGCAATACTCCATTATCAGCTGGGATACAATGATGGTGTATCCCTTGAGGCTGAAAAATGGAAAAGCGTATTTGAAGCACAGGGTCACCGGGTTTTTCGAGTGGCAGGGGACCTTGGAGCAAGTGAGGGCATCCTGGTTGAGGGGCTTTCCTATCATGATAAAGCGGTCCAACTGCTTGACCGAATGGCGTTCAGTCAAATTAAACCAAATGAAGAGGAGAATTTTGTCAACAGGATATCTGCTTTGAGTGCTGACCTAGAAAGCAGACTGGAAAAAGCATTTTCTGACCTCGGAATAGACCTTCTTATTGTCAATAACATCTGGAGTGTCGCACTCAATTTGCCGGCAGCTATAGCCTTGGAACGCGTCTGCAAAAAATTGGCACTTCCAGTAATCGCTCACCACCATGATTTCTATTGGGAAAGGAAAAACGGAGGCTCGCCTACTTGTGCGACAGTTGAAGCAATCGCGGGTGAGTACTTCCCACCTAACGGTCAAAACCTGACTCATATAGTGATTAATTCCTTTGCCCAGAATCAAATGAAATCGCGAAAAAAAACAGAGGCAATTATCGCTCCGAACGTAATGGACTTTGATACACCTTATGCCAAAATAGACATGTACAATTGTGATCTTCGTCAAAAAGCAGGGATAAAGCCTAACGATATCTTTGTATTGCAAGCCACGCGTATTATCACGCGTAAGGCAATTGAACTGGCGATTGATTTAGTGAAACGCTTGAATCACCTGGACATGCTCCAGAAATTGCATGAAAAAAATTTATATGATGGACGGCGATTTGATAAAGAAAATAAGGTTGTTCTAGTTTTAGCCGGCCAAGATACCGATGACAACACAGGTGTCTACTTGAAACATCTAAAAGAAAAGGCTGAGGCAGAAGGAGTACCCCTGCATATTATTTCGCACATGGTTGGGCCCAAACGTTTGCAGGATGGCAAGCAAAAAATCTATACTCTTGAAGACTGCTATGCTGTGGCGGATCTGGTTACTTACCCAAGCCAATGGGAAGGTTGGGGAAACCAACTTTTAGAAGCAGTTTTGGCTAAATTGCCGGTGGCTTGCTTTGAGTACCCCGTCTTTCTTTCCGATATCAAAACTGAAGGAATAGAGGTCATTTCTTTAGGGTCCTCAACCATAAATCCTGGTATGCACGGTTTTTTCCAGATTGCCCATGCTACAATGGAAAAAGCAGCCCATTTATGCTTACAAGTTTTGACGGATCGGGAATTCAGAGAACGAATGACCGAGAACAATTTTCGCATCGGTCATAGCAAGTTCTCTTATCAAACCCTTCATGAATTGCTGCTTAAAATAATAGATTGCGAGTGAGAACATGAATTCAGAAGCCTATCAGGAGATCAATCACCTCTTAGAAAGCGTCTATGGCACAAGAAGAGCGGATCAACTTACAGCAAAAATCCAAGAGATCGTTGCTAAACATGCATGCTCTTCTGTTTTGCCAAATCAGGCTGGCCCTGTGGCTTTGACAGAAAAGGATGTGATCCTGATCACCTATGGTGATATTGTTCGCGAGGAGGGGCGCGCGCCTTTAGCTACCCTGAATGACTTTGTAACAAGTCATCTTAAAGGAACATTCAATACGATTCATATTCTCCCCTTTTACCCTTATTCATCCGACGATGGCTTTTCGGTCATCGATTATAGGAAAATCGATCCAGCTTTGGGAACATGGGAAGATATTGAGGGCCTTGGCGCAAAGTACAAATTGATGTTCGATGCTGTGATTAATCACATATCGAAAGAAAGTGAGTGGTTTCAAAAATTCCTGCTTGATAGAGCTCCTTACACGGATTGGTTCATTGTTCCTCTCCACGACTGGGATTTTTCTAAGGTTGTCCGACCAAGGACTTCGCCGCTTCTCAGCGATTTCATGACCTTTGGCGGCTTAAAGCAAGTATGGACCACCTTCAGCAATGATCAAATCGATTTGAATTATGCCAGCCCGGATGTTTTGTTGGAGATCGTAGACCTGATGCTATTCTATGCTTCCAAGGGAGCGAGTTTGGTGCGCCTTGATGCGATTGCGTATTTATGGAAGGAGAGCGGAACCCCCTGCATCCATCTCCCGCAAACGCATCAGATTATTCGCCTGATCCGGAAAGTTTTTGAGGTCAGCGGTATTAATACGCTGATAATCACTGAAACGAATGTTCCGCATGATGACAATATCAGTTACTTTGGATATGTTGACCCACAGACAGGAATGGGAAATGAGGCTCACCTGGTTTATCAGTTTCCTTTGGCGCCACTGGTTTTGCACACATTTATCACCGGTAATGCCAAGAAGATTTTGAACTGGGTGGAAACTTTGGGGCAACAAGGTTTGTTCTTCAATTTTTTGGCATCACATGACGGAATAGGAATTATGCCTGCCAGAGGCTTGCTCAACGAAGAAGAGATCAAAGCAATAGTGGATCAGGTTATAGCTAACGGAGGTAAGGTTTCTTACAAGTCCAACTTGGATGGATCACAGACAGTTTATGAACTTAACACAACCTTCTTTGATGCCTTGAATGCCCCGTATTCACCATCTGCGGAATTGGATTTGGCACGTTTCATGGCTTCCCAGGCGATTATGCTCAGCCTGGCTGGTGTACCCGGCATATACTATCTAAGCTTGTTTGGTGGTAGTAATAACCATAAAGCAGTTCAAAAAACAGGACGCAACCGCTCAATCAATCGCCAAAAGTTCAGATTGCCAGAGCTGGCGCAGATGATTGGGCAATCCAACTCGCTCAAATCCAGGGTATTCAAAGCTTATGAACATATGCTTGCTATTAGGACAAGTGAGTCCGCGTTTAACCCACACAGTGCCCAGAAAGTCATTTACCTGGATGACCGCTTATTTGTCTTAGAGCGCAATAATGATGAAACCGCAAACTCAGCGGTGCTGGTAATGATTAATGTTAGTGATGAGAATTTTGAAATCAGGCTTGACTTGAAGGATACCCGCCTGGCTGGCTCCGGCTCAGTCCGGGAATTGTTCAGCGGAAACATCTTTGAGATTGGAGATAATTTCGTTGATTTAAATTTTGGACCCTATCAGCTATACTGGCTAAAGGTATCTGGGTGAGAGCAGAAAAACACTGCTTACAACAAAAACATACTTAAAATTTTGGTTGGATATTTCGTGAGCTTGGTTTGCTGGAGGTGCGCTTCAGAACTGGCGTGGAGCTTTGCAGTGATCTAATTGTAGCCGGGTTTGGAGTTTTAGAGACGCTTATTCTGGCACTGGTACTCGTTGCCGCACTTGAAGTTCCCAGTGGCTTTGACCAGCAAGAGCTGGACGATGTGGGCATCTGAGCTTTGTAGCCTGGCGAGCACTGATCTTTAACAGAAGGCAGGATTCGCGCGGATTTACCGTTACAAAGGATACCGGGCGCCATCATGTTGATAACTGAAAGGTTCGGATATTTAGCGGCCGCGGGCACCAATGAGTATGGCAGGCTCCTGCAAAGAAAAGAGCACCACAAGGTGCTCCTAAAGGTGGACCCAGGGGGATTCGAACCCCCGGCCTTCTCAATGCCATTGAGACGCGCTCCCAACTGCGCTATGGGCCCAGGATATAAGGCTATTAATGACAATGGACCTGGAGGGATTCGAACCCTCGACCTCTTCAGTGCGATTGAAGCGCGCTCCCAACTGCGCTACAGGCCCGTACCCTCTGATCCAATCAGGAGTCAAGATTTTACATGCCCGAGAGGCTTGTGTCAAGTTTAATTTCACGCCGCTTCTTCAGAAGGCGCAGCCTGGCTGGCTGCAGCCGGGTTACTCTTCGCTTTCATGAAGCTGAGAGCGAGCAAAAGAATCGCCAGCAGATGAATAATGCTTACTGTTAGTGAGCCTTCCGGCCCGAATTCCTTGCCGATGAGAAGCTCGTTTTCTGCCAGGGGGGTGAGCTTGAAGATGCCGGTCGTAACGGCATTCCCACTATTGGGTACAAGAAAGACATTGGTTTCAAGAAAATTCCAGGCAAAATGTGCGCCACAGGCCATCCACAAAGAATCAGTACGCAAGACCATAAGGCCGTAAAAGACGCCGACCAGGAATAGATTAAGCACAGAAAGCATGGTGGTATGGCCGTTGGGAATATGCATGAGGCTAAAGATAGTGGCGGTTACGAGAACTGCGCCAATGGCGCCAATCTTCGTTTTGAGCCAATAGAGCAGAAAACCGCGTGAGAATATCTCCTCAAACGCGCTTTGGCCTACAAAGGCAATCATAAAGAGGATGATCATCGGCCAATCTACTCCGGCTGGGTTAATGCCAATGCTGTAACCGCCCAAAAGCAGCGCTACGATCACAAATAGCAGGAACATGCCTGCGCCGATGGCAGCACCAGGGAGGTAGAGCCGTAAACCATATCTGGGATCCATTCCAATGGCCCTGAGGCCATCATTTAAGAGAGCCATTGCTAAAAGCAAGGAGCCAAGCACCAGGAACCACTCAGAGAAGAGGTAAACAAGCATGCTGGCATCGCCCTTGAAACGGACTAAACTCAAGCATTGAAGTACAAGTGCTGCTATTGCCAGCAAGAATGCAATCAAGCGATATTTTCTCTTTTGGTTTGGCATTCGTGAACTCCTTCTTATTTTTCGGGACACAAAAAATCAGCCCCGCGCAAGGGCTGATTTTGGATTGTTTGTGCTTAATTGCCCGTATTGATAACGCTGGGGGCACCTTTTTTCTTGTCAATTTTGGCTTGCTTCTTTTCCTTTTGGGTCAACTTGGGTTTCTTGCGTTCTTCTTTGCCGGCTTTATCTTTGCTTGCCATATCGTACCTCCTTCAAAATCTGGTCGATTTCCAGCTAAATTATAGCGCATTTTGTCCAGGCGCCAGAACAGGCGGGAGATGGTAGGGCTTTGTACCGTGCACAGAACTCAGCGTAAATCTAAGGCGCTTCCTGCTGAAAACACTACAAAATTTTGGAACAAATTATCCCTTTTCGCTGTAAAGAACGATAGTAGGAGCACAAGCCAGCCGCTATGTAGCCTGCATGGTAAAATCCAGGCGTGAGTACGCCCGCACAGCAATGGAAGCAGCTATCCAAACGACGCCGCACCCAGATGATGCTCTTGGTGCTTATTCTGGTAACCATTCCCTGTTATATCTTCGGGATTATTTTACTGAAAACGAATGGGGGCGGTACACGCGAAAGGGTTACGTCAACAAGTTTTCCGACTCTTATTGTTCCAGCCAGCCCTATTTCGCTGACCCCAACCCTTACGCCTTATCTCACTCGGACGCCCTCACTGACCCCCACAGCAACCGAAACCTGGCTGCCCACCGCGACCTATACGCTGGTGCCCACCGATACTCCGGTGCCTACTGCTACACCCCTGCCGACTGACACTCCGGAACCGCCTACCCCAACGCCTGAACCTTTGCCTGCCAGCCCAACCCCTACTGATTTGCCGCTGGTGACGCCAAATGAAACTTTGACACCTAACCCTTAGACGGGAGAAATATGACACTTGACCTTAATCAACATCTGAAAGACATGCTTAATGCGCCAGGCATATCCGGTTACGAGGAGCCTATTCGGCAAATTGTAGCTGATGTCTGGAAGGAGCTAAGCGATGAGCTGCAGGTGAGCCCGCTAGGCAGCCTGCACGCCTTGAAGCGCGGCGAAGGAAAGGAACCACGGCCTAAGGTAATGTTGGCCGCGCATATGGATGCCATCGGAATGCTGGTAACAAACATTCAGGACGGTTTTTTGCGTTTTGTCCGGGTAGGCGGCGTGGACCCGCGTGTTCTACCAGGGCAAATGGTGACTGTGCACGCTACAGCCCAGGGTCCGGAGAAGGCACAGGACCTGCCCGGAATGGTGGTGTTGCCGCCTCAGCACTTACTGCCCCAGGAAGCAAGCAATGGTGCTGTTGACATCCCCTACTTGCTGGTGGATATTGGTTTACGAGCTGCCGAAGTGGAAGAGCTAGTGAGAGTGGGCGACCTGATTTCGTTTGCGCAGGAGCCACTGGAATTAAGCGGTGATGCCCTTGCCGGCCATACCTTGGATAACCGCGCTTCGGTTGCAGCCGTAACGGTGTGCTTGGACCTGCTGCAGCGCCGGCGGCACGTTTGGGATGTTTACGCCGTAGCTACCAGCCAGGAAGAGCTTGGCATTATTGGCGGTTTTACCAGCCCCGTGATGATCAAACCCGACTTTGCGATTGTAAGCGATGTAACCTTTGCGATTGGCCCAGGATGGAACAGTCCGCGCGGGTATAAACTGGGTGAGGGGATCACGATCACGAATGGCGCTAATATGCACCCGGCGCTGTTTAAAGCGATGACGCAAACCGCTGATGCAATGGACTTGCCTTATCATAAGGAGTTTGCGCCTGGAATGAGCGGGACGGATGCTTATGGCGTCCAGATTGTTGAGCAGGGCATCCCTGTGGTGAACCTGGGGATTCCATTGCGATATATGCACACACCGGTAGAGCTGGTGGCGCTCAAGGATGTGCGCCGGGCCGGCCGGCTGATGGCAGAGTTCATCAGCGAGCTGAGCGAAAACTTTATGGAAAGCGTGATCTGGGAGTAATTATGCCGCATAAAGAAACAGAACTATTCCCGGCAGAATTGAGCGATAGCGATCTCTTTTTGCTGACCAATTTATGTAATGCAGTGGCCGTTTCAGGCGATGAAAAAGAAGTGCGTGAAATTGTGCTTGAGGCTGTGCGTCCTTATACCGATCAGATCAAGGTGGATGCACTGGGCAATGTGTTGGTGACCGTCGAAGGCAAAGGACCCATGCGTCCGCGCGTAATGGCGGCAGCTCATATGGACGAAGTTGGCTTTATGATCATGCGCGATGAAGGCGAAGGGTTGTTCGAGTTTCGTGTAATCGGCGGCATTGACGAGCGCCAACTGGTTGGAAAAAGCGTTGTGATTGGCCCGGAGCATGTTCCGGGGATTATTGGAACCAAGGCAATCCACCTGACTTCACTCGAAGAACGCAAACTTGTCTTGAAGGCGAGCGATCTGCGGATAGACCTTGGCCCGGAAGGTTCCGGCAAGGTAAAGGTTGGAGACCGGGGAACCTTCGGTACAAAGTTTTGCGATTTGGGACCTTCAATACGTGCGAAAGCGCTGGATGACCGCTTAGGAGTTTTTAACCTTATCCAATTAGTTCGTAATGCCCCGCCTAACATCGACCTCCTGGCAGCTTTTACGGTTCAGGAAGAATTGGGCTTGCGAGGAGCCCAGGTAGCTGCTTACAGTTTTGCGCCTGACCTGGGGATTGCCTTAGACTCTACGCCCGCTAACGATCTGCCGCATTATGAGCTGGACGAAGTGAACGAACGCTACAATACCCGCCTGGATGGCGGTCCGGCGATTTACCTGATGGATGGTGCAACGATCAGCGACCGCAGGTGGGTTGAATTGCTGGTGAAAACGGCAGAGGCAGAAGGTATTCCCTGGCAGTATCGCCAACCAGGGCGCGGGGGAACTGATGCCGGAGCAATCCACCTTAGCAGGGAAGGGGTACCCAGTGTTTCGGTTTCGGTGCCGCAGCGTTATGCCCATACGGCTGCTGGATTGGTTCGTAAAGACGATTGTGTGAACACACTGCGCCTGGTGTATGCCACCCTGGCGCGCTTGGATGCCAAGTTTTTGAAGCAGGAGCGATAAGATGAAAAAAAACGATGAACTTTTTGAACTGATCAAGGACTTGGTTGAAACGCCAGGCCCCTCGGGTTCTGAACAGGCGATCCAAAAAAAGATCCGCAGTATTGTGGAGCCCTATGCAGATGAAATTCGCAGCGACGCTTTGGGGAATTTGATTGTCCGCAAGGGCAGCAAAAAAGCCGGCGGAATGCGCATTATGCTCAGTGCGCATGTGGATGAAATTGGTCTGATGGTCACCCATGTTGACGATAACGGCTTTGCACGTTTTCATGCCATTGGCAGTGTGCACGCGATGAATTGCATGGGCGGCAGGGTGCTCTTTACCAATGGACAGCAAGGTGTAATTGGTTGTGACCGTTTGATGCCGAACACGCTGCCCACACTCGAAAACCTGTATATTGATACCGGTGCCAGCAGCAAGGAAGATTGCCAGGTTCAGGTTGGCGATGTGGCAGGGTTTACCCGCCCAACCATTACCTTGGGCGAGCGTATTGTAGCAAAAAGTATGGATGACCGCATTGCGGCAGTGGTATTAATCGAGGCCCTTAAGGCACTCAAAAGCAGCCCTAACGAGATCTTTTTCGTGTTTAGTACCCAGGAAGAAGTTGGTTTGCGCGGTGCAACAGTAGCTGCTTTTGGCATTGATCCCGAAATTGGCCTGGCTGTGGATGTTACCGGTACGGGAGATACCCCGCGTGCCCGCAAGATGAACGTTTCATTAGGTAAGGGAGCTGCCATCAAAGTAAAGGATGCCAGTTTTATTGCCCATCCCGGGGTAGTGAATTGGATGATTGCCCAGGCAAAGGCCAGTAAGATCCCTTACCAGATGGAAGTAATGGAATTTGGCGGAACCGATGGACGTGCCATTCAACTGACACGGGCTGGTGTGCCCGCTGGCTGCCTTTCAATCCCCTGCCGTTACATCCATACGCCATCGGAGATGGTGGATCGCGGCGACGTGGAAGCCTGCATCAATCTTTTGACTGCGCTGCTTTCTCATAAAATTGATTTAGGATTGGCGTTAGAATAAAGGCATGATAAAGCCTAATCGAGGGGCCTTGGTGTGAAGCGCATTTTGCTTTTGGTCTTAGCGCAAATCTTATTGTTTTCTGCTACGGCATGCGATTTGATTTCGTATGCAGACAGCATGATATGGCCAAAGACCCCAACACCGAGCGTAAAAACACCCTCTCCAAATGAGGTAGCGGGCAATGTCCCTTCACCTACCCTAAAGCCAAGCAGCACCCCCCAAAGCAACCGTTTATTAATTTGGCTGCCTCCAGAGATGGACCCTGGCGCAGAAACCGAGGCTGCCAAGCTCTTAAAAAACAGGTTGGACAGCTTTGCCAACGAACGTGGTATCAGTATTAGTGTGCGGCTAAAGGCGAATAATGGCCCCGGCAGTATGCTGGAAGCTTTAGGGGCCGCCAAAGCAGCTGCACCTGAAGCCCTGCCCCATTTGGTTGTGTTGAATGATTCTGATTTACGTTGTGCAGCACAAGCTGCCCTGATCTATCCCAGCCAAAGTTTTACCAGCATTTTACGGGAAAGCGATTGGTACGCATATGCGCGCAGTTTGGGCAACTCGGAAGGACAGGCCATAGGGCTTCCATTTTTGGGTGATCCTTTGGTAATGGCCTATGATTCTGAATTGCTTGATCGTCGCCCGCCGGATGAATGGGAAGCCATTCGGATGAATATCGGACGGGTGGGCTTTGCAGCAGATGACCCTCAGGGGCGATTTTTACTGCTGCTGTACCTGAACGCTGGCGGCAAGATCCTTGACGAGGAGGATGGGGTTCTGGAACTGGAAGCACTAACCGCAGCGTTGCGTTTACTGCGCGAAGCTGAGATGACCAACCATATATCGGACAGTTCCTTACAAATCCAAATTCCTGAACAGGTGTGGCAAGGCTTTAACTCCTGGAAGTTTCATTATGGAATTATGCCGGCAAGTTCGGTGCTGGATGGGATGAAAGAAACACAAGCCAGGAAGATCGTTCCAACCCTGACCGATCCCCTGATCTCTTTGACAGGCGGTTGGGCCTGGGCGGTGACGGCAATGGATGTACAACGTCAGGAAATAGCCCAGGATTTAGCTGCTTACTTGGTCGAAAGCGAGTTTTTGGCTGCCTGGAGCGAGGCAATGCAGGTCTTGCCCGCACGACCTTCATCGTTAGGAGCCTGGGCCCCCAGTGCAATCAAAGCTTCTTTTGAGGAAGCCAGTAAAAATGCTGTAATTCTGCCTCCTAAGGATGTAATGGACCGTATTGGTCCGGTTTTGCGGAATGCTACGATCCTGATTGTGCGTGACCACGCCAACCCTGAAGAAACTGCCAAGCAAGCGGTGGAGAGCCTTAAGTGAAGTACGCTCATAAGGTGCCAGGAAAAGGAACACTGGCTGCTATTTTGCTTTTGGCTCTGGTGACAATTGCACTGACTGCTGCTGCAGTTGCAGATCCGGAGAACTGGCAAAGCAGTCCTGCGCTGACGCCTACTCCTGTGCCCGTAAACACAGCGGGCTACCCTGTTTCGCAGGCTTCGCAAGCTTATCCCCTGCCGCCGATTGTGAATACAACCGAGATCATCATTGTGGGAGCTTTTATTCTGGTGATTGCCCTGGGCGCTACCTACAATGAATTGCGGGCATGCCGGAGGCGCAACAGCCATTTATGCCAGGAATAAGTCGCGCTGTGTACTTAGAAATCTTATACGCCTGATTTCTGTAAGGAGGTATTTATTATGCATAAACGCATTCAAAACCTGGTTTCGATTCTGAAACAGAACAATCTTGATGCGGTTCTGTTCAACCCCAGCCCAAGCCTTAGTTATCTCAGCGGTTTGCACTTCCATCTTTCAGAACGGCCGGTTGTAGCTGTTTTTGGAGCTGATGGGCAAAATGCCATCGTCCTGCCTGAGCTGGAGGCGGGAAAGCTGGAAGGCATGGAGCTGGCCTTAGACGTCACCACCTATGGTGAAGACCCTGCCTTATGGCCGATGCAGTTTGCCAAGGGTTTGCAGGCCTTTGCAGGTGATGGACTGCGCATAGGCGTAGAGCCAACCTGGCTGCGCTTTTTGGAGCTTGATCTTGTACAAAAAGCAATTCCACAGGCACAGATTGTGGATGCCGGAGTTGCGTTGGCCAGTTTGCGAATGTATAAGGATGAGTGCGAGCTGGCGAAGATGCGCCAGGCAGCTGTAATTGCGCAAAACGCCCTGCTGGCTACTCTAAAGCAGGTACGTGAAGGTATGCGTGAAGTAGAAATAGCTGGTGAACTGCTGATACAGCTGCTGAAGGCTGGCAACGGAGGTGGGCTGCCCTTTACTCCCATTGTAAGCATCAGCGAAAATGCTGCGAACCCACATGCCATCCCGGGTGAACGGGCTTTGAAACCCGGCGATTTACTGCTGATCGATTACGGAGCAAACTACCAGGGTTACCAGTCGGATATTACCCGTACCTTCAGTTGCGGAGAACTGTGTGAGGAATTTAAAACCATTAGCAAATTGGTTTACCAGGCTAATGAAGCAGCTCGTCTGGGCGGAAAAGCCGGAATGCAGGCTGGTGAAATAGACAAGCTTGCTCGTGATGTGATTGAAGCCGGTGGTTACGGTGAGGCTTTCATCCATCGAACTGGCCATGGTTTAGGTATGGAAACTCACGAAGCCCCGTACATCTTTGCAGGTAACCCTCTGGTTTTACAGGAAGGAATGGTGTTTACCATTGAGCCAGGCATTTACCTGCCTGGCAAGGGCGGCGTACGTATTGAAGATGATGTTGTGGTTACAGCGCAGGGGCTGCGCAGCTTGACCGACCTGCCCCGTGCTGTGGTGCCCATTAGCAGCTTTCAGGTTTAGTTTTTGAGTACACCAGATCTCCGCAGTCAAGCGGCTGTGGGCTTTTATGCAGGTAGAGGTCAATGATGCCGGAAGCAGATCAGAACCTAGGCAAGCATGCAAAATCAGTGTTTGTTCGGATTGCAAGTGACTCCCGCCGGGACCTTTACCTCATTTTTGTAAGTCTGCTTTTGTGGGGTTTAGGTGAGGGAACTTTTTATATCTTTCAGCCGCTATACTTACAGCAGCTGGGTGCAAACCCGGTATTGATTGGAACTGTATTGAGCTTGTCGGCAGTAACAATGAGTCTGGGGCATATTCCTTTAGGCATGTTGGCAGATAGGATAGGCCGCAGGCCTTTAATTTGGGCTTCTTGGTTCATTGGATTAGCAGGCACTCTGATTATGGGTCTGGCTACGAAGCTTCCCGGGTATGTGAGCGGCTTGCTTTTGTATGGCTTGACCTTTTGTGTAGCACCTTCCTTAAGTTCCTATGTTGCAGATGCCAGAGGACGGTGGAGCCCAGCCCGGGCACTTACCTTTACTTCGGCTGGCTTCAATGCTGGCTCTTTGATGGGTCCAATCCTTGGAGGAATGCTGGCAGACCGGATTGGCTTGCGTCGGGTTTATCTGGTGGCTTCTGCATTCTTTTTAATTTCCAGCGTAATTTTGCTCTTTTTGCGCAAACAGGATCTGGTTGAGAAGCCGGCAGGTCAGGAACTATGGGCGCCATTGCGCAACCGCCGTTACCTGTCCTTTTTGGGGCTCTTAATCCTGATGATCTTTAGCTTCTTTTTACCGCAGTCATTCACTCCTAACTTTTTGCAAGACCAGCAAGGGCTTAGCTTTTCACAAGTAGGTGAGCTGGCATCCCTGCTGAGCCTGGGGGCACTAGTTTTCAATCTTGGATTGGGACATTTGGACCCCATGCATGTTTTCGTTTTGGCTGAAGCGGCTTTAGCAGTTTTTACCTTGCTGATACTGCGGTCAAAAGGTATGGTTGCCTATGGTGCCGCGTATCTGTTGCTAGGGGTAAGTCGGGTTGCGATTACGATGAGCTCGGCAGTGGTAAGACCAATGGTCCATCCAGCTCAGATAGGATTAGCTTTTGGGATTTTGGAGACAGTAAAGAGCCTGGCGATGAGTTTGGCAGCATTGGTAGCCGGAGTACTGTATGCCCAGGATGCAGAGCTCATGTATTGGACTGCCTTGGCTTGTGCAATTCTGGTGCTGATTTTGATTCTGCTCTACCGACGTTACTTGTATACTCCGGTATCTTCCTAAGACTTGGAATACAACACTAAAAATGCGGCCTTTCTGTGCAAGTTGTGCCAGATAAGGTAATATCAAAGCAAGTAATGTGTGGTGTACCTGATGAAGGAGCCTGGATGGAAAGTGACCGAACTGCTTTGCTGACAAAGATACTCAAAGAGGAGCTTGTACCAGCTTTAGGCTGTACCGAACCGATTGCGATTGCCTTTGCGGCTGCAAAAGCCCGCGAGCTGCTGCAGGAGCCTTTTGCAAAGGCGGAGATTTTATGCAGCAACAATGTAATCAAGAACGCTAAGAGCGTGTATGTGCCGATGACCCGCGGACTTAAAGGCATTCCGGCTGCGGCGCTGATCGGTATTTATGGTGGCGATGCAAGCTTGGGCTTGGAAGTGCTGACAAAGGTAAATGATGAAGCCCTTGCCAGAACTCGCGCAGGATTGAAAGCTGGCCTGGTGCAGCTTAGGCAGCTGGAAACACCGCATAAATTGGATATTGTAGCGGTTCTTACCGGAGTAAATGGCAGGCTTGTTCAGGTGCGTGTTACCGGACAGCATACCCATGTTGCGCAGATTATAGTGAATGGGGTGGAAGTTTATTCTGACCCGGCTGACAGTGAGGACGAAACCGGGCTGGGAATGACAGAGGGGATCTTTGGTTTAGACGAAGCTTTTGAATTTGCATTGTCTGGCGATCTTGATGGAATACTTCCTTTGCTTGAAAAGCAAATCGAAAATAACCATCGTATCGCCGAAGAGGGTTTGAAAAACGCCTATGGTATTGGAGCAGGGAATACAATGCTTAATTTTTTGGGGGACAATGTGGCTGCCCGAGCTGTTGCTAAGGCAGCGGCCGGTTCCGATGCGCGAATGGGAGGGTGTGAGCTGCCTGTGGTGATTAATTCCGGCAGCGGGAACCAAGGCATGACGGCGTCGTTGCCGATTATTGAGTTTGCCCAGGCAATGGGCGCTTCGCAGGAAAGACTCTACCGGGCATTGACGCTTTCGAACCTGGTAGCTATCTACCAAAAAACAAAGATAGGTCGGCTTTCAGCCTATTGCGGGGCAGTAAATGCGGCCGCGGGAGCAGCCGCCGGGCTTACCTACCTGGCAGGCGGAAGTAAAGCGCAGTGCGGCTATGCCATGGAATATGTACTGGGCACTATAAGTGGTTTAGTTTGCGACGGGGCGAAGGCTTCATGTGCTTCAAAAGTTGCTATTAGCGTGCAAACTGCGGTGATTGGTTCGGATCTGGCGCTGCAAGACCGTCATTACCAGGCAGGGGATGGATTAATTAAGAAAACCACGCAAGAAACCATTGGTGGTGTAATTAAACTGGCCAAAGTGGGCATGAAGACAACGGACGAAGTGATCATGCAGGTGATGCTGCATGATCTGGCGCATGAAGAAACCTCCAATACTTAGGATAGCGGTTTGTTTCAGCATAAATCTCGTGCACAATTTTGTTCACCAACTTGGTATCTTTCCCGTCTTTATCGTTAATCCGACTATTCCACTTAGCAGGGAATCGTTCCTACTAATCTGAAGATTGCAAGTAGATGCATTAAAGCTGTTACAGCCCAAAAACGTATTCACACTATGTGAGGCTTGCGCAAGCTGGAAAACATCGGGCTTTATTGGGTAGAATCAAAGCCTATGCGAGCTATACAGCAAAATGCTTCAGTAATCCTAAATGACGGGTGCTTTCGTGCGTGAGCGTGAACAGGTGAACAGCCAGGCGAATTTAAAAACCCAGCTTTGCGAGAGTCTCTTGGACGAAATATTCCGGGGTTTGGAAGGACGCTACAAGGGTTTTTTGCGCAGACATTTCTCCGTGGTCTTCCGCAAGGTGGCTGAACGTTTTGCGGGCTTTTTGACTAGAGCAAACCAAGCCGCGCAGCAGGGTGGTTTGTATGCGGCTGCTTGTTCAATGCTGGCCGATCTTGGCTTGCATTACAAAGCGCTCAATGAAGCTTGTGTGCCCGCAGAAGGGCCGCTCATTGTGGCCAGCAACCACCCCGCAGGCTATGATATGCTGGCCTTGGCAGCAGCAATGCGGCGTAAAGATCTGGCGGTTATTGCATCTGATCTTCCGCTGTACCGGCAGATGAAGGCTATTTGGCCGCATGTGATTGGAGTGAGTCCGCATGAAGGCGGACATTTCACCGCCTTGCGGGGCGCGGTGGAACACTTGCAGGCAGGCGGTGCGCTCTTACAGTTTCCTGCCGGGCGCATTGAGGCCGACCCGCAATGCGAAGCAGGAGCCAGTTTAGGTATTGCAGCATGGAAACCGAGTTTGGGCGTATTTTTGCGTAAGCAGCCGCGCACAAAGCTGGTGCTGGCGATGGCAAGCGGAGTTTTGGAGCGACGTTACCGTTATAACCCAATTACCTTGCTGCGAAGTCACCCCAAGGATAAACGCCGTTTGGCAGAGTTTGTGCAAGTGGCTGAAATGCTTTTGGCAGGGCGTAAGCCGGCACAGATGACCTATATTTCCTTTACCCAGCCGCCTAATCTGCACTGTGAGAGCCACTTAGACCTGCAGGCGGAAGTTTTGCGGACTGCTCAGGCAGCATTGGCGAATCATATCACCTGGTTAAATGCTGAAGGCCTGCAGGCTTTTGCTTGAACAAGGAGGAAAATTGAAACTGGATATCAAAATGATGACCATAGGGCCATTGGATAACAATGTTTTCTTTTTGGCTGATGAAGACACAAAAGACTGTGTGGTCATTGACCCCAGCTTTGAACCCGATAAGCAACTGGAGGCAATTAGCAGCCAAGGCTGGAAATTAAGTCAGGTTTGGTTGACGCACGGACACTACGACCATACTGCAGGAGCAAAGCAGATCAGTGAATCATTCAACCCTCCGTTACCAATTGCCATGCACCCGGATTGTTTTGCCTGGGCGAGTGCTGAACCGAATGTGGTCAAATTTGGCTACGAGATTCAAGCAGTTCCTCGAGTAGACATCCCCTTGGAGCAAGGATTGCTTCTGGCTGTCAGCCCTGGTTCAGAATTGAAGCCGGTAGAGGTGCGGGATGTAAGCGGGCACAACCCCGGCAGCGTATTGTTTTATGTGCCGGAATTGAAAGTAGCGATTGTGGGTGATGCAATCTTTCGGGAAAGTATTGGGCGGACCGATTTTCCCGGATCGAACCATGAATTGCTGTTGAAAAACATCCGTGAGCAGGTATTTACCCTCCCGGATGATACGATATTGCTGCCAGGGCATGGACCATCCACCACAGTAGCACACGAAAAAAAGTACAATCCCTTTTTGCGCGCCTAGGTATTATTTCGGCTAAAGCTGCAGGCGAGCGTACCTGTCTAGGACGATGCAGCTGCTTCTTGCGCCCAGGCACAAAGAGGCAGGACATTATTGCGGTCGGTAAAGTCGACAGCCTGGTCATAAGCCTCCAGAAGCAGATGGCCGTCTTCGGGTAATGTCCCCTTTTTTTTCAAGGCAAGCAAACGCATTTTCATTGCATTCATCAAGGTTCTGTTCACAAAACCGAGTTTTTGATAGTTGAAACCGCCGCGGATGTAAAAAAGCGGGATGGTTTGCTGCTCCTCCGGTGAGAGGTTTATTTTTTTGAAATCAACTATTTGTTCAGCGTTGCCTTCGCAGGCACCCGTGATAAACAGAGCCAGCTGTTTTCCTTCTAAGAGAGGATTCTTTTTGAATTTCTTCCATCCTTGACAGGAGCTGGCAAAAAGCCAGCCGCCATAAATGACCAGCTGAGCTTCCAAGAGCTCTGCGGGCTGGAGGTTTTCGACAGCAACTGCCTCGCACTTGAGTTCATCGGCGATCATTTCCGCATTTTTGCGGGTATAACCAGTATGGGAACAATATACGACCAGTATTTTTTTCATGGTTATTCCTCCATAAAAAATCTTAATGCTTCCCTTATTGCCAAGAGGAGATTTAAGGGTTATGTAACTGGATTTGAATGCAGGTATCTTTTTACAAAGGCAGGTTTTTGAGTGGCAGAAATTGCGATGAATACCAGCCCTTTTTGGACTGCCTCATAGATTTATCAAGACTGATATAGCCTCTCCGTTATTATTAATCTGAAAAAATATTGATATCGATATAAGAGGTTCGTAAATTTACTTCAAGAACACCAAAAGTAATGCTATTTGTCTGATTAATAAATGTTTCTAAGAACTCTGAAGCTGGGAAGGAATGCCTACTCGAACTATTAAACAACTAAGGGAACATAACTCGGTTCCCTTAGTTGTTAGTTGTTGTTTGAAGGACTATTCTTGGATATAAAAATCCATCAGATTTCCGCCCGGGACAGAATAATCCAAGAGCCAGCCTTGACAGTTATTGTAGTCAACTAGTGCAAATTGATCATACTTATAAGGTACATTGATCATTGTTGCTCCAAAAACAAATCCAGATCTACCAATCCCACCGCTGAATTCATTTTGCTGGGCAAATATTGTATATGTGTTCTTAGCTATGTTGTAAAGATATACATTACCAGTTCTACCAGACAGGACGAATAAGTTAGATCCGTTATTGTCAAAAAAGACGGCATTTGGCTCTGGTAGAGTGCCTAAATCCGTAATTACCCCGGAAACGGGATCTACTGAATGAAGCGTTGTATCCTTGTTCTCAGGCAGATACTGTTTCGTAAAAAAGAGTTTTCCATCCAACGGCGAAAAACCAATATTCTTAATTTGCATGTGTTGAACTAATACCTTTTTGTCGCTTCCATCTGTATTAATGATATTTATCGTAACACCTGTTTGGGGATCAGTATTGACATAAGCAAGTTGGGTTCCGACCGGAGACCACTTGATGTCAATACCATTTGTAAGTGTTATCACTTTGTCTTCTTTGCTTTGGATGTTGTAGATGTGGAGAAACTGGTCTGTCCCAAAATAAGCGATGCGTTGCCCGTCTGGAGAGAAGCTTCCCCAACTTCCGTTTTCCGTAATAACTTGTCGGTTGGTGCCATCAAAATTGTAAAGGGTTAAACCGTTGGTGCCGCTTTCAGTAAATGGCTCGGTAAAAAGCAATTTGCCATGCAGTTGAGTATTATTTTTATCAAATGTTGGGAATGGATCCAGCAACAAACAAGATGGGTTGTCAGCGATCGAATTTTGTGTTTGTGACATTGTGTTTGAAGGGGACCATTGAGATGAAAAAACAATTTGTTTCCCATAGTAGACTGGGTTGCTTAAAAGAACTTCAAATTTTCCTTCCGGAAGGACGTCAAAGAAAGGCGTAAGAGTGAGCATGCCATTCTCGTTATTTGTTGAAACCCAAGTGGTTTTGGCATCCGAAATACTGATTTCGAAACTTGCAAGCTCTTCTGGTACAAGGAACTTGAATTCATAGACCCCTTGGTAAGTTTTTCGAATTGATTGAATTGTGATTTCGTCCTTTCCAAGCTGCATTTTTTGATTTAATTGAAGTTCTGATCTGCCATCTGGTATTTGAGTTGAGTCAAATTCGAACCTGACTTGAGCAGGATTAGATTCCTTAGCGAACCATTGAGCTTCCCAAAGAATCGTTATCGGAAAGGCAATGCTGTTGGCATCAGTTTCTACCATCCATGGGTAGTTTCCTGCGTCAATTTGTGAGGAGAGCATTTCCATAATTTCTTTGCGATTTGCAGATTCAAAAGCATGAAGTCTTTTTTGCTCAGCATCAAAGATGACAGGTTTACTTGTCGAGAAAGATCCAAGCCATTCAGTTTCAGTATCTTGATTGGGAATTACCCCAGCAAAAATGTAGCCATTTTGAGTTTGTATCACTTTCTCGATCTGCAGAACAGCTGTTTCTGAAACAGTTGATAGTGAATCAACCAGTTCCTGGTAGCTTGAGGTTGGTGTTTCTTCTAAAACCTCAACTTGAGAATCTTCTATCACCGGCATAGCAATATCTTTCATATCTGCATTGACCAATGAGAAGGGAATACCCCAGTTTTCCGGTGATTTTCCAGCCCGGGTTTCTGGCAGACAAGGGAATATGAGGGTCGCCATTGTGGTATTTTCAGGTAAAGCAGCAAATGTAGTTCTAGTACCCGTTGTTTCAATCCTTTCACCAGTCTCGGTTAGTAAGTAAGGATTCAACTGGCAACCAAAAGGTTGGCTTTCATCATTACTGTAAGCTCCACTTGGAAGGCCAATGATCCTGTAACTAATTATGGTTTTTGAATGTGTGGCTATCACTGAAGTTAATTCCACCGTAATCCCGTTTTGAGTCTGGCTTACTGGTTCTTCCAAAACTTTTACGTCTGATTCTGTAGTAACGAGTCCCACTCCTGGAGCTAAACCAAACCAGAATTGGAGTTGTGCCCAGACCTTCTTAGGCCCGATGATAAAGACAATCGTTAAAACCAACAGTAACGCCAAGCCAGGCAATGCGCGGGCAAAGCTTAATCGAAATATCGATTTGCTCTTATTGTTACGGATTTGAAAACTTTTTTGTAAAGTAGTTTTGAACTCCTTCCTCGGAGCTTGAGGATTGTACGATTTAGCTATTTCCTTTTCAAAATCATTTATGTTCATTTATCCTCTAATAAATTCCTTAATCGGATAATCAATTTGTAATAATCTTTTTTTACAGTCGATTCATTTCGGCATAATACTTCGCCTATTTCTTTGAATGTTAATTGGGCTACAAAACGAAGGTCTAACAAGTCCTGATCTTCTTTCGACAACCTTTTAATTTCCATTTGAATCTGTCTAGAAAGCTCAGAGGTCATCGCATTTGACAATAAACCATCTTGTTCACTTTGCAAACAATCAGGGTTTTTCTCGCTGTAATGTCTGGACCGTCTAAAATAATCCATGGATAAATTGTGCGCGATTTTGAATATCCAAGGTGCGAATCTATCTTGATTTCTAAGGGTCGGATATGCTTGGTAGGCTTTTAGAAAGGTTTGTGAAGTAAGGTCTTCAGCCTCATGTGTGTTCCTGACTTTCAGTAGAATATACCAATAAACCTTATCAACAAATTCTAGATACCTGCTTTCGAATGAGATCATTGATGCCCTACATTTTTTGCGTTTTTCACAAGCAAACTCTCCTAATTTATTCGGAACCTCTAAAGAATGTCCGCAATCATTTTTTCGTTCATTAATACAGACGTATCTTTAGGGATTTAGTTACTTGTTACCCTTCTTTGAAAAGTTTGGCGAGTGCAATATAACAAGCCAGCAACTCTCAATAAGGAAAAATAGATATGATTCCATTTTCAATGGTGAAATTATCTATTTTTGCAATACCATAAAAGAAAACATCTTATATTGTGAAGCACAAATATAAGATGTTTTGCATATAAATGCGGGAATATATGATATGCAGAATACTGCAAGCAGTTTCTGGTGGTTTCAAAGGCTCCATTATGGTTCCAATGTTCAATGTTTATTGCTAGCTTTTCAGTATCATCCTTTTCTTTGGGAGCATTGATTGCAGGTTTTATTTAGCATAGGTTGTGGCACGGGTTTCGCGAATAACGGTTACTCGGATCTGACCGGGATACTGCATGGTATTTTCGATTTCTGATGCGATATTCTTGGCGATCTCATGTGCGGCAAGGTCATCAATTTCTTCCGGTTTCACGATGATGCGTACTTCACGGCCGGCCTGAATGGCATAGCTTTGCTCCACGCATTTGTGGGCGTTGGCAATGCTTTCCAGCGCTTTAAGACGTTTGATGTATTGTTCCAGGTCCTCACGCCGGGCACCGGGACGGGCCCCGCTGATGGCATCGGCCGCTTCCGCAATGACTGCTTCGACACTTTGCTGATCCACTTCGTGATGATGCGAAGCGATTACATTGACAATGGCGGGTGATACCCCATGACGCTTGGCATATTCAGCTCCTATCAGGGCATGGGTGCCTTCAGTGTTGTGGTCCATTGCTTTGCCCAGGTCATGCAGGAAGGCGCCGGTTTTTGCAACATCTATATTGGCGCCTAATTCGGCAGCAATCACGCTGGCAATTTTGGAGGTTTCAACGGCGTGTGCCAATTGGTTCTGCCCGTAAGAAGTGCGGAATTTTAGGCGTCCCATCTTTTTGAGGATTTCAGGGTGCAGGCCGTGTACACCGGCTTCGTAGGCGGCATCGTTGCCGGCTTTGATGATATCCTGGTCCATCTGCTGGCGTTCTTCTTCCAGGAGCTTTTCGATATAAGCGGGGTGGATGCGGCCATCAACAACCAGGCGGCTAAGAGCGCGGCGCGCAATCTCGCGCCGTACGGAGTCGAAACAGGAGATGGTAACGGTTTCAGGTGTGTCGTCTACTATTACGTCTACTCCGGCGGCCTGTTCAAAACTGCGGATATTACGCCCGTTGCGGCCCACGATCCGGCCTTTCATTTCTTCGTTGGGCAGGCTGACCAGCGAGGTGGTTACCTCGGCGACCTTGTCTGAAGCAACGCGCTGAATGGCGTCAGCAACCAGCGCGCGGGCCCGTTCCTCACCGGTTTCGCGGGCTTCGTTTTCGATTTGGCGAATGATGCGTGCCATATCGTTGCGGGCTTCCTTTTCTACTTCTTCCATAAGGACATCCCGCGCTTCATCGCGCGTCATTTCTGCAACACGCTGCAATTCCGCCATACGCTGACCGTAAAGGGCTTCGATCTCGTTTGCGCGTTTGTCGATACTGCTCTGCCGCTTATTCAGGGAAGTTTCACGCTGTTGGAATTGGTCAAAGCGGTTGTCGAGATCTTCGCGGCGTTTTACCAGGCGGTCGTCTTCGCGGCTGAGTTCGTTGCGCTTCTTTTGGAGATCAAGCTCTGCTTCGCGGGCAATTTTGAGCGCTGCATCCTTGGCATCCAGCTGAATTTGCTTAGCCTCTTCTTTGGCTCGTTCGATGATATCTCCGGCGGTGTTATGTGTTCTCAAGTCCTGGTTCTTGCGAATCATCATGTAAACCAGGATGCCAAGTGCAAAGCCCAGGATAAGGGCCAGGACTGGCAAAAGCAGATTTGGTCCCTGGGGACCCATCATCTGGTAAGAAAGTTGGGAATTCATGGTGTCAAAAGCTCCATTTCACAGTTTATCCGTGCTGGGGTCGTGCACGAGGGCAGCCCAAATCTGCGGGAGTGCCTCAACTACATCCGCGTACTTGTAACCACGGCGCAGCAAGGCAGCTGCCAGTTTTTTTCGAAACTCCTCGTTGGGCAAGGCACGGTATTTCTTGCCCAGTTTGAGCCCGGCCTGCAGAATGCCTGCACGTTCATCTGGGAGGCTTTTATCAAGAGCCTCTTCAATGATGTGGGGCGGCAGGCCTTTGCGCAGAAGTTCTACGCGTAAAGCCCGTCTGCTGCGGGGCCGGAAGGTATTGCGGTTCTCGATCCAGTCTTGCGCAAAACGCAAGTCATCGAGAAAGCCTTGTTCTTGTAAACGTTCAAGCACAGCATCGATAACCGATGCTTGATACTCTTTCTGCTGCAAATATCGTTCCAGTTCGGCGCTGCTGCGCGCTCTGAAAGAAAGGTAGTGCAGGGCACGGTTATACGCTGTTTCAACTTCGTCTTTGTTAAGCAGTTCCTGGATATGGTCGGCACTCAGCTCCTGTCCAAGTTTAAGCCAGGCTGCTGTAAGGCGTGCCAGGGAAAAAGCATATTGACCGTCGAGGGAAATGTTCACACGGTCGCGATTGCGCTGTTGGGGCTGGATAGCCGTGATTTTCGCGCTCATCTGATTCAAAAAGCCACGCCAGGGGCGTGGCCAGAACAGATAAGGATAGAACAAGTTATTGAAATGGCAAAAAGCAGGACTTCTGCTTGCTTGTGCAGCTCTGTAGCTAGCTTATAAGCTTTTTCATCTGCCAAGGCCTTTTGCAGGGCCTGATCTTTACTGCCAAAACTTAGCGCTAAAAAGAACGCCTAACCTTCTGTACTACCATGCCCAAGGCAGAAACTACCTCCCAGGTACATGTATTAACAAAACAAACTGAAAAAATTATACACGAAAGAGGACCGTTTCCCAAGGGAAAACCCCAAAAAAGATCCGCTTTAGGGGCGGACTTTAAGCCTTGTTGACAAAGCTTTTTTGCAAAACAAAAGGCAAGCTGACGATGCGCATTGAAAACTATTGTATGATAATAGTGGGGATGCTATGGATAAGAATAAAATTCAAGCCAAGAATATGGGGTATTACTTACTTCTGAACAACCTGAACGATCAGGAAACAGCAGTAATACAAACTATTATCCGTAATATTGAATCGGGGGCAGGCAGGGTAAGCATTACTCAGGTAGCGGCAGAAAATTATGTATCTACTGCTTTTATCAGTAAGCTCGGTAAAAAACTGGGTTTTAGCGGTTATACCGAGCTTTATTACCATCTGCAGAAAAAACGCGAAGAAGAAAATACAGTCCAAGAATTCGCCATCCCCTATGACGAAGCCAGCTACCTTAAACTAGCTGAAATCCTGGAAGAAAATCGCCAAAGGAACGCTTTTGTAGTCGGCGAGGGCTTTGGCTCTGTAGTTGCGAATTACATCAGCCGCAGAATGGCAATTTGCGGTTTTTTGATGTACAGCGGCGTCCATTTTTATGACTATGTGATTTTTCGCGAACAGAACCGCAAAAAAGGTTTAAGCTCGAACATTGAAGCATCCTTCATTATCGCAATTTCCCAAAGCGGTGAAACAGCTAATGTCTTAGAAAATGTGAAAAGGGCAAAACAGCATAAGTTCAAGGCAATTGCCTTTACCCGGGTGGCAGAAAGCAGGCTTGCCCGAGAAGCTGACGTTTTGTTTTTGATTGACCCTGTAAAGCAAGTCCTGGTGGGGCAGCTTCCTAATACCTTTTTTGGAAAAACAATCCTCCTTTTTGAGCAGCTCTTAAGTCGTTTTCTCTACAGAACTTAAGTTATTCCAAATTTAAACACGCCGATAAAAATCTTTTACCGAAACGTAAAACTCTTTTAGGTTAAGCCTGCTATACTGACTTGAGCTAAGATGACACGTTCTATTGCTGCATTTTCAAGCATTCAATTCATTCTTTTTGATTTGGACGGAACGGTGTACCAAGATCTGAATGTGCACCACTATTACATTCCCTTCCTTGTTGAAAACTCAAAATATGCTGATTGGGATCTTGCTCTTTGCCAGTTTTGTGATAAGGTATTGGCGGGTGAGGCGCTCCAGATGAATGCCTTTTACCTCCCAAGCAGTCGCGATTTTAATAGTCCCGAAGAGTTGTTTAAGCATATTGCCGCTACGCAGATACCGGAAGCTGAACCGGAAGCGATAAATCTTGGGGACTTGTGGGCACTGCTAAGCTTAATTGGATCCAGCCTGGGACTCACGGAAAATGGACGGGGAGAGGAACTGTACCTGCGGACACGGGCAAAAATGCTGGCTAATGCCGAGCCTGTTGATCCGCGCTTTCGACAGGTCTTAGACCGTCTTACCCAGAACTACCTTACCATTCTGATGAGTAATTCGGGCCAGGAGGTCGCCGAAGAGTACTTAAGCGCTATCGGCTTAAAGGATGCTTTTACCGTGTCGAAGTTTTCCGCCGGGAAACCACATGACCTTTTAGTTAGTCTGGATACGATAGATAATAAGATACTTCAATCACCCAGTGCGCTGCTCTCCATCGGAGATTTTTACTACAACGATCTGGCGCTGCTCAGAGAGCTTGGCGCGAAATCAGTTTGGATGAACCCATTTCCGGGCGTGAAATCTATGCCCTGCGATTTGGAGTTGAGGTCCGTACAGGACTTACGGATGTTTTTGGAAAAGTTAGTTTGAAGAAAAGAGGAAATAAGATGAAAAAGCTGTTATTTGCCGTTTTATCACTTTTTATGGTGATAAGCATCCTGGCAGGATGTGCGTCACAGCCTGCCCCAGCCCCTACCAGTGCAGCAGAACCGCCTAAGGAAGCTGCGCCTGAAACGAAACCCAGTGAAGCAGCGCCGGAACCAGCCAAAGCAGCTGAACCTATCGAAATTACGATGTGGCATACCCTGGGCGAACATCATCAGGCTGCTCTGGACAAGATTATTGAAGACTTTAATGCCTCTCAGGACGAAGTCAAAATGATTGCGATTGCTCAGCCCTATCAGGACTATTGGGCCAAAGTAATGCAGGCAGTTCGGAACGGTACCGGACCTGACCTGGTGGGTGCCTTCCCTACAGAGGCTGTGAACTACATGGCTGATGATCTGCTGGTGGATTTTGCGCCTTTCATTAACGACCCTGAAATTGGTATCCCTGGCTTTAAAGAAAGCCTCTCCGGTGATCTTTATGGCGAGATCACGCAGTGGGATCCCGACAAGATCTATCTTTTCCCGGCAATCAGCACCAGTGAAGTGCTCTTCTACAACAAAACCATGTTTGATGAGCTTGGACTTGAACCTCCAAAGACCTGGAAAGATGTTGAAAACTACAGCAAGGTCATTCGCGAAAAGAAGGGCATCCCCGGCTTTGGAACTGACTCTGCCATTGATACCTGGCAAGGTTTGATTAAGCAGGCAGGCAGCGATTACATTGACCCCGTTACCAAAACGGTCAAGTTCAATAACGAGATCGGTCTTGCGCAATTAACCTGGTTTGCTGACAATGTAAAAGCCGGCAACTTCAGGTTGGTTGGAGAAGACTATTATTTCTCGAACCCCTTTGGTTCCGAGGCCGTTGGGTCTTATATCGGTTCTTCTGCCGGTATTGATTATGTGAGGGGCGCTGTTGGTGATAAGTTTGAAGTAGGCTGCGTTCCAATCCCGCAGGAAGGTACTGTGCCATATATTTCTTCCTGGGGCACTGGCTACATGTCCTTTAAGTCTACTGAAGAAAAGGCCGAAGCAGTTTACAAGTTCCTGCGCTTCTTGATTGAGCCCGAAACTTTGGCAAACTGGGCGATTGCCTTTGGCGCTATCCCTGCTTATAAGGAAGCCCGGGAGTTACCGGTTTATCAGGACTATCTGAAAACCAACATTGCCGCCAAGGCGCTCTATGAGCAGATTGACCGCATGAGCTTCCTGAGCAGCATTCCTGGTTCAGCTGCAGTACGCACGCACATTGACAAAATGATCCAGGAAGCAGCAATGGGCGTTTTGGAGCCGCAGGCTGCATTGGATGCCGCCGAAGCTGCCTGCAACGCTGACCTGCAGCAGTAAGAAGATAGGTAAGCTAATTTAATTAAAGGAAGTCAAGCAGCAAAAGATATGATTTCAGCTGCTTGACTTCATCTGTACCCGGAACAAAGGAGAGAACTGTGACGATAAAACAAACCGAACTCACCTTTTATTCTGGGATTCATACCATTGGCGGGGTGATTGTTTCGGTACGCTATGGATCTGACCGCGTGCTGATGGAGATGGGCGCTGCCTTCGACCCCAAAAAAAATGTTTTTGATGGTGTCATCGAGCCGCGTTCAAAAAACTGGCTTACCGATAAACTGCGTTTGGGAATCCTGCCCGAGATTGACGGTTTGTTTCAGGCCAAAGACCTGTCTGGCTACCCGGCAGTACAGCCTTTTGAAGCGAGCAGCTTAAATTCTGCAGTTTTCATTACCCACTTGCACCTGGACCACATGGCGCATATTGGTACCGTGGCTCCTGAAATACCCGTTTACATGCATCGAAATGCACAGATTATTGAGCAGGCTCTGGAGCGTACTGGCGAGGGCGTGGATACGAATGGCCGCTCTTATCAGGACCTTTATCCTTATCAGCCTGTGCGTGTAGGCGAAATTGAAGTGACTCCGGTGCTTTGCCACGACCAAAGTTACTTTGATTTTGCTTTTTTGATTGAAACCCCGGACGGGGTGATTTACTGGACAGGCGATTTGGTTTTACATGGCGAAAACCATGTACAAGCCTTTGAGCAGCTGAATTTTTTGAAACCCTATGAAGTGGATGTGCTGATTTGCGATGCTACCGCATTCATGGATGATGTTTTATTGCCCACTAACCAAAGCCTTGACCCCCACGCCATTCAAGCCAGCCGGGAACTGCCTGATGGACTTTTGAGCGAGGAAGATTACTACCAGTGGATCTATGATGAAATATCGGGTGCAGCAGGCCTTACGGTGTTCAATTATTACCAGCGCGAAATGACGGATGCCCGAAAGCTGATGGATTGGGCCGAAAGCCTGGGTAAAAAATGTGTGTTCGAACCAGATGCGGCTTATCTGGTTCTTAAGTTCTTTGGCATTGAACCCTGCGTTTACTACCCTGATTCGGATCGTTTTGGCAAAAATGCCGCTTCCTGGGTTGAGGAACTTCGGCAGAGATCGCATAAGGTAGATCTGGATGAAATTCTGTCATCCCCCAACGCGTTTTTGGTGCAGAACAGCTATCGTCACATTATGGAATTATTCAGTTTGCCGAAAGGGACCTATTTACATATGGGTGGAATGCCCTTAGGCCCTTATGATCCGGCATTTGACAAGATGCTGATGCTGGTAGAAAAAGCGGGTTTCAAATTTACCAGCTTTTCTTCCAAAAACTACTTTTCGCATGCCTATCCCAGCCAGGTAAAATACTTCGTCGATACAATCAACCCGCATGTCCTTATCCCCTGCCACTCCTATAACCCGGAACGTCTGCTGCCAAAAGACGGGCAGCAGTTGATCCCCACCCTGGGAAGAACCTATGTCCTGCGGGATCATCACTTAAGTGAAAAGAACTTGGATATCTAAATGAAGCTGCTGGTTTTTGTCATTGATGCACTCTGTTCCCATGATTTGGAATGGATGATGGCCATGCCCCATTTCTCGATGCTTTTTGAGAAAGGGTCATATGTGCGCAGCATCCTGCCGGTACATCCTGCTCTAACCTATTCGTGTCATACTGCCATCCTTACCGGCAGGTATGTGGATGGTCATGGCATTCTGCACAACGAGGCGCTTGAGCGCGGTGGAAAGACAGGTTTGCCCTGGCATAACATGCGCAGAGATATTAAGGTGCCTACGCTGATGGACTATGCCCGTGAAGCCGGTCTGAGCACCTGCTCTCTGAGCTGGCCAGTTTCAGGCGCTGCTGACCTGGACTTTAATTTCCCGATGATTGTGCCCTACGATTACTATGGCTACGAACCGGAAAAGTGGCTTGAAGGCACTGCAACGAAGAATCTGATGGATGCTTACTTCTGGAAATACGGCCGTTATCTCAAAGGTTTGGACCGCAGCTTGGACCTCTTTACCATGGCAGTTGCCCCCGACATTATTGAGGATTTTGGGCAACCGGATGTGATGCTGGTAAAGATGTGCGATTTGGACAGCGTGCGCCATACATTTGGGGTTTACCACGAACGTACTCACGAACAGCTGCGCAAGCACGACCAGGAATTTGGCGTTTTGCTTGAAACGGTACGCAGATATGGTGATTTTGAAAACACTAACTTTGTTATTGTGGGTGATCATGGGCAAACAGATGTTGAAGATGTGCTCAATATCAATCGTTTGTTTGCTAATGAAGGCTTTATCGAGCTTGACGAGAAGGGAAAGCTAATTTCTTTTGAAGCTTTTGGACATTCAGCCGGTTTGTCCTGTTTCATTGAAGTGGCCAACCCTGAGGATACTGCCCAGCTTGAACGGGTGCGTGCCTTCCTCGAAACCCTGAAGGATGATCCAAATATCAAGCTAAGATACGTATTGGATAAAGACCAGGCTAAAGCGGAATACCATTTGACAGGACCTTTTGACTTTGTAATTGAGAGTGACCGTAATGTATCATTTTCTGACCGCCTGGATAACAGCGAGGTTTGGGTCAGCCGCGAGCCGGGAGACCATAAGATTGGTATGGCTACCCATGGCAGCCGACCTGACCGTCTGGAAACAACAGCGTTAATTGTCTGCGGGCCAGGGTTTGTACCTGGAGTTAAACTTGATCAGGCAAATATGGTGGATATTGCACCAACCCTGGCGGAGATTCTGGGCCTGAGCATGGAAAACTGCGATGGTCAAGCCATTAAGGAACTGATTAGAACACATGAAAGCAAGCGTTGAAAACCTTACAAAACGATTTGACTCGGTAGTAGCAATAGAGAACCTTACGGCTACTTTTAAGAGCGGGGAACTGATTGCCTTACTGGGACCTTCAGGTTGCGGTAAAAGCACAATGCTCAACATGCTTTCCGGGATTATTCCGGTCTCGGAAGGGAAAGTTTTTTTTGACGACAAGGATGTAACCGAGTTACCTCCGCAAAAACGCAATGTGGGGCTTGTTTTCCAGAATTACGCTCTTTACCCCCATATGACTGTGTTGGAGAACATTTGCTTTCCACTTTCAGTAAAGCGTATACCTAAGAAACTTGTCCTCGAAAAGGCCCAGGAAATGGCAGCTTTGGTCCAAATTGCCGACCTGATGAAACGCAAACCGCACGAACTTTCCGGCGGCCAGCAACAGCGCGTAGCAATCGCGCGGGCATTAATCAAATCGCCCTCATTTCTCCTGCTTGATGAACCCCTTTCTAATCTGGATGCCAAGCTGCGGGTGGAAATGCGTGAAGAAATTCGGCGTATCCAGCGCGAAGCGGGCGTTACAACCATCTTTGTCACCCATGATCAGGAAGAAGCCAGCAGTATTGCGGATAGCATCATGCTGCTCAAAAATGGGGTTGTGCAGCAGTATGACACGGTGCGCAGTTTGTATGATGACCCTGCCAACCTCTTTGTGGCTGAGTTCCTCGGGGCGCCGGCAATCAACCAGCTAAAGGGTCGGCTGGGTCCGGACGGATTTTTAGCAGACGAAGCCAGCACTCCGATTGCAATTGGTAAGCAGCTCGGGTTTAATGGAAAGGCTGTCCTGGCAGTACGCCCTGAAAGCTTAAGCGTAAACAAGCGGACAAAAGATTTTGAAGCTGCCGTAATTGACCATTATCTCGCTGGGAAAGACGCTTTGGCAGTCGTGGACTATGCCGGGCAACGCTTACGGGCCTTTGTTGATCCCGAAGAGCAAATTGCTGCAGGCGATTTGGTAAGCCTGGGCTTCAAGAACCGGGGTGTATTTCTTTTTGATCAGAACACCGGCGAGCGATTGCTATGAAAAGACGTGCTTATAAGAGTGATGAACGGGTAACTGTTGCTACCTTTTTAAGGCCTGCAGCTTACCTGTTTCCGTTCATGCTGGGCATCCTTATTTTTACCGTTTACCCCTTTATCAATGTGGTTTTAATTTCGTTTCGGGAAGATTATCGGGTGCTTACCCGCGAGTTTGCCGGTTACGGGTTTGGAAATTACGCGCGGGTATTTTCGGACCCAACTTTTGTTAACGCCTTAAAGAACACGGGTACTTATGTTGCTGTAGTTGTGCCGGCGGCAACGATTATTTCCTTGCTCATTGCTGTTTTACTTAATTCTAAAATTAAACTGCAGGGTCTCTTCCAAACCGCGTATTTTATGCCGATGGTCACCTCAGTAACCGCTGTGGGGCTGGTTTTTCGCTGGCTGTTCAATTTTGACTATGGCCTGATAAACTACCTGCTCTCACTCTTTGGCGTTAGCGGGATTAACTGGCTCAACGACCCGCGCTACGCAATTTATTCCCTGATTATTTTTGGCACCTGGAGCATGCTCCCCTTTACAATCATCATTCTCCTGGCGGGGCTGCAGAACATCAACCCTCAGTTTAATGTGGCTGCCAAGGTGGATGGGGCAAGCCCTCTGGATATCTTCTTCCGTATCACCGTGCCGCTTTTGGCTCCAACGATTGGCTTGGTTATTATCGTCAACATGATTTCGGCTTCCAAGGTGTTTACCGAACTTTTTCCCTTGTTTGGGGGCAAACCGGGGCCAGCGTACTCACTGTATACCGTGATCTATTACATGTATGAACAGTTTTACGTTAAATGGCGCCTGGGGCCGGCAGCAGCCAGTGCTATGATCCTCTTTTTGATTGTTCTTGTATTTACATTAATCCAACTGCTGTTACAGCGTAAGTGGAAACATTATTGAAGGAGTAAGGGTGTCCGACTTTATCAAAAAAACATTGATCTATACCCTTTTGACTGTAGGGGCGATCATTATGGTATTCCCCTTCTTTTGGATGCTGATCTCTTCGCTTAAAACAGCTGCCGAAGTGAATACAACACCCCCTACATTTTGGATGCAAACACCCACATTTGAAAACTATGTGTTTGCTTTGCGTACTGCGCCTTTTGCCAGATACTTTCTGAACTCGGTGATCGTAACCGTTGCCTGTGTAGCAGCAACCATGTTTACAACTATTTTGGCGGCATTTGCTTTCTCGCGGCTCAAATTCCCGGGCCGTGAAATCCTCTTTGCGATGCTGATCGCGCTGATGATGATTCCATTTGAGATGCTGATTATCTCGAATTATTCGACTATGGTTGCCTGGAAACTGATCGACACGCTTCCGGCCTTGATTGTCCCCTTTACCTCCAGCATTTTTTACACGTACATTTTGCGGAACTTCTTTCTTTCTATTCCGGACAGTTTGTATTGGTCGGCCAGAGTGGATGGCGCTTCCAACTGGACTTACCTCTGGCGCATCATGGTGCCCTTGGCCAAGCCCACTTTGGTAACAATCGGATTGCTCAATGCCATTATTGCCTGGAACTCCTTTTTGTGGTCAGTATTAATGATTAATACCCAGTCAAAACGCACTTTGCCTTTTGGCTTGTTTGCTTTTACCACTGAAAGCGGCATCCGCTATGAAAGACTGATGGCAGGTGCAACCATTGTGGTTTTGCCAATGATCATTCTCTTTTTGACCGCTCGCAAAAGTATTGTTACAGGTGTTTCCAGAGGGGGTATGAAGGGTTAACAGTATGACAGATACAACGATCACAATTGACATATTAGGACATGCAGACTTTGCTGCCGAGCTGCGGGCTAAGGAAAACGTGCCTGGAATCCTGAAATTTTACAGCGCAGTTCAATCGATACGGGAAAAGAACCCCAAGCGAACCCTGCTCCTGGATGCCGGCGACAACTTTTGCGATACCCTTTGGGATGGTAAGACCATTGTTGAAGCATTAACACTGCTTGAAACCGATGTGATGACTTTGGGAAACCACGAGTTTGACTATGGAAAAGACTTTTTGGAAGCTACGCTTGCCGCATGTCCTTTCCCGGTGCTCTGTGCAAACATCAGCGAAAAAGAAACCGGTAATCTGGTTAAAGGCACGTTGCCTTATACCCTGGTTGATCTGGACGGAATGAAGCTTGGAATTGTAGGAGTAACTACTGAGTACACGCCTTACATGGTTGAAAAGAAGGCTTTCTTGCCATACCAGATTGGTTCCAGTGCCGAGGCTTGCCATAAGTACATCCCCGAGCTGCGCAGCAAAGGGGCAGAAATCATTGTAGTTCTGGCACACCATCCCTTTTATATCAACCCGGAGGGCGTGAGCGGAGAGCTGATTGATTTGCTGCACGCAGTCAAAGACCTCCAAGTGGATGTAATGATTGGTGGCCATATTCCCGGAGATTTTGCTTCTGAAGTTGAAGGTGTTTCTGTGCTTAAGGGCGGCTTTGGCGGAAAATCGCTGCCGCACCTTTCTTTAAGCTTTGACACCAATACCCGAAAAGTAACCGGAAAAGCCTTTGAGATGATCGATGTCATGGCATCTGCATACGATGCACATAAACCAGCGCTCAATCAATTTATTGAAACCATTTCGCGAGAAGTGGAGCCCTATCTTACTGAAGTTTTGGGAACCCTGGAAGAAGACCTGCTCATGAGGCTTGCGTTTGAAAGCCCTATGGGGAACTTCTTTGCCGATTGTGCCAGGGCAGCCGGTAAGACGGAGCTGGCATACATGAATGCAACCTCTTCCGGGCGCATTCTTACGGCTGGTGATCTCAATCGCGAAAAAATAATTACTGCAATGGGTTTTAATGATCCCATTATGGTTGCGGGGATTAGCGGTGCCCAGCTTTACGAGCTTTTTGAGATGGTTTATGAGCCCGAGCGTTTTGGAAACAATGCCGGCTTAATCCACTCAGGTTTTGTAGTGGAGGTGGATCATCACCAAGCAGCTGGAAAAAAAGTGCAGGGTATTTGGCTTGAGAACGGAGATCCAGTTCTTGCAGACCAGCGGTACAGCATTTGCACCAGCCAGTATATGGCATCGGGCGGAAACGGAACCGCTGCACTTGCTGAGCAGCTGCAGTTTGAAGATACCGGTATCAGGATGCATGACGCCATATTTGACTACGTGCGCACTCATAAGCTCATCCAACGTCCGGCAATGGGCCGCCTGATCTTCCATGGAACGCCTGAGAACGACAACTCGCCTTTTTAAAGGGACTTGCACATACAAGCATTGGGTTGCTGCAGTCTTTTTCATGTAAAATAGAGGCATGTCCTTACCAAATGTAAATACCAGTTCAACCCTCAGAAATCATCGCCGCCAAAGTCTGCTGCAAATATGGCTTCCCATGCTGCTGGGAACGCTTGTTTTTTTCGCGGCAATGGTATGGCTGATTAGCAGCTTGATGGAGCCGGGTGCAGGCGGCCTGCGCGGCAGTGCCGATGCAGCAGCAGTTTGGATTGTCTTACCCTGGCTTCTATGGAGTCTGCTGGGCATACTCTTGCTGACAGCGATGATCGTGCTCGTTATCGTGCTGAAAAAAAAGCTGCCAGTTGCAGGCGAAAAGGTACTCGATTACTTTCTGAAGGCAAGGCAGATGATGAAGACTGGCAGTGACGCCACAGCAAAACCGATTATCGCGATTCAGGAGTGGGCTGCCAAGGCAAACCAGGTTTCTGACTCGTTCAGGCAAAGATTTATTAAAGGAAAACAACAATGAAGCAATCCACAAAGACCCTCACCCTCGTGATCGGAGGCGTACTCGGTGCTCTCTTGGGCGTAAAAGCAGCCCATACATTGATTGAAGCAGCAGAGAATGAGGCAAATCAGGCACCTATAACAGCTACCCAAGGCCTCCAGATCGGAATAACTGCTCTGGGGATGCTCAAACAAATCAGCGGAATCAGCAAAACGAGAAACTAATATGCAGGGATAGGAGTGGCGATCCCTTGTACGAACTTACATTTCTGGGCACATCTGCTTCTGCCCCTTCCATTAAACGCGGCCTTGCCTCGCTTGTAGTAAAGCATGGGGAATATCGTTTTTTAATCGACTGCGGAGAAGGTACCCAACGCCAAATTCTGCGCAGCGGCGTAGGGTTTAGAAACTTAAAGCACATTCTTTTGACGCATGGGCACCTGGACCATATTTTGGGATTGGCCGGTCTGATCTCCACCTTTATGCGCTGGGAAGCCATTGAAGAAGTAAATATTTATGGTAGCCGGCATACGATGGAAAGGGTTAGCGACCTGATCCATGGAGTGGTATTGCGGGGCACACCACCCCCAATGCCTTTGAACCTCTACGACATTATTCCCGGGAAAATATTTGAAGCAGGGGACTTTTCAATTGAGGCATTTGCAGTAGACCATCGCGGTTCTGCATCGTTGGGCTATCGTTTTGAGGAGTTTTCTCACCGGCCATTTTTGCCTGAAAAAGCTGAAGCACTGGGAATTCCACCTGGGCCTTGGCGTAAAGACTTGGTGGAGGGCCGCTCAATCAAACTGGAAGACGGCCGGTTAATTGAACCCGATATGGTGCTGGGGCCAGCCCGACGCGGTACCAGCCTTGCAGTAGTAGGCGATGTGGGCAAGCCCGAAAAACTGCTGGAGGCAGTTAGTGGAGCCGATGCCCTGGTGATCGAATCTACCTACTTAAAGGAAGAAGCCAGCTTGGCCCGCGAATTTGGACACATCACTGCGGAACAGGCCGCCAATTTGGCATTGGAAGCTGGTGTAGGCCAATTGATCCTCACGCATATTTCCCGACGCTATCGCGATGATGCCGTTTTGGCTGAAGCCCAGGCCGTTTTTCCTAATACCAGCCTGGCGCGGGATTTTGATACTTTTCAGGTAAAAGCAAGAGAATAAAACCTGGCAACTTACTAGGAAAACGAAGCACAAGTTATATTTGCCAGTGGATTCAACCTTCGTGGCATACAGGTTATTGTTCAGGAAGCACATACTTGCTGGAAGGTCAGTATGGAAGAAGAACGAGCGGGTCAATCATGTTAGAATCGCAGTTCGAATGAAAAAACAATTCTCATTGCTTTTAGGATCGGTATCGCCACGGCGTAAAGAACTGCTGGCGCTTTTTAGTATTCCTTTTGAGGTTCGACCGGGAAATACCAATGAAAGCCGGCAGCCAAAAGAATCCCCAGCAGATTATGTGCTGCGCCTTGCGCTGGCTAAGGCGCGTGCAAATGGTCAGAGAAGCGATGCAGCTTTGGTAACGGCAGATACAACTGTAGCTTTGGGTTCTGAATTGCTGGGCAAACCAAAAGATGCGGCAGAGGCTCGCTGTACTCTGGAAAAGCTGCGCGGCAAGGCGCATGCTGTGCATTCGGCGGTTTGTTTGCAAACGGATGGTCAGGAGCTTGCAGGGCACTGCGAGACAACCGTCTGCATGCGCCATTACAGCAGCGCGGAGCTGGACGACTATATTGCCAGTGAAGACTGGCGCGACAAAGCCGGGGGTTACGCTATTCAGCACCTTGGGTTTCACCCGGTGGAGAAAATCCAGGGCTGCCATGCCAACGTAATCGGTCTGCCCCTTTGCACGCTGCAAAACCTTTTTGAAGCTGCAGACCTGCAAGGGAATCGAGACATTGCTGCGGAATGTCAGGCTTACTTGCGAATTAACTGTCCCGTGTGGCAGCAGATACGTGGCAAGCACAACGAGGTAGCATGAAACGCTTGATACCTCTGCTCCTTCTCCTCAGTTTTCTGATCAGCGCATGCCAGGGGGCAACCCCTACGCCTGCACCACTGCCTACAGCAACTGACTTGCCTAGTCCACAAATGACAATCCATGAAGCTCCAAACCCGGAAGCCAGTGCAGTTGCCTTTCTGGACGCTGCCAGGCTTGAAGATTACGAGAACATGTACAGTCAGTTGAGTACAGGCACCCAGGCTGCCGTCAGTCAGGAGGATATGGTAAAGGCGTATATGAATGCTTATGCCGCCCTTACTTACGCAGAAATGAGCTATGAAGTGCGCTCGTTTGCGATCCTGAACCCATTGGCTGCTCAGGTAGCTTATTCGGTTACTTATGAAACAAACCGCTTTGGCAAGATTGAGCGCGACACTTTGATGAATCTGGTGCTTGAAGACCTAAGCTGGAAGGTGGCATGGACTCCTGCGCTAATCATGCCAGAGCTGATTGAAGGGCGCAGCTTAAAACTGGAGATGGATCCCTCATCCCGGGGGAACATCTACGATAAGGACGGGAATGCCTTGGTGGTTCAAATCAAAGCAGTGGATTTGAGCGTGCGCCGCGACTTGCTGCCCGGGGAAGAACAAGCCTATTTTGTGAGCATGATGGCGGACCTCTGCGGGATCACCCAGGAACGTGTACTTGCGCGCATGAATGTGGGCAATCTGGATTGGAAGAATCCCATTTGTCAGGTCAGCCAGGAACAGGCTGCCCGATTCCAAAACGATATCGATTTTTACGTGCGCGGCGGCAGCCTGCTTGTGGACGAAACGGTAAGCCGCTCTTATGCTCCAGGAGGCGTGGCAGAACACGCAGTTGGTTTTGTGCATCCTATCCCGGCTGACCAGGCCGAACGTTACAAGCGTATGGGCTACAACCCGGAAGCCTTGGTTGGCGTGGACGGTTTGGAGGCCTGGGGTGAAAGATACCTTAACGGGCAGGCTGGTTTGACCTTACGCGTGGTGGATGCTGCCGGCCAGATTGTTACCAATATCGCCAGTTCGCCAAAAGTGGTGAGCGCCTCGATTACCACCACCATCGACAGTGAGCTGCAAACGCGTATTCAGAACAGTCTGGCAGATTTTAAAGCTGCTGTAGTTGTAATGGAGAAAGATACCGGCAGAATCCGCGCTCTGGTAAGTAACCCAGGTTTTGACCAAAATGATTTAGGGACACTCAACGGGGAAGATCAGCCTGCACTGAACCGTGCTACCCAAGGAGCGTACCCCTTGGGTTCGGTATTTAAGCCGATAGCCATGGCTGCAGCACTTGAAACGGGTATTTATACGGCTGATTCCGTGCTTAATTGCGGACATGTCTGGGAGAAGGAAGGCTGGACCGGCTACGACTGGACCTATTGGTCAGAACTGCCGCCATCGGGGCCGCTTACACTGGAACAAGGCTTAATGCGCTCTTGCAATCCCTGGTTTTATCAAATTGGATGGCAGCTTTGGGCTTCGAATTACAAGAGCGATTTGTACGATATGGGCAGGGCCTTTGGCTTGGGCCAGCGAACTGGCATCGAGATTGGTTCCTTTGCTGGCCGTTTTGACCAGCCCACCGATGCCTTTGGGAACGTGCAGCTGGCTATTGGCCAGTACACTCTGCAGGCAAACCCGGTGCAGGTTGTGGATTATTTGGGTGCAATAGGTAACGATGGTACGCTTTACCGGCCAACGCTGGTTGAAAAGATTACTCCGATTGATGGCAGTGCCGATGTTTACAGTTTCGAGCCAGAGGTGCGCAGCACTCTGCCTGTGAGCTTGGAAAACTTGCACACTATTCAGGACGCAATGATTATGGTCATGCGTAACCCCAGCGGAACGGCAGCGCATGTGATGCGCGGGCTAAAGGGCAATATTGCCGGCAAAACGGGCACGGCCCAGACCGGCATCCCCGGGCTGGATGAACATGCCTGGTTTGGGGGCTATACTTTTAACAATAACCCTAACCTGCCCGATATTGCCATTGCAATTGTATTTGAGAATGCCGGCGAAGGCGCCGATTACGGAGCGCCTTTGTTCCGGCGGATTGTCTCGCTCTACTTTTCCGATAACCGTGATCCGGGCGGTACCATGCCCTGGGAAGATAAGCCTTACGTACCTTCAACGGAGACCCCGACCCCTGAAAGCTAATTTAAACCCTTCTCAGCTACATTTACCAGGTCTGGTTACTCGTTCACAGGCGGGTTACCTGACAGTGCGCACGGAACAGGGTGACATTGTCTGCCGTATGCGCGGACGGCTGCGCCGAGGACGGGCCGAAGGTGACCGTGTGGCCGTAGGGGACAGAGTGCGTGTATCGCAAAATGCGGATGGCAGCGGAAACATCGAAGAAGTCCTGCCGCGCCAAAGAGTACTATCACGGGCTCTTTCGGGCGTCAATTACGAATACGAACAGGTAATTCTTGCCAACCCGGACCAGGTTCTGCTGGTGTTTGCCTTGCGTGAGCCCGACCCAAAGCTGCGTATGTTGGACCGCTTTCTGGTGATTGCTGAACGAGAGCATATCCCAGCAATGATCATTGCGAACAAGCTGGATCTCATGCCTTTGCAGGAGGCGCAAGCGCTTTTTGCGCCTTACGAGCGTTTGGGCTACGAAGTTATTTATGCATCGGCCTTAAGCGGCGAAGGGATTGCTACTATTCGCAAACGTCTAAAGGGTAAACTGAGTACGTTGGCGGGGCCTTCGGGAGTGGGTAAAAGCAGCCTGCTCAATGCGGTGCATCCTGGTCTGGAGCTTGCCGTAGGAAAGGTTAGTCAGGGTGTTGGCAAGGGCAAGGGGCGGCATACCACACAGGTACGGCAATTGTTTGAATTGCCGGAAGGCGGTTGGGTTGCTGATGTGCCGGGAATGCGAACCCTGGCGCTTTGGGATATTCAGCCGGAAGAGCTGGATGCGTATTATCGCGAAATTGCCCCCCTGGTGGCAAGCTGCCAATTTAGCGACTGTACCCACAGTCATGAACCAGGCTGCGCGGTGCAAGTTGCTGTAGAAAAAGGTGAAATCCACCCCCAACGCTACGAATCGTACTTGCGACTGCGCTTCGGCGGCTCAATGGAAATTGAAGAGGATGATGACGATGAATAGGAAAAAGTTACTGGTTTGGCTGCTTATTTTATTGCTTGCAGCCTGCACAGGCCAAAAGACACCTGCTGCTACCAGTGTACCCAGTACAACAAATCCCACCGCTGCAAGCCTTCCTATGGCCACTGCCACCCCTCAACCGCGGGAATTGACGATTTGCACGCGTTTGGAACCGACGAGTCTGTACCCCTATGATGGCTACAGCAGCTTAAGCAAGCAAACGGCACTGATGCTGCTGAGCGGTACCTTGCCCGGGCAAATAGCACCTAACCCTCTGGAATTAGTAGAAAGCCGTCGTGAGGTAGTAACTCTAAGCCTGGGGGATATGGTGATGGACAGCAGCGGCCAGATTGCCCCCTTGGTCGCTGGGCTTAAGCTTTGGCCTGCTGGCTGCCACAGTCCCGAATGTGCTTTAAGCTGGGATGGAAGCAGTGAGTTCAAAATGGACCAGATGGTTTACATATGGCGGGTACAAGAAGCCGCTGCCTGGCAAGATGGCACGCCGCTAAAGGCAAAAGACTATTGGTTGGGCAGCCATGCCGCCAGCAGCGACCCAAGCCGAATGAACCGTTGGTATCAGGACATTACAGCCAGCCTGCATGTAGAAGACGAAGCCGAACTCATCTGGAAGCTGGTGCCGGGAATGGGTCGCTTCGCAGCATCAGAGGAGCAATTTCCCTGGACACCGCTGCCCTCCCATCTCTTGGAAGGAATAGCCTACTCCGACTTTGCAAGTCAGCAGATATTGCAGGAAAGCTTGCCGGCATGGGGGCCCTACCTCCTGGAGCATTGGAACAAGGGCACTGCCATGCATTTTGTTCCCAACCCGGGTTACCCAGCCGAACGCAGCGGACTCTGGGCCTACGATGCGATTGAATTACGTTTTCTTCGTGAAAAAAGCCAGGCCTTAACTGCCTTTAGCGCGGGAGAATGTGACATACTGGATGGATCGTATCGCTTTACTGCCGCAGAAATAGAGGCGCATGGCGCGTCTGCTTCCCTTGGCAGACCGGAAGAGCTAAGTATGCTTGTGATGGGCGTTAAACCAGCCAGCTACGATGACGGACAACCCTTATGGAACGACGAAGAGCCTGATTTCTTTAGGAGTTTCGAATTGCGCAAGGCTCTTTGGGCATGCCTGGACCTGAACAGTCATTTTGAAGACCTGGCTGCTTTCTTCTATCCCACAGGGTATCAGAGGCCTCGTTTTAAGCCGCCCGTGCCGCCTGCTCTTCCTGAACCAAGAGCAGCTTTGGAGGCCTTAGGCTGGCAGGATGCCGATGGTGACCCAAACACGCCGCGACTGGCCAAAGGAGTGGAGGGAGTAAAAGATGGGACGCCGTTTAAACTGCGCCTGCTAAGCGGTCAGAGCGCTGCTGACGCGGAGTATGCGGCCTTTATTGTGAAGCAGCTGGGCAGTTGCGGTATTGCCGTGGAACACCAGGCGCTTAGCCCGCAGGAGCTTTACGCCCCAGGCCCGGAAGGACCCCTGTTTGGGCGCTCCTTTGACCTGGCGATAGTTTACTTTCAGTCCAGCGGTTTGCCATTTTGTCTGGACCAGACTGCGCTGGCGGTTCCTAAAGCAGATAATAACTGGGTTGGTATGAACATCTCGGGGTTTAGCGACCCCCTGGCAGATGCAGCTTGTTTTAGCGACGCAGGGGTAAATGAAGACGATTCGCTGACCCTAACCCACAACTATGTGATAGGGCCTTTAATCCCCCACCCAGAATTCTGGCTGGGTTTGGAAACCGACAAACGTTAAGTGCCTAATAGCATTTTGGTTTTGTAATTAAGTAACAAGAAAGACAAAAACAGCAAAATTTGCGTAATATTATCCATTAATAGATTGATGGGGATACAATGATCTATCCCCTCTTTGCTTGACAGTTTTTTTATCGAATGATATTATCCCATGGTAGCCCAGTGAAGTTTTACTGGGCGTGAGTATTTGGAGAAGCGCATGTATAGGAGGAGGAACAGGTTTAGTGGAGAACCGAAACCAAGTTCTAGCTGTACGCCAATTCCCAAAAAACAATCAACCCAATTTAAGGAGGATTAATTCATAATGAAGCGCAAGTTATTTTTGCTACTCAGTGTTGTGCTAACCGCATCCATGTTGCTTGCAGCATGCACGCCTGAGGCGAAACCCACTGAAGCACCTGCTCCAGTAGAGCCTACTGCGGCTCCCGCTGAGCCGGCTGCTGCACCTGCTGAACCCACTGCAGAGCCCGAGCCCGAAAAAGCTCCCACGACCCGTAAGGGCGGCTGGCTGGATGAAATCGTCGTTTCCACTATCGACAATGCATCCGTCATCACCCAGTTGCAAGCTGATGCCATCGATATCTATGTCAATGGTATGGCTTCAACCCAGTTCGAAGAGCTAAGCGCGTCCGGCTTGCCTTACAGTGCTACGAATGGAACCTACTACACCATTCAATTCAACCCGGCCAAATTCAAAGATGCCGCTGCTGCTCCGAACCCCTTCCAGAGCCGCGTTATCCGCGAAGCCTTCAACTATATGATTGACCGCAACTATATCAACCAGGAGTTCTATGCTGGTGGTGCTCTGCCTAAGTGGTTCATGATCATGACCAATTTCGGCGACTACGCAGATTTGGTTGATAAAGTGCGCGAACTGGAAGCCAAGTACGCTTTCAGCCTCGAGACTGCCAAAGCTATGATCGATCCCGAGATGGAAAAGCTTGGCTACACCATCGAAGATGGTAAATACATGTTCAATGGCGAACCGGCCGAAGTGGTCTTCCTCATCCGCAGCGATGGCGACCTGACCCGCAAAGCCTGGGGTAACTACCTGGCCGACAACATGGAAGCAGTCGGTTTCACCGTTGAACGCCGCGAAGGTGCCGGTTCCGACCTGAGCCCCATCTGGATTCAGGGCGATCCTGCCGAAGGCCAGTGGCATATGTACACTGGTGGTTGGGGTGCCTCAGTCCTCGACCGCGATCAGGCAAACATCTTCCAGGAAATGTTCTTGAACACTTCTGCTCAGGGTATCCCTGTTTTCCTGGCCAACGAATCTGATCCTGAATTCCAGGAACTCGGAGATCGCCTGGCCCGCGGTGACTTCAAGACCCTTGAAGAACGCCACGAAATGATGCTCCGTGCCCTCGAACTGAGCCTGCAGGATAGCCTTCAGGTCGCAGTTGTGGACAGCAAACGTTTCGTTCCTTACCGCGAAGGCGTACAGGTTACGGCCGATCTGGCTGCCGGTGTTGAAAGCGCCCAGATCTACCCGCACACCTTGCGTTTCGCAGATCAGGAAGGCGGATCCATGCGCTGGGCTACCCAGACCTTCCTCTTCGCTGGTCCCTGGAACCCCATTGCTGGCTCGAATACCACATCCGATCAGGGTGTTGGCCGCGCCACCTGGTCCTACGACTTCATTTACGATCCCTTTACTGGTTTAATCCACCCGATGCACGCCAAATCGGCTGTGGTTACCGCCCTGCCTGACCTGCCTTTGGGTGCTACCCTCGACTGGGTCACCCTTGAACGCGCTGAAGAAATCGTCGTTCCCGAGGACGCCTGGGTAGATTGGGATGTTGAAAAACAGGTATTTATCACCAATGCTGAAAAGAATGGCGACACCCCTGTCAACGCCAACATCAGGACCGTTGTTACCTACAACGACAACATCTTTGATGTGCCCTGGCATGATGGTGCTAAAGTTTCCATGGCTGACATGATCATGGGTCTTATCATGACCTTTGAACGCCCCAATGAGAAATCTGCCATCTTTGACGAACAGGCTGTAGGTTCCTTCCAGCTCTTTATGGAAGGCTTCCGCGGTGTCAGGATCGTCTCCACCGATCCGCTCACTGTTGAATGGTACAGCATGAACTATGCGACCGATGCCGAGCTGACCGCTTACTGGTACGGCTTCTGGCCCAACTATAGCTATGGTCAAGCTTCTTGGGACATGATGGCCATGATGAACAAGGCTGAGGCCGATGGTAAGCTTGCTTACACCGACTACAAGGCTGCCGCGACCGACCTGGAACAGACCAGCCTGATCGCCGGCCCGAGCCTGGAGATCCTGGCTACTACACTGGACGAGCTCATCGCTGACAAGACCATCCCCTTCGAGCCCACCTTGGGTCAGTACATCACCGAGGAAGAAGCGCTCGCTCGCTACGAGGCCCTTAAGGCCTGGTACACAGAGAAGGGCCACTTCTGGGTTGGCACCGGCCCGTACTATCTGGATACCCTGGATGTTACTGGCAAGAGCCTGGTCCTCAAGCACTTCGATGGCTACCTCGATCCTTCAGACCGCTGGGACAACTATGCTGAACCTAAGATTGCTGAAGTTGAAATCGAAGGCCCCGGCCAGGTCACTGGCGGCGAAGCTGCTACCTTTGACGTCTACGTAAGCTACGACAATGAACCCTACCTTAATGATGATGTAAAACAGGTTAAATTCCTGGTCTACGATGCCACCAATAAGGTTGTGGTCGTTGCGGATGCCAGTCCGGTTGAAGACGGTCACTACGTTGTTGAACTGACTGCTGAACAAACCAAATCCCTCGGCGATGGCGCCAACCGCTTGGAAGTTGCCGTTGTTCCGTTGGTGGTCGCACAGCCGACCTTTGCCAGCATCGAGTTTGTTTCGGCCCAGTAGTATTTTGAACCATTAGCAGAGAGGGGCAAGTTTCTAGAAACTTGCCCCTTTCTTGCCCCAAAAAGGCGGTGCCCTAGATGACAACCGAGACCAAAGTGGAACCAACCAAGATCGACTATGGCAAAAGTGCTGCCGCCAGCACCTTTAAGCGCGTTGGCCGTTTCATGGCCCTGCGTTTAGTGCTGCAAATCATCACCATCGTGATCGGCCTCTATATCACGATCATGATCGCCAACATGGGCGGTTATGTAGATACAATCCTGCGCGCTGAGATCACCGAGCAGGTCAATATGGAAGTGGCCGCCATGACGGCCAATAAGCAAGTATCAACCGAAACGCGCATGCAACTAGCCGAAGATATGATCCGGATGCGCGTAAAAACCGCCGGCCTCGACCAGCCCTTTATGGTGCGGTCGGTGCGCCATCTTTGGAACGCCCTGCGCCTGGAGCTGGGCCGCGCGCGCTTCATGATCAGCGACCATGGCTCGCGGATGGTCAAGAATATTATCCTGGAGAAGCTGCCCCCAACGCTCTTGCTCATGGGCGCCTCACAGGTCGCACTCTTTTTTGTAACGCTATTCCTCGCCCTCAGCCTTTCAAGACACTATGGCAGTTTTTGGGATAAGCTGGTGCTCACCTTATCGCCTACCTCTTCAATCCCTGCCTGGTTCTATGGCATCTTCCTCATTCTGATCTTCGCAGCGTGGTTTAAGATCCTGCCCTTTAGCGGCATGGCCTCACCTAACCCGCCCCAGGACCGCTGGCTGTACTTCCTGGACGTGCTTAAACACCTGATCTTGCCGGCATCATCCCTCTTTATCTCGGGCTTTTTCATCAGCGTCTACGCCCGGCGCACCTTCTTTATGATTTACTCCAGCGAAGACTATGTGGATATGGCTAAGGCCAAAGGCCTCACTTCCCGCGAGGTCGAACGTAAGTACATCCTGCGCCCCACCCTGCCTACCATCATCACCCAGTTTGCCTTGCTGATGGTGGGTATCTGGACCGGTGCAACCCTCACGGAACGTGTATTCCTCTGGCCCGGATTAGGCACCACCATATTTACTGCGGTCCAAAGGTACGACACCGCCGTGATCGTAGGGACGACGGTCATCATGGCCTACCTGCTGGCCATCACCGTGTTCTTCCTCGATTTTGTTTACGCTCTTGTAGACCCGCGTGTTAAGGTGGGGGGAGGCAGCAATTAGATGAAAGCCTTAAAGAACAGTTTAAGAGAGATTGGGCGCTATCCCTCAGCCGTTTTTGGGCTGCTGATTATTTTAGCTATTTGTGGTCTTTCGATCTACACAGTGATTACGATCCCATACAACGAAGCCATTCGGCTTTGGCGTGGCGGTGAAGATACGATCTATAAAAACCCGCGTAATGCCCCGCCCACCTGGTACAACTTATTTACCAAGAACGATTTACCCACCTCGTTTGACGTAATTTCAGAAGAAAGCGAAGAGTTTACCAAAACGGTCACACCGCGTGCCGGGGGCAATACTTACGACTTCAGTTACAGCTTTGACTATAACTTCGATACTCCGCCCCAGGAGATCTTCCTCTATATACGCTCAAACTATGTCGAGAAAAACCCCTTTGTAGCTATTACCTTGCTCACACCCAGCGGGGAAGAGATCAAGGTCTCTGACTTCGGTGCTACCAGCCGTAACTTCAACTACCGCTTTAACCAGGATGATGCACTGCTCAAACGCCTCAGCCGTCTGCATGGGCGCACGATCACCAATGCTATGCAAGGCCTGTTCACAATACTCAAGAGCGATCCGCCCCAGGTGGACAAAGGTACTTATACGATCAATATTAAAGCCACGAGCTTTGAGCCTGACTCGGATGTGAACCTGGAGCTGGTGATGCATGGGCTGGTTTTTGGTCCCTTTGGTACTGACCATATGCGCCGCGATCTCACTACTGCCATCCTCTGGGGTGCTCCCATTGCCCTGGCATTTGGCTTGTTAGCCGCAGTGGGCAGCAGTGTGATCTCGATGCTGATTGCTGCCGTTGGTGCCTGGTTTGGCGGCTGGGTGGATGAGCTTATCCAACGCATTACGGAAGTGAACATGATCTTGCCGTACTTTAGTATTCTGATCATGATTGGCACTTTCTATTCGCGCAGCATCTGGGTGATTCTGGGCGCAACGATTGCGCTGAACATCTTCACCGGTGCTATTAAGACTGACCGGGCCATCTTCCTGCAGGTGAAAGAATCCACCTACATTGAAGCAGCACGTGCATATGGGGCAGGCGACTGGCGCATCATCGTACGCTATCTGATCCCGCGCATCATTCCGCTGCTGATCCCAGGCCTTGTTTCAGCCGTGCCTGCCTATGTCTTCCTGGAAGCCTCCCTGGCACTCTTGGGACTGGGCGATCCTACCATTCCCACATGGGGTAAAGTGATCAATGACGCCTATGCCAACGGGGCCTTGTATAAAGGGATGTTTTATTGGATCCTTGAACCAGCTACCCTGTTAATGATCACCGGTTTAGGGTTTGCGATGCTTGGCTTCTCGTTGGACCGAATCTTCAACCCGAGACTAAGAGGAATGTAATATGGCTGAGAAGCAGACTAAAATTTCGACCAAAGCGCAAACAGAGCTGGCGCGCGAGAAGGCGGATCTGATGAATCGGCCTGTAGACCTTTCTGTAGCTAAGCAATATAACACGGACGATTACCTGCTGCAGATTAAAGACCTGAAGCTGCATTTTGCAACCACCCGCGGACCGGTACAGGCTGTGGATGGTGTGAGCTTTGACCTTTACCCTAACAAGGCTGTTGTGGTGGTAGGTGAAAGCGGTTGCGGAAAGACCTCTTTGGCTAAAGCGGTGCTGCGTCTTTTGCCACGCAATACACACAAATATTCCGGTCAGGTAATTCTGCGCGGAATAGACACTATGGCAATTTCCAACGAAGAGTATCGTAAGGATGTGCGTTGGGTAAAGATGAGCATGGTGCCGCAGGCAGCCATGAATTCCCTGAACCCAGTGATTCGTGTTGGCGAGCAAGTTGCCGAACCGATGATAGTACATTACGATGCTAAAAAAGATCAAGCCATGGAGCAGGCTGCAAAGATGTTCCAAAACGTAGGTGTTCCTGTAGATTTTCTTACACGGTATCCTTTTGAGCTCTCAGGCGGGATGCGCCAGCGTGTGGCAATTGCAATGGCCCTGGTTACCGGCCCCGACCTGGTGCTTTTGGATGAACCAACCAGTGCTTTGGATGTGCTGACCCAGGCTAATATTTTTAACCTGCTCAAACGTATCAAACGCAATCTTGAAACCAGCTTTATCCTGATCACGCATGATATCTCTACCAGCTCAGAGCTGGCAGATATTGTTGCTGTGATGTACGCGGGACAGATTGTTGAAGTAAGCGAGAGCCACCGCTTTTTCAGCGTGCCACGCCATCCGTACAGCAAAAAACTGATGGCCAGCGTACCCCGCTTACGGGCCAAAGAAGAGTTGGATTTCATTGAAGGCCGGCCGCCTTCCTTGATTAATCCGCCTACAGGCTGCCGTTTTAAAGACCGCTGCCCCACGCGTTTTGAAAAATGTAACCAGGAACCGCCAATCTACCGCTTCGGAGAAGACTGGGTGAAGTGCTGGCTTTACGAAGGACAAGGTGATACGAATGAGTGATCAAAGCACCCTAACCGATAACCACGAGCGTACCGCGCTCCAAACCGACCCTGCGGAATACGTTGTGGACCTGCGCGGGCTGGAAGTTTACTTTGAGCTGCGCAAATTTGGATTTCAGCATGCTGGCTTTGTACGTGCTGTTGATGGGGTAGACCTGCGCCTGAAACGCGGCGAAACCATCGCCATCGTTGGTGAAAGCGGCTGTGGTAAAAGCAGCCTGATGCGCACAATTTTGCGTTTAAATCAGCCAACGGGAGGCAAGGTTTTTTTTGATGGTACAGACATTACTCACTATAGTTCCAGTGAGCTAAAGGATATTCGACGCAAGATAGGTTATGTGCAGCAAGATCCGTATGGCGCTATGCCGCCCTTTATGGATGTGCGCAGCATTCTGGAAGAACCACTTAAAATTAATGGCGTCAAAAGCAAGGCTGAGCGCGAGGAACGCATTCATCAGGTGATGGATCAGGTCAAGATGACCCCGGTGGACGATTACCTTACCAAGTTTCCGCATCAGCTTAGCGGCGGGCAACAGCAGCGCATCGTGATTGCCCGGGCAATGATCCTTAACCCAATTTTGCTTGTGGCAGACGAGCCGGTTTCAATGCTGGATGCCAGTGTGCGCGTGGAGATCCTGAAACTTTTGCGCAGCCTGCAGCTGCAATATAATTTGGCTGTAATCTATATTAGCCACGACTTGGCTACTGTACGCTACTTTAGTGAACATATCTACGTAATGTATGCCGGCCAGATTATTGAAAAGGCGAACGGGGACGACCTGATTAACAATACTGCACATCCCTACGCACATGCCTTGCTGGCGGCTACCAGCGACCCTGACCCCAAAAATGTGGACGAATTTCAGGACGTGCCTCCGGGAGAACCCCCTTCACTGGTGAAACCGCCGGCCGGCTGCCGTTTCCATCCGCGATGTTCACACATGATTGAAGGCTTGTGCAATGTGGACCGCCCTCCGGAATTTGACCTGGGCCATGACCATTTCGTGGCATGCTGGCTTTACAAGGATAAGCATGTCTGATTCCCCTTCAAGGAACATGATTGTTATCGGTGGTGTGATGCTGATCACTTCACTGATACTGGCGTGGTTGATGGTATTGCATATTCTTACTTCAACCTTGTTCTTGAACTTTTTGTCGATGACCCTTTTGGTTGGCGGGATGGTGATCAGTGCCTGGGGCTTTTTTACATTCATGGCTATTAGTCGTGCCAGACAGTTGCATCGCAACAGTTTGGAGCTGCCAGACCACGAAGACGAGCTTGGCTATCCCCCGGATCATTCGAAGTAGACACCACTAAGCGCTTACCGACCCTGGCCCTGCCGGGGTCATTTTTTGATAAAGGCGGAAAATGGGAAAGGCTATTTCCAATGAGCTCAACCGCTCGGTGCAAACAGCCACAAAAAGCCCGTATAAATAAGAGGAACATTACTCCTGGAAATACCAGACTTTCGTATAAATTATTCTATGCTAAAATAAGCGCTGTTTAATGGGGCATGGTGCAATGGCAGCACACCGGACTTTGAATCCGTGGATCTAGGTTCGAATCCTGGTGCCCCAGCTAGGTAATTGTGGATACTGACCCTCTGGACCCTTATCATAGTCCTCGCCCGGCAGGCGCGGCTTTTTGGCGTATGCTTTGCCGGCTTTCCTCTTGGAGAAACAAATGAACATTACTGCAATCATCCTGGCTGCTGGCCATGGAAAACGTATGCATTCCCAAACCCCCAAAACTTTACATCCTATCCTGGGACAGCCTTTGATTTTTTATGCCATCCAGGCAGTTTCTGCGTTGGCCAATGCCGGCCCCTACATTGTGGTTGGGCATGGGGCCGAAGCAGTGCAGGAAGCCATTTGGCAGCAGTTTGGGAATGAGCTGCACTTTGTACTGCAAAGCGAACAACTGGGCACTGGCCATGCTGTTCAGGCAGCCCGGGAAATTGCCCAGGGCAAGGGCGGCCAGGTGCTAATCACCTTTGGAGATATGCCCCTTCTTAGGTCAGAGAGCCTGGCAGAATTGGTGGACTTGCACCAGCGCAGCGGAGCGGTACTGACAATGACCAGCGTGGTAGGTGATGTGCCCCGTGGTGCGGGGCGTGTACTGCGCGGGCCCGATGGCAGCGTAAGGGCAATTGTGGAAGAAGCAGTGGCCAGCCCCGAAGAATTGAAAGTAAATGAGTACAATGTTTCGGCCTACTGCATTGAGGCTGACTGGTTGTGGCCTGCTTTGGAACGCATTCAGGTTTCGCCTAAAGGCGAGTATTACCTTACCGATCTGGTGGAAATAGCGGTAAACGAAAACCTTAAGGTAGAAAGCTATGTTCTGGAAGATGCGGATGAAGGTCAGGGCGTTAATACCCGCGTTGATTTGGCTGATGCGGAGACTGCTTTGCGCAAGCGCTTGAACCGCCAGTGGATGTTGGCTGGCGTCACCCTTTTAGATCCCGCTACCACTACAATTGAGCCGAACGTTCAACTGGAACAGGATGTAACCCTGTATCCAGGAACCCACCTGCGGGGAAACACCTTTGTTGGCAGCAGATCGCATATTGGCCCGGATACGACACTCTTGGATACACGTTTGGGCTGTGACTGTACGATAAGCTACAGCGTAGCTGAAGGAGCCATTTTGGGCAACCATGTAAGCATGGGCCCATTCTGTCATTTACGGAAGGGTGCCGTTCTGAAGGATGGCGTGCACCTGGGAAATTTTGGAGAAGTAAAAGAGAGTGTATTGGATGAAGGCGTAAAAATGGGGCATTTTAGCTATGTCGGAAATGCTAAAGTGGGCAAAAATGTAAACCTTAGTGCCGGAGTAATTACCTGCAATTTTGACGGCAAAAAGAAACACCCTACCGAAATCGGCGATGATACCTTTTTAGGCTCGGATACGATGCTGGTAGCTCCGCTAAAAATAGGCAAGCGTGCCCGAACTGGTGCCGGAAGCGTGGTAACCCACGACATACCGGATGATGGTTTGGCTGTAGGAGTGCCAGCACGTTTGCGGGAAAGAAAGGAAAACCGTGAGTGATCTTACCTGGCTTTGGCTGATAACGGGCGTGGCATTTTTGATCACGCAGCTTGCTGCCGGAGCAAAAGCGGCCTTCACCCATGTGCGGCTGCCTTATCTATTAAGCCGGCGTGAAAATGAAGAAAAAGCTGTGGACGCAAGTATTGCGCTTATGGAAAAATCCGGAATGCGCACAGCGCTGCGTCTGGGTTTGGCTTTTGGGCACTTTATGTTCGCCGGCACCCTGGCACTGGCTTTAAAGAAACAATTTCCCGAAGCTGATTTATGGACAATTTTGCTGATTCTGGTTGCTGCTTTGGTGCTTTCCTTCAGTTTCGAGTTCCTTTTGGAACGCCAGGTGCTTAATGATCCCGAAACCAGCGCTTTGCGCTGGGCCTGGGTAGCTCGCTTGATCGACATTTCCTTTTTGCCGGCCTCACATCTGATGATGAACATCCTGGGTGATAAGGCAGAGAAAGTGACACTTTTGGTGACTGATGAAGTCTTGCGCAATTGGGTCTCGGAAGATCAGCCTGTGAGCACGCTCGAAAAAGGTGAGCGTGAAATGATTTACTCAATCTTTCGTTTCAGCGACACCCTGGCCAAAGACATCATGGTCCCGCGCATGGACCTAAAGAGTCTGGATATTACGACCACAATCGCCGATGCCCGAAATTCTTTTATTGAGGCTGGCCATTCGCGCATGCCGGTATATGACGACACCATCGATGATGTAGTTGGCCTGCTCCATGCCAAAGACCTGTTAAGCGTAGTAGATGGCAGCGAAACTATCGCTTCACAAAGACATTTGCTGCGCGATGCCTATTTTGTACCTGAGGCAAAAAAGATTGACGAACTATTGACCGAAATGCAGAAAAAAGGCATTCATATGTCTTTGGTAGTGGATGAGTATGGTGGTGTGGCCGGTGTGGTGACCCTGGAAGATATTGTCGAAGAAATCATTGGCGAAATTAGAGATGAGTACGATGATGGTGAAGAACAATTGTGTGAAAAGCTGAGCGAGAATGTCTATCTGTTTTTGGGAAGGGCAACCATTGCTGAGTTCAACGATCTAACCGGGGCAAATCTTAGTGATGAACATGCCGATACTTTAGGCGGTTTTATTTATGGTGAACTAGGCCGTGTGCCTCAACCGGGTGAGAGTGTGGTGAATAACGGCATCGAATTTATTGTAGAAGAAGTGCAGGCACGCCGTATCCTAAAGGTAAAAGTAATCAAGCAAGATGCAGATGACTCGCACAAGCTGATAGCAGACGAGGAAAACGGTAATGGCTGAGCATACCTTGAGCCAAACCGAGAAGGAAATGCTGGTCAAAGCAGCGCTTGAAGCCCGTGCCCAGGCTTATGCTCCCTACTCAAAGTATGCTGTGGGAGCGGCGGTGCTGGCTGAGGATGGCAGGGTATATGGTGGAGCAAATATTGAAAATGCGGCCTATCCCAGCGGTATCTGTGCCGAGAGGGTGGCTGTCTTTAAGGCCGTAAGTACCGGAGTGCGTAAAATCCAGGCGATTGCTGTTGCCACCGAAAATGGCGCTTCGCCCTGCGGCAGTTGCCGGCAGGTAATCCGCGAATTTAGCAAGCCTGGTATGCCGGTGCTGATTCTGGATGCAAGCGGCACTATTATGCTTGAAACCAGCCTGGAAGCCCTGCTACCGTATTCCTTTGGGCCGGAAGATCTCAGCAATTGATCCTCTTCTACGCGATACAATAAAACAGTGAGCTCTGAGAAACCCCGAACCTATCAAACGCAGGCGGTGGTATTACGCCATTTACCCTATGGTGAAGCAGATCGCATTCTTAGCTTGTTTAGCCTGGAGTACGGCAAACTGAGCGCGATTGCCAAAGGCGTGCGCAGGATGAAAAGCCAGAAAGCTGGCCATCTTATGCCCTTTACCCAGGTGGCGCTTTTTTTGGCCAGAGGGCGCAACCTGGATATCGTCAGCCAGGCGCAGGCTATGCAAACTTTTGAAGGTATCCGGGCTGATTTAAAGCTGACCGCTCTGGCGGCTTATGCTGTGGAACTGGTGGATCGCTTTACCTATGAAGAAGGTGAACACCAGCGCCTTTATCGTTTGCTGGTAGATACGCTGGGGCGTTTGGACCAGGAACCTTACCCTGAAACTGTCATCCACTACTATGAGCTGCATTTTCTGGAAGCCTTGGGATTTAAACCAGAATTACAGCACTGTGTAAGCTGTGCAAAAACAATCCAGGCACAGGACCAGTTTTTCAGCGGAAAGCTGGGTGGCGTACTGTGCCCGGTTTGCAGAGGTACTGACCCTTTGGCTTGGACGGTGAACGTGGAAGTATTGCGCTATATGCGCTTCTTTCAACGTTCGTCCTGGGCTAAGGTGCGTGGGCGGGAGATTCCAACCGGGGTTGAACGCGGCTTGCGTGCGCTGATGGAACGCTATTTGACCTACTTGCTGGAATATGGTCTGAAGACCCCTCCTTTCCTGGATGCGGTGACCTCCCAATAAAATTTCATTTTCCCCTTTAAACCTCCTCTTTCAAATCTGGTTCATGTGAGCAAACCTGATTCCGTTACTCCTGACTTTTCTGTTTTTATAGTCTAAGAAACTGTCTGTGCCTAAGATTTTTAATTCTTTACCGCTGATTTCGCAATCTTGAAACTGTGTCAGGATCTCGACTTGTTACAGCTTTAAGGGAATGACGGTTTCATCGGTTTATCGCATATTTGTCAGAAAAAGGTATCATAGTGTAGGGAAAGGGGCAGTATTTTCTTCAAAATCTCTGACCTTGCAAACACCCTTTTTTCATGGAATCGACTATAGACATTTACTGGTCTCGTAATGCCTGTTTCATAGGTCCATCTTAGGTTCATGGTGTATTATTTTGGTTAAATACAAAGCTTAAACATCTGAAACCAGAAATCTTAAATTCACAAAGAGAAGTAATTGTGAAACTTTTATACGCCGAAGATGAATTAGCACTTTCAGAAGCTGTTGTTGATTATCTTAGATATCATAAGTATCTCGTTGATGCGGTATATGACGGCGTTGCTGCTTACAATTGCGCCATATCGGGTGATTACGACGGGATCATCCTTGACATTATGATGCCAAAACGAAATGGCTTGGAAGTGCTTTCTGAGCTGCGAAAAAATGGATGCAAGACACCCGTACTTCTTTTGACAGCTAAGACACAGGTGGAAGATCGCATTCTAGGTCTGGATACCGGTGCAGATGATTATCTGCCCAAACCTTTTGACATGGGCGAACTGATTGCCAGAATCCATGCTATGCTGCGGCGGCGGGAAGTATATCATCCCGACTTGATATGCTTCGGCGACTTAACACTCAATATGCAGTCGGGTGTGCTTGGTGTAGGCGATATGTCCTTTCAGCTGCCAAAGCAGGAATACCGGCTTATGGAGCAGCTCATGCTCAATCATACGAGGTATCTGTCTACCGAGGAATTGCTTATCAAAGCATGGGGCTACAATACAGAAACGGATATCTACAGTGTCTGGCTGTATATATCCTATTTGCGTAAACGGCTTTCTGCAATGGGTTCCAAGGTAGAGATCATTTCAAAGCGGAATATCGGATATAAATTGCAGCTGCAATCATGACGAAGAAATTAAAAAAACGATTTGTTATCTTCACTATGACAGCAGTTGCCTGTCTTTTGGTTTTCATCGTCATTGCAATCAACGGACTCAACTGGGTGATGTTGGAACGACAGTCAGACATGGTCATGGAAATACTTGTGGAATCTGGCGGTGTGTTTCAAAATATGAATTTTAATCGACCGCCCCTCTTTATGCAGCCGCCAGATATGGACAGGATGCGTTCCGCGCGGTTTTTTATCGTAAGAAGTGATGCTGATGGCAATATTAGAAATGTGAATACGGACCAAATTTTCTCGATAGATGTTGAAACCGCAAAAAACTATGCCTTAACTGCCTGGGAGACGGGCAAAGAATCTGGAAGAATTAAAGAATATAAATTCACCGTAAAACAAATTGGACCAAATCGGCTGACTTTCTTTATGGACATATCAAGACAGAACGAGAGTTTCTATTTGGTCTTATTTGTTTCAAGTGCGATTGCGGTATTTTGCTGGCTGATCGTTCTTGTATTTGTTATTTTGTTTTCAGGCAAGGCCATTCGTCCGATTCTTGCAGGTATGGAAAAACAAAAACAGTTCATTACGAATGCCGGGCATGAGATGAAAACGCCGCTGGCAATCATTCAGTCGAATAATGACACAATGGCACTCATCCATGGTGAGAACAAATACAATGTGCACATCCGCACACAGACAAAACGGCTGAATGCGCTGATGTCAAATCTCCTAATCCTTGCCAAGCTGGACGAGGAAATCCCTTTGCCAACAGAACCGATAAACATCAGCGAGGTTGCTAACGAGCTCTTGCCTGCATATCAGGATGCTGCTCTAACTCGCAATCTTCAGCTCCAGGTGCAGATTGAGCCAAATATTACCCTGCTGATTCACAAGGACAGCTTGCAGCAGATGCTGACAATCCTTCTGGATAACGCATTAAAGTACACACCCGAAAATGGAAACATCCGTCTGACGCTGACAAGACATGGCAGACGCATTCAAATCATCGCTGAAAACACCTGCGATCCAGCTCGTGAGGCAGACCCTGAGAGATTGTTTGAGCGTTTTTACCGGGGGGACACTGCGCGGACGCAGTGCGTGGAATCTTCTGGTTATGGCATTGGCTTATCTGCTGCACGAGCCATTTGCGAAAATTTTAGCGGAAAGCTGACCGCCGAATATACCTCTACAGATAGTATCCGCTTTATCGCCAGTTTTTAAATTCAATAAAGGTTCACCGACCTTCCTGCATTTGTTCACTCGCAGGAAGGTTTTTTTTCATAAGTAATTCATAGGTTGGTTTTCTACAATAACCGTGTAGAAAGGAGTGATGCCCATTGCAATTCAGACATGAAGCAAAACATGAAATCAGCAGATCCGATGTTCTGATCCTGCGGCAAAGGCTGCGAGCGGTGATGAAAGCAGACATTCATACCATAAACGGAAAATATGAGATCCGCAGTTTATATTTCGACAGCCCTACAGACAAAGCACTTAGAGAAAAGCTGGACGGTGTGAACATTCGGGAAAAATATCGAATTCGTTTGTATAACCATGACCCCTCATTCATTCGTTTGGAACGGAAGTTCAAGCAAGGTGATCTTGGCTATAAGAATTCAACTATCTTAACACCTGAAATGGCAGCAGCAATTGCTGCCGGGAACATAGCCTGGATGTCGGACAGTGACGATAAAGTGATCCTCGGATTCTATACTCGCATCCGCAATGAAGGACTGAAGGCGAAAGTAATTGTGGACTACACACGTGAACCTTTCGTTTTCGGCCCCGGCAATGTGAGAGTAACCCTGGATTACAACATCCGTACTGGCATGGGATGCACGGATTTTCTGAATCCCGCCTGCGTGACCGTCCCCATCAGGGATTCACCCTGTATTCTCGAACTTAAGTGGGATAACTATCTTCCCGATCTGATTCGAGATGCAATACAGCTTGAAAGCAGGAGAAACGGCGCATTCTCCAAATATGCCGCTTCTCGTATGTACGATTAAAAACATAAAAAAGGAAAAACCTAGCAATGACTTTCAATGATATTTTCAAATCCAGTTTTCTGGAAAATGTAACTTCCGTAAGCATTATCGACATGCTGTTGACCATCGTATTGTCTTTCGGCATCGGTGTGTTTATTTTCCTCGTCTACAAGAAGACTTATCGTGGTGTAATGTATTCCTCCGGATTCGGCACTACATTGATCGCCCTTACCATGATCACCTCCATCGTCATTCTTGCCGTAACCTCTAATGTGGTTCTGTCCCTTGGCATGGTAGGCGCGCTCTCTATTGTTCGATTTCGAACCGCCATCAAAGATCCGTTGGATATTGCATTTTTATTCTGGGCTATTGGTGCAGGCATTATCCTTGCGGCAGGTATGATTCCGCTGGCAATCATTGGCAGTATCTGCATCGGTTTAATTTTGCTGGCATTTGTCAACAAAAAGTCAAACACCTCTCCTTACATGGTCGTGCTGAACTGTGAAGATCATGATACAGAAGTGAATGTAAAGAATTTTCTGGCAAAGAACGTGGCCCGAAGCACCGTCAAAAGCAAATCCGCTGTGAAAGGTGCTATCGAAATGAACATCGAAGTCCGTTTGAAGGAAGACGATACCGATTTCATCAATATTCTCTCCGAAATGCCTGGTGTAAACAGCGCAGTAATCGTCTCCTATAATGGCGATTACATGGGGTGAAAAATGTCGGGCAGTAAACATTTTGAAAAAAATGCATGGATAGTTACCGCTCTGATATTGGTAGTCACTATTCTGTTTTTAGATAAGGGTGCAGCGCTTGGCATTGAAGCTAAGGCATATACGATGGGATATGAAAAGCGTTTGTTTGACAATACACGGGTACATACCATTGATATTGTTATGGATAACTGGGATGAGTTCATTGCAAATGCTCCCAGCGAGGAATACCATATTGCAAACCTGGTAATTGACGGTGAAGCCTACAAAAACGTGGGTATTCGCGGAAAAGGCAATACCTCGCTTTCCAGCGTGGCAGCTATGAACAGTGAACGTTACAGTTTTAAAATCGAATTCGACCAGTATGATAGTTCCCTGACCTATTATGGGCTTGATAAATTGAACCTGAACAATTTGATTCAGGACGCTACAATGATGAAGGACTATCTGACCTACACCATGATGAATGATTTTGGTGTCCATGCTCCGTTGTGCAGTTTTGTATTTATTACCGTCAACGGTGGGGATTGGGGGCTGTATCTTGCGGTAGAAGGCGTTGAGGAAGCTTTTCTTGAACGGAATTATGGATCTAATTATGGCCAGCTGTACAAACCGGACAGCATGAGCTTCGGTGGCGGTCGCGGAAACGGCAGGGATTTCAACATGGAAGATTTCATGAACCGTGACGATTCGTCCGAAGGTCCTGGTGAATCCAATCAGGGTATGAACATGCCGCAGATGCCCAATATGGGCAGCTTTGATCCCTCAAAGATACAGGGCGGTTTCAGCGGAAATATGCCACTGATGCCCGGAATAAATAACCCCAAAATGCCGAACATGGGCGGATTTGGAGGAATGGGGTCCTCCGATGTAAAGCTGCAGTACATGGATGACAATCCCGACAGTTACTCCAACATCTGGAACAACGCAAAGACCGATATTAATGATGCTGATAAGACACGCCTGATCGAATCCCTGAAAAAACTCTTAAACAATGAGGATATCGAATCTATCGTAGATATCGAGCAGGTCATCCGTTTTTTCGTCGTTCACAACTTCGTCTGCAACGGTGACAGTTATACCGGGGCTATGGTACATAATTACTACCTGTACGAAGAAGATGGGCAGATGGCTATGATCCCATGGGATTACAATCTGGCATTCGGCACCTTTCAGGCCGGTGATGCACAGAGTACAGTCAATACGCCCATTGATTCTCCTGTATCCGGCGCTTCTTCCGACGACCGTCCTATGTGGAACTGGATTGTTGCAAACGCAGAATACACTAAGCTCTACCATCAGTATTTCACGGAATTTTTGAATTCGGTGGATATCATGGGCAGCATCAACAATGCGTATACGCTCATTAAATCCTATGTAGAAAAAGACCCGACAGCATTTTATAGCTACAGCGAATTTGAAACGGGTGTAGAAACTCTGCAACAGTTTTGTACCTTGCGGACAGAAAGCATCACTGCCCAGCTTGCAAACGATAAGACAAGCGAAAGCATGAACTATGCCGATGCGTCCGGTCTTGCACTTTCCGATATGGGTACCATGGGAAAGGGAGGCGGATTCGGCGGTGGTATGCCGGAAATGTTCAGGAATAAGGACGCTTTTAACGGACAGTTGCCCGATATGGGTGAAATGCCTGAGAGCTTTGATCCTTCTCAGATTCCTGGAGGAAACAGCGAACAATTCCCAGGACCATTGGATCAAATTGATTCTGCTGGTGGTAGCCTGCCAGGAGGATTGGAGTTTACCAAACCCGGTGGTATTCCATCTGGCGGAGCCCTTCCTCCATCCCGCGACAATATGCCGATGCCAGGTTCTGGCCCGGATCCTAACTTCGGGATAAACAATATGGAATTCAATGTATCTGCCGCTTCCAGTTGGATATGGATTGCTGTATCTGTGACGATCCTTTGTGTGGGCTTGATTATTACGAAAATGTACAAGTGTTAACGAAGGCCTTATCGATTCATTGGAGCAAGGTATTCCCGCCAGCCGGTCCTTAATGGCTTGGCCGACTGTGAGAATTGCCATAGCTGGAAGCTGGATTACTCGGTAGTGAGCGGCAGTTCAACCGACTTCTCTTTCAAGAAGATTCATTTACCCTCAGCGCATTTTGACTTGGGTAATTACCGGAATCAGTACTCCTTCAAATCCATCGATGCGAAGAAGCTTGCCTCTATTGTATAATTCCCTCGTTATATCAACAAAAAAGAGGCTTATATGACTGCCAAACCTTTGACCTTCCAGGAAATGATTTTCAACTTGCAGACTTTTTGGTCCGCGCAGGGGGCTTTTATCGCTCAGCCTTACTACAGCCAGGTAGGAGCGGGGACAATGAACCCGGCTACCTTTCTGCGCGTGCTGGGGCCGGAACCCTGGATGGTGGCCTATGTGGAGCCTTCGGTCAGGCCAGATGACGGCCGCTACGGCATTAACCCTAATCGCCTCCAGCAGCATCACCAGTTTCAGGTGATCCTCAAGCCAGATCCGGGCAATCCGCAGGACCTTTATTTGCAGTCGCTGACTGCTTTGGGCATTGACCCAAAGGAGCACGATATCCGTTTTGTGGAAGACAACTGGGAAAGTCCGGCGCTTTCAGCCTGGGGTTTGGGCTGGGAGGTATGGCTGGATGGTCAGGAAATTACCCAGTTTACCTACTTTCAGCAGAGTGGCGGCGTGGCACTGGACGTGCCGGCCGTGGAGTTGACCTATGGCATGGAGCGGATTGCGATGACTTTGCAAGGGGTTAAAGATTTTAAGCAGATCCGATGGAGCCCCGAACGCAGTTATGGAGATATTTACGCGGTAGCTGAGCGTGAACACAGCACCTATTATTACGAAGTGGCCGATGTGGCGCGTCAGAAAAAGCTGTGGGATGCTTTTGTAGCCGAGGCGGTTTTAGCCCTCGAGCGTGGTTTGGTGCTTCCTGCTTACGATAATGTGATCAAAAGCTCGCACACCTTTAATGTCTTGGATGCGCGCGGAGCAGTAGGCTATACCGAGCGCATGGTCATGTTTGCCAAGATGCGCGAGCTTTCACGCAAGGTGTCCGAGGCATATCTGGATCAGCGCGCTGAGATGGGCTACCCTTGGCTTAAAACTGAACAGGCTGTTCTGGAGTTGAAAGCCCCGCCAATTCCAGAACCAAAAAACCCAAGCGAAGACTTTTTGCTTGAAATTGGTGTGGAAGAGCTGCCCACTGCCGAATTGGATACTGCGCTCAAACAATTACGTGAGAATGCTGAAAAGCTTCTGAATGACTTGCGCTTAAATTATGCCAGCCTGGATGTGGGCGGCACTCCCCGCCGGCTGATGTTGATGGTTCGCAGCTTGCACACGCGCCAGCCGGATCGCAAGCTGGAAATAAAAGGTCCCCCGGCTAACAAGGCCTTTGACGCAGAAGGTAAGCCTACCCCCGTAGCCTTTGGCTTTGCTAAGGCGCGCGGAGTAGCTGTGGAAGCGCTCAAACTGGACCCCAGCGGCACAGCAATAGTTGCCAGCGTGGAGGAAAAGGGCAAAAATGCATCCGAATTATTGGCGGCTAACCTGCCGGAACTGATACGTGGGCTTCGCTTTCAAAAAAGTATGCGCTGGAACGCCAGCGGCCAAAGCTTTAGCAGGCCAGTACGCTGGTTAGTAGCCTTATTGGGCGCCGACCTGATTCCCTTTGAGTTTGCCGGTGTGCGCAGTGGGCGTAACACACGGGGAATGCGCTTTAGTACAGAACCTGAACGTGCCTTAAGTGATTCTTCGGCCTACCTGCCTTATCTCAAGAGCGAAGGTATTGTTGTAAACCAGGCGGTACGGCGCGATATGGTTTGGCGCGATGCGTTGGCTTTGGCAGAATCGGTGGGTGGTACCCTGGCAAAGGACGAAGACCTCCTGGAAGAAGTAACCAACCTTGTGGAGCACCCAAAAGCACTTCTGGGCAGCTTTGACCCTGCCTTTCTGGAAACTTTGCCTCCGGAGGTGCTGATTGCTGTGATGAAAAAACATCAGCGGTACTTCCCGGTTTTGGACGCGCAGAACAATTTGCTACCGCATTTTATCATTGTGTGCAACGGCAACAGAGCCAGCTACGAAAAGGTGGTGGATGGCAACCTGCAGGTTATTTTGGCTCGTTTTGCGGATGCGGAGTTTTTCATCCAGGCAGACAAGCAAAAGCCCCTGGCAGATCTGGTACCCAAACTGGGTCAGCTTACCTTCCAAAAAGAGCTCGGCTCAATGTTGGATAAAACAGAGCGTTTGGAACGCCTGACGTCCATTTTTGGTCCCCGGCTGGGTTTAAAGGATGCTGAACAGGCTTTGGCCTTGAGAGCCGCACACCTGGCAAAGGCTGACCTTGCCAGCGAAATGGTTGTTGAAATGACCAGTTTGCAAGGGGTGATGGGGCGATACTATGCGGAACTTTCCGGCGAGGAACCTGCTGTGGCTCAGGCATTGTTGGGTCACTATTTACCGCGCACGGCAGATGATGAATTGCCGCATGACAGAATATCGCAGGTTTTAGGCATTGCCGACAGACTGGATTCGATTGCCGGATTATTTGCGCTGGGTTTGCAACCCAGTGGCAATAAAGACCCTTACGCTTTGCGCCGTACTGCGATGGGTTTGGCCCAGATGCTAAGTGCAGAACAAATCGATTTTGACCTGCGCCAGGGTTTGACCGAGGCTTTTGCTCAGTTGCCCGTAGAACCCAAGGAAGGAGCCCTGCTCGCTGCGCAAGACTTCATTACAGCCCGTTTTAAGGGCCTGCTCCTCGATGAGGGTTACCGTCACGACCTGGTGGATGCGGTGCTGGCTGCCGCCGCAAATAACCCGGCTGCGGCAAAGAGAAATGCTGAGGCTTTAGCATCCTGGACAGCCAGCCCTGCCTGGACCGATTGGCTGCAATCTTACAGTCGCTGCGTTCGGATAACCCGTGACCTAAAGGAAAGCTTCGCTGTTGACCAATCCTTGTTAGCGGAGGCAGAAGAGCAAGCTTTATTTGCTGGCTTACAGGCTGCCCAGGAAAAGCTAGCGCAAAAGCCCTTCATTGAAACTGCGCTTGAAGCGGTTCAGGATTTGGTTCCGCTGATCAACACCTTTTTTGACCAAGTTTTGGTGATGGCACCAGACCAGGCGCTACGCCAAAATCGCCTGGGCCTGCTGCAGGGCATTGGCGAGTTAATGAAGCCTTACGCAGAGATTAGTTTGCTGGAAGGGTTTTAGGATATTTTTTTCAGACTAAAGTTAGTTTATCTTGTTTTTTACTTTCTGGACATGAGTATTGCGGCGGTGTTTCTCTTGTTTAGAAGAGGTTCAGCAGGGAAAACCTTAGCTAACGGCAATGAGCTGTTTTACCTTTTCCAAACCTTCTCCCAGGGTGTCGCCCAGGTAAATACCGCCTAAATCGTTCTGCAGCTCTACATTATCCTGTATAAAGCGACCCGAATACGCAAACTTAGGTTTGCCTCGCAGGCTGGCCAGCTGCGCTGCAAAACCTTTGAGCAAGTAAGCCGTATCTTCCTGCGAAATAGTGAGGCAAATGAGTTTGGGCCGTACCTGAATAGAGTAATCAATAAGGTCTTCGGTAGGCAGGTCCGGACCCAGGTATTCTACGAAATACCCTTGCTGACGCAAAAGCACAGCAAACATCAGTGCGCCAAGTTCGTGGGTTTCTTCGGGGCCGCAGCCCACCAGGATGAGCGCGCCTTCCTTGGCCATCGGAAGACTGTGCATAATGCCGAGCAGTTTGCCCTTGATATATCCGGAGGCGACATGCTCAGTAGCAATGCGAATTTCTCCACGGAACCAGGCTTCGCCCAATAGCTCCATCGCGGGGGTGATTACTTCCTGGAAGATGGTCTGCAAGTCAAAGTACTTTTGCGTATTTTCCAGGATGGCATTGGCGCGCTTTTCTTTGCGGCCAACCATCGCTCCAAAGAGCATTTCAGCATAGTCACGCGGGGGACGGGGAGGTTTTTGGCGCGGAGTTTCAGGCGCGATATTTTGGATAGTTTCTGGCCACAGCTCTTTAGAGCGAATCTGCTTGAAATGCTGTACTACCTGGCTAATGCTGATGCCGGAGTCCAGCTTGCGTTGCACCCACAGCAAAAGCTGAATGTCGCGTTCGGAATAGAGGCGGTAGCCATTGGGCATGCGTACAGGAGATAGCAGATCGTAACGGCGTTCCCAGGCGCGTAAAGTAACGGGCTTGATGCCTGTTCTGCTTTGAACAGCTTTGATAGTGAAGATAGGTTCCGCAGAAAAGGTGCCAATCGAGGTCATTTTATCCTTCAAAAAGGTCTTGTCGTCGCTTTCCGTTAAGAGGCTGAGGCCAGGCTTGCATGAAATGATCAACAGGACGGTCCAAGAGGCGCATGAGAAAATTTACTTTTTCAGCGCCGCGGTTATTTCCCCCCTGGCTAAGATGACAGAGACGGGCCGCTTGTACCTGTTTGGCTACAGTATTGTAACGAATGGTGTAATGACGCGGAAAATTTTGCTGGGCAATGTCGACCAGGTCGATGTCGCCCCGGTCGCCATAATGGCGCGGGTCGCGTCCAGTGAGACGTAAAGTGAAAATAGCAGCTTTTAATAAAGCTGTGGGCATAAGATGAAAGAGTAGTTTACAGGCAGCATTTTGGGGCTTGCTTTGGCGATACTGCTCAAAGGCAGCAACAGTTGCTCGTTGCAGGTGGATGTGATCGGGATGACGATAACCACCGATTGGATCAAAGGTGAGCACGATATGAGGCTGCTGTGCCTCCATGACCTTTAGGACATGCTGGGCTATCTCGGCAACGGGATGAGCGATTAACGCTTGCGGATGCTTGTTAGCTTCCCAACCCAGCATACCCGAATCGCGGTAGCCCAAAAGGATGAGGTTTCGCACGCCCAAGGCCTTAATAGCACACTCCAATTCCGCCTTACGCAAGTCGGCAACGGTTTGACCTGGCTGCAGCATTCCTTTGGGAATAATGCCTGCTTCTCCCAGTGTGGCACAGGTCAAAGTGATATCTACACCACGACTGGCGTACAAAGCCAGCGTACCACCCATGCCGAAGCTCTCGTCATCGGGGTGAGCAAGCACAGCAAGAATACGTTTGGATCTAGTGTTAGGGTCAGTCATGAATCGAGACTATCTATTTCCCAGTGAAGCAGCTTTTGCCTGCGTTAAATTATAGCTGTACATGTTAACAATTACAATGCTCAGGAATTCCTTAGGAGACCGAAACATGTAAAAGCCTTGTAAAGGCTAGATTATCTTAGGAGTTCTTTTTGTTATTAAAAATAACTTCCCATGCGGCAACCTCGTCTGCGCTGGGGTAAGCGGCGTCGTATGGTTCGGAGGCAGCAGGCCTGGCTCGCATTTGCGCTGCAAAATCCTGGGAGCTCATTACTGCAGCGTGCGCAGCCCGGGCGGCAGCTTGGATTTGGCGGTCGGAAGAGACCACCGTAAGGTTGCGGGCTGCTTTCTTCGCTCGGCGCAGTGCAGCCATTATGGCTGCATCGGCGCTGCTGCCTAAGGGCACAAAAAGCGCTTTTACAGATCCTAGGTTGCGGGTTTGAGCTTGTGGGGCAGTATCGAAATAAACAGTGATGCGGGCTTTTTTATGGCAGCGGACAAACGCCTGAAGCAGTCCAAGCAGTTGTTCTTCATCCTCTGGGTCAGCCAGGTTGAGCCCAAGGGCGGGTATGAGATTATGACCATCGATAATGTAATGCACCTGATTATTGTAACGATTATTCTCTGCGACGCCAGGCAAGTATAATAATTGGGATGAAAAATCTATCTCCAAGGTACGGTTTGAGAAACGAAGCTATCACGACTTCTCCCCGACTATGCCGGGGGCAGCTATTGTGTATGTCTCCGAGGAGACCTTCAGAGCTGCGAAGGGCACCAGAAGCTATGAATGTAACTGGCATTGTCTGCGCTTATCCGCGTGAATGCGCTGGAAATCTTGCGGTAAACCATGCCAGGAATATCAGGGTGCGCAAGTTGCCTGCATATTCCAATAGAATGATCAGCAGAAAAGGAGGAAAACTAAATTAGCCGATGGCGCTGTACCTCATTAGCTTTGCGCTTATGCTGCTTGGCCCTGTTTTAGGCCTGAGTGATTCAGGCTTGGAGCTGGCAATCTGGTGCTACGCCAGTGCTTTTGTATTGGCGTTCTGTGCAGACCTGTTGATTGTGTTTAGGTCAAACATAAAAGCCCCCTGGAAGGGAAAAGCTATGTGTCGCGGGGCACATGTACTGGCAATGGCGGCTACATTGCAGCTTATTTACTATACTTTGTTCAAACAACGACCAAATTACGAAATAACGCTTGCCGTCTGCCTTCTTTTGTGGTTAACTTCATTAGTTGGGTGCCTTGGGCGCCCAAAGTTCAAAGTGGAGGATAAACATGGATAATGTCTTTCCGTCAGCGCACCCTCTCATGGAAACCAAGGTTACCTTGATGCGCGATGTTAAAACCGAACCCAAAAAGTTTCGGGAACTGGTACGTGAAGTTACGGTAATGTTAGCTTATGAAGCTACCCAGGATCTGGCGATCCGTCCGGTTGATGTGCAAACTCCCTTGGCTATTACTCAGGGTATGGATTTGATGGAGCGGATTGGCCTGGTGCCTATATTGCGCAGCGGACTGGGTATGGTAGAAGGCGTGTGGGAACTGATGCCCAGTGCCGAAGTGTGGCATATTGGGTTGTATCGTGATGAACGAACGCTTAAGCCTGTTTCTTACTATAACCGTCTGCCGGTAGAGCCTACCGTATCGGTATGCTTCATTTTGGACCCCATGCTGGCAACAGGCGGCAGTGCTGTGGCAACAGTGGATATCCTTAAAGAATGGGGCGTTAAGAAAATTAAGTTCCTGGGTGTTTTGGCTGCTCCGGAAGGAATTAAAACCTTGCACTCAGCACATCCGGATGTGCCAATCCATATTGCCAAGATCGATGAATGCTTAAATGAGCACGGTTACATTATGCCGGGTTTGGGTGATGCCGGCGACCGGCAGTTTGGTACTTAAGGTCGGAAAAGTGAAAAGGCAGTCCTCGTTTTCGAGGACTTTTTTTCGTGTACTTAAATGCTGCGGCTGGTTCCTCTAGGCCAGCCCAGAGGTTTAGGAGCAAGCGCGTAAATGCCGATAAACAAATATAAACTGATCCTTTTTGATTTAGATAATACCCTGTTTGATTTTGATTCAGCCCAAAGGCTGGCTATGCGGCGTACGATTGAGGTCCATGATTTGCCGGCTGGTAACGCGGTGGTAGAACTGCGGAAATTTCAGGGAATAAATGACCGCCTGTGGAAAGCTTTGGAACGCGGAGAGATTGAGCGGGATGAAGTGTTGTTAGGCCGTTGGAAAGAGTTGTTTGATTATGCAGATTTAGACTACGCCGCTGTAGACCAAACCTTTCTGGAAGGTTTAGCTGAACATAAGCGCTTATTCCCTGGTGTGGCGGAGCTATTGCAGGAATTGCGTAATCGTGGGTATATCCTGAGTATTGTAACGAATGGTGTGGGGTGGATCCAAAAAGAAAACCTGGCCAAGTCGGAAATAGCGCGTTTGATTACTGCCCTAGTAATCTCGGATGAAGTGGGGGTTGCTAAGCCAGCCCCCCAGATTTTTGAAGAAGCATTGAGACAGTCGAGCTGGATGGAGAAGCAGAGCACCCTGATGGTGGGCGATTCCTTAAGCTCGGATATTGCCGGGGCCAAGGCGTTTGGCCTGGACACCTGTTTTTATAACCCTGGTGGAATTCCACACGAGGCAGATCCTAATTATGAAGTTCGGGCGCTTGAGGAGCTGCTGGGTATTTTGAATGCTTGTTGAACAAACTGTTGCCCTGTCTTTTAAGATAAACCGCAGTGCTTATTGGCAATGGAGTATGGCAGGCTTTCATCAGCTTGAAGCCCAGGGTTCCTGTGCCAGTTCACGCGAGATTTGGCGGTCTACTTTTCCCATGGGGTAATTTTCCAGATCCAGCGGTTTAACCACAGCCAGGTTTGAACGCTCAGGGATGGTTTGCCTGGCGTCCAGACGGCAAAACCAGGCTTCAAGACTTAGCTTAAAGTGGGTATAGGTGTGGCAGTAGCTGCCAAAGAATTGGTATGGAGTGACCTTGAGCTGCAGCTCCTCCATGATTTCGCGTCGGATGCACGCCTGAATATCTGCGTCCTGAGGCTCCAGTTTGCCGCCGGGGAACTCCCAGAGTCCGGCTAAAAGGCCTTTTTGGGGCCGGCGCGCGATGAGCACTAACGAGTCAAGCCGGATGATGGCCGCGCCAACAGTAACCAGAGGCAGGCTTGCTTTCTTGGGCCTGAGGGGCAGCTTGTCTTGCAGGCCGAGGGCATAGGCCTGACACCAGGCCTGAATAGGACAGCTTATGCATGTCGGAGCTTTTGGCAGGCAGATCATGGCTCCAAGATCCATAAATGCCTGGTTAAAATCCCCTGGTCTTTCTGCGGGAATGAGTTGGCTGACAAAGGCCAGTAAGACTTTGTTGGAAGCGGAACTGCCAAGAGCTTCCTGGCTGCCTGTCAGGCGTGCCAGCACACGTCGCAGGTTCGCGTCCAAGGCTGGCTCCTGGGCATTGTACACAATGGAAGCAATGGCAGCAGCGGTGTATGGACCAATGCCAGGCAAATCTGCCAGATGGGCAGGGTCTTTGGGGAGCCTGCCGCCGTGCTCGCTGAGCAGGAGCTGGGCAGTTTTATGTAAATTGCGCGCACGGCTGTAATAGCCCAGACCTTCCCAGACTGCAAGCACATCCTGCTGGGAAGCCTGCGCAAGGTTTTTAAGAGTGGGAAAACGCGAGATGAACCGCTGAAAATAAGGTAAGACGGTTTCGACGCGGGTTTGCTGCAACATGAGCTCCGAAACCAGGATGTAATAGGGGTTGGGTTGACTGCGCCAGGGAAGCTTGCGCGCGTTGATGCTGTACCAAGCCAGCAGAGCCTGGGTTATGGGATGCATTAGAACTGGAAACCGCTGCGCGCGTTGACAATCTTGACGTTGAGGTCTGTGACGTATTCCTGCAACTGATCAGTAAGTGCCAACCAATCCTCCGAGGCCAGGAGCCTGCGCGCTTCCTGGAGGCTTGCGGCGATTGCACCAACCACAATTTGCGGCGGGCCGCCATAGAGGGTGGCCCAGGCATCAGTTACTCCCAGACCCAGTTTGTTCGCAGTTGGCAGAAACTCGGTGAGCACAAAGTGATAATACTCCTGCTCTTTGCCTGGGATGATGTTCCAGCTAAGAATGACTTTAATCTTCATTTTAAAGTGGCGAAAGCTTGGGGTCCAGGGCAATTACACGGGTTTCCTCTTCGGTAAAACTTGCTGCGCTGCTGACCTTATAGCTTTCCATTGTTTCCAGCGAGGTAAGCCCCATTTCTTTAAGGAACTTGGAAAGCGGCTCAAGAGCCAGCTTGGATTGCGGGGTTTCATAGTGCATGGGAATCACAATATTTGGTTCCAGCATACTGATTACTTCGGCGGCTTTGGATGCGTTAAGGCTGCCGCCTTCACCAACGGGTACCAGGGCAATATGAATGGTGCCAAGCTCTTCAATGGCGCTTTGGGTAGGAACCACGGTAGTTTGGCCGATATGGACGATAGAGAGGGTACCAAAATCGAGCACGTAGAGGGTGTTTTTAAGATCGTGCGGGCCAGTTTTGGACTGGTTTGTACGAATGCCTGTAACAAACACGCCGCCGCGCTCGTACTCGCCAGGGCCGCTGATGATGTAAGGCTCGCCTTTGACAGCGCTGACGTTATTGTGAGCAAGATCGTTACACGAAACGGTAACAATATCGGCCTTGAGTTTAAGGGGGTTATAGCCAGCTACTGCCGAGTCAAAGGGGTCAGTGACTACAGTCGCCAGGCCACGTTCAGTAATACGAAAACAGGAATGTCCGTACCAAGTAATTTCCATTCATCCTCCAAAGCCGGAATGTCGGCTTGATGCAGAAGAATTATAACAGGCTGGCTTAGCCGCTGCGGCCTCAAAGAGCAGCTTTGGCAGCTGAGGGACCTTGGCGCCCTTCGTTTTGTTTTGGTTAAGGGCTGATAAATTTGTGTAAAGCTTTTGTAGATTAAGAATTTGGAAAGACTGTTTAGGTACAATAAAAATGGCAGGAAATTAGTAAAGATTAAATAGGAGAAACGATGGGAGATAACGTTGCGTTACTGGCTTGTTTAACAGGGGGACTAATCCTGGCAGGTCTGATTTTGCTGGGTTCGATGGTACGGGTGATGCAGGAGTATGAACGCGCAGTAGTGTTTACCTTGGGTAAATTTACAGCAGTTCGCGGGCCGGGTATAGTTCTGCTTTGGCCCTTCATCCAAAGGCTTAAAAAAGTAGACCTGCGGCTAAAAACCAGCGAGGTGCCCCGTCAGGAAGTGATGACCAAGGACAACATCCCCATGCTGGTGAACGCGGTGGTCTACTTTAAGGTGATGGATCCGGCCGCCGCGATTATCAAAATCGAAGATTACCAGTTTGCCATCCAGCAGTTCACGCAGGCTGCTCTGCGGGATGTGATCGGTAATAACGAGATGGACGCCGTGCTGATGGAGCGTGTTGCAATTGCTGAATCTATCAAAGAAATTGTGGATAAAGAAACGATGGATTGGGGTATTGATATCGAGACGATTAAAATCCAGGAAATGGAACTGCCCGCCGAGATGAAGCGTGCCATGGCTAAACAGGCCGAGGCCGAACGGGAACGCCGCGCGGCTATCATCAGCAGCCAGGGCGAGCTGAGCGCCGCGGAGAACCTGCGTGATGCCGCTGCCAAGCTGGCGGAAACACCGGGCGCCCTGCACCTGCGCACCTTACAAACCATCCGTGATATCGCCTCGGACCCTTCGGAGAAACTGGTCCTGTTTTTGCCCAGCGATTTAGGCAGCCTGGCAAAGAAACTGAGCGAATAGGCGCCAGCAATGGCAAAAGAAAGCTTTTCTGAGCGACTTAGAGCGCTGAAGGCACAGCAGGAAGAACAAAAAGCCCAGCAGCTGGAAATGCGCAAAGCCGCGCTGGCAGCCCGCAGGCAAAAGCCGCGTAAAGGACAGTCTCTGCCAGCCTTGAATCTGCCGGCAGAGGGACTGGTGTTCAATAACAACGAGCGCTATCTGCAGCTGGCCTTTAACGACGACCTTGCAACTGCTCTGGGTGTTCTGCCCAAAATTGTGCGCGACAGGCGCATTTTGCTGGAAGCCGGCACGCCCTTCATTAAACGGGAAGGCATGGCAGGGGTGCGCAGACTGGCACAATCTGCCCCGGGCATGACCGTTGCCGACATCAAAGTGAGCGATGGCGCAGTGGGCGAAGTGCGTATGGTCGCAGCTGCCGGTGCAAAGGCGCTTACCGTGTTGGGAAACAGCCCGGTGGAAACGCTGCGCCTTTTTATTGATGCCTGCAAGGCCACCGGAATGGTGAGCATGATTGACATGCTGGGCGTAGAAGACCCCCTGGCAGTCTTGCGCCCGCTGTATACCCCGCCGGATGTGGTGGTGATTCACCGCGGACGGGATGAGGAAAGCAACCGGGCCAAGATGATCCGCTACCGGCAGATCAGCCGCATTCGCAGTAAGTATGATGTGATGATCAGCGCTGCTGGCGGGGTGGACCTGCGCGAAGCGCGCAGCGCCGTTTTTAATGGCGCGAATATCGTGGTGGTAAATGTGGTGAAACCAGAGGATCCCTGGGATGGGATTAAGACCACAGACGATATCCAGGCAATAACACAGCAGTTTTTAGAAACGATTGCTTAAACGCGTTTGACCATATAAAAGGGGCTCTTCGGCTGCAATGCAAATGGGCTTGGCGATGGATAGCGAATTCATTTCTGCCAAAATAGATCTTGTTTTGAATTCTCACGTTAAGGATTGTGTTTTTATAAGCAAAGATTGGCTTCCTATTTCAACGGAAGCCAATCTTGAGGTTTAAATTTTTAATAGCCAAAAAGATTTATATCGGATACTGCCAGGATTAAGGGAAGACAAAATGGACAATATAGTTGAGGTTAGAAATCTCGATAAAAGCTATGGCAAGACCCAGGTTCTTTTTGACATTAACCTGGAAGTGAAAAGCGGAGAGTGTCTGGGGATTGTAGGGGGGAATGGGGCAGGAAAAACCACGCTTCTAGAATGCATCGAAGGGATCAGGGGGTGGCAAAAGGGAGATATTTTAATTGACGGATTAACTGTTGAAGACGATCCCAAACATTTAAGGAGAATCCTGGGTATTCAGCTCCAATCTTCTTCCTTACCCGCTGAGATTAAGGTAAAGGAAGCTGTAGAACTTTTTGCGGTAGAGCATGGTATAGGGATTGAAGAGAAACTCTATGATGAGCTGGACGTCAGGGAATTGCTGGATAAGCAATATGGAAAGTTATCAACAGGGCAAAAAAGACGCCTTCACCTCTTATTAGCGATACTTCATGATCCTAAAATTCTTATCTTAGACGAGCCTACAGCCGGTCTGGACGTCAACTCCAAGTATCTTCTCTATACGAAGATTAACGAACTCAAGGAAAAAGGAAAGACAATTCTCCTTACCTCCCACGATATGTATGAAATAGAAAACTTATGCAACCGGGTTGTTTTTATTGACAAGGGGCGGATCAGCAAGGAATTAAGTGAAGAAAGTTTGCTGGAAGGAGACAGGCATGTTATCGCTATCTCCACTCAGAAAAACAGCCTAAGTCAGATAGACACCATGTATGCAAACTTGATCGCAGAAAAAGACCAGGAGCTTTCCTTTGAGTGCAGCAATATCAATGCCTGTCTTAAGGAACTCCTGGAACACCTGACCACACAGGATGACCAGATAAAGGATATCTATATCAAGAAGAAGACGGTGGAAGAAGAGTTAACGAAGATGATGCGAGGTGAGCAATGAAATCTCTTAAAGCTCTTTTGGTGAACTTAAAAATTTACTATCTCATGACTTTTAGGAACATTTTCCTATTAATCGCCCACTATCTTCTGCCGGTCTTGTTTTATCTCTTGTTTAGTGCGGTTTTTACAAAAATTAACGAAGAGAATCAGAAGACCATTATCATGAGTATGACCGCCTTTGCCATAGCTATGAGCAGCTATATTGGCTTGCCGGGCAGTGTTGTCCGTTATGCTGTTGGCGACATTAAAAGAGCCTATATCGCGGGTGGGATCAGCCTTTGGCATGTATTCGTGTGCGCTGCGATCAGCAATATAGTCCATTGCTTTTTTACTTCCATGGTTATTCTGTTGACGGCATCCCCTTTATATGGAGCTGTTATGCCGGAATCGATCTCATGGTACTTTACGGCCCTGTTGATGAGTATTGTGATATCAACGCTAACAGGGGCGGTCATCGGTATGTTCTCAAAATCGGAAGGTGTGGCAACCATGCTCTCTCAAGCCGTCTACCTTCCTTCCCTCTTCCTGAGCGGCATCATGGTTCCCATTGGTTTTCTCCCCGAATTCCTGCAAAAGATCACTGACATTGTTCCGCTGAAACACAGTTTTATTTTGCTGCAAGGCTACGATCAACGCTCCCTGATCATCTCCTTAGTCTTTATCGCTGCCTTGCTTATTCTTCTGGTAATCAAGTACCGCTTTATCATGCGGAGAGAATAGGCAGTTATCCACGCGATGTAAAAGAACGGTGTTTGGGAAACTTGAAAATGAAAGGTGTTAGTTCACACGATTGGATTGAGCAAGGATAGATTCTTGAAAATATGAATTGAATGCAGCGGTCAAGATATGCCTGCAAAATGAAGGAGAACTTGCGGATATGCAAAATTTTGGAATGTCAATGTTATGGTATTGGCTGTGCTACATTATTGTAACTTGCGTAGGCATCCTTCATACTGTCTTTAATATTTTCGTATTAAAAATGAAGCCTATGGACGAAAACAGCATGGGCGAAGGGTACGAGAAAACAAAACCATGGCACCCGCTGTACAACATCATTCTTTTTCCTGTTTTCGGCTGGCTTTATATGAGGGGACTTGCTGAGCCCACCTTGAGGGCAGCACTCATTACAGGAGCAATCTGGGCGGGAATTACCATTGTGTTTGATCTGTTTGCCTGGGTGCTGATTAAACACCCGTGGAGTTTGTCTTTTAAAGAGTTTTATATCGATTACCAGCCTTGGATTACCCTCATTTATATTGCTATTTTCGCGGGGCCGCTTTTAGGCTATGGATTCATGCTCCTGTAAAAGGGTGCGGGTGAATCACTGGGCGGCTATCCGGGACTTTCTGGAATAATGTCCTGACAAATTGGAAGCGATAGGGAGATCTTATTTGGAAGTTCTAGAATTTGGTGACAAAACAAAAAGAAAGCTTATTCTGATACACGGATTCCAAATGCCTTATCAAATATGGAATACGTATTTAGATCACTACAAGAACGATTTTCATATCCTTGTTCCCGTAATGCCCGGGCATTATCCCAATCATGCAAAGGACTTTATTTCATTTTCTGAAACCGCTCAAGACTTTGAAAACGATTACCTTTCCAGGTACGGCAGCGATGTCTTTGCCATTTATGCTATGTCGATGGGGGGAGTTTTAGCCGCGACGCTGTGGCAGAACGGTCGATTAAATATTAAAAAAATCATTTTTGACGGTTCTCCTCTTGTACCTGTCAATCGTTTTGCAGCACAAAGAATGTCTCAATTCTATTTGAATGTAACTCATAAATCCCAGGAAAGGGACAAGAAGACATTAAAACAAGCCAGAAGCATTTACCCGGAAGATAGCTTCGATGACTTTATAAAAGTGCTCGATGCTATGACAGATACCACCATACTAAACTGCGTAAAGGGCGTGGTAAATTTTCAATTGTCAGACCATCTGGATACCCAAAACAACGGGATTTACTATTTTCATGGAACAAAGCTCAATGAATTAATTGCAAAAAAATCGGCACAGTTTCTATCGAAGCATTATAAAAACAGTGTTGTAAAGCGGTTTAAAGGAAGATCACATTGTGAAGTCGTCTTGTTTTTTCCGCAACTTATGATTAAAGAATTAGATAAAGTGCTATAGAGGGTAAATTGATGAACAAGAAAACAAAAGACCTGGAAAAAACAGCTCTCGGCATTGCCGTGATGTTCGGCCTCTTCTGGCTGTATTCACTGCTTCTCAGGCCGTACTTGCCTTTTTCGGAGGGCGTCAAAGGCGTGGCCGGCCTGGTGGTTCTGTATGGAGCGGGCTTGGGTCTTTTTGTTTTGATCACCAAAAACGTACCCCAAGAGCCCTATGCCCGCAAAGAAAAAGACAAAGTTTCGATCCAAACCCTTCTCCTCTGCTTTCTGCTGCAATGCACTGCTTTCATGTTCCTGAATCTCCTGACGGCTGTATTTTCCATTTTTGGGGACAGGAGCTCCTCAATCGATACTACGCCGATGAGTTCCTCCATGCTGTTTATGCTGCTGGTTTTTAACCCTGTTGTCGAGGAGTTTGTATTCAGGCACCTGTTTGCAAGCAGGCTGCTAAAGCACGGGGAAAGGTTTTATATCCTGGCATCGGCCTATTGTTTTGCTATTCTGCATGGGGTGTCCGTTGGCTTTACGCACATTATTTATATCTTTATCCTGGGGCTGATCTGGGCCTATCTCACGGTCAAATCAGGCAGCCTTGTTCCGGCAATCCTGATGCATGCCATATCCAACCTTTTTAACTCCGTCATCGTACAACTGCTGGCAAACACTTTCATAACAGCACTGGCCGCCTATTCCCTGCTGATTATGGCGCTGGGCCTGATCGGCCTGATCTTGTTCCTTAAGAACAGGAAAAAGATTGTCCTGGATGGCGCTTCGGGCCTTATTGGCAAAGAAGCCGCAAAAGACCTGTTCACCAACAAGGGCATTTGGTTCTACACAGCGCTGACCGCGATCGCGATGCTGCTGAAGGCTGTTTTAAACTAAGAAAAAATAATCATTTGAGAAGGTGAAAAATGGCATTTGATTTTAAGAAAGAGTTTAAAGAATACTACATGCCCAGGAACAAGCCGGAGATTGTGGACCTTCCCAGGGCATATTACATTGCGGTTCGCGGACAAGGCGATCCCAATGAAGCCGGCGGTGCATATCAGCAAGCGGTCAGTATCTTGTATGCGCTGGCATACACCTTAAAAATGAGCTACAAAAGCGATTACAAAATTGAGGGTTTTTTTGAATATGTGGTTCCCCCGCTGGAGGGATTCTGGTGGCAGGAAAATCTTGTTGGTGTGGATTATTCGGATAAGTCCAGCTTTAATTGGATTTCTGTGATCAGGCTTCCAGATTTCGTAACCGAGGATAATTTTCAATGGGCAGTAGAAACTGCATCCAAGAAGAAGAATATGGATTGTTCATCGGCAGAATATTTGGCCATTGATGAGGGGTTATGCGTTCAAATGATGCATATCGGTCCCTATGATAAGGAGCCGGAATCTGTTGCAATGATGAACGCATTTTTGGAAGAGAACGGATATATCACCGATATCAATGAGAATAGAAAACACCATGAAATTTATTTGTCCGATCCCAGAAAAACCGCCCCTGAGAAGTGGAAAACGGTGATCAGACATCCCATAAAAAAGCTTTAACGAATTTCCAATTTACCAATTCAACTTTTCCCGTCTGCATGGAAAGAACCCGCCCTGGGTTTCATCGCGGCGTAAACACCAGGTACTCATAAAACTCATCTGGGGGAACTTGATCACCGGCGTAAAGCCGGGCTTTGCCAATTCGGCCTTCACCCTTGGGCTTTTTCATGTAAGATTAAGGAATGCAGGTCAGGAAAGAGTGAGAGAGGGACGAGTGTCGGAACAAAACCATCAGCAGCAGCGTGACGAATTACACCGGGCAATCTGGAATATTGCCAACGAGCTAAGGGGAAGCGTAGACGGCTGGGACTTTAAGCAGTATGTGCTGGGCATGCTTTTTTACCGCTACATCTCCGAAAACCTCTGCGAATACATCGATAGCCGGGAACAGCAGGCTGGTGACCCGGGCTACAGCTATGCCCGTGAAGATGACCAAAGGGCCGAAATGCTGCGTGGAACCCTGGTGAACAATAAAGGCTTTTTTATCCTGCCCAGCGAGCTTTTCGAAAACGTGCTGGCGCGTGCCGCCGCCGACCCGGACCTGAACGTTACCCTCAAGCGGATCTTTACCAATATTGAGGCATCGGCGCTGGGCACGGAAAGCGAAGCGAACTTTAAGGGCCTCTTTGATGATATTGATGTGAACAGCAACCGGCTGGGCGCCACGGTAGCCGAGCGCAACGCGCGCATGGTGCGCCTGATGAACGGGATTAAGGGCATGAACCTGGGCCGCTATCAGGAAAACGAGATTGATGCCTTTGGCGATGCCTATGAATACCTGATGAGCATGTACGCCAGCAATGCTGGCAAAAGCGGGGGCGAGTTCTTTACCCCCCAATATGTTTCGGAACTGCTGGCGCGCATTGCGGTTCTGGGCAAAAATTCTGTGAACAAGGTTTACGACCCGGCTTGCGGCTCGGGCTCGCTGCTCTTGAAATTTGCCAAGATTCTGGGCAAGGATAATGTGCGCAACGGCTTTTTTGGGCAGGAGATCAACCTGACTACCTATAACCTCTGCCGCATCAATATGTTCCTGCACGATATCGGCTACCACCAGTTTGATATTGCCCTGGGCGATACGCTCATTGCCCCTTATCATGCCGATGAAGAACCCTTTGAGGCGATTGTTTCCAACCCGCCTTATTCCCTGCGCTGGGAGGGCGATTCCAACCCGCTTCTGATCAACGACGAGCGCTACGCCCCGGCCGGGGTGCTGGCGCCTAAAAGCGCAGCAGACCTGGCCTTCATTATGCATGCGCTGAGCTGGCTGGCCACCAACGGCACCGCGGCGATTGTCTGCTTTCCGGGCATTCTTTACCGCGGCGGGGCGGAAAAGAAGATCCGCAAGTACCTGATCGATAATAACTACATTGATGCGGTCATTGCCCTGCCGGATAAACTCTTCCAAACCACCGGCATTTCCACCTGCATTATGGTGCTCAAAAAATCCAAGCGCGATAATGCCACCCTCTTCATAGATGCCACTGCTCAATTCGTCAAGATGACCAAAGTGAACCAATTGAGCGAGGAAAACATCCAGACCATCCTGGGGCTGTATGCCGACCGCATGGATGCCGCCCACCTGGCCCGCCTGGTGCCGAATGAAGAGGTTGCTCAGAATGCTTACAACCTCAGTGTTTCCAATTATGTGGAGAATAAAGACACCTTGGAAGAAGTGGATATCCAGGCTTTAAATGCAAAAATTGTATGTATTGTGGAAAATGTGAACCAGCTGAGAGCCGACATCGATCTTATTATTGAAGAAATCGAGAATTTATAAAATGGACAAAAGGGTCACAACCAAGCCTGTCAAGGATATAGAAGAAGTTCCGTATAGAGCATTGGGAAGTCTGTTGAATTATGAACAACCTGGTAAGTATATTGTTAAGTCGACAGATTATAATGACGCATTTACTATCCCTGTACTTACCGCTGGAAAAAGCTTCATTCTAGGTTATACAGATGAAACGGATGGAATATACACAGCTTCGAAACAAGAACCAGTAATTATTTTTGATGATTTCACCACTTCATTCCATTGGGTCGAATTTCCATTCAAAGTAAAGTCTTCAGCAATGAAGATTTTAAAACCAAATAAAGATGTGATTTTCTCATTCCGTTTTCTATACCATGCTATGAAATCCATCAAGTATTCTCCGCAAGAACACTCTCGTCAATGGATTCAGACCTATTCGAATTTTAGAGTTCCTTTCCCATCTTATGAAAAGCAGGTACGAATCGCAGAAAAGCTGGATGCTTTTACAATCTTAAAAGCGGAGCTGGAAGCGGAGCTGGAAGCGCGTGCATCGCAATTCACCTACTATCGCGAATACTTATTCGACATTGATAGTAACTCTTCTAAAATCGGTAATGTATGCACTTCTATTTATTCCGGGGGTACACCTAAGTCGACAAGAAGCGAATATTATGGTGGTCAAATTCCATGGCTAAGAACTCAAGAAGTTAATTACACAGACATAGAAGAAACAGATGTTTACATAACAGATTTAGGATTCAAAAATTCCAGTACAAAGTGGGTACCTCCCAACTCCGTTATTGTTGCTATGTATGGTGCAACCGCAGCACGAGTTGCAATCAATAAAATTGCCCTTACGACGAACCAAGCTTGCTGTAACCTCATTGTAGATGCAAAAAAAGCATCTTATCGTTTTGTATTTCATTGGTTATCTTCAGAATATGAACGGCTAAAAGCTTTATCTGAGGGTGCCCAGCCGAACTTAAACATTAAAAAAATAAAAGACTATCCAATACCGTTACCTTCTCTAGCTATTCAGAATGAAATAGTGGACAAACTGGATCGTTTCTACAGACTAACTAACGACTTTAAAGTTGGACTGCCGGCCGAGATCGCCGCACGCCAAAAACAATACGAATACTACCGCGATAAGCTCTTGACCTTTAAGGAGAAAGCGGCATGAGCCTTTATAACGTCGTTGCCAGCCTGCCTCTGTCCACGGTGGTGGCCGAATGCGAACCGACCGCTTATGACGCCAGCGAGTACCAAAGCGAAGCCCAGCTGGAGGCAGACTTCATCGCCCGCCTGGAAGAGCAGGGCTACGAGCGCATCAGCCTGCCCAGCGAACAGGCGCTGATCAACAACCTGCGCATCCAATTGGAGGCGCTCAACCGCATCAGCTTCAGCGACGGGGAATGGGAACGCTTTTTTCGCGAAAAGATCGCCTCGCAAAATGAGGGCATTGTCCAAAAGACGCGCCGCATCCAGGAAGACCATGTGCAGGTGCTGGAGCGCGAAGATGGCAGCTTTGCCAATATCTACCTGATCGATAAGCTCAACATCCACAATAACCGCCTGCAGGTGCTCAACCAATACAGCACTGACGGCGGCAAGCACAAAAACCGCTACGATGTAACGATCCTGGTAAACGGCCTGCCCCTGGTGCATGTGGAGCTTAAGCGCCGCGGCGTAGCGCTGCGCGAGGCTTTTAACCAGATTAACCGTTACCAGCGCGAGAGCTTCTGGGCCGATTCCGGGCTTTTTGAATACGTGCAGATCTTCGTCATCTCCAACGGCACCAACACCAAGTACTATTCCAATACCACGCGCTTTAAGCATCTGGAAGAGCAAAAGAAGAAGCCCGGGGGCAGTAAAAAGGGCAGCCACAGTTTCGAGTTCACCAGCTTTTGGGCCGATGCCACCAACCGGAATCTGCCGGACCTGGTGGACTTTACCAGGACCTTTTTTGCCAAACATACCCTGCTGAACATCCTGACACGCTACTGCGTTTTTACCAGCGATGAGATGCTGCTGGTGATGCGCCCTTACCAGATTGTGGCTACGGAGCGCATTTTGAACCGCATTCTCAGTTCCAGCAACCTGAAACAGATGGGCAGCACCAAGGCCGGCGGCTACATCTGGCATACCACCGGTTCCGGAAAAACGCTCACAAGCTTTAAGACCGCCCAGCTGGCCACCCGGCTGGAAGGCATTGATAAGGTGCTCTTTGTCGTGGACCGCAAGGACCTGGACTACCAGACCATGGCCGAATACGACAAATTTGAGAAGGGCGCGGCGAACAGCAACAGCTCTACCAAAATTTTGCAGAAGCAGCTGGAAGACCCTGCTGCGCGCATCATCATCACCACGATCCAAAAGCTGGATTTGTTCACACGCCGGAATCCCAGGCACCCGATCTACAGCCAGCATGTGGTGCTGATCTTTGACGAATGCCACCGCTCGCAGTTTGGCGAGATGCGCAAGGCGATCACCAAAAGCTTCAGGAACTATCACATCTTTGGTTTTACCGGCACCCCGATTTTTGCCGTGAATGCCCGCTCCGGAGCGATGCCCGGCCTGCAAACCACCGAACAGGCTTTTGGCGAACGCCTGCATACCTACACCATCGTGGACGCGATCAACGACGGCAATGTGCTGCCCTTCCGGGTGGATTACATCAACACCATGAAGGTAGCCCCGGATCTGGCGGATGCGGATGTGGCCGGGATTAAAACCGATGAAGCGCTCAATCATCCGGAACGCATTCAGGAAGTGGTGGCCTATTTGCTGGAGAACTTTGACCGCAAGACACGGCGTGATGCGGGATTTTATTCCTTTAAAGGCGGGGCAAAGAAGGGTTTTAACTCCATCCTGGCCACTTCGTCCATTGCTGCCTCGCGGCTCTATTACAGCGAACTGAAAAAACAAATCGCTGAAAAGGGCAAGGACATTAAACTGGCGCTGATTTACAGCTTTACGCCCAACGAAGACGACCCCGAAGCAGGCCTGCCGGATGAGGGATTTGAGAACGAGCTGCTGGATGCCGGCTCGAGGGATTTTTTGGAGGCAGCCATTCAGGATTACAACCAGACCTTCGGCACTACCTACGACACTTCGGCGGATAAGTTTGAGAATTACTATCGTGACGTTTCCAAACGGGTAAAGGAAAAGGAACTGGACCTGCTGGTAGTAGTGAACATGTTTCTGACGGGTTTTGACGCCGTGACCTTGAATACGCTGTGGGTGGATAAGAACCTGCGCCAACATGGGCTTATTCAGGCGTTCTCGCGCACGAACCGGATCTTAAACACGGTGAAAACCTATGGCAACATTGTTTGCTTCCGGGACTTAAGCGAAGAAACCGATGCCGCGATCGCCCTCTTTGGCGATAAGGAAGCCGGCGGCATTGTGCTGATGCGCACTTTTGAGGAGTATTACAACGGATATGAACACAACGGCAGACATCAGCGCGGCTACCGGGAGCTGGTGGAATCTTTGCAGACGGGGTTTCCCTTAGGGCAGCCCATTTTGGGCGAGGCGGCGCAGATAGAGTTTATTAAGCTCTACGGCGCCTTTTTGCGCATGCGCAATATTTTGGTGGCTTTTGACGAATTTGAAGGCAAGGAGATTTTAAGCGAGCGCCATTTGCAGGATTACCAGAGCCGCTATATTGACCTCTACCAGACCTGGCGGCCCCGGGAAGAAGCCGAGAAAGCAAGCATCAAGGACGACCTGATCTTTGAAGTTGAACTGATCAGGCAGGTGGACATCAATATTGATTACATTTTGATGCTGGTGGCCAAATATAAAGCGAGTAACTGTGAGGACAAGGAAATTTTGGCCAGCATTGACCGGGCAATTGGCGCCAGCCTGATTTTGCGCAGCAAGCGCGAACTGATCGAAGGTTTTGTGGCGACAGTTAACGTGCAAACGGATATTGAGGGCGAATGGCCGGTTTTTGTGCGCGAACAAAAAGAGAGCGACCTGAGGCGCATTATCGAGGAAGAAAACCTGAAGCCGGAGCGAACCAGAATTTACATCGAAAACGCCTTAAAGGATGGGCAGATGCGCACGACAGGAACGGATTTTGATGACCTCTTGCCGCCCATGTCGATGTTTGATGAGCGCAGCGCGGTTAAGAAAAAGACGGTTTTGGATAAATTGCGTGCCTTCTTTGAAAAATATCTTGGTCTAGGCGATTGAATTGGGCCTGGAGTTCATCGCTGGTGTTCATGAGAGCCTGATTTTGGCAGGGAATGCCTGAGCAGTGTAAGGCTATTCTGTGTTATCCAGCCTGAATTTAAGAACTGCAGCCCTGCCCGGGCTGCAGTTCCTGATTTTACAGATTTATTACCTGGCAGTAAAGCTAAGGCCGTCCGGCCCGCGGTCGATGTGGATGGTTGCGCCTTCGGGGAAGGCTCCTGCAAGCATCTTGACCGCCAGCGGGTCCTGAATTTCGCGCTGGATGGCGCGCTTGAGCGGCCGGGCGCCAAACTCGGGCTCGTAGCCGATCTCGGCCAAATTAGATTATTCGTTATCAGCGATGAGGGGTTATCAACTAATGACAAGCCTCACACCTTATAGTCAAGCATAATAGGCCAATTATTAAAACCTGGTTTTGTACACCAAAGAATAAATGCACGACGTTTATGAACCTCTAATTAATCGTCTGATTGGGTATAGACTGAGTATTGTTTTAAACCTTTCTGGAGGTAGGTTATTACTGAAGTGGGCTGTGGCTGAATTGTTATACGTTGTAACGTGATGGTAACCAAATTGTTGTAAAAAGCAGAGGACATCTTTAAAGTGCTGATTGGTAGCAACCTCTATAAACAGTTGGGGCTCATCACGCTCGATTAACTTGCGCATGCCCTCCAGGACTTCCATTTCGTAACCTTCGACATCTATCTTTACTGCCGTAATGTTCTCTAACCCAAGCGTGTCAATGGGCCTTACTGGAAAATCTTCACCATCAATCACCGTTGCGCCGCCGATTTGGTCGCTATCGACTGACAAAAGACTGGCTTTACCTTCTTTTCTCCCTGCTATCATCTCGTATACGGTAACTTTCTGTTCGAGCTTGTTATGTTTGATATTTTGTCTCAATGTCTCAGCTATAGTGGGAGAAGCCTCAACCGAATAAACATGATTGCTTTTGGTGAACTTGGCAAAGAAGATTGTATGATTACCGATATTAGCACCAACATCCAAATAGGCTCCTTCAATATTGAGCGATCTTATGTACTCAAGAAACTTCTGCTCATAAAAGCGACCTTTTTTTATAACGCGCGCTATATTGCCACTACCAGAAGGAATGGCTAATTTTATTCGTTCGTTTTCATACTTGATCTCAGATTCATGCATACACAGCCTCACGACTCTTCATACATAATAAGACTTTAGGTGATATGTCTATATAGTTTACTACGCATCTCCGGGGCTAAATAAATCCTAAATGGTTTACGCTGTTAAGATCATCAAAACTCCACTTTCACAACAATAACTCAGTGTGAAACACCGGTGAAAGATGCCCTTTTTATGAACAGAAAATGTATGCTCAGAAATAGTCTATTTATCTTCTGGACACCCACTCGTTGTGTGCAGCTAAATGGTGGACACAATGGAGGAGGTGTCGGGATGGTCGTCAGAGGTGAAACTCTCCCGGTGGATTAAATATATTGTCGGTTCGGGAATAGGCTCAGCCTCTGTGATGGCGGGTTTGGTGAAATATGTTGGGCCGACTGCTTGTGTCGGCCCGATGATGAACGGTTACGGACTTTAGGCACTGAAGCACAGCCCATCCGCTCCGCGATCGATGTGGATGGTTGCGCCTTCGGGGAAGGTCCCTGCAAGCATCTTGACCGCCAGCGGATCCTGAATTTCGCGCTGGATGGCACGCTTGAGCGGCCGGGCGCCAAACTCGGGCTCGTAGCCTACCTCGGCCAGGTAATCCTGTGCCGCCTGGGTGAGTTCCAGCTTGTAGCCGCGCTCGGCCAGCAGTTGGGCAAGATGCCTGGTCTGGATGCCGACGATCTCGCTGAGATCCTCCTTGGAAAGCGGCTTGAAGACCACAATTTCGTCAACCCGGTTGAGGAACTCGGGGCGGAAGAAGCTTTTGAGCACATCGGTAATTTGCTCGCGGGTGACCTCGCGCGGTTTGCCGGTAGCCGGATCGGCCATCCAAAGCTGGCTGCCCAGGTTGCTGGTCATGATAATGATCGTGTTCTTAAAATCTACCACCCGGCCCTGACCATCGGTCATGCGGCCATCATCGAGCACCTGCAGCAGGGCATTGAAGATTTCAGCATGCGCTTTTTCAATTTCGTCAAAGAGAACCACGCTGTAGGGCCGGCGGCGGACTGCTTCGGTAAGCTGGCCGCCTTCTTCGTAGCCCACATATCCCGGAGGCGCGCCAAAGAGGCGGCTGATGGTATGGCGTTCCTGATACTCGCTCATGTCAATGCGAATAATGGCATTACGGTCGTCAAAGAGGAACTCCGCTAATACGCGGGCCAGTTCGGTTTTTCCCACACCGGTGGGGCCCAAAAAGATAAAGGAACCAATCGGGCGGTTGGGATCCTGCATACCGCTGCGCGAACGCCGCACGGCATTGCTGACAACCGTGATGGCGTCGTCCTGGCCTACCACGCCGTCGTGCAGGCGGGCTTCCATCTGCAGCAGCTTCTCCACTTCCCCCTCCATCAGTTTGGAAACGGGGATCTTGGTCCATTTGGCGACTACCTGGGCAATTTCCTCCGGGTCTACCTCCTCCTTGAGCATTGCGCCGGAGCCCTGTTGGTCCTTCAGTTTTTCTTCCGCGCTGTTAATTTGTGCCTGCAGTTCCGAAAGGGTGCCGTAGCGCAGGCGGGCGGCTTTTTCCAGATTGGCATCGCGTTCGGCTTCTTCAATCTGGCGCTCGGTTTCCTCCAGCTTCTCCTTGAGATCGCGCAGGCCGGTGATGGCGCTTTTTTCGTTTTCCCACTGGGCGGTCATGGCCTTGCTTTTATCCTGCAGGTCGGCCAGTTCCTTTTCCAGTTTTTCCAGGCGTTCGCGGCTGGCTTTGTCTTTTTCCTTCTGGAGCGCTTCGCGTTCAATTTCCAGCTGCATGATGGCGCGGTCTACCTCGTCCAGGCTGGTGGGCTTGCTGTCAATTTCGGTGCGCAAGTGCGCCGCAGCCTCGTCGATGAGGTCGATGGCCTTATCCGGCAGTTTGCGGTCGGTGATGTAGCGGGCACTGAGGGTGGCCGCCGCGATGACGGCACCATCGGTGATGCGCACCCCGTGGTGCACCTCGTAACGCGATTTAAGGCCGCGCAGGATACTGATGGTATCTTCTACGCTAGGCTCCTCCACCATCACGGGCTGGAAGCGGCGTTCGAGCGCGGCATCTTTTTCGACATACTTGCGGTATTCGTCGAGCGTAGTCGCTCCAATAAGGTGCAGTTCGCCGCGGGCAAGCATGGGTTTCAGGATGTTGCCGGCATCCATACTGCCTTCAGCTGCGCCGGCACCAATCACGGTGTGCATTTCGTCGATGAAGAGGATAATATCGCCTTGGGCATCAGTAACTTCCTGGACGGCGGCCTTGAGGCGCTCTTCGAATTCGCCGCGGTATTTGGCCCCGGCAACCAGGGCGCTCATATCCAGTTGGATCAGGCGTTTGTTTTTCAGGCCTTCGGGTACATCGCGCTTGATGATGCGCTGGGCCAGGCCTTCCACGATGGCCGTTTTACCCACACCGGGCTCACCGATGAGGGCGGGGTTGTTTTTGGTGCGCCGGCTCAGGATTTCAATGGTGCGGCGGATTTCTTCATCGCGGCCAATCACCGGATCCAGTTTGCCCTGGCGCGCCAAAGCAGTGAGGTCGCGCCCGTATTTTTCGAGAGCCTGATAGGTGCCTTCGGGGTTTTGGCTGGTAACGCTTTGGCTGCCGCGCAAGTTACGCAATGCCTTGAGAATTGCGTCCTTGGTCAGGCCGTAATTGGTCATGCGTTTGCCTTCGGTCGAATCGCTGAGCCCCAGCAAGATGTGCTCGGTAGAAGTGAATTCGTCACCCATGCCCCTGGCGTAGCGTTCGGCGGCTTCAAGGGTTTGGACGGCGGGAGGCGAGAGTTTTACCTCTCCGGTGCCGGCGCCGTAAATCCGGGGGCGGTCGCCGATCTCGCGCACAAGCTCCTGCCTGAGCACCTCGGTGCTGCCGGCCAGCTGGGTAACCATAACAGGTACGAGTGAATCGCTTTGATTGAGCAGCGCAAGCAGCAAGTGAACGGGCTCGATGATCTGGTGATTATGCTCGCGGGCTAAGGTTTGGGCAGCCAGGATTGCTTCCTGTGCCTTTTGGGTAAATTTGTTTAAATCCATAATTTCTCTCTTTTCCCGGGCTATTCCGGGCAATCTATCGTATATTCTCTGGAATTATCTTAGCGTGCGTGTATATGAATTATATATGTGCATGGGCCTCTTTCCGAGAAGAAAACGGAGGGAATTGGCTTATTGCCTGCGTTCTGCTCGCTCCTTCTTTTCCCAGCTTTTTAGTGCAGGCAGGCTTTGAGACTGTCAGGTGCTATTCTCGTGACGAGGCTGCGAAACATTGTTTTGGTGTTATGAGGATTAGTGGTCATTGGTGTATTGAACCCATAAAGTGTGTTCCCAAAAAATGAAACTGGGTTTAAAATAGAGGCTATCATAAGATAATAATTTTCCCGTATTCAAAAGGTTCTTTAGGTTTATTTACTGCTACGCGCCAGGCAGTTTATAAAAATTCTTTTATACAAGTTTTTAATGAAAGGACAGAAGAATGGAAGACAAGAAAGAAACCAAGAAGTTTAAGTTATCAATGCCCGAAACCTACGTGATTATTTTTGCTTTTCTCATTTTTGCTACCCTGCTTACCTATATTGTCCCGGCAGGAGAATATCAAATGGTTAAAGAGGGCAATACATCGGTTGTAGATCCGAATTCGTTCGCTTATGTTGACCGCAGCCCTACTACTTTCAGACAATTCTGGCGCGCTTTGCCTGAAGGTATGGTGAAAGGCTCCCAGATTATTTTCTTTGTACTTTTGACGGGCGGCTTCTTCCAAATCATTAATGACACTGGTTCTTTAGACCTGGTGATCGACCACTTTGTTCGTAAACTGGGCGACAAGTCTTACTGGACCTTGCCTGTAGTGATGGTGATGATGTCGATATTAGGTGCCTTCGGCATCGTTGTTAATGTGGTGGTAGCTTTCATCCCAATTGGGCTTGTGTTGGCGCGTAAACTCAAAATGGATGGACTGGTTGCCGTCAGTTCAATGTATCTGGCCGCTTTTGCAGGTTTTGGCAGCACTTTCATGGCTGCTTCAAGCGTGCAGGTGGCTCAGAATATTGCTCAGCTGCCCCCGCTTTCTGGCCTGGGCTTGCGGGTGGTTGTTTTTGTAGTGATCACTTTGGTGACCATTGTATATGTGATGCGTTATGGCCTGAAGGTGCGCAAAGACAGCAATAACTCGCTGCTGGATGAAAAGGTGATCGAAAATACTGAAGATGAGAGCGGTCGCGAAATGAGCTGGAAGAATGTTCTCATTGTACTCCTGCTCTTTGCCGGCATTGCTTTTTATGCAGTAGGTACAGTGCGCTTTAGCTTCGACCTTTATGATATGAGCGCGATTATCTTCCTTGTAGCAATCGTGAGCGCTATCCTTGGAGGCATGAGCCCCAATGCAATCTCGCGGTCTTTCATCAAGGGTTGCCGCGGGATGGTTTATGCTGGTTTTGCGATCGGATTGGCGAATGCCATAACGATCGTGCTGACCAACGGCAAGATCATTCACACCATCATTCGCGCTCTCTCGATGCCGGTTGCCAACTTCCCTGCTGCGATTTCAGCACCCTTGTTGATGATCGTGAATACGATCTTCAACTTCTTTGTGCCCTCCAACTCGGGACAGGCAGCCATTGTGATGCCCTTGATGGCTCCCATGGCCGATATTTTGGGCTTCTCGCGCCAGGTTGCTGTACTGGCTTACCAGTACGGTGCTGGTTTTGGCGATATTATTATTCCAACATCTGGTGTGCTGATGGCTTCGCTAGGGTCAGCCAATGTGCCTTTCCAGAAGTGGATTAAATATATACTGCCGCTCTTCTTTACCTGGGTAGCGATTGGTATTCTGGCAATCGTGGTTGGTGTAATGATCGGTTATTCGTAAGCAAGGAGTGTTATGCCTGATACGAGCTTCATTAAGGAAACATTTGATTTTCTGCATAATAACCCTGAAACGGCCTTCAAGGAGCATAAAACTACCGCTTTCATCGCTGAAAGGCTAAAAGAATGGGGCTTTGAACTGCGCCAGGCTGAAGGGATGACCGGGTTGGCAGGTATTTTGGACAGCGGTAAGCCCGGAATTACCTTTGGCATCCGTGCCGATATTGACGCTTTGCCCTTTGAGGTGGAAGGTAAGCCAGTGGCTTACCACGCCTGCGGACATGATGCGCATACTACCATGGCACTGGCTGCGGCCAAGACTTTAAGTGAAGAAGGTTTGCCGAAAGGCCGGTTGATGATGGTTTTTCAGCCTGCCGAGGAAGTTGGCGCTGGCGCCAAGGCCATGCTGGAGGCCGGACTTCTGGACGGATTAGACGAGCTTGTAGCTTTTCATATCCGCCCGGCTGAAGACGTTCCCTTTGGCAAGGCTACACCGCGGCTCTACTTTACAGCCAGCAGCCAGCTGGGTTTCAAACTGACGGGCAAAGTTGCCCATGGGGCACGGCCACATCTGGGTATCAATGCAGTAGATACGGGTGTGTTAGCGGTAAATGGCGTTAATGCCATCAAAGGCAATCCGGCTATTGGACATTCGGTAAAAGTGACACGCTTCGTCAGCATGGGCAGTGGGATAAATTCGATTCCCGGTGAAGTGGAGCTGGGTTTTGACCTGCGCTGCCAGGATGATACGGAGATGGAGCGGCTGCGCGAGAGCGTGAAACGTGCTGTGAAGGCCGCAGCGGAGGCTGTGGGCTGCACCGTGGAGATCACACGGGACGGTTTGACACGTGCTGGCGAATATGATGAAGGCCTGGCTAATGATGCCCGTGCTGTGATTGCTGAAGTGCTGGGCGAAGAGAACGTGGTGGAAAGTTATAGGACACCCGGTGGTGAGGATTTCAATGAGATCGGCTACCAATTGGGTTGCAAGACTTGTTACATGGGCCTGGGCACTGGCGCTGCACCAGGCCTGCACCTTTACGGGATGCAGTTCAATCATGATGCACTGCCGATTGGGTCAGATGTATTGGTGCGCTTGGCGAGAAAACGGCTTAGCGCCTGAAGTGGATTGATTAGAATGCTGGCGGAAGAATCCCGCCAGCATTCTTTTCCAGCATTTTAGTGATAGTAGATAATACTATTATCCAAAAGAAAATATCCCCTGTTCATTCCATATGCATTGTTAGCCGCTTTATGACAAAGGCTTTATATGCCCAATTTGCGAGACAAGCAGGCTTGCAACTGTCCGAGGCCCAACCCCTTAGTTTTGGTATTGCGCTTCATATTAGGTCAGTCAGGAGCAAGGGCGACCACTCTTTTACCTTTGAGGCCCAGTTCCAACATCACCTTCATCTTATCTATGTCTGCCTCCTGATTTAGGGCAAGTATAGCTTTTGCTTGCGGAATTATTCATCTAAATTGTAGGTATTCTTTTGCATAGGCATTAGGACTTGTCGGAAGGTAAAATATGAAATATACCGACATGACGCATAGAATTATAGCTATTCTCTACTTTAGAAAGTGAGTGAGCAAATGGAAGCCAAGGGCAAAGGAAATAAGACGGCATTTATCTTCGGTTTCTTAGTATTTGGTTTAGCAGTGGTAAGACTGTGGATCACAGCTGGTATTCCAAAGTACTATATGCTTGGAGCGCATGACGACCTGTATTTTGCTTCAAGAGCTTTGTCCCTCCTCCATGGTCAATGGCTGGGTCCCTACGATGCGATGACCTTAATAAAAACGCCTGGATACGCATTCTATCTAGTAATTTCCTTCCTAAGTGGTCTACCGCTCGCTTTTTGGGATAATTTCCTTTATACACTAGGGTGCCTGCTTCTCTACTTCGCCCTTAAACCCGCTCCCAAGTTCGCACTTTTCAATTTAGTTTTATACTTTTTGATGCTTTTCCTGCCAGTAAGTTTGTTCACACTCTGGCAACTGAGAGTTTATCGAGAAAGCCTTCATATCTCCTCATCATTGCTTTTAATGGCAGCATCGCTTGGTTGGGTAATTCGGTATGAATACCCATTCAGGAGTAAATGGAAATGGATCGTTGCCACTGGTCTTGTCTTAGGGCTGTTTATGCTCATCCGTGAAGACGGAATATGGGTGGTTCCTGTAATTCTTGTAATATTCCTCTTTCAAGTTCTCCATTATCGTGATAAGGGTGGCGTAAGAACAAAAGAGGTGCTGCAAGTAGGTAGCGTTTTAGTTTTTCTTGGTTTATTACCAGGGTTCTTAGTTGCTATGCTCAACATGAAACATTATGGTTTTCCAGGTTTAACTGAACAGTTGGACAGTAGTTATCGCGCGATGATCAAAACAATAAGCAGCGTAAAGGACGATCAGACAAATTGGCACCCTGCGGTTTCTATTACCCGCCAAATGCTGGAAGAGAGTTCCAAAGTTTCACCCACTTTGGCGCTCTTAAAAGAAGATTTATTAGCCAAACTTGATGTTTGGAATTATTGGGAAGACCAAGACTTGGTATCAAAGCCTCAGTGGTATCTCGATGCATTCGGAGGAGACGGTCAAGAAGTGGGGAGCGGCCATTTTATATGGGCCGTTAGGGATACTCTAAATGACTTGGGATATTTTGAGACTTCATCCGCAGCCTCTCAAATGATGGATAGAGTAACAATAGAAGTGAAACAAGCCTGTGCTGACGGTCGTTTGCAATGTAAAAAGAATCTTGGCGTTCCCTACGTTGGATCTATGGGAGTACGGCATATTCCAGTCGCAACGATTTATTTTCTGGACGAACTTCGCTCTCTCATTCGCTGGAAGTACATCAGTTTTGTGGACATGAGAAATATTGCAAGGGAAGAATATCCGAGACAATTTAACATCTTTAGTCAACTCGTTTACAATAGCGTGGAACCGCAAGCAATTCAATCTCCAATTTTTCGGGAATTCTATTTTAAAGGTTACAGGGACTTACGTCTAAGCATATTAGGCCTCAAAAGTGCGATTGGCGATCTTCTTTTCTCTTTTTACAAAGGACTGCTTCCAATCTTGTTTCTATCCAATTTGGCAGCGATTCCAGCTCTGCTTTATGATCGATTCAAATGGGTAGAACCGCAGATCTCTCTCAAGACCATCGCTTTTTCATGCCTGGTTGCCTGGCTTTTCTTTTTCTTGCGCTTCGGAATGATCGTATTGATTGAGGCTACTTCATCGATGCGAACTATGGGTTATTCAGATTCGGTGTACGTTTTCTTATTTCCTGGCCTGGTTTTGACAATCTATTACACTTTGCAGATCTCAAGTGAAAGGCAGTCTTTACGAAAGATACGCTGAAATCAGCGAGTTTTCTCGATTAAAGGAGCGCAATGAAGGATACTAACTGCATCTTCGAGATATTTGAAACCTTGCATAAGATGCCTGAAACGGCTTTTAAGGAGCACAGAACGACAGCGTTTATCGCTGAACAAATGAGCCAGTGGGGCTATGAACTGCGCCAGGCTGAAGGACTGACCGGGCTGGTGGGGGTTTTAGATAGCGGTAAGCCGGGAATAACTTTTGGCATTCGTGCGGATATTGACGCATTACCCTTCGAGGTGGATGGTAAGCCCGTGGCTTATCATGCCTGCGGGCATGACGCACATACCACGATGGCACTGGCTGCAGCCAAGATCTTAAGTGAAGAAGGTTTGCCAAAAGGCCGGTTAATGGTGATTTTTCAGCCTGCCGAGGAAATTGTTGCTGGCGCCAAGGCTATGCTGGACGCCGGACTTCTGCAAGGTTTGGACGAGCTTGTAGCTTTTCACATCCGCCCGGCTGATGATGTTCGTGTTCCTTTTGGTAAGGCTACACCAAGGCTTTACTTTATTGCTAACAGTCAGCTGGGTTTCAAACTGACTGGCAAAGCTGCTCATGGGGTGCGGCCGCATCTGGGTATCAACGCAGTAGACGCAGGCGTACTGGCGGTAAATGCTGTTAATGCTATCAAAGGCAATCCGGCTATCGAGCATGCGGTAAAAGTGACGCGCTTCGTTAGCATGGGCAGCGGAATGAATTCGATCCCTGCTGAGGTAGAGCTGGGTTTTGACCTGCGCTGCCGGGATGATGCAGAAATGCAGCATTTACGCGAAAGGGTAAAGCGTTCGGTACAAGCTGGAGCGGAAGCAGTGGGCTGTACTGTAGAACTGATTCACGATGCTCTGACCCGGGCAGGCACATATGATGAAGGCTTGGCTGCTGATGCACATGCTGTGGTGGCCGAAGTGCTGGGCGAAGAGAACGTGGTGGATTGTTTTAAAACCTCAGGCGGTGAGGACTTCAATGAGATTGGCTACCAACTGGGTTGCAAGACCTGTTATATGGGCCTGGGAACTGATGCTACGCCAGGCATGCACATATACGGGATGCAGTTTAATCATAATGCGCTGCCGATTGGGGCAGATGTATTGGTGCGCTTGGCGAAGAAACGCTTAGGCGTGTAAGCATCTGGGAAAAGGGAACCGGCATAAAGCCAAGTGCAAGGCCCTGGAACGGGCAAAATAAATCGCAGATAAGCGCGGAACGAAGCTGATCAGCAGGCAGAATAACAAGGGCTGAGAAGAAAAAAGCAAGCAGTTTTAGATTCCGTGTTAAGCCGAAAGCAAAGCGCGGCCGGGACATTGTCCGGCCGCTTTGCTTATGGCCCCGTTTAGGGCAGGTAGATATCCAGGATTTGCATCCCGGGCAGATCAGGCAGGGCAAGCGTAGCGCAGGTTTCGGTGTTGACCAGGATAGTTTGCGTAGCCTGCAGCTGCTTATTGACCAGTATCGTGCTCAGCCAGGGGCCCTTCTCCCATACGGGCTGCACACTGGGAACTCCCTCCGCCAGGTGGCTGGTACTTGCTGTGTCCGGGTCATACAGGTAGAGGTCACGGTAATTGCGATTTGAATAGACCCATTGTCCCATCTCACCGGAGTAATTGCCGTTATTCAGGGTGAACATTGTGGGCAGCTGGGTATCATCGATCAGCACCCCTGTACCAAGGTCGTAGATCATCTTTTTGCCGCCCGATGCCAGATAGCTGAAATAAAGCTGGGATCCATCCTGGTTCCAGCCATCCAGAACGAGCATGTCCTGGGTGATGGGCAGGGTATCATAGCTGCCAGTATCCAAATGATAAATGTAAAGCCGGAGGTTGCTGCCGCCCTGGAAGGCCAGCATCTTACTATCCGGCGACCAGAGCATCGTGGCTAAGCCCTGCTCTAAGAGCGTCCTTTTTTCTCCGCTCTCAAGATGCTTGATCGCCAGTCCGGTTTCCTGTTCAAAAGCTACCCATTGGCCGTCGGGCGAAAGGCTCGCTCGCTCCTGAACATTCGGCTCGATTTCCATAAGCTCTTTACCGTTCATATCGTAAAGGTAGAGCGGCGGATACAACACGGGGGCGGGGAGCTCTGCAGGATTATCTTTTGGTTCATATACGAGGGTCTTGGTGACCAGCAGTCTTCCCTGGGCAAAGGCGCTTGCAGCAGGCTGCGGCTCCAGAGGCTTATCATAGGCCAGGCAGGGCTGATTATCCAGTGGGGCGGGGTTCTGTGCAATCATGGCGGCTTCGGGCTGCCAAATGCCGATGAGGTTATGGGCAGGATCAGCCACCACCGGGTCAGTGAAGCTAAAGTGCAGGTCCGCCCTGGAGCTTGAAGAATAGTCAAAGTTGAGGAAGAATTTGCGGTAGCCAATCTGGTGATATTCTTCAAGGTTTATCAGAGGGGTACTGGCACCGCTCACAGTGGCCTTTAAACCCAGCACTTGGGGGCCCTGTTCGAAAACCAAACGGGCTTGGGTATTTGTGTGAGTTTGCAGGTATTCCAGTTTGAGTTCGTAATCGCCAAAGCGGATGGCTTCATCCAGGTTTAGATTGCTGGTCCAGAAATGTCCGGGAACGTTGAGCTTTGAACCGGGGTTATGGAGGGTAAATTCAGCGCTAAGATCAGAGGCGATGCGGACGGGGTAGGCCTGCTGCTCAATACGCAGCGCGCCAGAAGAGGGCAGGGCACGCACTTCAATGGCATAGGCACTGCCGACCTGGTTTTGCAAACCGCTGATCAGGGCTTCGGCGTTATCGGGAATACGGTAGGGGATCGGTTCGTTGTTTGCATCCCAAAGGCTTAGCTCGCCGGCTTCAAAGTAACCGCTCTGCAGGGCTGCGTTTACGGTCTTCGCGGCTTTGGAGCGCAACAGCAAGATCATGCCGCGTTCCGAGGGGATTAACTTTTCCACGGTGATGGCATCAGCGACTGCGTTCGCCACAAGGTCCGTTCCGGATTGGGGGCTGGCTTCCGTTTCTGCACTGGCTACAGTTTCGCCGGGCATCTCAGACTGTTCTACGGCGATTACAGGAAGAAGGGTGGGTTCAATGGCTGAGGCTACCAGGGTAAGAGGTGCCTGCCAATCCGCATTGGCCTGGCCGATCAGCGTGTTCCGGATGCAGGGCACCCTCAGTTCAAGGCTGGCAGTACCGGCGGGCAGCGCAGCAAAATCACCCTGCCCCTGGTTCGCTTCGTAATAACGTGTGCCATCGGAAGTTTGCAGCCAGGCTTTTTCCTCGCACTGCTGGGGACTGAGGCTGATCATGAATTTGGGGGCTGGCACACCGGTAAAGTAATAGTGCACAAAAGTGCTTTCCGGCCCAAGCACAACTTGATCGATCCGCAGGGTAGTGCGTCCTTGGGTAACTTTAACAGGCTCCGGCAGAACCATGATGGTGCTTTGCGGCGCAACCACGCCCAATTCTGGAACAAAGCCAAAAAGGGTCTGCAATTGGGCCCACACCTTGCCGGGGCCGATGGCAAATACAAGCGCAGTAAGAACCAGCAAGCCAGCAAGTACCGGCTTCCAGACCGGGCGCCAGAAAGGAGCAGGTTTGGGGACAGGTTGCGTTGCCAGCTGCAGGATGGCCTGACGGTCGCGCTGACGCTTTGCAGGGCTGGGGGCAGGGAAGCTGAAAGCGTTCGTAATTTTTTCTTCAATGTTATCAAATTTATTCATGGTCGTTCTCCAAACTGGAACTAAGGCGTTCCAAAAGCCGGTAATAGCGCTTTTTGATGCGGGCTTCAGGTTGGCGCAGCACACGCGCTGTTTCTTTAAAAGTGAGCCTGGCTATCAGATGCAGACGAATCAGGTCTTGCTCGTCATCATTTAGGCTGCTGATCAGCTGTTGGATGAAGATGCGTTGATCTTGAGTAACCTCGTTGTCTGCCAAACCGTGCAGTTCTTCATCAATGCTCTCGTGCCGGCGGTGTTTTTGACGACGGAAATGGTCGCGGGCATGATTACGGGCGATTTGGAAGAGCCAGGAGGTAAAGCGCTCGGGATCGTTTAGCCCGGGCAGAGCCTTAAAGGCGGTCAGAAATGTTTGACTGGCAATGTCCTGCGCGTCTTCCTGGCTGCCGGTATAGGTGTACAAAAAGCGATAAATGCGCTCGTAGTAGGCCTCGTAGACTTGCAGCATGGCTTCGGGATCGCTCGCAGCATTTCTGATTTGGTCAAGCGGAATGGTCATTGTTTTTCCCTGTAAGCTGGTTTCCATAAGCAATTATCCATGTTTTGTGTATTGTAGCTACACAAGATAGTGGTTTGAGGGGCGCTTAAAGGGACAATTTGCCAGAGCTTTCATATAATCAAAGGCCTTTTTTAACCAAACAAGAAAGAGCCGGCCATTGAACTGCACCCTTAAACTTGGACAATCAATCCAAGATCGGAGCTGCAGTTCAGGAAGAACTTTTTTGGGGTTGCGCAAACGATGTTTGGTTTCGTAAGCGCTGATAAATATTTGTAAAGTGGGGTTTTCAGAATCAGCCGTTTCCCCTACGCGGCTTAGCAGATAGTAATCAATGGTTTCAAAGTGATGTAGCTACCAGGTATGTCGGCCCTGAACGCGGATTCGGGACAAACTATTAAAGATAGACTTGGTTTGCTGGTTTAGGCATTTGGGCAAATCCCATTTGATTATCAGATATACTTTTTACAGGAAATGCTCTATTCAATGGAGGAAAGAATGCGTAAGACTTTCATTGTTCTGTTGGTTTTGTTCTTAATCTTTCCATTGGCTGCTTGTCAAAACCAGGAGAATCCCAAAGTTGTTATTTATGTGAGTGTAGACCAAAACTATGCTGAACCGATTCTGAAACAATTTGAAGCCGAGAGCGGCATTCAGGTTTTAGCGGTTTATGACGTGGAGGCAACAAAGACCACAGGCTTGGTTACCCGGATTATTGCTGAAAAAGACAAGCCTCAGGCTGATGTTTTTTGGAGCGGTGAATTTTTGCAAACGGTCCTTTTAAAACAGGAAGGGACCTTAGAAGCGTATAAACCAGCTCACGGTGATGCTTTAGGTGCGAGCTTTCATGACCCGGACTGGCAGTGGACGGCAATTGGCGGGCGGGCGCGCGTTTTAATCGTGAATACGGATTTGGTGAAACCCGAAGAAATGCCCGATTCGATTTTTGACTTGGTGAATCCGGACTTTTTGCCTGAGAAGGCAGCTTTGGCATTGCCCCTCTTTGGCACCACAGCAACACATGCATCTGCCCTGTATGCCAGCCTGGGTGAGGCAGAGGCAAGGGCCTTTTTCGAAAAGGTGCTGGAAATGAAAGTGAAGGTCGTGGATGGAAACTCCGTGGTGAAAGATCAGGTGTCGGAAGGCTTCCTGCGCTTTGGGCTTACGGATACAGATGATGCCTGTCAGGCAATTCAAAACGGAAAACCGGTCACGCTGGTGTTTCCTGACCAGAAAGCAGATCAGCTGGGTACGATGGTGATTCCCAACTCGATTGCCCGGATAGCCAGCGGAAAAAATGATGCTGAGGCAAAAAAGCTGATCGATTACCTGAGCTCACCTTCCACGGAGCAAGCCCTGGTAGACAGCGGATGGATCCAGGTACCTGCTTTTGAAACAACGACCTTGCCGGAATGCGGCGGGGTGCATGGGCTGAAGGTAATGGCGCTGGACTTTGACCAGACTTTTGCGGTTTTTGAACAAGTGAAAGCTGAGCTTACAAGCCTATTTTTGCATTAGGAAAGGATGCTTGTGCAAGGACATCGGCGCAAGTGCTCTGGAGGTCAGGCAGTCGGATGGCTGCTTTTTGCATTGGCTGCATACCTTCCTGTCGGGTACGCTTTCTTTAAAAGCCTTGTCTTGAGCGAAGGTGTGAGCATCCTGGAAATCTTTGGCCCCAGAGTCTGGAGTATGCTCTGGCGCAGTATCGCTTATGCCGGTTTGGCAAGTTTGATAGCAACGGTCTTGGGCTGTTTGGCAGCTTTTCAAACCAGCCGTTGGAAGCTGTCCGTCCGGCTTATACCGGTGGTTTTATTAACCCTCCCTGCTTATATTTACGTTCTGGCCTGGAACAGTTCCAGATATATGCTGGAACGCTTGTTGAGAGCATCCTGGACACCATCCAGCACCGGTTTTTTACTGGCCGTGCTGGTCCAGGCACTGTATTTATTGCCGCTGCCTTATTTAATTTCTGTGTTTGCTATCGAAACGGTGGACAAGAAGCTGGTGGAAGCCGCTCGCGGATATTTGCCAGCCGGGGAAGTGTTGCGCAGGGTGGTTTTGCCGCTGATGATGCCGTTTATCCTGACGGCACTCAACCTGGGTCTCTTTTTAGGGCTGCTGGATTACAGCTTGCCTTATTTGTATGGGCTGAACGTATATGCGCTGGAGATTTTTGCCAGTTTTAGTGTTGAAGGTGATTTTTTACACGCTTTTTCTTTAACGATTCCTCTTGTTTTACTATGCGGGGCCTTGCTAGTAAGCTCCGTTTTGCGGTTGAGGAAGATCCCTTACCGCCGCGGAGGCAGTTCGGCAATAGGCCAGCTGTTTGAGGGGCTGCCGAAACCCTGGCAGGCGATCTCAAATATGAGCAGGGTTTTATTGTACGGCCAGGCATTCGTGCTATTGCTTGCAATTTTGATTCAAGTTGGCAGCTGGGGGCGTTTTGCAGCTTCGGTTCAGGATAGCAGCCAGGATGGAGTATACAGCGGCCTCTTGGCATTAACAGCTGCGGTTCTGGCTTTGGTACCTGCATGGCTCTTGCGCAGCTCGGAATGGCGCAGCTGGCATTGGGTGCTGGTGCTGCTGCCACTGGCGGTACCACCTTCGCTTATGAGTGTAGCAGTGCTCTCTTTTTGGAATCCTTTGGTTGCGCAGGGCAACTTGATGGCTGAGCTTTTGCCAGTGCTGGTACTTTTGGGGCGTTTTGGCAGTTTTGCGATTGTTTTGGTGCACCTCGCGGCCAGCCAGATTGACATCAAATTACTGCAGGCAGCGCAGCAATTCCAAACCTCCGGGATAAGGCGCTTTTTACGGGTAGACTTAGCCCTGATGCGGGCAGGCCTTTTAGCGAGCTTGTGCCTCGTTTTTGTCCTGGGTTTAGGAGAGTTGCCGGGAACCTTGCTGGTGCTGCCACCCGGGCGCATGACGGTGGCATTACGGATCTTTAATTTTCTGCACTACGGCTCAGGGCAGGATGTTGCAGGGCTTTCACTGCTTTTGCTTGCGATTACCTTTGTGTTTGGCTTCGTGCTTTTCACAGTTTTAGGAAAGAAGGACGGAGGGTTTAAGTGCTTTCGGTAAGAGGCTTAAGGAAACGCTATCAGGATCTGGCGGTGCTAAAGGGTCTTTCTTTTGAACTGGCACCTGGAGGCAGGCTGGCGATTAGCGGCCCTTCAGGCAGCGGCAAAACTACCCTAATACGGCTTTTGTGCGGGTTTGAGGCTCCGGATGAGGGGGAGATTTTGTATCAGGATAGCCTGTTAAGCGCAGCCAATCGGGTTGTGGTTTGGCCTCACAAGCGGCAATTCAGGGCTGTGTTTCAGGAATCATTGCTTTTTCCGCACATGCGGGTGCGCGAAAATATCCTCTTTGGTTTAAAAAAGAACGATCCCCGGGAAAAGAAGCTATATGCGGAACTGATTGAGATGCTGCAGATAGAAGACCTGGTGCATAAAAAGCCGGAGACTCTCTCGGGCGGAGAAATGCGGCGTGTTGCAATTGCCAGGGCCTTGATTACACAGCCAACTTACTTGCTTTTAGATGAACCCTTTAATCATTTAGACCAGAAATTACGCAAAAGGATTGTGTCTTATATCGCCGAGAGCCTTAGCCCCAGCCAGGGCCTGATTGTGGTGACACATGACCCCTGGGAGATTGAGATGCTTGCGGAAGAAGTCCTGTATTTGCCGGAGGGAAATCTTAGTCACAGGTGAAAAAGACCAGAAAAGTTTTGTTTAACGCCGTTCAGTTTGTGCTTGGTGTCGCTTTGGTAATTGGCTTGGGGGCCTTGGTGCTCCATTTGCTGCCGGAAAAAGAAGCAGAAGAAGGCTGGATGCGCATTGTACCGCCCAATGACGTAATGGCGCTGGCAGATTACGATGGAATGATTTGGGCTGGAGGCAGAAATGGCCTGTATACAATTTCCCCGGAAACATACGTCGCGGAAGCGGTGAAACCAGATGGAAAGCGGCTTAGAGGCATTACAGGACTGGCTGTGAGTCAGGACGGATTGTGGGTTGGCCATTCGGGCGGACTAAGCTTTTTAAGTGACAAGGGGTGGACTCACGTGACCAAAGCGGATGGTTTGCCGGAAAACCAGGTTCTGGCAGTGGCAATTGGTCCCGAAGGAAAACTGTGGGTTGGCACCTTACATGGTTTGGCAGTTCAGGATGGAGCCGGCTGGCAGGTTTATACAATGGCAAATGGGCTGGCAAGCGATATTGCTTCGCTGATTGTTTGTGATCAAAAGGAAAGGATGTGGATTGCCAATGGCTTTAGCCCCGCGGGTGGGTTAAGTGTTTTTGAAGAGGGTCGGTTTCGTGCTATCGACCAAGGCGGGTGGCCGCATCGCTCGGTGAATGCTATTTTAGAAATCAGTGAAGATGAATACCTGTTTGGAACCGGATTTTCGAACCGAGGCGGGCTGGTACGTTATCAGGATTGGGAATTGAAAGAGATTTGGGACAGGCAGGATGGAATGCCCGGCGAGAAAATAAGGTATCTCTTTAAGGATAGCAGCGGTGATTGGTGGGTGGGTTCAGAATCGGACGGGATTTTGCTGTGGACGGATAAGAGCAGGACTGTTTTTAACCCGGAAAACGGGCTGGAGGGCTGGGAAGTGAAGGCCATGCTGGAAACCGAGGCCGGTGAGATTTGGCTTGGTACCGAGTATGGCTTAAGCGTACTGTTATCAGAGAAATTGCAGGAGCTCAAGGACGGGCTTGGTACAGATGGGTAAACACAAAACTTCAAGTTTATAATGAAAAGAAAGCGGTACGGTTTGACTCATGCGAGAGTTAGAAATGAGGTAGTATGGCATTAACTTTTGAAGAGTTCAGATTTAGATATTTAAGCTTAAGAGATCAAATGCGGGCAGGTAAGTTGCCGCGCGATGCTTTTGTGCACCAGGTAAACCAATTAACAGCGGTGGACCGGACAGGGATGGCATGGCGGGTCAGTTACGATGGTGAGCACCTGCTTAAGTTCAGCGGCGGGCAGTGGTATGTGGACGACAGCAGCCTGGCCGTTGCTGCAGGTGCAGGCACAAACCCTGCGCATTGGCCGGCAGCTCAGCAGATCGGAGCGGCAGGGAGCGGATTTGCCCAGGCGGGACAAAGGCTGATGATGGATCCGAGGGTCAAAGCCAGGCTCAATGCAAAACCGTTATTGGCTTTTATCCCCAGTGCACTTGTAGGCGCACTTTGGTTTTTATACACGTTTATGGGGGTGTTTAAGAACGAAGGCTGGAAGGGCGTGGATTTTATTACCCCGCTGATAATGCTGCTGGTTCCCATTTTGTTCTGGGTGCTTTATAAGCCGATTGGGTACTTGCTTGCGCCGCTGCGGCCTTTAGTGAGGAAAATTCCGAAACCGATGCGTTATGGGATTCTGTTAGCGGTACCCTTTGTTTTAGGCTTGGTTCTGTCCAAGCAAAGTAACCGGGGCTATGAAGCCTTGCGCAGTTCTGTTTTACTCAGTTCGATAATTGCGGGCTTTTTTGGCCGGCTGATGGAGGCTGAAAAATGAAACCAATCCATTTTCATCGAAGACGAACGGTTCTTCTTTTTGCGCTTGGCTTATTAGTCCTGAGCTTGTTTTGGCTGCATACAATACCGGTGTATGCCGACGATTGCACCCGCGATCCGCTGAATGCGGCTGACTGCATGCGTACCCCTGGCTTTCGGGAGGGAATCTCGGGCGCTTTGAGCACAATTTCCGCATTGGCAACGGCTTTGACGGTTGCGCTGGCAGGTTCTACAACCGGGCAGGCACCTGGAACAGCACCGACTACTGTTCCTCCAGGCTATTACCCCCGTTCGCCACAATCACCACCCCCTCAGCCGCCAACGTCTCCGCCGCCGCCACCACAAGAAATGGCCCGCAGCGGCCCCCCTCCACAGCCTCAAACATATGTTGAACCTCAACCACAGGGGCCCAAACCTCAACCGGCTCCCAGTCAAGCGCCCGGCGCTGCTGCACCAGAGGATAAAGATGGGTGGGGAACCACTATCTTCAATGCTGTTAAGGATGCTACGTCCTACGTTGGGGGTGTGGTGGGTGCAGTGGGAGACTTTAAGTTTGATTCCCCAGAAGCCCTGGAAATGGGTGCACGTATAGCGCTGAGACTTTGGAATGCAATGCCAGATAAAGAAGCTGCCGAGATGCTGCAGAAGAAAATGAAGCTGTTTAACCAGGCTGGCAAAGTACGGGAGTGGTCGGACAAACTGAGTAAGGCAGGTAAGGTGCTGGACGTGATTGAGGCAGGTATGAAAGCCCATGAAACCTGTAAAAAGCATGGATATACCGGTGTAGATAAGGCGATGATTTATACTTCCGAAGTGCTCAAAAAAGGTCTTACCTGGACCTTAACCAAAAACCCCTATGTTGCTGTAGTTGACTTAGGCGTAGGCGCTGCAACGCATGCAATCTTTGGTGCGGAAGGCAAAATAGATATTGGTTCAACGATTGATCGTGCAGCTACAGCCTGGGACAACGTTACCCGAGAGCACTTTGAAAACATCACTGGTGTAAGTGTAGACAAGGATAATGTGGTGAGAGATTCAGCAAGTGCACAGATCAAACAAATTGCAGCCGCTGTCCGCGAAGGAAGGATTACCAGGGAAAAGGGCAAACAAATGATTGAAAGCCGCATGGAGTTATTGCAATCATTAGGAGGTCAGTAATGGAAGCATTTACACTGACATATCAGGAGCTTTGGGCTTTGAGCAGCCTCTTAACCTTACCTTTGAGTGCCGGTTCGGTGCTAACCCAGTGGCTGAGCGCAGGCAGCGAACTCAGTGTTGAAGCGATCTATGACGCCCAGATTAAAAGCCTGGAAACCTTAAAGCAAAAAGGGTACCTGATTGAGACAGCTGAAGGTCTTATGCCGGAGGTAAAGCTGGTTGCTTGTCTGGCGGTGCTGGCCAAAGGGGAACGTTTTATCAGTAAGACGGATTCGAGCCGAAGGCAGGACATGCCGGAGAACTTTGTATTGGAGGGGGGTGTTTTAGTGCGATACCTTTATACCCCGGATGGTTTAAAGGTATGGGAAACAGCCGATGCGAAGCCATTTCTTTTGAGCACCTTTCCCAAGGGTCTGATTAGATATGATGGCCCGGACTCCAGTTATGAGATGCCATTAGAGGCCTTTTACGTTTTACGGCAGGCAATGAGAGAAGCCCGGATGAATTTGCTGCTACATGAAGGCAGGGACTCCCGCTTTAGTTTTGACGAACTGAGGGATGGGTTTTATCAGGATAATGTGTTCATGGCCGAGCTTAAACAGGCGGGTGTGGAGGGGGCTTATGATCCAGCCGCGATTGATATGAACCTGCGCCTGAACCAATTGCTGAAATATCAGTATTTGGTTTACGATGGAGAACGTTTTGGAATCGGCGCAGCAGGTGAAACGATGTTTCGCTGTTTTGCAGACCCCGCGTTATGGACATGTACTGCAAACCTGATGCAATTCGGCGAGGAGCTCGACCGTACTTTCACGCTGGCTTATGGCGGTGATTGCCTGATGAGGATGGAGTTCCGGGAAAAGGTCTTGTCTTATCGCTTTTTGAAGAGCTGGGAAGAGGCATCAGCCTCCTTTTTAGGGGCAGAAACAGCTTGGGTTTAAAGACTGAAAACAGTTGTACAAACAAGAGAGGGCTCTTTAGTTAGGCAACACAGGGCCCTCTGTAAACTATAAAATAGTACCGTATATAAACTGGGCTGATTTGGAAAAAGGGGAGGAATAGCTGCGGAAGAGGCAGCAAACATCTCATAAATTAAGGAATAGGGAAAGCAGGCAACAAGCTGATTAGTCAAGGAATCTGAAGAACATTATTTTTGCTTCCTTTTTGGTTTCTTTTTTGTAGGATTGTCAAACATATTGGACAGTCTGAGATAAAAATTGAACAGGTGATAAGAACTTCAATGGACGCATCGGTATATGGTTAGAACGCTGATTGTGTCTTCTCAGTTGTCTTTTGAAATCCTCAAATGAATAGAACTTTGACTTGTTATAGAAACGTTTTTGATCCTCCTTATGGCTTCGTTCTACCTTCCCATTATGTCTGGGAGTATAGGGTCTGATGAACTTATGTCTTATCCCTTTGTCACGTAACACAATCTCAAACAAGCTAAGATCATGCGCGTTTTTGGTCCTTAGAAAGCGTTTAGTGAACTCAACTCCATTATCCGTTTGCACACATTCAAGCTCAATTCCTCTGCCCTTGAACCAGGCAATGGCGTGCTCAATAAAGATTGCTGAAGAGAATGTGTCTGCTGTCTGAAAGCCTTCCAGATATCTCAAACGACTATATTCATCAATTGCGGTGTATTGATAATATTGTTTCCACTTTTTATCGACGATACACGCTTTGGGGACTACTTTTACGTCGACTTGGATCCTCTGTCCGGGATATTGCATCTGTTCATAGGCTTGTGCCTGGTATCTTTTCTTTGTGTGCTTCTTTTGCCTGACCAATCCTTCCCGCTGCATCACTCGGTACAGACTGACATAATGGCGGCGATAGCCTTGCTTTCTTAGTTTGAACCAAAGCTCATATAATCCCAGGTCTTTATTCCGTTCCTGATAGCGTCGGATCAAGGCGATCTCATCCTGGCTGTGTTGACGGGGATGATGCTCTGGCCTTCTCGATCGACAGGCCAGGGAACGAATATCTCCATCATAGCGCTTGAGCCAAAAATAGATATAGCTGCGGCTTTTGTTATATTTTCTGCTGGCTTTGCTCACCCCCTGATTGAGCGCATATTTGACCACTGAATGTCGGTATTTCATATCTTGTGTTATCTTATCCATAGCAGGTTATGGTTTCTCCTCATTGTTTTGTTTCAGCGCAATAACAATAACGGATACTTCCATTCCCTGCTATTCTTTCTCACTCACTGTCCAATATGTACTGTAATCCTACATTTTGCTTCCTTTTTGGTTTCTTTTTGCTCTTGACAAGAAAACTTAAAAGCCTATAATAAGCCTTCGTGCCCCAAAACCGGGGCCAAACGGTACTTTGAAAACGGAAAGAGGAAAGCCCAAACAAGAATGACCAAGTTATAAAATTGGCCATAAAAAAGACTTGACTTTGGCCTGGGTTTAGGCTAAACTAGTAAGTCCGAGGCTAAATGGCCCTGGGTGAACGCGGACAAGTGCATAGAAGAGAACGCCAGATGCCGGCAGATATATTGGCCGGCGCTTTTGTCTGAAAGAAAGTATCAATCGGCGCTTGACAGGCACAATGAAAATGGATAGAATCCGCGCTCTTGAAGTCGGAACCTTAACAACTGAAAAGTGATAGGAAGAATGCAATACAAATAAGGTATGAATCACAAGCCTCGTTAATGATAGATTTCCGTAAAAACGAAACACGTGAAGAACGTGATAAATTTTAGCGGAGAGTTTGATCCTGGCTCAGGATGAACGTTGGCGGTGTGCCTAATACATGCAAGTCGAACGGAGACTGTAGCAATACTGTCTTAGTGGCGAACGGGTGAGTAACGCGTTGGTGATCTGCCTCGAAGTGTGGAATAACGTTCCGAAAGGAACGCTAATACCGCATGTGCTCTCGATGTTTAGAAAGTTGAGAGTAAAGGATTTATTCGCTTCGAGAGGAGCCTGCGTCCCATCAGCTAGTTGGTAGGGTAACGGCCTACCAAGGCTATGACGGGTAGGGGACCTGAGAGGGTGGCCCCCCACAATGGAACTGAAACACGGTCCATACACCTACGGGTGGCAGCAGTAGGGAATATTAGTAATGGGCGAAAGCCTGAACTAGCAACACCGCGTGTGCGAAGAAGGCCTTCGGGTTGTAAAGCACTTTTAGAGAGGATGAGGAAGGACGGTACTCTCAGAATAAGTCTCGGCTAACTACGTGCCAGCAGCCGCGGTAACACGTAGGAGGCGAACGTTATCCGGATTTACTGGGCGTAAAGCGCGTGTAGGTGGTTCGGTAAGTAGGGCGTGAAAGCTCCCGGCTCAACTGGGAGAGGCCGTTCTAAACTGCCGAGCTAGAGGATGGTAGAGGGAGGTGGAATTCCGGGTGTAGCGGTGGAATGCGCAGATATCCGGAGGAACACCAGTGGCGAAGGCGGCCTCCTGGACCATTCCTGACACTCAGACGCGAAAGCTAGGGTAGCAAACGGGATTAGAGACCCCGGTAGTCCTAGCCCTAAACGATGTAGACTAGGCGTCGGTGGTTTAATCACCATCGGTGTCCAAGCTAACGCGATAAGTCTACCGCCTGGGGACTACGGCCGCAAGGTTAAAACTCAAAGGAATTGACGGGTCCCCGCACAAGCAGCGGAGCGTGTGGTTTAATTCGTTGCTACACGAAGAACCTTACCTGGGTTTGACATAGCAGTGGTAGGGAAGCGAAAGCGGACCGACCCTTCGGGGAGCTGTTACAGGTGTTGCATGGCTGTCGTCAGCTCGTGTCGTGAGATGTTCGGTTAAGTCCGCTAACGAGCGCAACCCTCGCTGTGTGTTACAAGTGTCACACGGTACTGCCGGTATTAAGTCGGAGGAAGGTGGGGATGACGTCAAGTCAGCATGACCTTTATATCCAGGGCTACACACACGCTACAATGGTCAGTACAACAGGTTGCCAAGCCGTGAGGCGGAGCCAATCCTATAAAGCTGGCCTCAGTTCAGATTGCAGGCTGCAACTCGCCTGCATGAAGTCGGAGTTGCTAGTAAACGCAGGTCAGCTATACTGCGTTGAATACGTTCCCGGGGATTGTACACACCGCCCGTCAAGTCATGGAAGCTGGCAACACCTGAAGCCGGTATCCTAACCCGCAAGGGAGGGAGCTGTCAAAGGTGGGGTCGGTGACTGGGACTAAGTCGTAACAAGGTAGGTGTACCGGAAGGTGCGCCTGGATCACCTCCTTTCTATGGAGAGTCCAAGTTCTTGCTTCAGGGCAAGACCTTTACCTCTCGTAATACAATCCGCCCCGCAAGGGGTAATCGCTCGGTACTACGGTGGAAACCGAGCGTCGCTAACAAGATTGTGGTTTGAGCCAGATCTTCCTGTCACTTTTGAGTTGCTAAGGCTGACTCAAGGGCTTTTAGCTCAGTTGGTTAGAGCGCGCCTCTGATAAGGGCGAGGTCTCAGGTCCGAGTCCTGAAAGGCCCACTTCCAATTGAGACTGGGGATGTAGCTTAGTCGGGAGAGCGCCTCCTTTGCAAGGAGGAGGTCAGGGGTTCGAGTCCCCTCATCTCCATCTAATGAGGATGGGGAGCAGGGGAGTTTGAGAGCCGATGCCTGGAGCAGTGCAAACTGGTCCGGCCATCGCCCCTCAAAAGGCGAAGAGCACATTAATAACTGAATAACATTTGTAGGCCGTATCGGTACGTGCATTTTGCGATGAATACGTACCATACGAGTAGTAACATAAAACGAATGCTTGAAAAAAGCATCGATTTCTCCGCATCACGTGGAGAAGCTACTAAGAGCTTACGGTGAATGCCTTGGCGTCAAGTGCCGATGAAGGACGTGGGACACTGCGATAAGCCTCGGGAAGCTGTGAACAAGCGATATATCCGGGGATGTCCGAATTGGGAAACCAGCTGGTGCGAACCATCAGCATCGTGTGATGAATACATAGTCACATGAAGGGAACCTAGGGAACTGAAACATCTAAGTACCTAGAGGAAAAGAGACCATTCTCCAAGTAGTGGCGAGCGAACGGGGAACAGCCCAAACCGTCCGATTTTATCGGGCGGGGTTGTAGGGTCCGGCGTCTAAGAGTTACAAAGTGAGACGTTAGCAGAATTGGTGTGGAAAAGCCAACCACAGAAGGTGACAGTCCTGTACGCGAAAACGTCGAACCTCTCGCTGGATACCTGAGTACTACCGGGCACGCTAATCCGGTAGGAATCTGGGGAGTCCACTCTCCAAGGCTAAATACGCTTGACGACCGATAGTGAACAAGTACCGTGAGGGAAAGGTGAAAAGTACCCCTGTTAGGGGAGTGAAAAGAACCTGAAACCGTAAGCTTACAAACAGTCGAAGGGCTAATGGCGTGTTGGTGCTATGGCGAAAGCCTGTGCGCAGCGCTATGCCTGACGGCGTGCCTTTTGGAGAATGAGTCTGCGAGTTAATTTTTGTGGCAAGGTTAAGGGAGTTACACCCGGAGCCGCAGCGAAAGCGAGTCTTAATAGGGCGTGCAGTCGCAAGGATTAGACACGAAACCAGGTGAGCTAACCATGGCCAGGTTGAAGCGAGTATAACAGCTCGTGGAGGACCGAACCTACTAATATTGCAAAATTAGGGGATGAGCTGTGGTTAGGGGTGATATGCCAAACGAACTTGGAGATAGCTTGTTCTCCCCGAAATAGCTTTAGGGCTAGCGTTAAGCGTTTAGTAACGGAGGTAGAGCACTGAATGGGCTAGGGGGCTTATTGCTTACCGAACCTAATCAAACTCCGAATGCCGTTACTCCAAGCTTAGCAGTCGGACTCCGGGAGATGAGTTTCGGGGTCGAGAGGGAAACAGCCCAGATCAACAGCTAAGGTCCCCAAATCTGAACTAAGTGGGAAACGATGTGAGGTTACTGAAACAACCAGGAGGTTGGCTTAGAAGCAGCCACCCTTTAAAAAGTGCGTAACAGCTTACTGGTCGAGTGATCTTGCGCGGAAAATTCAACGGGGCTAAGTACAATACCGAAGCTTTGGACTCCCGATTATATCGGGATTGGTAGGGGAGCGTTCTGCCAGCAGTGAAGGTCGACCGAAAGGACAGCTGGAGCGGGCAGAAGTGAGAATGCAGACATGAGTAGCGTAAAACACGTGAGAACCGTGTTCGCCGTATATCTAAGGTTTCCGACGCCAGGTCAATCCGCGTCGGGTTAGTCAGGTCCTTAGCCGAGGCCGAGAGGCGTAGGCGATGGATATCCGGTCAACATTCCGGAACCACTTAGAAGGAGTGATGGAGGGACGCAACGAGGTAGGCCAGCCCGTGATTGGTTGTATGGGTGCATCTTGTGTCAGCCGTTGAGGTCTATAGGCAAATCCGTAGACTGAGGTGAGACAAGGTGACGTAGCCATGAGCTTGAAGTGAGTTGAGCCTTGTTGCCGAGAAAAGCTTCTAAACGTTGATTCTTAAGTGCCTGTACCGCAAACCGACACTGGTAGATGGGTAGAGTATACCAAGGCGAACGGGAGAACCCTCGTTAAGGAATTAGGCAAATTGGCCTCGTAACTTCGGGATAAGAGGTGTCCTCTGACGTAAGTGAATAATGAGCGTTGGGGGATCGCAGTGAAATGGTTCTAGGGACTGGTTACCAAAACCACAGGTCTCTGCAAAGCCGTAAGGCGATGTATAGGGGCTGACACCTGCCCAGTGCCGGAAGGTTAAAGGGAGAGGTTAGCGCAAGCGAAGCTTTGAACTGAAGCCCCGGTGAACGGCGGCCGTAACTATAACGGTCCTAAGGTAGCGAAATTCCTTGTCGGGTAAGTTCCGACCCGCACGAAAGGTGTAACAACTAGAACAGTGTCTCAACGAAGGACCCGGCGAAATTGAAATGGCTGTGAAGATGCGGCCTACCCGCAGTAGGACAAAAAGACCCCGTGGAGCTTTACTGCAACTTGGCATTGAGTTTGGATTTCATTTGTGTAGGATAGGTGGGAGGCTATGAAGCTAGGGCGCCAGCCTTGGTGGAGCCGCCGGTGAAATACCACCCTGATGAACTCTAGACCCTAACTCTATTCCGTGATCCGGATAGAGGACCGTGCCAGGTGGGCAGTTTGACTGGGGCGGTCACCTCCTAAAGAGTAACGGAGGTGCCCAAAGGTTCCCTCAGGCTGAATGGAAACCAGCCTAAGAGTGTAAAGGCATAAGGGAGCTTGACTGCAAGGCCAACGCGCCGAGCAGAGACGAAAGTCGGGCTTAGTGATCCCACGGTTCCGAGTGGAAGGGCCGTGGCTCATCGGATAAAAGCTACCCCGGGGATAACAGGCTAGTCAGGTCCAAGAGTCCATATCGACGACCTGGCTCGGCACCTCGATGTCGGCTCATCGCATCCTGGGGCTGGATAAGGTCCCAAGGGTCGGGCTGTTCGCCCGTTAAAGCGGTACGCGAGCTGGGTTCAGACCGTCGTGAGACAGGTCGGTCTCTATCCACTGTGGGCGTAAGAGATTTGAGAGGAGCTGCTCCTAGTACGAGAGGACCGGAGTGGACAGACCTCTGGTGTGCCAGCTGTCGTGCCAACGGCATCGCTGGGTAGCTACGTCTGGCAGAGATAACCGCTGAAAGCATCTAAGTGGGAAACTTGCCTCAAGATTAGATCTCTGTTACCGTCAAGGTAGTAAGATCGCAGGAAGACCACCTGCTTGATAGGCAGTATGTGTAAGCGCAGCAATGCGTTGAGCTAAACTGTACTAATGATCGAGTGCTTCCATACGTGATGTGGAGAACTCGGTGCTTTTCTTACTTCGTTTGACTTGTTATGGAAAACTACAAATGTTATTCGGCTAATTTTGCTTAGAAATTAGTCTCTTGGTGATTTGTGCGGCGAGGGTACACCCGGTAACATCTCGAACCCGGTAGTTAAGGTCGCCAGCGCTGATGGTACTTGGGGGGGAGCCCCCTGGGAGAGTAGGTCATTGCCAAGGGACTTTTTCGTTTAAATCCAAGCCCCGTAAGGGGCTTTATTGGTTAATCCTTACTGACGATCACTGCGGGGAAGAGGTTTGCATCAGGTGATGAAGGAGCAAAATCTTGGTGAAGCAAGTCGTTGCCACTAAGTAATGATTTCGCATTTACCACAACTGAATTGATCTCCGTACAGTAATGATTATTTTTTGTAGGAGGAACGATTGAATTCTAGAATTGTATTAATCCAATTAGAAAGTAAGAGAAGAACCTTAGTATATGTATTGTCTAGGTCAACATTAAATAATAATTTTGCTTTAGAGAGACGATATGCGACTGTGTTTTTATGGAGGAAAAGTGTTCTCGCAGTGTCAGCTAAGTTGCTACCATTCATTAGGTATTCATAAATCGTTTCGTTGTAGGATGTTTTATTGGTTTCATCATATTGCTTAATCTTCATATAATCACTTGATAAATATCGTTTCAGGTCGATATCACCGAGTTTTGTCAACAAATCTAATATTTTTAATGTTTCAAATTCAGACAACCAGGAATCAGGAGATATTTGTTTCGATAGTTCTAGGGCTCTTAGACTTTGTGATTGGTATGATCGTAATTCGAATAAGTCGGTGAATGCATCACTGATTCCAATTCTCAAAGATTTTTTTGTGAAGAAAGCCTCTTCTTTTTGTAGTATATGCGAGACTGGTTCTTTTAAATCGGTAACATCTAGGAGACATACTACGATTCCTTTAATCCATACTGTCCAAGATCGTTTGAAACAAGAAGTAAATTTTGTTTTTAGGACCTCTTTATTAGGATCAAACCCGCTATATTGTTCAACGTCGATACTCATAACCTGATAGGTTGCTTTTCTTTCGAACTCAGTACCTCGTATACGTTCGTTGAAAATATATCTATCCTCTAATTCGTCATTAAGGCATTCAATAACAATATGTTCTCCAAAATAGTCTCTGATAGTTTGTCCCAGCTCATTCATAGATCTTACCTTTGCAGCTAAGACATCGCTAATTAACCTAGTTATTTTGAGGTCAAATATTAATGAGGGAGTTTGTCGTTCAAAAAAGAAAAAGTATCCATAATGATGTTTTTTAGAATAAAGTTTACTTACTCGCATGAGGTTATTATCAGAGTTTGACGTAGGAATAGGCCGATTATCGAAGGTTGTATGGAGAGAAATATTCTTTTGTAGGCTTGATATGTGCTCTAATGTGCAATAACCTCTATCAATAGCCTGTTTCCATATACGTTCAACAATTTGATCCTTCAAATGATGAGCTAATATTCTAAAATTTGAATCGAGAACGATAATAGGACTTTCCAACATAGTGGAAGCAATTCTTGTTAACTCCTCTAGTGGTTCATCCTCTAGCATTCTAGCCATTAAATTGTTGGATAGAGTAAGGTAATTCTGGTATTCACTTAACCATCTTTGACAATCGTGGATTAATTGTGTTAAGTCTGAGTCTCCTCGAACTAAACATATTGAATTATCTTTTCCAAATAAATCTTTTGTACATGAACTATCTTCCACAAGAATAAGTGTGAGGTAACTCAATTGTTTACCATATCGTGACGCTTCGGTTACTGTTCCTATATAGACAGTGTCACGTTCTAATAGTTCAGCTAATCCGTGTAGCTTTTTGACATTGGAGAATTCACATTGCTCACTAGAATAAGTCAATAATGTTGGACGGTAATACGATAACTCAGATATAAGATCTTCAAATTTCATCCGATGCCTCTTATTTTGCTGTGAAAAACCCTATTTACTGTATTAGACCTTCTGAGCTTGTGCTATAATAACAATACAACTAAGAGAAATAACAGATTAATTCGTCCAAACCGACAAATAACGGACTTCATGAGGCTTAACAGGTGGAAAAGCCATAGAAATATTGTACTACAGACACAAAAAAAAACGATTAATCTATTCTTAACACATATTTATTCTCTTCAGACGATCACCTATACTTTAAAGTAATTCCAAAAAAAAAAGGAGGAAAAAGTGGCTGCAAAATTTAAGAAAAACACGATTCATAGGATATTAAAACAGGATAATCGCGTGATGATGATTGCAATGGATCATGCGCGCATGAACGGAGTTTTCCGTGGACTTGAAGACCCCCAACCTGTAATCGAGGCCATAATTGCTGGAGGTGCGGATGCAATAATGACATCATATGGTGTTCTAAAGCATTACGGGCCGATGCTTGACGGTAAACTAGCAAAAGTTTTAAGAGTAGATACTGGTGCATCAAAGTATCGAGATGACTGGGAGAAATTCCGTGAGTGGTACCAAGTCTTTGATGTAGAGGATGCATTACGAATAGGCGCAGATGCGGTTATATCGTATGGTTTTCCTGGGATTGAAGTTGATGCAACAACATTAAAAATAATAGGCCGTTTAGCAGCAGAATCAGATAAACGAGGATTGGTTAGTATTGCAGAGATGCATGCGTGTCCTTCTCCAGGCGTATCTGATCCTTACGATATGGAGGTAGTTGCTTCAGCCTCTCGAATAGCGTCAGAATTTGGTGCGGACATGGTAAAGACTGATTACCCAGGATCTATGGAGAAATTTAAGTATGTAGTTGAAACCTGCCCTGTGCCGATCATCATCGCAGGTGGCTCTAAATCTGACACTCCAAGGGACACATTTAAAATGATGCAAGATGCTTTAGATGCGGGTGGTGCCGGGTGTGTTTTCGGCAGGCAAGTTTGGCAGGATAAGTCCCCGTATGCTATGACACGAGCACTAGTGGCCTTAATACATGAAAATGTGGGGGTTGAACATGCTGTTGAAATCTATGAAGATGAATCCAAGCGATTCAAGCTTTCGAAGAGTTATTAATTAGGGTTGTTATGGCTGCGGTATTTATTAGCATTGATATTGGGACGACCAATACTAAAGGTGCATTGATTGATCAAAATGGTAATTTGATAAGTCAGCATTCTATTCGTCATGTGGTTCAAAGCAGTGTTCCTGGCTGGGCAGAACACAATATGACGAAGGATTGGTGGGAAGATGCCGTTACCATTATTCATAGACTACTAGATGAGTATCCAGGAGCAGCATCCGATGTGCTCTCAGTCATGGTCAGTGGAATGTGCCCATCGATTGGTATCACGGACGATGACGGAGTCCCTTTACGTAATGGAATTACTCAATCAGATACCCGGGAACCATTACATGGATTAGATTATTATGGCATTGCACCTTGGGACCATTCCGAAAAGAGTACTTATATAGTGCCTCACCTGCTTTGGGTGAAAGAGAACGAACCAGAAATCTATTCTCAAACTCGAAGATTGTTTTTTGCTCACAACTATCTTTATTACAAGTTAACTGGAGATTACCGTACTGATTTCAATACCGCATGCTGGATTTCCCCATTATTTAACCGTGAAAAACTTAAGTTTGATCGCGAGGTAATGGACGCGATAGGGTTGGTGAATTGTCGGCTGCCTGAAGTAACGTCACCAATCGATTGTGATAGCCATATAAGTGAAGAAGCTGCCAAAATTACTGGATTATCGCAGAACACACGGGTGTGTGTTGGCACTGGAGATTTCTATGAGTCCTTAATGTCAGGAGGCGTGAGGAATCCTGGTGATGCAATGCTTTACTTTGGTAGTGTTGGTTTAATGTTCGTCATGATGGAAAGCATCAGTTGTTTCCTAAATAAACCCTCTCAGTTGGGCATGCCAGGGGATCCAATACAAATGGGTCCAATTTTTCCTGTAAGTGGGATTCTTCTTGAGTGGTTTAGAAACAACTTTGCGAAAGAGGAATCTAGCATCGCAGCGGCAAAAGGCGAAAACATTTTCTCAAATCTAAATGAACTAGCAGAATCTATTCCAATTGGAGCAGACAAATTAGTTTTACTCCCTCATTTTAATGGAGAGAGAAACCCAATCAACGATATTAAAGCCAGGGGGGTATTGTATGGCCTTCGTTTAGATCATGGAGTTCCGCATTTTTATCGTGCAATCCTTGAATCTTATTGTTATAGTGTGCGCCATGCATTAGAGGATATGCAATCTAAAGGTGAATTACTCGAAATCAACAAACTAAGTGTTAGCGGTGGGGGAGCACAAAGTTCTCTTTGGAGGCAAATGACGAGTGATGTTCTCAGAGCGGATACTGTTTATTCTCCAGATGGTGATGAGACGCTTGCTGGGTGTTATCTTGCTGCTTTGGGAATTGGATATTTCCGTGACTTAGACGGATTTTACAGTAAATGGCTTGGAGGAAAAACCTTGGAAACACAACCCAATTCTTCAGATTCTAAAAAGTATGATGCGGTTTTCTCAGTGTACAAGAATCTGCATAGACGATTGGTTGGTAGTTATGAATTATTAGACGATATAGAATGAAACCTATTGTTACAAGAAAAATAAGACCATGCATACAAAGGAAATAATAAGGAGATGAAATGAAAATAAAACACTATAAGCTCGTAGTAATAGCACTAGTCATTTTTTCTGTTCTAATGGCTAGCGCATGTGGAAACTCTAGTCAGACTACACAATCAAGTCAATCAGAAAGTCCAGCAACGGCTTCGGAAAGTGGCACGAGTCTTGACACCTCAAATCCGATTTATATTGCTGCAACAATGCCTCTAACCGGAGAAGACGTTTACCAATGGGATGTGCAACGTCAAGTAATGCTTATGGCGGTAGACGAGATAAACGCTAAAGGCGGTGTGCTTGGCAGAAAACTTGTGCTTGAACCATTTGATGATGCTGGAGATCCACAACAGGGTGTAACAGTGATTCAGGGTATTGTCGATGATCCTAAATATGTTGCCCTTCTCGGACCAGCATATAGTGGCGTTACTCTCGCATCGCTACCAATTACTATGGAAGCAAATATGCCTCAAGTAACAAATGCAAGTAATTCCCAAATTACTGAACAAGGCGCTACAAATATATTCATCAATAGCATTAACGACAGTTTGATGGGTCCTGTTGCTGCAATGTATCTCAAAAATAACTTGGGAGTAGACAGTGTCGCTATTGTGCATAATAAAACAACTTGGGGTCAAGGAGTGAGTGAGAAATTCCAGGAAAAGGCTCTTGAGCTTGGAATGACTGTAACCAGCTTCCAAGGTGTTGATGTGGATCAGCCGGACTACTCAGCAGTTCTCACAAAAATTAAACAAGAGAATCCTGGGGCAGTTTATACCGGCCTTTATGCAGAGGCTGGAAGGTTTAGAAAACAAATGGTTGCTTTGGGGATGACCGATATTGTCTTTATAGGAGCAGAGTTAGATGGTGCCGAAATTATGGACCAAGCCGGAGCTGATCTTGTTGGAGCCTATACCGTTAGTTCCGCTCCTGACCGGAACCCAGAAACAATGAACGCAACAACGAAAGCCTTTATTGAGAGATGTCAAAAGGCTTTTAAGCTCAACCCTGAACCTTGGAGTTACTATGCATATGACAGTGTTTTCGTAATTGCAGATGCCATTGAACGAGCTGGTAGCACGGAAAAGGAAGCAATTATTGAAGCATTACGTGATACTGAAATGGGTGGTGTAGCTATGGAAGAGTTCCACTGGAGCTTTGATGCAAAAGGCCGCTTGGAAAAACCAATCACCTTCATATGGAAATGCACTGCTGCAGGAACATTTGAGCAAGTGGAAAAGATAGAAACTAGTTATCCCGATAATTAATAAGGGTTTCGAACAATAGTCAAATACAGGGGCCCTGGAAAGGGCCCCTGTAAGAAAAAACACGAAGGAGCTGAATCGTGTTGTTACAACAAGTAATTAATGGTCTTATGTCCGGATGTATCATCTCGCTGATTGCCTTGGGCTACACCATGGTATATGGGGTGATGCGAATGATCAACTTTGCACATGCCTCTATATTCATGGCAGGTTCCATGTTTTCATGGTTCATGATGAGATGGATGGGTGTCATCCAGGGGAAGCTAACCTCTGTAACTGTAGCCATGTCTTCAAGTCAACGGGCACTTGTATACATCGCGATTTCAGTTGTTGCAGCATTATTTTGTGCTTTTTTAGGCGTTTCTTTGGAACGAATAGTCTATCGCCCTTTACGTAATGCTTCTCGCCTTTCTGTTGTTATTGCTGCGATGGCAGCTGGGATGATTATTGACAATATATTTATGCTCTTTAGCGGTGGAAGTGCAAAAGGTTTTCCAGTCTTGTTACCGGAATTCAAGATAAAAATCTTAAATGCTAATGTTACTTCTTTACAATTGTTTATCGCTTTAGTAACTGTAATAATTTTTGTTGTACTGAATGTTTTTGTTAATAGAACGGATATGGGAAGAGCAATCAGAGCAGTTTCTGAAGATCGTGAAGCTGCAGCCTTAATGGGAGTAGATGCAAACAGAGTTGTAATGTCAGTGTTTATCATTGGTACTGCAATTGCTGGGATTAGCTCCGTTTTATACAGTATGCAATATGGCCAAACTGTATACACAATGGGCACACAAGTAGGTAATAGGGCATGGATTGCCGCAGTGGTAGGTGGAATTGGCAGTATAGGAGGAGCAGTTATTGGAGGGCTTCTACTAGGCTTAATTGAAGCAATTGGAGCAGGATACTTACCTTTGATTACAGGCGGATTAGTAGGGTCCGAGTATTCAAAGGTGTTTGCACTTATCCTGTTAATAATAGTACTGCTTTTTAAGCCCCAAGGGCTTATTGGAGAGCGGATCAAAGGGAGGTCATGATCGAGATGTTTAAAAAAGAATCTTCCAACCTCCGAGGAGACTTGCTTTCTCGTTTAGCCAAATGGTTTCAAAATTCCTCAAAGACAATTAAAGGTATTGTTTTCGGAAGCTTATTAATAATATTGGCGTTGATGCCTCTTGGTGGCAATTGGTGGACGAGAGTTTTAATCAATACTGGATTGATGCTTCTTTGCGCATTGGGCTTAAACGTTGTTCTCGGTAATGTTGGACAGTTTCATTTAGGCTTTGTGGCATACTACGGTTTCGGCGCATATTTTTATGCGATCCTGGCTTCTCCACACAAAAACATTCATCTGCCTTTTTTGCTGATTTTTATTCTTGCTGGCATTTCAACCGGAATACTGGGAGCACTGATTTCAGTACCAACTTCAAAGTTGCGTGGGGATTACCTTGCTTTAGTTACTCTCGCTGTGGGCGAAGTCTTTTATCTTTTAGTAAACAGTATGCAGCTCACTAACGCCTCGCTTGGAATTATGAACATTGACAAACCGGTAATACTCGGTTGGGAAGTTAACACACCTGCAAAATTTTATTACCTTATCTGGATACTAGCAATTATTACGGCTGTTTTGTTCCATCGATTGTCCTCTTCCCGCATAGGACGTGGTATGGCATCCATAAGGGAAGATGAGGACGCTGCATCTTCCATGGGGGTAGACACAAAAAAGCTGAAAATTCTTGCAAATGGGATTGGTGCAATACCGGCAGGGTTAGCTGGAGTGCTATTTGCTGCTTCTCAATCGTTTGTTAGTCCTGTAAGTTTCACAATTGCCGATTCCACACTCATCCTTAGTTTTGTAGTTGTTGGCGGGGTGGCTAATGTGCCAGGTGTAATTCTAGGTGTCCTATTATTAACGATATTACCCGAGCCCCTACGTAAATATACTGCTAATATGAGAATCCTTTTATATGCAATTCTTTTGTTATTTTTTGCTATTCGAAGGCCTCAAGGGTTATGGAAAGCAAACCATTTGCTCACAAAATTAAAAAACCTAAAGGTAGTTCCAACATCAAATGATGAGGCCCAAGCGACATTAAAGTTGGAAAGATGAATAACGAAATGAATAAAAATCAGATTGATACAATCCTCTCGCTTAATGGTGTTAAGAAGTATTTTGGTGCCTTGCATGCAGTAGAAGACGTGTCTTTTAATGTAGAAAGAGGAAAAATTGTTGCATTAATTGGGCCGAACGGGGCAGGTAAAACCACATTAATTAATTTAATAACCGGCTACTATAACGTAACTGCAGGATCGATCATTTTCAACAATAAAAATATTACAAACTTTGCTGATTATAGAGTTTGCCAACTTGGGATCGGAAGGACATTTCAAAAGATTAAGTTATTTAAGAAAATTAGTGTTCTTGATAATGTGCTAATTGGAATGTACCTACACACAAATAGTGGGCCAATTAGCTGCATGCTGAACACGAAAAATAACCGAAAAGAAGAACATGCAGCTATTGAGCAAGCCATAGAATTATTATCATATATGGGTATTGAACAGTTTTGGGAATCCCCAGCCGAAGAACTCTCGTATGGAGACCAGAGGCGACTTGAGATTGCTAGGGCATTGGCAACCAAGCCGAAATTACTTCTTTTGGATGAACCGGTAGCAGGTATGAATCCAATAGAAAAAATGCAAATGATATCTTTGATCAGAGATATCCAAAGTAAGGGAACAACTGTATTGTTAATTGAACATGATATGAAAATGGTAATGAGGCTTGCCGAAAAAGTAATCGTTGTTGATCATGGAGAAAAAATTGCTGAAGGGACTCCTGAAAACATCCAAAACAATCAACAGGTCATTGAAGCTTATCTAGGAAGAGATGAGGCCAGAAATGTGTTTGCTTAGGATTGAAAACCTTACAGCTAGTTATGGAGCAATTAGAGCTGTTAATGGCATCTCGTTTGCAGCAAATGAAGGTGAAATTGTTGCTCTTATTGGCGCAAATGGAGCTGGAAAATCTACTACTCTCATGTCAATCTCGGGCATTATTCGCGAGAAAACTGGCAAAATTATTTTTAATGATCTCGAATTGCATAATATGTCTGCTCCATCAATTGCCGAATTAGGAATTATTCAAGTTCCCGAAGGACGCAGAGTATTTAGAAGTATGACCGTCTTAGAAAATTTGATGATGGGTAATTATATACATCGTAAAGAAAAGAACCACGAGGAATACCTTGAAATGGTATTTGAACTGTTTCCTCGTTTAAGTGAAAGATCAACACAGATTGCTGATACGCTAAGCGGTGGGGAACAGCAAATGCTGGCTATTGGTCGCGCCATGATGGCTAAGCCGAAGGTATTACTTTTGGATGAGCCGTCGTTAGGCTTAGCACCGGTGATAGTTGAACAGGTATTTGATGTAATAACAAAGATTCAAAAACAAGGTGTGACTATACTGCTGGTGGAGCAAAATGCCCGCCTCGCTTTAAGTCTAGCAGATAATGCCTATGTGCTTGAAGTAGGTGAAATTGTGCTTCAAGGTAGAGGAAAAGACTTGCTAGAAAATGAAAGTGTTAAAGCTGCTTATCTTGGCGCATAGGAACAAAGTCAATAACACCCCAGTAATTTATTGAGAGGATTAGATTAAATGAAGCAAATTGTTCTAACTGACATAAGTACACTCGAATTACAGGATGTAGAAATACCTCAGCCGAATGACACTGACGTGATTATCCGCACTGAACTAGCAGGCATATGTGGATCAGATATTCATTTCTATAAAAAGGAATATAGTGGAACCCAGTTTCCGCTAGTCCTGGGCCATGAAATCGTTGGTACGGTGTATTCACTCGGTGATAAAGTTGAAAATGTTACGATTGGCGATTTGGTCACTGTGGAGCCCGGGATTGGATGTGGACAGTGCCAGTACTGTGTCAGAGGAGATTATAACCTATGTCGTTCCCAGGACTTCATAGGAGGGCGCCCAGATTTTCCTGGAGGTTTTGCTCAATATGTTCGGGTGCCATCGGACATGATAATACCTCTTCCTAAAATTATTAGTCTTAAAGAGGCATGTTTAGTCGAGCCGCTTGCTGTCGCTATGCATATCATGGGCAGAGCCAATATTGAACAAGGAGACTCAGTATGTATCATCGGCTCTGGAGCAATCGGGTTATTGACATTATTGGCTGCTAAATTGGAAGGTGCAACTCTTACTGTAATAAGCGATTTATCAGATGCTCGACTGGTTGTGGCTAAAAATTTGGGAGCAGATTACACAGTTAACGCTGAACAGGATCTTGACTTATGGGTCTCTGAAATTATTCCTAACGGAATAGATGTAGTCATTGATACAGCGAGTGTGGGTAATACTTTTTCTCAAGCTGTCCAAATAGTCAAGAGTGGTGGACGTGTAGTGAACGTTGGAGAGGCGACCAAACCTGTTATCTTCGATCGTAATTTACTTGGGCGAGAGATAGAGATAACTGGGTCTCGTCAATACACACGAAAGGACTTTGATAGGGCCATCTCGTTGATTTCGTCAGGCAAGCTAGACATTTCGAAATTACCAACTCAAGTGCTTCCTATGACTAAGTATGAGGAAGCCTTCAAAATAGCGATCGAAGCACAGGACATTATTAAAGTTATGATTGCACCATTCGATAATCACGAGGTGAATTAAAGTGAAATTCGGAATATTCTATGGGTATTGGGAACGTAACTGGTCTGGCAATTATTTGCCTTTGATCGCTCGAGCAGCTAAGTGTGGATTTGACATTCTTGCAATATCGAGCGGATTTCTGGTTGAGAAACAAAAATCTGAATTATTAGACATCAAAAAATCTGCTGAGGATCATAACATTATCCTCCATGCTGGGTTTGCACCTGGCCCTCAGCATAATATTGCTTCTAGTGACTTAGATAGGGTTAACTATGCACTTAGTTATTATGCAAAAATTATGGAAGTCTTGGGTTTTCTCGGAATACCAATTCTTGGTGGGAGCCACTATGCATGCTCACCTCAGGATGCGCAACATCCGCTTGACAAAATAGGGGACAGGGAACGCAGTATTACTAACATGCAAAAAATTGCAGATATGGCAGCAGATCAGGGTATTACCTTAGCGATGGAGGTTGTTTGCAGATATGAGGGATATTTACTGAATACTGCAAAAGAAGGTGTGGAATTTGTTTCGGATATAGGTAAGGAGAATGTTGGATTGATGCTCGATACATTTCATATGAATATCGAAGAAGATAGTTTTTCGAGCGCAATTCATCAAGCTGGCAAACATTTATTGTATATGCATACAGGAGAATGTAATAGACGCGTACCTGGTAGCGGACGTATCCCCTGGAACGAGATTTCTTATGCATTAAGAGACATAGGTTTTGATGGACCAGTTACTATGGAGCCCTTTATTCTCCCTGGTGGCAATATTGCCAACGATTTAGGAATTTGGCGTGACCTGAGCGAGGGTGCCAATGAAGAAGAACTTGATTACATGGCTAAGCAAGGTCTCGCTTTCAGTAAATATGTTTTGGATAATTAGGGGAAGGAGATTATAGCTACAGTTCCACTTAATTGATTTGATTTTATTTACAACTTTCATAATACTTAGATTAGGAGCTTTTTAGTTGATTTGTGCGGCGAGGGTACACCCGGTAACATCTCGAACCCGGTAGTTAAGGTTGCCAGCGCTGATGGTACTTGGGGGGGCGCCCCCTGGGAGAGTAGGTCATTGCCAAGGGACTTTTTCGTTTAAATCCAAGCCCCGTAAGGGGCTTTGTAGTTTAAAAAGGTGGATGCCTCGGGATTAATAAACTGAAAGACTTGCTGCCTTGCAGCTTAAAGTGTGATTACATTCGCCGCTGCTTGCATTGCTCCCAAAATCTCCGGCATTCCCCGCACATTCCCGACCTTTACTTTGTCCAGCAGTCCGAAGTAGTCGAGGCAAGTTTGGCAGACGATTAATTCTACTCCCGTATCAGACAAAGCACGGAGCTGTTCAATGACGAGCGAGCCCTCACAGACCAGCTTGACGCCTTGGGTGTAAAAGAGAATTGCTCCGGGGAGCTGCTGGGACTGGCGCAGCAAGAGCAAATACTTGGCGACCAGGATCTGCTGTAAGCCCTCTGGTTGGGAACCTAATCCATTATCTGTAAAGAGCAAGACTGTGTTTTTGTCCATGATTTCACTCCTCGGAACATCTCAAACTAAGTATCCATTATACTTAGTCTATAGTTATGGCTTCATGGATTGACCTAGGCTGCATTCAAAAGCAAGGAAAAACATCTTAATAGGATTGGGCGGAGCAATAGTCTCCAACAAAAGCTGGCTTAGAGTGCAGAAACAGGAGGGAGTAAATCGTACAGCGCTAGTTTCTAAAAGTTTGGTAATTAAAGCGAATGAGTGCTGTAAACAGGCGGAGAGGAACAGTTTAGTTTATTGAGGTCTTTTCTTAGAGATTAATAATATAAAATGGGCTAGAATTAGTAAAAGATCTAGAGGAAAGAGGTAAAAATGGATTTTAAGGACTCGAAGACATATCAAAATTTAGTCAATTCTTTTGCTGGAGAATCACAGGCACGCAATCGATACACGTTTTATGCTGAGGTAGCTGAAAAAGAAGGCTTACTGCATGTCGCAGCAATCTTTACCGAAACAGCCGATAACGAAGGTGAACATGCCAAGGTGTTCTTCGATCATATCGTGCGCAAATTAGGCTCTGTAACCATTAATGTACATGCAGACTATCCGGCATCGGTAGGCTCTACCTGGGAAAACCTGGAAGCCGCAGCAGCAGGCGAACATGAGGAATTTACCCTGCTGTACAAAACAGCCGAAGAGGTAGCACGGGAAGAAGGATACGAGGATATCGCTGAATCCTTCGAAGAAATTGCTGAGGTTGAGGAACAGCATTATGCACGTTACAAGGCCCTGGCAGCGGTTGTGAAAGATGGAAAGTTTTTCACCAGGGAGCATAAAGTTTACTGGAAATGTCGTAACTGTGGTTATGTCCACGAGGGCAAGGAAGCTCCCAAGGTTTGCCCTGCCTGCAAACATGCACAAAAGTACTTTGAAGTAACCTGTTTTGAACACTAAAAACTAATGAGGAAAACAGGCTGAACACCACAGCCTGTTTTTATTTAAGTACCGTTTTGGCTAATGCTCCTAGGCTTCAGCTGATGCTGGTTCCTGCAGAGTAGCGCCTACCTTTTTAAGGAGGAGTTAAGTGAGTATTGGCTTCTTTTTGGATCTGCTAATCGGGCGCAAGGTACTTTTCTTGCCCTATTGGGATGCTGCTCTGACGGCCAGGCCAATAAAATCCAAAAGATCATTGGGAAGCACAGCTCCTGCCCAGCCGCGCTGCTCCAATGCCAAAAGGCCAGCCTTGGCATGCAGCCACACGCCAGAAATTGCTGCAGAAGCAGGATGTACATTCTGGGCAAGCAAGCCTGTAATAAGGCCGGCAAGTACATCTCCACTGCCCCCATGCGCCAATGCCGAGCTGGAAACCTCGCTTTGGTATAGGTTGCCTTCCGGAGTGGCAACCAGGGTGTTTGCTCCCTTTAAAACAAGGGTAACCCCTTTACTGAGAGCAAAGTTTCGCGCCAGTTCTTCACGATTAGCGAGTACATCCTCAATATCAAGACCAGTCAAAGCCGCCATCTCCCCAGCGTGGGGAGTTAGCAGGCTTTGGTCAGGCAGATGTTCCCTATCGGATAGTTTTTTGGCCAGCAAACGCAGCGCATCAGCATCCAGAACAGTAGGCGGAAGATTCGCTAAGCTAAGCCAGGTGTCCAAGATCGCTGTTGCTCCAGCTCCCTGGCCTAAGCCTGGGCCAATCAAGAGTGCGGTTTTGCGCTCCAGCAGTGCTCCCAAGGACAGGGCAGCCTGCGGGGCTAAATTTCCCTGGGAGTCTTGAGGTAACAGTTCCCAAATGGCAGCAGGGAGCACTCCGGCGAGGGCTGGATGCAGACAAGCGGGAACACCCATGTATACCAGGCCTGCCCCGGCGCGCAGCGCTGCTGAACCAGCCAGGTATGCCGCACCAGTGTAGCGTTGGCTGCCCGTTATAAGTAAGGCAGCACCAAAATCGCCTTTGTGACCTTGGTCGGAACGTTGGGGCAGGAGGGCTTTTACAAGTGCAGGAGTGATACTGATGGGATCTGTTGCCATAAAAATATCTTACCATTACTGCTGGACGGCAGGCGTGTATTCTTAGCTTTCAATAAAGTGAAGAGAAGCTGAAACTAAGAATTGTAGTAAGAAGCTAGAAAAAAGCCTCAGAAAGGCATCAGAAACTCTCGTTTTTTAATTGACAACATCTATTTTCTCCGGCATAATTACATGTCGGATCGGTGGCGTTTTGCTGCTTCTAGATCATAAATCAGGAAAATAATTTGGAACATACGCATAAGCACAGCAATGAACAGGGAGTAATCAGCCGCCTCGTGGGTGTGGTAGTTGATGTCGACTTTGATTCGGGAGATTTGCCCTCCATCCATAACGCTCTCAAAGTAAAGCGCAGTCATGGCGGCGACCTTATTTTGGAAATATTGGAGCATGTTGGTCCCAATACAGTGAGGGCTATTGCGATGGGCAGTACGGCTGGATTACGGCGTGGTTTGCCTGTGATAGATACTGGCGAACCGATTCTTGTTCCCGTGGGTCCTAAAACACTGGGACGTCTCTTTAATGTTTTAGGTGAACCTATTGATGCGCGTGGACCGGTAGAGGCAGCAGACCTCATGCCTATTCACCGCACGCCGCCTCCCTTAGACGCGCAAGTAGTAACCCGCGAGATCATTAGTACCGGCATCAAAGCCATTGACTTGCTGACGCCTTACCCCAAGGGTGGAAAAGTAGGATTGTTTGGCGGAGCCGGAGTCGGCAAAAGCGTGTTGATGCTGGAGCTGATGCATAACACTATCACGAAAAGCTCAGGCATTGTGCTTTTTGCCGGTGTAGGCGAACGCAGCCGCGAAGGTAACGACATGTGGCTGGATATGAACACCACCGGCCTCATCGATAACACCATCATGGTCTTCGGCCAGATGAACGAACCCCCGGGTGCTCGCCTGCGTACCCCCTTCACCGCGCTAACAATGGCCGAGTACTTTCGAGACGAAGAAAAGCGCCCTGTGCTCGTCTTCATTGATAATATTTATCGTTTTATCCAGGCGGGATCAGAAGTTTCTGCTCTGCTTGGGCGGCTGCCCAGTGAAATGGGTTACCAAAGCACGCTTGATTCCGAAATGGGGCTCTTACAGGAGCGTATTACCTCAACGGCAAATGGAAGCATCACCTCTGTGCAGGCGGTTTATATTCCCGCGGATGATGTAACCGATCCGGCTGTTGCGGCAACCTTTTCGCACCTGGAGGTAAGCACTGTGCTTAGCCGCAGGCAGGTTGCCCTAGGCCTCTACCCCGCTGTTGATCCTTTGCAGTCTACCTCCAGCCTGCTTACTCCGCAGGTTGTGGGCAAAGAGCACTACGATGTAGCTATGCAAGTGCGGGCAATGCTGGCACGCTATGAGGAATTGCAGGATCTTATTGCAATTTTGGGTATGGAAGAGCTTTCGTTGAGCGACCAACAAATAGTGATTCGAGCACGGCGGGTGCAACGCTTCCTTACGCAACCCTTTGCTGTTGCCGAAGCTTTTTCGGGCAAGAAGGGTGTGTTTGTTCCGGTAAAGGAAACCATAAGAGGTTTTAAAGAAATCCTTGAGGGCAAACACGACCATGTTCCCGAGCAGGCATTTTATATGGCTGGGACCATTGAAGATGTATTGGCACAGGCTGAAACGATGAACCTGCCCGAAGAGGAAGAAACAGGCGCTATCATCGAAGAAAGCTTGGAGTAAGAAAGGTATATTATGAGTCGCGTAAGCAGCAAAGCCAAGCTTCAGGTTCAGGTTTTGGCTGTGAGTGGCACTACATTGCAACTGGAGGGTGTAACCCGGATGCAGGTACTGCTGGAGGATGGTTCCTGGCTTGGGATTCGCCCAGGGCATGCAGCGCTGATCTCGGCGACGCGTGATGGCAACCTGAAATACAGCGACGATGATGAGGAAGAGCACATGGTATATGTCAAATCGGGCATCCTCACCTTGCGCGATAATGTCGTTCGGATTTTGACGACACATTAATGATGATGACTGAACAAAAACCCAATGATGGTCCCAATCGGGCGCCCTTGATCGACCGTCCGGAGGGGTATGTAAGACGCTTCAAGATTTTTAGCGGGCGCGACCTGCGGGCTTCTTCGGTAGGATGGGAAGTGGCAATACCGCTTTTTGCCGGACCGCTGATTGGGTTTTTGATTGACCGGCGTTTGGGAACCGGTGTGCGTTGGACATTAATACTGGTATTGGTCGGTTTAATTTTAGGAGTAATCGCCTTAGTGCGCTATGTTCGGTACGAGATGCACTTAATGAAAAAAGAAATGGAAACAAAAGAAAGAGAAGCCGAAGAAAAAAAACAAGCGGAGATCTATGATGCCTTCAATCGCAGACGTTAAAATTATTTACTGCTTGGCGTGGGCATTGGCAGGCGTAGTTTGGGCAGTACTGTCTTTTTGGTGGCTGCGCTCTGGTGTTGAGAAGATTGCACCACAGCGCCCATCCACACAGCCTCTGATAGTTTTGGCAATAACAAAGCTGGTGCGCCTTGGAGCTTTAGCAGGATTAATCTACCTGGCATTACAAATGCACATTATTTATGCGCTTTGTCTGGTTTTTGCAGCGAGTATCGGGCGTTGGGTGCGAGTTATTCTTTACCACAGCGACCTTAAGCGCAGGTCTACACCTACAAAGGAGGAGGAAGAAGCTTAGTGGAAATTGGACATCCGATCGTTTTCTACCTATTAGGCATTCCGGTGCGCGATACCGTGATTTACACCTGGATTACGATGGCGCTGATTGTAGGCATTGTATTGCTGCTAAAAGCCCTAAAGCCCAACCTGCTGGAGATGATCCTGGAGATGGTTATTGGGGTGGTAGATGATGCAATGGATGTAGATGAACTGCACCCCTATATTCCTCTCTTGGGCAGTTTACTGATATTTGTAGTTGTGGCAAATACGGTTTCGATCCTTCCTGTGATGAAGTCGCCTACGGCAGATCTGAACACAACGGTTGCCCTGGCTCTGATTGTGGTTTTCTCCGTGCATATCTACGGTATGTTCAAAAAAGGGGTGTGGACATATCTGAAGGAGTTTGCCAGCCCGATCTTTATGCTGCCCATAGAGCTAATTGGGCAATTTAGCCGAACACTCTCACTCTCGATGCGCTTGTTTGGCAACATCGTCAGCGGGGACCTGATTGTGGCGATTGTCTTTTCGGTTGTTCCAGCCATTTTACCTGTCAGCATGACGGTTATCTCGCTAATCTCAGGCCTCCTGCAGGCCTATGTACTTACAACACTGGCCGCTTTGTTCATATCTTCTGCAATCGAGGTTAATGAAGAGGATGTGAAAATGAGGGCAGAAAAAAAAGCTAAAAAACGCCTGAAGAAGAAAGGATCTATCTAATGCAACATTTACCCCCCGAAGCTTTCGTCACTGTGGTCACCATCATCGTGGCTAGTATCACAATTGTTCTCGGCACAATCGTTCCAACCTGGATGGAAGGCGTGGCTACCTGGAAGGCGATTGAAGGGATGGCGCGCCAGCCAGACGCTGCTCCGCATCTGAGGACTGCCATGATTATCGCCCTGGCCTTGTTAGAAACGGCCTCGATTTATAATCTGCTGATTGTTCTTGTGCTGCTTTTTGCCAATCCGCTGATCACGCGCTTCTTTGGAGGCTAAAGCATGCTGGACCTGGATCTGAGCACCATCTTATGGGAGATCGTCAATTTCCTGATCATTACGGTGATCCTTTATTTTCTGGTGTTCAAACCGATGACCAAACGTGCCGAAGCCCGTGCTGTTGAGAAGGCGGCTGCCAAAGCAGAGCTGGAAGCAAACCGAGCAGAATCTGCTGTCCGGATCAAAGAAATCAACGAGCGGCTCATCAACCTGGACAAAGAGATCCAAACGATCACCGACGAAGCCTACGCCAGCAGCCAGATTCTGCGTGACGAACTGCTTACTGCTACACGGGAAGAAGCCAGCCAGATAATGCTGGATGCCGTTCACGAGGCGCGTAAAGAGCAATTGGTAGAAATTCGAGATAACCAGGCTGCGCTGGTAGATACTGTTTTGAGCCTTACGAAGGCCGCAATGCAAAAGCTGATACCTGCAGAGACGCATGAGCATCTTTTGGATGAACTTACCAGCTATATCTGGAATTTGGGTAAAGATGACATGCAGCTGGTGCAAAAGATTCGTGACTCTTTAACCGAACGCAATGCCTTTGTGGAATTAAGTTTGCCCATGGCTCCTAGCCAGGAACAGTATATGAAGCTCTACAATACTTTTAACGCACTCACAGACGCTGATGTGGAACTGGAAGTTACTGAAGACCCAAGCCTGGTAGCTGGGGCAAAGGCACGCATTGGAGATATTGTTCTGGATAACAGCATTGCAGCACAAATTGAAAAGATGCGTACTGAAGTTGAGAATAATCTGGAGCTGAGGACCCTGGGGCAAGATGACTGAGCTGAATGCGAATGCCTTAAGCATTACGGAGAACTTAGCTGAGAATCTTCGCAAAAACGATCCGTTAAAGCTTGACCGGCAAGAGTTCCTTAAGCTGGTACGCAAGGATGTGGATAAACGTTTTGTTTCTGAGGCGCGCCAGCTGGGTGCCGAAGAATTAACGCGTGTATTGCAGGAAACGGCGGCAAAACACAAACACGAATTAATTGTGCGCAGTGTGGGAACCGTTCAGCATGTAGGCAACGGAGTTGCCCGCCTGAGCGGCCTGCCAACAGTACACCTGGAAGAGTTAGTTACCTTCCCCAATGGGGTGCAAGGCATGGTGCTGAACCTGGACCGAACCCGGGCGGATGTAATTCTGCTTGGCTCGGATAGCGGCATCCGCGGGGGCGACCTTACCGAGGCTACCGGGCGACGCCTGAGCATCCCTGTGGGCATGTCTTTTTTGGGCCGGGTTGTAGACCCCCTGGGGCAGCCCCAGGACGAAAACCGAGCAATTGTACCAACCGAATATCGTTATGTAGAACGGATCGCGCCAGGCGTAGTAGAACGGGCTCCGGTTGATACGCCGCTCTACACGGGCACCAAGGTTGTGGATGCATTGATTCCATTAGGCCGCGGACAGCGTGAGCTAATCATCGGCGACCGCCAAATTGGGAAGACTACTTTGGCGCTGGATGCTATTTTGAGCCAGCGCGGTACCGATGTGAAATGCGTTTATGTGGCTATTGGCCAAAAGAAAAGCAGCACCCTTGAAGTAATAAAAACGCTTGAAAAAGGCGGTGTGCTTAACCAAACCATTGTAGTGGTTTCCAGCCCGGATGATCCGCCAGCCTTGCGCTACCTGGCCCCATATTCTGGAGTAACCATGGCCGAGTTCTTCCTGGACGAGGGCATGGATGTGCTGATTGTTTATGACGATCTTTCGAAGCATGCCGATACCTACCGCGAGCTTAGTTTATTGCTGCGCCGGCCCCCTGGACGGGAAGCCTACCCGGGTGATGTGTTTTATTTACACTCCCGCCTTTTGGAAAGAGCTTGCCGTTTGAATGAGGAAAACGGCGGCGGCAGCATTACTGCCTTGCCGATTGTTACTACACAAAAAGGAAATATCTCCAGCTACATTGTGACCAACCTGATCTCGATTACCGATGGACAGATCGTTTTGAGCGCAGATATGTTCAATAAAGGCAGTAAACCTGCAATCGATATTGGACGTTCGGTTTCGCGGGTAGGGTCTGCCGCCCAGGAACCGGCGATGCGTTCGATGGTGAAAGCATTAAAGCTGGAACTTTCTCAATACGAAGAAGTGTCGCGCTTTGCCCGTTTTGGTACCGAAGTAAATGAGGCAACTCAACGCCAAATTGAACGCGGTGAACGCCTGATGGCCTTATTACGCCAGGGGCCGCACCAGCCGGTTAACTACGTCGACCAGGTGCTCATGTTTTATGCGATGACTCATGGTTATCTGGAAGAAATCAGGCCGGAAGAAGTGCTGTCTTTTAGCAAGGATATGGTGGCGTATTTACATACGCATGCCCCCAAAGCTGTAGACCACTTGCGTTACAAGCGCGACTTAAACGAAGAAGTAGAAGTGGAAATCCGCGAAGCTTTGGATCACTATACCCCCCTCTGGCTGGAGAAATGGAGACATAGCGAATGAAGATGGTAATGGCCATTGTGCCAAGGAAAAGGGGGGATGATGTGCTGACGGCATTGGTGAATGCCGGGTATGCAAGCACTTTCAGCGAAACACGCGGTGGGATGCTGCGGCAAAGCCAACTAACCTTGTTTACCGGAGTGCGCAACGAGGAGGTTCCCAAGGTGCTTGAAATCATCCGCGAAAGCTGTTCCTCTGAACTGGCTATCCACCACGGTTTTGGTTTGGATGCGTCTGGCGAACAATCGCCTGGTGTGCGCATGCCCAGCGGAGCAGTGGTATTTGTTTGGTCCCTGGATCGCTTCGAACTGCCTTAAAGCGAAGTATGGCTGAGTCACAGGAAAGCAACGTAAAACGCCTGGAGAACCTGCAGGCTATTGAACCACTCTTGGGTTCTTTACGTGTGCTTTCCCTTAGCAGTTTGCAAATGGCACATAACCGGCAGGAAGCCCTGCAGGATTATGCCCAGCACTTCAAGCTGGCGGCTGCCCAGTTAGCAGCGGCAGTGAACAAAAGAGAGCTAAAGGCCAAAAAGCAGGAATCCAAAGCAGATAGGGGCTACCAAAAAGGCAAGACGATCCTGGCGGTATTAGGCAGTACACGCGGGATTGTAGGGCAATACAACCGCCGCCTGGCCCGCCAAACCAAAGAGCTGGCTGAGAAGCACAGCGGTTTGCTGGAAGTTTGGGCGTACGGAGATAGGGTTCAACGCGCCTTAACACAGGAAGGAGTCGCATTTCTTGCGAAACAGGACCTGAGCGCTGGCTCGCGTCCGAACTACGAAGCAGCGTCTGAAACCCTGCGCAGCTGGCTGGAGCAAATTGAGCAGGGCGAGCTGGAACGGGTGCTGGTGCTCTCCTTTCGCAAGCGGGAGCGGGGCAGCAGTTATGAGCTTGCGCTGACTCGCTTGCTGCCTGAAAGCCGGGATTCGGAGGTGGACTCCGATGATTCAGTGCTGCCCTGGCCGGAGCCAATCATTGAAGTTGACCCGGCTGTGATTCTGCAGCGGATTCGCTTGCACCTTCGGGCAATCGACTTTTATGAACTGATCCTGGATGGGGTAGCCGCAGAAAACTTTTACCGCTACCGGCTTTTGGAAGAAGCAAAGGAGAATACCAGCAAGCTTCTGGAAGAACTGGCACAGGCCATTCACATTGAACGGCGGCGGGAGATTACCCAACAATTGCAGGAATTGCTCTCCGGCAGCGGAATGCTTTTGGAGCGCTAAAAGGCCGTATTTTCTGCGCGGCTTTAGAGGGGGGATATATCAAAAATCCACACCCTCGTTTCGTTTCGCTATCGATGGACGTTGGGTCTTTTTAATGAAACCAAGAAAGAGTTCCGCGAGACTGATTCAGCTTTTTCCTCCTTTGACGAGCTTTGGCTCATAAAGCATCCTTTCCCCTTTCAAGATTGCAAGCTAAGTCAGGGCAGACGGAAACCCTGTGCTTCAGAGACAAACGTGTGCATTTCTCTTGTCCATCCAATTCATCTGAAAGGATAAAAAAAGCTTCCCAAAGCGATAAAAGGATTGTAAAATGGAAAGAGCAGACCCACTTGAAAGGGGAAATAATCCATGAAAACAAAAGCGCTGATAGCTTTAATTATTCTGGCTTTGCTTGGGGGAAGCATGAGCTTCTCCCCTGCGGCAGCTCAGGGTGATTGGGGAATTGAGAAGGGAAACCTGGGAATACCGGAAGTTCGGCAGCATGAGAATGAAGTTGCTGCAGGGGACTACGCAGTACCGCTTGAGGAGGCTAAACGCTCCAGGGAGCAGCCGGGGTTTAATTGCAGTACGATTGATTCATCGTATCTGGTAATCGAATGTGAAGCTCTGGTGGCTCTTTATCACAGCACCAATGGGGCAAATTGGACGAAAAAAGACGGTTGGCTTATGGATACGGACCTGAGCCGATGGCATGGTTTAACTTTTGAACCACTTCCATCAGGTACAAAGGTTTTGAGAAAAATAGAACTGATCCAGAACAATCTTATCGGCAATATACCGGTTGAACTGGGCAGCCTGACTAATTTGACATACCTTGATCTGTACGCCAACCAGCTGAGCGGCAGTATTCCTGCTCAACTGGGCAGCCTGGCAAATTTGACAATCCTCGACTTGTCCGAAAACCGGCTGAGTGGCACTATACCAACCCAGCTGGGCAATCTGACAAATTTGGAATACCTTGACCTGTCCGCCAACCAGCTGAGCGGCAATATCCCAGTCGAACTGGGCAACCTGTCAAACTTGGAATATCTTCGGCTGCGCTATAACCAGCTGAGCGGCAATATACCGGCCCAGCTGGGGAAACTGGCAAAGTTGATACGTTTTAACCTGTACAGCAACCAGATGAGCGGCAGTATCCCGGCGGAACTGGGCAACCTGTCAAATTTGGAGGGTCTTAACCTGGGCACAAACCAGCTGAGCGGCACCATACCAACCTGGATGGGCAACCTGACAAATCTGGATTTCCTTAACCTGGGCGGCAACCAGCTTACCGGCACTATACCAACCCAACTGGGCAACCTGACAAAGTTGATAGACCTTTACCTGGACGAGAACCAGCTGAGCGGCAATATCCCAGTCGAACTGGGCAACCTGAATAATTTGACATTTCTTGACCTGCACATGAACCAGCTGACTGGCAGTATACCTGCTCAGTTAGGCAATCTGTCTCAGTTGACAAAACTGTACCTGTACCGGAATCAGCTGAGTGGCAGTATCCCGGTCGAACTGGGCAACCTGACAAAGTTGATACGCCTTAACCTGTCGGGCAACCTGCTCAACGGAAGCATTCCGGCTGAAATCGGCAACCTGACAAAACTGCGGGATTTGGATCTAAGCCATAACCAGTTAGAGGGAGATGTTCCTTCCAGCATCACCAATCTGACAAATTTATGTGTAACGGGGGATTCTTCGCCAGGTTGTTCTGATTCCGGCACCGATTTTGGCTACAATAAACTGAATGTGCCCCAGCCTGACCCGCCGCAGTCTTTTATGAATGTTAAAGACCCGGACTGGGCTGATACGCAGAATATTCTGATAAATATTTACCTTCCAGCGATCTTGAAAGGAAAGTGAGTTAAGGGAGATATCAATCTCATCCAATTCTGACTACGCTCCATTCAATATTGCGGCAGCTTTTATCTGCCGCAATATTAAGTTTAATGAGGCCAATACAAAGTACCGGTTTATTTGAAAAGGATAAAAGAAAGCTTCCCAAAGCGATAAAAGAATTGTAAAATAGAAAAAGAGCAGGTCCAATCGAAAGGGGAGGATACCCATGAAAACGAAAGTGTTAATAGCTTTAATGGTTTTGTCTTTGCTTGCGGGAAGCATGAGCTTTTCCCCTGCGGCAGCCCAGGGTGATTGGGGAATTGAGAAGGGAAACCTGGGACTGCCCGAGACTGGGCGTCATGAAGGAGAAGCTGCGGCCTTGGACGATGCCGCGCCGCGTGCAGAGCGCATGCGCTCCAAAGAGCAATCGGGTTTTGATTGCAGTACCGTTACGGTTGCACCATATAACTATCTGAAAAGCGAATGTGAAGCCCTGGTGGCTTTTTATCACAGCACCAATGGGGCGGGCTGGAATGATAATGGCAATTGGCTTGCCACTCCAAACCTGGGCATATGGCATGGCCTATATTTCAAAGATCTTTCAGGTACTATGGTTATTGATAGAATAGACCTGATGCACAACAAGCTGAGCGGCAGCATCCCGGCCGGACTGGGTAATCTGACGAATTTGACTATACTTTACCTGAGCGGCAACCAGCTGAGCGGCAGCATCCCGGCCGAACTGGGTGACCTGACGGAATTGAGGCATCTTTATCTGGACGGTAACCAGCTGAGCGGCAGTATCCCAGGCTCTCTGGGTGACCTGGCAAAATTGAAACAACTATATCTGGCCGGCAACCAGCTGAGCGGCAGTATACCCAGCGAATTGGGTAACTTGACCAATTTGAATGAACTTCACCTGGAGAACAACCAGCTGAGCGGCAGTATCCCGGTTGAACTGGGTGACCTGGCAGAATTGAAACAACTATATCTGGCCAACAACCAGCTGAGCGGCAGTATCCCGGCCGAACTGGGTAACTTGACAAAATTGTTAGGCCTTTTCCTTTTCAATAACCAGCTGAGCGGCAGTATCCCGGCCGAACTGGGTAACTTGACAGATTTGTTAGGGCTTTACCTGAATAATAACCAGCTGAGCGGCAGCATCCCCGCCGACCTGGGTAAGCTGACAAAACTGAAATACCTTGACCTGGCCAAGAACCATTTGAGCGGAAGCATTCCTGCTGAAATCGGCAGCCTGACAGCACTGCTGCATTTGAATCTAAGCCATAACCATTTATCGGGAAACGTCCCCCCCAGCATCACCAATCTGACAAATTTATGTGTAACGGGGGATTCTTCGCCAGGTTGTTCTTATTCCGGTACCGATTTTGGCAACAATCTCCTGAATGTGCCCCAGCCTGAGCCGCCGCAGTCATTTATGAATACCAAAGACCCGAACTGGGCTGCGACGCAGAATAATCTGATAAAAACCTACCTTCCAGCAATCCTGAAATAGGAGGGAGTTAAGCGAACTAACCATTGCCTTCCATTCCGGCTTGTGCGGCCCTGAGCCTGGGGAGCGCCCGGCTGCGCAGCCGGGGTTGGAGGACCTTTGGAGGGGATAAGCCTGATAAAGTCCGACCCCATCGCGGGCGGGACGAATTGAACCCCACACAGATCAAAAATAGAATATAATCTGAAAGAATACGATACGTTTATTCTTTACCGGGAGCCTGATTCGTGAAATCCAGGCCAAACAGAATATTTTGCTTGCAAGACTGTCCAACTTAAAAATTAGAAACTTTGAGGGAAGCGGGGAGGCTTTTTATGGGCAAAACAGGTCGAATTGTTCTTCTTACTTTCGTTATTGTAATCATTTCCATCGCTTGTTCATTTACTCCCGTAGTTAATACCAGGAGCGCTGAACTGACCCAGACGGCAGTTTACGAGACTGCTGTGGAGGTCGTAAAACAAACACAGGCAGCAGCAACGCCAGGCGAGGCAGCTCCCAGCCCCACAATGGCAGCGACTCTTGAACCCACGCCTGTACCTCCAACGGCAACATCCAGCCCTACTGCCCTGCCTACAGCAACAGATATACCAACGGCCATACCAACGGCCATACCAACGGTGAGCATTCCTTGTAATAAAGCCAGTTTTGTCAAGGACGTTACCGTTCCGGATGGCACAGAAATGAAACCGGGGGAATCTTTCGTTAAAACCTGGCGGATCACCAACTCTGGAAGCTGCACCTGGACCCCGGCTTATCAACTGGTTTTTTCCAGCGGGGAAAGAATGTCGGCACCCGGGAGTGTAAACCTTTCCGGGAATGTGTCCCCTAGTTCTACAGTGGATATCTCGGTGCAATTAGTCAGCCCGGCCAGCGATGGCTCCTATACAGCGTATTTTATGCTCAAGGCTCCGGACGGAACGATATTTGGAATGGGTAACAGCAACACGTCCCTCAGCGCGGTGATCAAGGTGAAAAAATCAGCTGCCCTGCCTTTTCCGATCTTTACTGCCATAATCCCCCCTTCCCTTCCCACAAAAACTCCGCTACCTCCGCTGCCCGAAAAAGCCTGTGATGTGCATTACAACTGGGTTGATAATATGTGGGTTGACGGTCGTTTTGACGCGATAGTAAACCTGGTTAACAAGGGCTCAAGAACCTGGGGTTCCGACTTTGTTCTGGCGCCAGTGGTTGGCGAGGAATATTTTGAAGGTTATTTCTATTCCATACCGCGTGTTACAAAGACAGGTGAAGAGTTCTTCTTCAGCGCGGAAGGATATGATTCTGATAAAGGAAAGTATCCCTTTACGATCGTTTGGGAACTGATGGACCCAAATGCGGGTTGGGAAACTTATTGCACCTTTGAAACAAATTACGTACCCTAGCTTTGAGCAGATTGCCATACAAAGCTCATCGCTCCCGACCTAAGCTTATTGGATAAAACCCTTGCTTCTCCACTGAGCTGGCTAAAAGCCAGCTCAGTCTTTTCCATGCCCAGGCAGGAGATGCGCGCTGGGTCTTGCGTTGAATACGCTGCGCATCCGTCCTGATGCTCTGATACGTCTTGGGGGGAAATAGTTCTGGCCGCTTTTCTTAAAATATCTCTTCATTTTTCAGGCTTTTCACGTCCCATTTCAGATTTAAATTTTCTAAGAACACTTCCCTTCCGCTTGCGAGGGAAAGGACTTTTACTCGCGCCAATTCAAAATTTGATACGCCAAAAGGTGAATATTGGCGAGATTATTCTCGCCAATATTAATTTATCTACGCCACATGAGATATAATGGCTATGAAAAACAGGAGGCGATGTTTTGAGAAAGTTCAATTATTTAAAACTGATGAACCTGTCTTTGCCGGTGAGCATATACCATACGATAGCACAAATTCACGAATATAAAGGCAAACAAGAGCTTTATGTGGCAAATTATCCGGATGTCTTAAAGAAGATGATCGATATCGCAAAAGTGCAAAGTACGAAGTATTCTAATGCTATCGAGGGAATTTATACCAACGATACAAGACTTGCAGAGTTGATGAATAAGAAATCTGAGCCTCGAAACAGAAACGAGGAAGAGATTGCTGGCTACAGACATGTGCTTGATATGGTGCACGAAAATTATCCTTATATCGAATTCAGCAAAAATGATATTCTAACTCTGCATAATCAACTCTATTCTTATTCCCATGTGAACCATAAGGGTAAGTTCAAGACGATGGATAATGCCATTGTTGAAGTCGACAGCATGGGCAGCAAAAAAGTGAGATTCAAGCCGGTAAGCAGTTTTGAAACGGAAAAGTATTTCGATGCAATGATAGCAGCTTACAGGGAAGCCGTTGAAGCAAAGATACCACCGCTTATTTTGATACCTGCCCTTATCCACGATTTTTTGTGCATCCATCCATTTGACGATGGTAACGGGAGAATGAGCAGAATATTGACACTTCTTCTCTTATATCAATCCGATTATTTTGTCGGAAGATATATAAGCATCGAGATGCTGATCGAGGAAAGTAAAGATTCTTACTATGATGAGCTTCAAAACTCAAGCGAAAAATGGCACACAGGCGAGAATGACGAATTGCCGTTTATTAAATACATCTTGGGTATTATCCTGAAAGCGTATAAAGAGTGTGACGATCGATTTAAGCTGATCGGAGAAAAGGAATTATCATCACCGGAAAGAGTGCTGGCGCTTGTTCAAAAATCGCTGGAGCCGCTTTCTAAGCGAGATCTTGTCATGCTTTGTCCGGACATATCTCAAAGAACAATAGAAAGAGCCTTAAAAGAATTACAGGAGAACGAAAAAATAAGACAAGTAGGCAGCGGACGTTCAACAAGATATGTCAAGGTTTGAGTCGGATTTTATGGATGCAAATTCACAGAATCTACGGCGGGTACTCTTTTGATTTGAGGAATACGCTGCCTATTGACTGCCACTAACTAAATAGTCAATTTTATCAGGTTTCTTGAAAAAATCCCGTATCACCGCTCGCACATATCACTGCTCGCACTAATACAAGCAAAGGGGATTCTTAAACCCAGCGGGGTTCTCATGGAAGCGCAGGATTGATGAGCGGGAGCGGCCTGCCCGGTTGGCTTTATCTGGTGGCAGCAAAATCGCCAGGCGCGAGCAAAGCAAATGGACCTGCAAGACGCAGTATGACAAAAGGCTTCCTAAAAGAAAGCCTTTTGCCAATGCTCAGCTTTAGCAGCTATGAGACGTTCAGACCATACCAGGCTTTGAGCGCTATTTCCTGATTAGCGGCAGGTGCAGGTTCATGTTTATTTTCCCTTCAAATGCGCCGGCATCGCAAAGCCCGTCATTCCGCGGCTCGCCGCGTTGGTCTGTTACCAGCGGAGGGTCTTCAAATGGCGAGTAAGGGTTGTGTGCCCTGCAGATCTCGGGAATACGGTTAATAGCCGGGGAGCCTGGCAAAAGCGCGACACTGGGTGTAGGACCGCCATAATCTGCCAGCGGAGCGAGCATTGTCTCTGCGCGGGTCAAAACAAGGTCATGCAAAGCTTCATTGTGGTTGCAGCTATTGTCGCCGAAAATATTCCCGCCCTCCGAGAAGATTTTTTCCAGGTTATCTGCCTTGCAATTCTTGTAGCTGTTTTCCAAGGTATCGAGCCCGTTCGTTAATATGCTGTTCCTGATATTGAGAGTATTGCTGGTACCTCTAATTTCTACGTTTCCCCAGGGGCTGGCAGATATCAGGGTGGAATTTTGAATCCAGACAGTCCCGTCGAACTCAATGTTACTGAACCGGTGACCAAGCGTATCATTTTCAGCCATGCTAGAATTGGTCAGATAGAGAGAGCCCTTTCCTGCGATCGCGGTGGTTTGGCTGAGGTTGTGATGAATGGCGCTTCGTTCAATTGAGAAGTCGCGATTACCTACAGCATCCCAAAAATAAATTGCGGAGCCGAAATCAGCGCTATTGTGATCCAGTTCAACATTAAAGAGGCTCAGGTTCGCGTTTTCGCTAAGGATAGCCCCGCCACTCGAGAATGTACAGTCAGGATCGCTGGTGCAGTGGGTTTCATTATATGTGAGCCGAACATTCTGCAGATTCAATAGTGCTTGCGCTCTCAGCGCGATTCCACCCCCGCTGGCAGCCGCATCCGAATCAGCCTCTAACCAGCCATTTTTGATGACCAGGTTTCGGAGGGTGAGCTTGCGCCTTTCACCAAGCTCCAGCACGCGGTCGATATAATTGGCATCAATGATTGAAGGGTTGCCGGGGCCGCCAGTGCCCTCAATCAGCACCTCATTCGGAGTTGTCAGCTCATCAACACCGGGCAGATCCAGGTCGCCATAATGGACCTCGCTGCTGCCAGCAAAAGGCGGAGTTTTTAGACTGAGTGTGTAAACCCCGGGTGGCAGTTTGATGTGCACGAAGGCCGGCGTGCCGTCATAGATAATACCCGCTTCGGTGACCGCCGCGCGCAGCGAACATTTGCCGGATAAGCTGGCACAGCTTCTATCTTGCACATTGTCGTAAAGATCCTCAAAAGTGTCCACCTTAAAAGTGCGCGTTGGCAGACCTTGTGCCTGTGCTGTGTGGGGGACAAGACTGAAGGCAAGGCAGATGAGCAAGAGGGCTATCAGTCTCAGAGATTGTTTCCTGGTCATGTCATCAGGCTCCTTTCAGCAGCTCATCTAATTTTTGAACCGGCGCCAGGCCCCGGGTGCTATTTCCTGATTAGCGGCAGATGCAGGTTGAAGTTTATTATTCCTTCAAACGCGCCGGGATCGCAGCGTCCGTCATTACGCGGCTCGCCGCGCTGATCAGTATAAAGAGGGCGGTCTATTTCCTCGCCTAAAAGCCAGGTCGTTATCATGCATTTCCCGGGAAAATGGTCAATAACCGGGGAGCCTGGCAAAAGCCCGATGGTTGGACTTGGCCCGCTATAATTAGCCAGCGGGCCAAGCCTGGCCTGCGGATAGCTTAAAACAGCGTCGTGCAAAGCTGGGACAGGGTTGCAGCTATCGTCGCTGAAAATATTGCCGCCCCTCGATACAATATCGTCTAAGCAATTGCAATTCCTGTAACTGTCTGGCGGGGGGTCAAGCGAGCTCATCAAAATGCTGTTCCTGATATTGAGTAGATTCCCTACACCTGAAACTGCCACGTTACTCGAGGGGCTGGCAGAAATCAGGGTGGAGTTTTGAATCCAGACAGTCCCTGCGAAATTGATGTTATCAGCCATGGCAAAACTTAATGATTGGTTTGCAGCCATGGTTGAATTGCTCATCAAAAGGGAATCGCCACGCCCATTGATAGCGCTTTTTTGGCTGGAGTTGTGATGAATGGCACTTCGATTAATAGAGATTTGATACTCGTTAGCACTGAGGGTACTATCCCAGAAGAAAATTGCAGAGCCATAATCAGCACTATTGTGATCCAGCTCAACATTGAGGAGGCTCAGGTTTGCGTTTTCGCTGTAGATAGCCCCGCCGCTCGTGTCGGTACAGACGGACCCGCTATTGCAGCGGACGGTATGATTGGTGAGGCGAACATTTTCCAGGCTCAAAAATGAACCTTCTCGCACTATTATTCCGCCGCCAAGTGCGGCATCATTATCATCCGCATTGATCAGGCCGTTTTTGATGATCAGGTTTTTGAGGGTGAGCGTGCGCCCTCTTCCAATTTCCAGGGCGCGGTCAATAAAATTGGCGTCAATAATCGAAGGGTTGCCGGGGCCGCCAGTGCCCTCAATCAGCACCTCATGTGGTGTTTTCCCGGGTTCAATCTCGGGCAGGTCCAGGTCGCCATAATAGAGGTCTTCAACGCTTGGGGTATCCAGAGTAAGTTTGTAGACCCCGGGCGGCAGTTTGATGTGAGCTAAGGCTGGAGTATGGTCCGTAGGATAGGTGTAACCAGCTTCGGTAAGGGCCGCGCGCAGCGAACAGGGGCCAAAATCAGTTGGCCCTGGGCCAATCCAGCCGGCACAGTCGTCATTTGGCGCAGGGTCATAAAGGTCCTCAAAGGTGTTCACTTCATATGTCTTTATGTGCAGGCCTTGCGCCCGGGCTTTCTGCGGGGCAAGACTGAAGGCCAGGCAGATGAGCAAGAGGGCGAAGAGCCTCAAAGTTTGTTTGCTGTTCATGAGGATCCTTTCGGCAGTTAAGAGCCCGGGAGGAAGCTCCTGACCCCAAAGCGGGCCTTGGGGTCAGGTTTTGCAGTTATTTTCGTATCAGCGGCAGGCTCGTTTTATAGTCATCCTGCCTGAGGATTTCCAAGCCATAGCTACCAGACATGGGATAGTAGGGATTGAAGACAATGCTGGCCAGATTGCCGCTGCTGATGTTGAGGGCGGCAAATGCTCTTTGGTCTATCGTCTTATCATCATCCGACTGGAAAACACGAATACATTTCCATCGATATAAAGGATAGTATGTGCCGCAGTTGCTATAAGTTTCCCCATAGGCAGGTGAAGGACGGGCAAGTTCCAGGTTGCCACCCGCTGTTAAAAAGGTGAATGCCGGATAGTAATTGGGGTCCATGGCCACCGAAATACCCTTGTATTGACGGGGGTCGAAGAGGCCGATGAATACTCCGCAATTGAATTTATCGTTGTAACAATTACCCGTACCCGTCTTTGGCATATAGGCATACCTGATCGTATCATTGGTAACATCCCGGTAGATCAGGTAAACGCCATTCTCCCTTTCCTGGCTGTTGTAACCGGGCGTGCCGGGCAGGTTGCCGCTCCAGGAAGCAACGCTTAATTCTCTAATATTAGGGTCATAATCATCTATTCTTACACAATAATAACCGTTGACAGCGCATTTTGTCCATGTATCGCCTGGCTTCTGTTGGTTTACGATACATCTTGGACAGTGAAGTAAAAGAATAATGCAGGAAGTGGTATCACTGATATTGTTATTGCGCTGAACAAAAAACAATATGGAGGAACCACAACCTGCAATGGATAAGATAACACAGGAGATGAAATACCGGTACTCTTTGGTGAACTACGCTCTCAAATATGGGGTAAGCAAAGCAAGCAGAAGATACAACCGGGCGCGAAGTTATATTTACTATTGGCTCAAGCGGTTTGATGGAGCAATAGGCTCTTTAGCGGCCAAATCGCGCAGGCCTCATCACCATCCCAATCAACATACCCAGGATGAGATTGCCCTAATCATTCGCTACCGCAGGCGGAATGCGGAGCTGGGATTGTTGGAGTTTTGGTTCAAACTGAGGGAAGTGGGATACACCCGTCATTACGTCAGTTTATATCGCGTGGAACAAAGGGAAGGGTTAGAGCGGTCCAGGAAACCCAGGCAGAAAGGGCCTCCTCCCAAACCTTATGAGGCGATGCTGTATCCCGGCCAGCGGGTACAAATTGACGTCAAACATGTTCCCAGAGAGTGTATCCAAGATAAAACATGGGGAAAGTATTATCAATATACGGCCATTGATGAATACAGCCGCCTGAGATACTTGGCCGCTTACCAGCAGGCGGACACCTTCTCCTCAGCTGATTTCATCAGCAAGGCCGTCCGTTGGTTTTCCTCCCACGGTATTCGTATTGACTGTGTCCAGACGGACAATGGCCCGGAGTTCACCAGCCACTACAGCAAGAGGGAAGGCAACGACAGACCTAACCTCTTCCAGAGATACCTTAGCGAGCATGCCATCAAATACAAGCGGATCAAGCCCTATACGCCGCGGCATAACGGCAAGGTGGAAAGGAGCCACAGGGAAGATCAAAAACGTTTTTATGACCGTGCCAAGTTCTATTCATTTGAAGATTTTCAAACACAATTGAGAAGACACAATCAGCGTACGAACAAGATCCCGATGCGACCGCTTAAGTTCCTGAGCCCTTTAGATTATTTGAAACTCACTGTCCAAAATGTTTGACAAACCAACAATTTTGTCCATGTATCGCCTGGCTTCCAAGGTTTGTAAAACGCATATTTCAAACCGAAGGTTTCTGCATTGTAAAAGTAATGGAGTTCGCCATCAATCCAACCCATGCCAATGTTTGTGAAACTATCGGTACTGGCAATTGGTGCCTCATCAATTGTATCGCAGCTCCAGGTTTGCTCCGGCCCGCAATTGCCACCCTGACCTGACCCCACGTAGGTTGCTGTCCTTAAGTACCATTTGGCCCCGGAGGCTTCGAATGCGTCTCTGGTGCGATAAGCGATCACAGGCTGTTTGGTATTGGGATCGAATACCAATTTGGAATATTGGCCGGCAATCCCGCCACCTGATCCGCTTTGGACAGTTACTACAGTCCAAGCTCCCAGATGACCGCCTAAATATCTGTAAAAAGCAGAAGCGTACAGCAACTTCCCATAATCCTGGTCCCAATAGGAGATCCCAATACGGACGCCTCTCTGGCCAAGGTATGGGGAGGTGATCTCTACAGCAGCGATGGAGTTGTAAAGGCCCACATTTTTGGTGTGTAGGATTACAGTACATATTGGACAGTGAGTGAGAAAGAATAGCAGGGAATGGAAGTATCCGTTATTGTTATTGCGCTGAAACAAAACAATGAGGAGAAACCATAACCTGCTATGGATAAGATAACACAAGATATGAAATACCGACATTCAGTGGTCAAATATGCGCTCAATCAGGGGGTGAGCAAAGCCAGCAGAAAATATAACAAAAGCCGCAGCTATATCTATTTTTGGCTCAAGCGCTATGATGGAGATATTCGTTCCCTGGCCTGTCGATCGAGAAGGCCAGAGCATCATCCCCGTCAACACAGCCAGGATGAGATCGCCTTGATCCGACGCTATCAGGAACGGAATAAAGACCTGGGATTATATGAGCTTTGGTTCAAACTAAGAAAGCAAGGCTATCGCCGCCATTATGTCAGTCTGTACCGAGTGATGCAGCGGGAAGGATTGGTCAGGCAAAAGAAGCACACAAAGAAAAGATACCAGGCACAAGCCTATGAACAGATGCAATATCCCGGACAGAGGATCCAAGTCGACGTAAAAGTAGTCCCCAAAGCGTGTATCGTCGATAAAAAGTGGAAACAATATTATCAATACACCGCAATTGATGAATATAGTCGTTTGAGATATCTGGAAGGCTTTCAGACAGCAGACACATTCTCTTCAGCAATCTTTATTGAGCACGCCATTGCCTGGTTCAAGGGCAGAGGAATTGAGCTTGAATGTGTGCAAACGGATAATGGAGTTGAGTTCACTAAACGCTTTCTAAGGACCAAAAACGCGCATGATCTTAGCTTGTTTGAGATTGTGTTACGTGACAAAGGGATAAGACATAAGTTCATCAGACCCTATACTCCCAGACATAATGGGAAGGTAGAACGAAGCCATAAGGAGGATCAAAAACGTTTCTATAACAAGTCAAAGTTCTATTCATTTGAGGATTTCAAAAGACAACTGAGAAGACACAATCAGCGTTCTAACCATATACCGATGCGTCCATTGAAGTTCTTATCACCTGTTCAATTTTTATCTCAGACTGTCCAATATGTTTGACAATCCTACAAGTTGTAAAGGCCCACATTTTTGGTGGTATCAACCTCCATGCAGTTCCATTCGTTATAATGGCCGCAATTGCCGGTACCTTTCGGGACCTGCATGGCAAACTTTAGAATGCGGTAGTTAAGGGTATCACTCCTGCCGGTATAGGCGACGGCAAGCCGGTTCAATCTCGGAAGCCGTGTAACGGAAAGTCCTTCATTAACATCAATGTCATCGGCATCAATAAATTCAGAAAGCCAGGGATTGCCCGGGCCGGGTACGCCTGCCTGAACGGCAGTTGCGGGCACAAAAGAAAGAAACAGGAATAAAACAAGAAGTACACTTAAAACCTTTTTCATCACTCCTCCTAATGGTTTATCCAGTAGCTTATAGCTTAGTTTCTCTTATATTCAGTGCTGGCGATTATCGCTTTGAGCGGCCCCTCCTTAAAGTTAATTTTTTCTTTTACAGCATTCCTTAATAGTCCATTATATACTACGAATAGGTTTTTTTGATAGTGCATTTTTGCTTGTTATCAAAGGAAGCTGCTTGTTATCAAAGGAAGCGAATCCCCTTATCGGGTTTCTGTTTTACAGAAAAATATCTTGATTTTTCTTTGTGCAGTAGAGTGAACGGCTGACCCTTACAGCTGCGCCAAACGCTCTAAGGCCACTTCGCGCAAGTCTTCCGTGAATTCTTGCTGTTCCCATGTCTGGTCAAGTTCTGTCCGCCCGGTGATAACGGATACGGAGCGCGTGTAACCATAGTTTTCAGCAGCGCTGTTGATGATCTCAGTCAGTATGTTTTTATCTGTCAACTGTTCAATTGCGACTCGGCGCGTATATCCGCTTTCATTTTTATTTCGGGCGATCTTAGCCAGCAGATCCTGGTCTTTTAGCTTTTCTATTGCCAAAATGCGAACGTCTTTCCAAGTGTCTATGTACGGGTGAGGATTTGGTTTGGCGTTGTTTACAAGATCTGCTAATAAATCTTGATCGCTTAGCTTTTCAACCGCCTTATTGGCCACTAATTTATTTGCAGCATTTAAGGCGATTTTGTACAGCATGGCTTGATCGTAAATCCTATTAATCGCTGCTTCTCCATTCCCATTATCCTGAGTGTTCATTGCGATCTCCGCAAGTACATTCTGGTCACTTAGTCTGCTAATCGCAAATTCTTTAACCCTGTAATTGCCATGTATCGCAATATCAGCAAGCACTGTCTGGTCGGTGAGCTTCTTAATAGCATGTATCTGCGCTTTATGGTTTTCGTTTCTTGCAATATCAGCCAATATGTTCTGATCGTCTATTTGCTCAAGCTCCAGGATTGCCAATTCAAAAAGTCTTTTATGGGCCAGTTTTCCCATCACTTTATCCGCAGTAATCCTGGTCAGAATGTCTTGATCTGTCAATTGCTTAATAATTTCCGCCTGCTCGCTGCTTCCGCATCCATTTATCGCAATGTCCATGCGCATTTTCTGTGAACGCATTTGCTCGGGTAATTTACGAAACGCCGTTAAACGCAGATAGGGGTCGGCATCGTTTTCAGCAATGTTCATAAGTATATTAAGATCAGTAAGTTTAATGGTTGCGTGCCAGCGTACATTTGAATCACGGGCATTGAAAGCAAGGTCCGCAAGAACAGATTGGTCAGTCAGTTTTTCAACCGCTACACAGCCAAGATCAGGGATGCCAAATGCTATCGAGTAAGGGGATTCTTTAGCTATTACACCCAGCTTTATTTGATCGGTTTCTTTTTCCACAGCTTGTAATGCCTTTTTCTTGTTTTTGCTCTGCCAAGCCGGTTTGAAAAGTCCCATACTTAAACCTCCTGATGCATTATGGAATCAGTACCAATATAAATTGCATCCGTTTGTGTTTCGTATTGCAGTTTTACTTCAGCTTTCGCAGGAAGCCATGCAAGTGGTGCTTGGATTTTATCAATCTGTTCCATCGTTTCAAGGGTATGTGTTTTCTTTATTTGCTGCCGTTCTGTGCGCCCTGATATGCCGTATTAAAGCGACATCTTCCTTGGGAGTTTTCAATGCTCCGGTCTAAAAGCGGATTCTCCAAGGCCATGAGAATCTTCATTGGTACTGGAACGCCTGCGTTATTGCATTTATGCGTTAGTGTTCTTTCGCTTTATTCGCTAAAGATTGTGATAAGTTTACCCTCATATTTTCAGTTCGTCTTTTTCGTCCAGCTGTCTTTACCACCTCACACCCTCTCGCAAACAGGTGATGAGCCAGCAGATGGTATCCACTCCAATCGCCGAGTTGTATAGAGATCGAGTCCAGGAAGATAGGAGGGACGAACCTGATTTTAGCATGGAGATCAGGATTATTCTTCAGGAGGAATTGCCATGGGGAGGCTCGGCTAAGCGCCGAATGTTTCCTGACCACATTGTAGTAATAGAGATAATTCATGGCCTCAAAGAAAAAAGCTTTAGGCGAAGGGATAGATAAGAGACGGGGGATGTAAAACTCCTCATCATCCGTGCGGTGAGATCGTTCGACATGCGCATTCTCCTGAGGGGAAGCCTTATGGTTCTGGATGAATGAACAGCCAAAAGAGCCGAGGACCTTTCTTAGTTCGCTGACCTTGAGCCAGGAGCGTCCGCCGAATTCCTCACCATGATCCACGGTGAAGACAATCGGGACAGAGACATTATGCGATCTGAGCCAGGAGAGAACCCAGAGGAAGAACATCAGCCCATTGTTCCAGTTGCGCTCATAGGAATAGGCAATCAGCTTGAAACGGGAGTTCACATCGATAGCAGACCACTGATAAAGGGGCAGATTATGGGCATAGTGGTGTTGAATTTGCTCCATGGAAAGCGCTTTTTGGTCGACTATGTACTTGAGATCAATCTGGACAATCTCAAAAGCTTTGGCCTGATACCAATCCACGAAAGGCCGTTCACCTTTCTTCTGAGGCTTATGAACTGCTAATTTGACCAGGTTCCGTCTGAGGATATTGCGGATGGTGTGCTGGGAAAGCACAATCCCATCCACTTCTTCCAGTTCCTCCTTTAATCGCAGAGGACCATAGCGGGTCTGCCTGCGCAGAGCCAGAACCCGTTCCTCCAACTCAGCCCCCGTTTTGTTGGCAACTCGCTTTGGCGCCTTGCTCTGATCCTTCAGGCTTCCTGCGGCTTTTTTACTTAGCGCTTTGTACACCGTCGCCCTGGTGACGTTCAGGATACGGGCTGTTCGGGATACATTCCCGGATTGGGCTTTGTGAACCTGCAGGATCGCTCGCCGTGCTGCTTCCGGACTGATCTGCCTCAGTTCTCGGTAGTCTAAGTGGGTGATATCTTTGATCAATATATACCTCGATGTCTCTATATCCTATCCCCCATAATTCCAGACATCGATCTCTGTACCCCAGGTAATTCCAGTTCATAAACTGTATACTATGTGCTGACCCCCTCACAACCCCCTCACAAACAGGCATTGATTCTCAATTCGTTTATGTGTATAATGTTGAAGTTTGCGTCTGAAGGGCGCGACAGTTGTCTATTCGTGCCTGAAAGGAGGTGAACAAGAAAATGGCAACCGTATCATTACGTCAAAACGAGTCTCAGGATTCTCTGCTTAAACGCTTTCGCAAGAAGGTTGTGAAAAGCGGGGTCTTGAGCACCGTACGCCGCAAGCGTTGGTTCATCTCCAAGAGTGAACAGCGCCGCATGGACAAGAAAAAGGCCACTCGCCGCTCATTTCGCAAGAGCTACGATTAGAAGAATGCTGCTGGCCCCAGCAGAATGAGGTTTTATGGCAGAAAAAGAAGAGAAGATTGTTGTTGATGGGACGATTATCGAGGCCCTGCCGGGCACTCAATTTAGAGTGCGTTTGGAGAACGGACATGAGGTGATAGCCTATCTGTCAGGCCGCATGCGCCGTTTTTACATTCGCATTTTGTTAGGTGATTCGGTGCGTGTTGAGATGAGTCCGTATGATCTGGACCGCGGCCGTATCGTTTACAGACAACGACGTCCCAGTTCTTCTGCCGATAGTATTTAAGCGCTCGTTTTCACGCCCCCTTTTTCGCTGAGGGGGCGTTTTCTTTAACGCAATTCCCGACTTAAAAAATGATGAGCACTGTCACTCTCTATAAGCAAGGAAAAATGCGCCAGGTGGATCCCAGGCGCGACCTCTTTGAGATTGCTGACCTGGTAGAAAGCTCGTTTCAGCTGGACAGCGACCCCGAAGGCCGCTATGTTATGCGCCAGATCCGCAGTACGGCGCAAAAACAGCAAAAAGAGGCTGAACGCCTGGGGCACAGCTTTTTTCCCGGCGCTCCGCAAGGTTTCGTGTGGGAGCAGGATGGCCGCGTGATGGGAAATGTAAGCATCTTGCCCTTCGGCGGCCCCTGGAAGAGGATCGTACTGCTGGCCAATGTAGCGGTTGCCGAAGAACTGCGCGGGCGCGGGATAGCATCCGGCCTTACCCGTCAGGCTTTAAATCAGATCAGGAAGCAGGGCGCTGCTGAAGTATGGCTGCAAGTGCGCAGCGATAACCATACTGCGATCCGCTTATATCGGGACCTTGGTTTTGAAAGCTTTAGCACTGTAGTGCAGTGGCAGTTGCAGGCACCTGGTTTACCCGCTTATCACTCCATTGCACCGGGCTGGAAGCTTGACAAGCGGAAAATACAGGATTGGCCCCTGCAACGCGAGGCTTTAAACCAGGCTTACCCCAAGGAAGTGCGCTGGCACACACCGGTCGATTTGGATGCATTCAGTCCCTGGCATTTTTTAAACCCAGGAAGGATCTTTACTGCCTTTGGGATCAAGCACTTTGCTGTCCATCAGCAAGGCCGAACGCAGGCCTTGCTTAGCCTGGTAACTGGTTTGGAGCGGCGGGATCATTTGTTTTTGGCAAACCCGAAGGATCTCCCTGAAGCGCTGCCGCTTTTGGTGCAAGCGGCCATTCGGGAAGCTGGCAGCGGCCGCTTGCTGCAGTTGGAGTACCCAGGCGGGCGCCTGGAGGGCGAGCTTGCAGATTTGGGGTTTAAGTTGATCAGGCGTTTGGACTGGATGCGCCTGAAGCGGGAAAAGGCAGTGTTTTCAGCGGATTAAGGCTGGGATTAATCATGTACAATTAAGATATCACTTGCATCCCTGGAGGTGAATATGAGCGTACAGATCAAGCGCAGATGGTTATTTGGATTGGCTGTGGTACTAATCCTCTTGGGGTTGGCTGCCTGCGGAACAGTCCAGACAGACTTGTACTTGAATACCGGGCCTGAGTATCGCGTGGTGGCAAAGATAAGCATCCCCGCAAAACAGGTAGCTGCTGCCGGGGGAGTGGAAGCCCTGGATAAACAGGCGGAACAAACAGCCGCACAAGCTAAGGAGCATGGTATCAGCGTAAGCTGGGAGCGTAATGCGGGTGCTGATGGTGCTGTTGAGTATCATGCCGAAACAAGTCTTAATCCTGTAACGAATGAGCGCAATGACTATTTTTCGCTGACCCCCGTTAGCTTTGAAGGGCAAAATGCCTACCGCTTCCAATTCACCTTTTTTGAAGAAATCCTGGGCCAGGTTTCGGAGCGTACAGTAAGGCTGCATGCCGCCAAAGTGCTTAGCCATAACGGTCGTCTGATAGATGCAGGAACGGTTGAATGGACCGGGACAAGCGCCCGCCCTGAAGCAGTGGTTCAGCTGGGAAGAGCTGGAGTACATATGGGCTATTTGGCAGGGGCGATTGCACTTTTGGTCTTGATGATTGCGGCGAGTGTTTACTTGCTTCATAAAGGGCTTCTGCAGGCCTGGGTGCGCGAGAGCAGCAAGCACAGCAAGAATCGACGTAAAGCTTCGCGTCTGCAAGGGGATTTGGGGAAGCTTGAGCAGGAGCGGGCATTGCTCTACGACAACCTGGGCAATAAGGTTTGGACAGAAAAGATGGCAGACCCTGGTTACGCCTTGCCCTATCAGCAACTGGAAGCCTTAGAAGCCAAGCTGGTACCCATCGGGGATCATTTGCGCTCGCTGGATCTGGACCTTAGCAAGGCGCAGGAAGAACGTGCCACGCTGGTGAAAGAATATGACGAAAAGATTGCCGGCTTGCAAAACCTGCTTACCCAGGCGATGGAACGCCAGGCGGCAGCCCGTGGTGAAATTGATGCCAGCGAAAGCGCTGTGACTAAGCTGAACAAGCAAAAGAGCGCCTATCTTAATGAATTGCATGGACATCAGTCGAAAATGGCGTCTTTGCAGGAAAGCGATCTGCCGGACAAAGAACAACAGATTAATAATCTGAACAACACCATTGCAACGCTGGGCAAGCAGGTGTTTGAAGTTTCAGATCAAATACCTGTAAAGGAATTGCGCATAGCCGAGCTGCGTGCCAAGCTCCCCAGTCTCCAGGAAGAGGTCGAAAAAAGCAAAGATGCTCTGGCACAAATGCAAGAATCCAAGAGAGTGGCACTAGAACCTGTTGACCAGAATATTCAAAACATCAAAGATACTACCAGGGAACGTGAGGAGGAGCGGCGCGGCATCAAGGCTGCCATGCAGCCGGTAATCCGCGAGCTGGGTGTGGAAGCTGATCGTGTGCGCCCGCAGCCTAACTTGCTGAGTGATTTCTACCAAAAACTGGATGCAAGCAAAGAGAGTATTCAGCAAACCAGCAGCGATGCCGATGTGGTACGCATGGATCTGGCCCGCACGGATAAGGGAGCTGTTACACGGTTCTGGCTCTATACTGCCGCAGTGCTGGTGGTCTTAGCGGCAATTGTTGTTCTGCTTGTGCTGGCCTTTTGAAGACAGCCAGGAATCCACTATTCTTTTCGGGACAGGCTGTGGCAGCCTGTCCCTTTCTTTTTACAGAACCCCAAGACTTCTTTGAAAGGCTTTGCGGAGCGGAAATCCTTGCTTTAGAAATTCGTTCTTCTCCCAAGTCTGGAAGAGAAGGCCTCCTTTTCTTTGCTTGCCAGTCTGTTAAAAAGTCAAACGGCTCTTCATAAGCCGTTTGAAGGTTAAAAAGTTTTTGGGCCTTAGGCTTAGTCTGCAACAGCAGCTATCAGTTTGAGGAATTCTTCCCACTCCTCCTTGAAGAAGTGCAGGGTAATATTGTTTAACTCGAGATGAAAAGTGGTTTCGCCGTCTGGTTCCTCTGCGCACCAGGCTAAATAATTTTCGGTTTCTGCAAGGTTAGTGGTAATAGGTTCGCGTTCGTCTGCCATGTTTTACTCCTTTAGTAGTTATTCCGGTTTATGAGTTCCGGTTCTGCTCTATTTTATCCGAGTTAGCCTTTTGTTTGGGTTTTGGTTTGCTTGCCTTGGCGGAGGTCTCGTTTTCTTGCTTTTCGCGTTGATTCTTGACTGCTTTGCGGGCCTTTATGCCATTATTAAGTGCGATTTTCTTGAACAGACTCTTTATGCTTTCAGCAATGCGGTCAAAGAATTCCGAGACCTTGTTAGTTATCGCATTGAACCAGCGTGCCAAAGTTGTATTGCGCTTGATTAACTTGGCGAGGGCTGAACGCTTGGGTTTTTGATAGTACGAAATGCCTTCCCAGGGGTCCTGATCCATGAGTTTACGCAGCACATAACGCAGGAAGAGTTTGAGAGAGGCAAGCACCGGTGCAGCAAGGACAATGCCCAAAAGTCCAAAGAGATTTGCCATTACTAAAGCGGCAATGAGGATAGCAGCCGGGTGCACTTCGAGGGCGTTGCCCATTACCCTGGGAGTGAGTACATTATCAAGGATGCTGTCGATGAAGAGGGCAATTGCAACCACAATCAGGGCAAAAACGATCGGTTTAACGCCGAAAATATTTGTTTTCATAAAGAAAGCAGTAAAGCCAAAGGTAAGCCAGCCTACCCAAGCACCAAGATAAGGTACCAGCCGGCCAAGACCAGCAATAATGCCCAGTACAACAAAGTTGGGAAGCCCCAAAACGCCTAAAAGGGTGGAGTAAATGAGAATCGCCGCGCCAATAATGATGAATTCGCCGCGGATGAAGGCACTCCAGGTGTTTGTAAGCTCACGCCCCATGCGTTTAATGTCATACTCGTATCCTGGAATCTTAATCTGAAAGAAGCGGCCATTTGTAGTTTCAGATTCGCTGGTAATAAAGAGAGAAACCATGAAGGTGAGGAAAAAGTTAAACAGAAAACCGCCAAGAACGGAAACAGTTTTTCCAACGGCTCCTGGTGCCTGACCAGCTAACGGCAAAAGCCGTTCCTGAATTGTATTAACCAGAAAATTGGTATCCAGCTTGGGAAGTTGAAAGGAAAATGGTCCCAAGTGCAGCGGCATCTCGCTGAGGCTTTCGATGAACGGCAGTACTGAAACCTTCCAGGTATCCATAAACGAGCGGACTTGGTCCAAAATAAAGACTCCGCTACGTGCGACAAGGAAGATTAAGAAGCTAAAAATGATGAAGTAAACAAGAACCACTGCCAAGCGCCAGGACAGACGCAAATAGCGATGCAGAAGTTTGGCCAGGGGCTGTACCAGGATTGAGATCAAAAAAGCCGTAATGACCAGGTTGAGATAATTGTTGAACCGGGAGACAAGGAAAATGAAAATGCCCAGAAGAATCATCCAGACAATCATCTTGGTAATCTTGTCCCAGCGTGGAGAAAGCGGTTCTTCGTCTTTTGGTGGGCCGGGCAAGGTGGGCTTAGTTGCGGGCAGTGTGTTTTCTTCCGACATAGGTCTATTTTAATCCTTTTCTACAGGGCAATATGCAGCTGTAATGTACAACGAACCAATATAAAGAAATTTCTTATAGATGGCTTAAGCTTGGGTACAATTATCTTGTGTCGGGCAATTTCCCCGGGATGGAAAGGAAAAAAATGCAATACCGCAAGTTTGGAAAATTAGACTGGAAAGTCAGTGCCTTGGGTTTTGGTGCAATGCGTCTGCCTACGATTGGAGAAGATAGTGGTGCGATTGATGAGCCCGAAGCTACCCGCATGATTCGCTATGCTATTGATTGCGGCCTCAATTACGTAGACACTGCCTGGGGTTACCATCGGGAGCAAAGCGAGCCGGTGATTGGGCGCATCTTGCAGGACGGCTACCGTGAAAAGGTGCGTTTGGCCACTAAAATGCCTTCCTGGCTCATTAAAAGCCAGGCAGACATGGACTACCATCTTAATGAACAGCTCAGGCGCCTGCAGACGGATTGCGTCGATTTATACCTGCTGCATACCCTGGATAAGAAGAAATGGGAGAACCTTTACAGCTTAGATGTGCTCAGGTGGATGGAGAAGCAGCGCGACGCCGGGAAAATACGTTACCTTGGGTTTTCCTTCCATGATAATTACAATGCCTTTGAGCAAATCCTCAACGCTTACGACGCCTGGGATTTTTGCCAGATCCAGTATAACTATATGGATATATATGAACAGGCGGGTGTAAAAGGCTTGCGTGAAGCGGCCAAAAGAGGCATTGCTGTTGTGATTATGGAGGGCTTACAGGGCGGGAATCTGGCAAACAACCCGGCTCCGCCAGCGGTGCAGGCTTTGTTTGATGCCAGCGGCAAGGGCTGGACGCCAGCGGAATGGGGGCTGCATTGGCTGTGGGATCAACCTGAGATTGCAGTAGTGCTTTCTGGTATGAGCACAATGGAACAGGTTGAGCAAAATATCAAGACGGCCTCGGAGAGCGGCATCGGAAGCCTTCGTGAAGAGGACAAAGCCAGAATTAGCCAGATACACCAAGTATATAAAGGCTTGAAAGCCATCGGATGTACTGGCTGTGAATACTGTCTGCCTTGCCCCAATGGAGTGGAAATTCCGACTGTATTTGATATGTGGAATGCCGGGGTAATGTATGAGGTTCAGCAGCGTGCGCAATTCCGTTATAAAAACTTTGTGAAGCCAGAAAACCAGGCTAACCAGTGTATCGAGTGCGGTCAATGCGAAACTTTGTGCCCGCAGCATTTGGAGATCATCGAAGGGCTTAAAAAAGCACACAGTTACCTCACGGAACCTATTAAGAACTGATGCAGACTTTTCTGGAACGTTTAAAGCTGCCTGGCCCGGCTTGGCGCAGGCAGCTTTTTTTGGACGAGTGGCGCTTATTTTGCTTGCTGGAGACAGCTCTTGTTTTGCTTGCGGCAGGCTGGATTAGCCTGACGCCTCCGGGTTTTTTGGGAAAGCTCTGGGCGATTGCCTATAGTTCTTGCCATCAGATAAGTGCGCGCTCTCTTTTCCATGCAGACCATCAGGCACCTTTTTGTGCCCGCTGTACAGGGATGCACCTGGGGGCAGGGCTGGGTTTACTCTTTTTGGCGCTCAAAAAGCGCCGTATTTCCTGGCCGCGGCCAGGGATCCTGGCGGTTCTGGGAGCCTTTTTGGTATTCTTTGCGCTTGATGGCTTGAACTCATTTGCACAATTTCTGCCGGGCAAATGGCAGGTATATGAAAGCAGCAATACCCTCAGGCTCTTGAGCGGCCTGGGGATGGGGCTGGGAATTGCTGTGATTGCCTTTCCAATCTTTAATCGGGCGTTTTGGGAAGATGGAAGTGCGGATCCGCTCCTCTCCTGGCCAGGTTTGGCGGCAGTGCTTGTGCTTCTGGCTGCTGTGGCTGCAGCTGTGTTGAGCGGGTGGGGGCTTGCTTTGCTCTTTAGCTTTGTTTTTACCCCATTGAGTTTTGCGGTCTTGCTGATTCTGCTGTATACCAGCTTGGTATTGGTGCTATTACGGCAGGATGGCGAATCCCAGCACTGGTGGCAGCTTCACGGACACTTGCTGCTCGGTGCGCTGCTGGCAATGATCCAGATGAGCGCCATCGCTCTTATTCGTTATCAGCTCACGGGAACATGGGCGCCGATGAACCTTTGATTATCTAGCCTTAGCTCTCCCTAATCTTGCTATAATTCAAAAGTGAGACAAAGGCTTTATTTCCAGGAGTTACAAGCGTAAAACCAGGGCCCAATGCACAGTATAATATGGGCAAACGTAATTGTAGTTATTATAGAGAGAGGTATTTTATGACAGATCAAGATGATGGATTCAAAGAGGTTCCATCCAGCCGGCCGGCTTGGACCAATAACCCTTCCCAACCCGTAAACCCTCAGCAGGCAGCGCAAAGCCCGCAGTCGGCTTACCAGCCGGCTCAGAGCAGCCAGCCAGCACATCCTGGTCAGCCGGGTTATCCAACCCAACAGCAGGGCTCTTATCAAACAACTAGCTATCAAGCCCCGCAGCAAGGGTATCAGCAAGCGCAAAGCAGTGGTAGTGGTACCTATGTGCCGCCGGCACAAGGACAATACCAGGCTGCGCCGCAGGGCTACCAAGCTCCAAGTGCAGCTGGACAGGCGAGTGGTGCGTATACCCCTCCCACACAAGGTGGTTATCAGTCCAGCCCAGCGTACGGACAGAGCAGCTATGGGCAGCCTGTTTATAACAAGCCCAAAAAGAAGGGTCTTTCCCCAGTACTGATTATATTGTTGATACTGGTAGCCTTGGGCTGTATCGCGGTGTTGGTAGTAGCTGGTATGCTGCTTTCAGGTAAGTGGGAACTGCAGCTTTTTGCGCCTGCAATTTTACCCTTTGTCTAAACGATCTGCGAATTGAATTTGAGGCAGCCCCGGCATTAAACGGGGCGCTTCTTTTTTTAGACTGGTTAAAAGGTTATCCAAAGCATTCCATACTTTCCAATAATCAGGCAGAGGAAGATTCCAGGCTGCCAATTCATCTTGATCCAAGAGCTGCAAACTGCCATCTGGGTAGACCAGTAAATCGAGTGCGTAATCAGTCCAGACGATCGACTGGGGATGAAAAACTGCTGGCGTTGAAATATTGAAGTACCAGCACTTAACTCGGGCAGTATCCTGTTGGTGAACCTCGTAGACGTTGTAAGGCCTGTTGTTAAAATATGATTCATAAAAATGGTCGCCTGGTTCAAAGCTTAGATTCCCGACTTTGTGTGGACGCACTTTGAAGACCCCGAATATATCGCGCCGGTTGGGCGTTTCGTTGAGCAATTGCATCATATAACTAAAACCAAGGCGGCCATCCGGATAATATTTTAGAACGGTTAACTCTTTATTTTGCATGATCCGGCACCAAAGCCAAAATTTTTTCAGCAGGGAAGCTGAAGCTAAGGGATGTCCCGGGCGGATAAGCTTGAGGAGCCTGCACCTGGAAGGGCAGTTTCTCAGGTGTATCCAGAGTTAAAAGATAGTGCTCACCATTAAAGACTGAATCTTTTACACGGGCAGTGATTCGATTCAGTTTGCTATCCGACCCGATGACAGCATCTTGAGGACGCAAAAGCAAGGCAACCTCTTTGAGGCCAGAAGCTGTACCGCGGGGACTGTAGAACTGCCCCAGACTGCTTTGGTAGTGTCCGGGCATGTCAGGTTTGGCAGTGGCAGGCACAAGGTTACCCAAACCTAAAAAACTTGCCAGCCAGGCATTAGCGGGCGATTGGTAGAGTTCATTTGGGCTGCCGCTTTGAAGTACCTTACCATCGTGTAAAACTACCAAACGATCAGCCAGGGCAAAAGCCTCATCGCGGTCATGGGTCACATAAATGACGGGCATTTCTTGTTCGCGCAGGATGCGGCGCAACTCCTGAATCAGGTCCACCCGCAGGGTATGGTCCAGGGCACCTAAAGGCTCATCCAGCATCAGCAGGCGCGGCTGCGGGGCCAGTGCGCGGGCAAGCGCAACCCGTTGCTGTTCCCCTCCTGAAAGCTCGGTAACTGCACGTTCTGCGAAGTCTGGCATCTGGATCATTTGCAGGGCTGCTGCTATGCGGCGTTCTTGCTCAGCTCGGGAAAGCCCTTGCATCTGAAGCCCGAAGGCAATATTCTTTGCTACACTGCGATGGGGAAAAAGGGCATAGTCCTGAAACATCAATCCAAAACCGCGCTTGTGCACTGGCAGATTGCGTAAATCCTGCCCGTTCCAAAGAATCCGTCCGGCATCCGGTTCTTCAAGGCCGGCGATAATACGCAAAAGGGTGCTTTTGCCGCTGCCAGAGGGGCCCAAAAGCGCAACCAATTCCGACTGTTCCAAGGTAAGGCTAACACTTTCCAGGAGCGGTTTCCCATCGTAATCTTTATAAATATTTTGGACTTCGAGCATTAATATCTTTCCTCGCCGGGCAGGCGGATTCTTTCAATTATTAGACTCCCTGCCGCGCAAACGCCCATCAGCAGGGTAGACATGGCAAGCGCCTGGCCATAGTTTAACGCACCCGGTTGCGAAATGAAACGATAGATTGCCACAGGTATGGTGGGGTTCTGCGGCGAAGCCAAAAACGAGGCCGCTCCAAATTCACCCAGGGAGATGGTAAAAGCAAGAACCATAGCTGCCAGCAGCGAAGGCAGGAGGATGGGCAGGTCGACCTTAGTGAACACCTTGAAGGAGCTGGCCCCCAGCACCCGTGCGGTTTCGCGCAGATTTGCAGGCATACTGCGAATGGCTGGCAAAACAGTGCGTACTACAAAGGGCAACGCTACCAGCGCATGAGCGATAGGAACCAAGAGGGGAAGACGAGGGTTGTTCCAGGGCGGGCGGTTAAAGACGACCAGAAACCCCAGTCCCAGGGTTACGGCACTGGTGCCAAGCGGGAGCATCAAAACAGGCTCCAGCCATGCCAGTGGTCCTGTGGAACGTGCTAAGGCATAGGATGCCAGCAAACCGATAATGCCTGCAAGGATTGTTGCCAGAAGGGCATAAACTAAGGAGTTGCGTACAGCCAAAAGTGGCGGCACGTAAAAAAGGGACCCGCTGCGGTTGATAAAGAGTTCCTGATAGTAACGCAGGGTAAACCCGGTTTCAATTGCGCCGCGCTCGCCGCGTGCTGCTTCCAGGTTGACGAAGGAACGGGTTACCAGACTTGCCAGGGGCAAGACCATCAGAAGAATAAGAACAACGGCTAAAAATACAACGAGTAACTTTTGTACTTTGTCTTTGGGATGGCTGAGTGTGCGGGTCTCGCTTGCGATTGCGGCTTTGCCATAGCGCGGTACTGCTATGCGGTTTTGAAGCAGTGTGAGCAGCAAGGTAAAGACAAGCTGGACAAGCGAGAGCAAGCCTGCTACCGGCAGGTTAAGGTGGTGCATGGCTTGGGTGTAGATTTCAACCTCCATTGTGGCAAAGCCAGGTTTGCCAAGCATCAATACCACGCCATAGCTGGTGAAATCGAAAAGAAAGACCAATAGCGCTGCGCCGAGGATGGAGGGCATAAGAAGGGGTAAGGTGATTTGGCGCAAAGTTTGCCAAGGACTGGCGCCCAACACCCGGCCTGCTTCTTCGAGACGGGGATTGAGACGTCTCCAGGCAGAACCGACAACACGGATGACAATTGAAGTGTTATAGAAAACATGAGCAAGAAGGATGGCAGCCAGGCTGCCAACAAAAACGATAGGTGCCTGCTGCAGTTTGAAAAGCTGCATGAGACCAAGATTCAACCAACCCCGTGGGCCTGCCAGGGCGTTGAAAGCTGCCGCAACCACCACTGTGGGAAGGATAAAGGGCAAGATGGTGATTGCCCGCAAGATTTTGCGGCCCGGGAACTCCATTCGGGTGAACAGCCAGGCAGCAGGTAAGCCCAGGGCGAAGGTAAGGATTGTGGATAAAAAAGCCTGCCATAAGCTAAAACATAATGGCCGACTAATTTGGCTGATATCAAAGCGCTGCCAGCCTTCAGCAAAACGAGACGAAAAGACCAAACGGAATATTCTTGCCAGAGGTTGGTAAAAAAAGATGAGCAGGAAGGCAAGCGGAAGCAGCCAGAGGATCCCGGCTGTCACATAGCGTTTGGTTTTTTGCGCTGCAGTCATTTATTTGAGCATTAAGTCTGACCAGGCTTTGATCCAGGCATCGCGATTTTCGGCAATGCGGTCTGGGTCCAGTGAAGCCGGGTTTTCCGGAATCTGGCTGTAGGTTACGAAATCTTCTGGCAGTTGCACGCCATCCAATACTGGGTAAACGAACATTTGAAGCGGCACGTCGGCTTGAAATTCGGGACTGAGCAAAAAGTCGATAAACTTACGCGCCAGTTCCGGCTGTTTAGTGCCTTTCAAAATACCAGCGAATTCGATCTGCCGCCAGCAGGCGTTATCAAAAACTAAGGAAGCAGTGGGGGCATTGGTTACCCGAGGGTCGGAGTAGATTACTTCCGCAACCGGGCTGGATGCATACGAAACCACCATGGGGTAAGCGCCGCGGCCTGATGACCCTGAAAAATTGGTGTAATAAGCCGTTTCCCAATCGGGGGCTATGGTAAGGCCATTTTCTTTCATCGCGCCCCACCACTCCAGCCACAGGTCTTCACCTTGCTCGGCAATGGTGGCCAGCATAAAGGAGAGGCCTGGCGATGATGTGACTGGGTTTTCCACGACGAGCATACCCATAAAAGTGGGGTCGATGAGCTGGACCAGGTTTTCTGGTAAGGGCAGTTCGTGCTCCTGAAAATACTGTACATCGTAATTGATGCATACGTCGCCGTAATTGATGGGCAATGCCCTGTTCGCAGGGTCCAGTTTAAAACTATCGGGAACCTTAGCCAGAGCTGGTGCATTGTAAGGTTCAAAAAGCTCTTGCTGAAGCGCCCGGGAAAGAAAGGTATTGTCCACGCCGTAGAGTACATCACCAGCCGGGGTTCCGGCCGCTGCACTAAGGATGGCTCGGTTAAGGGTAGCGCCGGCATCGCCTCCCTTTACGAAATGAACCGTAACCTTATTCTCTTCTTCAAAGGCCTGTACCAGTTCGGCACTGACTGCAAAAGAATCGTGCACCAAAACAGTAAGTACAGCGGGGTTTTCAGGGCCAGGCGTTTGGTCACTTGTTTTTGTCGTTGGTGTTTCCCCCACAGGGAGGGTGCTGGCTGGAGCTGTAGGACTTGCCTGCACACAGGCAGCGAGCAGTAAGGACAAAGCGATCACAAGCGGAAGTGTTTTTTTCATAGTCTTTTTTCCTCGTTGATTTGACGGATATGAATGAGCAGCAGGCTACCCGATTTTAAAGAGAGATCAGCATGCGTGCCAGCTGCCAGGTTGCTTACACCACGTGTCTGCCAGGGATAAAGCGATTCGTCCTGCAAAGGGTATTGCAAGCCCTTGGTGGTTATGCCGACAGCAACGCCCTGCCATGGGATTAAGGAAATGGTGTCTTCTGGCTGTGTATTTAAAACAGTTTGTCCAGGTCCATGCAGACAGCAAAGGCGGGTGCGGCCATCATCGGCATAAAGCTCAAGGTTAGCGTACTTCGGCGCACAAAGTAAACCCAGGCTGCCCAGTGTGTGATCGATGCGGTCTCCCAAGGCAGCAACAAGTAAAATTGTGCGGTAACCACGCTGTATTACCAGATTTAGCGCTAATTCAAGGTCGGTTTCGTCCTTTGCGGGAGGATATTGCAGGATTTCCGTGCCGGCATTTGCGCAGGCATCCGCCTGTTCTGCAGAGATCGAATCCAGATCTCCGATGAGGAGGGCAGGCTTAAGCCCAAGTATTTGCAGGTTGGACAAACCGCCATCTACTGCCACGAGGTAATCATCGTCCCGCAAGGCTAAGGAACTCAGCCAGCTGCTTTGTCCGTTGACAAACAGTACAGCACGTGGACCAGATTGCATAAAGAAAAACCTCCTAAAAGCGGAGGTTCGGTTTTTTATGCACATCCCTCCGCCGGTATGATCCGGATCAGGTTCTGCGGGTCGGACTCTATGGTCCCTCTCAGCCTTGCGACTCCCCGTGTAATCTTTTTTCAATCATAGCACGAAGGGAAAGTCCTTGCAAATCCAGGAAGAAGTCTAAATAAACAGAGAGGGTTCTGGATGCTTTACTGCATGAGATGGGTGCAGGATTTACAGCTCTTTGTATAATGAAGATGATGTCCCAACGTAAAGAAAGGATTCAGATACTTTACCGGCTGCTGGTCTCTACCATGCTTATGGTTTTGGTGCATGCAATTGCGAACAATGTGCTTGCTTTGTTTATCACACCGATTGCGCAAAGCTTAGGGACCAGCCGCAGTGAAGTGGCTTTGCTGAACACATTCAAAGCAATTGCTTCTATTTTTGGAGCACCAGTTTGGGGGTGGTTGTATAAACGCGCCAAGGTAAAGTTGCCGCTTTTAGGCGGCTTAGCAGCCTTTGCCGTACTTTTATACCTCATGAGCATTGTGCGCAGCCTGCCACTGATTTATGTGATGGCTTTTTTGATCGGGTTTGTTTTTGCAGGCATTACCGTTATGCCGGTTACCTTGATTGTGCTGGAGGCTGCTCCTGAGCGCCAAAGGGCGTTGATGCTAAGTATTGCTTTGTCCGGCAGCGGCTTAGGGGGCATGATTTTAAACCCAGTGGTAAACGCTCTGATACAAAATCATGGCTACGGTCGAGCTTTTTTGATCTTGAGTTTACTGGTTGCGCTGTTATTGCTGCCATCGGTGTGGTTTATGCCTGCGCATGTCCCACTAAAAACTGCTAAAGGCGAAACGCCTGCAGCAGACAGCTCCGGCAAAAAGAGGACAGATCAAAAACTTAAGCTCAAGCCCTACCTAATTTTACTGGCCGCATGTTTTCTTACTTCTTTTACAAGTTTAGCCGTGTTATTAAACCTGCCCAGCTATTTACAGCTTTGTGGTTACGACTTTGCTGCGATTTCTCTAATGACGTCATTAGGTTCGGCCAGCCTCCTGGTAGGTAAAATTTTACTGGGCTATCTTTATGACCGCCTGGATCTCAAAAAGGCAACCCTGATTGCTTGTGCTTCGGGAATGATCAGCACCATCAGCCTGGTGCTAATGCCTAACCCAGTTGCTTTAGCAGGATATCTGATCTTTTTTGGTTTCGGAGCAGCTGTGGGAACTGTTTCGCCTTCGTATATAGCGGCACGCTTCTTTCATAAGGATCGTGCCCAGGCGATGAGTGGTATGCAGGTTGGAATAGCACTGGGAACTGCAACAGGGGTGCCTCTGATGGCGAAACTGTTAGAAGTGATTCCGCAATTTCAGCTGAGCTGGCTATTTACTGGAGCGCTGATTGGTGTTATGAGCCTTTTGTTCCTAACGGCTATTCGCCTTTACCGCCAGGAAGCGCAGAGAGAACCTACAGCATGATTGGGCTGCGACATTGAGAAAAGCACTGTTATCGGATGCAGAGCGGTTAAACAGCTTTGAGGTGTAGAAGGAGGCACACCTTTTTAGCTTTCTGTGTTGGTTTGTCAAACATTTTGGACAGTAAGCTTCAAATAATCTAAAGGGCTCAGGAACTTAAGCGGTCGCATCGGGATCTTGTTCGTACGCTGATTGTGTCTTCTCAATTGTGTTTGGAAATCTTCAAAGGAAAAGAACTTAGCACGGTCATAAAAACGTTTTTGATCTTCCCTGTGGCTCCTTTCCACCTTGCCGTTGTGCCGCGGCGTATAAGGCTTGATCCGCTTGTATTTGATGGCATGCTCGCTAAGGTATCTCTGGAAGAGGTTAGGTCTGTCGTTGTCTTCCCTCTTGCTGTAGTGGCTGGTGAACTCCGGGCCATTGTCCGTCTGGACACAGTCAATACGAATACCGTGGGAGGAAAACCAACGGACGGCCTTGCTGATGAAATCAGCTGAGGAGAAGGTGTCCGCCTGCTGATAAGCAGCCAGGTATCTCAGGCGGCTGTATTCATCAATGGCCGTGTATTGATAATAGCGCCGCCATCTGCGGTCCATAATACAAGCGCCAGGCACATGTTTGACGTCAATTTGTACCCGCTGGCCGGGATACAGCATCGCCTCATAAGGTTTGGGAGGAGGCCCTTTCTTCCTGGGTTTCCTGGACCGCTCTAACCCTTCCCTTCGTTCCACGCGATATAAACTGACGTAATGACGGGTGTAGCCTTGCTTTCTCAGTTTGAACCAGAACTCCAACAATCCCAGCTCCGCATTCCGCCTGCGGCAGCGGATGATCAGGGCAATCTCATCCTGGGTATGTTGATTGGGATGGTGATGAGGCCTGCGTGATTTGGCCGCTAAAGAGCCTATTGCTCCATCAAACCGCTTGAGCCAATAGTAGATATAACTTCGCGCCCGGTTGTATCTTCTGCTTGCTTTGCTTACCCCATATTTGAGAGCGTAGTTCACCAAAGAGTACCGGTATTTCATCTCCTGTGTTATCTTATCCATTGCAGGTTGTGGTTCCTCCATATTGTTTTTTGTTCAGCGCAATAACAATATCAGTGATACCACTTCCTGCATTATTCTTTTACTTCACTGTCCAAGATGTATCGTAAACCAACACTTATTTGCTTTCTATTTGCTTTCTGGGATTTGCTAAAAAAGCATTAATCATATACAATAGAAAGTTCGGGGAAAAAATCCCCTGAAATGTAGGATTGTCAAACATATTGGACAGTCTGAGATAAAAATTGAACAGGTGATAAGAACTTCAATGGACGCATCGGTATATGGTTAGAACGCTGATTGTGTCTTCTCAGTTGTCTTTTGAAATCCTCAAATGAATAGAACTTTGACTTGTTATAGAAACGTTTTTGATCCTCCTTATGGCTTCGTTCTACCTTCCCATTATGTCTGGGAGTATAGGGTCTGATGAACTTATGTCTTATCCCTTTGTCACGTAACACAATCTCAAACAAGCTAAGATCATGCGCGTTTTTGGTCCTTAGAAAGCGTTTAGTGAACTCAACTCCATTATCCGTTTGCACACATTCAAGCTCAATTCCTCTGCCCTTGAACCAGGCAATGGCGTGCTCAATAAAGATTGCTGAAGAGAATGTGTCTGCTGTCTGAAAGCCTTCCAGATATCTCAAACGACTATATTCATCAATTGCGGTGTATTGATAATATTGTTTCCACTTTTTATCGACGATACACGCTTTGGGGACTACTTTTACGTCGACTTGGATCCTCTGTCCGGGATATTGCATCTGTTCATAGGCTTGTGCCTGGTATCTTTTCTTTGTGTGCTTCTTTTGCCTGACCAATCCTTCCCGCTGCATCACTCGGTACAGACTGACATAATGGCGGCGATAGCCTTGCTTTCTTAGTTTGAACCAAAGCTCATATAATCCCAGGTCTTTATTCCGTTCCTGATAGCGTCGGATCAAGGCGATCTCATCCTGGCTGTGTTGACGGGGATGATGCTCTGGCCTTCTCGATCGACAGGCCAGGGAACGAATATCTCCATCATAGCGCTTGAGCCAAAAATAGATATAGCTGCGGCTTTTGTTATATTTTCTGCTGGCTTTGCTCACCCCCTGATTGAGCGCATATTTGACCACTGAATGTCGGTATTTCATATCTTGTGTTATCTTATCCATAGCAGGTTATGGTTTCTCCTCATTGTTTTGTTTCAGCGCAATAACAATAACGGATACTTCCATTCCCTGCTATTCTTTCTCACTCACTGTCCAATATGTACTGTAATCCTACAAAGTTCGGGGAAAAAATCCCCTGAAAGCTGTTGACTCTAGTGCCAATTTGCCATATACTAAAACATTGCGTCTTTTAACTTTGACGTGAGTGGGCACCTTCGTGTGCCATCACGTTTTTTAACTGTGTATAGGAGATTGTATGACCGATTTGATGCCTCCAAAGACATACGCTCGCATCCCGGTGGGTTTGGACCTGCCCCAGCTTATCCAGGTTCAACTGGACTCATTTGAACGCTTGAAGGCAGAAGGCCTGGGGGCCCTCTTCAATGAAATTTCCCCTATTGAATCTTATGTTAATGACTTGCGTCTGCACTTCCCCAGCGAAACACCGCTCTCGCAGGAATTCGGTTTAAAGTATTGGTTTGAAGCTCCGAAGAATACCATCGAAGAATGTTTGGAGCGCGACCTCACTTACGCTTGCCCGCTGTACGTCTCGGTGCTTTTGGAAGGTAATGATATGGCCGAGAAGGTCAAGCAGGATCTCTTTTTGGGTGACTTCCCTGAAATGACCCCAAAAGGCACCTTCATTATTAATGGCACTGAACGTGTAGTGGTTTCCCAACTGATTCGCAGCCCTGGCGTTTATTTTGAAGCTGAAATTGACCGAGCTAGCGGCCGTTTTATGGCGACCAGCAAACTCATCCCTGACCGCGGCGCGTGGATGGAATTTGAGACTCGTAAGAACGACTTTATTATCCTTAAGTTCAACCGCAAACGCACGGTGCCTATTACCGTCTTCCTGCGTGCTTTGGCTGCTGTGGATGATGGTATGCCTGATAACCCCCTGAAAACAGGAAGTGATGAAGAAATCCTGGCCCTGTTTGCAGATGTAGATAACAATCCGGACCATCCCTACATTGAGAATTCCTTTGAGCAGGAGCCAAGCTACGAGCTTAGCGGCAATCTTACTGTTTCTCAAGCTGCGATGATTGAATTCTACAAACGTTTGCGCCCGGGAGAGCCGCCAACCCTGGATAATGCCCGCAATCATGTAATTGAGCAAATCTTTGACCCACGGCATTATGATTTGGAACGCGTTGGGCGTTATAAACTCAATCAGAAGCTTGACCTGGACGAATTAGTTCCCCGCGAACACCGTATGATCACTAAATGGGACATCATCCGGCTAATTCGGCGTATGATCCAGATCAATAACGGTGTAGTGCCAGCAGATGACATTGACCATCTGGGCAATCGTCGTGTGAAGACGGTGGGTGAGTTAATCCAAAACAAGCTGCGGGTTGGTTTGCGCCGTATGGAGCGTGTGATTAAGGAACGCATGTCCATCCGTGACCAAAGCACAAGCGTTTCCCCTATTTCCTTGGTAAACATCCGGCCATTGGTCGCCAGCCTGCGCGAATTCTTTGGCAGCAGCCAGCTGAGTCAGTTTATGGAAGAGACCAATCCGCTTTCTGAGCTGCGGCATAAGCGCACGGTCAGTGCTTTAGGTCCCGGCGGCTTACGACGTGAGCGGGCTGGATTTGACGTGCGTGACGTCCACTTTAGTCACTACGGACGTATCTGCCCGATTGAAACGCCTGAAGGGCCGAACATTGGCCTGATTGGTAGATTGGCAGCTTATGCTACCGTGAACGAATATGGTTTTATCGAAACGCCATATCGCAAGGTTTACCGTTCCATGAAGGGTGATGACCCGAACCTGGTTGATCACTTGTTGCGCCAGAACATTGAAGATAAAGACGGTAAGGTGATTTACGAAGCCGAAACTCGTGTCACCCCCGAAATGGCTGCCAAAATTAAAGAACTGGGTATAAAAAATGTGTTGGTGCGCCCTTATGTGAGCGATGATTACGATTACCTCTCCGCGGATGCTGAAGACAAATTTGTAATTGCGCAAGCTACTGCACCATTAAACGAATATGGTGAATTTATCCGGCGGAACTCCTGTCGCTACCACAGTGCCTTTGCGATTTATGACTATGAGTACATTGACTACATCGATGTAGCTCCTAATCAGGTGGTAGGCATCAGCGCTGCACTGATCCCCTTTTTGGAGCATGACGATGCAAACCGCGCTCTGATGGGTTCGAACATGCAGACGCAGGCCGTGCCTTTGCTGCGCCCGGAGGTGCCGATTGTCAGTACTGGCATGGAAGCTGCCGCAGTAGCCGACAGCGGCCAGGTAATTATTGCTGAGGAAGACGGCGAAGTGCTTTCGGTTACCGGTGATGCAATGATTATCAAGCAGTCTTCCGGCGATTTACGGGCATACAACCTGCGCAAATACCAGCGCAGTAACCAGAGTACTTGTATTGACCAGCGCCCGGCCATGCTGAAAGGCCAAATTGTGCACAAGGGCGATGTGATTGTAGATTCCAGCTCGACGGATGATGGTAAGTTGGCTTTAGGTCAAAACGTGCTGGTAGCTTTTGTAGCCTGGGAAGGTTTTAATTTTGAAGACGCTATCCTCATCAGTGAGCGCCTGGTAGAAGAAGACCGCTATACCTCGGTACATATCGAGAAATATGAAGTTGAAGCGCGAGACACCAAACTTGGTCCTGAAGAAATCACTCGGGAAATCCCTAATGTGGGTGATGACACTATCCGCGATTTGGACGAAAGCGGCATTATCCGCATCGGTGCAGAGGTTGGTCCTAATGACATCCTGGTGGGCAAGATTACGCCAAAAGGTGAAAAGGAACTAACCCCCGAAGAGCGCCTTTTGCGGGCAATTTTTGGCGAAAAATCACGGGATGTTAAAGACACCTCGCTGCGGATGCCGCATGGAGAACGCGGTATTGTGGTGGACGTGAAAGTGTTTACCCGCGAAGAGAACAGCGACTTGAGCGCTGGTGTGGACAAGATGGTACGCGTGAGCGTAGCTCAGCGGCGCAAGGTGACCGCGGGCGATAAAATGGCCGGCCGGCACGGTAATAAGGGCGTGGTTTCCATGGTGCTGCCTGTGGAAGATATGCCTTTCCTGGAAGACGGGCGCCCGGTGGACATTATCCTTAACCCCTTGGGTATTCCTGGCCGTATGAACATTGGCCAGGTGCTGGAAACACACTTGGGCTGGGCAGCCAAAAGCCTGGGCTTCAGGGCGATCACCCCGGTGTTTGACGGTGCTACTGAAGAAGAGATTGAAGCTGAACTGGCACGTGCCTGGCTGATTGACGAAGCCTGGAACGTAACTGGAAAGAAGGCCTGGGAGTGGATTAAGGGCATTGCGCATGAGCCCGAACAGCTTAAGGACGATAACGAAGTACGTCTGCTTTATTTGGAACAAGCTTTGGCGGACAAAGAAGATGATTTGTATGCCTTAAAGGAAAATCAAATATTGGCACGCAGGGTTGCACTGCGGGAGTGGCTGGAAAGTGAAGGCTTTATCCCCAGCGAGATTACCTCCTACCCCGAAGATGCAATTGCTGTTCAGGATCGTCAGGCGCAGGATTGGCGGGCTATTCGTGCCTGCTTGCTGCTTTGGGCTAAAAAGTATGGTTATGAACTGGACGCAAAGGCTGATTTGGCAGATTTGGTTAAAACTGCTGAAAAAGTGATGCTTGAAACTGCTCAGCCGATGCCTATAATTGGCAAACAGGTGTTACGGGATGGAAAGACCGGCGAACGCTATGATGCTCCCGTTACTGTGGGTTATATGACCTTTATGAAACTTCACCATCTGGTTGAAGATAAGGTGCATGCACGCTCTACTGGCCCCTACAGTTTGGTGACGCAACAGCCTTTGGGCGGTAAAGCCCAGTTTGGCGGACAGCGCTTCGGTGAGATGGAAGTTTGGGCTCTTGAGGCTTACGGTGCTGCTCATACTTTGCAAGAAATGCTGACGGTTAAAAGCGATGATGTCGTAGGGCGTACGGCAACCTATGAGGCGATCGTGAAAGGCGAACCCATTGATGCTCCAGGCATTCCAGCGGCCTTTCGTGTGCTGGTGAAGGAACTGCAGTCGCTGAGCCTGTCAGTGGAAGCTATTCTGGAAGATGGCGAGGTGATCCGCTTTGGTAAGGACGATGAACGCAATCAGTTGCCTAAAGTGGCTACCGGTCTCTTGGGCTTGGGCGAGGATCTGATGGCGGGGATTCCACAGCCCTAAGATTTGATTATTTGTTCATGGGAAACGACGGGCTTGCCCGTCGTTTCTTTTATGTATGGGGGCATGATGAAGAGGGCAGAGAGAGGCTTAGACAGGGTGGACACTGCTGTAAGATTGAGAGAAACAATTATTAATACAGATGCTTATTTATTTCCCGTTTCTCTGAGACATGGTGTAAAATAATTGTTAACCAATATTAACCATTATTTATCATAAAAGGAGGGATGGTATGGATAAACCCGTGATCCGACAATATACCACGCTGGAACTTTCGGGGAGTTGGGAAGATATTGGACGTGCACAGGCGCGGAACTTTCCGGATGAGATTATGCAGAGCCGCGCGCTGTTTCGGATGATCTTCGGGATTACAGAGAAGGACTTTACGGCATATTATGAGCAGATCCGCCGATTTGTACCGGCTAATGTCCAAACTCAAATGGATGCAATGGCGGAAGAACTGGCCAAGATCAAGAAGATACCGCTGAAAAAGGCCACGGAAGCGGTGATGGCCTGGAACATTGGCTATGACATTGTACAAAAACAGAAGGATGATCGCATTGCCAAACGGCAGCGTTTTATCAAGGATGAAGGCGAACCTGCCGGCTGTTCGGCCTGGGCATTTGTGAGCGATGAATCTTTGATCATGGCACATATTACCGATGCGCCGCCGCAAGCTGAAGGCGGCACGCTGATCCACTTTAAACCTAATACAGGCGAGATAGGTTATCTCTCTTTCTTTGCGCCAGGCAATGTGGGGGTGGGACTGGGTATCAATGAGGAAAAGCTGTGCATTACCTACAATGTGGGCCGTCCCAATCGCGGGGCTGAGGCAGGTTTGCCGGGATTGATCATGGCGCGGGAAGCGCTTACGCGATGCACGACCGTTGACGATGCAGTGGCCTTGTTCCGTGAGCATCTGGACGCAGGTGGAAGCTTTGCACATCAGGGGGTGCGCTTTTTGATTGGCAGCTTTAAGGAAAACAAGGCGGTAGATCTGCAGCTGAGAAGCCGGGAAATGCAAGTATCCCAACCCAAGCCATTGCGAGACGGGGTGAGCTATCTGGCTTTTACCAATCATTTTGAGCCTGAGTTTGCTACCTTAAATGCTGCGGAGCGGAACGAGAATGCCAATATTTCTTCCCTGAAACGACGTGAACGTCTGGAAGAGATGCTGCAGGAATCGACACATTTTGACGTAGCACGCTGTTTTGAAATAGCTACCGACCATAACGGGATGGATGAAGGCAATAACAATACGTTATGCCGGCATGGCACAGCGAGCATAAGCGTGATCGTGAACGTATTTACGGCTGATACGGCGTATTACACAGTGGGACAGACCTGTAAGTATATTGAGCAATATGGCGCTCCGAAGGAAGTCTCATTGGCCAGGCCGGTGATACCTGCACTTGAAGTGAGCGCGAAAGATGGAGCTGGTGCACCGGCAAAGTATCAGAAGCTGTATCTGCATAGTTTTGACGTGAAAGGCACTGCAGATACCTTGGCTACGGATGCTCAAGGCTTGGCAGTATTCAATAACCTGGAGGCTGGTACTTATATTATTGGTACAGGGAAGAAAGGCAAACGTGCAGTTAAAGCCAATTACGATGGGGTGAATCTTAGCCGGGCTGTGGTGGCTGGCAAACCTACGCCGCAAGAGAAAAAGCTGGCAAAGGCAGTGCGTAAAGACCAAAAGGCGGGCAAATTCCTGGGCCTGGACATCACTGGCGGGCTGCGCAAGCTGGACTTCAGGCTGCTGCTAATTACGATTATGCTTTCTATGATGTTCAGCGCGGCAAATTCAGTGCTTATCTCGCCTTATCTTAGCGGAGTAATTGGCTTGCCATCGGATTCTTTGGGCAAGACCAGCACCTTGATGACCAATGTGGCACAAATATCGATGCTATTCTTCGCAGGATATACGGGGGCACTGAGCGACAGGATGGGGCGTAAGAAGGTAATTGCAATAGGGTTTTTGCTGATAGCTTTAGCCAATATTGTATTTGTGGTAGCACCTGGGATCTTTGGCGCAGTATTGCCAGTGGCGGGGCTTTTGGCTATAGCTGTGGTTATGCGATCTGTCTCTGGGGTTTCCAACCAGATGGCAAATTCATCGCTGATGGCCTTGATGTCGGACTATACGACAGCCAAGGATAAAAGCCAGGGCATGACGCTTTATAGCATGGCCAGCGGCATTTCGGCGATCCTTGCCAATGGAGTGTATACCAGTGTGATGGCGCAGATGGGAGTGCTGGCCGGTTTTGTGGTGAGCATCATCGTGGCATTGAGCGGGCTGACGATCAGTGTGTTTTTGCTGCGAAATAACCAGAAAACCAGTGAGGCTGCCAAGAAGACTCGGTTTAAGGACATATTGCCGATATTGAAACGTTCCAAGGCGATGAAGGCCAGCTATTTGGCAGCGTTTTGCACACGTACGGATATTATGGTGATTACAGCTATGCTGGTAATATGGGCAACCAAGTCCGCGGCGGAATACGGGCTAACGGCAGCCACAGCGCCATCGCGGGTGGTATTGCCGATCATATTGAGCAGCATAGTTTCCTTGTTTGCCTTCCCTATCTTTGGAATCATGATGGATCGGATTGGGAAAATACGCACCTTGAAGATCTCAACCTTGATTGCGATGGCTGGCTTTTTGCTGATCGCGCTGACGAAGAACCCGTTTAGCCCGATAATGTTGCTGCCAGCGGTGTTGATTAGCATTGGGTTTGCCGGTGAGACGCTGGTGCCAAACGCGATTGTGACCCAAGTAGCGCCGCGGGATAAAACAGGTGCAGCGGTTGGAGGGCTGAACATGATGCAGCCGATTGGGATGATCTTGTTCATGGCGGTAGGCGGCATCCTGCTGGATGCGGTAGGGATGTGGGCAGTAGCCCTCTTTAAGTTGAGTATGAACTTGATAGTTGTAGCATATCTTGAGATTAATAAAGCCAGTCTTTCGGCAGAAGTATAGAGTTGTATTGTGCGGGTTTGCAGGCTTAGGAAGAAAAAATATATTCCTGGCTCCATAGCCTGTGAGGTAGCGAGAAACATCGCTCTAAGAAGAGGAGGAAGTAAGCAACAACCTGTAAGCAGACCTTGAGGTTCCCAGTGGGTTATTTAGGATCTTAGATGGGCAGCGAAGGATGGTTAGAACATGCGATTGCTACGAACAAGCCATCCTTACAAGCCTTATGCTTGTTTCCATGGCTTCTAAGAGTAATGCAATTAAGGATAACGAATCCAAGCATCAATTGTTGAGATAAAGCCGCAATCATTAAACCTGATGTATAATGAACTTAGCTGAATAGTGTACAGCGGTATTTGCCGTAACAATCGAATAGCGACCAGTGAGAAGAAAAGTGGATAGAGTTCTTTGCCCTTTTCTTTTTTGTTTTATTATAGGCAAGGTGTTGATATTAGATGAGATTTTTTGAATAGACAAAAGGAGAATAACTTGGGGTTTATTCCTCAATTGCACCGCGTGCGCCAGGTATTTAATGCCGAGGCACTTCATGATCCTGGGGCTAAGCTTATCGAAAAGCTAGAAGCTCTTGGGATATCCATTCCTCGTGGCAGCCGGGTAGCTATTGCGGTAGGCAGCCGTGGTATTAACAATTTGCCTGTGCTTGTAAAGTCGCTTATCCAGTGGCTGGCAGCACAGAAGGCTGAGCCGTTTATTGTTTCGGCAATGGGAAGCCATGGCGGAGGGACTCCGGAAGGGCAGTGCAAGATATTGGACAGCTTAGGAGTTTCCACTGAAACCATGGGCGTGCCAATTATCTGCAGCCAGGATATTGTTCATTTAGGAGAAACGCCCCAAGGCTTTCCGATACTTTTTGATCGTGTTGCTGCTGAGGCAGACCTGATCATCCCCATTAACCGCATAAAGGCACACACCGATTTTGATGGTCCAATCGAAAGCGGTCTTTGCAAAATGCTGGTGATTGGTCTTGGAAACGATGCGGGCTGCCGTCAAATTCATAATCTTGCCCCTGAAGAGTATTCCTCGATTATCGAAACAGCCGCCAGCTTTATTCTTAGCAAAATGCCGGTGCTCTTCGGTGTAGCTATTCTTGAAAATGGGTATGGTCAAAGCTACGACCTGGATGTACTTAAACCTGAGGGCATGATTGCCAAAGAAAAAATCTTGCTCAAGAAGGCAAAAGATCTGATGCCTTCAATAGGCATTAAGGAAATCGACCTCCTGATTTGCGAGCAGATTGGAAAAGATATATCCGGTGCTGGCTTTGACCCCAACATTCTTGGCCGCAGTTCGGTAAAAAAAACCTTTTCCAGACCTATACCCAAGATTGACAAAATGGTATTGTTGGACCTGACCGAAGCTTCGCATGGTAATGGTATTGGCATTGGAATGTTTGATGTGGTTACTCGCAAAGCGGTCGACAAACTTGACTTTCAGGTGATGTATAACAATGCTACAGCCTGTAAGTGTTTGGAAGACGTCCGTATTCCTTATATCGCAGCTGATGAAAGTACAGCAGTCGAGATTGCCGCGCAAGCATGTCGTGCCAGTTTGACAGAGTTAAAAATCGTGCGCATCAAAAACACGAGCGAATTAGATTACATCCAAGTTTCAGAGAACCTTCTGGATGAAGTTTTACAAAGTGATCAGATGTACATAGACCAAATGGAGTGAAAATGTCAGAAAACGAAACGCCCTCTATGCCCAAGCTCACCTATTCCTTAGGCAGGTTGGCGGTTTTGCTAGCTATGTCTGAAAACCGTGAAGAAGAAAACCTTTGGAAAGAGCTGATTACCAAGCAAAACTATAAGTGTGTAGCTACGGAAGTGTCCGGAACCCTGGATGACTTCCTTAATAATGTCATCAAAAACGCAGTTACAGCTGCATTACGGACCAATGTCATTGAACAAAGCGTCAAAGATATACATGCTATCAATCATGCTGTCTTAGAAGCAATGAATGGAGTAATTCCAACCTCCATGGCTCCTAATCTTAATTTGAAACTAAAGATTGCAATTGTAGCCAATACAGAATGGTTAGCCGTAGGAATTTATGGTGTAAGCGCTATGTATTACATCACCAACCAGGAACGATGTGGTTTAGGCGTAATGCACCATTGAAGTGTATAGAGAAATTATCATCAAATGAGAAAACTGGAGGAATTTATATGGGAAACAGTGTAATTTTACTAACGATTGATGAACTTCGAGCTGATGGACTGGGATGCTATGGCAATAAGGCAGTGTCTACTCCTTATGCTGACATGATTGCAGCTGATGGCGTGCTTTTTGAAGAAACCATCTCCAGCGCTGATTTGACTCCGATTTGTCATGCCAGCCTGCTTACAGCAACTCATCCTAACAAACATAATATCCGCCATCCGTTCAGCTATTTACGCGGCAAGACGATTGCGGAAATTTTTAAAGAGCAGGGATATAAGACCGCTGGTTTTGTAGGCGTAAGTTTCCTGGGTTCAAAACACGGTTACGAACGCGGCTTTGACTCCTACGATGAGCCTTTTGAGGGCATTCGCGGTTCGCATAGCGGCAGTTATCCCGAGGGTGCTTACACGCTGGGCAATTGGTGGGTAGAGCGCTTCTTTGATTGGTTGGACGAAAACCACAACGAAAAATACTTTGTTTTTGCACACTATTTCTTTGTGCATCAGGGAACTGAAGACTTCCTGATCGAACAAGGGTTTTTGGATCCTAAGCTTGATTCGAAGTTCTTCTACCTTAACCCCAAGATCGATCTGATGGATAAGATGCTGCTTAAGCCGCTTGTTGAAAGACTTAAAGGCTGGGGTGAGTACGATTCGACCAACATCATCCTGATGGCAGACCATGGTTCTAATCTGGGTGAGCATCCAGTGGCTCCTGCACCGGGCAAGGGCTTCTTGCATCCTCAGCACGTTCAGCTTTATGACGAGGACATTCATATTCCTCTTATCATTAAGGCTGAGGGCCTGCCTAAAGGCAAGCGAGTATCTGGAATGGTGCGTCAGATAGATGTATTCCCCACCCTTTTGGATGTTATGGGTATTCCTGCTCCCAGCAGCTATGATGGCGAGAGCCTGGTGCCCTTTATTGAAGAAGGCAAAGCCCATGGCCTTACTGCCTACTTTGAAGATTTATACGAAGCCCGCGGTCCCGGTGCCATACAAGGCATGCGCACAGACGATTTTAAATACTGGCGCAACTTTACCACTTGGAAGGAAGAGCTCTATGATCTGCGAAAAGATCCGCAGGAACTAGAGAATATTGCTGCCAAGGTGCATGCAGAAAACCCCGAGGACATCAAAGAAAAGCGCAAGTTTGTAAACAAGTTCCTCACGCAGCAATTGGTCCCGATTGAAGGCAGTGATGAAACCAATACCTATCAGATCAATGATGATGACCAAAAAATCATTGAGGAGCGGTTAAGAAGTTTAGGTTACATCGCTTAAGTAATGAAAAACTGGAAGCCGCTGGCAGAACAAAGCTGGCGGCTTTCAGTGAAGGCTGTGCTTTAAAGTGTAAAGGAGGTTTTATGCACTTAACTCAAGATCAACAGGATATGTTAGACGGAAAGCTAGGCGAAGGTGCAGCATATGCGATGAAAATCCAGGTAGCCTTAGGCGAAGCCTTTGGTGCTGAAAGAATGGTGCCCATCACTCGTGCTCATGTAGCTTTGAGTAATCAGGAAGCCGATTTGTGGTTTGCTGAGAAGCTATTGGCAGGAGGGGCGAAATGCAAAGTTCCGCCTACAGTCAACCCTGGTTTTTGCTACAGCTACTTTACTGAAAATAATATGGTGTCCGATGAAGATGCCAGCTTGATGAAACGCACGCACGAAGCATACAAGGCTTTGGGAGCAGTGTTAAGCTACAACTGCACACCTTATTTAGGGTCTAACGTGCCCCATTTTGGTGAAGTTGTAGCTTTTTCTGAATCAAGTGCCACTCCCTATGTGAACTCGGTATGGGGAGCCAGGAGCAACCGCGAAGGTGCCAACAGCGCATTGTGTGCTGCCATCACCGGGGTAGTACCGGAATATGGTTTGCTCCTGGACGAAAATCGTCTGGGTGACATTTTGGTGGAAGTTGAAGCGGATATGAAGACTGATTTCGACTATCACCTCCTGGGTTATATGGGCAAAAAGATTGGGGAAGGCGTGCCTGTTTTCACGGGCTTGCCCGAATATATTTCTCCTGAGTCACTCACCAACTTAGGTGCGCAGCTCAATACCTCTGGCGCTTATGGCATGTACCACATTGTGGGATTTACTCCGGAAGCACCAACTCTTGATGCTGCTTTTGGTGGTAAGGAGCCCAAGCGCAAGGTAGTAATTAGCAACCAGGACCTTATTGACATCAACGCGGAAATTTCGGAAGAAGGCAACCGCGAGATTGATTTTGCCATGTTTGGCTGTCCGCACTTTACCTTGGACCAAGTTCTGCACATTAACGAAAAAATCAAGGGGCAAAAGCTAAAGAAGGAAATGTGGATCCTCACTTCCTCCTACACCAAGGATTTAGCAGAGCGTATGGGCATTTTGGAAACGCTTAATGCAGCTGGAGCGGTGGTAGTTCCCGATACTTGTCCCGACCAACCATGTTGGAGACATCTAAGAAACAAGATCGGCGTGATAGAATCACCAAAATGTGCGTATTATCCGAAGCGACGCGGAATTAGCTTTGTAATTCGTGATCTTGACGCCTGTATTAATGCAGCTTTGACTGGGAGGGTTAATTAGGATGAATACGACATACAGATGCCATAAAATATCCGGCGGCACTGCCGAAGGAGAAGTACTTTTTTCTAGTGATGCGATCATGTTTTATCTGCTCGATCCAAAGACTGGTGTAGTGATTGAAAAGCACCATAGTCTGGAAGGTAAGTCTTTAGCGAAGAAGATTTTGGTTTTCCCAGGTGGGAAGGGTAGTTCGGTTGTTCAGGCCGATGGTTTGTATCAACTAAAGATCAATGACAACTTACCCTTGGCAATGATCATTGAACACCCCGAAGCAGTATTGGTTTCTTCAGCCATTATTATGGATGTTCCGATGGTAGATAAAGTTAGCCCTGAGTTTTACCAAGAGGTAAAAGACGGCGATAGAATTCGTGTAAATGCTGATACAGGTGTGATTGAGCGTCTGTAAAAATCGCCCTAAGCAAGGGCAGTACTTTAAGAGTTTAATGGAATCCCAAGCTGAGGGCATCTGCGACACACTTTTTGCAATATTATCACGACGTTAATTTTTATCGGTTATACTGTTAAATAGTGATATTACAAAGTGAGTAGCGGCTTTAGTTCAGAGCTTTTTGTTCTAAGTGTCCATAGCGAACAGAGCACAGAGATGGCAATGCTTGGGATTGGCTGGATGTTTAGCCTATTCTCAATGTTTTGAGTTTTCGAAAGGATTTCTAACTCGTGAAAAACTTTGTAATTCTCTCCATCGATACCATGCGGTTTGACGCGTTGGGTGTCAATTCCGACCGCACACCAAGCCTTACTCCTTTTTTGGACAGTATTCAAAAGCATTGCGTACTCTTTAAGCAGGCATATTCCGGTGGGCCTTACACCCAGGCTGCTTTCCCGGGCTTGCTTTCCTCCTCTCATTACCTCGAATACGGTAAACAGAAGGGCAAGTGTCCCAAGGAACGGGTGCTTATTTCGGAAGTGCTTCAGAAAAACGGCTTTTCCACCGGTGCTTTTCATTCCAATGCCTATCTTTCCGGTTTTTTTGGCTGGAACAGAGGCTGGAATAAATTCTATGACTCGATGGCCGATCAGGTGACCGAGCATGTGCCTTATGTGCGTGCGCGTGATATCAACCAAAAAGCTAAGCAATGGTTGGCAAGCCAGGCTGCCGGAGAGAAAAAGCCGGTCTTCCTGTGGGTGCATTATATGGACTTGCATGAACCGTATATGCCGGAACCAAGCTTTCAAAAGTTTGTTGACCCTGAGTTGCAGATGAGCAACGACGAAATGTTTGTGGTCTTTAAGGAAACTATTCTCAAGCGGGATGTAAGTGATCCGGCCCGTGTAGAGCTGGCCAAAAAGCTTTACGATGCCCAGACTGTAGCCGCAGACCGTTTTGCCAAGGAGCTGTTCACAATCATCGACCAAACCCTGGGTCTGAAAGACACCACGGTCTTTATCGTTTCAGACCATGGTGAAGAGTTTAATGAACATGGCGGTTTATCGCATGATGGAAAAATGTTTGATGAGCTGGTGCGGGTGCCTTTCTGCATTTATAACCGGAGCTTTGAGAGCCAAGTGGTTTCAGACGTTGTCTCGACAATAGATTTACCCCCAACCATTGCACAACTGGCAGGTGTTGCCCCTGATCCGTCCTGGCAAGGTCAGAGCCTTTTGCCTTTGGAGGACTACAACAAAGAACGCGGGGCACTGGGCGAAGCCATAGATAAACGCGGGCCTCGTGAATTAGGCAATGAAGCTGAAGTGCATTACTATAGACAAGGGGACTACAAGATTATTTACTCCGAGAGGACTTCGTCCTGGGAACTCTACAACCTGGCAGACGACCCGGAAGAAAGACACTCAATCTATGGTGAGGATTCGGTTTCGGAATATATGATGAAAAAGATAATTCCCCGTATTAACCGTTACGCAAAATAAATCAGAGAAGTTAAATGGAGGCAGAATGAAAAAAAAGGAATTCTCACAGGAACGTATTCAGGTACTGGAAAACTATATCCACATTGCCAAGAACATTGTGCGTGAAGCTTACCGTCTCTATAATCCCAAGGATATGCGCTTAGTTTGGTCGGGACATAAAGACAGCACGCTAACTTTGTGGATTTGGAAACAGGTCTGTGACCAATATGGTTACGTTATGCCTAAAGCAGTTACTCTGGATGAGGGCGACCCCTTTGATGAGGTTGAAGCGTTCTTGGAGAAAATTAGCCAGGAATGGGATTTTGTGCTGGATGTAGCGAAAAACGAAGACGTGCTCAAGGCCTGCAATTATGAGCTGGGTGCTGATGTTCATGTAAAAGACTTGAACAAACGCAACCAGGAAGAGCTGGAACGCATCGGATTTGGCGAGATTACCGCGTTCCCGTTTGAGGCAGAATCCTTCATTGGCAACCATCTGATGAAATCTGTTGCCCTGAATGAATATCTTGAAGCAAATGACGTAAAGGTGATTGTGCAAGGCCTGCGCTGGGACGAGCAACCGGTTCGTGCGGACGACCTCTACATTGAGGAAGTGGAAGCTCAGCCATACCAGCCGGCTCAGGTTCGTGTACGCCCAATTTTGCACATTGATGAAAGAGCTCTATGGGATATCTACAGCCACTACCAGCTGCCTTATGTTTCGCTTTATGAAGAAGGCTACCGTTCCTTGGGTGTAAAAACGACTACAACCAAAACATGCGACATTCCTGCCTGGGAACAGGATTTAGAGAATACCGTAGAGCGTGCAGGCCGCCGGCAAGATAAGGAAGCAGCTATGGCCCGCTTGCGCATGCTGGGTTACATGTGAGTTATCTAAATCAGGGAAGCTTGAACCCGGAAAAATAGTGAAAGGAGGATGATGCAATCCAAAAAGACAAAAGAAGTAGTATTCTACCTGGTACTTTTCCTGTTCTGTGCGATTTATGTAATTAACGCATTGTAGGATTACAGTACATATTGGACAGTGAGTGAGAAAGAATAGCAGGGAATGGAAGTATCCGTTATTGTTATTGCGCTGAAACAAAACAATGAGGAGAAACCATAACCTGCTATGGATAAGATAACACAAGATATGAAATACCGACATTCAGTGGTCAAATATGCGCTCAATCAGGGGGTGAGCAAAGCCAGCAGAAAATATAACAAAAGCCGCAGCTATATCTATTTTTGGCTCAAGCGCTATGATGGAGATATTCGTTCCCTGGCCTGTCGATCGAGAAGGCCAGAGCATCATCCCCGTCAACACAGCCAGGATGAGATCGCCTTGATCCGACGCTATCAGGAACGGAATAAAGACCTGGGATTATATGAGCTTTGGTTCAAACTAAGAAAGCAAGGCTATCGCCGCCATTATGTCAGTCTGTACCGAGTGATGCAGCGGGAAGGATTGGTCAGGCAAAAGAAGCACACAAAGAAAAGATACCAGGCACAAGCCTATGAACAGATGCAATATCCCGGACAGAGGATCCAAGTCGACGTAAAAGTAGTCCCCAAAGCGTGTATCGTCGATAAAAAGTGGAAACAATATTATCAATACACCGCAATTGATGAATATAGTCGTTTGAGATATCTGGAAGGCTTTCAGACAGCAGACACATTCTCTTCAGCAATCTTTATTGAGCACGCCATTGCCTGGTTCAAGGGCAGAGGAATTGAGCTTGAATGTGTGCAAACGGATAATGGAGTTGAGTTCACTAAACGCTTTCTAAGGACCAAAAACGCGCATGATCTTAGCTTGTTTGAGATTGTGTTACGTGACAAAGGGATAAGACATAAGTTCATCAGACCCTATACTCCCAGACATAATGGGAAGGTAGAACGAAGCCATAAGGAGGATCAAAAACGTTTCTATAACAAGTCAAAGTTCTATTCATTTGAGGATTTCAAAAGACAACTGAGAAGACACAATCAGCGTTCTAACCATATACCGATGCGTCCATTGAAGTTCTTATCACCTGTTCAATTTTTATCTCAGACTGTCCAATATGTTTGACAATCCTACATGTGCGATTTATGTAATTAACGCATTGACTACCCTCAAAATGGGCACGCCTAAAGCTCCTGGTCCAGCATTTTTACCGGTAATTGCAGGCTCACTGGCGGCTTTAATTTCCTTAGCTTACTTTGCGTCAAACTTGAAGGAGTATTTGCAGGAAAGAGCCGCTGCCAAAGATGGAGAAGGACTTACTGAGGAGGAAAAGAGTGTACAGCGAGAAGCACTGAAGAAGAATCTATTCTTGTTTGCCGAATTCATCTTGGCATCTGTTGTTTGCTTAATTCTGTTCAAGAAAGTAAATTTTTATATTCTCTCAGCTGTCTACATGACCATCCTGGGGAAGATTTTCAGACTCAAAGGTTGGCTAAAACCAATATTATTGGGTGTGGGCTTCTCAGTTTTTGTCTACCTGGTTTTTAAGGTGGCATTTAATGTATATCTATAACTGGGAGCTGTAACTATGGAAAACATTGGTCTATTAATGCAGGGCTTCCAATCAATTTTTACGGTAAGCACCCTGTTTTACTGTCTTTTAGGCGTAACTGTCGGAACAATTGTAGGTGTTCTACCGGGTTTAGGCCCGGCAGGTGCCATGGCGATTCTATTCCCGATGAGTCTTCGCATCGGAACCACAAATGGCATTATCATGCTGGCAGGTATTTACTTTGGTGCGATGTACGGCGGATCTACTACTTCTATTCTGCTGAACGTCCCAGGCGAGGCTGCCTCGATGATTACTTGCGTTGACGGCAATAAGATGGCCAAAAAAGGGCGTGCGGGAGCTGCTCTGGCAGTTTGTGCAATAGGGTCCTTTGTAGCTGGCACGATGGGTGTAATCGTAACCACCTTTTTTGCCCCTTGGCTGGGGCGTGTCTCGCTGCATCTGGGACCGCCGGAGTACTTTGCCATTATGCTGTGTGGCTTGGTGGTCCTGGCGAATGTAACCGGAGGTTCCATTCCCAAAGCAATACTAGGTGTATTGTTAGGCTTCATGCTGCGTACCGTAGGCATCGATACGCTCACAGGTGTAACGCGTTTCAATTTTGGAGTTTTTGAACTGAGTAAAGGCTTCGAACTTACCGCTTTGCTGATGGGCATGTTCGGCATTACCGAAGTTCTGGATATTTTGTTGAATCCTTACAGCACCAAAGATATGGTGAAGTTCCGGTTCAAGGATTTGTACCCCACAAAGGAAGAAATGAAGCGCTCGGTCATGCCGATCCTGCGTGGCTCGCTTGTAGGGTTGCCGGTTGGTTTGCTGCCTTGTCCCAGTGGCATGATTGCCTCGCTGCTTTCTTATAAACTGGAGAAAAAGGTAGCTAAAAACCCGGAAGAGTTTGGAGAGGGAGCAATTGAAGGTGTAGCCGGACCAGAATCGGCGAACAATTCAGCCGCTACCACAGGCATGATCCCGCTATTCTCTCTGGGCTTGCCTTTTACTGCTATAACAGCTGTGCTGATGGGCGCTCTGATGGTGCATGGAATTATCCCCGGCCCAATGTTCATTACGGAACAATCCCAGCTGTTCTGGGCAGTAATTGCCAGTTTTTACATTGGTAATGTGTTTTTGCTAATCCTTAACTACCCATTGGTTGGTGTGTTTGCTTCTATTGCAAAGGTGCCACCCGATATAATTATGCCGATTGTGACAGGATTGGTGTTCTTGGGTGTTTACACGGTTGGTAACAGTGTATTCGACCTCTGGGTTGCTCTGATACTGGGTGTACTTGCCTTTGCAATGAAGCAAGTTGGATTTGGTATCACTCCGCTCATTATTGGTTTTGTTTTAGGAAGCAACATAGAACGAAGTTTCAGACAAGCCTTGGTAATATTAAACGGGAATTTCCTTGGTATTTTCTCAAGGCCCATTTCTGCAGTTTTTCTCGTTCTTGCACTCTTGGTTGTATTAACACAAATGATTATGTATTTTTATAAAGGCCGTGTAATCGAAATTCCTAGTGATGAATAAAAAAAGAGAAAAAATGAATCAAAGTATGACCAGCAAGACCTTCAGGACCTTATTTGTACTCGTGTTAGCCATTGTAATGGTTATAACAGCTTGTACGCCTGGCCAGCCAGAGCCGGCAAAAAAATTAGATTTTCCTACGAAAGATATTGAATTGGTATTGCCTGTACCGGCTGGCGGAAGCTCGGATACCCTGGCGCGTTATATTGCTGAGAGCCTCTCCAAGGAAACTGGTGTGAATGTGTACATCACAAACCAGCCTGGTGGTGCATTAACTCTGGGCACCAATGATGTCATGAAGAGTGCGCCGGACGGCTACAAGCTTTTGGCTACACCCTTGGGCCCAATTGTGATGCAATTCCACTATCGTGAACTGGCCTATAAATACGAAGACATCAAGCCAATTGCTTATACCGGTGCTCGATACGATGTGCTTGCTTCCAAGAGCGGAAAGTTTGAAAGCTACGAGGCATTGGTGGATTACCTGAAGTCTGGCGCATCAGCCACCTATGGTAATGTCGCCGTGGGCGGTCTGCCGCACATTGCTACCGAGAACTTCCTCCTGCAAATTGGGGGTTCAGCTGAAAGCGTTGGTTTTGATGGTGATGCAGATGCCTTGACGGCTATGCTGGGCGGCCATGTTGACTTTGCCATCATTGGTGGCAACTACCTTGAATACTACAAATCGGGTGATCTGGACATCTTTGCTGTTGGTTCGCCAGAACGTCTGGAATCGATGCCTGACGTTCCCACCTTTAAGGAACTTGGCTACGATATTGATACCGCCATCTGGGAAGGTATCTATGCTCCTGCCGGTATCTCGGATGAACTTGCTCAATATTTGAACACTGCCATTAATAAGGCACTTAAGGACCCCGTTGCAGCTGAAAAGATTCAGGCAATGGGCAACGTGCAGAATCCGATGACATTGGAAGAGTTCCAGAAATTCTGTGACGATCAATACGCGATGTATGGTCATATTATCAACGAAACCGACGCCGGGAAACGGATAAAAGATTTGATGGGTCAGTAACAACCGATTAAATGAAGGCAGGCGAAGGCTCATTTTGGGCCTTCGCCTTGTGATAGCAGACTTTGTGACGAATTATTCCGATACCAGCTTTAAAGTAAACCATACTTAGAGGAGCGAAATGGACAAACCCTTTGAAGTACATCTCGATGAAACCCTGCCGGGGGAAAAGAAGTTCCAGGATGGGATCCGCAGAGCTCCAGATCGGGGATTTCGGCTGACAAAAGCGCAGACCGTTATTGCCCTTAAAAATGCTTTGCGCTATTTGCCCAAATCTTTGCATAAGCAAGTAGCCCCGGAGTTTCTTGAAGAATTACGCAGCTATGGTCGTATTTATGCATACCGTTTTAGACCGGAAGGCCGCATCTATGGCAAGCCTATTGATGAATATCAAGGGAAATGCATTGAAGGCAAGGCCTTTCAGGTAATGATCGATAACAACCTGGATTTTGAAGTTGCGCTGTATCCGTACGAATTAGTAACCTATGGTGAAACAGGTTCGGTTTGCCAGAACTGGCTGCAGTACCATTTGATTAAGAAATACCTGGAAGTACTTGAGAACGACCAAACCCTTGTGGTAATGTCTGGCCATCCCCTGGGTTTGTTTAAATCTTCACCAACTGCCCCGCGTGTGATCATCACCAATGGATTGATGGTTGGCATGTACGATAACATGGATGACTGGGAAGTTGCCGAGGAGATGGGGGTTTGTAATTATGGCCAAATGACTGCGGGCGGATGGATGTATATTGGCCCGCAAGGTATTGTGCACGGCACCTACAATACAATCCTGACTGCCGGACGAAAGTATTTAGGAGTTGATCAAAAAGGCGACCTGCGAGGCAAGCTTTTCATTTCCTCAGGATTAGGTGGAATGAGCGGAGCTCAGCCTAAGGCGATTGAAATTGCCAATGGGGTAGGTGTATTTGCCGAAGTAGATTACTCGCGCATTCAAACTCGTCATAAGCAAGGTTGGGTAAGTTTTGTATCTGACAACTTGGATGAAGTGTTTGCCAAGGCGCAGGAATATCTAGATAAAAAAGAGTCGGTATCGATTGCTTATCACGGCAATATCGTTGATTTGCTGCAATATACCGTTGACAAGAACATTCATGTAGATTTGCTCTCGGATCAAACTTCCTGTCACGATGTATACGGGGGCGGATACTGTCCCCAAGGTTTGAGCTTTGAAGAGCGTACCGCAATGCTCCATGAGGACCGGGAAAGTTTTAAACAGCGTGTTGATCAAAGTTTGCTAAAACATATCCAGCTGATTAAAACGCTTCACCAGCGGGGTACTTACTTCTTTGATTATGGCAATGCCTTCCTCAAAGCAGTATATGACGCCGGTGAGATTAGCATCTCTAAAAATGGCGTGGACGATAAAGACGGCTTTATTTTCCCCTCCTATGTTGAAGACTTGATGGGCCCGGAACTCTTTGATTATGGTTATGGTCCCTTCCGCTGGGTGTGCCTGAGCGGTAAGCCGGAAGATCTGGACAAAACCGATGAAACTGCGGCAAGTTTGATTGACCCTGAACGAAACGCCCAGGATCGCGATAACTATATTTGGATTAGAGATGCTAAAAAGAACCAGCTTGTTGTTGGCACCCAGGCGCGGATCCTTTATCAGGATGCCGCAGGCCGCCTGCGTATTGCATTAGCATTCAACAAATTGGTGCGCGACAAAGTGATTGGACCGGTGATGTTGGGCCGTGACCATCACGATGTAAGCGGTACCGATTCACCCTTCCGGGAAACCGCCAACATTCGCGATGGCAGTAATGTAATGGCCGATATGGCTACCCAATGTTTTGCAGGTAATGCTGCCAGAGGAATGAGTTTGGTTGCGCTGCACAATGGCGGTGGCGTAGGCATTGGAAAGGCGATCAACGGTGGTTTTGGTCTTGTTTTGGATGGAAGTGAACGCGTGGACCAAATTATCCAGTCTGCCATGCTCTGGGATGTGATGGGGGGAGTGGCACGTCGCTCTTGGGCCAGAAACCCCAATGCAATGAAGACTGCGCAGGCCTATAACGAGACTCATGCCAGTGAAAGCCACATCACCATTCCTAATCTGGTAGATAGTACTTATATTGAAGACTTGGTGGAGCAGGCTTTTCAAGATTAGCGAGTTCATTATCTGACAGGCAGCTTAGAAAGAAAGGAAACCATGATTGAAGCCCACGGAAAAAACCTTGTGAATCGTACTTGCACGCCCCAAGAAAGGGAAGAACGATTGAAGGCTGCCTGCCAGATGCCCGTCCTTGATCTGACTAGCAGTGAGGTCTCGGACATTTATATGATTGGTACGGGCGCATACAGCCCCTTGAAGGGCTTTATGGATTCTGCCGATTACCAGGGTGTGGTTGAGGGGATGTGCCTGAAAAATGGTGTGTTATGGCCGATCCCAGTAACTTTGGCGGTAACTGAGGAAGAGGCAAATAATATAAAGCCGGAGGATGAAATTGCCCTGCGCGACCCAGCCTCCGGGGAATTGGTTGCGACGATAACAGTTTCGGACTTGTATCGTTATGATAAGGAAAAAGAAGCCTTGGCTACTTTTGGCACCTTGGATACGGCTCATCCCGGCGTGAAAAAACTTTTTGAGCAGAAGGCTTTTTATGTAGGCGGCGAGATTTGCCAGCTTGCGGACGACACCAAGGCTTTTCCGTTTCCAGAATATGCCGGGCCTGCCAAAGTGCGTCAGGAAATAGCAGAAAGGGGTTGGAAGACTGTTGCGGCGTTTCAAACGCGCAACCCGATTCATCGATCGCATGAGTACCTCACCAAGATAGCGATGGAAGTTTGTGATGGCGTGCTTATCCATCCTGTCGTTGGAAAGCTGAAGGAAGGCGATATTCCTGCAGATGTTCGCTTGGCGTGCTATCGGGCGCTGCTTCAAGATTACTATCCTGCCGAGCGTACTCTTCTGCGGGTGTACCCTATGGAGATGCGTTACGCTGGCCCTAAGGAGGCCCTTTTACATGCTATTGTCCGGCAGAACTTTGGGTGTACCCACATCATCATTGGCAGAGACCACGCAGGTGTGGGAAAGTACTACGGGCCATTCGATGCCCAAAATATCTTTGACAATCTCAGCGAGAGCGACCTACTGATTAAACCCCTGAAATTCGACTGGACCTTCTGGTGCAAGCGCTGCGGAGGTATGGCCTCAACCAAGACCTGCCCACACTCTGCAGAGGACCATGTAGCCATCAGCGGCACGAAGCTGAGGGCGATGCTGGCTGAAGGAAAGCGGATACCAGAAGAGTTCACCCGTCCAGAGGTTGCCGAAATATTAGCTGCTTATTATTTGCAGCTATAAACAGAGAGCTGTGCAACAAGAATCGGCTTGAAATGTTTCAAAGTCCTTTTTTTAAACCACCACAAGAGTAAGATATTACAATGAATTTTGGGTAGCTATTGCGCAATATCTCCGAAAATGAAGAAAGTAAAGAATTAAAGGGGATTAAGGCGATAATTGTTGGTTTGTCAAACATATTGGACAGTGAGTTTCAAATAATCTAAAGGGCTCAGGAACTTAAGCGGTCGCATCGGGATCTTGTTCGTACGCTGATTGTGTCTTCTCAATTGTGTTTGGAAATCTTCAAAGGAAAAGAACTTGGCACGGTCATAAAAACGTTTTTGATCTTCCCTGTGGCTCCTTTCCACCTTGCCGTTATGCCGCGGCGTATAGGGCTTGATCCGCTTGTATTTGATGGCATGCTCGCTAAGGTATCTCTGGAAGAGGTTAGGTCTGTCGTTGCCTTCCCTCTTGCTGTAGTGGCTGGTGAACTCCGGGCCATTGTCCGTCTGGACACAGTCAATACGAATACCGTGGGAGGAAAACCAACGGACGGCCTTGCTGATGAAATCAGCTGAGGAGAAGGTGTCCGCCTGCTGATAAGCAGCCAGGTATCTCAGGCGGCTGTATTCATCAATGGCCGTATATTGATAATACTTTCCCCATGTTTTATCTTGGATACACTCTCTGGGAACATGTTTGACGTCAATTTGTACCCGCTGGCCGGGATACAGCATCGCCTCATAAGGTTTGGGAGGAGGCCCTTTCTGCCTGGGTTTCCTGGACCGCTCTAACCCTTCCCTTTGTTCCACGCGATATAAACTGACGTAATGACGGGTGTATCCCACTTCCCTCAGTTTGAACCAAAACTCCAACAATCCCAGCTCCGCATTCCGCCTGCGGCAGCGAATGATTAGGGCAATCTCTTCCTGGGTATGTTGATTGGGATGGTGATGAGGCCTGCGCGATTTGGCCGCTAAAGAGCCTATTGCTCCATCAAACCGCTTGAGCCAATAGTAAATATAACTTCGCGCCCGGTTGTATCTTCTGCTTGCTTTGCTTACCCCATATTTGAGAGCGTAGTTCACCAAAGAGTACCGGTATTTCATCTCCTGTGTTATCTTATCCATTGCAGGTTGTGGCTCCTCCATATTGTTTTTTGTTTAGCGCAATAACAATATCAGTGATACCACTTCCTGCATTATTCTTTTACTTCACTGTCCAAGATGTATCGTAAACCAACAGAATTAAAGGGGATTAAGGCGATAATGCTATTGACTCAGAGTTGTGAGGCGTGTTAGAATCAGCCCTCACGTCTGCCAGGCGTTGTTTTCTATGCCTGGCTTTTATCGGAAGCCCGAGGCCATCCGAAGGTTAAGATGGCTTTTTAGATTGAGATAAAGTAGTTAGAAAGTACGGAGGCTAGAAGAGTGCCAACAATTAATCAACTGGTCCGTAGTGGCCGCAGCACAAAAGGCAAGAAGAGTAAATCGCCAGCTTTGCAATACACTGTTAACGCCGCACGTCGTCGTCGTACCCGTCAACCAAAGGGTGCCCCGCAGAAACGAGGTGTTTGCACCATCGTGCGTACCATGACGCCCAAAAAACCAAATTCCGCACTGCGCAAAATTGCTCGTGTGCGTCTGAGCAACGGCATGGAAGTAACTGCTTACATTCCTGGTGAAGGTCACCAGTTGCAGGAGCATAGTGTGGTGCTGGTACGCGGCGGTCGCGTGCGCGATCTGCCCGGTGTACGTTATCATATCGTGCGCGGTTCATTAGATACTGCAGGTGTGAATAACCGTAAACAGGGCCGTTCTAAGTACGGCGCCAAGATGGCTGAGAAAAAATAGGGTGTCGGATCTGAAATTAATCCGATGAGTCAAGGAGCCTGAATGTCAAGAAGAATTAAACCTGAAAAGCGCGAGACTCCGCCAGATGTGCGTTTTGGTAACCAACATCTGCAAATGATGATCAACCGCATTATGCTGAATGGTAAAAAGAGCACTGTTACCAGGCTGGTTTACAATGCGATCGATATGATCAGCGATAAAACCGGCAAGGATGGCATCGAAGTTTTTGAGCAAGCCCTCAAAAACGTTTCGCCGATGATGGAAGTACGCCCCCGTCGTGTGGGCGGCTCTACATACCAGGTGCCCATGGAAGTTTCCCCGGAACGCCGTGTTACTTTAGCAATGCGCTGGATCATCATCGCATCTCGTGCACGCAGTGGCAAAAGCTACAGCGAGAAACTTGCTGGCGAACTGATGGACGCTGCTGAAAACCAGGGCGCATCTGTACGCCGCAAGGAAGAAACGCACAAGATGGCTGAGGCCAACCGTGCTTTCTCGCACTTCCGTATTTAAGCTACAGCTGCTGCACCTTAACAAATCAGGAACCTGTAATGACTGAATATCCGCTTGAGCGTACTCGTAATATCGGCATCATCGCACACATTGATGCCGGTAAAACTACTACTACCGAGCGGATTTTGTTTTATACCGGCAAAACTTACCGTTTGGGTAATGTAGACGATGGTACTACCGTAACCGATTGGATGGAGCAGGAACGTGAGCGCGGTATCACGATTGTGAGTGCAGCTGTAACTGCTGAGTGGAAAGGTTACCGCCTGAACCTGATTGATACTCCAGGACATATCGACTTTACGGCTGAAGTGCAGCGTAGCTTGCGCGTACTGGATGGGGGCGTCGTGGTTTTTGATTCGGTGCAGGGTGTTGAGCCTCAATCCGAAACGGTTTGGCGGCAAGCCGATAAGTACCAGGTTCCGCGGATCTGTTTTTCTAATAAAATGGACCGTGTAGGCGCTTCTTATGAACGCACGATAGCAAGCATTCGCGACCGATTGGGTGCGAATGCACTTGCCATGCAGATGCCCATAGGCTCCGAAGCTAACTTCTCAGGGATTGTAGATTTACTGGAGATGAAAGCCTACTATTTTGACGACCCCGACAGTCGTGATCCCAGGTCTGCACCGATCCCAGATGAGTTAGTAAAAGAAGCTGAAGCTCAGCATGCAGCGCTGCTGGAACAAATTGCTGAGCTGGACGACGCACTCATTGAAAAATTCTTAGAAGGTGAAAGCATTAGTACTGCAGAGCTCAAGGCTGCTTTGCGTAAAGGGGTTTTGGCTAATAAGGTAACCCCTGTTTTCTGCGGAACCAGCCTGCGCAATAAAGGCGTTCAGTTGGTTTTGGATGCTGTGATTGACTATTTGCCTTCCCCCTTAGATATCCCGCCGGTAACGGCTACTTTATTGCGTGATGGCAGTGAGGTAATCCGGTATGCTGATGAGAGCGGACCGCTTGCGGCATTAGTATTCAAAATTGTAACTGATCCTTATATGGGTCGCCTGGCTTACATCCGGGTTTACTCAGGAAAGATTAAGCAAGCAGCCACGATTCACAATTCATCCAAGGATAAAAAAGAACGGGTTGGCCGTCTGCTGCGCATGTATGCAGACCGCCGCGAAGACATCACCGAGCTGGGTGCTGGTGATATTGGCGCAATTTTAGGTCTCAAGTTTAGCTTTACCGGTGACTCGCTTAGCGACCCCAGCGCACCAGTATTGCTTGAATCGATCAGTTTTCCTAATCCGGTAATTAGTATTGCTATTGAACCAAAAACTAAAGCTGACCAGGATCGTATGTCGGATAGCCTGGTGAAGCTTAGTGAAGAAGACCCAACCTTTAAAATTCGTATTGATGAGAATACCGGTCAAACGGTGATTAGCGGTATGGGCGAATTGCACCTGGACGTTTTAGTGGACCGTTTGCTGCGGGAGTTTAAAGTTCAGGCGAATGTTGGCAAGCCGCGTGTTGCCTACCGCGAAGCGATCACCGAACCTGTAAAGGCACATAGCTACCGCTATATCAGACAAACGGGCGGCCACGGCATGTACGGCCATGTGATCTTTGATTTGGAGCCGGGTGAAGAAGGAAGTGGCTTTGTATTCGAAAACAAGGTCCACCAGGGCGATGTACCCAAGGAGTACATCCCTGCAATTGAAAAGGGCTTTATCGAGGCTGCCGAATCGGGTCCTTTGGCTGGTTATCCGCTAACCGACTTTAAGGTTACCCTAACGGGCGGCAGTTTTCATGAAGTGGATTCAAACGAGCTTTCCTTCAAGCTGGCTGCAGTTTACGGTCTGAGAGAAGCTGCAGACCGGGCGAAACCCGAAATACTGGAACCTATCATGCGGGTTGAAATAACTGTGCCCGAGGAATATATTGGCGACATTATTGCTCAGGTAAACGCTCGTGTGGGCAACATCACAGGGATGGAAGACCGCTTTGGAAATGCCAAGGTAATCCATGCCACGGTGCCGCTTTCGGAAATGTTTGGGTATGCCACTGAATTGCGCAGTGCTACGCAAGGACGCGGCGTGTTCACAATGGAGTTTACGCATTATTCGCAGGTTTCGGAATATATGAAAAAGAAAATCCTGGGAATACGTTAGCTTAAAAAAGACTATTTAAAACCGGCTTTGTCCGGAGAAAAAAGAAAAAGGAACAATTAATTATGGCAAAACAAAAGATCCGTATTCGTTTGAAGGCTTACGACCATCGTATTCTTGACCAAAGCGCCAAGCGTATCGTTGAAACTGCTGAGCGCAGTGGTGCAAAGGTAATGGGCCCAATTCCGTTGCCGACGCGCAAGGAAAGATTCACTGTGCGCCGCTCTACCTTTATTGATAAGGACTCACAGGAACACTTTGAGATCCGCACGCACAACCGTCTGATTGATGTGCTGGAACCCGATTCCAAAACAATTGATATGCTGATGCGCCTTAACCTGCCTGCTGGTGTAGATATCGAAATCAAGATCTAGCAAGATTGCAGCTTGGCTGCGAACTCTAGTTTACAAATTAAATAGGATCGTTCTGTGCTATTTGCACAGACCTCTTTGCCATATCCGAAAACTGACGCGCGAAGCGTCGTTTTCATTTAATGATCTTTGATACACGTGCACTTAATGCTAGAAAAAAGTACTGGATCAGTTTTAGAACTTGGAAAATTGAAGCTTGCCGGCCAGAATGCAGGCTTTTAGGTTAAATTGGGAATCGATGAGCAAGACATCTGCTCGTTTTCCTGGCGTCAAACTGCCCACTTCATGATCAATTCCAACAGCTCGGGCGGGGTTAAGGGTGGCTGCCCGTACTACATCTTCCAGGGGTATACCCATACCAAGGGTATTTTTGGCACAAGTTAAAAGAGAAGACACACTGCCTGCCAGGCGGCCATCCAAGAGGTGAGCGGCACCGTCTTTTACGAACACGTCCAGCCCTCCCAGGGAGTATTTGCCTTCGGGCAGGCCTGTAGCTCGCATACTGTCGCTAATCAGGACGATACGTTCTGGCCCTAAGAGTTTATAGGCACAGCGAACAACACTGGGATGTAGATGTTTTCCGTCGCAAATCAGTTCTGCAAACCGGGCAAAGTCGCTGGCGGCGCCGATCAAAGCCGGGGCACGATGATTAAAGGGGGCCATGGTGTTGAAAAGATGAGAAACAAGGCTGGCGCCAGCATTGAAAGCTGCATGGGCTTGTGTGTAATTGCAGCCGGTATGCCCCAGGGCAATTTTTATGCTTGGGCTGAAGCTTTGGATGAATTCGATTGCGCCGGGTAGCTCTGGTGCCAGCGTAATCACTTTGATATTGTCGCCCGAAAGCTTTTGCAGTTTTTGGAAGCTGTCGCAGTCGGGCAGGCTAAGGTAAGCGGGGTTCTGAGCACCTGCATATGCGGGATTGAGATAAGGACCTTCCATGTAGATACCCCGCAAAACGGCTTGATCTGGTGCTGGTTCCTGTTGTTTGAAAGCAGCAAAAACTGATAGCATGTTTTCCAAACTTGCGGGGGATAGGGTTGGGGATGTGGCTAAACAGCTTGTAACGCCTTGGGTAAGCTGGTAGCGCGCAATTTCGGAAAGGGCCTGTGGGGAAGCATTGCAGTATTCGTGCCCCATGGCACCGTGTGTGTGTATGTCGACCATTCCGGGAATCAGGTAAAGGCCTGTGGCATCAATGCAGTCCGAAAGGTTTAAATCCTCAGGCCCAGCAACGATGCGATCGTTTTGAATGTATAAATCGGCGGGAACGAAACCATCTGATTCGTTAAAAACCAAGCCACCACGGATAATCATACAGTCGCCTTTCCCGGACTTGCTTTAAGGCGAGGCAGCAAATGGAAAACCGGACACATATTCTGGATGATACCGCTCTTGTGGCGACAGCGTCAAGAATTTCAGCATATTGCAGCATATTGCAAGAAGGATCCTTGTTTTTGGGTCCATATGATCCCTGCCTTCCTTTGGTTTTTCGCTTTATGACTGTGTGCAGGTGAAAGAAACTGATGTTCTACACCTTATCCATAAGGTGGCTATGGCAGCATCTCACTTGCCTTATACACCCGGGAAAAGATCAATGAGTATTAGCGACCAAGTTTGGCTAAGAATTTGAATCTCAGGGAAAAATCTCTTGCCGGGACATAGTCCTAAAACCATGCTGTAAGTTTTGAAGGACACACTATTTTGACGGAGTGGGGGTGCCTGGCTGGTCTGGCCGACTTAAAAGCGTGGACGGAAGCCGGGCCTAATGCATATATGGGCGATGGCGCAGTGCAAGAGATTAAGACAAAACAGAACGAGGGGAAAAAGAGTAAACGTGAGAAAAGATGAACCATTTTATGTGCTTGAGCCCTGACGTGAAGGTCAAACAGTTTTCAGCAGAAACGTAAAATGAAAATCACATTCCCCCTTTAATTGGCAAATAATAACAACAAAGGGTGCTGAAATCTTCCCTGAAATGGTTCAAATCTTTAACATTTTATGGTTGTTTTAAATCGGTTAGGTTGTTATAATTAACTTGATAATAAACAAGAGTTAATGTTTTTGCCCCTTGTACTAAACCAAGACAAAACTTAACTCTTGCATTAATTTTTGCTTTATTGGGGAAGGAGAGGATAGTAGACAACGAGTTTCCTTATCTTAGTTTCAGAACCATTCATGTTTTTTGCTTCAGATGAAGCGCTCGACGTCACCGAACAATCGCGCGGAATCTGTACCCGATGATAGTTCGGAATTAGTGAGGATAGAAAGATGGCAACACCTTTTGATGAAAAATTTTTCCTGGCCCAACTGGACCAGGCTCTTAACGAAAAAGCTAAAGCGATTGAACTGGGGAAGAAATACGCCAAAGCAGGAGTGAAAACAGTCTTCCTGGTTGGCTGCGGATCGCCGAATCGGGCAATGGCGGGTATCCGCTACTTCTTGGACCGTGATATCAAGAGCCTGCAGTTCTACTCTTATTTTCCGGCAGAATTTTTATACCAAGAGCCTGCTAAGCTGGACAAGGACTCCCTGGTACTGCTGATCTCGCACTCCGGCACTACGCCAGAAGTAGTAGCTGTATCTGAATACCTTAAGGATAAGGAGTGCCATGTTGCAGCTGTGACCCAGTTTGAAACATCTCCGCTGGCCAAGAATGTTCAAGATACTATCCTGTACGGCGAAAGCAAAGCGGGCTATAAAGCTGAATTCATGCTGGCCCTGGCGCTGCTGACCTCCCTGGTAAAGGAAACGGACAATTGGCCGATCGCTGACGCTGTGCTTAAAGGCATTGATGCCTTCCCACAGGTGATGGCGGATGTTCAGGCATTGTCGGATAAGCAATGCGCAGAATATGCCAAGGATTACAAAGACGACGATTTCTTCATGGTGATGGGAGCAGGTCCCTGCTTCCCGATTGCTGCCTATGTGGCCGGCGTGTGCATCATGATGGAAATGCAGTGGCTGCATACCTCGGTAGGAGAGTCAGCTGAGTTCTTCCATGGGCCTTTTGAAGTGATCCTGCCGGATGTGCCGGTAATGGTGTTCCTGGGTGAGGACGAAAGCCGGCCGATCTCAGAACGGGTGATCCGCTTCTGTAACAAGTTCACTGAACGCTTGATGGTATTTGACTCCAAGGATTACGAAATGAAGGGTATTCCTGACGAAGCACGCGAAGTATTCGCGCCTTTTGTCGCTTTTGGTGCCAGCGAGCGCTTCTATGAGCACTTAGCGGTGTGGCATAACCATCCACTATCCACGCGGCGCTACATGTGGAAGTTTGAATACTAAGATGATCAAAATCCTGGGCTTAGGCGACAACACGATCGATACCTATGTGTTTCAGGATACCGGATACCCAGGCGGGAATGCGGTGAATGTAGCTGTATTCTGCCAGCGTTTGGGGGCCCAGGCAGCCTATCTTGGTTTTTTGGGGGACGATGAGCGGGGCCGGGTCATCAGGGATGCATTGCTCTTGGAAGGGGTTGAGGTCTCACAGGCGCACATGGTCAAGGGTGTGGGGACAAATTATGCACTGGTGGAACTGAAAGACAAAGACCGTGTATTCACCGAGTCAGAAAGCGGCGCCTGCGAATTAATCCACCTTGAGGCAGAAGATTTTGAGTATATTGCGGGGTTTGACCTGGTACACAGCAGTGTCTATTCGCATCTGGAAAGCCAGCTGCCACAGATTAGGCAACATAGCAAGAAACTCAGTTTCGATTTTTCGGACCGTCACGACCTGGAACGGCTGCAAAAAGTAGGGCCGTATATCGACTATGCCTTTTTGTCGTGTTCAGAGATAAGTATGGAAGAGCAGGGCAAGCGTATGGACCAGCTTTTGGAATTGGGTGCCAGCCTGGTGGTTGCTACCCGTGGCAAGGCTGGGTCTTGGGCGAAAACGGAAGGAAATAGCTGGCATCAGGGGAGTTTACCGGCAAATGTGGTGGACACCTTGGGAGCTGGCGATGCTTTTATCGCTGCCCTGCTGATGAACTACAGCGCAGATGGGGATCTTGCCAAGGCTATGTATGCTGGTGCGGCATATGCCGCACGTGCTTGTGAACATTATGGCGGGTGGGGACATGGTGTTCCAATCAGCCAGATGGGTAAATTAAGACTTCTGGAAAGAAGAAAATCATAGTTAGAAAGAGAAGGAGTATAGGAGTATGAAGAAAAAGATCAGTTTGTTATTTAGCTTGTTTATGGTTACTGCCATGCTGCTAACCGCCTGTGGAGGAACTGCACAGGAAACGGCAGCACCAAGCGGGGATGCTCCCGCAGCTAGCGGAACAATTACCCTGAACCTGTTCCATAAGTGGCCGGAACCGGAGGCACTGGAATTCTTTAAGTTGGCGATTGATACTTACCAGGAACGCAATCCAAATGTAAAGATCATTCAGGAAGCTGCTTCGGACGAAGCCTATAAAGATAAGATTCGGGTACTGATGGCCTCCAATGAGGTTCCGGATATCTTCTTTACCTGGGCAGGCGAGTTCTCATGGAAGTTCTCACGCGCAGGGCAGACTTTGGACCTTACGGACTATGTGAATGGGAGCACCTGGAAGGATGAAGTCGTCATGTCGGCTGTGCAGCCGTTTGAGTTTAAGGACAGGATCTACGGTATTCCTTTGCGCATTAACGCCAAATTCATGGCCTATAACAAGGAAATCTTTGAGGCCAACGGACTTCAGGTTCCAACCACCTGGGATGAATTCCTGGCTGTTTGCGAAACCTTAAAGAATGCGAATATCGTTCCGATTGCCTTTGGGAATGAGTTCCCGTGGGCGTCATCTCACTATGTGGGTGACTTTAATGCCAAACTGGTCCCGCCGGAAGTTATTTCCTCTGACTATCTTTTGACGGGCGAGGCCGATACGTTGTTCACGCACCCTGGCTATATCGAGGCTTTAAAGCGCTTCCAGACTTTGGGAGATTCCGGTTACTTTAATAAAGGCATGAATGGCATCAGCCACTCCAATGCCCGGTCTTCCTTCATTGCAGGCAAAGCAGCCATGTTCTATCTCGAGCTGGAAGAGTTCCAAACATTGGCAGATGGCAAAGAAGGCGACTGGTTTGGATTCTTCCAACTGCCTGGCGGAACAGGCGGCGAAGGCGACCAGAAGCTGATCACCGGTGCGCCGGATGGCTTCATGATCTCGAAGAATACCAAGTATCCTGATGAAGCCGCGAAGTTCCTGCAATTCCTCACCGGACCTGAAATGGGCGCCAAGTATGTGGAGATGCTGGGTATTCCCAGTGCAGCCGTTGGCGCAGTGACACCTGAAAATGCGCTGCCAAGCGTTGTGGAAAGTTTGAATCAAATCAATGCTGCCAGCGGTATGGCACTGTGGATGGATACGGATATGGATGTACGTATCGTTGAGGTATATCTGCCTGGTCTGCAGGCCCTCTTGATGGGTACCAATACGCCCGAGGCCCTGATGCAGTCGGTGCATGACATCGCTGTTAAAGTTCAGGAAACGATCAAGTAGTCAATTATTTCAGGAGGGAGCCGTTGGTTTTTCCGGCTCCCTCAAAGCGATTTTATTCGTGGATAAATGTCTATGAGCTATCAAAAGAAACAACGCTTTGTACCTTATCTGCTATTAATCCCGGCTGTATTGATCATGCTGATCTTTGTTTATATCCCGGTGATTCAAAGCTTTTATTACAGCCTCTTTCGCTGGAACTCGATTGACCCCAATATGCGCTGGATCGGACTGGATAACTTTACACGCATCCTTCGTGACCCAATTGTGTCCAAGTCTTTATGGAACAATCTCCTGTATGCACTAATATCGGTGGTCTTTCAGGTTTTTATTGCCTTGGTATTGGCAGCGCTGATCGAATCGACCTTGATGCGTAGAAGCGCAAGTAATAAATTCCGGACGATACTGTTTTTGCCCTCAGTACTGGCGGTTTCTGTGGTAGGTATTACCTGGCAGTTGATCTACAGTCCGCTTGCAGGGGTGCTTAACCAATTCCTGGAGGCGATCGGGCTGGAGGTGCTAACACGTGCCTGGTTGGGAGAAGAGTCTACATCAATGCTCGCGGTCATTGCTGTTTCCCAATGGCAGTGGGTGGGTTACAGCATGGTGCTGTTCATAGTGGCGATCCAAGCTGTACCGGTAGAGCTTTATGAAGCGGCAGAGATTGATGGTGCTTCCGGGATACAAAAATTTTTCAAGATTACCGCACCGATGGTACGCGAAACTACCCTGTTGCTCACGATCATTACTGTGATAGGAGGCTTTAAGGTTTTCGATATTGTCTGGATCATGACCGGAGGCGGCCCAAATAATGCAAGCTCGACTTTAGGGTTATATCTCTATCGTGTGGGCTTCCGCAATGACGAGATGGGATATGCTTCGTCGTTAGCGACGCTGCTCTTTATAATCACCTTCATCCTTACCATTATCCAGCTAAAAGTTGGCAAGACTGGAAAGGAGGTCTGAGATGAGTGCAGATACCCGGCCGCTTAAACGTATTGATTACCGCAAACGTGAGAGGGAAAAGAAAATAGGTTCTTTCTTTGTTTATCTGCTCTTTATCGTATTGAGTTTTATTGCGCTCTACCCCTTGTTTTGGGTGTTGATCAACTCCTTTAAGAAAGACGGTGAGCTGTTCAGTAAGTCCTGGGCCCTGCCCAAAGTGTTCAGACCTGAAAATTATGAGGTTGCCTGGAAATACGGCATCTCACGTTATGTACTTAACAGCATGATTGTCACAGTGATTACGGTGATTATTGTGCTGGGCATCTCCCTGTTGGCGGCTTACGCTTTATCACGCTTTCGCTTCAAAGGGGATACCTTCTTTCTGCTGTTCATCATGGGTGGCTTGATGCTCGCTCCCGAAGTGAGCTTGATCCCACTGTTTAAGATTTTGAGTTTGATGGGCCTTTATAACACCTACTGGGCGATGATCTTACCCAATGTAGCTTATGGGGTTCCCTTTACGACTTTCTTGATTCGCTCGTATATGCTGGGAGTCTCTAAAGATTTTGAGGAGGCATCGGCGATTGACGGGGCTACGTTGCTGCAGAACCTGGTGCATGTGATCATCCCGCTGTGTCGGCCGATCATAGCCTCAGCGGCGCTGATTGAGGCTATGCGGGTGTGGAACGAATTTATGTTCGGGCTCACTTTTGTAACCAGCGATAAATTTAAGACTATTCCGGTAGGACTTATGGCCTTTGGCGGAGCACTGCGGGAACAGTATACAGTGATTATGGCAGGGATTATCATGTCGGCTTTGCCCATGGTGATCCTGTTCCTCCTGGCACACAAGAACTTTATCCGCGGCTTGACTGTGGGTGGTGTAAAAGGATAATGGGAACCGGGGATAAATTTTGTGTGATCGAAACGCAGCGATCCCTGCGTTAACAGCCAGATAAAGGATTTTCCGAAATTAACTCTTGCCGGGCCACTGCCCGGCAGAGCATTTAATGTTGGTTTGTCAAACATTTTGGACAGTGAGTTTCAAATAATCTAAAGGGCTCAGGAACTTAAGCGGTCGCATCGGGATCTTGTTCGTACGCTGATTGTGTCTTCTCAATTGTGTTTGGAAATCTTCAAAGGAAAAGAACTTGGCACGGTCATAAAAACGTTTTTGATCTTCCCTGTGGCTCCTTTCCACCTTGCCGTTATGCCGCGGCGTATAAGGCTTGATCCGCTTGTATTTGATGGCATGCTCGCTAAGGTATCTCTGGAAGAGGTTAGGTCTGTCGTTGTCTTCCCTCTTGCTGTAGTGGCTGGTGAACTCCGGGCCATTGTCCGTCTGGACACAGTCAATACGAATACCGTGGGAGGAAAACCAACGGACGGCCTTGCTGATGAAATCAGCTGAGGAGAAGGTGTCCGCCTGCTGATAAGCAGCCAGGTATCTCAGGCGGCTGTATTCATCAATGGCTGTGTACTGATAATACTTTCCCCATGTTTTATCTTGGATACACTCTCTGGGAACATGTTTGACGTCAATTTGTACCCGCTGGCCGGGATACAGCATCGCCTCATAAGGTTTGGGAGGAGGCCCTTTCTGCCTGGGTTTCCTGGACCGCTCTAACCCTTCCCTTTGTTCCACGCGATATAAACTGACGTAATGACGGGTGTAGCCTTGCTTTCTCAGTTTGAACCAGAACTCCAACAATCCCAGCTCCGCATTCCGCCTGCGGCAGCGGATGATCAGGGCAATCTCTTCCTGGGTATGTTGATTGGGATGGTGATGAGGCCTGCGCGATTTGGCCGCTAAAGAGCCTATTGCTCCATCAAACCGCTTGAGCCAATAGTAAATATAACTTCGCGCCCGGTTGTATCTTCTGCTTGCTTTGCTCACCCCATATTTGAGAGCGTAGTTCACCAAAGAGTACCGGTATTTCATCTCCTGTGTTATCTTATCCATTGCAGGTTGTGGTTCCTCCATACTGTTTTTTGTTTAGCGCAATAACAATATCAGTGATACCACTTCCTGCATTATTCTTTTACTTCACTGTCCAAGATGTATCGTAAACCAACAGGGCCACTGCCCGGCAGAGCATTTAAAAGCTTGACTCTTGAGAGGTACTGGTTTAGAATACTTCTTCGCCCCTAACGGGGTGTTTAATTGTGTATTGACAACCTAAGAATGTATGGCTGCGTGGGCAGAAAGCTGCACAGGCCACATTAACTGGGTTGTGCGGAGATGATGCAGCTGGCCCAAGCTGACAGTCTCGCAAGATATATTTTGAAATGGAGAATAGTATGTTTAAAGGGCTGATTGGACGAAAGATCGGTATGACCCAGATCTTCGATGAAAACGGTGTTGCCATTCCGGTAACCCTCCTCGAAGCTGGGCCTTGTTTTGTTTCCCAGGTTAAGACTGTGGATACCGACGGTTACAGCGCGGTGCAGCTTGCCTTTGGCGAAACGAAACCTTCGCGCCTGACCAAGGGCGAACTTGGACACCTTAAAACGAATAATCTTCCTCCGGTACGGGTTTTACGCGAGTTTCGCACAAAGAAGCTGGACTCGTTAACAACCGGAAGCGAACTAAAGGCAGATGTTTTTAGTACAGGTGAATACGTTGATGTGATCGGCGTGAGCAAGGGCAAAGGATTTGCCGGCGCAATGAAACGCCATGGTTTTGGTGGCGGTCCTCGCACGCATGGTCAATCGGACCGGCAGCGCTCACCAGGTTCTTCAGGCGCCACTACAACCCCTGGCCGTGTCTTTAAAGGTAAGCGCGGACCTGGCCGCATGGGAAACGAACGCGTCACCTCCAGCCACGTGCGTGTGGCATTGGTGGATGCCGAACGCAACCTCATCGCCATCCACGGCTCTGTTCCTGGCCCAAAAGGCGGGACGGTAGTGATCAAAGAGGCTCGCAAGCAGTAAGCCGCTTGTGAATGGAGATAATCATGAAAGTTGACGTTTTCAATCTTAAAGGCGAAAAATCCAGCAGTGTTGAACTGCCTGAGGAGATTTTTGCGGCTAAAGTAAATGTAGATCTGATGCACCAGGCTTTCTTGCGCCAGATGGCCAATGCCCGCCAGGGAACCCACAGTACCAAGCGCCGCGGCGAAGTACGCGGGGGCGGTCGCAAGCCCTGGAAGCAAAAGGGCACCGGACGTGCACGCGCAGGCAGCCTTGTTTCAGCCCAATTTGTTGGCGGCGGACGTATTCACACTCCCAAGCCTCGCGATTATAGCCAAGATATGCCCAAGAAAATGCGCCGGGCAGCATTGCGTTCTGCTTTGACCGTTAAGGCAAATGAGCAAAATCTTGTGATGGTAACTGATCTTGCACTTCCCAGCGTAAAAACAGCTGAGATGGCAAAGGCTGTAAAAGCTTTGGCAGGCGATGCCAAGACCTTGATTTTAATCCCGGATAAATCCGAAGAGAACAGCGCAGCAATCAAGAGTGGACGTAATCTGGCAGACAGCAAGCTATTATTGGCGAACTATCTCAATATCCGTGACCTTTTGCGCTATGAAAAAGTGATCATCCCGCTTGCGTCGCTTGATGTGATCAAGAGCTATTTGGGATAAGAAAGTAGGCGAAATGAACAGCAACATTTTCGATATCCTGCGTCGCCCGGTTGTCACCGAGAAGTCTAATTTTATGGCTGGCAAGTTACACCAGTACGTCTTCGAAGTTTCCAGTGCGGCTACCCGTGAACAGGTTAAAACCGCCATCGAAACAGCATTTGATGTAGACGTGGTTCGTGTTAATGTGATCAACCTCCCTGCCAAGACCAAGCGCAACAGTCGGAATCGTCGTCTGGTCGTACGCGTTCCTGGCTATAAAAAGGCTATTGTTACGCTTAAAGAGGGAGACCGCATTCCAGTCTTTGAAGGAGTGGAATAATGGCAGTTAAGATTTATAAACCAACTACCCCTGGTCAGCGTCATAAGACCAGCTATACCTTTGAAGAGATTACCAAGACGCGTCCTGAAAAAAGCCTGACGGTTCCGCAGCGTAAGAGCGCTGGCCGCAATAGCCTGGGCCGCATTACCGTGCGCCATCGCGGCGGCGGCAGTAAACGGCAGATCAGGGTTGTGGACTTTAAACGCGATAAGACTGGTATTCCTGCCCGCGTGGCAGCCATTGAATATGACCCCAATCGCACGTCGCGGCTGGCACTGCTTTTTTATGCCGATGGCGAAAAGCGTTATATTCTGGCTCCTCTGGGTGTAAAAGTAGGGGACATGCTGCTTAGCGGTCCAAGCGCTGAAATTAAGCCTGGGAACAACCTGCCGCTGGCCAATATTCCCATCGGTACAACGATTCATGCTGTAGAAATGCAGCCGGGCAAGGGTGCCCAAATTGGCCGTTCTGCTGGCACCAGCGTTCAATTGCTGGCAAAAGAGGGTAAATATGCCCACTTGCGCATGCCAAGCGGGGAAGTACGCCTGGTATTACAGGAATGCAGCGCTTCGATTGGCCAGGTTGGCAATGTGGATCATGGCAATATTAAGATCGGCAAGGCCGGTCGCAAGCGCCATATGGGCCGACGTCCTGCAGTGCGCGGTACAGCAATGAGTCCCCGGGACCATCCGCATGGCGGTGGTGAAGGACGTTCCTCGATTGGTATGCCCGGGCCTAAGACTCCCTGGGGTAAACCCACCCTGGGTTATAAGACGCGCAGGAACAAGCGCACCAGCAAGCTGATCATCCGTCATCGCAGTAAGGCCAAGCGCTAAGCACAGCGGACGTAGAAGAAAAGGACGATAGAAATGTCGAGATCACTGAAAAAAGGCCCATTTATTGCGCCAAAACTGTTGAAAAGAATTGAAGAGATGAACGCTAAGGGCGAAAAGAAAGTTATTCGCACCTGGAGTCGTGCCAGCACCATCTTTCCGCAGATGGTAGGCCACACAATTGCCGTGCACGATGGCCGCCGGCATGTTCCGATCTATGTGACTGAAAACATGGTTGGGCATCGTTTGGGTGAGTTTGCACCTACACGCTGGTTCCGCGGACACGTTTCGGGTAAGGGCCGCTAGTGAGGTAGATGATGGCTCAAGATATTATTGCCAAATTGTCTAACTTTGACGCCTCAGCCCAAAAGACGCGCCTGGTTGTAGATTTAGTGCGTGGCAAACGCGCGTTGGATGCCTTGAATATTCTGAGTATCACTCCGAACAAAGCAGCAGCACCAATTCGCAAGCTGATCGTTAGCGCCATATCGAATGCTGAAGAGAACTTTGGTGTCAGCCGTGATGACCTCTTGGTCTACAGGATCTTCGCCGACGAAGCCCCCACCCGCAAATGGCGTTCCTTTGGTGCACGCGGCCGTTTTAAGCCGCAACTGCGCCGTAAGAGCCATGTGACCGTCGTGTTACGCGAGATCGAGTAGAGAGGTAAGGAGATATTATGGGTCGTAAAGTTCATCCAATAGGTTTCCGCCTGGGTATTAACAAGCCTTGGCTTGGTCGCTGGTACGCCGAGGGTAAGGAATATACCGAACAATTGCACCAAGACCTGAGCATTCGTGAGCTGGTGCACAAAGAAGCGGACCGTGCTGGTGTATCCGGGGTCGAGATCGAGCGTTACCCTGGCAAGGTAAAAGTAAGCCTGCATACCGCAAAACCAGGTATTCTCATTGGCCGTAAAGGCGAGAGCGTTAAGGTCTTGCGCCAGGAGCTCGAAAAGCTTACCGGTAAAAAGATTGACCTGGAAGTAAAAGAAATTAAAAGTCCTGATACGGATGCGTTTTTGGTCGCAATGAATATTGCCAGCCAGCTGGAACGCCGTATCAGCTACCGCCGTGCGATGAAACGCGCTATACAGCAAGCAATGCGCCAGGGCGCCGGCGGAATTAAAGTGACTGTAGGCGGCCGCCTTAGCGGCGCAGAAATCGCCCGGTCGATGACTCTGCGTGAAGGCCGTGTGCCTTTGCAGACCCTGCGTGCTGATATTGACTTTGCACGTGCTGAGGCTTTGACCACTTTTGGCATCCTTGGCATTAAGGTATGGATCTACCGCGGCATCGTCATGAAGGAAGCTGAAGAAAAGGTAGAGGCCACTGAAGGCGTCTACGTCAGCGAGTAAGTTGACCATAGAGCGAGGAATTGAACTATGTTGATGCCAAAGAGATTTAAGTACCGTAAGCAGATGCGCGGCCGAATGCGCGGCAAAGCTCTGCGCGGCGCAGAAGTAAACTTTGGGGAGCTGGGCTTGAAAGCCCTGGAACCCGGATATATGACCTCCCGCCAGATCGAATCTGCGCGTCGAGCTATCGTTGGCGAAATGAAACGCCGTGGTAAGGTATGGATCCGCATTTTCCCAGATAAGCCCTATACCAAACGTGCTGCTGAAACGCGCATGGGTAAAGGGAAAGGTTCTGTTGATCATTATGTCGCTGTTATTCGGCCTGGCCGGATCCTCTTTGAGGTAGGCGGAGCAGAAATCAGCGAAGCCCGCAAAGCTCTGGAGCGTGCCCGTTATAAATTGGGAATTCGCACAAAGATCGTAAGCCGTGAAGCGGCAGGAGAAGGTTCATGAACGCCAAAGAAGTAAGAGAGCTTTCAACTGAAGATATCCATAAGAAGTTAATGGAAAGCCGGCAGGAACTGATGAATCTGCGTTTCCAGATGGTTACTGGTCAACTGACTGATACCACACGCTTCAAAGTAACCCGCCGCCAGATTGCACGCTATGAGACGGTTCTCAGCGAGCGCAGCAACGAAGGCAAGGAAGGTAAGAAATGAACAATCGCCGTCGTCTGACCGGGACTGTCCAGTCCAATAAGATGGACAAAACTGTCGTAGTGGAAGTAAGCCGCACCTTTCAGCACCCGCTGTATCACAAAGTGGTGCGCAGTAAGAAGACTTACAAAGCTCATGATGAATTAAATTGCAATGTTGGTGATCAGGTTGTCATTGTTGAGTGTGCGCCTGTTTCGCGAACCAAGCGCTTTATTGTCGAAAAGGTCTTAAAGGCTGAACTTCGCCAGGAAGGTGAGCTTGAGTCCATTGCCGGAGGAGAGCAGGAATGATTCAGAAAGAGTCTCGTTTGACCGTAGCCGATAACACCGGCGCGCGCGAACTTTTGGTCATCCAGGTATATGGTGGCACGAATCGCCGTTATGGTTTTGTCGGCGACATTATTTTAGGTACCGTAAAAGTTGCCTCACCGCAATCTTCCGTGAAGAAAAGCGAGATGGTTAAAGCTGTGGTGGTGCGGGTTGCCCGCCCTTACCGCCGAAGAGATGGTTCAAGCATTTCTTTTGATGATAATGCCTGCGTTATTCTGGATACAGATGGCGTAAACCCCCGCGGAACTCGTATTTTTGGGCCTGTTGCCCGTGAGTTGCGCGAAAAAGGCTTTATGAAAATTGTTTCCTTGGCACCAGAAGTTTTGTAGCCAAAGGGTAACAGGAGCGAATGATGAAAGTAAGAATCCGAAAAGGTGATCGCGTAAGAGTGATGCGCGGGGCTGAGGAGGACAAGGATAAAGTTGGTGAAGTTATCCGTGTGTTCCCCAAGACAAACCGTGTTGTTGTTCAGGGCGTGAACCTTGTAAAAAAACATCAAAAGCAACAGCAGCAGAATGGCAGGACCATTCCTTCAGGTATCCTGGAGTTTGAGGCGCCGGTGCACATTTCGAATGTGATGCTGGTAGATGCTGAAGGCGAGAAGAAGGCCAAAGAACGCAGCGGCAAACGCGCAGCCGTTCGCAAGGCCGAAAGCGAAAAGCAATCCAGCCCAAGTAAGGCAAGCAAAACTGCAGAGAAGCCTGCCGAAGCTGAGAAGCCGGCTGCAAAACCAGCTGCCAAAAAAGCTTCTACGGCTAAGCCAGCAAGTAAAAAGGCTGCAGAGACAAAAGCTGCCGCAGAGAAGAAAACTGAAAAGACTACTACTGCAAAGAAGCAGGCAAGTACTGCCAAACCGGCTGCCAAGCCCGCGGCTAAACCTGCAGTAAAAAAGAATAACCCGGCTAAGCCTGTTGCTAAAAAAGCCTCAGTAAAGCCAGCTAAGAGCGAGGCTTCTGCCGCGAAAGAAGAAAGCAAGTAAGGCGCAGGTAGAAAATGAACAGATTACAAGAACTTTATAAAACGGAATACGCGCCAGCTTTGCTCAAAGAGTTAGGTCTTAGCAATGTGATGCAAGTCCCCCGCATATCCAAGGTCGTTGTGAACATTGGTATGGGTGAGGCTTTGGACAACCCCAAGGCACTTGAGGCTGCAGTAAACGACCTTACCATTATTACTGGTCAAAAGCCCGTGATTCTTACAGCAAAAAAGGCTATTTCGAACTTTAAGCTGCGTGAAGGTCGTCAAATCGGCGTAAAAGTAACCCTTCGCGGTGAGAAAATGTGGGCATTTCTTGATCGTTTAATCAATGTTGCGCTGCCCCGTGTACGCGACTTTCGCGGTATCAGCCCCGATTCGTTTGATGGGCGTGGTAACTACACTTTGGGCCTCACTGAGCAGTTGATTTTCCCCGAGATCCAATACTACAAGATCGACAAGGTTCGCGGTATGGAAATTACGATTGTGACCACCGCTGAAACAGATGATCAGGCGCGGGAGCTGCTGAAGAAATTCAGTATGCCCTTCAAGAAAGGAAACTAATGGCTAAAAAGTGTATGATGTACCGCGAAATGCGGAGAAAGTATCCTGGTCGGGTGGTCAACCGCTGCCGAGTCTGCGGGCGCCCGCGCGGTTATATTCGCAAATTTGGCCTTTGCCGTATTTGTTTCAGAGAGCTGGCACTGCAGGGTAAGATACCTGGTGTGAAGAAAGCATCCTGGTAGTAAGGCTTGGAGGAAGAAATATGAGTATGACAGATCCTATTGCCGATATGCTCACTCGGATTCGTAATGTGGCTATGGCCGGTCAGGCTGTAGTAGCAATGCCCAACTCCAAACTAAAACAGGAGCTTGCTCGGATTATGCAGGAAGAGGGCTATCTGGAGAGCTATGAAGTTGTGGATGGTAAGGCCAAAGGCAGCAAAACGCTTAAGCTTACCTTGAAATATATTGGTGAACGCCGCCATCGCAGGCCGATTATTACCGGAATTACGCGTGTAAGCCGTCCAGGTTGCCGTGTATATGCCTCGCGGAAAGAGATTCCCTGGGTGCTCTCCGGTATCGGCATCGCTATTTTATCGACCCCCAAGGGGATTATGACCGGAGCCCGTGCCCGCAAGGTTGGTGTTGGCGGTGAGGTCCTCTGTAAAGTTTGGTAGGAAGGGGTATCAAGATGTCTCGTATCGGAAAACTACCCATTACCCTTCCAAAGGGTGTGGAAGTGAAGATTGATGGTCAGAAGGTGAGCGTAAAAGGCCCGCAAGGTGAACTTTCGCAAGAGTTCTCACCGGAAATCACCATCAAAATGGAAGACGGCACCATTACCGTGGAACGTCCCAACGACGAACCGCGTATTCGTGCCCTGCATGGTACCACGCGTGCCTTGTTAAACAATATGGTTGTTGGCTGTAGCCAGGGCTTTGAACGCGTGCTTGAGGTGCAAGGTGTTGGTTACAAAGCTGAAATGAATGGCAAAGACCTGCTGATTAATGTGGGTTATTCGCACCCGGTCAACTTTCCGGCTCCTGACGGCATCAGTTTTGAAGCCGACTCGAAGACCCGTCTTATCAAGGTAAAGGGACGCGACCGCCAGCAAGTAGGCCAGATTGCTGCCAATATCCGCAAGATCCGTCCGCCAGAGCCTTACCATGGCAAGGGTATCCGTTATCAGAACGAAGTGGTTAAACTCAAGGCTGGTAAAGCTGGAAAGACTGGTAAATAGAGGTATATATGGCTAAAAAATCACGTAATCAAGCCCGTCTTAAGCGCCACGTTCGTGTACGAAAGAAGATCTTTGGTACACCGGAACGCCCACGCCTGAATGTTTACCGATCAATTAATGAAATCTATGCTCAGGTGATTGATGACCACAGCGGCACTACTCTGGCTTCGGCTTCCACCGTTGATTCTGCCTTGCGCAGCAGCTTAAAAGGCAAAAAACGGCTTGAGCAAGCCCAAATTGTCGGCGAAGAGCTGGCAAAACGTGCTGTTGAAAAAGGCATCCGCTCCGTGGTTATGGATCGCGGTGGATACTACTATACCGGCCGCGTCAAGAACCTGGCCGAAGGCGCCCGCAAGGGTGGGCTGGAATTCTAGACTGAGGAAAACATGGAAGATTTTACAAACCTGGAACCCCAATTTGACGAACGCGTTATTGATATTGCCCGTGTAGCCAAGGTGGTGAAAGGCGGTCGGCGCATGTCCTTCCGTGTCACCATGGTTGTTGGCGATAACAATGGCAATGTAGGTTTGGGTGTTGGTAAGGCTGGTGCAGTGCCGGACGCGATGCGCAAAGCATCAGAGCGTGCCTACAAAAACATGCATAAGGTAAGCCTTTTGGGCACTACCATTGCTCACGAGGTGATTGGTACTCAAAGCGGCGCCAAGGTCTTGCTGAAGCCTGCTTCGCAAGGAACTGGTGTAATTGCTGCTGGCGGTGTGCGTGCAGTGTGTGAAGCTGCCGGTATTAAAGACATCCTGACCAAATCAATGGGCAGCAGTAATATGCTCAACATCGTTCGAGCAACCTTTGATGCTCTTTCGCAAATTAAAGACCCTGCTACTGTAGCTGCTGAACGCGGTAAAAATGTGGTCGATGTAACCCCTTACTGGGAGCGGAGGAAGCAGAATGCCTAAGAAACAAACTCAGAAACTGAGCATTACGCTTGTAAAAAGCGGTATAGGCTATACCGAACGAACAAAAAAAACCTTAAAGGCACTTGGGTTTCGCCGATTGAATGAGACCGTTGTGCATAAGGATAGCGATTCCCTGCGCGGTATGCTTGCCAAGGTTTCACACCTGGTAAAAGTAGTTCCGGCTGCTGAGGAGAAGAACTAATGCAACTACACGACTTAAAACCCAACGAAGGCGCTAAGAAGAGCCGCAAGCGTGTGGGGCGCGGGCCGGCATCCGGATCTGGCAAAACTGCCGGTCGCGGTACCAAAGGCCAAAATGCCCGCACCAGCGGTGGTGTGCGCTTGTATCACCAGGGCGGAAACCTGCCTATCTTCCGCAAGTTGCCGTTTTTACGCGGTGAAGGTTTTACTCCGCTGAATCGCGTGCGCTATGCCGAAGTGAACCTGGATGCCCTTAAGGCGTTTAAGGCTGGAACTGAAATAACACCTGAGTTGCTTAAAGAGTCTGGTCTGCTGAAGGGCGGAGAAAAACCGATCAAAATCATGGGCCGCGGTGATGTTAATGTGGCGCTGAATATAAAGTGTCATAAAGTTACCGATGGCGCCCGCCAGAAAATTGAGCGGGCCGGCGGCAGCATCGAAACGATTGCTGAATAAGCAACCCTGGAAGGAGTATCATGAAACGATCGTCCTGGCGTTACCTCTGGAAATCTGAAGGCATCCGCAATAAGCTTTTAATCTCATTGCTATTGCTGGCTGTCTATCGCCTGGCGGCAAATATTCCTGTTCCGGGTGTTGATCGGGCACTGGCTGCCCAGCTCACCCAAGTGGGTGGTGCAGGCGGCAACCTGATTGGTCTTTTGGACCTGCTTTCGGGCGGCGCGGTTTCCCGTTTCTCGGTGTTGGCGATGGGTGTTTACCCCTACATCACAGCGCAGATTATCCTGCAACTGCTTCAACCGGTAATTCCGGCTCTGGAACGTATGATGAGGGACGACCCCCGTGAAGGCCGTAAGTGGATGGAGAAATGGACCCTGATCCTTACCATCCCAATGGCACTGCTTTCGGCATTTGGCCAAATCAACATCTTTAATAGCCAATTGCAGGGAAGCATTATTCAAAACTGGGGTTTTAGCGGGCCGCAGCTTTTGCCTACACTGACAGCAATCATTGCTATGGTTGCCGGTACCATGTTTGGTATTTGGATTGGTCAGTTGATCAGCGAGTTTGGTTTGCGCAATCAAGGTCTTAGCCTGATCATCTTTTCTGGTATCGTGAGCCGAATACCGGTAAGTTTGTTGAATATGGCCCAGCAAAAAGACCCTTGGTGGATCTTCGTGTTGGTGCTGGTGATTTTAGCCCTGGTTATTTTTGCGATTGTCTTTGTAACCCAGGGACGTCGAAATGTACCGGTAATGTTCCCCGGAAGGCGTATTGGCAACCGTATGTCTATGCCTGTGCGCAGCAACCTTCCGCTAATGGTAAACATGGCAGGGATGATCCCGATTATCTTTGCACAGTCGTTTTTGACCTTCCCGGCTATACTTGCCACTTTCTTTGTTGGCTCGAAATCAGCCTGGATTGCCAACGCAGCCCAGTGGACGCAACGCGCCTTCGGTAATGACAACGGCTGGTATCCATTGCTTTTCTTTATTTTAGTGGTTGCGTTTACCTTCTTCTATACCGATGTACTATTCTCGCAACAGAACTACGGCGAGAACTTGAAAAAGCAAGGTGCTCAGATACCAGGTGTGGTGCGCGGTAAACCAACGCAGGACTACCTCACACGTGTTCAGCGGCGCATTACATTGCCGGGAGCTTTCTTCCTGGGCTTTGTGGCTGTGCTGCCTTATATTCTGGGTGCTGTATTACCGACGAAGAGCTCTGGCCTCTTCCTTACTTCGGCTTCGGGCCTGCTGATTGTTGTAGGCACCATTCGTGATACCGTGCAGCTTATCGAAACCGAATTGCGTATGCATGGGTACGATGACCGTTTGATTTCGTAGGGGTATCTGATGAACGAAAAGGCTACTTACATTGTTATGCTTGGTCCTCCGGGTGCCGGTAAGGGTACCCAGGCTAAAGTGCTGGCGAAGCAAGTTGGCCTTGTGCATGTTTCCACGGGTGATTTGTTCCGCGAAAACCTTGCCAATGAGACTGAGCTGGGACAATTGGCAAACACCTTTATGACGAAAGGTGAATTGGTTCCGGATGATGTTACCATCGCGATGGTGCGTGAGCGGCTTAGCCGACCGGACTGTGCTCAAGGAGCCGTTTTGGATGGTTTTCCGCGTACACCAGCACAAGCAGCTGCTTTGGAAGAGCTATTAGCTGAGATGGGCGGAAAGGTTGACCTGGTGCCGTTTATTTCGGTGCCGGATGCTACCCTGGTAAAACGCTTGGGGGGGCGATGGGTGAGCCAAAGCGGTCGGGTATACCATGAAATTAATAACCCTCCTAAGGTCAAGTGGGTTGATGACATTGACGGTACGCCTTTGTATCAGCGTGATGATGACAAATCCGAAACCGTTCAGCGCCGTATTGATGTGTATTATCAGCAGACCTCCCCGCTCATTGAATACTATCGCGAGGCAGGAAAGCTGGTTGAAATTGATGGCGAATTACCGATAGCTGAGGTGACCGAAGCCATCTTACAAGCTGTTGACAGTGTACGATCTAGGTAACAGCGTGAACCTTAAAAGCGCGTCTGAAATCGCGATTATGCGTGAGGCCGGACGCATCAATGCCGAAACGCTTAAAGCAGTTCGGGATGCAATTGCACCTGGCGTAAGCACTGGTGAGCTCAATGAGGTTGCCGAGGCCGTTCAGCGCCGTTATGGAGTTTATTCGCCCTTCAAAAACTATCCGGGCCCTTATCCATATCCGGCAAGTATCTGCACCAGCATCAATGAAGAATTGGTGCATGGCATACCTGGAAAGCGCAAACTGCAGGAAGGCGAGATTATCTCGGTGGACTGTGGAACTGTTTACAAAGGCTTTGTGGGTGACAGTGCTTTTACTGTAGGTGTGGGAGAAATCTCAGCTCTGGCACAGAAGCTGATTGATGTAACCGCTGAGGCGCTGGAAATTGCAATACGGCTGATGGTGCCTGGCAATACCAGCGGCGACGTCGGCGCCGCGATAGAGGCTTGGGTAGAGCAGAATGGGTTTTACTGTACACATACCTATACCGGTCATGGTGTGGGCAGGCGTATGCACGAAGCGCCGCATGACTTTACCAACTATGGCATACCTGGCGAAGGTTTGGTACTGCGTGAGGGCATGACGATTGCCGTAGAACCGATGGTACTGGTGGGTACACGGCGTACGAAAGTGAAAGCTGACCGCTGGACAGTGGTTTCGGCTGACCGGTCACTCACGGCGCACCAGGAGCATAGTATCGCCATTACAAAAGATGGCCCGCTGGTGCTCACAGAGCTATGAAGAAAAGGTCTTGCAAAAGACCATGGAAACGATATAATAATAACTTTGCAGGATGAAGAAGGAGTACGAATAAATGAAAGTATCAGCTTCGGTTAAGAAACGCTGTAAAAATTGCAAGATTGTCAAGCGTGACGGTCGTCTCTACGTTATTTGCACCAACGTGCGTCACAAGCAGCGACAAGGATAAGGAATAGAACATGGCTCGTATTGAAGGTGTTGATCTACCGCGCAACAAACGCATCCAAATTGGCTTGCGTTACATTTATGGCATTGGCCCCAAAACCGCAGACCAAATTTTGGAAGCGACCGGCGTAGACCCTGACCTGCGGGTAAAGGATTTATCCGAGAACGATCTGTCTAAGTTGCGTGACCACATTGCCCAGAATCTAAAGGTGGAAGGTGACCTGCGCCGCGAAGTGCAGATGAACATCAAACGCCTGGTTGAAATTGGATGTTACCGCGGTATGCGGCATCGCCGCAATCTGCCATTGCGCGGGCAGCGCACGCGTGTAAACGCCCGCACGCGCAAGGGTCCCAAGAAGACCGTTGCCGGCCGTGGCCGCCGCAAGGGCGCAACCAAGAAATAAGTTAACGCCAGCTAATTCCTGAGCTTTGGAATGGGGTATCCTTCTTCTCCCCGCGGCCCCCAAAGCAAGGTAAATTGGCGAGCTAAGAACGAGTGAGGAAGAAATATGGCTAAACAAGCACGTACTGCGCGACGCACGACCAGTTCACGTAAAGTTAAGCGCCAGGTCAGTTCCGGCCAGGTGCATGTGTTCGCGTCTTTCAACAACACCATCGTTACGATTACTGACTTGCAGGGTAATACACTCTGCTGGGGCAGTTCCGGTTCGGTTGGTTTTAAAGGTTCGCGCAAAAGCACGCCTTTTGCCGCCCGATTGGCCACCGAGCAAACGATTCGTGTGGCGCAGCAAATGGGTGTACAGGAAGTTGAACTTTACATCAAGGGTCCTGGTCCTGGCCGTGAAAATGCCATTCGTGCTGTACAGGCAGCTGGCATTCGCGTGCGGATGATCTCTGATCTGACGCCTGTACCGCATAATGGCTGCCGCCCACCCAAGAAACGCCGCGTCTAAATAGAAGAAGGAATTATTGAACTATGGCTAGATATACAGATGCTGTTTGTCGTCTTTGCCGCCGCGAAGGCGAAAAATTGTTCTTGAAGGGTGAACGTTGTTTTACCCCCAAATGCGCTTTTGAGAAACGCGGTTACCCGCCTGGAATGCATGGAAAGATGCAATCCATTCGGCCAGGCCGCGAATCGGACTATGCCAAGCAGTTGCGTGCGAAACAAAAAGCACGCCGAGTTTATGGTATTTTTGAGCGCCAATTCCGCAGATTCTATAGCCAGGCTCTGAAGATGCATGGTCTAACTGGTTTGAATTTGCTTACAATTCTCGAGACTCGCCTCAGTAACGTTGTTTACAGGCTGGGCTTTGCCGCGAGCCGTCCGCAGGCACGCGTGCTGGTGAACCATGGTCACTTTTTAGTGAATGGTCAGCGAGCTGATATCCCATCATTTGGTGTGAAAGTGGATGATGTGATCTCGGTGCGTGAGACTTCAAAAGACTCACCCTACTTCAAAGCTTTGAAGGAAGAGGCCGAAGGCCGCACAGTGCCTACCTGGCTTGCCCGCGATCTGAACACGCTTAGCGGACGTATGCTTCGCCAGCCCGAACGTTCCGAGATCGATGGGAACCTCGACGAACAGCTAATCGTTGAATATTATTCCCGCTAAGGCGGATGAGTAGTCTTTCCGTAAAGATTGACTGATTAGAGGTAACCGTGTCAGGAATAATCGAAATGGTAACACCCAAGATAGAACGCGCTAATGAGTCCCGCGACTACGGCAAGTTTACGATCAGTCCCCTGGAACGTGGCTTTGGAGTTACCTTAGGTAATGCTCTGCGCCGTGTATTGCTCTCATCTTTAGATGGTGCAGCTGTTTCATCTGTGCGCATCATGGATGTGCAGCATGAGTTCAGTACAATTCCCGGCGTTCGTGAGGATGTTATCCAACTGATGCTGCAGATTAAACAACTGCGCATGAAGCTGCATAATAATATAGAAACAGCCCAGATCCATTTGGAAGTTAAGGGTGAAGGAACCATCACAGCGGCTGATATTGTTTGCCCTCCTGAGGTGGAGATTATTAACCCCGAGCTTTATCTCTTTAGTATTGATGAGAAAGATGCCCATGTTGAAATGGATATGACTGTTGAGGCAGGACGTGGCTATTTGCCCGCTGGCGACCGCGCTGAGCGACTGCCGATTGGTGTTTTGCCCGTGGACGCAATATTTTCACCCGTGCGTCGTGTGAATTGGAATGTTACCAACGCCCGCGTTGGCCACAGCACCAATTACGACCGTCTCAACCTGGAAATATGGAGCGATGGAACAATTTCGCCAGAAAGCGCTCTGATCAAAAGTGCCAAGATATTGATGGGGCATTTACGCTTCATTAGTGGTACCACTGAAGAGACTTTGGTTAAGCCTGCTCCTGCCCGCGAAAGCGATAACAATCTTTCTTCGGAGATCGCTGAGACTCCCATCGAAAGCCTGGACCTCTCGGTGCGAGTTTTTAACTCTCTCAAACGGACTGGTGTAACTTCGGTAGGTGATGTCATTGAGCTGCTCGGAAAGGGTGAAAGTGCGATGCTTTCAATCCGGAACTTTGGAGAGAAAAGTTTGGCCGAACTAAAAGCCAAGATGATCGAAAAAGGCTTCTTGGAAGATGCAGAAGTGGAGTAAGGTTTTATGCGACATAAGGTAAAAGGTTATAAGCTCAACCGTTCGGTTGGTCATCGTATTTCGATGCGTAAGACGATGATTAAACAACTGTTTGAGCATGAAAAAATTCAGACCACATTGGCGAAAGCCAAGAGCATCCAGGGTGAGGCTGAAAAGATGATTACAGTTGCGAAAAACAGCAATCAAGCTGATGAAATTGCGCAGCTGAACGCTCGTCGCCAAATCGCTCGTGAGCTGGGTAATTCAAGCGGAGATCTGGTTAAAAAGCTTTTTGATGATATTGCACCGCGTTTTACCAGCCGTCCTGGTGGATACACTCGCTTGCTCAAATTAGGTCCGCGCTTGGGCGATAATGCTGAAATGGTCGTTCTCGAGCTTGTCTCGGAGTAAGAAATAAATCGGCCTTTCGGATGAAAAGCTGAAAGGTATGGCACTTTACAAACTTATCCTCGCTTATGAAGGCACGCAGTACAATGGCTTTCAGCGGCAGGCAATAAAAACCAGCGTACAAGCTACCCTTGAGGAAGCCTTGCGTTGTTTAGGTTGGCAAGGGCGGGCTGTTCATGCTGCTGGCCGAACCGACAGCGGTGTGCATGCCTTAGGGCAGGTAGTCAGCTTCGAAATGGAGTGGAAACATCCGGATTGGCAGCTGCGGACTGCGCTGAATGCGAATTTACCTGCAGATATTGCTGTTCAACAGGTTGAGCGCGTAATGCCAGGCTTCCACCCCCGTTATGATGCCCTGGCCCGTAATTACCGCTATCGACTCTACGTTGCTCCGGTGCGTAATCCGTTCATCGATCGGTTTTCCTGGAGACTGGACCAAAAACCAGACCTGGGATTAATGAATCAGGCAGCAGAAAGCTTACTTGGTGAACATGACTTTAGAGCCTTCGGAAAAGCCTTAAAGGAGGATGGCACAACTGTGCGGATGATTTCGCAGGCCAATTGGGTTCAGACAGGTGACGAACTTTGGTTTGCTATTCGCGGAAATGCCTTCCTTTACCATATGGTGCGGCGTATTGTATGGGTGCTGGTGCAAGTTGGTTTAGGCAAATTGCCGCTCCAAATTGTGCAGCAAGGCTTAGAAAGCGGTTCAACCGGCGTTGTGGCTTTGGCTCCTGCAAGGGGGCTTACCCTCCTGCAGGTAGAATACCCAACAGGGATAAGAGTGTTGACAGAAGGCCCGGAAAAACCGAGGCTTGGTGAGAAAAACGGAGAAAGTTAATGGAAAAGACATACGTTCCTAAAGGACAGATAGCCGGCAAATGGCATCTTATTGATGCTTCCGGCCAAACCCTTGGTCGCCTGGCTACACAAATCGCCAGCCTGCTCATCGGTAAGCATAATCCGGAGTACACTCCTGGTGTGGTTATGGAAGATCATGTTGTGGTGATCAACGCCGCGCAGGTGCAGGCAAATCCTACCCGTGTTGCGGAAAAGAAGTATTACCATCACACACAATACCCGGGTGGGCTTAAGGAAGTAAGCTTTGAACGTCAAATGGAAAGATTCCCAGACAGGGTTATTCGTTTTGCGGTACGCGGCATGCTGCCGAAAAATCGACTGACGGCACGTTATCTGGACAATCTGAAAATTTATGCTGGTTCGGAACACCCTCATGCCGGGCAAGATCCGCAGCCCTTCAAATTAGAGAATTAATTGAGGTATTATGGCAGAGTATAAAGAAGCAATCGGCCGTCGCAAAGAGAGCACCGCGCGTGTGCGTGTTTTTGCAGGAACGGGAAACTTTACGGTAAACGATAAGCCTTTAGATGACTATTTTACACGCGAAGGCGATTCTCCAGCTATCTTAAGCGCCATTGATGCAGCCGGCCAGAACCCTGCTGCTTATGATGTGACCGTAAAGGTTGAAGGTGGCGGCGTAAGCGGACAGCGTGATGCTGTCAAGCTAGGCTTAGCCCGCGCACTGGTAGCACTGGATGAGGGTTCACGCAGAGGTTTGCGCGAAAAGGGCCTGCTTACCCGTGATGCCCGTATTAAGGAACGCAAGAAGCCAGGTTTGAAACGCGCTCGCAAGGCCCCAACCTACACCAAGCGTTAGTATTGGACTTTGGCCCTCACTGACTGCTATGGCAGCAGTTAGCTTAGGATACAATAAAAAGGCTGCCCGCCCTGCAGGCAGCCTTTGTGCTTATTGGAGTGTGTATGCAAGCTCTTGGAACTGTTACCGTCATTGACTTAGGCCCGGCGGGGGTCGAGCTGCTTAGCCGTCAAGCCTGGGACGCCTTGCTGAATGCAACGCGTATTTATGTCCTGGATCGATTGCACCCCGCAATTACAGAATTGCCTGATCATTTGGAAATTGCTGTCTTGCTGGCGGAGAATGAAGATATAGAGTTAGATGATCTATGCAAGCGATTAATTGCCGAAGCTTTAGAGGGCAGGGTTGTTAATTTGGCCCTTGCGGGCGGCGCTGCCGGTACTATCTTGCTGAGCTGCCTAAAGGCGCAGGCTGCAGAGAATGGCTTGGAATTTGCTTTTTTGCCGGCTATTGATCCCATTACCCTGGCGATGGCTGTTTTTGACCTGGATTTGGGCGCAGGGCTAAGTATAGCGCACGCCAACCAGCTGGCAGACTTGGAAGTTCCCAATTTCAACCCCACCCAGCCTGTATTGGTAAGGAGTATTACAGAAGCCAGCAGCATAACAGACCTTAAATTAAGCCTGATGGCTGTATATCCGGACGAGTGGCAAGTAAAACTGCTGCACGATGTGGGGCTGCCCAGTGAGAGCATTGAAGGCTGCCAGCTATGGCAAATTGACCGCTCCATGCGGGTGAATTCTTCCAGTATTCTTTATATTCCTCCTTTAGCATCAGGGGCTTCTCTGGAAGGTTTTCAACAGATAATTGCAAAATTGCGCAGTCCGGAGGGCTGTCCCTGGGACCGCCAACAGACCCATTTGAGCCTGCGCCCTAACCTTTTAGAGGAAGCCTATGAAGTGCTGGAGGCTCTTGATGAAGAGGATATGAGCCACCTGAAAGAAGAGTTGGGCGACCTCCTTTTACAGATTGTTTTGCACGCTCAGATTGCCAATGAAGATCAGGATTTTACCTTGAATGATGTGTTGCAAGGTATTTCAGAAAAGTTGGTTCGCCGCCACCCGCATGTGTTTGGCGACACGATAGTAGATGATATAGAAGGCGTGACGCAAACCTGGGAAAAAATTAAAGCCAGCGAACGAAAAAACCGTGGAGAGACAAACAAGGGCATCCTGGATGGCATTCCTAAAACACTGCCAGCATTAACGCAAGCTCAGCAAATCCAAAAACGTGCTAAACGGGTTGGTTTCGATTGGAATGAGCTGGAACCTGTTGTGGCAAAACTGCAGGAAGAAATTCAGGAATTCCTGGAGGCAGATACCGCTGCTGACCGTAACGCTGAAGCAGGGGACTTGCTCTTTGCGGCGGTGAACCTCATTCGCTGGCTTGACATTGACCCGGAAATGGCGCTGCGTGATACTAACGAACGCTTTAGGAAACGCTTTTCCTATATAGAGGCAAAAGCCCGGGAGCAGGGGAAAGGTGTACAGGAGCTGGGATTTGCTAGAATGGATGCCCTTTGGGAAGAAGCTAAGGTTGTTTTTGCCCAAGGGCAAAACAGAAGGGAGCTTTCGTGAGCAAACCAGTCACGCAAGATTCGCAAGGTAAAGCAGGGGTGACGCAAGAAGATTCTGCCATGCTGCCTGCAGACCTTGAGGAAGGCAGCTTGTACGACGCCCCTGCCAGTGGGAAATACTGTCCGCTGCCAACGGAATCTGAAATCCCGCAAGATGCTGGCAATAGCGGAGGCCGACAAATCGCCCGAGCAGCCGGCCTGGTGATGATTGCCTTTGTGTTTAGCGCCATCATTGGGCTCGTGCGTGACATGCTGCAGGCGCACTATTTTGGCATTTCTGTTGAAGTAGACTCGTTTTTTGCGGCCAACCGCATCAGCGAGCTGCTATTTAACTTGCTGGCTGGCGGGGCTTTGGCAAGCGCCTTCATCCCTATGTTTTCCGGGTTTTTGGCCCGTGGTGAGCGCCAAAAGGCCTGGAAAATGGCCAGCGGTGTGGTTAATACCCTGAGCGTGATATTGCTGGTGATTACCGCCTTGGCCTGGGTTTTTGCTCCGCAGCTTGCCCAATATGGCCTCTATGCTCTGGATCCAAACCCAGCCGCAGTGCAGTTGGACCTGACTGTCCGCTTGCTGCGCATTATGCTGCCTACTGTTTGGATTTTTGGTGTTTCCGGACTCGTGATGGGGGCATTAAATGCTCATCAGGTGTTTTTGGTGCCTGCTCTGGCACCGGTGCTTTATTCTTTGGGCATGATCTTCGGAATGGTGGTTTTGCCGGCTGCCTGGGGTGTTGAAAGGCTGGCTTATGGAGTCGTGATCGGTTCGGCTGCACATCTGGGCATTCAGATCCCGGCCTTATTAAAACTTCCCCAGCGGCAGTATTACCGCAAGGAGGGTTTTCGAAACCCAGCAGTACGACAAGTGCTCAAATTGATGGTGCCGCGTGTAATTGGTGCAGGCGTAGTGCAGCTTAATTTCGTCACCAACACACTGATTGCGTTAAGCTTAGGGGTAGAGGGGTCGGTAGCTGCCATTGGTTATGCCTTCCGGCTCATGCTCATGCCGCAAATGGCAATTGCCCAAAGCGCCGGCATTGCCTCGTTGCCTACGCTTTCCAGCCTGGCAGAATTAGGCAAAACAAAGGAGATGCGGCGTACCCTCTCGGGTGTTCTTCGGGCAGTACTTTTATTGGCAATCCCGGCCAGTATTGGCCTGATATTGCTGCGGCAGCCTTTGGTGCAAACTCTTTATCAACGAGGATCCTTTACTGAACGGTCTACCCAGATGGTTAGCTGGGCGCTGCTTTGGTATGCTGCTGGCTTGGTGGGCCATTCTTTAGTGGAGGTGCTGAGCCGAGCCTTTTATGCCCTGCACGATACGCGCACCCCGGTGACGGTAGGCGTGATTGCAATGAGCATCAACATCGGCCTTTCTTTTGCTTTTGTCAGTCTCTTTCGGCAAATGGGGTGGATGGCCCATGGTGGTTTGGCCCTGGCAAACTCTGTGGCGACTGGGCTGGAGTGTGTTATCCTGTGGACTTTGATCGCCAAGCGGATGCAAGGTCTGGAGACTTCAAGCCTTCGCAAAGGCATCTTCATTTCCCTGGCAGCCAGCTTTGTTATGGGCGCTGTTTTGTTTCTGTGGCTTTGCTTGGCACCTTTTGGTGCTCTGGTCAAATTGTTTGGGGGGCTGGCATTGGGTCTGGCAAGCTTTACCCTGATGCTTTGGTTAATGAAAGCGCCTGAGCTGTTGAGCATTTGGCAAGGTGTGCGCCGTCGACTGGGACAGGCGGGCTGAAAGTATTGTCAAAACTGACCCGGTGGGTCAGTAAAACCTTAGGATCCTTTTATGCTGTGATTTGATTAGGCAGCAGTGCGAGTCAGCACATCAAGGTATGCACGATAAGGGCGATGGCTATACCGAGGAGGATACCGGTTAAGACCTCGAATGGCGAATGGCCAATGACCTCGCTGAGGGTTTTCAGTCCTTCTCCAGGCCACTTTTTGGCTTTGAAAATCTCTTCAACCAAAACGTTGATGCGTTCGGCGTGAAAACCAGCTTGCCGGCGTACACCGGTGGCATCGTGAACCACAATAAAGGTTACCGTGAGGGCCAGCACAAAAAGCGGGCTGCTCCAGCCGCTATCTAAACCGATAGCTGTGGTGACTGCTGTCATAGCAGAGCTATGAGAAGAAGGCATTCCTCCGGGACTAATCAGGAGAGACCAGCTCACGCGCTGTCCGCGCCAATAAGCAAATGGAACCTTAAGGATTTGTGCCAGCAGCCATGAAAAGAAAACTGCAATAGCTATTGGGCTGGTAAGGACATCCCAAGGCATCTCTTTAATCCTCATCCTCAGCAGGGGCTGCTGGATTTAGCTGCGAAACACGCAATTGGGCTTTCTCGAGGATTGCCAAGCACTGCGCACTGAGCATTTTCCCCTTTTCGTAGAGTGACAGCGCTTCTTCAAGGGGAAGCTCGGAAGTTTCCAGCTTTTCAATCACTTCCTGCAAGGCTTGAAAAGCAGTTTCGTAGCTTGGTTCAGCAGTCATGCGGCGCTCCTTCGATGTGATCCAGCGTGGCAAACGCGTTGCCATCATTGACTTGCAATTTTAATGCCATTCTGGTGTTCATCTGGCGGATACTGGTTATTAGCTTGCCATTGGCAGCATCACTGATGATGGCATATCCGCGTCGCAATACGGCGCTTGGGTTTAGAGCCTGCAGTCGGGAAAGCAGGGCTTGGTGCCGATAAGCAGCACTTTGCAGCTGGCTGTAAATTGCGCGGTCCAGACGAGCATTCAACTCATCCTGGTGTTGAATGGCATTATTCAGCTGGGCTTGAGGAGTATGACGTATCAGCTCCAGGGTGGCTAACCGGAGATTTTGATTGCGCAGGCTGAGGTGCTTGGCGATGAGCTCATCCAGGACAGCGGCATGCTGGCGGAGCTCAGCGATGCGATCGCTCAAAGTGCGTATTGTAGCCAATTCAGCTGCTGCAGTAGGCGTGGGTGCGCGCAGGTCGGCTACAAAATCGGCAATGGTGAAATCGGTTTCGTGGCCAATGCCAGTAATTACGGGAACACGGCTGGCAAAAATAGCACGTGCAAGCTCTTCATCGTTAAAAGCCCAAAGGTCTTCAATAGATCCGCCTCCCCGGGCCAGGAGGATGGTATCCAAGTCTGGCAGGGCATTGAGTGCATTTAGGGCAGCAAGCATCGATTGGGCAGCACCTGCTCCCTGAACTTGGGTGGGGGCGATAGTCACCTTTAGGGTGGGGCAGCGGCGTGCAAGCGTGTTAAGCATGTCTTGCAGGGCTGCGCCGGTTGCCGAGCTGATAATACCGATATGTGCCGGAAGGGCAGCAATTGGACGCTTGTGTATGGGATCAAAGAGACCTTCGGCCTCAAGGCGTGCCTTAAGGCGTAAAAACTCCTGATAAAGCGCACCTTCGCCAGCCAAACGCATACTGTCTACGTAAAGCTGAACCTGTCCTCCGGCTGGGTAGATACTCATGTTGCCATGTACTTCCACAGCCATCCCGTCCTGAGGAGTAAAACGCAGACGCAAAGCGCTCTGCTTCCAGATAACACAGCGCATTTGGGCTTCGCTATCCTTTAAAGTAAAGTAAAGGTGTCCGGAGCGTGGTTGTGAAAGATTGGATATTTCCCCGCGCACCCAAAGGTCTTGCAGGATTTCATCTGTTTCCAGAAGTTCCCGCAAGTAATTATTTAGCGCAGTTACTGTCAGCACAGTGGGGCTTAGCGTATCAAAGAGATCCACAGAGTTAAGCATAAAAGAAAGGTCAGGCTGTGTCAACGGAGGAAAGATGTGTAGAGCTGAATTGAGAGAGATCTACGCTAAAGAACAAGTTTTGATTTCGGAAGTAAAATGAACTTGAAGAGCAGAATATCCGAGCAATGATTTCGCAGCACCTGGTATTAGTGCTGTTTTAAGATGAGGAGGACCATGAAAACAAAAGTATTAACCATCACAATCCTGACCGTGTTGCTCTTAAGTGGCTGCGGATTGATTAAGCCTTCCGGCTTCAGTGATTTACAAGCTACCAATGTAGACCTGGTCATTAAAAGCACTGTGATGGCGGGTGAATTGGAGACCATGGGCCAGGCGATGACTCAGATCGCTTTGCAGCCTACCGCTACCTGTCCTGTCTGCCCTACAGCTGAGCCCTGCCCCACCTCAATTCCAGCTACGGCTACACCGGGAGTACAGCCCACGCTCACTCCAACGGCTGTTCCAACTGGACGTATCAGCGGAGCCTTAAGCTATCCTTCGGAATACATTCCGGCCCAAAGGGTATTGGCCTATAACTTTACAACCGGTTATTACTACTGGCTAAATACCAACGAGGGTCAAAGCACTTATATGCTCAACAATATTCCCGTTGGCAAGTATTGGGTACTCAGCTATCTGATCAAGAATCCCTCGGATTCACTGCGGGCGGCGTATTCTAATAATGCAGTCTGTATGGTGCAAAACCTGACTACAAACTGTGGGCATGAACTGGTAGCGGTTGAGGTAAAAGCCGGCGAAGAAACCACGGGGATCAACATCTGGGATTGGTATAATCCGGACCCTAATGGCAGCGGCTGGCCGACGGATCCAACACAAAAATAAGCAATGGACGCCTCATGATTCAAAGTCGTTTTGCTGAAATCCAGGCCTGTTTATGTTCGCCAAGTTTTGCTTAAGGACTGGATTAAAAGGCCGGAAGTACAAGGCCAAAACGGCATGAAGGCTTGCAGACTTTAAAACCAGTTAGAGCTAAAGCTTGAAAAAGCGCCAGTGAATTATGATATGATTTCGCGTTGAGGTTATCGCCATGTGTAAGAATTCCAAAGCTTCCAGTTTAAGACTCGCAAGTCTATTCCTGATGCTGCTGACTGTTTTGGGTGCCTGTAAGGGCCCAAGTGCAGAGGGCCGTCTTGAAGTTAGCTCGGAATATCCGCTGGGCAGTATTGAACAAGGGCGCGATTTTGACATCATCCTCACAATGCGGAATGTGAGTTCTTCCAATGCCCATGTAAAGGAAATCCGTTTACCGGCAGATTTCATGCAAAACGTGGAGTATAAAGGCTCGAACCCTGGTTTGGCACTGACCCAAAATGCCAAGAACGAAGGCATTATCAAGCTGGATATGACCATCGCGCCAGGTGGAGAAGAGACTATTCTTTTCCGCTTTAATTCCATGGCAAATGGATTAATCAGGGGTCTGGGTCTGGTGAATACGGATGTCGGCGGTTATCAGTTCGAGATGCAAGCGAGTTTAAGCGGGGCGAACCCTACCGGGTGGCAACCGCAGGAATCTCCAGCTCTCCTGCCAGATGCTGAACCGCTTGGGTCAATCCCGTATCAGGCTGTGGTTCAGATTAAAGCTCTTGTGGAGGTAGATGGCGAGAAAAAGGTTGCTTGGACAGGTTCCGGAACCTTAATCTCGCGGGATGGACTGATATTAACCAACGCCCATGTGGTACTGAGTGACCGCTTTTACCAGGTAAAAGATTTGGTTGTGGCTTTAACGCTTTCGCAGGATAGCCCGCCAGTGGATACCTATCATGCCAGTATTGTGCAGGCAGACGCCCGCCTGGATCTTGCGGTAATCAAAGTGCGCAGCGATATGCAAGACCGTCCCCTGGATTATGCCAGTCTAAACCTGCCTGCGGTGCCCTTGGGCGATTCAGACAGCTTGAAACTGGGAGACAACATTACGATTTTGGGATATCCCGGGATTGGCGGCGAAACCATTACCCTTACACGCGGTGAGGTAAGCGGTTTTACTGCCGAAGAGCCTTACGGCAACCGTGCTTACATTAAGACCACAGCTACGATTGCGGGCGGAAACTCCGGGGGTCTGGCAGTAGATAGCGAAGGCAAACTGATTGGCATACCCACGAAGTTGGGTTCGGGTAATGAAGCTAACGACCTGGTGGACTGCCGGCCGCTCTTTGACACCAATCGTGATGGCTATATTGACGAAAAGGATAGCTGTGTGCCAACGGGCGGCTTCATCAATGCGCTGCGGCCAGTACGGCTGAGTATGGAGCTTGTGCAGGCCGCTCAGGCAGGGCAGGTAGCTATTCAGCCAGACTCGGTTACTCCGCAGGCTTTTGAAGAAACCGGTAAGCTTGTGTTTGCGGACGACTTTAGCAATCCCAATAGCGGCTGGACTGACGCAGCAGGTAACGCAGGCAGTGCGCATTACGAGCAGGGCGGTTACCTGTTTAAAGTGGAAAAGGCTAATTATTGGATCTGGGATTCGGTGAATTACGCTTATGATAATGTGGTAATCAATGTTGATTCCAGGGTTTTGAAAAGCGTAGGTGACGGCGACTACGGCATTATGTGCGGAGAAAATGGACAAGACTTTTACGGTTTGGAAATTTCGGAGGATGGATATTTTTCTATTTGGCAGACAATAGATGGCGAAACTGTCTTTTTAGTGGATTGGACCTACTCCGAGGTGGTTGCAACAGGCACAAGCCACGCGATGTCTGCAGTTTGCGGAAGCAATGGACTGACGCTTGCAGTGGATGGTGTAACGCTGGCGACCGTTCAAGCCGAAGACTTTAAGCCCGGGCCAGTAGGACTGGTGGCTGGAACCTATGACAATGCGGGCTTGCAGGTGCTGTTTGATAACTTTGAGATCTTATTGCCATAAGGAATATTTATGAAAATTGAATCGGTGATCATCCATCATTTGGTAAAGGGAGGGGACTTAAACCATCACGGTACGCTCTTTGCAGGCAGGGGCGCAGAATGGATGGTGGAGGCAGGTTTTATTGCTGCATCGAGCGTATTACCCGCCAAGTATCTTTTATGCATGAATATTCACGGGATGCGCTTTAAAAGGCCAGTAGAAGCGGGTGAAGTTGTGCGCTTTACCTCCCGCGTTGTTTTTACCGGACGCAGCCGCCTGATAACTCATATCAAGGCAGAAACCAAGGGAGAGCCTACCGTAGACGGCTTTATTACCTTTGTGTATATTGACGATCATGGTAAAAGCCGACCGCACGGTCTGGTGGTAGAAGCTGAAACCGAGGAAGAGCGGGCCTTGCAGCAGCAAGCAGCTGCATTATAGTTTTTTTGCAAGCTAAGTAAACAAAACGAAGGCCTGTATGCAGGTCTTCGTTGTTATCAATCCGCAGCCTGTTTCGAAACACTAATGCGCTTTGGAAGCTGCAATCAGCATTCGGTAACTTAGCAAAGAAAAGATAGCGGAGGCCAGAATATTGCCTGCGCAGCTCTGGAATGGCAGGGCTGATCCCAGAAGAAAGGGTATCGCGTTGAGCGCCCAAGCCAGCTAGGTGGCGGTCAATGCCGGGTTAGGGACAGTGCCGCTAAGCAAGGCTGCAGGTTCAGCCTGTTCTGCGTGTACAGGCGATACTAAATTCGAAGTTATTTTTCTGGCATCGCTGATGAAATTGGCGAATGGTGCAATATAATATGGGGAATAATAGATATTGTTCGGGGATGAGTCATGAAACTTGGAAGATACGAAATTCTTGAAGAGTTAGGCCGGGGTGGTTTTGGGATCGTTTACCGCGCCCGTGATAGCGTATTAGGCAGGTATGTGGCCCTCAAAGTTCTCCACAGCCAGCTCACGATCGATCCCGGTTTCATCGGCCGTTTTAAACAGGAAGCCCGCCTGGCTGCCCAGCTTGAGCACCCCAATCTGGTACCGGTTCACGACCTTGGTCAGCAAAACGGACTCTATTATATCTCTATGGGGCTCATGGCAGGTGGTTCGCTAAAAGACATGCTCAAGCAAGGTGCGCTGTCAGAGGAAAGCGTAGGTAAGATATTCCCTCATATTCTCAGGGGGTTGAAAGTCATTCACGAAAACGGGATCATCCACCGCGACCTCAAGCCGGCTAATATCCTTTTTGATCAATATGGCATTGCCCGCATCAGCGATCTTGGCTTTGCCAAAGCCTTGTACGCAGGCTCCAGCGCCTCACTTACTTTGAGCGGTGGCATGTTCGGAACGCCTGCCTATATGGCTCCGGAAGTCTGGCGCGGAAACCAGGCAACGGAGCGCTCGGATATCTACAGCTTGGGTTGCACCCTTTATGAGATTCTGACTGGGGAGGTGCTCTTTGAAGGTACCAGTCCTGCCGAAGTTTTAACCAAACACCTCATTGATGGACCTCAGTTCAAAAAGGAATTAGCCGAAAGCTGGCGTGAGCTGCTTAGTAAGTGCCTTGCCATGGACCCAAAGAATCGTTATCAGCAAGTGGGCTCGATAGTGGAAGATTATTATGTAGTTGCCAGGGTGAAGTTAGGGCAGGGTTCTGTACCTTTGCAAGAAGGGCTTAGAAACGTACAAAATCAGGAGCAAAGAGAAGGTACCTCTGTTTCAGAGGCAATACAAGCGGATGCGTCAACTAAAAAGAAAGGAACTGTGTCAGTTGAGCAATCAGAAAGGGATATTTCAACAGATGCTGTAGCGCGGACTGTAAACGGGCTGGCTGCTGCCTTAATCGTTTTTGCTGCTGCAATTGTATTGGTTTTTATTTTTAATCTTCCAACACCTGCTGCTCCCCTAGCAACCCAGATGCCAACGCACACCCCAATTAAAACACCAACTCCATTACCAATACACACCACAATCCGGAAGATGGATGGGATGGAGATGATTTACGTTCCTGCCGGGGAGTTCATCATGGGCAGCATGGATGGCGATAGCGACGAAAAACCTGTTCGTCAGGTCTACCTGGATGCCTATTGGATGGATAGATACGAGGTCAACAATGCCCAATATACCCTTTGCGTTAAGGCTGGTGCATGCACGAATCCAAGATGGACCAATTCTTCTACTCGTAGCAATTATTACAATAATTTGGACTATGGCAATTACCCAGTTGTCAATGTTGATTGGAATCAAGCACAGACATACTGTGAGTGGGCTGGGGGCAGTCTGCCAACTGAAGCGCAATGGGAAAAAGCAGCCCGTGGCACTGATGGGCGAAGCTTCCCTTGGGGAGAGGAAAACCCGGATTGCGACTTAGCAAACTATCGTGGATGTACATTTGATTCCAGACCTGTGACGGATTACCAGGCAGGTACCAGTCCCTATGGAGCTTTGAATATGACTGGCAATGTCCGGGAATGGGTTTATGACTGGTATGGCCCTTATAAGAAAGGAGAGACTAATAACCCCGTTGGACCTTCTTCAGGCTATTACAGAATGATCCGTGGCAGTTCCTGGTACGATGACATAAAGTTCAACCGTTCTGCCTTTCGGTTCTTCTACAATCCGTCTATTACACTCAGCAGTATAGGGTTCCGTTGCATCCTCCCGCAACCATGGTGATTTGTCAGACTGTATGGGAGCATTGATCAATATAATTATTGTTTCTTCATATAACAAGCCAGGGTTTCGATTATGCCTACAATGAAGGGGGCATTCACTGTGATCTCAAGTCTGGCAACATTCTGTTGGATGAGAATGACTGCATGTATCAGCGATCATGGCTTTGCCAGAGCCTTACACGCGGACTCCAAAATCTTCCTCAGCTTCGCAGCCCATATCGAAACACTAATGCGGTTTGGAAGCTGCAATCAGCATTCGGTAACTTAGCAAAGAAAAGATAGCGGAGGCCAGAATAGTGCCTGCGCGGCTTTGGAATGGCAGGGCTGATTCCAGAAGAAAGGGTATCGCATTAAGCGCCCAAGCCAGCAGTGTGGCGGTCAATGCCGGGTTAGGGACAGTGCCGCTAAGCAAGGCTGCAGGTTCAGCTTTTTTCAGCATTACTGCTGCACTGCTCAGGCTGGCAGTGGCTAAGATGAGGGGCAGTTGCAGGAGGATTGGCCAGGGGGCCATTCCTGCAAATACCAGAGGTATCGTAAGTGCCCAGGTGGAAAGCAGGCTGAGCAGATAAGGAATGGCCAGGTCCGCCAAAGCAATATGGTAAACAGGCAGCGGCGTAAGGCGCAAGAGATAATATTGGAGCAGATCAGCTCTAAAACGGCTGAGAGCAAATTGGGTATAGTCGTAGGTCCAAACAATGAGGAGCAGTAATTTTGTCCAAACTCCTGGTGTAATGAAGAGCGCAAGAAGAAGCAGGGCAGATTGAAACAGTTCCCAAAAGCGTGAAAAATTAAAGCTGCGTTTATAGCTAAGCCATGCTTTGTTCAAAAAAGCCATTGAGCCAGGCGCACTGGGATGAAACTGAGCGTTCCGGGCAATGCCCATGCGCTGACGTGCCTGAAGGCTATCTGCAACAGAGTTGAAGCCATAGCGGCGCAGCTCCGCAACTGAGGTTTCCAGGGCACTTTGCGCTGCTGCCTTAAGCGGGTCAAAGCCAGGTGCAAACACACAAAGCAAGAGAACTGCAAGCAGAGCGAGCAAGGTTGGCCAAAGCAGAATTGCTGGCTGCCAGGGAAGGTCAAGGCGAAAGAAGGCAGAAAGGCGAGGCAAATCTGATGCCAGTGCCCACAGTCTGGGGGGACCTGAAGCTGGGAAGAAGCTGAGCAGGTCCGGAAGCAGGAATAAAAGCACCAAGAGCAAGCCAGGAAGCAGAAGCAAGGAAGGCCTGCTTTTGGTTTGTGCCAGCAGACCAAAAACCCGGCTGAGCAGGAAAAAGAAGAGATGCCAGGGGATCAGAGCGATTGCCATCCGCAGGCCGGCTAAAAAAAAGGCCGGGAATTGTGCGGCAAATTCCAGCCCCGGGTAGAGGCTTTCGGCATAGGAGAAGCCCAGGAAAATGAAGATTAACAGCAGCGGAAGAAGGGTTTTTATGCAGGGCAGCCAGGTCCAGCGCAGTATCAGAAAAGCTTTGGGCAAAGGCTGCAAACAGAGCTGGTAACGATCCGCTTCCGAGAAGCGCAGGGGAGAGCTTTGGATTGCCTGCCAAATTTGCACCAAAGCTGCCATGCCAATACATATGCTGGCGGCAGCAGCCAGTGCAGGCGCCGGCTGAGATATTCCCATAATCAGAAATGACTTTGAAGCTCCCTGGGCAAAAAAAGCCAGGCCAACCAGGGTAAGAAAACCATAGAAAACCAGCAGATATACCAGGTAAAGCTTGTTAGAAAGGCTTTTGTCCTGGAGGTCATAAGCCGATAAGAAAAGCCAATAGCGCAGCTCGCTGGTTTCCTGCCTTGTACGCAGCCTGTGGAGCGCCCGACAAGGTATGAGCCTTCCGCTTTGCTTGCCTTGCTCAGGCAGCAGGATGGTCTGCATGTTCTAAGATTCCTTGGTCAAGCTTGTAGCAGGTGTCGGCAACGCTGGCGGCAAACTGAGGGTCGTGGGAACTGAGGAGGATGGCCTGTCCTGCCGCTTTACGCGCTTGCAGCTCCTGGATAAGACAAGCGAGCCCATCGGAGTCGATTGCTGAATTTGGCTCGTCCAATAGCAGGACTGCAGCGGGGCGAATAAACCCCAGAAGTAAGCCTAATTTCAAACGCATGCCCCGCGAATAATGGTGCGGAAAGACATCGCGTGAATTCCACAAACCAAAACGCTTCAGGAGTTCTTCTGCCCGTTGGGTAAAACCATCCAGGGCATTATTGGCCGCCGCAATAAAATGCAGGTGTTCGTAGGCAGTTAGTTCGGTATAGAACTGGGGCACATCCGGGATGAATACCAGGTTGCGGCGCAGAGCCTGGCTGTGGCCAGCAGTATTCTGACCGGCAAGCGTAATGCTGCCTTCGTCGAAGGGGATTAAACCGCTGATGCAATGCAGCAATGTGGTTTTTCCTGAGCCATTAACGCCGCGTACTACGACCAGTTCACCAGCCTGCAGGTTAAAGCTGAGCTTATCCAGAACTTTGTGGGAGCCATAGGACTTGCTCAGTGAATTCACCGTGAGAATTGTGGACATTCTACTATTCTAACAGCTCAAACTCGTGACAGGCAGGAATTAATGAAGCTATAATCATTGGAATAAGCCAGGAGTTAATAATGCGAAATATACCCTTTTTAGACATGAAAAGCCCCTATCAGGAATTGAAAGAAGAATTAGATGCCGCTTATCGCCGGGTAATGGAGAGCGGCTGGTATATTCTGGGGGATGAAGTAGAGCAGTTTGAGCAGCAATTTGCAGCTTATTGCGGGGCAAAATATTGTGTGGGCGTAGGCAATGGACTGGAAGCAATGATTTTGACGCTCAAAGCCTGGGGGATTGGAGACGGGGATGCTGTAATCGTGCCTTCGAATACCTATATTGCTACCTGGTTGGCGGTCAGTGAAATCGGGGCGCAGGTGCAGCCAGTAGAGCCAGAACCAGAGAGCTATAACCTGGATCCAGAACGGATCGAAGCAGCGATTACGCCTGAAACCAGGGCGATTTTGCCTGTGCATCTTTACGGGCAGCAGGCTGAAATGGAAGCGATTTCCGGGATCGCTGAAAAGTATGGCCTCAAGATTTTGGAAGACAGCGCCCAGATGCATCTGGAGGGGGCAGCGCCTTATAAGAACACTCGTTTCGCCTGTACTGCTGCGTATAGCTTTTATCCTGGGAAGAACTTGGGTGCCTTAGGCGATGGCGGCGCTGTCGTGACCGATGATGCCGAAACTGCCCAGAAAGTTCGGGTATTGCGCAATTATGGCTCTCAGCGCAAGTACTACAACGAAGTTCGGGGCCACAATTCGCGTTTGGATACCCTGCAGGCGGCCTTTTTAGGTGCCAAGCTGCCAAAACTGGCCGAATGGAACGCACGCCGTGAGAAGATAGCTTCTTTGTATCTTAAGCATCTGGCCGGAGCTGAGGGCTTGGTATTACCTGCGCTTGCCTCTGGCTGTTGCCATGGCTGGCACATTTTCGCCGTACGGCACCCGCGCCGGGATGCTTTACAGGCCTACCTGACCGAGCGTGGTATCGGCAGCCTGATTCACTATCCTGTTCCGCCGCATCTTTCGCAAGCCTATGCGGATTTGGACTATCAGCGGGGAGATTTTCCACTGGCGGAAGAAATCGCGGATACGGAATTAAGCCTGCCAATGGGCCCGCATCTTAGCCTGGAAGATGCCAGCTATGTGGCTCAGGCAGTTCTCGATTTTTGTCAGGCAAGTTGAAACTGACTGTTTCCTGCTCTTTTTAGCCCCAAACACATTCTCTGGCAGAAGAACAAAGTCTTCCAAGATGGGCTTTGTTCTTTAGAAATATATTCTGGCAGAAAAGATGAAATCTATGGCTCGGCCTGGCTTAGGTAAACAGCCTGGTCAGCAGCAGGGTTGCCGGTAAGGTGGATACCTTCGGATGCAAAACAAGCGAGAAGAGCGCAATTAACCGCATTTTGGGCTATTTGTGCAGTTTCCCAATCCCCGGTAGTGATGTAATAGACAAGGTGGTAGCGCATACGCAGGTCTGCCAACTCGATGAGATAAAAGCTGTGGAAGCGTGTGTTGGGGGTGGATTCAACTGCCTGGCGCACTAAATCCGGAAGTTTTTCCAGAGATGCAGGGCTGTTGCTATAGTCTAAGGGTACAGTCACCTGAATGCGCCGTTCAGGCATGCGATTGAAGTTTTGAATGGGCGTGGAGAGCAGGTCGGAATTGGAGAAGATGAGTTCTTCCCCGCTCAGGCTTTGGATGCGTGTAGACCGCAGGCCAATGGAGCTAACTTTTCCGATAAAACCGGATACCCGGATGCTGTCGCCGACAACGAAGGGTTTATCCAGGCGGATGGTAATACTGGAAAGCAGGTCTGCGATCACCTTTTGGGCAGCTAGGCTAACGGCAATACCGCCGATACCAAGGCCGGTAATCAGGCTGCTAACCTGGAGATCCGGGATATTTTCCAAGGCGAGAAGAGCAACGATAATCCAGACGATGACTTTAACTAAAGTGGCGATCACGCGGTGCGAGATGCGTTGGCCTTGCTCATCGCCTGGCAAGTCTTTGTCATGCTTTGTAAAGTAGCCTTCCAGGAGGGCAGATACCCAACGTGTAGCCTGGATGCCCAAGAAAAGAATCACAATCAGGCGCAGGCAGGGAGAAACTTTCGGGGGCAGCTGTATAAAACCAGAGCCCAGCCAAAGCCCAAACGCTAAGTAAGCAGTCCAATGAGTGCTGCGCAGCAGCCAGAAGAAGGGACTGTCTTTCGCATTTCTTTCCAGGCGCTTTAAGCAGAAGCTGCGCAGGAACGCTAGCAGCAAGGTTGTGCCCAGAAGGATAAAAAGGGCGGCCAGCCAGGAATGTACAGGGTTACCCCAAAGGATCTCTTGATTCTCCATAGACTGTTTATTCTATCATTCCCGCCACTCAAGCAAAAGGCGGCCTTTTGGCCGCCTATTATTAAGCCGTTAGGAATGCTTTACTGCAGGTTTACGAAACGGTCGATGAGAGCGGTAGTTTCGGACAAGCTTTGCTGCCAAAAAGATTTGGAACGAATATCGATACCAAAACGACTGGCAAGATCGGCCGCTGAGGCTTCGCCGGTACTAGCCAAAAGCTCTTTGTAATCCTGGATAAAGCTGCTGCCTCGCTGCTGGTAAATAGCATAAAGACCTGTGCCAAACAAGCTTCCAAAGGAATACGGAAAGTTGTAGAAAGAAAGCTGGGTACTGTAATAGTGGGGTTTCCAGGTCCAGGCATATTTATTGAGCACTTCGGGGTCCAAGCCATCTCCATAGGTTTGGCGTTGAGCATCCAGCATGATTTCACTAATTTCATCGGCACTCAGGACGGCCTTTGCACGGCGTACAAAAAACTCATGCTCGAAAATGAAACGTGAGTGGATGTCTACCATAGTCTGCGCATCCCCTTGGATTTTTGCCTCAAGCAAGGCTAATTCTTCCTGAGCATTATTTGCCTTTGCCAGCAAGGCGTGAAACATAATCGTTTCGTTCATGATCGAAGCCGTCTCCGCAAGGGTCATGGGAGTCTGGGTTTGCAGAGGTGTTTTGCCGGCCTGGTAGGCGCAATGGTTGTGGAAGGCGTGTCCCAACTCGTGGGCGGTGGTCATGATGAGGTCCAGGCTGCCATCAAAGTTGACCAGAATGCGGCTTTGCTCCAGGGCATCCACGCCCATGCAGAAGGCACCGCCGCGTTTGCCGGGGCGTTGCTCAGCATCGATCCAGTTTTCGTCAAAAGCGCGCCGGGCTAATGCGGCCAGCTCGGGAGTAAAGGAGGCAAAGTTTTCCAATATGAGTGCCTGGGCTTCTTCAAAGCTGTAAGTTTGGTCGGTCTTACCCAAGGGAGCGAAAAGGGACCACCAGGGCAGTTTTTCTGTGCCTAGTTTTTTTGCTTTTGCCTGGAAGTAACGGCGGAATTGCGGCAGAGAATCCTGAATGGCTTCCTGCATTGCCTCCAGCGTGGCGCGGTCGATACGGGCTTGGTCCAAAGCCTGGTGCAAACAGTCTTGGCGCCCGCGATGCGCATTCAGGGTGTTTACCTGGCCTTTAATGCCGTTGAGGCAGGCCGCCAGCGGCTCCTTCATTTCTTCCCATACCTGCATTTCGGCTTTGTATGCCCGCTCGCGCACCAGGGGGTCTGGGTGACTGCGCAGGTTAATGAGGGCAGGCATGGAAAGGGTCTGTTTTTTGCCATCCAGCTCGAAGAGGACGGTTTTTTGAGAGGTAAGGGTTCCTTGCAGATTCTCCCAAAGTTCGCCGGCTGAAAGGTTTAGTTCAGCAGCCAGCCTTTCTTCAGCTCCGCTCATTTGGTACCTGGCCTGTTCGGCTTCTTCAAGCAGGTAAAAGGCGTGTTCGCGAGCCAGGGAAGGTTCCTGGAGAGCCTGGTTAAGCGCTTGCCCCAGGCCGCCCAGCCATGCACGCAGGCTGACCTGCAAATTTTGGAAAGGGAGCATGGCAATCTGCAAGCTGCTGAAGAGCTGCTGTGCCTTGGCATTGAAAGAATCGGTTGCAATAGTGGCACTAAGGTAAGCGAAGATTTTGCTGATATGCAGGTATGCCAAATTATGCTTTTCGATCAGCGTATTGAGCAGCTGTGTGAGCTTTGAACTGTCCTGTGTATTAGCGGTTTTAAGGTCGGAATCGTAGAATTGCTGCATCTCGGTAATAAGGCCGGGTATTGCAGCCATATCGGCTTGGAGTTGAGGGTCCGTAAGTGAGGTGTAGAGACTGGAGAGGTCCCAGCGCGGGGGTGTTTGAGTCATTGTTTGCTCCTGTTCTTTAGGTTATGCTGATTATAATGCGGCTGTTCCGTGGTCCTCCTAAAAAACAGACAGGCCTACATTGATGCAGGCCTGTTTATGTATTGGGTTGACATAAAACTGCCTAGAGGCTTAGGCCAAGTTCCAGAGCCTGAAGATTGATCCCTCTAAACTGTTCTTTGACGTTTTGAGCGATGATTGCCGGCCAGTCAATGCCTTCCAGGCCCATCTGCTTGATGAGCACTCCCAAAAGGATGACATTCATTACGCGTGCGTTACCCAGCTTGCGGGCTTCTTCATTGGCATCCAGTGCGATCATCTTCGCTGCCCGTGCGCGGATCAAGTCAGGGATATTTTCGGGGTACTTATCACTGCCATTCTGGACGCCAATAGGGTTTACCCGGGCCAGGTTCAAAACAACAATCCCCTGTCCGTCACTGCGCAAATATTCCAGGTTGCGCAAGGCTTCCAGTTCTTCAAAGCCAATAATGATATCTGCCCGGCCTTTTTCGACAACCGGTGACCAAACCTGGCTGCCATAACGCACGTGGGTAAGTACCGGCCCTTCGCGTTGGCTCATGCCATGTACCTCACTCATTTTTACATCATAGCCATGCTGCAGCAAGCCCTGGGTAAGCAATTTACTGGCCAAAATCGTGCCCTGTCCGCCCACGCCGGTTAAGAGAATGTTCCTGGTTTCCATGCTTACTCCTCTAAGATGATGGCGTTAACCGGGCAAACCTGAGCGCACACACTGCAGCCAACGCATTTTTCAGGATCGATGGAACTCTTTTTGATTGCTGTTTGGAAAACAATCGACGGGCAACCCGTGCGTGTGCATTTTTTGCAGCCAATACAAGTATTCTGGTCTACCCGATAGCGTTTGCTGAAAGCACCGGAAAATTCCGGTTCATCCAGCGGACTGCGCTTTTTAAGCGCGCAAGGCCAGCGGTTGATGATAATCGAGGGCTCCGGCAGTGCGATGGCCCAATCGAGGGTTTCCTTAACTTGCTTCAGATTGTTCGGGTCAATCACCCGTACGTTCTTGAAGCCCAGGGCCTTAACCAATTCCGGAATACTGATAGCCTCAGTTACCTCGCGCATGGCGGTCAGGCCACTGCCGGGGTTTTCCTGCTGGCCGGTCATTCCGGTGATGCGGTTATCCAGGATAACAATAATCGGTTTGCTTTTGTTGTAGGCAACACCGATCAATGAGTTGATGCCGGTGTGGAAGAAAGTGCTGTCTCCAATCACGGAAACCACACGAAACTTGTTTTCAGGATCGGAATCAAAAACCTGCTGTGCGCCGTGCCCGATGCTGATACTGGCGCCCATACACAAGGTACTCTCCATCGCGTTGTATGGTGCCCCGCTGGCCAGTGTGTAACAACCGATATCGCCGCTGATCATCAGATTTTTTCGACGCCCCAGTTCGTAGAAAAAACCACGGTGGGGACAGCCGGAACAGAGTGTGGGCGGGCGGGCGATGATCGCTGCAGCAAGCTCGGGATCCGGAGTGCCTGGTATGCCATAGACCGCCTGGCGCAGGACTTCCGGGATCATCTCCCCGTTGCGGGGAAAGAGGTCCTTACCGCTGCAGGGAATGCCCATTGCACGGATAAATAATTCCAAGTAGGGGTCGTTTTCTTCGATGATGTAAATCTTTTCTACCTGAGCGGCAAATTTTCGGATGAGGTCCTCAGGCAGTGGATTGGTGAAGCCGAGTTTCAGATAGGATGCTTGCTCGCCAAAGACTTCGCGGGCATACATGTAAGAATCCCCGGAAGTGATGATGCCAATGGCAGGGTCGCCCATCTCGATGCGGTTCCAGGAACAAGTGTTGCTGTATTGTTTGAGAAGCTCAAGGTTGGCCTGCAATTTTACTTTGGCAGGGCGCATATTCGCTGGTGTTGCCACATATTTCTTGATTTGGCGAGTGTAGGGGCGCAAGGCAATTTCCTGACGTTCGCCCAAACTTACCAGGCTTTTGCTGTGGCAGACACGCGTGGTCATGCGGCAAAGGACAGGCAGGTCATACTCCTCGCTGATGCGGTAAGCGTCGGCCAGCATGTCTTTGGCTTCCTGACTATCGGAAGGCTCAAACATCGGCACCATAGCTGCACGGGCGTAGTTGCGGTTATCCTGTTCGTTTTGGGAAGAAAACTGGCCGGGTTCATCAGCAGTAATAATTACGACTCCGGCGTTCACACCGACATAGGCCAGGGTAAAGAAAGGGTCCGCGGCGACATTGAGGCCAACATGCTTCATGGCCGCAATGGAACGGGCACCGGCCATACCGGCACCAATGGCGGATTCCAAGGCTACCTTTTCGTTAGGAGCCCATTCAGCATGAATATCCTGTGAATACTCAGCGACAATTGTTTCAAGGATTTCGGTACTGGGTGTGCCTGGATAGGCCGAGGCGAAGCGCACACCGGCTTCATAAGCTCCCCGGGCAATGGCTTCATCCCCTGTGAGAAGTTGTTTCAAGTTTGCCTCCACAAATGGTTTGGCTTTGGTGAATTGGACAGGCCAAATCAAGGTCATATTGTAACTTAAGACAATAATATAAGGAACACCATAGGGAACTGTTCGGCAAAGACCAGGCAAAGCGAAAGCGATACAAAAATGCCGCCCGGTATCAGGCGGCTTCCAGAGAATGTGTTAAATTATCTGCGGCGGCGAGAGTTGCTGCCAGCCATGGAAATATAGTAGAAGAGCTGCAAGAGCGATGTGACCAGACCGGCAACATAGGTCCAGGCTGCAGCATCCAAGACCTGAGCAACGCCTACGCTTTCTTCCTCATTCATTACCAGGCCATGCTGCTGAAGCATGGCTTTGGCACGTTTGCTGGCATCAAACTCCACAGGCAAGGTTACCAGGGAAAAGACGGTTGTGCCGGCAAAGAGAATGATACCGATGGTAAAGAGACTGGTCAATCGCAGTGCCAGGCCAATCATAATGAGAATCATGCCGATGTTCGACCCCAAACCCACAAGCGGAACGATGGTCTGGCGCAGCCGCATGGGGCCGTAAGCTTCTTTATCCTGTAAAGCATGGCCCAACTCGTGCGCGGTAATCGCCATAGCTGCCACTGAAGGTACATCGGCTACGCCCTGGCTAAGCGCCAACGTGTTATTGCGCGGGTCATAGTGATCAGTCAGCTGTCCTTGAACCCGTTTTACGGTTATATTTTGCAGCCCTACCCGATCTTTGAGGTGTTCGGCAGTTTCTATGCCGGTAACACTGTGGGTGTTGCGCACCTGACTCCATTTGGAGTAGGCACCTTTTACCTTGGCCTGGGCCCAAAGCGAGAGCAACAGGCCGGGCAGCATAAAGATAAGATATCCAAAATTAAAACCAGTTTGTACTATGGGCATGTTTCCCTCTGTATTCTTGTTATCTTTCTAAGGCCAGGAGCCTCTAAACAATTAAATATACATTTTTTCCGTTGTGCTCAGTTTCCCAGCAGCAATTGGATAGCCTTATCCAATTGCGGATCACGCTCAGCCTCGTAATCGGCCTCGCTTAACTCGACAATGTAATCTGGGGTAAGGCCAATATCGTTGATTTGCCGCTCGTTGGGGGTGAGCCAGCGGGCAATGGTGATGCGGACGCCGCCATCTTCTGATTTAAGGGGGATCCATGACTGAACGGAGCCTTTTCCGTAGGAAGTTACCCCAACCAGCCTGCCCCGGCCCAGGTCCTGAATGGCGCCTGCGGTGATCTCGGAGGCTGAGGCTGAGCCTTCGTTGATCAGGACTACCAGAGGAATCTTTGTAGCTCGTCCGCCTCGCTCGGCATAATAGCTGTCGCGCTTGCCATCACCGTACTCCTCGTACATCACCGTGCCGTCAGGAATAAACTGGGAAACCACCTCAATTGCCGTATGCAGGTAGCCGCCGCCGTTATTGCGCAAATCAAAGATGAGACCGGCAGGGTTCTGCGGCAGCAGCTCATCGAAGGCTTTGTTCATCTGGGGCATAGTTTGATCGCTAAAATTGTGCAGGGCAATATAGGCAATATTGCCTTCTTTCATCTCATAATCCACCACGGGCACGGTGATGCGGGCACGCATGATCTTAAACTCGAGTACTTCTTCCCCCCGGCGCACTGTGAGGATCACTTCCTGGCCTGCCGGCCCCAGAATGCGTTTAAGCACCAGGTCGCCGGGAATTCCGGTCATATCTTCGCCATCTACTGCGATCACAATATCCTTGGCGCGCAGACCGGCGGCCTCGGCAGGAGAGCCGCGCATCGGCGAGACGATTTGCACGTACTCCCCGGTGATATCTACCCAGGCGCCTATGCCTTCATACTCGCCTTCCATCTCGCTGTTGGCCTGTGCAAATTGATCCGGATCCATATAAGAGGTGTGCTTGTCGCCGGTAGCTGCCAGCATCCCTTGAATGGCTCCGCGCATCAGTTTCAGGTCATCCAGGTTTGCGTTTTGGGCATGCAGCTCTTGCCAGGCAGCCCAAAAGGGGTCAAAGAGGTTGGAGCCAGGCACGCGGGTAGGCACGATCAGTTCGGGCGTAGGGGTGGGCAGCGGAATAGCTTCGCCGGTGGGTGCTGGCTGGTAGGGCACAATGGGCTGCATAGTCTCACGCATCCCTGCAATGGCACCGGCCATCAGGCGCTGGTCGTCCAAAGGCTGATCGACAAAATTCTCGTGCAAGAGTTCCCAAGACTCCCAAAACGGATCGAAGAGATTTCCGATTTCTGCAGGCATACCTGCCTTGGGATCATCGGGCTCCAAGATTAAGGGTATGCGGGTAGGAGGAGCAACGGCCGTTTGGACTGGAATAAGAACAGGGTTTAAGTGGCGCTGGTAGAGCTCCGATATGGGGTTGCCTTCAATTTGGCTAAGAATGCCTACTGTGGAAATACAGCAGCAAGTAAGCAAAGTGAGGATAAGAAAAACGATCAGACAGGTGCGCAGAACTTTATTGTCCATGCTTTACTCCGAATTTTATGTAGTTCAATGGGTAAGAATACCACAATTGCCTTGCGTTAAAACTTGGTCTCAGAAGGGCCTAGCTCTTAGAAAGCAGTGAGGGAATGAGGCTTAAACTCCTGATGCAGGTATAGCCGGGCTGATTTTCTGGTGTAACTAAAACGGTTCCCATGCCCAACTGGGCTGCTGTATCCAGGTTGTCGCTGCGGTCATCAAAAAAGACAGTTTGTTCCGGAAGGGGCGAGCCGCAAAGTGCTAAAGCAGCGTGGAATGCCTCAGGGTGGGGCTTACACCAGGGTTGGGTATCCTCCACACCGATGATGCCCGCAAAATATGGGGAGACGCCCAGGCTTTCCATGCAATGCTGCGCATGCAAGCGGCTGGCGTTGGTGAAAAGCCACTTTTCCTGCGGCAGATCTGCCAAAACCTGCTGCAAGACAGGGTCGGGCAGGAGGAGGTCGGAAAGGTCGACATCGTGAACATATAAAAGGTAGTCGTTAAAGTCCACACCATATTCAATTTGCAAGCCGCGCAAGGTAGTGCCATAGGTATTAAAAAGGCGGTTGCGCAGGGCGGGGATAATTTTGGGGTCCAAGCCAACGCGTTTGTGCATATAGTCATAGATGCGAGCCTCAATCCGCGGCCAGACTGGGATTTCAGGGCTGTAAAGTGTGTCATCTACATCGATGAGCAAATGGGTGCTTGAGGCAATATTTAAGGGTTTTGTAGCCATAGATTTGGTCCAGAAACAGTATCAAAATGATCAAGCTTTTCAAGCAAGTGCGCCGGGCTCGAAGCGCTGGTAAAAAGCCTGCGGTGTTCAGAAAAAATAAAACCTTCGTGGATGGCGTGTTCCAGGGCAGCCATCAGCGGATCGAAGTATTGCAGCAGATTAAGGAAGCCGACAGGTTTGTTGTGCATGGAGAGCTGCGCCCAGGTTAGGCACTCGAAAACCTCATCAAAGGTGCCAAAACCTCCAGGAAGAGCAATAAAAGCGTCGGCCAGATTGGACAAGCGGGCTTTACGGGTTTGGATGTCCACAGTAGTTTCCAGCCTTGTGAGACCGGAGTGGATAAGGTGGGGCAGGTTGAGTGCATTGTTGACCACTCCTATTACCTCGCCGCCATGCTGCAAAGCGCCTTCGGCCACAGCGCCCATCATGCCGGTTTTCCCGGCACCGAATACCAAGGTGCGTCCCTGCTTGGCAATTAATGTACCCAAGAGGAAAGCACCATCCAGATAAGCCGATGAAATTTTGGATGCAGAGCCAGCGTAAACCGTAATTGTTTTGCAAAAGGTCATCGTCACGGCATGATTATACCGGCTAAAAGACAGAGGGCCTTAGCTACAGTGTACGCCGCATAGGTTTGCCAGCTGAAATTGATGATAAAAATGATCGTACAGCTTGCTTAAGAGCCATTGCGCATTTTTTTGAGTTCGCGGAATTTTTCCAGTTCCGCCGGGCTCAGCTGAGGGGGCAAGTGCAGGTCTACTATCGCGTAGAGATCACCGCGTTCAGCAGGTTTGCGCAGATGCGGCATGCCTAAACCTTTCAAACGAAAGGTTTTTCCATTATCGGTACCCGCAGGGATGGTGAGCTGGACAGTTTTATCCAAGGCCGGCACGCTTACCTCGCCGCCTAAAACAGCTGTGTAAACATCCACGGGAATGTGCGTAGTCAGGTCTGACCCCTTACGGGTATAGCGGGGGTTAGGACTCACCTTGATGCGCAGGTAAAGATCGCCGCCATCTGCCTGGCCGCGCAAGCGCACCTTGGAGCCATTATCTACACCAGGCGGGATGCTGGCCTCAAGGCTTTTGCCGCTCTCGAACTGTAAGCTTCGTTTTGTGCCGGTAAAGGCTTCCTGCAGGGTGATTTCAGTTTCGTGTTCCAGATCACGCACTGGCGGCCGGGCGGTGCGCCGCACTCGCTGGCTGGTATGCTGTGTACTGCTGCCCGGATAGCCGCTGCTGTAAGAAGTACCGCCAAATCCGCCAAAAAGGGTCTCAAAAAAGTCGGAGAATCCGCCGCTTGCTCCTCCCATACCCCCCATACCGCCAAACATTTCGTTGAGTTCTTCAGGGGTGACTGTGCGATAGCTTCCCTGGCTTTGGCCGGGCTGCTGGCGCCAGGGACCCCAGTTAAAGTTGGCCGGATTGCCGCCAGAGCTTTGGTATTGCTGCCACTGGTTGCCAAATTGGTCGTACTTGATACGCTTTTCGGGATCCGAAAGTACCTGGTAGGCTTCATTAACCTCTTTGAACATGTCCTCGGCTTTAGGGTCCTTGTTCACGTCCGGATGGTACTTGCGGGCAAGCTTGCGATATGCGTCTTTTATTTCGGTTTCGTTTGCCGTTTTGGCAACCCCGAGAGTTTTGTAATAATCTTTGTAATCCATGGTTGTACGGCTGCTCCAAACAGCCATATTATAGTATCAAAGCAGTATCGGATTCACATTAACGAACTTGCATCATTTGCCTCCGGGCTTGTTTTATACAAGGGGGAAAACAAAGCATTTGGAGGAATTTGAACAGATCTATTTCAATCATGCCAGCCCATCTATCGGTATATGCTTTGAAGCATTCAAAGCCCAATTGAAGCAGAGGATATTACCTCATAATTATTTATCGCCGTAATTGAAAAAATTGGAAGATATCAGGATACAGGGCGTTTTAAGGATAGTTGTTTAGGGTCTCAAAAACAAGATCAACGCCTACTATAGAAAAAACAAGGTACAGCATCTGGGGAGATCGCGGCTTCTCCGGGGCAAAAATAACCGGCTATGAAACCTGGAGCTTTATATTAGTATTGCTCCTCGTCCCAGCAAGACCGCCACCAAGAGGATGAGCAAGAAGAGCCCAGCCAGGTAATCACCTAGGCTGAAGGCGGACTCAAATAAGTACGTCCGAGGGCCGGGCAGATAGCCCCGGGCTTCCATAGCTTCAATCAGGTCTTCGCTGCGGCGTATGACGTTCATGATCAAGGGAATGGCGGTAAACCGGATGGCTTTCAACTTGGCCCTTGCTGAGCTCCAATCCGCTCCCCGGGCCGCCTGGGCTTCCTGCACCTGGTTCAGCTCCATTTGCAGGACCGGTACAAACCTCACCGCCAGGGATATCATGGTAGCGATATTGTATGAAGAAATCCCTACGATCTTCAGCGGCGCAAGCAGTTTTTGCAGGCCAAAGGTAATCTCGGTTATGGAGGTGGTGATGGTCAGGATAGAGGCAGCCAAGACCAGCAGCCAGAACCTTCCCACCATCAATATGCCCAGGGACAGACCCTCCCGGCTGAGATACCATTTATCTCCCAGGAGGTTCAGCAAGGGGATTCCTGGAGTAAATAAGAGGTACACCAAAAACAATAATAGAGAGAGGAGCCATATCGGCCGGGAGGCTTTTAACATTTCTCCTGCGGTAATTCTGCCCAGAGCTGCCATTATCCCTATCAACAGCAATACCAGCCCCAGGCCCAAATGGTTCAAGCGGAGAATAAGCAGACTTAAACCCAGTGATGCAAGTATCTTGATGCGCGGGTCACGGCGGTGCAAGACCGAAGAGCGCGGCAGATATTGGCCCAGATCATTCATTTATTCAGCCTTCCTGAGTCTGACCGGATCTGTCTTTCGTTCCGGATCTTAACAAACAGTTGTTGATAAATTCAGCTGCCTGGTCCAGGGTCAAAATGTTCCCGGGCCTGGCATCCGCGGGTATCATGAGCCGGTTCATGAGCTGTACCAGCGTAGGCGGCTCCAGCTCCATCGACCGAAGCAGTTCCTCATCAGTGAGAATTTCGCCGGGAGGACCAGCGATCACAATTTTCCCGGCCTTCATCAGTATCACCCGGTCAGCCCGGGCCGCTTCATCCAGGTTATGGGTGACCTGTATTATGCTGACGCCCTGAGCGCGCAGACGCTCCAAAATGGCCAAAACATTCCCCCGGGCGGCGGAATCCAAAGAAGTGGTAGCCTCGTCCAGGATGATGTAGCGGGGATCAACTGCCAAGAGGCCGGCCAGAGCCAGAAGCTGTTTTTCGCCGCCGGACAAGCTGAAAGGAGTCCGTTTCTCAAAACCAGTCAGCCCCACCATATCCAATGCGCGATTTACCCGGCTCTTTATCTCCGCAGGCGGCAGATTCAGGTTGCCGGGACCGAAGGCCACATCTTCTTCCACTGTCATACCAACGATTTGATTGTCGGGATTCTGGAAGACCATGCCCACATTGCGCCTGATCTCCACATGGTGGCGGATTTCGCGACAGCTGCGACCGTCAACCTCGACCTCCCCGCTTTGCGGGATTAATAAGGCATTGAAATGCCGGATCAGGGTAGTCTTACCCGATCCATTCGGTCCGATCAGGGCCAGATATTCCCCGGGCTTGATTTCCAGGTTGATCTTATGCAGGGCGGGAACCTGTCCTTCCTTATACACATGGCTCAGATTGGTAACCCTAATCATGTTTTTCACCTACTGTGCCAGGTGCAGTCTCTTCCTTAATTCGTAGATCAGCCAGACGGCAGCAGCCATTTTTACCAGATCACCCACCAGAAAGGGAACCACCCCCAGCATCAGCGCTTTTATCAGGGACAGATCAGCCACCAGCAAGAGCTGCAGGGTGCCAATGGTATAAATCACCAGGTTACCGGCCAGGACTGCCAAAGCCACCCATCCTATTCCTCCCTGCGGCCGCAGTTGCATGATTTTGCCAATCACATAAGCGCCAACTACGAATCCCAGCAGGTAACCGCCGGTGGGTCCGAACAAAACCCCTATCCCCGCCTTTCCTCCGGCAAACACGGGTAACCCCAGAAAGCCCAGGAACAGGTAGATTATCTGGCTTAAGGCGCCGGTATAGGCCCCGAGCAGTCCACCAGCTACTCCGGTAAAAAAGGTCTGCAGGGTAAAGGGCACCGGCTGCAGGGGAATAGTGATGAAAGCGCCAATGGCGGTCAAAGCTCCAAACATGGAGGCATAGACCATATTACGGAGGTGATTTCTATCCTTGGTTTCCAAATTCTCGGTTTCCTTTCACATCTAAGCCGGGCACGATTTATGGCTTGACTGTCTTTGAACTTTGAGCTGCTGTTTTTCGGCTTCCTCACACTGCACGCACAGAAAAAACCGGGCTTTAGCAGAAAAATTCACACTGATTATTAGCCAGGCTTGTTTTATTGTCAACTTATTTGGTTCCTGGCGAAGCAGGCTGCCGCTTTTTCATTCTCCTCATGCAACTTGCGGTTTTAACCTTACAGTACCCTGATTCTCAGGTCATCATCTAACTGTGGATTTGTTCCTTAGTAGGAAGAGGAGTAACTTGCCTATTGCCTTCCAATAAACCGTTGATTTAATTAGCTTTCTTGAAATGGTATTTATTCCCTTCGCCGTTCAACAATCATGCGAACTTTTCGTGTTCTTATCAGATATGCAGTTTGCTTCGATTCGTTTATTATCTCCGACAAGTATGTACTATTTTGGCGAAAGATTTCCATTCTAAAGTAGAATAGAGCGATGAATATGAGCGAAGAAAAAACGACCATTGAGAGTGAGGTAAAGCTCCCGAAACGCTGGTTGATGAACTACCTGCCAATGTGGTTTGGCCAGGTACTCTCTATTCTGGGGAGTTCTGTCGTTCAGTTCGCAGTAATCTGGTACCTGACCGAGAAAACCGGTTCCGCTTCGGTTTTGGCATTAGCCAGCCTGATTAGCGGGGCACCTCAAGTGATTATCGGGCCATTTGCCGGCGCTCTGGTTGACCGTTGGAATCGCAAGCTGGTGATGCTGGTTTCGGACGGGTTTGTCGCTTTTCTTACCCTGGTAATGGCAGCACTTTTTACCAGCGGGCGGATTCAAACCTGGCATATCCTCACAATTCTCTTCCTGCGTTCTATGGTGGGCAGCTTCCAGTGGCCTGCCATGCGTGCTTCGGTAAGTCTGATGGTGCCCAAGGAACATTTATCCCGTTTGGGAGGAATTGACCAGGCGGTTGATGGCTTGCTAAACATCATTGCTCCAGTCTTGGGCGCCCTGCTGCTCAGCCTGTGGAAGATGCAGCAGGTGCTGATGGTAGATATCTTCACTGCTCTCTTAGCGATGAGCCTCCTGGCCTTCCTGGTTAAGGTGCCCCAGCCTGCGGCTAAAAAGGAGATCAGCAAATTAAGCCCCAAAAGCCTTTGGGCAGATGTGCGGACAGGTATGCGCTATGCCTGGTCCTGGAGCGGTATGTTCAAGCTTTTGCTGCTGGCTGCAGCGATCAACTTAGTTTTCGCACCTTCGGGGGCTCTTATGCCTCTCTTAGTGAGTAAGGTCTTTTCCCGCGGGGCAGCAGACCTGGCACTGATGGAATCGGTCTTTGGAATCGGTGTGATAGTTGGGGGAGTATCGCTCGGGATCTGGGGCGGTTTTAAGCGCCGCATTGACACAGTTTTGATGGGGGTTACCGGAATGGGTCTGGGCACCCTTCCGATTGCTCTCGCCCGGCAAGACCAGTTTTATTTGGCCGTGTTGGGGATGGGTTTATTAGGCTTCCTTAGTTCCTTTGCGAATGGCTCTTTGGGCTCCATTGTGCAAACCAAGGTTTCGCCGGAGATGCAAGGGCGGGTATTCACGGTAATGGGCAGCATGGCTGGGATGGCAGTCCCCCTGGGTTTGATCATTGCGGGGCCATTGGCGGATAAGATTGGTATTCAGCCGTTGAATTTGCTGGCTGGACTAAGCGGCATTGCAATAGGCGTGGCAGGTTTCTTAAGTAAGGATGTCCGCACGCTTGAGAGCCAGGAACCTGGCGGCGGGTCTGCAAGCGATGCCGACAATCAGCCTGATTTTGTCTCCTGACAGGGACTTGTTCCTGTTTGTATTCCCAAACGCTATCAACCCAGGGGAGCTGAGAGATAGGCAGCCAGGTCCGAAGTGCTCCTAAGCACTGCCTGGGTGCCAGCGCGTTCCAGCTGTGCCCGAGAGCCAAAACCGCATAAAACCGAAAGCGACTGTGCTCCGGCAGCCCGTGCAGCGCGCACGTCTACAACCGTATCCCCGACCATCAGGCAAGCCTGGATTGGCTCGCCTAATCTTTCTGCAGCATAAAGCAGAGGGTCAGGAAAGGGTTTGGTGCGCGATACGGTTTGTGAGCTTACGACCACTTCGAAAAAATCATTCAAATTGTGCAGATTCAAGAAAGCCTGTACGGTATTCTGGTTACGGGTGGATACCAGGGCGACCTTATAGCGCTCTGTGATCTGCTGCAGCATTGGTCGGATTGCTGAAACAAGGGGAAGCTTCTTTTCAAGGTCGGAGCCTTCGCTTGCGCGATGGGCACTCCAATCCAGAAAGCGAGCCAGCAAGCCATCCAGACCCAGCCAATCGGCTGCGGTGAGAAAAAAGTTACCTGGAGCTTCCAAAAAGTGGACCAGCCAGCGTCCAAAGCGTTCGGCTTTTTGGTTCCCAAGCAGCCAGGCAAACGCACGATGAAAACCGAGTGCATAAACATCGTCGGTATCAGCCAAAGTCCCGTCCATGTCAAAAAGAATGGCACGAATAGCCGGCAAATCCAATGGGGGAACAAATACCGAGGCAGACATGTTCAGGCTGTCTTAGCCCTCTTTTTTCATTGGGCGCACATTAAGCGGCTCGTCGTCATCTGGCAATGGCTCCATCAAGCGTGCTTTCAGCTTCTCTTCTGTGGGTATAGCTGCATTTTCCTTGGGGGCTTTGTCAGCAGGCCGCGATCGGGTCTTCTTGCTTGAAGAGGCGTCTTGCTCAGGCAGGTCCTGGGGATAGAATACCTGCTGGGCTGGAGGTTGTTCGCGCACAGGTTTTCGGCTTGTTCTGCCCATCCTTGGCTGGTCTGTTTTTACTGCTGCTTCTGCAGCCTCAGGCTCTGCCTCATATTCATCGGATTCAAACTCTGCCAGTAATGCGGCTTCCTCGGCTGCTGTCAGGCTGGTTAATTCCCGGATAAGCACCTGATAAAAGGCAGTCATGCGGCCAGCATTTACAATCGAAAGCCGCTCATCAATACCATGCACAGATCCAAGTTCTTCCTTGGTGAGGACTTTTGGGGTAAAGCGGAAGCAATTCCTGGTTAGCACGGTAAATTTGCGCGCGTCAGTTCCGCCCGTAACAATGTTGGGCATAACCAGAGCACCTGGGAAGGCAGAACGAATGAGATTTTCCAGCCGCAGGTATTGCGGAGATTCGATATCGGCCAGGGGGCTGGGGTCCCATGCATGTCCGTCCATGATTGTGTCAGAATGCGCCGGAAGAACATCAACAGTCCCATCTGAAACGATTTCGCGCACGTATTCAAAAGCTTCCTGAATGGTCTCGTCAGTCAGAATGCGCAGGTTTATCAGCGCTTCAGCCTCAGCCGGCAGGACGTTTTCGGCTTGTCCGGCCTTGATGATGGTAGGCGCCAGAGTGGTTCGGGTAAGGGCATTGGTGCTGGGGTTAGCAGCAAAGCGTTTTTTGAGGGTATTGCCAAATAACCAACTATTGGCTAAGGCCATGCGCTGCATAAAAGGCAGCCGCGAGGACACGAACCTCAGCAGGAATTGTAAAATCTCAATGTTCTGCGGGAAGGGATTGGACTCCAGGGCGGCAATGGCTAAAGACAGAGAGCCAATCGCTGTCTTTTGCGGGGGCGTAGCGCTGTGGCCTGGGCTTACCTTACTGCGCAGGCGCAAGGTAAGGAATCCTTTCTCGCCGATTCCGATTGCCGCTACGGGTTCAGCTATTCCCGGAAGAATACCGCTGGTCACTGCTCCGCCTTCATCCAGGACAAAGGAAAGGCGCACGCCGCGTTCCTGCAGCAGTCTAACAATCTGATTAGCACCTTCCAGGCCGCCTACTTCTTCATCGTCACCAAATGCCAGATAAATACTGCGTTCAGGCTGGTAACCAGCCTTTACCAGGTTGTTTACGGCTTCAAGGATAGTAATCAGGCTGCCTTTACAATCCAGGCTGCCGCGGCCCCAAACGTAGCCATCGGCAACCGTACCGCTGAAGGGCGGATAAGTCCAACCAGAATCAGGGGCTTCATTTGCAGGAACTACATCCTGGTGTGCCATCAAGCAAATGCCTTCCAGACTGGGATCCCGCCCTTCCCAGGTGTAAAGCAAGGCATGACGATTGACCACTTCACGGCTCAGTTTTTCTTCAAGCTGTGGGTAAAGAGTTCGCAGCAGCTCATGAAATGCCTTGAAGGGCTGAGGATCGGTTAAGTCGGGATCCCGATTTGCTATGGTCTTGATCTGCACCGCCAGGCCAATGCGTAGGGCGATCGATTCGCTATCGACTTGAGGCAACTCAATCGAACCTGAAGCTTCGCTCACAATCGGGTAGTTCAGAGTGCGTACGATAAGCACAATGGCAAGGGCAATGATCAGCAGCCCAATGGAGATGAATATAATTGTGATTGGGTCCATGATGACTCCTTTAAGGAAAAGCTAGCTAAAAAGGTATTGTAACGGATAAATGCTGAAGCCGTATTGGCTGGCTTGCACGCCGATTTTTTCACCAGGTTAAACGAGGAAGCTTCTCTTTGGCTGCTAGAAACCCGGGTTCCCATTCTAATTTCCTTAGCCCAACTAAATCAGTTCTGAATAAGTATTTGCTAAGATTAACGCGGGAATATAATTGGAGGACAAATGACCAACACGATTCTTGTAATCGATGACCAGGCCAATGTGCGTATGTTGCTCAAAGATTATCTCGGGGCACAGGGATACCGCGTTGTCACTGCTTCGGATGGGCAGCAGGGGCTTTTTGTCGCGCGGCATGAAAAACCCAATCTGATTCTCCTGGATATCATGATGCCCAATATGGACGGCAATCAGTTTTTAAGCACCTATCGACGGGAAAGCGATGTGCCCATCATTGTGATTACCGCCCGCGATGAAGAAACGGATGCGGTTCTGGGCTTGGAGCTGGGGGCTGATGATTATGTCGTTAAACCCTTCAGGATGCGCGAATTAGTTGCCCGCATTCGGGCAGTCATGCGCCGCAAAGAGACCCCGGCAGCCCCCAGTGAGCTGCTGCGTAATGGCGAATTGGAGCTGAACGTAGATGCCCATACAGTGCGTATGCAATCCAAGGATGTCAACCTGACACCCCTGGAGTTCAAACTGCTGGAAACCCTGATGCGTCAGGTTGGAAAGGTTTTTACCCGTGCGGATCTAAGCGATCTTCTGGCAGATGATGGATTTGCCGGCTTGGACAGTACACTCAATGTACACATGCGCAATTTACGTCTGAAGTTGGGTGAAGATCCTGCCAAACCCGTCTACCTCGAAACAGTTTTTGGGGTCGGCTACCGTATGAATCGGATCGAGAAACTTTGAACCGCTCACTTTACACCAAACTGACCCTGGCTTTTGTGGCAATTGCTGTTACTACGGCTGTTGTTTCGGTGTTGATCATGCTGATTACCAGCCGCAATCGTTTTAATACCTACCTGCGGGAGTCAGCCTCAGAGTCAGCTGCCGGAATCCTTGAGTCCTGGTATGCCGAAAGAGGTTCATGGGATCAGGTCTCAAGCCTTGGCTTATTCCATGTCGGTGCAGGAAATGCCGGCCTGAATGGCCCTGAGATGGGTCAAGGCTCCGGGCGCGGTCCCGGCTGGAAGGGTAATTCTCAGGCTCAAGGCGCTACACTGCCCAGTCAAATACACGTACCAGGTGAAGGCCGCAGCGTATTTACCCTTGCTGATTACCAGGGCAAAATACTGGTCAGCGGGGATGCCACCTTGTTGCCCGGAGAATCGATTTCAGCGGATATGGTTGAGTCCGGGCGGCCTCTTGTAGTGGATGGGATGCAAATTGGCACACTCTATACCGCAAATCGGGCTGCTTTTTATAATGCGGTAGAGCAGCGCCTTATTCAAAATATTGGTAAAACTCTCATGCTCGCTACGCTGGTATCTATTGTAGCTGCCGGTCTGACCGGGCACTTTGTGGCCCGATCACTCACAAAACCCTTGCATGCACTGACAGCTGCTGTTAAAAAACTGGCTGCGGGAGAGGCACCCACACCATTAGAAGTAAAATCACAGGATGAGTTAGGCGAGCTGACCGAAGCATTCAACCAAATGAGCTTTGATCTGGAGAAAAGCATTGAGCAGCGTCGCCAAATGACAGCTGATGTAGCCCATGACCTGCGCACCCCCCTTACGGTGATTGGGGGCTATGTGGAAGCCATGAAGGATGGCGATCTGCCGGTAACCTCTGAACGTATGGAGCTGATTGGGGCTGAAATTTCCCACTTAAATAAATTGGTGTCCGATTTGCGTGTGCTCTCACAGGCTGATACCGGTGATCTCACATTAACGCTTACCGATCTGGACCTGGATGAGTTCATGGTTAAAGCCGCTCATTTATTCGACCTGCAGGCGAAGCAAAAGGGGATCAAATTGGGAGTTGAGGCGAGTTCAGGCGCATCCATTCGTGGTGATGAAACCCGCTTGATGCAGGTCTTTGAAAACCTGATCAGCAATGCCCTGAGGCATACACCCGAAGGCGGCGAGGTAAAATTAGGCAGCCGCGAAGAGGGCGAAAAAGTGCTGATTTGGGTTCGGGACAGCGGCTCTGGTATTGCGCCTGAAGAACTAGACATGATCTTTGAGCGCTTTCATCGTGGAGACAAATCCCGCCACAACGAAACAAGCCAGAGCGGGCTGGGATTGGCAATTTCCCGAGCGATCATCAACGGGCATGAGGGCCGGATTTGGGCTGAATCGCAGCCAGGCGAAGGTATGCAGATCTGGATTGCCCTAAACAAACTATCAAAAGAATAAACCAAGAATTATCCGGATACGAATCAGTTCTAAATCGTTTCTAAATACTGCCAATGTATTATTCTGCTATACCGCTTTGAAAAGCGGAAAACGAAAGGAAACGATCATGAACAAGAAACGTCTTATAACTTTAGCAGCGGGGATGATGCTTATCTCAGCTATCTTCTTTGGTGGTTTTACAGTGAAAACTGTATACGCACAGGATGTTACTCCGACAACGGAATCTGGCCCACAAAATAACCCAGCACCTGTACGCCCCTTTGGGTATGCGAACCGTTGAGTGGAAGGCGCCGGCGATGATTTTTCTTTGGCGGATGCCCTCGACTTGAGTGTTGAGGAGGTGCAGAAAGCACGGCAAGAAGCATTTGACAGTGCTGTTGAATTGGCAATCAGCAATGAGCTGATCACAGCTGCCCAGGCAGAAATGCTGAAAGAGCGCACCCCGAACATGGGTTGGGGAATGCTGTACAATCTTGTTGGTCAGGAAAATGCAGATGTAATAGATGCAGACGCCTTGTTTGCCGAGGCCCTCAATATTAGCCTGGAAGCGCTGCAGGAAGCTTGGCAGCAGAATCTGCAAGATAAATTGCAGAACGCTGTAGAAACAGGGAGATTAACCCAGGCAGAGGCTGATGCAATCCTTGCCCGCAGAGCTCTCATCGGCGATGAAAATTTCCATAACCAGCTACGCCTGGGTTTTCAGGCCGCCATCCAAGCCGCAGTTGAGAATGGAAAGCTGACCGAAGCTCAAGGCCAGGCACTGCAAAATGAAATGCAATTTGAGTTTCAGAACCGCTTTGGCAGGAATGGCGGAATGCAAAACGGTATGTTCGGCGAAGCCCGAAACGGTGGCTTTGGCGGGATGCAGGCAGGTCAAGGCAGTTTTGGTGGTCCTGGCCGCGGCGGACGCGGAGGAGCCCAGGGTTTTGGCCCCGGCAGCGGTGATTGCAATAGCACATGTCCCTTTTACAGTGAAAACGGCGGCGGCTCAAATCCTTAGTTATGTGTCTTGATTAGTGAGAGCCGGCTAATGCACAGCCGGCTCTTGATTTTGAAGGTAGCTGTTTGTAGGATTACAGTACATATTGGACAGTGAGTGAGAAAGAATAGCAGGGAATGGAAGTATCCGTTATTGTTATTGCGCTGAAACAAAACAATGAGGAGAAACCATAACCTGCTATGGATAAGATAACACAAGATATGAAATACCGACATTCAGTGGTCAAATATGCGCTCAATCAGGGGGTGAGCAAAGCCAGCAGAAAATATAACAAAAGCCGCAGCTATATCTATTTTTGGCTCAAGCGCTATGATGGAGATATTCGTTCCCTGGCCTGTCGATCGAGAAGGCCAGAGCATCATCCCCGTCAACACAGCCAGGATGAGATCGCCTTGATCCGACGCTATCAGGAACGGAATAAAGACCTGGGATTATATGAGCTTTGGTTCAAACTAAGAAAGCAAGGCTATCGCCGCCATTATGTCAGTCTGTACCGAGTGATGCAGCGGGAAGGATTGGTCAGGCAAAAGAAGCACACAAAGAAAAGATACCAGGCACAAGCCTATGAACAGATGCAATATCCCGGACAGAGGATCCAAGTCGACGTAAAAGTAGTCCCCAAAGCGTGTATCGTCGATAAAAAGTGGAAACAATATTATCAATACACCGCAATTGATGAATATAGTCGTTTGAGATATCTGGAAGGCTTTCAGACAGCAGACACATTCTCTTCAGCAATCTTTATTGAGCACGCCATTGCCTGGTTCAAGGGCAGAGGAATTGAGCTTGAATGTGTGCAAACGGATAATGGAGTTGAGTTCACTAAACGCTTTCTAAGGACCAAAAACGCGCATGATCTTAGCTTGTTTGAGATTGTGTTACGTGACAAAGGGATAAGACATAAGTTCATCAGACCCTATACTCCCAGACATAATGGGAAGGTAGAACGAAGCCATAAGGAGGATCAAAAACGTTTCTATAACAAGTCAAAGTTCTATTCATTTGAGGATTTCAAAAGACAACTGAGAAGACACAATCAGCGTTCTAACCATATACCGATGCGTCCATTGAAGTTCTTATCACCTGTTCAATTTTTATCTCAGACTGTCCAATATGTTTGACAATCCTACAGCTCTTGATTTTGAAGGTAGCTGTTTTGCTTGACAGGGTTCGGGCTTGCGGATAGAATCAGCGTCTATTGCCGAGTTAGCTCAGTTGGTAGAGCATTCGACTGAAAATTGAAGGGTCCACAGTTCAAGTCTGTGACTCGGCATAGGAAATGATCTCCCTCGATGGAAGGTTCCAGGAAGGGAGATTTTTTATGTCAAGCACTAATGTAGTTCCGCCGATTTCACTGGAAAATATCAGCATTTCTGTAGCTACTGTAAGAGTTAATTTTGACATGCATAGACCTTGGGCAATACTCTTTGGAGATTGCATCTATAATAAAGGCCTAGTTTAGGAGGACATTCTTATGAAGAAACGCGTTGGTATATTAACGGCAGGAACTGATAGCCCGGGAGTGAACGCTGCCATTCGTGGATTTGGGAAGGCTGCTGTTAACACCTACCAAATGGAAGTGCTTGGGTTTAAGGATGGTTTTGTAGGCTTGGTGGAAAACCGTAAAATTGTTCTGGAAGGGCAAACACTTTCAGGCATCCTGACGAAGGGCGGTACGATACTAGGTACCAGCGTGCAACTTCCGAATGCGATCCAATATAATGGCGAGAGTGCGGATTTGAGCGAGCAAGCTGTGGTAAATTACCATGCCAATGAACTTGATGCGCTTGTAATTATTGGGGATAGGTCGGTGCAGCAGGCAGCTTGCCAGTTAGCCCAAAAGGGCCTGAACATTATTACGATGCCAAAAGCATCCGATAACGATATCCCTGGGACGGACAAATGCATTGGTTTTGACAGCGCGCGGGAGATTGCCACCCAGGCTATTGACCGGCTACACACAACTGCCAATGCCACGCATCGCATCATGATCGTTGAACTCTTGGGCCGTTCCAGCGGATGGCTTACCCTTGGGGCGGGTTTGGCTGCTGGAGCGGATGTGATTTTGATCCCTGAATATCCCTATGATATGAACATTGTTGCCAATGCAGTCAAGCGACGCCAGGCAGAAGGCAAGACTTTTAGTCTGGTTGCAGTAGCTGAACGCGCTTTGCCCCAAGAGCTGGTAGCATTTATGGAAAACTCTGCCAGGCGGAAGGCAGGCATGGAGGGAGACAGTCAAAAAGCCCTTGAGGAGATCGAGGACCGTTATTCGGGACAAACGATGCTGCTTGCAAGACGTTTGGAAGCTGAAACGGGATTGGAAAGCCGCATCACCATTTTAGGCTCACTGGTGCAGGGTGGAGTACCCACTGCTGCAGACCGGCTGCTTGCTACACAGATTGCAGAATGGAGCGCGCTGCTTGTTGAGCAAGGTGCCTGGGGTCGCATGGCTTGCCGTAAAGATGGGGCAATGTCCAGTGTGCCGCTGGAAGAAATTGCCGGCAAGGGCAAGCCAATCCCCTCTGAGCATGGATGGATCCGGGGAGCTTTGCAAGTGGGAACCTGCCTGGGGTGCTCAATGGAAAGCTTGAAAGCGACTGCGGAGTGGAAAGACTAGTCCATTAAGGGCTTTTGTCAGATTAATGCTGGGGCTTTGCAGGGCATTTGGGTAAAACCAAATGCTCTTTTATTTCCCATGTATTGCCATTAATGAAGCAGTGGAAGTTATTCCGCTGCGTAGGAGTGATAGTTCTGGAACCCAAGGGGCTATTTGGAAAAGAAGTCTTTCCGGATTTGAGGATCCCGGGCCATACCAGCTTCAAGGAGGTCCATCAGCGTATCAAAAAGGTCCTGTGTAAAAGGATCGTAGACGATATCAACACTGCCGTCTGCCAACGATTGCGCTTGCTCGCCCATGCGGTCAATCAGGTAACGGGCAGTTGAATGGTAGAGGGCAGTAAGCAGACGGGCAGCCATCTCAGTATCTACCCAGGTTGCAATATCGTCGTGCAATATGCCCTGGGTGAGAAAAACGCGGAAAGATTCTGTGCCCAGAATAGGCGTATCAGCTTCAGGGTCTGCAGGAGGGAAAGACTCGGGGTCATTAAAGAGGCGCTCTTCAATACGGGCGAGCTGAGGATGCCGCAACTCAAAAAGCACAGCTATTTGGAACATCCAACGCAGGTACGCAAAAGTATCTAAACTGGTAGAAGGGGGAGTAACACTGGCCAGAACGGCCGTTTTTGCCTCCTGCATCAGCGTGAGTGCACGTGCCCAAAGTGCGGGTTTGTCAGGGAAGGCCGCTTTAAACTGCTCTGGGTCGAGGCCGCTTTCAGCCTGAATTTCCCCGTAGTTAACGTGTGCGTAAGCATGAGTTGCGAACTTCTCTGCAATTAATAGATCAAGGTCGGGGTGAGGGAACATACTGTTAAGTATATTGTCCGCCAGGCAAGATTGTCAATGATAATCGAAAGAAGAGGCTCTTATTGCATGTTGGTTTGTCAAACATTTTGGACAGTGAGTTTCAAATAATCTAAAGGGCTCAGGAACTTAAGCGGTCGCATCGGGATCTTGTTCGTACGCTGATTGTGTCTTCTCAATTGTGTTTGGAAATCTTCAAAGGAAAAGAACTTGGCACGGTCATAAAAACGTTTTTGATCTTCCCTGTGGCTCCTTTCCACCTTGCCGTTATGCCGCGGCGTATAAGGCTTGATCCGCTTGTATTTGATGGCATGCTCGCTAAGGTATCTCTGGAAGAGGTTAGGTCTGTCGTTGTCTTCCCTCTTGCTGTAGTGGCTGGTGAACTCCGGGCCATTGTCCGTCTGGACACAGTCAATACGAATACCGTGGGAGGAAAACCAACGGACGGCCTTGCTGATGAAATCAGCTGAGGAGAAGGTGTCCGCCTGCTGATAAGCGGCCAAGTATCTCAGGCGGCTGTATTCATCAATGGCTGTGTACTGATAATACTTTCCCCATGTTTTATCCTGGATACACTCTCTGGGAACATGTTTGACGTCAATTTGTACCCGCTGGCCGGGATACAGCATCGCCTCATAAGGTTTGGGAGGAGGCCCTTTCTGCCTGGGTTTCCTGGACCGCTCTAACCCTTCCCTTTGTTCCACGCGATATAAACTGACGTAATGACGGGTGTATCCCACTTCCCTCAGTTTGAACCAGAACTCCAACAATCCCAGCTCCGCATTCCGCCTGCGGCAGCGGATGATCAGGGCAATCTCTTCCTGGGTATGTTGATTGGGATGGTGATGAGGCCTGCGCGATTTGGCCGCTAAAGAGCCTATTGCTCCATCAAACCGCTTGAGCCAATAGTAAATATAACTTCGCGCCCGGTTGTATCTTCTGCTTGCTTTGCTCACCCCATATTTGAGAGCGTAGTTCACCAAAGAGTACCGGTATTTCATCTCCTGTGTTATCTTATCCATTGCAGGTTGTGGTTCCTCCATATTGTTTTTTGTTCAGCGCAATAACAATATCAGTGATACCACTTCCTGCATTATTCTTTTACTTCACTGTCCAAGATGTATCGTAAACCAACAAATCGAAAGAAGAGGCTCTTATTGCAGTGCTTTAAAGCACTATCGAGCGCTGCGGGCTAAAGGTATGCTGAAAGCGGACTGAGAGAATGGGAGTTAAACGAAGAGTTGCGATAAAATTGAATTATGGATCACCTGTTCAGCCCCTGGCGCATGAATTATATTGATGAGCATAAACGAGAAAGCGGCTGCGTCTTTTGTAAGGCGCAGGAGCTTCCTGATGGCCCTGAAAATTTGATTTTGTGGCGGGGAGAGAATGTTTTTGTAATTTTAAACTTGTTTCCTTACACCACTGGCCATGTAATGGTGGTGCCTTATGTGCATTGTGATCAACTGGAGAGTCTGAACGATGCCACTCTTAGTGAAATGATGTTTACAGCGCGTAGACTGGCGGCAATTCTCAAAGCAGAATACCATTGCCAGGGGATTAATCTAGGAATGAATATTGGCAGTGCGGCTGGTGCTGGCATCGCGGAGCATTTGCACCTGCACCTGGTGCCACGCTGGACGGGGGATGCAAATTTTGTGTCGGTTGTGGGGCAAACACGTGTAATACCCGAAGCCCTGGAAGCCAGTTACCAACGCCTCAAACGCGCCTGGGACCAGTTTAACGGTTAAATATCGCTGGATTTCCACGATCCTTTTGTAAATGCAGCTGCACATAATAAACAGTTTACAAAGAACAGGCACTGACCTGCGCAGGTGGATTGCGTAAGATTGCCAGTGCTGATCTCTAAATTGATTAGGTCGCTAAATCGGGTGCTGGAATTAAGGGGTCAATAGTTTTTTGGTCCGCTACGGGCTGCTAATCCGGAGATGAAGAGAATGATGCCCAGGAAGATCAGACCGGCTGGCCAATAAGATTGAAGGTTTTCAATTTCAAGCAGTTTTGCTCCGCCAAATACCATAAAAAGGGCGATACTCACAAAAATGAGGGTTAGGCCAGACTTCCAATCGGCTTTGCCATTCAGCTCGAACCAGGTCGAAAAAATGAGGCCTAAACCTAGAAAAGCAATCATAGAATACCAGACTACGACTCCGAAGATGGGGACCAGCCAGAGGTTGATCCCGACGCCTAAAACTAAACTGCCAATGATAGCTAAACTGCCGCTGCGTTGGAGCGCTGCCACAATCACCAAGATACCACCAATGCCTATTCCGATCATGGGCATAGTAAGCCAAGCCACTGCCTGAGGGTAAAGCTGGCGCAGGATAAGACCGCCACCAATAAGAATAAGCAAGAGGCCAAGCGTGATTGAGTCGCGTTTGCGCATGATTTATTTTTCCCCGATGCGTTTGATTGTTCCCAAGCCTTCAATGCTTTGAGTAAGCTGGGGCGAACCGTAATAAGAAATGCTGCCGGTTCCGACAATACGAGCCGTAAGCGCCTGGCTTGCCCAAACATTTGCTGTACCTGCCCCCACAATGCTCACCTGAGCCTGGGTGGCTTGCAACTTGCTGGCAGTAATGGATGCAGCACCGTTGATCGTACACGCAAAGCTTTCAGCTTTCCCGGAGAGCGTTGCCGAAGCTCCACCGTTGACAATCAGGGTAAATTCGCCCAAGTCCAGATTGGACATTGTTAGAGCGCCACCGCCATCGATTTCGAACTTGAGATTTTTAAAAGTTAAGTCCTTTGCTTCAATACTAGCCCCGCCCTCAACCTTAAAGGCTTCAAGATTTTGAACCGTGAGGGTATATTGGATGTCTTTGACCGCACGCAGGGACCAAAGGCCGGGCTCGAAACCCAGATAGAGCACACCTTCCTCAACCTTTACGATGAGCTTATCCACGATTTCTCTATCTGCTTGAAGTTCCAGCTTATTCTCAGTGCCCTGGATGATTTCAATCTTGCCGCCACCGGTAAAGACTACTCGATTAAAATTCTGAAGGGGAAATGTTTGCGTAGTGATGTCTCCGGAGCCGCTGAATATTTCTGGCCATCCGCCCATCGGTATACATCCGGCTGTGAGAACCAGCAAGAAAATAACGCTGAGGTATTTGAGATGCTTGCGAAACATGAAAATCCTTTCTTTTATTGACTGGCGGGCTTCCGCCATTTGGCGTGCAAGCTTCTTGCCAGAAAGCTCTGGCTAGGAACTGCTTTTGAGCTGACGGCGCAACCAGGATGAGGCCAGGCTTTCGTGCTGCCGGATTACCAGGGTTGAGCTGGAGGCTGCGTTGCGCACACTGGCCACAAAACTTCCAAAGAGCGGTTGCGTGTGGCTGGGATCGTCTCCGTCGTAAGCACCAATAATGACTAGGTCGTAATCCAAATCAGCTGCTTTATTGGCAATAAAAGCTTCCGGGTTTTCGGATTCAAACACCTGGAGGGTGGCATTGGCGGGAATTTGTCCCAGTTCGGTGATTATGATTTCCTGCAGAAAAGCCATCTGGTCTTCATAGCTTTCCTCACAGCCGCCTGGTTTCGTGACGTATACATAGTCTACATTGCCGCCGGCCAGGCTTGAAAGCTGGTTTGCGATGCGAATAGCTAAGCGGCAATGGTAGCCTCCGCCGACAGGTACCAGGATGTCCTTGAGTTCAGACAAGCCCTTATCGTAGAGCACACCTACGTTTACCAAGCCGCTATGGATGACATCTTCGATAGCCTGGCGCGTGGGCAGTTGATCGGCGGTATAGCGTACCGGCCAGTCAAAGAGCAGCAGGCGTACGTTATTATCGGTTTTGATCTCGTTGATAATGCCCTGGGCCATGCTATCTGCAACGATACTCTTGGAGTAAAGCGGAACGTTGCGCTCTACTGCGTAGTGGATGAATTTTTCCAGTATGTACTGGTGTTCCTGTTGCACTTGTTCTATGGTGCGATTGGCGACATTGCTGTCCTTCGGCACGATGCGCAAAATACACATGTTTATATCACTCTGAACTTCGGCCAAGTAGGCTCCTAAACGCATCAGGTTGTTTTGGTTATTATGCGGTTGGTAGGGCACTAAAAGGCGGTAGCGTCCCGGTGACAGACTGCGTTTATGCGCCTCACGCCAGGATTCCACCCCAATCCGGATGTAATAGTACACTGCAAAAAGTGTTACGACGGCTGCAGTAAATGCGAGAGCTTTCCAGTCTGAAAAGCCGATGACCAGCAGACAGGTAGCCGAGGCCACCATCGGGGTGAGCGGGAAGAGCGGAACTTTGTAGGGGCGGTGAATGGCTGGATATTTGCGGCGCAGCTGGATCATCGCGAGGTTGGAAAGTAAGAGCACAAAAAGATAACCGGCTGAAGTAATAAAACTGAGGAAGTCAACAGCACCAAAGGCAGTAATGAGGATAGAGATGGTGCCAATAAGAAAAACTGCCATAAAGGGAACCCTCGCACGGTTAAGGCGCGAAAGAACAGCGGGCCAGGAGCCATCGCGACTGAGGGTAAAGGTTTCACGCGTGGCTGAGAGCATAGAAGAATTGATGGAAGTTAATGCGCCTACCATGCCAGCGATGCCAATAATGACAACACCAGGCCCAGGAAGGAATTTTTCGATGGTTATTGACAGGGCTGTTTCCTTACCTGCCAACTGATCAGCAGGCAGTGTTCCTAAGGCTACGGTTACCGTTAGTGTGTAGATGATCATGATGATCACCAAACTTACGATAATTGCGATAGGGATGTTTTTGGCTGGGTTCTTGACCTCTTCAGCGTCATCAGCAATTACTTCAAAGCCAACATAAGCGGCATAAATCAGGGCAATGGTTCGCAGAATGATACCAATATTCGTAACCGTATTCGTGTTAGGGAAGAAGCGGCCATTTGGGAAGAGGGTTTGGGGATTAAAACCATGTGGCATGGTGAAACCAGCAATGATATATACCGAAAACGCGAAAATAAGGATGGCTCCCATAACTAATTGAGCATTGCCTACATTGGATACGCCAATAATATTGAGGACAGCAAAAACAATAATCGCGGCGATAGCAACTGGAATAATAGGAATGCTGGGAATAAAGACCGAGAGCGAATAAGCGAAACCAACCGCACTAAGGGCAGTGTAGAAGGTGCTGGAAATGCTATCCATCGAACCAACCAGGAAGGAGATCAAACCTTTACCCCAGGCTTCGCGCACATAGGTCATCGCGCCACCGGTTTCCGGGTAGGTAGTGGCCAGTTCACAATAATTTAAAGCGATGCTAAACGAGAGGATGCCGCTAATGATGACGGCAAACACTGTGGCTGATCCGGCTATACCGGCAGCTAAGCCAGTAAGCACAAAAATACCTGAACCCAGTGCGCCGGCAGTTCCCAGCATAATTACCTGGATCAGGTTGAGTTGACGTTTAAGAGTACGTTTTGCCATTTTCACTTTCGAATTTTTTGTGTTGACATGCCAGAACGCAGCCAGAACACGAAGAAATTAACGCATGCATTATATCGCTGATTGTCAGTTAGCAAACAAGGGAATAGAAGGATAGTAAGCAATGGATACACTGCCTGTAAAGTGGAGACAAAGTATCCGCAAGGACCTTTTGTTTAGTTTAAGGCCAGGAACATTCGGTGCTTTGGCGCGGTGTTGGATCGCCAAATGCTTCATAAATGGGCAAGCCATCCCAGGTATCTGGTAGTGCTAAGCCCAGCGCCCAGGCAATAGTCGGCGCTGTGTCAGTGGTGGAGACGGGTTGGTGAATACGAAGCGTTTGTGTGCGCCAACCATAAGCAATCCAGGGGATGAGCATATCTTCGGGTACAGGGTTCCCATGGTTGTAACCGCTTCCGCCATGATCGGCGGTGATGATAAGCAGGGTGCTTTGCAGGCCGTAAAGGGCTTCTAGCTTGCTAACAAAAGTCTCCAGCAGAGCATCGGTGGCAGTAAAGTTTTCAAGCTGTGCTGGTGAATCCCAACCCTGGGTATGTCCAAAATCGTCCCCGCCCGAAAGATGGATAAAAAAGAGATTGAAATCTTCTTCAGCCATGTCCATCGCAGCTTCCATGATGGAGGCATCACCCTGGTAGCGAATTTCCCAGCGGTCTACATTCTGCGGTTCACTGATTTGGTGCAGTTTATATTTGGCAACCAGCATCATTGTTCGCAGGCCGGCATTATGCGCTAGCTCAAAAAGGTCTTCGGCTTGAGGGTAGCCCAAGCGGAAATCATTCCATACTACTCCGTGGTTTTCCGTGCACATGCCAGTGAGCATGGACACATGACTGGGAAGCGTAACACTTGGCATGACGGTTGTAGCTTCCTGGGCGCTAGCTCCCTGAGCCGCCAAGCTGCTTAGAAAGGGCATTGTTTCGGGTGTAACAAAGCGTGCTCCAAGGCCATCCAAACTGACCAGAACGACGCGTTCCAGCGGAGGGGGAGTTTCTGTTGGGGCAGGAAGCGGCGTAGAGCCAGGCGTCACAGGCGCTGCAGACGTAAAGCTCAGGCTTGGGATAACGGTAGGCTCTGGTGGCACTCTTGTTGCGGCTGGTGCAGCGCTTTTGCAGGAAACAAAGAGGAGCAGGCTGACCAGGCAGAGAAAAATGTTTTTGCGCACGGTTTTAGATTCTATCACCGGGGTTGCAGAATAAAGAAAGGATACGCGAATGGAACGCTAAACGCGTTGTAGGATTACAGTACATATTGGATAGTGAGTGAAAAACAATGGCAGGGAATGGAAGTATCCGTTATTGCGCTGAAACAAAACAATGAGGAGAAACCATAACCTGCTATGGATAAGATAACACAAGATATGAAATACAGATATTCTTTGGTTAAATATGCGCTCAATCAGGGGGTGAGCAAAGCCTGCAGAAAATATAACAAAAGCCACAAAAGCCGAGGGCTGATTATTGGTCCTTAGCATTAAGGGGTTGGTGTAGGTGCTGTGGTTGCCGTGGGTGCGGCAGTAGGCGTGGGGGTAACGATGTTTACCGGTACCCTGATGAGGTCGCCAATTTGCAGTGAGCTGACGTCGGTGAGCAAGGGCAGACCCTGGGTCTGACGGTAGCGGTTGGTTTCTACCAGAATACGCTCCACAGTAGAGTAGAAGTATTGGGCAATCGAGCGCAAGGACGCGCCTTCGTCGGCTATGTAGTCGATGATGGTTCCACGGGGAATATCGCTTGGCCAAGGGGTGGCAGTAGGCATTTGCTGCCAGGGGGCAGGAATAAGCAGGGTTTGGCCTTCGCGAATTACGCAGTTTTGATCCAGGTTATTAAGCTGCAGGAAAAGCAGCATGGATTGTACATTGTGCGCCTCGTAAATAGACCAGCAGGTGTCTTCGGCCTTGACTATGTATGGGAAGGGGCCGTCCGGCGTTCCGGTGGGCGTGATCGTAGGGGTTAGCGATGGAGTTGGCGTAATAGTGAAGGTTGCGGTTGGCGTTACAGGTGTTGGTGTAAGCGTGGCTGTTGCCGTAGGCGTCTTTGTATGGAAGAGCGGTAATCCGCTGCCGCCCAGTTTGCCGGTAGCCCATAAACCAATGAGTGCCAGGCCAGCCAGGATAAGCAATACTGCCAGAATCATCACAAACGACCGCAAAGTACGGCGTTTTTTACGGTAGGAGGAGAGCAAGCTGCTTGATTTTTTCTTTGCCATCTCAAATCCTTTCGGTTAAGAAGAAAGGTATAAAAACGAGATGAAATCTCGTTTGCATTTCTTTTCAAGTATATCACGCGGGCTAAAAGCTGTAATCTATGCGTTAGAGATTTGCGTTAGAGATTAGTTATGCGCCAAGCCGCTTTGCCAGGCGAGCACAGCAGTCTGGGTGCGGTAAGATAGATTGAGCTTAGCGATGCGTTCATCATGGACAACCATTATCAGGGTGAGCCCACCCGTACATGTCAAGCATGAATGTGATCGAGTATTTGTTCGTCGGCAATGTTATCCAGATTGCTGGTTAGATCATCCGCAAAAAGCATTGCGTGCTAGGGACAAATGCACGGATAAAATGCAGACAATTATGCACGATGTCCTAGGCCGACTTTATTGAGCATTTCGGCAGCTAAAAGGTAACAATTGCGTTTATCCTGACGGATAAACAGAGGCGAGACAACATTTTCTAAAGCCGTCATCGTATTTACCAGATAAAAATTCTGAAAGATGATACCCAGTTTCGGATTGCACAGTTTGGCAAGCTCGTTTTCACGTAAGGTGCTGAGATCTTGCCCTGCAAGTACAACCCGTCCCTTATCGGCCTTGTCGATGCCAGTCAGGATTTAAAGCAGGGTGGTTTTGCCTGACCCTGAAGGACCAATTAAGCTGACCCACTCTCCCTGCTGCACGATGAAGCTGATATTGTGCAGGATGGGAAAAGTTTTCATGCCATTGCTCAGGTACTTACTTGCCGACAGCACATCAAGCATAATTTTTCTGTCCATAACTAACCCTCCAAAAGGTTGATTAAGACGAGTATCGGTTTTATTCGTATCTGGCACATCAGCTTTGGGACTGATATTGGCTAGGTCTCTAGTCGGGTTTTAAGAAAAAGCATCCGCTAAAGCTAGGTATATAATACAATATGTAAAATCAAATACAGATAGTACGAGACAACTTTTACCCATCTTATAAGAAAACATCCATCCTTTAAAAACCATTACCGAATACGTACCGTGTTCGTTTCTAAGCTTGGTGATAGGTGAATTTTAAAACAGTTAATACAAGGTTAATGATAGACAAATTTTATTACCACATTTAAATTGATTATTGGACTTTTTGATATAGTCAGCTAAAATATAAGAGAATAAGGATAGGTAATAATAAGAAGCAAAAGGATTCGAAATGACTTTTGATGCTTTCAACATAGTTAATAAATCCAAAGTTCAAGAATTAATAATCAAAACCAACACGAAAGAATCACTACATTGGATGGAAGTATTGCTGGAAAGCACGCAAATTCCTTTAAAATGTCCAAATTACCAAGGTGTATTCTTAAGTAAAAACATTGATAAGCGAAATTATTTGATCACCGGAACAGGTAGGTTGTTGGGTTTTAAAGTATTCATTTCATATCGTGAGATTTTGGGACAACTGGATTATGCAAACGAAGTTATTTACACAGAAAAAATAAGCTCTGAGGATGGATTTACCACAATTCCTTTCAGGGGAGTTTTTATAATGTGCAAAAACATCTATCAAATTATAAAAGAAAATCTATCTCCAAAATTTGTTGACGTTCCATTTCTTGGGGGACTTAAAAGCATTATTCTTAGTGCGGAGCCTCAAGAAATTATCAATTTTTATTTGCCCGAAATAGTGCTTTTTGGAACGGGGGAGGATTTCCGTCTTTTTACAGCTACGTATATGCCCGATGAGCTTCCACTGCCCACTCCTTATACTGATCAGGTTCAATCCGAAAAACCCGGTTTTACCATTGTTTCTGAAGAACCTAGTAAAGCGGGATATATGGATGCGATGGATAAGATTCTCCTTCATCTAAAAACTAACTATCTTAAAAAGATTGTTTTTTCCAGGAAGCGCACGATTAAACCATGTGCAGGATTTGACAGGCAGCATTACATCAACCACCTTTTGGACTACTACTTCCAGGAATATTTTTATCTGTTTCAACAGGGTGAAGAGGCAAGCTGGATTGGAGTATCACCAGAAGTTATTTTGAAACAGAAAGGCCGTCTGGCTGTAACTGAGCCGCTTGCTGGTACGCGTAAGAAAACAAGCGACAGCACGAATTATGAGGCAATTCGCAAGGAGCTTACAACAACTCCAAAAGATATTGCTGAGCACGAACATGCCTCTCGCTTCATGTTTGATCAATTATCTAGCGCAAAGATTGGTGAGGTTCGTGTTAACACCAACAGAACCTTACTCGAGACACCTTATGCATTTCATATAAAAAGTGAAATCGCTATTAACTTAAATGAGTCTGCTTCGTTCTTTGATTTTATCAATGCAATTTATCCTCCTGCTACGATTTGGGGGATTCCTGTAGAAGAAACTGAAGAAATCCTCTCGAAAACTGAGCCATTTGCACGTGAATACTATACAGGTTTGTACGGATACTGGACTCTTGACGATACCGCAAATATTGCTCTTGTAATTCGATCTGCGAAACTGGAAAACGAAACCATTAGTGTTTATGCGGGCGGAGGTATTGTGGAATCGTCAAATCCTGAAGCTGAATATGACGAGGCAGAAAATAAGATGCGGCCTATGCTGGCTTATTTTGTCGACGAAAAAATCCTTTAAAAGGAGTAGAAGAGCATTAGTTCAAACGAAAAGACAACCTTAAACTCTATACCTTATCATATGAGAGCTAGAAGCTAAGAAAGGAAAAAATGCGTAAAAAATCATTAACCCTTGTATTTCTCGCACTTATCGTATCCTTGCTTGTTGGATGTGCGGGGCCCACAACACCGGCAACAGAAGCACCAGCAGCTGAACCTCCAAAGACTGATTCAGCAGCGCCAGCTGCTCCTGCGGCACCTGCAGTAGAAGAAGTAAAATCATCTCGTGATACATTGGTAATTGCTACGCCTGGAGACCCTGGCAGGCTCAGAAGCGACACCATCAACAATCTGGTAAATATGCCCTACAACCGCCTGATTTACGACTATCTCTTTACGCGGAACAATAAAGGCGAATTTGAGCCAGCTTTGTGTGAAAGCTTCACTTTGGATGAAGACAATCTCGGTGTAGTTATGAACCTGCGCAAGGGTGTAAAGTTCCATAGTGGCAACATTATGACCGCGGATGACGTTTTAGCTTCGCTGATGATTGGCAAGCAAGACACTTCATCTGGACGTCAACTTGAATACATCAATTTTGATGAAAGTAAAGTGCTGGATGAGAACACACTGCACTTGAGATTTAATGAAATCAATGGTGTATGGCAAAGTGCTCTTATAGCGATAGGTATTGTTGAAAAGGCTGCTTATGAAGCTGCAGCCTCCCCGGACGAATTTTACCTGGATCCCATGACAACCTCTGCCTATGTCCTCGAAAATTGGGTTTCAGGCGATAACCTCACTTTTAAGGCCTTTCCTGAGCATTGGTATGGGGCGCCTAAGATTGAGAACATCATCGTAAGAATTATTAGCGAGCCTTCGGTTGCCTTGATGGAGCTGCAAACAGGCGGTGTCGATGTGCTCTTCAATATGACACTGCAAAATTACCAATCTGCTAGTGAGATGGAGCATGTTACTGTCTTTGACGGTCAGCCTCCGATCGTTGTGGTCTTCCTTGGCTATAACCTTAAGAATGAATACTTATCGAACCTAAAGGTTCGCCAGGCAATTGCTTATGCAATTGATTGGGAAGCAATCAGCTCTGGAGCCTATGATGATGCAGCTGAACCTTCCTACAGCCCATTAGGGAAAAATGCGCTTGGCTACGACCCCAAGTGGGAAGAATCCTATCCTTATTTTTATGACCCTGAAAAGGCCAAGGAACTGCTTGCTGAGGCTGGTTACACAGATGGGCTATCTTTGCGAGTGCTCGTTGACGACACACCCAATCGCCAGTTGATGGCTGAGCAGCTCTATAATATGCTTGCCGATATAGGTATTACCCTGGATATCCAGAAACATGATTTGGCAACCACAAATGATATCGTTTCGAATTCGGATGACTACGATCTTTACATCCGAGGCGCATACAATAACAGCGGTGATATCGTCACCTTCTTGGCCACCAGTATGGGATTTACAGCCATCAATGTTGAGGCTGACACAGTTACAGGACCGGTCTATACAAAATATTTGGATGACATTTCCAAAGAGATGGACATCGACAAACGTATTGCCCTATATAAAGAATTCCAGGAAGCATTCTTAAACGACATGATGTACTGGGTTCCAGGTGTCCAAATGAAAATTTATGCTGCTTTCGATAAAGATCTAAAGGATATTGAAATTCCGGGTGAGTATTGGATTTGGAACAATGCTTATTTTGAGTAATGTTCATCTTTAAATAATGAAATGAGAGGCTGTGACTTCTAAGCAGGTTGCAGCCTCTCTTTAGAGTACAGAAAGGAGGTTTGATGCTTCGATATTTGATAAGACGTCTATTAGCGCTTATTCCTGTACTCCTTGGTGTTGCGTTTTTGATTTTTACGATGATGTACTTTACACCAGGCGATCCGGCAACCATTATTTTAGGTGATCAAGCTTCACCAGAGCAGTTAGCTGAGTGGCGTGCTGTAAGAGATTTAGATAAACCTTTTTTACAGCAGTTTGGTAAATACATTGCGAACATTGTTTTCCGTGGTGATTTTGGAGTGTCATATAAAACAGGAAAAAATGTTACCTCCTCGTTGCTCGAGCGCTTTCCTACCACCTTTGCACTTGCTATTGCAACTTGTGCGATTGCCATCTTGTTAGGTGTGTTGCTTGGGATCCTAGCGGCAAATAATCAGGGCTCCTGGATTGATAACATCCTCCGGATTTTTGGTATGGCAGGCGTCTCGATGCCAATTTTCTGGCTGGGTTTACTCTTGATCCTTTGGTTTGCGGTACAGCTAAAGTGGTTTCCAGTTTCTGGCTGGTATGGTTCTAAGTATGTAGTACTACCTGCCCTAACGATGGGGCTTACTTTTACGGCGAGCCTGATGCGGACTACCCGATCTAGTATGCTGGACTGTATCAAACAGGATTATGTAGTTACCGCACGGGCAAAAGGCCAGACCGAACATGTGATTACCTATCATCACGTGCTCCGAAACGCGCTTATCCCTATTATTACTGCTGCGGGAAGTGCATTTGGTATTGCATTGGCTGGGGCAGTAATTACCGAACAGGTTTTTTCTATACCTGGACTAGGAAGCCTGATGGTCAATGCCATTTCTACCAGGGATTATCCTTTGATACGAGGTAGCGTTCTGCTGCTAGCAGTAAGTTTTAGTATGGTCAATTTGCTTGTGGATTTTCTTTATGCTTTTGTTGATCCCCGTATTAAAGCGCAATTCTCAAGCAAATACAGCAAACATAAGAAAAGCAGCAGCAAGGACTCAGCACAATGAGCACACAAACACTTCAAATCAAACGCAGGAGCATGTTCGAGGAAGTGTGGTTGCGTTTCCGCCGTAAACCTATTGCAGTATTAGGCGGATTAATCATCATTATTGTAACCTTGCTCTGCCTTCTGGCTCCATTTATCGCTCCCTACGATTATGATGCGCAAGACATATCCCGAAAGTTTACTGCGCCAAACCGTGAGTTTTTATTTGGTACCGATAATCTAGGCCGGGATATCCTCAGCCGGCTTTTATATGGTGGACGCATATCGCTGATGGTTGGTTTTGTGTCAGCGTCAGTTGCGGCAGTTATAGGGGTTATCCTTGGAGCTATTGCTGCCTTTTATGGCAAGCGAACCGATAACATTATTATGCGCTTCCTCGATATTTTTATGGCTCTTCCCCAAATGCTCTTAGCAATTGCCATTTCTGCGATGATTGGGACAGGGATTAAAGGTGCCATTATAGCTGTAACTATCGCTACCATCCCACGTTATGCTCACGCTGTAAGAGGGCCTATTCTGGCGATTAAAAGCCAAGAGTTTGTAGAAGCAGCCTTTGCAATAGATGCAAAGGACTCTCGAATTATTCTGCGCCATATCCTGCCGAACGTAATGAGCCCGATTATTGTCCAAGTTACGATGGGTGTAGGAAGTGCGATAACCATGGCTGCCTCTCTAAGTTTTCTTGGACTTGGTGTGCAACCACCCTTCCCGGAATGGGGTGCAATGATCTCAGCAGCACGCGTGTACATCCTCAATCATTCTTACCTGGTTACTTTTCCTGGACTTGCGATTGCAATTGTTGTTCTTGCTCTCAACCTTTTAGGTGATGGTCTGCGTGACGCGATGGATCCACGCTGGAAAGAATAAGCAGGGAGGGAGAAAAGCAATGAATAACCCAATCCTGGAAACCAAGAATTTAAGTATCCAGTATGTAACTAAAGATTTAGGCACCTGCTATGCAGTAAATGATGTAAACATTCAGCTTCAAAAGAGCCATACCCTTGGTATCGTTGGCGAAACCGGTGCCGGGAAAACCACCCTCGCGAAAGGGATTCTAAGGCTGCTACCGCAGCCTCAAGGGCGGGTGTCTAATGGAACGGTCTTTTTTAATGGCGAAGACCAATATCAGAAATCGGAACATGAAATGAGGAAAATTCGAGGCAAAAAAATCTCGATGATCTTTCAGGATCCGATGACTGCATTGAACCCTATAGATACTGTTGGTGATCAGATAGCCGAAGCTATTCGTCTACACACAAAGATGAATAAAAAAGAGGCTGCACTTCGTGCAATTGAGATCCTAGAGATGGTAGGCATTCCTGGAGAACGCAGCAATGAATATCCCCACCAGTTTTCTGGCGGGATGAAACAACGTGTTGTGATTGCAATCGCACTATCTTGCTCACCTGAACTGCTAATAGCTGACGAACCAACTACCGCGCTAGATGTAACCATTCAAGCCCAAGTGTTGGACATGATGAACGACCTTAAGCAAGAAATTGGCACTTCAATGATTTTGATCACGCATGATCTTGGTGTTGTGGCTGAGATGTGTGATGATGTAGCAGTCATCTATGCTGGTGAAATTGTTGAAATGGGAACCGCACGCGATATTTTTAAAAGTATGGCTCATCCATATACCATTGGTTTGTTTGAATCGCTTCCTGATTTGAATTCAGACAGCAAGAGACTCAACCTGATCCCTGGCTTGATGCCTGATCCAACACAACTGCCTTATGGCTGTAAGTTCGCGCCACGCTGTAAGCATCATGTGGATGAATGTGACGCAGGGCCTATTGCGTTGAAAAGATTGTCCGACACCCATACTTGTCGCTGTCTTTTCCCGCAGCAAAGGAGGAACACCTTTGGGAACAATGCTTGAAGTGAAAAACCTGAAGAAGTATTTTAAAGTCAACGCTGGTTTACTGCATGCGGTTGATGGTGTAAGTTTCAAAATTGAAGAAGGGCAAACCTTAGGAGTTGTTGGAGAATCAGGTTGTGGGAAATCAACGCTAGGCCGCGTGATTGTTCATCTACAGGATAGTACCGGTGGGCAGATTTTCTATCGTAGTGAAGATATTACTAACGTATCGAGGTCTAAGCTCTCTGAGTTAAGACATGAGATGCAAATTATTTTTCAGGATCCACATTCTTCTTTGAATCCGCGCATGACAGTTTTTCAGACCATTGCTGAACCAATGCAGATTTCAAATAAGCATTTATCAAGCGAGATTGAAGCCCGTGTCTCAGAAATGATGGACGTAGTTGGTCTGGCATCGCGTTTTGTGAACAGTTATCCGCACGAACTTGATGGTGGCCGGCGCCAACGTATCGGTATTGCCCGTGCCTTGGTGCTTAACCCTAAATTTGTTGTGTGTGATGAGCCTGTTTCTGCATTAGATGTCTCCATTCAGGCCCAGGTTTTGAATTTGATGCTTGATATTCAAGAAAATTTGGGGCTGACCTACATATTCATTACGCACGACCTTTCGGTAGTAAAGTATATAAGTAATGAAATCCTCGTGATGTATCTTGGTCAAATGGTGGAAAAAGCAGTTTCCGATGACCTTTTCTTGCACCGCTTCCACCCCTACACAAAGGCGCTTATCAGCTCTGTTCCAAGACCAGATATTGACTATAAACGTCAGCGAACGGAATTGAAAGGTGAGCTCACCTCACCGATTAATCCAAAACCAGGATGCAGGTTTGCTAGCAGATGCGTTTATGCTAAACCAAACTGCTTTAAGGATAACCCCGAGGTGGTCGAGCTGACCCTTAACCACTTTGTGCGGTGTCACTATGCATATGAGATAAATGGGTTGTAAGAAAAACCTTTTTTGGACTTGGCTTAGCAATCACCTCCCAGCTTGCGTGATGAGCAAATTCTGCAAGACGGGAGGTGTTTATCTGTACCAGCTTGAAAATGTAGACTCGAAGGAATAAAAATAGGACTGCTTTTAGTACCCCGATAACAGGTCATCAGAAATGCTAGCGTTTGATCTATTCTAATAGAACAAAAAATCAGTCGATCACTCAGTGACCAGCCATCAGAAGGAATGCCAGAATCGTACCCATGATTCCCTCGCCGCCCAACAGACCGGCAGCGATGATATTACCGATGCTCTCATCTGCATCCCTGCTGGTATAGCGTTTGACCAGCCATCCAGCCGCTGCACCGAGGAAAATCGCAGTGGCCATTCCAAGCGATAGCAGCATACCAATGCCAATGATCATGGTTGGTACGCGATTCAGGTACAGGATGCAACCCAGGAGAACAGCAATTGCAAACACGACCGGGTCACCAATGCCCTGCACCATCGCGGTAACACTATGAGCCTGGGCGGCACTTAGGCCGGTATCACCGCCCACACCGCCGAATTGCGAGATTAAGACAAACAGGGCAAATACGGCAGCAACCACACCCACCAGACCTCCCACCATTTGGGTAATGAACTGGGCAAAAGGGTCAGTGCCCAGGACTGCACCAGTTTTATAGTCGTTCATGGCATCGCCGGCATAACCGCAGGCCACCGCAACCACCGCTGCGATCAAATACGCCTGAAGGTCATCCACTCTGACCACGAGGCGGATTGCAAGCAAAACAATGATGCCAAAAACTTCCATCGGGTTGATACCGGTTTGGCCGGTAATCACCGAGGACATCAGTGTAGCGAATAGCACCCCCAGCATCAGCAAGCCCGAGACAACTGGTGGTAAACCAGCCAGGATGCTGATTACAAAAGCTATCGCAGTGGAAACAAGTGCAAATAATCCCGGCTTTAACCTGCCCTGCGAACTGGTTTTAGAAAGCTGAGGCTTTTCCAGCGTAGAGAGGAACTGGATCAGGATTCCGATACCGCTGCCGACCATCAGGCCTACGGCACTGGTCATAATAAAAGCGCCAGCCGCTTCCGAGCTGGAAAAGGTGCCGTAGGTAAGACCAAACTGGCGCAGGCCTAATTGGGAAACCAGCGCTCCCAGAAGCCAGTACAAAGCCCCTGGGAATCCAATGATGTAACCGATTCCTATCGCCATTGGCGAAGCATATAATTCAAGAGGGAGATTACCGAGTTTGCCTGCCAGGGTTTGCGGGATCCAGGCTAGCTTATCACGCATAACAGTAAAGACCGCTCCAAAGCCCAGGGATCCAAAGAGGATGCCAGCCTTGCGACCGCCCTGGTCACCCGTACGCAGGGTTTCGGCCGCGGCGGCGCCAATGGGATAAGCCAGTTTCAGCTCCTCTATGCTGCGCTTACGCAAGTACCAGCAAAGCATCGTTCCGAGAATAACCCCTGCCAGGGCGGTGAGTAAAACCGGCCAAAGCTTGGGCAGCAGCCATTCCCGCAGAGTCTGGTTTGCCGGGTCATAAGCCTGATAGATCCCGCTAATCCATAGTCCGGGAATGGTAAAGGCAATACCGCCAGCGACCATGGCTCCGCTGGACATCCCTGTTTGCGTGACGTTGATTTCCTGCAGGTCTGTGTTGCCCAAAAACTTAAGCACTGCCATAGAAAGGACAGCTACAAATATTGTTGGCCAGGGAAGGGCGCTCATGCGCAGGGCTACATAAACAGAACTAAAGGTAATCAGGGTGGAACCAAGTGCGGTCAGGACAATGGATCGCAGGCTAAGCTGCGGGATATTGAGAAAGCTTTTTTTGGGGGCAGAACTTGTTTCTTGATCAAATTTCATGGCTTGGATTATACGGCAGAGGATATAACTAAGATGAACCTTGCACCTTCTGACAACGACACAAGAAAAAAGGGCTGCTCGTCGGGCAGCCCTGTCGTTGACAGCAAACCTAACGTTTGATTTGCTCCAAAACGTAATCCCAGTTTACCAGTTGGTCGATTACGGCTTCAAGGTAAGCTTGGCGCTTGTTCTGATAATCCAGGTAATACGCGTGTTCCCAGACGTCCAGGGTAAGGACTGCACGGCGGGTATCGCTCCAGGGTTCATTGGCGTTGGGTGTCTTATCCAGGGAGAGTTTGCCGTCTTCCAGAATAAGCCATGCCCAGCCAGAACCAAATTGGCTCACGCCAGCCTGAACCAGCTGCTTGCGGAATTCCTCCCAGGATCCAAAGTCCTTTTCGACAAGTTCCTTGAGTTCATCCGAGGGCTTTACCTTGCCAGCGGGGGCCAGGCACTTCCAGTAAAAGTTGTGGTTCCAAACCTGTGCACTGTTGTTATAGAGGGCCTGGTTTTTCTTTTCTTTGGCATCAATGATTATTTCTTCCAGCGTCTTGCCCTCCAGATCGGTGTCTTTGGTGAGTTCGAGGGTCTTATCCACATAGGCTTTATGGTGTTTGCCATGGTGGAATTCGAGGGTCTTGGCTGAAATGACGGGTTCAAGGGCATCTTTTGCCCAGGGCAGTTCAGGTAATTCAACGGGGGTTTTCATCCAGACTTCTTTAGTCATAGTTTTTCTTAGCTCCTTTTCTTTTTGATATAAAGATCATCAGATGTGATCACTTTTCATTCAAAGTATAGTGGGATTATAACGTGCAAGGGCATCACATTTCACCCCAAGACCTCTACAAACCAAGCTGAGAAATCTGGTCTTATAGAGGCTTTTGTTCCTCGTGGTACTCGGCATCCTGATTGACTTTAAACACATCGTAAAGACGCCGGCCGGCCAGGACGTTCTCCACAGTCAAAAAGGCCGTCATCATCGAATGGTCGCTGTTGTTGTAGCGGTGGATACCGCCGCGTCCAAATGGGAGCAGGTTGTTAAAGCGTTCAAGAGCATTGCGCAGCGTCTGCACCTTTTCCTCATAACCGATCTGATAGACCGGGTAAACATTACGCATACGCACCACGGCTGCATCGCTGATTTCCTCTTCGCTGGCAAAACCCAGCTGTAAGAAATCGGCTTTGCCTTGTTCGATCAGCTCGGAATCGCTCATCTCCCAGAACTCATCGCCGTAAGTGCAGGTATATTCCAGACCGATCACGCTTTGATCCTCGTTGGGGATCATAAAGGGGCTCCAGTTTCTGAAGTTTTGGAAGCGGATGGAGCGTAAGCCTTCGTCGTGGGTGTAAACCCAGGTATCCTCGCTGATGTAAGGTGTGTCGATCACCAGAGCAACGGTAACAAAATCACGGAATTTCAACCAGTCTGCTGCTGCCAATACTTGCGGCTCCAGGGATGGATATATTTGTTGAGCAAGTTCACGGTAGGGGATTGTTGAGAGCACCCAATCTGCTGCGTAACTTTCCTCTCCAGAGGAAGTTTGGGCAATTACCTGAGTTATCTTCTTGCCGTCATGTTCCAAGCGGACAACTTTTCTATCCAGGAGTACCTGCCCGCCTCGGGCCTGGATCTTAGACGCGGCCCTTTCCCATAACTCGCCAGGACCCTGGCGCGGATAGTTGAACTGGTCAATAAAACTTTTAACCTGATTTTTCTTTCCGGAGCGTAGTGCACTGGTGATTGTGTTCCAGATCGAAACCCCTTTGATACGCTGCCCGGCAAAGTCGGTAGAGAGTAGTTTGCAAGGCAAACCCCAGAGCTTTTCGTTGTAGCGGATGAAGAAGGGCTGGGCCAAAAAGTCGCCAAAGTGGTTGCGGAACCAGGCTTCTAGGTTGTCTTCGGGTTTTACCGGGGCGAACTTGCGCCATGCCAGGCCGGCAGCGGTTTGGACAGCAAAGCCCAAGCCGAATTTGTGCAGGATCTCGGCGATTTTGATGGGGTAAGCGAAGAATTTTCCGCGGTACAGCCAACGGCTCAGGCGCGGACGGGTGAGAAAGTCCTGGCCCATCATCTGATACCACCAGTCCACCACCTTTTGATTCTTGGAAAAGAAACGGTGCCCACCAATATCGAAGCGGTAGTCTTTATAGCGCACGGTGCGGCTGATCCCGCCTACATAAGTAGGGTCTTGTTCAAGAACGGTTACATCGTAATCGCGGCAGATTAATTCCAATGCCGCAGTAAGCCCTGCAGGCCCGGCACCTAAAACCAGAACTTTGGGCTTCGTCTTTGCCTGTGGATGGATGACAACCGGGCGCGAAATCTCAGAGTTGAAGGGTTTTTCGGTAGGCATTGATTGCTATTCGCCGATCACTTTGACCAAAACGCGCTTAGGTCTGCGGCCATCAAACTCGCCATAAAAAATTTGCTCCCAGGGACCGAAATCCAATTTTCCGGCGGTGATGGCGCAGACCACTTCACGGCCCATCACACTGCGTTTCAAATGCGCATCGGCATTATCTTCTCCGGTATCGTTATGGCGATACTGGTCTAGAGGCGCATGCGGAGCCAGGCCTTCCAGCCAGCGGTCAATATCCTGATGCAGGCCGCTTTCGTGGTCGTTAATAAACACAGAGGCGGTGATATGCATCGCGTTGACGAGCACTAAACCTTCCTGCACACCGCTTTCGGTGACAGCTTGCTGCACTTCACGCGTGATATTCACAAAACCACGCCGGCCTGGGGTCTTCATCCATAACTCTTTGCGAAAAGATTTCATAGTTCGCTCCCTTGCTGTCTTTGCAAGCATAAATCCATCTCAGGACTGATCCTTCGCTTGCTCTGCAGCAGCTGTTTGCTTTATCACTTCCAGGCGGGCTTTCTTTTCTGCGTGCAGCTGAAGGATTTGTTCTTTCTGTTCGGCCAGAACTTTACCGCCCAGTGGAAACCAGGTGAGCGCAAGTGCACCGATTGCCAGGCTGATGCCTGGGATCAGCCCAACCAGTGCCTTTATACCCATACGCGCGCTTTCAGGTTGGTTTAAGAAGGGCACACCGCCATTCGCCTGGGTGGTTACAAAAGCGGTTTGGGTCAAAATGAAGGCTGTAATCCAAATTGCCAGTGATTGGGCTGGTTTGGTAATGAGTGCATTTGCACCCAGGTAACTGCCTTCGCGGCGTGCGCCGGTGCGCAATTCGTCATCATCGACTACCTGGCTAAGAACAATGTAGTTCACCACCTGATTTCCGCTGTATCCAAAACCAGCAATGGCAATCGCCAGGGGAATAAGGGATACAGGCAGGAAATAGACCAGACTAAAACCAATTGCACAGATGATCAGATATCCGCGCCATACCTTAGCAGCTTCCCACTTTTTCAGAGGGTATTTTACAAGCGGCACACCGATGGTAAGGGGAATAAACAATGCCCCGAGCAGGGGGAAGACACCAAACTTGCTCTGGTATACGTAATCTGAGAGGTAATAAATTGCTCCCATGGCTACAGCAAACATAAAGGTGCACATAAAACTGGTGATCACGTAAACGATAAAAGCCTTGTTGGAAAGCGTGCTTTTGATCGCCTGCCACCAGGGCAGGGGCTCATCTACAGTGCTGAACTCGCGGCGTTCCTTGATAACAAAAGATGCATAGAAAATAAAAGCAGAGCAGACGATGCCTACTGCAAGCATCGTCATGCGGAAAGGCGTTAGCGAAGCGTTGTCTCCAGCACCACCAGGACGGACAAATTCCGGGATGACAAAGGCCAACAAGGTTCCTAAAAGGCCGAACAAAGCCGCAACGATGGAAAGTTTGCCGCGTTCAATATCCGATTCAGAGAGCTCGGGCATAAAGGTGCCGTGAACCAGGCCCAGAATAGTAAAGCAAGTATCGTATAACAGCATGGTTACCAGCATCCACCAAAACTTAAGCAACTGGCTTGCGTTTTCGGGGCAAAACCAAATGGCGGCAAAGGTAAGGGCATAAAACGGGGCAGTGTAGCGCAGGTAGGGCACGCGCCGGCCCAGCTTGCTTTTGGTACGGTCGGTGATTTCGCCAAAGATGGGGTCGATGATTGCGTTCCAAATGGCATAAATGAACATTGCAATGCCGATCCACTTTTGGTCCAGGCCTAAATTGTCCTGGAAAAACTTGGTGAGCATGGCTGTGTACACACCGCCTATGACGGCCATGCCCAACTGGGCCAGCCCAAAGGCCAATTTGGTAGCATTACTTAGCTTGGGTGCCTGATGTACCGGAATAGCAGGGGGATTAAGGTCGCTTTGCATGGGCTCTCCTTTAGTAAATGGCAGGATGAATTGTACCTTGAAGATTCTTGCAAATGACAGGTAACTGTTACAGGAGGAGAATGATACACAGAGACATTTTTGGTGGAGAATTGCTGCAAGGCTAATTTGTAAAAAACTTTGGATAAGGAAGCGGAGTTTTTTCTGTTTCTGCCAGGTCTATGATCGATAAAACAGCTGTTTACTTTTTGATGGTTTGTGTACAAGCCTGCAAAATATGAGAAATCTAAATATTTATGCAGAACCTTGAAAAACACGAACAAACGGTCTATTATTTTTGGGGATATTTGTCTGGAAGGCCCGAGAAACGCAGAAATGCTTGTATCGGCCATGCAAAGCCTTGTTGGCCATGCAAAGCCTTGGTTTTCCTAGGCAGATGAACTTTGATAAACTTAAAGGTTGGAGATTTACCCAGTGAGCACTGAAAATCTGCGCGTGGTTGGCGCGCGTGAGCACAATTTAAAAAATATTACGGTTGAGATCCCGCGGGACAAATTGGTGGTCCTTACCGGTCTTTCGGGCAGCGGTAAGAGCAGCTTAGCCTTCGATACGATATTTGCCGAAGGCCAACGTCGTTATGTGGAATCGCTATCCAGTTATGCCCGCCAGTTTTTAGGCCAAATGGATAAGCCCGATGTCGATTCTATCGAAGGTCTCAGTCCAGCCGTTTCGATTGACCAAAAGACAACCAACCATAACCCGCGTTCTACCGTTGGTACGGTTACTGAAATCTACGACTACCTGCGCTTGCTCTTTGCACGTGTTGGTATACCGCATTGCGTGGAGTGCGGCCGGCCGCTTGCCCGGCAAAGTGCCCAGGAAATTGTGGATGTGTTGCTTGCCTTGGCTGCAGGAACGCGCCTGATGATTTTGGCTCCCTTGGTCCGTGAACGTAAGGGTACCTATCAGGCAGTGCTCGAAGATATTCGCAAGAGCGGTTTTACCCGTGTGCGTGTGGATGGAAAAGTGCACCAGCTGGAAGAAGAAATAAGTTTGGACCGCTATAAAAAGCACACCATTGAGGCAGTGGTAGACCGGATTGTGATCAGTGAGCCCAGTGATGATGAGGATCGCCAAAATCAGCGCAGCCGTCTGACCGATTCGGTGGAGACAGCGCTAAAGGTGGGTGATGGCTTTGTTACGGTGGTCAACCTTAGTGCCGAACCGTCGGTAGACCTGCAGTTTTCAGAACATCTGGCCTGTCCGGAACACGGAAGCATGCTGGTTGAGATTGAACCGCGTACTTTTTCATTCAATACCCCTCATGGTGCCTGTCCGGATTGCCAGGGCTTGGGAGCTACTTTGGAAATTGATACCCAGTTGTTGATTCCAGACCGGGAAAAATCGCTGTCCCAAGGTGCTATTAGTGTTTTGGAATGGTCTACGAAGCAGAGAGAACAAGGCTGGTACCAGCAGATGCTGGAAGCGATAGCGGAAGATTCTGGTTTTACGCTGGATACACCCATTAAAAACTTAAGCAAAAGCCAGCTGCATGCACTGCTGTATGGCACAGGCAGCCGTGAGATCCGTGTGCGTTATACCAACCGGCACGGACGCAGCAGTGTCTTTAACACTCCTTTCGAAGGAGTAATTGCTAACCTGGAGCGACGCTGGCGGGAGACCGAAAGCGATTGGATCCGGGCCCGCATTGGCGAGTTTATGGCCGAAAAACCCTGCGAACTTTGCGGCGGTAAACGCCTGCGCCGCGAAGCTTTGGGCGTTACGATCGATGGAAAAAACATCATTGAGGTTACCTCCTGGCCAGTATCTCGCAGCCTTCAATGGGTCCAGGATTTGACTTCGCTGGATACAACCCCTTTAAACCGGCGTGAGCAAGCAATTGCAGAGCGCATCTTAAAGGAAATTCAGACACGCTTAGGTTTTTTGGCGGATGTTGGTCTGGATTACCTTACCCTGCAACGAGCTGCAACCAGCCTTTCCGGCGGCGAAGCCCAGCGCATCCGTTTAGCTACACAGGTCGGTTCCAAGCTTATGGGTGTGCTGTATGTGCTGGATGAGCCTTCAATTGGCTTACACCCACGTGATAATGACCGCCTGCTGGAGACTCTGAAGGATCTGCGGGATATGGGGAATACCGTACTGGTAGTTGAACATGACGATGAAACCATTCGCTCGGCTGATTGGGTGATCGATTTGGGACCTGGTGCTGGCGAACATGGCGGGGAGATTGTTGCAGTAGGTACGCCGCAAGAGATTGAAGCGCACCCGGATTCGCTTACCGGGGCCTACCTTTCTGGCCGCCAGTTTGTTCCTGTGCCTCAGGCGCGGCGGTCCGGCAACGGGGAAGTGTTGCGCATTGTAGGTGCCAGCGAAAACAATCTGAAAAATATCACTGTGGATATCCCCCTGGGAAAGTTCATCTGTATCACCGGCGTCAGCGGCAGCGGTAAATCCAGCCTGATGGTAGAAGTGCTTTACAACACCCTGGCGCGCCACTTGCATGGTGCTCATACCCAAATTGGGAAACATGAACGCCTGGAAGGGGTCCAGTTTGTAGACAAGGTCATCAATATCGACCAAAGCCCCATTGGGCGCACACCGCGCTCGAACCCAGCAACTTACGTGGGAGTTTTTGATACAATCCGCGACCTCTTCAGCGAGCTTCCAGAGAGCAAAATTCGCGGTTACCAAAAAGGCAGGTTCAGCTTTAATGTCAAAGGCGGCCGCTGCGAGGCTTGCCAAGGCCAGGGTGAGCTTAAAATTGAAATGCAGTTTATGCCTGATGTGTATGTGCCCTGCGAGGTTTGCCACGGGACGCGTTTTAACCGTGAGACGCTTCAGGTGCAGTTTAAAGAAAAAAATATCGCTGAAGTACTCAATATGACTGTGGATCAGGCAGTCGATTTCTTCTCGGCATTTCCAAAGATCCAGCGCAGGCTGAAAACCCTGCAGGATGTTGGCTTGGGATACATCCAGATTGGTCAGCCTGCACCATACCTCAGCGGCGGTGAAGCCCAACGCGTAAAGCTTTCCAAGGAGCTAAGCCGGGTATCTACCGGTAAAACATTGTACGTGCTGGATGAACCCTCGGTAGGCTTGCATGCAGCCGATGTGCACCGTCTGATTGATGTGCTGCAATCGCTGGTAGAGACGGGCAATACTGTCCTGATCATTGAGCATAATCTGGATATTATCAAAGTTGCTGATTGGATCATCGACCTTGGCCCTGAAGGCGGTGACGGTGGAGGGGAACTGATTGCTGAGGGCACGCCTGAAGATATTTGTGCAAACCCGAAAAGCTATACCGGCCAGTTTTTGCATAAATACGTGCTTGACCATCATCAGCAAACTTGCGAGCCGCTGCCCAAACGCAAGAGTAAGACCAAGGCTGATAGTGCTCTGCCTGGCAAGACCAAAACAACGCCTGCGCAGAAGACAAAAGCCGTTAAAAACAAGATAGCATGAACGCTGGCAGCTTCTTGTTTGCGAGTCCCACGCAGTATTCCGTATATACCGAATTGCGCCGCAGGGTAATGGCCCTTGAACCTGGTCTGCAGGAAGAATTCCTTAAAACCCAGGTGAGTTACCGCGCCAAACGCAAATGTATTTGGCTGGCGCCTCAAAGCCAAAGGCGGCTCTTTCTCTGTCTGGGTAACTACCAGCCAGTTGCGCATCCACGGATAGACGGGCTGCAAAAAGGCGGCGAGACCCGTTATCTGCTTCAGTTTTTTATCACTGCAGCCGAAGAACTGGCTGAGATCGAAGCGATGGGCTGGCTGGAACAAGCAATTGAATGGGGCTTTAAAGAACGCTAAGACGGAGGAGTTTATGCCTGAAGATTCTAAAACTCTTGCGATGCGGATGCTTGACAAGGCAGGTATCGCCTACCGGGTGCACAGCTACGATGCGCAGGAAGCACTCAGCGGGGTTGAAGTTGCCAAGGTGCTTGGCCAAGACCCTGGTCAGGTTTTTAAAACGCTGGTTACCGAAGGAAAAAGCGGTCAGCATTACGTGTTTATGCTTCCGGCAGCACAAAATTTGGATTTAAAGAAGGCAGCGGCAGTTTGCGGCGAAAAGGCTTTGCAGATGATCCCGCAAAAAGCCTTGTTGCCCCTTACCGGGTACGTTCACGGCGGCTGTTCACCGCTGGGAATGAAAAAACTATTCCCTACTTTTATTGATGAAACGGTGATTCTCTATGAGACGCTTGTGTTCAGTGCGGGCAAAATTGGCTTGCAGCTGGAATTGCGGTTGGAAGATTTGCAGACGGTGATTCCCCTGGAATTGTCCGACCTGAGTTTAAGTTAGGCCCGCAAATGCGTTATCAGCACCTGAGCAGCGATGAGAATGAGGATGATGCCGCCCAGCAGTTCCATGCGCTTTCCAAACTGACAGCTTAAACGGTGCCCTGTAAAGACTCCCACGCCTGAAAGCAGCGCTGCAACCATACCTATAGCCAAGACTGAGGAAAACACAGGGATGCCTATCAGAGCGATTGAAAGGCCTACAGCAAAGGCATCCAGACTGGTAGCAACCGAAAGCAGGACAAGCGTGCGTCCCTTGGAGGGATCCTGACTGAAGGCATCGCAATCCGGATTAAAGCTGGACTTAATCAATTTATAAGCTACAAAACACAGTAAGAAGGCTGCAATCCAATGGTCCCATTGCTTTACATATTCCATAACTGTGCCGCCGATCAGGTAACCCAGGGCAGTCATGCCGGCTTGAAAAATGCCAAAATGGGCAGCCAGGCGGATTTTTCCACGGCGATCGTGAATTTGACCGCAAGTACCCACTGCCAGGCTTACGGCAAAGGCATCCATGGCGAGGCCGACAGCAATAAGGAAAATAGTGAGAATCTGCATGAGCGCTTTAGTATACACCTGATGAATAACCTCTTGCCGTTTAAGAAGCAATTTTTAAGAAGCAATTCCATTAAATTGCTATTTAAATGGCAATATCTTTAAGTTGCTGTTTTAATGGCAAAATATAAGAATTGCTGTTATAATAGCAATAAACAAAGAGGAGTTCTAAGTTGATGATCGCAGTAATTGGAGATATTGTCCATTCAAGACAGGCAAAAAATCGCGGATTTTTGCAGCAAAAGCTGGTGAATCTCCTGGACCTGATCAACCGCAACTACTCGGGCATTATTGCATCAAAGTTCGGGATTACCTTGGGGGATGAGTTTCAAGGTCTGGTTAAAAAGACCGATGGTTTAATGCAATTGATGGATGAACTCATTTTTGGTTTATACCCTGACCGTTTGAGAATTGGAATCGGTATAGGCGGGATGCTTACACCTGTAAATCCACAAATCAGTCTTGGTGCGGATGGGCCGGCATATTGGGCTGCCCGGGATGCGATTAACACCATCCGTAAATCTAACGATTATGGAAGAGTAAATATCTTTGTTGAGAGTGAAAGACCGACAAGTTCATTGGGCCTGGTGAATGAAGCCTTAGCTGCAACAGCGTTTATAGCCTCCAATTGGCGCGATACCCAGGTGGCTGTCATGCGTGCCCTTTTGGAAGAAGGAATTTGGAGCGATAAATTTGAGCAAAAACGCATCGCCGAAAAAATGGGGATCAGCTCAGTGGCTCTAAGCCGGCGCTTGGCAAGCAGCGGCATCAAACTTTATATTCGCACAAGGTCAGAGATTGAGCGCACGATGGAGGAATTAACCCATGCTGCCTAATTCACTCTTGTTAATCCTTTTGTTGAGTGCGCATTGCATCGGAGATTTTTACCTGCAATGGCCTTGCCTGGCAGAGAAAAAACGCAGTGTTTACCCATGGTTAATCGTGCACAGTTTACTTTATGCCATCCCTGTCGGTTTGGTTTATTTCGTTGTCGATATTAAATGGCCTTTTCTTTTATTGGCAGCGGCAGCTCACTGGCTGATAGACAGCGGCAAGTGGTTTTTGGATCGCAATAAAAAGATAAAACCTTCTGCTCTCTTTGCTGTTGACCAGGTTTTACATATGATTTGCTTGCTTACGCTCGGAATAATAGCACCTTCAGCAGCCTTAAAAGCACCTTTTTCTCTGATACTGGAGGACTTTTGGCGCTGGTTACTGGTATTTTTGTTGATTATTAAACCAGCTAATATCAGTTTTAAGGAACTTTTTTATCGATTTACCGTATTGCCTGCTCCCAAGGAGGGAGAACCTAACAATAACGGTGCAGAAATATTGTCTGAACGAAAGCCTGAGGAATCAATCCGCGGGGCTGGTTCCGTAATTGGTGTTTTGGAACGCATCTTTGTCGTGGTCTTTGCCGCGACTGGTCAGTATACGGCCTTTGGAATGCTGATGACAGCAAAATCGCTGGCGCGCTTCGAACGATTAACGAAAGAGGCTGCCTTTGCTGAATACTACCTCATTGGCACCCTCTACTCCGTTTTATTTGCTTTTCTGGCTTATTTGATCGTCTTTAAAATCCTCTAAATTGTTGGCTCCCATCATAATCAGGGATGGGGTATTTCTGCTTGCTCCCCGCGTATAAAGGCCTCGGTATCGGCATGGGCCTGGTCATCTTTGACTTGCACAGGCGGGGTTTTCATAAAGTAAGAGCTGGGGCCCAGGATGGGGCCGCTGATTCCGCGGTCCTTGGCTAGTTTAAGGCAGCGCACAGCATCTATCACTACCCCGGCGCTATTTGGCCCATCCCAAACCTCCAGCTTCAGCTCCAGCTTAAGCGGCACATCGCCAAAGGTTGTGCCCTCCATTTGGACGTAACAGAATTTGCGGTCTTTGAGCCAGGGAACGTAGTCGCTGGGGCCGACGTGAATATCTTCTTCGTCTAGCTGATAGGGCAGCATGCTGGTGACCGCACCGGTCTTACTGATCTTCTTGCTCTCCAGACGGTCGCGTTCCAGCATGTTCATAAAATCAGTATTGCCGCCAAAGTTGAGTTGATAAGTATGGTCAAGCTTGACCCCGCGATCCACAAAGAGGCTGGTGAGCACGCGGTGGGTGATGGTTGCGCCAACCTGGCTTTTAATGTCATCGCCGATGATCGGTAAGCCAGCTTCCTGAAAGCGTTTGGACCAATATTCCGAACTGGCGATAAAGACCGGAATGCAATTTACTACGCCTACCCCGGCTTTGAGTGCCTGCTCCATATACCATTTGGTGGCCATCTCCGAACCAACGGGCAAGTAATTGACGAGTACATCGGACTTCGTTTTTTGGAGAATGCCGACGATGTCGTCCGTGGGACCGGGGGCTTTTTTGAGGATCTGTGAGAGATAGGTGCCCAAGCCATCATGTGTCATTCCACGATGGACCTTCACGCCCATCTTGGGGATATCACAGAATTTGTAGGTGTTATTCGGGAAGGCAAACAGCGCCTCGCTCAGGTCCAGGCCGACTTTGGTATCCACCACATCAAAGGCAGCAACAATTTCGATGTCGCTGATATGGTAGCCACCCAGGTCCACATGCATCACACCGGGAATTCGGTCCTCGGGCTTGGCATTTTTGTAATAGTAGAGCCCCTGCACAAAAGAGGAGGCACAGTTGCCTGCCCCGATGATTGCTACACGTACTTTTTTGTTCGCCACGGATCACCTCGTCATTTTTATTAACGAAATAATAACGCTATTTTGACCTTTAGGGTAGGTAATTTGGAAAATCATCTACCCATGTCCAGGTGTTACAAGGAGCATTACTCGGACACCTAGGGTTTTCTTTATCCAGCCGAGACTTTTTTACGCGCATGTGTATTACCTTCCAGATACCATTAGCCCAAACGTTCTATGAGATTTACCGGAGACACGCAAGAGACTATAATCGATAACATGCCTCAATTTGAACTCGTTGCCCCTTTTCAGCCCACTGGTGATCAGCCGGAGGCGATTGCCAAGCTGATCGAGGGCATCCAAAAGGGATACCAACACCAGGTCCTGCTCGGAGCTACAGGCACCGGCAAAACCTTTACGGTTGCGAACGTGATCCAGGAGCTGCAGATTCCCACCCTGGTGATGACGCACAATAAAACCCTGGCGGCACAGCTTTATGCCGAGTTTCGCGAATTCTTCCCCAATAACGCGGTGGAATATTTTGTCAGCTACTACGACTATTATCAGCCTGAGGCTTATGTGCCCCGCCGTGATCTGTACATTGAGAAAGATGCCGATATTAACGAAGAGATCGACCGTCTGCGGCTGGCAGCTACCGCTGCTTTAATGAGCCGGCAAGATGTAATTATTGTGGCTTCGGTTTCGGCAATTTATGGTCTTGGAGACCCCTCGGTGTACGGTCAAAGCGTTCTGCACATCAAGAAGGGCGAGATCTACCGGCGTAACGCGCTGCTGCGTCAATTAGTCGATATTATGTACCAACGCAACGACCTTGAGGTAAAACCAGGTATTTTCAGGGTGCGCGGAGACACGCTGGAGATTTTGCCGGCGTACAGCGACAAAGACAGTTATCGCATTTCCTATTTTGGGGATGAGGTGGAAGAGATAACGCGTCTCAACCGTGTTACAGGGGAGATATTGGGCAAGCTGGACAGTCTGGATGTCTATCCTGCCAAACACTATGTTACCGACGATAAGCGCATGGATAAGGTGATTGCAGATATCGAGCTGGAACTGGCGGACCGTTTGACCTACTTCAAGAACAAAGAGATGCTGCTGGAGGCCCAGCGCCTGGAACAGCGCACGCTTTACGATATGGAGATGATGCGCGAAGTGGGCTATTGCAGCGGGATTGAAAACTACAGCCGCCATATAGACCAGCGGGCTCCCGGAACTCCTCCCTGGACTTTGCTGGACTTTTTGCCCAGCCGTTACCTGCTGGTGCTGGACGAGAGTCATCAGATGATTCCGCAGATTCGCGGCATGTACAATGGCGACCGTTCACGCAAGGAAGTGCTGGTGGACTATGGCTTTCGGCTGCCCAGCGCACTGGATAACCGGCCGCTCAAGTTCCCTGAGTTTGAAAAGCTTATGGGTCCCACCTTGTATACCAGCGCGACCCCGGGACCTTTTGAGCTGGAGCATGCTAACCAGGTCGTTGAACAGATTATCCGTCCTACCGGGCTCTTGGACCCCAAGGTGACGGTAAGACCGACTCAAGGCCAAATTGACGACCTGATGGCCGAGCTGCAGCGGCGCATCGAAAAGGGGGAACGGGCGCTGGTGACTACCTTGACCAAGCGCATGGCCGAAGACCTGGCAGCGTTTCTGACAGAAAATGGCTTGAAGGTGCATTATTTGCATAGCGAAGTAGAGAATTTTGAGCGCGTGGGCATCCTGCGCGACCTGCGTCTGGGGATATACGATGTTGTAGTAGGAATTAATTTATTGCGAGAAGGCTTGGACTTGCCGGAAGTTTCGCTGGTAGCCATCCTGGATGCCGATAAAGAAGGCTTTTTACGGTCGACAACCTCGCTGATTCAAACCTTTGGCCGTGCAGCTCGGCACTTGAATGGTGAGGTGATTCTGTACGCGGATGTAATGACCGATTCGATGAAACGTGCCATCGATGAGACCAACCGCCGTCGTGAAAAACAAGAAGCCTACAACAAGGCGCACAATATCTCGCCGGTAGGCATTGTAAAAGCCGTTAAGGACATTACGGAACGTTTGAGCAATACTGCCAAGGATAAGGGCAAAGAACATAAAACAGCCCGTGAGCTGGCAGCGGACATGGGAGAGCGTGAATTGCAGAAGATGATTGCCGGACTCGAAACCCAAATGAAGGCGGCTGCCCGAGAACTGGAATTTGAACGGGCTGCTATGCTCCGCGACCAGGTGTACGAGCTTAAAGCCTTACTGGCAGATGAATCTCAATTACCGGATTGGAAAAAACAGGAATTACTGGCCAGGTAAGAGATGGTTCAATAATGAGAAATCTGAAAGCCCTGGTATTCTCCTGTGGCATTCAGCCACTGGGTATGAACATTGCGCACATTACTGCTGCTGGGCCCCTCCCATAATGCTTCCAAAAAGTTCAGCAGGTCTGCTTTTGGCCCTTCGGCCAGACATTCCACGCTGCCATCGGGCAGATTACGTACCCAACCGTTAAGCGCAAGACGCTGAGCCTGGCTTTGTGTAAAAAAACGAAAACCGACCCCTTGCACACGCCCGGTTACCAGAGCGCGCAAACGGAAATGTTCTGTCATTTAATCATGTTCTCCGTCATCATCAGGAATACCAGATTTCCGCAGGGGCTCGTTTTCATCCAGATCTAAATCGTCTTCAATGACGTAGAAACCTTCGAGTTCTTCTTCGTCATCGTCGTCTTCTAATTCCCCTACATAGATAAGCCAGTCTGGGTCCTGGGAGGGATCGTAGTCATCGTCCTCGTCTTCGTCATCGTCGAAGTTTGTGCTAAGGTAATGGTCCTGATCACTGGATTCGTCTACTTCCAGGAGGTCATAAAGTGAGGCATCATTTGTAAAGTTGAGCGTATCAATGGCCTCTTCAAGCGTGCGCAGTTCGTCTTCATCATCTGTGCGGGCCATGATCTTTTCAAAGAGTTCCTCAACGCCCTCGCCGCCAATTTGTGAGAGTGCCCAAATAGCTTCCTGTTTCAGGTCTGTATCCAGGCGGGCGTGGCCAAGCAGTTTCATCAGGTAGGCTCGGGCAGTGCCCAAACCCAGTTCACCAGCGGCGTGAATCGCCTGGCATTGAACGATCAGGTTTTCGTGGTCAATGTTTTCCAGCACGTCCTCTTCCCATTCTTGGTCGGCGCTGCGTCCCATTGCAAACAGAGCGCTTTCTAGCCAGTCTTCATCCTGGGCTGCAGCAGCGCGGATGAGGGCTGGCACTTCCGGGCGGCTGGAGTAGCCCAGGCTCTCTAAAGCACGTCTGCGTACCAGACTGGAAGCGTCCTGCCGGTAGCTGGCGAGTAAATCTTCTTCTACAGCCCGAAGGTCTTCAAGAGGCAGTTTGTCAATTTCGCCCAAATACACGTAAGCTCCTAAGGCATTGGCTGCAGCAGCGCGCAATTCGGCTTTACGCGCCTGATTCTTCATGAGGGCACGGAATACTGGGGCCAGCCTCCGCTGGGGACTCTCGAAAAGTAAATCGATTGCGCGCATAACCACTTCGTCGTCACTATCATCCAAGGCGAGTTGTCCCAAACTTTCAAAAAGGAGCAGGTCGTCTTTCTCTGCAAGTTCTACCAGATTGCTCAGCAGGTTTCGGCGCCGCTGCAAAGATACTTGAAGCCAGGCTTTGCCTAGTTGCTGCAAATCCTCCCGGGTGAGATCCGAGAATTGGTAAAGCAGTTTTGGCGGAAAGGGGGTCGATTCGTCCTGCAGGGCGGCAATCAGATCTTGGATGGAATTAGCGGAAAGCATAAGCACCTCTTAAGGTAGCTGGATGGGGTTTACAAAGTCCATAATATTGACGTACAGCATCAAGATGATCATCAGACTGATACCGATGAAATTAAGCATGTTAACCATATTTTGGGGGAGTTTCCGCCGAAACAGCAATTCGGGCAAAAGCAGCAGAATCTGGCCGCCATCCAAGCCGGGGATGGGTAAAAGGTTCATTACCCCCAGGCCGATGCTTAGCGTAATCAGCAAGTTCATGCGCATTATCGGCGCGCTAACTGCCCCGCTGCTTTGCAGTTCCTGATCCTGTTCGGTTGCGTAAGAAAACATGTCGTACATGCCTTTAAAACCGCTCAAACGGGCCATTTCGGGGGCAATGGTACCGCGGATTAGTTTGGCGGGCAGGGTTACCAGCTGTTCCACCATTTGGGCAAAACCGCGGAAGGCATTGCGTATCGAATCGGGTACGCTGGCTTTTTCGGTTGGGTTGCCTAAATAAACACCGATGGTGGGGTTGGGAGTCACCGCGATGGTTTGTGACTGGCCATCGCGCAGGATTTCGAGGTGAACCTCTACACCTGCGTTCGTTTTAATACGTTCCACCAGCAGTTCTACACTGGTAATCTGCTCGCCATTCAAAGCCAGTACAAGATCATTTTTCTGCAAGCCGGCGAGCTGAGCAGGCGAGTTCGCAGTAACTTTCGTAATGAGCACTTGATTGGTAACAGGTTTACCCAGGGCATTAAAAAGGAAGAAAAGTAAAACGATACCCAAAACAAAGTTCATCGTAGCACCGGCCAAAAGGATGATGTTGCGTTTCCAGGCGGGCGCCGCTAACATGCCATCTGGCTCACCCGCATCATTTTCGCCCTTGGGGCGGACAAAAGCCCCAAACGGAATCCAGTTCAAAGTAAAGTCAGTCCCTTTCCAGGTAAATAACTTGAGAAGACGAGGCGGTAAGCCCAGGCCAAATTCTTCAACAGGTATGCCCAGACTTTTGCTGGCGATGAAATGACCAAACTCGTGTACGAACATCACCAAACCAACCATCAGAATTAACTGTAAAAGCATAGCTATCGAACTCATATATTTTTCCTTGGAAAAATTATACTCATTTTGTCCGGGGATGCGAATTTGACGCCCAGACTGTGCACCTGATTCACTGATAACAAATTTAAATCAATTTGTGTTAAGTTTTAACCCTTGTGAATTTTAGAAATACGCGTACAATTCATACCAAATGAACATGCAAGTCTGCTTTGGCCTGTATATTGTTTTTGCTTGGTATATCCGAGTAGTGGCCCGGCAGTCCTTGCGCAGCTAGTTCCTGCAAAGGAAGGACCACCGGGCTAAAAGGCCCGGTTTTTTATTAATCATTTATTCTTAAGGAGTCGATTTATGAAAAAGAAAAGCACAAATCCGCAAGCACCTGGTGCTAAGCGCTTTGCTACTCATATTGGCGTTTTGGTAGCTACGCTTGGTTCAGCAGTTGGCTTGGGTAATATTTGGAAGTTTCCTTCATTAGCAGGCGCAAATGGCGGAGCTGCATTTATGTTCATTTACCTGATTTGTACCTTGGTAATTGGACTGCCAGTTCTTTTAGCCGAGCTTTCCATTGGTCGGGAGGGACGGGGCGACTCTGTACGTTCCTTTCAAAGAGTGGCACCTGGAACTCCATGGTGGCTGATTGGAGCAGCCGGCGTTTTGGCTGCATTTTTAATTATGTCTTTTTATGCTGAGGTTGCTGGTTGGGTGCTGGCTTACTTTGTGAAGGCCATAGGCGGCGGTGCGCTTTCTACGGAACCTGCTGTTACCCTGCAGGCCTTTCAGGACTTGGTTTCGAACCCAGTACTTTCTTTGCTGGTAATGGTGGTAGTACTGGCTATCACCGGCACAATCATCATGCTGGGAGTGAGTAAGGGTATCGAAGCAACAACCAAGCGCCTGATGCCGCTCCTGCTGCTGATGCTGGTTATTGTTGGAGTACGCTCACTAACCCTGCCCGGCGGCGGCGCAGGTCTGGAATTTCTTTTTAAGCCGGATTGGTCCAAGGTTACTTTTTCTACCGTGCTTACAGCACTTGGACTGGCTTTCTTTAAACTATCCCTGGGCATGGGCTGTATGATGACCTATGCTGCCTACTACCCGGATGACGAAGACATTCCCAAAACTGCGACTCGGGTGGTTTTTTCGGACCTGACAATCTCGATTTTGGCTGGAATTGCAATCTTTCCAGCGGTATTTGCCTTTGGTTTTGAACCTCAGGCCGGTGTAGGCTTACTCTTTATTACGATTCCAGCAGTATTTGCATCGATGCCTTTTGGCGGTTTTTTCATGGCTTTATTTTTCTTGCTCACCTTCTTTGCCGCTTCCGGAGCGATATTTTCTCTGCTGGAGGTCATTGTGTCCTTTCTGGAAAATCAGTTTGGTTTTGGACGTGTAAAGGCCACCTTGGTCACAATACTAGGGCTGACTTTGTTCGGGGCGCCGGCAGCACTTTCTAACAGTCTCACAGCTGATCTAAAAGTTTTTGGTAAAAATTTCTTTGACTTATATGACTTTGTGTCATCTAATTTGCTCTTACCCATCGGCGGCATCTTTATTTCCCTCTTTGTGGCCTGGGTATGGAAACGGGAAAAGTTTCAGGAAGTGCTTAGCAATCGAGGCAGCCTGAATAACCTTGGGATGACAGGCGTTATCTTCGCGCTGCTAAAGTATGTGACCCCTTTTCTGATTTTGGTTGTGCTGGTGAGCGGCTTGTTATAAATTGCTTGTATCCAGGCACGAGTTTTCGCGAGGCCGGCTAAGAGCCGGTCTCGTGTCTTTTAAAGGGGGAATCTGAAGGTTATAATTTGCCCCATGCCTAGCCTAATATCTTTGGATATCGAAACGACTGGTCTTGACCCCAACCAGGATGCAATTATCGAAATTGGGGCAGTGCGCTTTAATGAAAAGCGCATCGAGGCCGAATACAGCCAGTTAATCAACCCACGCCGTCCGGTTTCGCAGTTTATAACGAACTTGACGGGAATTTCCAATACCATGCTGATGAATCAGCCCTACCTGGTAGATCTGCTTCCGGAGGTTTTGAGTTTTATTGGGGATGCTACGATTGTGGGCCATAATGTTGGCTTTGATTTGAGTTTTTTTCATAAACTGGGTGCCTTGCGCACAAATCCGACTATCGATACTTACGAGCTGGCTTCAGTTCTACTGCCAAAAGCTGCACGTTATAACCTGGCTGCTTTGGCTCAGGCTTTGGGCGTAGTGCAGGCGAATGCGCATCGGGCCTTGGATGACGCACGTGCTACACATGGCGTATATCGGCGTTTGATGGAGGTTCTGGAGTCCTTGCCGATTGAACTGGTGGCAGAAATATTGCGGCTTAGCAAGGGCTTGAATTGGGGAGGCGAACTGCCTTTTCGGGCTGTCTTAAAGAATATGGCCCAAAAGGGCATCAAAGCACGCAAGCTTTCTAAAAATACTGAAGGCGAGATATTTTTACCAGGCCAAGAGCGCCGTGATCTGCACCTGAAACCACTGGAGCCCAACAAGAACCTGCAAGCTTTGGACGTAGAAGCGCTTGCAAGCATTTTGCAGCCTGGCGGCGAATTTGCCAGCCATTTCCCTGCTTTTGAGCACCGCTCCCAACAGGTGCAGGTTCTTAAAGCGATTGCGGAAGCCTTTAATCACAGTGACCACCTGATGGTTGAAGCAGGCACTGGAATTGGAAAGTCACTGGCGTATCTGATTCCCGCTGCAGATTGGGCGATTAAAAATGGCGAGCGCGTTGTCATTTCTACGAACACCATTGCTTTGCAGGATCAGTTAATCAGTAAGGATATTCCGGATCTTACCCAAGCCTTAGGCCTGAATTTGCATGCTGCTGTTTTGAAAGGTCGCGGGAACTATCTCTGTCCTCGCCGCCTGAACGCTATGCGCCGCCGTGGGCCCGAAACAGTTGATGAGCTGCGTGTGCTGGCCAAGATTTTGGTATGGCGGGAGAGCAGCCAAAGCGACGATCGCTCCGAAATCAACCTGAATGGCCCGGTTGAGCGCTTGGTTTGGAGCCGGCTTTCTGCTGAGGATGAGAATTGCAAACTGGAACTATGTCTAAAGCGTGAAGGTGGCCGCTGTCCCTTTTACAAGGCACGGATGGCTGCCGAAGCGGCGCACATTCTTATCGTCAACCACGCACTTTTGCTGGCTGATGCTGCCACGCAAAACAGGGTTTTACCAGCTTATAACTATTTGGTTGTAGACGAGGCACACCACCTGGAATCAGCTACCACTGATGCGATGTCCTTCAGGCTGCGAACTGGAGATGTAACGCGTTTAGTTCGCGAGATTGGCAGCCCGGAACAAGGCCTGCTGGGGCGGGTGCTCACCGCGGCACGCGAACTGCTCAAGCCGGACCAATGGGCATTGCTTGACCAGGCTGCCAATCTGGCTGCGGACAAGGCCCTGCGGTTCGATATCCAGCTCACAGCATTTTTCCGGACTCTGGAGGATCTCCAGGAAGAACTGCGCGAGGGAAAACCCCTGGGAAGCTATCCCCAACAAACCCGCATTTTGCCCAGCATTCGCACCTTGCCGTCCTGGCTGCCTGTGGAAATAGCCTGGGAAGAAGCGGAAGTATCTTTGGATCTCTTATTACGCGCCTTGCAGCAAGTACGCGAGGTTGTGGGGCGTCTTGCTGATGCCGGCGTGGAAGAAGTTGAGGATAGCCTGGGCAGCCTGAGCAGTATCGCTACGAGTCTGGAAGAAATTGGCTGCAAAATCACTGCCCTGGTAATGGAACCCGAGCCAGATCAGATCTACTGGGTGGAGCAGGATCCCTTGCAAAACAGGCTTTCCTTAATGATTGCCCCGCTGCACATTGGGAACCTGATGCAAAAATACCTCTGGCATGAAAAAGCTTCCGTGATTCTTACCTCGGCAACGCTTACAACCCATGGGGAGTTTGATTACCTGAAGCGCCGGCTAAATGCAGAAGATGCCAGTGAGCTTAGCGTAGGTTCGCCATTTGATTATGAAAATGCCGCTCTGCTTTATTTGCCCAGCAATGTTCCTGAACCGAGCGATTTTTACGGACATCAACGCATGACCGAAGACACCTTAATCCGACTGGCTAAAGCTACAGGGGGCCGTATGCTGGCCTTGTTTACTTCATATGCCCAGTTACAAAAAACCAGCCGGGCGATTCAGGGCCCGCTGGCGCAGGCAGGGATTACCGTATTTGAACAAGGCGAAGGCGCTTCAGCCTCTGCGCTTCTGGATGCTTTTAAAGAAACTCCTCAAGCTGTGCTTTTGGGAACGCGTGCCTTTTGGGAGGGTGTGGATGTTCCGGGTGAGGCCTTGAGTGTGCTGGTGATCGTGAAACTTCCCTTTGACGTACCCAGCGATCCCATTATTGCTGCCCGCTCCGAAAGTTTTGAAGACCCCTTTCGTGAATATAACCTGCCGGAAGCAATCTTGCGCTTTAGGCAGGGCTTTGGGCGTCTTATCCGTACCCAAACTGACCGTGGCGTTGTTGTGATATTGGATAAACGCCTGATGTCAAAATCGTACGGAAGGCTTTTTATTGAAAGCCTGCCTCTTTGCAATCTGCAGCAAGGCTTACTGGCTAACCTTCCTGAAACAGCTGCGAAATGGCTGGGCAGCTGAATCATTAAAAGTCCCTGGGCTTTAAGGCTATGTAATCAGCATTTTGGCCTCTGCCTATCTGCCAGATATTAAGACAGCTTTGATCTTAGATTCTGTTTTTAGACATGCATTCAGCGAATCTTAAAGAATCTTTTGTAGAGAGGCGCCTCGTTGGGGTTTGACATCTAGCTAAATTGCGTTTATATTACGCTTCACAGATAAATATCTATCTCAAGGAGGATTAAATTATGGCTTATAGCTTCACAAACTCAAAAGGTAAAGAATATTTTTTGCACGTCAAAAAGGTAAAACGCGCTTCTGGCAAGGAAACCGAGCTTTATTACTTTGCCACTGATCTGCGCAAAGGCCAGGAAGTGGAAGAAGTGCCAGCTGGCAAGACCGTTGTTGAATTGGCATCTGGCCTCCCCGTCCTGAAGAAGAAGTAAATTTTCTAGTTTCTTGTTGCAGCCCTGCTAAGCGAGGCTGCTTCGTTATGGCATGGAACTTGCTAAGTTAACTTTGATGCAAGTCAAAGGAGTTACCATGCAAAAAAAACAGCTTTCAGCTCTGCTTCTCCTGCTCATTTTGATTGTCTTTGCAGGGTGTACCCGGGCTGCCTCCAAAGCCCCAGCTGATTCACCGCTTAAAGCACCAGACAGTACTCCCCTGGTTCTTGACCCGATTGCGGCCACACAAACGGCTCAGATCGTGATTTCACAGTTTAATCAGCCCACATTAATGGTACCCAATGCTAAAGGTACCCTTATTGCAATTACGGCTATTCCTGCTACACCGGCACCGATTGTGACTCCTACACCCGAAGGTCCTACCCCAACACCGGTTGAAATGCGCCCCAACAGATATACCGTGCGTCCAGGTGAAAGCCCGAACTGTTTGGCGCGCCGTTTTGATGTGGATCCTCAGGAACTGTTGAAAGTGAATGGCCTGCAGGAGGGCAGTATCATCAACGTTGGGCAGGAGCTAAAACTCCCGCTGGATACACACTTCCCTGGCGAAAGACGGGTTCCCGGAACGGTAAGACCAGACCCGGAAGGGTACTGGGTTAGTCCCGGAGAAACAATCTACATGGTAGCCTGCTACTATGGCGACATATTTCCAGAAGAAATCATCGAGGCCAATAACCTTAAAGAACCCTACGATATCTCAGGTATTAAAAATCTGATTATTCCTTAAATTACCTTGAGAGTCTCAAGCCTCCTCTGCAGGGAGGCTTTGTTTGTATGGCACCATGCTTGCGGTTTCCTTTGAAGAAGTGATCGCATAAACTGATTACCCCCTCTTGAAGGTACATAACTCCTTGGGAAAAAACCGGAAGTCTTGAAAGCGTATCTGCAAGCAGATAGATATCGAAGCAAAGTAAGGAGGATAGAATAAGTTGGTCTGCCCTCAGCTGCAGGATGATGTTAAACTTATCTGGTGAAAATGCCAGAAGAAAGAAGAATTATGAACGTGATCCTAAGCCGTGAGACTGTTTTGAAAGGCCATGCCTTTAATGTTGAAAAAGTGCTTCTGCGCCTTCCGGATACCCGTGAGCGCTTCTACGACCTGGTCGATCATGCTGATGCCGTAAGCATCTTGCCCATTGACGAAGAAGGTTGTGTCCATTTTGTGCGCCAGTTTCGTGTGGGGGCAGAACTGGAGTTGCTGGAACTGCCTGCCGGGGTAATAGACCCGGGAGAAGAGCCTGATTTGAGCGCTCATCGCGAGCTGCGTGAAGAAACTGGCTGCGACTGCAGTGAATTAATCAAACTGGGTGGCTTTTACATGGCTGCAGGCTATTCCAACGAATACATGCATTGCTACCTGGCACTTGGGCTGCGCCCGGCTGCTTTGCCCCAGGATGAAGACGAGTTTCTTCAGCTGGTAAAAGTACCTCTTGCCCAGGCTTTGGATTGGGCAAGAATGGGGCGAATACCAGACTCCAAAAGCCTGGCCGTTTTTTTTCTGGCCAATGAAACGCTGAAGCAGCGTTTTCCTGAGGCCTTTGCCGGCAGAAATGAGGGACTTTAGCCTCTACTGGTTCAGCGTAAAAAAGGAATCTGCATTACAATAACCCTAGGTTTCCAAGCCATCAAAGAGAGATGGTTAGTTTATGGTGTATTGAATTAGACAGGGTTTCCCTGATACAAATTAAGGAGCAAAAAAGCATGAAAAGACAAATGGTAATGACGGATGCTAACGAGGCAACTGCTTATGTTGCTTACCGTCTGTCGGAAGTAATCGCGATTTACCCCATTACGCCTTCTTCACCCATGGGCGAATATGCTGACCAATGGATGGCAGAGCGGGTGCCGAATCTATGGGGTACTATCCCTTCGGTAAACGAAATGCAGTCCGAAGGCGGTGCGGCAGGAGCTGTGCACGGAGCATTGCAGGCTGGCGCACTTACAACCACCTTCACAGCCTCACAGGGGTTGTTACTGATGATCCCCAACATGTACAAGATTGCCGGTGAGCTTACACCCACAGTCTTCCATGTTTCGGCCCGTTCGCTCTCGGCGCAGGCTCTTTCGATCTTCGGTGATCACCAGGATGTGATGGCAGCCCGCGCTACTGGTTTTGCAATGTTGGCAAGCAATTCTGTGCAAGAAGCTCAGGATACGGCTTTGATTGCTACTGCTGCAACCCTGCGCAGTCGTGTGCCCTTCCTGCATTTCTTCGACGGCTTCCGCACCAGCCATGAAATTAGCAAGATCGAACGCGTTTCGGATGACGACCTGCGGGCAATGGTTGATGAAAACATGATCTTTGAGCACCGTAAGCGGGCACTCACTCCCGATGCCCCTGTTCTGCGTGGTACTGCCCAAAACCCTGATGTTTACTTCCAGGGACGCGAGACGGTAAACCGCTACTACACCGAAGCCGTTCACATCGTGGAAGAGGAAATGAACCGCTTTGCCGAAATCACTGGCCGCAAGTACCAGCTGGTAGAGTATTATGGTCATCCCGAAGCCGAGCGAGTTCTGGTGATTATGGGCTCTGGTGCAGAAACTGCTTCTGAAACTGCTAGCTTTTTGCAGGCCAAGGGCGAGAAAGTAGCGGTAATTGCAGTGCGCCTTTACCGGCCCTTCCCGGTGGAACACTTTGTTAAAGCTTTCCCGTCTACGGTCAAGAAAGTTGCCGTTCTGGACCGCACCAAGGAACCCGGTGCCATAGGCGAGCCGCTCTACCTGGATGTAGTCAATGCTTTGCAGGTTGGAGCCTCGATGAATCTGGCTGCATACGAACAGATGCCTGTTGTCGTGGGCGGCCGGTATGGCTTGTCCTCTAAGGACTTTACCCCGGCGATGGTTAAGGGAGTTTTTGATGAGCTCAAAAAAGCTGAACCCAAACGCAACTTCACCGTTGGAATCAATGATGACGTAACCCATCTGAGCATCGATTTTGACCCCAGTTTCGAAATTTTAGGCGAAGAAGTGGTGCAGGCGATGTTCTTTGGCCTTGGCTCGGATGGTACCGTAGGTGCCAACAAAAACAGCATCAAAATCATTGGTGACGAAACCGACAACTTTGCTCAGGGTTACTTTGAATATGACTCTAAGAAATCGGGCGCGGTTACGGTCAGCCATTTGCGCTTTGGGCCCAAGCCAATCAAGGCTCCTTATCTGATTAGCACCGGTGAAGCTAACTTTGTTGGCTGCCACCAGGTAAGTTTTGTAGACCGCTTGGATATGCTTAAATTTGCCCGGCCCGGATCGGTCTTCCTGATGAACAGTATCTACAAACCCGATGAGGTTTGGGATACTCTGCCCAAGGAGATGCAAAAGGACCTGATCGATAAAAAGATTAAGTTCTATGTGATCGATGCCTATGAAGTAGCCGATAAAACAGGCATGGGTCAACGCATCAATACCATTATGCAAACCTGTTTCTTTGCCATTAGCGGAATTCTTCCCAAAGATGAGGCGATCCGGCAGATCAAAAAATCAATTCAGGATACATATGGCAAACGCGGTGACGCTGTTGTAAAGAAGAACTACAATGCGGTAGACCAGGCTGTGGCAAATATGCACGAAGTAAAAGTGCCTGCTCAGGTTTCTTCGGAGCACGGACGCCATTTACCTGTACCTAAGGAAGCTCCGGAATACGTGCGCGAGACCCTGGGCATGATCATTGACCGCCGCGGAGATGAAGTGCCTGTGAGCATGATGCCCGATGACGGCACCTTCCCTACTGCAACTACCAAGTGGGAAAAACGAAACATCGCTTTGGAGATTCCGGTATGGGAGCCAGATCTCTGCATCCAGTGCGGACGCTGTTCCTTTGTGTGTCCTCATGCAGCAATTCGTACCAAGCTTTATAAGGAAGAATTGCTGGCTACAGCACCGGAAGGGTTTAAACACACTGCCAGCAGAACCAATCAGTGGAAGGAAGGCTATGCCTTTACTGTGCAGGTCGCACCAGAGGACTGCACCGGTTGTGGCCTTTGTGTAGAAAACTGCCCAGGTAAGGACCGCAGCAATCCCGAACGCAAAGCGATCAATATGGCTCCGCAGCCTCCTATCCGCGAACAGGAAGCAAAAAACTGGGATTACTTCCTGGGTCTTCCGCTTCTTGATCGTGCCGATGTTCCTTTGAATTTGATTAAGTACAGCCAGCTCTTTGAGCCGCTCTTTGAGTTCAGCGGTGCCTGCGCTGGTTGCGGCGAAACCCCTTATATCAAACTGGCTAGCCAACTGTTTGGCGACCGCATGGTGGTTGCTAACGCCACTGGCTGCACCTCCATCTATGGCGGCAACCTGCCTACCACTCCCTGGGCTAAAAATGCCCAAGGCCGCGGGCCGGCATGGAACAACAGCCTCTTTGAAGACAATGCCGAGTTTGGTTTGGGCATGCGCCTCACCATTGACAAGTTCAAGGAGTTTGCCACCGAACTGCTCACGAAAAATGCTGACAAGGTCGGCAAGGAACTGGCAGAGGAGATTCTGAATGCCAGTCAAAAGACTGAAGGCGAAATTCAGCAACAGCGCAAGCGTGTAGAAAAACTGAAGGCTGTGCTGAAGGACCAGAAAACCGGCGACCTGCGCCAACTGCTCAGCCTGGCGGATTATCTGGTACGCAAGAGTGTTTGGATCATTGGCGGTGATGGTTGGGCTTACGATATTGGATACGGAGGCTTGGACCATGTTTTGGCTAGCGGAAAAGATGTAAATGTTTTGGTGCTGGACACCGAAGTATATTCAAATACTGGCGGTCAGGCCTCTAAGGCAACGCCTACCGGAGCAGTAGCCAAGTTTGCTGCCAACGGTAAAGATTTGCCCAAGAAGGATCTGGGTCAAATAGCCATGACCTATGGCAATATCTATGTAGGCCGGGTTGCTATGGGTGCGAGTGATTCTCAAACCCTGAGAACATTTGTTGAGGCCGATTCCTACGAAGGACCTTCGTTGATTATTGCTTACAGCCACTGCATTTCGCACGGCATCGACATGAAGAAGGGCTTGCTCCAGCAAAAGGCTGCCATTAATAGCGGTGCCTGGCTTCTGTATCGGTATGACCCGCGCCTGGCCGATGAAGGCAAGAACCCCTTGCAGCTCGACAGCAAGGCGCCCAGTATTCCTGTGGCTGATTACGCTTATAACGAAACCCGTTACCGCATGCTGCTACGGTCCGATGAAGAGCGCGCTGAAATGCTGATGAAACGTGCCCAAGAGGATGCCGGCCAGCGCTGGGCGCTGTATGAACAGCTTGCTTCTATGGACTATAGCAAGCCAGAGCCGCCAGCTTCGGATACGGCGAACAAGGAGGCCTAAGGCACTTGGAGCACAAACCTGAGGTCTGGGTGATCCAGGCGAACGGGAAGGCTCCGAGATCATGGCTGGGTCCGGAGGGAACCCTTCGGCAAAGCTGATCGAGGTCCACAAAGACCTCAAGACAAGCAGTATATTTGTTCTACCTAAGGTACAATCAGCAGTGGCAGTATTCCAGCCGCTGCTGATTGTATAGGAATTGAAATGGCTGGCCTTAGGATTCAATGTGCCGGACTAAAACTGGAAACCCCAATTGTAAAGGCCTTGCTTTTCGAAGAAGAGGCTGCCAACGAAAAGCGCGCTTTGGATTACTTCCCGAATTAGGCAGCAGATAAACTGCCCAGTGGTCAGGACTTTTGGATGGATCCCATTATTCGCGCATCAGTGCAATATATGGCATTACGGGAAAGGTGAACATTCTCTGGCTTAGAAACGCTATAATTGGGCACAGGCCTTACAGTCCTGTAACGAATACTTGCTCTGGTTAAAATTTTGATCTCAGAGGCGAATACATGAGTGTTGTTGATGAAATCAAGGCTCGTTTGGACTTGGTAGATTTTGTGTCCCAAACGGTCAAACTGCGTAAAGCCGGTAAAAACTATACCGGTTTTTGCCCTTTTCACAGCAATACACGCACCCCGGCTTTTGTAGTATTTCCTGAGACCCAATCCTGGCGCTGTTTTGGCCAGTGCAACGAAGGCGGCGATCTATTTGGCTACGTAATGAAGCGCGAGGGCTGGGATTTTTCGGAAACCTTGCGCTATTTAGCAGAACGGGCGGGTGTAAAACTTGTCCAGTACGAGAAACCCGATGCTGTTACTGAGAGCAAGCGCGAACGACTTATCAAGCTGCTTGAAGCAGTTCAGACTTTTTACCGTGAGCAGTTGATTCATTCAGAAGCTGGCAAGGAGGCTTTAGCTTACCTGCGCAAGCGTGGATTAACGGACGAGACGATCAAGATTTGGGGCTTAGGCTATGCACCTGCAGGCTGGACGGAATTAAGCAGCGTGCTTACACGTCAGGGCTTTAGCGAGGAGGAAATGATTGCAGCGGGTGTTGCAAACGAGCGCGAATCGGGCGGCATCTATGACCGATTCCGCAACCGTCTTATCTTTCCGATTCGCGAACCCTATGGCAAGATGGCAGGCTTTGGGGGACGTGTTTTGGATCCCAATGATGTTCCCAAGTACATTAATAGCCCCAGCACTGAATTGTTTGATAAGGGGCGTTTGCTTTATGGGATGGACCTGGCACGGCAAGCAATCCGCAGCAGCCAGCAGGCTGTGATTGTTGAAGGGTACATGGATGTAATTGGCCTGCATCAGGCTGGTTTTCCGAATGCGGTCTCACCCATGGGTACAGCCCTTACCGAGGAGCAGTTTCACCTGCTCAAGCGCTTTACGCGCAGTTTTGTGCTGGCATTGGACCCCGACGCAGCCGGTGAAAAGGCGACCCTGAAAGGTTTGGAGACTGCCCGCCAAACCCTGGACCAGGAAGGAGAGCTGCGTTTTGATGCCCGCGGTCTTTTACGTGTTGAGAATCGCCTTAGTGCTGACATTCGTGTGACTGCTTTGCCCGAAGGTTTAGACCCGGATGAAATCGTGTTAAAGGACCCTCAGCGCTGGCAGACAATTCTGGATGAAGCTCAGCCTGTGGTTTTGCACATCATGCAAATTTTGGCCAGAGATCAAAACCTGGAAGACGCAAAGATAAAACGCGAAATTGCCAACCAGGTTTTACCGCTGATTGAAGACGTTGCCAATGCAGTGGAGCGAGAGGCCTATCGCCAACAGCTGGCACGTTTTTTGCGTATAGATGAGCGTGTATTGCACAGTCAATATGCACGCCAGCGTACTTCACGCCGTTCTTCCTGGATAAAGCAAGGTGAGCGCGAGGAAATGGCACAAGTTGTAGAAGACCGCCGTTTTCAAACAATAGCTGACCGCAACCGGCTCCTGGAGCAACACGCAATTATGTATCTCTTAGAACGGCCGGAAGATCTTTACAAACTGGATAAGGAACTTGCAAATTTGGATTTGGAACACCTTAGTCCTGCAGATTTTACGAGCAGTGACCGGCGGGTTGCGTTTGAGATCGTTCGGGATTCCCAACGCCAGGATGCAGTGAGCGCTCAGGAATACATCGCTGAACATCTTCCCCAGGGAGTTTTTGATGTTGCTCCTCCGAAGAACCTGCTGGATCCTGAACCGGACCTGAGTTACGAACCTCCGGCTCAAAAGCTGATTATAGACCAGGTCCGCAACATTATTCGTTTGCGCCATAACCTTATTGAGGACAGGATGCAGCAGCTCATTTACCTGCAAAGTGAAACTGAGGAAAAGCCCTACACAGAGGAAGAAATCCAGTTTCTGTTGATCGAACTGTTGGATCAACGGCGCCTGATTGACTTGGGGTTAAAAAACTTAGATAGTGGACAAGCTGGCAAGGTGAACTTGCCCAATAAATGGAAAGGCACTCCCTGATGACGTTCTCTTCCCGCAATGATGATCAAGAAGATGATCTCCTGAACCAAGAAATACTGAACGAACGCGAGATTCAAGCTGTGCTGCAGGCCGGTGAAGACCCCATGCAACTCTACCTGCACGACATCAACCGGGACGTTCTCTTGGATTCTGCTCAGGAATTCAGTTTGGCAATTTATGTTCAGGCTGAACTGCAGCAGCAATTGTTTTTGGGTGAAGATGGATTGGTAGATGGCAGGGCCATCTACCGCGATTTGCGCTCCAGCTGGGAACAAGTGCTCTCTGATGCGGTGCGTACTCGTCATGATCCGCCGGAGCTGGACCTGGTGCTGGAAGAAGCCGCCGCGATGCAAACAGAGTTTAACTTGGAAGCTGGCTCTTATACCAACAGCTATCTAAGCAATGATCGCTGGGGTAAGGATAGCCTTTGGGATGCCTTGGCTTCAAATCTTTGCCGTTTCCTTACCGATGCCTACATGCTGCCTCGGTCTACATTGGCCAGTATTCGTGAAGCATTGGATACGAAAGATAACCTTCCGGATTGCGAGATAGTACACAGTTTGCCTCTTGCAGATGAGGAGCTGCGCCAGGCAGCCGAGCGGGTAGCGGCAAATGCCAAACAAGCCACCCATCATCTGGTGGAATATAACCTGCGCCTGGTTGTGAGTGTAGCAAAAAAATATACCAACCGCGGAATATCGCTGATGGACCTCATTCAGGAAGGAAACATGGGTCTGCTGCGTGCTATCCAAAAGTTTGACCCAGCCCGCGGCTTCCGGTTTAGCACCTATGCTACCTGGTGGATCCGGCAATCCATCAGCCGATACATTCTGGAAAATGCACGTACAATCCGCATCCCGGTTCACGTTGTCGAATCGATCAGTAAGCTGATTAAGATACAGCATAGCCTGGTGCAAAGTCTTGGCCGCGACCCTACATTTGCTGAAATGGCTGTGAAAAGTGGTTTCTTGTCTGATGAAGATGTGAAAGCCATCCTTGAGATTGGCGGCAGCAAAGAACTGGCTGACCCCGGACTTTTACGTCGTTGGGAAGAAGCAACCAATAAAGTAGAACAAATCCTTAAAACTGCAGAGGAGCCTGTTTCGCTGGAAACCCCGATAGGCGATGAGGAAAACAGTACATTGGGGGATTATATTGAAGATGTCGACTCGCCGGAGCCGATGGATGAAGTGCTGCGTGTAATGCTGCGGGATGCAGTTAAAACCACCTTGGGTAATTTGAGTGAGCGGGAGCGGAAAGTGCTGGACCTGCGTTTTGGGCTAACGGATGGAATATACCATTCGCTGGAGGAGATTAGCAATCGCTTTGGCCTTACGCGGGAACGTATCCGTCAGATTGAAGCTTCGGGCTTGCGTAAGCTGCGTGACCCTAAGCATATCAACCCGCTATGGGATTATTTTGAGAATTCCTAAGTTTTATGCGCGACACTTTGGGGCGGATGGGATTTTCGCAGAACAGTAAAAAAACAGGCCTGAGTAAAACCCAAAGGCGCTGCTGTCGCCCTTAGGATCACAAGCCTGTTTTGCGGGGTTTATCTCCCCAGTACTTAATAATAGACTATAAATACCTAGCTTTGCTTTAAACCATATGAAGAAATTATGAAGATTCTTTAAGATATTGGTATTTTTACAGAAGCAGCCTTAGGATTGGGGCAAATGGCAGATCCAAATGAAACTCCTCAGAGCCTTTTTGAGCGTATTTATAATCTTGTGCGGCAGATACCTGCTGGAAAAGTAGCCTATTACAGCCAGATTGGCGCGCTTTGCGGGGGATGCGGGGGTAGAGTAGTTGGGTTTGCCTTGGTGTCATTAAAAGGCGGCAAGCATGACGAGGTACCCTGGCAAAGGGTTGTCAATATTCAGGGGCGTATCAGTCCGCATGGATTTGGCGGAATCATACAGCGTCAGCTTTTGGAACAAGAGGGCATCGAATTTCGTCTAGATGGTAGTATCGATTTTGAGCGTTACCTCTGGGACGGCAGTTGTGGAGATGAAAATGAATAATAAGAATATCCCAATCCTTGTTCTCGTTATCCTTGCAGTTATTACTTGCTTTTGTTTGGTGGCCTGTGCAGTCTTGTTTTCTTCCGCCCTGCTGGTTAATCACAAGATCACGCGTCCTATCCCTCCTGCACCAACAGATTTGAGAACCTCCTGGCAGAAGAACATTGACGATCTTTATGCTTTCTATGCTCAGTATCCTGCGAACAGCAATATTATGAGCGGCGAGCTGCCCGACCCGAGTTTACCCATCATGGGTGTTTTTGAGATCTTGGACCAAATCCAGATGGAAGAGGGATGGGTTTTAGATTATGTCTACCATGCTGATGGAATGGGCTCTTATCCTGTTCTCTATGCCAGGAAGGATACACAAGACCCATATGAAAACAAAGAGCAGCTGCTAGCCGCACAGGAGCAATGTGAAGCCTCTACTAGCCAAGCCTGTCCGGACTACCTGAGCCATATCCGGCCAAACGGGACGCCGCTCTCCTATTTGCAGCTTGTTCTCCTTAATATCAGCGGAGAACAGTTTTATCTGGGATGGCATGCCAATTACAACGATACGATCCCGGTGGCAACTCGGGAAGGGCTTGAAGACGTTTTGACCAAACTGCGTGATGGTGAATTTGGTATAGCGATGAACCCCCTTGAGGTAATTAAAGCCCGCAGTCTTGACTTTGCCCCGCGTGTTAAACAGCTGAATGAAAAGATATTTGTCCGCTATGTCACTTTTAGCAAATGGGGAGGTTTTATAGAATGGAATTTGGAACTCAACTCTGACGATCCGAGTTTTTGGCAGTTGGATGAAGGGAAGATTTTGCTGCCTTACGACTGCGGTATTATGTTTTAAATATGCTGTAAAACCTGGATCAAAAAACCGGCTGAATAATTATTCAACCGGTTTGATTTAGTTTGATTTGATTAGCTACTCGACCCAATCGAAAGTGCGCGTGACAGCTTTTTTCCAGCCCTTGTAGAGTTTTTCACGCTCTGCGGCAGGCATAGCTGGCATCCAGGTCTTGGTGACTGTCCAATTGGCTTTGAGCTCTTCCCGATTGTTCCAAAATCCGGTAGCAAGCCCGGCGGCATAGGCCGCCCCAAGCGCAGTGGTTTCGGCGACTTTAGGCCGCAGAACTTCTACACCAAGGATATCTGACTGGAATTGCATGAGGGTCTCATTGACAACCATGCCGCCATCCACCCTGAGTGATTTAAGCTGGACACCGCTATCGAGGTTCATGGCCTCGAGTACGTCGCGGGTCTGATAAGCAGTAGCTTCGAGCACTGCGCGCGCCAGGTGTCCGCCATTGATATAGCGTGTCATGCCGACGATCACACCGCGGGCATCGCTTCTCCAATAGGGAGCATAAAGGCCCGAGAAAGCAGGCACGAAGTAAATGCCGCCGCTATCCTCAACCGTGCGGGCGAGGGAATCGATATCGGCAGATTGTGAGATAAGCTTGAGGTTGTCGCGCAACCACTGCACAAGCGCGCCAGCGATGGCAATGGAGCCTTCCAGTGCATAAACAGCAGGGTGTCCCTTGACTTGGTAGCCAAGGGTGGTAAGCAGGCCATGCTTGCTTTGGATGGGGTTTGTACCCGTATTCATGAGCATGAAACAGCCCGTTCCGTAAGTGTTCTTAGTTTCACCTGGTTCAAAGCATGTCTGGCCGAATAATGCTGCCTGTTGGTCGCCCAGGACACCCGCAATGGGCACGCCGTTCAACTCGGGCAGCTTGCATTCAGCATAGACCTCACTTGAGGAAAGGATTTCCGGCAAGATGCCGCGTGGGATCTTGAGCAGATTGAGCATATCATCATCCCAATCCAGCGTGGAGAGATTCATAAGCATCGTGCGTGAGGCATTGGTAACATCGGTGAAGTGTTGACCGCCCTGTCTTCCGCCAGTGAGATTCCAGATCAGCCAGCTGTCGATGGTGCCGAAGAGCAATTCGCCGTTTTCAGCGCGTTGCTGGGCTCCTTCAAGGTGGTCGAGCAACCAGCGGATCTTGGGGCCAGAGAAATAGGTTGAAAGCGGCAAGCCGACTTTGGCGCGGAACCGATCCATGCCGCCATCTTTGGCAAGCGCACTGATGAGTTCGTCGGTGCGGGTATCCTGCCAGACAAGGGCATGCGCAAGAGGTTTGCCCGTGGATTTTTCCCAGAGCAGGGTGGTTTCACGCTGGTTGGTGATGCCGATGGCAGCAAGGTCGTTGCCGCTGGCGTTGGCTTTGGCCAGGACGGAGTAGATCAGCTCTACCGTGTTTTCCCAGATTTCGGTGGCGTCATGTTCCACCCAACCTGGTTTGGGATAGTATTGCTGGTGTTCTTTTTGGCTTATTGCGACAATTTGACCGTTCTTACGAAAAAGAACGCAGCGTGTACTGGTTGTTCCTTGGTCGATGGAAAGGATGAATTTACTCATATAAATTTTTCCCTTACTCATTATTGTAAACCATTGGTTCACTTCCATAAGAGGAAGTGAACCAATGGTAAAAGAGCTTAGAAGAACAGACCGTATATGGCATTATGCATAACAAGAACCATTACTGCCATAACTGAATAAACTATTGCTCCGAGCCAATTCTTGCCTGTAGCTTTGTAGAAGCCACGGAGGACGTAAGGAGCAGGGAACAACATGAAAATGGTAAAGCCGATCACTAATTGATCAATCCAGAATGTCCAGGAGTTACGGTCAATCAGTACATTGTGGGTAAATAATATAGGTGTATATTGGACCAATACCACAAGGCCTGGACCGATGATATTTGCAAGTCCGCAAATGAAAAGGTTCTTCTTTTCGCTCATTCCCTCCACTCGCATTGGTCCATTGATCATAACGGAGTTCATGAGATAGAAAGCCAGGAAAGCAGGCCAATATTGGAAGAAGTAGATTAACTTATCGGGATTAAAGGTTTTGATCGCTGGTGTCCAAATCCGGAAATCTGTATTGAAAAGCCATTTACAGAACCACACAATGCAATAAACAAAGGCTATGACAAGAGTTGCAAGCGCTAGTGTCTTCCAAAACTCTTTCTTCCCTATCTTCCAGCCAGGTACTTCTTCTTTGCGCAAACCTGCTTTCTGGTCCCGTTTCAGATTGAATGAGTACCAGAAGAATAACCACGCAGCGTTAAGTGCTGTCCATACCATGACATTATTAGCCGTTGGAGCCGGGAACCAGAATCTACCTGCTGATCCAAACCCTGCAGTAAATATTTTGTCATATATTACCCAAGTCAACCCAGCAGACAAGAACGAAACAGCACCACATATCAGAATACCTAGAGTGTAGCGCTTCTTTGCTTCGGCTGTAGAAAGCGCAGCTGCTTTAGGTCCCTCAACCCCTTTTAAGCCTTGGAAGTAAGGATGTTCCATCAGGATTTGTGCAAAAGGAACCATCACAACAAACAACCCGATTGCAGCCAGGAAGTTCATCAGCTCTTTGATGAAAAAGTACTGGTTCGTTGAGGAGAGATTGGTCTCTATGTCCCAGACATGGGTGAAGAACTCAATTTCATCTTGTGTGGCTGGCGGGAAGAAATGGAGTAAGGGATGCGTTGTTTTTGGTTGATAGAGTACCCTTAAAGTTTTATCTTCTTTGTTCCCATAGAAGACACCTTCTTCAACGTATGTGACAGGGTTATCTCTTAACACACCGTTGGGATGATTGATTAGGTCGTATGCTTCTTGGGATTCGCCAATAATATCAGACGAACCGGTTGTTCGAGCTCTTCCTCCCTCTTCGTACCAACCTAACATGACACCGAGGTTAGCATGAATGGATGCATATGGATTGGATGTATCTGTTATAAGCCGAGGGCTGTTTCCTGTAGGCAAGCCGGCAGAAATCTTGTCAAATGAATCCGCATATGCTTGTTCTGCCTCAGTGATTTCTTCTCCGCCATCAGAATCGGGAAGTTTTGCTTCTTCAATAGCAGCAAAGTATTGCTCACCGTAATACATCATTGTGGTCCAGGAATATCCGCCACCCATCGAGTGGCCCATAACCCCTACTCGGTCCAAGTCGACATAATCCAGGAGGCCGCTATGAACATATTCGACCCAGGAGATCATTCCTCCTGCTTTGTCTCGCCCAGGGACCCCAGTTGCGTTACTGGACATACCGTGGGTAATTGCATCCATTGCGATGACAACAATTCCGCGCCGTGAAAGTTCGATGGATGCTGCGTCTTGGACTTCGGCACTATTCAGCCATCCATGGCTGGTTACGACCAGGGGACATTTGTTCTCAGCAGAACATTTTTTAGGGATAAAGATAAGCGAATGCAATGTCTGTTGTTGTTCGGTTTGGATGTAAAGGTCCTTTATGCGGACCTGATAGAAGTCTGTTTGTAATGCGCTAGCTGCTAAACTACCAACTAAGATTAGTATTAGCCCAATCACTAGAATGCGTTCAGGCTTCGTGTTTTTCATAATCTTTTACTCCTTATTATTTTCCATTTCTCAGAATATTAATTAATCAGGTTTTTTAATGGATAGTTAAAAGCTCTTAACAAATGAATACTTATGAAAGACATTTACATAATTACCTCCGATCAAAGCTCTTACGAAACAAAAGGATTTAAGGATTAGGTACTAATTCAGCAAAAAAACAATAAGGTCTAATTTAGGAGATAATGATTCCGCATAAAACTGATGAAATGTGTTTCTGCGGAGAAAGTTAAAAAGCTATTGCAAAATCTTCATTCATGAGTTGTTAATGAAAAAGCCTATTCAAATAAAGTATAGGGTATTTGATAACAAAAAGTAGATGACTTGCACGAACGTGCCCATCTCTAAACAATGCCAGACTTTTTTTATGAAAAAACGTTCATACTGATTGAATAAGGGTTCAATAAGGATATACTATTCAGGTACCATGAGAGATATAGAAAAAATTCACAAAGCTATTCGTGCTGCAAGGATGTACTATTATGAGAATCTCACAACCAATGCGATTGCTCGTAATATGGATATTTCACGCTCTTCTGTTTCAAGGTTGATTTCATATGCAAGAGAAAAAGGGCTTGTAACTATTTCTGTAGCTGATGTCGATAATCAACCAACAGAACTAGCCAGAATAATCCAAAACCATTACAAGAATGAAGTAAAGGTTCACGTAGTTCCCGTTCCGTATATGTTAAATGAATTCGAATGGTTGGAACGTACTGCGCAATACGCGGCTTGTTCTTTAAATGCAATATTTGATTCAAACATGATTATGGGGGTTGCTTGGGGTACAACGATTAGCGCCATTTCCAGATATTTGCAGCCAAAAACAACACATAATTCTCACATAGTTCAGTTGAATGGTGCGGGTAATACCAGGACAATGGGAATCAAATATGCTGGCGAAATTATCATCCGTTTTGGAAATGCTTATCAGGCTAGTGTGGATTTGTTCCCTGTACCAACTTTTTTTGATTTCGTCAGCACTAAAGAAGCTATGTGGAAGGAACGCAGCATTAGGAGAACCTTAGAACTGCAAGGACATGCGGATATCCTCTTGCATAGTATTGGAGCCGTTAACTCTGGTGTGCCAAGTCATGTGTATTCGGGAGGGTTTCTCGAAGAGAGAGATTATCGAGAGATTAGAAAATATGATATTGCTGGCGATATCGCAACGGTTTTTTTTAGAAAAGATGGAAGTTTTGATAATATTCCCCTTAACTTACGGGCGAGCGGCCCACATTTAAGTTTGTTTAAACAGAAACGTGCTATTTGTGTTGTTTCTGGATTAGGAAAAGTAGACGGATTATTTGCTGCACTATCGGGTGGGTTGGTGAGAGAGTTGATTGTCGATGAGCCTACCGCACGAATGTTAGTTAATAAGTACATTGTTAAAAGGGAGGAAACGATATAGATGGAAGGTTCTCAATACGATTACATCGTGATTGGTGGAGGTGTTGTTGGTTGTATGATCGCCCGCTGGCTCTCGCGGTATGAGGGCAAGCTGCTGCTGATTGAGAAGGAAGCGGATATTGGCATGGGGGCGACCTGCGCAAATTCGGCGATTGTTCACGCAGGATTTGACCCGTTGCCAGGGTCGCTTAAAGCGCAGATGAATGTCAGAGGCAATGCGATGTTTGATGAGCTGTCAGCTGACTTGGACTTTAGTTTTGACCGCCGCGGCGAGTACGTAGTGGCAATAGGTGATGACGAGCTGCCAATGCTGGACACGCTGCTGGCACAGGGCAAACGCAACGCGGTGCCTGACATGCGGCTGATCAGCGGTGAAGAAATGCGGCGACGGGAGCCTAACATTAACCCACAGGTGTCGGGTGCGTTGTGGGCAGCAAGCGGCGGCTTGTGCGATCCCTTTCAGATCTGTGTGGCGGCAGCTGAAAATGCGGTGATGAATGGCGCGAAAGTTATGCTTAACACGGCTTTCGAAGACTTTCTTTGGGATGACCAACGCATTATTGGCGTGCGCACTAATCAAGGCGAGTTCAGGTCACGCTGGGTAATTAATGCGGCAGGAATTTATGCGGATGCAGTGATGCATAAAGCCGGTGTGAAGCCAGATTTCTTTATCACCGCGCGCAAAGGTGAATATTTTGTATTTGACCGGGCTGAGATCAAACTATTTAATGTACTTTTCCCGGTACCGACCGCTAAAGGGAAAGGTATTCTGGTGACCAGCACGATCCATGAAAACACGATTGTCGGGCCAAACGCCAATGTGGTGCCAGATAAAGAGGATACTTCATCGACTAAAGAAGGCAGTGAGGAAATCTGGACCGGCGCTCAAAAACTGATACCTTCGCTTTCTCTACGCTCGGTGATCGCTAGTTTTGTTGGACTGCGCCCGACCGGCAACGGCCCGAGCCGCGACCCTGTCTTGGGCTACCACAATGATTTTATTATCGAAATCCCCAAGGAAGTGCAGGGGTTTGTCAATCTGGGCGGGATAGAATCGCCAGGCTTGACTTCGGCTCCGGCGATCGCTGAGGAGGTTGTTAGGCTGCTCGAGGACGCGGGAGAACCATTGAAGGTTAAGAAAAACTGGAACCCAATCAGACCTGCAAGGCCGCGCTTTGCGCATCTTTCTCATGAGGAACGCAAAGCGTTGACGAAAAAAGATCCGAGCTATGGCCGCATCGTCTGCCGCTGTGAGAATGTGACGGAGGGCGAGATCCTGGCCGAGATCCACGCGCCGATCCCAGCGCACACGTATGACGCGATCAAGCGGCGCACTTGGTTGGGCACAGGTCGGTGTCAGGGCGGATTTGACATGACGCGGGTTGTGGATATTTTGGCACGAGAAATGGGGGTAAGTCCTCTGGAAGTGAGCAAACGCGGAAAAGGATCAGAATATCTCTACCGCACGACTAAAGCCACAGGGGGTGAACATGTCGCTTAAGTCAGTTTATGATGTGGTGGTAATTGGCAGCGGCCCAGGCGGACTGGCAGCAGCTCTTGAGGCAAAGAAAGCTGGCGCTGAAGACGTCCTGATCATTGAGCGTGATGTGGAGCTGGGAGGAATCCTGCTGCAGTGTATCCATAATGGTTTCGGCGGGCAGCTTTTAAAGGAAGATTTGCCAGGACCAGGGTATGCGCAACATTTTATTGATCTGGTCAAATTGACAGGAGCAGAGTTTTTGCTCAACACAATGGTGATGGATATTACACCTGAACGGCAGATTTATCTGACCAGCAAAGACCACGGCTATGCCAAGATTGAGGCAAGGGCGATTGTGTTGGCAATGGGCTGCCGTGAACGTACGCGTGCTCAGATTCGCATTCCGGGTATGCGCCCGAATGGTGTTTTTACCGCCGGGACAGCACAGCGCTGGGTAAACGTAGAAGGATATATGCCCGGGAAGAAAGTTGTCATTTTGGGATCGGGCGATATCGGCATGATCATGGCGCGGCGGATGACCTTTGAAGGCGCGCATGTTGAGCGAGTGTTGGAATTGATGCCCTATCTGTCAGGTCTTTCGCGAAATTATGTGCAATGCCTGCAAGATTATGATATTCCCCTAGAGCTTAATCGTACTGTAAAGCGGGTATTAGGCAAGAACCGGGTTGAAGCAATTGAGTCGGTAGCAGTTGATGACCGTTTCAATTTCATTCCTGGCTCCGAAGAAATTATTCCATGCGATACCCTCTTGCTTTCGGTGGGATTAATCCCGGAAAATGAGCTCTCAAAAAAGGCAGGCGTTAAGCTTGACCCAGTAACTGGCGGGCCGTATGTCGATGAGACCTTCCAGACTAATGTACCTGGAATTTTCGCTGCAGGCAATGTTGTGCATGTTTATGATTTGGTGGATTGGGTCAGCGAGGCAGGGTTTGAGGCTGGCATTGGTGCGGCCCATTTTGCGCGCACACAGAAACAACGTGAGACGGATTATGTGCCGGTCAAAGCGGGCAAGAATGTGAGGTATGTTGTGCCGCATAAAATCAGCCGGAACGCACTTGAGACGGGTGAGGTCAAGCTGCAGATGCGGGTGACTAAACCGATTGAGGAGCCTGTGTGGGTGGAGGTGAGGGACGGCGGGAACCAGATTACACACCGCGGAGAGCGGTATGTGAGACCGGGAGAGATGGTGAGCGTGGTATTGAAAGCCGCACAGGCTGCCGCACTGGAGACAGCTTCGGAAATCGTTGTGGATGTCTATCCAAGGTCGGAGGCATAAATGGAAAAAGAACGCCAATTTATTTGCACCGCTTGCCCGAAAGGGTGCATGTTGAAAGTGATCTTGGAAGGCGATGAGGTGGTGAAGATAGAGGGTTATACCTGCCGCTTGGGCAAGGATTACGCCTTTGCGGAGATCACCGATCCGCGGCGGATGGTTGCGAGCACTGTAAGGGTGAGGAATGGGCTGCACCCGTTATTGCCGGTTTATACGGTCTCGGCGGTGCCAAAGCCAAAGATTCGGGAAGTGTTGGAGGCGATCAGGGGGGTAGAATTGGATGCGCCGGTGAAAATGAAGGAAGTGCTGATCGAAAATGTGGCTGGTACAGGAATCAATGTAGTGGCCAGCCGGGATATGCCGCGGGTTGGTAGTTAAGCTAGGTGAACTTGTTGATTAGTGGACAATGAAGTTGTGAGTGAAACTCAAGATTGTCACGACTTCATGGCAGCTGATTTTGGTTTAGCTCACATTGACGTTGAGTTTTGTATCAGGAAGCAGCTCAAGGTCTTTAATTCCCGGAGTAACTGCTGAGAGAGCATTTTGAAACCAATGTCGGCAGGTTTGCCTATCAACAAAGGACTAATAAATAAGGTCAGAAACTCGCTTTGAGCGCAGTAAAAGGATAGTGTCAATTTTTTTCGTAAATTGAGAAATTACCTTCTAGTAGCAACTCCTCAAAAATATATATTCAACTGTGTTTTCTGCTCCAATTAGATTGCTCAATCTGCCTTCGCTTGGCACACTAAGGTTAGGACAGACTGTCCATCCAGATCCGTCGCTAATCTTTTCTCAAAAAGTCTTTATAGCTTCAGAGTTCCAAAAGTAGCATCTCCAACGTTTTTACAGTCTCAAGCAGTTTCATATCTCTCAAGGACCTCATCTATCTTCTTCAGTGTAACGACTTTGTCCTCTCGAGCATAAATAGCTTTTAACATGGTGGCAACTTCCTTGACTTTCTTCCCCGGTGTCACCAAAAATACATTCCTGTAAAGCCTCATGGTGCAATGCTGATAGCGAGCCTATGCATTGATCATCAAGAAATAAATGTGTGGCCTGTAAACTACTTTCCTTTTTAGGGAAAAATGGGAAACTCAGGTGACGACCCTTAAAGAAAGAAACCTAGTAATTCAGATTGGAACAAAAGCGGTTTTTTTTAATTTTCCCAGTGAGTTTTACATTTCTTATTTCTAATCTATGAAGATTTCTTCGTATGACTTTTTTCTATTTATAACATTTAATAAAATCAGTTAATTCTGATTGTGTTGGAAAAGATGCGATTGATCCTTCCTTGGATACAGAAAAAGCTGCTGCAAAGTTTGCGTATTGTAGTGCTTCTAAAAAGGATTCTCCCTTGTTAATCCAGAGAGAAAAAGCTCCTATAAAAGTATCTCCAGCTCCAATTGTATCTATGGCATTAATTTGAATTCCAGGAACATGTGCGAGCTGCCCCTCATGGTATCCGATAGCGCCTTTATTTCCACAAGTGATAACAACAGACTTACAACCGTATTTTTCGATTATTGCGTGAATCAACTGTTCTTCATCCACTCGTTCGTTCGATTTGTAGCCTGTTAGGAGTTTAGCTTCTGTTTCATTGGGAATGATAAAATCTATGTACTCTAACCGTTCATGCAAATCAATAGGCGCAGGTGCAGGATTTAATATCGTTACTAAACCATGTTCTTTTACATGTTTCGATGCTTCTAAAGCTGTCTTTACTGGTATCTCAAATCCTGTAACAAATATTTTCGATTTCAAGTTTCTATCAATCAGGGGTTGAACTTCTTGATATGTAAGAGTTGATTGAATACCTGGAACACTAATAATTGTGTTGTTCCCCGTATTATCAACTAGAATAAAACCACCTCCAAAGAAGCTAAATTCACCTCTAATGATGTTGGAAATGTCGATGTTTTCTTCCTCCAACCATGAGATAGCCTCCGCTGATCTTTGATCTTTTGCCATCTTTGCGATCAATACTGCTTTTCCGCCAAGACGGTTAATGACAATTGCCTGGTGCGATCCTTTACCCCCATCTTTAAGAAATTTGGATTCTAATGCAATTATGCTTTCTCCTTGCACTGGAATGTGAGGGACTTTTATTTTCTGAGTCCCTCTACCGTGATGTCCCAGAATTAAAATTGGCTGATTTTGCACGGTGTTCTACATCCTAAAGTGGTTGTAATGGAGGTTCGGCAGAGTTCTTGTCGGTCAGAAGAGTTACATTTTTCACCTTATCTGTAAACAACGTTGCTGGATATTCGACTGTCGGTTCATGGAACATAAGCATTCGAATTGCTGTTCGTTTCCATTGACCGGTTGCACAAATAAAAACAACCCTAGTTGTTTTCAATAGGGATTTAAACCCTATACTTACAGCTAATGGCGGTATGAATTGTGTTAATCCGCCAAAACGTCTTTGAGAATTTGATATAAATGTCTCCACGTTAATTGGATAAATCCTGGTCTTCATCTTGCAGTAATCTTCTTCTGTCACGATAAACCATGGGGAATGTGGTGGTTCACAGTAAGCTACTAAACCTCTAAATCCCAAGCCAGCAAATACTGTATCTAGCCCACCAATATTTTCAATAGCTTGATCCATAGCATCGAGATCGTTATATCTTGGGTAATGTCGCTGTTCCATCGGCACATTGAGTTTAGGATCTATCTTCTCGAAGAATATTCTATTAAATTTGCTCTCCAAATTGAAATATGCATTATCTTTAGGAAATGGACGGCAATTCCAATCGAGATAATCATCCATTAAAAAAATGTGCAAAGATTCTAGTGATATTTTATTTTTGTTTACATAGTCAATAAAAATTGGATATTGCTCACCAGGACCAGCTGGTAGCACCCACCTTGTAGGTTTATTGTTTTTTATGTTGGTTACCAGCTCATCAATCATGATCTGCGCAGCAGAGGCATATACATCTTTTGCAGAGTCATGAATTATGGCATGAATTCTTGAGTCAGGATGGTCTGCCAATCTCTCAACTGGTATCCTGCAAAATTCAAATAATTTCTCTCGATCGATTCTAGAAGTCATAGCGATTCCTTTTTTGATAAACTTAATTACGTGAGTTTCTATTGGTGGTTAACCTTTTATTGCACCTGCAGTTAACCCTTTGATAAACTGTCTTGAAAAGATTAAATACAATATGAGCATTGGCAAAGCAGCCAAACAAAGTACACTCAAGATATTCGTCCAATTTGCAGAGAATTCCCCAAATAATAAGGATACTCCTAGTTGAATTGTGCGATTCTCTTTACTCCTGAGGAGGATCAAAGGCCACCAAAAATCATTCCATATGGGAACCATGTTAAATATCGCTACCGTTGCTAATGCAGGCCGACATAAGGGCAATACAATTCTTAGATAAACTTGAAATTCGCTAGCTCCATCAATTCTTGCGGCCTCAATCAACCCAGATGGCAAATTTCTGATAAATTCTGTTATTACTAATATCGATACTGGAATGCCTGATGCCACATAAATAGGAATTACTGCAAGTAAAGTATCATGAGTATTGAGTTTTTGAGTCAAGTCAATCAGGCTAATAGTTGCTAGCTTTACTGGGATCATCATACCTAATATAAAAAAGATATATGTTATTTTCGAGATGGTACTTTTCCATCTTACGAGTGAATAAGATGCTAGTGAGCCAAAAAACATAATCAATAATAAACATATTACTGTTATAGTCAGACTGTTCCTAAATAGAATAGAAAAATTGCCATATTTGATAGCGTTCTGATATCCCTCTAAAGTAATATTGGTCGGCAGCGAAAAAGGGTTAATAAATATCTCCCTTTGAATTTTGAAAGAATTTACTATCAAAGTGTATACCGGAAATAAGACAATCAGCGACCAAACTGTTAGCGAAAGATGAAGGAAAATTTGTTCAATGGTCGATCGTTTTTTCATAGTAACTATCCCTTCATTCGTTATATTGGTTTGTCCGTAGGCGGAGCCAAAAAAGGACTCCTATTATCAAAATCGCGAATATTACCGTCGCAATTGCAGCACCTAACCCAGGTAATATGATTCCTGTGAATGGTTCACCGCCTATTCCAATTCTATAGAAAAACGTCCCCATAATATCAGTTGCACCAAGAGGATCCCCCCGAGACGACTCTAAGGCATAAACAATATCAAAAGCGCTGAAATCACGAATAAAAGTGATTATTAAATAGACGCCAATTATCGGAATGATTAATGGGAGTTTTATAAACCAAAAGACTTTCCAAGTTGATGCCCCATCAACCATTGCAGCATCTATAATTTCTTCGTCTATACCCTGGATAGCGGAGAGAAAAAGCATTGTCGGCATACCTACCCATTGCCAAGAAGATATTAACGAAACCGTAATCATTGCATATGCTGGGTCCCCAAGCCATGGTTTTACAAGAGAGGATAAACCGATCAAGTTCAGAATATAGGGAACACCTCCCCATTGAGGGTTAAGTATTAATCGCCATAAAAATCCCACAACGAGCACAGATAGTGTAGTGGGTAGAAAGATAATTGTTCTATATATTTTTTCTCCTCGCTTCACTCTTGATAGCATAACAGCCAGAACTAATCCAAGAATTATAGAGAAGAATATATGCACAAGCAGGAGAGTAAAAGTATTTCCTAGCGCATTAGTGAGCTTTTCAAAATAATAGTTTTCAGTAAATAGAGTAATGTAGTTTTTTAACCCTACAAATTGTTGGTTCGCGTAATATATGCCCTCGTAAAAACTTAGTTTTAATGAACTCACCAATGGAAGAGCAAGAAAAACAAGATATACAACAAATGCTGGTAATAGAAAAAGAACCCATTGGAGGTGGAATCGAATACTATTATTTGATCCCACCTTTTTATTAAAATGCTGTGTTTTTATCCTGTGTTCCACTTTGCCACCAATCGTAATTCAATACAACCAGGAGAGGGTTTATTATTTCTAATATACCCTCTCCAATCTTTTATTAATTAATTGCAGTCTTTCTGTGGTTCATACCACGACGATATTCCATCATAAAGGTTCTGAGCCGCTTCTTCTGGTGTCATAGTACCATTCAACACCGCAACGGTTAAATCAATAAATAATGCGGATGTGCCCGGTGTGCCCTGATTCAAGTAGAATCTAGCGTCTGTTCCAGCTGATGCAGCCATCAGATCAAGAAATTTTTGTGCGTACTTATTCTTGGGGGCAATGTCCTCATCTTTGGTAACATGGAAGTTGCCAACTAGGTAATCTGGGACCATCTCTGCGTAATCTCTAGTGGTTAGCCATGACAAAAATATTTTGGCCTCATCTATGTGTTCGGATGCCGAATTTATGCCACAAGCTGCATCTAATTCCGCAACCATATATACTTCCTTACCTTCAGCTGGAGGAACAGGCATAATGTTGAACTCAAAATCTGGATTGCTTTCTGTAATTACAGGAATATCGTAAGAGCCGTTGAAAAACATAGCTGCTTTGCCTTGTGCGAAATATTCCCTGGCATCTGAATTTGTAAGGGCGGCTGCGCCATCAGGTAAATAGGCGGAAATATCCTTAACCTGCTGGAATAGTTGAACCCAATTTTCGTCATTCATGCATGATTTGCCATCAAAATAAGCTAACCTGCCCTCGCGCCCGCCAATTAAGGTTGGGATCATATTCCATAGGAATAATGATCTTACATATGCAGGTTCACCATAGCCATTTGCAAAAGGAGTTATTCCTAACTCTTGAAGCTTGGCAGAGACATTTAAGAGCTCTTCCCATGTGGTAGGTAAGTCCAGGTTGTTATCTGTGAAAATCTTTTCATTGTAGAAAAGACCCATCGAGTTTTTGTACATGCCTACGCCGAACACCTTACCATCCTTACCGGTCCAAGATTCAATCACTTCTGGAGGTAAATTTTCAAGCCCAGGAAGTCCATCTATGGGCACAAAATAACCTGCTTCATACAGCTGATGAGCTGCTCCTGACCCGAGAGATCGCAGATAATATAAGTCATAACCTGTCCCACTCGTTAATTGAGCTGTGGTAGCAGCATCATACTCAGTGGGAAGCGTTGGTGAAAATTCAACGATAATGTTTGGATGCTCTTCATGGAATTTTCCTAGTATAACTTCCATTGCCTTTACGTCATCGGTTCTCCAACTACCTAATGTCAATTTAACTACATCTGTATCAACTGTAGAAGCACTTGTTGTTTGGCCTGGTGATTCGGCTTGGGGGCTTGAAGAACTTTTTGCACACCCAGAAAGCAATAAACTCAGGACTGTGCAGAACGTTATAATAAGGTAAATCGCATTCTTTCTTTTCATTTCTTCTCCTTTTTGTTAGTGGTTTATATTTAATAGTTTTCTGTAGATCATTTCCTTCTCCATTTATCGAGACCGACTTTTGAAATATCTCGGCTATTTTGCGCTAAAGCCGTATATATCTTTTGCCCGGTCAATTGAAATGAGTCCACTTTCCACATCGTTGGTGATATCTCTAACATTTCGTTGCTTAGGGTTACCATAGCCGCCACCACCAGATGTCTTAATCACAAGTTGATCCCCTTTGTTCATCATTAGCCTTACTTTTGAGTCCAATCGTTTCAATAGACCATCCTTTCTCTTAACGATAAAACTTGAACCACTCGCATGCAATTCATTTTGTAGGCCCCAAGGTTTATACTTGACGCGATCTGATATTATTTGACAACTAATATCGTCCTGATCGAATTGAATCACTCTCTTAATGCCAAAACCACCCCGATACTGGCCTGGACCTTCAGAATTGTCATTTAGGCCATATTCAATGACTGTGACAGGCAATAACCTTTCCAATACTTCTATAGGAGTATTTCTTGTATTGGTCATATGTGTATGGACGCCACTTTCGCCGTCTTGGTCGTACAACGCGCCCGATCCCCCCCCTACAGTTTCACCATTAACAACATATTCTCCTGATTCCTGGTCATAATGTCCTAGTTGAATTCCATTCATAGCTCCTGATGCTGCAGCACAAACTCTTTCGGGAATAGCTTTAGAAAAAGCGCCTAATAAGACATCTACAATTCTTTGAGTGGTTATACTATTTCCAGAGCCTGTTGCTGCAGGGAATTTTGAGTTCAGCACAGTATCTTCTGGGGTGATGACTTCTGCAGGTCTAAATGTCCCTACGTTCGGTGGGATAGTTGGATCAGTTACTGCTCTTAATACATAGTAGACACAAGCGAGCACCATTGGCCTAACACAATTGATTGACCCCTTTACTTGAGGATGCGAACCCGTGAAATCAATAACTATCTTAGGTCCACCAGTTTTTATTTTTACTGTTATTAATATTGGGTCTTCGGTCGTTGCACCATCGCCTTCGACAAAATCTGAGAATTCATGCTCGCCGCTTGGAAATTTTAGCAATTCATTGACCATTCGTCGCTCGCAATAACCTTTTAATGCTTCTATTGCTTCTTCTACTATCTCGATCGAAAATTCTTGACACACTTCTTCAAAGCGTCTTTTCCCAACATTTATCGCTGCCACCTGAGCCATGAGATCGCCTTCACTAATATATGGCGTCCGGATGTTTGTTAAGAATATTGAGAGGATTTCTTTGTCAACCTTTCCTCGTTTCTGGATCTTAATAGGTGGAAAACGAATACCTTCCTGAAATATTTCTGTTGCTTCTGCTGTAAGGGAAGTTGGAACCATCCCTCCAACGTCTATATGATGTGCGAGATTTCCAAGATAGGCTATTAATTTTTTGTCATGGAATATTGGTGCAAAAAGGATAATGTCAGGTAGGTGAGTGCCTCCAACAAATGGGTCGTTATGCATTAATATGTCGCCTTCTTCCAATTCGGATATATCAATATCTTTCAGGGCACCTTTAACACCCCAAGGCAATACACCGGAGTGGACGGGTATATGTTCTGCTTGGGCGATAGTGTCTCCGTTTATATCGAAAAGTGCACAAGAAGCGTCACGTCTATCCTTAATGTTTGTTGAATAGGCGGTTTTAATAATCGTTGCTCCCATCTCTTCGGGTATAGCAGCAAAACGATTTCTCATCACTTCAAGTAAAATTCCATCCATATAATTCCTCTCTTGAAATTGTTTATTGATTTTCTAATTCAATCAATCTCGGGTTAACATCGATGAGTAACGAGTAATCATTTTCTACTACTAAAGAATCCATTGGTCCTAATAAAGTTGTAGAACCTAATTCTTCAATCCTGGCTGGACCCACAATCTTCATTCCTGGCTTTAATGTCATTCTATTAATTACATTGATATTTTCCCAATTACCATTAAAGAAAGCTCGGGAAGTTTTGTTTGTATTAACTTCAGATTCCTCTAGTATCAACTCTGACTTTCTGAAATTAATAGAATTTTCGAGTAACACCACAGATAGTCGTAAGTTCACTAATTCAACGGGATCTCCATGCTTGTTAAACCCATATTCCTGTAGATGTTTTGTATGAAAACTTGAAATAGCTGCATTTAAGTGAGTTTCATTTAACTTTGAGGTCTCCAGTGGGATATTTATTGTGTAATCTTGGTTTAAATATCGCAGGTCAGCGCTAAAGCTATACTCAGCATTTTCATGTTTAAAGTTATCGCGCTCAATTTCCTTTACCGCTTTTTCATACAAAATTGATAAATTGTTGTTGATTTCATCAATGCATAGTTCTTTTTGCTCTACCACCATCGTAACAACTTCATCATAGCGAATAGGAGCAACTAAGAGACCAAGAGCCGAATAATTCCCTGGCGCAATTGGCACAATAACGTTCTTAATATTCAAAGATCTAGCTATTTCGACTGCATGCAGAGGACCTGCACCACCATATGCCAATATTGCAAAACCGCGAGGGTCAATCCCTTTTTCTATTGTTATTTTGCGAATAGCTCTAATCATACTGGCATTCGCAACCTGAAGAATTCCAAGTGCTGCTTCTTCTATATTTTTGTGTAGCTTAGTGCAAAGCTGTTCTCGAACCGCATTTCTAGCCATATTGAGGTCTAGTAATACTGAACCTCCTGCTAATCTTTCACCAATATAGCCAAGAATTAGATTTGCGTCTGTAATCGTTGGTTCAATTCCTCCTCGGGAATAACTTACTGGTCCTGGGTTTGCACCAGCACTCTTTGGTCCAACCCGAAGCGCACCTCCACCATCTATCCAGGCTATAGACCCACCTCCAGCGCCAATGGTCGCAATATCTATATGAGGAAATCGTATTGGGTAGCCCTCTATTTCTCCTTCGTTTCTAAAGCCGCTTTTTCCATTTATAATCACGGATACATCGAATGAAGTTCCTCCCATATCACATGTTATGAGGTTCTTATGGGAACTGATTTTCGCAAAGTTTTCTGCGCCTAGAACTCCTCCTGCTGGTCCGGAAAGTAAAGTAAACACACAATTACTAGAAGCAGTCCCATCAGTCATCATTCCCCCTGATGATTTCATAATAAGTAAAGGCGCTCTAATATTTGCAGAATTAAGCCTGTCACGTAAATGCATGACATACTTTTCCATTTTCGGTTGGACGTAGGCGTTAATGACTGTTGTAATAGTTCTTTCGTATTCACGAAACTCTGGCAAAATCTGACTAGAAATTGTTGCTTTTAGGCTTGGAAATCTTTCTCTGATTATTTGTAGAGCTTTAATTTCGTTTGAAGGATTGATATAAGAGTGTAGGAAACATATTGCTATAGATTCAACACCGATAGTAACAAGATCTTGAACCAACTCAATTAGCTCATTTTCATTTAGTTCAACATGTATTTCTCCAGTGTGGAAAGTTCTCTCACTAACTTCTCTTCTTAAAGATCTTGGTATTAACACTTCTGGTTTTTGTATTCGTAGCGAATAAAGCGAAGGGCGGTTTTGCCTTCCAATATATAATACGTCACGAAAACCTTTTGTTGTAATTAATGCTGTGACTGCCCCGGCATGTTCCAACAAAGTATTGGTGGCAACTGTCGTTCCATGTGCTACTGTTTTTATGACGCTGTTATCTAAACCAAATTTTTTTGTGAGATTGTTTATTCCTTTTATTAATCCGAGACTCTGATCAGTTGGAGTGGAGGATACCTTTTCAAGGTGAAAAACTCCAGTGTCATCCACACCAACAATATCAGTAAAGGTACCTCCGATATCTACGCCAACTATAAGTTTCTTCATCGTTTCTCCGCAACAATCTGTGGTTAATTTTGTTATTTTGCAATTTTCTTGCTTCCGAGAGTAGCATGAAAATCAGGGTGCCCTGATTCCTCAGGTTTTCGTCCCAATTTTCGTGTGAGTTCATATGCAAATAACTGAAGAGGTATTACGTAACAAAGGGGGCTCAAAGCCTCATCAATTTCGGAATTTAACCGTAAAACCAAAGTTTTTTCTGAACTAAAGGAATTATTATCATCGGTGATAACTACAACATGAGGGGATTTTTTCTCGAGATAACAAATTAATTCGTTCATCCTGGCTTGACCTATTCCAGGAGACGCTATACAAATCAAATGAGAACCATTATCTAGGCAGTGATAAGGTCCATGCATATACTCTTCGACATTGTAAACTTCTACTGGTATTCGGACTGTCTCGGAAATTTTTAACCCACCTTCTTGGGCAGCCGCCATATTTGGACCATAACCAATGATTGTTAATGATCCTGCGTCGAAAAACCTAGTTGTGAATTCTTCTATCATATTAAAGGAAATACTTATCGTATCCTTAATCAATCTGGGTGAGTTTGAAAGATCAAGAGATTGTTTCGAGAGAGCGGTTGCTAACAAGTACAAAGTCGCGATTGTGGAAGTGAATCCCTTTGTCTTTGGTCCAACCTTTTCTTCTCCAGTCCATGTGTAGATTGCACTCTCAGCAGATTTACATCCTGAGGCTTGAGGATTCCCTGTAACAAATAGCGTCCGTGCTGAACAAGATTTGGATATCTCGATTGCTTCAATTACCCCTGTACTACGCGCTGTTTGTGATACCCCGATGACTAATGTTGTTTGGTTAATTTTGTTTTTTGGATAATACTTGTTGAAATCGAAAGGATTTGATATTTCGACAAAATATGGTAAGAGCGCATTAAACATATACTTTGCAGCAATAATAGCGTTATATGATGTTCCCGATCCTATTAAAATTATTTTTGTTAATTTACCCAAGTTTTTTGGCAGGTTTACGGAAATCTCTCGAGGAACATTATTCAATACATCGGTGATCACACTATCTTGTTCAAAAATATAATCTTTCATAGATGGTTTCATATTAAATTCTCAGCTTTTATAATTGTTCTAATTGATTGAATGTATAGGCTACCGCACCCAAAGCGCCAGCTTTTTCACCAAGGGTCGCTAATTTGATTTTTGTCTTTATTGGCGTTATTGTGTCGACAAGTTTCTGAATTTCTGGCACTAATTTACTCATAGATTCCGAAACCCCTCCACCAATGATTACATACTCCGGATTTACTAAACTTACAGCATTGGCAATACCAAAGGAGAGATCAAGGATAAAATCATCGACGATCCTATCTATTGAAGAGTTGCCTTCCTTGTAATTATTTAGTAAAGTTTCGGAGTCTACCCCATGCCTATTCAAGAAAGTTCCAGAAACTTTTTCCTCAAACACAGAATATTTACCTATAACATTAAGATTGCCTTCCATATAATCTGCCTTGCTAGTTATGTAGCAAATCTCTCCAGCTCGATTATCTGCTCCATTCACTAAATAACCATTGCTCAAAATTGCGCTACCTACCCCGGTACCGATAGCTATAAACAAGATATCATTTGACATATTTCCAGACCCCAACCATCTTTCCCCGATACACGAAAACTTGACGTCGTTATTTATGAAAATTGGAAATGGTAGCCTCGTTTTTAACTGTCCAACGAGGTCAAAATTGGTCCAACCTAAACTCTTGGCTAGTCTGACTTTATTCTCAGATATTGATCCAGGTACACCAATACCAATGCCAATAATTTGGTTATTAGTGAGTCCTGATTGTTCGATCGATAGCTTAATAATTTCTATGATCTCTTCGACTTTGCTCGTCGTTGGATATTTGCTCGTAAAAATAATATTGCCGTCAAGATCTGTTATAACAATTAAGATTTTTGTACCACCGATGTCGATGCCAACACCATATGCGGATTTTGGGTTAAAACCAAACATTATTGCGGGGCGGCCACCTCCAGTGCTGGTCTTCTCTTCACCAAGCTCTATTAGCAATTTCCTTTTCACTAAGTCTTCCACGATTTCTATTACAGTTGTCTTGCTAAGATTCAATTTTCGAGAAATCTGTGCACGACTTATCGGCTGATGAGCTTTAACTATTTGTATTATTAGGGACCGATTGATTTTCCTGATAAGGTCTAAACTTCCAAGAACATTGTACATAGCTTCTATTCAACTCCAGAGGATGTGATTTACGAAGATATATTAACATCCGATTAATAAGTTAGGACAGTGTCCTAACTATTTAACTAATTATTAAAATATCATAATATTTCATTTATGTCAAGATTTGTATGAGTGTGTTAAAAAACGAGCTCCAAAATCATTTTGCATAACAAAAAGCATTCAAGTTCAGCTCGCTCTTCAAGTTGAAAGGTATAAAAAACCGGCTGGGCAAAGTGCTCAGCCGGTGTCATTAGGTTTGGATTAAGGTTACTTTTCTTCAGCTTCCTTATCTTCGCGGGCTTTCTGCGCCATGATTTCCTGGGCCAAATGTTGTGGCACCAAGTCATAATGGTTGTACTCCATGCCGAAATACCCGTGGCCGCCGGTCATCGAGCGCAAACTTGTGGTGTAGCGCAGCATTTCTACCAGGGGAACCATTGCCGTTACAGTACTCTTGCCTTTGTCTGTATCCATACCCTGAACGCGGGCGCGGCGGGTGTTCAGGTCGCCAATGATATCACCCATATTTTCCTCAGGTACTACAACGGTTACCTTCATCACAGGTTCATAGAGCACGGGGTTGGCATCGCGAATGGCCAGCTTGAAAGCCTCGCGGCCGGCGATCTCGAAGGCAACTGGCTTAGAGTCGACCGGGTGTTCCTTACCGTCATAAACGGAGACGCCAACGTTATGAACCGGATATCCGGCTACTACGCCTTCTTTCATGACATTGCGGATCCCTTTTTCGATAGGAGCCATATAGTTGCTGGAGATTGCACCACCAAAGACATCATTACTGAAGGTGAAATCCTCTTCTTCAAGGGGGAACACCTTAAGGTGTACTTCACCAAACTGCCCGCTGCCGCCGGTTTGTTTCTTGTGGCGGTACATGGCACTGGCTTCCTTACTGATGCGTTCTTCGTAAGGCACCTTAGGCTCCAGGGTGTTCAAATTGAGCTGGAATTTCTGTTCTGCACGTTTAAGAGCAACATCGATGTGTTGGTCGCCCATACCAAAGAGCAAAGTTTGCCGTGTGGCAGCTTCCATATTCCAAGAGAGAGTGGGGTCTTCCTCTGTGAGACGCGTAAGCGTTTGGCTCATTTTGCTGGCGTCGCTTTGTGTTTTGGGGCTGACGGCAATGCGATAGAGCGGCGAGGGGTAGGTTGGTGCCTGCAAGCTAAGGCTTTGCTCTTTCGTAGTAAGGGTGTCGCCAGTGGTGGTTACCGATAGCTTGGCAACTGTACCAATATCTCCGCTATGGATGACTGATACACTTTGCATTTCCTTACCAAAAGGCACCTGCATGCTGGCCAAGCGTTCTTCTTCTCCCTTGGTTACATTGAAAACCCGAGTGTCTGAAGTCATTACTCCGGAATAGACTTTGAAGTAGGTCTGACGCCCAACAAAGGGGTCGGCAGTGGTTTTCCATACATATGCAGCCAAAGGGCCGGTATCATCAGCGGTTAACTCCAAATCGCCTTTGGGAGAGCTGGCTGTTACAGCAGGCCGTTCGGTGGGGCTGGGTGCTAAGGCCAATAGAGCATCCATAAATGGTTTGAGGCCAATTTGGTGACCAAAGGCGCCTACCAGTACTGGCACAACATTGCTGTTCACGATAGCTTTACGCAGTCCTTGTACTACTTCCTCTGCGCTTAGGTCGCCATTTTCAAAATACTTTTCAAGCAGGGCATCTTCGCCTTCGGCAGCTGCCTCAACCACTTTTAGGCGGGCTTCTTCTGCTTCGGCCTGAAGCTCGGCGGGGATTGGTTCGCCAGATTTGCTCTGGCCGCTAAAGGCCTGCATACTAATGAGGTCAATAACGCCTTTAAAATCGGACTTTTCACCCCAGGGCAATTGCATTGGGATGAAGCGGTTATCGCTGGTAGCTTCAACGGATTCAAGCGCTTTTCGAAAACTGGCGTTCTCGCGATCCATTTTATTGATTACCAGCATTTTTGGCAGTCCGTACTGACTTGCAAGGTTGAAGGCCATTTCGGTACCCACTTCGGAACCGGCTACAGAGTCCACCAGCACAACAGCACAGTCTGCCACCCGCATTGCAGAGATTACTTCGCCTACAAAGTCAGTATAGCCGGGTGTATCCAGGAAGTTGAACTTCAGGTCCTCATAGAGTACGGGTACAACGCTGGTAAACAGTGAAATGCCGCGGCGTTGTTCCTCTTCATCAAAGTCACTTACTGTTGTGCCGTCTTCGATTTTACCAAGGCGGGTTGTGGCTCCTGTAAAATTCAGCAACGACTCCACAAGAATGGTCTTGCCTGAGTTGCTGTGCGATGCCAGGACGATGTTGCGTACTTTTTCGGTTGAAAATTCTTTCATTAGTTCTGACCTTCCTTCATGTTTAGCGAGGCACACTGGCCTGGCAGAGATTTTATTTAACGGGCAATAATGGCTCTTTTAGCCAAAACGCGATTATATCAAAGAGTCGCGATTAATACTAGATTTTAGCGACATCGCAGGCAAAGGCAACTGCAATATTCTTGGTCAGCAGAAGGCAATGGGAAGACTGCTTTCAATCAAAATGCCAGCCCTAGCGCAGCTGGTAGATCACATAATTATCCAGCACCTCGATGGCTGTATAGTGAGCGTTTATCCAGTTTAGAACCTGGTCAAGATTTGCCGATAACTTCACCTGAAAATTTTGATGCGAGCGGTCTTCTGGGTTGATGGCGGGAATCCTCTGCGGATAGATCTGGTAGCCATCCAGAATCAGGCGCGGCATTTGCTCCTGCAGCGTTTCAAAGAATTTTGCCTGAACTTCCATTCCTACAGGCGAATCGTTGATAGCAGGATAGAAAAGCGCGGCATCAATCGATTCGCGCTGAGCCATAACGTTGATTCCAGCTTGTCCCGCAAAAACGAGCACACGGTCATCGCTTGCAGTAATTTCTCGCAGCCGCAAAGCCAGGTTGCTACGGAACTCGTTGTCGCGTTGGGGAAGTAAAACTGCCGCAGCTACTGAACGGGAGGTGGGGTAGAGCGCGTCAAAGCTTAACAGGCCTATGAAAAGCAAAGCTGTCAGCAGTACAATGGCAGGTTCTAAACGCTCAGCTTTTTGTAAAAGCTGTGGCTTGATCACCTCTTTCAGAAGGAAATTTATGGCAAACCCCGTTAACAGAACAATCATGGGCACCCAACAGATAAAATAGTGCGGGTGCTGCCGTCCAGAGATGGAGCTAAAGACCACTTCCAGGGGCCAGGCCAGCAGGGCGAGCAAGGCCCAAGGCTCTGCTAATGGATTCTTGCGTGCTTGCCATATGCGCCAGACAGCGACAAACCAGCCCAGTAAAAAGAGCCAGCTCCAGCCTTTAAATAAATTGAGGCCAGGCAGGAGACTGCCGTGGATTACCGCTAATACTGGTGCATTGTCGCCACCCGCCGCGGAATAGGCAAAGTTGTAAATGAAAGATGCATCCCACATTGCCTTCAGGCTGCCCTGGGCAAGGAGCACTCCGCTGATGGGGATCCCTGCCAGCAGAACACCGGTTAGCAGCCCTAGAACAGGAAGCTTGATTGCCTTAAAACCGCCACGCTGCCAGATGAGCGCAAGTGCCAATATGGCTGTTACAGCCTGGGTGGCAATATTATTGGCGCGCAGGAAAAAATTGAGCAGTGTACTTGCAGCGATGAGCACAAAGGGCCAAAAACGAGCTTCTGGCTTTGCCAGCAGCCAGGAAAATGCCACCAGCGCCAAAAAAGTGAAGAGCAGGCTGTACTCCTCAGTAAAGTTGCCATAACCCAGGGAAAACTTAAGACAAAATGCCCCGCCAACGATGCCGAAAACAGCCTGAATTAGTCCAGAATGACGCCGCAGCAAACCATAGGCAATAGCCAGCCAGCCGGTCATAAAAAAAAGCTCCAGAAAAAAGAGCCCCCAGCGATTTCCATTCCTTCCAACCCCCAGAGCGTTGATCCAGAAGATCATCGGCCCCTTTGAATCCCAGATTTCGGTATAAAGGCCTTTGCCGTTGGCAATGGCTTGTCCGACGTACATAAAAAAGCCTCCGTCGCGGCCGGGCTCATTTAGTTTTGGGTTAGCAAGCGCCAGGGTAATCAGGCTGAGTGCCAAAATGAGTCCGACAGCCGGCAGAACTTCCAGGAAAACCTTTGTCTTTGCATTCTTTGTCATAAAGCGCCCCTTGTCTCAGCGGAAAAGAAAAACTCTAAGGGAATCTGCAGACGCCCAGCCCAAAAGCATTCAGCATGGCCCTGGCCTTCAAAAAAGAGGCTAAGCCAGTCTTTACCAGCGCTGTAACCAGCTGCCTCAATAATGGCGTCCATCTTTTTCTGCCATGGGCCATAGGCTTGGTCCAGGTCCTGATCGCCATGATCAAAATAAAGCTTGTGCAGGCCTGGTTTTGGCAGGTTTTCTGTGAACCAGTCAAGCAGATAATCTCCCCCAATGGGCCAGTGGGTGCTAAGGCAGCCTGCGCCGCCAAATACATCCGGGTATTCACAGAGCCCATACAAGCTGATGAGCCCGCCCATACTTGAACCCATGAGGACCGTGTTTTGGGGGTCTGTGAGGGTGCGGTATTTTTCATCGATCAGCGGTTTTACCTTTTCGACAAGCCAGCGCAGATAAATATCACTGCGCAGCCCTCCGGGCATCCCAAAGTTAATCTGGCGCAAATGATCTTCAAGATAGCGCAATGCAGCTTCACTTTGCATAGGTTTCTGAGGCATGTAGTCGCCCATGCGGTTGAGCGTGCTGGTAATCCCAACCACTATGGGTGCATAAATCTTGCCGCTTTGGCTAAGGGCCTGCACGTTGGCTGGAACTTCCCAGCCTTTACCAATCCGAGGTTTTGCTTTAAATAAGTTTTGGCCATCTTGCATGTAAAGCACCGGATAGTGTTTGTTTGGACTGCTGGAATATTCCTGTGGCACCCAAACATCAATGCGCCTGCGTCCAAGTCCGGGCATGTCAATTCCGCGGTATGTATCAAGCTTTAAATCGTCCATACTTTCTGCTAGATATCGATTATAACGGTTATAATTTGCGTTAACAACCGGAGGAACTATGAAAACTTATAAGCTCGATCCTGAAAAGCTTCCCAAACAATTGCGTTCGGTCATCCTGCTGTATGGCGCAACATTCCTGGTAATGCTGGTAGTGCTATATCTGATCAACCGCAACAACCCTAACTCCAACCAGATGATATGGATGATTCCGCTGCTTGCGGTGCTTTATGGTTTTATGGGGTGGCGGGCTTATAAAACAAGGGCTGAACTTTGGAATGGGTATGAACTGCAAATCAGTGAGCAGGGAATCATTCAAAACCAGCCGAAGTACCCTGAATTGCGCATCGCACGTCATGATCTGACTGCTGTGGATGAAAAGCCTAATGGCCTGATCCTTTCAACGGTACAGGCACAGCGGGTTTTAGGCGTTCCGCGGGAATTTCTTACATCTGCAGATTACGATTCTATCCGCAGCACCCTTAATGCCTGGGTAGCAGAAAATGAAGAGAAGAAGGCTGCTGAACCGGATGCTGAAGCGCATGACACTGCCGATGCAAAGACTGCGGATATTGCAGAGGCTGCAGATCAAGCGGTTGCGGGGTCGGATGAACAGGTGGCAGTCGCAGCGGATGAGGCTGAAGAGCTTGGTGAGGCTCTTGAAGATACTGCAGATGCTGTGGAAGAGAAGGATGAAGACACCAAAACTGATACCGAGGACGCCTAAGCCTTGGTTCAAATAGCAAACCAAGACCGCCTGATGGCGGTCTTTTTTATGCGTTTGGAGATATCAGCGCAATGCTTTGATCATCTTCCAGGCGGGTTCGTCGATGGTATGCCATGCTCCAAACTCGTCCTGGTACTGCCAGATGCCAGGATCTGAGCCGATTACCACATAAGCGCGGCGCTCATATAAACGGCGGGCAGCCGGATTGTCTTTTGCCACATTAAGACGCAGCCACATATAGCCCCGCAGGGCTAACTGCTCTTCAACATATGCCAGCATGTAATTACCCAAACCTTGACCGCGCCAGTTGTTCCGAATCCGAAACGAGTAGAGATAGGCACAATGCTGACCATCGGCCACGTTGGTATCTTTGGAATTTAAGAGAATAAAAACCTGACCAATAGCTCGGTTGGATTCATCGCAGGCTACCCAGGAACAACTGTATCCGTGTTTACAGCTTCTATAATGCCCTTGGTAAAGGCGCCGAAAATGACGGTATTCTCCTTCCCACTCCAGGTCTAGTAAGTCGGCTTCTTCCAAGGGTCGTAACCTTGCCAGGCGGCCATCGGCTAGTTGATATGTCGCCGGGAGTCTTGGAGCACTCATCTGTCTGCTGCTAAAAGTTTATGCAGCAAGGCTTCTTCCTCCTGCGCAGTATGCAGCTCGCCATCCAGCCAGGCCGCCCGGAGGGTTGTGAGGATCTGCTGATAACGCGGCCCAGGTTTTAGGCCCAGGGCTTTAAGCGTTTCACCATTGGAAATTGCTTGGATCGTACGGTCTTTTTCAAGATAGACCGTCCAAAGTTTTTCCTGTGCCTTGCCTGCATCAATCGATTGCATCAGGCGGATAGCAGGTAAGGCGATGCCGTCCAAATAGAAGGTTCGCTCAGAGCATCGCGCTGCCGCCAGGGATGCAGCATTTTTCCTAAGCTCTGCCGCATCCTGAATTATTCTTTGCGTGGGCTTGTCCAGCACGAGGCGTTGGATAATTTGCGTGCGTGCAGTTTGATCCAGATCCATCAGCCATAAGGCATACCGTTGCGGGAGCTGAAGGTCTTGCAAAGAAGCGGCTTGCCAGGAAGAATGAAAATGCAAGCTAGGATGAATAGCTGCCAGGGCGTTCCATTCTTCCAGCAGACTTAGCGCAGGAGCTGGATCTGCTTCCTCAAGAATCAGGTCTAGCTCGTGGCGCAGGCGTTTGCCGCTTACTGCGGCTAAACAGGGGAGTGCAGCCTGCATTTGGGTAGCCGTAGTTTGTTCAAGAGGGAAGTCAAAGCGCGCGGAAAAACGTGCGGCTCTCAGTATCCGGGTGGGGTCATCCATGAAGGAGCGTGGGTGCAGTACCCGCACGACACCGGCTTGCAAATCCGAATACCCGTTTAAGGGGTCAAGGGTTTCCCCGTAATGCGGTCCATCCAGGCGCATGGCGATTGTGTTGATGCTGAAATCGCGCCGCTGCAAATCGTTATAGATGCTTCCTGCTTCCACGGTTGGAAGGGCACCAGGCCGGCTGTAGCTTTCTTTTCGGGCGCTAATCAGGTCCAGGGCAATATCAGAAGGGCTGATCCACTTGGCGGTACCAAAGCGTTCATGCTTTTGATAGCTTCCGCCGTATTGCTCTGCCAGCTGGGCTGCCAAGGCAGGTGCATTGCCTGCTACCACCAGGTCCAGGTCAGGACTGGGGTGATCCAAAAGCAGGTCACGCGGCAGGCCGCCTACCAGGTACAATGCGACTTGTTTTTGCCAGGCATAGTCACCAATGGTGCGCAGCAGATGAAACTGTGCTGAAGGCAAGGCAGTTTCTACCAGACCAGGTAAAGCTTCGAGGGGATGGGGTAGTTTATCGTGGGCAATCATGCGCGTGCATCCGCGGCAAATTATTCGTATAGCCAGGCAGTTTGTGCGTTGAGGTTATAGGCATTATACAGGGTTTGAGAAAGCCGGGCGATGATGCGGTTGCCCCGTTCAAAGAGCAGCTGCTGCGGAGTGTGGATGAAAAAGACTGCCACATAGTCCCCTCCCGGGGTAAAAATGACTCCCGAGTCACTCATAGTACGCAGCAGACCATCCGTATCTACCACCCAGCCATGTTTGTGCGCGGCGCGGGCTTCTGGCGGTAAACCAGCTTCAATCAAAACCCCAATTTGGTTCTTTGACATAAGCTCGAGCATCGATTTACATTCTGCCTCGCTCACGCTCCCTTCAAAAAGGAGTTCTGTTCCGCTGGAGCAGCGGTAGATTCTGGCCAGGAGGTCGCCCATTTCCGAAGGCACGGTTTGGTTAAAAAAGTCCGGGTCCAGGTAAATGTCGCGGCGGGAATTTGCAGGGGTTTCGATACGTTCCAAAAGCACAGAACCGGGTAAAAAGTAGCCAGCCATAAAGGTATTTTGATACCCTAACTCACGCATATCCCGGGTTACTACCAAAGGCCCGTGGGTTTCGTCCATAAGGTAGCGCATCAGGGCATCGCTGGCATCGTTACTGCTGCGATACATCATTGCCTGCAGCCAACCAAGCGCCAGGTTGCCGATTGGTTCATCCAGGCGTCGATATGCGGAAACCATAATGGGAATTTTGATTGTGCTCGCTCCGGAATAAGCCACATCGGGCGGAACATGTTCGTAGTTCTGAACCGCCAGGTGAGTGCTCAGCCCGTCACTGAGACGTTGCGTATAGACTTCAACCAGGCCATCAAAACCCTCAGCCCGAATATTGGCTTCAAGTGCCAGGCTCAGCATCTCAGGTTCCAAGGGCGGTATTGGCGTTTGGACGATCTCTAAATCCACACTGCGCTGGCTGGGGCTGCGTAAAGCCGCTTCAATGGCAGCCAGGCTGCCCGTCAAATCTGCCTTGCTGCCCGCTGTGCCGGGTGTAAAGTTTGTGTTTTGCAGGTAGGGCAGCGGGGCCTGAGCGTGCTGGTCATAACGCATCGGGATTATTGACTCTAAAAAAGCCTGCGTTGCTCCAGTTTGCCATTCGGCCAGAAGTTCAAAGTCTTGCTCCAGAGCTGAAATTTCTGTACCCCAAAGGTGGTCCCACCAGCTGTTTCCCTTTGCAGCGCTGCGTATTTGAGTCAAGGTGCGGGAATAATCGGCTTGAAAGCCCAGTTCGGAGGGGCTAAACTGCATCCGGGCGCCGTTGTAGCGCAACTCCACCGGCAGTTCAAAAACAGCCTGAAGCCGCTCAATAGCGGCGGTTTCGTCCATATTGCCTACCGGAATACCTGCCACCGTGACACCCGGCGGCAAGCGATAAGTTTCTGCGCGGAAGCTTTTTGCATCGCTAATGGCAAGAAATAAGGCAAACAAGATGAAGAGTGCGCCAAATGCAGCAATGAAAAGGCGCATTCCGCGGTTATTCTTTTTTACGCGTTTAGTACGCAATTTTGCTTTCCTCACGCCGCAAATTCTACCACCCATGGTCTTATTGGCGCTGATATAATAAATATAGTATGCAGCATACTCCAAGTTCGCGGCCGCAAATCTCGGTCCTTTCAATGGTTTTGGCTGTTTTTCTGGCCTTGGTGCTCTTAGGCATCGCATATTTGCTCCTGCGTGGTTTTGGCAGGATAGCTAAGCCATTACCAGGCACAACAGGTGCCGTAATCACGCTTATTCCGGCTCCTACACATACAGCTACTTCTTCAGTGCCCACGCTTATCTTTACGCCAACCCCGGGAGAACCTTTCTTAGCAACCGGTATGATGGGTCTGGGAGCTTATGTAAAAGTTGCTGATACCAAAGGAGCGGGCTTGCGTGTGCGGGCCAGTGGCAGTACCTCTGCGGCTTCCAATTTTGTTGCCATGGACGAAGAAGTCTTTTTGGTAATTGGTGGCCCTGAACAATCGGATGGCTATACCTGGTGGCAATTAGAAGCTCCTTACGACAAAAACCGGGCTGGCTGGGCAGTGAGCAGCTTTTTGCAAGTGATTGAAACGGACTCAGCACCATAGCGAGGCAAAGCGTGAAGATTTTTTCCAGCAAACCCCAGCCCTCCTCAGAAAATGAAATGAATTCCCAGAGTGACATGACTCTGGAGGAAACCAGACCTTTCTTTGTGCCGCATGAATTACCAACACTCTGGGTGCAGTCTGCACAGAGTGCCGGGCGACAGCGCAGCCAAAATGAAGATGCAGTCTACGCTATGCAGCTTACCTTGCTTACCCCGGACAGCAGGCATGTCTTTGGCCTTTTTATGATTGCAGATGGAATGGGCGGGCATATCCACGGGGAACTTGCCAGCAGTCTGGCAATTCAGGCGGCCAGCAATAGCCTCTATCGTACGGTCTTGGAACCCTTGCGCCTGGGACAACAAAAATTTGACGATGAGGAACTTAGTCAGGCGCTCAATAATGCCATGCTGGCGGCACAAGAGCAGGTTTTAAAGCGCGCATCCGGCAGCGGAACTACGCTTACAATTGCAATTGTGCTTGACCGCAATCTTTATTTTGCGCACGTTGGAGACTCGCGGCTTTACATTGCCCCTCACGGACAACCGCTTCAGGCTCTTACCCAGGATCATTCTCTGGTGCGCAGACTGATAGACTTGGGTCAAATATCTGCCTCTGATGCCAGCAAGCATCCCCAGCGGAACGTCCTCTTCCGGGCATTGGGACAGGAGGATGGTTTCAAAGCAGACTTAGGCGCGCTCAAGCTGGATCATCCCGTTAACCTTTTGCTCTGTTCGGACGGACTTTGGGGTTTGGTAAAGGATGAAAGCCTGGCTGAAACCCTGCGTGCCGCGCGTTGGTCCGATAAGATCGCGCAAAAGTTGATTAACATGGCCAATGCTGCGGGGGGAACAGATAACATCAGTGTGATCGCTGTTACGATCACTTAGGAGAGCTATGAACCTTGAGAATACCCAACGCCGCTACCGCATCCTCATTGTTGATGACGAAAAAGGTTTGGTAAAGATCATGCGCATGAACCTGGAGCACGATGGCTTTGAAGTTGTTGAGGCCAATAATGGCGCCCAGGCAATGGATAAATTACGCGCAATGATTCCAGATCTCGTTTTGCTGGACGTAATGATGCCAGATATGGATGGATTTACTGTGCTGCGCATGATTCGGGAGGTAGGCCGCACTCCGGTTATTATGCTGACGGCAAAAGGCGAAGAGGCTGATAAGGTGAAGGGGCTGGAGTTGGGAGCCGACGATTATGTGACCAAGCCCTTTAGCCCACGTGAGCTCACCAGCCGCATCCGTGCCGTATTGCGCCGTGGAAACTTTGCCGACGAGCAGGATGATGGCCGTATTGATGTCGATGGCCGCCTGGTAATCGACTTTGGGCGTCGTCAGGTATTTATCCATGACGAAGAAGTACAGTTGCGTCCCACCGAGTATCGCTTGCTCTATCATTTGGTCAAAAACGCGGGATGGGTGCTTACACATGATCAGATTTTAGCTAAAGTGTGGGGGTACGAGTACGAAAACGAGCCGCACTACGTGCGCCTTTACATCAACTACCTGCGCAAAAAGCTGGAAGAAAACCCTGCTGAACCACGTTATATCCTTACCGAACGGGGTGTGGGTTATCGATTTGTCGATTACAAACGTACGGATTTACGGGCTGAGAACGAGCCGAAATCCTAAATGGTTAGAACAGGCTGCCTTATGGTGGCCTTAATTAAAATAGAATATGAGGAAGTACTCACTTAAACTATAGCAACGGGAGGCTATGATGGAAAAGAATACGGTCAAAGAAGTTCAAGTTGCAAAAACGAAGTCTGGTGGCTCCAAAGCACCTGTCCATGATACCCCACGTTGGACTCCTCGTCCGGAGCGTCCTCCGCTATCTAAGTCGCGTTACGAGAAAGAGCTGGGAAAACTGCAGATTGAACTGGTAAAGATGCAGGGCTGGATCAAGGCAAAAGGACTCAAAGTAGTGGTGCTGTTTGAGGGCCGCGATGCAGCCGGCAAAGGGGGAGCTATTAAGCGGATTACCGAAACGCTCAACCCCCGAATTGTTAAGGTTGTAGCGCTTGCTACGCCCACAGAGCGCGAAACCACCCAATGGTATTTTCAGCGTTATGTAGAACATCTGCCTGCTGCTGGAGAGATGGTGCTTTTTGACCGCAGTTGGTACAACCGTGCTGGTGTTGAGCGGGTGATGGGTTTTTGCACCGAGCATCAGGTAGAAGAATTTTTCCGCTCGGTACCGGAATTTGAAAAAATGCTGATTCGTTCCGGGATTATCCTCATTAAGTATTGGTTTAGTGTGAGCGATGATGAGCAAGAACGCCGTTTTCAAGCACGGATCAACGATATTACACGGCGCTGGAAGCTGAGCCCGATGGACTTAGCCAGCCGCACTAAATGGGTCGATTATTCGCGTGCCAAAGATGAGATGTTCCGCTATACCGATACAAAACAGAGTCCATGGTTTGTGGTGGACGCAGATGATAAAAAGTGGGCACGCTTAAATTGCATCTACCACTTGCTTTCCATGATTCCCTACGAAGACATCACGCCCGAAAAAATCGTTTTGCCCCCGCGGCAGTCCGATGAAGCCTATGTGCGCACGCCCTATCATGATCAGACGATTGTGCCTGATTATCCGTTGCCGCCTGAGGAAAAGAAGCCTAAACAAAAGAAAGCTGGAAAAAACTAAGTCAGACAATCCCAAAAACACGGCGTGCATTTGCCGTGGTTATAGCGCCAATTTCTGCGGCATCCTTTTGATGCAGATTTGCCAGCGTTTCAATGATCAGAGGGATATTCCCAGGCTCGTTGCGCTTGCCACGGTAAGGGTGTGGAGTAAGGTAAGGAGCATCGGTTTCGGTGAGCAGCTGCGATAGTGGTAAACCGCTGCAGATTTCACGACGTAAATCAGCGTTCGCATAGGTAATCGGCCCCCCTATTCCAAAACAGAAGCCTTCTGCACCAAGGGCAGCTGCCATTGCGGAACTTCCGCTAAAGGCATGCAGTACGCCAGGGTTTTGGCGCAGCCTGCTGCCGAAGGGCAAGCTTTGAATCCAATCTAAAAGGATGGCTTGTGTATCGGCATCTGCGTCGCGATTATGCACAATAATGGGCAGTTCAAGCTCTTTGGCAAGCGCCAATTGGGCAATAAAAACCTCCCGCTGCACCACTTGTGGAGCCAAATTACGATAGTAGTCCAGCCCAATCTCTCCCAACGCTCGAACGCCGGGCTGGCTGGCCAGCTGGCGCAGAGCCAGGAGAGCATCTTTGTTTGAACACGCTGCGCTGTAATGCGGATGAAATCCGCAGGCTGCGTAAACACGCCCGGGCCAAAGTGATGCCAAGTGCAAAGCTGATTGGGATGAAGCCAGGTCTACCCCCGGATTAATCAGAAAAGCAAGCCCGCTTGTCCTTGCCCGCTCTAATACAGCATCGCGGTCCTCATCAAATGCATCAAAATCCAAGTGGCAGTGTGTGTCTGCGTAGATCATGTTCATGGTTCTCAGCGCCTCAGGTTAGCAGATCCATTTCGGAAGAAATCAGTCGGGTTTGATTGTATCCGTTTTATCCAAGCTGGGGTTCCAGAGGCTTCACGGTAAAATAGATCAGATGAACAAAAGTGCTGGAAAAAAAGCGTGGGTTGCTCTGAGCGGAGGAGTAGATAGCAGTGTTGCAGCGTTTTTGCTGAAAGAGGCCGGCTATGCGGTGGAAGCTGTATATTTGCGCCTATGGGAATTGCCCGGTCAGCAGACAAGTTTGCAAGCTGCGCAGGCGGTTGCAGACTATTTAGGCATCCCTCTTTCGGTTTTTGATTGGCGACAAATCTTCAAGAATCAGGTGGTAGAACACTACCTTACAGCACTTGCGCGTAACCGCACACCTAACCCTTGTGTATATTGCAATCAGGTAATTAAATGGGGACGATTACTGGAACAGGCCCTAGAAAACAGGGCTGCATTGCTTGCATCGGGACATTACGCACGTTTGGAATATGATGCAGCAGGATTACCCCTTTTGTATAAAGCTGCCGATGCCAGTAAGGATCAGAGCTATTTTTTGGCGGCTTTGCCCCGTACTAGCCTGGCAGCAATGTGTTTGCCATTGGCAGCCTACACAAAGGCGGAAGTTCGTTCCATTGCTGCAGAAATAAACTTACCCAGCCGTCAATCGCAGGAAAGTGAAGACCTCTGCTTTCTGGCAGGTAAAGACCAAGTAGCCTTTCTGCGCGAACACGCGCCTCATTTGCTGGAGCCGGGGCCCATAGAGGATCTTCACGGCAAAGAACTGGGCCAGCATCAGGGTTTGGCACTGTACACTATTGGTCAGCGCAAGGGTATTGGCCTTTCGGCTTCCCAGCCTTATTATGTATTGGCAAAAGAACAGACAACGAATACTTTACGAGTTGGTTGGAGCGATGCCCTGCCCAGGAATGCAGTGCAAACCGGACCGGTTAATTGGCTGGTTTCGCAGCTGCCCGGAGCGCAGGATTTGGTGGAAGTCAAGATACGCTCTGCAGCTCGCCCGGTGCAAGCGCGTTGCAAAATCCTGAGTACTGGTGATATGATAGCCAAGCTCGAAAAACCATTGCGAGACATTACTGCCGGCCAGCTTTTGACGCTTTATCAAGGCCAGCTTTGTCTGGGAAGTGCGGAGATTCAGGCCGCATTGAACTTATAGGAATCAAATGAATCCATCCGTTTTAATTGTGGGGGCAATCATCGCCACCTTGCTTGGCGCTCTTTTCCATCTGTGGAAGGACGGCGGGCTTGGACGACTTGTACTTTACTTGTTCCTAGCCTGGTTAGGCTTTTTTGGGGGTCACTTTTTAAGCCGCGCTATTGGGTTTAATTGGTTTATGCTCGGCCAACTGCGTCTGGGCGGCGGTATTATTCTGGCAGTTTTGGTTCTTCTTCTTGGCCACTGGCTAAGCCTTATTGATCCCCAGGGACGCAAAAATCATGGATGAGCAAGTTTGCGATGATGGTTTAGCGCATGCAGGCCACCTCGTTCAGCTGCAGGGCAGCGGCCACAAGGCGCACTTGCTGACCTTAGTCCCTGGCCAGGTTCTCCAAACCCATCGAGGTGTGATTCGTCACGACGATATTATCGGCAAGCCCTGGGGCAGCCGTCTGGAGAGTCATCAGGGCAACCCCTTTTATCTTTTTAAGCCTGGTCTTGCTGACCTGATCAGTCAAACAAAACGCAGTACACAAATTATGTACCCTAAGGAGATAGGGTATGTCCTGGTGAAGTTAGGGGTGGGGCCAGGAACGCGTGTCCTGGAATGCGGTACAGGCAGCGGCGGGCTGACCACTGCATTGGCTTATTTGGTCGGTGACAGTGGCAGGGTTTATTCCTACGAGCGCAACCCGGGTCCGCAGGAGATTGCCAAGGCTAATCTCACAAAACTTGGCTTAGAGAAAAGGGTCAGCTTTCGTTGCGCTGATGCAGCGGATGGCTTTGAAGAGCGTAACCTGGATGCCCTCTTTTTAGACCTTCCCAACCCTTACGATTACCTGCCACAGGTGCGGGCAAGCCTGAAAGGCGGGGCACATCTGGGTATGATCCTGCCTACCAGCAATCAGGTCATTCTTACCTTGGAAGCGCTTAAAAACGCCAATTTTGTGTCTGTAGAAGTGCTTGAGATCCTTATTCGCTTCTGGAAGAACGATTGGCTGCACTTTAGGCCCGTGGATCGCATGATTGCGCATACGGGCTATCTGATATTTGCCAGACCCGTTGATGTCCTGATTGAAGAGGACAGCCCAAAGCAGCAGGATGAGGAAGAGGCCGAAACAGAGGAAAAATGAGACTCAAATGGGCAAATTGGGGATTCCTGAAGACCTAAATAATCGACTGGCAAATTGGCGGGATGGAATCGTTATTCCGCAGGAGCAATTTAAACCCAAAGATTGGACAAAGACTGCTGAGGCTGCCGTACTCATGCCGCTCTTTGTGGATGAAGATGGCTGGCACTTACTGCTGACCCGTCGTACAGATCATGTGGAGACGCATAAGGGACAGGTTTCTTTTCCCGGCGGTGCGCGTGATCCTGAAGACAGCGACCTGGTGCAAACTGCTCTTCGTGAAGCCTGGGAAGAAGTAGGGCTTGCCCCGCAGGATGTACAGGTGCTAGGCTGTCTGCCGCCAATGGCATTGGTTTCTCATTTTGTCGTCACTCCGGTAGCGGGTATGATACCCTGGCCTTATCCGCTGAAGCTCTCCCGCGATGAAGTTTCGCGTGTGTTCAGTATTCCCTTGGACTGGCTTGCGGATCCTGCGAACCGATATACCCTTGAACATGACCACGAAGGCCAGCGTTGGCCGGTACTCTATTACCAGCCCTACGATGGGGAAGTACTCTGGGGTGCAAGTGCCTATATGACCAGCCAGCTTTTGCATTTGATCACTGCTGCCTAAGTTTTGCGGTTCCACCCCCCAAATTCAAGCTGCTTGCATATAATCGCCGAAAAAGGAGGATGAAATAATGCCTGTACGTCGTATGTCGCTAAAGAAATGGATTGTAGGTAATTACGAACGCCTTAGCGTGGAAGACCGCGCTCGCTATGGTGATATGGTCATTGTGACTGCCAACGGAACCTATTCCGGCAAGGCCGTGTGGGGCGCTGAGGATATGGAAAAGGAGCTGGCGTTTAAGATCAATGCCTGGGTTGAGTCTTACCGGGACCAGATCCGGCAACTTCCGGATTTGGGAGATTTTGATGGTTTTATTGAGCTGCAGGACGTAACCTGGAAGTATCCGGGCGGGGAAGAGCATATTCCCTACATCACATTTTTTATGGACCAGGTTATTGCTGTTTACACCACGGAATACCCGGATCAGTTTGATTGGAAAAAGTAAAAATATAAGGGCTGCCTATTTGAAAGACAGCCCTTTTCAAAGAAACAGCGGTTAACGATAAAAGACTGAGCTTACGCTTCGTCCTCTTCATCTGCTTCATGTTCCTTGCCAACTTGCACGGGTTCGATTATTTCCGCGTCAACTGGTTCCTCGGGTTCCTCAGCAATAACAGCCACAGATACCACAGCTTCTTCCGGATCGGCATGCACAGTGATGGATTCGTCCAGTTTAAGGTCACTGACTTTAATGGTGGAATCCAGAGCAACCATGGAAGACAAATCAACCTCAATTACCTCGGGCATATCGCTGGGAAGGCATTCAATGTCCAGGCTGTAGATGCCTTGGTTAATCACACACTCAAATTCAGTGGTAATGGGTGCTTCACCAATCAAAACAATGCTCACTTGGGTACGCAGTTTTTCCTGCATGGAAACAGCCAAAAAGTCTACGTGCAGAAGGTGGCCATAAATTACGTCCTTGGTGCGGTCACGAACAATTGCGTTGTGTTTCTCACCATCAACATCCAGCACAATCAGGCTGGAACCGGTGAGTTTGTCTAGTTGCAGCGAAGCGCTGTGGGCATCCAGTTGGATAGCTACAGGCTTGTCCAAATGACGTCCATATATAACTGCCGGCAGCTTACCGCTGCGGCGCAAGGCTTTTACTTGCTTGCCGATAACATTGCGTTTCTCGGCCTTAAGGGTTACTCGATCGTGTGTCATATTTCTTCTTTCTGGGTGCCTCTGGCCTGAGTAAGGCTGCCTTCACCCGCAAAAGCTGCCGGGCGGATTCCCGACGCAAATAATCATTCTACCTCAAAAAATGAAATCAGAGAAAAATTGGAAGGTTAAAAGCTTTTGCTCTGTTATTTAACAAACTTGTCTATAGCAGCATTAAGATCATCAACCATTTCGTGGTCACCATGGACAAAGGCGTCTAAAAGGCATTGATTAATGTGGTTTTTGAGAATCAGTTTGCCAGTGTTATTAATGGCGGCTTTAACAGCAGCCAGTTGAATCAGAATTTTGCTGCAATCATCACCGTTTTTAACCATGCGCTTGATTGCTTCCAGGTGACCGGAGACGCGGGCTAAGCGATTCAGGACTGCTTTCCTCTCTTGCTCTGTATGCACATGGCGTGTATAGGGTTGAGCTTCGTGATGGTGGTGGATATCTGTCATAAGCGATCTTTTAAAGGGATTATAACCCAAGGATATGTGAAAGCTTTGTAGCTGAGCAAATAATTGAATATGCAGTGCAAATACCCAGCTTAGCCTGAGGAGAACAGCAGTTCTCTTTGACTGAAGTCGTGAAAAAGAAGGCCTGTACCTTTTGCATAGGGCAGGGTATCCTTCTTAATGCGCTAAAATCTGAAGATTGGAAATAAGACCATGTCAAATAAAGATTTTTATATCAACGCGAATCCCCGTGAGGATCTTGAACTGCAATTGCCGGATGGACGCACGATTACCGGCAGGCGAGGTGCTCCGCTGAAGGACTTTCTTGCTCTTCTAAAGAAAGAAGACGGTCCACTGATTGTAGGGGCCGTATTAGATGGGCAGCTGCGTGAACTCACATTTCCGGTGCAGCGTGATGGCGTTTTACGCCCTCTCAGCATCCAGGATGAAGATGGGGCTCGGATCTATCGCCGTTCCTTGATTTTTTTGCTTGAAGTTGCCTTTAGAGACCTCTTTCCTGACGCATTTGTTACCATTGACCATTCCATGTCCTCGGGCGGCTATTTTTGCCAGGTGGAAAATAAACTAGGCTTTTCAGAGCAAGACTTAAGCCAGCTTGAAGCGCGCATGCGCAGTCTGGTGGCCGAGGACATTCCCTTCATTCGTGAAACTGTTCCCTTGGCTGAGGCAGTCGAGCATTTCAAGGCCATGGGTGAGGATGATAAGGTGCGTCTTCTCAAATACCGTCAGAGGCCCGACCTGGTACTCTACCGTGCCTTAAATACCCGTGACTATCATCATGGCTACATGGTTCCTTCTTCCGGGTATTTGTGTACTTTTGGCCTGCAATGGCTGGGCGATTCCTCGTTTATTTTACGTTTCCCGCGGCGTGGGACGCCAAACCAGCTTACGAAAATGGTGAGCTATCCTAAATTGTTGCGCACATTCCGCGAATATGGGGACTGGCTGCAAAAACTGGGTATTCCTTCAGTAGGGGCCCTGAATGATGCCATTCAGGCTGGTCATGCCGATGAGGTTATTCTGGTTTCGGAAGCGCTTCATGAAATGCAGATTTCGACCATAGCTCAGCAAATTCTTGCCCGCCGGGAAGAAGTAGGAGTAATTCTCATCGCAGGCCCTTCTTCCTCCGGGAAGACAACGACCTCCAAACGTTTGTCTATTCAGCTTTTGGCGCATGGCATTGCGCCCTATGCGCTTGAAATGGATAATTACTTTGTTGACCGCGAAAAAACACCGCTGCTTCCGGATGGCAGCAAGGACTATGAATCCTTGCAAGCGATGAATTTAGAGCGATTAAACCACGATGTAGAAGTTTTGATTGCAGGCAAGGAAGTGCGCTTGCCACATTACGACTTTATCACCGGTAAGAGCACTGAAGGCGAGACTGTCAAGCTAAAACACGGAAGCATGATTATTCTTGAAGGCATTCATGGCCTGAACCCTGCCTTATTAGCTGGTCTAAAACCTGAAAACAGCTATCGGATTTATGTTTCCTGCCTTACACAGCTGAACCTTGACCGCCACAACCGTATTTCCACCACCGACACGCGAATGCTCCGGCGCATCCTGCGCGACTCGCGCGACAGGGGATACAGCGCTGAGGATACGATTAACCGCTGGGAAAAAGTGACCCAGGGCGAGAAAGAGCACATCTTCCCTTATCAGGAAAATGCTGATGTCATGTTTAACAGTGCTCTGGCTTACGAGCTTTGCACTCTGAAACCCTTAGTCGAACCGCTTTTGCGGCAGGTTCGCTTTGGTACAGACGCATACATTGAGGCGAAACGCCTGTTGCGCTTGCTGGAGTGGTTTCTGCCAACTGGTATGGAATTTGTTCCCGATAATTCCTTATTGCGAGAATTTATTGGTGGCTCAATCCTTACCAATTTTAGTCTTTGGCAGTTTTGAGCATGCTGTTTCTGACTGGCTTTTCTAGTCTGTGAAGCTGATTGTATAATGCTTGAAGTGACAAAAAAGATGGCCCTTCCCGAAGGTGTGAGCGTGGTGGTGTGTACCTACAATGCCGCGGGGCTCATTGGACCTTGTTTAGAGCATTTGGCATCCCAGGAGCTGCAAAGCAGTTTTGCCTGGGAATTGCTTGTGGTTGATAATGCCTCCTCTGACGATACGATTGCTCAGGTGCGCAAGCTGTGGGCAGGACCAAGCCCCCTGCGGGTTGTAACTGAAGATAAACCAGGCATTGCCTACGCGCGCCGCAAGGGCATGGCTGCTGCAAAATATGCCTATATTGCATTTGTAGACCAGGACAACTGGGTAGATGCAGATTGGCTCCAAAACGCCTGGGAGCTCATCCACAGATATCCCGATGCCGGCCTGATTGGTGCAGAAGGACGTGCGGTTTTTGAAACCAAGGAACCTGCCTGGTATCAGCGCTACGAGCGCAATTATGCTGTAGGACCGCAACTGCCCGAAAGCGGCAGGATTGCAGATCCCGAACGGCTGATTTATACAGCGGGCTGCATTTTGCGTACCGAGGCAGCCCAAACCATGCTGAATGCCCGGTTTGAGCCTTTGCTTACCAGTCGGGCAGGGAAAGAATTGCTTTCAGGAGAGGATTCTGAAATCCAGTTGATTTTTCGCTACCTGGGATGGGAGCTTTATTACGATTCGAGCCTGCGTTTTCAACACTTTATGCCTTCTGCACGCCTGACCTGGGAGTATCATAAAAAATTCCGCCAGGGTTTGGGCGCAACAGCTGTCCTTTTGGAACCCTACCGTCATGCCTTGCGGGCAAAGCTTTCGAATCAAAAACCAAAGCCAAGACCCTGGCAAATAGCCTGGCGTAAATCCTTGCGAAGCTATCTGAAAGATCCGTTTGCTATTCTTGCCACACCCTTCAAACGCTTTGAAGGCAATTACCGGGTTGCGCGCTCGCAGGCTGTTTGGGGTGAACTGTGTAAACGCTGGCAGCTGAAAGGCAGGTTGCAGACCATCGAAGCCAATTTGTACGATTGGCTTGCAGAGCTTCCGGACAAACTACCTGAGAAATAAGCCCATCGAACGTTTCCTGCAAGTTTCTTGGTCAGGTTTCATTCCTGAATAAATGAACAAGAAAAGGCACCGAACTACGGTGCCTTTTGTGTGAACCTAAACCAGCTTAGTGCGTGCTTCCAGCCTGTGTAAGGCCGCGCTTAATCATCACCGAGAGACGATGAACTCCTTCGCGGATGCGCTCCGGGGCGGCTGCACTAAAGTTTAGACGCATTGTATTTCGCGGGCCACCATTGGGGTAGAAGGGGATACCTGGCACATAGGCCACTTTTTCTTCTATCGCCAGGGGGAAGAGTTCCAGAGCATCGCAGCCTTCCGGAAGGCGCAACCAAAGGAAGAGCCCGCCTTGAGGAACAGTCCATGTAGTGCCATCGGGCATGAACTCCTCAAAGGCTTCTATCATTGCATCGCGGCGTTCTTTATACACCCGGCGAATCAGATTGATGTGCTCATCCAGGAAACCTTCGGTAACCAGCTCGTAAGTGATGTACTGATCAAAAGTACTGCATTGCAGATCGGTGCCCTGTTTGGCGAGTACCATTTTGCGGATCAGATCCGGATGCCCAACGACCCAGCCCATACGCAGGCCTGGGGCAAGCGTCTTTGAGAAGGTGCTGGTATAGACTACGTTCCCGTTAAAGGTTTTATCACCGTCATTTTTGCGCAGTTCACCGTCCAAAACGCAGAGCGGCTTTACGGGTTCGCCTTCGAAGCGCAGCTGTCCGTAGGGATCATCTTCTATGATAGGCACACCGCGTTCTGCAGCAATTTTTACCAGTTTCTGGCGCCTTTCAAGGGGCAGAGTAACGCCCATTGGGTTTTGGAAATTGGGCAGGATATATGCAAACTTGACATTGGTGCCGATCTTGACTTCAAAATCCTCCGGTACAATGCCGTTATCGTCAGTGTTCACGGTCTCATATTTTGCACCATAGGCATTCCAGGCCTGCAAGGCACCCAGGTAGGTAGGGCTCTCGATAAGAATGCGGTCGCCTTCATCCAGCAAAACCCGGCCAATAAAATCCAGAGCCTGTTGTGAACCGGAGGTGATCAGTACATTATCCGCCCCTACATTAATTCCATATTGTGCCAGTCGGTCCGCGAGCCATTGACGCAGGGGGGGATAGCCCTCGGTGGTTGTGTATTGCAAGGCCTTTTGGCCGTTTTCTTTGAGTACTTTTTCGCAGGCTGCTCTTACCTTTTCGATCGGAAAAAGTTCTGAGGCCGGGAAACCGCCACCAAACGTGATTACGTCTGGCTGTTGGGTAACCTTAAGCAGCTCTCGGATAAACGAGGCTTTAATGTTAGACATTCGGCGGGCGTAGCGTTGTTCCCAATTTGTTTGCATGAAACACCTTCTCCTCTTATTGATTAGATTGGATTAGCCTTTATAGAAACGGCTGACGATGGTTGCAGCACCTGGTAAGGCCACCTTATCACCTAGGGTGAGTTCAGAAGGTGTTTTTTGTGGCTTGCTGGGGGCACCCTGGTATATCAGGATAGGTGTGCCTTCAACGGCGCTCTTAATATCTACAAAGGCGTGACCAGTAAGATAGCCATCCTTGTCAATTGCACAGGAGGTAACCTTACCAATCATGCGGCCTTTTGCATCTACAATTGGGTCCCCATGGCGAGCCATCCGCACACCTTTTTCGTTGAAGCAGAAACGCGCCACAACACTGGTGCGCGTTCGTTCGCGTTCCTGGAAGGCAGAACGGCCAATAAACCATGAGGAATTCAACTTGACGGACGAAAGGAAACCAGCTTCACCAACCGTCAGGTTCGTCTCTCCGCCCATTTCATGGCCATAAAGCGGCAGCCCTGCCTCGGTGCGCAGGCTATCCCTTGCGCCAAGCCCACAGGGCAGCAAGCCTAATGGTGTTCCGGCTTCTACCAGTGCATCCCAGAATCTTACAGTGTTATCGGGATGTACAAAGAGCTCGTAACAGATTTTTTCTCCGGTATAGCCAGTGCGGCTTACAACCACATCCACCCCAGCCAGGTGACTTTCACAAAGCTCGCCACGCTTAAGGCCTTTGATCTTTTGCGCTTCGGCAGATTCGGCTAGTTTGAACAGGATCTCTGTGGATTTTGGGCCTTGAAGGGCAACATCTACCAAACGATCTTTGCCTTCTTTTTCGTCTCTTAGGTTGCGGAGTATCACATGCCGGCCCGGAATCACTGCCCATGGCCGTTCGGTATCAATAAGCACTTTGCCCTGACGTACGGCTTCAAGCCAGGCCCAGTCTTTGTCTTCATTTGCAGCATTGACCACAACCAGCCACTTATCCGTTTCACGGCGATAGATCAGCAGGTCATCAATGACATTTGCCTGGGGATCCATAAACTGCGTGTAGCAGGATTGACCCACATCCAGGTCTACGATATCGTTACCTGTAACCGAGTCAAGGAAGAGGCCGGCATCCGGACCTTCGGCCTGGAATACGCCCATATGGGTTACATCAAATAAACCGGCAGCCTTGCGGGTGGCATTGTGCTCCTCAAGTACGCTGGTGTACCAAACCGGCATTTCCCAGCCAGCAAAGGGGATCATCTTGGCACCAGATTTTACATGGGTCTCATATAAGGGAGTGCGTTTTAGCTCAGCATCTTCGGGCTCTTCCCAAACAAATTCTGGCTTTGCCTGTTTACCCTTTACTTCTGTCATGCCAACATAGTAAGGTTTGTCTTCAAATATAGCCTCGCCCTTGGCCATTTTCTCTACGGGTTTTGCGCTGGTGATACCCACAGGACCAGGCACACGCTGGCAAAGGTCTGGGTCGTAATGAATAAAGGCCGTGCTCATACCCTGCAGCCAAGTTCCAGCCAGCGCAGCGTCCTTGCTGGCAATGGTCAGATTAAAACGATGCGGGTCGATACAGGTGAGGGTTCCGCAAACTTCGCCCAAGCTGGTGCGCATGCAGGTTGCCTGCGATTGGCCTGCCTGCAGCGATTCCATATCGCTGGTAAGGATGAAGGTAAGGAAGGAGCGAACTTTTTCACCGTAAATTTCGAAAGCGGCGAATTCTCCGGGAAACTCATCCTCGATGTTAAAGAAATGCGGATACCCGCTGGGATTTTCAATATAATCAGCACTTGGCATCTTGGCAGCCAGCTTGGCTACCTGAACCTGTACTTCAGCATATTCCTTAAAATCTACTTTTACGTTGGTTTTCCTTCCAGCACTGCCACACATCTGGTAGGGGTAACTGGCTTTAAACAGCTTGGTAATCAGGTCTGCAATTTGAATGAAATCTTCTTCTTTGTAACCGCGCTGTGTAAGCCATGGAGCTCCCAGACGCACGCCGGACGAGCGCAAGGCCGAGCGGTCTCCGGGAATGGTGTTGCGATTGGCAACAATGCCTACGTTTTCGAGCAAGCGTGCTGCCAGGTCGCCATTCAGAGAAACACCCTCCGGACCCTTAAAATCCTTGCAGTCAATGAGGAGCATATGGGTATTGGTACCCTTATAAGGCACCTTTACGCCGTTTTCTTCAAAGCGCTGCGCCATTGCCTGGGCATTCTTGACAATTTGTTTTTGAAGTTCTTTAAACTGGTTTGTAGCTGCGAGTTTAAAGGCTAAAGCCATTGCGGCGATGTTGTTGATGTGCGGTCCACCTTGTTCGCCAGGGAATACTCCCTTATCGATGCGTTCGCCTATGCTGCGGTCGTGGCAGATCAGCACGGCGCCACGTGGTCCGCAAAGGGTTTTATGAGTGGTAGAGGAAACCACATCCGCGATCCCTACAGGAGAGGGCACAACCCCGGCAGCGATAAGACCAGCGATATGCGAAATATCAGCCAGCAGGTAGGCGCCTACGGAGTCTGCAATCTTGCGGAATTCCTTCCAGTCCGGAACCCAGGGGTAGGAGGTGTAGCCGGCAATAATGATCTTTGGCTGACAGGCTTTGGCCTGCTCCATGATTTTGTCATAATCCAATTTTTCAGTGACCGGATCCACAGTGTAGTGGTGGGCGGTATACACCAATCCGCTGCGATTGACAGGCGAGCCATGGGTAAGGTGACCGCCATGCAGCAAATCCATCCCCAAAATGGGGTCTCCGGGATTGATCAATGCGGTATAAACCGCTGTGTTGGCAGGTGCACCGGAAAGTGGCTGCACGTTGACCCAAAGATCGTCAGCAGTCAGGCCATTGGCTGCAAACAGTTCCGCACAGCGCCGGCGGGCAACACTTTCTACAGTATTCACATAATCCACGCCTTTGTAATAGCGCTGGTCCGAGCAGCGGCGGTATACATTGAGCTGTAAGGGGTAATCAAAAAGAGTTTCTTCGTTTTGATAACGTGTTTCTGTCCGGGGATACCCCTCGGCATAATTATTCTGAAAAGCTGAAGATAGAAGCTCTCGTACTGCCATTGGAGTGCTGCTTTCGCTCGGGATCATAATCAGCCGGCGCGCTTGCCTTTCTGCCTCCAGCTTACACAGCTTGGAAAGATCAGGATCCAAGGTCTTCAGGTTTTCATAAAACAGGTATTCTTTCATCAGTCACGTCCTTGTTCTAAGTTAATATACTTGCCGTAGGCAGCAAATATGAAAATGTAGTGGGAATCGCAATTGTGCCAAAAACCGCCCAAAGAAAGTGGCGATTAGCCTTTAAGCACACGCTTTTCTTCGCTTACCATTGTACCTTAAAGGCCCCTGCAAAAGATTAAATGCATCTGCATTCTGGCCGGATTGGGGATTATGCTTGGACAGCAAGATACTCTTAGACAGCCTAACAATATATAATCCCTTTATTGTAGCGCTTTATGAAGGACCTTGATTTTTTCACCCAAATTCCTGAAGAGGATCTGATTGATGCAGCCCGCAGTGATGCGGATGCTTTTGGCATCCTCTATGAACGCTATGTAGACCGCATCTATAATTATGTTTATTTTCGGGTGGGCAACGTGCAGGACGCCGAGGATATCACCGCTAAGGTATTCTTTAAGGCGCTTAATGCGATTTCTTCGTACCGGCACATGGGTTTGCCCTTTTCTTCCTGGCTTTATCGGATTGCACACAACCAGGTGGCTAACTTTCATCGTGATCGCTCCCGAAGCTCCGAGATTGCTTTGGACAGTATGCTCATTCCTCCAGCCACTCCGCATGAATTAGCCCCGGAGGCTGCTTTGGATAATCAGGAGGAATTTAACCAACTGATGCGGATTGTGAACGACCTCAGTGAACAAAAAAGGGAATTGGTGATGCTCAAGTTTGTTCAAAAGCTAAGTAACGAAGAAATTGGACGAATTTTTAATAAAAGCGAAGGCGCAATAAAAAGCCTTTATCACCGCACATTACTGGAATTGCGGGATCGTTTCAATAAATCTTAAGCGTAACCTGGTGGATTAAACCGTGTTTTAGAAGATGAGGAAATATGGATTTTTGTACAAGCGCGCAAGCCAGTCAAAGTATTGATTTAAACACCATTGAAGAACGATTGACTGCCATTTTTTCCGGATTGCGGCCAAACCACAGCTTCAAGTCCGGGCTTAAACAGCGTTTGCAGAATTCCCGGATTTATCGGCGGCGTCGGGAACTGGGTGCCCGTTTGGTGCTTGCTTTTTCTTTTCTGATGCTCGCTTTTTTGGCTGTAGCTTTAGAGATGTTTATTCGCGGCGCTCGTAAACTCTAAAAGTACTGGCAGCAAGAGGCTAAACGATAAACGCTTACAGCTTTTTCAGCAGAACATCATTTATGTAGTTCTGCTGAAATGCTATCCTTTGGGAAGATGATTCTTGGAACAATAACAGCTACCCTGCTTGGTTTCCAGTAGGTATTCCTCCCTTTCAGAGGTTTTACCAATAGAAATATATTTAAACTTGGCCCAGCAGTTTCAAATATTTTTAGATAATAACTAAATTATCCTTCGTAGGTACCGCGGACCCAATCACCCACAAGCCAGTACCTGAAGTCGCGGCCCTGGTTGGTATCTGCAGCGCCGACAATAGCGTAGACTATTGCAAAAATGGGCAGGGCAGAAATGATGATCGCAAAAGGAATCAGGCAAAGCCCAAAAATGAGCAGGGATGTTATCCCTACAAAGGCCCAGGTAAGCCCAATGATCAAGCCCGACCCCACAAGGAAAATCAGCTGAAAGATGGCGGATTGCAGGCTTTGGTAGGCAACATATCGCGATTTATCCTTATAGCTAAGATAAATAACAAAAGCTGCAATGACACCCAAAAAGCCGGTAATCAGGTTAAGCAGGATGCTCAGATGAGCCAGCATGGCCCAGGTGCGTTCTTCACCAGCTGTGATAAGGGGTTGGGAAGCAGTGTCTGGTGCAGGCAAAACTGGGACTGGATTTGCGTTTGCATTTGATTCTTGGGAATTTGTATCTTCGGTCATTTGTCACCTCTTCTGACCCTAAGATTAGCATAAAATTCTTACCAGAGCCTAACATTTTCTGCGTTTTCCGGGATTTAATTATTAAAAACAGGGCAAGTGATTGCCCTGTTTTTCTTGGTAAGTAATAAGGTTATGCCCAGCCCTGATTGCGAACAAAATCAGTGATTACAGGAATGTTGATGTACTCACCATTATAGGCTTTTACGGCAAAAATGATCGAAATCACAAAGATTGCCGGGCCAGCAATGCAGCCTACTACGGGAATAAGACTTAAAAGCAATGAAAGCACAATCGCAATAATGCCCCAGGCCAGGGCTTGGATATTATGTGCGCGAATAAAAGGCCGGTTTTTCTTGTCCTCCATGAGCAGAAGGATTACGGGCACAAGGGGCGAAAAGAGGTATGCCAACAATGCCCAGAGACGATCATCGCTGCTGGCATTGGGGTCGCCTTTGGGAGGGACATAGTTTGGTGGCGGCGGATAATACGGTTGTTGGTCCTGCTGCGGGGGAGGCGGATAATATGGTTGTTGGTTCTGCTGTGGGGGTACATACTGCCCTTGAGGGGGGGGATACTGGCCTTGCGGGGGAACATACTGCCCTTGGGGGGGCTGCTGTCCCTGGTTGGGATCATGATACGGCTGATAGTCAGACATAATAATTCCTCCGGGATCTACTTATCTAATTTGCTGACAATTTTACCGCAAGTTGTATAGCTAATATAGGTTCGGTAAAGGGCACGTGTTAGAATGCTCAGCATGAATATACGGGTAGTTTTTATGGGATCACCAGAATTTGCATTGCCTTCTCTGGAGGCTTTGCACGCTCAAACACAGCTGGTAGGTGTAGTTACTCAGCCGGATCGGCCAGCAGGCCGGGGAAGAGCACTTCAACCTTGCCCCGTAAAAGTTCTGGCTGATCAGCTGGGAATTCCCAGCTACCAACCGCAATCTTTACGCACGCTGAATGCTTTGGGGCCGCTTGTCAACTGGCAGCCGGAGCTTATCGTAGTTGCAGCTTATGGGCAAATCCTTCCCCAGGAGGTTCTGGATTTGCCGCGGTACGGCTGCCTTAATGTCCACGCTTCGCTGCTTCCCCGCTGGCGGGGTGCTTCCCCCATCCAGGCTGCTATCCTGGCAGGCGATTCCAAAACCGGGGTGAGCATTATGCAGGTAGAAAAGGGTTTGGATACAGGACCAGTTCTTGCTTTTCGAGAGGTTCCCCTGCGCGCTGGAACAACCGCAGAGGAGCTTTCGAGTCAACTGGCTCATTTAGGTGCGCAAGCTCTCATTAAAGTGCTGCCGGGTTATTTGGATGGCAGCGTGATTCCTCAAATTCAAGCCGAAACAGGGGTTAGCTATGCCCGAAAGGTCCGTAAAGCAGATGGACTTTTGGATTTTTCGAAAAGCGCTGAGGAATTAATGCGCATGCTTTATGCCTATCTGCCCTGGCCGGGAACCTTTTTTGATTTGGATGGAAAAAAGATGAAGGTGCTTGAAGCTCACATTCACGATAGTTTTATTCGTGAACCTGGGACCCGTTTTATTGTTAATGGGCAGCCTGCCATTGGTACAGGTCAGGGCCTGCTGGTTCTAGACCAGGTCCAACTTGAGGGCAAGCGTCCAATGTCCGGCGAAGCTTTTTTGAACGGTTATTCTGCCTGGCTTCCAAAAGCTGAATAGATAACTTCCTCAGCATAATTGCTTGGGGATTCAGATTCTTAAGTTTGATCTTTGAAGAATTCGCTCTTCCACTGATAAAGCAAGTTGAGGGCCTGGATAGGCGACAAGGATTCGAGGTCGATCTTTTTAAAGGCTTCCATAAGGGGGTTATTTTCCGGGAAGAGCCGTAGCTGTTCATCATTTATCTTTAGTTCCGGGCGGGTTTTTCCTGAGCTGGCTTCTAATTGCCTTAGGATTTCCTGTGCCCGCTGAGTTACCGCACTGGGTAAGCCAGCCAGCTGCCCAACATGGATGCCGTAGGACCGGTCGGCTCCGCCAGGGACGATTTTATGCAAAAACACTACCTCACCCCCGGTTTCGCTGACAGCAACATTGTAGTTGCGCACCCCGGGCAAGAACTCGGCCAATTCGGTCAGTTCGTGATAGTGGGTCGCAAAGAGTGTATGGCATTTTAGACGCGGGTGGTTGTGGATGTACTCGATGATTGCCCAGGCGATCGAAAGACCATCATAGGTGCTGGTACCCCGCCCAATCTCGTCCAAAATCAGCAGGCTGCGGCTAGTAGCATTGTTGAGGATGTTGGCCGTCTCAATCATTTCAACCATAAAGGTAGACTGACCCGCGTGGATGGCATCCTGGGCGCCAATGCGGGTAAAAACACGATCTACCAGACCAATTTCAGCAGAATCAGCGGGCACAAAAGAACCGATCTGTGCCATCAGCACAATGAGCACAACCTGGCGTAAAAAGGTGCTTTTACCACTCATATTTGGCCCGGTTATCAAACGTACTATTTCGCCATCCTCAAAAACCGCATCGTTGGCAATAAAGCTGCTTAGCTTTGAAATGCGTTCGACTACCGGGTGACGGCCAGCTTGGATTTTAAGGCCTTTATCCGCATGCAAAACGGGACGTGTGTAATTGTGCAGGGCTGCAACCTGGGCTAAAGAAAGCAGAGCATCCAGGCGGCCAAGAGCCCGCGCGCTGGCTAAAAGCGGGGCAGCATGGGCATTTACCTGGTTACATACAGCCCGGTAAACCTTGAGTTCGACTTCATGGATTTGCGCTTCGGCATTGAGCACCAGGGCCTCGTATTCCTTAAGCTCTGGGGTTACAAAGCGTTCTGCGTTTACCAGGGTTTGCTTGCGGATGTATTCCTCGGGGGCTTGTTCGGCCATACCGCGGCTGATCTCGATGTAATAACCAAATACCTTGTTGTAACCAACTTTAAGTGTCTTGATGCCGGTGCGCTGTTTTTCGCGGGCTTCTAAGCCGCTGATCCATTCGCGCGCGTGTTGGGAAGCATTGACAATATCGTCCAGCTCCTTGGAATATCCGCTGCGAATAATGCCGGTGTTTGCTGTAGTGGCTGGCGGCTCATCGGCAATACTTCTGGTGAGCAGGTCCAGCAAATCCTCATGGCTGTGCAAGTCATTCAGTATGGTCTGCAGCTCTGCTGCTTGGGATGGCAGCAGAGCAAGAATCTGCGGAAGCAGCGCTAAATCTTCGCGCAAGGCCACCAGCTCGGTAGGGCGGATGCTGCCCGTTGCTGCCCGGTTTACTAGGCGTTCGATATCGTGCAGTTTGCTTAACTTCTGCTCTAGCTCCTGCCGTAAAACACCATCTTTGAAAAAGAACCCTACCGCATCCAAACGCGTGTTAATGGATTCTAAATTGAGCAGGGGTTTGTTAACCCAGGCTCGCAGGGTGCGTTTACCCATTGGCGTAACGGTATGGTCCAGAATGCCCAGCAGCGAACCCTCAATTTTGCCTTCGCGGATTGTCTCGGTTAGTTCCAGGTTGCGCCGTGTCGATGCATCCAGCTGCATAAATTCACTTAGGCTATAAACCGAAAAGCTTTTTAGGCTTGCCAGGGCTTCCTGGTGGGTATCGCGCAGATATTTAATCAGGGCGCCTGTGCTGCGTGTGAGCAGGGGCTTGTCGTTCAGGCCCAAGCCCTCCAGGCTAGCCAGCCCAAATTGGTCCTTGATCAATGCGGCAGCCCTACCAGGTTCAAAAGTCCAATCCGGAACTCTGGTAAGAGCTGGCAGGCCTTCCGGATCCCATTCCAGATCCTCGGAAATAAGCACTTCAGCGGCACCAATACGGGTTAACTCGGCACGAACGGTATCTGCTAAGTTTGGACCCTCCAGCTCGGTACCGCTAAACTCACCGGTTGTAATATCCACAAAACTAAGCCCGGCGCGTTCTTCACTAAAACTTAAGGAGGCGAGGTAATTATTGCGTCCGCTTGAAAGCAGGTTAGGCTCGTTGATGGTTCCAGGGGTTACCACGCGCACAACCTGACGGGGAAAGAGACCATCTGATCTGGCCTGAGTACCAGTTTGCTCACAGATAGCCACATGGTAACCGTGGTCAATCAACCGTCCCAGATAGTTTTCAGCAGCATGATAGGGGATCCCGGCCATAGGTACGCGCACGCCCTTGGCAACGGGGCGGCTGGTGAGCACAATATCCAGGGCTTTGCTGGTATTTTCCGCATCCTCGTCGAAGGTCTCGTAAAAATCTCCCAACCTGAAAAAGACAATTGCATTCGGATACTGGCGCTTAATCTCCAGATACTGCTGACGTAAAGGGGTTATTTTAGACATTGCCCTGCCCTGCCAGAATCAAGGCCTGCTTACTGCCCACCGCTGATGGGTTTAATTCCGAGCCCGATGGGGTAAAAAGATGCGTTTGCATGCTTAATCCCGGATGTTTTCACGGATATAAACAGCTGTCTGGTCCAAGGCCTCGCTGAGTTTTTCCGGATACTTTCCACCGGCCTGGGCCAAATCTGGCCGGCCTCCCCCCCCGCCTCCAATTACCTGGGCAACGCGTTTGATCAGCTCCCCGGCCTTCAGGCCCCTGGCGATCAGGTCAGGAGTCACGGCAGCTATCAGGATTGGTTTGCCGTCTTGCACGCTCCCCAGCACTACCACTCCGCTTGGGTTAGCCTGGCGGAATTGGTCGCTTAGTTTGCGCAGGGCTTCGGCGTCTGCTTCCGGGATAATGGCGTTCAGGTAGGGTACGCCTTTTATGACCTTAAGGTCATTAAGCAGTTTGCTAAAAGTTTGGGTAGCTAATTGATTGCGCAGTGCCTCATTTTCTTTTTGAGCCAGATGCAGGTCGTTTTGCATATTGGTCAACTTTGCGACAGCATCTGCCGGGCTGGTTTCCAATGTCCCGGCCAGTTCATTCAAAAGGCTCAGGCGCTGACGGCTGTATTCGTAGGCTTTTTGGCCAGTTACCGCTTCAATCCGGCGCACTCCGGCAGCAACGCTGCTTTCAGCAGTGATATAAAACGAAGCGATTTCAACGGTGTTGTCCACATGCGTCCCGCCGCAGAGTTCATACGATATGCGTCCTTGCGGTCCGCGTACTTCTACTGTGCGCACCTCACTGCCGTACTTTTCGCCAAAAAGCGCGATGGCACCTTCGGCCCGGGCTTGGTCCAGGCTTTTGACTTCCTTCTGAACCGGATATGCGCCTAAAATCATTTCGTTTACCAGACCTTCAATGCGCAGCAGGTCTTCTTTGGAAACGCCGTGGGGGTAATTAAAGTCGAAGCGCAGGCGTTCCGGGTCTACCGCACTGCCGCTTTGGTGTACGTCTTGCCCTAAAACGGTATGCAAGGCAGCATGCAGGAGGTGGGTTGCGGTGTGATTGCGCATGATGGCTTTCCGGCGAGGCATGTCAATTTCCACGCTTGCTTTGTCTCCAATTGCTGGGCTGCCGTGCAGAACCTTTCCCTGAAGCACGATTGCCCCTGCTGCCGGGCGTTTGGCATAATGGATTTCCACTTCCCAGTTGCCCGGTGGGTCGCTTAGAACACGTCCGCTGTCGCTCACCTGTCCGCCGCTTTCAATGTACAGCGGGTCAGCATCAAGCAGCAGTTCAACCGCATCGCCCGCCTCCGCACTGCTCACGGTTTCATCACTGCTGAACAGGGCCAATACCTCGCTGCTCACAACCTGGGCAGAATAAGGGTCATACGCTACGCCTTCAGGCCCCAAACGCCCGCTGTCTTGCAGACGCTGCAGTTCTCCGGCATATAGTTCCACATTTTGGCTGCCTGCATCACTGAAAGCGCTGCCCTTGCTGCTGGCATCGCGGTGGGCTTCCATCGCGGCATAAAAGCCCTTTTCGTCAACTTCCAAGCCCTCTTCTTCCAGGATGTCGCGCGTGATTTCCAGCGGAAAACCTAATGTGGCGTAAAGGTTAAAGGCTATTTTGCCGTCCAATTGCTTTGCACCGCTTGCTTTTAATTGGTCAATCTGGGCGTTTAGCTCCGAAAAACCTGCATCCAGGGTTTCGTTGAAGCGCTTTTCTTCCCGCGTTAGGGTTGTGCTGATCAGGTTGCTGTTTTGCGGCAGCTCCGGGTAGGCTGCGCCGTAATTCTTCACCACGATGGCAGCTACCTGAGCCATGAAAGGATCTTTGAGGCCAAGTTTGCGGGCAAAACGTGCTGCCCGGCGGATGATCATGCGGCAAATATAGTTACGTCCGATATTCCCTGGGATTACCCCATCGGCGATCAAAAAGGCTGCTGCACGTACATGGTCAGCAATCACCCTGTAAGGTGTCGGGTCTGCCTGCCGCTGCTCATCGCTTTGGCCGCTCAGGCGCTGAACCTCATCCAGCAGGGGCTTGAGCAGGTCCGTATCGTAGTTGCCAGGCACATTTTGGATGATGCTTACAATGCGTTCAAAACCCATGCCGGTATCCACATGTTTTTTGGGCAGGGGCTCAAAGTTTGTCGGGCTGGTGCGGTTATATTGGATGAAAACGTTGTTCCAAATTTCAATGATGCGCTGGCAATCGCCATTCGGTTCGCAAACATGTCCCGGCTGATTTTGCATATCGCAGAACTCGGGCCCAAAATCGTAATGGATTTCGGAACAAGGCCCGCAGGGGCCGGTTTCGGCCATTTCCCACAGGTTGTCCTTACGTCCGCCAAAGTAGAGATGCGTGGGTTCGAATCCCGGTTGGGCAAGCCAGGCCTCGGCGGCCTCATCGTCCTGAGGCAGGTTGCCCTGGTCATCCCTGAAGACGGTGGCATGAATCCGTTTGGGGTCCAGACCCCATTCCTGGGTCAGCAGTTCCCAGCTCCAGGCAATGGCTTCTTTTTTGTAATAATCGCCGAAGGACCAATTGCCCAGCATCTCAAAAAAGGTATGGTGGGTGTTATCACGGCCTACAGTGTCCAGGTCGTTATGCTTACCGGCCACACGCAGGCACTTCTGGCTGTCGACGGCGCGGGTATAGGGGCGTGAATCGGTTCCCAGGAAGACATCTTTAAACTGGACCATGCCGGAATTGGTGAAAAGCAGGGTGCTGTCGCCGCCGGGTACCAGTGAAGCACTGGGCACCACGGTGTGGCCGCGCCGGGCAAAAAAGTCCAAAAAAGATTGACGAACCTGGTTACCTGTAAGATACATAAAAAAACTCCATTGAAAAAAGATCGAAAGAAAATTATACCTTGGGCTGGCTATGCTTAACTGTACAAGTTGATGCTGTGTTTGCTTAAAAAAGCATCAGTCCAAGCTGTACTGCGGCCTATGATTCCTTGGATTCAGGGGTGAGCACTGTGAGTGCAGCTGCCCCCAGCAGTGCCCCGTGATATCCCAGGGGCGTTGCCTCCACCACAATATTGGGCACATCGCGCACATAGGAATTCTTGAGCAGGGTCTCCATCAGTTTGGGTTCAAAGAGCCGGAAAGCCAGGGAAAGCCCGCCGCCCAAAATCACTTTTTCCACGTCCAGAATGTTCCAGATGTAGGCAATCACCTTGCCCAGGTAATAGCCGATGCTCTCATAAGCTTTGATAGCGATGGGGTCGCCTGCGTCTGCCAAACGGGCAATCGACTTGCCGTTGGGTTCCTTGCCATCAATCAGGCTTTGCCCGCCCATTTCCAGATAATTACTCACCAGTCCGCGCGTGCCGGCGTACATTTCCAGGGTGCCCTGCGAATCGTTTTGGGCTACGCGTCCATCTTCCACAACCACGCATTCTCCCACCTCGCCGGCGCTCATATAACTGCCGTAATACAGTTGGTTGTTCAGGAAAAGTGCGCCGCCCACACCGGTGCTTACGGTCATATAAACAAAATCGGTACTGTCTTTTCCAGCACCAACCCACTTCTCGGCCAGGGCGCAGGCGCGCGCATCATTATCGATATGTACCGGACAGCCGTAGCGCTCCTTCATCAGACGCGCAATAGGCAGATCGTAGACGCCCAGGTAACTGGCCGAGAGCCAAATGCCTTTCTTAGGGTCTGCCAGGCCGGGGATGGTTATCCCAATGGCAGAAATCCGCAGGCCTTTGGCAGCCGCCTCCTCAAAGTCCGCGTCCATCGATTTTTGCAGGGCAGCCATCACATACTCCGAAGAATTCGGTTCCCAGACCTCCCGTTTTTGGCTAAGGATTTCACCGTCTTGAGAAATAAGACCGGTGATGTATTTTGAACCGCCGATGTCCACGGCAAGGATTACGTCTTGTGGTGTGCTCATCACTCCTCCTCAGGAAATTTGGTCTCGTCCGTATATCCCGGTACGAGGATGTCGGTCACGGGTAAGGTGGTCGATATGGTCATATCGATCCCCAAAGTATGGCTGATTTGGTACGCCAGCACCTGGAATGGGACCAGGAAGGCGAGCGTATTCGCAAAGGCCTGCTCCGGGCTTTGGATTAGCAAAGCATCTGCCTCGCCAAACTGGTCTTCCTCACGGTGCACCAGGATGCATTGGCTCTTATAGGCCTTCTGGGCATGATACAGTTCTACCAGGCGCTTCTTTTCCGGGCCTTCTTCGGCAGCCAGGAAGAAGATAAGATCATCCTGGTGCAGGCTGCGGATTGGTCCGTGCAGAAATTCTTCCAGCTCATAGGCGATGCTCGGCCGCTGGTGCGATTCGCTGAATTTGAGGCTGGCTTCTACGGCTGTCGCATAATTAGCGCCATAACCCACAAAGCGATACACCGGCGCTGCCATGATCCGCATTTGCTGCGCGCCAAACCAGTCGAGCGTGCGCCGGATATTCTCAGCCACCATCTGCGGCAGCAGCTTAAAGGCGCTGATCAATCCTTCGTATTCTTCCGTCCCAATTTTCCCCGTGGCAAAAGCTGCCTCTACCAGGCAAAGCAGCAAAAGCAGCAGGCCGGTACTATGCCCCTTGGTCGATGCCACCGCTTCCTCCTCGCCGGACGGCTTGACGATCACAAGGTCGGAAAAACGGGCTAATACTCCCTTGGGCTGGAAGGTGGTTGAAACCACGGGTATTCCCAGCCTGCGTGCTATTCTGGCTGAATCAACCGGCCCTTTGGTATGGCCGGACTCACCCGGGCAAATCAGCAGCATCTCTTCGGGGCGCAGGATGCCTGCGGGGTCAAAACCCTCATGCTGGTTGAACATCGAGGCAAATCCGGTTACGCCTTCAACTTTTAATAGCTTAATCGCTGCCAGCTTGAGGATCTGGCCAATAATTGCCGGCGACCCTTGCCCAAGGATGAATATGCGTTTGAAATTGTGTGCCAAATAGAGATCCACAAATGGCTGGGTATAGGCCTTGTGATCCTGCATGATTGCTGCAAATATTTGCGGTTCTTCTTTGATCTCGTTCAGCATGGTAAAAGCAGTGTTCGAATTCATGGTCACCTCAGGCGCGAGTATAGATAGTTAGAGTGTGGAATAACTATATCACCAGTCCTCCGAAACGAGGGCATTCACGCTGGCCTTGGCCTTTCTTTTCCACCAAGCCAGACATCGCGAAGTTTTCAGCTTGTCTATTAAAGGAGATTATATTTGGGCTTTAAAACAGCTCAAGAAGCCAATCTTGATTAGCTTCTTGAAGTTCACAACAATAGCACTTAGCTAACTATAAGTAAATTAATCCATATTTTGCCGGCCGGCTAAAGCGCGTAACAGGGTATTCTGGTCGGCATATTCAATATCCCCGCCTACCGGCAGTCCACGGGCTAAGCGGCTTACTTTGATCCCCATGGGCGCAATGCGCTGCTGCAGGTACAGGGCAGTGGCATCGCCTTCCATGCTGGGGTTGGTTGCAAGGATAACTTCCCTTACTTTGTCAACCTTGAGCCGTTCCAGGAGCGGAAATACCTTAATTTGGTCGGGCCCAATACCTTCTATGGGTGATAAGACGCCCATAAGGACATGATAAACGCCTACGTAGGCACCGGTACGTTCAATGGCGATGACATCCAGCGGTTCTTCAACCACGCAAAGCAATTCCGCATCTCGTTCCTGATCTGCACAGATATCGCAAAGCGGTTCTCCTGCCAGGGTGATGTTAAAGCAGCGCGGACAGTAGCCGATATTGTCTTTAATTCCCTGCAAGGCTTCCGCCAGTTTCAGGCTGGTTTCGTCGGGCGCTTTGAGTAAGAAGAAGGCTAGCCGCGAAGCTGTCTTGGGCCCAATGCCGGGCAGGCGCGCAAAAGCATCAATTAAGCCTTGCACCGGTTCGGGAAGAGCCCGCACTTTAGCGGCCCATCCCCAGACCTGAGAGCAGGCTAGTAAAAGGCGCCATTTTCTCTTCGTGCAGGGCCTTACTGCTTTCGATGGCTTTGTTCATTGCGGCAAGGAGCATGTCCTGCAGCATTTCAGTATCGCCGGCTTCAAGAAGATCCGGCTCGATCTTCACTTCCAGCACGCGCTGGTCGCCGCTCATGGTTATGGCAACACCACCGCCTCCGGCAGTTTCGGTCACTTGCTCATTGGCAAGGCTCGCCTGAGCTTCTTCCATTTGCTCTTGTAATTTTGCGATTTGCTGCATCATATTGCCGCCGCTGCGGGGGTTTCGGGGGGCGTTGTATCCTTTGGCCATTTTCACTCCTCGTTCTTTTTCTCTAACTTGCGCACCTTGGCGCCTAGTTCACGTTGGGCGCGGTCTACCAAACCGCCTGGTTCGGCAATGCTGGTACCATCTTCAGGCAACGATTGCATACCAACCGTACAGTGCACATTCAAAGCCTTTCCGATTACTTGTTGCAGCACTTTGCGTAAAACCTTAATATTTTTTTCGTCAATCATCCGCTCACGCAGCAGCTCGCTGGAAAAATTAAGCACCAGCCTATTCTCGTCTGCTTCAATCAGTTTGCCGGAATTAAGCAGGGTGTTGGTCATCAGGTTTTCAGCCCTCACCGCCTTCTTGATCTGGTCCCAGCACGATTTCACCAGGTCCAGGTCAATGGGCCCGGTCACAGCAGTTTCCTGGCTTTCAATTTTTTCGCTCTGGGCACTGACCTTAGCATGGCTGCGCCCCATACCGCGGCTGAGGGAGGCAGTGCCGGACTCTGCCCGTGTTTTTGCAGATTTCTCCTCTTTTTCCATCACATGAGGGGCTGGGGCTGCTTCCAGAATGGAGCTGGTAAAGGCCATCTCCAGTCCCAGACCAGGGTGCCAGTTTGCCTTCAAGTCGGTGGCTGCGTTGCTGAATGCGCTAATTATCTGCGTCAGCTCTAAAGTCTCAAAGCGGTTGGCCTGTGCTTGCATCGCCTCGCGCTGTTCGGGCATCAGGTCCAGGTCGCTGCCTGCTTTTAGCTTTATAACCAGCAGGTTACGCAAATACTCTACAACCTGCCGCGCAAATTGACGCGCATCAGTTCCTGAGTCGAGGGCCTGATGGATAATCTTCAGCCCCTGGCCGCTTTCCCGCGTCTGCATTGCGTCTACCAAATCAATTACTGCCTGGCTGGTGGCCGTCCCCAAAATTTCCTGGGCATCCTTTAAGGTGATGTGTTCGTTAATGGATGAAAGCTGATCTACCAGGCTGATTGCGTCGCGCATGGCTCCTGTTGCCTGGCGGGCTACCAAATTAAGGGCATCGTCATCGATCTTGATTTTTTCTTTTTTAGTGAGTTCTTTTAGCTTTGCAACAATTACAGGTACCGGAATGCGCCGGAACTCGTGGCGTTGGCAGCGGCTTAGCACTGTGGCAGGGATCTTATGCAGCTCGGTTGTAGCCAGGATGAAAATAACATGCGCGGGAGGCTCTTCCAGAGTTTTGAGGAGTGCATTAAAGGCTGAAGTAGAAAGCATATGCACTTCATCAATGATGTAGACCTTAAAGCGTCCCTGGCTGGGGGAAAAATTTACTTTGTCCCGCAGGTCGCGAATATCATCCACGCTGGTGTTGGAGGCTGCGTCAATCTCGATCAGGTCCAGGAAGCGCCCTTCGTTTACAGCCAGGCAGTTAGCACAGCTGTTACAAGGACGCTTGCCAAGGTTTTCATCCAAACAGTTAACGGCTTTTGCCAGCAGCCTTGCGCTGGTAGTTTTTCCAGTGCCCCGTGGGCCGGCAAAAAGGTAGGCATGGCCTACCCGACCGGTTGTGATCGCGTTACGAAGGGTTTGAACAATGTGGTCCTGTCCAACTACTTCGTCCCAAAGGGCGGGGCGCCAGGTGCGGTAAAGGGCTTGACTCATAGGCTACTATGGTATCAGAAAAGAGGCTTGAAGGGTGCCATTAGAATCGTACAATTCTATTCGCTCACCGGAGGTCCACAGGGCTTCCTGTGCACCCCAGTAGAGTTCAATTACCGAAGAAATTCCAGCTTTGCTGTAAAGCCGAACAGCACCATTGGCGTTCAGGGTCAAATTAGGCAGCGTAAAGTTTTGTCCATTGGCCCCTTTTATTTGCCAACCCTGCAAATTGAGCCCGCCGCAGCCCTGATTGCGCAGCAGAATGTATTCCACCGTGAGGTTCCCGGCACCAAAAACACCATCAATGGAGGCCAGACCATTTGCGTTAGTAGGCGGTAAAAGAGCTTGAACCGGCTGCTCGGCAATGCTGTTCTGATTGCTTTGACTCGGCAGGCTGATGCCTGGTTCGGGCACAAGGCCTTTTGGATTGAGCTTGCTCCACACCCAAAGGGCAGCCAAGACGGCCGTAAATGTAACCAGACCATTCAGAAATAGGAAGAGGATGTTTTTTCGGTTCAGTTCCATGGTTTATACGATTAATCATAGCACAAAGCACATCTGTAATTCCTTTATAGATGCCTTCTTTTGATAACTCACATATGTGAGAAAGTGATATTATTAATTTGCATTCATTAACAAAACGATTACAAAGAGTTCTTAATATCTTAAGTAAGACGTGTTATTCTAAAGCACGTCGGACGGCAATTGTTTCTCTCCTTTCAAGGCTGTCCGAGAAGGATCCAAGGTTGTGACTCAACTAACTGATCTAAAGTAAGACTGGCGCAGGTGAGGCGCCAGTTTTACGTTTAATGGCATCATCCCTCAGCTTCACTATTAGAAAAGCACGCTACCTGTCATCCAAAACCATCTTGGACCCCTGAGCCTTAAGAAAAAAGACCAGAGCTTTATCAAGATCGAAGGCTGGATCAGCTGCCTGGATTTCAGAAGCATCTTTGAACAGAACCAATGGGTATGACGGAGCCGGGATGAGTTGTAGGGACTATCCGATGGGCGGGCGGCAAATTGACAAAGTTTATTTTCGCGTTTTCCCTTTATCGGCACAACAGCAAAGGTTTGAGTTAGATCCCGACAGGCTGGGTTCTCAAAATTGCATTGATTAATAGCTCCGGCAAGGATTAAAAGGTCAGGAGATTGTGTTTACAAGACTGCCAGGCAAGCTTCGAGGGCGGGTAAATTGTCTTTGATGTCTACAGCACTGCAGTGCGCACAGCCTGTTAGCGGCGCTTGATGCCTGCCAGTTCCTGGATATGGCCAATGTGGTCGCGCTGATGCCAAAGTAAGCGCCGCACGAATTTGCGCGGGCTCCAGGTTTCGCCTTGATCAACCGTGATTTTCTCCATCTCCGGCAGTTTGGGCAGCACGGAGTGAACCGCCTCAAAACTTTGTTCAAGGCAGGCAAAGGGATCGGCTCCTGGCTTGGTGGGGGGCAGATCTATATCCAGTTGGCTCAGGTACCATCTTTCTACTTTTGCTATATGGTCCAGAATGCCCAGAATATCCCAACGCTGCCCCGGAAACAGCTTTGTCAGCAGCTCCTCAGGTAAAGTTTCTACGCCGGCCAACAACTCTTCGCGCTGCCATTGGTGCACCAGGGCCGCTTGGGCACATTCTTCCGTGCTAAGAATCCGTCGGTCGTCTTCAAAAAAGGCGTTAACCTCGTAGTCACCCTCAAAGCGGGTAGGGTAGATTTCTGTCAGGCGAAAATCCAAATCATCGAGTTGGAACCAGGGAGCTTGGGTATGGTTGCGTACCCAGTAATCGAATTCCAAGAGAGCATGCGGGATGCGCAGCAAAACTTCACCGTCATCGCTTCCGTAAGCAAACACACCGGGAAAGTCGAGCGCAAAACCGAGCGCACGGCCTTCCATCTCCGTTTCGAGTCCGATTCGTATTTGCATTAGTCAGTAAAAAGGGGTAAATGGCCGAGGCAAACGATATCACGCCACTGGGCGCGGTCACCCTCGGTAAGGATCGCCGATTCTTTGACAACTTTGCCGCCGGCTTTCTCGATGATGAGGTGCATACCCTGCAGTGTAGAGCCAGTACTGATTACGTCATCCAGGAGCAGTACCTGCTTTCCCTGGACCAGTTCAAGGTCCTTTTCATCCAGAATCAAGCATTGTGGCTTGCCGGTTGTGATGCTGTGCGTTTCTGCAGACACACCTTTGCCCATATAGGGCTTGTGTTCTTTGCGCAAGACCAGATAAGGTTTGCCCGTTTCCCGTGCAAGCATGTGCGCAATAGGGATACTCTTGGCCTCAGCGGTCACAATTACATCGTAAATCTCGTCTTTTAGCTTAGCTGCCAGAGCATGGGCACAGGCATCTACAAGCTCCACATCGCCAAGAATATTCAGTATGGCAATGCGCAGGCCGGGCTTTACTTCAAAGAGCCGTAGTTCCCGTTTTACACCGGCGATTTCGATTGGATAAACTTCGTGCGTATCTTTCACGGCTTCCTCCTTAGAACAGGCCAAATTGTAGCGCAATTTCTGAGGAGCTGGGGGAATTGCCTTGCTAAAGCGTTTTAAAGTAACCGCTCTTTGCCCATAAGGACTCCAAAAACATAGCTCTTTGTGCTGGGAGCATGGCTTTATTAGCGCCTAAGCAAGAGTAGTAAATAAATTCTAATAGGCAAGAGGCTTGCTGCTGGCAGACAAAGAGCCTATTAAACTGCTAGTGCCGCGGACGCCGACCGCGGCACTAGAATTAAGGAGGAGAAGAAGAAGAGAAGTCGCCCTTTACTGTCTCTATAATAGCTGTTTGGATTGCAGCTTGCTTGACGCGAAACCTACGTTTACCCTACGATTGTGTTAATAAAAATCTCCTTTTGACCTCCCCAGCTTGCATTCCTCGCGGTATGATTAGGTATGGTCGAATCAGATCCTGCTGCTACGATTTTTCGACAGACCTGCAATACACCGATTGGTTGGCTTACAGTCAGTGCGGACGAGAGTGCCATCTTTGAAATAGCGTTACTGGAGAGCCCGCCAGCAGGTTTTGCACAAGCTTCTGCGCTTACTGGAGAGGCTATTCGCCAGTTGGACGCTTATTTCCGCGGCTTTCTTAAGGAATTCACCTTACCTTACCGTTTGCCTTCTTATTCGGCCGCTACACAAAAAGTGCTTGAAACCTGTGCTACTATTCCCTGGGGTGAGGTCTTGAGTTATGGTGAGCTCGCGGATCGTTCGAAAACCTACCTGCCCCCTCAAACTGTTGGTCAGGTGATGGCGCATAATCAACTGCTGATTCTCATTCCTTGCCATCGGGTAATTGCCGCCGATGGACACCTTACCGGCTATTCTGCGCCGGGTGGGCTGGATGCCAAAACCTGGCTGCTGATGCATGAAGGCCAAAGCGTTGTTAATCATCGTATTATCCATGGACAGCCAGGGCTTTTCCCTGACCGACCTAAGCTATGAACCAAAATGAATCTACTTCTCCATATCGCTCGGGATATGTTGCAATCCTGGGAAGACCTAATGCCGGCAAGAGCACCTTGCTAAACAGGCTGATGGGCCAACCGATCGCGGGTGTTTCATCCAAACCTCAAACCACCCGCAAACGCCAGCTGGGTATTTTAACGGGACAGGATTACCAAATTATCTTTGTGGACACACCCGGCTTGCACGATTCCAAGGACAAGCTGAGCCAGTTAATCAATACCGAGGCAGTGTTTGCCTTGGAAGATGCCGATGTATTGCTTTACCTCGCTGATGGAAGTTCCCGGCCTGATGCGATGGATGCGCGATGGGTCGCGCTGATACAAGGGTTAAAGCAGCCAGTGCCGGTTTTGCTGGCAGTCAATAAATCCGATAGTCTCGATGGCCGCAGTTTTGCTGCCAATAAGCACCGCTACGAGGAGCTGCTCCCTGGAGCACGAACAATAGCAGTTAGTGCTGCAACTGGGAGCGGTATTGAGCATTTGCTCCAAACCCTGGAGGAAATGCTGCCCGAAGGCCCGCAATACTTCCCAGAAGATCAGATTACCGATGACTACGAGCGTGATATTGCTGCTGAAATGATTCGTGCAGCCTGCCTGGAGCTCCTTAAGGACGAGGTGCCCTACAGCATTGCCGTGCGCGTGGATGAATATGCTCAACGCGAGAATGGGATGCGCTATATCCATGCGACTATCTATGTTGAGCGTGACGCGCAAAAGGCCATTGTTATTGGAAAGGGCGGCGCGATGATTAAACAAATTGGGTCTGCAGCCCGGATTGCCATCGAAAGAATGAGCAATGAAAAGGTGTATTTGGACCTGGCAGTTAAGGTGCTGAAAGACTGGAAAAACAACAGCCGTTTTTTGCAGGAGCTGGGACTTTTGGGACGCGGATGAATGATGTCGCCTGAACTGGATTGGGTTTTTTATACAGCGATAGCTGTGCTCACTATTTCTAACTGGGTTGGGGCGGCTGGTAAGAAACGCGGTTTGTATTACAGAGGCTGACCCAAAAGCAAGTTGGATCAGCCTCTTATTATCTCGAATTGGTAGGGAAGCAAAATTAAAAAAGGAAGGGAACTATGCAACAGCCAACTTTTTCAGATTGTGTGCCATACTCAGAATTCCCCACTCAACTTCAACCTTCTCAAGACCTCTCAGGTGGAACCTTCTAAACCCGCCGTTCTGTTTCAGCAAGCCAAAAACGGATTCAACTTCCGCTAATCTCCGCTTTCTCAGTTTCTCCCCAAGCTCACTGGTGAGTTTCTTGAAGGCTATTCCTCGTAAACGCACTAATTCCGGACCAATACTTAGTGTTCGACCATGTCTTGACTTGGGACTGCAGACCGCCCTGGCAACACAGCCCTCGCATTCCCCACAACGATACTCCCGCTTCACACTGCGATATCCCGTGGCACTGATTTCCTCAACCTCGCGTTCAAAACACAGCGGCTTTCCCTGGGGACAGACATATATATCTTCATCTGGTTGTAGTTTGAACTGGCTGGACTGATACTTTTCTTTCTCACTCAACTTAGCCCTTTTTTGCTTCTCCCGATCGAAACCAGGATACTTCAGATAGGCTTCCACCTTCTCACCTTCCAATAAGCGATAGTTCTCTTCATTGCCATAGCCAGCATCCGCCACCCAGATCTTGGGCAGTTGTTTCAAGTTGTTTCTCAGTTGTTCCAGATGGGCACGTAAGGTGACGTTGTCTGCCGCGTTCTGATGCACGCTGAAACCAACTATGTATTGCCCTTCTGTCCCCACCTGTACGTTGTATCCCGCTTTCAGACTGCGGTTGCGCATGTGATCTTCTTTCATTTGCATGAAGGTCGCGTCCGCATCCGTCTTGGAACAAGAGTTGCGATCTCCCAGCATACCTTCATACTGTTCATACTTGATTAGTCTGGGCAACAGCTCCTCGTCAATCTGCTTCTTTGCTTTTTTGACTTCCCGAGTTTCCTTTGCCTCAGGATTATCTGCCAGTATCTGATCCAGCCGCTTGGCAAGTCGCTCCAACGCTTCACTGTCGATCCCTTTTCCTCCCCCCATTTCTTCCAGATCTTCATCCCCATAGTCCGCGTCTTCCTCAGCTTGCAGTTTGTCTATCTTTTCAAACAACTCGCTCACTTTTTGTTCCAACACCTTTCGCCGATTGTGGGTGCTTTTCTTCCAAACAAAACTGTATTGGTTGGCATTGGCTTCTATCTTGGTGCCATCCACAAAGTAGTGTTCCAGTTTGACGTATCCACCCTCAATCAGCTGTTCCAGCACTTCCGTGAACACTCCCTGGATCTTGCCCTTCAGGCGTTCACTGCGAAATCGGTTGATCGTACGGAAGTCTGGCTGGTTCCCGCCACTCAACCACATGTAGTGGATGTTCTCCCGCACTAACTTGGCTATCTGTCGCCCGGAATAGTTCTTCTCAGCGTAAGCATAGACGATCAATTTCAGTAGCATCCTGGGGTGATAACTGCTCGTTCCGCCTCCTTTATAGGCGCTTTCTATCGCCTCCAGTTTCATCCTGTCTATCAGTCGGTTGATCACCCGCACTAAATGCTCTTCCGCGATCAGTTCGTCCAGCCTCGGAGGTAATAGTTGCGGCTGATCCATTTCATATCGTTTGAATATCACTTTTGTTCCCATGCCATTAATTGAATCATAATCCCCTTAATTTGAAAAGAGACTGTCCCTTTTGGGTCAGCCTCCATTGCTCTTGTTTTTTAGTCAAAAAGGAGGCTTGGACCCTCAACGCTGGCCTTTCTTTTTGGCGCTTGTTTTTTCGCTGCTGGGAGATGTTTTTTTAATCCCGCGCGCTATGCGTTGGTTTATTGCCGGGATCTGGGCTTTTCTCTTGGCTCAGGTATCTTATCTTTATGGATTCAACCGCTACCCTTTACCAGTTCATATACTTGGAATTGGCCTGATGGTCTGGCTTTTGCTCAGTTTTGGCTGGGTTCGCTATGTTCTTGCGCGCACCCAAAAGTATCCTGAACTAATGGTGGCCCGGCGTTCGTTTATTCCTTATGGCATCTTGCTGATTGGAATGACTGTTTCCGCAGTGTTGTGTCTTTGGCGCCCGGCTTGGCCCACCCTCCCAGCTGCTTTAGCAGCCGGTGGAGGCGTTTTCTTTTTAGTATCGGATATCCTTCTGGCCGCAGACCGCATTGGGAAACGCTTCCCCTTGGCACGGTTTTGGGTGATTAGCACCTATCACATTGCCCAGTTTCTGCTGATGGCTGCAGCGCTGAACTTGCCACACTTTTAGACCTCGTCAATAAGTTTATTTACATTTTTTACACCTGCGCACGTAAAAAAAGAAAAAACCTGTGACACCTTTAGGTATCAGAGGTGACTATGCAGCTTTCCCCTACTCAATCCGATATCGATTACTGGGTCAGCACTCTGCTGCCGCCCAAAGACATTTATTTCCTGGATGGAACTTACTGCCCCGCAGCAGACTCGCGTTGAGAACTCCTGCCAGTGGAGGAGCTGCATGAGCATCCCGAGTATGGAGCCATGCACTGCCTCAACGCTTATGAATACTGGGCTATGGACCGCGAACGGGTGCGCCAGGTACTGGCAGGGGATCTTTTGCTCTATGAGGACGCAGAGGGGCGATTACGCCACGCTGCCTATGCAGTGGATGGTGATCTGGTTTTGAATAAAAATGGTTAGGTGAAGTTCCATCCGGTCAAGCTGCTAAAGGTTGAGAAATTAGCCCGGGAGTGGCTTGGCAATACGCTTAAGCTATTGCGCCGTCAGGGCTAAGTCTGTTCAAGGTCGGCGCTTTGATCTGGGCACGCAGTACTTTGGCTGCCAGCATGGCCAGGGCGATCAGGAGAGCGATGCAGGTCAATAGCATATCTGGTGTCCAGCCAAAGTGCATCAATGTGGCCCGCAATGATGAGGGCCATCCAAGTACAGCCAGAGGAATGCCCACAATTGGGCTGAAGGTCTCCGGCTTGCCCGCAATTGCGCGCGCGGCGTAGCCTGTCAGCGCGTATACTGTACCCACGGCCAGGTAGGCGAAAAGAAGTTTGAGCAGAAACTCACGTAAGCGGACCAAAATGTACCTCCCATTGCATGCTTTAATCATAAGACGCTCGACTGGCCAAAAATGTTCACTCTGCAACGACTGCATCCAAGCCGCGGCTGATCTCCTAGCGCTTTGCTGACTGCCGCACGGCTAGCGTAGCCCGCATACCTGACCGTAAGTACGGTATACAAAAATAGGTTTCAGCAGAAATTTGCGCGGGCGGTATCATCATGCATCTCCCCATACTTTCTTTAAATGATATGACTCATACCGGATCTAAAAAGCTCCATCGGAAAGTTTTAACGCAATAAAGAAGGCATGCTGGAGTCGGCAGGCTTGCGTTCCGGAAGGGAAACTTTAATTGAGATTAGAGATGCGGAAACTACCCCAAAATTTGACAAAATTTGACGATTAGATTTGTGTTGGTTTGTCAAACATTTTGGACAGTGAGTTTCAAATAATCTAAAGGGCTCAGGAACTTAAGCGGTCGCATCGGGATCTTGTTCGTACGCTGATTGTGTCTTCTCAATTGTGTTTGAAAATCTTCAAAGGAAAAGAACTTAGCACGGTCATAAAAACGTTTTTGATCTTCCCTGTGGCTCCTTTCCACCTTGCCGTTGTGCCGCGGCGTATAAGGCTTGATCCGCTTGTATTTGATGGCATGCTCGCTAAGGTATCTCTGGAAGAGGTTAGGTCTGTCGTTGTCTTCCCTCTTGCTGTAGTGGCTGGTGAACTCCGGGCCATTGTCCGTCTGGACACAGTCAATACGAATACCGTGGGAGGAAAACCAACGGACGGCCTTGCTGATGAAATCAGCTGAGGAGAAGGTGTCCGCCTGCTGATAAGCAGCCAGGTATCTCAGGCGGCTGTATTCATCAATGGCTGTGTACTGATAATACTTTCCCCATGTTTTATCTTGGATACACTCTCTGGGAACATGTTTGACGTCAATTTGTACCCGCTGGCCGGGATACAGCATCGCCTCATAAGGTTTGGGAGGAGGCCCTTTCTGCCTGGGTTTCCTGGACCGCTCTAACCCTTCCCTTTGTTCCACGCGATATAAACTGACGTAATGACGGGTGTATCCCACTTCCCTCAGTTTGAACCAGAACTCCAACAATCCCAGCTCCGCATTCCGCCTGCGGTAGCGAATGATCAGGGCAATCTCTTCCTGGGTATGTTGATTGGGATGGTGATGAGGCCTGCGCGATTTGGCCGCTAAAGAGCCTATTGCTCCATCAAACCGCTTGAGCCAATAGTAAATATAACTTCGCGCCCGGTTGTATCTTCTGCTTGCTTTGCTTACCCCATATTTGAGAGCGTAGTTCACCAAAGAGTACCGGTATTTCATCTCCTGTGTTATCTTATCCATTGCAGGTTGTGGTTCCTCCATATTGTTTTTTGTTCAGCGCAATAACAATATCAGTGATACCACTTCCTGCATTATTCTTTTACTTCACTGTCCAAGATGTATCGTAAACCAACAACCAACATGACAAAATTTGACGATTAGATTTGACACTTTACAACGAGAGGGTTATACTAGCGGGTCGTATGTCTTTTTATCATTTAACCCAATTCACCCCTTTGGAGACCGCTCATGGATAGCCCTGTCGAGACAAAACCAACCGAACCTAGCCTTAAGCCCAAACAAAAATTGCAAGGAAAGGTTCTTAGAACTTTGCTGCAAGGAGCGTTGGTGGATATAAGTAATCCCTTGCCGGCATTTTTGCACGTCTCACAGGTAGTCAATCCTGAAAAGCCGAATGCGGTTCTTAAATCGCTCACGGATGTACTCAGCGAAGGCCAGGAAGTGACGGTGTGGGTCAAACGGATCATGAAGGACCACGTTCTGCTCACGATGAAGGAGCCCCTGGCGCTGGAATGGAAGGAAATAGCCCCGGAGATGGTGCTGCATGGCACCGTTGTGCGTCTTGAATCTTTTGGTGCGTTTGTAGAACTTGGCGCTGAGCGCCCTGGTTTGGTACATGTTTCCGAACTTTCGCATCAATACGTCAAGGTTCCTTCTGATATCGTGAAAGTTGGCGATGAAGTCGATGTTAAAGTGCTGGAAGTTGATAAGCGCAAAAAACAAATCAAGCTCAGCATGAAAGCCCTGCAGGATGCACCTGAGGTGCTGGAAGAATCGCCAAGTCGTGGCCGCCGGGGCGGAAAACAGAAGCGTGAAGAAGTAGTTGAGGAACCTGTTGAAGTGATCCCCGATCCTACTTTTATGGAAATAGCGCTGCGCCAGGCTATGGATCGCGCTGAAAAGCGTCAGCCGGATATCAGTCGGCGTATCAAGCGGGATCGCTACGCTGAATCAGATGTAGATGATATTTACGATCGCACCATGCGCAACAAACTGAGCAAGGATCTTTGATCCTGTCTACTCGGCATGTGATGATTAATTGGCAATAAGGATCGGGGAGGTGCTCGTTTGCCCTCCCCGATTGTTTTTGTATCACCTGCGTAATAGCAGCTTGCATTTTTATGAGAGAATTATTTCAAACAAGGTGGAGGAGAAAGATGGACCCAACAATCGAATATATCAATGGAATCGAAATTTTAGACTCTCGTGGCAATCCCACGGTTGAAGTAGAAGTTATTCTGGCGGATGGTTCTTTTGGCCGCGCCGCCGTCCCCTCGGGAGCATCTACTGGCATTCACGAAGCCCTGGAACTGCGTGATGGTGATAAGGACCGCTATAATGGAAAGGGTGTTCAGGATGCGGTAGATCATGTTAACAGCGAGATCGCAGATGAGTTTATTGGCTGGGATGCCACTGAACAAAAAGCCATCGATCAGGTTCTTTTGGAGCTGGATGGTTCCCCCAACAAGGGTAAATTGGGAGCAAATGCGATCCTGGGAACCAGTCTGGCTGTTGCTAAAGCTGCTTCGGTAAGTGTTGGCTTGCCACTCTACCGCTACCTGGGCGGCGTCTATGCCCATAAGCTTCCCGTACCGATGATGAATATTCTCAATGGCGGGGCGCATACGGGTTGGCAAAGTACGGACTTTCAGGAATTCATGATTATGCCCTTTGCTGCCGAAAGCTTTGCCGAAGGCTTGCGCTGGGGGACCGAAATCTACCACAGCCTCAAAAATGTGCTTAAAGCCAAAGGATACATCACACTTGTAGGCGATGAAGGCGGTTTTGCGCCGGCCTTGAAAGCAAATGAAGAAGCTATTGAAGTCATCTTAGAAGCAATTGAAAAAGCCGGTTACAAGCCTGGCGAACAGGTTTGCATAGCACTGGACCCGGCCGCATCTGAACTTTACGAAGAAGATGCCAAGGTTTATAACCTGCGCAAAGAAGGCAAGAAACTAAGCATTGACCAAATGGTCGATTTTTGGACAGACTGGGTTGAAAAGTATCCTATTGTCTCGCTTGAAGATGGTTTTGCCCAGGACGACTGGGAAGGCTGGAAGGCCTTCACAGCCAAAAACGGACATCGTTTGCAGATTGTTGGCGATGACTTGCTGGTTACCAACCCTGCCCGTGTGGCACGTGCCATTGAAGAAAACGCTTGTAATGCCCTCCTGGTAAAGCTGAACCAGATTGGTACCCTCACTGAAACCATGCAGGCAGTAAGCATGGTGCAAAATAATGGCTGGCGTGCTGTCTGCAGCCACCGCAGCGGCGAAACAGAAGACAGCACCATTGCAGACCTGGCCGTTGCCATGAACATGGGCCAGATTAAAACCGGAGCTCCCGCCCGCAGCGACCGTGTGGCAAAGTACAACCAGCTTCTGCGCATTGAGCAGGAACTGGAAGAATCTGCTGCCTATGCTGGCTGGAACGCCCTGGCGTTCAAGCGCTAGACGTTTTTTCGTTCACCAGTTATGAGGGCTGCCGCAGGCGGCCCTCGTTGTTTTTTAGGGAGGTACCAGCTTGTATAAATCTTTTCCTTTGTCCAAACTGAGGGCATGATCTTTCATTTTTGCGAAATGTTTTTGGTGTTATGTGCCTGGCTAAACTGTGAAGACCATATGGGTTCGTAAACCTCCTTGCATTCAATGACCAGCTCTAAGCTAAACTGCGGGTTACAATTGGCGGATAGTCAGGCAAATATTCGATATATCGAGGTATTAGGATATGCATTCACACGAGTATCAGGACATGTTTTCCTCAGAAGACGAGCTGTGGTGGTACCGCGGTTTACGCTTTTTATTAAGCGATGTCCTGGCTGGATTAAACGGTGCTCCAGCGCAACTGCGGGTCTTGGATGCCGGAAGCGGCACAGGGAAAAACCTGGAATTCATTCGCGCACAGGGCTTTGATAATGCGTACGGGATAGAACTTTCCCCCTTAGGTTTGGGCTTCAGTTTAGAGCGTGGGCTCGCAGGACAATTACAGCGTGGAAATATTGCCCAGCTGCCCTTTCCGGATGAGTCCTTTGACTTTGTCTGCTGCATGGATGTGCTCTATATGCTCGATGAGACCAGCCGTCCTTTGGCAGTCAAGGAATTTATCCGTGTTCTAAAGCCGGGCGGGAGGCTTCTGGTGCATAATGCGGCGTTGGAAGGCTTGCGCTCGCCCCATGACGAGGTGGTCATGACCCAAAAGCGCTTTACCCAAAGAGATCATGACGCGCTCTTTCATGATCCCCGGCTGCAAAAACTCAAGTCCTCATATCGTGTTACCCTGCTTTTCCCCTTTGTAGCGGGGGTAAAACTGGTCAAGCGCCTGGCACACCAGGTCTTCCCGCGGATGAACATGCAGGCTACCGATCAGGGTGTGCCGGCCATGCCGATCAACGCTGTACTTAGCGCTGTAATGTACCTGGAAAACGCGCTTAATCGCATTCTGAGGTTTCCTTTTGGCAGTTCGGTTTACTACCTGGGGGAAAAAGTGAAATGAGTTCTGCGGTTCCGGCAAATTGTCCTGACCTTGATGCGCTGCATACTGCACAAATCCAGTGCCGGCTGTGTCCCCGTTTGGTAGCCTGGCGCGAAGAAGTGGCAGCTACCAAACGCCGTGCCTATCGCGATCAGGTCTACTGGGGCAAGCCTGTGCCGGGTTTTGGCGATTCCCAGGCACGACTGCTGGTTTTAGGCCTGGCGCCCGGCGCTCATGGCAGCAACCGGACTGGGCGCATGTTTACCGGGGATGGCAGCGGTAACTTCCTGTTCCCGGCGCTGTATGCTGCCGGTTTTGCCAGCCAGCCAGACGCAAGTCACCAGGGCGATGGCTTGATGCTTAAGGATATGTACATCACTGCTATTGTGCGCTGTGTACCGCCGGCAAACAAACCCCTGCGAGAAGAAGTAGCTGCTTGCCTGCCCTGGCTCCAGGCTGAACTGCGTTTACTCAAGCAGATTCAGGGTGTGGTGCTGCTGGGAAAAATGGCGTTTGATGCTTTACGCTCGCTGCCCGAGTTTGCTGCATATGATTGGAGACAGACAAAGTTTGGACACGGGCTCTTTTACCCGGCACCGGATGAAGATACTCCCTGGTTGCTTTGTTCCTACCATCCCAGCATGCAAAATACCCAAACCGGCAAACTGACCCAGGAAATGTTTGCCCAAATCTGGCAAAAAGCCAAGGACGAACTGCGGTGAAAATCTTGCCGCTTGATGAGGCAGAATGCAGCTCTTGGGGCGGGGGGAGTACCGCAGAATTGCTCATTCTGCCTGCCGGGTCATCCTATTCCGAGCGCAACTTTGATTATCGCATCTCGCTGGCGAGTATTGACCAGCCCGGCTCTGCCTTTACTTTCCTGCCCGGTATCGACCGCTTGATCACCGGTCTGGATGGGATTCTTGACTTGGAAGTCAACGGGAAACCGGTTTCCCTCTGGCAGGGTCAGGTGCTTGCCTTCCGCGGTGAGGATGCGGTCTTTTCCCGCTCCGCCGGCCGCGATCTTAACCTGATGATGCGCCGCGGTAAACCGGGCAGAGTGTTTTGGACCCAGGGTGAACTCACTGGTCCCCTCTACATCTTCGACCCAGGACAGGAAATTTTTTACGAACTCGAAGCAGGTGAAACTTTCTCTTTCGGGCGTGTGGCGGTTTTCGATCTGGCTCCGATAACCCTGCCTCCTCAGTTACAGGAAGCTGTAAAGGGCATGCAGATGCAAAGTATCGGGACAGGTCTCAGCAGTTCCAGAGTCCTGCGTTTCACTGACAGTGAAAAAACCTACTATCTCAAAAGCGATCATTCGCATAGATTAAAAGAAGAAGCAGCCATTCTGCACTGGCTGCAGGGCAAACTCCCTGTTCCCCAAATCATTCTGGACCTTCCCGGACATCTCCTCATGACGGCAGTGCCAGGACGTCCTGCCTTTTCGCAGGACCTAAGTGCTCTGCTGGAAGCGCTCTTTGATGGCTTGCACCAGTTGCGCTCTGTTCCTCTCGCGGATTGCCCGCAGGACCGCAGTATTGCTCAACAACTCAAGCAGGCTTATCACCGCCTCGAAAAGGGCCAGGTTGATTCGCGAGTCAAAGACCCCTGGAAGATCTTCCGCTGGCTGCAGGATAACCAGCCTGCGGAGGAACCCTGTTTTATACATGGCGACTACTGCCTGCCGAATGTATACATCGCCGGTAAAAAGGCGGTCGGGTTCATTGATTTAGGCTCTGCCGGATCGGGCAGCGCCTGGAACGATCTCGCTTTGTGCTATCGTTCCTTCATGAAAAATTACCCCCAGGCAAATCGCGAGCTGTTTGCTGCCGTCTGGACTGCCCCGCTGGATTGGGACCTCATCCATTATTACATCCAATTGGATGAATTGGCATAGCTCAAGCTTGCTCTTCCAACAAGGTATTCTTTATTTCAGTAATCGTCAATCCCTGCTTTTTTAGCCCATTGATCCTGTCCAGCTGCGCCAGCGCTTTCTGCCGCGGGTAGCGTCGTGTCAGGCCTTCGTCTTCCTGCTCAAAGTGTAGCATCCCTTCCTCGGTGTAAAATTTAAGCGTGGAGTAACGGGCTCCGCTTAAACGCACCAGTTCACCGATAGTAACTAACTCTGCGTCTTGGATCACCTGCAGGGGGCGTCGTCGGGACATGGCTAAAGGTTACCTGTAACGATCGTGGAGATCACGATTGCATAGAAACCTTCAAGGATTTCGATCACTTCTTTAAGCACGGCATTGGCAGGGTCTTGCTTAAAGGCGTTGATGCGTGCTTTAATCTGTTTGCTTTCGTGCTCTGAGAAATAGCGCTTCAGCAGTTTTACCTTGTCCAGCAGGATTGCAAGGATTGTCGATTCACGTTCCGGACTGCCCTCTTCTAAAAGGTTCACGCGCAGATTCTGGATGATTCGCTCCGTGGCGGCACTATCCACCTTCCATACGGTCTTTTTAATCCCTAAAAATCCGCTGCTTTCGCTGGGGCAGATCAGCTGCTTTGTCTGAAGCGAATCCAGGACTGAATTTATGTATCCCTTCAGGGTCTTATCATCAAAATCAGTAAAGAATTTGTATACTAATTCCTGCATTGTCTGGTTTTTCGTGCTCTGGATAATTTCCGTCATAGTTTGCAGGTAAGGCCGCTGCTCAGGCGCCACGCCTTTCAAAACCAATCGCGAACTGTCATCCCAAAACTTGGGTTTTTCGGCTTTGGGCAGGGCCAAAAGACCTTCCTGCACCATTTCCAGCAGTCCCGCTGCAACCATGCTTGCCGGCGTTTCATCATTTAATAAAGGGTTCAGCTCCCGCTCTTCGCTTAGCAGGATTAAGGCCAGTTCCTGGGTGATGCTAAGGTCTTCCATTTTTACTCCTCTTTTTAGCCTGCTTATTACTTACTACTTATTACTTACTGTTACTATACAAGATCGTAAAATGGAATACAAGAGCCCTGGAAATAATTTAACCTATTCTTTACAGCAGGATCTCGCGCGTTCCCACTTCGGTCAGCGCTTCTCCCTCAAACAACACTGCCAGACCGTTTTTATGGTCCCAGCTGCAATCGGCCAAAAAGCCTGCTGTGGGCAATGCCTTCCCTTTGGCAAAGAGGATTTCCAGCGGGGTAACCAAGGGATAAAGTGCTTCCAGGTGCTGGATTTTTGGGGCAATCTGGTCTGCAACTTCGGTGCTGGGCTGTGCATTGCGCAAATCCTCATTGATCACTTCATAGTAGCGGAAGGCTGCCCGTTCAATTCGGAAAATGCGGTTGTCCAGGGCCTGGAAGAAGCTTTGGTAAGCCAGTACCTGGTTCTGATCAAAAACACCGGATTCATCTCCCTGGAGTAAAACCAGCAGAGTGCATAATCGCCCAAAGATTGGCATCTGAACGGTTTTTGTCCAAATCCCCATCCAGCGCAGTTCGCCAAAAAGCAGGTGTTCAATGGTTTTCGGCTTCAGGGCCACTGTCTTCCTCTGCAATTTTGGCAAGCTCCCAAAGTACTTGATCAATATCGCTGCGCAAAATGTAGTTTGCCTGGTAATCGTAGGGGGTGGGGTCGTGATTGATTAACACCAGGGTGTCTCCGCTAAACAGGTTCACCAAACCTGCTGCCGGATAAACGGCCAGGGAGGTTCCTCCCACAATGAGCAGGTCAGCATCGCGAACAGCCTGAACGGCATCATCCAGAGTGCCTGGATCCAACTGCTCCTGGTAGAGCACCACATCCGGTCGAACACGACCTCCACAGCGCTGGCACTGCGGAACTCCCGCATGCTGCGCAGCACTGCTTTCGGCATCCTCTAGAGTGTAGGACTGGTAGCAGTCTTCACAGTAAAAACGCAGTGTGTTGCCATGCAGCTCGATCACATTCTTTGACCCGGCTTGCTGATGTAAGCCATCAATGTTTTGGGTAATGACTGCCTGCAGTTTCCCAGCGGCTTCCAGTTTGGCCAAAGCCAGATGGGCCTGGTTTGGTTTGGCGTTCCGCGCAACCAGGTTTCCAAAATGATACTTGAAGAACTCCTGCGGGTGCCTGCGGTAAAAGCGATGGCTTAGCATTTCTTCAGGGCTGTAGCTGCTGTCGTGCTTTTGATTGTAAAGCCCGGTAGCGGAGCGAAAATCGGGTATGCCAGAGGCTGTGGAAACCCCTGCACCCCCAAAAAATACAGTGTTCTTACTTTTTTTCAGGGCGATTTTTACGGCATCAATTTGCTTTGTTTCGTTTAATCTGTCCATGACCCTATTCTAAGCCATCCTGCTTGCAGTTCGTCTGGGCTGGTTTCTGCGCAGCAATCCAAACCCGTCCGTCTTGGCTGCCCAGGGGACTCATCTGGCGTGGTTTGCCGGTGATATGCAAAACTTCCAGCCCTGCTGCATTCAGCAGCAACAGAATGTCATCGATTGCATAGCCGCGCTCGCGGTGGCTTTCCTCATACCGCTTCCAGTTTCTTCCTTCGCGCTCAAACATTACCAGACGCATCGTAGCGATGTTGTTTTCGTAATCGCAGCTGTTCTCAGCGACTTCATAGTAATCGGGCGTTTCTTGCTGGACATAATAAGGGAAGCGCTGCCATTGGACGCAAATACCGTAAATTGTGTTCATGTCGAACAGAAAGTAGCCGCCGGGGTTCAGGTGGGCAGCTGCGTTTTTAAAACAGGCAGCCAGCTTGTCAACCTCCAGCAGGTAATTCAGGCTGTCAAACCAGGAGGTCACGCAATCAAAAGCCTTGCCTAAGCTAAAATCTGCCATATCCCCCTGGATCCATTCCACAGTAGCTTTGCTGGCCTCGGCTTCGGCTTTGGCAATGCTTAAAAGCTGGGTGCTCTGGTCCAACCCGGTCACATCCCGGCCAGCCTTTGCCTGCGCGATTGCAAATTCACCGCCGCCGCAGGCCAGGTCCAGTAAGGTTTTTGGCTCAAATTCCAGCAAATTCAGCCAATGGGGGAAGATCTCTTCAATGACCCAGCGTGTGAATTGGGTATAGGGTCCGCTTTGGTAGTGTTTGGCAAAGTGCTGATATACAGACATTTTCTCCTCAATGATCCAGGATTTAGATTCAATATAAGAGAATCTTAATTGTTTTCTGCTTCACACGCCAGGCCAAAAGCTCAGGAAAGTAAAATCTTTTAGTTTTCTATTACATCACTTGCTTGATTCTCTTTCAGATCTTATAAAAGCTTCTTCCCATCAGAATATGCCACACCCACCTGAGCGCCCAGTTCCAGATACAAATGATTCATCGGATCAAAGGTGATAACGTTAAGCTTTGTCAGATCTACTTTTCCCTCCTCATTGAGTACGGACTCATCGGCACAGACGTTGATGATCTCACCAATCATATAGCCGGTAGATTTGTCATAGCTGACCATTTTACACTCCAGAGCCACAGGCAGTTCGTCAATAAGCGGTGCATTTACATGTTCACTTCTGGTGGTGTGAAAACCGGATTTCGCCATTTTGTCCGGCGTATCATTTCCGGAGGTAATACCTATGTAATCCAGCTCAGTCACATATTCCCGAATGCCCATACTTACCGTGTAATAACCTGTTTCAAAAATATTCTTGGTGGTCTTATGGCCTGCACTCAGGCAAATTCCTACCAGGTTCGTGTCCACGATTCCGCCCCAGGCGGCTGTCATGGCATTCGCAACTCCATCCTTGTCATAAGCGGCAACAGCCAGAACCGGCATCGGATACAATACGGTCTTAGCACCAAAATTCTTTCTCATATCAAAAACAACTCCTTTCCCAAATGTCATAAATGTAACAGTTGAGAGCCATCAGTCCAGCCTGCTCAGTTCCTCAGTATAGCCGCGGGTGGCCTCAATAAAAAGATCATACTTTTTCAGCAGCCGGTCGTACACCTGTCTGTTTTCCGGGTTTGGCTCATATATCTGGTCCACTTTGGCAAATTTTCGGGCGGTTTCCTCAATACTGTCCCATGCGCCAGCTCCATAACCGGCAATAATGGCCGCACCCAGGCAGGCGGCATCCTGGGTATTCTTCATGGTAACCACCTGACGCCCGGTAATATCTGCTTTGATCTGACACCAGAGCGGACTTAAAGAACCACCTCCCAGAGAACGAATCTGTGTAATCTTCACACCGGTAAGTTCTTCAATATACTCCAGCATCTTCGTGATGTTGCAGGCCAGAGCCTCCATAAAGGCACGAATGATATGCCCCTTTGTATGTCCCAGGGAGAGTCCGTAGAGGGTTCCCCGACCATAGATATCCGGATGAGGACTGCCAGCTCCTCCAAAGAAAGGCATCAGAAACAGGCCTTCCGCTCCCGGAGGTGTGGCCGCTGCCAGCTGATCCATCAGGTCATAAGCATTGCCCTCTCCCGCTTCCTCCTTTGCCATCTCCTCATGGCAGAGCGTGTCGCGAAGCCAGCGGAGCAAAATACCTCCTTTGGCACCTGCCTGAAGCATGTAGGAGTCCGCTATCACATTATAGTTACAGGGTACGCATCCGTTTTTGTCGAAGACAGGTTCGGGAGCAGATGTACAGACCATCAGTGCGCCCCCGGTGGACTCAGAGAAAATGCCAGAGCCTACGTTGCCCACACCAACGGCGCCGGAACACTGATCCTGGCCCCCCACCACCAGAAGCAAACTGCGAGGAAGTCCCAGCTCGTCTGCCACAATGGGGTCAATTGTTCCCACCGGCGTACCGGACTCTTTGATCACAGGCAGCTGAGCGGGGGTGATTCCCAGATAATCCAGCATTTCGGGCCACCAGTCCTTGCGGACAATATCCCAGAGATAAGAGGTACACCAGCTGGATCCATGACTCACACACTGCCCACACATATGCCAGAGAATATAGTCGTCGCACATGAACATCATGCGAATCTTTTCAAACAAGTCCGGTTTATTTTTCTTAAACCATAAAATCTTAGTAGCAGGATAAACCGGATCTATGGGACACTGTCCTGTGGCATGAACAATCTCTTCAGGCGTAAAGCGGGCATTGATCTCAATAGCTTCTTCTTCTGCGCGGCTGTCCATCCAGACGTAAAAATTATCCAGAGGCTGCATGTTTTCGTCCAGAAAAACAATGGTCTCTGCGGATGAATCCATTGCAAAAGCTGCCACCAGTTCTTTATCCACTCCGGATTCGTCCATTACCTTTTTTACACAGGACTTAAAAGTCTCCCAGTATAGGCTAGGAATCTGCTCTACCCTCTGAGCAGTAGGCTTTAAAAGCTCATACTCCTCCGCATGGTGGAGAACCTTGTTGCCGCAGTCATCAAAGAGAGCCGCCTTAATCGCGGTAGTTCCAATATCAACGCCGAGATAATACTTATGCGCCAAAGTCACCGTTTCCTTTCTGTCATTTTTTCAAATATTCACATACCTTGGTAATCTGCTCGGCAAAAGTGCCGCCAAATTTGCCCTCAAAGAAAGCACCGCCGACGGTGAAAGCCGCCAGATTCGGCAAAGTCTTGAGAAAATCAATGCGCTCAAAACTGTTGACGCTCCCTGCCAGGCGGAAAGGCTTCTCCATAGCAAGATCAAGGTTCTTCAACAGTTCGACGGGATCTCCGTCCACATAGCGGAAAGCAGAGATGGTAATGCCGGTAATGTTCCTCTTCAAATCTGCCTTTGCGCTTTCCACAATCGACTCGATGCTTCCCCTCAGGCGACTGTCTTCAGCCAGGGCCGTAAAAGGAGAGTAGGCCATCCCTGCCTCCTCACAGACCTTTGCCACGCTCTCGTAGTAGACAGTTCCGAGCAAGTGGTCAACACCTGCCTCTACGCAGCGCCTGGCAGCATCCAGACATTTCTCTTCTTCCATGGCCAAGACTTCAATATAAACGGTCTTGCCGTGCTCTTTCATGCATTTGATCAGGTTCGCCATGCTTTCAGGCGTGGTTCCCTCAATTTTAAAGCCCCAATGACTGGCAGGCGCATCCTTGCATTCCAGAAAGATTTCCTTTGCATTCTGTACGGTGACGTCATGCCATGTCAACATTACAATCAATTCCAAAGACATATCGATGTATTCCCCTTCGTTCTTACTTGTAGCTCTCACGCGCCTTGGCAAGAGAAGCTTTTGCCCCGCCGTTACAAAGAATGGCGTAGAAAGCTTTCTCGCAGGCTTTCTCCATCCATGCCGTCTTTGCCATTGCCTCGTCCATAGTCTTACCTACGATTACGGCGCCATGATGTCCCATGAGAACATAGTCGCTGTCCACCAGCCCATCTGCGATTACCTCAGCCAGTTTAGATCCGCCTGCGCTCTGATAGGGTGTGCAGGGAATCACACCGGTAAGGCCCTCTCCAATCAGGTCCAGCGGCACATCCATCTCCAGAATCGCGAAGACAGTGGCCCAGCGGCCATGGGTCTGTACGATAGCGCCCACGTCAGGGCGTTTACGGAAAATGGCAGTATGCATAATCCACTCGCAGGTAGGCTCACTGTAGGGTGTGAAGATATTGTCCTGCGCATCACAGATAAACCGTTCCCAGCCGCGGGCGTCGCGCAGATTCTTTTGGAAACACCAGGCGGGGCTTCCGGAAATATAGCAGAGACCGGTCTTTAAATCCCGTACCGCTACATCACCCGATTCACCAGAAGGAGAATATCCCTTCTCGTTCAGCATACGGGTTGCCCGGGCAACCTCTTCTTTGAACAGAATCTGGTCATAGTCCTGAAATGTCTTGTAGTCAGTTTCTACGGTGTATTCATAACCCTCGGTGACCAGATTAACAGGGTCGGCGCTAATGGTCTTGACCTCGCCGATCAGCTCTGCCATAGCTATCTTTTCGGCAACGGATTCCATCCATGCTATGTAGTTGATGACATTATCGACATTATCCCCCACGCAGATAATCCCACCGTTGTAGAGCATGACACAGATCTGGTCTGCCAAAACATCTACCACTTCCTTAAAATATTCTTCCGTTAGAGCGGGTTTACTCGGGACACAATTGACGAAACAACTAGCCTCAAGCTGCTCAGCCAGGACGAAAGGCAAACCTTGTTTCCTGTTGCTGAAAATGGTTGTCCAGAGAGGAAATACATGAATAATGGCATTCACGTCAGGGCGGGCCTTGTAGATGGCAAGATGGAGCGGCAGGTTCTCATGAACCGGGGCATGATGAGTAAGATAATTACCCTGCGCATCCACTACGGGCATGTCACTGCCCAGATAGGCCGCCGGATCCGTAACGCCGATAGTTCCCGGCTTGATGGAGATGGTCACATTTCCACTCTCTTCGTCGCGAACGCTCGCTTCCCCCATGTTTTCATTGGGAAGCCAGCCTTCCTTGTGCAGGCGCTGAATACAGCGAGCCAGCTCGTCTTGAAACAGTTTCTGCCTGTAGCTCATACGTTTTTCCTCCTTAAAAAATTCATTTTGTGTGATTCCTCACAAAAATCCTCTCACCCCTTATACGGAATTTCAAATGGAAATCTTTTCCCTTAAATTATAGTACCTTTTGTCACCGAATCCAAAAAACCCTTTGAAAAGCTGTCTATTCTGTCACGGAATTGCGCTCAGCACAACTCTGCAGGGAGCCAGAAGGACACATGCTCCTGCAGCGCTGGCAGTGCATACAGGTAGTTTCCTTTCCCGGAAATCCACTACAATCCCTTGATGCTATGGATACTCACTTTCAAGGTCTTCTGCCACAGCTACTAATATGTCAGCTGCCCATCGGCAACTTTTCATAGCCTCCAGAAATTGCCCCTCTTTTAATGTATTAAATGCTATTACTTCCCCAGATATTTGATCAGCTGCAAACAAGGGTTATTGGCATCCCAGAGTTCATTATGTTCCTCAAGCGCAAGAAAGCCGGTTGCCCGATAAAACCTCCGGGTTCGGGCATATTCCGGGCTGGAATGTTTTTCCGAAAGAGTCTTTACCTGTAAAAAGGAGATCCCTTTATTTCTGCACCAGGTTTCGGCATCTTCAACCAAGCGTCGTCCAATCCCTTGATGGTGCAGTTCCGGTAACACACCCATCACATAGATCTCAGCGCTGTCCTCAGAATGACGCAGAATACTGATAAAACCCAGAGGATCGCTCCCTTGCAGGGCTGCGATAAAAGGCAGTTCTCCACTGCGTTTGATGTATTCCCAAGTTGATTCAGGCCGTCCGAACCATTCCGGCAATGCCTCCAGGATGGTTTGGGCAATCTGGCACCTGGTCTCAGGATCGCTGATTGATGTGTAGACTGGCAGGGGAGTCTTCTTTTCGATCAGATCATCCTCCAGGTTTTATTCCATGCACTATTACATGCTCGCTGTAACCGAGATATTCAGGCCGTTCACATAAGTCAATCGCCAGTTTTAACCAGGCTTCCCGGACAGCGGGGCTTTGCTCCTTCCACTTTTCCTCGAAGGCAGCCAGGATACTTTCCTGCCCAAAGATATGCTGGTCTTCCAAGCCAAATTGGCGCATGAAGGGCTCAATATCGCCCTGGCGGATAAAGTAAGCCTGGGTGAACGCTTGGCCCCCATAGCTGTCGTCCGCGCGTAATGCTTCCAGGAAAGGGGTATTCGCTGCTTCATTGATCATCCACGGCCCGTAGGACATGTAGTAAATGATTCCCGAAAACAATAACAGAAAGGAAGCATATACCCGGCCGCCCGGTTTGGTCAGTGCGAGCGCGTTGCGCATAGCTGTCTGGCGCTCCGTCTCTTCCAGCAGATGGTACAGCGGACCCATTACCAAAACATGGTCGAATTGCCGTCCTTTCAGGAGCTCGGGGGCATCCAGAATATCCCCTTGCAGCGCTTCCAGAGGCAGGCTCATTGCTTCAGCTTTTTCCCGTGCGAAATCGATATGAACATCCCCCAGGTCCATCAGGGTCACCTGGCAGCCGCGTTCCGCAAGCCAAAGCGCATACCGGCCTGGCCCGCCGCCCAGGTCCAAGACCGTTTCCCCAGCCTGGATGTAGCGCTCCAGCTGGTTTTTCGTGATCAGGAACTCAATGGGGTGCCTGTCCAGGCGTCTCCATTCATAATAGGGATGCTGATTATAAAAACGGCGTACAGTTTCGGCGGTTTTCTCTGCCATGCTTCCTCCTCATCGGCGTGGCACAATTTTATCTCACCCGATGAACAGCTTCGCTGGGACTTTCAGAAAACCTTTTTATTTTATTAATAGAAGGATACCCCCTTAAAACTCAGCAGCAATCTAGACCGGCCATGCTCCTGCATAGGTATAATCGGACATGAGGTGTCTATGTCCGAGTACCCTGTTGCAAATCCTGTGATTCATGCCCGTGCCCGTGAGGTGCTGGCACTCAACCCGGTTTTTCTTGATACCGAGACCACCGGAACTGGCCCTCGAGATCTGATTATCGAGGTGGGTATCGTTGATGCGCAAGGCCAGGAGCTTTTCAGCAGTTTGGTCAACCCGGGTATCTCTATCCCGCCCGAATCAAGTGCCGTGCATGGCATCACCAACGCCGATGTGTCCGATGAACCCAAATGGCCCGAGGTATGGCCTCAGGTGGAAGCTATTCTCAATCAGCGTGCCATCGGCATCTACAACGCGGAGTTTGACATGCGCCTCCTTCGCCAGACTAATGTGGCCTATAACCTGCCGTGGACGATTGCACTCGACCAGGCTTTTTGCATGATGAAGATGTTTGCTGCCTGGTACGGCGAGTGGAACCCGCGCTATAACGGCTTCAAAGCGCACAAACTAGAATTCGCCGGCACCCTTTGCGGCCTCCCTTCCAAAAACACCCATCATGCGGTAGATGACGCGCGGCTGACCTCTGAGCTGCTCAGGTACCTGGCAAGTCAGTAGCCAGTGTTCCTATTTTTAGGCCAAGTCCCTTAACACAATCAATCTAAGTCCTGTCGCCAGGCCTTATTGCCTTGCCAGAATTGAAGATTCCTGCAAAAAACCCTTGAAAAATCTATAAAGAAGAATTATTATATGAACATATGAACACTTATTCATATAAGAGGTTTTGTGATGGCCCCATTCTTTCAATCTAAGCTTAACCTTCAGGAAGCTAACCGCATGGCGGCTACCTTCAAGTGCCTGGGCGATCCAACCCGTCTGCACCTGCTTTCGATACTTTTGCAGGGCGAGGCAAATGTAAGTGATATGGCTGCAGCCATTGGGCTGAGCCAAAGCGCTGTGAGTCATCAGCTGCGCCTTCTGCGGGATGCACGCTTTGTGGAAGCCCGCCGGGAAGGGCAGCAGGTCTTCTATCGTATCAATGATGAACACATTGGCGACCTCTTTGAGCGGGCTTTAGAGCATAGCCACCATATGGACTGAGGCTGATGAACAAAAAAACCTATTACATTAAAGGACTGGATTGCCCTGATTGTGCAGCGGTGATTGAGCCGGCACTCAAAGGAAAACCAGGTTTCAATTCTGTTGAGCTCGATTTTATTCGTGGCAGCTTACAGGTAACAGGCACTGCTAGCGAATCCGAAGTGCGACAAAACCTGCGCAGGCTGGGTTTTGAGCTTATGGAATGCGGTACTTCCGTGCAGTCCCAAAGCACTAAAATGCTCGATTTCTCTGGTTTTTGGCATTACTTCTGGCAAATGCCGGAACTAAAACTGGTCTTGCCCGGCTTTGTTCTGCTTTTTCTTTCTCTTTTCAGCAGCCGTATTGGCCTGCATCAACCGTGGGTGATGCTGATCCAGTTAGTTTTATTGCCCATAGCTGGCTGGCCTGTTTTTTTAAACGGTTTTCAGTCGCTCTTTCGCGGGGTGGGGTTGAATATGAACTTGCTTATGTCGCTGGCTGCAATCGGCGCAGTCATCATTGGCGAAGCCCATGAGGCGCTGATTATGCTGGTGCTCTTTACTATGTCTGAATCGCTGGAGGGGTACATTAACGATAAGGCACGCAAAGTGTTAACCGAGTTTGCCGACCTGGCTCCAAAACAAGCTCTGCGTGTTTCAGGGGAGCTGGAGGAGACGGTTGCAGTAGAGGATTTGCGCGTAGGTGATGAAGTTATCGTACGGCCTGGCGAGCGCTTCCCCATCGATGGACGTGTCCTTTCCGGAAGCAGCGAGGTAAACCAGGCCCCGATCACCGGCGAGAGTCGTCTGGTTCCCAAGACGATCGGGGATGAGGTGCTTTCCAGTACGGTTAATGGTCAGGGCAGTCTGCGCGTTATCGTTACGCGCCTTGCAGCCGATAACACCATTCAGCGTATTATCGAACTGGTTACAAAGGCTCAGGCTACCAAGTCCAAACAGGAAAAGTTTATTGAGCGTTTTGCGCGTGTGTATACGCCTATTGTGCTTGCAGTTGCTCTGCTGGTTGTCCTGGTCCCAACAGTATTTTTTCAACAGCCGTTCTGGAACACCTCCAGCAGCTATGGCTGGCTGCACCGCGGTCTTTCTTTGCTGATGGTTGGCTGCCCTTGTGCCCTGGTTATTTCTACGCCTATCACACTGATTTCGGCGCTCACCCGTGCTGCTCGCGAAGGCGTAATTTTTAAAGGCGGCGTATATCTTGAAAACCTTTCGCATGCCAATGCAATTGTGTTTGATAAAACTGGAACTCTGACACAGGGAAAACCCGCTGTGAGCGAGTACCGGGCTGTGGACTGTCTTGGCCCTGCTCATGATGAGACTTGTGAACCCTGCAATGAGGTGCTGGCGCTGGCTTCATCGCTTGAACAACACAGCAGCCACCCCTTAGGGCAGGCTGTTTTAACAGCCGCGCAGGAACGTGGTTTAGATAAACGCTACCCTCCGGCGGAAAGTGCCCGGAACCGGGATGGCTTGGGTCAGGAAGGCTATATCAACGGACGTCTGGCAACAGTGGGCAGCCTCAAGCTTTTTCAGGATGAGCACAGCGACCATCTTCCCAAGCAGGTAGTTACGCAAACCCTGGCAGCACAGTCGCAAGGGAAAACAACAATGCTGGTCTGTGATGGTGAACGCGTACGAGGGTTTTTGGCTGTGGAAGACCTTTTACGCAGTGAAGCCCCCAGTGTATTAAAAGACCTGCAGACGAGAGGCTTGCAAACCTTTATGCTCACGGGAGACAACGAGGAAGTTGCCCGCAAGGTTGCCCGTTTGCTGCCTCTGAACGATTTTAGTGCTGATTTGTTACCTGAAGAAAAGCTGAAAGCACTGGATCAATTGCGGGAGCGGTTTGGAAAAGTGATCATGGTGGGGGATGGCATTAATGACAGCCCGGCTTTGGCGCATGCTGATTTGGGAGTTGCAATGGGGGGCGCGGCGAACGCTCAGGTTCTGGAGACTGCAGACCTGGTACTCATGAATGATGACCTTGCACGCTTGCCTTATGCTTTGGATTTGTCCAGGTTTACCAACCAACTCATCCGGCAGAACATTGTCATCAGCTTGCTGGTGAAAGCCAGCGTGGCTGTGCTGGCGATCATGGGCCTCACGCCGCTTTGGGTCGCGATTTTGGCAGATATCGGCGTTTCGCTGGCTGTAACCCTGAACGGGATGCGTGCTATCAGTTTCACACCCCAAGCTTCTGTCTTGTCGCCTTTAGAAACTGCATAAGGTGTAAAGCTAAGCCATGTAAACAAAGCTGTAGCTGGCTTTGTCCCATGTGAAGACTGAGAACAACGGTCCCAGTCTTCTGCTGGGGTTTATGGCTGGTTTTTCATTATTGTGTAATACGACCTGAACAGATGGTCGTATAAACAGAGCAAGTCCTGACGCAATTTAGATGGATAGGCTGAATTTATTTGACCGCTGCCGAATATAAGGCTACCTATGCATAAAAATAAGGAATACGTATTAAATAAATATAATTTCAAGGTTTCGATTAAAAACATTTGATTATAAGAAGTGAATTGAAACGTATCTTTTTATGAAAATAGCGCAACAAAACTTCTGAAAAGTGTATAGCAAAACACTTGAAAAGTGCGCAATAGAATGCTATTATGCTATCGGAGGTGAGGGCTGTGAGTTTAAAAAAAGACGGATATAGACCGAGGTTAATTGACGATAAAATTGCAAGATATCTGAAAATTTTCGGAGCAGTGTCTATTGAAGGTCCTAAATGGTGTGGGAAGACATGGACCGGATTAAACCATGCCAACAGTGTAACGTACATGACTGAAAAGAGTCAGAAGGATATGGCAGGCATTGATCCTAAATATATCTTCCTCACTGAAAAACCGCAGCTGATTGATGAGTGGCAGATTGTTCCCAGTGTATGGGATGCAGTACGCCATGAATGCGATAACAGCCGAGAAAAAGGGAAATTTATTCTCACGGGCTCTACTTCTCTTGATTCGATATCAAGCGATGATGTATTTCACTCAGGAACGGGACGGATAGCTACGATTCGTATGCACACCATGAGTTTGTATGAATCCGGGGACTCGACAGGTGAAGCATCTATCAGTGATATGCTCAATGGTAAGTTAAACGAAGGGCACACCGGCAAGGTCGAACTGGATGAGCTTGCACATTTAATAGTCAGAGGCGGGTGGCCGGAAAACATTGATATGGCAGATGAAGATATCGGAATTATCCCTAAAAGCTACATTGACGCCATTGTTAAGAAGGATATGCACGAAGGGCAGGTAAGAAAAAGAAATCCTAATAAGATGCGCATGTTGCTCCGTTCTTTATCGCGAAATGAAACAACGCTTGCCGGTAATGTTACATTGGTCAGAGATATTGAAGAGTACGAAAATGAGGAACAGCTTATAGAAAGCCGAGCAACGATAGCAGACTACCTTGGAGTTTTGGACAGCTTATACATTACAGCCAACCAAGAAGCCTATAGTTTAAATTATCGTTCTTCTTCGAGAATTGGAAAAACTGCAAAAAGGCACTTTGTCGATCCGTCGCTTTGTTGTGCAAGTCTGCAACTCACAACGAATAAATTGCTTCATGACCATGAAACTTTCGGACTCCTGTTTGAAGCATTGGTTGAGCGAGACCTCAGAATATATGCTGATTATCTTGATGGTTACCTTTATCATTTTCGAGATAATTCATCCGGAGATGAGGTGGACGCAATTATTGAGTTTGGCGACGGCAGTTATGCAGCCTTTGAGATTAAATTGAGTACCAGAGACATTAAGGATGCTGTGAACAGTCTTTCAAAATTTTATGCCAATGTGAAAAAGAAGCCCGCATTTATGTGTGTGATTGTAGGACATTGCGAAGCGGTAATGAAAGAACCTGAGACGGGTATTTTTATTGTTCCGGCAACATCATTAAAGCCTTAAATACAGTAAAGTGAGGAACGAAGCAAAAAGATTGAAAAGATGGACAATTTTCTCAATAGGTATAGAAGCTCAAAAAACAGTCGGACATCAAACTCAATATCCAATGTCTCAATACACGTTGAAACGATCATTGTTGCAGGCAAAGCAACTCGATTTGCCATTGGACCAAATATGGCTATGCAGAGGGACAAAGTGAATTATCCCATCAAGTCAAATATACGCCTTGCATAGCAGTTGGGTTGTTTTCTGCAGCAGGTAGTCGTAACAGTTTGTACCGTGGTGATTAAGCCTGTGAAGCAGCATAATCTCTATGGGATAGGCTGGCTATTTATTTAACTGAAAACTCCAATTCCCAAACACCGTCAGGCAGGCTTGTGGTACGGGTGTTGAAGCTGCTGAGTACTATCCAGCTGCGACCTGGTTTCAAGGCAAAGGGCTGGCCATTGAGGTCCGTAAACACGATGGGACTTAAAGGACCGGGTACCTGCCACTGGGCATAAAAAAGCTGTCCGTCACGGAAAATCAAGGCTTGCTGCGGGCTGGCTTGAACCAACTGATAATCGTATTCCTTCTCACTGTATTCAAGATACTTTCCAAAGAGCACGACCAAATTATCCGTTCTTACCGGTGTTCCTTCGCGGTCAGAACTGGGTGCCAGCTCGTAGTTTCCCGCTGTATTCTGCCAATCCTGCCACAGCTCATAGAAACCTGTATCGGGATTGTAATGCCACTGCATCACCGAAAAATCTGCATAGCTGTAGCAAAGCTCAATGCCCGTTTCTCCATTTGGAGGCAAGGCTGCATCAAAGTGCATACCTTCCAAATTGGGAACAAAAGGCAGGCCTTCTTGTTTGGCAAGCCCTAAACGCACTGCAGTAGTATCCACAACCGTGTTGCCGCCTAAGCTCAGTGGCTCGGTATAAAAAGCCGGATAGGACAAATCGCCACGAAATGCTACTCGTCCAGCCAAATTGCGCCTCAGGGTTGTCCCTAAAGGCTCCGGTGCGCTCGCGATTACCAGGTTGCTCTGATACACCTCCGCCAGCTGCAGGTCTAAATTCCTTGCTGGAGCCAAAGGGCCTGCCTGTTGTGAATCGGACCCATAATACAAAGCTGCCAAATGGTTCATTTGGTGCCCGATGTAGTACTCGAAGACGATATCCGCTGGATTTATTCCCACCAGAGGTCGCAAGCTTTGGGGCCAATTTGCCAGTTTGACCAGTACCGGGCGCTGCGTTAGCCGGCTGGGACTGCTTGCTTCCATACCGGTTAAAGGATTGAACAACCGAGATAGACTCTCGGCTTGGCTTGTATTTTCCGTTGCAGTAGCTATAGGGAAGGGCGTAGCCGTAGGCGGACTGGTGGGAGTAGCGTTGATTAGAGCCTGGGTAGCTTGTTGGTAGGGCGCAAGTGTGGCTGGTGCAGCTGCCCGAGGCAAGGGTGTTAGGCGCGGTGCCGTCTGCAGCCGCTGGCAGCCGCTGCTGCCGAGGAGTGTAAGACCTACACATAGGCACAAGACCTTCTGTTTCCAGATCAGGCTCATTGGTTTGGATTCTAACACGCGTACGATTGTTAATAGCAAAGCCCTAAAAAGGCCTTAAGTCTTACTTAAGCCAAGCTTAATCTCAAGCCTTTATCATAGAACAGATAAAGCAGTAAAGTTTGTTATCAATCAAAAGAGGAGAAGTAAATGAAAAATAATCGTAAGTTGTTTTCAATTGCAGTGATGGCAGTTCTGATTCTGAGTTTGTTGGCTGCCTGTAGTCCTGCTGCAACCCCCACAGCAGCCCCAGCGGCTACAGAAGCACCGGCTAAGGCTACCGAGGCTCCAGCAGAACCCACCAAAGAGCCAGCTCCTGCTACTGAAGAATTGTCAGGAAAGATTACCTTGGCTGGCTCCACAACCGTGCAGCCCCTGGCAGAAAAGTTTGCAGAAGGCTTTATGGCGGCTCATGCCAACGTGACCATTGATGTTCAGGGTGGTGGTTCTTCTGTCGGCGTCAAAGCCGCTACCGAGAAAACCGCTGATCTTGGAATGGCTTCACGTGAATTAAAAGACAGTGAGCTTGCTGCTGGCGATATTCGTGTGTATGTGATTGCCCGTGACGGAATTGCTGTCGTGGTCAACCCCGATGTTACAGTTGATGATCTGACCCCTCAACAGGTTCAGGATATTTTCAGCGGAAAAGTGACCAACTGGAAAGACTTAGGCGGCGAAGACAAGAACATTGTTGTAGTCTCCCGCGAAGAAGGTTCCGGTACACGCAGTGCTTTTGAAGAACTGGTCATGAGTAAAGAAGTGCTTATTACTGACACCGCCATTTTGCAGCCCAGCAACGGTGCAGTACGCACAACTGTTTCAACAACCCCTGATTCCATTGGTTACATCTCGATGGGTTACATTGACAATACTGTTAAAGCCGTAAAAATCAACGGTGTCGAGGCTACCGAAGCTAACGCTAAAAATGGCAGCTTCCCCATTGTTCGCCCGCTCAACCTGGTAGGTAATGGCGACCCGTCTCCCTTGGTTCAGGCTTTTCTTGACTACGCCATGGGCCCCGAAGGCCAGGCAATAGTTGCCGAAGAAGGTTACATCACCATTACTGAGGAACCAGTCGCTGAAGTAACTGGAAAGATTACCATGGCTGGCTCCACAACCGTGCAGCCTCTGGCAGAAAAATTTGCAGAGAGCTTCATGGCTATGCATTCTGGTGTGACCGTTGATGTTCAGGGTGGTGGTTCTTCTGTGGGTGTGAAAGCCGCTGCTGAGAAAACAGCTGATATTGGTATGGCCTCACGTGAGGTAAAAGAATCAGAGCTTAGCGCAAACCCTGAGCTAAAGGTTTTTGTAATTGCTCGCGATGGGATTGCTGTAGTAGTGAGCCCGGAAGTTACTGTTGACGACCTCACGATGGACCAGGTTCGTGATATTTTCAGTGGAAAAATCACCAACTGGAAAGAAGTTGGCGGAGCTGACCAGCCGATCATTGTAGTTTCGCGGGAAGAGGGCTCTGGCACTCGGGCCGCGTTTGAAGAAATGGTTATGGGCAAAGATGTCCTCATTACTGATACTGCCATTTTGCAGCCCAGCAATGGTGCGATCCGCACAACCGTTTCCACCACGCCTCATTCGATCGGTTTCCTCTCAATGGGGTACATTGATGATACCGTTGTGGCTATCAAAGTTAATGGTGTTGAGCCCAGTGAAGAAAACGCAGCCAATGGCAGCTTTCCGATTGTACGTCCTCTCAACCTGATCACAAGCGGGGAACCTGCTGGAGCAGTAAAGGCCTTCTTGGATTTCATCCTTTCACCGGATGGACAGGCAATTGTGGTTGAAGAAGGCTACATTGCAGTTAAATAAGTCAAACCATAACTGATTGTTAACGCTGGCGCCTCTCTAAAACGAGCAGAGGGGCGCCAGACTACGATAAAATCGAAACAGGAATAAAAACACCAGAGGCATAATGCAGCAAAGGTTCATTGTAGAAAAAGGGGTCAGATACGTTCTTTTTATCTCGGCCATGGTTTCGATCATCATTGTGTTTATGATTGGGCTCTTTATTTTCAAGGAAGCTTTGCCTGCCCTTAAGACAATCCCTCTCGCAGATATATTTTTGAATACTGTCTGGCGACCTGGTCAGGAACAGTACGGAATTGTGGCCATGATGGCTGGGTCCATCCTGGTGACGATTGGAGCAATAACCTTAGGATTGCCACTTGCATTGGGTTGTGCCATCTTTCTGGCTGAAGTAGCTCCACGCAGCGTGGTAAGTGTTTTTAGGCCAATGGTTCAGCTTTTGGGCGGGATTCCATCCGTAGTGTATGGCCTTTTTGGTATGGTTGTATTGGTACCGTTGGTGCGTCGCATTCCAGTTCCAGGCAACACCGGTTTTGGTTTATTAGCTGCATCAATCGTTCTAGCGGTGATGATCCTGCCTACAATAACCAGTATTGCTGAGGATGCAATCCGCGCGGTACCTCAGGCCTACCGTAATGGTTCCCTGGCATTGGGCGCTACTCATTGGCAAACGATAACCCAGGTAGTTTTGCCTTCGGCACGCTCCGGAATAGTGGCAGCTGTAATTTTAGGTATCGGGCGCGCATTAGGAGAAACCATGGCCATGATTATGGTTATCGGTAACTCAGTTCTAATGCCCTCACCTCTCACCAATAACCCGCTTACACTCTGGCTGCGCCAAGCACGAACTCTTACAGGTAATATTGCGGTTGAAAATTCGTACGCAACAGGCGTTCATGCAAGCATGCTTTTTGTAACGGGCGTGGTTCTTTTTATCCTGATTATGATTGTAAATATCACTGCACGCATCTTAATCCGCAAGGGCGAGCTTAAAAGTTAGGGCAATGATGGCAGAAAATACTTCGACACTTAACCTTGAAACAGAAGCCGCGTACATGCGCCAGGCTGACAACCTGCGGATAAGGAGAATTAGCCAAAAAGCCTGGTACGTATTGCTTTGGATAGGTGGCTTTATTACTGTGGCTATCTTGCTGGCGGTGATTGGTTATGTTATGGCTGAAGGCCTCAAAGTAGTTAATTGGGAGTTCCTTAGTACTCCTCCAAGTGGTGGTATTTCAGGGGAAGGTGGCATCTCTACAACTATCGTTACTACCTTGTACCTGGTAGGCCTTACCTTGTTGTTTGCCACTCCTTTAGGTATTGGAGCTGCAATTTACTTGATCGAATATGCTGGTGAAGAGGGTATCAACAATAAGTATATTTCCGGGTTGATCCAGTTTGCACACTTTGGTGTGGAAACCTTGGCAGGCATTCCATCGATCATTTTTGGCCTCTTTGGTTATGCGCTTTTTGTTACTACTCTGCACTTTGGCTGGAGCCTGCTTTCGGCTAGCCTGGCAGGTGCCTGCCTTATCTTGCCTACCATTATTCGAACAACGGAAGAAGCATTGCTGACCGTTCCGCGGGATCTGCGGGGAGGCAGTTTGGCACTAGGTGCTACCAAGTGGCAAACCCTTACAAGAGTGGTTTTGCCTGCGGCAATGCCCGGTATTGTTACGGGTATTATCCTTAGCGTGGGGCGTATCGTTAGCGAAACCGCCATCTTCTTTGTTACGCTTGGCGGTTCATATCGTATGCCTACCAGCATTATGGATAGCGGGCGCACCATGGCATTACACCTGTATTACCTGGCAATGGATACTCGTGCCTTCGATAAGGCCATGGGTACCGCTGCAATCCTGATTATCACGATCATTATCATTAACCTGGTCATCGATCAAATTTCTCGGCGTCTGACCAGGGGAGTACGAGGAATTCAATGAGCGACAATCTTCCCGAAGCCCAACCAAAAACAAAGTTAGAAACAAGGGATTACAGCCTGTTCTATGGTAAATTCAAGGCCCTCGATGAGATCTCAATCAAAATTCCTGAAAAGCAGGTAACTGCATTGATTGGCCCTTCGGGTTGTGGAAAAAGCACCTTTTTACGCACCTTCAACCGCATGAATGACCTGATTCCTGGTGTAAGCGTAAGTGGATTGGCTACGATGGATGATCAGGATATTTTTGAGATGGACGTTGTGAACCTGCGCCAGAATGTTGGCATGGTCTTTCAAAAACCTAACCCCTTTCCGAAATCAATTTTTGATAATGTTGCTTATGGGCCTCGTGTCAATGGTCTTAACGACAAGCATCGCATTCATGAAATTGTAGAGCGCTCCTTGCGCGGAGCGGCATTATGGGACGAAGTAAAGGATGATTTGCATAAGAGCGGGCTGGCACTCAGTGGTGGTCAACAGCAACGTTTGTGTATCGCTCGTGCCCTGGCAGTACAACCGTCGGTGATTTTAATGGACGAACCCGCTGCCTCCCTGGACCCCATTGCGACCTTACGCATTGAAGAACTTATCCACCACCTCGCAGAAAACTACACAATTGTGATCGTAACGCATAATATGCAGCAGGCTGGCCGCGTTTCTGATTACACAGCATTCTTTTATACTGATGAAACAAGAACTGGCCGATTGGTGGAATTTGATCGTACAGATGTGATTTTTACCCGGCCAAAAGACCCTCGTACTGAGCAGTACATTACCGGACGATTCGGTTAATTACTTGCTGGAGTTTCTTTGGGTTCTGCTTACGCAATTATGACTGCGCCTTGAGGCATGTCAATATTTTCTTATTCTTCTCAGCCCAATGTTGGCTAGCCCAGCTGTCGAATTGTCGCCTGCCTCTTTCGGGTTAAAGCGATTGACCCGTACCCCATCCTTGCCAGTCTATTCGGTGAACGGCTGCAGTTATAAACCCGACATATCCCCAAGCTAAAAAACAGGCCTGATACTTGCTGGTCTCGAAGGGGCTTGTATTTGTTCTAAATGGGCAGATTGTTCAGGAACAAACGGGTTTAGAACAAAGCACTTGCAGTTTTGCTATGGTAAGATACAGCCCTAATTCGGAGGATTGGGTGAAAATAGGCGTACCGTATTATCGACTCGATTATTACACGAATAAACGCAATATCGTTGGAATATTACCTGAAGCAAACTATGTACCGGTTCGGGATTTGTTCAGTTATCGCCGGGCATTGGCACTGCGATTGAACAGATTGATCGGGAAACCACTCATTCCTACTTTTGATCTCAATAATCAATTTGATGATTTTGACCTCAACAAGGTAGATCTGTTTCATTTTAGCAATGGCATTTCTTATGGTAAAACAGCTTGGTTTACTTCTTTCGAAACAATAGTTCCGCGCTTTAGCAAGCTGGTTACCCGCCATCAAGGTGATACCTCCCAGAGTTTACTATTAGATTCAATGACAAAGCGTGGCTTGGAGGCCTTGGCCGATAAGCCTTGTAAGGGCATTATCGCCTGGTCTAAGAATTCGAAGACAATAGAAGAAGACCTTTTGGCACAGTTTCCTGGCGACTATGCTGCAGCAATCCTTCCTAAGCTTGCGGTGCTCCATCCTCCGCAGGAGGTGATAGTTAGCTATCGGGAAGAGCGGCATTATGATCATTCCAGGCCAATGCGTTTTATTTTGGTAGGAGCAGCTTTTTTCCGCAAGGGTGGCCGCGAACTCTTGAATGCCTTTGAGCGTCTAGCGGTAGAGCGTGGTTTGCCCGTTAAACTGGTTGTGGTGTCTTCTTTACGCCTTGAACCTTACGCTGCCCACGAGACCGAGGAAGACTTAAACTGGGCTAAAGAAAAACTAAATAGTGGTGCAGATTGGATCGAGTATTATCCTTCGTTGCCCAATCCTGAGGTTATCGAATTGCAAAAGCAAGCTGATGTTGGCCTTTTACCTACCTGGGCCGATACGTATGGCTTGAGTGTGCTGGAGTCGCAGGCTTGTGGTTGCCCGGTAATTAGTACGGACATAAGGGCTTTGCCCGAAATGAATAATGATAAGGTCGGTTGGTTAATCAAGGTACCTAAAAATCAATTAGGAGAAGCACTTTATACCAGGCCCGATCAGCGAATGGAACTAAGTAAAACTATTGAAATTGGGCTGGAAGAAACGGTATGCGGTATTATTGCAAACCCGGCTATAGTGGCTGCTAAAGGGAATGCTGCCATTGCTAAAATTCGAACTGACCATGATCCGCAGCGCTATGCTGAGAGTTTGCGGCAATTGTATAGCCGCGCATGAAGCAGACAAACTAACAGTCTTCCTGAAAATAACAATGACGACTGGGATTAATTCTGTTCGTTTAACCCAGCTGTGCTCCTCATTTGCTCCTACATTTTATTGAGAAACCAGTTGCCTTTGGGTATAATCTTTTTTGTATATTCCACGCATTAAAGGAGTAAAAGATGATTGTAACTACTAAGAAACTTTTTGAACATGCCTATGGCAAATATGCTATAGGTGCTTATAACATCAATAACCTTGAGCAAATCGTTGGTTTGTTTAAGGGTAACCTCGATTCACAAGCCCCTTTTATCATTCAAATCAGTAAGGGTGCACGGGCTTATACAAACAAAACCTTTTTAGAAGGTCTGATACGTGCAGCTGACCAGGTTTACCCGCAAGCTGTTTTCGCAGTCCATCTTGACCATGGGGATGAGGAAACCTGCTATGAATGTATCGACTCCGGTTTTTACTCTTCAGTGATGATTGATGGCAGCCATCTCCCCTTTGAAGAGAATATTGCTGTTACCCGCCGTGTGGTCGATCGAGCACATGCAGCAGGTGTGGTGGTAGAGGCAGAGTTGGGCCAATTGGGTGGCGTTGAAGAACATGTAAAGGTAGAAGAGGCCGATGCCAAACTAACTGATCCGCGTCAGGCAAAAGAGTTTGTTGAACGCTCCGGCTGTGATAGCCTGGCTGTCGCTATTGGAACCAGCCACGGAGCCTTTAAGTTTAGCGGCTCGCAGTCGCTGCACTTTGATGTTTTAGCCGAAATACAGAAAGAACTTCCTGGTTTCCCCTTGGTCTTGCATGGTTCCAGCTCTGTACCGCAAGAAGAGGTGGCACGCATCAATGCAGCTGGCGGCAAGATCCATGGAGCCAAAGGTGTGGACGCTAATCAGTTCAAAAAAGCATCTACTTTAGGTGTGACCAAGATCAATATCGATACGGATGGGCGCCTGGTATGGACACGTGTTCACCGAGAGTTTTTCCTGGAGCACCCGGAAAAATTCGACTTGCGCGACCCAGGCAAGGTGTTTATTGCCGAATACGCAAAATTTATTGCAGCCAAAAACGAATATTTAGGCTGTGCAGGCCATCTGGCTGAAGTAACAAAGTTTCTTGAAGGTTAAGGAACTATGAGGCCTATTGAGATTTGCCCGGATATTTTCTGGGTTGGGGTCAATGATCGCTCAACGGAGCTGTTTGAAGGCTTGTGGCCGATCCAAAATGTGGGTGTATCTTACAACTCCTACCTCATCCGGGATGAGAAAACGGCTCTGGTAGACCTCTCGAAGGAAAATTTTTCGGACGACTTTATTAACCAGGTTAGCGAGCTGATTGATCTTGCCAAACTGGACTACATTGTCGTCAATCATATGGAACCAGACCACAGCGGTGTGGTATTGCGGCTGCGGGAGCTGGCTCCAAAGGCTACCTTTATCGGCATGGGCAAAGCAATTGCCATGCTCAAGGACTTTTATGGGGTAGAAGACCAGGTGCAGGTTGTAAAACATGAAGAAACGCTTAATTTAGGGCGTTACACTTTGCGCTTTTTATTCACACCTTTGGTTCATTGGCCAGAAACGATGATGACCTATGTGGAAGATGAACAGCTTCTCTTTTCCTGTGATGCGTTCGGCTCCTATGGTGCTCTGAATGGAAAAATATTCGACGATCAAACGGAGAACCAGCGCTATTACGAGGAAGAAGCCCTGCGCTACTATACCAATATAGTCGCTGCGTTTAGCAAAAATGTGTTGCGTGCTGCAGAAACACTGAGTAAATATCCCCTAAAGATCATCGCGCCTTCTCATGGCCTGGTGTGGCGGAAAAATCCCATGCGGATTATTGAACTTTATGCAAAGTGGGCATACTATGGGGCAGAGCCAGAAACACATAGTGAGCCTGGTGTAACCGTGCTTTATGGCAGCATGTATCGTAATACGGAACGGGCCATGGAACAGGTATTGGGAGTATTCGCCGATGAGGATGTTCCTGTACAGGTTTTTAATGTAGGCAATATCCATCCCAGTTATATTTTGCCTTCACTATGGACCAAAAAAGGGGTGCTGGTTGCTTGTCCCACCTACGAACGTGCGATGTTCCCGGCAATGGTCAACTTGCTGCATTTTGCTGAAATAAAAGGTGTAAAGCACAAAGTTGCGGGCTACTTTGGTTCGTATGCCTGGAGCGGTGGGGCAAAGAGCGTTTTTAATGACTATGCCCAAAAATTGAACTGGTCGGTTGTGGACGCAAAGGAGTTTATCGGCAGTCCAAAAGATGCTGATATTGCCCAGGCTCAGGCAATTGCCCGCGAGTTAGCCAAGCAGAGTAAAGCGGCTTAGGCCGTGAACAGACCCGCACGCTTAAGCTTTTAAGGGTTGGGTAACGGTCCTATTACATGCAGTTCGCGGCTGGCATTTATGCCAGCCACGTTCTTTAACAGGGTTTTGTAAAAACCAGCAAACATGCAGGCTTATATTATTACTCTCAATTTTCCGGAAGAACTGTGCAGTTCTGGTTTGCTTGCCGATCTTTTGGCAGGTTGAAAGCTTAAAACCGGCTGAACCTTAGCTCCAGGATTATGTTCTCAGATCCTTAGACGGAATGTTATAATCCTGCGAGAGTCCCAAAGGAGTACGTATGATTAAAAAAGGCATTATATTTGATAATTTTATTACCCAGATCATTGACGAACACAACGCCAGCGGTCGATTTGGCGGCAGGGTGCATACGCGTTTTCCTCCTGAACCAAACGGTTACCTTCATATTGGCCATGCCAAGGCCTTGGTTGCGGATTTTGCAATTGCTGAACAATATGGCGGTCTGACTAATTTACGCTACGATGACACCAACCCGGTGAAGGAAGACGTTGAATTTGTGGATGCCATCAAAGAGGATATTCACTGGCTGGGCTTTGATTGGGGCGACCGCGAGTACTATGCCTCAGATTATTTTGAGCAACTCTATGAAATGGCTCTGCAAATGATCCGTCAAGGCCAGGCTTATGTGGATGAGCTTAGCGGGGACGAATTACGTGAACACCGTGGAACGCTTACTGAACCGGGCAGGAACAGCCCCTGGCGCGATCGTCCTATGGAAGAAAATTTGGACCTTTTTGAGCGTATGCGAGCAGGTGAATTCCCTGATGGCAGCAAGACATTGCGTGCAAAAATTGACATGAGCTCCCCCAACATTAACATGCGGGATCCAGTTATGTACCGTATTCTGCATGCTACACATCATCGCACAGGGGATCAGTGGTGTATTTACCCGATGTATGACTGGGCTCATGGACAAAGTGACTCAATTGAAGGAATCACCCACAGTATGTGCTCGCTGGAGTACGAGAATCACAGGCCACTTTACGATTGGTTTATTGAGCAGCTTGGGATTTTCCACCCGCAGCAAATCGAATTCGCACGATTGAACATTACTCACACGGTAATGAGCAAACGCAAGCTGCGCCTGATCGTGGAGCAAGGTTTTGTGGATGGTTGGGCCGATCCGCGCATGCCAACTTTGGCAGGGATGCGCCGTAGGGGCTACCCTCCGGAAGCAATCCTGGAGTTCATCGCTACCGTTGGAATTGCGAAAAACGAAAGTTTTGTAGATATTGAACTGCTGGAACATATTGTGCGCGACGAACTGAACCTTAGCTCGAAAAGACGCATGGCAGTGCTGCAACCGCTTAAGCTCATTATCGATAATTATCCCGAGGGAAAAACGGAAATGTTTGATGTAAAAGATTTTCCGCAGGACCCCGAGAGCATGAGCACTCGTCCTGTTTCTTTCAGCCGCGAACTGTGGATTGAACGGGACGATTTTATGGAAGAGCCGGTTCCAAAGTACCATCGTCTTAGCCCGGGTAAGGAAGTTCGCCTGATGAATGCCTATTTTGTGCGTGCTGTTGGCCTTGAAAAAGGACCCGATGGCGAATTGTTAGCGGTTCACTGTACTTACGACCCCGAGACCCGCGGAGGCAATGCTGCCGACGGACGAAAAGTAAAAGGCACCATCCACTGGGTAGATTCTAAGACAGCTCTAGATGCCGAAGTGCATCTTTATGAGCAGCTCTTTCCCGATGCCTACCCTGAAGATTTGCCCGAAGGCGAGGTCTTTACCCAGCATATCAATCGTGACTCGAAACTGGTGATCGGGAATGCCAAACTGGAAGCAAGCCTGGCAGATCAAAAGCCGGGCGAGGTGTACCAGTTTGTCCGCAATGGCTACTTTACACCGGACAGCGCTATTGACCAAGACGGAAAACCAACCTGGCTGCGCACGATCGGCTTGGTAGATACCTGGGCAAAAATGCAGAAATAAAACCAGGTAAAAAAAGGGTTTTCCAGGCGCAGTGTCCTTGCGCTTGTGATAAGATTAACCCCCTCCGGGCCCGTAGCTCAATGGCGGAGCAGGCGGCTCATAACCGCTTGGTTGAAGGTTCGAATCCTTCCGGGCCCACTCTAACTTAAAGATATTTTGTAAGAAACCATTAGAAGATTAGTTATCGTCGAAGCATTTAGAACAGGCACTACAGTGCTGATCTTTTGTATGCCATAGAAAATGGCTACAATGCTATTCCCTCAGTTTTAAATTCAAACTAAGATCTGCTATATCAACAAGCCTATCCAAGAGAAATCACCCATTCGCGATGATAGTTCACAGCTCCTGATTTGACTGTCAGCCTGCTGTCTTTTGGCAGCCCTTGTATTTTTTACTCTGCTACCTATAATTTCGAAAAAGTGTTTTATTCGGAGATTTCTATGTCCTATCGTTATTATCTGGGTTGTGATCTGGGTGGCACAAACATCAAAGCTGGTCTGTTTGATTTAGAAAATGGTAAAGTGGTGGCTACAGAAGGTACGCCAACCTTGGGCCGGGAAGGCCCGCAGGCTGTGATGGCGCGCATATCTGCAGTATTGCAAGCAGTTGTAGAAAAATATGGCCTCAAGATGGACCAGATTGGCGGAATTGGTGTTTCTGCGCCTGGCCGCCTGGATCTCGAAACCGGTGAAACGGTGTTTCTTCCTAATCTGCCTTCTCATTGGGTGCGAATTCCGCTGCAGCGAACCTTAGCCGAAGCACTTGATCGACCTGTTTATATCTTGAATGATGTGCGCGCGATCACCTATGGTGAGTGGGCCTTCGGCGCTGGTAAAGGTGTGGATTGTATGCTTTGCTTTGCGATTGGAACCGGAATTGGCGGGGGTGTCATTTTAAATGACCAGTTGCTACTCAATCAGGGTGGAACCGCTGGCGAGCTAGGGCATATAAGCATAGATCTTAATGGTCCTGTTTGCGGTTGCGGCAATCGCGGTTGTGTAGAAACACTGGCTAGTGGGCCGGCCATTGCAACCATGGGCATAAATGCAGTGGTACAAGGCCAAACTACGATTATCGGAGAATTAGCCGGCTATGATCTCAATAAAATAACGCCATATCTGATAACCAAGGCTGCCGAAGCGGGGGATAAGGTTGCATTGCATATTTGGGATTTGGTAGGGGACTACATGGCAGTTGCCATCAGCAATGCATCCTTGGTGCTTGGACCTAAACGCGTGGTGATTACAGGGGGTGTTGCCTCTGCCGGTGAATTCCTTTTAAAACCAATCCGAAGAGGGATGAAACAACGTATGGTTGTGATGCCCCCGGAAGAAATCGAGCTTGTGTGCGGTAGTTTAGGAGATCTGGCTGGAATTATAGGCATGGCTGTTTGGGCAGCCAATAAAGGCGATCTGAACGAGTAATAATAAGTACATTTCTAATGCCGCTTTGATACCGTTTCGCTCATCTTCTCAGTCATTAAACAAAAAAGCTTGTTAACAAGCTTTTACTTCAACAATAAAAATCCATTTAAGGTTTGGGTTAGATGTTATAGTATTTCCAAGTTGATTTATGAGTTATTAGATAAATAAGAACCTATCATAAGAAGGCTTACAGGGAATGATCAAACAAGCATATTTCGCAGCAGGGTGTTTTTGGGGTGTTGAGGCTGCATTTCAGGAGCTTGAAGGTGTTACGCGTACCAGTGTTGGCTATGCAGGAGGGCATTTGGATGAACCCAGCTATGCCGATGTGTGTTCGGAAACCAGTGGTCATGCCGAGACGGTCTGTGTAGAATACGACCCGTGTAAAATTAGTTACCAAGCTTTGTTGGACACGTTTTTTAATTTGCACGATCCCACTGAAGAGGGTCAAAACTGTTCCGATTTTGGCAGCCAATATCGTTCGATCATTTTTTTCATTGATGAGGACGAAAAAACGCTTGCCCTGAAGACCATCGCTCAGTTGGATAAAGAAGCAAGGTTTGACAGTCCAATCTGTACTGAAATTGTCTCCATGCCTGTTTTTTGGCCGGCAGAAGATTATCACCAGCAGTACTATGCCCGGCACGGCTTGCTAAAGCCCCTGTAAGTCATGTAAGTCAGGCTTCTAAAGGGCACAGGGCAGGTATAATTCATTACATGAATGAAGAAAGCCCTTACCGTGAAAAAAGAATCGCTATTCTCATTGATGGCGATAACGCCCAATCTTCTCTGATTGAACAGATTGTTGTGGAAGCCGGCCGTTTTGGTGTTGCTACTATCCGACGCGTCTATGGCGACTGGACTACCGCAAACATGAAATCTTGGAAGGATATCTTAAACTCATATGCCTTTCAGCCCATCCAGCAATTTCGTTACACTGTAGGCAAGAATGCCACCGACAGCGCCATGATCATTGACGCTATGGACATTTTGCACAGAGAGCAGGTGGATGCGTTTTGTCTGGTGAGCAGCGACAGTGATTACACCCGTTTGGCAACACGGATCCGTGAGAACGGAAAGATGGTGTTGGGTATTGGCAAAAAGTCTACCCCGCGTGCTTTTGTAGCTGCCTGTGATGTGTTTACATATACCGAAAACCTGGAAGACCGAGAACGGCAGAAGAAAAAAGCTGCTGCCCGTCAGACCAAGGCAGAGAAATTGAGCAGTTCCGAGCTTGATCTGATTGACAAGGTTAATCAGGCGATTGAAATGGTTGGAATTGATGACGATGGCTGGGCAAGTCTTTCAGAGGTAGGTACGGCCCTGCGCCGTATCGATCCTGGTTTTGATCCGCGCACGTATGGCTCAGTGTCTTTAGCTACGGTTATCCGCCGTCAAAAGAACGATTTTGAGCTAAAAAAAGCAAACGGCAAATCAATCATCTTAATTCGCTCAATTAGCGAAGACTAACACAAGCCCTAGCCAAAACGTATTTCTTTAAAGCTCCCTGAGTCTTGCGGTTAACGCATTCAAAGGAATAGTCCACGTATTTCGCAAATTGGGGTCCGTTTTCGGGTATGATTAACGGTTAGTTCATTTAACCTGAGTTTTTAAATGCCTGAGCAAATTCTAGTTGTATTAATCCTTGTAACTGCTATAGTCCTCTTCCTGACAGAAAAGATCCCGCCCGACCTGGTTGCTTTGGGAGTGATGATCGCTTTGGGTCTTACAGGCGTCCTTACCGTAAGCGAAACCATCAGTGGGTTTGGAAGATCTACTGTTATTACCCTTATTTCGATGTCCATTCTGGTTGAAGCACTACGGCAAGCGGGCTGGACTGAAAAGGCTGCCGCTGGCATGATGCGGATCATAGGAAAAAACCCTACCCTTAAGCGCATCGTCCTGATCTCGATGGTTTTTGGAGTTTTTCTGGCCTTGGTCATGAACAACATTTCGGTTGCATCAGTACTTCTGCCGTCTGTGCTTGCATTGGCACATCTTTCGGGTACCAGTCCTTCCAAGCTGCTACTGCCAATGGCCCTGGCAACGATGGTGGGGGGCACAGCGTCTGCCTTCACTACTACCAATGTGGTCTCGAGCGGTATTTTGCAGTCAGCTGGTTACACTGGTTACGGCGTTGTGGACTTTTGGCCTTTGGGCATGTCAATGGCGGTTGTAGCGATTGTCTACAATATGCTCATTGGTGTACGGCTCATGCCAGAAACCAAACCCTCTTCCCATGGCCGTAGCTTAACCAGACACGACCATGCAGAAACGTATAAATTAAGCGAACGTCTGATCCAGGCGGAAATTGTACCCGGGTCTGCTTTAGAAGGCAAAACGATCGAAAAAAGCGGTATTCGCAGTGAATATAAGATGACTATTGTAGCTATTGAAAGGCGCGGCAAGGCGCTTAGACTGCCGCCCATTGGAACTCGGTTGCGCAGCGGGGATATTCTTCTTCTGGAAGGGCGTTATCAGGAACTGGATTGGAATGCACTGGAGCCTACACTTAAAATCCTCCCCGAACGCCCCTTACCGCTTGCTGCCTTGGAATCGGACAAGATTCACATTGCCGAGGCAACCCTGGCACCCCGATCTTCTCTGATTGGACAAACCCTGGTTGATTGCCGTTTTGGCGACCGGTATGGCGTACAGGTCTTAGGCATCTGGCGGGGAGGCCAACCGATTCGCTCCGAACTGGGAGCGCGTAAGATTCAGATGGGCGATGGTTTGCTCCTCTATGGACCCCGCGACAAGATTTTACAGCTTCGGGAAGACCATGACTTAATCATGCTTAGTGACCCAATGATTGAGGAAGCTCCGGCACGTCATCGCAGTGGTTTGGCTCTGGGTATTTTCCTTACCGCAATTATTGGAACAATGCTTTTCACAGAACATCTCAGTTTGATCTTGTTAACTGGTGCCATTGCCATGATTGTTTCTGGCGTGCTGAGTAAAAAAGCCGCTTATCAGGCCATTGAATGGCGTGTAATCTTTTTGGTTGCCGGAATGTTGCCGCTTGGCCTGGCAATCACCAAAACCGGTCTTGCAGACCGCATTATTGGCCTGGTTCTGCCTGTTGCAGGGCGCTTTGGGCCGTATGCTGCCTTTATTGTCCTCTTTGTGATAACAATCCTGTTCTGTCAGTTTATTCATAGTGCGGTGGTAGCAACTATCATGGTGCCGCTGGCAATTCGCCTGGCCCAGGAAACAGGCATGGACCCGCGATCGATTGTAATTGGCATTGCTAACGCCACCTCACTTACCCTTATGACCCCTCTGGGCCACCCTGTTGCGACGCTGGTTATGGCCCCTGGCGGATATAAATTTAAAGACTACCTGCGCATTGGGGTTCCCTTAACCATCCTTCTTTCGGTTGTGTTATTAACTTTGCTTCCAATATTCTGGCCGCTTTATTAGCAGTAAAAGAAAAAGACTGGGAAAAAATAGCCCAGTCTTTTTTTCGAGGCGGAGAGGCAGGGATTCGAACCCTGGGTCGGATTCTACTCCGACAACCACTTAGCAGGCGGCCCCAATCGTCCACTCTGGCACCTCCCCGAGATCTACATTGTCAATGTCCAGCGGAGGAAGTGGGATTCGAACCCACGTTAGGTTTCCCTAAACCTGTTTTCAAGACAGGCGCCTTCAACCGCTCGGCCATCCCTCCGTAGAGGAGGTATTCTATCATATCTTCCTGCTAAAACAAGCATGGAAGAAGAATTTAATCTGCTTACCTGTAGGATTGTCAAACATATTGGACAGTCTGAGATAAAAATTGAACAGGTGATAAGAACTTCAATGGACGCATCGGTATATGGTTAGAACGCTGATTGTGTCTTCTCAGTTGTCTTTTGAAATCCTCAAATGAATAGAACTTTGACTTGTTATAGAAACGTTTTTGATCCTCCTTATGGCTTCGTTCTACCTTCCCATTATGTCTGGGAGTATAGGGTCTGATGAACTTATGTCTTATCCCTTTGTCACGTAACACAATCTCAAACAAGCTAAGATCATGCGCGTTTTTGGTCCTTAGAAAGCGTTTAGTGAACTCAACTCCATTATCCGTTTGCACACATTCAAGCTCAATTCCTCTGCCCTTGAACCAGGCAATGGCGTGCTCAATAAAGATTGCTGAAGAGAATGTGTCTGCTGTCTGAAAGCCTTCCAGATATCTCAAACGACTATATTCATCAATTGCGGTGTATTGATAATATTGTTTCCACTTTTTATCGACGATACACGCTTTGGGGACTACTTTTACGTCGACTTGGATCCTCTGTCCGGGATATTGCATCTGTTCATAGGCTTGTGCCTGGTATCTTTTCTTTGTGTGCTTCTTTTGCCTGACCAATCCTTCCCGCTGCATCACTCGGTACAGACTGACATAATGGCGGCGATAGCCTTGCTTTCTTAGTTTGAACCAAAGCTCATATAATCCCAGGTCTTTATTCCGTTCCTGATAGCGTCGGATCAAGGCGATCTCATCCTGGCTGTGTTGACGGGGATGATGCTCTGGCCTTCTCGATCGACAGGCCAGGGAACGAATATCTCCATCATAGCGCTTGAGCCAAAAATAGATATAGCTGCGGCTTTTGTTATATTTTCTGCTGGCTTTGCTCACCCCCTGATTGAGCGCATATTTGACCACTGAATGTCGGTATTTCATATCTTGTGTTATCTTATCCATAGCAGGTTATGGTTTCTCCTCATTGTTTTGTTTCAGCGCAATAACAATAACGGATACTTCCATTCCCTGCTATTCTTTCTCACTCACTGTCCAATATGTACTGTAATCCTACAGGAAGAAGAATTTAATCTGCTTACCCTGCCTAATTCCCAGCTCTTTTTGGATTACCGAGCAGTTTTTTCCGAGAGTAATTGTTCTAACACAAGCCAGGCGTTTTAGGTGTAACCAAAGGGGCTAGTTTGACTGGGTTGGGTTCTTAGGTTTGGCAGAGAGTCCCGAGGTTAAGTTGAAGCGGTAAAACCGGCTGCCAATGATTAAAAGGTCGCCATGCTGCAGTTCCAGGCCTTTAGTGCCCGCAGCTGCATAATTTACGAAGGTGCCGGCGGTACTGTCAAAATCTGTGATGCGGGCACTTCCATCAGGGTAAATGCGCAGTTGAGCGTGCATTGCTTCCAGGGCAGGGTCATCCAATACCAGCTGAACCATCTGAGGATCGGTTCCAATCAAGGTGATCTCTTCAGTAATATGGATCGGTTTTTCTGCAAGGGTTTGGCCATCTGCATCCAAACGCAGCAAGGTTCCCAAGCTCTTCTGAGGGGTTTCTTGCTCGACGAATGCATTTAGCGGCATTGCTTTCACCGGTTTGGGATAGGGTTTAACCTTACCTAAAAGAACGACTGCAACCAGCAGTACCGCAGCAGCAAAACCTGCCCAGATCCAAGCGTTCGAATACCACGGAGTGCCTTGTGTTTTTGCAGGAGCATAAACCTGCAAGGCAATATCAATGGTTTCAGAGTAGCCTGTTAAACCCAGGCTATCATAGACTTGTGCCTGAATTCTGAGCGAATCCATCTCGCTGTAGTTTTTTAATGGCAAGATGAAGTGGGTGAAAGGTGCTTTTTCATTGCTCAACTCGACGCTACCGTTGACCAAAAGTTGCGTCCTAATGAGTTCGCGCGGGAAACTATCCGGGAAACTGATCAAGACTTCCAATGGCAGTTCAGCTGGATCGGCGCTGCCATCTTCCAGAATTCTAAGTTCCAGCTCTTGGGGTGGGGCAATCAATTCCAGCGCAGGAGCCTGAACGTCCAGGTTGAAGGCATATGCTTCGCTTTGCATATTTGGGTCCGAACACTGGCTGCACTCAGCAACCAGGAAGTGTTCTCCGCTTTGACGAACCCCAGACTGATAGCTCACTGTATAGCTTTGACCGGCTCCCTCAAAATATGTTTTTAAGTCAGGCAATGTGTTGTTGCCGTCAAAACTAAAAGCAGCACCACCTGTTGCAGCGCTCATTTGGGCCACTATTTGCCCGGTACCACTTTCTAACTCCGACGCAGTACCCACAAGCCATACAAAAACCCGCACCCGATCTTGCTGTGCGGACTCCATTAATTGGCTAAACAGTTCCATGTAGCGCATGTTTGGATTGGGACTTACCCAAAGCAGTATTTTGTCCTTGCCACTTCGATCCGTTTTTAGGATGCCTAAAGCATCCGCCAGGCTGTTCAAGCTGGCGTCCATCTTGCGCATATTTTGTGTATAGCTACTTAGTGTTTCATTCAATTCCCGCAGGCTTTCAATGCAATCCAGTTTTGTGTCGGGAGGGATTACCAGCGTAAAGAGGTCGTCTGCGCCGGGTTCAAAGAAGGTTTCAAGTTCAAGCAGCTTCTCCTGGATCATACGAAATGGCGAGAGGCCATTGGCATCCCGCAGCTCCAGTTTAAAGTTGGGATCAAACGCCAAGGCAAAATGTATTCCTTGATAACTTGCTTGCACTTTATTTGGACGGATAGTCACACCGTCTTCTAATAAAGTGAGCATATCAGCGTTTAGTTCCAGATAGGGACCAATACCTGGAAGGTAGCGCAAATCGGCTTTAAGGCTTGGAAATTCACGGCTGTCGATGCCTGTAATGACCAATGCTGTTTCTTGGTCAGTCAATTCGATTGGCGGCGTCTGAGCCAGTACTGGTAATCGGATACTTGCTGCCAAAATTACGCCTATTAGCCAGGCAGCAATGCAAAAGACCAAGTTTTGGAAAAGCTTAAATATCGGTTTGGCTGGTTTGCGCATAAGTCTCAGGTTGCATCTTCTTTGCCAGCCAGATGCAGACTAAAAGCTAATTAGCTCCTTGGAATTGTAGGGTCGAAGGCTACTGGCTGTATCAGGTTGCGATCGCGCAAACGTCTGTAGGCCAAGGTTGAAATGTTCGTCAGGAAGGGGTTAAGCAAACCCTTTAGCAGGATGCCCAAAAGAATAAGGAAGCCAAAGAGCAGGATAGTGATTACGATAGAGCCAGCTATCAGTTGCGGAGTCCCGCTGACTAGGCCAACTGCCAGTGGAGCAAACGCAAACAAACTGGGAAAAAACAAGATCAGGCTGGATACAAGACCAATTACTGCCAGAAGGATGTGGACAATGATAAATTGACCTAAATTTTGGCGTATCACTGCCCAGGCTTTGCGAAACGCTGCCAAAACCTTTAATTCCTCGTCTACGACGGCGATAAAGGTATTGCGCATCAGGATATCGAGTACAAACTGGAATGGGATGAGAATGCAGAATAACGGAAGCATCACAAGTCCTAAACCTAGCATGACACCGGGATTAATCCGAAAGGCAAGGTAAAAAACGAGGCCAATCAGCAAGGCGATTGCTATGCCAAAAAGGGCCAAAAATGCTCGTACAGCAAAAATCCGCCAATAGGATGCCCCAATATTTTGGACGATCTCCCGATATTTTAGCGGCTTGTCGTCGTTTTTCTGGTCTGCCATGCTGGCACCTTTGATAAGGCCTGTAATGCCAAATGTGCCCAAAAAGAGCGAAACCAGGATAGCGATCAGAATAAAGGCAAGCAAAATCACCAGCCAGCTTCCCAGGCTTAGCTTCGTGTTTTGTAAGGAAAGCCTGTTAAGTGTGGTCCAAAACTGTTCAAAGTTGGGGGGCAGGTTATCGCTAAAGTTCAGATTGCTGCCGCCGCCACCGCCACCGCTATTAAACTGCGAGCCTGAAGAGCCGCTGTATGCAGCTGGGGCCAATATCCCAAAGAGCCAAAGAATTTTGTGTCTCCACAGAAACTTCCATGATTTTGAGATTAGTTCCGGATAGTTCATGATTATTCCTCTCGATTTGCCTTATCGATAAAGATTGTACATGAACAATCTCCCTTTCGGCTTTCAGTTTCCTTACGCTTGTCTTAAATTTAAACAATAACCCTTACAAATCCAGCTGCGTTTTAGGCGAGTTGTGGGTCCTTCCAAATCACCTCACCTTCACCAATGGTGAACAAACAGTGACTCATATTGAACAGCGGGTTATCATCAAAAATGGTGATGTTCGCCAGTTTTCCCGGTTCCAAGCTGCCATAGTCGGCATCAATTTCCAGGATTTCGGCTGGTGAAAGGGTAATACAGCGCAACGCTTCCATCAGGCTAAGGCCGGCCTTCCATGCATAGCCAGCCGAGATGGTTAGTAATCCGATGCCCACAAAAGGATGGTCGGTAACAATCGCTGTTTTTACCCCCGCCTTTACCAGACTGACAACCGTGTGAAACCCTTTGTTCTGCAATTCCACCTTGGAAGCTGGCATGAGCGTTGGCCCTACAAGGGCTCCGTAGCTTTCTTGCTTTAGCCGGTCTGCAATCAGATGGCCTTCGGTGCAATGGTCCAGAGTCATTTTGAGGTTAAACTCTTTGGCAATGCGTATCGATGTAAGAATGTCATCCGCGCGGTGTGCATGGGCTTTAAGGAAAGCCTTGCGTTCCAAAACGGGGATCATTTGCTCCCACTTCAGGTTAATATCGAAGGGTTCACCTTTTTCAGCGGCTTTTGCCTTGCGAGCCATATAGTTTTGGGTTTCAATCAGGCCCTTGCGCAGGAGGGCGGCAGTAGCCATGCGCGTCACAGGAGCTTGATTACCCCTTTGCCCAAAGGCTCGCTTGGGGTTTTCGCCAAAGGCGGATTTCATTGCAACATAGGGGTTTAGCACCATTTTGTCGATTACAGTACCCCAGGTGCGGATGAGCGCCCAAGTACCGCCCAGTGGGTCTGCACTGCCGGGTCCAGTCATCACGGTAGTTACCCCGCTGCTGCGGGCTTCTGCAAAGGAGGCCTCCAGCGGGTTGCAGCCATCAATACCTCGCATCTCCGGTACCAAGGGGTCAGAGTTCTCATTCAGATCGTGGCCTTCCCAGCCGTAACCGGCTTCCATCATTCCCAGGTGGGTGTGCGCATCAATGAAGCCAGGCAGAACCCATCCGCCTTTTGCATCGATCACTGCTTCACCTTTTTTGGGCTTGAGTCCCTGAGCAATTTCTTGGATGCGTTTGCCTTCAATGCGCAGGTCATAACCTTGCAGCGCTTCTTCCAAGCGCATGGTATACAGTTTTCCGTTGGTGATCAACATCGTGCACCTAAGCCTTATAAATTACTTCGCCTTCGCCAACGGTCATTAAACAATGGCTCAGGTTGGAAAGCGGATTGTCATCGTAAATCGTGATATTGGCGAACATGCCCTTTGCTAAACTTCCATATTGATCGCCCTGACCGATGATTTCGGCGGGGTAGCGGGTAATGGCGCGCAGTGCTTCAATAAGCGGCATACCCGCTTTGTAGGCATAACCTGCGCAAATGGGCAGTAAACTTAATGGGATCACAGGGTGATCTGTAGTAACTGCAACTTTAATTCCAGCTGCGTTTAGCTTTACCAGGGTATCAAAACTTTTGTTTCTGGTTTCTACTTTAGTTGCTGTAAGCAGGGTGGGTCCCACAAAGGCTTCCAGTTTCGCTGCTTTGATTTCCTCCAGGATCAGATCCCCCTCGGTACAGTGATCCAGAGTCATCCTAACATTAAATTCACGGGCTATCCGCATGGCAGTAAGGATGTCGTCTGCTCGGTGGGCGTGAGCCTTCAAAGGAATTTTGCGCTCCAATACGGGCAGGAGAGGTTCATATTGAAGGTTGATGTCAAAGACCTCGCCCTTTTCAGCTGCAGCAGCTTTACGTGCCTGGTAGTTTCTGGCATCGGTTAGCGCTTTACGCAAGATGCTGGCTGTGCCCATCCGAGTTACCGGTAATTTGCCTTGTGTCCCATAGAGCCGCCTTACATTTTCTCCAAAAGCACATTTCATCGCCGAGTAAGGGTCAATCACCATCTCATCAATGTCTTTTCCCCAGGTGCGGATGGTCATAAAGCCACCCCCAACTGTGTTGCCGCTGCCCGGACCTACCATGGCCATGGTTACCCCGGCTTGTACAGCGTCTTGAAAGTCCAGATCGTTGGGATTACAGCCATCGATTGCGCGCAGCTGCGGGGTAAAGGGGTCTGAGCGCTCATTCGTGTCGTTGCCTTCAAACCCCAGGCCGCTTTCGTGGATCCCCAAGTGGGTGTGCCCATCAATAAAACCCGGCAGCACCCAATGACCCTGGGCGTTAATCACCCCCTCATCTTTTTCCGGCTTGAGGTCCTTGCCAATTTCTGCGATCTTTTTTCCTTTGGTGCGCAGATCGGCTCTTTCTAAAGGAGTATCCTCCAGCATGGTAAAGATTTTTCCGTTTTTGATGAGCATTCAATTCCTCCTGTAATTGGGATCCTACTTGAGGGCAGGGTTTGTTTTAGCAGCTAACAGCTTATTCTTGGTTTCTTTGTCGACTGATGTAGATAAAGACAAGACACATTAATTGGGTAGTTAGCATGGCGTAAAAATTTGCAGAGATTCCTTTGGCAATGGAGAGTGCTGAGCCAACTAAAGGAGCTAAAATCCAACCGATATTGGAAAGCAGGGCATTATAGCCAAAAATGGCTCCTCGGTGTTCAGATTCAACCCTTTCTGCAACGACGGCTGTAAGAATAGGTTCCACACCTCCTAAGAAAAAGGCAGTGAGTACGTAAAAAATGACGAAGGGCCAGAACCTGGGGTTGAGGATAATTCCTAATAAACAGGCGCAGGAAAGCGCTAGCAAGAGGACCGAAAACCGGAACTTTCCGAAGCGGTTTCCAAGCTGGGTAAGCAGGAGCCCTGCAGCAGCAGTCGCCAAACTTACCGCCATATTAAAGTTGCCGGTTACCTGCAAGATGCCGTCTTTGCCATGTAATTCTTCCAGGAGGAGGGGGAGAAAGGGTGTAATAAGAGAGCGGCTGAAACGCTGCAGCAAGAGGATGATCATCACAAATCCAGCAGCTTGCATGGCTTCGCGCATCCCAAACTTTTCCTCTGCGATCTCTTTGCCTCCGTCCCTATTATTGTGCACGATTTTTGGTTCCTTAATGAGAATCCAGGCCAATATGGCGCCAAGGAAGCAGATTACACCCCCCGTAATAAAAGAAACACGATATCCCAGCGCGCTGGCAACATAGCCACCCATGGCTGGTCCAAGCGAAAAACCGATGAAATTAGCCGATGCAAGAAAACCAATTGAAGTAGAGAGATGCTGTTTTGGTGTGTAGGCGGCGACGAATGTGTTTGCCGCTACAATCGTGCCCGAGAAGAACCCCTGCACCGTGCGCAGTAAGATGAGTACTCCAACGTTCGGAGCTAAACCCATGGCTGCCAGAATCACTGCTCCACCCAACATTGCTCTGATGACCATCAATTTACGGCCGTAACGGTCGGCTAATTTACCCCATAAAGGGGAGGAGATTGCCATGCTGATTGCAGGCCCCATTGACAGGATTCCCGAAACCAATTTGAGCTGGTCTGGGTCGTTAACTCCCAGCGATTGCGCATAAAAAGGCAAAAAGGGTAAACCGAAACCAAAGCTCATTAATGCCAATACCTGGGTAAACCAGATTACGATGAGATTGCGCCTCCAAAACAGGCTGCCGCCTTCAGAGGATATATTCTGCTCTTGTGGGTTCATAGGCTATGTGTAAGACTTATAATAACGCTTTAATTCAGAATTTGGCGTATTTTGTGCCGAATTCGACGAATGCTATCTGGAGATTGGAGCTATTATAGCTTTGCTTCCTGGGAAGATGTTCTCATTAACCGATAAACAAGCAGTGAAGAAAAAACTTGCAAAGCCAGAAGTAAATAAAAAATGGCAGGAATATCCCAGCGGATGGATACAAACGAGGCTGCCAGCGGTGCGAAAAACCAACCCAAATTGTTGAGCAGCGCATTGTAGCCCAACAGCGCACCACGATGATTTGCCTCAACACGCTCGGCCATAACGGAGGTGAGTATAGGTTCAATGGCACCTATACAGAAACCGTAGACCACATAAAGAACTGCGAAGGGAATGAAACTTGGAAGCAGAATGATTAGTAGCAGTGTAAGAGCACCAGCAAGATAGAGCCGAAGTGTAAAGCGTACATTACCAACCCGTTCAGCAAAGCGTGGCAATGTCATGCCGGCTAAGGCTGAAAAGATGCTGAAAAGCATGTTTACCAAACCAGTTGCCCGCAAAACACCAGAGCCTCCCAGCAGATTTTCAAGGTGCAGTGCAAGGTAAGGACTAAAAAGTGTGCTGCTGAAACGGAAGAAAAACAGCACCAGCAAAATAAGCCCTGCGGCTTGCATGGCATCCTTAAACGTAAAAGGCAGATTTCGAACGTCGCCAGATGACACGGCACTGCTCACAATTTTTGCCCGTTCGGCTTTAGAGAACCCTGGCTCGCGGATCAGGAATGTTACGGCGATGCCTGCCAGAATTGCCATTGCTCCGCTAATCCAAAAGGTAGGACGGTAGCCTAACCAGCCCGCTAAAAAGCCGCCTACAGCGGGTCCCAAAGAATACCCAATAAAATTAGCCGAACTAAGAAACCCGAGCGCCCTCCCCATTTTGTCCTTGGGGGTATTGGCTGCTACAAAGGTGCTGGCAGCAACCACTGTGCCGGTAACTGTTCCCTGAACTACTCTGGTAATCAGGAACCAGGCCGGGTTTGGCACCAAACCCATCAGAGTAAGAATGACGCCGCTTGCATACTGACTGCGCATCACCATTAATTTGCGGCCGTATTTGTCGGAAAGCTTGCCCCAGACAGGGGCAAATATTGCCATAGTCAGGCCAGGTGCCATTGTGAGCAAGCCTACCCAAAGCTTGACTTCGTTTGGATCGCTTAGGCCTAGCTCGCGCAGGTAAAAGGCAGTAAAGGGCAATGCAAGGCCATAACTCATTTGTGAAAATACCTGCACTGCCCACAATACAATCAGGTTTTGTTTCCAATAGGCAAAGGCAAGGTTTTGATCTGTTGTCGACATTATCGATCATTATCCCTTATTTGGGCTTTTAAACCAAGACAGCTGCAAGAAACTTGCAGCTGTCTTGGTTTGCTAAACCTTATGGAATCAAGTTAATCAATACCAGCATAATCAGCAGCACCACTACCACCACCAGCATCAGCGGCAATAACACCGCATACGCAGCTGGTACCGCAGACAGGCGTTCCTTCAGGGGAACATAATCCTGTTGCTCTTCGAGCAGTTCGGACTCGCTTACCTGGTCGCGGTTGCTGTCGTGCTTTGGTCTAATCATAAAGGTGGCAGGCCACCATATGGCCTCCTCCCTGGTCTTTAAACTCGGGAGCCGCTTTGGAGCAAATTGGCATTGCTGAAGCACAACGGGTGTGGAACTTACAACCAGGAGGTGGAGCGGCCGGTGATGGCACATCCCCTTTTAGGATGATCCGTTTCTTAGGATCGCCCTTCCCTGGAATAGCAGCCAATAAAGCCTTGGAATAGGGGTGCATTGTGTTTTCAAAAAGCTGGTCACTGGTTGCTACTTCGACCAGATTTCCTAAATACATTACACCGATGCGGTCACAAAAATAGCGCACAACGTTCAGGTCGTGAGAGATAAACAGGAAAGTCAGGTTCAGCTCGTGAATCAGTTTCTGTAAAAGCTTCAGGATTTGAGCCTGGATGCTCACATCTAAGGCGGCAATAGGTTCGTCACCCACGATAAACTTGGGGTTTACCGCGATTGAACGTGCAATTCCGATCCGCTGACGCTGACCACCGCTAAACTCATGCGGGAACTTGAGAGCGTTGCTTTTATCCAGGCCGCAAAGTTCTAACAGTTCCTCTGCGCGGGCCCAGGCTGCTTTGCCTTCCAGGATCTTGTGCTGAATCAGGCCTTCACTGATGATGCGGCCTACGTTCCAGCGCGGGTCCAGCGATGCAAAGGGGTCCTGAAAGATGATCTGCATATCTTTGCGCATGCTCTGGATGGATTTTTGATCCATCTCCTGTTTTGCCTCAACATCAAACAAAACATTGCCATTAAAGGTAACCCTGCCTGCAGTTGGCTCATGCAGGTTGAGCACTGTCCGCCCCAAGGTTGTTTTTCCGCATGCACTTTCGCCCACTAAGCCGAAGTTTTCGCCTGCCTTGATCTCAAAGCTTACTCCGTCAACGGCTTTTACATAATTGTTGACCCGACGAAAGACGCCACTTCTTATGGGGTAATATTTTTTGAGATTTTCTACTTTCAAAAGTGCATCAGGCATTAAAAACCTCCTGAGGGATATGGCAGCAGCGTACAAAGTGGTCTGGTTCAATTTCCAGGAGTTCGGGTATACGGTCGTCACAGTCGCTTTGTGCGCAATCGCAACGGGGAGCAAAGGCACAGCCTAAGGGCATTTCGAGCAAACTAGGCACCATGCCTGGGATGGAATAGAGCTCATCCCCTCGGTTCAGCAGGGATGGTCTGGAACGCATCAAACCACGCGTATATGGATGGCTGGGTCGGGCGAAGAGGGTTTCCACACTGGCTGCTTCTACAATGCGGCCTCCATACATGACCAAAACACGGCTGGTCATTTCTTTGATTACACTGAGGTCATGGGTAATCAGGATAGTACTCATATTACTGCTTTGTTGGAGGTCGCGCAGCAGGTCAAGAATCTGAGCCTGAATGGTCACATCCAGTGCGGTGGTAGGTTCATCCGCAATCAGCAGTTTTGGCTCGCAGGCAATTGCCATAGCAATCATCACTCTTTGGCGCATTCCTCCGCTGAGCTGGTGCGGGTATTCGCCGTAAATTTCTTCTGCCCGCGGGATTCGCACCTGCTTAAGCAGCGCGATTGTTTTTTCACGTCTGGCCTGCTTGTCTAAGTCAGTGTGCAGTTCAAGCACTTCGTCAATCTGACTTCCAATCGTAAAGACCGGATTAAGGGCAGTCATCGGTTCCTGGAAGATCATCGAGATCTCTTTTCCCCGCACTTGAAGCATCTCTTCTTCAGGAAGTTGGGTTAATTCCTTATCTCCCAGGTACACCTTGCCATTCGCGATTCTTCCGGTAGTGCGCGGCAGCAGGCGCATAATTGAGAGCGCTGTGACGCTTTTGCCGCTTCCGCTTTCACCTACGATGCCCAGTGTTTCGCCAGTTCCTACTTCGAAGCTGACATCTCTAACAGCGGTTACAACACCGGCATCGGTTTTAAAGGTAGAGGTTAGGTCTTGCACGCGTAAAACGTTCGTCATCCTGGCCTCCTACCTGCTCAACTTGGGATCGAGAGCGTCACGCAAGCCATCCCCAACGAAGTTAATTGCCAAAATGGTGATAAAGACCAGGAGACCAGCGGGCACCCATTGCCACCAGCGGTTTTGTAAAGCTACAAAGCTTTGTGCCGAGGCGAGCATATTGCCCCAGCTTGGCTGCGGTTGTTTTACACCAAGGCCTAAAAAGCTAAGGCCGGCTTCTGAGAGGATACCCGAGGCAATACCCAGGGTTGCGTAGACGATGATCAGCGAGAATGTATTTGGGATTACATGTCCGGTAATATTTTTCCAGTTAGAAACCCCAAGGGCTCTGGCAGCCTCGACAAACTCACGTGTTTTCAAGGAGAGAACTTCGGCCCGAACAATCCTGCAGATGCTTGTCCAGCCCAAAACACCGGAGATGAGCATCACATTGTAAATGCTGGGCCCTAAAATGGCGGCTAAAGAAATTGCGATGACGAAAAACGGGAAACACATGAAGATATCAACAATGCGCATGATTACGCCATCAACGACACCGCCGAAGTATCCTGCCAATGCGCCTAAAATTACACCAATTGCTGCCGAAATCATTGTGCTCACAATTCCTACTGAAAGGGATACGCGCCCGGCATAAAGCAGGCGACTGTAGGTGTCGCGGCCAACCTCATCGGTACCCAGAATGTGTATCGGCGATGGGGGGGAGTTCGTATTCTTCAGGTCAAGTTCTTCTAAACTATGAGTTGCCAGCAAGGGTGCAAATATTGCGGCAAAACTCAATACCAGTAAAATGATCAGGCCAAAAACCGCCAAACGGTTGCGCAAAAAGCGTTGCAGCGTGCGGTTAACCCGTTTTTTTTCTACTTTATTAATAGCTTGTGCTGTCATAGTACCACCTAGTCGTAGCGGATGCGTGGATCTACAAAGGCATAGAGCACATCGGCTAAAAGGTTACAGAAAAGGATGGAAACTGCAACGAGCAGCACACCCGATGTGATCACGTTGTAATCCCGGTTACTCACTGCCTGGTAAATCAGTGTACCCATTCCTGGCCACAGGAAAACCGTTTCCGTAAGTGTAGCCCCAGAAAGCAAACCAGAAAGCCGCAGTGTAAGCAGGGTAGTAATGGGGATGAGCGAATTGCGCAATGCGTGTTTGTAAACAACAGTTCGCTCGGGAACACCTTTAGCCCGGGCTGTGCGAATGTAGTCCTGCTGGAATACCTCCAGCATTGCCGAGCGTGTATAGCGCATCAGAGACGCAGTTTGGATCATTGTCAGCACAAAGAGGGGCAAAAAAGCATGTTTGAAGATATCAACAGCCTTTGCCCAGCCTGTTAGCTTTACCCCAATAGACTGCATGCCTGAAACAGCAAACCAGCCCAGGTCTACGGCAAATATTTTAATCAATCCCAGCGCAAAGAAGAAGGATGGGATAGAGATTCCAATAAAAGCGAATACAGTTGCTATATAGTCGAAGGCTGAGTATTGGCGCGTTGCGCTTATTACGCCTAAAGGTATTGCAATCAGAGTGCTGAGCAGCATAGCCATCAGCGAAAGACCAAAAGTGTTTGCCAACCTGCGTTTCATCAGTTGGAGCACAGGTTCGCGATATTTGATGGACCATCCCAAATTGCCTTTCAAAGCCTGGGTGGACCATTTTAAGTATTTGATGGGCAAAGGATCATAATATCCAATTTGCCTTAACATCAATTCGCGGTCTTCCTTAGAGACATCTTGTTCTACAAGATGGGCGAAAGGATCGCCAGGTGTTGTATGGATCAGGGCGAAGACAATCATCGAGATGCCAATAAAAACTGGGATCATGAGCAGAAGTCTTCTGGATAGGTATTGGCGCACAGTTTGCTCCTCGTGTTAAAAAGCTGGCCTGAAACTTCTTCAGGCCAGCTTTGTACGATCACTAGACCTTAATTAGCGGGAGCAAGGTCCCACTCGTATAGTTTCCACTGGTTATTATTCGAATTCATAACATAATTCTGAATTCGAGGGGAGAGGAAACGTCCGGCATCGTAGTTATACAGGAAAACCTGCGGGACATTTTTGTTAATCAGTTGGGCTACCTGGACGTAAACTGCCTTGCGCTCTTCGCGGTCAACAACGCTGTTAGACAGCTCCAGCAGGGCGTCCATCTCGGGGTCGCTGTAGCGGCTCATGTTCATACCGTTGAAGATTGCAGAGCTGTGGTAGGCATTATAAATGCTGCCGGTATTGCCAACACCGGTGCCAACCATGCCCAACTCAAAGGCTTCGGGTTCCTGCGTGTCGAATTGATCCAGCATGGTGTTGAACTCCAGCATGGTGATGTCCAGTTGAATGCCGATTTCTTTGAAGTTCTGCTGAATGACCACAGCGGCTAATTCGCGCGCTTTGTTTCCCTGGGGATAGATCAGCTTCATGACAACGGGCTTGCCTTCGGCGTCAAACATGGTGCCGTTTTCATATTTCCAGCCAGCTTCTTCAGTAAGCACCTTAATAGCAGTTTCGGGGCTGTAATCGTAGGGGTCGAATTTATCGTCCCCGCCATATGCCCAGAAGAAGGGCGGGTAGGGTTGAGTAACCAGGCGGCCATAGCCATAAGCGATGTTCTCAAGGATGCTGGGGCGGTCGATGGCATACAGGAGGCCGCGGCGCACATTGACATCCTTAAGATAGTGCGATTGGTTGTTCATTACCAAAAGCTGGGAATAGGTTGTCGGCACCTGGATAAATACTGCGCCGGCATCTTCGTAGCTTTTGATGATGTCGGGGCTGAGAGAGTTCAGCTCGATATAATCCAGCTCGCCGCGGGCAATCATGGCCGGAGCAGTTTCCTTGTTGACGATCATGAAGATGAACTCATCAATCACCGGCTCGCCGGCCCAGTAGTTGACGTTCTTTTCCACGATGGTATGGGAGTCAGGAACATATTCCTTGACCATGTAGGGACCGGTACCAATGGGGTTGTGCAGTTTTTCGGTTTGTTCCAGGACCTTATCCAGGGGGATACCTTCCCACTGGTGTTTGGCGATGATATGCACATAGTTGCCCAGGCGCTCAACTGCTTCGGCGTAGATTTCTTTGGTTGTAACCGTAAGGGTCAGGTCGTCAACAATCTTAACACCTTCCAGTTCGGTGGCAGTTCCGGCGCGCATTTCATCAAAGCCTACAATAGTTTTGACTGGTGCAGCGAAGTTGCCGGTATAACCAGGCGAAGCGATGAACTCGTAGCTGAACTTGACATCAGCAGCGGTAAAAGGAGTGCCGTCGTTCCACGTTACGCCATCGCGCAGGTGCCAGGTAAGGGTTTTCATGTCTTCGGAGATATCCCAGGAGGTGGCCAGCCACGGGACTAAATCGCCGTTTTCATCATATTCAACCAGGCTTTCATAGACAACGTCGGTTACCATACCATTGGCTACGTCATTGATCATCAGAGCATTAAAGGTGCCTGCCGGAGCAACCGTGGCGCCCCAGCGGAATACCTTGGGCTCTGCGGGAGCAGCGGGCTCTTCTTTAGCGGGTTCTTCCTTAGCAGGCTCTTCTTTAGCCGGTGCAGCGGGAGCAGCAGGCTCTTCCTTGGCAGGCTCTTCTTTAGCGGGAGCCGGTGTTGCTGCTGGCGAACAAGCTGCGAGAAGCATGCTAAATACAAGCAGAACGAACAATATTGATTTGTACAAACGTTTCATACTTTCTTTTATCCTCCGTTTTAATTATGATAAATATGGCCTAATATAATCCAATGGTATCACCAGAATTATTCGTCGTAAATAGAATTTTGCATTTTTGTTGCTGTTAATTCATTAAAGACAGGAAACAAACCCCATTATTTAGAATAATACAATCATTATACCTTAAGTGAAATAAGGATTATGGGGCTTTGCAAACCAGCTCGAAATATGTACATGAAATCACATTAAAGAATTACTGCAAATGCGAGGATGAGGAAGTATCTCAACTACACTCTTAGTTTATTACTTGAAGTGAGTGTGGGGTGAAACCTGCCTTCTATAAGAATACATGAAAGCAGCTGAGCATTGCTCAACTGCTTTCATGTTTGAAGAAAGACGTAAACGCCTTTTGATTAATTATCCTTAATTAGCAGGAGCAAGATCCCACTCGTGTATATTCCACGTGTCTTCATTCGAATTCATAACATAATTCTGAATACGCGGGGAGAGGAAACGACCGGAGTCGAAGTTATACAGGAAAACCTGCGGAACAGTTTTGTTAATCAGTTGGGCTACCTGGATGTAGACTTCCTTGCGTTCTTCGCGGTCAACAACGCTGTTGGACAGCTCCAGCAGTTCATCCATCTCAGGGTTGCTATATCGGGCGTGATTCATGCCGTTGAAGATTGCAGAGCTGTGGTAGGCATTAAACAAGTTGCCGGAATTGCTAACACCTGTGCCAACCATGCCCATCTCAAAGGCGTCATCATCCTGCTGTTTGAACTGATCCAACATGGTGTTGAACTCCAGCATGGTGATGTCCAGCTGAATGCCGATTTCTTTGAAGTTCTGCTGAATGACCACAGCGGCCAATTCGCGGGCTTTGTTTCCCTGAGGATAGATCAGCTTCATGACAACGGGCTTGCCTTCGGCGTCAAACATGGTGCCGTTTTCATACTTCCAGCCAGCTTCTTCGGTAAGCACCTTAATAGCAGTTTCGGGATTGTAATCGTAGGGGTCGAACTTATCATCCCCGCCATATGCCCAGAAGAAGGGCGGGTAGGGTTGTGTAACCAGGCGGCCATAGCCATAAGCGATGTTCTCAAGGATGCTAGGGCGGTCGATGGCATACAGGAGGCCGCGGCGCACATTGACATCCTTAAGATAATGCGATCGATTGTTCATTACCAAAAGCTGGGAATAGGTTGTGGGCACCTGGATAAACACTGCGCCGGCATCTTCGTAGCTTTTGATGATATCGGGGCTAAGGGCGTTCAGCTCGATATAATCCAGCTCGCCGCGGGCAATCATGGCCGGAGCAGTTTCCTGGTTGACGATCATGAAGATGAATTCGTCAATCACCGGTTCGCCGGCCCAGTAGTTGACGTTCTTTTCCACGATGGTATGGGAATCAGGAACATATTCCTTGACCATGTAGGGACCGGTACCAATGGGGTTGTGCAGCTTTTCGGTTTGTTCAAAGGCCTTATCCAGGGGGATGCCTTCCCACTGGTGTTTGGCGATGATATGCACATAGTTGCCCAGGCGCTCAATTGCTTCGGCATAGATTTCTTTGGTTGTAACCGTAAGGGTCAGGTCGTCAACAATCTTGACGCCTTCCAGTTCGGTGGCGGTTCCGGCGCGCATTTCATCAAAGCCTACAATAGTTTTGACTGGTGCAGCGAAGTTACCGGTATAACCAGGCGAAGCGATGAACTCGTAGCTAAACTTGACATCGGCAGCGGTAAAAGGAGTGCCGTCGTTCCATGTTACGCCATCGCGCAGGTGCCAGGTAACGGTCTTCATGTCTTCGGAGATATCCCAGGAGGTGGCCAGCCACGGGACTAAATCACCGTTTTCATCATATTCAACCAGGCTTTCATAGACAACGCCGGTTACCATACCATTGGCTACGTCATTGATCAGCAGAGCATTAAAGGTGCCTGCCGGAGCAACCGTAGCGCCCCAGCGGAATACCTTGGGCTCTGCGGGAGCAGCAGGCTCTTCTTTAGCGGGAGCACTGGTTGGGGCCGCCGGTGTTGCCGCTGGTGAGCATGCTGCGAGAAGCATGCTAAACACAATGAGCACAAACAATATTGATTTGTACAAACGTTTCATAGTATCTTTTTTTATCCTCCGTTTTAATTTTGATAAAAAATGGCCCAATATGGGGCTATCATCTGAATTATTCGTCGTAAATAGGTTTTTGCATTTTTAACACGATTAACTTATTGCAGGTTTCAAATTTGTGTTTCTCTAAGGATTATTAATTTGCAGGGGATTCTTTTATGGCTTTGCAATCGGTTATAAATCTGTTTTTGCAGGTGCCCGAGCCAGCAAAATCACTGCCGCTAATATCATTGCGCTTCCAAGAACACTGCGAGCAGAAAATGGCTCTTGAAAGTAGACCACACTAACAAATAGGCTGGTAAGCGGTTCAAAGGTGCTCAGGAGTGCGGCATTGCCAGGCCCTATCTGTTTAATGCCTGCCTGAAAGAGAAATACTGCAAAAACAGAAATGAGAATTCCTAAAGCTATTGCAGCGATCCATCCGCTTGTTTTCATTTGCCAGCTTATTCCACCTAATAGCGTTTGCAGGGCAAGGCTAAGCACAGCCCCGAAGAGATTAAGGTAAAAAATCAGCTGCAGGGGTTCCAGGGAACGCAGGCTGCTGCGGGCAACAGCCAGAATGTAAAAAGCATAGGTTGCGCCTGACAAAAAAGCCAGCAGAATCCCCACCAGGCTGCCTCGAGATTCGCCATTAAAACATAAGGCAACGCCTGCAAGACTAAGCAATAAACTTAGAATCTGTATCGGATATGGTCGCTCATGGAAGAAAACAATTTCTGCAACTAATACCAGTGCTGGGTAAACAAAATGAATCAGGGTAGCCATACCGGAAGGAATAAACTGATAGGAACTGTAGAGCAAGAATGCTGTGCTGCCATACCCTAAGAAGCTGACAATCATTGTCTCGCGCAAAGCCTTGCCGGAAAGCTTCAAAGACACCCTGCGCAGTTTGGCAGCAATAAAAAGAACTGCTGAGGCAAAGGCATAGCGCAAGAATACTGCGCTAAGGGTATTGCCACCGGCACTGTAAATTGTCTTGGTGAGCAAAGGCATTGCGCCGAATAAAACAGCCGAGAGGATTACAGCAGCCAACCCTGCCCAATGTTTTTTATTATCCCTGCTCTTTTCAAGTTTCATAAGGACATGAATTGTAAAAGATTTTTACTAATTGGGCACAGGTCTAAAAAACTCCCAAAACTCCCGTCCCATTTACATCCCGCAAGGGTTATCAATGAAATAAAAAACTCTTTCCCACTTATAAACACTTGTATCGTCCTGCTAATCATCATGTCTTAATTTTTAGGGGAAAGACACCAAGCTCCTGAATTAAAAAAGCGGTCGGTTTTACCCAATCGCTTTTCTTCAGTTTGATCTACTTTTCTTTTTCTTCGTGCCTGCACTGCAGGTACCTGAAAAGCGGGAACGAAAGGCCGCCTTTCTTATGCGCACAAATAAGCTGAACCAACTGGAGATTCACCCTTTATATTTTCGTTTCTTCAGGATTTAATCGGAATTAATACCGATTCTGCTGTTTTAAATACTGATGACCTCAAACCCTGCTTCAACAAAGGGTTTCATCCCTGCATGGCCATACATATCGTCCAGCATTGGCAATCCCAGGTCCTTTATTGCCTCATACACGCCCAAAACCTTCGAGCAGGCCAGGCATACACCCGCAATTAATCCCAGCTCCTTGGCTTTACGATACATAGGGTTCTGTTCCTGTTCCAAAGTTGGGACCAACTTCACGCTTGCCCCCTCGAACACCACTTTTACCTCATGGCCGGCATTTGCCAGGTCCACAGCGTTCATCAGAATATGCTGGAAACACATCTTCTCGCCTGTCATACCATAAAACAAATACTTTTTCATAGAATCTTCCTTTCTCAACAACGCTGAATCATAGATAAGCAATAGAATAATAATCCATAATCTTCCTAACCATAAAGATAAACGCGAACACCTTTCTAACTACCAGGGTGCAACATGATATATATCCTTCTCCCGCTTTCGCGCTAATCTCTGCCAAACCTCGGGTAAAGAGAGGGCTCGGCTGCAAGACAGCCTCTCGTTAGTCTTATATCAAATAATAACTGAACATAAGCGGTGCTCTTTCCCCTCCTTGTGCTTGCACAGGGCCAAAACAAACTGATGCTAGAATAGGCAAAGCCCCTATCGATAAAAAGAGAAGTGTTTAACGACGCAGAAGCTAAGAACGGAGAAAACAATGATAAGAACCAATCTTTTTAATCAAACCGCAGCCCGAAAACCCATTGCCTCACAAGGCAGGTTCACTCTGCTAGAGTATGAACGCGATCTTTCTGTAACACCCCAAAAAGCTCAGCTTGCTTACTTTGCCTCCAAGATGAATCTTCGCAAACGTCAGGTTGTCGCTACCCTCGATGGGCAAGGCGGAGTGATACTTCAGGCCGGTGCCATGCAGATGATGCTCGGACACCTTAGTGTCACCACAAACATCAAGGGCGCCGGTGATTTGATGAAAAAGTTTATTGGCAGCAAACTTACCGGTGAAACTGCGGTAAAGCCTCGTTACACAGGTTTTGGTTACCTGGTCTTAGAACCCACATATAAGTACATTCTCTTTGAGGACTTAGCCTTCTGGCATGGAGCTATGGTCATCGAAGACGGCATGTTCCTGGCATGTGATGACAGTATCGAAATCTCCATCTCTGCCAGATCATCCTTATCCTCAGCAGTCCTGGGCGGCGAAGGCCTCTTTAACACATCCCTTACTGGCAACGGAGTAGCCGTGCTTGAGAGTCCCGTCCCTAAAGACGAAATCATCGTCGTTGACCTTGAGAACGATGAATTGCGTATCGATGGTAGCATGGCAATTGCCTGGTCACCCTCCTTGGAATTTACCGTGGAAAGAACCACTAAAACATTGGTAGGCTCGGCTGCATCTGGAGAAGGTCTGGTAAACGTCTATCGAGGCAACGGCCGCGTTCTTATTGCCCCTGTCAATTCCCCGGTCCTGGTGCCGTCAGCCAAATAAAATCAACACCTGGATTCTGACTTAACAGTTACTGGAATAATGCCTTGGGCAAAGGACGCCCGGGGCATTATTCCAGCTCCCACGTCTAGGTAACCGTTCTGCGTGGCAGCTTAACCATTCGTCTTGACGACCAGAGCCTACATTATGATAATGCAGGTACTCTGTTCAGGATCTCCTCCAAAATGAAGTCGGTAATCAGGATTCAGAACTACTTGATCTCATCGCTGTCAAAGCCCCTGACCTCAGCGGCGAAAGCGTCAATTAACCCCTGTTGTCTCTACCCGTTTAGCTTAAGAGTTGATCGAATTTGCCAGGTATCGCACAACGCCAAATAAAATCAGGATCAGTAATAACCACAGCGCGGTGATTGGCGTTGCTGCGGCCAGACCCAATCCCTGAAAACGCTCAAAAATGAGCACAGGAATAATCTTGGGGCTATAGGCCAGGATCATTACGGCGCCAAATTCGCTGATTCCCCGCGCCCACATCGTGATCGCACCGCTCAGGACGCCCTTCCAGGCAAGCGGCAGCGTTACCTTCCAAAAGACTTCCCACGGGCTGGCGCCATCTACGCGTGCAGAGTGTTCAATTTCCGGATCGATTGCGGCGAAAGCATCCCGTGCAGCATTGATCAGCAGAGGCAGGCTTACAAAGAGCATCCCCAAAACGATTCCCGCTGCCCGGTCTGCAAAAACCAACCCCAGCCGGGAAAGTGGCTTACCCAGCAGTCCTCGCCTGCCAAAAACCAAGAGTAAGGCAATACCTGCAGCACTGTGGGGGATCACAAGCGGCAGGTCAATAATACTTTCAATCACATGCTTTCCCCGGAACTGGTGCCGTGCCAGCAGGTAGGCTGCCGGCAGCCCGATCACTAAACCGATCACGGTTGCCACAGCTCCAGAGCTTAACGTGAGGCCGATCGAGCGCGCTACCTGCTCATCGCTGAGAATCAGTGCCATTTGACTGGCGCTTGTTGAAAGAAAGGTCATGAGCAATGGCAGCACGATGAGCAGGATCACCAGGCTGAAGGCGATTACAAATCCGGGCGGAAACTTCGGCGTCTTCATGGTCCTACGAATGCCTTCAGTGATGAGGACAGCGGTGCCGGATGGCCTGCAGTCAGTGGCAGGATCAGGGGATGAAAAGCATCCCGCAATACTTGTTGACCCTCATGACTGTAGAGGAACTCAATAAACCGTTTGGCTGATTCAGGGTGCGGCGTGTTGTTTGGAATGGTCAAGCCATGACGGATCAATTCGCCCTTGAAAACCGAGACAACCGTTTTGAAACGCTTTATATCCAGCTTTACCTTCACATTGAAATAGTTGGTTTCCATTTTTTGTTTCATCGTATACGCTGTAGGCATTATTGTAAAAGAAAAAAGCAGGTGCGGTATCGGGAAATACCTCACAGGTACACTCTTAGCTTATTCCTTGAAATGGGCAAAGTGAAACCTGCCATCTATAACAGTATATAAAAGCAGCCATCTATAACAGTATATAAAAGCAGGTGAGCATTGCTCACCCGCTTTTATGTTTGAAGAAAGACGCAAAAGCCTTGTTATTAATTAAACTTCTTCTGCCGGCGGAGTGGATTCCAGGTTGCTTGCACCCGTATCGGCAAACTGCTTCATAAAGAACTTCCAGTCGGGGATGTAAGGCATGCCTAAATCCCCCAGTTTATTACTGACCTGTGAAATGATGGTGGGTTTTAGTTTGAGCGCTTCGAGCTTGGACGCATTGTCTTTGAAAATCTCAATAACATCGCCGTCCATCACAATCTGACCGCCTTCAATCACAAGTACTCGGCTCGCGTATTTTGAAACGACCTCCATATCATGCGTTACCATGATCAGCGTGCCGTCATGGAACTTGATGAGTTCTTCCATCAGTTCAAGAATGCCCAATAAGTCTTTTTCGTCCAGACCGGTTGTTGGCTCGTCTAAGAGGATCACTTTAGGATTAGAGACCAGCATGGTGGCAACTGCAAGACGTTGACGCTCTCCGCGGGAAAGAGAGAAGGGGTGGTCTTCCTGTTTGGCTTCAAGACCTACAATCGCAACTGCCCGGTCGGTAAGCTCTTTGATGCGCTCAGGCTCGAAATTGTTGTTCTTTAAGCCAAACTCAATCTCTTCGCGTACGGTGTTACAGAAAAGCTGGTTATCAGGATTCTGGAATACGTAACCGATATCCAATATCAGCTTAGAAATTTCGGTATCTTTGGTGTTGTGACCATTGATAAGTACATCACCGCTGGTAGGATGCAAGATACCAAGCAGATTTTTCATGATTGTGGTCTTGCCCGAGCCGTTGTGTCCAATGATCGCCAGGAATTCACCTTTGTAGATATCAAAGTTGATATCCTTGAGCACCCAGTCTTTTGAAGTGGGATACTTGAAGTTAAGGTTTTTAATCTCTGCTACTTTCTCATTGTTTTTGAGGCTGTAGTCTTTGTAGTGGATCTGGGGGAACTGAACATTTCCAGTAGACAGAGCCATCCTAAGATAGTCCATCACGTCAGCCATCTTTACCGGATTCTTCACCTTCGTGCTGGGAATACCCTGATCCATCACATACTTACAAATGCGGATATGGTCCGGAATTCGCACGCCGATCCCATCAAGATAATCATAGTGGCCATAGAAGATCTCTCCGGGATCGCCGTTGAGAACGATCTTGCCTTCGTGCATGATCATCACACGGTCCACAAATTCCATGAGGTCGGTAAGGTCATGTTCGATGACGAAGAAAGTCATCTTACGTTTCTCGTCTGTGCCGGGCTGATCGAGGACGATTTCATTTTTCAGTTCATGAAGGATGTCCATCACTTCCTGTTTGCTAATAGGATCAAGGTCCGTTGTAGGGTCATCCAGGATGATGGTATTTGGCAAGATAGCCAGGTTGGAAGCGATGCTTACCTTTTGTTTCTGCCCTCCGGAAAGGGAGAAGGTCAGGCGGTCTTTGATCTCGGTGATGCGTAGTTTATCCATCGCGTAATCAACGCGCTTGACGATTTCCTCATGCGTGTAGCCTTGGCATTCCACCCCAAGGGCAACCTCATCGCTGACGCGAATGGAAAAAATCTGGTCTTCAGGGTTTTGGAAGACCATACCAATATGGCTGCTGAGATCCGAAATTTCCACTTCTGCGGTATTGATTCCATCCACGAAAACTGCACCGTACATGTCACCCACGGAAAGGTGCGGGATGATACCGTTCAGGCATTTTGCCAGCGTGGTCTTGCCTGAACCGGAAGAGCCGCAGAGCAGGACGAATTCGCCCGGCTGGAGTTCAAAGCTTAAGTCATCGATGGCTTTTTTGGAAGCACGTGGGTAAACGAAAGTCAGGTTTTCAACGGCCAATACCGGTGTTGATTTGACAGGAGAGTTTTGAACTTGCTCTATAGGTTCCATCTTACGCTCCTGAGACATCCAAACTAACGCCCAGGCCAAAGCCAAAGCGCAAAACGAGCGAGACAACCAGGAAGATCACGCAGAAAGCCAGCATTAGATAATCGTTGCGGGTAAGCTTGAATTTCTGGTAATAATCATTCCAGGCTCTTTTGCCGAAGCCCTTCGATTCCACTGCCACACCAGTGACTCGGCTCTTGCGCAGTGAGTTGATCATCAGCGGAAAAGCTGCGAGTTTAAAGGCACGCAGATTATTTTTCATGCCTCCATACTTGACCCCGCGGATGATCTGCGCTGTGCGGATATTCTGCATTTCCTCAAAAACGAGGGGGAACATCTTAAGCGCGCCCATCATCATGAAGGCTACGCTTAAAGGTATTTTCATTTTCATCATCGCTTTGGCTAAGTAGGCAGGGTCGGTAGTGCTGATGAGGATTAGTGCTGAAACGCCTGGGATAGCCGCCCTAAAGCCAAGCATAAGCCCGGAAAGCAGACCTTTATCGGTCGCTTTTAAAGGGCCCAAGGCAAAGAGAATTTTCTGATCGGGCCGTTCATAATTGTAAAAAGTAGAAAATACCACGATGGTTAAGGAAAAAATTGCCACCGCAATTAATAATCCTTTGATGGGTTCAATATCAATTTTGGCGGAGAACCAAACAGGCGCCAGAATCAGCGCACAGCCCAATAAAAACCAAATATCTGTAAACAAGAGTGGGACAGTTGCAAAAAGGATAATGAAGAGTAATTTAACCCTCGGGTCCAGGCGGTGTACCCAAGTGTCTTTTTCGTAATTGACACTTAAGTCGGATCCTTGCATGATGTTATCTCATTTCTCGGTCAAGAGTCTAGAACCGATAGTCTCAAGCAGAGGCAGAACCTCTGCTTGAGTTGATTTAATTGAAAAGAAAAGCTAGATTGGTCCATTTTATTAGTTGATAAGACTGTGAATCTTGGTGCCAACTTTCCAGCCAAGATATGAGCCGCCTACAATTAAAATAAGAGCCAAGCCGAAGGCCAAAGCGCTGAGGCCCCAGGAGATGGGGATCATGAAGATGTAAATCAGCGAGATCCATACCCAGACGAAATAAATTATCGTATAAATTTCAGAAAAGACCACCAGGTCTTTGAAGCTGAAATAAACATCGGTGGGGTCCTCAAACGCCTTGGAGCGGGCGATCATGTAAAGTTCAGGAATAATGCCAGCGGTAAGCGGCAGAATCCAATAAGACCAGTGCTCGCCCTGTAGGAAGAAGTTGATAGCGCACCAGCCGACAGTATAAAAGAAGGCTGCCCAGCGTTTCTTAACTACGGCTACACATGCAACAAGGCAAAATGCATTGAAAAAATGCATGAATGAATGATTGAAGGGAAAAACGACACCAGCTGCTTTAAAAACAATCCAGAAAACCCGAACCAGTGCTGCGAAAACAACGACGGTGATGAGATCGACGGCTGTAAACTTATTACTACTAACTCTTACTTTCTTAGCGGTTGGACTTGTGCCCATAATAATCTCCTTTTGATCAAATGAATAAAATTAGTATTTAAGTATTAAAGTCTTCAATCGAAAATTGCATTGCCTTAAGTTCCAGTTCACCTCCCATGCTCAGATTGATAAACTCAAGAATGGCATCCGAAAAAGGCGTGGGTACACCAAAAAGTTTGCCGATCTTGGCGATGGGGACTATTCCATAAGGAATGTCCTCAGTAAAGTAGCGGTGAGAAAGCGATTTTGGTCCAACTGTCTTGCGATAAGTTTCATTTAGGGTAAGCGCATCAAAGAGATTATCGTGTTTGATCTCCCAAAAGCTATTGATGGCGGTAAGCACATCGTCCACATGGCATCCAAGCGCCTTGCCAACAGCCACGCGTTCATTGTCGATCCCCAGGATATAGTCAACGGATTTTTTCGAAGTGCCTTCCGCGTAGAAAAGAAAGTGTTCAGCGTTTTGAACCCGGGCCATATTCATAATGGAGATCGGCACATGGATGAGCGGATTGGTGCTGCTGAGGCTGGTTTCAAAGATCGAGCTTGCAGGGGCGAACTGCGGAAAGATGGGCTTAAGTTCGTCCAGTAAAGGCTGGGTTTTGGCAGGGTCCGTGGCTGCCACGTAAACACTGCTTTTGACGTTCATCGTGACTTTGCCAGGCTCAGGGGCGCTCCCTACAAAGAGCTGGGCAGCCATTTCGGCTACTGTAAGGTTTTTGGCAGCGATTTCATTGCCCAAAACCTGCATAAACTCAAAGGCGCCCCAATTGCTGTTTGAAATCAGGATCTTCTGGCCGTTTTGCAGCAGGGGTTTCATTTTTTGGGCAGCATCCCGATGCGCGTTGGCGGCGGTCATTACGATGATGATGTCCGCTTTGGGTAAGCATTCGGCAAGGTCTGCGCTGGCTTTAATGGAAAAATGACCCTGGATAGCACCTTCGGAGTCTAAACCGCGCTGATTGATGAGGTCTGCCTTTTTTGGATCGCGGGTAAAGAGGGTGAAATCAGTATTTTTTGAAGCCAAATACGCCGAAAGCGCATGTCCGGTATTTCCTGCACCGTATATTAAGAATTTCATATCCCCGTAATTCCTTTTATCAGTTTTTCCACCAATTTGCAGTAGAAAATATATTTCAGATAAATGTTATCATGTCATTCAAGTTTAAGTCCATCTATCTGTTTTGATCGGTCCAGCTTGACTTTGGAGTATACCCTCTTACTCTCTGTGCGTCCAGATTTTTGGATAAGATCAGTTAACCTTGCAGCAGTCTTAGTGCTGTTCATGGCATTGAGGTGGATCTTGCACTTATCATGGTCAATTGGACCGATGATCCCTTGGATAGCCCCATAGACTTTAAAGAAATTATTCATCTTCAATCCTGCAATATCCAATAGCTTATTCCAAAAAATCATGCTTTCCTTGGAACTGGTGCCGTGCCAGTAGGTGCGCTGCCGGCAGCCCGATCACTAAACCGAACGCGGTTGCTGCAGCTCCAGAGCTTAATGTGAGGCCGATCGCGCGCTACCTGTTCATCGCTGAGAATCAGTGCCATTTGACTGGCGTTTGATGGAAGAAAGGTCATCAGCAACGGCAGCACAATGAGCAGGATCACCAGGCTGAAAGCGATTACAAATCCGGGCGGTAATTTCGGCGTCTTTATTGTCCCATGAGTGCTTTCAGTGATGGGGGCAGCAGCTCTGGATGATCTGCGGTCAGCGGCAGGATCAGGGGGTGAAAAGTATCCTGCATCACTTCCTGGCCCTCAGTACTGTAAAGGAACTCAATAAAACGTTCGGCCGCTTCAGGGTGCGGTGCGTTGTTTGGAATGGTCAGGCCATAACGGATCAATTCGCCCTTGAATACCGGGTCAACCGTTTTGAAGCGCTTAAAATCCAGTTTTACCGTTACACTGGAATAGTTTGTTTCCATATCCGGATTGCCCAGATTGAGGCTGTCCGGCAGTTCCAGTCGTTCAAAGCCATGCTGACGGATCACACTGTCGTACTCAAAGGCATAGTCGACCTCTCCAGATTGCAGCAGGGCAATCAATGCCACGCTCGACCCGCGCATCATGATGCGGCTCTGGGGCTTGGTTTCAAGTAATTCCGGAATGCGGATAATCTGTTGATCACCCAGGTCAATCAGCCGCACGGGCACTTCAAACTGGTCCTTTATAAAATCGTTGAACAGAGTCGGATTACCGCTTTCCTGCTGTGCCAGTGCAAATACCATCATCAGGCGATAGCCCACTGCATCAAAGCGGGGATCTGAAATCCCTACTTTCACATCCGGCCGGCTGAGGATTTCCCACCAGTTATCGCGGTTGATTTCGGCTGCGTATTTGCTCTCTGGCCTGAAAGCGATCGAGAGCTTGTTGCCAGCCATGGCGATAGCCCAGTCCGCATAGGGCTTACCGGTATCAGGATCATTGGCTGCGTACATCAGTTGCGGAATAAGCGATAAGTCCGCAGTGGCTACAATATCGATATCCTCGTGCAGGTCCGTCACATGGCGCATGACCTGGATTGAACCATGATATTCAGCCTGAACATCTATGTCCGGATTAGCTTGCTCGAAGGCCTTTTCCAGTTCGCTGAACGGTTTCATCAGGCTCCCGGCAGCAAATACAACCAGGGGAGTTTTCTCCTTGGGTGCGCAAGCCGAAGCCGGAACCAGGCTTAATAAGCTGACAAATAGAAGACAGAAAAATCTTTTCATCATTCATAAAAAGAGGCAGGGGGAAACCCCTGCCTCAAATACGAACTATTTGAACTCAATCGTGTCCAGGTCCTTGGCCCAGAAGCTGCTTTCAAACCCCGGCATGTAGGTCAGGAGCATCTCATCTGTCCAGCCCATCAGGCACTCGTTGCATGCCTGCAGATCTGCCAGCGGCAATTCCGTGCTATATCCGTCCTTAGCCACAAACACCATAGTCTTGCACTCAGGTTTCAGTGTTACGGCTTTAAGGATCTCAGCAAAAGGCACGCCGGTAACTTCCATCTCACCCTTCTTAGGGTGTTCTACTTTGGTGTTGATCACAGGGAACAGGTCCACCAGGCTTTTGGCATCGATGGATTTTTCCTCTTCCACCATGCCCTTCAGGTTCAACACTGCCTCGGTAGGCGGGAGAACTGCCGGGGTCTGGGAGGCGACGGGTTCCGCAGGCGCTGCAGCAGCGGCTGGCGCGGGGGTAGGTGCGGCTTCAGCTGCATCAAAGTTTATTTGGAATTTGGTAATTCCCCCAACCATCTGCTTTTTGGTCAGTTCCGGACCTACGAGCTTCAGTGGGAAGTCATCGCCTTCCAAGGGTTTGCCATCCACAAGGTAGGCTACGATGATGTCATCATTGCGCATAGTGGTAAACGCGTCCAAGGTAACGGTGTATCCATCCTTTGAGATGATATCCACCGTGTAGGCATTGGATTTAGCCAGATCATCGCGATAGGAGCCTGGCCCATGTTTGAGATCATCATCCACACGGCCGATCAGGTAATACAGGGGGATTCCCAGGTACTCTCGTCCATCTTCGTCTTTCCAGGTGAATGGGTGACAGTCTGGGGCAGCACCGGATTCAAAGGTAGCCCTATCCATAGGAGCGTCGATGGCACCTACAAAATCTACTACCCAATCTTCGACTGCCTCTTTGAGCCGGATTTCGTTGACAAACTTGATTGCCCAGTGCCCATCCACAACCTGGAGGTTTGATTCGCCGATGATAACCATCCGAAGTTCGCCTTCTGATTCAGGGTTTAAGGGCTTGCCTTCTCTTTCGTAGGCAATGATCGACTGTAATTCCCCAACCGTCTCAACCTCATCTCCGTTGGCAACATCATAGGTAGTATATTTGCCATCCAGTATCTGGCTGGGGGAGTAAGTGATGCTATAACCATCCGATGCGATTACCTCAACACTATTTTCCGAAGTGATCCCACCTACTTCATCCAAAATCGTGCTGATCAATACGCCCTTGTACATTGCTGGCGGGGTGATCTTGCCTGTGCTGGACATAATGCCGCCCAGTCCCTCCACAGACGGAAGAGCCTTAAGCTGCTCCATGGTGAAATCGATCACCTGGTCTCCATGCTTAACCTCAAGCACAGTTACCGGAAGGGCTTCAGCCGCGGGGGCCAGGGTCTCTTCGGTTTTTGTTTCTGCTGGGGCGACGGCGGTGGCTTGACACGCTGCTGAAAAGAGCATCCCACCAATTAAAAGAACATACAACCACTTTTTCATACTTCTCCTTTCCAAAAAGGGAGGCGTTGCTGTTTCCGGCAACACCCTTGGGCGCCTGGCGAATAGGATTTGCCAAGCACCACCGCTCTCAACACCGGAGGATGGTTCCATGAGGGTGATGAGAGTCGAAGAATAGATAAATTATACACTCAACAAATGAGTAACTGGCGATTATTGACACGATTATTGACCTCAATTCCGATAGAAAGTTTGGGATCGTAAATCCTGTTGCCTGGCCAGATTGCCCCACCTGATATTCATAGTGCGATTAAAAGAGCTGTTTTGTTTCTATATTTGGATTTTTTGCTGTTCGTATCGTGGGGCGGATTAATTTCTAGTGCTTCATTATTTTCACAATAGTGAGGAGCCTTTTTATGCTTCATCAAGGTAAATCTATTGCATAAATCAAAGGTGCTGATGTGAACAGAACGGAAAACGAGGAATATATCATTGGGTACATTTCGTTGATCTCCAACAAGATTGCGCAATTCGGAGATTTACTATTGCCGGACATTACCTTTCGTCAATGGTTTTTACTGATGATGATTTCTAAAATGGAACAGCAGGAAAAGAGTATCAACAGCATCGCCGAATTTGTGGGGTCGACAAGGCAGAATGTTAAGCGGATGCTTAACCCATTAGCAGGCAAGGGTTATGTAATGATTGAAAAATCAAGCAGCGACACAAGGGCTTTGAATGTGAAACTGACGCAGAAAGCATATCAATACTTTTCTGAGAATGATGAGCCGGTAGCAATTGAGATTGACAGGTTGTTTTCTGCTTTTTCTTTGGAGGAAATTAATAATTTAACCTGTACTCTAAATAAATTACTTTGTGCCATTGAGACTTACGGCAAGGAGAAAGAAAACAATGAATAATGCAAAACGAATTTTCAGAGTTTTGAGCGTGTTGATAATCATGCTGACATTGGCTGTAACGATTTGCGGAGTATGTTCGTTCAATACGACTCAGACTTATCATGTCACAAATCAGTATGGAGAGGATGTTTTGATGTGGGGGTCGGGAATATACCGTCATGACTCTTTTTTCAAGGTTCCTATTTTTATAGGTTCTGATTTTTCAGTATTGGTGTTTGTTGTTCCGTTTGCGATCTTTACGTTTTGGAAAACATTTCAGAAAGAAAGCGTTGAGTATCTTATTCGCAGCTTCAGCGTGATGAGTTTGCTTCTTTATTACGCTGCAAGCCTGGCTTTCGGTGTCACTTATAACCTTATGCATTTAGTGTATATTGCATTATTTAGTATGTGTTTCTTTGGAACGGGTTTATTGTTGGCAAAGCTATATTCCATGAGTGTTCAACAAACTGAGCCTTACCCATACCATGTTACAAAAGGAATGAAAATATTTTTGTTGGTATCGGGAATATCCCTCTTTGTTGCATGGCTCCCGGATATTATTGGATCTCTGGTGAGGGGAACTTCATTAGAACTAATCGAGGTTTATACAACCGAGATAACATATGTGCTTGATATGGGCATCATTAGTCCCCTGATGTTTCTGACATATTTTCTGATCAGGCAGAGAAGCTTAATAGGGTATGTTCTGCTGCGAATGAGCTTTATGGTGTGTATCGGAGTCGGTATTATATTGCTTGGGCAGTCTGTTTTTCAGTTGCTGTCAGGTTATTTAATTTCCATACCAGCCCTGGTTACAAAAGTGATCATATTTGTAATGCTTGCGGGTTTTGCATCCGTCTTTGACTACCGTTTGAAAAAAAGTACAACGAACTAAGATTTACGAAAGGACAAGAAAATGGGCCTCGGAACAGAGAGATTGTTATGCCCGAGGTCTTAAATGCCAAACTCCAGCCCGGATTGAAGAAATCTGGGGCTTTGAATGGAAGGAATCTTGATATGCGATGGATGAAATAACCTTTCAAGAGATTGGTAAAACGGACTCATAGACGAAGTCTATCCTATCGTTGTCATCGAAACCATCTATTTTCCGTTAGATTAAACTGTACTGTTTCGTTTAACAGCTCGATATTTTGATCCTTCGTGAGCCAGTTTGAGAAATCATATTGCTCATGTGACCATATTTTTCTCATGTTTACTTCTTCCAGTCTTCCCAATTACTTGCTATTGTTCTTATCCTTTATCCATTCATAATTTGAAATCGATCCTTAAAACAAGCAGTAAGATGTTTTCATTCCCCAATTGCTCCCACTCGATAATGCTCGTTCTTAGGGCAGATAAACAAAAAGCATATGGACTAGAAATTTCTTGGTCTATGTGCTTTGTTCGACCTGTGAACTTAGATATTTAAAAACTGATATCAAGCATTCAGAAAAACCGTCATTTTATTTGTTTTAGTTCTTGAAACAAGATGATTACAAATAGTATTTCCAAAACGGTCAATGTAGCAGCAACAATAAATCCATTAAATAGATTTCCCAGTACCAATGATATAAAAGGAATGGTTATTGAAAATAATTTATAGCCATTAGAGTTATATAACCATGAATATGGTAATAAATGAGCACCGAATACCATTGCATATACCATAATCATCTTATCCGGGACCGCATTAAAGATCCACATAACAATCAACAAGTAGAGCATCTGATTCATTGTAAATAAAAAACCTAATTGTCCCAAAGGATTTTGTTTAGAGAAAATATTAACTTTGAGCTTTTTCCCCACAAGCCAGGATATAGGCAGCAAAGGGCAAGAGCAACAAAACACCAAAATATTTTTTGTCGACAGGGGAATATCTAATGCCGATACAATCGTAATTAATCCCCAAACAATCACTGATGCAATGATGAAAGGCAGCCCTTTCTTTTGTTCAACAATGATTTTTTCTTTTAAACTTTCTAAACTCATAAGTCTCTTCTGCAAATGCTAATTTGACAAGCGCCACTATCTAAAAAAGCCTTCCGGCATATAAATATGGAGGGCTTTCTAAAATACGGGTGAATTTGTCAATTCCCTGTTTATCTTACTTATTTTACCTTTTTCATATTGAAACAGTATCACTTTGTACGCCCCACCATATCCAGCTGTTCGTCCGCCAGGAGCAGCAGGTCCAAGTGTTCACGGCGGCTTTTATTCACTAGTCTGGATTCCAAGGTTATTAGCGCTTTCCTGCTTGTATTAATAATATTTAGAAATGTCTTATTTCTTTTTCTAAACTAATTAACCTCATCAAATTCCATTAGGCGGTTCAGTAAAGTAATTTTTTTCTAAATTCACTTTTCTCTTTTACCAGGCAAATGAAATCCTTAACAGACATGAGGTAAGAGGTCACTTCCTTAGAGTAACTCGTATGCAATTCTTTTGGAATAACCAACTGTAGATTCCTTGTCTTCATCGATCGAACTTGATTTACGCTCAAGGCTTGGTCGAGGGTCAACAAGTGCTTTTCCTCGATATTCTTGGCTTCATCCAGAACCTGTCTCCAACGATCCTTACATGTACTCTTTACACCCAACATCACCAAACATTGGCTATATACGTCAAAATGCTGGTATTCAAAAACGCCTGGAAATAAAAAATCAGGTCTTGAGCCATCTTCCAGCAGGGGGGTTCTTGAGTACTCAATACCTTGTTGGTGCAGGATGTACTCTAGATGGTTTTCGACTGCTCTGCCTGCTCTACTCTTCCGACGATTTTGAATTGATAGTGAAAAACTGATGAAGGATTCAACATCTACAGTATCACCTGTGACAAACCCTGATTTTAGTCTTTCGGCAATAACATGTTTTTCTAAAAATTTGAAATAATCCTCTTCTCTTGCTATCCACTCGATTAAAGCTTGATCCGGATTTTCGGAAAAATTCAGATCACCAAGACTTTCTCTCGCAAACGTTGAGAACTCCATTGTTGATGGAAAAACACCCTGAAATCGATCCATCAACGCTCCGTAATCAATTTTTTTGTTCTCGGTAACGCCTATGCCTATTTCAGCCAGAAAATCATTGGTCAGCGGAGTCAATGTGTTACGGTTAAGTAGACTTGGGTTTGCTGGGACGAAGCTGCTGATCGAAAGATTATCAACTCCAAAAAGCCATTTATATTGACTTTCGATTGTTGTCTCGTGAGGAAGCACCATTAACACGGCTGACCCATCTTTTCGTTTAGCAATAATCAGTGTATCGTTTGGAGCCATCTTCTCAGTCACTTCGTTCCGTCGATAATACAAACGCCATTCATTTCTGACAGGATGGTTTTTTCTTGCGTTATACCAAGTCAAGGTATCTTTGGTTGAGGCCTTAATCCCTTCTTCTTCAAATAGAATATATTGTGTATCAACTTCCAGATGGTCAACCCTTCCAAATAAACTTTGCAGGGTACGATCTCCATTGAACTCGTGTTGATTACTTACATCAGGGTCTGCCTCCACAGCGGATATGGTTTTCGCTGCAATTCCTTCAAAATATTCTGATAACTCTCCTGCCATCGTATTTGTCATTAGATTTCCTTGTAATTAGCTTTGGAATGATACAGAAAGTCAATTATCTCCAATAAAACATCTTCTTTTTTGTAAGGATCCCGCCTCATCTGTCTGATTGTGCATTCCCACACTACTAATTGGCGAAAGCCTGCTTTCGATATACTCTGCCTCACTTTATTGTCGCGATTTATGTTATTTGAAAATTTATTATTCCAGAAATCAATGTTTGATTTTGGCATGTATGCATATTTACAGCCAGAGTGCCTATGCCAAAAGCATCCATTCACGAATATAGCTACTTGGGGTTTAGGAAAAAAGATATCGGGTTTACCTGGAACCTTTCCAGTGTGTAGTCGATATCGCAATCCTCGGGCAAAAAGAGCTTTTCGCAAGAACACTTCTGGTGATGTGTTTTTGCTCAAAATCTGGCGCATATTTTCACTTCTTGCCTTGGCTGATTTGATATCCATAATCTACTATATTATAACGTTCCAGATTATGGTAGGTGTCGTGCTTTAATCAGTGAAATTAAACCGTTGTAATATACAGCCCGGATTAGGAAGCCTCGCCTTCCAATTCGTATAACTTGGCGAAAATCAACTCAGCGACTTTTGATATTAATGGCACCGTAACCGAGTTTCCAAATTGTTTATAAGCTTGAGTATCGGAGACCGGTATCTTGAAGGTTTCAGGAAAACCTTGAAGCCTTGCACATTCTCTGGGTGTCAATCGTCTTGGATTCTCTCCATTTTGCTCTATGAGGATTTCGGATCCATCCTTATAATACCTCGCACTGAGGGTTCGTGTTATACCATCAGGTGATGCAATGCCAAAACCAAATCCATTACCTGCGGCTTTATGTTTCTTGGCGTAATCCTGAAGGTATGTCCATAATTTGTCCGAGAGCGTATATTTTGGATGCACATTCTTTTCGAGAATGTCCTTTAATGTTGGTTTATTTTCTATGGGGTCTAAATCGAAATGAAAATTAAATGAGTTTCCATATCTTGCTTGATCAAAGCCAACAATAATAATTCTTTCTCTATGCTGTGGAACGTATATCTGACCATCGAGAACTTTATAAAAAATTTTGTAATCCAATTCTTCCAGTGATTCCTTAATCACTTTAAAGGTTCTACCGCGATCATGACTCATTAAATTCTTGACGTTCTCAAGAAGAAAAGCTTTAGGTCTCTTTGCCTTCAGAATCCTGCAAATATCAAAGAACAGAGTGCCTTGAGTTTTATCCTCAAAACCGGTAGCCCTTGACAGACTGTTTTTTTTGGAAACCCCTGCAATAGAGAATGGTTGGCACGGGAAACCAGCTACTAAAATGTCATGCGATGGAATTTTTGAGGCATCTATTTTGGTAATGTCACCCCCTGGTTGTTCCCCAAAATTCGTAAAATAAGTTTGTTGGCAGAACTTGTCCCACTCGTTAGAGTACACACAAACACCACCCTGTTGTTCAAATGCCAAGCGCATTCCCCCGATACCTGCAAATAAATCAATGAAGCTAAATTTTCCGTCTATTGGAGTAGGTTGGGGAAATAGCCATTGAATTAATGCATCTGTGATACAGTCTTGGTAAGTTTTACCACTGGAAACACAATAGGTCTCCAAAGCTTCTTTGACTGCTGGAGTCAATCTAATATGAATCTGCTCATACATACCTGTTTCTCACGCTCTGGGGAATAAACGTATACCAAATTGTTCCCTTTTTAGGCCCTTATTATACTCTCTAATCCCGATGTTTGCGTATGAGTTTTGACATTATAAAGAAAGCAATAAACTTCTATACTACTCCCACTCAATTGTCGCAGGTGGTTTTGAGCTCACGTCAAAGAGAACCCGGTTTACGCCAGGCACCTCGTTCACGATGCGGTTGCTCACATGCGCCAGCAGATCATAGGGCAGGCGTGCCCAGTCGGCAGTCATAAAGTCGTATGTGGTGATTGCGCGCAGGCTAATGGTCTCGGCGTAGGTGCGCTGGTCGCCCATTACGCCTACGCTGCGCACCGGCAGCAGCACGGCAAAAGCCTGGCTGGTACCGCTCAGGCTGCCGTCCTCGCCTTCCACCAGCTGCAGCAGTCCTGCTTTTCCGAGCTCCTCAGTAAAAATGGCATCGGCCTCCTGCAGCGTCGCAACACGTTCCCGAGTCACCTCGCCGATAACCCGTACGGCCAGGCCCGGCCCCGGGAAGGGTTGCCGCCAAACCAGCTGATGGGGCAGGCCCAGTGCCTCGCCAACTTCGCGCACTTCGTCTTTAAAGAGCATGCGCAGCGGCTCAACAAGCTCAAAGTTCATTTCCTCCGGCAAGCCGCCCACATTATGGTGCGTTTTGATCTTTTGGCCGTGGCCGGTACCCAAGCCCTGGCTCTCGACTACGTCCGGGTAAATGGTTCCCTGAACAAGATAGTGCATCTTGCCAAAACCTTTAGCAGCGGCCTCAAACTCGCGGATAAAGGTTTCGCCCACAATGCGGCGCTTGGTTTCGGGGTCGGTGATCCCTTTCAGGTTTCCAAGAAAACGTTCTCCTGCATCAATGGTGTGCAGGCGGTCACCCAAAATTGGCCGGAAGGCAGCTTCTACCTGCTGGCGTTCATTCAGGCGCAGCAGACCTGTATCTACGAAAAAGGCATATACATTCTTGCCCAAAGCTTTTTGCACCAAAGCGGTCGCTACACTGCTGTCGACCCCGCCGCTTACGGCTGAAAGAACAGGTTGATCTCCAACCTGGGCGCGGATAGCTTCTATCGAATCATGAATGATTGAGGAAGGAGTCCAGTTGGGCTGGCAGCCGCAGACCTCGAGCACAAAACGCTCAAACACCTCGGAACCATGCTGCGAGTGGTAGACCTCGGGGTGATATTGCAAGCCGTAATAACGCTTTTGCTCGTTGGCCATGGCCGCATAGGGACTGTTCGGCGTGCTGCCAATTACCTTAAACCCTTCGGGAAGGCTTTCGATGCGGTCGCCATGGCTCATCCACACATTATGCTCGCCAATGGGAAGCAGCGCATTCTCCTGGTCCACGCGGATTTGGGCCAGTCCATATTCGTGACAGTTCGAAGTGGCTACCTTGCCGCCCAAGGTGTAGGTTAAAGCCTGCATTCCGTAACAGATGCCCAAGATGGGCAGCCCGCTTTCAAGCAGAAAATCCTGGATATAAGGCGCGTTGGGGGCGTAAATCGAGTTTGGCCCTCCGGAAAGGATAATTCCTTTCGTCTGTGGCGTAAGCAAAGCTTCCCTGCTGGCATTCCAACCCTTTAACTCGCAAAAGACGTGCAGTTCACGGACGCGCCGTGTGATCAGCTGGCTATATTGTGAGCCGTAATCCAGAACAATAATGCGGTCGCTCATGAGGCCTCCTCTTCCGCAAAGATGATTTGCCCGTCATCCATATTGGTAATGGTTACCAGCGCGTGGATTGGCAGGCCCAATGGTGTCAGCAAGTCCCGCCCGCCCTCAAAGCTTTTTTCTACCAGTGCCCCAATTCCTACAACAACTGCCCCTGCCACTTCAGCCAGGCGAACCAGGCCGGCGATTGTGGCGCCGCTGGCGAGAAAATCGTCAATAATCAGTACCTTCTCTCCGCGCCCTAAAAATTCCGGCGAAACGATCAGTTCCGTATTGCTGCCTTTGGTATGGCTGGGCGCAACCGTAATGTACACCTCGCTGGGCATCGTCACCGGTTTCTTTTTGCGCGCGTATACCACAGGAAGTTCCAGGTATTTGCCGGTCATGATGGCAGGCGCTATTCCGGATATTTCAGCTGTAAGGATCTTTTCGGCTCCTGCATTCTTGAACAGTCTGGCAAACTCGGCGCCGCAGGCATCCATCAGGGTTGGGTCTACCTGGTGGTTAATAAAGCGGTCAACTTTAAGAATTCCATTGCCCAGGTTTTTACCCTGGCTGCGTATGCGGTCTTTCAAAAGCAGCATTTTTCCTCCATTAAATTGCGCTTCATTATTTCATCCAAAAGTATATCAGCAGGCATGCTTTTAAAAGCTTGCCGCCGCAAAAATTCTGCGGCGGCAAAGGAATTTTAGAAGTTTATTCGCTTTGATGCAAAAGCTCACCAGCCATGACAGTGCGGGCTTTTCCTCCGATGTAAACACGCTCCGGCTTATTGGTTACCCATACTTCACCTCCGCGCGGCGAAGCCTGATAAGCCAGGAACTTTTCTTTGCCCAGCTTGCCTGCCCAGTAAGGCCCCAAGCTGCAGTGGGCCATACCTGTTACCGGGTCTTCATTGATGCCCGTAGCCGGCGAGAAAAAGCGGGAAACAAAATCGTATTTTCCATCCCCCGGCGCTGTAATGATCAAGTCAGTATAGGGCAGGTCACTCATTGCCTTAAAGTTTGGCTCAAAGTTCCGGACTGCATCCGCATTTGGCAGTTCCACAATCAACAAATCGCCTCCATACTCAGCGGCGGCTGCGGCATCTGCCCCGAACTGTGTACGTATTGCATCGTTCAGCTCCAGCGGTTGCGGGTCGCGACGGGGCATATCCAGTTCAATGGTTCCCCTGTTGCTGGTTGCCATAATCGGTCCGCTTTTCGTGTTGAAACAAATGGTCTCATCTGGTTCGTAAAAGCCGAATTCAAATAAGATATGAGCTGCCGAAAGGGTGCCGTGTCCGCAAAGTTCCACCTCAATTTTAGGGGTAAACCAACGCAGCTCATAATCATCTCCCAGCGGGCTGAGAAATGCGGTTTCCGAAAGGTTCATCTCCGCTGCAACTGCTTGCATCCAGGCTGAATCGCGTGCCTTCTCCAAAAGGCAAACTGCTGCCGGGTTCCCCTTGAATGGCGAGATTGTAAAAGCATCTACCTGATAGATAGGTATTTTCATACAAACCGCTCCTTTCTTTGAGTAATTCCATAATTCTAAGGCATAATTTCCAAAACTGGGCCAGGTCTGTGCGGGGACTGTATTACGCTAATTGTTTAGGTGTAGGATTACAGTACATATTGGACAGTGAGTGAGAAAGAATAGCAGGGAATGGAAGTATCCGTTATTGTTATTGCGCTGAAACAAAACAATGAGGAGAAACCATAACCTGCTATGGATAAGATAACACAAGATATGAAATACCGACATTCAGTGGTCAAATATGCGCTCAATCAGGGGGTGAGCAAAGCCAGCAGAAAATATAACAAAAGCCGCAGCTATATCTATTTTTGGCTCAAGCGCTATGATGGAGATATTCGTTCCCTGGCCTGTCGATCGAGAAGGCCAGAGCATCATCCCCGTCAACACAGCCAGGATGAGATCGCCTTGATCCGACGCTATCAGGAACGGAATAAAGACCTGGGATTATATGAGCTTTGGTTCAAACTAAGAAAGCAAGGCTATCGCCGCCATTATGTCAGTCTGTACCGAGTGATGCAGCGGGAAGGATTGGTCAGGCAAAAGAAGCACACAAAGAAAAGATACCAGGCACAAGCCTATGAACAGATGCAATATCCCGGACAGAGGATCCAAGTCGACGTAAAAGTAGTCCCCAAAGCGTGTATCGTCGATAAAAAGTGGAAACAATATTATCAATACACCGCAATTGATGAATATAGTCGTTTGAGATATCTGGAAGGCTTTCAGACAGCAGACACATTCTCTTCAGCAATCTTTATTGAGCACGCCATTGCCTGGTTCAAGGGCAGAGGAATTGAGCTTGAATGTGTGCAAACGGATAATGGAGTTGAGTTCACTAAACGCTTTCTAAGGACCAAAAACGCGCATGATCTTAGCTTGTTTGAGATTGTGTTACGTGACAAAGGGATAAGACATAAGTTCATCAGACCCTATACTCCCAGACATAATGGGAAGGTAGAACGAAGCCATAAGGAGGATCAAAAACGTTTCTATAACAAGTCAAAGTTCTATTCATTTGAGGATTTCAAAAGACAACTGAGAAGACACAATCAGCGTTCTAACCATATACCGATGCGTCCATTGAAGTTCTTATCACCTGTTCAATTTTTATCTCAGACTGTCCAATATGTTTGACAATCCTACAGGACTGTATTACGCTAATTGTTTAGGCTGCTTTCTGCCGTTATAATTTCTTTTATGAGAAATACAAGGACTCTCGTATTAATTGTTAGTGTGCTGCTTGTATCTTTGCTTCCAGTGCAGGAAGCTTTTGCCGCAAGCTACCCCGACTACGATTTACCGCTTTGTCCTCCTGGGCTCTATCTGGAGGATCCGCAGGACTGCCTGCCTTTGGGCCCTTCCCAGACGATTAAAGCCCTCTACGAACAAGGCTTACCCTGGCCAGATGAGCTCTTCCCGGCAATTCAGATCGATGCCAGTATGTCAGAGCTGCCGGTTTCTGTTGCCCGGATCAGCCACGGGGGGCAAGTTCCGGTTTGGCGCAGTGCCAATGATGCAATTGGCGGGGCTCCCCCAATCCGTTATTTGGCTGCTGGTCCCATGAAATACGTTTCGATGGTCAATCAGACTTCCAGTGATGGAAGGGTGCTTGTTCAGATGGAAAGCGGAGAGTGGGTTGAAGCAGAGCCATTATATAGCTGGAGCCAGCTGCGCGGCCTGGAGTTTAGCCGCACACCCAAAACCGATTTTGGCTGGACCGTTAACCCCACCCCCAGTTATACAGGGCCAGGGTACAAGTATCCCCAAACCGGAAACAACTACGATAAATTCCACAGCTTTCAGGTATACAAGGTGGAACAGGCTGATGATTACGATTGGTTCATGATTGCAGCGGATGAGTGGTTGCCTTCCTTGAAGGCACGCCGGGTAATTGTAGATCCTACCCGCCCGGAAGGCGTTGAGGGCGACCGCTGGATTAATATTGATTTGGACGAGCAGGTAGTTACCGTGTGGGAAGATGGTGAGCTGATTTTCGCCTCTTTACTAGCCAGCGGATTCGAACCGTTTTACACCCAGCCGGGCAGTTTTCAAATCTATAAAAAGTTTGAAACTATTACCATGCAAGACGCTTACGAGGCGGATCGCTCCGACTTTTATTACTTACAGGCTGTACCTTGGGCACTTTTTTATGACCGGGCAACGGCCATTCACGGGGTCTATTGGCCGGTAATGCTTGGCTTTCCCCAGTCACATGGCTGTGTGAATATGAGCGTGGCTGATGCCCATTGGCTGTATGCCTGGGCAGAGGAGGGCGATTGGGTTCATGTGTGGGACCGCAGCGGCAAAACACCGCTTGAGTCGCCGCTGTACGCTGGGGAAAATATTGATTTTCCTGAGGACGATTAGTCTTACAAAGAGTCTTAATCTCTTTATCGCAAAATTGCTTGCTCTTAAGAATACGAAGTATTATTTTCAAAATAAGAACGACCTGGAAGCTTTATCCAGGTCGTTCTCTACTTAGATTCTTGATAGATTTACTTTTTCGCTTTGGAAGGCTGTTTGATAATCTTGCCTAATACGGACTCTTTGTCCAATTTCTTGGTGCAGAAGAACCAGTCATAGCAGTGCATCTCGCCTTCCTTGCCTTCCATGCGGTCTTTTGCTACGCCGCAGGAACCGGCGGTGGGCACGATCACTTCGTCACCCGGGCGCCAGTCAGCAGGGGTGGCAACGCCGAAAGCATCAGCGGTTTGCAGTGCTAGTACCAGGCGGTAGATCTCATCAAAGTTACGGCCTGTTGAAAGCGGGTAGTAGATGATGGCGCGGATGATTCCCTTGGGGTCCACCACAAAAACGGCGCGCACAGCCTTGGTGCTGGCCTCGCTGGGTTGAATCATGCCATATTTATTTGAAATTTCCATCGTGATGTCCTCGATTAACGGGAACTTCACCTGGACGTTTTTGTGACCCTTCCAGTCAATTTTCTCTCCAATAGTGCGCAGCCAGGCAATATGGCTGTACAGGCCATCAACCGAAAGGCCCAGGAGCTTGGTATTGATCAGATTGAACTGCTCTTCCATTGTGGCAAAAGTGATAAATTCTGATGTACATACCGGAGTAAAGTCGGCCGGATGGCTAAAGAAAATAACCCACTTGCCTTCGAAGTCATTGGGGAAGTGGACAGGGCCCTGTGTAGTAACGGCATTGAATTCGGGGGCTTTATCACCGATGCGGGGCATTGAAGTAAAAATATTGTTTTCCATGGTTATTTAGTCTCCTTATGATCTGATTGGTTTCGTTTTTGACATTTAGCACAAATCCCGTAATACAAGATCCGGGATCCCTTAAGCAAGAATCCTGTGTCTTCCAGGATATGCTCGACGGTTTCATTAAAGGTAAGTGGAAAGTCTGCAACGTTTCCACAACTGGTGCAGGCAAGGTTGATATGAGGGCTTGTGTCGCCATCAAAATGGACACAATTATTAGAAATATTCCCTAAAACGCTTACCAGGCCATGAGCTGCCAGAAGCTCCAATGTGTTGTAGACCGTAGCTAAGGAGAGTTTTGGGAACCGGGGCTTTAAAGCGCGGTGGATATCTTCGGCAGTAGGATGGCTTTTTGTCTCCTTTAGATAGCTATAAATGGCCTTACGCTGCGGGGTTAGCCGCTTAAGATTTGTTTGATCTTTGAGGGAGTTAATGCTTAGTTTATTCATTCTTATTTATAATGATTATAAATAAGAAAAAGATATTAGCAAGTTAAAGGCTGTACAATTGGGGAGTATTACTTACTCGATAGAAAGATAAACTGATTGGATCGATTCGATCCCAAAGATATCCTGACCAAACTGCATCACACTTAAGCGTGCTTTGCCGGGGCTTCGGTTTGTAATCGTGATGGGCAGCTCATAACGGATCGTTTTTCCCAGGGCATCGCGAGGCAGCTGAAAAACTCCGGAGCCAATGATCCTGCCTGCATCGCTTACTAACTCGACATTCAATGGATTGAGGTTGTTTACCCGCAAGCTGCCTTCCAAGAGAAAAGAGTCACTACGAATCGTTTCATTTTGTACAGGGCGGTCGATCTTGATTGGGTTATCGAGCAGAAGTTGCAATCGGGTGGGAGTATCTGCCTCTACAAATTGGATATCAATGGAATGCACCCATATTAAGCGGGTTTGGGCGTCGTATGCACTCAGGCTCAAATGCGCCGGGGTAAGGCGTTCAAAGGGGTCCCAGTAAAGCTTGCCTTCAAAAAGACCGGTATCCTTATTTTCACAATCTACCGGCAGGATTTGCCGGGCAATGATGTCTTTTACCTCATCGTCCAGTACCACCTGAATTGAAGCAAGGTCCTGGCAGGGGTAAGTGAATTGCAGTTCAATAGGGGAGCCTACCGGCAGCCGGCCTTCGGCTTTGCTATGTTCTGGGGAACCTATAGCCAACACAATTGCCAGTGCTGTTGCAAGAATTATTTTGGAAATGAAAGCGCGTTTATTAAACATAAGGGCTTGGTTGATTATAACCAAGCCCTTATAAGCTGTTGTATTAGAACCTAAAGATTGTAGATTTCGCTGTATTTTGTCTGCAGGTAATCCATGTAATACTTTGGATTCAAGCCTTCTCCTGTGGCCCGGCGCAGTATTTCCTGGGGGTCATAGCGGCTGCCAAGCCGGTGCACCTTCTCCCGCAGCCAGGCTAATATCTCTTCAAACTGGCCTTTTTCAATCTGCTCGTAGGTATTCGGGTTTTCTTTTAACAATTGAACCCAGAATTGCGAGGCATATAAATTACCCAGGGCATAGGTTGGGAAGTACCCGATCAGGCCACTGCTCCAGTGCATATCCTGCAAAACCCCTTTGCTGTTTGTGGGCGGGGTCACACCCAGATAGCTTTGCATTTTTTCGTTCCAGGCAGCGGGTAAATCTTGTGTTTCCAGACGTCCTTCAAAAACCGCAATTTCCAACTCCAGGCGCAGCATGATGTGCAGGTTGTAGGTGGCTTCGTCTGCTTCAACACGAATCAATGAGTTTTCCACCTTGTTAAGGCCTCGGTAAAACTGATCCGAACTTACGTCTGCCAGATGCTCCGGAAAAGTTGCCTGGAGAACCGGCATGAAGAAGCGGACAAATTCTTTACTACGACCGATCAGGTTTTCGTACAAGCGCGACTGGCTTTCGGAGATGCCGCTGGAAGGACTGCGCTGGATGTTCATTCCGTACCAGTCCGGGTTCCAGCCCTGACCATGCAAGGCATGGCCGCCTTCATGCAGGTAAGACATAAATGCACTTTGAACAACAGGTAAGTAACGCATTGTGAAACGGATGTCCCCGCGGCCGATTGAAGTGGTAAAGGGGTGGTCTGAATTGTCGATACGGCCACGTGTCAGGTCGTATCCCATACAGCGTACGGCATACTCTCCTACCCGGCGTTGACCTTCCAGGTCGAAAGGTCCCTGCAGAAAGCTAGCGTCCACCTGCGGGGCAGCTAAAATGTTTTGTACCAGGGCTGTTTGGCGTGGGCGCAGCCAGTGAAACACTTCTTGCAGTTCGGCGGTTTTCATCCCGCGCTCGTAATTATCTAAAAGCACATCATAGATATGATCGTAGGGCTTAAAATATTCTGCCCTGGCAGCTATCAGCGCAAAGATCTCTTTCAAGTCCTGAGCAAAAAGATCAAAATTATTCTCACGCCTGGCTTTTACCCAGCTATCGTGTCCCCGCGATTCTGCAGCAATGATTTCCATCGCCAGGTCTTTGGGGACTTTAGCAGTTTTATTAAAACGATCATGGGCGAGCAAAACCTCCCGTGCTTCAATGCTGTCTTCTTCAAGATTCCCAAGTTCAGCCGCCAAATCTTCGATTAGCTGCCCCAAATCGGGACTTGTGGCTTTGTCATGGATGATAGAACCCAGGGCTGCCATTTGCCGGGCCCGGTCTTCTGAGGCGCCAGGCGGCATATAGCACGCCTGGTCCCAATTCAGTAAGGACATCACTTCAGAGAGCGTCGAAAGCTCAATATTTTTAGCTTTAAGCTTTGCAAATTTCTCTTCAAATGTCATAGTATGCTCAATATTGCTTTAGCAGATCTTCCAGCGCAGTTCTTCGCCGTTCAACGCGCGCAATACTTCCGTGCTGATGTCTACAGCAGCGCGTACCTGGGCTTCGTCTGTTTGGGCGCCGATATGTGGAACGGCAATCACCTTAGGGTGCTTGGCTACGCTCCAGTCGACCGGAGGTTCCTTCTCAAAAACGTCTAAGGCCGCTCCGGCAACCTTGCCCGAGTCCAAGGCACGGATCAGAGCTGCTTCTTCCAGCACACCGCCGCGTGCTGCGTCTACGATGCGTACGCCGTCTTTCATCCTGGCAAAGGCTTCGTCATTCAGCATGTACTTGGTTTCCGGAGTCAGCGGAGTATGCAGGCTGATAAAGTCCGAATCCCGCAAAATTTCGTCAAAGGTGGCGTGCTCAACCGGGTCATCTGCAAATGGGCCCTTCCAGTTGCGTTTAAAGGCAAGCACTTTCATGCCCAGGGCCAATGCACCATTGGCAACAACACGGCCAATATTGCCGTAACCAATAATGCCCAGGGTTTTGCCCAATAACTCAATGCCATTGAATTCTTTCTTTGCCCAGGTTTCGGCCTTCATGGTGGAATCGGCGCGCGGAATTTCGCGGGCAAGGCTGAACATCATACCCAAAGCCAGTTCAGCTACAGCCTGGCTGGTAGCAACCGCACAGTTCACAACGGTAATGCCTTTTTCCTGAGCAGCAACCAGGTCAATATTGTCAACGCCAACACCCATGCGACCAATGACCTTTAGTTTCGTTCCGGCTTGAATAACTTCGCGGGTCATTTTGGTGCGCCCCCGTACGATCACGGCATCGTATTCGGGAAGAACCTGCAAAAGTTCCGCAGCCTCAATCCCCTTTTTGTCCACGGCTTCATTGCGCTCATTCAGAATATCTTTGCCAACTTTCTCAAGTCCATCGGTGATCAAAATTTTCCAAGTCATGCTTTCTCCTTTTAAAAGATGGTGATGTTTATTAGGATTGTACTATCCTTAGTAGTCTATGGTCCCCTTTTCGCACCGTTATGCCTATTTTGTCCAGATATTCAAGAAACGCGGCTGCATACTTGCGGCTGGTCTTGAAATGGTCGCGAAAAATGGCCAGGCTCATCGAGCCGGTTGCTTGTATCTGCTGAATTACCCAGCTTTGCATTTCGCTAACGGTTTCCGGCAAAAAGAAAATATCTTCGGATACTTTTACCAGGATCTCAGCAGCTGCCAAACCTTCGGTGAGGGTTTCGCCCAGTTCCGAAATGATGGCTTTGCGGTCTGGCGGGCTAAAGGGGTTTAAGCTGAAGGCTTCAAGAATGGGCCTTGCTAAACTCATTTCTTGTTCTGTCAGCTTTACACGGTGATTTGCCAATGCGATCAGCGTTCCGCTTTGCTGAATAATGTTATCCTGCTCCAGTTTCCTCATTAATACGTCAAACTGCTCTCGACTTGCACCCAGTTGACTGCGCAGGCTCTCCCGGGAATGGCCGGGCAGCAGTGAGTTTTCGCTGTGGAATCCCGCTAAGAGCTCCTGAACCTGACCTTTTCGCTTTTGGTAGTAGCTAAGCGAGCCCAGGTATTGGCTGCCAGGGTCGTTACGTTCTTGTATCGCCAGCAAATCTCCGCTCTTGAGCAGTTCGTCAATCAGGTCATCGGCTGCAGCTGCAGATAGCCCAGCGTGTCGTGCGAGTTCATTCCGTTTGCAAAAACCACGGAGGTCAAGTTGCTGCAGGATTAACTGAGCGTCATTTCCTTCTCTTAATTGCTCCAAACGCAGGAGGTGCTTTTTATCGAAGCGTTTTGGCATTCCGCTGGGGTGGGCATCCAAAACAAGGCCTCCTCCTAAGGTCTGCGATGGCGAAGGCTGGCGCAGAATAAAGCGGTCCCCGCGCTCTGCAACAACTGCACGGTCCAGCCGCAGCTGTAAGAAAGCCTCCTGGCCTGCCTGTACTTTTTCAGTACCCAGCAAGCGTCCGCGCACTACACGTTCTGCCGCACCAATGTACAGCTTCATTTCCTGGTTATGTTTCAAATCCAGCCCAGCATCACTCAATAATCGAAAACTCACGTCCAAAAGAGTGCTTGGCTGGTAATCCCCCGGGTGACAAAGCACATCGCCGCGCTGAATTTGTCCGTGCTCAATGCCGCTCAGGTTCACAGCAGTACGAAAGCCCGGGTCAATCTTTTGCACTTTATGATGGTGATTTTGCAGCCCTCGAATGCGTCCTTTTTGTCCCTCAGGCAGGCTTACCAGCTCCTCGCCTAAACTCAGACTGCCATCAACCAAAGTTCCTGTAACTACAGTTCCAAAACCTGCCATGCTGAAAACGCGGTCAACAGGCAGCCTTGGGCGGCCTAAATTGCGTTTGGCTTTGGTCTCTTTCAAGACTGCTTCCAAGGTTTCAAGCAGTTTCTCAAGCCCTTCACCGGTCTGTGCTGAAACAGCCACACATGGTGCGTTAGCCAGGCTGGTACCCTCGAGCAGTTCGTGCGCCTCTAATTCCACTAATTCCAGCCAGCCTGGATCAATAACCAAATCAATTTTTGTTAGTACTACCACGCCGTGGCGAACATCCAAAAGGTCTAAAATGGCAAGATGTTCCCTGGTTTGGGCGCTAACACCTTCATCAGCAGCAATAACTAATAAAGCGGCATCAATCCCGCCGATGCCAGCAAGCATATTGCTGATAAAGTCCCGATGTCCAGGTACGTCGATGATGCCGATTGTTTCGCCGTTTGGTAAATTCAAGGCGGCAAAACCCAGGTCGATGGTCATCTGCCGGGTGATTTCTTCTTTTAAGCGGTCGGGATTTGTTCCGGTAAGTGCGGAAATCAAGCTGGATTTTCCATGATCCACATGTCCGGCAGTCCCAAGAATGTGCATTTAGGAGTTAGCCTTTTTATCAACAAAGGGAACCAGGTTTTGGATCGAATCCTGATATGCCAGAAGAATTGCTTGTACATGCCGGACAGTCTCACGCGCCAGATGGTCCAAATCTTCGCGGGCCTGCAAGGTAAGGGAGTTTAGTGTTTCCAGCTGCTCACTGGCACTATTAAGCTGTTGATTGATCTCACGATTTTTTTCTTCTTCGCTGAGCATATAAGTTGTCCAGCGTTTCAGGTCATCCGATTTGAAAGCAGTCCATTCTTGCCGGAAACGCTCATCATTTAAGCGCTGAATTTCACTTATTTCGTTGATTCGACGTTCAAAACGCTGTGTTACATCATCCATGCTTGCAAGGGCTTTGCCTACAGCTTTTCGGGAAGTTTCGAGGTCTTCCATATGAACGTTGAGTTGCTGGTTGTACTTTTCGATTTCACTAAATCTTTGTTCCCAAGTGCGGAATATATTCTCTTTGTCGATCAAAATTCCGTTCACCTTATCAATAAACACACTTTGCTCTTCTTTACGGTCCTTTTCGAAAGTTTGCAGCTCTGCAATGCGTACATCCAATTGTCTGAAACTGTCGCTCAGGGAATCGAAACGACTGCGCGTTTCTTCAACACGTTTACGTACCGATACAAGTTCACCTTGCAGGTCTGTAAGACGTTTTGCTTCCTGGCGGCGGCTTTCCTCCAGAAGATGGAGTGAACGGCGATAATCCTCGTCAAAGCGTTCCACTTCCTGGATTTTTACCTTTAATTCTTCGATTAGTCTGGCCAGGCGCGAATCTTCCACCTTAGAGGTTTTCAATTCCTGACGTAAGGGCTCGAGCTGTTCTGTAAAGGGATAGATGTCGGCAATGCTTTTTTTAGCTGCTTCAATTTCGATTCGCAGGCGTTTGGCTGTTTCATTCAAATTTGCCTCAGCACGCTCATTAACGTCCCGCACCTGTTTGGTGAGATCAGTATTCACACGGTCAATGCGGTTGTCGTATTTATCGAATGTGCTCACCTGATTGGTCAGTTTCGCAATGGATAGTTCCATTTCTTTCAGCTGTTTTCGCAGTGAAATGTTGTCGACTTCAAGTGCTGTAAGGCGGTTTTGCAACGAAGCAAGGTTTGTCTTATCGTTGCGGCGTTCATTATCCAGCCATTCAACGCGCTTTTCTAATTGTTCAAAACCAATGTAATCGTCCATTATTTAGCCTGCTTCCATAGCTATCAAGATTTTTTGATTATACACGGTTCAATTGCTCAGGATGTCAATCGTAAGCAACTGTTCAAAGGGTAAAAGCAAATTCTGAAAATGGTTCAAAAAGAAATGCGGAAAGATTCCCATCAAAAGCAGAATAAGCAGCAAAACCACCAAGGTGATCTTGAGACGCAGCGTTTCCGGATTGTAGGGAGAGTTTTGTTCTACTGGCATGATTAGAACTTTTAAGAAGCGCAAGGAAAATAAGACCACTCCTCCCACACCGATGACCATGCCAATTTTAAGTGCAACCGAAAGTGAGCTTATCTGCAGCCAAACCAAGCGCTTTACCGGAAAGTATGCTAAAAGAGGCATCCCACTGATACCCAAAAGACTGATAAACCAAGCCAAACTCAAAAAGGGATGTGTGTGCAGCAGCCCTTCAAAGGCCTGTAAAACACCGGTTTTGATACCAGCATGGTCTCGGGCAACACTATGGGTATAACCCCACAGCCAATATAGCGCTGCACGCGGCACCATGCTAAGTGCAATAAGCGGCAACGCTCCCTGACGTATCAAGCCCAGTGTAAGCAAAGCGTAGCCCGTTTCGGACATAAAGAGATAGGAGAATACCCGCCTCAAATCGCTTTGAATTGCTGTGAGCAGCCCCGCAACGGCAATCATTGCTACCCCCAGGATTTGCAAGCTCTGATCAATAGCGGGCATTCCGCGTAGCCAGGCATATCGGTCAAAAAAACTGATCAGGTACACCAGCAATACTGTCTGGCGCAGTGTTAATAAGAAGCTGAGTACCCAGGGATGACTTTCCTGGGCAAGCATTGCCATCCAGGTGTGCAAAGGAAAAACCGCCAGCCAAAGCGAAAAACCCAGAATAATCATTAAAGCTGCACGTACAATGAGCGGGTTAGCAGAGGGTGCAGTAGCAATCCCCGAAAGCATCCAGCCGCTCAGCAAAATAAATGGCATGGCCAGCGATTGCAGTACAAGGTAACGTAATAAACCCGGACCAGCAAGCTGCCCGCGAGGTGAAAGCAGGGGTACACTGATGAGAACAACCAGTTGCACCAAAACAGACGCATAGAGAAATGGTTCAAAAGCCGGAACGGCGGTCCAAAGAGCTGTAATCACCAAAGAAAGCGCATTAAAATAGCCGCTTACCTTGAACTGGAAACTGAAGGCATTCCATAAGAAAGAAAAACTATATATAAGGGCTACTAGGGTAAGCATGTCCTTGTTGATAGTAAGCGACCTGCCAAGAAGCTCGATACTGGTAGCAAATTCGTAGCGCCGCCCAGCCAGAACAAAGACATGTGCAGAGGGAAAGCTAAATGCCAGGAAAGCAAGCAGCAAACTAAGCAGGCTGGCAAATGCAGCTGTAAATTTACGGCGCCTAGGAAAGAATAGCAGAATCATTCCTGTCAGGGCAGGAATGATTATCCAGATATGGGCAGTGCTCACGAGCCCTCCTCCAGGAGGTAGTCGCTCTGTTTTACAATGAGGTACGCTCCTACAAGGGCTACACCAAGGTTCAAAAGCGCGAACAGTCCTTCCAGCACCGTGGAAAACTCTAAGGAAGCATAAAGCAATTCAAATCCGCTGAAAAAAGTAAGTAATGCCGTAATAACATAAATGGGCTCCTCGCGCATCCCAACCTGAAGCATGCCCAGGATCATCAAGCCTGTGCTTGCAGCCAAAACAATGCGTGAAGCACTCGGAAAGATATCAACTTGCAAATTTGGCGCATAATTCCATACAACGATGATGACCAGGACACCCATAATCAGCCGCATTCCTTGGCTGGGACTGAAACGAGGTGGCCAGCTTGGTTTATTGAGCAAGCCGCTTGAGGCCAGGGTCAGGTACAGTACAAGCGTAGCCATCCAGCCCGTTAGCAGCTTGACTAAAGCCAGATTAGGCGGGCGCAAGCCTAACAGAAGGAAAAAAACTGTCAGGTACTGTAATGCCAAGGCAACAATGCTGGTGGCCCATTCCCGACGCACTAAATTAAAGGCGGCTAAGAGCAATGCCAGTATTCCAAAGACCCATTCCAGTTGATTCACGGCAAACTAACCTGTGATAAAAACAAAGTCATAAGCAGTACAATAAAGACCAAACTCCATAGAATTCCCCCAGGACCTTCGATGATGCGTGTCATCATATTTCCTGCTTTAGCCAACAAATTCAGAATATACAAGCCAAGCTTTTGCAGCCATCGCAGGCTGAGTATTTGAGTGACCTGTTCAAAAAGCATACGCAGCAGCCTGTAAGCTGGTAATTGTTTTTGTAGTTCTTCGGTAAACGGAAATTGTAAGCCAAGCCTTAAAAAGGCAAAGATTCCCAAGCTTGCGATACCTAGCGACACTAATCCAGGCAGAGGGGTTCCCAGGACAAAAGAACCTGGCCAACCAACAAAACCAATAATATAGATCGCTTCGAGGATGATAACCAAACCTAATGGAAACGAGATGCGCGCATGTTTTTCAAGCCCGGTAATTGGGCTGCTTCTCTCAAGGATAAAGCGCAGGTATCCCAGCAACATCAGGGCATGCACGCCAATCAGTACCCAGGCGCTCCAGTTTAGGCCTTGGTTCAATATTCCATCCCAGCCTGAGATCAAAGGGGTGTAGGGTAATCCCAGCAGCCCTCCCATGCCAATGACAATGAGAAACCGAATTCGGCGGACAGGCGGGTCAAAAAGGAAGAGCAGGCTTCCCACCAGCAGCAAAGCCATTCCCCAAGCACGGCTTGCTTCAGGCAAGCCATTCAGTGCAGAAATAACACCAAAAGATGCCAAAGCTACCGTCCAAAATGGTCGGGCTTCGTATTCTGTCTTACGGGTCAGCCACATTAAAGATGAGTAAACTGCGGCCAGCAAGGCCAGGATCCGCAATAAAGAAGGAGCCAGCCCAGGCATCATGCCAATGCCAGCCGGAAGCCGCGCTATCAGCATAAAAGCTGAGGCCATGGGGAAGAGGCGCATTAAAAGCCCTGAGTCACGCCGAAGTTCAGGCGCATCCATGTAGGTGAGGTTAAGAGGGAGCACGCCCATACGCAAGCCTGCGGCCAGCAAAAAGAGAATTGCTGCTTCCTGGGGGACGGAATTTAAATTAAAATCCGGTCGGTATTTCCAGGCAGTACCCGTAGCCGCAAGCAAGGCAAGCAAACTGGCTAGGCGCATCCCAAAAGCGGCTATCAATTCGGTGCCTTGTTTGCGGCTGTGTTCCAAAAGGAGTAAGTAGCCCAGCTTAATCATGTCTATCAAAGCCCAGGCTAATGCGAGTGTTACTGGGTCTCCAGCGGTAATTGCCAAAAGGTTCACCGCTGTCAGAGCAATAGAACCAGCCCATGTAATAGCGGAAGTCTTCACATCAGTGCGACTAGTATTGGTAAGGATTACTGCCAGGCAAAGGGTTACTAATGCCAGGGCATAAGGCCAGGAAATGTAGTCTAAAAGCAGGCTCAACCGGCCATGCCAAAGTTCAAACGGCTGCCAGGTTCCAATTTGAATTTGGGTTGGCAGGTAGAGGCGCAAAACCAACACACAAACCAAAGCAAGCCCGGACCCGATAATAGCTATAAGCCAAGCGCGTCCTGTGTTAGGTTTGAGAGCCTGTGTGATGATAATCGCCAATACTGTCAGTATCAGCAATGCAAAGAGCACCAGAAGCAACATAGATGAATTCTACCTGTAAAGCCTAAAGAATCTGACCCTCTTGGCGTTTTAGGTAACGGCCTTGTCCCATTTGACCGTACCAGGTACCATTTTTTACCAAGCAGTTCCCACGCGCATAGACTGCGTCCGGCCAGCCCTGTAATTCGAAGCCTTCGTAGAGGTTGTAATCCGTCCGCTGATGCGAAAGGGCTCGGCCATACTTGTGCTTCCGTTTTGGGTTCCACAGCACAAAATCTGCATCACTGCCAGGCTGCAGGCAGCCTTTTTGGGGATAAAGGCCAAATATTCGGGCAGGGTTCTCGGCTGTTAATGCAACGAACTTATTCGCGGTGATATGGCCGCTGTTCACAGCTGCTGTCCAAAAGACTGGCAGCCGGTCGCCAATGCCGGGTAAACCGTTAGGGATCTTTGTAAAGTCATCACAGCCCAGTTCTTTGCCGGGTATCGCAACAGATTTGCCTTCATAGGTGATTGGTTGGCCGCCGTCAAAGAAAAATGGACAGTGGTCGGTTGCCAAAACCTGGATGGTGCCATCTTCCAGGCCCTTCCATAGTCTTGCTTGATCGCTTTTGCCCCGCATTGGTGGGGAACAAACCCATTTTGCACCGTCGCTGCGCTTAAGCTCTTCTTCTGTAAACAGGAGGTACTGGGGACAGGTTTCGCCCATTACCGGCAGGCCATTATGGCGTCCGTATGCTAGCTGGTCTACCTCCCCCGCGACGTTCATATGAACAAGGTACACGGGTGCTTCTGCCTGGGCTCCTATTGCAATTGCGCGTAAGCTGCTTTCTACCTCACCCCAGCCTGGCCGCGTACGAGCATGCCAAATAGGTGCTGTATTTCCGGCGGCCAAAGCTTCACTTGTCAAAATATCGATGATGTCGCCGTTTTCAGCATGGACCATGGTTAGAATGCCGTGCTTTCCGGCAATGCGCATCACTTTAAAAATGTCGCCATCTGACAAACGCAAGCGCCCATTATAGGCTGTAAAAACCTTAATGCTGGTAATGCCAACCTGAGGAAGCTTAGGTATTTGGGCTGCTACATCTTGATCAAAGCGTGTGATGTTCATGTGCAGACCATAATCGATGGGAGATTTTGCGGCCTTTTGCAAATGCATCCCGATGTTTTCTTCCAGGCTCCCTGCATCATGAGAGACGAAATCGATTACTGTCGTAGTTCCTCCAAATGCTGCTGCTTTGCCGCCCGTGTAATGATCATCCGAGGAAACGGTGCCAAACATTGGCAAATCCAGGTGAACATGGCAGTCAACACCTCCTGGCAAAACCATTAAACCCTCGGCATCAATTACCTCGTCCGCGCTGCACTCCAAAGCTTTAGCTCGCTGCGCAATCACACCATCCTCAACCAGGAGGTCCATTTTGATGCTTTGCCGGGAATCAACAAGCGTCCCGTTCCGAATTAAAGTTCGCATTTGGGTCACTCCCTACTTTTTATCGATGAAAGCACCCAGAAGCTCCAGCAGCTGTTCATCGCTCAGCGGTATGTCCGCTCCAACAGTGCGATAGACCTGGCTTTTTGCTGCGCGCTCCCGCAGTGAGCGCCAAAGCACCGGACGTTCTTCGTCATGTACCGGCAAATCACTGAGTATTTTCGCTTTTTTTACCCTGCCCATAGTCGTATAAAAAAAACTGACCCGTTTCCATGCCCCGGAAGAGATCGGCTGTTCCAGTGCCATTAATGGCCCCAATTGGAGTTTAAAATATTCCTCATGCGCACGGGGATGCTCTGCCTCATCCTGAAGCAGGTCTTTGCGTCTTACCAGCTCATACCCTAGCAGTTGGGCAATGTACCCAACCTGCCAGCGCTGCGAAGCAGAAAAAGCCGCTGTTTGATAAAACGCCAGATAGTCTACTGCAATCACTTTTGGTGCCGTTTTGAGGGGAATTCGGTACCACCCCAGCAACCGCGCGATATCCAGGTCTCGCTGGCTTGGCATAACCGCCACGAGCACCAAAGCATGGTCAGGCAAACTATCGGAGGAACTCATGATTTACAGCAATCCCGCCTGATTATTAAACTCAGTAATCAGACGATCAATCTCGGGTGCCTGCGCTTGTACTTCAAGCCAGTAATCCGGATCATACCATTGGGCCTGGATTTCTTCGTAACTTTTGCCCTGCTGTTCTACCCAGGTATAGTACTTAAGGTTATGGATGCGTTTCCGATCAGGATAAGTAAGCTCTTTCATATTGCTGGTATTCTCACCCAGCAAATAGCGCGCGTGGTCAGCTATGGCATCTTTTTCAGTATAAGCACCCTTTTCCTCAGCCTTTTCAACCAAGCGGCTACGGTAAAGCTCCATTGAATCAGTAAGGATTGTAAAGATTAGATCGCGACTGGACAGTTCGTTCCACTTTGCAAACTTAATTGCGGAAAGCATATTCGCGATGCCGCTAAAGCCAAACAGATCCAGATTTCTCAGGGTCTCTTCTTCAACGCCACTGGACCTCAATAGCTTTTGCCCTTCAGCTTCGTTAAAGAGGCGGGCTAAATTGACGACAGCATTGTCGTCAATTGAAGTTACAAAGTCGGTTGTGCGCACGTCGTGAATCCAAGGCACATGTTTGTCCCCAATACCCTCAATGCGATGGGCTCCAAAGCCATTATTTAATAAAGTAGGGCACTGGAGTGCTTCGCTGGCAACAACGCGCATCTCGGGGAAAACCTGCTTCAGGCGATCCCCGGCTGCAATTGTTCCTGCCGAACCGGTGGCTGAAACAAAACCGGCCAAGCGATCCCCTTTGCCCAGCACTTTTTCCGCCATCTCAAGGTATGCTGAACCAGTTACTGAGTAATGCCAAAGATAGTTTCCCAGTTCATCAAACTGATTAAAAATTACCAGGTCCTCTCCACTGCGTCGCAGCTCCCAACATTTGTCAAATATTTCCTTTACGTTCGATTCAGTGCCCGGAGTCGCAATCACATCGCATGCAACTGTGTCCAACCACTCGAACCTTTCGTGGCTCATGCCTTCTGGCAAGATGGCAATCGATTTACAGCCCAGCAAGTAGGAATCGTAAGCTCCTCCTCGGCAGTAGTTGCCAGTGGAAGGCCACACTGCTTTTTGCACCGTTGGGTCAAACTGACCGGTTATCAGAGGCGGTACCAGGCAGCCGAAGGCTGCCCCCACTTTGTGTGCACCTGTAGGAAACCACTTTCCTACCAGGGCAATGATGCGGGCATCCACCTGTGTAAGACTGGATGGCAATTCGATGAAGTTGACGGGACCATATAAGCCGCCATAATGTTTAGGCTCGTTTTTCCAGGTAATTCTGAATAGATTTAAGGGATGTAAATCCCAGAGGCCAATGCTTTCAAGTTGGTCTTTGATTTTTTGGGGAACAAGTTCTTCGGGGTTTTGCTGCTGAGCCAGCGTGGGAATAATAATCCCTTTTTGACGTACACGATCCAGGTTGTGGGCAATTTGTTCCGGATATAAACTGAGGTCAATCCGTGCCATCTCGTGCTCCTATTCAGGTGGGTTAATAAATTCTGGAACTGCAGGACGATCCAGGCGGATTGGGCTATGGGATTCGCTGGGGCCTTCAGCTACGATGTAAAGCGGCCGACCGCGTACTTCATCGTAAATGCGGGCAATATATTCTCCAATAATCCCGAGTGAAATGAGCTGCACTCCGCCCAGGAAAAGAACCATAATTAAAGTTGTAGCTTGTCCGGTTAATTGTGGCGTTTGCAATATGCGCAGGATGATCACAATCGGGATCGCAAGAATGGCAAGCGCCGCAGAAATCAAACCTATATAAGTGGCGACCTGCAGAGGGATAAAAGAAAAGCCGGTAACCGCATTGAGGGCTAACTTGAGCATCTTCTTTAGCGGATACTTTGTTACGCCCGCATGCCGTGCAGCGCGCTTATACGTTACGCCAATAGATTTAAAACCAACCCAAGCGCCCATGCCTCGCAGGAAGCGGTGGCGTTCGCGCATGTTGTTCATAACGTTTACAACCTTGCGATCCAGCAGTCTAAAGTCGCCGGTATCCAAAGGAATCTCAACATCTGTCAATTTATTAATTAGTCGGTAAAACATTGATGCCGTCTTGAGCTTAAAGGCACTTTCGCCTTCGCGTTCCCCGCGAACTGCATACACAACCTGGTAACCTTCGCGCCATTTTTCGATGAGCTGGATCATGACTTCCGGCGGGTCCTGCAGGTCGGCATCTATGATCATCACCGCATCACCGCGGCTGTAGTCCATTCCGGCTGTAACAGCGATTTGGTGGCCAAAATTACGTGCCAGAATCACCGGTCTTACCCGTTCATCTTTTGCTGAAAGCTTGCGCATCAGATCACTGCTTCCGTCTTTACTGCCATCGTCCACAAGGATCAGTTCCCAGTCCTCCCCAGTCTCCTGCATTACCTCACGTACACGTGCATACAGCAAGGGCAGATTTTCCAGCTCGTTGTAAATTGGTGCGATAACAGAAAAAACAGGTTTAGTCACGATTCATCACCTCTTTCAGAGATTTTAAACTGGGTTCAATAATTGGTGCCGGACTCACAGCTTGTTTTGCTGCATTAATATCCTTTAGGCCAGACCCAGTTACCATTATCAGGCTAGGTGTAGCGGGATTGTACCCCGATTGCAATGCTTGGCGCAGGCCTGCAAAAGCTGCTGCAGCTGCCGGTTCAGGAAAGACGCCGTTTTTTCCCAGTTCTGGGATAGCTTCCAGAATCTTAGCATCAGATACAGTAATAAAGTATCCTCCGCTTTCCCGCACAGCCTGCAAGGCACGCATTCCATCCCGAGGGAGGTCTACACTGATGCTGTCAGCGATTGTATTTGCATGCACAGGGCTGATTGTGTTGCTGCCTTTGGCAAAAGCATCTGCGATGGCGGAAGAACCTTCTGCCTGTACTCCGATTAATCTTGGCATTTTTTGGATCCAACCCAAGGCAAGCAAGTCCTTAAAGCCTTTCCAAATTCCGGATAAAATATTGCCGTCTCCGACGGGGATGAATATCGTAAGTTCTCCGGCATCTGCTTTTTCAAGCTGCTTAAAATGCTCCCAAATCTCAAAAGCTGCTGTTTTCTTCCCTTCGGCTGTAAGGTAGTTGTAACCCGTATTGCGGTTGTACCAGCCAAAAGCCTCACTGGCTTTCAAACTTAGCTCAAAGGCATCGTCATAACTGCCATCAACCAAAACTACCTTGGCCCCAAAACTGAGCAGCTGGGCTACTTTGGCTGCAGGTGCGGTGCGGGGAGCCAGGATCAGACATTTTTGCTGCGTGGCAGCCGCCATACATGCCATTGCCGCGCCGGCATTACCCGTAGATGCTGCTACGGTTAGCCTTTCTTTTCTTTGAATGGCTGCAGCAATCACAATTGCGCTTGCCCGGTCTTTGAATGAGGCGCTGGGGTTGCAGCTTTCGTCTTTTATCCATAACCTGGGCATACCCAATGAGGTGTGTAAATTTGGAAGTTCATAAATAGGGGTGCAACCTACACGATGCAAGGGTGTGCCTCGAAATCCAGGATCTTCTACCGGCAACAGGGGAGCATAGCGCCATATCGATGGGTCTGCATGATGCAAAATTTGGCAGGGGTCAAGCGCTTTAGGATGAGATTCAAAATCCAAATGTACAGTCAGATTTCCCCCGTCTGCCGGGCAGACATAAGCTACAGCCTCTGGGCTGTAACTTTTACCGCAAACTGAGCAGCTTAGATAGTCAATCATCTTGAATAGTCAGGCAGCTTAACCACCAGCCTGATCAGAGCTGGTTTAGGGTACTACCCAGGTGCCTGTTTTACCTTCCAAAGCTTCGCGGATATGTTTTGGGTCGGTAATCAGGGCCTTTTTCCCGCCTCTGGCCATATACTTAAGGATTGCTTCTACCTTCGGAAGCATGGAACCCTTTGCAAACTGGCCTTCAGCAATGTATTGTTCGGCTTCTGCGACAGTCATCTGATCAAGCCACTTTTGGTCAGGCTTATTAAAGTTGATTGCAACCTTTTCGACCGCTGTGCTGATGATAAAAAGGTCAGCTTGCAAACTGATAGCCAGGATGGCAGCACCAAAGTCCTTATCAATTACAGCCATAGCTCCAGACAGGTTGCCTTGTTCATCTTCTAATACGGGGATTCCGCCGCCACCTACTGCTACAACCACAAAACCATTTTGGATCAAAGTATTGATCCCTTCGGCTTCTACGATCCGCTGGGGGATCGGGGAGGCTACCACGCGACGCCAGCCCCGGCCGGCATCTTCTACAACTGTCCACCCTTCTTTTTCCTGCTTTTCCTTGGCTGCAGCCTCGCTCATAAAACCACCAATGGGTTTTGTCGGGTTTTGGAAGGCAGGATCCGTTCGATCTACGATTGTCCGGGTAATTACGGATACAACATCCTTGTTTATTCCCCGGCGCAGGAACTCGTTGTGTAAAGCCTGGGCGAACATATACCCGATGGAGCCCTGACTCTCAGCGCCGCAATAATCCAGTGGATTCTCATGAACTTCGTGTGCAGCCAGCTCAGAACGCCGCAGAATAAAACCGACCTGAGGTCCATTGCCGTGGGTTACAACCACATTCCAGCCCGCCAGGATCATATCGGCGATATGTACCATCGTATCGGCTGCGCAGGCATATTGATCCTGCTGGCTCTGATGGTCCTTGTCTTTGATGAGGGCATTGCCCCCTACTGCGATCACTGCTAAACCTTTGTTTTGCATTGAACTTTAGTCTCCTCGTTGGAATGGTATTTCTTTCTCACTGAGCATAAAAAGTTTACTTAGCATCCATAAGCCGCTTGCTGGCGGCATTATGTTTTTGAATAAGCTTAGGTAAATCCACACCACGTACCTGCCCGTGGTCAACCACAATTTCCCCCGCTACAACAGTGAGGTCTGCCTGTACAGGAGAGCAAAAGATCACTGCTGCCACCGGGTCAACCAGAGCGCCGGCATACTCGAGACGGTTAAGGTCAATTGCAAAGAAGTCAGCACATTTTCCGGGTTCAAGACTGCCGATGTCTTTACGACCCAAGACTGCAGCACCGCCTCGCGTTGCAATGGAGAGCGCTTGTCTTGCGGTCATGAGAGGCGGCGCATCTGGGGCTGAGCGGCTGGCACCTTTAATGCCGCTGTTCAAACGTGCCAACAGCATAGCCTGGCGCGCTTCAGCCAGTAAATGGCTGCTATCGTTGCTGGCACTGCCATCTACTCCCAGACCGAGTTTTACGCCAAAATTCAGCATTTTCATTACTGGAGCCAAACCGCTTGCTAGCCGCATGTTCGAACTGGGGCAATGCGCCACGCCGCAGCCATGCTGAGCATACATTTTGATTTCTTCATCATTTACATGCACACTGTGAGCAAACCAAACGTCATCACCCAACCAGTCCACTGTTTGCATGTAATCCACTGGTTTGTGCCCAAATTTTTGCAGACAAAAGTCGTCCTCATCTTCAGTTTCAGCCAGATGTGTATGTAAGCGAACACCATAATGGCGGGCCATAACAGCGCTTTGGCGCATTAATTCTCCGGTGACACTGAAAGGAGAGCAAGGGGCCAGGACGATTTGCAACTTCGAGCCTTTTTGGGCGTCGTGGTAGCGTTCGATAAGGCGCTGGCTATCTTTGAGAATGGCTTCTTCGGTGTCTACCACACTGTCTGGCGGTAAACCGCCCTGGCTTTGCCCCAGGCTCATGCTTCCGCGGCTGGCATGCAAACGCATGCCTATCGGTCGTGCGCCTTCAATTTCGTCGTCCAGCCTGGACCCGTTCGGGAACAGGTAGAGGTGGTCGCTGGCGGTTGTACAGCCGCTTAAAGCCAGCTCGGCCAGCGCAGTTTGCGTGCTGATGTAAATATCTTCAGGCGTCATCTTTGCCCAAATGGGATACAAAGTGGTAAGCCAATTGAAGAGGTTCGTGTTTTGTGCACCAGGGTGGTTGCGTGTCAGGGTTTGATAAAAATGGTGGTGCGTATTTACCAGGCCAGGAAGCACAATATAGTCGCGCAGATCCAAAACTTTGTCAGCTGTCTGCGGCAAACTGGTCTGCGGGCCGATTGCTTCAATAAAACCATCCCGGCAAAAAATAGCACTGTCCTTAAGCTCCTGATCGGCACCATCCATAGTAACGATCAGATGTGCATTTTTAACCAGTAAGGTTGCCATGGTTTATGCCTGCAGGTCGTCGGCCAGTTCAGCAGCTCTCAGGGTGTTTTCCATCAGCAAGGCGATTGTCATCGGGCCAACTCCGCCAGGAACAGGTGTTATCGCACCGGCCTTTGTCAAAGCTTCCTCGTAAGCTACGTCGCCTACCAGGCGGGTGCCGCTCTTGCGGCTGCTATCTGCAATGCGGTTTACGCCCACATCAATCACCGTAGCTCCCGGTTTAATCCAGTCGCCTTTCACAAACTCCGGCTGACCAATTGCCGCGACCAGGATATCTGCACTGCGCACCAGATCGGCCAGATTCTTTGTGCGGGAATGGCATATAGTAACAGTAGCATTTGCTTTTACAAGCAGCAACGCTACCGGCATACCTACAATATTGCTGCGTCCTAATACAACGGCATTAGCGCCTTCAATTTCTACATCGGCCTCTTCTAATAAACGCATGATGCCGGCTGGAGTGCAGGGTACAAATAAAGGCTCACGTCCTTTTTGTGCCAGACGGCCAATGTTCAATGGGCTAAAACCATCTACATCTTTATGAAGGTCAATTGCTCCCAGGATTTTTTCGTCATCCAAACCTTTTGGAAGGGGCAACTGTACCAAGATACCGCTTACCAATGGGTCAGCATTTAACTGCTTTACCAGGTTTTCAACTTCTTCCTGGCTGGCAGTGGCTGGTAATACATGCCCATAGGATGTAATACCCGCTTCTGCGCAGGCTTTGTGCTTGCTGGCAACGTAAACCTGTGATGCTGGGTCTTCGCCTACTAATACTGTTGCCAGCCCAGGTGCCGCAAGGCCTCCTGCAACTCTGGCAGCGATTTTCTTTTGGACCTCTGCACGGATGCGGGCGGCCAAAGCCTTTCCATCAATGATCGTAGCATTCATAGAAAACCTCCAACACAATTATATCTTAAGGGAGCCTGGAAACACTGTCCCCAAAGGTATAATTCTCATATGCTAGATGGTTCTCTTCCCCTGGTTGTTGGCATTGCAGGTCCATCGGGTTCAGGCAAAACCACATTGGCGCAAGGTATTCTGAACAAAATCGGTACGCAGCGCATTGCTTTCTTGCCCCACGATGCGTATTATCGCAACCAGGAGCATTTGCTCTATTCTGAACGCCTGCAGGTAAATTATGACCATCCAGATGCACTTGAAACCGAGCTGCTCATAATGCAGATCCTGAAGTTAAAGGCTGGCCAGGCTATTGAACTCCCCGTTTATGACTTTAAAGCATATACCCGCAGCCTTCAAACCCAGCAGGTTCTCCCGCGGGCAATCATCCTGGTAGAAGGAATCCTGATCTTTGCGGACCCACGCCTGCGAGATCTTTTTGATGTGCGTATTTATGTTGATGCAGCTGCAGATATATGCTTCATTCGCCGTTTGCAGCGTGATATCAAGGAACGCGGACGTAGTGTAGACAGCATTGTGCAGCAGTACCTCAAAACTGTTCGTCCCAGTCTCATCGAATTTGTTGAACCATCCAAACGCTATGCCGATCTGATTGTTCCGGAAGGCGGCATGAACCAGGTGGCACTTGCAATGGTCACTTCCCGGCTACATTCACTGCTCAGTCAGGAGCAAAAAGATGTCTAAACCAACTCAAAAAACTGCCTGCGAATCGCCGCCCCAAAGCGAAGCGGAACTTCAGGCGCAAATGCCTTTGCCTAAAGCTTCTGATACTGGGCAGTCTGGCACCCCGCCACTGACGCGCTCACAAGTGCTGTTGCGTGCGGTCATTCTGGTTTTTGTTCTGGTGCTTACGGTTGTTTTATTGCTTAATCGCGACCGCATTGCCCAATTTGAACACCTGGGTTATCCCGGGATATTCCTTATTTCCATTCTGGCGAATGCGACGGTGTTAATCCCTATGCCCGGGGTGCTTTTTACCTCGGCGATGGGGGCAGTTTTTAACCCCTTCTGGGTGGCTTTGGCATCCGGAACTGGTGCGGCGCTGGGCGAACTGAGCGGATATCTGGCAGGGGTGGGCGGACAGGTTTGGCTGGATCGCAGCGCTCCTTACCAGCGGCTTCGCCGTTGGATGATGCGCTATAAAGATTGGCCTATCTTGCTTTTAGCCTTTATTCCCAATCCGTTTTTTGACATGGCTGGCTTTATCGCGGGTTCAATGCGGATGCCTCTCTGGAAGTTTTTAATGCTCACATGGTTGGGAAAGATACTCAAAATGCTGTTTTTTGCCTATCTGGGCACAGGTTTATTTTCCTTGTTTCAATGAACATTATGAACTCTGAGCAAAACGAGAACCAAGCCTTTATACTTAGCGAATGGAAAACTGGCTAAAGGTCCTTAAAGAACTGACCGGGATACAGCTCACGCCTGTGCAAGTAAATCAGTTTCAAATCTATGAGAACGAACTTCTGGATTGGAATCAACGCATTAACCTCACAGCTATTCGCGATACGCAGGGCGTGCAAATCCGCCACTTTGTCGATAGCCTCAGCTGTGCTCTGGCTTTTCCCAAAGGCCCTCCTTCAGATCTGATTGATGTTGGAACTGGTGCCGGCTTTCCAGGTTTGGCGCTGAAGATCCTCTGGCCGCAGATGCACCTGACCCTGGTTGATTCAGTGGGTAAAAAACTGCGTTTCTGCGAACATGTGGCCTCTATACTCAAGCTGGAAGGTGTTTTCTTTTTGAATGCCCGAGCTGAAACCATTGGCCAGCAGCCGGATCACCGTGAATGCTACCATGCTGCTGTGGGCCGTGCTGTTGCGGCGGCGCCGGTTTTGGCAGAATATCTGCTTCCCTTGGTCAAACCAGACGGTGTGGCTTTGATGCCACGCGGCGCTGATGCTGTCGAGGAAGCAAGGCTTGCCCAGGCTGCTATTCGAAAACTGGGTGGCGATCTGCGCGAAGTGTTACCTGTCCGGATCCCAGGGATTGACGGAGAGCGTTTTCTGGTTACGATTCAAAAAACGGCCCGAACTCCAGCTATCTACCCGCGTTTACCGGGTATAGCTGCCAAAAAACCTCTTAGCTAGGAGCTTAGCGATTTATATGCCACCCCAACTTACCTTTTTTACAGAACTGGCGCCAAATGAACTTGTAACCCTGCTTAACCAGGATGGTCTTATCCCAACTTTGCAAAAATTGAATGCCAGCCTTGCCGTTGGTCTGCTGGATCTCTCCGCAGAGCGAGCAGCAGCGATACGCCAAGTGAATCAGGCCGGTATTCCTGTAACTGCCTGGCTTTTACTGCCCAAGGAAGAAGGTTACTGGTTTAACCTGCACAATTTTCCGCAAGCGGCTGCTTTCTACAAAGCCTTTAAAAGTTGGGCAAAGGAAGAAAAGCTTCACTTTCAATGGGTGGGCTTGGACATTGAGCCAGATATCAATGAGATTTATACATTAATAAACCCCTCGCTTCATTTAGCAGGCAAAGCACTGCGCAGGCTCTTGAAGCCCAGTAATTACCGGGAAAAGCAGCAGGCTTATGGCCGGCTGGCAGACCAGATCCGTGAAGATGGATGGCAAGTAGAGGCCTATCACACACCTTTGATAAGTGACGCGCTCAAATCGCACAGCACAGTGATACAACGTGTTTTTGGTTTGGTTGATTTTCCAGTGGATCGCAAGGTTTTCATGCTATACACCAGCTTTGTACGCGGGCTGGGACCGGCTTTTCTGCAGGTTTACGCAGCTGATACGGATTCGGTAGGGATTGGGAACACTGGGGGTGGGGTAGAGAATCCCGACGAGCCGCCTTACCTCAGCTGGGAAGAATTCAGCCGCGATCTGCTCCTGGCGCATGCTGCCGGAAAAACGATGCATATCTTCAGCCTGGAAGGCTGTGTGCGGCAAGGCTTTTTAACGCGCTTACTCAGCTTTGACTGGAACCAGCCGGTGCTCGCTCCCGCTGCAACACATCTGCACTTAGCCAGGGTTCTGCTGCAGGCCTTGCTTTGGCTGTTCCAGCGCCCTTGGGCAGCGCTTTTGGCGGCGGGTCTTTTGCTCCTTCGCCCGCGAAGAAAAACAGGTAAATAAAAAAGACTGATTGAAAGCTTTAAATCCCTGACCTAGCTTGAGTTAGAACAAGGTGTTTATTCTTGCATTGAATGATTTGCGTATAGTCAAAACATACTTTGTCTGATTTGACAGGCAGTGCCAGCGTGGTGAAAAGGGGGGGCAGGGGGCGATTATTGAAATGCTTGAAAAGCCAGGATGAGCGCTTGCCACTCTTCCAGACTTAAGCTCTCTGCCCGGCGTTGTGCTGCGATCCCGGCTTGTTTCAGCAGTGCTTCGCTTTTGATGCTTGGCCATTCCAGACCTGCCGAAAGTGAGTTGCGTAAGGTTTTCCGTTTTTGTCCGAAACCGGCATGCGCCAGCTTGAAGAACAGGTCCAGGTTTTCCAGTGGGATTAAGGGGTGGGGGTAGAGTTCAACTTGCAGCACGGCCGAATCCACTTCCGGCGCGGGATAAAACGAATTGGCAGGAATGAATCCGCTAATTTTTGGCTTGCCAAAAACCTGGACGGAGAGAGCCAGCAAACTTAGTTTACCCGCCGGCGCACAAATGCGCTGGGCTACTTCTTTCTGTACCGTAAGAACCATTGCTTTTGGTTTGTGCTCCGCCTCCAGCAAATGCCGCATGATTGCCGAGCTAATGTAATAGGGGATATTGGCTACCACTACATATTGCGTACAGGGCATCAGCGTGCGGGGGTCCAGCTTTAGGATATCTCCATGGACGATGCGCACCTTGGGATTGTCCTTGAAAAGCTCGCTCAGGATGGGAATGAAGGTCTTATCGATTTCCACAGCGGTTACTCGGGCGGCTTCCTGAGCCAGAAGCCAGGTAAGACTGCCCAGGCCTGCACCAATCTCCAGAACATTGGTTTCCGGGTTTAGCAAGGCGGCTTTTACGACTTTTTCCAGGCTGGCAGACTCGATAAGGAAATTTTGTCCCAGCGACTTTTTAGGTTTTATGCCGTGTTCACGTAAGAGCGGGAAAATATCCAGATAACGCATGCTTCTATTCTACTTCCTGGTTTTGGGATTTAACATATCAGGTTTTGACCGCAAAATTCTTTGTTAAACTGCCCAGAGATCGCTACGAAACTCAAGAACGAACTAAGGCAAGCTAACGGGTACCCAAGCCGGGATAGGAGGCAGAAAGTACATCGTGGTCCAGTTGTGCCAGCTAACGTAGTTGTCATCGTCGAAACCCAGGTCGATCCATGGTGTGCCGGGGATCCCGCCGCCTGTATCCGCAATCATGCCAAAGCCGTAACCCTGCACATAGACTTTCTGGAATTTCATTACCTGGTACCAGGGCACAGTAACTGCAATGATGCCCTTTGTAAGAGTGAGGCCGCTGGCGGTGTGTACATCTCCGCCCAAGGCCTTGGGCATATACCCGGTGGCATACACGCTTACTTTGCGCCAGTACTCGATCTCCTGCCCGTCAACCACAGTCTTTTTAAGTACCGGGACAGTACCCATGCCCAGCACACCATCTGCCGGGTCGCTGGCCTTCCAAGGCCCTTCGCTTGTACTGGCCAATACCTCGCCCGCTGCAATTTGCGAACGCGTTCGCTCAACCACGATGCCCACCTGTCCGGGGACTAAAACGCTTAGTGTATCCAGTTCGCCCTGGGGGTCTTCCTGATAACTGTTTTTGAAGGCTGTCTCTTCACGGCTGAATTCGAGGCGCTCCTCAATCCGCGTAAGGCTGATGGAGCTTAAAACATCGCTATCCAGGGCAGGGCTTAGCTGATCCAGCCCCTGGGGTGCCAAACCGGCCGCATGTAGCAGTGCAGCCGCATCGCGCTCAGGGCTTATGATGCTCACTGGGCTGCCGTTTAAAAGAACCTGTATGGATTGGGCCTGGTTCAGGGTCACCTGCATGCCTTGGCTTACTGGCGTGTCTGCCGCGGGGATCAGCTTATCGCTCAAGCCAGGAACAATACCGTATTCTGCCAGAGCATCCCCAAGTATCGTTGCCTGGGTGTACAGGTCTTTTTGCTCACCGTTCAGCATTAAGAGAATATGCCGAGCAGGCTGCCAGATCAATAATTCAGTCTGTTTCGGCGTTAAAGGCTGGCTGGGGTCAATGGTGTGTCCGTCGCGCAAGAGCAAGTCCTTAGGAAAGGGATAATAGCCAAGGTCTGCCAAGATATTCGCTGGGATAATCTCAGTGCTTAGCAAGTCGTGTACACCATCAGGGCTGATCACGCGAACGGGACGGGCCCGCTCTAAGGCAATTGTGCTTGGTAAATTAAGGCTAAAGCGCTCTGCAGGCCAGCTTAGCCGGTCTTGAGGAGCCAGGGGGATGCCCAGGCGGGAATAAAGCTCTTGTGCTGTAAAGGCTATGGCTGTTACCTGGTGCGCTTGCCCATCAACAAATAAAGTATAAGGGTGAATAAGGTAGCGCAGGCAGAGGCTTAGGCCGATGACGACCAAGCTCAGCAGGACAGCGGGACGAAGGTCTTTCCGCGGATAGAGAGCGTAACGCAACATTTTGGCAGTATATCATGTCAGGACGGCGTTATTTTTTGAAATTGATTTATAGATATCGCTCAAAAGATTTCTGCGGGTAACAAGGAACATGGTGGTGTTATTTGCCTCGCAACAATAAATTGCCAGTCTCCAGGTTCTGCGCGTACGCAAACTCACCTGTTTAGCACAGGCAAAATGGAATGATTGGGAAAAACTGGCAGCTGCCTTGCTTTTTGGAACTTGGGAGCTTTTAGGGCAGCCCCAGGTTGGCCAGGAAATTGTATAGCTGGGGCAAGTCGCGGTAGTGGTGGGCATGGATGCCAAGTGCGGCGGCCGCTTCGATATTTTGGAGCAGATCATCGATAAAAACGGCTTCTTCAGCTTTTACCTTTTCTGTTTCCAGAATATATTCATAGATGCGCCGGTCGGGCTTGGCAATGCCTATCCGGGAAGTATTGTAAATGGCGTCCAATTCACGGCTAAGATTAAGCGCTTGCAGGTCGCTTTCCAGCCGTGTTGTTGCGTTGGAAAGTAAGACCACACGGTGTTTTTGCCTTAGGTTGCGGATTAAGTCCAGCATTGCATCATCTACTTCGCCAAGGAGGCTGTTCCAGGTATCCAGCAGTTTGCGGCCAACAGGTCCATGTTCGGCTTCCAGCCGCTGGGCTGCTTGCTCACGCCAGTGAGAGTCTTCAAGCTGACCAGTAATGGCAGCCAGGTAGTCCTGACTGCCAAAAGCGGCCCTGAAGATTGTTCCTCGTGCAAGACCATATTCATCTTCCTGCACAAGGATCAAAGTATCGTCCCAGAGACGCAGGACGCCATCAAAATCGAAGATAAGCAGTCTAATCGTTGACTGCATCTGTGTTCCAGTGAAATCCATGGTCTTGCAGGCTAGCTTTAAGCGCTGAAAGATCTCCGCGGAACTGGTGACCACCCATGCCTAAAGCTTTTGCAGCAGCAATATTTTCAGCTGAGTCGTCAATAAAGAAACAACGTTGCAGATCCAGGGCGAAGCGCTGGGCCATCCGCAGGTAAATTTGTGGATCGGGCTTAAGTAACTGCACTTCAAAAGAGAAGAAAAGGCCCTTAAAGCGTTTAAGGACAGGCATATATTCCAGTGCATGCACAGCTGGAGCCGAGGCGTTGGAAAGCAGGTAGAGCGGCCAGCCAGCGTCCAAAAGCTTTTCGACCAAATCCAAAACATCCTGGTTGAGGTCCATATGATGCACCCAGTTTTCGGCATAGTAGCGGGCCATTGGCAGCAAGTTTTGCGGCAGCTGATCCTGGACAGCCTCCAGCGCCTGATCTACGGTGATTAATCCCGCGTCTAATTTTTCCCATAGCTGGCCGCTAAACATTTTGCTGGCCAGCAGCGTGGCATCCTGCCGGGAAAGACCTAAACTCTCCAGTGATATAGCCGGGTGCCAGTTTACCAATACAAGCCCCATGTCAAAAACAATCGTATCTAGCATTTCTTACCTTTCGAGAAGTGGAATCAAATTGCGCATCATATTTAGTAACTGCGCCTTCCATTCCTTATTGCTCATATCCAAACGGATCCAGTAGCCGTTCCTTCCAATTCGCGCCAGGGGATCAAGTCTGGGGAGCGGCCGTTCTTTTACCCCTTTGGGCAGGGGCGGCCAATTGAGTACCACCTGGCCGTTCACCATTCCAATCGAATCGATTCCTGCCTGTTCACCCAGAAGCTTTAGCTGCATTTGGTAAAAGAGATCATCCACGCCCGGGGGCAAAGGGCCAAAGCGGTCGCTGAACTCAATTTGTGTCTGTGTAATTTCCTCTTCACTGCGCAAAGATGCAATGCGGCGATAGAGGGTAAGCCGCAGTTCCTGGTCGGGGATGTAGCTTGCCGGAATTTCTGAAGAAAGGGGCAAATCTACATTGATTTGCAAGGCCGGCATCTCACCCCATTGACGGGTATTTCCAGGTGCTTCAGGAGGGAGGCCGGCAGCAAGGCGCTGATCGCGGACTGCCTGGGCTAAAAGGCGGGTGTATAACTGGAAGCCCACAGCCTGAATATAACCGCTCTGGCGTGTTCCCAGCAGGTCGCCGGCACCGCGCATTTCCAAGTCGCGCATGGCGATGGCATAACCAGCGCCAAGTTGACTGTTATCGGCAAGGACTTCCAAACGTTCTTGTCCCTCAGGGGTGGGGTTGCGCCTTTTGTCATTAAATAGGTAGGCAAAAGCGCGTTGGGCACCACGTCCTACACGGCCGCGCAGCTGATAGAGCTGTGCCAGGCCAAAGGTATCGGCGCGGTCGATGATAAGGGTGTTGGCATTGGGAATGTCCAACCCCGATTCGATAATAGAGGTAGAGAGCAGGACATCAATTTGATTGTTATGGAAGGCACGCATCACTTCGGCCAGCTCGCTTTCCTCGATTTGCCCGTGACCAATTCCAATGCGGGCTTCTGGCACCAGATTTGAGAGGTGGTTATAGACTGCCGGGATGGATTGAATGCGGTTGTGCACAAAAAAGACCTGTCCGCCGCGATCGAGCTCGCGAATGATTGCTTCGCGCACCAGTTTGGGGTCGTAGGGACCTACATGGGTGATCACCGGCAAGCGTTCCTCGGGCGGGGAGTTGATCGTGGAAATGTCGCGCACCCCCGTAAGCGCCATATAAAGTGTGCGCGGGATGGGCGTTGCGGTAAGTGTAAGCACATCTAATTCGGCCCGCAACTTTTTAAGGCGCTCCTTGTGGGCTACACCAAAGCGCTGTTCTTCGTCAATGATGACCAGCCCCAGGTCATTAAACTGGACGTCGTTACTGATGAGGCGATGGGTGCCAATGAGGATATCGATCTGTTTTTTTGCCAGTTTTTGGATGATTTCCTGCTGTTCCTTGGGACTGCGGAAGCGGCTGAGCATTTCCACCGATACCGGAAAGACGCTGAGACGCTCACGGAAGGTATCGTAATGCTGCTGTGCCAAAACGGTGGTGGGCACCAGGATGGCAACCTGCTTTCCGTTCGAGACGGCTTTAAATGCCGCTCGCAGGGCAACTTCGGTTTTTCCAAAACCGACATCACCGCATAAAAGGCGGTCCATGGGCCGTTCAGATTCCATGTCGGCTTTTACCTGCTGAATTGCGGCGATCTGGTCGGGGGTTTCGATGTAAGGGAAGGAGGCTTCTAATTCCTTTTGCCAATCGGTATCGGGGTTAAACTGGTACCCGCTAACTGTTTGACGCTTGGCATAAAGCTGCAGAAGGTCCTCAGCTACTTCAATAACTGCGTGGCGTACACGATGTTTTGTAAGTGTCCATTCTGTGCCTCCAATCCGGCTGGGGCTAGGAGCGCCGCCATCGGTGCCGATATAACGGTTGATGCGGTCGGCCTGGTGAATGGGTACATAGAGCAGGTCGTTATCTTTATATTCAATGGTGAGGTATTCGCGCTGAATGCCATCGAGGGTTGGTTTGTGCAGACCGATGAACCGGCCAATGCCGTGGTCTATATGGACGACCCAGTCGCCGGGTTTGAGGTCTCCGTATACTGCTTCAGGACTCTCGGAACTAATAAAGGGGCGGCGGCGTGGTTGCGGGCGACTCCATCCAAAAATCTCGGAATCGGAAAGCAGATGGTGCTGTTTGGAATTAGGTTGGTGCAAAACCCATCCGCCGGATATGGAGCCTTCGATGAACTGGGTCTGCAGTTCAGCTTCGGAAGCATTCGGATTTGTTTCAGACCAAAGCTGGCGCAGACGGGATGACTGACGGGAAACGACTGCCCAGGCATGCTGCTTATGTTCGAGCTCATGCAGGTGCTGCTGGAAGTCTTTGAGGCGGCCCGCAAAACGGGGGCCGGGATCGAATGCTGCAGCCAATGCGGAGCCTTCGCCTGCGTTGGTATGGCCCAGTTCAAGTACCTGGCGGCGCGCGAAGCTGTCTTCAATTTCGGACCAAGTGAGGTAAGGCAGGGGGAAGTTTGGATCTAATTCACGCTGCTGCTGCATCAGCGCAGCGCGCTCGCCGGATTCGCGTTCGATCTCGTCCACTGTTGCTTTGATAAACTCCTCACCGTCCAAAAGGATCAGGCTTTGATCTGGAAGATAGTCCATTAATGAAGCGGGGGCGGAATACAGGCGCGGGATGTCCAGTTCGCTTAAGCTGTCTAATGGCAGGCCATTTTTTTCGGCGAAGCCAGGCATTGCTTCGGAAGCCGGGAAGATGAGGGTTTGCTCCAGCTTTGCCTCACTGCGCTGGGTAGCAGGGTTGAAGAAGCGCAGCGTATCCAGTTCGTCCCCAAAAAACTCAATCCGCAGAGGGAGCGGTTGAGAGGGGGACCAAATATCGAGGATGCCGCCACGACGGGAGAACTGGCCCGGCTGAACAACAATGCTGGAAGCCTGGTACCCCAGGGCCAGCCATTGGCGGATCATTTCTGTGAGATTGCAGGCTTGATTTAGCTCAAGGCGAATGGTTTGCTTAAGGAAGTCGCGCCGGGGGATGGTGCGGGACATCACAGCCCGAATTGGGGCAACAACCACCAAAGGACTGGCAGGTTTTTCTGCCCCGGGCAAAAGGTAGCGGGCAAATTGTGCCAGCACCTGCAAGCGTTCTCGGCGTGTGCCTTCGGACCAGGGGATTTTTTCGTAGAATCCGGGGTTAGGTTCTGGAAAGTAGAAGTTGTTGGCTTCAGGCAACCAGAAATTAAGCTCATCAAAGAGGCTTAAAGCCCGATTGGCACGGTTGGTAAGCAGCACGAGCGGTTGCTGAAGATCGTAGTGCAGTGCTGCAAGGAGGGCAAGGCGGGCGGCGCGGGGAAGCCCTAAGCCGTGTCGCTGGCTGTCTAAGGACGGCTGCTTCAGGTTTTGCAGCAGCTCCTGATAAGCTGGCAAGGCCACAAGCTGGGCTATCAAAGGATGTTCAGCTGACTTCGCCATTATATTTATTCATCGCGGCATTTAAGCCTTGGGTAATAAAGGTGCATGCAGCTTCAACGGCCTGCGCCAGCACCATTTCTTTCAGCTCTATTTCGGCTGGCTGAAACTTTTGGAGTACGTAGTCGGAAGGGTCCATTTGCCCGGATGGACGGCCGATGCCCAGGCGCATGCGCGGAAAATCATTGCTGCCCAAACGCTGGATAATAGATGCGACGCCCTTTTGACCACCGGGACCGCCAAAGGGCCGAATGCGCAAGTTTCCGAGGGGGAGGTCAAGGTCATCAGAGATGACCAGCAGGTTTTGCCGCGAAATCTTGAAAAAGTTCAGAAGTTGAACGACCGAATTGCCCGATTCGTTCATATAGGTGAGTGGTTTTGCCAGCACAAGACGCTGATCCTCAAGCTTTGTTTCAGCGATCAAGGCTTTAAATTTAAGGCGTTTTATCTGCACGTTTAAGCTGGCGGCCAGAGCGTCCACGGCCATATACCCGAAATTGTGGCGTGTGTGGCGATATGCCAACCCAGGGTTTCCCAGGCCAACGAGCAAAAATAGGTTCGACTGGCTTTCCTGTTTAAACATTTTGTCCTCTGCGCAATCTGCCATTTTAACATAGCGCATAGGCATAAGCAAGCAAAAATGCCGGTCTCAACGAGACCGGCAGGAAAAAAGTATTGTTTCTTTTAGACTAAGAATCTGAAAGCAGGCAGAATTGAGGATAAATCGAGATTACGAACTATCCCAGGAAAAGCAAACAGGGAAATGACGCAGCAGATGCAAATTAAGCCCAGGATTACCAAAAGAACGATTGCCCATGTGGGCAGCTTGGATCCGGATTTGGCAGGCGGAACACTAGCAGGGGGAACATAGCTGCCAGCAGGGCCATAGCCTGGTGCGGCAGGCGGAACTGCAGATGGGCTTGGTGGCTGCTGCCAAGTGCCTGCGGGAGATGCGGGCGGGGGTACCGGGGTAGGAGGAGTGTACGGAGGAATTGCCGGCTCCGGCTCTGGGGCCCGGTAGAGGGAATCTGAAACGGGTGCCGGGGGCTGCTGGGATTTCCAAGACTCAAAGCTGGGTACGGCGCTGGCTTCTTCGCTAACCCAGCCAGCAGCTTGCTCGACTGCTTCAGAAACATGCTCAGAAGCGGCATGAACCTGTTGGGCGGCTTGTTCGGCAGCTTGTTCCAGTCCGTGGTCAGCTGGCTGCCAGGACCCTTCGGCATTGGCCTGCAGGTTCTGAGCTGCCTGCTGGGCAGGTTCCCAGGCTGCTTGGGCTTCGGCTTTTCCATCGGGGGCTGCGTTACTGGCTGCGGTCCAACCTTCCTGAACGACGTTTTTCGCTTCTTCGGCAGCATCAGCGGCTTGCTCAGCGCCGGGTTTGGCTATTGTCCAGCCACTCAGAGCTTCACGCTTAAGCTTATCTGCAGCATTTTCAGCGTTATTTTCAATATTTTGATTCATGGTTTCCTTTCTCATTGACAGGGCTGTTAAACAATTATAAAGGATTAGCGGGAAAGGACAGCTATAGAATCTGATACAGATTGTACGCGGTGATCGAGCAAGCTGCTTGGATTTAGCATTGTTATAATTTGCACAGATTCCAAGGAGGTGCTCCGTATGTCAATATTTAGGGAATTTAAAGAATACATCATGAAGGGTAACGCACTTGATTTGGCTATAGGAGTGGTTTTAGGTGCAGCCTTTGGTGCTGTTGTGAACGGGCTGGTGAAGGACATCATCATGCCGCCCATTGGTATGCTTTTGGGCAAGATAGACTTTGCCAATATTTATACCCAGCTGAATAAGAGCGCTGTGCAAATTGCACCGGGGACAAGTTTGGCTGCAGCCCAGGAACAAGGTGCTGTGGTCATTGCCTGGGGCAGTTTTTTGACTGCTGTACTTACCTTCGTTGTCGTTTCCTTTGTGCTCTTTTTGGTGGTCAAAGGGGTTGCGGCTGCCAAGACAGCAATTACAAAACCGACAGAGGGAGAAGTAACCGAAAAGACCTGTCCTTTCTGCCAGATAGAAATTCCGGTTAAAGCCACACGTTGCCCGCATTGCACTTCGCAGTTGACAGACTAGGAGTATTTGTCAAGGGTCGGCCGGCTTTCAGAGCCGGCTTTTTGTTGCCGCATGTTAAAATGGAAGCCATGCAAAAAATTGTTCATGCTGAAAACCTGAAAGTTCTTAAAAGTATGCCCGATTCCACAGTCGATCTGGTGTATATTGACCCGCCTTTTAATACCGGTAAAGTTCAAAGCCGCAGGCAGCTGCGTACCACCCGGGATGCTCAAGGAGACCGAAGCGGATTTGGGGGGCACAGCTACCGGACCGAAGTGCTGGGTGAGAAAAATTACAGTGACCGTCTGGGTGACAGTTACCTGGACTTTCTGGCAGAAAGGCTGCAAGAAGCCTGGCGCGTGTTGAAAGAGAACGGCAGTATCTACCTGCACCTGGACTACCGGGAGGTGCACTATTGCAAAGTGCTGATGGATCAGATTTTTGGGCGCGATAACTTTCTGAATGAAATTATCTGGGCCTACGATTTTGGCGGGCGCAAACGAGACCGCTGGCCAGCAAAGCACGATAACATCCTCTACTATGCCAAAACGGCAGGCAAGCATATTTTTAACCGCGATGCGATTGACCGGCTTCCCTATATGGCACCAGGTCTGGTAAGCAAGGAAAAGGCCGCTCGCGGTAAGCTGCCCACAGATACCTGGTGGCAGACGATTGTGGCTACCAACAGCCGGGAAAAGACGGGATATCCAACCCAAAAGCCGATTGCGATTCTTGAGCGAATAATAAAGGCCTCCAGTAACCCAGGGGACTTAGTTTTGGATTTTTTTGCCGGAAGCGGAACTACGGCACAAGCTTGCTTGAATCTGGGACGCGATTTCATCATGGTAGACGAAAACCCGCAGGCAATAGCAGTGATGCGCAAACGTTTTGCCGATGCAGCGAGTGTGGAATTTATTGAGGGGATACCAAGTTGGAGGAATTAAACTTTCCTGTTTTGGACTTTGATCCAACAATACCTGCGATTATTGAACCCAGTGAGATCCTGGCAAAACGGGATGTACCCAAGCAGATGGTTTTTTGTTACTTCCGTGAAGTGGTCGAAAAGCTGGTAGAGTCTGGAAAGACAAAGGAGTTTTTCCGCGACCGTTCGGAAGACGGGATAACACCTTTTTATGAAATTGAATATCAAGGTCGCCGTTTAGGTGTAGTGCAAGGACGTGTGGGCGCACCTATGGCTGTGGGAATTCTTGAAGAAGCCATTGCGCTCGGAGTACGGCAGTTTGTTGCCTGTGGCGGTTGCGGTATTTTGGACCCCCAGCTGGCGCAAGGGCATCTTCTTATTCCCGTGCGGGCGATTCGCGGAGAAGGTACTTCGTACCATTACGCGGCCCCTTCCTTTGATATTGAAATGCAGCCTAAGGCTGTAGCTGTGATTGAAAAAACGCTTAAAGAAAAAGGCTTGCCTTATTTGAAGGCTGTGGTTTGGACTACCGATGCGATTTACCGTGAAACGGTAGATAAGGTGCGAAAGTACCGTGCCAAAGGCGCGATAGCCGTTGAAATGGAGGCGGCAGCGATGATGGCAGCTGCGCAGTTTAGGGGCGTGGACTATGGGCAAATCTTGTATGGCGGCGACCGGGTGCTTGAAAGCGGATGGGACCACGCTCACTGGAATTCCCGGCAAGAAATCCGCGAGAATTTGTTTTGGCTGGCAGCCGATGCCTGCCTGAAAATGGGAGAAAACAATGCCTGATTATTCCAATATCATCCTGCCCAAAATTTTGGGACGTAAAAATCCTGCTTTGCCGTCGGAATTAGTACTGCCTTCTTATGACGGGTATGGAATCAGCAATATACCGGCCAGTATTAATGCCTGGTTGGGCGGCAAGCCATTTGGGGAGAGGCTGCTTGCCGAAGAAATCAGAGCTTGTTTCAAGCCGGGCTATAAACGCGTAGTTTTGGTGGTTATTGATGCCCTGGGTTACGACTACTTGCAGGAACAATTGGCTATGGGAGGCGCAGGATGGTTGGGCAGGCAAGCGGAGCAGTTAAAATTATTCCCGCTTACCAGTGTATGCCCCAGCACAACATCATCGGCATTGACCAGCTATTGGACGGGGCGTACGCCTAATCTGCATGGCATTATCGGTTATGAGATGTGGGTTAAAGAGCTTTCGATGACGATTAACAACATTCTGCATATGCCAAGCAGTTTTAGTGGCGATGTGGGAGGCCTGGCCCGGGCAGGTTTTGATCCGGTAACTTTTTTGGGGCATACTTCGCTGGCAGATCGTTTGGCTGAGGGAGGAATTACAAGCGATGCCTTTTTACCGTATAGCATAATAGGATCGGGACTATCACAAATGCATGTGGGGTGCAGCAGGGTACATGGCTATGTAAGTGAGAGCGATCTATGGATTAGCCTGGCCCAGACTCTGAACCAGAGGCCAGCCGGGCCAAAATATGCCTATGTGTACTGGTCGGTTATGGATACGCTTTTGCATCGCTATGGCCGCGGCGGAAAACACGCAGACGACCAGCTGAGCGTGTTCTTTGACGCGTTTGCGCGCAACTTTTTGACCGAAATTGAAGACTGGGCCCGTGAAGACTGCCTGGTGTTATTTTGTGCTGACCACGGCGGAATAAGCACAGCGATTGACGCGGCCTACGATTTAGCAAACCATCCTGGTTTACTGCGGCTTTTGACCCTTTTGCCTACCTGTGAGTCGCGTTTGCCCTTCCTTTATGTGAAGTCGGGAGAAGAAGCTGCTGTACGCGCATATTTTGACAAAGCCTGGCCTGAGTCATTTACGCTGATTACACGCGCAGAGGCACTGGAGATGCAGCTTTTTGGCTTAGGGCCGGGGCATGCGCTGCTGGAAGAACGAATCGGCGACCTGATTGCCATACCGCAGGGAAATGCATATCTGTGGTGGCTTTCAAAGCCAAATCTGATGCTGGGACGTCATGGCGGCTTAGCCGCTGAAGAGATGCTGGTTCCGCTGATTGGACTTGATTTGAGTTGAAAGCAAAAACTGGAAAATGCAGCGTCTTGCTTTACGGTAAGCAGTTTTACGGCTGGCTCTGGGCAACTACCATTGCCACTGCCAGGCCAGCTTCATGGGAAAGAGATATCGCCCAATTCGTAAGGCCCAAGGTTTGGGCACGTGCAAGGGCTGCGTGATGGAGCACGAGGTATGGCTCGCCGGTTTGGCGATGCAGAACCTCGATATGCCGCCAGTTTACGCGGCCAATACCGGTACCCAAAGCTTTGCTGGCTGCTTCTTTTGCAGCAAACAGCGCAGAGAGGCGCTCGTTATCGTCGCGGGCCTGGGCTTGCTCCTGTTGGGTATAGACGCGTTGAATAAAACGACGGCGAATAGCAGGGCTTATTTCCCCCAGGCGGGTAGTACGTACAATATCCACACCACAGCGCAGACTCATAAGGCCCTCCCGGCAGATGTAATCACGAGTGCGTCCGGGATCCAGTAGCTTTGCACCGCTTCCAGTATTTGGGCGGGTGTAATTTGTGCTAATTGACTGGGGATTTCACGCATGTGGTTCAGGCTTAAGCCATAGCGTTCAATGGAAAGTAAGGCCAGTGCTACGCCGGCATTTGTTTCCAGGGAGAGAGGTAAACGCCCGATGATCTGGGAGCGGGAGTCTTCCAGCTCTTCCTGGGTGACAGGGTATTCTGTAAAACGCCGCAATTCGCTAACGATAAGCGCGATAACTTTTTCGAGGTTATCCGGGTTGACTCCGGCCATGATCTGCCAGGGTGCCGGCCCAAGGCCAGTGCCCATGTTGCTTTGTATTCCATAGGCCAGGCCTGCTTCTTCACGGACGACCTGTCCCAGGCGACCCATCATGCCAAAGCGGCCCAGAATATTGTCGCCCAAAGAGCAGGCGTAATAATCCGCCCCCATCGTTTTTGGAGAAAAGGTGCCGATGAAAAGATCGGTTTGGGATTTATCCTGAAGGGGAACATGCTCACGAAGTGTGCGTGTGGGGAGTGAAACCTGAGGCAAGGGTGGGATGCTGTGCTGCAAAGGCTGGCTCCAGCCTGAGAAAATGGGTTCAAAGATTTTAAAAGCTAATTCGGGTTCCAGTCCGCCCACAACCGCAATGACCATGCCTTGAGGGCCTAATGCCTGGTTGTGAAAACGCTGCAGGTCATCGAGGGTGAAGGCATTCACCGTTTGAGGAAAACCAAGCGCTGGAATGGCAAAAGGGTGCTCGCCGTAGAGCAAGCGCTCAAAACTTTGGGCAGCCATGTCGGTAGTATCCTGGTTTTGGAGGTCTAGTGCCGTGAGGGTCTGCGCGCGGATACGCTTAAATTGCCTGGCTGGGAAAGCAGGCTGGGTGAAAATTTCGTAGAGCAGGGTAAGCAGTTGACCAAGGTCCTCATTGAGACATTGGCCGCTGAAGGCAAGAGAAAGCGCCCCAGCACCGATGCCCAGGGAAGCGCCCAGACTTTCGATTTTTTCGTGCAGGTCTTTGAAATCCAGGCTTTGGGTTCCTGCCAGGAGCATGTTAGCGTAAAAGGAGGCTAAACCGGCCTTGGAAGGGGATTCGAGAACGCTGCCGCCGGGGATATACCCGCGGAAGACTAATGCAGGGCTGGCAGGATTAGAGCGGCTGAGGAAGGTGATGCCGTTGGGAAGCCGTTTGCGGAAGATATCGTTGCTGCCGGGTAGTGCGCTGGCGGAGAAGGTCTTATTCATGAGCTGCTCCGTAAGGGATATAACGGCCTACAATTCGACGCTGGGGCTGCAGGTAACGCTGGGCAGTCTGCTGAACATCTTGAGGGGTGACGGCTGCGAGTTTATCGACGTAGTTAAGGAACCAGTCGTAATCAGCAAAGCTGGAAGCGCGGCCCATCCAAAAAGCCTGGTTGGTGATGTTATCGCTGCCATAGGCAAAGAGCGCTTTAGCTTGTTTTACGGCACGATTGAGTTCTTCCTGTGGAACCGGTTGACTTAGAAGTGCTTCGATTTCACGGTCCACGGCTGTTAAGAGCTGTGCAAGGCTGCATTGAGGGTGCAGCGTGAGGTTAAGGTCGTAAGTGCTGGGGTCGATGGTAGCATTTACGCCGCCATAAACCGAGACCGCAAGTTCGTTTTCTACCAGGGCCTGGTAAAGCCGGCTGGTGCGTTGACCAACTCCGCCGGTGCCGAACATATTAAGGCTGGACGGGCCAGTGAGAAGGCTATCCAGGATGGTGAAAGCAAAGAAGTCGGCATGGTTTCCAGGGGGGCAGCGATAGCTGAGTTGGAGGAAGCTTGTTTCGCCGGGGCCTTGAAGCTCGATTTCGGAGGCCTGAGGTAGTTCGTACTCAGGCTGGGGCTCTGGTTTTTGAACCGGACTGGCTGTGATGGAACCGAAGATTTGTTCAATCTGGTCAAGGACAGCCTGACTTTCAAAGTGGCCGGCCAGGCAAAGCAGGGCATTCGCGGGTTGGTAGTAGCTGCGGTAATGTGCGTAAAGGTCGTCCCGGGTGATTGCAAGCAGGTCAGCCTGGCTGCCGATTATTTCGTTGCGATAGGGGTGGGTTTGATAGGCGGCCAAGGCAACCTGCTCAGCCAGGAGAAATTGGGGGTCATTCTCGGCACCTTCGCGCTCGCTCAGGATGACTGTGCGTTCGCGTTCCACCTCAATGGGGTCATAGAGGCTGTTGCGCATGCGGTCTGCTTCCAGACTGAGCACTTGTTCCAGCGTGTTGGCAGGCATGGTTTCGAAGTAGGTGGTCCAGTCGTTGGAGGTGAAGGCGTTCCAATAACCTCCTACGCGTGCAACTGCATGGTCCATCTGCTGTCCGCTGCGGCTGGGAGTGCCCTTAAACTGCATGTGTTCCACCCAATGGCTTAGACCGGTTTTGCCGGGAACTTCATTGCGTGAACCGATGCCATACCAAAGCCAAAGACTGATAATGGGTGCAGTATGCAGTTCCTGCAGCATTATGCGCAGGCCGTTAGAAAGTGTGTGGTATCTGATTTCCGTTTGCATGGTTTTTCCAAATGCTGGCCATTATATCAAGCTGGTTCAAGAAAAGGCTGCTGATCGGGGATAATAAGCTGTATTGGCTTAAAAAAGCGGCGCTGGAGTAAGCTGAGTTAGAAATCTTGCTGGCATTCCTGAGAAGGATCGGGTTGTGAAGAGGAGTGAGACGAGGTTTTACATGGCCAGCGAATCTGCATAAGCAGACCAGTGGCAATAGTGAGCATTCCAATTATCAGACCACGGCTTTGTAAAGTGCCCAGAAAAACTTCTGGAAGCGGGTTGGTTCCAAAGCCAAAGGCATCGGCAAGCGCAGTAAAAACGCTGATGACGTAACCAGTTGCTACAACTCTTAAACCAAAATCTGCCAGGATTGTTCGCTCTCCTCGCGGCCAAAACAGGTTAATGCTTAATTGGGCACCCCAGGTTAGCAGACCAAGGCCAAGAAGCATGGTAAAGATCTGAGCAAACCCGATGGTGGCGGCATTATCTAAGCCAAAGACAGAAGGCTTGGCGCCTATCAGAAAAACTAAAAACCCAAAAACGGCGAGTGTGAGCGTAAAACGGCTGCGCGCAAAAGGAAGCCCTTCGCTGCCGTTTTGTTGCAGAGGGTTTTGTTTTTGGTCGCTGAGATGTGGGTCCATAGTGTTTTAGGCTAGAAGCCGCGTTGATTCTAACACAGGCATTGGAATCCAAGCGAGAATCAATACGGCGCAGCTTATTAAGCCACGCCGCAGGTTTTGGTTATTGATACTTAAAAGTAACTATGCAGCTTTTTCTTCGTTAGCTTCTGCATCTTCAGCTGGAGGCTCTGTAGTTTCAGCTTCAGCCGGTGTTTCCTCGGCCTCTGGTTCTTCGGGAGCTGCTTCAGGTTCTGGCTCCTTAGCAGGTTCAGGTTCTTGCGCTGCAGCTTCATCCTGAGGATCTGATTCAACGGGATTTTCTTCAGGAGCTGGTGCTTCTTCTACCGAAGTATTTTCTTCAGCCGGAATTTCCTGTCCCAAATGTGTTGCGAGTGTTTCGCCTTCGGAATCACCGGTGCCCATATCAAAATCGGCCACCAAAGACTTCCAGTCCTGGTCAGCATAGGCAGCTGAATCGACACGGCGCATCGAAAGGCCAATACGGTGCTGCTCATCATCGATCTTCAGGATGCGCAGGGTTACATTGTCACCAACGTGCAGTACTTCCTTGGGATGTTCAACACGGCGGTCTGAAATTTCGCTGATGTGGATCAGGCCTTCAAGCTCACCCGGGATGTTTAATTTGGCGAAGGCGCCAAAATTTGTAAGACGGGTGATTTCACCTTCAACCAGTTGGCCAATGTTTAGTTCTTCTACCTGTTTTGCCCAGGGATCACCCTGCAACTGGCGAATTGAAAGGCCAATACGGCGGCGATCGCGGTCGACGCTGATAACCTTGACCTTGACCTCATCACCAACTTTGAGGACCTGGCTGGGATGGGTTACATGCTCCCAGGAAACCTCAGAAAGGTGCACCAGGCCGTCTGCGCCGCCAATGGAAACAAAGGCGCCAAAATCGGCTAATGATGTGACCCGGCCTGTGCGGATTTCACCCTCATTGAGTTCTTCCAAAACCTTATCGCGGATCATGTCGCGGGTTTCATTAGAAGCTGCCCGCTCGGAGAGGATGAGGCGATGACGCTCACGGTCTACTTCGATAACGACAACTTTAATCGGCTCTCCAATAAGGTGTTTGTACTTGGCTTCGGGGGTGTCGCCGCTGATGGTGAGGCGACGTGAAAAGCCGATTTGAGAGGCGGGGATGAAACCGCGGATTGTTGAAAGCGGTACCAGCAGGCCACCTTTGTTGTAGCCTACAATGGATGATTCAAACGCCTCGCCTGATTTCAACAGAACCTCTGCATCGAGCCAGGATTGTTCTTCAACAGCTCTGATAAACGAGAGGATTAGGTTGCCGTTTTGGTCTTCGGGGTTGATCACATAGACCGGTATGGCTTTACCAACACTAAGGGTAGAGAGGATATCGGGCGGGATGGCTTCATATTCTTTTCCAGAAATGAGGCCTTCACTCTTGGCACCCACGGATACCAGGATTTGACCTTCGCTAAGGCTGGCGATAATGCCATCACGGATCTCTCCTGCTTTGGGGAAATCGATGGTAAAAGAGTCGGCGTCGAGCATGTTTTCGAGCTGCTCCATGCTCATGAACTCTTTTTCAACTTCTTTCCCAGGCGTTACTTCGGCGTTCTCTGTCATTAATAATTGCTCCAAATTAAGATTTGGTGATGATTATAGAAGAAAACAGTGATTCATGCAATGACAAGTCACGAAAAAGGCTTGCTTAGAAAGTCACGAAAAAGGCTTGCTTAGAGTCACGAAAAAGGCTTGCTTAGAGCCAAGGAAAAACGATAAATCAGATTTTTGAAACTCTGGTTGGAAGATACATTGTGCCAAAAAAAATCTGTTTTTTTCGCCATCAGGAAACGCAAAATTGCAGCTGTGTTTTGGGCTTAGTATCCGTTAAATTCAAAGTCTAACGAGTGTTTTAATCAGGTTTTGTGTTATCTATGGCAATTGAAATAATATTCCTTAGAGGGTGTTATTGGAATATCTTATGATAAGCTCATGAATATTTACAAAACATACGGTTAGCAAAAAAGCGAAAAGATAATCATGTTACCTGATTGCATCATTAACCGGTCCATCATAGTCCCCATAATCCAGGACTTCACGGCTGCCAGTTTGGGGGTCAGCCTCACCGATGATGCCCTGGTCGGCGAGATTATCCACAATTCTGGCTGCTCTTGTGTATCCAATGCGTAGCTTTTTCTGCAACATTGTTATTGAAGCACGACCTTCTTTTCGGAAAATGGCGATTGCTTCCCGGGTAATGGGGTCTTCGTCCGGGTCACGCTCCAGCTCTTGCCAAAGGGGATCCTGTTGGGTGAGGGGCAAGGGATGGGCCGGCGCATGAAGTGCCGATTCCAAGGGTGTTCCTTCCTCGGGGGAGGGCTGAGCTGCCTGGGTGGTGCTGGACTGCATTCGCCAGAAATCAGTAAGTTCGTTGATTTCTGTGTCCGAAACAAAAGTTCCCTGCAAGCGCACTGGCGCAGGGGCGTTTGGGGCTTGATAGAGCATGTCGCCTTTGCCCAGGAGGTGTTCTGCTCCTGGTTGGTCAAGGATGACGCGGCTGTCCACACCGCTGGCTACAGCAAATGCGATCCGGGCAGAGAAGTTTGCCTTGATTACACCGGTAAGAATATCGGTAGAGGGGCGTTGGGTTGCCAAAATGAGGTGAATACCCGTTGCTCTTGCCAGCTGAGCAAGCCTGGCGATGGAACGCTCTGTGTCATCGGGTGCCAGCATCATCAGGTCGGCAAGTTCATCAATAACCATCACGATGTAGGGCAGTTTTTTAGCGCCTTGGGCTTCCTGAATGGCGTTATATCCGGGCAGGTCACGCACATGTGCTTTATTGAAAAGCTGGTAGCGCATATCCATTTGGCGCAGCATCCATTGCAGGGCGTTGACCACTTTTTCAGCATCCGTGATGACGGGGGCAAGCAGATGTGGGATTCCATTGTATCCGGTGAGCTCAACGCGCTTGGGGTCAACTAATACCAGGCGCAGCTGATCAGGTGTGAGTGTGAGCAAAAAGGAGGCCAGAATGGCGTTGACGCAGACTGATTTTCCTGAACCGGTTGTTCCTGCAATCAGAAGGTGGGGCAGGGTTACCAAATCGGATGTGAAGGGGGCTCCGCTTACGTCTTTGCCTAAGGCAAAGCGGAGCTTGGAGCCTTTTTGGCGGAAGGCCGGTGATTCCACAATTTCGAGCAAGGATACCAGGGTCAGTTTTGAATTGGGAACCTCTACTCCAACATAGTCCTTGCCTGGTACCGGTGCCTGCATACGGATGCGGGGAGCTTTGAGAGCCAGTGAAAGGTCATCGGCAAGGCTTGTAATTTTATTGACACGCACCCGGGTTCGCCCGGAGCGAGATTCGATGAAATCTGGCTGTACGCCAAACATCGTTACTGTTGGACCGCGGCGGATTTCAACAACATGTGCGGGAGTGCCAAATGAGCGCAGGGTTTCTTCAATAACACGGGCGCGGTCCTCATCACTTTCGCTGTCGATGGGTGCTTCCTGAATCGGAGTGAGGATCTCTTCCGGGCGTGGCAGCTGCCAAAGGGGTACTGATGCATTGGGCTGTGTGCGTTCTGAAACGGGTTCAGGTGTTGCCACGGAGGGAGCAACTTGCTGAGGCGCTACTTGCTGGAGAGAGATCGGTGTTGAGGCGGGCTGTATAAGAGGCGTCTTTGGTGCTTGGATGTTTCTAACAGCTGATTCGCGGATTGCTGTTTCGGCTTTGGCCTGCTGCCGGACAAACCAGCGGGAAATTTCTAAAGTGAGTTTCGAGAGGGAAAGCCGTACCAAAAGGACCAGGGCTACCAGAACCCAGGAAATAAGGATGAGTAATGCACCAACAGCACCCAAGCCACGCTCTAGCCAACCATAAAGAGCAGCACCCAGCGCGCCGCCGCCATTGCGGGTTTGCGGCAGAAGGGTGCTGAAGAACTGAAACCAGGTGACCAGATTAAGAAAAAGCAAAAAAACGCCGATAATGCGGGTAATGGAAATGGAAGGTACTCTATCGAATCGTGAAAGCAGAAACCAGGTTCCGGTAGCAATGAGCGCAAGCGGCAGGATGTAAGCCCCCCAACCGAACCAACGTGTTAATGTATCGCTGAGTGGCTGGGTAAAGGACCCACTGGTTGAGGTAAATAAGCTTAGTAAAAGCAGGAGGCCAAATACCAAAAGCACAATGCCTGTAATGCTGAATTTCTGCTGGGCAGAAAGCGGTTCACGCACTAAGGGGGCAGGAGCTGTTTTTGTACTTTGGCTGCTGCGGCGCTGCACTGGTTTGGGTTTTTGGACTCTGCGAGTGCTTGTGCGCGTACTGCGTTTTGCCGGAGTTCGGCGTGTTTGGGAACTGGTCCTTTGCGCTGGTTTTCTCGTTTTCGTAGCCATTTTCTGTGTGCGGATTATAGCATGGAGCACTTAAACAACGGAATGCGGTCTTTAGACTGGTGTGTGGGGCATGAGAAAACCGTGTAAGCTTCAATAGCCCAACCTTGTTAGGCATTTGTTTTATACTTGTGCATTATATTTGTGCAGAGTTCTTGCGCAGGATTTCAAATCTGATATAATGCAGTTATACGGACTAAGACAGTCTGCCCATTGGGCAATCCCACTTCGCTTTATGTATGTGATTACAAAAACCTTTACTATGGAAAGAACCTGCTGAGACAACGGTAGTTTAACCGTTGTGAACTGGCACTTTAAGAAACTGCCTGACTTAAGAGGGTAATGAATGGACATTTTTGAACTTGACAAAAAATCATTAAAACAACTAAGGAAAATTGCCGATGATCTTAACTTCCCTAAACCAAATTGGTTAAAGAGGGAAGCCATGATTGCCAAAATCGCTCAAATTTTAGGCGAACAGGAAGGCCTTGAAGTTCGGGGCGGCGTTTTGGAGATTATGAACGAAGGCATTGGCTTTTTACGCAGTAATTATCGCGTTGGCCCAGAAGATGTGTATGTTTCGCAGGCACAACTGCGCCGTTATGAGCTGCGCAGCGGGGACTTGGTGATTGGCCAGGTGCGCCCTCCCCGCGAGTCGGAACGGCATTATGGTTTGATGAAGGTTGAATCGATTAATGGGTTGACGCCCGATGAGTCACGGCGAAGGCCAAAATTTGAAGCGCTAACGCCAATCTTTCCCGACAAACTGCTTAATTTAGAGCACGATCCAAAAAACCTCAGCACCAGGCTGATTAACCTGATTGCTCCGGTTGGCGCGGGTCAGCGCGCGATGATTGTTTCGCCGCCAAAGGCCGGTAAAACATCAATTTTGAAAGACATTGCCAATGCCGTAACGTTGAACCATCCCGAAGTGCGCCAGATAATGTCGCTGATTGGAGAACGTCCGGAAGAAGTAACGGATATGGACCGCAGTGTGGATGCCGAAGTAATTGCCAGTACCTTTGATGAACCGGTAACTGCACATGTGCGCATGGCTGAAATTGGTTTGGACCGGGCCAAACGTCTGGTCGAAAACGGTATGCATGTTGTGATTTTGATGGATAGTCTTACCCGCCTGGCTCGGGCCTATAACATGGTGGTAAACCCCAGTGGGCGTACATTGAGCGGTGGAATGGACCCCAGTGCGCTATACCCTCCTAAACGGTTCTTTGGTGCAGCCCGCAATATGGAAAATGGCGGCAGCCTTACGATTGTGGCTACTGCTTTGGTGGATACCGGTTCGCGCCTGGATGATGTAGTATACGAGGAGTTTAAAGGCACAGGTAATATGGAATTACACCTCTCCCGTCGCCTGCAGGAACGACGCATCTTCCCGGCAATTGATATCGAGCGCTCGTCGACACGGCGAGAAGACCTTTTGGTGCCACCGGATATGCTCCAACGCATCTGGTTAATGCGCCGTATGTACCTGCAGATGGTAGGCAATCCGCCTCAGGGAGCAGGTATGGATACCGCAGTAGCAACAGAGGCTATTTTGCAGCGTATGGAGAAGACGAAAACGAACATTGAATTCCTCGAAAACCTGGCAGATATGTAGGGGTACAATCTAGCAAAGGTATAAAGATGCTTAAAGATAATACGACGAAAGCTGGCAGCACTGCGCGGCGAAGTTATATGTGGCTTGCCTGGCTGGGGACGGCATTGATTGTTGCCGGTCTGGCTTCTTTTTTGATTTGGCAGCCGCAAATTGCCAAGAGTATGGCGATGAACTATCCAACGGTGAAAACGCCGGAGTATACGGTGCCTGAAAACCTGGACGAAGGTGTAATGGCAAGTTTGCCCGATTATAAGCCTGCAGCAACCGAACCCGCACTGATTCGCGAGCCGGCAACTCATACCGAAATCAGAACCCAGGTGCGCACACAGCCGATTGAATATATTGTTCAGGAAGGCGATACACCTTGGCAAATTGTAGAAAGCTTTTACGCGGATTTTATTTCTGAACCTGCAGATGTTTTTCGGTACCTCTATTCGGTATATAACAATAATCCTTTTTTGCAGGACAACTCGCAGAATTTAAAGCCCGGGCAAACCTTGCTCTTACCCCCGGTGCCAGGTATTTGGTACAAATGGACCCGCAGCGATACCGTGCAGAGCGTTTCAGAGCGCTTTAGCCCATATATGTGGGATCCTACTGTGCCGGAGGGCTTCCATGTGAATCCGGATGATATTGTTAATTTCATTGGTAACAATATTGACCCGAATAACCCTCAAATAGCTTCGGGAACCTACGTGATGATACCGGGTGGCGCAAAGCCTTTAGTTGTGGTTTCGCTGGCCTCGGCGGTGAGTACCACTGGCATGAAGCGCAGCCCCTTTAATGGCCCTGGTGCTTGTGATTTTAACCAGATTGCTTTTGGGACCGGAAGTTTCATCTGGCCTTCAGCAGTACACTTTATTTCTGGTACCCGTTTTATGCCTGGGCATTGGGGGATTGACTTGGGCTCGGGTTTAGGATCGCCAATCTTTGCCTCGGATGGCGGTACGGTCAGTTATGCAGGCTGGCTGGATGGCGGATACGGGAACCTGGTTGTGATTGACCATGGCAATGGCTATTCAACGCTTTATGAACACCTTTCCTCCTTTAATGTGCGTTGCGGACAGGCTGTAAGCCAGGGGGAGATGATTGGGGGCGCGGGCAGCACCGGAAACAGCACTGGGCCGCATCTCCATTTTGAGATCCAAAGCGGCAGCGGGCATATTGACCCGCTTAGTGTGCTGCCTTGAGGAGCACCATGCTATAATTGCGCGATAGCCCCAGTGGCTCAATGGACAGAGCGAGGCACTCCTAACGCCTAGGCTGGGGGTTCGATTCCCTCCTGGGGCATCTGCAGTTTTGAACACATCCTTTTGGATGTGTTTTTTTATCTTCTACGGACGGGGTCGGATTTACTCGGAATAGAAAAATCTGCTCAGCATTATAGGGGGGGTGCGAATTCTTCGCTTAAATAAAATTAAAAGAGAGATCTAGTCATCGCTGTATTTGTCAGAATCAAGGTCAGCGTCAGTTGAGAGAATATCCTCATCGCGTCCATTGAGGCGTACCCAAAGTACCAGCACTTCACCATCAGGAGTTGTGGCGGCTTTGGCGGCCAAAATGAGGGCTTCTTTGTGCAGACCGATACGGTCTTTAAAGACCAGAAACATGCTTTGGTGCTGCTCCCAGGCAAGGCGGCAGCGCTCCAGCAAAGTTTCCGCGTTAAAAGTACGCAAAACCGTGAGAGCTACATCGAAAAGGTAAGGGCTTTCCAGACTGCCTGCCATCCAAGCCAGGCCGCCATATGCCTGTGACGCAGAAGAAATGCGCTCGAAAGTGGGGGTAGGGCCCTCAATGATCGTGATCTGGTTATTCATGTTAACCGGTATGATACCATAGCCCGGAGCTTGTTTGCCCGGGCAAATGTGGCCAGGGATCCTAAACGCCCAAGACTCCGGAAAGGATGAACACAAAGATGGAGCCTACGATAATCCCGCCGGCAACGTAGTGTTGGTGGCCGTGTTCACGCGCAGCCGGGATGAGCTCATCCAGGGTAATAAACACCATTACACCCCCGGCGAAAGCCAGAGCCCCGGGAACCAGTTGCCGGAACTGTTCCAAGAAGAGACTGGATAATACGGCGCCAATTGGTTCTGCCAAGCCAGAAAGAAAGGCTACCCGCAAGGCATCGCTGCGGCAGACACCAGCCTTGCAGAGTGGCAAAGTGGTTGCAATACCTTCGGGGATGTTGTGAAGCATGATTGCCAGGGCAATAAAGAGACCAAAGCGGGGATTGTGCATATAGCCGGCACCCACTGCAATACCCTCGGGCAGGTTGTGCAAAGCGATTCCGATGGCTAACAAGAGGCCAGTGCGGACCAGTTTATGATCGACGTCGGGGCTGTTCCACCGGCGGCGGTTTTTATGGTGCCTGAGCTTGCGCTCCTGATTGTCGCAGCGTAGGTCGGAAGTTTGGCTGCTGGTTTTTAGCGCGGGGTGATGCACCTCAGTTTCACCAAAGCGAATGTGCGGTGCCATGGTGTCTAATAAAAACATGAAAGTTGCCCCCAATGCAAAGCCAATTGTTGCCACCCAGGGACCAGCAAGATCCCAGGCTTCGTTTACAAGGTCTAAAAATGAAAGGCAAATCATTACACCAGAGGTTAAACCCATAAGGAAGCCGTATGTACGGCGGCCAGGCCGACGAATAACGGCCAAGAGCCCTCCTAATCCGGTTCCCAGGCTGGCTACAAAACTAAGCAGAAAAACATTGACAATGGGTGGTAAATTCGTGATCACAATATTCCTAGTATAGTTTATTAAGCTGATTCTGCAGGCTGCCATCGAGGCAGGTGTTTACAACCACGGTGATAGCAAGGTTCTCGGTGAAGGTGGGCTTGATGCCCGGACACTCAAGGCTCAGGTAAGCATCCCGTCCCATGCCTGCGCTGATTAATCTTTCGCAATCCTGGATAGCGGATGCTATGCCTATCTGGCATGGATGGGCAGGGGTCGGATTGGTATGGCCATGGGTGTGTTCATGCCTGGCAGCTAAAGTACTGTGATGATGGTAAGGCTTCTTGTGGCGCTCGTTGGTAGCTATGCGGCCTGGTTCCGACGTGAATACAAGATAACAGCTGGCGCGGCCAAAATCTCGATTTTCTGTTTTTTCATCACCTGCTGTGATTGCAAACTTCATTTGACGCCTATGACTCCTTAATTCCGTAATAATTTTATACGCTCAACGTTTATGTCTTGGGCAGAACTGGCAAGTTTGAAATCTACCATGATCTGCGCTGCTAAGGATATTCATCTTTTAGTCCGCCGCGTTGCGCCAGGGCCGATAAAGAAAGACCTCTGTTTTGGCGGAGGATCTGCAAGCGTTCGCCTAACTGTGCTTTTAGCAAGGTTATTTGAGGATTTGATTGCCTCAGTAAAATCACTTTCTTTAGGTCCGCAACCCGAAATTATAGTCGTTCACCTAGGTAATACAAGGTAAAACCGACAAAATGGTTATAAAAGCAAACAGCAGCCCCAAGCTGCTGTTTATTTTAAGGTTTAGTAAACAGGTTTAGCTACTTTGTGCTATTGTTCCAGAACCAATTATAAGAGTAGTAACCATCTACGCTATCCATACGGATCGAAATCATCAGGTTATTAGCAAGTTCCTCAGGGATCTCAAAACTGGTTTCAAAGACACCGCTGGAGTCACTTGTAAACTTTGCCACCTGAATGCCATTAATTGCTCGCGTCCACATTTGACCCATGCGCACGAGAAACTCTTTATCAGCAGGAAAGTCGCGGCCTTTAAGGCTAACGGTTTTGCCGGCTTCTACTGCGCTGATCTCGATTACGGGAATCTTCACAACTGCAGGAGCAGCCACAGCGGCAGTGGCAGCCGAAGAGGTAGCAGAGGATTCAGCAGTGGCCCCTTTATTGGGGAACCAGTTATAAGCAAACCAGCCATAGGTGCCTTCCACGCGGATAGACAGGGCATCTTCTTCCTTTAGTTTCTCAGGAATACTGAAAGTAGCCTCAAAAGCGCCACCATCGGCCGAATTAAACTTGCCCACTTCAATTCCCTTGACACCCTTGGTATCGCTTAGGCCTATCATGGCAGTAAAGTCGATATTTTTCGGGAAGTTAGAAGTGGATATGGTTACCGTCTTGCCAGGATCGACGCTTTTAATGTTAAAAATCGGCACAATTTTACCGGGTTTAAGTGTGGTGGTGCTGGTACCTGCAGGTACTTGCTTCCCATCTGGCGCTGTTCCTGAAGGGTCGTTGATAAAGGTGTTGAAGGTCCACCATCCACCACGGCCTTCAAAACGTACCACAATTTCTTTGCGGCCGCGCAAGGCTTCCGGGATATCCAGTTTGAGGGCAAAACTGCCACCCTTTTCTGAATTGAACTTAGCCACCTCAATGCCTTTGATCCCCTTGGTTCCAACTTCGCCCATCATAGCGATGAAGTCCACATTTGCAGGGAAAGTCTTAGTGACAATTTCAACGGTTTGGTCGGTTTCCACATTCGAGAATGTAAAGCTCAGGTAGGCGCTTTGTACCGGAACGCTAAAACCGAGCGGCAGCAGAATGCTGGCAATGACGATCAGGATAAAGATTGCTTTACGTTTCATAGATCTCCTTCAAACTCCGACGCTGACCCAAGCGATGAAGAGTTGTGGCGAAAAGTCTCACATTTGACTGTGCAATTTATATGCCAAAAACCAATAATCATTGTCTGTATCGAGGAAAATTGTCTTTCGGGGTGCTTTGGCCTGTTTTCACCATGCACCAAAACGTTATAATGGCTTGGTGAAACGCTACTTATATTGGCTGATTGCTGCAGTACTGTTGATTTTGGGGGTGGGAACTGTTTTATATAGAACCTTTATTGGGGGGCGCAATAAGCTGGTTTGGCAATTTTTATTGCAGCCTGAAAGTAACCAGAGTCTTGTTCAGGAAGCTGGTACGCAATGTCCCGGAGCACCTTTTAGTCTGCCAACCCGCGGATACATTGGCTACTTATGGCATGATCGCTTCAAGCTTTTTACTCCACACCAGGGTTTAGATATATTTAGTGGTGAAGAACCAGGAAAAACACCAGTTTATGCGCCTTACGATGCGTACCTAAGCCGTCGTGCTGACTGGAAATCTACGCTGGTACTGCGTATTCCGCAAGACCCGCTGCAGCCGGAGCGTCAGATTTGGGTATATATGACTCATCTTGCTGATGCCGAAGGCGAGAGCCTGATTAACCCGGTTTTTGCACCGGGCTGCCAGGAAATCCCAGTAAAACGGGGTGATTTTTTAGGTTATCAGGGGAATTATTCGGGTAATCCCAGCCGGCCAGTAGGGGTGCACCTGCACATTTCTTTAGTGAAGGACGATGGTCAGGGTTGGATTAGCAATGAGTTAAAAATCGAAAACACGCTTGACCCATCAAAATATTTTGGGATGCAGCTGGATGCACGCAAGGCGAAACCTGGTGCACCGTATTGTTTTGAAGACGATTAGAAAAGAGGAAATATGCAGGAGATTGCCCCTAGTATTTTTATTGATCATAACGCCCTGGGCATGGTAACGGGCATCATTCGCACCGAAGAAGGGACGGTTTTGGTAGATTCGCCGTTGCGTCAGGATGAAGTAAAAAGCTGGCGCAGTTCAACCGCGCGTCTGGTGACTGGCAATGCAAAATATTTAATCTGCCTGGATACAAATTATGACCGCCTGGTGAGCTCAAAAGGTACTGAGTGTGTGACGATCATGCAGGAGAATATCCTTGCAGGTGCCAAGGCACGGAATTTATGCAGCCGCCTGAGTGATGAGGCTTATCCTTACCCGGAAGGAATAGACATGATGGTGGGCAACAGTCGATGGATGCCTCCGGAAATTGTATATTCAGAGGATATGCAGCTATACCTCGATGATTTTGAGATTCGGCTGGAGCATCATTATGGCTCGAATCATGCCGGCACCTGGGTGATTTTGCACAAACAAAAAATTGTTTTCATTGGTGATACGGTGGTAGTAGAGCAGGCGCCGTTCCTGGCTTATGCGGATTTGCTTCAGTGGCAGGAGGACTTGCAAGTTTTAGCCTCTAAATCTTACAAGGGCTACCAGATCATCTCTGCTCGCAGCGGATTAGTCAGCCAGGAGCAGGTGCGGAAGATGGGCAAGATGATCGCTTATATTGCGGGGCTCGTGCAGCCGCTACAGGAGCAAGGTGCGGATTTGGAGGCTTACTATGATTTGCTTCCAAAGATTTTGAAAAAAACCGAGGTAAACGAAGCACAAACAGAAATGTGCTTTAATCGTTTGCGCTGGGGCCTTACCACGTACTACGAACAATTTATAGACAATCAAAAAGGAGACTCTTGATGAAAAATCAATACGAACCGGTAGTAGAGCTGACACGCGGAGGCATTGTAGAATCGGTTCATTTTGGTGCGCTTGCTATGGTGGACAGCAGCGGAAGGCTATTGTATAGTCTGGGTGATCCGGGTTTGGTGACCTTTCCGCGGTCTTCGATGAAGCCTTTTCAGGTTCTTCCGTTTGTTGAACGTGGGGGAATTGATCATTTTGATATGGATGAGGAGAGCTTGTCCATTATGTGTGCTTCGCACAGCGGCACCGATGCCCATGTAGCAGTTCTCAAACGCATCCATGCTAAAGCCGGCTTAAAGCCTGAAATGCTGCAATGCGGCGTACACCCTGCTTCGGATCCAGCCACCCGCAAGGCTATGCAAGCCCGGGGCGAAGAACCAGATGTTTTCAGGCATAATTGCTCAGGGAAGCACAGCGGTATGCTCAGCCATGCCAAGTTTTGGGGCTATCCACTTGAGAATTACCTTGATATGCAGAATGGACTGCAGCAAACGATATTAGCGAGTGTTGCTGAAATGTGTTCGGTGGACCCTGAAAGCATGGCGATTGGGATAGATGGATGTAGTGCACCGGTATTTGCAATGCCTTTAGAGCGCTTTGCCAGTGCCGCAGCCCGTTTGGTGGACCCGCAGGGTTTAGAGGAGAAACGAGCTGCTGCCTGCCGCCGCATCAGTGCTGCAATGATGCATTATCCCAACATGGTGGCTGGTCCAGGCCGTTGGGATACGCTTTTGATGCAGCTTGCGGACGGAAAGATTGTGAGCAAGGGTGGAGCAGAAGGCTACCAGATGATGGGTATTATGCCTGGCGCCCTCGGAGACGGATCGAAAGGGATCGGGATTGCTTACAAGGTTGCGGATGGGGATCCTAATGGCCGTGCCCGCAATACCCTGGGAATCGCGTTATTACGCGCCCTGGGTTTTGACGCAGTGGTGGACCATCCGGACTTTGCTGTAATCAATAAGCCCAAGCTCTATAACTGGCGCAAGCTTGAAATCGGTGAAATCCGGACGGTTAAACCCGTCGAATTGAGGCTTTAGAATGGCTGTTGTTAAAGAAGTGAAGCCCAGTGCGGAACACGTTCAAAGGCTGGCTCAGCTGGGCAAACGCCTGCATGGGTTTTTTGGAGAGCCTGTGTGGCAAAACCGGCTTCCTGCAGTGGATGAATTGGTGTGTACCTATTTATCCCAAAATACGAATGACATTAACCGCGATAAGGCCTTTGAGGCATTGAAGACACGTTATTCTAGCTGGGAAGCTGTGCGTGACGCTGAACCCGCAGAACTGCAAGAAACGATTCGAATCGCCGGCTTGGCTAATCAAAAGGGGCCAAACATTCAGGCTGGTCTGCGGGCGATCAGTGACCACACCGGGGGCGAGATAAGCCTGGAATGGCTCAAAGAGCTAAGCGTTGCAGAGGCGAGAGACTGGCTTATGGGTTTAAAAGGGGTGGGTCCCAAGACCGCGGCGATTGTGCTGGTTTTTGCTTTGGGGATGCCTGCTTTTCCGGTGGACACGCATGTTTACCGCGTAAGCGGACGAATTGGGCTGCGGCCAGAAAAAATGGATGTAACTAAAACCCATCAATACCTGGAAGCCGCTGGTGACCCGCGCTACTTTGGACCCTTACATTTAAACATCATCCGCCTGGGACGCGAAATTTGCCAGGCACGCAAGCCAAAATGTCCGGTTTGTCCGGTGGCTGACTTGTGTCAGTATACGGATAAAACGAAAGACTGAGGCTATTCAAGCTTTCCTAAAAGGGACCAGGGACCAGTCCAGGTAATCTGGACTGGGAGTTCCTCACCCCAGAGATTGCGCTCTGTTTCCACAAAAACGATTCGGTTGGTAGGGGTACGGCCTTTCCAGCGATTTTTTGCCTTGGTTTCAAAAAGGACTGGAACATTCTGCCCTAAAAGCGGAGCGTTCAGTTCTGTAAGAATATACTGCTGCAAGTCTTCCAGCACTCTGAAGCGCCGCATTTTTTCATCTGCCGGCACATCGTCTGCCAGGAAGCGTGCCGAATAGGTGTTTGGCCGCGGGGAGTAACGGGCCAGATGAACGCTATCCAGGCGCAGGTCTTGCAGAAGATCGACAGTTTTTTGAAAGGCAGTCAGCGTCTCGCCAGGGAAGCCGACGATGATGTCTGTGGCGATGGACACGCCGGGAATTCGCTGACGCAGTTTTTGAACCAGAGCACGATACTCTGCATTGGTATAGCCGCGGCGCATGGCCTTGAGGATTTCATCATCACCAGCTTGAATGGGAACTTCAATATGCGGCATTACCTTTGGTAAGCGGGCAACTGCATCAATCAGTTGATCGGTCATGTAGGCGGGATGAGAGGTTAGAAAGCGGATACGTTTCAGCTCGGGTATTTGGTGCAGCTTTTCCAAAAGCTGCGGTAAAAGCAGATCATCCGGCCGGTCCGAGCCGTAACGGTCAACAATTTGTCCCAGCAGAACCAGCTCACGGGCACCTTGGGCAGTCATCTTGCGGGCTTCCTCCAGGATTCTCTTGGAAGCGCGGCTGCGTTCCTTTCCTCGGCGATGGGGGATAACACAATAGGCACAGGCATGGCTGCAGCCTAAGACAATCGGCAAATTTTCCGATACGCTATAGCCCCGCTGGGGGAAGGTGACTGCGAACTCTTCGTCCAAAACAAGATCAACTTTTTGGCGCCACGAATCGTCCTTTTCGTCATCTGTTCGCTCCATAATCAAGTTTAAAAGCGGCTGCGGGTTGGACGGTTCGCAAAAAACATCTACCCAGGGAAAGCGTTTTTGCAGAGCTGGATTGCCCTGTACGCCGACCAGACAGCCCATAAGGCCAATAACGAGTTCAGGTCTGGCTTGCTTGAGCGGCTTTAGCGAGTGGAGGCGGCCAAGTGCCCGGTCTTCGGCACTTTGACGTACAACGCAGGTATTCAGCAGGATGATGTCTGCGTTTTCAGGTTCAGGGACAGCTTCAAGGCCCAGGCTTTCTAAGCTGCGCGTTAAGCGTTGCGAATCGGCTGTATTCATCTGACAGCCTATGGTCCAAATATGAAAATATCTCATGGCGCCTGATTATAACTGCAGGGTTGGTCTGTGCCAAATAAGAGCAGTTCTGCTTGCCTTGGATGCAATATATGAACATGCTTCGGAGAAAATTACAGAGTAACGGATGCTAAGCAAACATATAAGGAGATTCTTAGCAGAAAACACAATTACCATGTTATCCTTAAGCGCACTTATTAACCGATAACAGTCTGATGATATATTTTCCGAGAGCTTTTTGTCTCCGAGAAATTTGAGTATAACTTGCTGCATAACTATCTATAAACCTTGGAAACCCAAAAACCTGCCGGACTGCTCCTGAACTGAACCCCTGGGTCAAGACACAAAAAGAAAACACCTCGTGCGACAATAAAGCAGGAGGTGTTTTTATGTCTGGGAAAAAAGGGATGGTTCATTACGATCTGGCGATCAAGCTTGAAGCTGTAAAGCTACGCGAGGAGGGTCTGCCCTACCGAGTGATCGCAGATCGTCTTGGAATAAGAGAATCCGAGCGCATAGAAAAGTGGATGGCACAATACCGAGCAGAAGGTGAAGCGGGGCTATGCAAGAAAGGCAACGGTCGTCCGCGTAAACAGCCACTCAGTCAGGAAGCTTATATCCAGAAACTGGAAATGGAGAATGAACTCCTAAAAAAATTTCATACCGAGTTGCGCAAACTTATGCCCGCGAGGCGCGATATCGGGTCATTGAACACTACCGGGGAAGATATCCAGTGAAGGATATGTGCTCCTTCTTCGGGATTTCACGGGCAGCTTACTATGCCTGGCAGAAGCGTTTGTTGCGGCCGGACAAACATGCAAAGCGGAAAGAACTGATTCTGAAAGCTTATAGAGCTTCACGATGCACCTACGGGTACCGCAGGATTGGGGCATGGCTGAGGGAGAAAAAAGGGATCAAGATTAATCACAAAGCTATCCTGCGCTTGATGAACGAGATGGGGATTCACTCGGTGGTGAGAAGAAGAAGAAAACCATATGGTAAGTCCAGCCAAAACTACAGCCACATTTACAGCAATCTCTTGCATCGGAACTTCCATGCTGTTGCTCCCAATCAAAAATGGTCTACTGATATTAGCTTTATTCCTACGAAACAGGGTTGGGCTTATCTGTCTGTGATCAAAGACCTTTTCGACGGTTTTATTGTTAGTTTTGCCATGAAGCAAGCGAATACAGTCGATTTGGTCTTGCAAACCCTTAGAAACGCAGTTGTCAATGAAAAGGTCACTGATGGACTCATCCTCCATAGTGACCAAGGGCATCAATACAGCTCCCACGCTTATTATGTCCTCACCTCTGAGTATAGCATCTCTCCATCGATGTCACGCAGGGCTAACTGTTGGGATAATGCTCCTGTCGAAAGTTTCTTCGGAACTCTGAAGGAGGAATGCCTTCGTCAATTCCCTGTCATGTCCTTTGAGGAGGCTAAGAATACTATTTCTGATTACATTCACTTTTATAATTATGAAAGGATACAGCTTAAAACAAGAAAGACACCTTTTGAACTTAGGTGCCTTTCCGGGTTGATCTGAGGTCGTTTTCTTTCGTGTCTACTTTTTAGGGTTCAGTTCATCCGGCAGGTTTTTTCTTTAAGCCCCAACGCAGGGATTGATTATTTATTTCGCTTTTTGGTTAAGGATGCGATTTAAGGCACTGGTAAGCAAGAGGATATTTTCTCTTGATGCTGAATAGCCCATGAGGCCAATGCGCCATACTTTGCCCTTTAGGCTGCCTAAACCGCCGGAAATCTCGATGTTGTATTCGTCCAGCAGACGGTTACGAACCTGAGCCTCTTCAACACCCTGGGGAACTTTTACGGTAGTCAGGGAAGGAAGGCGATACTGAGGTTCTACCAGTGGCTCCAGACCAATCTCAGCCAGGCTTTCGTAGAAAAGGTTTGCCATCTGCTGATGGCGCTGATAGCGGGCTTCCAAACCTTCCTCCTGGATTAGCCGCAGGGCTTCGCGCAGGGCATAACACATGCTAATGGGGGCGGTATGGTGGTATGTGCGCTCGCTGCCCCAGTATTTTAAGAGCAAGGTAAAGTCCAGGTACCAGGTGGGTACGGGAGTTTTTCGGTTCTTTAGAACTTCGACTGCCCGCGGGCCAACTGTTACGGGGGAAAGTCCTGGTGGGCAGGACAAACACTTTTGGGTGCCGCTGTAGGCTATGTCAATTCCAGTTTCATCGGTTTTTACAGGCATACCACCCAGGGAGGTAACACAATCTACCAAGAACAAGCCTCCTTGTGCGTGGACTACCTGGGCGATTTCTTTAAGCGGTTGTAAGACACCGGCAGAAGTTTCCGCCATCACGATCATTACCAGCTCGGCAGGACTTTTTTCCAGGGCTGCTTTGATTTCCTGGGCAGTAAAGGCTTCACCCCAGGGTCTATCGATGCGGGAGACCTTTCCCCCATACCTTTGCGCCATATCGTAAAGACGTTCTCCAAAGTATCCGTTGATACAAACCAGAACACGTGTCCCTGGCTCAACAAAGTTTGCGACACAGGCATCCATCCCAGCGCTGCCAGTGCCTGAAACCGGGAAAGTCATTTGGTTTTCGGTTTCAAAGACGAAGCGCAGCAGGCATTGTATTTCCTGCATCAATTCAACAAACTGCGGGTCAAGGTGTCCGATGAGCGGGGTTGCCATAACACGCAGGACTCGCGGGTGAACCATGCTGGGTCCGGGGCCAAGTAAAAGCCGTGGTGCAAGGGTTAAATCTTTAATTGACTCCATTTCTTACCTCCAAGAAAGAAATAGTACTCCAAATAAGTATTGTAAGCTTGGAAAAAACTTGAGAACAGGGTAATTTAGACAGTATCCTCCAAGATTTTTGTAAAATAGGGGGCTTTTGCCAGATGATGTCATGTTCCCGCCAGACACAATCTGATATTAGCATATATCAAGCGGCATTCATAGCAGCGCTTGTCCCAATAGATAATATTATTCTTTTTAGTCCAGGTCATACGAATAGAAAACGTGCGATTCTGGCAACTATATTGAAAACAAGGCTGCCGATGCTGAAAAAAGTTAGATTAGCAGGCTTGACAACACCTCGGATGATAAGCATTGTAAACACAAAAAGCTGCTGTAGTAATCTTATTGTTCCAAACAATTTGCACCGCAATGAGCATGATAGCTTAAATGGCCTTGATGAGGGCACTCTTCTTAGTGCATATATACAAGAAATTCACAACCTTTGCTAGCCATAATGAAAATACAACGCTGAAAAATGATCGGTCATGCCAATATCCGAGGACGCTGCTGGATTCGCTTGCCATGAAACCTGCTAATAAGGGGTTCATATTTACGATTGCATGCAAGCTGTCATTCTTCATTACAATTTGCGTCCAATAGCAAGCGTTGCACCAGTAAGATTATTGACAGAAGCTATGCTCTTAAATGTTATAATCCAAACCGTAGGATGCTCACCCTTTAGAGTATGGAGAGATAATGGAATTTAACACGAAAGAGTACAAACGAAGTATCGTTGTGAAAGTTGATGGCCGCATCGATAGTTATACAGCACTCGATCTCGAAAATGCCCTGATGAAGCTCGTACCTGCAGGAAAAGGGCTGATATTGGATATGGAATCAGTCGAATTTGTTTCCAGTGCTGGTTGGTGGGCAATTATCCGCGTACAAAAGGAAGTAAAAAAGGTGCGGAATGACCTTGTTTTGGTTGCGCTGCATGAGAATGTACGTGATTCGATGGACTTGATTGGTATTTTGCCGTACTTTAATGTTTATGACGATTTGGTCAGTGCCATCGGAGACGCATAAAACTCTTTCCATTAAGCATTACAGCAGCCTCAGGGCTGCTGTATGTGTTTAAATTCCTAAATTAATGTTTTACTGGATTACCAGTCGGTAGAGTGCTTTTTCTCGGGTAAAGAGAGTGGTACCGGAAACTACCAGTACTACCTTGTCATTTTCCGAATTGTTTTCAATGGTGAATTGAGCGAAATTGTTGCTGTCCAGGGGAATTGTGTGTACTGTAGGCTGTCTGCCTTCTTGAATAACGGTGAGGCTATAGCTTTGCGGGAGAATATTTTGAAGGCGAACGAAACCCTCTCCCTCCCAGCCTCCGTCATCTGTTTCAAGGTCGCTTGCGTAATCAATTGCCTGAAGTTCAAAATCGTCCAGAGCAAAGCCTTTGCCATTTACCGCTGCATCGGTAACATAATCGAAGCGCAGGGTTACATTGCTGCCTATATACTCTGAGAGGTCGACGCTTTCGGGGATCCAGCCATTGGATGAGCCATTCCAGCCGCAGCCATAGCTGTTGCCCGAGGGGTTTTCCTCGGTGCAGGTGCGGGAGTTAAGAATATCCCAGGTTTCACCATCGGTACTGGCAGAGATGAAAACATAGTCGTAATCTTCTTCAAGGTCATACCAGGTTTGAAAGTTCAGCATTGCGGGCCCTTTGGCTTGGGTGAGATCGAAACTGCGTGAAAGTGACGGGTTCGATTCATCGGCAGCATTTGACCAAAAGAAATATTCTCCAGAGCTGGGAGCGCGAAAAGGCAGCAAGCTGACAAAAGGCGTTCCTTCAAAACTGACGGTATACGTTCCGGGGCAGCTTATTTCGATGTAATCCACACCAAATTGATAAACATCTTCATTGATGTTGGCAGGACAGACGTCTACGCTTTTGGTGATATCAGCGTAGATTGGGTCGTAGGAGCGGTAATCGAAGCGGCATTCCTGCAGGCTGGCATCTCTGAGGATGTTTGTTACCGACCAATCTCTGAAGACCTCAACGCCCGTGTATGGACGTCCTGTATCTGGATTGGTGAAGTTTAATTCCTGCATTACCATATCGATGGCTGTGAAGCCATTTTCATCGTGGGCAACCAGTGCTTTGGTGGCGTCTTCGCCAAAGCGGTCAAGGAAGTAGACCATAAAGATATATGAAGCACCATAATGGGCGCTGTTGTCCTGATTGCCACCCTTCCAGTCATTCAGCTGCATATCTGTGTTGTACAGGTAGGCATACTCAAAGCCACCAGCGTCATATTCGTTGATGTGCTCGGCCAGCATCGAAAAACCTTCGTTGACCCAGCTTTCTTCGTTTTTATCCTGATACCAATGGATCATATGTTGGAATTCGTGGGCCATTGTGCCGTAGATATATTCTTCGCCCAGGCCGACAGTATCCGAGTTGATGATGAACATTTCGTGAGCATTGGAATATGGATGGGCCTCTGGGTGAAGCTCATCAGCACTCGAGAAGTAGCTTGCAATGTTGCGGCCCACTCCTCCCGCATAGAGGATGAATAGGCGAGGGTCATGGTCTACACCCGGGTTCCATTCCATGCCGAAGAATTCGCGGTTGGTTGGAACAATCTTCTGATCAAAGGTATCGGCAAGTGCCTGGAGATCAGCATCACGGTATTTTACGTCGTCCTCGATCCAAAAATAGATATTTTCCCCACGGTACTGCAGGGTTGCATTTACCTGGAAATTTTCGTTGGTATCTGTGTTGGATACCCAAAATGTCTTGGAATCGCCCACAGCATAAGGACTATTTGGATCGGGATAGGTTAGGGGAACATTTGCCTTGCCGGCAAGCCGGTGTGCCAGGTCAATGGGGTCGTTAATGGGGACAATCGTATCAGTGAGCGTTTTGAGGCTTTGCTCGGCTTTAGCGCTTAGGACAGGATCTGGCTGGTTAGAACCAGGCTTGCCGCTGGGGGTTGGCCACGCTGGCATTGTGGGGGTGGGTTCGGGCGTAAGCAAGGCGGGGATATCCGTTAAATAAGGCATGATCGTTTTTTGTACGCCTAGCCAGGTAGTGCCGCCTACAAGTCCTGCTACCGCAATACAGGTGCAGCATAGACAGATAACGATAATAAGTATGATTACAATGATAAGTGTTCCTGAAGATCGATTTTCCATAAAGCCTTCTTTCTCAAACTCTGGAGTAATCATACAACTAAATTGGCTTTAACGGCGCAGCAGTCATTGCAAAAACCACGAACTTAAGAGTTTTGTAGCAAGATCTTTGGTGTAGTTACTGGTTTTTGCAGAGCAGGGCCTGCAGGACGGGTGTTAAAATGAGCATATGCTTCGCAAGAAAAGACGGCTGCGGTTCCCTTGGTTTTTGCTTGGATTTTTGCTTTTAGGGCTTTTAAGTGTCGGGCTGTATGGCTCGGGGGTAGACACAGGGGACCCAGTAAGGCGAGCAAGGGTTCAGACCAGCGGAGAAACCTTTAACTTTCTTAGCTGGGAGCTGCAGGCTTTTTACAAAAAAATGGAGACAGCAGCGCTTAAGGCAGAACGGTTTTTGGACGAAAAAAGCCAGGTGGAGCTGGTGCGTGCATATGCAGACCAGGTGAACATTGTTGAAGCGCATAGCAAAGAGCTGCGTGATGCAAGCTCCCAGCCGCATCTGGCAGACCGCGAACTTGCAGTGGCTTCTGCGAAAAATCAGCTGGATGAATCCCGTCACAAACTGGAAAGGCTAGCTTACCTGGCAGAGCCAATCCTGCAGAACCAAACCGAAAGCACCTTGCGTAAGCTGGGTTTTGGTACATTAGGGCAGGTATTTCCGCCGGTACTCTATCACGTGAGTGAGCTTCCGCTGAATTTAATTTTGTCGCCGCGGCACATTATTCGATCTGAGGAGCAAATAAGTCTAAAGGCCACATTGGATAGCCTGGAACAAGACACACTGGAAAAAAGAGTTGAATCCGTTAGCGGACTTTCGGCGCTGATTGAACCTATCGGAGGAATGGGCGCCTACCCCAGCATGGTGATGCAAACCAGCGACTTAAACTGGCTAACAGAAGTGATAGCGCACGAATGGGTCCATAACTGGCTCACACTTAGGCCATTGGGAATCCGTTATTTCGACAACGGGGCTTTGCGTACCATGAATGAAACCAGCGCCTCATTAGCTGGAAAGGAAGTAGGGAGAGCGCTCATTCGGCGTTACTATCCCGACTTACAATTGTGGCCAGCGCCACAGTTAGAGAGTTACCATTTGCGAAACGTTGAAAGAATACGGCAGCCAGCTCCCTTCAAATTTCGTTTGGAGATGCGGGAAACAAGAATAAATACGGATGCCTTGCTTGCAGCCGGAAATATAGCTGCCGCGGAACAGTATATGGAAGCCCGGCGCGCCATTTTTTGGGAGAACGGCTACCACTTGCGCAAGCTAAACCAGGCTTATTTTGCCTTCTATGGTGCTTATGACGATGAGCCAGGCGGAGGAGCTGCAGGCCACGACCCTGTGGGGCCAGCCGTACGGGAGCTGCGTATGCAAAGCCCCAGCCTGCAGAGTTTTTTGCGGAGAATTGCCCGGCTTACATCCTATGAAGATCTGCAAGAGCTACTTGCTTTGGAGGAGGAAGCTGGCTTTGGAAATATTCATTGACGGCTGCCAACAGCTGCGGTTTGCCCTGGCAGGCGGCTTCATTGAATCTTGTCTGTATACAAGAAGATGCCTGCTATAAGCACTTGTCCGTGATCTTAGGAATACCGTATAATCAAAAATCATGAATGCTTCCGAACCCAGTCACCTCGTTTTTGGCCAGCGCCGGCCCTCACCCTTGCTGATCGTAATTTCCGGTCCCTCTGGTATTGGCAAAGATGCCGTAGTAGGACTGTTACGTAAGGCGAATGAAAATATACATTTTGTAGTTACGTACAATTCGCGCAAACCTCGTAAAGACGAAGTGGATGGACGCGATTACCATTTTGTGGACCGCGAGAAATTCGAAGAAATGATTGCAAGCGGTGAAATGCTGGAGTACGCGCAGGTGTATTCGGACTATAAGGGGAATACCAAAGCTGAAGTGCGCGAAGCGCTTGAAAGCGGCAAGGATGTGATTATGCGTTTGGATGTGCAGGGCGCTATGACAATCCGCAAGCTCTGTGAAGATGCGGTGCTTATTTTTCTAACAGCGTCCAGTAAGGAAGAGTGGTTGCAGCGTTTGCAGGCGCGCCGCTCTGAAAGCCCGGATGAACTGGCTTTGCGCATTCGTGTAGCCGAAGATGAGTATGCTCAAATTGAAGCATTTGATTACCTGGTAGTTAACTCAGAAAACTGCCTGGATGAAACCATTGCGAGCATTCAGGCGATTATCCATGCCGAACACCAACGTGTGATTCCCCGTAAGGTTGTTTTGTGACCAGCAACGAACCCAATAGCACGAATGACTCCCAACCCGGGATGCAATCTATCCCGCTACGACGTGTACATCTCCCGCGACGCTGGAAACCGATTGCCAATTACCTGCTGATGGCTTTTACAGTGCTGATGTACTTTGTCCAAATCTTCTCGCTGCAATCCACTGGCCGGGATCTGCCCTTTCTCTTTCTGGGAAAAATTAACGAATTGATCTATTTAGGGCAATATTGGCGTCTGATAACGCCGCTGTTTTTGCATGGTTCAATCTTTCACCTGGGGGTAAACATGTATGCCCTTTACGTAATTGGCAGCGGCCTCGAAGTGCTTTATGGCCACTGGCGCTATCTGCTGCTTTATTTTATAGCTGGTTTTGGAGGGTATGCACTCTCTTTTGCACTTTCAAAAAACCCGGCATTGGGTGCCAGTGCTGGTGTATTTGGACTGCTGGCTGCCCAGGGCGTTTTAGTTTGGCAGAACCGCAATTTCTTTGGCAGCCGCACACGCGACATTCTTAGCAACCTGGTTATGATCCTGTTGATCAATTTGATGATTGGGCTTACGCCGGGTTCGCGTATTGATAACTATGGGCATATTGGCGGGTTTTTTGCCGGCGGTTTGTTTGCCTTATTAGGGGGACCATACTGGACCGTAAAAGGAAAAATGGACGGAATGCATATTAAGGACCAGCGGAAAAAAGGCGAGGTTATACTGGCAGCTTTTTTAGTACTGGCTGGTTTTGCCGGTGTAGTGCTGATTGCCTTGCTGCAATCTTAAGACTTTAAGCGTTCCAGGATGGGCTTTAAAATCAGAGCCGGATCACCCAGGTAGTTTTCCAAAATAAGGTCTGCTTCTTCGGGGAGGAGCTCATTGGGGTTTTGCAGCCCGATGGTTGCCATGCCTGCAGCTCGTCCAGCAGCGAGACCTTGGCGGGCATCTTCAAAGACGATGGAATGTTGCGGCTTGACTCCCAGGCGGCGTGCTGCTTCAAGAAAGACGTCCGGTGCGGGTTTGCTAGGCAGGTTGGCTCCCGACAGCCATAAGCTAAAGTAGTCCTTGAGTTTAAAGGCATCTATGACCGCATCGATATTCTCCTGCGGCGCCGAGGAGGCGATTGCCTGGCGGATTCCTTGTGCTTTAATCCACTCCAGCCACTTGAGTACACCGGGAAAGAGGCTTGCTCCTTCCGCAAGGTGCGCTCTGAAAAAGCGTTCTTTATTCTCGCTGATTTCATGGAATTGTTCTTCTTCAGGGGTGTAACCCAGGTAGATCGGAATGGCTGCACGATTTGTTGAGCCAAAACCGAGGGCAAAGAGTTCCAGGTCAAAATGCGGCACGAGGTTTCCAAGAGCATGCTTCCAGGCTTTGTAGTGTAATTCGTGGGCATCAATCAGGGTGCCGTCCATATCCCAAAGGGCCGCAAACTGTGTTTTTTGTATCGCTGTCATTGCTGTACCTTTCAAAAAAGAAATGGCAGATAATGTTCTAAAAGGCTGGCAAGAACGGGCCAAAACCTGACAAAAAGCAGCCCAGCAACAAGACCTAAAAGCCAGCCGACAAGAACATCACTAAAGTAATGTAAACGCAATGCGATGCGTGAAATACCGACCAAAAGCGCCCAGAGGATGAGGAGCAAAGCGAGCCAGGGCAGGGGCATGATGCCTGCGCTTACGGCTATGGCCATGGCACGGGCAGCGTGTCCCGAGGGAAAGGAGTGGGGATCGGTACTGCGATAAATCTCACCCCAGTCACCGTGCGGACGCGGACGACGGATCAAAAATTTAATTACCAGGATCGCAATGGCCAGGAGGACCATACCGCTCGCCCAGAAAACAGCCAGCTCCTTAAAAGGAGGGCTTCCGAGCAGCCAAAGCAGGCCCAGGCCCAGGAGCCAGTACCAGGAATCGCAGGTATGGCTGATAAATTGAACCAGCAGGTGCAGCCAGTTGCGCTTCTGGGGTAGAGCAAGGGCATTGCTCCATTGGGCATCACGCTCCAAGAGCGCTTGCAAAAAAGGTTTAGAACGGTTTACTCCCACGGTTTGGCATTGTAACACGAGACCAGATTTGGACAGGCGAAGGCCTTTAGGCAAGGATCATGGCCTGAAGCGCTCCCAGGTTACTGATGTCCACGCAACCGTCTTGAACAATCAAGTGCTCGTCTCCAATTTGATTCTGCAATTGAGAGTCGTTGGCAAGGCGGTCCTGGAGATCCAAGCTAAAGCTCACTGGTGTTTCACCAGCATTAATCACCACCAGAATGCAGTCGTTTTCGTCCTCACGCAGATATGCCAGCACTTTATCCTTGGCATGAATTACGCTGTAGCTGCCGGTGCGCAAGGCCGGGAGGGCATGGCGAAGCGTAATCAGCTCCTTGAGACTTTCACGCAAGGAGGTATTCCAGTGGCTTTCATCCCAGTCGAAACTGCGTCGGCAGTCTGGGTCGCGCCCACCGCTCATTCCGATCTCGTCGCCATAGTAAATTGAGGGAGCTCCAGGGTAGGTAAAAAGGAAGAGGTAGGCAAGGTAAAGTCTGCGCTGGTCTTCGCTAACCAGGCTGAGAAAACGTGGCATATCATGGCTGTCCAGCAGATTAAACTGCGCATAGGAAAATTGCTGCGGATAAAGGGCTAACAAATCCGTACTACGGCGGCCAAAGGCAGCGGCATCCAGTTCCTGAACCGGGGGAAGACCCATCATTCCCTGTGCCAACTGGTGCTGGATTTGCTGGCCACCAAAGAACCCCAGACAGGCGTGCGTTAATTGGTAGTTCATAACCGCATCAAATTGGTCGCCGGCCATCCAGCGCTGTGCTTCACTGGGGATCTCTCCAAAAATATAGGCTTCAGGATTGGCAGATTTAACGACTTGACGAAATTCACGCCAAAATTCGTCATCGTTGATTTCAAATGGAACGTCCAGACGCCAACCATCGATGCCCTGTTCAACCCAATAGCGCGCGATATCGAAGATAAAGGAGCGCACCTGGGGATTATCCGTATTAAATTTAGGCAAGCCAGGCATATTCCACCAGCAGGCATAATTGGGCTGGCCGCTGTAGGCGTTTAAGGGAAATCCTTTGATATGGAACCAGTCGAGATAAGGGGAATGGGCTTCGGTTTCCAGGATGTGGTTGAACTGAAAGAAGCCGCGGCTGGCGTGGTTGAATACACCGTCCAGAATAATCCGGATACCGCGCTGGTGGCAAGCTTCCAGCAGGGTTCGAAAAGCGGCATTACCACCCAGAAGCGGATCTACCTGGTAATAGTCGTGGGTGTGATAGCGGTGATTGGATGCTGACTGAAAGATGGGATTAAAGTAAATGGCATTGATGCCCAGATCCTCCAGATAGTCCAATTTTTCATAAACACCCAAAAGATCGCCGCCCTTGAAGCCGTGAACACTGGGGGGAGAATTCCAGGGTTCTAAATTGCCGGGTTTGAGAACCTGATCGGACCAGGCGAAGCGGTCGGGAAAGATTTGGTAGAAAACAGCGTGCTTAACCCAATCGGGTGTGATCTTGTTAAACTGGGAGAAATCTGACATGCAGCTTACCTCGGATATTTTTTATCGATTATACATGCTTGCCTGACCGGGAAATCAGAGGGATTTGAAGTTTTGAAGGATCTTGGGGCCAGCGAGGAAAGCGGCTTAAGAACAGAATCTGCTTTGTGTTTGAGCGCTGCTTCTTTTGCTTGACAACAATGTTTTGCCTGCGTTATGCTTGCTTCGGGAATGGTTAGGTCCCGGTGGGCCTCCTGGTCTTCAAAATCAGTGTCGGGTCGTCAACGAGCCGTGGTGGGTTCGACTCCCATCCATTCCCGCCTTTTCTTTTGATTGCAGGTGAACTTGACACGCGGACAAGACAAATCTTTTCTAAACCTTCTGCTTACCGTCGCACTGAGCTTGGTTCTCGTTCTGCTTACGGTGCTGCCAGTGCCTGCCAGTGTTCCAGAGCCGGTGCTTACTGGCGTAGCGGCTACTTTGCAGGAAGAAAGTGCGCGGCAGACCCTGGCGACAAAGACGCCTTCAGCAACAGCCTTTGTTACGCGCGAACCAAGCCAGCAGCCCAGTCCCACAGCCACGCTGTATGCCAGCCCTACATTCCTGCCAACGGTAAGCGTGCCCAGCGGTTTGGTTTTAAAAGTATTGCACCCCTGGCAAAATGAGGCTGGCGAGGCTTTTGAAGCACTGATTGCCCAGTTCAATCAATCGGCGGAGGGCAACCCCTATAAGATTGTGCTTCTGGCTGAAAGGGCACAAGGCTATGAGGATCTGGCGCTAAGGCTGGAGGATCCTGATTTGCAGGCGGATATTGTGCTCGGGATGGGCTATGATCTGGCTTTTGAAGACCGGGATGGCTTTTGGGCCAACCAGGGCGGATTGATTCCGATTAACCCTTGCCGCGATGCAGCTAAGGTGCTTCTTGAAGGCCCGCTTTGTGATGGCTGCGCAAGTGCCGGCACAGAGCTGCGGGAACAGCGCATCCTGCCAATTCTATGGCGGCCAGCGGTTTTAGCCTGGAACCAGAGCTGGGCTAACGAACTGGGCTTTGACCAGGCTCCGCTAAGCAGATCTGAATTCTGGCAACAGGCCAGCGCTGCTCTGCAGACCTCCTTGCAAGACTGGGATTACGAAAATGACGGTACGGGCGGATTGCTTTTGAGTCACAGCGCAGAATCTGCCCTGGCCTGGTATGCAGCATTTGATGGGAATTTTGATAGTGCTGGCAGAGCAAATCCGTTCGATTTGGAGTCTCTGGAATCCGCTTTAACTTACCTTAAAAACCTTTTCGGAGAAAACCGCTCCTGGAACCGGGGCTACCTGAGTGCACAGAGCTATTTTGCGAGACGCTGGACCCTCTTCTACGAGGCCATCCTGGAGGATATTCCTCTGCTGGAGGGGACTTTGTCCAGCCTGGAAAACGAGGACAGTTACCGCTTGATTACCTACCCTAACAGCGATGGGCAGGGCAGCCTGTTGCTCGAGCCGCTTGCGGTTGCCGTACGCAGCAGCAACCAGGCACAGCAGCAAGCTGCATGGTCGTTTGTGCGCTTCCTGCTGAGCAGGGAGAGCCAGCGTCAGCTGGCAGAACTAAGCTGGTTGTGGCCTGTGATTGGACCTCCGGCTCAGATTGCCCCCGAATTTGCGCAAAGATACCCTGCCTGGGCTTCCGCGTTGTCCTCGGAGCCAGTTGTGCAATTTGCCCCTGAAACGCGAACCTGGGGGGTGGTGCGCCTGGTCTTTAAGGATGCAGTTGGACGCGTCTACTCCTTGGATGCACAATACTTTGGTAACATCCTGCAATCCTTAAATGCTACTTTAGAAGAAATGGAAAAACGCTATGACTGATTTACCGGAAGTCCAGGTCTATACTGATGGCGCCTGCAGCGGCAACCCGGGCCCTGGAGGATGGGGGGCAATTTTAGTGTGCCAGGGCAAGGAAAAGGAAATCAGCGGCGGTGAGCAGCTTACCACGAATAACCGCATGGAAATTATGGCTGCTTTAGAAGCCCTGCGAAGCTTGAAGCAAGCCTGCAAGGTGCAAATCTTTACCGACAGTGCTTATCTTCAGAAAGCAGCTACACAGTGGATGCCGGATTGGAAACGCCGCGGCTGGAAGCGCAAAGAAGGCAAACTGCTCAACGCTGAGTTATGGCAGTCTTTGGATATGGAGCTGGCGCGCCATGAGGTAAGCTGGGAGTGGGTAAAAGGCCATGCAGGCCATAGCTATAACGAGCGCGCGGACCGTTTGGCGCGTGCCGCAATCCCTGAAACCAGATAAGTTCAGAGATACGATAAGATGAGGCTGACCCAAAAGCAAGTTGGATCAGCCTCTTTATTGACAAAAAGTCCTTTCATCCAAGCGCTATTTGAAGCGGCGCAGACGCAGGCTGTTAGAAATGACAAATATGCTGGAGACAGACATGGCTCCAGCAGCCAATATCGGGTTAAGAAAGCCGGCAGCCGCAGCCGGGATAAGCAGCACATTATAGAAAAATGCCCAAAACAGGTTTTGGCGAATGATGCGCAAAGTAGCGCGAGAGAGACGAACAGCCAGGGGCACCGCAGCCGGGTCGCCGGATACCAATACGATCGGCGCTGAAGCAATGGCCACATCTGTGCCCGTGCCGATAGCGATGCCAACATCAGCCTGTGTAAGCGCCGGCGCATCGTTGATACCGTCACCAACCATAGCAACTTTATGGTTTGCGGCCTGCAGGTCCTTAATAATTTGGGTTTTTTGCCTGGGCATTAAGCTGGCATGTAGTTCCTGGATGCCTGCACTGCGAGCGATTGCCTGAGCTGTCTCCTGATTATCGCCGGTAAGCATTACGGTTTTTAATCCCAGTTTGTGCAACTCATCAACTGCCTGGGAAGCATTTTCCTTAAGCGCATCGGAGATTGCCAGGATGGCTACCGCCTGACCGTCAATGGCCATAAGCACTACCGTTTTTGCCATCGACTCCAGAGCTCTTCTCTGAGCTTCAACGGAACTGAACCCGACTCCTTCGGCATCCATTAAGCGTTGATTCCCGATCAGGACTTCTTTGCCGCCCAGCTCAGCTTTGATTCCTTTGCCCGTAAGCGCTTTGAATCGGTCTAATTTGGGCAGTTCAAGCTCCTGTTCCAGCGCTGCAGCTTGAATTGCATCGGCCAAGGGATGTTCGGAGCCAGTTTCTGCAGCCGCTGCTAATGCCAGCAGCTCAGATTTGGAATACTGGCCGCCCAGCGAAATCAGGTTTGTAAGCACTGGCTGGCCTTTGGTAAGGGTTCCGGTTTTATCCAGTACCACTGTATCCACAGCACCAGCCGCTTCCAGACTTTCGCCATTTTTAATCAGGATGCCTAACTGAGCGCCACGGCCGGTACCAGCCATAACGGCAGTGGGTGTTGCCAGACCCATTGCGCAAGGGCAGGCTATCACAAGCACAGCAACCGCATGGATAATAGCCCTTTCGAGCGTTCCTAAACTATCGCCTGGTGCGGCAGGAATCAAGAAGTTCCATACCAAAAAGGTAAGCAGGGCAACGGCAATGACAAGCGGAACAAAAATTGCCGAAATTTTATCTGCCAGCTGCTGTATGGGAGCCTTACTGGCTTGAGCATCTTCAACCAGCTGGATAATTTGAGCCAGGATGGTGTCTTTGCCGATTCTTGTGGCGCGGTAGATCAGGCGACCATTACGGTTGAGGGTTGCACCATAGACTTGGGCTCCAGCTTCCTTGGGCACCGGTTTTGACTCGCCGGTGAGCATCGACTCATCCACCGTAGAATTACCCTCTACCACCTCACCGTCAACGGGCATTTTTTCGCCCGGACGCACCACAATAAGGTCACCGATCAGTACATCGTCTACGGATATTTGCTGTTCCACCTCGTCCCGAATCACCGTGGCCAGTTTAGGCCGCAGGAAAATGAGCTTGCGAATGGCCTCGCCAGCCCCTCCTTTGGCGTTAGCTTCAAGGTACTTACCCAGGCGAACGAGTGTAATGATGCTTGCTGAAGTTTCAAAGTAAGCGTGGCCCGGAAAGACGCCCAGCAAAACCAGGAGCGAGAAGAAATATGCAGCACTGGTACCCAAGGCTACCAATAAATCCATATTGGCAGATCGATTGCGGATGGACTTCCAGCCGTTGACATAATAGGAGCGGCCTGCAATAAACTGTACGGGGGTTGCCAAGGCAAAGAAAAGCCAGTCTATCCAGGACTGACGCGCAATTTGCTCAGGCAGCAGACCAAAGTCGCGCGACATGGAAATGAGAAAAAGCGGCACTGCGAAGAACAGCGCAAAAATGAGCATCTGCTTCTGACGCTCAATTTCGGCTTTCCGTGCGCGCGATTCGGCATCCTCGCTGCTTTCACCGCTTACTGACGAAGGCAGCCTGAATCCTGCTTTTTGAACCTCCTGGCGTAACTCTGCGGGCGAGGTGATGGTGGGCACATAACGCAGCAGGAGTTTTTCGGCAGCAGGATTGACGTCTGCCTGTAAGACGCCGGGAAAAGTCAGCATGCGCCTTTGGAGCCCATCGGCATCGGCCGGGTCGGACAGTCCGGGAATGACAAGGTTTAATTCCCCCAATGCAACCCCGAAGCCTGCTTCCTTTACCTGACGTACCAGGCCTTGCAAATCGACACGGCTGGGGTTATAGGCTACCGAAGCCCTCTCATTCGAGAGGTTAACTTGTGCGCTGCTTACACCATCCAGGCGGTCAAGGCTTTTCTCTATCGCCGCAACGCAGTTCGCACAAGTCATACCCAGGATGGGCAAGGTGACCAGACGGTCGTTTTCAGCCATGATTTTCAGCTGCAGGAAAACCGATTTCGGCCAGAAGCTCCCGGATGGCTGCGTCGCTTGCTGGGGCAGTAAAACTTAGTTCCACCGTTTTCGCTGTCAGGTCTGTTTGAATATCTTCGATACCTTCCAGTTCATCAAGTGCTTTTTTAATGCGCATAATACAATGAGCGCAACTAATTTTGGGAATTGTATAGATCGTTGTTTCCATTGTAAAATCCTTTCGTAACGCAGGGCGCGTTGCGCAGATTGTAATTACTGAGTTTGGTGAATTCAAAATTAAAGGTTATATCCTATGCGCTTTGATGCAGTAAAAGCTTTTGCCCTTGATATGGACGGCACCTTCTATTTGGGTGACACGCTCTTGCCCGGTTCCCTGGCGTTTATTGCCCAGCTAAAGCGTCTGGGCATTCCTTATCGCTTTCTGACGAATAACAGCGCTCGCTCGGCAAAGGATTACCTTGAAAAGCTGGCTGGCATGGGCTTGCCTCGGGAAGATGCCTTGGTGTACAGCTCTGGCGAGGCAGCTGCTGCTTATCTTATGGAGACATACCCCGCAAAAAAGGTCTATGTTTTGGGTACGCCCTCCTTGCAGCAATCTTTTGCCGAGGCAGGTGTTCGGGTGGTGGAAGAAGGCGCGGAAGTGGCAGTGCTTGGCTATGACACTACCTTGACCTATTCCCGGCTGACCCGCTTTTGCGATCTCGTCCGCGCCGGTCTGCCTTATATTGCCACCCATCCGGATGTCAACTGCCCGGTGCTGGGCGGATACGCTCCCGACGCGGGTGCAATGATGGCTTTGGTGGAAGCCTCCACCGGCAGAAAGGCAGACTTGGTGATTGGGAAGCCGAACCCCGAAATTATGCGCCGTCTGGCAAAGGCGATGGGAGTGCAGGTTTCGGAAATAGCGATGGTAGGGGATCGTCTGTATACTGATATTGCGCTGGGGCGTACCGCCGGCGTACAGACGGTGCTGGTTTTAAGCGGGGAGACCAAAGCTGCTGATTTAGCCGCCAGTGAAGCGAAGCCAGACCTGGTATGCCAAAACCTGGGTGAACTGGGCAAGCTCTTGGAAGCGCATTATCAGCAGAAGCGGAGAGAGGGCAGAGGAAAGCCAGCGGATTAATGCCTGGCAGCCTGGAGGGAGAGAGCATTGGGAAAAACAATGCTTTTCGCAGTAAGGTTGTTCATTTGACTTTACTTAAGAAAGGAATTCTAATTGTCACAGGAGATAGCAATGGACATATTTGACATCCTGCTTATCATCAGCGCGCTGATAGTGGCCGTTGCCTTGGTGCTAGCCGTTATTGGACAAAGAAAATTGAGCCAGATCTATAAAGAGCGCCAGGCCAGGTCTGAATATGGCGACACCAATAGCGACGAGTAATAAGGTAAAATTGATTGTCAAGGCCAATACTGAGAGATGCCTGCTTTGTTCATAGCGCATCATCACGCTCTCGGACTTTTCAGAAATATTTTTCCTCGTCCAGTCGGTTTGACTTTTCCCGAGATATTGTTTTTTGACCAATAAATGATATTTACAATATTGCGTACTGTGCCAGGTATTCCTGTTTCCAAATCAAGGTGTTCGATATATCCCGCTCTATAAGAAATGTCAACTCGTGAGAAAGGAGATCAAGGGTTTCAACTGGGAACTCGGGTTCCGGAATTTCTAAACCCAAAACGATTCCGCTTTTGACGTCTTTCTTAAAGAATATTGGTGCTATAGTCTGCGCACGTTCACCTAGAAACGAACGAGCCCCCTCAAAGACACCCGAATACCACATGATTGTAATTGCCCGCCGTGGAGGGAGAGATAAAATGAAAATCAATAAAGAAGGAAAAAGGATAGCCAATCATATTTCAATTTTTGGTGGCAAATTTCCTTATTCGTTAAGCCAATTAGGAGCCAACAAGCTCATGAAGGTACTCAGTAATACGCCCTTCGTTTGATGAGATACTAGCAAACTGTTTTCCAAAAACGTTACTGAGCCTTGCCAGAACTGATCTTTGTATTATTTCCTGATCTTCAAAAATTGCAATCGGGTTAAATTTCATATTCCACTTTTCAAACTGAAGCACTGTTATTGTTGCGTCCCTTGCTTTGTCATCATTATTTACCGCAAATATCATTAGAGGCCGTTCCATTTTATTAACGCGACAATCAACTGAGTACATTCCTTTTGGGTCGTGATTTGGATGATGCCATCCAAACACCATTCTTTCAGCAGGCACATTTTTACTAATAATGTCCTTAAAGTCCTCAAAAAATGTAGACCTAATCACCTCTCGGCTTAGGTATTTAATATCAGTTAAGTGTGTTATGGCTTTTATATAGTCGAAAACTGCAAAACCCAAAGCGTCGAGTTCAGACGAAAGAACTAATGCTCCGTCTTCTTCTTTGACACCATGACGCCCAAGAATTCCTTCAACAATTTTTGCTCTAGTTCCTTTTTGAAGTTCTCTTTCGTCCATGTCATATGACATGTGCATCAGTGTATGGCCTTCATCAGTAAGGGTCCATTTACCTTTGTCTTCATTAAGAACGATTGCGTAGTTATCACCATCATCAAATGTAAATGGAGTTAAGACTCGGTATGAGTTTAGACCGTTAGGAAAAAGGCTAACCTCAGCTCCTACGGCTTCTCTAATATTTAACTCAAGTTCTGTGGCGCGTCCCATATTTCCATCTGTCCATCGTTGTTAGGGTGCTCTATATTGCAATCCTTAATCATACATAATACTGCTGCTTCAAGGCTACCAAATCTATCGCTTTCTTCAGCATAACCATCTTCGTCTGCCTTAATGTTTTGATACCTTTCCGTAGCGTGATGAATATGAAACTTGTTGAATATCCTGTTGCCCTCTATTTTGTTCGTGTGTGTATGACTATTTCCATTATAACGGCGAAGTCTAAACTGAATGTTTGATGTAGGGTCTGTCAAGATTAATATTGCCGAAAAGTCAAGAGGGTTATAGCTAGACTTCCTGAGTTTCAAAATAAACTTAGAGCCATTTACCCCCGTAAGATAAATATCTTTGACAGAATGACCTCTTCGTGGATTTAATTTTGGTAATGGAATCAGTTTGCTTGCAGGAATCTTTTTTTCCTCTAAGAGCTCCTGAATTTGCTCATCCGAATAAGACATTCCAACCCTTTGTTAAAAGCTCTAATTAGTACGGTTCCTGGGTTTGGTTTAAAAGCCCAAGCCCTCATTCAAAACAAGATGTTATAGCCCTGCCATACAGTCCTAAAGAAAGTGGCAACCATATCGAGGATAATCAGAACGCCAATAAATGTCATCCAGCCTTTGATAGTACTAAGCTTATTATTGATTTCTTTCTGTAAGGAATAGGACTTACTCAGGTATTCTTCCAATAGCTGCTCTTTAGTTACAGGTGTAGCATTTTGACCCGTTGAAGATGTGCCTAAACGGTTATATGTTGATTCATTAACTGGGCTTGCGGGTGCCGGTGAAAGGGATTCACTACATTTTATGCAAAAGGAAGCATTGTCATTATTTATGGTTTCACATTTTGGACAGGCCTTCACTCCTCCCTCCTGATTTACTTTTGTAACAAAAATCTTGCATAAAAAAGCAAGTCTTCTTTTTTTGCCTCGTCCATCTGCTCAAATAAGTGCAGTAACTGCTCTGACTGGGCAGTTGATTCGGGGACGGGTGGCAGGAGACCGGCAAGTCTTACGGCTGCCTCTTTAGATAAATGCAAAAACGGTGCTATTTGGACTGCAAATTCAAAAGTAACCTTATCACCAGCAAGCGCACGACCAAGAGTGGGGTGGGACGTGCCGATAACTTTAGCTGCTTCACGCAAACCTAAGTTTCTTTTGGCTATTTCAGCTGAGATTGCCTGGACGAATTTACTGTCTACATCCATGTAAAACATACTAACAGAATTGGTAAATCTTAAGCGTTCCACTTTGGTTTACCTCCTTGACAAGTAAATAATACTTGCTATCCAAGTACATATATCTTACTAAACTGGTATAAGTCTTAGCAAAGAGACTTTTGGGAGCAGAAAACAGAATAATGATTTTTGACTTTTTCGGTTCGTGATGCGGTTGTTACAAGCTTAACGATCTAAGTACTGAAGGCAACCATTCTGCGCTTGTTGCATACTGACCAAGTGTGTGAGCGAAACACCGACAGACGAAAGAGGAGAGGAGTCAGGGAGATAAAGCTGCGTAGAATGGGCAGTGTGAAGGCGCTAACCTAGTTTAATACTCCAGGTTTAACCGTAGTTGTTAAGTGACGCAAACACTTGCCATGACAGGCTATTGCAGGTGCTAAACTACGAATCTTGCGGTTGAACAAGAACTGCTCAATCCAGTATATGCACTTTACCTTGCCATGCCTTCGTTGCCCCTTTGCGTGAGAGATCAAAAACGGGCTAAAACTGGGGTGTTTAACGGGGAGAATGAGAGAGAAGTTCAGAGGCGACGATGGGATTTGAACCCATGATGGGGGTTTTGCAGACCCTTGCCTTACCACTTGGCTACGTCGCCTAATAAAAAACTGATATCGTTCCCGGTATCAGTTCGAGCGTAAAAGCGGGCGATGGGGCTCGAACCCACGACCTCCTCCTTGGCAAGGAGGCGTTCTACCAATTGAACTACACCCGCATGTTAAGCTTCTACCCGTCTTTCCGGGTCGAGGCATTGGATTTTAGCACAGGCATTTTTAAAAGTCAACGTTTGCAGGAGCATAATCGACCTTGCAGCCGGGTGACCGGAGCTTACACAATGCTTCCTGAAAAGAAGTGTCGTGAATATAATAAGTAAGAGAAAACTCTAATCAATAAGCTAATCTATGGAGGAATAATGTCTGAAACAATCGATAACCTGCAGGAAGCCTTTGCCGGAGAAAGCCAGGCTTTCCAGAAGTACACTGCATTTGCAGCCAAAGCAAAGAGCGATGGCTTTCCGAACGTCAGCAAGCTTTTTGAAGCAACCGCTATGGCCGAGCAATTGCATGCTGCCGGGCACCTCAAAGCAATGGACGGTTTGGGCGATACGCTCAAAAACTTAGAGGCAGCTATTGCCGGCGAAACCTACGAGTACACCGAAATGTACCCGCCGATGCTCGAAAAAGCAGAGCTTGAGAACCACAAGGCCAAAACCTACTTCAAGTACGCTGTAGAAGCCGAGCAGGTTCATGCCAACCTGTATAAAAAAGCTCTGGAAGCCGTTCAGCAGGGGAAGGATCTGGACGCAGATGAGATTTATCTTTGCCCGGTTTGCGGTTACATTGAGCTGGGTAAGCGCCCGGAGAAATGTCCGATCTGTAATGTAAAGGGCGAGAAGTTTGTTCTTTACAAGTTTGAGTAAAGGCTGAATCAAAACAAGCCTGCGCGCTGCCTGTCTTTACGGGTGGCGCGCAGGATGACAATTTTGGTGGGATGATTAAAGGGGGCCGGGTTGGCTGGAGCTGCACCGCAAATAGTTTGCGCATAGCCGGTGCAATCCTGCGGAACAGGAACGATGGCTTCCATTTCCAAATAGCCTGATTGGCATAATTCCTGAATCTGCTGCTGCATTTCAGCTCCTGAAACGTACAAGGCGTTATTTACCAGGATGAGGTGCCCTTCATGAGCGACCAATGGGCGCAGCTTGTTAACCAGCTTCAAAAACCCGCGCTGAAGATCCACCGTTCCGGCGCGTGTCTGAGAGAAGTAGGGGGCATCCAGAATGACCGTGTCGAAAAGACGCTGTTTGCGCTTTGATGCTGCAATTACGGTAAAAAAGTTGCCCGGCAGGCTGATAAGTTTGCTTTCAAGGCCATTCAGGGACGCGGACCGGCGCCCTAGTTCCAGAAAGCGGGGGTTAAGATCCGTTTGGACCAGCCGGGCAGCACCGCCGCCCAATGCGGCAAGGCCCAGGCTGCCGGTGTATGCGAAGGTGTTCAGCACCGTTTTCCCTTTTGAGTTGGACAGCAGCCAGGTGCGCAAAGCGCGCGTATCGGGGTAAAAGCTGTTATCCTGGCCTAATTGCAGATCAATGGCATAGTGCAGCTGGTTTTCGGTGATTTGTTCGGGCAAGCCATTCCCCCAGATGCGCTCAAGGCTCAGTTTGGCCTTATTCCGCTGCCGGTTTTTATACCAAAGGCTTTGGATCTCAGGGAAGCTGCTGCACAGTTGGGCGGCCAATTCTTCCAATTGCTGTATTTGGGGAACTATGGCATTTTTGCCGGGGTGAAATGAAAGCAAAACGTGGCCAGCAAACCAGTCGACCACCAAGCCGGGCCAGCCCTCATAAAAGCCATTAAATAGTCTCCAGCAGGAATTCCCGGCGGCATTCAGGGCATCGCTGCGGTAAGCAGCGCATGCATTAATCAGCCTGGCAAAGCTTTGCTTATACACGGGTTCTGGGATGAGTTGGGACGCCATGATATAACCTGATTCAGAAATATCTTATCATTGGCGGTTTTACTATGCTAGCTTTTTTTAATCAATTATCTCCCGTTATGCAGGCCTTCCTTGGAACCTTGTTTACAGCAGGCATGACGGCATTGGGTGTGGCAGGCGTGTTTTTAAGCAAGGAAATTAGCCGAAAAGCGCTTAATGGCATGCTGGGATTTGCCTCGGGGGTTATGATCGCGGCTTCGTTTTTCTCGCTGCTTTTGCCGGCCATCGATATGGCAGAAGCCTCGGGCGTGACCAGCTGGGTGCCGGCTGTGGTCGGTTTTTTAGCGGGCGGGGCCTTTTTACTATTGGTAGATAAGCTGCTGCCGCATTTGCACCCAGGCGAACGTAAACCTGAAGGCCCAAAGAGCAGTTGGCAGCGCAGTGTTTTGCTGGTGGTTGCGATTACTTTGCATAATATCCCCGAGGGGCTGGCCGTTGGAGTAGCCTTTGGCGCCGCGGCAACTGGCTATTCCGAGGCGTCTGTTACAGCAGCTTTGGCCTTGGCCTTGGGTATCGGGATCCAAAACTTCCCTGAAGGTTTGGCAGTGAGCGCACCGCTTCGCCGCGAAAACGTGAGCCGCGGAAAAGCCTTTGCGCTTGGCGCTGCTTCAGGTATTGTAGAACCGATAGCAGCCGTTATCGGCGCAATGGCGGTGCAATCGATGCATGAAATGCTGCCTTACGCGCTTTCGTTTGCTGCCGGAGCGATGATCTATGTGGTTGCCGAAGAGCTTATCCCGGAAGCAAAGGCAAACGCTGAGGGCCACTCGGACATTCCTACGATTGGTGTAATGCTGGGTTTTGCGGTCATGATGCTTTTGGATGTGGCTTTGGGCTAAGCCTGCCAGACCTGATAGTACCCCAAGTTTTCTTTGCGCCCGTCGGAGCGGTAAGATTCGACCAAAGTGAGTCCGGCCTGCATGCCCAGTGCGGTTAATTCCTCTGGTGAAAACTCGTGGACGTAGCGCAGTGCCGTACTATCTTGTTCATTGGAGCGCCAATCCAAAAGGCGGTCGCCTGCGTCCAGGTCCTGCGGGCTAAGGTCAATGGATGACCAGTCCTGAAACCGGGCGCTTAAGCGCGGGCTCTGGCTTGGCTGCCATACGGAAATGAATAACTGCCCTCCAGGGGCAAGGATCGCTTTTAACCGCTTAAAAAAGGCAGCCTGCAGCTCCTGGGAAGGCAGATGGTGCAGGGTCGCAAAACAGGTAATTGCCGGCCAGTTTTGACTGCTTAGGGAAAACTGCTGTTCTTCCTCCAGAAGCCAGGCGGCAAGGTCAAAGCGGGTAAAGCTGTATTGGCTGGCAGGGAGTTCCAGCGCCTTTGCTGCCTGAAGCAGGGCAGTACTTTGGTCCAATCCCTGATAAATGCCCGTGAAACCGCGGTTCGCGAGGCTTTGAGCAAGGTTGCCGTTTCCGCAGCCTAAATCCAGCAGTTTGCGGCAAGCCAGTAACTGCGGCAGCAAGTTTCGTACACCGGGTTGAATTTTATAGCGGCTGCGCGAAAAGGAGCTGCCAGTAATTTCATAAAAATGGCGGTTCAGGGCTAACAGCTTTGAGCGGGTAGAGGCATGCATATCAGGAGTATAACGCCTGGATGAAGCGCTGAACAGTTACAATAGTCCTATGAGTGAAAGAGCAAAGTGGCTGGCTAAACGCAGCTATACAAGTGAAGAGCTTGCCTTGGCGAATGCCGTTCTGCAGGATGTGGAAGCAGGCATGGAGGTAAACAAGGCACTGCGACGGCATCCCTTGCCCGGTGGTGAGGGTTTTTTGGCGAAACATGCGCTTGTGGCGGCTTATCGTGCGGGTATAAAAGCCGGTGAACGGGAGGCGAATGATGTGCTGCTGGCAAAAATACGGATGAAGCCGGTACGGACCTTAAGCGGTGTAACCACAATCACTGTGCTTACCCGTCCAGCTCCTTGCCCGGGAAATTGCCTTTTTTGCCCTACTGAGGAAGGCATGCCGCAAAGCTATCTGCCTGATGAGCCCGGAGCGCGGCGCGGGGCAGAGAATGAGTTTGACCCTTACCGTCAGGTGGCATCGCGGCTGAGGGCCTTGCATGAGGTTGGGCATCCCACCGACAAAATAGAACTGCTGATTTTGGGCGGTTCCTGGTCAGCATACCCTGCTGATTACCGGGCCTGGTTCATCCGGCGTTGTTTTGAGGCTTTGAATGGCGAAAACCCCTTGGATGATCAGGGTGATGTAGACCTGGCTATGGTTCAGGAGCGCAATGTTCACGGGAAGCACCGCAATGTTGGTTTGGTGGTCGAAACCCGTCCAGACCTGATCAATCGGGAAACCTTACTGGAATTCCGCAAGATGGGGGTTACCAAGCTGCAGCTGGGCATTCAAAGTATGGACGATGAGATTCTGCAAAAAAATATGCGTGGGCATAGTGCTGAGTGCTCCAAGCAGGCGATTGCATTAGCCCGGGCAGCGGGTTTTAAACTGGTCGCGCACTGGATGCCGAACCTGCTGGGTGCCAGCCCGCAAAGCGACCGCCTGGATTTTGCGCGTTTATGGGAAGAGGCTTCGATACAGCCGGATGAGCTTAAGATCTACCCCTGCCAGCTCTTGCGCAACGCAGGCCTTTATGCTTATTGGCAGCGGGGAGAATACCAACCCTATAGCGAGGCCGAACTTTTGGAACTGCTGGCCGATATCAAAAGCACTGTGCCCCGATATTGCCGGATTAACCGCGTAATTCGGGACATTCCTTCCACCAATGTTATTTCTGGCAATCGCAATACCAGCCTGCGTCAGGATGTTGCACGGGAGCTGAAGCGGCGCGGCGAGGCTTGCCAGTGTCTGCGTTGCCGTGAAGTGCGCGGGGGCAAAATTGACCGGCGAAACTTGCAGCTGCATAGTCTGGTGTATGAAACGGGCATTGCTCAAGAAGTATTTCTAAGCTTTGACAGCCCGCTGGATAAGGTGGCTGGCTTTTTGCGCCTTTCGCTGCCACATGCTAACCTGATTGGCCTGGAAGAGCTTGAGGATGCAGCAATGATCCGAGAGGTGCATGTGTATGGGCAATCGCTGGAATTAGGCTCGGAAAAACAAGGGGCCGCACAGCATAGCGGCTTGGGCAGCCGTTTGATTGAAGAGGCGGTAAAAGTGGCAAAGAAGGCCGGATATTCGCGTTTGGCAGTTATTTCTGCAATAGGTACCCAGGCATATTACGAACAGCGCAATTTCAGAAGAAAAAGTTACTACATGGTGCGGGAAATATAAAGAGCTGCCTTTGTGTGTAGGGCAGCTCTTTATTTGACCGTAATTGATCTAACCCTTTTTACCAGCTACAAAGGGGGAGATGCGAGAAGCCAGCTCACCGATGCTGAGGGTTTGGAGCCACACACGGCCGGGACCGGTTACTGTGCTGAGGAAGAGTCCTTCGCCGCCGAAAAGCACATTCTTGAAGCCCTTTACAGTGGTTACATCGTAAGTAACACTTGCATCAAAAACTGCCAGGTTGCCTGTATCTACTTTGAGTGTTTCGCCAGGCATCAAGTCTTTTTGTACCAGCGAACCATCTATCTCGACAAAAACAAGGCCCACACCGCTATAACGCTGCATGATAAAGCCTTCGCCGCCAAAAAATCCAGCACCCATCCTGTTTACATGCGTACTCAGCTCCACGCCAGGTGTGGCACAAAGGAAGGCGCTCTTTTGGGCGATGTATTCCCGGGTTCCATCTAATTCCAGAGCCAGGATTGTGCCGGGGAAGGAAGAAGCCAGGGTAATTTCTGCACCTGGAGCCATGGCTGTATAAGTTGCCATAAAGAGTGATTCCCCGCTGAACATGCGCCCAATGCCTTTTCCCAAACCACCGCGCATGTTTGTTTCCATGTTGAAATTGTCTGTCATCCAGGACATACCGCCGGACTGTGTGTAAATACTTTCGCCAGCTTCGCACTGAATAGTAACGGCAGGCAGGGTATCTCCAAAAATCTTATAACGCATATTACTCCTTATCAATCACTCATGATGTTTTATCGACCTGATTATATTGTCAAACCAGCACATAATCAACTCGGTTTAGATGCTAATGGTTGGGTTTGTTCCAGTTTTCGGGTGAGCTCCAGATCTGGCCGGGAATCAGGGCTTGCATTGGCAGATCCCATAGCTATATTGCGCTGCTCAATGCGGGTAATCATATCCAGATGACGCTGCCGGGTTTCGCCTTCGTACGCAGCACTTAGCCAGCCTTCCAGGATAAGTGTTGCCAGTCCGGTGCTGATAACCTGGGCACCCAGGCAAAGGATATTGCTGTTATGGTGCCTCCTGGAAAGGATTGCAGAGTAAGGTTCGCTGCAAGCTACCGCACGGATGCCGGCAAACTTATTGGCTACAATACACATGCCCTGGCCAGTAGCAGATATTAACAAGCCGCGCTCTGCCTTGCCGGCAAGGATAGCCTTGGCAGTACGCTCGGCGATATGGGGATAATCCAAGGAAGCCTCGCTGAGGACACTAAAGTCTTCGTAGCTAATCTGGCGGCTATCCAGATAAGACTTTAAGCCTTCTTTGAGTGCTAAACCGATTTGGTCACTGGCTAAAACATTTTTCATTGCGCACCTCTTTCTTCTTGGAACTGATTATATCGAAGAGAAGCTTTGAATTCTTGCAGGAAAGCCTTGACAAATATTTGAAACATGGATATTAATAAACCGACTGGTCGGTCTAAACTGCTGAAAAAAAGGAGACCTATGAAAAAATCACGAGACAAGCTCATCGATTCAGCTATTGAACTTTTTGGATCCAAAGGATATGAGGCAACCAGCGTACATGAAATATGCAAAAACGCCGGTGTGAGCAAAGGCGCCTTTTATCATTACTTTGAGACCAAACAACGGATATTTATTGTCGTTTTGGAAAACTGGCTGGAGTTCATCAAAGAAGGAGTTGCTGCAGCTATAGCTGCCGGGGGAACCGTTCCAGATATTCTGCGTCGGATGGCAATAGAAACCGCACCCAAAATTGAAGAAACTCGGGCAGCTTTTCCAATCCTGGAAGAGTTTTGGCGCCAGGGTAACCTTGGGACAGAAATTGGTTCTTCAATAGATGACCCTTACTTGTATTATCGCGATACCTTTAAGAAACTATTGGAACAGGGCGTTGAAGAAGGCAGCTTTCCAAAAAGCCTGGACCTTAAAGTGTATTCCCGCCTTTTGCGAACGGCTACCTTAGGATATATCATTTCTGCATGGATTTCCCCGGAACAGGATGATTGGAGCGAGCTCTTAATTAAGGGCATTGAAATCGTTATCCAGAGCATGGAGGAACAAAAATGAACCTGGTCACTGGTGCTGCTGGACATATTGGAAATGTCCTGGTGCGAGCTTTGCTAGCTAAAGGCGAGAAGGTCCGGGCTTTAGTGCTGCCAGGGGAAGACCTGACCTCACTTGAAGGCTTGGACGTGGAATTTTTTACAGGTAATATCCTGGATTCTAAGCGAATGGAAGAGGCGTGCAGGGGTGTGAAGCGGGTTTACCATCTGGCAGGACTGGTAGCCATTGTGCCCGGCAAAAGCACGCTGATGCAAGAAGTGAACGTACAAGGCACCCAAAGCATGTTAGAGGCTGCCCAGAAGGCCGGAGTAGAGCGCTTTATTTACACAAGCTCCATTCATGCCATCCGCAAGGTGCCAATGGGGGAAGTAATTGATGAAAGCTGCGGTTTTGATATTCACAGCCCGGATGGCGACTATAACCGAACGAAGGCACAGGCCAGCTTAATGGTGCTGGAAGCGAATAAGGCTGGTTTTGAGACGATTGTTGTTTGTCCAACAGGGGTAATTGGCCCCTGGGACTTTAGGCGCTCCGAAATCGGCGAAATGATTCTAACCTGGATGAAAAAGAAACCGCTCGTCCTGTCCTTAGAGGGTCAATATGATTTTGTGGATGTACGTGATGTAGCCGAAGGGCATTGGCTGGCTGCCGAGCGAGGTACTCCAGGGGAGTGCTACCTGTTGGGCGGAGAACAGATCAGTATCAGCGCAATCATTAACCTGGTACAGGATGCAGCAGGGTTTCGCAGCCCTCAGCTTAAGTTCCCGGCCTGGGTTGCCCTGATGGTAGCCCCTCTGGCAGAATTCTTTTACCGCATCACCCGAACGCGTCCGCGGGTAACACGTTATTCGGTACTGACCCTGCAGGAGAACTCGGTGATCTCTTCCCAGAAGGCAAAACAGGAATTAGGCTGGTCAGCACGGAAAATGGCAGAATGTATTCAGGATACCGTATCCTGGTGGCAGAAAAACCTGGACCTAACACATGCAACCTTGCGTGAGGACTTATTAAAAGACCGCTGATACTGAAATTAAGCTAATTTGCGGGCCGTCATAACCAAGTCTTCAGAAGACGCTTCCTCAAAGGGCTGGCCGTCCATTGACCCATAGGACTGAAGCCTACCGAAGCCACAATCCAGCAAGATGCTCTCTAATTGTGCTCTTTGGATGGGAAGAAGCATGCTGGAAATGACCTGAGATTCCCACGGGCCCTGCTTTTTACGCTCCAGGCTTACCATATTGAACTGGATATGTCCGTCGGGTTCAAAATCATAAAAACGCTGGAAGAGAAATTCCTCGTTACCCTCAGCGAAGGCTTGTGGTTCCAGCCAGCGTTCTTTATTCTGCAGCAGCCTGCTGAAATTGCGCATCTGCAAAACGAGTACACCTGTTCCTCGCATAAGTTGACAAAAGTCCTGCAATGTTTTGGTGAGCTCCTGTAAGTCCTCCACATGGGGCAGGGAATTGCCAAGACAAAAGATGACATCAAATTGTTGGTTTTTAAAGGCCTGAGAGATCTTGGTGAACCCCACTGTTTTAAAGTCCACTTTTTGAAAAGCTGCTGCAGCATTTGCCTGGGCAATGGCAACCATTGCCGGGGCAATATCGCAAGCCGAAACCTGATAACCTTCGGCAGACAAAGCAATAGCATGCTGTCCGGTTCCACAAGCTGTATCAATCAGTTTTACCTTGGTAGGGTCTATTCCCAAGCTACGAACCTGCTGCTGCAGAAAGGGCAATTCGAATTCCAGACGTGCTTTCCAGTTTACAAAGTGGTCGTAATGCGGGGCAAGTTCGGTATACATTTCACCTTCCTTCAGGTATGAATTTGTTGACATCTGGGGCAGAAGTGTGCATTGCGTTGGCCCATACGTATTGCCTCGATTGCTGTGTTGCAGTCAGGGCAAGGCTGGCCTGTCTTCTGATAGGCTTTGAGATATTTTTGGAAGTCGCCGCCTTTGTAAACCCAATCTACGCTGGTGCCGTTGTGTTCTATGCCGGCTTGAAGAACGGATCGTAAGGCGGAAAGAAGCGTTTCGGCTTCCTTAAAGGTGATGTAACGGCTGTTTTGTAATGGATGTAGTTTGGCCTCAAAGAGGGCCTCAGTTGAATAAATATTTCCTACGCCGCCCAGAAAGGCCTGGTCCATGAGGAGCGGTTTTATTTGGCGAGCCTTGCTTTGCAGCATCTGGTAAAAGCAGCCAGCGTCCAGTTTGGGATCAAAGGGGTCGGGCCCTAAACGGGGCAGTATAGCGGATGGGTCCTTGGTAAGCCATATGCGCCCAAATTTTCGAGGATCGTTGAAGGCAAGCCCCCAGGCGGAAGAAAAGTGCAAATAGAAACGATCATGCGCAAGCAGCGGGTTCGAAGTGCGCGGTTTCCCAAGCTTTAATGCCAGGCGCAAGTCGCCACTCATACGCAGATGAATGATCAGCACCAGCTTATCCAGCTGGATCAGGATGTACTTTGCTTTACGGCCTATCTTGCTGACCTTTTGGCCAGCTAAGAGTGACTGAGCTGCTTCAAAACTTGAATTAGCCAGGGTTTTGTGCCAGAAAAGCGAAGCTCCAGTGATTTCCTGGCCTAAAATTCCCGGGCTGCCGTCAATTCCATGGCGCAAGCCACGTATAACGGTTTCGACTTCGGGCAGCTCAGGCATGATTATTCGTTGAATAATGCTCCTACCGAGGTGCCTTCATTTGCACGTTTGATCACTTCGGCCAAGAGCGGTCCCACAGATAAGATCGTGAGTCGGTCTCCAAACAGGGCTTGCTTTTCCGGGACAATCGGTATGGTATTGGTTGTGATGAACTCTTTAACTGGCTGGGCAGCGAGACGTTCGGCAGCATTGGAACTAAGCACTGGATGAATAAAGACAACGTAAATATCGCGGGCGCCATGCAGTTTGGCAAGTTGTATCGCCTGCACCATAGAACCACCCGTGTCAATCTCATCGTCAACGAGCACCACATCGCGATCGTGCACATCGCCGATGATAGTCATAGCCTCGGCGTTTTCTTTGTTATCGATCCGCCGCTTCTCAATAAGCACCAGGGGTATGTTGAGTGCCTGGGCATACCGGCGCCCATTCTTAGCAAAACCCAGGTCGGCTGTGAGCACGACCGGGTTGTGCATTTGCTGCTGTTGTTTCAGCAGGTGGGGTTTAAGGATGTGGTATCCCGAAAGGACATCTCCCGGGATGGAGAAGAAGCCTTGTATTTGTCCGGCATGCAGGTCCATGGTGATGTAGCGGTCTGCACCGGCTACCTGGATCATATCTGCAACCAGGCGGGCAGTGATAGGCACCCGGGGCTGGTCCTTGCGGTCGCTACGCCCGTAACACATATAAGGGACAACTACAGTAATACGGCCTGCCGAATCGAGTCTGAGGGTTTGTGTGAGAATTAAGAGTTCCATCAAGTTACGATGGACGGGGGTAGATGTAGTTTGAATTACATAGCAGTCCTGGCCGCGTACCGAGGCATGCAGCTTCACAAAAAGATTTTCATTAGTGAACTGGATCACATCACGGCCGCAGAGTTCCATATGGAGTTGGTCTGCAATTTCCTGTGCTAGTTCCTGGGAGGCAGTCCCAGCAAAAAGGTGGATATTACCGTAAAGTAAGCTATGTTGGTTGCTTTGCATTACACCTGGCCTTTCTTCTCCTTTTGCAGTTCTTCCCACTCCTCTTTCAGGATCGACATGATTAAAGAATCGCCATAGACACCCTTGTGAAAGCGTTCCTGTCTCAGCCGTCCTTCATGTACAAACCCGGCTTTTTCATAAGCCCGGATGCCGCCTTTATTCTCAGCAAAGACCTTGAGGTAAAGGCGGTTCAAGTTCAGTTCCGTAAAACCCAGCCATTGCATGGCTTGCATTGCTTCGGTACCGTAACCCTTGTTCCATTCGTTTTTATCCCCGATGAGCAGACCCAACTCTGCATGCCTCGCAATGGGGTCAATGTGATGAAAGGCAGAGTTTCCGATCAGCTTCCATGTGCCTGTATCCGGGCTTTCAATACAGATTGCCAGCGGATGCTCGTGCAAAGGTTTACGTAGCATGCTCTCATACCAGCGTTCCTCGTCCTCCATGTTGGTTGGAAAAACAGGAGCGCCAAGGTTTTCCACCACTTCCGGGTCGCTTAGAAAGCGTAAAAATACAGGCAGATCACTTCTTTCGATAGCCCGCAGCAATAAACGTCCGTACCTCAGGTCTGGCATGCTGCAGGTCCTAAGGTTCCAGTCTGTTGGGTCCGCGGAACAGGTATACCGCTTCCCGGATGCTGGGTAAACCTAAGAGCACCATCATCAGGCGCCCTAAGCCCAGGCCAAAACCGCCATGCGGAGGACAGCCGTATCTAAAGTAGTTGATATAGTTCTGCAGCAGTTCCAGCCCCAGCCCTTTTTCCTGGGCTTGAGCGGTCAGGACATCCGCGCGGTGCTCACGCTGTGCACCGGTAGTAAGCTCAATTCCTTTGCCCAGCAGGTCAAAGCTCTTCGTAAGTTTAGGGTCGCTTTCTAGGCGCATATGGTAAAAAGCGCGCACGGTAGCCGGCCAATCCGTTACGTAGACAAAGTCATGCCCGTATTTTTCCTTCACATAAGCGCCTAAGGCGCGTTCCGCACCTGGGTCCAGATCACCCTTGCGTTCCGGGGGCAGCTTATACCCTTCCGCCTTCAAAATTTCATAGGCTTCTTTCATCGTCATACGCGGGAAGGGCGTGCTCGGAACCGTCAGTTCGACATCAAAGACCCTTTTGATCTCAGATCCGTGTTTCTCCGCCACAAGTTTGATGGCATGTGCAAGTAATTCTTCCAGCATTACCATCACTTCTTCATGGCTTTCAATCCACGAGATCTCAGCATCTACGCCGGTAAATTCGGTCATATGCCTTGAGGTGAAAGATGGGTCGGCACGGAAAACCGGCCCGATCTCAAAAACCTTCTCCCAGCCGGCCGCCATTGCCATTTGCTTATAAAATTGAGGGCTCTGCGCCAGGTAGGCTGTTCGCTCAAAATATGACAATGAGAACAGCTCTGCCCCGCCTTCCGATGGAGCGCCCATGATTTTCGGGCTGTGCATCTCCAAAAAACCGTTTTTCAGCCAGTAATCGCGCATTCCGGCTTCGAGTGTGGTTTCCACTTCAAACATTAACTGGTTGCGTTCACGCCGCAGGTCCAGATAGCGCCAGTCCAAGCGGTAATCCAGGTCTGGCAGCTCGTCGCTGAAGGGTTCAAAGGGCAGCGGGCTTTCGGCATTGTTGTCTACCCTAAGACTCTCCAGCTGTATTTCTATTCCGCCCAGCTTAACCACTTCATTAGCCACCACCTTACCGCTGATGGTCAACGCGCTTTCAGTTCCCAGGCTCGAAATTTGCTCAGCCAGTTCAGGGTTGCCCTTCTTCCAATGCGCCACCTGCACCAGGCCGGTACGGTCGCGAATGATCAGGAACTGCATGCTTTTTTGGTCGCGCAGTGTCTGCAGCCAACCCTGGATCTTTACCTGCTCACCGATTTTTTTACCAAGATCCTTGATCAATGTCCGTTCCATACTTATTTCGCTCCGTATATTTGAATTAATATGATTATAACGCCAGCAGTCTGAATACCGCTTCCTGCGGGCTGATTTCCCGCTTACTTACCAGCGCAAGAATTGCCTCTACAGCTTCATTGGGGGCTTGCTGCTGCCAGGCTTTGAAGAGGGTTGCGCTCAAAGTTTTTTGGATGGTCTCGCGCAAGGCAAGCGCTTCTTTTTGTTCCCATTGACCGCTTTCATGCAGGTAGACTGCGTGGCGCTGGACTGCTTCTACCAGACGGTCGATTCCTTCTTTTTCGGCGGCGATGGTTTTAAGTACGGGCGGAATCCATTGTAGCTCTTCCTGCTCTGCTTCTTTTGAAATACCCATTTTGCTGGGGCCGTGTTTGTGCGCAGAATACATGGATCGGTGACCCATCTGAACCATGGTGTTCAGGTTGCGCATGGTAGTATCGGCCCCGGGATGGTCAGCCTTGTTTACCACCAGAATATCGGCAATTTCGAGGATGCCGGCTTTGATGCTTTGAATGTCGTCACCAGTACCAGGGATATCAACAACAATCGTGCTATGTGCCAGACGCACGATATCCACTTCGGACTGGCCAGCTCCTACGGTTTCGATGAGCACAAAATTGTAGCCGGCTGCATCAAAGACCTGCGTTATCGCTGCAGTACGTTCTGCCAAACCTCCTAAAGCACCGCGACTAGCCATGGAGCGGATAAAGACCTTGGGGTCCGACTGGGTTTCGAGCATACGAACCCGATCTCCCAGGATCGCTCCGCCGCTAAACGGGCTGGTGGGATCAACAGCAACCACTGCTACACGAGGGTCACTTTCCAGGCTACGCAGAGCATAGACCAGGGCATTTACCAAAGTGCTTTTTCCTGAGCCAGGAGGTCCGGTTATGCCAATTTTGTGCGCATTGCCGGTAAAACCAAAGAGGTCATCTAATGCCTCTCGCCCTGCAGGGGTGTCGCGTTCCACCTGGGTTAAAACACGAGAAAGGGCTAAGCGATTGCCCTTTCTGAGGTCTTCAATCAGGTCCGATTTCATCCCAGGGCACGCTCGCTGACGGCTTGACGGATATCTGCACAAACAACTTGTGTGTTCGTACCAGGCCCATAAATCTTGCGCACTCCGCCAGCCACGAGTGCTGGAATGTCATCTTCGGGGATAATACCGCCCAGGAAGACAAAAACATTCTCTTGTCCGTTGGAACGCAGCTTTTCTATCACCTGTGGTACCAGGGCGTTATGTGCCCCGGATAGGATTGAAAGGCCTACCACGTCTACGTCTTCCTGCAATGCTGCTTCGGCAATCATTTCAGGTGTCTGGCGCAAACCGGTATAAATTACCTCCATACCATCATCACGCAGGGCGCGGGCGATAACTTTTGCACCGCGGTCATGTCCATCCAGACCGGGCTTAGCAATCAAAACGCGAATTTTATGCTCTGACATATATTGCTTCCTCCAAAATCCTGACCTGATGTAGTGTATCAGGATTTATAAACTTCGGTGCCGAAAACAGCCTCAATCAAGCCATAATAAACACGATGATAATCCTTAAGCGGGTAGTTCTTCTGAATCGTATCATCCAGGAAGTGGCTCGGGTCAAAGTCAACCCAGTAAATCTTCTTACATTCGATACACAGCTCTGCCTCGGCAAAGCCCGGAGAACCAACCCGCGCAGCTGCAACAGCATGCAGTTTTGTTTGTGCCAGTTTGTCGCCATCGCGGCCAGAGTTAGTACCCAGATAGACCAGGTCTTCAGCGTAAGTATCCGGGAAGGCGGTAATGGTAAAATCCGGGAATGCTTCCATAAAATGGTAGGTGTGCCTAGTTGGCCTTACGGCTACAACGGCCACTGGTTTATTCCACATGGTTCCTAAAAAGCCCCAGCCGATAGTCATCGTGTTATAGTGGCCTTGAATATAGGAACCCGCTGTGAGGAGCAGGTTGCGAACATCAAAAAGGTGGTGCGGTTTTACTGAAAAAGCTTGCGGGTCAATTGCATTAAGTGTCATTAGGATCCTCTTTCAGGGCAGATCAGATACCCCTGCTTATTCTAACAAACAAACAGCTCTATGCGCTGATGTATAATCCATTTTTGTTGGCCGGACTATGAAACATGAACGCAAAACGAACTGGACTTTTTTTATTCGCCTGGCTGGCAGCTTGCTTTCGATTCTTATCCTGGTAATTATATTTTCTGATGAGCAATGGTCCCTGGTTTGGCAGCAGCTGCGCAGCTTACAAGCTTGGCGCATTGCAGCCTGTATTGTGCTTATGATTGTTTCGCGTTTGGCGACCTGGGGGCGCTGGCATAGCCTTTTGCGGGTGAGCTCGCAGAAAGTATCCTGGAAGGATACCTTGCGCCTGACCTTTACCGGTCTTTTTGCGGCGAATGTCCTGCCTACTACCATCGGCGGGGATGCAGCCCGTTTGGCAGGCGCTCTGCGGTTAAAAATTGATGGGCACCTGGCAGCAGCTTCACTTCTTGCTGACCGGCTGATAGGGATGACGGGCATGTTATTGGCCTTGCCCTTAGGACTTCCTCAGCTTTGGAGCGCCAGTCAGCAGGCACGGTCTGGCATTTTAAATGGAGCTGTGTTTGGGGGTCTTTTTGCAAAGCTAAAAGAAAGCCTAGGCAGAATTTGGGAGAACCTGCGTTTTTGGCTGCAGCATCCGCAGGTGTTCTTGCGTGCCCTTGCTTTTTCGCTGCTGCATCAGCTCTGCCTCTACTTGATTGTGCACATTCTCATTCATGGGTTCGGTGAATCTTTGCCTTTGCACAGCATTGCAGGTTTATGGTCGCTGGTCTATTTTATTACCTTGGTACCTATCTCGATTAATGGTTTGGGTGTCCAAGAGTTGAGCATCAGCAACCTTTTTAGCAGCTTGGGTAGCTTAAGCCTCAGTACAGGGCTGAGTATTGCCCTCTTTATGCGCGTGCTCCAGGTGCTTGGCAGTTTACCGGGTGCCTTTTTTGTGAGCGGCGTTTTAAGCGGGGCTGCTGACAGAAAGGAGCAAGATGCTCTTTAGGAAACTCAGGCCATTCCTGCGTGATTATCTGCTGGTGCTCGCGGCTATCTGTGCCTGGTACCTTTTGGATCACCGTCATAGTCGAGGGACTTGGTTTGTACTGGTGGCAGTCGTGCTGCTGGTAGCAACGATTGCTGTTGCGGCTTTGCTTAAGCCTATAGGCAAGGATGTCAAGATCAAAACAACAGCGATTAAGAGCTCCTTGTTGCGTAAGTTAATCCTGCTTGGTTGTGTAGTACTGGTGTTGGCTTTCTTTTTGCTGGAAGGTCAAATTGTGGATGGCAGCTCTGGGCCTTTACTGCTGGCTTATCTTTTTGCAGGAGCTGCCGGGTTGCTTCTAAGTATGCAGGAACCGCAGCACTCTCCCTATCTTCAGACCGGGAAAGTATTGCTTGTTCTGGGGGGGCTTTATAAACTGGGCTCGTACCTGCCTGGCATTCAGGCTACACCCTTTGCCTTGGGTTGGTCGGAAGGGTCACGGTATTACAACGCCTCGGTTTTTTTTGGAAGACAGGTTTATGGTCACAGCTTGCCCTTACCTGTTTTGCATCCCAGCCGCTATTTGATGCAGGCTCTGCCTTTTGCTTTGGGTATTCATGAAATTATGCTGCATCGTATTTGGCAGGTGCTCTTGTGGCTGCTGATGACTGGCTTTGGGGCTTGGGTAATGGCAGGCCGGCTCAAGGGAGCGAAGAAAAAAGCATTGCCATTCCTGATTCTGGGCTTAGGGCTCTTTTTCTTCCAAGGGGCAGTTTATTACCATCTGATGCTTTGTGTATTGTTGGTACTGCTTGGGTATAAGGCCGGGAAGCCTTGGCGCAACCTGATTGCTGTGTTGATAGTTTCTATTTGGGCGGGATTAAGCCGGATCAACTGGATACCGGTACCCGCACTCCTGGCGGTTAGTCTTTACCTGCTGGATGAAGCTAAAGGACAAAAGAATATCGCGGTGTATTTGGGTTGGCCTGCAGTTTGGACCGTACTGGGTCTGGCTGCCGGATGGGCAGCTAAGCAAGGATACATGGTTATTTCCGGGGAACCAGCGGCTTATTTTGACTCGGCCTTTAACTCGGCCTTGCTCTGGAAGCGCTTGTTTCCTAATGCAACCTTCTTTTTGGGTATTTTGCCGGCGACTCTATTAGTGATGTTACCAGGTGCCTGGTTGCTTTTGTCCGCTTTTCGCGGCGGACTGTTGCGACGGCTGCACTGGTTGCGCTGGTTGGGGCTGGCGGGTATTCTTTCCGCCTTCCTGGGCGGCGGTATTCTGGTTAGCCTTAAGATTGGCGGCGGCGGCGACCTGCACAATCTGGATGCCTTTCTGATATTTTGGGCGCTTATTATTGGCAGTTTGCTTTTTGGGGTTTACCAGGCGGAGTCTCCGGCTGACCCAGTGCAGATCAGGCCAGCAGGGCTTGCAATCTTGCTGGCAGCTTTGGTACCTGTCTTTTTTGCTTTTTTGAGTGCAGCTAACTGGGGCTGGCCGGACCAAAGTAAAAATCAGGCCGAGTTGGCGGAGCTGCGCCAGGCACTCCAGTATATTGAAGAACAAGATGGGGATACGCTTTTTATCTCGGAGCGACAGCTGCTTACTTTTGGGGAGATTACTGGTGTTGAAGTGGTTTCGGATTACGAGAAGGTGTTCCTGATGGAAATGGCGATGGCAAATAACCGCAGCTACCTGGATGCCTTTGTCGCGCGCTTGGAAGCCAAGGATTTTAAGGCGATTATCTTAGACCCGGTAACCACGAACTTACAAAACGAAAGCCGGTCTTTTGCAGCCGAGAACAACGCCTGGAAGAAGCTGGTTCTGTACGAAATATTAGATTCGTATGAACCGGCACTTAGCTGGCAGGAGGGCGAGGTAAACTTGCTGCTTCCAAGGGGACAAGATCTTTTGCGGCAGGAATTAAAAGAATTGTTTGCACAACCCTAAAATGCCTTCTCTTTGATGATTCAACGGGGCATTAAGGCTCTGTGATTGTTTAATCTTTTTTGACGATTTCGCGGATATTATAGGTGGGTTTGCCCTGTGCCTCATAATAGGTGCGGATGAGCAGCTCTGCGATTAAGCCCAGCAGGATGGCCAGGAAACCCAAAATAAACATCATCACGCTGATTTGGAAAAACGGTGAACCCAGTACCGGAATGCCGACAGCAATGCGCCTGATGGTCAACCAAAGCAAGGTTAAAACACTCATAAAAATGAGCACCATGCCAACTCCACCAAAGAGGTAGATGGGCTTTTTTGCGTAACTCATCAAAAACTTGACTGTAATGAGGTCCAGAATTACCTTAAAGATGCGCTCAAGGCCATAATTAGCCTTGCCATGCTTTCGGGCGTGGTGCTGTACGACAATTTCACCTACTTTGGCCCCTGCGGCGTGTGCATAAACAGGAATAAATCGGTGCATCTCGCCATACAAGCGCACCTTGTCCAGGATTTCGCGGCGATAGGCTTTGAGCGTGCAGCCATAATCGTGCAGTTTTACCCCTGTTACTTTCGAAATGAGCCAGTTGGCGGCATGGCTGGGCAGGTTGCGCGTGAGCGCGTTGTCTTGCCGGTCTTTGCGCCAGCCGCTTACCACGTCATACCCTTTGTCGAGTTCAGCAAGTAAGTTAGGAATATCGGCCGGATCGTTTTGCAGGTCGCTATCCATCAAGATGACAACATCGCCATCGCTGTGGTCAATGCCTGCACTCATTGCTGCGGTTTGACCATAGTTACGGTTGAGCAGCACAAGCTGTACATGGTCTGGGTCTGCTGTTTGCAGGCCACGTAAAACGGCTGCACTGCCATCTTTCGATCCGTCATCGACAAAGCTCACATCCCAGGGGATGTTTAAAGGTTCTACTGCTGTACGGATGCGAGACCAAAGCTCTGGGAGGTTCTTCTCTTCGTTATAAACCGGAACGACAATGGATAGTTTTTGCATACGCATAGCCTCGTTGGCCAAATTATACCGCGGGCACAGACTGCTGGCACAGGTAATGGTAAAACTACGGATACTTAAGCTTTTACCGATAATTTGGGCTGGAAGCTTTAGCTTGGAATTTTGTATGGACGAAAGAACTGAATCTGAAGTGGTTTCTCTTCAAGGAATACCTGACGGTCTATGCTCTGGGCGCAGGTATAATTAAACCGATGACTGAAGCAAATAAAGAAGATGTACTTGACCGTAAACGGAAAAGCGAAGATCTTGTAGATCTTGCACTGCGCCCCAGAAGCCTGGATGAGATGATTGGCCAAAATCAGGTAAAAGAAAACCTGATCATCCAGATTAAAGCTGCCAAGGCGCGCAAAGAAGCTTTGGAGCATGTGCTTTTTTATGGTCCTCCGGGTTTGGGAAAAACTACGCTGGCACACATTTTGGCAGCTGAAATGGGTGTGCACATCAAAGTTACTTCTGGCCCGGCAATAGATCGTGCAGGCGATCTGGCCGCTATTTTGACCAATTTACACGCAGGGGACATCCTGTTTATTGATGAAGTACATCGTCTGGGCCGTCAGGTGGAGGAGATCCTTTATCCGGCAATGGAAGACTATGCTCTGGACATCATTATAGGTAAGGGGCCTGCTGCCAAGAGCGTGCGCTTAAAACTTCCGCAATTTACAGTAGTGGGTGCAACTACGCGGCTGGCATTGCTTACTGCGCCATTGCGCGCACGGTTTGGGGCAATCTTTCGCTTGGATTATTACGACCAGGAAAGCCTGGCAGCCATTGTTCGCCGCGGTGCTGGTTTATTAAAGGTTCCCTATGAAGAAAATGGTATCCGCGAGATTTCGCGCAGGGCACGAGGCACTCCCCGAATTGCTTTGAGGATGCTTCGGCGTGTGCGCGACTATGCAGAGGTGCGGGCGCAGGGCTGTATTACGGAGCCAGTTGCACATGCTGCTTTGGATATGCTGAATATTGATCATAAAGGTCTGGATGAGCTGGACCGGCGTGTCATGTTAACTATTCTGGAAAAATATAATGGCGGCCCTGTTGGCCTGAATACTATTGCCGCATCGCTTTCCGAAGAACCCGATACGATCATGGATGTGGTTGAGCCTTACCTTTTGCAGTTGGGCTACTTAGATCGCACTGGTCAGGGCCGAGTGGCTACCAGGCTGGGTTATGAACATTTTGGCAAAGTTTTCCCGGACAATAAGCTCCAAGCGCAACTTTTTGGCGATTCTGACGCCTGATGCAAACCAGCGATTTTGATTACTTTCTCCCTCCCGAGTGCATAGCACAAAGAGCAGCCGAACCACGCGACTCAGCTCGTTTGATGATTCTAGATCGTTCCAAAGAGGATCTGGAGCATCGTCGGTTTTATGAATTAGGTGATTACTTAAGAGCAAATGATCTCCTGGTGGTTAACCGTACCCGTGTCATTCCCGCGCGTTTTTTTGCGCGCAAGTTGCCCAGCGGGGGCAAGGCTGAACTTCTGCTGCTGCATAAAGATGCTGATGGCAGCTGGCAAGCTTTGGTGGGGGGCAAAAATATCATAGCAGGCACGCGTTTGCAGGTGCAGGACGGTCCGGGTGTTGAAGTTTTAGCAGATTTAGGTGGTAGCCGCAGACGCCTGCGTTTCGAAGAAGAAATCGAAGCGTTTTACTCCCAAGCCGGGCATATACCGCTTCCCCCATATATTCGTGCTTATACCGGCGACATGGAACGCTACCAAACGGTGTACAGCCGTGAGCCAGGTTCGGCAGCGGCACCTACTGCTGGCCTCCATTTTACGGAGCAACTTTTAACTTCCTTGCAGGAGAGAGGCGTAAACCTGGCTGAGCTGGTTTTGCATGTGGGTTTGGATACCTTTGCCCCAGTTACCGAAAGCGACCCTGAAGAGCATGAAATCCACAGCGAATGGTGTTGTTTGGATGCAGAAGCAGCCCAAAAGATTAATGCTGCCAGGGCAGCGGGCGGGCGGGTGATAGCTGTAGGTACTACCAGTGTGCGTACGTTGGAGACTGCTGCTGCGCATAGTCAAGACGGCTTGATTCATGCATGGGAAGGGAATACGCGCTTGTTCATTCTGCCCGGATATCAGTTCCAGGTGGTGGATGCGATGGTCACCAACTTCCACTTACCTAAAAGCAGTTTGCTGATGTTGGTTTCGGCTTTTGCTGGGCGCGAACGGATCTTAGGCGCATACCGACAAGCGGTTGAGCTGGGCTATCGTTTCTTTTCCTTTGGTGATGCGATGCTCCTTTTGTGAACTTATCCTTGGCGAGCTGCTTGCCTTGCTCGAATTTATGGAACTTAAACGCTAAAATGCTTGTATTGCTTCGATAAAATGAAATGGTATCGCATGCGTTCAATTAGGAAGAGACTTATGCGGCACTTTCTCACTTGGGCGGGATTTTCTGGGATGTCTGTAAATCCAAAATCCTGCTATCATATTTATTCTATTCTTATAGATAACAGGTATCATCATTGCAAGGTTTCAGGTCGTCCCTATCAGCCTGAACTGCTCTAGAAGGAAAGATACTATGATGCGATTTGATAAATTTTCCGAGCGCGCTCAAGATGCCGCCACACGTGCAGCTGAAATTATCCAGCGCTACGGTCACAATCAGGTTGATAGCGAACACATACTGCTGGCGCTCATTGAGCAGCCGGAAGGCGTAGTTAGCCAGTTAATGGCTGAATTAAAGGTTGACCCGGAAGAGATTGCTGATAAGGTGGACGAGGTTTTGCGCACAAGCCCTAAAGCCAGCATCTTCGGTGGCCCCAGCGGCCAAATATTCCTGACTCCGCGCGTGAAAATGGTGGTAGATCTGGCAAAAACGGAGGCAAATCGTCTGGGTGATGAGTATATCTCTACAGAACACCTCTTTTTAGCAATTATGTCCGAAAAAAATACTCCCTTAGCGCGCATTCTGGAAGAAAGCGGGCTTAACCGTGCGAATGTGATGGAAGCGGTGATGAACATGCGCGGTTCTTCCACTGGCACGGAACATCGCCGTAAAAGCCAGTATAAAACCCTGGATAAATACAGCCGCAATCTTACCCAGGCTGCCAGCGAGGGCAAGCTGGACCCGGTTTATGGGCGTGAAATTGAGATTAGCCGCCTGATCCAAATTCTTTGCCGGCGCACGAAAAACAACCCGGTTTTGATTGGAGAAGCAGGTGTAGGTAAAACAGCAATTGCTGAAGGTTTGGCGCAAAAAATCACGGATAACGATGTTCCCGAGTTGCTCTCGGGCAAGATGGTCGTTGCGCTGGACCTGGGTGCAATGGTTGCCGGGACGCGGTTCCGCGGAGAGTTTGAAGAGCGACTTAAGGCCAGCATTGAAGAAATTCAGCGTTCTGCCGGTGAAATCATCCTGTTTATTGATGAATTACATACTGTGGTTGGTGCCGGGGCTGCTCAGGGGGCTATGGATGCCTCGAATATGCTTAAGCCTGCTTTGGCGCGCGGTGACCTGCAGTGCATTGGAGCTACTACGCTGGATGAATACCATAAGTACATTGAGAAAGATGCAGCACTTGAACGGCGTTTTGCTCCAATTTTTGTTGAGGAGCCCAGCATTGATGACACCATTGCTATGCTTCATAGCTTGCGCAGCCGTTATGAAGCCCACCATAAAGTGACGCTCTCGGATGAAGCGCTGGAAGCCGCGGCTAAACTCTCTGCTCGCTACCTTACTGACCGTAAGCTGCCAGATAAAGCGATTGATTTGATGGATGAGGCTGCCGCCAAGTTGCGTGTGGCACTTTATTCCCTGCCGGATGACCTGCGTGATAAAAAACGCGCCATTGATCAACTGGCTGCAGATGAAGAACAAGCAGGTTTCGAGCGGGATTATGAGCGGGCAGTAAAGATTAAGGCCGAACGCCTGCGCTTGGAGCAAGATTTTGACGTGGAGCGAAAAACTTGGGAGGCCGAACAGCAATTGGATGATGTTGTTGATTCGGATGATATTGCTCAGGTAATCCACCAATGGACCGGCATTCCGGTTACCCAGTTGATGGAGAGCGAAAGCCAGAAACTTTTGCATATGGAAGAGCGTCTGCGTGAGTCAATTATTGGTCAGGACGAAGCGATTAAGGCGGTATCCGAGGCCATTCGTCGGGCGCGTTCGGGGCTAAAAGATCCCCGCAGGCCAAATGGCAGCTTTATATTTATTGGCCCATCAGGTGTAGGCAAAACCTATTTGGCAAAAGCACTGGCGGAATTTTTATTTGACGATGAAGACGCGCTGGTGCGCATTGATATGAGTGAATATCGTGAGCAGCATACTGTGAGCCGGCTTTTTGGTGCTCCTCCCGGATATATAGGCTACGAAGAAGGCGGCCAGCTTACCGAAGCTGTGCGCCGCAGGCCCTACCGTGTCATCCTCTTTGATGAGATCGAAAAAGCTCACCCCGAGGTCTGGAATGCCTTACTGCAAATTTTGGATGATGGACGTTTGACAGATGGGCAGGGCAGGCTGGTGGACTTTAGGAATACAGTTCTGATCATGACCAGCAACCTGGGCACTGAATTTGTCCGCAAAGGGGGAACCCTGGGTTTCCTGAACGACAGAGACGGAATTGATGTAAAGGACAGCCACGAGAAAATTGAAAAGGCTCTTAAGTCCGCTTTTAGGCCCGAATTTCTCAACCGAATCGATGATGTCATTATCTTCTCGCCACTTACGCACGAAGATGCGGTCAAGATTATTGATTTGCAGCTTATGGAATTGCAAGAGCGATTGGATGAGTATAAGGTGGTGCTGGACATCAAAGACGAGGCAAAGAATTGGCTGGCTGAACAAGGCTTTGACAGTGTCATGGGTGCAAGGCCACTTAAACGTGCGATCCAAAAGTATCTGGAAGGGCCGCTGGCCGCTCAGCTATTGGCTGGGGATTACCAGGCTGGCGACAAGATTTTGGTCACAAAACCTGAAGGAGAAGTGAACCTGCGTTTTGAACGTCTTGCTATTGATCAGCCTGAGATTGCTGGAAATCAAGCTGCTCCCTCGACCGATGCACAAGATACAGCATTTGCAATAGGGGAGGAGGTGCAGGAACAGGCATACCCAGGACCAGGCTTAGAGCAGGACCGGGATGCGGAAATCCCTGCTCAGGCCGAGGAGAACCAGCCTTCCTAAAACGGGCTAAAAACTTGCAACAACTGAGTGGAGGCTAAGTCTCTCCACTCTTTTTGATGCCTATGATGAATGACCTGCAAGCTGCACACAATACTTTAAGTCACTCAGTGCTTTTTAGCTGCTTTGAAGCAGATGAAGTGCAAGAGTTAGCCGGCTATTTTAATCCTACCTTCCTGCCGCGCGGTGAAGCGCTCTTTCACGCGCTTGACCGTACCAATGGGATTTATCTTGTACAGGCAGGGCTGCTGACAGAAGAGCCTGAAAGTACTGGCCATGCCGCCCGTTCTTTTGGGCCTGGAAGTCTGGTAGGAGAAGAAGCTTTGTTCCTTACGGGGGTGCGGGAGCGTAGTATCGTTGCCGAAGAGGATACCCACTTATTGTTTATGCCAAACAGTTTGGTACAGCGTTATTTACTGGAAGATCAGCGCTTTACTGTCTTATTAAACACGCTGACAAATAGCCGTACTTTGGCACAGAACATAAAAAGCACCTGGCTAAAGCCGGATGAAAGACTCAATCTAATCACGCGCAAGCACCCGCTGGTGCTCAGTTTCCATTTAGCACTGCCCACACTTGCTTTTCTGGTTGTGTTGATTCTGGTTGGACAGTTAAACCGGTTACCGCTTTTCTGGCAGCGCATTTTACTGCTTTTTGGCTTTCTCTTGGCCGTATTAACCTTTGTATGGCGGATAAACCAATGGGCAACGCAGTATTACGCAGTGACCAATCAACGCATATTAAAGCTGGAACGCAGCGGGCGAGCATATGTAAGCCGGGACGAAGTACCTCTTACAGCCTTGGCTGGATATGCTGTTAAAACGAAGGCTGTTGACAGCTTTTTGGGCTATGCGGATTTGCTACTGCAGACCTACCTGGGGGATATTGTTTTTGAAAAACTAGAAGATCCTGCCTCCTTTGGCAAGCTGGTCCAGGCATACGCCCAGCGCGAACGGGCTGCTAATCCGCAAAGCAGTGCCAGGCAATTGCATACTGCCCTTAACCGCAAGATTGGAAAGCCTGTGGAGGGACTTAGTGAAGCTGAGATGGAAGTGGAAGCAGCGCGCATTGCCACAGAAACGCGGGAGCAAAAGGGTGTTGGTATTTTGGCTTGGTTGTTCGCAGACTTTTTACGCCTGCGCCAGGAGGCAGATGGTACTACCAGCTACCGAAAACATTGGATTGTCCTTTTTACACGCAATCTGCTGCCTTCGTTAATCCTGGCAGGATTGACTTGGCTGGCATATGGTTTTTTTACCGGTGAGATTAAAATTGTCGAAGCTTCTACAGCTCTTACGGTGCTGGCCTTGGCCATGTTGGCTGTGTTTGTCTGGATGGTTCTGAATTATAACGATTGGCGCAATGACCTCTATCAACTAACAGATGTCCAGGTGGTTGATGTGGACCGTAATATTTTTGGAAGCGAAAGCAACCGCTCGGCGCCATTGGAGAATATCCTTTCAGTTCAATACCAACGTAAAGGGCTTTTGGGCTTAATCTTTAATTACGGAACAGTATTCATCAGTGTTGGCGTGCAGGACCTTAGTTTTGAAGACGTGCATCGGCCTGCCCAGGTACAGCAGGAAATCTTTGCACGAATGAACGAACGCCAGGCGGCCCTGCGTCGTGAATTAGGGGAGCAGGAACAGGAAAGGATGAGAGAATGGTTCCGGATTTACCAGGCGGGGATGACGGCCCGTTCCCAGGAAGGTACACGGCCATTGAAAGTGAATCCTCCGTAGGGTAAAATCGCGCTGAGAGAATATGAGCATACGAAAAATAATTACTTATCCCGAACCTTCTTTGCGTTTGAAAGCTAAGACAGTAACAAAGTTTGACAAGGAATTCCAGACCTTGGTAGACGATATGCTGGAAACAATGCGCGACGCCCCGGGTGTAGGTTTGGCAGCCCCACAGATTGGTGAAAGTCTGCGCCTGGTTGTCATTGAGTATAACGAGAGCGATGATGAGGACGCCAAACCCAAACGCTATGTTTTGGTAAACCCCGAATTTGTGAAACGTTCCGAGGAAACTGTCAGCGATGTGGAGGCTTGTCTCTCGTTGCCTGGGCTTGCCGGCGAAGTAGAACGTAACGAGGCCGTTACGGTAAAGGCGCAAAACCGCTTCGGGAAGCCGATCAAAGTTCGTGCCGAAGCTTGGCTTGCGCGCATTTTTCAACATGAAATCGACCATTTGGATGGCGTTCTATATATAGATCGCGCTACACGCGTCTTTGAGCCCAGTGCCGAGGAGGCCGCAGAGATCAAAGACTAATGCGTCTAAAACGATTAAGTCTCACGAATTTCCGTGTTTTTTCGCGGCTGGACTTGGAGTTACCCTCCAGTATTCTGCTTTTTTCCGGGGCAAATGCGCAAGGTAAAACAAGCATCCTTGAGGCGATTGCCTACCTGGCTACCTTTTCTTCCTTTAATGCAAGCAGCGACCGCCAACTGATCAACTTTAATATTGCTCCCGAAGATCTTATTGTAGGGCGCATTTTAGGTGAGTTTGAGCGCGGCAATCGCTACCACAGTCTTGAAGTGCGCTTAATCCTGGACAGTACTGATAACCCCAGCGCTCCCCGCTTTCGCAAGCAGGTATTGATTGATGGGGTAGCCAAACGACTTAGTGCGCTTTACGGTCAGTTTAATGCAGTGACTTTTTTGCCTCAAATGGCACGGATTCTCGAAGGATCTCCCGCGGATCGGCGGGCTTATCTGGACGAAATACTGAGCCAGGTTCAGCCGGGATATGCCCGCCACCTGCTGGATTATAACAAGGCGCTTAGTCAACGAAATGCTTTGTTGAAGATCCTGAATGAAAGAGGCAGTGAGGTGCAGGAACTGGCCGTTTGGGATGACTTGCTTGCCCGGCACGGCTCCCAAATTATGCACAGCCGCATTGCTGCACTGAAAGCGCTGGAGGAACTTGCCAGGCCAATCCACCTGCAGCTCACTGCCGGAGCAGAAGTAATGCGTTATCACTATCAGCCTTCATACGAGCCGCTTCCAGACCCCAAAGGACAACTTAGTTTGGTGCAGACTGCAGTTGATCGCAGTGGAATCAAAGTCCAGGAACTGGAAGCAGGCTTTCTTAAAGCCATGGAATCAGTATATCGCGAGGACATTGCCCGCGGACAAAGCAGCCTGGGGCCGCACCGTGATGAATTCCGGTTTATCAGTAATAAGGTCGATTTGGGAGACTTTGGCAGCCGTGGTCAGGGCAGGACAGCTTTGCTTTCTTTAAAGTTTGCTGAAGTGCAGTGGATGAAGGAAAAAACCGGAGAGTGGCCGGTACTTTTACTGGATGAAATTATGGCTGAACTGGACTTGCAGCGGCGTGAGGATTTGATGAAGGCTTTGGGTCAGGTTGAGCAAGCATTTTTGACCGCCACAGATACCAGCATGTTTCCGGAAGGCTTTCTGAACCAACATCAGGTTTGGCAGGTGGCCGGAGGGATGGTGCAAAGGACACAAGGGGCGTAATGGAAACTACTGCCAGGCTATGGGGTGCTCGGGTTCTGGTAGCTTTGGTGTTGTGTTCCAATTTATTTGCAGCAGTTAATTATTTGATCGCTCCTCAGCGCTTTGCCCCTGGCTTTGAATTGGACGGGGAAGCAGGCCGCGTGGCTGTGCTGGGCGTGGGATTATTGTTTCTTATGTGGCAGGTGCCTTACTTGTTTGCAATTAGCCATCCCTATAAACAGCATAATGCATTGCTACAGGCATGTATTATGCAGGCAATTGGTTTGATCGGTGAGACTGCGATATTACTTACCATTCCTGCTGCTTATCAGGTCCTTCGCAGCAGCATCTTGAGGTTTATCTGGTTTGATGCAGCCGGCTTGCTGCTGTTAATCATCGCTTTGACTTTGACCAGCAAAAAGAGAAAAAAAAGGAGGAAAAATGAACTTTAAAGATCTGGTGATTCAAAACCGATCCTATCGGCGTTTTGATAACGCGGTTAAGCTGGAAAAACCCCAACTCTTAGAATGGGTTGACCATGCCCGCTTATCACCCAATGCTACAAATGCACAAGGTTTGCGTTTTTACCTGGTTTGGGAAGAGGAAGAAGCAGCTCGTGTGTTTGAAACGGTTACCTTTGGCGGTTATTTTCGAGAGTGGGGCGGACCTGAAGCACACGAACAGCCCACAGCGTACATTATCATCCTGGGAGACCATAATGTGAAAACCAAGCAAGACATTGATTGCGGGATTGCAGCCCAATCGATTGCTCTGGCTGCAAGTGCTGCCGGCTATGCCTGCCTAATGATGACCTCCTTTAAGCGTACTTTGCTAAATACACATTTAAACCTGCCGGAGAATTTGGAGATTTTATTAGTGCTGGCACTAGGAAAGCCGGGCGAGACGGTGAAAATCGAGCCAGTGGACGAAGAACACGGCATCGTGTATTGGCGCGATGCTGCAGGCGTACATCATGTTCCCAAACGGGCTTTGGATGAGATAACCTTTTGGAAAGGAAAGCTCTAGATACTAGTTCTTCGGGGGACTAACTGTAATGCTTGTAGGCGGGCTTTCGTTGTCCCCCAGTTTTTGGATTGCAGAAACCTGATCTCCTGATTTGAGACCTGGGCTAGGAACGCTAACCTGCCAGCTTCCGTTTAAAGCTTGCGTTGTCTGTGATTCGAGGTCTGTGCTGGGAAAGCTGACCGTGATTTCGGCTGTGTTGATCCCTTTGCCATTAATAAAAAGCTGGCCTTCACTAACTGGCTCAATACCAGGTGCCAGTGTTTGATCAGGTCCGGCAACAATAGTAACAGCGCTAGGGCTATCCCCCGCCGTATTTCTTTGGAAGGCAGTAATTACGTCTCCTTTGACAAGGCTGCTACTGCCTGGTAACTGATATGACCAATCCCCTGATTGATCGACAAGGATCGTTGCGCCTGGCTCGGGCAATCGATCTATAATCGTAAGAATCAGTTCCGCGCCGGGTTCACCTGTACCATATATCCTTGTGTCACCTTGTCTGGCTGCTTGAATACCCGGCACTGAAGGTGCTTTTATTTCAGGAACTTCGGTAGTTTCTGGCGTTGAGGTATGCGTGGCAGTGGGAGTAAGTGATGGTTTTGGAGTAGGCGTTGCTGTAGGTATAGGGGTTGGTGTGGAAGTTGGCGTTGGCAATAGTGTTGAGGTAGGAGTAGAAGTATAAGTGGGCCAGGGAGTAAGAGTGGGGTAATTCGTGGCGGTTGGTGTAAAGGTGGCTGTAGGTTCTGGAATCACGATGCTGTAGTGTAAATTAGGACCAAAGAGCTTTCCATCGGCGGTTTGCAAACGCCAAATACCTGGAAAAGTTCCCGGAATAGCAGGAGCAAGTAAATTCAGCCGTAGTTCTGTAGAGGCTGAAGGCGCAAGCTCGGGTAGGATTTGGGGCGATTTTCCTCCCAAAAGATAGCCGCTGATAAAAACCAGGCGGATATTTCGCCAGGCGCAGGTTCCGCTGTTTTCCAGGACCCAGGCTTTTGTGAATGCCTGCGAAGCTCGCAGTCGGCTGCCATCGGGATAGTTTACTTCGCGTACCAGGGTCGCCTCGGGAAGACATGCTGCTGGGGTATGGCCAGGAGTAGGACTTGGTTCTATTGTTGCGGTGGGGCTTGGCCCAGGTGTGGGGGTAGGCTCGGGATAATCGCTTACCAGAACCGTAACCTCGGCGGTGGCAGAGTGACGTAACCTGCGATCCCAGATGGTGAGGTGCAAAAGGGTTGGCCCGGGCTGCGTTGGAATCCAAGCTTGGTGCAGCACCTGGTTGTTCTGAGCATCGGAGCTGGCTTCGTCAAAGCGCGTCAGTTTGCCATTAACGCGCAGCTCCACCTGTCTCCAACCGTGGGTTGAGCTCAGTTCAGAGATGATTTCGGTTTCCTGGTGCAGGGGAAGAACATTACCGGTTGCAGGGCTTAGGATCCTGATCTGAATTTGCCCCGCATTGTGGCGCATAGCCAGTGCAACGGCAACCAAGCCGAGCAGAAGCAGGATGAGTGCAATAGGTATAACGTACCTGAGGGTGCGGCGTAGTCTTTGGTTTTCCATCATCTTTAAGACGTTTAAGTAGCGCAGCTTGTTCCCAATAGCAACTGTATTTTTTAGGTCTGCCCAGGCTGGCCGATAAGCCGTATTCTGTCGCGGATCTGCATCTGTCTTGGCAGAGTTGTTACCAACCTGCTCCTTGCGGTCTACCCGGAGATCGGATGAAGCGAGCAGCCTCTCTCTCCTGTTTGACCTTGCACCGGATGGGGGTTACCTGGCCGCAGCAGTTGCCTGCTGCGCCGGTGGTCTCTTACACCACCATTTCACCCTTACGCTGACGCGCGGTACGCCTTTCTGTGGCCCTATTCCAGAACTTTACAGCTCTCCAGGAGTTACCTGGCATCCTGCTCTTTGGTGTACGGACTTTCCTCACCCCTTGCGGAGCGCGCAGATCTGACCTGCCTGGGCATCTTAAGCTTACGGGACGATTATGAGAATGTCAATAAAGTTTGAAGGCAAATATCGGTTGATTGCTTGAAAAACAAGGTTTAGATCTTGCCTTTTCCCATAAAAGCTGTAAAATAGAATTTCGTGTAAGTTGAATGCTTTGGAGGATTAATTTGGCAAATATCAAGTCTCAAATCAAACGCAACAAGCAAAACCAGGCTGCTCGCTTGCGCAACCGCGTTTACCGTGGCAGCGCCCGTACTTTTGTACGCAAAGCCCTGGTTGCTTTGAATACAGGAAAAGAAGAAGAAACTAAGCAAGCACTGCGAGATGCTATCGTTGCTTTGGATAAAGCCGCTGGCAAGGGAGTAATTCACAAAAACAATGCAGCCCGTCGTAAGAGCCGCTTGATGGCCCGGCTCAACAGCGCCAGCGAAAAGTAATTTACTTCGTTGCAACCTGATGGGCGAGGCCATGCCTCGCCCTTTTGTGTATTCGGAACCGGCTTCCACGTTTGAACAGAACAGCCCCAGGAGGAATGATGTTCGAAGAGGAAAATCAAACCTTAAACCAGCGAGTTCTTGCCTTTTGTAATGCCCACGGCTTGCCAGTAGAAAAATTGATGTGGCGCAAAATTCCCTTTAGCGGGGAATGGGGGATGGCAGCTCCGCTTTTTCCTTTAGCGGCGGAGGATCCACAGCGCAGCGGTCCTGTGCCGCAGCATGCGCAGACGCTTGCTGTAGCATTAAAAGAGGCCTTGGGCGAACTGCCTGGTTTTTCACGGAGCGAGGCTGTGAAAGGTTACCTCAACCTTTATTATGAAACATCCCAATATGCTCAGGAGGCTGTGAACCTTGTCTTGGAAACTGGCGAAAACTATGGCAGCCAGGCCCAAACCGGTGACCCTGTAATGGTTGAGTATTCCAACGTTAATACGCACAAGCCTATCCACGTTGGCCATCTCAGGAATGTAATTTTAGGCGGTACGATCTGCCGCATCCTGGAAGCTTCAGGGAAACCAGTCGTTCGGGCTAACTACATTGGCGATATTGGTTTGCACGTGATGAAATGGTTGTATACCTATCAGCGCTTTCATGCAGGCGAAGAGCCACCGCAGGACATTATGCGCTGGATGAGCGATATTTACACTGAGGCAGAACGTTACTTTAGTGAAGATCCTGAGTACGAGGCTGCTGTACGTGCTTATTTCAACCGTTGGGATGCCGGAGATGCGGAAGTAAAGGCGCTTTGGGAAAAAACACGTACCTGGTCGATGGACGGGTTTATGCAGACCTATGCACTGCTTGATGAGCATTTTGACCGCATTTACTTTGAAAGCGAAGTTGAAGAACCCGGAAAAGAACTCGTGGAAGAGCTTGTGAAAAGCGGTTTGGCAGAGGACGGAAGGCCGGAGAATCCCGTAATTATCGATTTGGATAAAATGCTGGGCACCAAGGAAGAATACCGTGTGGTGGTTCTTTTGCGTTCCGATGGCACATCCCTATATTCCACCAAAGAACTCCCTTTGGCGATGCTAAAATTTAAAGAATACCCACTGGAGCTGTCGATTTATGTTGTGGATGTGCGCCAGACCCTTCACTTTAAACAAGCCCAGAAAATCCTGGAATTGATGGACTATGCACCCGCCAGCCGGATGAAACATCTGGCATACGAGATTGTAAATCTGCCCGGGAATGTAACTATGAGCAGTCGCGATGGTACAGTGGTGCTTTTAGATGATTTGGTCCGCGAAGCCTGCACCCGTGCGCAGGCAATTGTGGAAGAGAAAAACCCTGATTTATGTGAACATGAGCGTGGCGAAATCGCAATGGCGGTGGCTTTGGGCGCAATTAAATATCCCATGATTAGCCGCGAGACGACAAAAGTAGTCACCTTTGACTGGGAAAGCGCGTTGGACTTCAACGGTCAGAGCGCCCCTTACATCCAGTATGCACATGTGCGGGCAAACAGCATTTTGCGCAAGGCAGGAGAAATGAAATATCAAGCAAGTAGCATGGCTGCTAAGTTTTCCTATCCGCTGGAAATTGCCGAGGTAAACCTGGTTGAAAAACTGACTGAACTGCCGGATCTCATTCAACGGGCTGCTGCAGAGCTAAAACCTTCCTTGCTCACAACCTACGGCTACGAACTGGCCAAATCGTTTAATGACTTTTACAACAGCTGTCCGGTGCTTAATGCAGAGCCGGCACAAAGAAACGACCGCCTTGCCCTGGTAAGTGCAACACGCTTTGCCCTGGGGAACACGTTAAAGCTCCTGGGAATTCAAGCCCCGGATGCTATGTGAAAAGAGTTTTTAAAAATCCAAACTAAGAGGAGATTCAGCACATGACCCGCATTCGAACGATTATTATGGGTGCAGCCGGACGAGATTTTCACAACTTCAACACCTTTTATCGTGACAACGAAAGCTATGAAGTAGTGGCCTTCACCGCAACACAGATCCCCAATATCGAGGGTCGTAAGTATCCGGCTCAGTTGGCCGGAGCACTTTATCCCGAGGGGATTCCTATTTATCCTGAAGCTGAACTGAGCGATTTGATCACAAAACTGAAGGTAGAGGATGTGGTTTTTGCCTACAGCGATGTTCCATACGAATATGTGATGCATAAAAGCGCCTTGGTAAATGCCGCTGGTGCAAACTTCCGTTTGATGGGCATAAAGGACACACAGATCAAATCTAGCAAACCAGTTGTTGGCATTTGTGCTGTACGTACCGGCAGTGGAAAAAGCCAGACCAGCCGTGTGGTCGCGAAAAATCTGCAAAAGATGGGGTATAAGGTGGCTGCAATTCGTCATCCAATGCCCTATGGCGATTTAGTAAAACAGCGTGTGCAGCGCTATGTCAGTTATGCGGACCTGGACAAATATGAATGCACCATTGAAGAGCGTGAGGAATACGAGCCTCATATTGATGCCGGTGTAATTATTTATGCTGGTGTTGATTACGCCGATATTCTGCACGAGGCAGAAAAGGAAGCCGACATTATCCTTTGGGATGGAGGAAATAACGACTTTTCCTTTTACGAGACGGACTTGCTCATCGTGGTAACTGACCCGCACCGCGCTGGACACGAGCTGCGTTATTACCCCGCCGAAGTGAACATGCGCCTGGCTGATGTGTTTGTTATCAACAAAGTGGATACTGCCAGTCCTGAAGACATCGACACAGTGCGGCAAAATATTGCCGAAATTAATCCGACCGCACAGGTGATTGAAGCTGCATCGCCGCTCTTTATCGATAATCCTGAAATGATCCGCGGGAAACGAGTTTTGGCGGTAGAGGATGGCCCCACACTCACGCACGGCGAAATGAAGTATGGCGCGGCTTACGTAGCAGCCAAGCGCTATGGTGCCAGTGAAATTGTTGACCCACGGCCCTTTACTGTAGGTACAATTAGCGATACCTATAAGAAATACCCGGGTATCGGTACCATTTTGCCCGCGATGGGTTATGGTGAGCAGCAGATGAAGGATCTTGAAACTACGATTAACAATGCTGATGTAGATATGGTTGTGATTGGAACGCCCATTGACCTTACCCGTGTAATAACTCTTCACAAGCCAAGCCAGCGTGTTCGTTATGAACTGCAGGAAATTGGACGCCCAACCCTGGAACAGGTGTTGATGAAGAAATTTGGGCCAAAGGCCTAAGCACCTGCTTAAGGGACATAGAACGGAGGCGAAAGCCTCCGTTTTACGTATGAGTATCCGTTTAAGAACCTTTGTTGATCTAAATCGTGTAATGAAGTTTAAAAGAAATAAGACTCGGAATTTCTAACCAATGCACGCATTTGCCCTCGGATAAATGGTCTTGGTTTCAGGTATGATTAAGCATATGTTTACTGATTCTGTTGTGATACAAATTGAAAGCGGCAAAGGCGGAGATGGGATTGTACATATGCATCGCGAAAAGTATCGCCCGCGCGGTGGCCCAGATGGGGGAGATGGCGGTAAGGGCGGCGATGTGATCTTTGAAGTACTGCCCACGCTAAATGTGCTGAACAAGTTCCGAAACAACGAATTGTTCAAGGCCGCGGATGGAAAAAATGGCGGCCCCAGCAACCGCACTGGCAAAAGCGGGAGAGACCTGGTAATTACCGTTCCGCCGGGCACCATTATTTATAACGAGGAAACAGCGGAACTGCTTGCAGATCTAACGGGACCAAACCAACGTTTTCTTGCAGCAAAGGGCGGCAGAGGAGGAAGGGGGAATCAGCACTTTGCTTCCCCGCGGAACCAGATGCCATTAACTGCTGAAAGAGGGGAACCTGCCGAAGCGTTTACTATCCGGCTGGATTTAAAACTGGTGGCAGACGTAGGTTTAATAGGTATGCCCAATGCAGGGAAAAGTTCGATTTTGGCAGCAACCACGAACGCACGGCCTAAGATAGATAACTATCCCTTTACAACTTTGGAGCCAAACCTGGGTGTGGTAGAGCTGGACCCGGATCGAACTATGGTGCTTGCAGATATTCCGGGGCTCATTGAAGGTGCCAGCGAAGGAACAGGGCTGGGAATTGATTTCTTGAAGCATATCCAGCGTACACGGGTGCTTATTCATGTCTTGGATGGATGGTCGGAAGATGTAGTCAGGGATTATGAAACCATTAATCAGGAAATGGAATACTTTGACGAACGATTGGCGGAGCTGCCCCAAATCGTGGTGCTGAACAAGGTGGATTTGCCTGATGTTGCTGAGCGCTTGCCTGACTTGCAAAAGGTCTTTAAGAAAAAGGGTGTGATCTTACTGGGAGTGAGTGCAGTTGCACGCATCCAATTAAGGGAATTGCTTTGGAAGGCATGGGAAGAACTGCAGCGCTTACCAGCTGAAACGGAACTGGAGAGCATGCCTGTGTACCAGGCTGTGGTGGATCCGAACGCTTTTGAGATCGAGCAGGAAGATGAACACACCTGGCGCGTAAGCGGTAAAGCGATTGAGCGGGCTGCTGCAATGACCTGGTGGGATCAGCCCGGCAGTGTGCGCATGTTCCAGCGCAAACTGACTGGCATGGGCATAGAGAAAGCGCTAAGGATGGCTGGAATTCGTGAAGGCGACAGCGTTGTAATTGGGGATTGGGAATTGGAATGGCAGGATTAAAATGTTCACCGATTAGGTGAGGGGGGCACCCAACCGGCGAACAGCTGCAATTAAAACATCTCATCATTCGCCTGTCAAGGCGATTGGCAATTTGTCAAACAAATAACTTGTGAAGACTAGAGGGCTAGGGATTTTCCAGATTCCCCTTTTCTGTGCTCTCAAAGTGATGACGCAATAACTTCCAGAAGCAAGTAAATCTTTAATGAATGTGATTAGCTTTGTTGGAGCAAGAGTTGCCTTTTGCTTGGTTTTAGATCTTGATACAAAATGATTTTATGTGATTGGTGTTCTTAGGAGACTGTTATAAAATTCCAATAACAAATGATTTATAAAGAGAAGAAAGTTTGCAGAGGCAGCATTTGTCAAAAGAACAATTACTCCAAGCGGTTATAAAATTTCTTTCGGGTGTCCTATTTGTAGGCTTATTAATCTTTGTGCCTGCCGGAACCTTATTATTTTTAAACGGTTGGCTCTTCATGGGCGTTCTATTTATACCGATGCTTTTGGCTGGGATTGTGATGCTGATTAAAAATCCGGAACTACTAAAGAAACGTTTAAACGCCAAAGAAGAACAAAACGAGCAAAGCCTTGTGGTTAAACTAAGCGGATTAATGTTTATTGTCGGATTTATTGTTTCCGGATTGAATTTCCGCTTCGGATGGTATCTTTTGCCGAAAGGCATTTCAATCTGTGCAATGCTGGTGTTTCTTATTGCATATTTGCTTTATGCAGAAGTGCTTCGGGAAAATACTTACCTTTCCCGAACAATTGAAGTTCAGGAAAACCAAAAAGTGATTGATACGGGATTATATAGTATCGTCAGGCATCCTATGTATAGCGTTACCTTAGTCATGTTTTTAGCAACACCGCTTATTTTAGGGTCTCTATATTCTTTTCTGATTTTTCTTGTCTATCCCTTTATTGTCGCTAAGAGAATCAAACATGAAGAAATCCTGCTTGAAAACGAATTGCCCGGTTACCGGGAGTATAAGAAAAAGGTTCAATACCGTTTGATACCTTATCTCTGGTAGCAGTAAACAAATTCCTAATGATTTCCAGAGTTCTACACTTTAAAAGATCATTCATCTCCTGAAAGGTTGGTGGCTCGACCTTTTTCAAAAGGCACTGATTATAAGTATTCCTTTTTAGACCAAACTCTACTATTAATGAGGACCAGTATTACTAGATAAATAAGTGAAACTAATTGATTATTAAGATATTTCGGCTCGAATTCTCCATCAATAAATTTTCAAGATATTTGTTTGACATCATGGGCACTATCATTTTGGTGGGATCCAGCAGAATTTATATCTGCATCACTTTTTCAATTAATCTCACAGCTTCCTCTACGCCGCCTTCTTCTTTGATTTTAGCGGAAATTAACTCCGCATTCTTTTTCTTTTCCTCATAGGTGTTTTTCATGTCCAATAATGCTTCGTAGATTGAAGCTTCACTCAAATCTTTTGACTTCAGAGGTTGTGTGGCAACACTAATATTGTACAGCTGCATAGCAAATCCCATTTGGTCCAAAACATGAGGCACCGGGATAGACGGAATACCATAAATCATTGTGGCTGCTGCAGTTCCAAATCCGCAATGATGAATAACAAATAAACACTGCTTGAAAAGAAAGCTATGCGGAACACTGCCGCATGAAATCATCGTTTCTGGTAATTCATAATTCTGAAGTGTTTTCTGAAATCCTTGGATAATGGCTCGATACCCCAATTTACTAAAAGAACGCACAAACATTTCCAATTTTTCTCTTTCAGATTCTGCTTCGAATGACATTGCTCCGAGAGAAAGAATGATCGGTTTTTCCCCACTTGCAAGAAAAGCAGCCAGCTTTTCGTCTGGTAGATAGCTTTCTTCCTCCTCATACCAATAACCGGTTAATATGTGCTGCTCTTCCCAATATGGATTTCTCTCTAAAACGTGTTTACTAATCGGTATCAAATTCAGCTTACGAGAAATAATCTCGTCAGAAGATTGAATCGGTTTCAATCCATATACTTTCCTGATTTTGTTATATGGTTTTGCCACTTGCTTTCCTATGATCTTACCGATCAGTTTGTTCCAGAAGGTTTGAGGCTTAAGTTTTTCGGCAATCATCTCTTTCTGCAAGGTCACATTAACCGTAGGAATTCCCAAGACTTCAGCCTCTGTTGCACCCATTTGACTATGGCTTACGACGATTAAATCTTTGCCCTTACATACCTCAAAAACCTCATGCGTTGAATTTTGAATAATTTTGAAAACAAAATTCATCATCCTAAGCATACTTAATGCAGGATTTGAATTTTTCCCCCTGATAATTGCGGCCTCTTTTTCTATATCAATATCCGGACCAATCGGCTCAAAATGAATATCGGAATCCTCAACTAATTTTCTCCAGCAGGGGTGTGAGCCAAGTGTTACATCGTATCCGTTTTTAATAAGTTCTTTGGATAAAAAAATATAAGGCTGAATATCCCCTCTTGTACCCATTGTAAACATCGCAATCTTTTTCATTAACTGTCCCTTTATTATGTGTACTTACAACCAAGCGAAAATTATAATTTGTTATCGTAATTCGTTGATTTCATTTTGAAGGTTCGCCAGAAATCTTCCCGCATGGGCACCGTCCATCTGCGTGTGATGAAACTGAAACGAAATCGGCAGGCAGTATCTGAAAAGCTTCTTTTTGTATTTTCCCCAGATGATAAACGGGTTATTGAAAATTCCACTGTTCATACCGACTGCGCCGTCTATCTCTGTATCAATAATTGCGGATGTTCCGATCACCATGCTGTCTGAGGACAAGTCTCTGTCTTCACAGTGTTCTGCAACCTGAGCGGTATATTTCAGATACTCTCGATTAAATATTGCCAATTCATCTGATTGCAGAATGTCACAGGAACTTACTTCTCCTGTCTTATTTTTTACGATTGTGTTGACAGCGATAGTATCATACTGAATCAGCTTATCGCCGACCGGAAGAATAAAGAATTCCTTTACAGACGCAGCGGCTTTTCCAATACAATAATCAAGAAGCATATTAAACTTCAAGTTTTTCTTTTTGCTCACTCTGACTATGTTTGTCACGTCTATCGTCTTGAAAAAAGTCACCATCGGATTCGGTGCTTTCATCCATAATTCATATGCCGTAGCTCTTGCCGTATCCTGCGGTCTTATTACTTTTGCCATATCTTACTCCATCAAATTACAATTTGTCTTTCTATTTCTGTTCTTCCAAATACTTTAAAAACTCCGGGGTCTTAGACCAGTATTTAATCCCCCAGTTTTCAAAATTCCATTCTTCCATGTAATCGTTACATTCATAGTCTATATAAACTATTACTCCATCACTAACAACGAAATTCGTAGGGAAATAATCTATATTAGTATTCGCGGGATAAAGCAGTGAGCACATTTGTTTTACCTGATTAATATAATCAATTTTCATTTCATCATTTTTCACAAGATCATATACTGTATCTCCATCAATATACTCTTTAAGAATGCGTTCATTCTCAAGATCAACGTCTATCAAAGCTGGCATTTTTATACCAATATCTGATAGCCTTTGATAATCATCTATCTCAGACTGAAGCTTATTTCCAAATTGATAATATGAACATGGTTCATGATGAATTTGTTTTAATACGTATTTTTTTCCATCTTTAGTAGCTAGATATGAATAACCTCCTTTTCCCTTGCCTAAGAGTTTCTTTATTTTGTATTCTGTACCATTTACACTTAATCTTTCCAAGTCTTCATCTCCCTCACAAACAAAAGAATACATATTTCATTATTATGATATCCTCCCCTGTGGCTGGGTCAAGGATAAATAATGAACGGTTAGCGCCAGGGTAACATGCTGCAGTTTAGGTTTTCCAGGTGCTTTTTAATTCGGATGTTGGAAAGGAAAAACAAGCCCCAATGGGACAAGCATTGGGGCTTAGGAACAGGTATTAGTCAGCTCAGCACTCGCTGTGGCCGCAGGTGTAGCATTTGCGGCAGCCTTCTTCGTTAATAAGTGTCGCATGACCGCATTCGGGGCAAAGCTCCCCGATAGGATTGCTGGCGCCTAAGCCTGAAAAACCTGGCAGCGGCACTTGTTCTTCCGGGATGGCTGGAATTTTATGAGGTCGGTCTTCACCAAGTTCGCTGCGTTGGACAATGTACTCATCCAGGGCTTTGCTGATACCATCCGGCAGGCTGCGTACGCGGTTAGGACCAAAGCCCAAGGAGCGTCCTCCGCCGATTCCTGCAAGCTGTTCTATCGTCACCTTGAGCCTTTCGCAAGGTTCGATGGGGCTGGCAATGCGCAGCAAATAGCTGATGAGCCGGCCAATTGCCTCGGAATGCGCTGCAGTTTCAGAACCTGCTTTGGCTGTATTGACAAAAACCTCAAAGGGTTGATTTCCGCCGTTCTCGTTGATCGTAACGAAGGCTTTGCCTAAGGGTGTTTCGATGGAATAAGTGTAGCCATGCAAGGTGCGTGGCCGTGGCTTTTTGGTGTCTTTCCAGAAGGAGAGTTGGGTTGTTTGGCCTTCGTCGTAGATGCGGATATTTTCCTGTCTGGAAGCGTCGGGCGCTTCTTTGGCCTGCAGTGTGGCTTTCGTTTCCAGAACAACCTTATCGCGGCTGCCAGTGATGTAAACTGTGATGCCTTTGCAGCCAAGGCGCCAAGCCTGCATGAAAGCGCGGGCCACTTCATCTTCGGTAGTGCCAGCCGGGAAGTTGATCGTCTTGCTAAGCGAGTTATCAACAAAGCGCTGCAGGGCGGCCTGGATGAGGATGTGCTCATCGGCACTGATATCTGCTGATACTACAAAAGTATCCCGGATCCTGGCAGGTAGTTCGGATATTTGCTGGCAAGAACCGCTTTCCAAAACTTTTTTGATTACTTCAGCTTTGGTTTCTTCAGGGAGTTCGCTTTGGTCCACAGCAGCCTGAAACTGGGGCGAAACGTAGTTGAGGAGCAGGTCTTTGCCTTTGTCGTTTACATGGCGGACATAGGCAAGTGCAAAAACAGGTTCGCAGCCATATCCTTCGCAGCCTGCCACCGTGCCAATTGTTCCGGTGGGAGCGATGGTTGTTTGGGCGGCATTACGGATACCATGCGTCTGGATACCTTTGATAACCTGCTCCCAGTCGACCTGAGGCCGTTTGAAGTCGCGGGTGTAAGGCTTGAGAGGTGTGGGGGGCTGCCAACTGAGATTGGCAGGGTCGTAAACGCTGCCCTGGATGGCAGGGAAGGGGCCAAGCTCCCGTGCGCGTTCAATGCTGGTGAGCATGCTGTGGTAGCGAATAAACTCCATAACCTGGCCACAGAATTCTAATGATTCTTCAGAACCATAGCGGACATTGCAATGGATCATTAAATCTGCCAGGCCCATAATACCTAAACCGATGCGGCGGGCTTTTAGTGCGGATTCGCGCAGCTGGGGTACAGCAGGTACATAGGCATTTTTGTCGACTACATGGTCAAGGAATATGGTGGCAAGCTTGGTACTGGCTTCCAGTTTAGCCCAGTCGACGGTGTTGTCCTCGCCGCAATGTTGAGCCAGGTTGATAGAACCCAAACAGCAATTTTCGTAGGGACCCAGCCATTGTTCACCACATGGATTGGTGGCTTCGAGGTCGTAGAGATGCGGAACAGGATTCTCGCGGTTAGCAGTATCGATGAAGAGTGCACCAGGCTCGCCGTTATGGTGGGCCTGCGCAACGAACTTGTCAAATAGCGCACGCGCTTTTACCGTACGATGTGTTTTAATGGGCAGCCCCTCACGAACTGCCTGCTCGAAGGTGCCATTGAACTTTTTATATGCCGGATTATGGACATCAGGGAAGCGCAAGTCCCAATCGGCATCTTCTTCAACGGCTTGCATAAAGGCGTCGGTAATGGCTAAGGAAATATTAAAGTTAGTGATTGCATTTTCGTCAGTTTTACAAGTGATGAATTTCTCTACGTCAGGGTGGTCCACACGCAGTACGCCCATATTGGCACCACGACGCGTGCCACCTTGGGCAATCTCGCCAAAGGCGTGGTCGTAGACACGCAAAAAACCTACGGGGCCGGTAGCTTCGCCGGCACTGGTTACAACCATGCTGCCTTGCGGCCGCAAGCGGCTGAAGTTGAAGCCGTTGCCGCCACCTGTCTGCTGAATGAGGGCGGCATTGCGCAGGGTGCTAAAAATCCCATCGCTTGCACGACCCATATCATCGGCGATTGGCAGCACAAAACAAGCAGCCAATTGCCCCAAGGGTGTGCCAGCTCCTGTAAAAGTGGGACTGTTAGGGAAGAAGGATTTACTGGAGAGTAATTCATAAAAGCTGCGAGCCAGTTCATGTGTGGAGGGGGATACTTCTCCCAATTCAGCAACATGCCAGGCGATACGCCAGAGCATCTCATCGATCGATTCTGCAGGTTTTCCGTCCGTGCCGCGGCGCAAGTAACGCTTGATAAGAATTTGCCTGGAATTATCTGTAAGCTGGATACTGGGCAAGTCCTCAGGGATGGGTGGGGTGGGCAGTAAGCCGTTGGAAGCGACGATGGTATTGGTCATGATTTACCTCTGGATGAATTAGCTTTCTTCTTCGGAAAGCAGATGGTCAATTTCGTTGCGGATCGTATGCAGGTCATCCATACGCAAATAGACGATTGCATAACGGATGTAAGCGATGTGGTCGATACCTTTAAGGGCTTTAACCGCCAGGTCGCCCACTACGCGCGAATTTAGTTCGGAACGGCCCCGTTTTTGAAGTTCGGCTTCGATTTCAGTGGCAAGGCGTTCCAGCTGAGCAGCGGAAACAGGCCGTTTCGCACAGGCTAAGCGCAAACCATGAAGCAGTTTTTCACGGTTAAACTCCTCGCGCGTACCATCCCGTTTGATGAGGAGTGGGGTGGAAAGAATAGGGCGCTCGTAGGTGCTAAAGCGTTGCTTGCATGAAAGGCAGACACGCCTGCGGCGGATGCCCCCATGCGAGTCTTTTGTGGTATCGATCACACTCGATCCCGTATTCTGGCAATACGGACAGTTCACGTTCAGCTCCTTGGAACCCCAATAAGTGGGGGTGAGAACAAAAAATGCCCTAGATATGGCGGATTTAGTGTACCATGTGCAGAAAGCCCAAGGCAAGAGTTTTAGTTTACACCGGGCTTAAAGAACCAGACAATTTAAGAATAGGAGTTACTCAAATGCAGACTTTGATGAATTCGGATAATTGTGACGATTGTGCAGGCATTCTACCGCGATCTCATGATCTGTTGCGCATAGGATAGTAGTTGATGATACAACCATGTTCATTTTCTAATATTAACTGATTCCTAAACAAGAATTATGCCAGCACATTATTGATGCTTACGACCAGTGAATAATGACATGTTAGATCCGGAGATTGTGTTGTAATCTGGGATTTGTGCGTTTACTGATGTATGGGGATGTAACCATAAAGTAACCAAAGATTGTCTAAAAAAATGATATTATCGCCTCGAGTCTGGCAAGTCAGGCAAAGCAGGTCCTGTATGGATTCGTGCATTTGGAAAATTTTCCTTAGTTAAATAAGAAAACGATAGTTCATCTCAGGGGTAAAAACTACAAAAAAATTATTAAGGTGCCCTGACCGAAGCCAGGGCAACCTGTCTGTTTAATGATAAAGAAGATGACTTCTTTGGTACTTAAACCGGCTATCCTTGATGTGGAGAAGACACCAAGGATAACCCTCGCAGAGGGGTAGCTAATGACTTGGATGCATAGTCATCCTACCTGCGACAGTTCTCTGTCCACATTAGCTCAGCGAGTTGATTAACCCCTACATGAATCAGGGTGTTAACCACTTAGATGCAAGCTTCATGCCTAGTTACCAGCGCGTCGGTTCATCTGTCTGCGCAGGAAAGCCGGCGCTTCCAAATCTTCGATATCGGCATAGGCCAGCACATCTTCCTGCTTGGTTTGATCCAAGGGCACCACACGTGTAGGCTGGGTGCTGCTGGTAGCTGGGTTAGCGGCTGGGCGCATAAGTGGAATATCAGTACGGAAGAGGCTGCGCTCTGCTTCACTAACTGGTGCATCTTCTTGGTCGAAACCAGTCGCTATCACTGTGATGCGGACGTTATCACCCATGCTCTCATCTATTACGGCGCCAAAGATGAGGTTTACGTCCGGATGAGCCGTTTCTTTGATAATGCTAGCGGCCTGATTAACCTCAAACAGGCTAAGGTTGGAACCACCGGTTACATTGAAGAGGATACCCTTGGCACCATTAATGGTCACATCCAGCAATTGGTTGCTGATGGCCTGCTGGGCGGCGATGCGGGCACGATCTTCCCCGCTGGCCTGGCCAACTGCCATAAGGGCGGCACCACCCTGCTTCATGATCGTTTTTACATCGGCAAAGTCCAGGTTGATGAGACCAGGGATAGTGATCAGTTCTGAAATACCCTGAATGCCCTGCCTTAGGACGTCATCGGCCATGCGAAAGGCATCGTTAATGCCAACCGTTTTGGTGACCATGGAAAGCAGACGGTCGTTCGGAATAACAATAAGTGTGTCTGCAAATTTCTTTAATTCCTGAGCGCCATAATCAGCACTTTTACTGCGGTGTGAACCTTCAAAACTGAAGGGACGGGTTACCACACCAATTGTGAGGGCACCAACTTCGTGAGCAATCCCGGCTACGATAGGAGCGGCACCGCTTCCGGTTCCACCACCGAGACCTGCAGTGATGAAAACCATGTCGGAGCCTTTGAGGACCTCAAAAAGCTCGTCGGTCGATTCTTCCGCAGCCATTTTGCCTACGGTGTAATCGCTGCCGGCACCCAAACCGTGGGTACATTTATCTCCAATACGTACCCGCGTGGGGGCGTTGGACTTGAGCAAGGCCTGGGCATCGGTATTTACTGCGACAAATTCGATTCCTTGCAGGCCTTCGGCGATCATGCGGTTGACAGCGTTGCAGCCACCGCCGCCTACGCCTACAACCTTGATTCTTGCAAATGATTCAGTCTGTTTAGCATCCATTTCGTTTCTCCTAGTCTTTCTAAATAAAATAATTTATGGCAATACTCGTTTTAACCACTTGCGGATATTCTCCGTGTCTATCCCAAGCGGCTTAGACTTCCTTCCGGTTCGGTCTGAAACCTCCTGATTGGTTTCAAACATTAAAATAGCCCAGTTGAGCAGCCCCACGCTGGTTGCAAAAGCTGGCGATGAGATCTGATCGGTGAGGCCAACCATCTTTTCAGGTTTGGCGATACGCACGGGCAAGTTGCTGACGCGGGTTGCCAGTTTGCGGATGCCGGGCATATTTGCCCCGCCACCGGTAAGCACAATACCCGCAGGAAGCATGGTATCGGAATTGGAACGTTTGATCTCCTGCAAAACCATGGAGAGAATCTCTTCTACACGGGCTTCAATGATATTTACCAGTTCACGCCGTTCTACGCGGGTGCTGTGGTCCTGTCCAAAGGCAACGATATTGAAGGATTCGTCCGCGCTGATGTCGTCCAGGAAAGCATGACCATGCTGTAGCTTTACTTCCTCGGCTACATCCAAGGGCAAGCGTAAGCCCTGGGCAATATCGCTGGTGACGAAGGAGCCGCCTATGTTCATCACATTTACGTGCCATACATCGCCGTTGACATAAATGGCTAAATCAGTTGTTCCACCACCCAAATCAATGACCGCTACACCCATGCTGCGCTCGGTTTCAGAAAGCACTGCCTCGGCGCTGGCCAGGGGGCTAAGAACAAACTGGGTAACATCACGGCCGGTTTGCTGCACACATTTACGCAGGTTATCTACTGTGCTGGCAGTTGCACTGATGATGTGAGCTTCTACTTCCAATCTAAAGCCATGCATACCAACGGGCAGACGAATGCCCTGTTGGCCATCAATACTAAAGCCACGCTGGATTACATGGATAATCTCGCGGTTATGGGGAAGGGCAATAGCCTGGGCAGAATCCAAGGCACGATAAACATCATCCTGGTCTATCACCCGGCCCGAAATACCGGCAACACCAACGTTATTGATCGAAGAGACCTGCGAGCCAGCCAGGCTAACCATGGCAGAATTGATTTCGTAACCTGAGGTACGTTCAGCTTTTTCGATCGAGCGTGCTATTGATTGGGATGCCGCATTGATATCAATGACCGAACCACGATTCATGCCCAGAGCAGGCTCAACGCCCACACCCAGGATACGCAAGTTGGTACCATTTTCAATACGGGCTACCAGGGTACATATCTTTGAAGTGCCCACATCTATTCCGACAACAATGGGATCTTCCATCTTTACTGCTCCAAACGATAATAAGGTGCGTGTAGAAATTCCAGGCTGATCAAGGATGGTTGCAAGTTCTTGTCCAAGATTGCCTGGACCGCATGATTGTAAATATTCAATTTCTCTGCGATTTGAGCAGGCTGGGTACCCAGGTATACCTGCCAGCCATGCTCCGGATCCGTCCAGCCTAAGCCACGCTCAGGTTCATAGACCAGGCGGGTGTTTGACGGGATGACATCTTTTAAACCCAGAACCGCTGTGATGAACGCTTTGTCTACCATTGGTTCCCTTCGGGCGGCAGCTATTTTTTCGGGTTGATCAGCAGAGATAGTAGCTGGGTCAACCCAGCCGAGAGCTTTGGGAATATCACCGCTGGCGTAGACCGGATAAGCCTCCTGGTCTTCACCGCGTACCGGGAAGGGGAAACCTTCACGGTCGATCCAAAAGGCGGGCTGATCGTTGATCATCCATGAGAGGGTTGGAGTTCGTTCTTCTAAGTAGACATGCAGGGTATCGGGAAGTTCCAGGCTTACCTGTACGTCCTTGAGCTCAGGGTAATAGACCCGCAAATGCTCGCTTACGACCTGAGGTTCTACCTCCAGCATGGAATAGCCGCGATAGTCCACAGCCTGGTAGATTTCTTCTTCTCCCAAACGCTGACTTCCAGAGACTTTTAAGTTTTGTACGGCGAACAGATTTGTATCCAAAACGTAGTAGAGCATTGCGGCTGCCGCAATGGCAATTAGGGCGCTGAATACACGCCAGCCGATACGCAGGCCCGGAAGTGCCGGCAGTTGAATTTCGGCACCGGGTATGCCAGTGGAAACGTAGACGCGGCGGCGCTTTTCCACCTGACTCGCGGTTTCGGTGAGGCTGCTGTAACTGGGGCGGCGGGTGATTACATGAGCCGCACTGGCCATGTTGCGTGCAATATGCTGCGTAGTATTGGGGATGGGTTTGCGGCGCGCTGGAGCAATCTTGCGGCGCAAACGAACTTCATCAGCCCTGCTTAAATTCTTCGGCAGCCGTGCCATCTTAAGCCTCGTATCTCCTTAATGTCTGGTCTTTCTCGACCTTGCGTTCCAGGGCAAGGTCTACTAATTTGTCAATTAAGCTGCTGTACTCCATCCCGCTGGCAGTCCAAAGCTTGCTGTACATGCTGATTCGTGTAAAACCTGGAATGGTGTTGACTTCGTTAAAGTAGATTTGGTTGGTGCTTTTGTCCATTAAGAAATCTACCCTTGCCATACCCGAGCAATCAAGCGCCTGATAAGCTTTAATAGCATTAGCCTGAATCATCGCGGTTTGAACATCGGTAAGTTGGGCGGGGATGGAGAGTTCAGGATCACCACTGTAGTATTTATCGTCGTAGGTGTAGAACTCGGCGCCGGGGAAGATTTCACCCGGTACGGAAACCACAGGCTCATCGTTGCCCAAAACGCTAATCTCGATCTCGCGGGCTGGGATGCCGCGCTCGACGAGGATACGGCGGTCGTAGCGGGCAGCCAGGGCGAGTCCTTCTAAGAGATCCTGACGGTTCTTGGCTTTGGTGATGCCAACCGAAGAACCAAGGTTAGCAGGCTTTACAAAGAGGGGGTATGGGGCGATCTTTTCCGCTTTATCCGCCACTTTTTCAATATTGTTTTCGATTTCGCTGCGATTGAAGACTATGAATTCCAAGACCGGGGTACCATCGGCTCCGACGATATGTTTAGCGACGGCTTTATCCATAGCTGCTGCGGAGCCCAGTACGCCAGCACCGATATAAGCCAGATCCAGAACTTCGAGCAGACCTTGCATAGTTCCGTCTTCGCCAAAACTACCGTGTAATACGGGGAATGCTAAATCTACCTGGCCAATCAGCTGCAACTGCATCGCATGGCGCGCGTAAAGGGATACTCTTCCGTTCTCGTTAAGTAAGAGAGCATCTTGCAGCTCATGATGCTGACCATTTTCGAAGGCTGTTAGAGCGTCGGGTCCGGTAAGCCAGCGGCCTTCTTCAGTGATGCCAAGCTGCAGCAGATGGTAACGGCTGGGATTAGCTGCATTGAGCACGGAACGAGCGCTCATAAGGGAAACAGCGTGTTCGCCGGAGCGGCCGCCAAATATGATCAGCAGGTTCAAAGGTTTATTCATCAAATTCACCTATCAATTCAATCTCTGGGTGAAGCTCTACCCCAAACTTCGCTTTAACTTCTTTTTGAGCCAGCCGAATCAAGCGATAATAATCGGCGGCTGTAGCGTGTCCATCATGGACGATGAAATTGGCATGCAAGTGACTTAATTCGGCTCCCCCAATGCGATGGCCTTTAAGACCAGCTGCTTCGATAAGTCTGCCCGCATGATCTCCAGGGGGGTTTCGGAATGTGGAGCCGGTTGAATAACCTCCTGGCTGCTTTCCCTGGCGGTAGGCCAGGTTTTCGCTTAGCAATTTCCAGGCTGCTTCACGGGTGCTGTGCTGGAGGTTAAAGGTGGCTGCCAAGATTACTGCGGATACTTGTTGGCGCTTGAGGTAGCTTGAGCGATACTGGTATTGCATTTCTGCCGTATCCAATTCGCGTTCGCCATCAGTATTTGTAAGCAGCAATACAGATGCCAGGTGCTTTGAAGTGTCCGAGCCGTGCGCACCGGCATTGCCATAAACTGCGCCACCAACGGTACCTGGAATTGGGCCCGCCCATTCCAAGCCGCTCAAACCGCGCAGGGCTACCTGACGTGCCATTGCTCCAAAGTTGGCGCCGCTTTCGGCGTAGACCTGAGGGTTTTCCGTTTTGCTCTGAATTTTTACATTATGGCAACGGTTGAGCAGTATTATGCCTGCAAAGCCTTTATCACTTACCAGGATATTTGAACCGCTGCCGATAACGTGGAAGGGTAGTTCCAGCTGCCAAAGGGTTTGTGCTGCTGTACGCAGCTCGTCCAGAGTGTTTACAGGCAGTAAGCCGCTAACCTCGCCTCCTAAACGGCTGGTGGTGTAATTCGCCATACGTACATTTAATTGCAGGCGGCTTCCAAAACTTTTTTCCAGTTGACTGAGGGCTAGTTGCACCTTTTGCCTCCCTCTAACTCTTCAGCAATCAATTGGCTTAACTGGGGGCCTTTGCCAGCTGAAAGTACAACAAGGACATCGTTGCCAGTAGTATGGGAACCAACGTAACGCGCAAGATCCTTGAAGGATTCGAAATAATGTGCCTGATTCAAACCATAGGCGATAGCAGCTGGTGTGGAGCCATCGTCTGCTTCACGGGCGGCGTAGATTTTGGTAATGAGTACTGTGTCCGCAGCCTGTAAGGCCTGAATAAAGTCTTCCTGGAGGGCCTTGGTACGGCTATAGGTATGCGGTTCCCAAACAGCCCAAATTCTGGCTTCTGGGTGCAAGGCCCGGGCGGCCTCCAGGGTGGCTGCAATTTGAGTGGGGTGATGCCCGTAATCGTCGTAGATCAAAACGCCGTCTAGCTGATGCGAGAGCTCGAAGCGCCTTTCTGTACCTTTAAACTCTTGCAGCGCGTTGGACGGGAAAGGAATGTCCAGCTGATGGAGCACTGCCAGCGCAGCGGCTGCATTGAGGGCATTATGGTTGCCAGGCAGGGGCAGGCTGAAAACACCCAAAGGATTACCTTTGAATTCCAGTTCAAATTGGGTTTGAAGGCCAATTTGAACCAGTCTTAACAGGTGGTAGTCGCAGCTTTCATGGAAGCCAAAAGTAAAGCTGTCGTGCTTTTGCTTGCGCACCTGGTCAAGGATGGCCTGAACACCGGCATCATCACCGCAAAGGAGTACAGCCCTGGTACTGCGTTCGAGAAATTGTACGAAGGCCTCCTGATATTCGCGGATGGTGGGGAAGCAATCCGGGTGGTCGTGCTGGACGTTGGTAACCACACTGATGAGAGGATTGAGGCCCAGGAACATGCGGTCGTATTCATCCGCTTCTACTACAAAGTATCGCCCGTTGCCCAGGCCTGCATTGCTCGTGCTGCTTATCAGCCTGGCGCCTAATACGTAACTGGGGTCCTCATTGGCCTGCTGCAAGAGATGGATGAGCATGGCGGTGGTTGTGGTTTTTCCGTGAGAACCAGCAACTGCGAGGCAGGCTTGGTTTCCCAATAGTTCCGGAAGAAATTGACTGCGTTTAAGGACAGGTACCCCGGCTTCAAGAGCAGCCTGTACCTCTGGGTCCGTATCTTTGATTGCAGAAGAGCGCAGCAAAACCTCAGCGGCTTTGGCAAGATGAGGCGCGTGTCCCACAACAACCTGCGCGCCAGCGGATTCGACAGCGTGAAGATAGGCGGAAGCCTGGGTATCGCTGCCGCTTACCTGATAGCCACGCGCAAGCAGAATAAGAGCAATTGCACTCATTCCTGTTCCGCCTATGCCAGTGATGTGGACACGTTTATGCATGAGTTCTTTAAACCTCTGCCATTTCGTATATTAGGGCTGAAATTGCTTCTGCAGCCTGTGGTTTGCTAAGCTTGCGCATCGCTTCAGCCATACAGGCTAACTGGAGCGGCTGAGCCAGCAACTGCTTAATGGTATTGAGCAGGTCTTGCTTAAGTCGGCTGTCTTCCAGGAGAATCGCTGCACCAGCATCAACCAGATAATCTGCGTTTACTTTTTGGTACCGCCAGGCATATGGATAGGGGATTAGTATCGCTGGCAGGCCAAATAAGGGGTATTCACCTAAACAGGAGGCACCACTGCGGCTGACAACCAGGTTTGCAGCAGCGTAGGCGGCACCCATCTCGTGCAGGTAGGGGAAGGCCTGGTAGCGCGGCCCAAAGTTTTGACTGGCTTTTTGAACGGTTTCCCAGCCCAAATGACCAGTAAGATGAATTACCTGACAGGTTTCTAATAATTGGGGGGCTATTGCAAGCACGGCCTCATTGATTGAACGGGCGCCGCTGCTGCCACCGGTAAAAAGAACGACGGGCAGTTTGGGATCGAAATGGAAGTACTCCAGCCCCATGGCGGGTGTCCATTTGCTGATTTTGCTGCGTACAGGATAGCCAGTCACGATAATCCTCTCTTTATGTCTAAAATAATTCCGTGATGCGTCCACGGTTACTGCAATTCGATCCGAAAAATTTGCCAGGGTTTTGAGTGCTAATCCTGGTTCGATATCCGGAACAAACAATATCTTTTGTGTTTTCAGAGCTGCCAATGCCATAGGAATAGCTACATAGCCTCCTGTAAACAGAAGCACATCGGGCTTGAAGGCACGTAAAATCTCTTTTGATTTCCAATATCCTTTGTTTAGTTTCCATAGGTTCCTCGGCAGTTTAGGCAGTGAGACCCCATGAACTCCAGCTGCAGGGATGGCGCAGAAGCGCAGGCCTTCTCGCTCCACGAGCTTAGCTTCTGGTCCACCTTCGGCACCGACCCAAAGGATTTCAGCATCATTCCTCAAGCACTCCGCTACGGTCAGTGCGGGGTAAACGCCCCCGCCCGTCCCGCCTGCGCAAATCAACAGTCGCATTGATCTGACTCCTTTCGGCAGATTCTCTGGTTACGCCCTGGCGGGCGACGTTCATAGCAATACCTATTGCAGCCATTGTGGTAAGCATGCTCGATCCACCGGCGCTGATCAGCGGAAGTGAATTACCTGCGAAGGGGAAGATACCTGCAATGACTGCGACGTTAATGATGGCCTCAATTCCGATCCAGGTTAACAGTCCAAAGGCCAAAAGGCTGCCAAGTTTGTCCGGAGCGCGGTTTGCAATTACCATGCCGCGCCAGATCAGATTAACGTAAAGTGCCATCACGACAAAGGAACCTGCTAAGCCTGTTTCTTCAACGATTACCGCAAAGATGCTATCGGTATGGGCCAGTGGAAGACCGGTGAACTTTGTTGTAGCTTGTCCCAGGCCAACGCCAAAGAGCTTTCCCTTGATGATGGCTTCATAGGCACGCTGGATATGGTAGGAACTCTGCATGGGATCATTCATGCCGTCCAGCAACTGTTGAATACGGGCCTGTGCAGTGGGCATTAGCTTGTAAACGAGGAAACCGAGCAAAATTCCACCCAGAATCAGGAGGATCAGCTGTTTCCAGTCGCCTCCGGCAACAAAATAGAGCAGCCCTCCTAAAATAGCGATTGTGCCTGCTGCCGATATATCTGGTTGGGCAATAATCAGGCCTGCCACAACACTGATGATGACCAAAAGCGGGATAAACCCATCCTTGATGCTTTTGAGCTCATCTTTTCTGCCAGCCAACCAGAATGAGAGGTAGATAATAATTCCCATCTTAGCTAATTCGGCAGGCTGTATTGAGCCGTTAAAGAGTGTGCGTTGGGAGTCGTAGCGCACATCACCAAAGAGGAGCACGGCGAGGAGAACCCCGATAACGCCTAGCATCATCAGCACCACTACTTTGCCGTAGACGTGGTAATCAATCACGCTCAGGACGATAGCTACTGAAATGCCCGCGGCTACAAAGAGTACCTGTCTTGAGAACACAAAGGTAGTTGGCTGTTTAATCAGCAGGGAAGCATCCCATGATGATGAGTACACCATGAGCAAACCGATCACGAGCAGGCTGGCTACCGTGAGAAGTAAAGGCACGTCCATAGGCAAGCGTGCCAGGTAATTGCGGCGGCGCAGTTTGCTTGTAGCCTGCGGTTTTATCCGTTGATTGCCTAAAGTGCGTTCACCCATTTGCGGTACGCTTCTCCTCGTTCTTCAAAATCTTTAAACGCATCGTAACTTGTGCAGCCCGGCGAAAGTAAAACAATATCGCCACTTACAGCCTGTGCCGCGGCTGTTTTTATGGCTTCCTGTAAAGTATTGCATTTCACTACGCTTGCCAGGTTCTGACCCCGCTGGCGGGGGCCAATTGCTTCTGCAATGAGTTCGGCTGCTTCTCCAAAAAGGATTACACGGTTAACACGGGCACGCAGTACTCTGGCCAGCTTGTCCCAGGGTAAGTTTTTATCGCGGCCACCTAAAAGCAGAATGAGGGGTTCTTTGAAAGAGTCAATCGCAGCCAGTACCCGCTCGGGAGCTGTTGCGATCGAGTCGTTGTACCAGGTTACGCCATTGTGCTCACGCACTAGTTCTAGGCGATGGGGTACACCTGTAAAGGATTCGATAGCTGTTTGGATAGCAGGTAAAGGCAGGCTGGCTCCTGCAGCGATGGCACAGGCAGCCAGTACATTCGCAAGATTATGACGCCCACGCAGAAGCACCCAATCCGCTGGCAACATCTTCAGGTTCTCGCGGCCAATTTGAAGCCAAATATGTTCATCCTTCAGATAGGTTCCGTTGGCTCGGCCTTCCGGTTTGCTAAAGCCAAAACTGATCAGGTCGCTCCTCAAATTTTCTGCAAGTGCCCAGCTTCCGACATCGTCCCGATTTAAAACGGCTAAATCCTCCTGGTGCTGATGAAGCAAGATTTGGGCTTTTGCCTGGGTATAGGCCGCCATGGTGTGATGACGGTCCAAGTGGTTGGGCGTAATGTTAAGAATGGCGGCAATATTCGGGGAGTTGCGCATCAGCTCCAACTGAAAGCTGGACAGTTCCATCACCACCAGATCATCAGCCTGGATTTGGTCAAGTACTTCAATGAGAGGATTCCCTAGATTGCCACCCGTCCAGGCACGATGCTGCTGGCCTTTCATACTAAAACTGGCCGCTGCCATTTTGCCTACCAGGGCTGTGGTGGTGCTTTTGCCTGCACTAGCGGTAATACCAATGCTTGGACAGGGGCAGACCTCGAGAAATAGCTGGCTATCGTTACTTAGCTCGATGCCACGTTGTGCTGCCAGGCGAACAAAGGGGCTGGCAGGATCTACACCGCCCGAGAGGCAGAGCAGGCTGGTGCCGTCCAGCAAAGACTCTGGGTGCGCACCAAGAACCAGCTTGATGCCGCTGCCTTCCAGCTGAGCAGCCAAGGTGCTAAACTCCGAAGCTTCCCGTGCATCTGTAAGAATTACTTTGGCGCCCTTTGCTGCAAGATAACGGCTGAGCGCCAAACCCTGACGGGCTGCCCCCATTACGATTACTTGCATGTCCTTAAAATTTCGCATCTTAATATCCAATAAAGGTAAGGGCATAACCCAACAATGCTCCAATAAGCTGAATCAGCCAAAAGCGCATCACCACATGGTTTTCTGGCCAACCCAGCATTTCGAAATGGTGATGGATGGGCGCTTTTTTGAAAACACGCTTTCCTCCGGTAACTTTGAAGTAATAGACCTGAATAACTACCGAAAGCATTTCTGCCGTTGGTATGATGGCGATGAGCGGGAGGAAAAGCCATCGGCCAGTCATGAGTGCTACAACTGCCAGTGAGGCTCCCAGGGCTTGGGAGCCGGTATCGCCCATGATCAGTGCAGCCGGCTTGACATTGAACCATAGGAAGCCAGCCAGCGCGCCTACCAAAGCGAAGCAAAAGCGCGCCAGGTAGACCTGACCCTGCGTGAGTGCAACAACGCCATAGACTGCAAATGCAGTGAGCGAGATAAGGCCAGCGAGACCATCAATGCCATCGGTAAAGTTGACGGCATTAGCCATTGCAACGATGATGAAGCTTGCGATTAGCAGGTAGAACCAGCCGAAATCAAATGCTATTGGCGAGGTAGGCCAAATTAGTTGGGGAACATCCAATACCTCTCTGAGCACATAAGCGATACCCATGGCCATTGCAACTTGAATGAGGAGCTTGGTACGTGAGCGCATGCCCAAGCCACGACGGGGCCCTCGCACACCTTCCCAGTCATCGATAGCACCAAGTATGGCAAAGCCCCAAAGTGTGGCCAGGGGAACCAAAGTGCTGTTACCCAGCAGAGGTGCGCCAAAGATAGGTACCGCATTGAAAATGACAGTGAGCAGGGTAACAGGGATGAGGAACATAAACCCGCCCATGGTGGGCACACCCATCTTAGCCATGTGGCTTTCAGGCTGATCGGCTTTGATTACCTTGCCAAACTTAATTTGCTTGAGCATCCGGATGAAGGGGTCGCCCCAAATCACAGAGAGCAGAAAGCTGATGCCTGTGATTGCGATTACTAGGGACATGTCGGGCATCATTTGTTTTCCTCCAGGGCGGCAACAAGCGTATCCAGGTGTAAGCCGTTGGAAGCTTTGATGAGCACAACATCACCGTCTTTCAAGGCTGCCTGTAAATAGGGTTCTGCTGCGTATTTATCAGCAAACCAATGGGCTTTTGCAGGGTTAAAACCAGCGCGAAGAGCAGCATCCCGCGTTGTGATGGAGCGGGGTCCGATGAGCACCAGCTCATCGGCTACTTCGGCTGCACGCATTCCGATACTATTGTGTCCTTCGGTTTCGTAAGGGCCCAGTTCCAGCATATCGCCCAAGACTGCTACTTTGCGGCCGCTTAGATCTTCCAGAAGGTTGAGCGCCGCCATCACTGACTGTGGGTTGGCGTTATAGGTATCATCAATGAGCAGGGCACCAGAAGGAGTACGGGTTGTTACAATTCGCAGTCTTTCGGGTGTGTTTTTGAGGGCATGGAAGATCCAATCCCAGCTCATGCCTAATGCCAGGGCAACAGCTGAAGCTCGGAGCATGGTATACACCGAATGCCGGCCGATGAGTGGTGCCGTAAGATAATTCACTTCTCTGCCGCAGTGCATACGGCAACGGATTCCTTCCAGACCCATGCTTTCGATTTCGTCTGCCCAAAGGTCGGCCGCCGGGTCCAGCCCGTAGGTGAAGACGGGGGCTGCAGAAAGCGGACGCATGGCCAGAACGTAAGGATCATCGTAATTAAGAACAGCCAGACCGTCTGCAGGCAGAGCCTGGATAAGCTCACTCTTGCCCCTGGCAATCGCTTCAATGGAGCCGGCACGCTCCGCATGAACGGTGCCAACGTTGGTGATTACCCCAATATGAGGCTGGCCAATTTCACATAGCTGTTGGATTTCTCCGGGTACATAGAAGCCCATTTCTAATACAGCTGCCTCGTGTTCATCAGTTAGGTTGAGAAGTGTGAGCGGCAAACCAATCTCGTTATTGAGATTGCCTTCGTTTTTTAAGGTGAAGAAGCGATGAGAGATAACGGAAGCGGTCAATTCTTTGGTAGAGCTTTTACCTACACTGCCGGTAATGCCAATTACCTTTGGATTGAACTGACGGCGCCAATACGCTGCAATTTGCTGCAAAGCTTTTAGTGCGTCTGGAACCAGGATGCTAAAAGGGCCTTTGTCTGGCAATTCGCTTGCATTTGCCAGGTCAACTACAGGGAAGGAGCTTTCGATCTGCTGATCAATCAGTGCAATGGCAGCACCAGCTTTGAGGGCGCTGTCGACAAAGGCATGTCCGTTGGTTTTCTCTCCAGGAAGAGCGATGAAAAGCGCGTTGGGTTTGAGCTTGCGGGAATCGATGCAACCGCCATTTACCGACATGTCTTTGATTTGTTTCAAGTCGCTTCCCAGCGCTTTGAGAATTTGATTGATACTCAGCTGCATATTACCAAGCTCCAGCCCATTCGTCTTCCTTCACAGGAATATCAGGGGGTAAGTTCATCATTACAACCAGTTGTTCCACCACTTCAGAGAAAATAGGAGCCATCACTTCCGAAGCCCAGAGTCCTTTTTCGGGTGCTTCCAACCAGAGGTAAACCAGATATTTTGGGTCATCCACAGGGCCCCAACCGACAAAAGAAAAGTTGTAGATTCCCCATAGATAACCTCCAGGCACAGGGATTTCGGCAGTACCGGTTTTTCCCGAAACACTGTAACCGTCTACCAATGCGGTGGACGATTCTTCTTCTAAAGAGACATTGAGCATGCGCGTGACATCAGCAGCTGTTTCGGCAGAGATGGGCTGGCTGATGACCATCGGTTTTATATCGTATTGTTTTCCGTCGATCACCATTGCCTTAACCACATGCGGAGCCATCATCTTGCCTTCGTTTGCCAGTGCGCCAACAGCAGCAACCATTTGGATAGGCGTTGAAGAAATACCCTGACCAAAAGAATTGGTTGCAAGGTCGCTCTCGGTCCAAACCTTATCCCCGGGGATTTTCATTGGCCAATGGGCCTCGCCGCCCAGGTCGATGCCGGTGTTGCGATCCATCCCAAAAGCGCTCATGTAACGGTAGAAACGCTCGGGACGCAGCTGCAAGGCCATCCAGGTGAGACAGACATTCAGGGAGTGCTGCATACAACCTGTCATGGTTTGCTCGCCCCAGGCGCCATCGTTCCAGTTATTAACGGTAATGCCGCCTACTGTTACTTCACCGGTATCGTTGAAAACGGAATCGTATTCAATCGCACCAGAATCTAAGGCAGCAGCCAAGGTAAGCACTTTGAAAACAGAGCCGGTTTCGTAGCTTTGTGACACAGCCCGATTGAAGGGCGTGGTGCCTGGAAAAATATCCGCATAAGTCCAATACTGGTTTGGGTCCAGGCGCGGTGTAGTGGCCATTGCCATAATGCTTCCATCTTCAGGGTTGGAGATAATGATTGTTCCGCTTTTGGCTGCGTAAGTCTCAACTGCCTGGTCCAGGATTTTTTCGGTCATGTCCTGAATCTCACGGTCGATTGTGAGTACGAGCGTTGCCCCAGGCGGAATTTCAGCCATATTTTGGATCTTTTGGGGATCGTAGGAAAGGTAGACTTGCTGAGGTGTTCCGGCAAGTAAATCGTTGTAGGTTTCTTCGACGCCAAAGTAGCCCAGCCCGTTGGTACGGTCCTTAAAGCTGTAAAAACCAAGCACATTTGAAGCCAAGCTGCCTTCTGGATAGGAGCGTTTGTTATAAGGGGTGATGATAAGGCCTGTGAGGTCTGGGCGAGTTTCATCAGGAAGAAGCTCGCGATTTTCGTATTCTTCTATTAGCGCTTCAAATTGGACAACTTTAGATTTGTCGACGTAATTATTCAGGACCACGTATTTGAAACGTCCTTCTTCATTGCGAATGGACGCCATCACTTCGTTGTAATCCAGACCCAGTACGGTGCTTACTACCGTGGCAACGGTTTCTGGCTGACGGATGCTGGGCAAGTCCAGGCCTACTTCGTATACGGTTTCATTGCCGGCCAAAAGGCGGCCTTTGGCGTCCAGAATCATTCCGCGTTCGGGATATACCATCTGGTTGATACCCTGGTAGTTTTCTGCCATGTCCAGAATGCGCTGGGCGCCGGGCAAGTTTTGGATGCGCACCATTTGTGCTCCGATGGTAGTGAAGAGCAGAGTTGCAATGACGCATACCAAGAGAAAACGGTTGGCAGAGCGATTCATGGCGTTTCCTGATTTCCGGGGGTTTGAGCGCGGCCCTCGGCCAATTGGACGCGCAGCCAGTCAAAGAGCGAAGTGGTGAATTCAGGCAGGATCACAGGGTTTTCATGACCGGTTTGCATGCTGGGGGGAGGTGCCAGAACTACCGCGCTTTGGGGCTGGTATCCGGGTACTTCCACATATAAGGCCGTGATGGGGTCATATTCCCGCATGTCCAGGTTGCTAAGCCGCTCATACAATGAGCGCGCAGATGAAACCTGAGCAAGTTGTGTGTTAAGGTCACCGATTTCAAGTGCAAGCACTTCTACCTCATATTCCAGTACTTGAATACGCCGCCCGGTAGAGGCAGCGCGGCCGCTGAGAGAAAGATAGACACCAGCAACAGCTGCTAATGCAACCAGAATCACAAAAAAGGTGCCGATCCATTGGATCTGCTTGCGCCAAGGAGCTTGCTGATAGGCTTGTAGGTTTCCGCGATTCATAACCTTAATTCCCTGCAGATTCTGTGCCACTAAGTTTTTCTGCCACCCGCAATTTTGCTGAACGAGAGCGCGGGTTCTCTTCTAATTCTGCCTGCCCCGGAGTGATGAAGTAGGGACGCAGCAGCTTGATGCTAGCCTTGTGATTGCAAGTACACAGCGGCTGTTCTGGCGGACAAATGCAATCACTTGCGGCCAGCCTGAACGCCTGTTTGACCAGCCGGTCTTCTAAAGAATGAAAGCTGATCACGGCAATTCGGCCTTGAGGCCGTAAGAGCTCGATTAAGTCTGGCAGGGCTTGTTCGACGGTAGTAAGCTCACGATTTACCGCGATGCGCAAGGCCTGAAAAGTGCGGGTGGCCGGATCTTGAATTCCGGCTCCGCGTCCAAGGCTTGCCCGCACGATTTCTGCGAGTTGACTGGTTGTTTGGATGGGACGTGCTGCGATGATGGCTTTAGCGATCCGGCGGGAATATTTTTCTTCACCGTAACGCCAGAGAAGGTCTGCCAGTTCTTTTTCGGATAGCTGCTCCAGGAGCTCGCTGGCTCTTAATCCCTGCTGCGGGTCAAAGCGCATATCTAAAGGAGCATCGTATCGAAAAGAGAACCCCCGGTGGGCCTGGTCTAATTGCATGGATGAGACACCCAGGTCCATCACAATGCCGTCAACGCCATCCCAGCCGAGTTCATCCACGTATACTTTTGCATCCAAATATGAGCCGTGGATGACATGCACCCGGTTGCCGAAACGCTCGGTGGCTTTTTGGGCCAAGTGGACCGCAGTGGGATCCAGATCAAGCGCCAGGACCTGACCATGGGGGCTGGAAGCTTCCAGGATGCCCTGGGTGTGCCCGCCTGCCCCGGCGGTACAGTCCAAGTAGTGTTTTGGACTGACGGGTGCCAGACTGTCGATGATTTCTTGGTAAAGTACGGGGCGATGGGGGCTTTGGTGGCGCTCACCCATCGCCATTATTCACCTCTGGTAGAGATGTTGAACATAGCCCAGCGGTCCTCTTGCGCCTCTGGGTCATCGATCGCAGCAGCCTGCTTCTCCCAGGCTTCCGGCGACCAGATTTCAAAGTAGTCTCCCGTGCCAACCACTATCACCTCGCCGTCGAGGTGGGCTATTTTGCGCAGGTTGGCGGGGATAAGGATACGGCCGGCTGAGTCGTAATTGAGGTCGGCAGCCCGACTGAAGAGCGCACGGTTGAGGGCGCGTGAGGCGGGGTTGCCCAGCGAGTTGCCGGCGGCGCTATCGGCGAGTTTGCGGAAAGTCTCTTTGGGGTAGCCATTAAGGCAGCCGTCAAAACCAACAGTGAGGTTGATCCCATCCAGGGTTTGCTGGCGGAAGGCTGCCGGTATGGAAAGCCTGCCTTTTGCATCTATGGTGTGGGTGTACTCGCCTAAGAACATTCGTTCTAATTCCTCTTTAATGGGCGAAGCGCCGGTTGTCCAGCGCTCCTTTTTGACATTTTATGACACTCTATGCCATTATTTCCCACATTATAGTCCTTTTTTCCTACAATGCAAGGGTTTTGGCACACATTTTGCAGGTAATTTTCGATTTTGCTCCTGCCGGAATACAAAACTGACTTGGGTCAAGCAGCACGACTCATTTTTTAGGAATGCTGAAAGCAACCGCAATTCTTTAAATCGTGTTTTAGTTTGGGAGTGTTGGGACTATAGGGTGCCTTGCAGCAACTAAGTACGCGTTTTATCCAAGCCGGCAAGCCACACAGTTGCCTTTCATATGAGGTTTGACTTGACAGGTTTTATTGTGCCAGGCGACTACGCTGCCATAGAGGTCCAGGATATTGTCTTCGCTTGCACCTTGAAATCAAGGGACCGGATTGATCTAAAAAAGTTACATTGAGGCAGTCGGTTGAGTCTGTTACAAAGAGGAATAAGTTAGACTTGCAGAGGCTTGAAATGATATAAAAACACCGAGATTGATACAATTTAATTATTCCTCCGTCGATTTTGCCGCTTGAGGAGTAAGTTGTGGAAGTCGGGGTGTCCCGGCTGTTTTTTCGGTAGCAATGTTCATGCTTCGTCGGCATAATAAACGGCGAGAAATAGGGATTGTGTAGGTGAGCAAAATGGAGAATTGTGATTGGTGCAATCTTTCTGAAGAAGATAAACGGTTTCAGGTGTACGAGAGTACATTTTGGTATGTTTTTCTTTCGGATGAACAGGATTATATCGGGCGATGTATCTTGGTTTTGAAGCGTCACTGCAGTTCAATGACAGAGCTAACAGATGATGAATGGGAAGATCTTCGCAATCTGATTTGTAAAGTAGAGACCTGTTTAAAGACGGTTTTAGGAGCAGCTTTATGTAATTGGAGTTGCCTGATGAATAGTTTTTATAAAGAATCAGAACCTAATCCTCATCTTCATATTCATGTTAGGCCAAGATATGATAAACCCGTGATGGTTAATGGAAGCACTTATATTGATAGCGAGTTTGGCCATCATTATGCAGTGAATAAAAGCGGATCAATATCTGTCAAAGATAAAGAAGAAATATTTACTCGGCTAAAGGAATGGCTAAATCTCTAAGTTCACGTTTAAAGAGGTAACCACCATGAAGCAAATCACGGAGAAGTACCAGCAGTATCAAACTGATGTATTACACGGCAGGATATTGACCCCAGACGGTCTCTGGATTATTTGCGCTGGGTTAGATAATGTTCCTGAAAAGATAGGCATCCACATGCTGGAAATGTTAGCGAAATTTAAAAGCGAAGGTGCAATTGATTAATTAGCGTTCTGGAGCTTGCTTTTGATTGCGATGGCTTGTTGATAATTCTGTTCGGCTTTTCTATAAAGTTTATCCAAGTCCACTTGTTCGTGTCCCGTAAGGGTAGCTACAGATGTCTGATTAACTGTCAGGATCTGTAAATGGCAGGTAAATGTGAGGGAGAGGCCCCGGTGCGGCTATGACGGTAATGCAGGTGTAGAAGGCGGAGTACTTGTTCGTTAGAGGAATTACGCTCTAACTAAACGGATAAAGTACTTGCATTATAATTTCAGCGATGGCACCTCCAGAAATACTCAACGAACGCTACCAGCTTACTGAAAGCCTGGGTTCGGGCGGGATGGCCCTGGTTTATAAGGCGCACGATTCCATGCTGGAGAGAGATGTGGCGATTAAAGTTTTGCGCGAGGACTTTAGCCAGGATGTGGCTTTTAGAGAACGCTTCCGTCAGGAAGCCCGCGCAGCGGCCAACCTGAGCCATCCCAATATTGTGACTGTCCATGACTTTGGCCTGGATCAAAACCATCTTTTTATTGTGATGGAATATGTACCTGGCACCGATCTAAAAACGCAAATCAAAGAGAAAAAACAATTCAGCGTAGCTGAGACGCTCAAACTGATTATCCAAGCCTGTCAGGGTGTAGGTTATGCCCATCGGGCGGGATTAGTGCATTGCGATATTAAGCCGCATAATATGCTGGTTTCACCGGATGGCCTGCTTAAAGTAACCGATTTTGGAATTGCGAGGGCTTTGGCCAGCATTCATCCCGAGGAACGCAGCGATGTGGTTTGGGGTTCACCGCATTATTTTTCCCCGGAACAAGCTGCCGGTAAACCTCCCTCTCCGGCTTCGGATGTATATTCTTTGGGTGTGATCCTCTACGAGATGCTGACGGGACGCTTGCCTTTTATTGCGCAGGATTCCGCTGAACTAGCCCGCATGCATAGAGAGGATACACCCATATCTCCGCGCAGCTTCAACCATGCAATCCCGAAACAGCTGGAAGAAATAGTGCTTAAAGTGCTTTCTAAGGAACCAGCTGCACGTTACCGAACTGCCGACCAGTTGGGACGCCTGCTAAGCGGCTTATTCGAAAGCAACCCCTCGCTCAAGCGTGAGGTGCCGCTATCGCACGAGGCTTACAAATCACTTACCAGAGCAACCCGTTTACAAAGTATTAGCCCGGAAGATCAACCGGGCGCGACCAATGCGGCAGCAGATGCGCTGCCCCTCCAAAGTGTACCGATTCCGCAAATGCCAGCTGCGCCAAGTAGGCAAGCTGCAGAAGAACGCTTTGACTGGCAAACCTGGACTTTGGGTATCGTTGCATTCCTTTTATTGCTAGGGCTAATTCCTTTTTGGCTCTACGTCTCTTGGGTACTTACACCATGAATAATAAATTTGAAATTAGTCCTTCAATCCTCTCCGCCAACCTGGGTCAGCTGCAGGCTGAAATTGAAGCCTGTGAGCGCAGTGGGGCCGATCGCATCCACATTGATGTCATGGATGGCTCCTTTGTGCCTAATATCACCTTTGGGCAGGTGATGGTCAAAAATTGCAGGGCTCTTACCGATTTGCCGCTGGACGTGCATCTGATGATCGTATCTCCTGAAAGGCACATCGAGAGCTTTGCAAAGGCTGGAGCCGATATCATCACCGTGCATTACGAGACCTGCCCGCTGATTCAGCGCACGCTTACGCAAATTCGGGAAACCGGCGCAAAATCAGGCATCTGTTTTAATCCTGGCACACCGCTGGACAGTCTAAGGTATTTAAGTGCCGATTTTGACCAGGTACTCCTAATGACTGTGAACCCTGGTTTTGGCGGACAAAAATATATTCCCTCTATGACCCTAAAAATAAGCGATACCGCGCAAATATTAAAGGAACTTGGTTCCGATGCACTCATCCAGGTGGATGGAGGAATTGATGCAACAACAATCGGTGAAGCTTATGCTGCCGGGGCCAGGAACTTCATTGCCGGGTCGTCGGTTTTTGGCCACCCAGAGGGAACCGAAGCCGGCATCAGGGCTTTGCGCGCCGGTGTCGAAAATCGAAATTAATCGAAAGATTGCTTCCTCTACCTGATTCGTGTTTTGGTCTTCTTTAAGGATAAGAGCCTTAGTAAACAAAAATGGGACAAATTTTTCCACTGTATGCTGACAGAAGTGCAAGAGTCCCATGAAAAGGCTAAAAAAGCAAAGTTAGCTTGGCAACAGAACAATAGAATTTCGAGCTGGTTTGGTGTAAAAACTTGGGTTAAAAAATATAGCCGCCTAAGGGCGGCTGTCTCTTAATATTTTTTATCTAGCGGTAAGCTTTGGTCAGGGTTTTAATGCAGCGCGTGCAAACGAGCTTGCGCACCTTCTTGCCATTTTCCATCACGCTGATCCGCTGCAGGTTGGGGCGGAATTTGCGCCTGGTGGCAACAAGGGAGTGGCTGCGGTTGTGTCCGAAGCTTGTTGTCTTTCCACAATTAGAGCACTTTGCCATCTCGAGTTCCTTTCATGTATAATTCCGGGGTGTGGGTGAGACGGCCTTGCCTCTCTGTTGACCCACGCAAGAATTTATGATAACACATCCGCAAATTTGAATCAAGTTTTATGGAGAAATTGCGATGACGAGTCAAGAAACCCAAACCGGCAGTATTACTATCCTGCCCGAAGCCATTATGACAGTAGCCCGTGCTGCTGCTTTGGAATCATATGGTGTCATTAATCTAGCTCCTGGTTCCTTCAGAGAGGTGCTACGGCGTGCTTTTTGTCCCAAAGCCGGATATGGTATCACTGTGCGTTCCGATGCCGATGGCCTGGTACTGGTGATTAACCTGATTATCGAATACGGCTTGCGCATAAAAAGCGTAACGGATAGCGTTGCTGACTCCGTTAAATATAATGTGCAACGAACTATCGGAATTCCCGTTAAACGAATCGATATCCATGTGCGCGGCTTGCGAATCAGCAACACCGATTAAGCACGGCAACCAGAGGCACTATGAATCCAAAGTTGTTTACTTTACCCAGTCCTGAAGAGCGTCACAAACTCTTGCGCTCTCCCTTGGATGGTAAGGGCCTGAAACTGTTAGTAGAGGCTGGGCTGGCCTGGCTGATGACCAATCAGCAGCATGTTAACTCACTCAATGTTTTTCCTGTGCCTGATGGCGATACTGGCACCAATATGGTGCTGACGATGCAGGCGGCTGTGGCCGAAACGGAAAACCGGGACACGCGTAATGTAAGCCGCATGATGCACCAGTTTGCCCAGGGCGCTTTGATGGGAGCCCGGGGTAACTCGGGGGTGATTCTTTCGCAGATATGGCGCGGTTTTTCGCGTGGACTGGACAGCCTGGAAACCATGGACACCGTGCAGTTTGTACAGGCAATGCAGGAAGCACGTAATACGGCCTATAAAGGTGTAGTGCGACCAGTAGAAGGAACAATCCTCACCGTAATCAAGGACATGACTGCAGCAGCAGAGAAATCCGTTGAAACCCAAAAGTCTTTAGCTGAGATGCTGGCAGACGTGGTGAAAGCTGGAGATGAGAGTGTTGCCCGCACCCCAGAACTACTGCCTATTTTGCGACAGGCTGGTGTGGTCGATTCTGGCGGTAAGGGGCTGTTTTATATTTTTGAAGGAATGCTGCGCCTGATACAGGGCCTGCCATTAGATGTTTCGAATGCTGTTGTAAAGCCTCTTGCGGAGCTGGATTTGAGCCATACCATGGAAGAGGTTGAAGATGGCCAGGACTACGAGATTGTGATTGATTTTGAGCCCAATGCTGACTTTACACTTGAAGAGTATTTTGAGGGTCTGGAAGCGATTGGGACTTCTATCCAGGTGGGCGAGGGAGATGGTATCTATCGCATGCATATCCATACTGCCCTCATCAAGCGTTACGAACCGATAGCCTATACCGAGACTCACGGTACCGTGAAGAAAATCATGATGGAAAACCTGCAGGACCAGGTGACAGTCAAAAACGGAAGCAGTACAGCGATCAACCTGAGCGTGGTCACTCCAGGGGAAATAGGAGTGGTTGCTGTTTCACCAGGGGCAGGACTTAGCCAAATCTTTGCCAGCCTGGGAGCCGCTGCCATTGTTCCCGGAGGGCAGACAATGAATCCCAGTGTTCGGGATATTGTTGCTGCTTTTCAGGATCTGCCTACAGACAAAATAATTATTTTACCGAACAACAAAAATGTGATCCTTGCTGCTCAAAATGCGGTAAAGGTAAGCCCCAAACAGGTACGCATTATTCCCACACGAAATGCCCCGCAGGGTTTTGCCGCGATGTTGCGTTTGGTTCCAGATGGCAGCCTGGACGAAAATGAAGAGGCGATGAAGGAAGCGATTGAGGAAGTGCACACCGGCGAAATCACCATTTCCACACGCAGCGTTGAGATTGAGGGTGTTGAAGTTGAGAAAGGTGCTGTTATCGCTTTACTGGATGGGAAATTGGTTGCATCGGCACCCGGAATTGAGGAAGCCTTGCAGCTGCTTTTTGAAGCGGCAGACTTAGAACAATACGAGAGGATTACTTTTTTCTACGGTGAACAGATGAATTTAGCGCAAGTAAATAGCATAGTAGATGAGGTACGCAAGCAATACCCGAAGCATGAGGTTGAAGTACACGACGGCGGGCAACCGCATTATGCATACATTATTGCTTTTGAATAAAAATCTGCTGCCAGGAGGACTTGCTGGTCGATTGCGCTAGTCTTGGGTGATTATTAGCTTAACCAGGCATTTTATAAAAGCAAAATATATTGGAGAAGGCGATTATCGATTTATCGGATCGCCTTTTTTTGTTTTCTGGATTAGTTCATGATCCAATGCTGTACAAGTCTAATGGAAAACCTCACTCCTGCAGAAGATGCAAATATCTTGGCTTTAATTGACCAAGTGTAGTGCAAGCCAGTTTGTCCAAAACCAATTAGCGCATACAGCTTAGAACATTAAAAAAGCTGTAATCCTGCTGCCTATGCGTTATCATTGCTTTGTGGAAGCATTAGAAAAACTAAAGACAACCTTGAGTAAAATCCTCCTGCTCGAAGCTCAGAAGGGCTTTGAAAACAATGCTGTGATAGGCGGTTTGGAAAAGTTTGCCCAAAGCTGGGAGCCAATGGCTCGTGAAGCAGGTGTTGACGAGCGTACCTTGCGGCGCGTTGTGGATCTGATGAAAAGCTACCCGGACGCAGACCTCCTAGGAAGACGAAATGCTTTGGCAGCTATTGGCAGCCTGCTGCATTTGTCCAATATGGATGCACTACCCCAACCCAAACAAGCGCCCCTGCCTATCGCAGGAAAAACTGCTAAAAAAGCCAGCCCGGCAAAAAGTAAAATGCAAATAGACCATGCGGTTTCAGGCTCAGAGTCAGTCAAGGAACCGAAGCGACCAAAGCGTACAAAAACCAGCAAGATTTCTGCCTCAGCAACAAACTCAATTGCCCGCAGCCTGGCAAGCGACCAGGTGGAGGGTTTAGATGCGCCCGTAAGCGTTATCCGCGGACTGGGCGATAAGCAAGCCCGCAACCTGGAAAAACTGGGTATTTATCAGGTGCGTGACCTGCTTTACCACTTCCCCCGCCGATATGTGGATTACTCTCAGCTTAAGCCGATCGCACAGCTTGGTTTTGGGGAAGAGGTGACAATTGTAGCCAGTGTGCAAAATACACAGCTTTTGCCCTTGCGGAGCGGCAAGAAAATGGTTGAGGCTGTTGTGAGTGATCAGACCGGAGCTTTGCGCCTGCTTTGGTTTAATCAGGAATGGGTTTTACGTTCCTTGCGCAAGGACCAGCTGCTCTCAATTTCTGGGCGTGTAGAAAGCTTTATGGGTCGTCCCGTAATCTACCATCCGGATTATGAATCGATTGAGCGCGAGACACTAAACACTAACCGCATAGTACCTGTGTATCCGCTAACGGCCCTGGTAACTCAAAAATGGCTGCGCCGCATAATTTTTAATACCAGCAAGTATTGGACAAATAAGATCAACGACTATATGCCCAAGGCGGTTCTGGACCGGACAGAAGCAATTGACTTGGGTGAGGCTTTGCGTCAAATACATTTTCCGGACGATCTGGCCAGCTTATCTCAGGCGCAGCGCCGTTTGGCTTTTGACGAGGTTTTCCTGCTGCAGCTGGGTGTGATGCGTCAGAAAATGAACTGGGAGTTCCTGGAAAGCAGGGCATATCAGGTAAGCGATTCCTGGCTGCAGGAACGTATAGATTCTTTGCCTTATCAGCTTACGCAGGCTCAGCAAAAAGCTGTGACAGAAATTCGCAATGATCTGGCAAAGCCGCACCCGATGAACCGCTTGCTGCAGGGTGATGTGGGTTCGGGTAAGACAGTAGTTGCAGTATTAGGCCTGAGCATTGTGATTGAAAATGGCGCTCAGGGAGCTTTGATGGCTCCCACCAGCATTTTGGCTGAACAGCATTATCGCACCATCGATAAACTGCTTACTGAAGAAAGCGGCACAAGCAAGGCTCTGCTTCAACCAGGTCAGGTTCGCTTGCTTACAGGGGACACCTCAAAGTCCGAACGGAAGGAGATTTCCCAGGGGCTTAAAGATGGCAGCGTAAAGCTGCTGATTGGTACCCATGCCCTTATTGAGGACCCGGTAATCTTTAACGATTTGCAGATGATTGTTGTAGATGAACAGCACCGCTTTGGGGTTGAACAGCGGGCAGCATTAAGGGCCAAAGGGGATAATCCGCATTTGCTGGTGATGACTGCAACACCTATACCGCGCTCTTTGCAGCTGACAATTTTTGGCGACCTGGAAGTAAGCGTGATGGACGAAATGCCAAAAGGACGCTTACCGGTGAGCACGCATGTTGCTTACCCCTCTGACCGTTCTAGAATTTATCGGATGATAGAAAAGCAGGTGCAGGAGGGTTACCAGGCATTTATTATTTATCCGCTGGTAGAGCAGGGAGAGAACGAGGACAGCAAAGCGGCTGTGGAAGAGCAGGAAAGACTTCAGCGCGATATATTTCCTAACTTACGCGTTGGTTTAGTGCATGGCCGCCTTAAACCCGCGGAAAAAGACGCAGTAATGCTGGCCTTCCAGAAGAAAGAGTATGATATTTTAGTGTCGACTTCAGTGGTTGAAGTGGGTGTGGATATTCCTCATGCAACCGTGATGGTGATTGAAGGGGCAAACCGCTTTGGCTTAGCCCAGTTGCATCAGTTTCGGGGCAGGGTGGGGCGAGGCAGCGCACAGGCTTACTGTTACCTGATTCCAGATTCGGGGGATGCTGCCGAAAACGAACGCCTGCAGGTGATGACGCAAACCAATAACGGATTTATACTGGCAGAGAAGGATTTGGAGCAACGTGGTCCTGGCGACTTTTTAGGTACGCGCCAAGCCGGCTTTACTGACTTGAAACTAGCCAAGCTTACTAATTTGCCGATGCTGCAGTCAGCTCGTGAGATTGCTGCTGATTTGCTGGACGCAGACCCAGACCTTAAGCGCACAGAAAACAAAGCACTGCAGAAGGCAGTGGAAAACTTTTGGCCATCAATATATGGCGTTGGAGATGTAAGTTGATGCGTAGAGCTATTTTTCCCGGTACTTTTGACCCCATTCATTGTGGGCATATTGATATTGCCCGTCGTGCTGCTCTTTTGGTAGACGAATTGATTGTGGCAGTTTACGAGAAGCCAAGCAAAACACAGCTCTTTCAGCCTGAGGAACGAATTGTGATGGCAAAAGAAGCTCTTAAAGACATAGCAAGCATCCGAGTAGTGGGTTATTCTGAACTGACTGTGGAATTTGCGCGCAAAATAGGCGCGAAGACAATCGTGCGCGGATTACGGGTGGGCAGCGATTTTGAGTATGAATTTCGGATGGCTTTGGCAAATAAACGCCTGCACCAGGAAATAGAGACGATTGCTCTCATTACAGACGAAGAAAACACCTTTATATCGGCTTCAATGGTCAAGGAAATCGCCCTCTTGGGCGGGGATGTGAGCAGCATGGTTCCCGCGAATGTGCTGGCAGCGCTTTTGCGGCGTTTTGGGCGCGCTTCGTGAAGAAAAATATGCTCATTGAACAGCCTGTTTGATGAGCAAGGGGTGTTTGTAAAACCTGGTCTTTCTGCTAAATAAGGCAGTGCTCATATTTCCCAGTAGGTCTATTTTTATCGGACGGATTTAATATCTTGCGTGTAGGGTAGTTGGTATGAACCTTGCTCCCTAATATCGTAGAATAATGTTAAACTCATTGGAAGTACGCATTTAACACGGAGCAACTTATGGACATTTTGCACATGGTCGACCGGCTCGAAGAGCTTTTTAATCACAGCAAGCCTATCCCCCTGACACGTAATGTGATGGTGGACGAAAATGCCTTAATGGACATCATCGACCAAATGCGCATCTCCATTCCTGATGATATCAAAAAGGCGCAGCAACTTTTAGCTCAGAAGGACCGCATTCTGGCACAAGCTCAGGAAGAGGCCAACCGTACGGTTCAATTGGCGCGCGAGAAGGCAGAAAAGATGTTGGAAAAATCGGAGATATTCCAAACAGCCCAAGAACGCGTTGCCCAGGCTGCCGAAAAAGCACGTAACGAGGCGGCTCAGACCCAAAAAGAAGCGGATATTTATGTGATGGAAACGCTTACCAAGCTTGAATCTGAACTAAGTAAGGTGATGGCACAGGTACAAAATGGTATCCGCTTGCTGCAGGAAGCGCATCAGGCTGAGTTAAATCAAGAGGAAATCCCCCCTGCGGAGCAGTGATAACGCAGTGTGAACTGTCATTACGCAATAGATAGCAAGAGATAAAGACCTGGATTTCTCAAACCAGGTTTTCTATTTTAAAACGGTGTTTCTAAGCAGCTTCTATGTCTTCTGTGGATTTTTTGCTGCGTTTACGTACTGGTTTGGTCACGCGGGAATAAACCGGTTTGCCATTAAGCGCAATGGCTAAAACTTCATCCATATGCTCCACAAAATGCATATTGAGCATATCCAGCGCTGTCTGAGGAATTTCTACAAGATCCTTTTCGTTACGCTTGGGCAAAATAATGCTGCGAATTCCGGAGCGCTGGGCGGCAAGTACTTTCTCGCGTACGCCACCAATGGGCAATATGCGGCCACGCAAGGTAATTTCACCAGACATTGCTACTTCGTGACGTACAGGAACCCCTAATACTGCAGATGTAAGCGCAGTTGCCAGGGTGATGCCAGCACTGGGGCCGTCTTTAGGGATGGCACCCTCAGGGACATGAATGTGAATATCGGTTTCTTCAAAAAGATTGTCGGGAATACCGAATTCTTCACTGCGACTCTTTAGGTAGCTGAGTGCTGCCTGGGCACTTTCCTGCATGATTTCGCCGACTTGTCCGGTAATTTGGGTGTTTGCTTTACCGGGCACAATCAGCACTTCAATGGGCATGATTTCGCCGCCATTTTCGGTCCAGGCCATGGCTGTAGACACTCCCACCTCGTCTTCTGCTTCGGCGCTCATGGGGAAATATTCCACGGGTCCTAAAAGCTCGCTTACCAGCTCTGCAGTTACCTTGTGCGGCATATCCAACCCTTCCGCTTTCATTCTGGCCAGCTTGCGCAGTACGCTGCCAATCTCGCGCTCCAGATTACGGACGCCAGCTTCATAGGTGTAGCTTTCAACGATGAGTGCAACAGCTTCGTCCGTAAAGTCGATGGATTCGTCTTCCAGGCCTGATTCTTCAATTTGTTTAGGGATGAGAAAGCTTCGGGCAATTGCTAGTTTGTCTTCCAGAATGTAGCCAGGAAACTCAATGATTTCCATGCGGTCCAGCAAAGCAGGCGGGATAGCCTGGCTGTTGTTTGCGGTTGTGATAAAGAAAACCTTGCTGAGGTCGTAAGGAACCTCGAGGTAGTGGTCGCTAAAGGCGTTGTTCTGTTCCGGGTCTAATACTTCGAGCAGTGCTGCGGCGGGGTCGCCCTGAAAGTCGCTGTTGAGTTTATCAATCTCGTCTAGCATAAAGAGCGGATTGGTTACCTTTACTTTGCGCATGGTTTGTAAAATTCTTCCGGGCAAGGCGCCCAGATAGGTACGGCGGTGGCCGCGAACTTCGGCTTCATCGTGTACCCCGCCCAGAGAAAGGCGAACGAACTTGCGGCCCATGGCTTCGGCAATCGAACGCCCCAAAGATGTTTTGCCTGTACCTGGCGCACCTACAAAGCAAAGAATTGGCTGGCGATTGCGTTTGGGGTGCAGGCTGCGTACAGCCAGGTATTCCAGAATGCGATCCTTGGCTTTTTTTAGCGCGTGATGGTTGGAATCCAATAATTGTTTTGCCTTTTGAATATCCAGATCATCCTGTGTGGTTTCAGTCCAGGGTAGGTCTGCAAGCCAATTGAGGTAGGATGAAATCATTCCATTTTCGGGCGAGAGCGGGGGTGTATTTTGCAAACGCTCCAGTTCCTTATCGGCTGCTTCACGGGCTTCTGGGGGCAGTTCGACAGCAGCCAGCTTTTCAGACAAGCTTTGCACTTCGGGATCGCTAAAGCGGCCATCGGTTAACTCGCGCTGCATACGCGTAATCTGCTCACGCAGGTATGCATCCCGTTGACTGCGATCCAATTCGGCCTGAACATCGTTTTGAATTTTGCTTTCTAATTCAGCCAGTTTAATTTCACTGTTAAGTGCCTGTTCCAGGTAAACCAAGCGTTCCTCCGGGTTCACCGTTGCCAAGAGATCCATACGTTTTTTGAACCCGAAATCTACAGTTGCGGCAATAAAGTCGGAAAGTTCTGCAGGATCCTCAATGTTTCTGGCAAAAAGGCCGACATCGTCCGGGATTGTTTCGTTGACTTCCAAAAATTTTTCAAAGCGTTTATTGACCAGACGCATGAGTACTGTGAGGTGCTGAGTTCGGCGCGATTTCTCCGCAACAGGTTCAACTGCTACAACGGGTATGCCATCTTCCATGAACATATCCACGATTTGCACACGCCGGCGCGCCTGTACCAAAACTGTGTGGCTGCCCGGCTCGGTTTCGATGTCTTGCCCAACAGCAAGTTCGAGACCGATAGTGAGGTAGCGGTTTGAATCACCGGTTTTATCTTCCGGATCACCATAACAGCCAATGATGGTGGTTTGGGTTTCACTGGCTGCGCGGATCAGCTCCCATCCGCCACTGCCGTCTGGGAAGGTAAGTGGGGAAATTGCATGAGGGAAGAGAATAAAGTCGTTGAGGAACACAACAGGAGCTGTAAAGCGTCCATCCTTTCCCATTCTGCGGTTGCGCACCATGTTGATGGCATCTAAATTCGCTATTTTGGGCAGATGAAAGGCATCATCTGTATTAAATTTGAAATCGTAGCTCATAGTATCTTTAGATTCCTGTAAGGCATAGATCTTATCATACGCGGATCGCTAGTACCCAATGCCTCTATCCCGCAGAATCACTTTAGCTCCTGCGGCAATGAAGATGCTGCCGCAAGCAATGATTCCTTTTTCTCGTCCGGCCAGCTGCAGAGCTCGCTCGATGGCTGCTTCGGCTGGTGCTATAGCTTCTACGCTGGAATAATGGCGGGAAATAATTTGAGCAAGTTCTTTGGCATCTTTGGCCCGGGGATGGATGCTTTGCGTAGCAATCACATGCTCAACCCGCGGGAGAATAGCTGCCAGCATCGCATCCATTTCTTTATCGGCACTGGAACCAAAGAGCAGGATAAAAGGAAGCCCGGGGAAATATTCGTCCAAGGCCTGGCGTAGTTTTTCCATCGAGTCGCCATTGTGAGCTGAGTCGGCAATAATCGGTGGTCGTTTTCGTAAAATTTCAAAACGGATTGGCCAGCATAATTCGCGGAAACCTTTTTGTACGGCTGCTCTTCCCAGCTTGAAACCCTGGAGGCGCAATTGGTCCAAAGCAGCCAATGCGGTAGCAGCGTTGCTTACCTGGTAGGCACCCAGGAGGGGCAGGCTTAGTTTGATGGGTGGGTTGGCTAATGAAGGAGTTTGTTTGCCCGCGAGACTTGTAATGAGGACGCGCTGGCGTTCCAAGTTGTGGCTAAGCTGGCAGGTTTGATAACTTTCTTCCACCTTAATAGCGGGGCTTCCATGTAATGCTGCCAGGTGCAAAAGCTCCTTTCGGGCTTCGGGGTTTTGAGGCGCCAAAATGACCGGAATACCCTCTTTTATGATCCCGCCTTTTTCATGTGCAATTTCTGTAAGTGTGTCTCCTAAGACGGATCTGTGGTCATAGGAAATAGAGGTAATCACTGATACCATGGGCTGAACGATGTTGGTACTGTCTACCCGTCCTCCAAGACCCACCTCAATGACCGCGATATCTACCTTCTGTTGTTTAAAGTACAGAAAAGCCAGCGCGGTGAAAAGGTCGAAAGAACTGAGATCGCTTTGGATAATTGTTTGAGGGCGCAGAACTTCTGTAAGCTCGACCAGTGCTTGTTTATCAATCTGTTGAAAATCTACCTGGATACGTTCGCCGAACTCTTCTAAATGCGGTGAGGTGTACAAACCCACTTTGTAACCGGCAGCGTGTAAGCCCCAGGCAATAAACGAAGCGGTTGAGCCTTTGCCTTTGGTTCCTGCTACGTGCACAACCGGATAGGAACGTTCCGGGTTGCCTAATGCATCGGCGAGACGCTGCATCCGATCCAGTTTAAAGAAGCGTTGCGTATCCCCGGGCTCTTTCTTCATCGAAAAATCGATGAAACTATAGAGGAAGTCGAGGGCGGATTCATATTGCTGATCCAATGTTTTCATATTGCTGATTATACGACCCCTGTAAAGAAACAGTCACTACAAAAAACACCAGAACCTAGTGAACTGAACCCTAAAAAGTAGACACGAAAGAAAACGACCTCAGATCAACCCGGAAAGGCACCTAAGTTCAAAAGGTGTCTTTCTTGTTTTAAGCTGTATCCTTTCATAATTATAAAAGTGAATGTAATCAGAAATAGTATTCTTAGCCTCCTCAAAGGACATGACAGGGAATTGACGAAGGCATTCCTCCTTCAGAGTTCCGAAGAAACTTTCGACAGGAGCATTATCCCAACAGTTAGCCCTGCGTGACATCGATGGAGAGATGCTATACTCAGAGGTGAGGACATAATAAGCGTGGGAGCTGTATTGATGCCCTTGGTCACTATGGAGGATGAGTCCATCAGTGACCTTTTCATTGACAACTGCGTTTCTAAGGGTTTGCAAGACCAAATCGACTGTATTCGCTTGCTTCATGGCAAAACTAACAATAAAACCGTCGAAAAGGTCTTTGATCACAGACAGATAAGCCCAACCCTGTTTCGTAGGAATAAAGCTAATATCAGTAGACCATTTTTGATTGGGAGCAACAGCATGGAAGTTCCGATGCAAGAGATTGCTGTAAATGTGGCTGTAGTTTTGGCTGGACTTACCATATGGTTTTCTTCTTCTTCTCACCACCGAGTGAATCCCCATCTCGTTCATCAAGCGCAGGATAGCTTTGTGATTAATCTTGATCCCTTTTTTCTCCCTCAGCCATGCCCCAATCCTGCGGTACCCGTAGGTGCATCGTGAAGCTCTATAAGCTTTCAGAATCAGTTCTTTCCGCTTTGCATGTTTGTCCGGCCGCAACAAACGCTTCTGCCAGGCATAGTAAGCTGCCCGTGAAATCCCGAAGAAGGAGCACATATCCTTCACTGGATATCTTCCCCGGTAGTGTTCAATGACCCGATATCGCGCCTCGCGGGCATAAGTTTGCGCAACTCGGTATGAAATTTTTTTAGGAGTTCATTCTCCATTTCCAGTTTCTGGATATAAGCTTCCTGACTGAGTGGCTGTTTACGCGGACGACCGTTGCCTTTCTTGCATAGCCCCGCTTCACCTTCTGCTCGGTATTGTGCCATCCACTTTTCTATGCGCTCGGATTCTCTTATTCCAAGACGATCTGCGATCACTCGGTAGGGCAGACCCTCCTCGCGTAGCTTTACAGCTTCAAGCTTGATCGCCAGATCGTAATGAACCATCCCTTTTTTCCCAGACATAAAAACACCTCCTGCTTTATTGTCGCACGAGGTGTTTTCTTTTTGTGTCTTGACCCAGGGGTTCAGTTCATAGAGCTCTGGTGTTTTGTTTAAAAACAGGCTAAATCAACGATTCGGCAGACTTAAATCCTCAAGCCAGACGTAACCAATAACACCCAGGTAATCAGACCGGACCAGGACACATTCGCGATTGATGTTATCGAAGATTCGCTCGGGCATCGGCAAGAGGCTGACGGAGACTCCTTGCGGCAATGAGCCTGTTGCCCCAAAACCTGAGTAGCAACCATTTCGTGCGTATACAGGCCGGATCGTTACCATTTCAACAATGGGTGTGGGGCTGGGAGTAATCGTAGGCGTAGGCGTGTAATAAGGCGTTGGGGTAAGTGTGGGCGTAGGCGTCAGGGTTTGTGTTGGTGTCAGCGTTACGGTTGGGGTTCGGGTGACGGTTGGCGTGAGCGCCAGGTTTCGCTGCCGTATATTCGCAGTTATGTTGCGTACTGCGGCTGAGATCACGACAATCAGGATGATCAGCGCAATAAGGACACCCAAGAAGCCAACCGCATAGCTAGGCACAAAATTGCGCTTCAGCTCCAAAACCTTGGGATCCTGGGGAAAACGTTTGGCTGCTTTACGACTTATACGTATAGCAGCGAGGGCGAAGAAACGGTTGCCGCTTTCAAAAGCTTGCTGTGCGCGGGTTAAGGAATCTTCTGCAGCGTTGATGTCAGTTTCCAGATTACTGATCTCGTTTTCAAGGAGCAAACTTTGGCCTTCGTAAGCATCCAGCTGACGCAGAAGATCCAGGTTTTCACGTGCGCCTTCAATTTTTAATTTAGCAAGCGAGAGGGTGGGTGCTTCATCAGCGTCTTTCTTTAAACGCTGCGTGTTATCTAAGAGCGACTGGGTTAAGGCCGGGATGAGCATATCCAGCTTGTTGCGCAAACGGGCCAGCTGAGGAATATCACCGTATTTCATGCGCAGGCGCTCCAGCTTGCCCATGCTTTCTGCCAGACGGGTAGGGGGAATTTTGCCGCTCATGCTGACCAGATCGCTGATTTCGTCTAAAACAGCGATATCTGCGCGGACTTCATTTGTTTTATCAATATATTCCGGGATAGCTACGGCACTGGCGGCTGTTTGAAGCTTGCTTAAAGCTGGCACCAGGTTGCCCTGTTGCAAGAGGTTTAGTCCTTCCTTCCAAACATCATAGGCCTGCATCTGGTTTTCCAGATCGTGCCGCAGGTCTTCCCCCTCGCGCCAACGCTTGATACCCGCATCTTGCAGATGATCGAAGGCTTCATCCAGATAATCCAAGGCAACTTTATATCGGAAGACGCGAGCTGCACTTTGGGCTTTACCGTATGCTTTACCGGCTTCGGGCGGGAGTGCTACCGAAGGGATATTCCCAGAGCGCAGGTATTCCTCAGCTTCGCTGTGATGTTCCTGGGCGCGAGTCCAGCCCGGCTCCATCTGGATCACTTTTTCGTAGAGCGGAATGGCAGCCTGATAATTTCCCTTATAAAAGGCTTCTTCGGCCTCGTCCATGAGCCTTTCGGCTTCAGGATCGTGCGTGGAAGCAAAAAATCTGCGTAAAGGATCCATACCAAAGTCCTCGTTGCCGGGACCGCGCAGGCTCGTACGTGTTACACCTGGGTCGGCGACCGTCTGACCGGGTATGGGAGGAATCTCCTGCAGGTTAGCTGCTTGGAAGCCACTGCTCTGATCCAATGCAGGAGAAGTAGTGCTAAGGTACTCGGCTTGACCGGGCTCTTCGGCGATTGGAGCGGCGATGCTGCCTGGTATCGGCGGGATCGCAGATGGGGATTCAGTATCGCCTTTGGGAGCGAGTACCGGGGAAGTTTGTGCGGGAGAAGCAGACAAGCCATCTGCCAGGCGGCGACTGCGCTCGCGCTGGATTTCCCGAAGCAGGCGATTGGCTTCTTCGATCTCATCCAAATCTGGCTTCTCAGCAATGCGGCGGGTAGCGTATGCTTCCAGGTAGGTGGAAAGGCCGCTTTCCGCTGCCTCCAGGGTTTCGTTACTGGGTTCCCGCTGGGCTAAAGCCTTTCTGGCGGTCTCTATAAGTTCACGGATCATGAATCTCCTTTGTGGCTCCTAGGATCGCTTACGCTGCAAAGCAGCAATAGCTTCGGCCATGGACTCTGGAGTGGTAAATACACCGTCCAGCGCTTGCTCTAAAAAGGACATTTCATCCTGATTGAGCCTTTTTTGGACATCAAAAGAATAAGAGGCCTTATAGCGTGCAGGGGAATTTGCAATATCTTCAGGTCGATTTGGACCTACGGCAACCGTGCCAGGGGCCTGTGCCCCGGTGAACAAGTGGTGAAGCGCGCGTGAGCTGAATTGAATCATGTCTGCAGCCTGCACTTCAAGCTTGAAATCTTCCGGAGTCCAATGCCCGATGTTCCAATCGATCATAATTACTTTTTCGCGTACGTCGTTCCAGTAATAATGCAACAATTTATGATCTAAATATGTAGCGCCACGGGCATGAGCCTGACCAAGGATTGAGACCATTTGGTGGGCGATATCCAAAACCTGGGACATATTAAGGTTGTGGAGAAAGTTACCGCGCGTGTAGCCTGCGTCTGAAACAAGATAGAGGTTATCTTCCCAGCGTCGTTCCAGAATAATAAACGGCAGCCAGCCATCTGCGATGCGCTCATCAAACTCTTCCAAAACCTGCTCGGTCTCATCTGAATCAAAAATTGCTAACTGCCCGCGGATATGGCTTGCCTGGCCCATCTTCTCCATTGATTTAGAAAGCGGGGCAATTTCTGGAGGCCATGTAATTCCCTTGGTGGGTTTAAAATAGCCGGCGTTGAGCATTGGTGTAAGCCCATCCAAACCCTGTAAACCGCCCAGGATTTTGTACTCTTCTTTAAAGAGCGGAATGGCATAGCTGGGTTTGTCGTGCCGCATCACTTTAAATGCTGGCTCTCGCTTCCACGGCAATTGACTGCTCGCATGTTTTAGCAGAAAAACCCGTGCGCTTGAGCCACCAGCTTCAGGGATTGCATAATCCTGGTGGTTGGCGGTAAGCCAAGTATCTAAAGGCTCGGCCAGATAAAGGCCAGAATGTGCATCTAATCTATCTTCACGCATAAAGTTACCTAAGGCGCCATTTTACCATTGACGTCTGCCAGGATCTTCAAAGTAGCCTGCATCGCGCCGCAGCAGTTCGTCAAACCAAGGTAAGAGTGGGTGGATGCTCTCGATTGCTTGAATGGCATGTTGTATCGAATTACGATCGGTTTGATTTAGGAGGTCGAGATATTGCTTTTGCCATTGCAGAATTGGTGACTGCTTTCTTGAAGGAGGTTTGAGAAGTTTATCTAGTTGAACCAAGGCAAAAATAAGGTCGCTTGCGCTGTTCTGCGCCAGGCGGGTGCGTGCCATTTCAGGCGTATTGACCACATCTAATGCACGCAAAACTGTGCGTAACTGGCGGCAAATCGACAGCAGATAGTTATTTATGCTGCTTAAAAAGGTTTGATTGGCGCGCAGTAACCTGCTAAGAACTACATCATCCCCTTGCTCATTGGTTTGCCAAAACTGCAAGAATGCCGTCTGGGCTGTATCCGCATCCGATATCATCTCGTTAACTTGTTCCTTGAACAAGCCCAGGTCTGAGATTTTGCCCCAAGCGTATGCCAAACGTGAAAGCGCCAGCGCACAGTGGTTCAATGCATCTTGGGGAGTATCCGGTTTGGGATCGGACAGCTGTTCCCAGCTTTTTTGCTGAATTGCTGTGAGCACAGGCAGGATCCTGCGCTGCCATGTTTTGGATGCTTTTTCCAGTTTTGTCAGGATTAGCCAGTTCGCCGGAGCATCTTCACTTTGTGTAGTTTCAAGCAGCTGCCCGGCATCTTGGGCGCTTTTCCAGGCAGATACAAGCTCTAATACCTGTAAGCTTTCCCGGATAGCTGCACGCTCCGTTAATGGAAAAGCTTCGGGATCCAAATTTGGCAAGGGAACTTCAATGGGATTGAAGGCGTTTGTAAATGCAGCCGCAAGGTCCCGGTAGAGAGGGTAAAAAACAGGCAGACTCTGCCGCAAACGCTCCAGCTGAGCGATTGGATCGCTGGATGTTTGCAGGGCTTTATAAAACTGGGCTGTTAAATTGCTTTGCTCTGGTGTAAGGCTTGTTTGCTGAGCCAGGTCAAATGGCAGGTCTAAGGTGATAGTACTCAGCTGTAACCAGGGAAAAGGCCAGGTGCCTTTCTGAGCTTCCTGGCGCAGTACCTCAATATCCTTTGCCTTGATGATGTGGTGAGCTGCCTCCCAATAGCCTTGCAGCCAGTCTGTAATGCCGAAATGGTTTGTTCCTTTGGGGAAGGCATTCACTAAGTTCACCGCGAATTGTGTTACCGTTTCGTTACGCTGCGGGCCTTCTTTAAAAACTTCGACCCAGGCTCGCATATCCTGCGCCCAACGGGCAATTTGTGGCAGGTAAATCAGCGCTGGCTCTGAAAGAAAGCATTCCTTTGTTTTTGTTTCTAAGCCATCCCAATCAGCTTCATGCCAGCTTCGATGCAGCTCTCTGAAGCGTGTTAAAAGTCGTGTTAGTGCGGTTTTTAGGGCAGGCAGGCTGGGTAATGCCAGGTGAGCGTTTTGGTTTATCCAATGACGCAGTGTCAGGGCTTTTTCGCCAAGGATTTCATGCTCATGTAAGGAAGGCCAACTTGTTTTAATGGCGGTTAGTGAATTTTGGAGGTGTTTCAGGGCAGCCTGGTCTGCTGTGGCATCGGGCCGCAGTGCGGTGTTCCATTGTTCAATTTCATCGGACACTTTTAAGATCAGGCTATGAACTGTTGCGCTGGCAGCCGGATTTTCCAGGCTGGCATCTCGTAAGGCCATTAGTAATGGCTGAAGGTTGTAGTGCATTTGGGGACTCTCCTGGATGGTCTGCAGGATCCAAACAGCTTCCACCCAGTTCGATGAGAACACAGCTTTCAAGAGGGGAATATGTAGTGGCTGATCTTTCAGGGCTTCTAAGGTAAGGATATAAGACCCCAATTGCCAGTTATTGCCAGCACTCTGAGGAAGGTGCTGGAGGATTAAATCACAAACCTGCTTTACTTGCGCATAGTCACAAAACACAAGCAGGCTATCAACTAAATCTGCTGCTGACGCAAGAATGGTTTGCGGATCAGCGGGAACACCAAGCTGTTCCAAAGCTTTGCTAAGTTCCAACAGTTCAGCAAGGGTTTCGCTGTCCTGGATGCGCGCTTGGTACTTGCGCAACAAAACCTGATATTCCACAACGCGCATACTTAGATAGGATTCGAGATATTCAGTCCGGAAACGCAATGAGGTTAAGGCTTCTTCATCCAGTTCAGCTGCTGAAAGCGGCCAAGCTAACTCCTGGAGGAGTTGAGGAGCTGTTTGTTCAATGAACATGCGACCTTCGGCAAGCATCTGCTGGTAATCCAAGAAAGGACTTACTTTTTCCTGCGAAGCTGAATGTGGGTCGAAACGCAAGCTGTTGCCCCAGTCAATGAAAGAAAGCTTTTTGGCAGCTGGATCCCAAAAGATGTGCTCCATTTTGACATCGTTCCACAGAATGCCCTTTTCATGTGTTTTGCGCAAAAGCTGTAAGAGGCCATTGAGTACACGTACAACCAATACCTGACTGATAGGCTTACCATCCTGATGGAAAGCTTTTAGCAAACTGGAAACTGCGCTTCCGCTCACTTCCTCGGAAATGATGAAAAGTTTTGCAGTGCGGGAGCTTTCAATAGGGCTTTTGTCAAGCAGGATAGGAGTGTGAATAAGGAGACCCCTACGCTGCACGTCAACTCCATCCAAATCAGCCAGGACTTGACCTTCAGTTTCGATTTGCATTGCCTGACGCAGGATTGTGCCCCCAGACGCATTTTGCAAAGGGCGTTTCATGACGGCTTTTGTTTGCTGGTCCAGTGATTGCACACGCAGCACTTCACCGGCATCGCCGGAACCGATAAGATCAAGAATATGCCAGGTATTATTTTGACCTTGAACCGTTTTAGGCATATGGCGATTATAAACGAGCAAAGCTAAGGCTTTTTTGTAAGCTTGAGGACAAAAAGTGGTTATACGCTGATATACTCAGAAACGGCTGCGTGTGGCCAAAAAAATAATTGCCGTAACAAAAAGGAGAGTATTTTTATGAAATACGGACGTACATACAATTTCTCTGCGGGTCCGAGTATGCTCCCCGAAGCAGTACTCGAAGAAGTACGTGATCAACTGCTGAACTATAACGGTTCAGGGATGAGCGTGATGGAAATGAGCCATCGCAGCAAGGTCTTTGACGACATCCTCAAGGAGGCCGAACAAGACCTGCGCGATTTGCTGATGATTCCTGACAACTACAAGGTGATGTTTATTCAGGGTGGGGCCACGCTACAGTTTGCAATGGTGCCTTTAAACCTGATGAAAACTGGGGTTGCTGATTATGTCAATACCGGATCCTGGGCCAAAAAGGCGATTGCTGAAGCCAAACGATTCGGCAAAGTAAATGTGATTGCAAGCAGCGAAGATAAGAACTTCTCTTATATTCCTGATCCAGCATCTATCCAGGTTTCGGATGACGCTGAATACGTTTACATTTGTGAGAACGAAACTATCAATGGAACTACCTGGCAAAGCCTTCCTGATACAAAGGGAAAACCACTTGTTGCAGACCAATCTTCCATGTTCCTTTCGAAACCATGTGATGTAAGCAAATATGGTTTGATTTTTGCAGGTGTGCAAAAGAATGTAGGGCCAGCTGGGATAGCAATTGTCATCATGCGTGATGATTTGATTCGGCGTGGTGAGGATTTGGATTCAAGAGTGCCTATTTACCTGCGTTATGAAACGCACGCCGATAGCAACTCACTTTACAATACCCCTAACTGCTGGGCTATTTATGTTTGTGGCAGAGTGTTCAAGCACATAAAGAGCCTTGGGGGTTTGGAAGGCATGGCCAAGATTAATGCTGAAAAAGCTGCCCCACTTTATGAATTCCTGGATAATTCAAAGATGTTTAAGGGCGTAGTTGTTAAACATGACCGCTCTTTGATGAACGTACCATTCTCTACCGGTGACAAGGATTTGGATGCTGCGGTTGTGAAAGCCTCGATAGAAGCTGGTTTCGATAACCTTAAAGGTCATAAGAGCGTTGGCGGTCTGCGAGCCTCAATTTATAACGCTATGCCCAAAGAAGGGGTAGATGCTTTGGTGGCTTTCCTTAAGGATTTTGAAGAAAAAAATTCGCAATAAGCCTGGGATTGTTCCTACAATAACTGAAAAAATAGCTGGTTTAAGCCAGCTATTTTGCTTTAAACATTCTAATAATCAAACTCTTTCGCGCGGTATTGTAAAGCCTCGGCAAGATGTACCTGGGCAATCTGTTCTTCGCCTGCCAGGTCAGCAATGGTGCGGGCAAGCTTGATAACGCGATGGTAACCGCGTGCGGTTAATTGCATTTGTCGCATAGCGGTTTGCATTAAGGCTTCACAAGCGCTATCCAAGTTGCAGTATTGGTGTATTTCTGAAGGGGTCATATCGGCGTTATTTAACAGCCGCGTTCCTTTGAAACGTGCCAGCTGTATTGCTCTGGCGGCTTCAACGCGGGCTCGTATTGTTTCCGAGCTTTCAGCTTGTTTGCGGCTGGCTAATTTAAGGTAGTCTACTCTGGGCACATGTACGTGGATGTCAATGCGGTCCAGCAGCGGGCCGCTGATGCGTTTTTGGTAATTGAGAATAGCACCGCTGCTGCAAGTGCACTGCTTAAGGGTATCCCCATAATAGCCACATGGGCAGGGATTCATCGCACCGATGAGTGTGAAGTTGGCCGGAAAGGTGAGCGAGCCACTAGCTCTTGCAATCGTGACAAGTTTATCTTCGATAGGTTGACGCAGTACTTCCAATATACGCTGGCCAAACTCGGGGAGTTCGTCCAGAAAAAGCACACCACGGTGGGCCAGCGAGATTTCTCCAGGATGAGGGATGTTTCCGCCCCCTACCAGCCCTGCATGACTAATTGTGTGGTGTGGAGCCCTAAAAGGTCGTGTTTGAATCAACGGTGTTCCCTCGGGCAGCATATCGCAGATTGAATAGATACGCGTAATCTCCAGGGATTCCTCCAAGCTTGGTTGGGGAAGGATGGAGGTGATTGCTCGTGCCAGGAGGGTTTTACCAGCACCTGGCGAGCCGGCCATGAGCACATTATGCCCGCCGGCAGCTGCTACCTCCAGAGCGCGCTTCACATGCTCCTGGCCTTTGATTTCGCTAAAATCCGTCTGGTCAAAAGCTGGTACCTGGGCACACAAGTTAGCCCTTAGCTGGGTTGCGCTTAGCAATTCCTGACCTGTGAGATGCAGAAATAATTTCTCCAGACTTTCGACTGGATAAACCTCAATATCCGGTATCAGTGCTGCCTCAGAAGCATCGACAGCGGGGACAAAAAAATGTTTGAATCCTTCCTGGCGGGCTGTTGCTGCCATTGCTAAAACACCGCGCACATGACGCACGCTTCCATCTAAAGACAGTTCACCCACAACCATCGCACCATCTAAAGTGTCTTGCGGTATTTGTCCATTGGCAGCAAGGATCGCTACAGCGATGGGCAAGTCAAAAAACGGACCTTCTTTCTTGACAGAGGCAGGAGCCAGGTTAACCGTGATGGATCGGCGAGGGTTGCTTAGATTGGAGTTTTTGATGGCAGCATATACACGCTGCTGGCTTTCTTTAACTGCCTGGTCAGGCAGACCAACAATTAATGTTTTAGGTTCCCCCTGCCCAAGGTCAACTTCAACGTCAATAATGACCCCTTCCAGACCAATTACAGCAGATGAGAAGACGTGTGCAAGCATCTCCACAAGTTTATCGGAACTTGTTCGCAATAACAACATTAAATGCCTGCTTGTTATTGTTTTATTCACTTCATATTTGTACAGAATGCAATCCCGCTCCATTGTTCAAACGCGATATTGTGCTTCTTCCCGTACTTTTCGCAGCTGCTCTGGTCAATCAAATGGGTGGTTTTAGAGCTACATATCAAGTAGCAACAGTCTTTCTCTTGCAAAGGCGATGGCAACGAAGACCGGTACTGGAGTAATCACAAAACCGCCAAATAGGTCATATACCTATTGGAATGAGAACAATACGTTTGAGTGTGTACTTTTCAATGCATTTTAAAAAGAGCCAATTTTCTGGCCTTCTTTTGGTGAAATGAGCTATGCAGACTTGGATAGTTAATGGGATCTCGTTTGTTTCTGCACCATTACTGGGAACCCGCCATATTGTTATCATTTATGACTTTTCTTTCACTAATGTGTTCGATCCAGAGGCAGAATGCACAGTCCAGACTTTCATTTGCTATGGTATTGCGGAAGAAATATGACAGGTGCAGGCTCATTCTTTTATTTTCTGTTTCTGCAACGGTACAATTAGACTAGGTTAAATGCAAATGAATAAACGTATATTATTGCTTTTATTAGTTGTATTGTTCGTTTTTACCAGCTGCAGCGGATTGAAACCAAAACCTGCAGAGAATTCAAGCGCAACGGAAGTGATGCACGAGTCTTCACCAGTTCCTCTTCAGACGCTTGAGGATACTGGTGATCCTAGACCTCAGGCCACAGCTACCAGCGTATCAAGACCAGGCTATTGCCTGGAGGATGCTTGGCCATTTACAAGCTTAGATTTGCTTGAGCAGGAGAATTTGTTCTGTGGTGCTGATGACCGGAAACCGGCTAAGCTTCTTCCTGGTGAGGGTTCAATTAAGGTCGTTTATGCTCTGGTTGCTCCTTTTGATACCGTTAGGGATTCGGTTAGTTTAGAAGAATTTCAAGCTCTTTGGCAAGGTGAGGCGCTGGAAGATGTAGTGAAATTATCGCTTAGTAAAAGGACTGAATTGGCACTTTCCTCCCGTCTGGGAAAATCGGACAGCAGCCTAAGCATTCTTGATACTGAGCCCGAAACGGCAGAATTTAGTAAAGTGCTTAAACACTGGGCAGTTGTTCCGTTTACTGGGATTGTGCCAGAGTGGAAAGTAATTGGAATCGATGGACAAAATCCTATTCACAAGGAGTTCAATGCTCAAGACTGGTCGCTGACCATCAGTTTTGGGCTTGAGCCCACTGAAGCAGAAGCCGATTTGCTGCCTTTTTTGCCGCTGACAAATCGTGACAGCGAAAAATTTGCAACAGTGATGCTTACGGGTGTTACTGCGCTAGTGCGTGCAACAGCAGTTGGAATGGAAGAATACGGCGTGTTAGCACCGGCTGTTGAAATAGGCGACACACTCCGAAGCGCAGACTTGCTGCATATAAGTAACAAAGTACCGTTTAAAACGGATTGTCCGCCGCATACTACCGGCCTGTATTACCGCTTCTGTTCCTCTGACAAATATCTTGAGCTATTAAGCAGTATTGGTACGGATATTGTCGAACTAACGGGAGATCATTTTCAGGATTACGGAGATGAGGCCATGCTGCATACTTTAGACCTGTACCGGGAACAAGGCTGGCCATACTATGGCGGCGGAGCAAATATAAAGCAGGCTCGCCAGGCATTAAAGCTGGAAATCAAGGGGAATAAAATCGCCTTTTTAGGCTGTAATGGCAAAGATCCTCGTTTTGCCTATGCCAGTGAAACCCAAAGCGGTGCGTACCATTGCGATATGGATTACATGACTGCTGCGGTTTCTGAGCTGAAGAAAGAGGGCTATTTGCTGATTGTTACCTTTCAACACGAAGAGCGCTATCACTGGCTGCCAAATGCTTATATGCTGCGCGATTTTAGGGCTGTAGCTGAAGCTGGAGCTACGATTGTCAGCGGAAGCCAAGCTCATCAGCCACAGACATACGAATTTATAGATGGAACTTTTATACACTATGGTTTAGGCAATCTCTTTTTTGATCAGTTGGGCATGGGGGAATATACCGATAAAGCTTTTTTGGATCGTCATTACTTTTATGATGGCAGGTATTTGGGCGTTGAATTGTTGACTGTAAAATGGACAGATTACATCACTCCCCGCTGGATGAGGCCTGCTGAACGGGCTGCTATGCTAGAAATGCTCTTCTTGACCAGTGCCCAAATTGTTGATTGAAAGCACTTATGTTTATTCTTAGACCTTTAGCTCGTTATTTTATCTGCTTTGTCTTGTTGTTCTTGCTCTTCATAACCGCCTGCGAACCATTACAAGCTCCTCCACCGCAGGATGAGCTTAACCCAAACATTAACGCATCTGCAGAACAGGGTGTTTTAGATGCTGAAAACGAAATAAGACCAGACTCTGGCAGCGAGTCAAGTATGCCAGGGCAAACTGACTTTGATGGGGCCTGTTTTGGGCTTGATGCCGCATTACCAGCTGGCTTCTTAGAGGCTATCCAAGAAAGCGGAATGCTTTGCTCTTCGGAATCAGATGATGAGGCCGCCCGGTTTACTCCAAATGCAAGTGATCCAGTGGGGGTGTGGGTGTACGCGCTTGCAGCTCGGTTTCCGACCGCAAGGGAGGGAATTAGTTTGGACGAATGGAAAAGCTCTCTCCAGGAACCAGCAAAAGCTCCTTTTAATCGCCTTGTTGTCAAGGAAAGCGACCTGCCTGCTGTGAAAAGTTTGCTTGGTAACGCAGGCATTAACCTTGAGGGTGTGCCAGAAGAAAGCCTTGTAGATCTGCTTTGGCAAGAACCCGATACCTGGGCATTAGTTCCATTCGAAGATTTGGAACCACGCCTTAAGGTGATAAAAATTGAGGGCAGATCACCACTTGAGCAGGACTTTGACCCGCAGCATTGGACACTGGGTCTTCCGATTGGGCTTGTAAAAGCTTACAACTCAGTGAACCCGGATTTGTTGCAAGAGTTTGTAGAGCTTATGCCCAGGAACTGGGACGCGGAAAAAATGGCGGCCGTGATGCTTACAGGTGTTACTGCTCTGGCACGAGCCACCGCAGTTGATATGGAGCGCTATGGTGTGCTTTATCCTCAGGAAGTCATCGGGGATACGCTCCGTGCGGCAGATTTGTTGCATATTAGCAACGAGGTTTCTTTTGCTAAAGATTGCCCTGATCCAGTTGGTATTATGCCCAACCTCATTTTTTGCTCCAAGGAACGCTACCTGCGCTTGCTGGAAGATATTGGTACGGATATTGTGGAGCTTACAGGCGATCATTTGAATGATTGGGGACCAGAGGCTTTGGAAAATACTCTAAGGCTCTATGATGAGGCGGGAATTGGATATTATGGCGGCGGTGCCAATGAACGAGAAGCTTCCCGTGCGATTACAGTAGAGGTAAAAGGGAACAAACTCGCCTTCTTGGGTTGCAATGCCAAAGGTGTGTATTCGGTTAATGCCGGACCAGAAACCGGTGGTGCCAATGGATGCAATTTGCCAGCAATGAGGGCAAGCATTGCGCGGCTTACCGAAGAGGGCTATAACGTAATTGTTACTTTCCAGCACATCGAATCTTATGGCTGGTACCCCGATCCTAATTTAGTGCAGGATTTTGAAGATGCTGCCAGTGCTGGAGCAGTGATTGTGAGCGGATCTCAGGCTCATCGTCCTCATACAATGGCTTTTTTTCAAAATAGTCTGTTGCGTTATGGCTTAGGGAACCTCTTCTTTGACCAGTTGGACGTAGGTAGTGAGACAGACAAGGCTTTCTTGGACCGGCACATATTTTATGACAATCACCATATTGCTACTGAGTTGATCCCCCTGTATTTTACAGACTATTCTCAGCCAAAATTCGCTCCTCCAGCTCTTGCAAATGAGCTTTTGGGTACGCTGTTCCGGATGAGCGGCTACTAGTTCCAGATTGTCAAAGCTGATAGAAAAGTCTAGAAAACATTCTGGGGGTAGTATGAGTGTATTAAACTCCAATTGTGATATCGCAGGCACTAATTTTGGATACTTCCAGATCTTCGAGAAAGTATGACGAGCGCGCCAGGGAGTTGCAATATACCTTGGTAGTCAGTGAGGAGTTACCTCTGTTTATTGAGTATAGTTAGATGGCTTCTGAGAGAAACACAGGGCTCTGTCCTTTCTTGGCGTTTTTGGCGATAAAACTGCCTGATTTTCGCCTCAACCCTGTGTTTCAACGAGGGAATTAAAAGAAAAATGCCCTCACGGAGATTCGAACTCCGGTTTTAGCCTTGAAAGGGCTACGTCCTGGTCCCCTAGACGATGAGGGCATGAGTGCAAGATTTTACACGATATCCGAATCTAGGTCAAGGTTTTGTATGGGTTCAATTGTGAGGGGGTCAGGATGGGAACCTGGCATTTATAACTTGGATTCTTGAGGGTGAGGCTATAATTAACTAAGCAATCGTGATTTCATTTTTATCTGGTCTAAAAAGGATTGATGCTCATGCACTCTGAATCCACGAATCATTCCCCCTCACTTATTAGCATCGTGATCCCTGTCTATAACGAAGGAGAGATACTGATCAGGTTTCATAACCAGCTTTCTGGGGTGCTTGCGGATCTGCATGATCGGTTTGAGATCATTTATGTGGATGATGGTTCCACCGATGACTCTCCAGCTCTTTTGCGTGAACTAGCAGCTACGGACCCGAGGGTGGAGATCATAGTGCTATCCAGGAATTTCGGACATCAGGCAGCTTTGACCGCGGGCTTGGAAATGGCAGAAGGCGAAGCGGTTATCACGATGGATGGTGATGGTCAACACCCGCCCGAGCTTATTAAAGACTTTTTGAGCTATTTCTATCAAGGCTATGACCTCATCCAGGGCAAACGACTAAAGGGACACGAGGGGCCATTCAAGAGATTGAGTTCAAAATGGTTTTACAAACTGCTCAATTCGCTTACGCAATTGGATCTTGAAGAAGGGTCAGCCGACTTTCGATTGATGTCAAGACGTTTTACTGATGCTTTGAAGACGATGCCTGAATACCATCGATTTCTACGCGGTATGGTTCCGTGGGTGGGGTTTAAGAGCAGCAGGATGCTGATAACCTATGCACCTAATGAGCGAATTGGGGGTAAATCTAAGTTCAGCCTGAAGAAAATGCTCCGACTGGCTGCAGACGCCCTTTTTTCATTCTCTTTGGCACCGATGAAGGTAGCTTTCCTGCTTGGGGCACTTTATCTGAGTTTCTCCTTTATTGAATTTGTAATCGTTATTATCTATGTATTAAGCAACCGCGGACATCTCCTGGAACCGGGTTGGGTTTCTTTAATCTTCGCTATCATGCTAGGCAATGGACTAACTCTGGTAACCTTGAGCATTTTTGGATACTACATTGGATATATTTTTCAACAGGTCAAAAATCGGCCGATTTACATCATCAAGGATATTATTCGTCGGTCCAGTTTGAAGGAGTCCTGAATGCCGATGAGTTCCCCTTGTCCGTCTTGTGACTCCGTAAATATTAAAGAAATTTGGGTCGGAATGCTTAAATGTGATTCCTGTGGCTTCATTTGGGCGCCTGTTTCGGAAGGCAGTGTTGACTATGCCAGTTTGTATGGGCATGGTTATTTTTTTGGTGAAGAATACCAGGACTACCCTGCTGAAGAGCAGATTTTAAAAGTAGGTTTTCGCAAGTTTGAGCGCCAGCTGCGAACCTTGTTCTCAAATTACCCGGGCAAACCGCGTCTGCTTGAAATCGGTTCAGCCTACGGTTATTTTTTAGACCTTGCTGCTGAATATTTTGATGTAACGGGGATTGAGATCAATGCAGAGGCGCGTACGTATTGTCTGGAAAAAGGGCACAGTATGCATAATGGTGATCTGTTTAACCTGGAAGACAACGAGGGTTTTGATATTATCACGTCTTTTGCCAGCCTCGAGCATATTCCAGAACCTAAAGCAATTCTATCCAAGTTTTTTGACCTCCTTAAACCTGGCGGTTACCTGTATCTTACGACGATTGACAGCGGCAGTTTGCTTGCACGTGTATGTGGCCGAAAATGGCGGATGATTCACCCGCCCACACATGTCAACTATTTCTCCTCCGCGAGTTTGTCGGATTTATTAAGACGCCTGGGTTATACAGAAATTCGGGTAAAAGCTGTATGGCAATACCGCTCATTGGATGCTGCTCTGCTTCCTAAATTTGCAAAGAGTCCTTTGTATGGTTTAGTTCAAAAAACTGGAATTAACAAATGGCCCATTCCCTTCAATTTTGGTGACATTATGGGTGTTCTGGCTAAAAAACCTGGCTGAAAGGCCTGTTATTCAGCTTAAAATCTATAAAGGCTAAGTTGAATTGGCTGCTATATGGCTGGGCAGATGAAAAGATAGCTCTTAAGCCAATGTGAATACAGCTATAATTCCAAGGAAATAAACAGAGAAGAATCTATCTAGACCACAATGAATACAAGTCCTCAAGTAAGAAAAGCTAAATGTACTAACTACTTTCCGGTGATATTGCTGGTTATTATGCTAACAGTGGTTGCCTACGGATTGCTTATCCAAAAGCTGGGCTTTTATCTGGATGACTGGTACATCGTATACACCAACGAGGCTCTGGGCCCTCAGGGATTTAATGACTTTTTCGAGGGCGTCCGGCCTTTATTTCCCTTCGTTTACCAAACCTTTGTGCCGATTTTTCGAGATTCGCCTTTGGCTTGGCAGGTGTTTGCTCTGGTCACGCGGGTCATTGCCAGCCTTAGCTTTTATTTTTTACTTGATCTGCTGTTGCCAAAACAAAAAACATTTACTGCGGCAGTGGTTGGCCTTTTTACCGTTTTTCCCGCTTTTCGCTTCCACTGGTTTGCCACCATGTTCGGACAATATTATTTGTTAATGGCATTGTATTTTGCCTCCTACATTCTCATGCTTGCGGTGATCAGAGGAAGAAAACCTGCCCTTTTGCTTACTTTCCTGGGAATGATTTGCACCTTTCTTGGAATCGCTCCTATCGAATACTTTTTCGGTCTTGAACTTGTTCGGCCTCTTGTGATCTATATTGCGCTCTTGCAAAAAGGTGAGAGCAGATCCCTTGCCCAGTGTTGGCGCAGTATCTTGCGGTATTGGTGGCCTTATTTGATCGTTTTTCTGGGTTTTGGCCTTTACCGTGTTCTGAATAGTTCAGAATATGGGTATCGTCTGAGTCTTCTCGACAGCACCCGCGGAGATTTTTGGGGGATGCTCTTAGGTATATTGCAGAATATTGGCTCTGGGCTGTATGAAGGCTTTCTTGGAATGTGGTCTCGCATACTTGAGCTTCTCAAAACTCCGAAAGGTTCGACCACAGATTTCTTGAGTTTTCTCGTCTTAGCAGCTACGGCGCTCCTTGTGTATTTGGGCTTACGTGTGATACAGTCCCGCAATAAAGGCGAAGATTTAGATAAAAAAATGTATCCGGTCATTATAGTCTTGGGGGTGTACGCAACAGTTTCGGCAATGCTGCCATTTTTGGTGGCAGATTTCAGATTGGATCTTAGTTTTGCGAACAATCGCTTTTTCCTTCCTCTTTCAGTTGGGATATCACTGGCCAGTGTCGGGCTTCTTTTCTTCCTCGTAAAAAATCAAAAGGCACGTGCGCTTTTGCTAGCCTTGCTCATTGGACTGGCTTCTTCAGGGCAGTTCATGCAGGCAAAGGACTTTGCCGATGCATGGGAAGCACAAAGGCGCTTCTTTAGCCAGCTGGCCTGGCGGGTACCCTCTTTGGAGCCTGGCACAGCGTTAGTGACGGATGATCTTTACTTTTCACAGTATTCCTATGGCGGTTCGCTGACCGCGGCAATGAACCTGATCTATGCTCCTGAACATAAAGGCAATCCCATACCGTACTTTATCTATCTGGGTGGCACACCGCAAAGCCATTCCTTGAAAGGGTTGGAGCCTGATCAGCCGCTAAGTCCAGGGGTATTTGCAGCGAAGTTTGTGGGCAACACTTCAGATACGATTGCTTTTGTTTTTCCTGAAAAAGGGTGTTTGCGTATTATTCCCCCCGAGGCAAGCCCGCTTGAATTCTTAGGTAACCCTAATTATGCTCTATGGGAAAAAGCGCTCGCTGTTTCCAGTCCTGGTCGAATTTTGATGGAACCTGGCCCAGCCAGCCAGCAGGTTGCCAATTATTACGGAGCTCTGGAAGGCAAGGATTGGTGCTATTACTACACCCGAGCCGAGTTGGCGGCTCAGCAAGGGAAGTGGGGACAGGTCATCCAGTTATATGACGAGGCACGCCATCAGGATATTCATCCTGAACTTGAGATTGAATACCTGCCTTTAATGGAGGCGCTTTTACATAAAGGTCAATTTGATGTGGCAGAGGCCTATACACGCGAATTGTCGATGGCAGATGCCTCCAGCTCAGCAGCTTACTGCAAGCTTTGGCAAGGTGCTGTTGACGTGTACCCCGGACTGGACCCCAAAATATCCGCTGGAATTTTAGAAAAATACCATTGCCTCAAACCCTAAATTTGTTTTGGTCATAACGGGATAGGCTGAAGACATATCTTGGCCCAGAACTATATACAGATAAAAAAGAAGCCCTGAAGTTTAATTGGCTGGGCACTAAGCTCACAAGGCAATGTCGCCTTCAAAAAAGTGTTCCAAGACAACGCCAGCAGCCCCTTTGGCGACTGAGTCATGGCCTAACTCACAAAGGCTTATCCTTGTTTTTTCAAAGGATTCCTTTAGCGCGTAATTCTGAACAACCTTCTCAATTTCGGGAAGATAATGGGTGCCTAGCAAGAGCCCCGACCAGCCTCCGATGAGGACAAGCCCTGGATTGACTAAATTCACGATATTTGCAACACAAACGCCCAAGTATTGCACTGTTTCATCAACGATTTTCTTGGCAAAGGCATCGCCCTCAAGAGCCTGGTTTACGATATTGTTTACTTCCAGCATTTGTTCATGAAGCGGTATTTCAGCTTGCAGCTCCATGCTTTTATGAAACCGCGAGAGTATTCCATTAGAGCCAATGTACGCTTCAACACATCCCCGGCTACCGCATCGGCATGATGGCCCGTCGATATCGATGATTGTGTGTCCAAACTCTCCTGCGTTATTTCCAGAACCTCTAAAGAGCTTTCCATCGACAATGATCCCGGCTCCAACTCCCGTACCTATTAGAAGCACAACAAAGTTGGACACATTGCGCCCACCGCCAAAGAGCAACTCACCAACAGCCATTGCTTTTGCGCCATTTTCCATAAAAATGGGGACATTAATTTTTTCACTTAATTGGCTTCGAATAGATACATTCCGCCAGCCCCAGTTGGGTGTAAATACCGAAACCCCCTTTTCCGCATCGACTAATCCGGGAAATCCGATCCCAATACCTAGCAATTCCTGGTGCGTAACTTGGCTTGCAGTTGAAATTTCTTCAACAATATGCTGGAGTTTCGAGACAACCGTTTCGGATGTAACTATGGCCTTCAGCGGAACTTCCAAGGCTGCTAATTGATTAAATTTAAGGTCAAATAATTCGGCACGAATATAGGTCTCACCTACTTCAATCCCGATGATGCTGGCATATTCTGGGTTGACTTTAAGAAGTGTGCTGGGCCGGCCGCTTTCCGATTTTCGGAGCCCAGATTCGACTAAGATCTCTTTTTCTACTAGTTCTGTGACCACATTTGTAGCAGTAGCCGGGCTAATGCCTAATTGATTACTAACTTCCAGGCGTGAGACGTTTTCGTTAAAGTAGATTTCTCGCAGTATCGCGGACCTGTTTTTTCTACGCAGGTCTTGAGGTGAAGGTTTTTTGTATCGCATTTGCCATTCGTGTCTTTGGAAGGTTTTATTTCTAGCTGATTATAAGCCATGGCTCTTATTCAATGGATACTAAAAAACGCTTCCAATCCTTGCTGAGAGCTTGATGCAAGCCAAAGTTTATACTCTCCCAGATCAAGATAGGGCTGATAAGCTGCATCAAGCGTGCAGAACGAAGAGGCAGGAATTCTAAAATACAGTGTTTCTTGCTCTCCTGGGTCCAGTTCTAAGCGTCGAAAAGCGACTAATTCTTTAACAGGACGGGTATATGCCGAAACGCAATCCTGATAATAGACTTGGAGCACTTCTGTTCCCCTCATTAGCCCCGTATTACGGACCTTCACTGTAAACACAAGTTCAGAGTCCTTTTGCAAGTGTGGATTCTGAATGGAGAGGTCAGTAATTGCAAAAGAACTATAACTTAAGCCGTGGCCAAAGGGATAAAGCGGCAGAACCGATTCGTCAATATAAATTGATCTGTGCTCTTGATTAAATTGAAAGGTACCCTTTAGATTGTAAGGTCGCCCTGTGCTTTTATGGTTGTAATAAATAGGGATTTGCCCTTCTGAACGCGGAATTGTGATGGCTAGTTTCCCCGAAGGGTTTTTCTTTCCCGTAATCAGCTGAGCTACGGCTTTTGCCGCTTCTTGCCCGCCATGCCAGGCATAAATAACCGCATCTGCTGCTTCGTCTAGTTGAGGAATGCACAAGGGACGGCCGGCAAAAATAATGAGGACAACTTGTTTGTCCAAAGCCAGGATAGATTGGGCTAGCTGCTGCTGCGCTCCTGGCAAATTCAGATGTGCTCGGCTGTGAGCTTCACCGCTCATAGCGGCAGGTTCACCCAAGGCCAAAACTACAATGTCGGCTGCTTTTGCTGCCTGTATACTTCGCTGATGGTCCCAACTATCTGAGGTGAAATCGCATCCATCCTCTACAAGCAGGCAGTCTTCTGAGTTCAGCTCAAGCCTCAAAGCGTTTTCCAGACTTAGCAAATTATCGGTGTGAGGGTCAAAAGTCCAGCATCCAAGCAAGTCTAAGGTGTTGGCGGCAAAGGGGCCGATTAATACAATTTTTTGCATTCTATCTGGCTGAATTGGCAATACATTCCCTTCGTTTTTCAGAAGTACCGTACTCTGTAACGCGGCATCCAATGCCAGCTGTTTCCCGCGATTGGTTTGCGATTCCAAAGTGATGGGAGCTTCAGCATCAAAGAGCCCTATCTCTAGCTTCATCTGAAGGATTCGGAAAACTGCGTCATCTATCAAGCTGCTTGGTACAGAGCCATTTTCCACTAGGTCAATCAGATAGCCTTGATAAGCACCACTCATCATATCGATATCAATTCCTGCCAAAAGGCTTTTCAAGGCTGCTTCACGGAGGTTAGCGCATACGCGATGATGCACAAGCTCGCCAATTGCGTCATAGTCTGAAACAACAACTCCCTGAAAGCCCCACTCTCTCCGCAGAATCTGGGTGAGCAAAAGCGGGTTGATGGTAGCGGGCAGGCCATTAAGGTCCGTGAAGGATGGCATGATACTTTTTGCACCTGCCTGGATAGCAGCCTTAAATGGGGGAAGGTAAACTTCTCGCAGTGTCCGTTCCGAAATATCCACTGTGTTATAGTCGCGGCCAGCTTCCACTGCCCCATATGCGGCAAAATGTTTTACACAGGCTGCGATTTGAGGCAGGGATTGAAAACCACATACCCATGCTTCTGCCAGGCGGGAGGAAAGGTAAGTGTCCTCTCCGGTACTTTCTGCCACACGTCCCCAGCGGCTATCCCGGCAAATGTCTACCATTGGTGCGAAAATCCAGTTTGTTCCATGCTGGCGGGCTTCGATAGCGCTTTGGCGTGCAATTTCCGCGATCATTTCTGGGTTCCAGCTGCAAGCTAAAGCCAGTGGAATGGGGTAGGTAAGTTTGTAACCGTGGATGATGTCGTTGCCTACTAACAAAGGAATCTTCAGTCTAGATTTCCCTTTTGCGGCATTCTGACAAGCCCGAATATAGTCCGGATCTTTAATCGTCAGGAGTGCGCCAATACTGCCTTGTGCAGCTTCGCTAACAAGGTCCGCCTTGGTGCTCAGGTCTTTTTGAACCATTTGGCCCACTTTTTCTTCCAAGGTCATTTTAGCGATCAATGAATGTATGAAATCAGTCTGAGAACTAGAAGGTACAAAATTGGCTGGTTCAATCATTTTTACGCTTCCTTCAGGCTATCTGTTTGGCTTGACATCAATAATATTATGTAATAAAATAGTATGTAAAATAATATCACGTTATTGTCTTTTCTTGCAACTCATTCACATCCACTCAAAGGAGAAAGGCCATGCAAAAAAGATTTCACCTTACCGTTATCACCCTAATCATGCTTCTGTCTTTGCTGCTTGCAGCATGTGTGCCCACACCGGCCACAGAAGCGCCCACCGTTGACGAGCCAGTTACAGAGAAAAGCCCCGAACCAGCAGCTCTCGAACCTGCTCCGCCGGTAGCAGCTGAACCAGAAAAGAAAGCTGGCAGCGAAGTTGTTCGTGTGCTTGCTGTATCTGGTCCAGAAACTGACTCGCTGATTGCCAGCGCAGCTGCTTTCGAAAAAGCCACAGGTTGAACTGCACCCCGAAACTTGGACAATAAATCCAAGATTGGAGGTGCAGTTTTTATGAGCAAATTCAGCAAAGAGGAAAAGGATAAAGCCCTCGAAATACTAAAAGGTGGTCTAAGTCTGGCTGAAGCATCAAGACAGACTGGGATCAGCGAGCGAGAACTTAGGCGGTTCAGACAAATGAGCGAAAGGTGGGGTTCTGAGGACTTTCCTCAAGCGCGATATAACTGGAGAGCGGAAGAGAAACTGGCAGTTCTTGAGTACATGGAAGCCAATCATCTTGGCTACACGGAAACGGGGGTACACTTTGGTATCAAAGGCAGTTCCACAGTATGGGTATGGGCTGAGCGATACCGGAGGGAAGGGATGGCAGGACTGGAAGGGAAGAGACGGGGCAGGCCCAGGAAATGGCGGCCGCCGGATGAGACGATGACGCCGCTGGAGAGATTAGAAGCAGAGAACCTTTATCTTCGAGCGGAGAACGCCTACCTAAAAAAATTGAGTGCCTTGATTGCGGAAATGGAAAGGCAAGAGCGAGAGCGCAAACAAAGATTATCTCGCAATTGAGGCAAGAATACCCATTGGCATTGCTTCTGAAACTGGCTTGCCTTCCCAGGAGCAGTTATTACTATAGTCTTGAAGTTCTCCAGGCTCCGCCGAAGCACCAGGCTGAACGAGAGGCCATTCGTGCTATTTGTACGCAGCACCGGGGCTGTTATGGTTATCGCCGGGTTAGCCTGGAACTGCGCAATCAAGGTTATAGGATCAATCACAAGCTGGTGATGAGCTTGATGAGAGCAGAAGGCCTGAGCTGTCAATTGAGAAAAAAGCGCTATCGCTCTTACAAAGGACAGATGGGCAAGATAGCCCCTAATCTGCTCAACAGGCAATTCCAGGCGATGCGTCCCAACCAGAAATGGGCAACTGATGTGACCGAATTCAAAGTCTTGGGCAAGAGGGTCTATCTTTCTCCCATTCTGGACCTCTTCAACGGTGAAGTGGTCAGTTATAGTGTGAGCCAATCCCCTTCCTTTGCAGCTACGATGGAAATGCTCAAAAAGGCTTTTGAGCAACTGCCTGAAAAGCTTGACCTGATCCTGCATTCAGACCAAGGATGGCAGTATCAAATGAAACCCTACCAAAGCTTCCTGGCAGAAAAAGGTGTCCGTCAGAGTATGTCCAGAAAGGGCAATTGCTATGACAATGCGGTCATCGAAAACTTCTTCGGTTTACTTAAGACAGAATTCTTTGAAGGCAAATCATTTGCTTCTGTCGAACTGTTTCAGAAAGAACTGGTTGCCTGGCTGGATTATTACAACAATATCAGGATCAAGGCGAAACTAAAAGGACTGAGCCCTGTGGCTTACAGGGCCCAGTCTTATCTCGCCACTTAATTTCTGTCCAAAAATCGGGGTGCACTACAGGTATCACGGCTTCAATTGAACAAGTCTCCCGTGATCTTTGGGGCGAACGTAAAGTTCGTGAGCTGCTTCAGGATTCAGGCCTTTATGATGTTGTCATGATTGGCGGAGGCGACGACCTCGTTTGGACTACACAAAAGGCGCATATCACACCGCTTAACGACTATATCAGTGAAGAAGACCTGGCTCAGCTCATGCATGCCGATTACTTTACCAAGGATGGTGAGCTTTTTGGTGTTCCGCAGTATTACAACTTCCCTATGCTCTTTTACCGCAAAGATATGCTGGAAAATCCAGAGGAACAAAAAGCCTTTGAAGAAAAATACGGGTATGAGCTAAGTGTTCCTCAAAATTATGACCAACTGCGCGATGTTGCTGAATTCTTCCATCGCCCTCCTGAAATGTCTGGTTTCTGCCTGGGAGGCGTTGACTGGAGTATCTTCCTGGATTTCACCTACTTCATTTATGGTATGAACAGCAATTTTGGCGACCTAGAGACTGGTGAACTTACCTTAAATTCCCCTGAATTTGTACGCGCATTGGATGCGATGACCCGAATGACTGCGTTCAATCCTAATGGCTGGGAAACGATGAATTTCTTCGATTGCGACGCACAGGTTCAGCAAGGCAAGTCCTTTATGTATCAAAACTGGTTCTACATTTGGCCAACTTTTTATGAACAAATGCCAGATAAAGTCGCAATGGCTCCAGTTACAGGAGATGCTCAGCCTGGTGCTCACATTGGTGCAATGGTCGGGGTTATTCCTCAGGCTGCCCCCAATCCTGAATCTGCCGGTAAATTCTTATCCTGGATGCTGAGCGCCGAATATCAGAAGGAAATGTTGGCTGCAACTGGGAATTTGCCTGTACGCAAAGATTTAATGGAGGATCCTGAAGTACGCAAAGCATTCCCAGGAATTGAGATGTACGAACAAACCATTCCTTACCTCACCTTCCAGCATACTACCTGGCCGGCAGAACTAGACAGTGGTGTTACTGAAGCCATTTGGAAGATCCTCAAGGGCGAAATGTCCGCTCAGGAAGCTGCAGACTGGCTGCAAAATGTTAAATTTGCTGACAGAAAAGCGATTGAGTAACTAGACAAATTTATTAATTGACCCAATGAGAAGGCTGCCTAATTTAAGGCAGCCCTCTCTTCGATAATTAATGAGACAATAACCTGATATGGCAAATCGTAAACAGCAACAGGCGCGCGCTGGATTGATGATGACTTTGCCGGCAATGATTTTTGTTGCATCGTTGCTTGTTTATCCTTGCTTCAACCTCATTAAGATGAGTTTTATTGATTATTCGCCCATGCAATCACTTGAGAAGAAGTTTGTCGGGCTTCAAAATTACAGCTGGGCGATAAATTCAGAGAATGTACGTTCTTCGCTCAAAATCACCTTAGGTTTCACCGCCCTCAGTGTGGGGCTGGAAACGGTTACGGGCTTACTAGTCGCCCTGGTAGTTGGCAAGCTTTTATTGGAAGGCGGTAAACGTATTGACCGCATTCTTTGTTCCTTGGTTAATGGCTTGCTTATTTTGCCTTTTGCTGCTCCGGCAGTATCGGCAGCAATTGCATGGAAGATGCTTCTTCAGCCTGCTTTTGGCCCGGTAAATGCTTTGCTTGGTACTGACATTGCCTGGTTTTCCAAGTATCCGCTCTTATCTGTTGCCATAGCTGATGCCTGGAAGATGATGCCCATGGTATTTTTCCTCTTCCTTTCCGGTATTCTTTCAATAGACCCAACCCAGTTTGAGGCAGCCCATATGGATGGAGCTACGGGCTGGCAGGAATTCTTTTACCTGACGCTCCCAGCGATCTGGCCGATTGTTCTGGTAACTACTGCTTTTAGGGCAGTAGATGCCTTTACCAAGGTCTTTGATATCGTGATGGTCACAACTGGCGGAGGGCCAGCACGCGCTACAGAAGTTTTTCCCTTGCTGATCTGGAAGACAGCTTTTAGTCATTTGCGTTTCGGACAAGCTTCAGCTTTGGCTGTAATTGCAATTATGATTTCAATCATCTTAGGAGGCAGCCTGCTTCTATTTCGGAGGAAGGCTTGAGACTTCGCCCTCGAACACGTATTGTCTCATATATTATCCTGTTGGCAGTTGCCCTGTATGCGCTGATTCCGATTGCCTGGATGCTGAACAGTTCATTTAAGCCCGAACAGGAAATTTATTCCTCTCCGCCCACCTGGATCCCACAGAATTTTACTTTTCAAAACTACAAAGCTCTTTTCACGCAATTCCACTTTGAACAAATGACGGTGAACAGTGTGATCATTTCCGTGAGTGTAGTGGCTATTAGCCTGGTTGTGGGCGGTTTAGCTGCCTATGGCTTTTCGCGCTACCCTTTTCCGGGCAGCACAGTGTTGATTACGCTTCTCTTAATTACGCGTATGATAACCCCTTCTTCGCTGGTTGTGCCGCTTTACAACCTGATGGAACACTTTGGGCGGCTCAACAAGCTGGATAGCATTATCGCAGGGATTGCGGTACTTAACCTTCCATTTGTTGTCTGGATGCTGAAGCCCTTTTTTGAAGAGATTCCCCGGGAGGTTGAAGAAGCAAGCGAGCTGGACGGGCTGACACCCATACAAGTTTTTTGGCGCATATCGATACCGCTTGCTGCTCCGGCATTATTTACTGTTTTGCTCTTCAGTTTCATTACCGGCTGGACTGATCTGCTTTTTGGCATGACTTTTTCAACGGTTCCAGAGGCTATGCCGCTTACTGCCGGTTTGCTGCAAATGCAAACAGGCTACAAGATTTATTGGGGCTCGCTGATGGCAGGAGGAATATACCTTACCCTGCCAACTTTTATCCTGGCCCTCGTTTTTCAAAAGAATTTACTTAGGGGAATGCGCGCCGGCTATTAATCTCATGAATGGAGGTATTCAGTGAGTGCTTCAGGTAATGAGCTGGTTGAACTGCGCAACCAGCAGCTTTGGGTAAATGGCGAGCCTTTACCTTTGATATCTGGTGAGGTTCAGTTCTTTCGCATGGATTGCCAGGTGTGGGAAACCACGCTATTGAACCTGAAGAAACTAAGGATACCCATTGTTTCCACTTATTTAAGCTGGAGGCGTTTCGAGCCTTTTGAAGGGGAATTTGATTTTGAAGGACGAACAGATCCGCGCCTTGATCTCCTTGCTTTTATTGATCTTTGTATCAAGCATGGTCTTTACCTCAACGTAAAACCGGGACCATGGATCTGCGCAGAGGAGAAAAACGGCGGATATCCAGACTGGCTGGTAGAAAAGTCTTCATTGCAGGTATTAGATTCCAATGATCGTGTGGTGATGGGGTACAACTACCCGTTTCAATCCCCTATCCCCAGTTATTTGCACCCTGACTATTTAAATGCTGTAGAGCGTTGGATGAGAGCGGTTGATGCGAAAATAAAACCCTTCCTTTATCCCAAGGGCCCCATCATCTTGATGCAATTAGATAACGAACCTTGTTACACTTTCCATGACGCATTTTTCGAATCAGATTACAACCCGGTTAATACAGGTGAAAACGGGTACTATCAGCGCTGGCTTAAGGACAGGTATTTGTCCATTGATGTGCTTAATCAGGCTCATGGCCGGCTTTATCAAGGGTTTGATCAGGTTCGGGCTCCCCGCAGTTTAGAGGACATAAATTCTCATTTTTCTGCCTATTTGGATTGGGCGATTTTTAAAGAAGATCTGCTTTGCAGACACGTGGATCAAATGGGCAAATTCCACTGTCAAAATGGTGTCAATGGGCCCATGTTTACCATTAATTACAATCTGCACCCCCAGCTTTCTACCCCCAATAACTGGAGCAAATTAGAGCAAGTATCCGGGATTGGTGGTTTTGATTATTACCCCAGCTTGCCCATGAACTGGCCTGATTTTGTGACTATGGTCCTTGCCGTGCAATATTCCCTAAGAGTCAACCGAATGCCTTGGTCACCGGAAATAATGACAGGTATCTGGCAATTTGAGGGACAGGAAAATGAGAGTGGGAAGATCGCTCCGGAGTCATTTCGCTACCTCTACCTGACTTGTTTGGCCTTTGGGCTCAAAGGCCTCAATTTTTATATGTTGGCCGACCGCGACAACTGGATCGATTCGCCAATTGATGCAGACGGCCAGCTTACCCGGTACGCGCAGGCTGTGGAACCGGTTGTGAAGCTCATGCGCTCGGTGCCTGGCTTTTTCGAGATGAATACAGAACAGCCTTGCGGAGTTCTGTTCAATCACAGGGACGCAAGGGCAGCTTTTATTGTTAATCAGGATAGCAATCAGGAGCGAAAGAATGCGTATTCGCGTCCCTATAATGCCTTCTTGAAGATGTATGAATTGCTTCTCCGAGCCAATATCAATCCTGCTTTGGAAGATTTGGATGTTTGCGATCTCGATCCTGTTCGGCGGCCTTTTCTCGTCGCTTTTCTGCATCCTAAAACTCAGGCAGAACTGCTGGAGGCTTTAGAGGCTTACGTTGACCAAGGCGGGACTTTGATTTTGGTGACAGATTCTATTGCTGCGGTCAATGGCCTTGTTGAGCAATTCCTCCAGCCAGCCCAACATGGCTTGGGCAAAAGGGCTGCTCTTCACGGACGGGGGAAATATTTGTTTCTGGACGGGGATGCTGAGCTGCAGGACTTACCCAAGATTCTTCAGAAGAATGGATTACGGCTGCCTGTTGCGGCGGATAATCCAGAAATACTAACGGTTCTGCGCACGAACGAAAGTGCAAGCTTGCTTTTTGTAATCAACCCTGGGTCTGAGCCACAAAAAACAAAGGTTAATGTGCCTGGAAACTGGACTTTTACTGAATTGTTTCCTTTCCTGGCTGAAACACCAGCGCAAACTGGCAAGGCAATCGAATTATCTGCGAGGTCTATAAGGGTCTTCATGCAAGACCTGGGCTAGGAGAATTCAGCCTTTAACAATTAATTGTCTCTGAAATTGCTTGACACAGGCGCAAGCATCCTCTATAATCTTGTCTCTGCCCCGAGGCGTTTTGCGGGGTTTATTGTTGTGTAAACCAACTTTCCCGCAGCTGGGCGGTTGAACGCGCAGGCTGTGGTTAAGTGAAGATTGGAGAAAACGATGAAGTATGCAGTAGTTGAAGCGGGCGGTAAACAATACCGTGCCGAAGAAGGTAAAACCCTTTTGGTGGACCTTCTGCCCGTACAAACCGGCGAAACGGTAACCCTCGATAAGATTCTTCTTCTCGTGGATGGCGATGATGTCCAGGTGGGTGCACCTTATCTTGAAGGTTCCAGCATCCAAACCAAAGTACTCGGTCACGTTAAAGGCAAAAAGATATTGGTCTTCAAATATAAGCCCAGAATTCAATATCGACGCCGTGCCGGTCATCGTCAACAGTACACCAGACTTCTGGTGGAACAGATTGCTTAGGAGGTAGACCATGGCCCATAAAAAAGGTGGCGGCTCCAGCCGCAATGGTCGTGACAGCCGATCGCAACGATTAGGCGTCAAAAAATTTGGCGGTGAGCATGTTCTCTCTGGTAATATTATTGTTCGTCAGCATGGTACCAAGGTTCATCCTGGATGGAATGTAGGCATGGGGCGCGATTATACGCTCTTTGCAACCATGGAAGGTTTTGTAAAATTCGAAACCCTGCCCAACGGACGCAAGAAAGTCCATGTTTTCGAATCCAGAGAGGCATAGAAAGACTGCAATGAAGACAAAGATTCAACCAAAATACTACTTTGATGCAAAAGTAACTTGTGCATCCTGTGGTGCAAGCTGGACTACCGGATCAACCGTTCCTGAGATTCGCACTGAAGTTTGCTCGAATTGTCATCCCTTTTACACCGGTCAGCAGGCGCGTATCCTGGACCGTGAAGGTCAGGTAGACCGCTTCTATAAGCGTTTGCAAGCCCGGCAGGATTACGTGGCGGAGCAAAAGGCTGCTTCAGAAAGCCGCACCTCACCGGCCCGCCCGGTTGCGGAATTCAAACTGACAAGCAGAGCCATTGAAGCCCTCAAAAAAGCTGGTATTGAGACAGCTGGTGATGTGATTGCCCGGCTTGAAGGTGGCGAGAAGGCATTGCTTGAAGTAGAAGGCTTTGGCCGCAAGTCGCTCATTGACCTTAAGAAGCAATTACGACAGTTTGGCTATCAATTGCCTGCAGCTGCTGAAGAGATCGAGATCTAAACGCGCAAAAGTGTTTAGTTTTGATACACTTAACAGGCAGGATGTCCTGCCTGTTTTGTTTTTCAAAGCAAGTTTGTGTATTACAGAGGACTGCAGACCTGAAAGCTTTTTTATAGGCTTGGAGTCATCAAAAATAAGACAAAGGGAGCATGAATGCAACACCATTTTGGTTCCATTGAAGTGATCACCGGATCCATGTTTTGCGGGAAAACCGAAGAACTAATACGACGTCTGCGTCGTGCTGTTATCGCCAGACAAAAAGTACAGGTTTTTAAGCCGGTTATTGATACGCGCTATTCCTACAGCCGTGTAAAATCCCATTCCGGGAGCGATATTGACGCTATACCGGTAAACAATTCCGCGGAGTTGTTAGAGCAGCTTTCCAGCGATGTTACTGTAGTGGGAATTGACGAGGCGCAGTTCTTCGATGATGCAATAGTGGATGTCGCTGACAAGCTGGCAGACCGAGGAATCCGGGTGATTGTCACTGGATTAGATACTGACTTCAGAGGAGAACCTTTTGGCTGTATGCCGACAATGATTGTCAAAGCAGAGAAAGTAGATAAGCTAAACGCTATCTGCATGATTTGCGGTGAAGATGCAAGCCGTACACAGCGCTTGGTTAATGGCAAACCAGCCCACTATAATGACCCAATTGTGATTGTGGGTGCTTCCGAAATGTATGAAGCGCGCTGCCGTCGCTGCCATGAAGTTCCGCGTGACTGAGAGGATAAAATGCAAAATTGGACCGAATTTATCAAAGAAAAACTGATTACTGAAGAAGATCTGCAAGCTCGGATTGCTGAATTGGGAGCAGAGCTCACCCGTGATTATGCAGGAAAAGACCTGTTAGTGATTTGTATCCTGCGCGGAGGGGTCATGTTTATGAGTGACCTGATTAAGAATATCAACCTGCCATTGGGAATTGAATTTATGGCAGTATCTTCTTACGGACTGGGTGACCGCGAGACCTCCGGCGATGTGCGCATCACGCTGGACTTAAATGTAAACATCAAGGGGCGTCATGTGCTTATCGTCGAAGATATCATCGATTCAGGCTTAACGCTCGCTTCGGTTATCGATCTTCTGGAAACACGTGGCCCAGCCTCGCTTTACGTGTGTACTTTACTGGATAAAGTTGAGCGGCGTGAGGTTGATGTTCCTGTAAAGTATTGTGGTTTCCAAATCCCGAATGAGTATGTCTTTGGTTACGGTTTGGATATTGACAATTACTGGCGCAATTTACCCTTTGTTGGAGTAGCTGACCTCGACAAGTATGAATCACCGGTTTGACCTGGAAACGCGCCACGTTCTGGAAGCGGTACATGCATTAGTGCCTGGCGCTCAGAAGGCTTACCTGGTTGGTGGCGCCTTGCGCGATTTGATGCTTGGGCGCCCGGTCAGAGATCTGGATTTTTGCCTGAAATCAGGTTCCTTGGAATGGGCTGGTGCTGTAAGGCGTGCTTTTCGGGCTGGGGGATTTACACTGGATGATGAACGCAAGACTGCCCGTGTGTTCCTTGGTTTTGGACATTCCCAAAAGTTCACATTGGATTTTGTGTCCTTCTTTGGTTCGGATTTGGAGCAGGACCTTAAAAACCGCGATTTCACCGTCAATGCGATGGCGCTGGATCTGGATGATCTGCAAACGCTTATTGACCCTCTTGGAGGCCAAAGCGATCTGAAAGCGGGCATCTTACGGCAGGCATCGCAGGTGTCGATGCTTTTAGATCCGCTACGGGCATTGCGCGGGATGCGTATGCAGTTGGATTATGGACTGCGACCAGAACCTGCTACCGGGAAGGCAATGCGCGCAGCAGTTACTGAACTGCGAGCTGTGTCTGCTGAACGAAAGCGTGACGAATTACTCAAAATCATGGAGTTGCCAGGCGTAACAAATGCCATCCGTGTTTTGGATGAATACGCTCTTTTGGATGCGATATTCCCGCAAATCGGCATCCTCAAGCAACTTCCAGCCATTCCGCCACATCTCTACAGCTTGTGGGAGCATACCCTGGCAACAATAGATCTGCTGGAGCTGGTGCTGGGTTTTGTAAACGGGCAAGAACCAAATGATATATCTCCGTTTCTTCAGAACTTGCTCGCAAACCTTTCACCTTATCGAGAAGAGCTGGCGCAGCACTTGAACCGGCCTATTCAAGCTGATCGGCCTCGCTATTTGCTGCTTTATCTGGCTGGCTTTTATCATGATATTGGCAAACCTTCCAGCCAGGGAAAGAAAACAGACGGTAGCCCGCATTTCCATGGTCATGAAGAACTTAGTGCAAAGATAGCTGCCGACTTGGGTACAGCTCTCGCGTTGGGGAAGGAAGAGAGCGACTATCTGTGTAAGGTAGTGGGAAACCATATGCGTGTGCATTTATTAGCTCATGGAGGAACGCCGATCAGCAAGCGTGCTATTTACCGTTATTTTCGGGAGCTTGGAGCAGCGGGTGTTGATGTGGCTGTCTTCAGCTTCTGCGATACCGTGGCTGCCCGTGGCGAAGCGATCTCGCGCGATCATTTGCAGCGTGAGTTGAATGCCACGCTCACCTTGCTTGAGGCGTGGTTTAAACGCCCTGCAGAGCTGGTACAGCCTCAAAAGATCGTTACAGGCAACGATTTAATGCAGGCACTGGATTTGCCGCCATCGCCTATTTTGGGCGAAATTCTTGAGGCGATTCGTGAAGCCCAGGTAACCGGTCTGGTAAGTGATTACGCTGCTGCAATACGTTTTGCGCGCTCTTATCTAGCTGATCATGAGAGGATTGACGATGAAACTTAAAACAGAAAGAATCGAGGTTGAATTGGAGATAATGGGGGAGGGAAAGCCGATCCTGCTCTTACATGGTCTGGGGCTTGACCATAGTATCTGGCTGCCGATGGCAAGCTTATACCAGGATCAAGCTATGTTTATTATGCCGGACTTGCGCGGACAGGGAAAAAGCGAATTAGGGGTTGGGGACGGCAGTTTGGAGCAACAGGCCGATGATATGGCAGCAGTTTTGGACTGTATGCGCGTTGAAAAGGCCGTCCTGGCAGGCCATTCCATGGGGGGATATCTTGCTTTGGCGTTTGCCGAAAGGCATCCGGAACGCCTGGCTGCGCTCATCCTGGTTACCAGCCACACGGGTGCAGATGATGAAGACAAAAAGCAGGGACGTATTCGTGACGCTGAGAGGATCCCTCATTGCGGAACTCGTGAATTTGCTGCAGGTTTGGCCCCCAGACTTAGCAATGATGCAGATCTGGTAAACAGGATGCGAAAGATAATTGCTGCAACCTCGCCTGACGGACTGGCTAATGTGCTGCGAGCCATCGCTGCGCGACCTGATCGTACTGAATTATTCAAGCAGCTGGATAAGCCTGTGATGTTTATTGCAGGTGCGCAGGATCAAATCGTGAAAGTAACAACTGCAAAAGAGCTCCATCGGGCAAAGCCGAGTTTGCGTATGGCTATTCTGCCCGATGCTGGTCACATGCCTATGCTGGAGAGCCCTCTGGCTTGTGGTGCTTTAATCGTGAGTATTTAGGGTGATGGAAACCTGGTTAAACTCAAACCCGGGGAATACTTTGCGAATTCAGGGGAAGGTAATTGCCTGTGATGTCCGGAATGCACTTATTGATTCCGTTCAGGACTTTAACATGGCAAGTGAGCCGTCAGCAAAGATATTAACTATCGAGAATACGACGAAGATTTCCGAATTGCGCAAGGCATTTTGTGGCGATACCCAAATTGTTCCCTTTGCAGTGCTCACAATTGCCCGGTCAACTCTGAACAATGCAGGGGAAGAAATGCCACAAACCTGGACTAGTGAAGCGCAAATGCGTCAGAATTTACTTGCAGAAGCACAAGCACAGGGGTTGGCGGTTTCGGAACAGGCGATATTCCCTAACCGTTGGTATATTAAAATGACAAATCAAATTCTGGATCTTCCCAAGGGCTGGTTGCCGATGTATCTGCTGTTCTTAGGTTATCCAGATGGATTGAACTATGGAAATGAATATTTTGATCTCAAAACAAAGCGTGAAACACGCGGAAAGGATTGGATAGATTGATGCAAGAGCTGGATTTTATTTTTAAACGACGCAGTATTCGACGATACACTTCTGAAGCAATTGCCCCAGAAATGATCGATGCAATGCTTAAAGCAGCTATGGCTGCCCCCAGCGCCATGAATCTGAAACCCTGGCACTTTATTGTTGTCGAGGACCCAGAAAAACTGGAAGTATTGCGTGCTTCAAGCCGTTATACCAAGATGATGGCACCTTTGGCAATTTGTGTATGCGGCAACCTGCGAAATCTCAAAAGCCTTGTTTCAGGTAAATTTTGGGTTCAGGATTGTTCTGCTGCGACTCAGAACCTGCTTTTAGCTGCTTCTGCCTTGGGATTAGGAGCGGTATGGTGCGGTGTGCACCCTGTTAAAGCGGTTGTAGAGCGGGTGACAAAAGCACTTGAACTGCCAACAAACGTTATCCCTCTCAGCTTAATATTCATTGGGCATCCTGCTGAAGAAAAAGCAGCACGAACGCAATATGACAGCAGAAATGTCTCCTATGAGTGCTTTGGTTCAAGTGATTAAGGCTGATTTATGGCTTGCTTAGCCAAAGGGCTTCGAGTTTTGCATAGTCGTACGCTAAATCGTTGAAGACGTTTTGAAGGGAAGCAGTTTCTAAATCAACCAGCCAAAGCCCGTTTTGACTGAGAAAGACGAGAAATCTGGCACTGGGGCTCCAAAATGTTTGTCGCAGATGCACAGTCTCGAAACGGTGCTCTTTTCCGGTTGCATTGTTACGGAGATGAAGGATTGTTTTTTCGTCCTTTGTTTCTGTGTTAAGAATCCATTCCTGGGGGCCTTTTTGCGGGTCATCTGCAGGGAGCTGGTCGGACCTCATCAGCTCTTTTTCCGCATTCAGAGTCCAAATTTCGTTTTGGCCTTGGTTCACGCAGTTGAGGTGCAATAAGAAGCTGTTTTTGCCTTTGATAAGCATCGGACACTGACTGTTGAAGTATTCATTTAATGCGGAAGTGCTCTGTACCAGCGTAAGTACAGTTTTATCCTGTCCAAGGTAAACGAAGGCTAAATTGTCACCGATATCAAGCCAGGAATGGTAAGGGTGGTCCCAGACGGTTTCGAAGCGTTCCTCCCCTGGCAGATAACGCAGCAAACGAGTGTACTGTAAGCGCAGCGTATCGTAAGACTCAAAGAGCAGACTACCAGCAGCGTCCCATCTGGCAGCCCAATAGGCATTTGCAGGTATCACGGGTAATCGGATGGTTGTGAGCTCAAGCTGCTTTCCAAAGAGATAAAAGCGGTTTAGGGTGGGGGAAGAAAAGGCGGGATTAACTCCCTTGCGCAGCAAAAGCATAGAACCGTCTGGAGAAGGAAGCAAAGATTCGACAAAGAGAGCTTCGTTTTCAAGCTGGGTACGCTGTTCTGTTTCCAGTTCGTAGACGTTGAGGTGGCTAAAACCATCCGAGCCGGTATCCACAAAATAGAGCTGGTTTCCTTCCGGGCCTAGCCAGGCGCGCTTTAAACTTTCCTGGTAGCCCCCACGAAGTGCAGCAGCACCAAGCCCTTTTGGGATCAGGTCGTTCGCAGTTTCCTGAGCCAGTTTTTTAAACAGCGCATCGAAGTCGCAATCGGTAACCGGACTCTGGCTAATATTCGCTGTGATCTTGCCTGTATTCAGGTCATAGAGTGCAAAGCCTGGCTGCTCTGCTTGCTTGCTGTAAAGCAGCAAGTAATCGTTGCTCAGGGCCTTTTCAAGCGGTAAAAGTTCGTAATCATCCGGAATGGGCAAAAGAGCCAGGTGCCCGCTTTTCAGGTCCAGCAAGGCAGGTTTATAAGTTCCGGTGAGGGGTAATTTGATCAGGAGGCATTCACTGGAACAGTGTTTGAGGAAGGGAAGGGTAGATTCTGGCACAAGCGTAGGAGCCTGTTGGGTAACTTGGAGGGTAATGTCTGCCGAGTGAGGAAGCATCGCCCCGCTGGATTGACTGCCGGACGTGGGCAAAGGAGTGTCAGATGCGGGAGAAACAGGGGCAGATACGCTAGTTCTGGGACTGCATCCCAGCAGGCCAATTATAAGGGAGCAGACAGCAATGGCGACAACTACTACAGCTACTAAGGAATGGAACTTTCTGCGCATGCTCTTATTTTATCTGTAAAAAACGGTTTTACTGCTTTGGCTCTCAGTCCTTGCACTACGCAACTTATCAGTGGGTTTGAGGGTTTTACAGACTTGGTTTTAGATAAAGAGAGCTTGGCTACCATGGTAAAATGGAATTTTGGAATTAGAAGATTAACGCCAAGGCGTTTTATCAATCTCAGTGGAGGAATACATGACAGATAAAAAATGGGTTTACTTATTCGACGAGGTCGAAGAAGCGGAAGCGTATGCAGGTTCCTGGGACGGCGTACGGGGCTTGTTAGGCGGCAAAGGTGCTAACCTGGCCGAAATGACGCGCATTGGCGTTCCGGTGCCGCCCTTTTTCACAATTACCACAGAAGCTTGTAATGCGTACCAGGTGGATCAGTCCTTCCCCGAAGGGCTTTGGGATCAGGTCTTGGCAGCCCTGAAGCGTGTGGAGGAGAAAACCGGTAAGAAATTCTGCGATCCTAGCAATCCTTTGCTGGTTTCCTGCCGCTCCGGTGCAAAGTTCTCCATGCCCGGCATGATGGACACCGTATTGAATATCGGCCTCAACGATGAGACAGCTCGTGGAATGGTAGAGCTGACCGGTAACGAACGTTTTGTAAACGACAGCTATCGCCGTCTGGTCGAGATGTTTGGTTCCGTGGTAATGGGCATTCCGGATGAGAAATTTGAGCATCCCTGGGCTCAATACAAAGCTGAAAAGGGTATTACACAGGATACCGATCTTTCAGCTGAGGATCTGGCCAACCTAATTGAGGTATTCAAGGGTGTTGTTCGTGAGGAAAAGGGTTTTGATTTCCCACAGGATCCTCTGATTCAGATGGAACTGGCGATTAAAGCTGTATTTGGTTCCTGGAACTCCAAACGCGCGATTGATTACCGCCGCCGTGAGAATATCCCCGATGATCTGGGTACTGCTGTAAACATCTGCACGATGGTCTTTGGCAATATGGGCGACGACTCAGCTACTGGTGTGGCCTTTACCCGCAACCCGCAGACTGGTGAAAACGTGATGTTTGGCGATTACCTGATTAATGCTCAGGGTGAAGACGTGGTAGCTGGTATTCGTAACACCTTACCGATTGCTGGTTTGGCTAACGATATCCCCCATGCTTACGAAGAATTTATGCAAGTTGCTGAGAAGCTTGAAAATCATTTCCATGATCTTCAGGATGTTGAGTTCACTATCGAGCGCGGCACCCTCTGGATGCTGCAGACCCGCAATGGCAAACGCAGCGCTCAGGCAGCTATTCGTGTTGCGTACGACATGGTAAATGAAGGCCGCATCAGCAAGGAAGAAGCTGTGATGCGTGTAAGCCCTGAACAGGTTGACCAGATGCTGCACCCGCAGTTTTCTGTGGAAGATCAGAACAAGGCCAGAGCTGAAGGCCGGTTTTACGCCAAGGGTGTAAATGCCAGCCCAGGTGCTGCGGTTGGTCAGGTTTATTTCGATGCAGACACCGTAGAACGCATGAAACGTGAACATAATCAGGACGTGATTATGGTGCGTCCGTTCACCAAGCCCGATGATGTCCACGGCATGCTTTCAGCTAAGGGTATCCTGACCAGCGAAGGCGGCGCAACTAGCCACGCTGCTGTGGTTGCACGTCAGTTTGGTGTGCCCTGCATTGTTGGTGCATCCCAGATCGCTATCGACATGGATAAGCGCGAGATGAGCTGCAATGGAGTCACGGTAAAGGAAGGTGAATGGATCAGCGTAGACGGCACTACCGGTGAAGTTTATCTGGGCCAGATGACCCTCAGCGCTGTTGATATCACGAAGCAGAAAGAACTGATGACCTTGCTTTCTTGGGCAGATGAAATTGCACGCCTGCAGGTTTGGGCGAATGCTGACTATCCAGCTGATGCCACACGTGCCCGCAGCTTTGGCGCCAAGGGCATTGGGCTCTGCCGCACAGAGCATATGTTCTTTGACCCAGCTCGTCTGCCGGTCGTGCAGGATATGATCATGAATGCTGATAAGACACAGGCTCAGTTGAACGTTATTGAAGGCTGGGAACATGCCATTGCTACAGGACGTCAGGAAGGCCGCCCGATCAGCGAAGAGGAAAAGGATCAGCTGCATGCTGATATCCAGAAACTTGATGCCGAAATTCGTGCTACCCCTGAAGGGCAGAAATATTTTGGTGCTTTGAGTCAGCTGTTGCCACTGCAGCGCGATGACTTTTACGGGCTGTTTGAAGCGATGGATGGCTTACCGGTTATCATCCGCCTGATTGACCCGCCCTTGCATGAGTTCCTGCCCTCGATGGAAAGCCTGCTCACTGAAGTAGCGACAATGCGTGCCAAGGGTGAGACTGAAGGCTTTGCCGAGAAGGAACACCTGCTTGAGGTTGTACAGGGTCTGCACGAGAGCAATCCGATGATGGGCTTGCGCGGTATCCGTCTGGGTATTGTGTACCCACATATTATGAAAATGCAGGTACGTGCGATTTTCGAAGCAGCTTGTGATGCCGCCAAGAATGGCATTGTGGTAAAGCCTGAAGTGATGATCCCGCTGACTGGTACGGTCAATGAACTTAAGACCGTCCAACCTACCTTAGTGCAGTTGGCTAAAGATGTTATGGCTGAGAAGGGCGTTGAGGTTTCCTATAAGTTTGGAACCATGATTGAAATCCCGCGTGCTTGTGTGACCGCGGGTGAGATAGCCGAATATGCTGAGTTCTTCAGCTTTGGTACCAACGACCTGACACAGATGACCTATGGTTATAGCCGCGATGACGCTGAACGCAGCTTCCTGGTGGAATACATCGAAAAGGGTATTCTGCCTAAGAACCCCTTCCAGCAATTGGATCAGGAGGGTGTTGGCAAGCTGATGATCAAAGCCGTCCATGATGGCCGCGCAGCACGCCCTGACCTGGAAATTGGTATTTGCGGTGAGGTAGGCGGGGACCCCAGCTCTATCGAGTTCTGCCACTTGATCGGTAACAACTACGTGAGCTGCTCACCCTTTAGAGTGCCACTGGCTCGCCTGGCCGCAGCCCATGCCGTAGTCAAGAATCGTTAGTTATTTAGCCACAAGATATGCAGAGCCGGCATTTTGCCGGTTCTGCTGTCTTAGAGAAGAGGATTCCAGGTTAGTTTTCTATTACGGATTCTCGGAATAGTAACGAGACAATCTAATCTTAGGCCTTTATGGATCCAATTGCTGGTGATGGATACCATCGGCAATATGCCCGCAATGGGAGAGATGTATATCTAGCATAAAGCAATTTAATAAATGCTGGGCCTAGCCATTCGCTATTTTTTGATCTGGGCACAATCAAGCATTAAGACTAATTTACCTAATTGCTCCAGATATTGAGGGTCCTCCTATATTTTCCCGCTTACAGAATGTCCTATGGACCAATTATTCTATGAAGATAAGCTTCAGCTCGGGAATGGTCTGGTGCTTAGCCAGGCAACCATTGAAAGCGGCTGCCTGCCAGAATTCAAAGTGGAAGATGCTGCGGAAGCAAAGGATAACAGCAATCTCGTAATGGCATTTAGCGAAGTTGGCCAGCCTGCTCAGTTTGTTGAGGGAGAATGGAAGTTTGATGACGCAGGCGCGATGATCTGGGACCCCAGCGGATGGGTAAAAACGCTGAGGTTTGAAAGTTCCGGCCCTGCATTTGAACTGCGTTTGTATGCCGACCCCAGAGCCTATCATCAGGCAGATCTTCTGCGTATAGCTGAAAGCCTTAAGTAAGCCTGCAATATCTTGTAGTAAAACTTGGAAAATTCCCGGACTGAAAGTCAGCTCCGGGAATTATTCTGTGAGGCAACTCCGATTAAGGTTTAAAAAGGCGGGAATACAAGACCTGCAATTCCTTTTCCTTCGCTTTAAGCTAGGGCATTGCGGGTGTGGAAGGCTGCGGATTGGAGGGGGTGCCGTATAAACGGGCATAACTGAAATAATTCTCAGCAATACGGCGTATGTAAGTACGCGACTCAAGGTAACGGATTGAGCCTACAAAGAGATCCGGGTCATCCCCGGAAAGACGCTTCCAGAGCAGGGCATTGCCCGGGCCACCGTTGTATGCAGCCAGAGCTACATAGGCGTCCTGGTTAAAATACTGGAATTGTTGTGCCAGATAATAACTGCCCAGCTCCAGGTTGATGAAAGGCACGTAGAGGTCTTCGCGGGTGTAATTGGGAGGCCAACCCAGTTGGTCAGCCATTTGCTGACCGGTAGCGGGCATGATCTGCATCAGCCCATTGGCTCCGGCTGAGGAAGTGGCAAAACTTTCAAAATGACTTTCCTGATGGATGAGGCTGAGCAGAATCAGTATCGGTACATTGTGTTTTTGAGCGGCTTGTTCTACCCAAGGCAAGTAATAACTGCCATAGGTCATATAGGCAAAATAGGCTGGAAAACTGGGCGAAAAGGGGATGTCGGCAAAACCAGCCAGGCGTGTGATTGCCTTGCTGGCTTCAATAGCACTTTTGTAATAGCCATATTCCCGAAAAACCTTCATCAGGCGAAACAGATCAAGAACGTTGTTGCGCTTGTCATTGCGCAGGATCTCAAATTCGGTGGCTGCCTGGTCATATAAACCCAGCGCATGATATTCAAAGGCTCTTTGCATGTGCCTGTCTTGCCAGAGGGCACTGCTATAGTCAATGTTGGTGCCATTGGGCAAACTGAAGGCATGCAGCAACCATTCTCCTGCAGCCAGACGCAGGGGTGCAAGGTTGACTTCCAGGTTAAGTTCGTTGGGGATGGCCGAAAAGGGTGCAGTGTCGGTATTGAGCTCTTCAGCCCGCAGGCCATAATAACCATTGGGATCACTGGCAAAAGCAGTGCGCCACAGCTCATGGGCTTTGGCTTGGTCGCCCTGCGCCTCAGCGATTTTCCCTAACCAAAGGTATGCTCCACCATATTCCAGGGGGCTGTCAGCAATCAAAACTGCGCGGTTTAAGGCATCGGCAGCCTGGTTTAAGTCATTGATACGGTAATAAAGAATGCCCGCAAAAAAGAGACTTTGAAAGGCATTATCTGCACTGGGGTAATCCTGAGCTGCACGCATCCATAATGTGGCTGCTTCTTCGAATCTGCCGGCAACTTCGAGGTAGCGTCCAGCGTTAAAAAGCAGGCCTGCTGAAAAGCTTGCTTCGGGAAAACGAGCAACATAGCTGATGCTGCTGTCTACTGCCAATTGCGTCTGACCCATATAGGCATACTGCGTGTATATGATATCTTCGACAGCGTCCTGGATGTAATTACTCTGTGGATAATCATTGATGATCGTATTCCAAGAGCTGATCGCATCCTTATCTTCCGGACTGCCGCCTTGGAGTGCCCATTCACTGCGGGCTTCTGAACCCAGGGGTGCCTTACTAAGACCCAGGGCTCGCTGGGCCAGTGCTTTGTAATACAGCGCTTTGTCTTTAGCAGGACCTTCACCAGCCAGATAACGGTCAAAAGCCTCAATAGCGAGATCTGGCTGCGATACGTTGTAATTGATAATTCCATGCTGCAGTTCATCGACGGATTGCCCTTCATTCAGAAGGATGGTTAAAGAGGTATAAGCATCATAGGTTTGGGGAAAATTGTTGACCGCATCCTGCAGTTTTTCGTAGGCAGCTTCCTTATCGTCCAGGTTTGCCAGAATCATCTGGCCGGCCAACAAGTCCATCATCGATTTCACATAGATGTTTTGAGTTTGCTGATAGTGCTCGTTGTAGATTGCCAAGGCTTGATCAGGCTGGCCGGCACGAAGGTATTGATTGGCAATTTTTTGTGCCAGGCGGAAGTCGCTTTGACCATCCGGGGCCAAGTAGGCATTCTGATAGGCCTGAAGAGCGAGTTCGTTTTGGCCCTGGGCAGTATAGAGATCACCAATGCGTTTGTAGACCTCTCCTTCCAGTATCCCAGGACGATCATTGAGATAAGCCTGGTAATTAGCAATGGCCTCTGTGTGTTTATCGGATTCGGCATAAAGCTCCCCGAGCCAAAACTTCGCCCGAGCGGATGCAGGAGCCTTAGGAAACTCGAGGTTGACGCGTTCGAAGTATTCTGTGGCTGCGGAGTCGTTACCCTGTTTGAGGGCAACTAATCCTTGACCATAGAGGCTTGCGGCGATGGCGTCGGGACCTTGTTCGGCGGTTACAGCAGCGTAAGCTTGCATTGCGCGGTCAAAATCCCCAAAAGAAAGTGCCAGGTCTGCATCCGCAATGCGGAACTCGGCTATGGGGGTTGCCTCGGGCGTTACTGCCAGAATCTGGGCTATATCCGGGGTTGCCAAGGATGCGGGCAATGAAGTGGGGGCAGATGTGGCCGATTGAAGTCCTGAGTTACCACAGGCAGAAAGCAGCAGTGTAGCCAGCAAAAAGATTAAGACCGCTTTGCGGCCGCGAATTAGGACCATACTCTCCTTATAATCGTAAAGGCAGTGGCTTGTCAAATGGCTTGGTGTAAACAGAGCCTTGTTCTGCCTGGTTTTGAAAGCATATTATTCTGGTCTTTATTGTAATTGTAAACAAATAAGGGCAGGCTTTTGAGCCTACCCTTTGCATAACCGACATTTTCTTCGATGAATGAGCATTCTTCAATAAGCAGCTAAAAGCTCAGGGATTTGCTTACGCATCTTAGCGACGGTTTCCCGATAGGCTTCCATCCTGGTTTGCTCGTCACCCCGGACAGCAGCAGGATCTGGATAGCCTATATGCAGTTTTTGGCACGGGTCTAACCAGGTGGGACAGGTATCGCGGGCATGGTCACAAACGGTAATCACAAGATCGAATTGCTCACCTCTAAGCGCGTCTACCGATTTTGGCTCGCCTTCATGCACAATACCTACCTCTTCCAAGGCTTTAATCGCAAGTGGATGCATATAGTCAGCGGGATCTGTACCGGCACTATAGGCTTGCCATTGATCTGCCAAATCGAAGTTTACGATTGCTTCAGCTATTTGACTGCGGCAGCTGTTGCCAGTGCACAAAAAAAGCAGTTTTTTGATACCTGGCAGCATGTAAGCGACGATTTCATCCAGGGGGGCATCTTCGGCTTTGGTGGGAGCTTCGCTGACGCCTTTGAGGCTTTCTTCACTAAACTCTCCACCTTCCATTGCCAGCAAAAGTTCGCGGGCTTTATCCTCGTTTTCTGGATCGACCAATATGTAAGCTTCGCCCAAACCACCTAATTGGGTAAGTCCATAAAGCTTGCCAATTGTGTCTTGTGAAAGCATTGCAGGAATGCCCTGCGCTTCCAGAAATCCTTTGACCATCTCGCCATCCAGCGGCCCTTCGGCACGGTATACGGCAACGAGATCATCAATATTTTTGGATTTCATTCATAAGTCCAGTCTTCAGTGCAGCGTTTCCAGTCTACCAGTTCTTCAGGGGCGAACCAGAGCCCGATTTCGAACTCACCGTTTTCAGGTGAATCGGAAGCGTGAGTGATGTTAAAACGGGTCTGCAGAGCAAAATCTGCACGGATGCTGCCAGTACTCGCTTCGACAGCATTGGTCTTACCCATGCTTTGGCGAATGGCAGCAATAGCGTCTGGCCCCTGCCAGGCCATTGCCATTACCGGAGAGCTCGTTATAAAGCTGATAAGCGGTTCGTAGAAGGCTTTTCCTTTATGCACGGCATAGTGCTTTTCGGCAAGGTCTGGGCTAACGCGCAGAAACTTGGCCGCAATCAGGCGCAGACCACGCTTTTCAAGCCGGCTAATAACTTCTCCGATCAGGCCGCGTTGGACACCATCGGGTTTAACAAGTACCAGTGAACGTTCCATTATTCCTCCGTATCTTGGGGGTTGATTTGCGCATAAATGTTCCAGAGTGGCGCAGCTTGAGGTGTTATTACCAAAAATGGGCGGATGCGCTGCAGGGCAATTGTTTTGAATTCACTATCGTGCAGGAAATTTTGAACCAGGGTCGCAACCTCTGTGTAATCGCCCTGCTTTAACAATTCCACAAGAGAGCGCTCTGCCGTCTGTATATCAGGCAGCGGTTCTTCCGCATCTTTTGCCTGGAAACCAATTGGATCTTGGTTGTCTACGGTCGCATTTCCAGCTGGCAGTTCCAATCCAGGGTCATCCGGTGCCAGAACCGCTTTGGCAAGCTCGTCTTCGGCTTCCAGTTCAGCCATCAGGAAATTGCGTAGATTCTCTTCGGGTTCTTGTGATTCCTCTTGGCTTTCAGCTGCAAAGTTTATCAGCCAGGCTGGTAAACTGCCGCGGTTCACTTTTACCTCGGCCGTATCTTGTTTTGGGTCAACAGGTGCCTGGCGTTGCGGCGGGACAACAAGATTGGGTTGCGTGCTGTCAGTATCCGTAACAGGGTTTTGACCAGACAAGGCTGGAGTTTCGGGTTTGATCATGGCTTGGCTGCTGTTTTAATCACCCAGATAGTCACGCAGTTTGCGACGGATAGTTGGGTGACGTAAGCGGGTGAGGGCCTGAGCTTCGATTTGGCGTACGCGTTCCCGGGTAACGCCCATCTTGCGTCCAACCTCTTCCAATGTATATGCCTGACCGTCCAGAAGGCCGTAGCGCAGCTGCAGAATGCGTACTTCTCGCGGGGGCAGGGAGTCCAAAACCTCATCTAAATGCTCGCGTAAGAGGTTATAGGTAGCTGTTTCATCCGGGGGTGGAGCTTCATCGTCTTCGATAAAGTCTCCTAAAACGCTGTCTTCCTCGTCATCCGTTGGTGTTTCAAGGCTCAAAGGTCGACGGGCTACCTGGATCATATTTTCAACTTTTTTGGGCGTGACCTCAAGGGTTTCTGCCAATTCTTCAATGCTAGGATCTCGACCGAGCTTTTGGGTGAGCTGATGCTGAACTCGCAGCAGCTTGTTGATTTGGTCGCCCATATGCACCGGCACCCGAATTGTGCGGCCTTGATCTGCAATAGCGCGCGTGACCGCCTGACGAATCCACCAGGTGGCATAGGTGCTAAATTTGTGACCGCGCTGATATTCAAACTTTTTGGTTGCCCGGATTAAACCGATGTTGCCTTCCTGGATAAGGTCCAAAAAAGGAACGTCGCGGCCCATGTATTTTTTTGCAACGCTGATAACCAGGCGGCTATTTGCTGTAATCAGATGTTCGCGGGCAGCCCAGCCATCTTCAATGGCCTGGCGCAGTTCCAGTCTGCGTTTCGGGCTGATATTTCCTCTTGCCAGGCTCTCACGGGCCATGCGGCCTTTCTCAATGCGTTGTGCGAGATAAACTTCTTCTTCAATATCAGCAAGCAGGGGCACACGGCTAACCTCTTTGAGGTAAAGACCAATAGTGTCATCTGTATCGATATTGGCCAGGTCGTCAGCGGCTTTTACTTCGTCACTGGCTTCAGAGATTTCTTCGTCACTGGGTTCTTCATGGCTATTGGATTCTTCCGTATAGCTAATGCCGGCACTCTGCAAAGCGGAATAGGCCTCTTCAAGCTGATCCAGGTCGGATTCGGCATCGGGGAAAAACTGGAGAATGTCATCGTAAGTTACATAGGTTTTTTTACGGCCAAACTCTAGGAGTCTTGTAACCGCAGTTGATTCCTGGTCCACGTCCAGTATGGGTTTATTATTGATTCTTGCCATAACTTCTTTAGAATTTACCTTCTCGGATATAAGTACAAAGAATAGATTACGATATTTTGCGGTCAAATTCAAGTTTTTAAAGGATTATTTGTAGATTTCAAACAATTAGCCTGTAAATCAGGCTGTTTGACCGTTGTCTGGCCTACCGTTAGAATCAGTTGCGAGGAAATATGCTCTTAAAACGCAGCGCAAATATCTGGTTTCCGATCCTGGTATTACTGGGTCTGATCGGGCTTACTGTTTTCAACCTGAACCTGCAGGCTGAGTATACTGGCATTGATTCTTTTGCACCCCGCTGGACAGCAGCCCGCATGTGGCTGCAACGCGGATTGCTGCCCTATGATGAGCAGGTTTATGCTGAAACCTTAACCATCATGCAAGATTATGACTTGAAGCCGGACTTGTTTGACCAGGGTCATGTTATTGAACCAGCATTTTACGTATATCTGTATTTACCGCTCAGCATGATAAGTTTTCCTCTGGCACGCGCCATCTGGATGACCATTGTTATCCTGGCGTATCTGGGCTCGGCGTTGGTTGCAATGGACCTTGCAGGAGCCCGTTTTGGAGCCGCTGAACGCATAGGTCTGGCATTATTGAGTCTTTTGATCTATCCGGCCTGGAAGCTTATTCTGCAGGCTAGCATTGTACCGGTGTTTATTTTCCTCTTGCTGCTGGCAGCCTCGCTGGCATTTAAGGACAAAAGCGGTGCCGCATCTGTGTTACTTTTTATATGCACTGGCATTCTACCAATCAGCATTCCGATTGCAATTTTTCTCGCCATCTGGCGAATGCAGCAACGTGATTCAGGATTTTTGTCGCTCTATTTGGCTGGAATTGCTTTCTTGGTGCTTTCAGCGCTTATTCTCTTTCCTGGCTGGCCTGGGGCTTGGTTTGCAAATTTCATTCAGCTTTACCCGAGCCTGAACTGGATTCATACCCCGCTGATGTGCATTGCCGACATTTTGCCCAGAGGCAGCCAGATTGTGGCAATAGGGCTGCATGCGCTTTTGATTTTGATTGTTTTGGTGGAATGGTATGGTATTTTTCGTTGGGATCGTCGCATGGCAGCCTGGAAGCTATCCCTTTCGCTGAATCTTCTTTACTTTTTAAACCTCAGATCGCATGGGGCTTACATCCTTCTTGTCCTGCCAGGTTTATACATGACCCATAGGTTCTTGTATGAAAAATGGCGTCTTACTGGTAGAATTACAGCCTGGATGATCTATCTGGCGCTAATTTGGGCTTATTGGAAACGCTCTGCGCTTATTAGCCCAAGTAACGGATATGAGCCTTCCCTTATCATTTTATTATTACCTTTTATTACCTTCACTGGCCTGCAATGGTTCAGGCACTGGGCGACAGTGAGCCCAGTTGCGAGGGTAGAAACTAGAAATTAGAAATTAGGAGGAGAAATTATGGCAAAAAAACGTATTGGGATCTTAACTGGCGGTGGCGACGTTCCGGGATTAAACCTTGCAATTAAGCAAGTTGTTCTGAATGCGGAAGCAGAAGGTGTTGAGGTAATTGGCATACGCCGCGGCTGGGGCGGGCTGCTTCATTATGACATTGATGACAAAGCCAGCCAGGAAAAGAATACGCTTAAATTGGATTCAAAGGTTGTACGAAAGGTGGATCGCAGTGGCGGAACCTTTCTACACACTTCACGGACAAACCCCGGCAGGGTCCGCCCCAAAGATATTCCGGAATTTTTGGCAAACTCGGATAAGGGAAGTGAAATTGGTGATGACGGTTCCAAGGACTACACTGACCACATCTTGCAAGTTCTCGATCACATTGGAATTGAGTCGCTGATTAGCATTGGCGGTGATGATACACTTTCCTATTCTGCACGATTACATAAGGAAAAGTTTCCAATCGTCGCAATCCCTAAGACGATGGACAATGATGTGTATGGTACCGATTATTGCATCGGGTTTTCAACCTCGGTTACATCTTCGCTAAGACTGATCAGCAATTTTAGGACTTCACTGGGTTCCCATGAACGGGTGGGCATTGTAGAGCTGTTTGGCCGCAATTCAGGAGAAACCGCTTTGATTACCGGCTATCTTAGCTATGCTGACCGGGCTCTCATTTGCGAAGTTCCCTTTAACTCCAAAAAGGTGGCTGAACTGATTACAAAGGACAAAAAGAACAACCCCTCTAATTACGCTTTAATCCTTGTCTCTGAGGGTGCGATAATGGATGATGGCGAGGTGGTCCAAACGGGTGAGGCAGATGCTTATGGCCACCGCAAACTGGGCGGTATTGGCGAGCTGTTGAATGATCAGATCAAGAAACTGACAGGTTTCAACACGATGTACCAGAAGTTGGGTTATCTGATGCGCAGCGGACCAGCTGATGTAGTTGATCGCATGGTAGGGATGAACTTTGGTAACTTGGCCTGGGAACTGACCAAAAATGGCGATTTTGGTAAAATGACCGCCATTAATAATGGCCGGTATAACGCTGTAGATGTGGAGGGTATTATCCACAATAAACGGCACGTGGATGTAGACCGGTTCTACGATGTGGATGAGTATCGCCCGCGCATCCAAAATATCGCGGGTTTGCCGCTCTTCCTGGAGTAAACTGCAAAGAAAAACCGCCCGGAAACGGGCGGTTTTATTGAGGAAATATGGGCGTAAAGTCACAAGGTGCAGATGAACGGCGCTTACAGATTATTCCGCGTGTATTAATCTTTGTGACCAATGCAAATGGGGAAGTTTTATTACTTAAAGGTGCCGCCGAGAAGAAAATCTGGCCTGGTTTATGGAATGGGGTAGGTGGTCATGTAGAGGCTGGCGAAAGCATAATAGATGCGGCAAAGCGCGAGCTTTTGGAGGAAACCGGGCTTCAATGCAAAAAATGGCTCTTTTGTGGAAATGTCCTGGTTGAGCTGGGCAGCGGTGCCGGGGTTGGGGTTTTTGTTTTCAGGGGCTGCCTCCCGGAAGGCGAGCTGCAGCCTTCACCCGAAGGTGCATTGGAGTGGTTCAGCCTTGAGGCTGCCTTGAATCTCCCCCTCGTTGAGGACCTGCCAACTTTATTGCCGATGGCGCTTCGGCATAAATCCTCGCAACCCGCTTTTTGGGGGCATTACCATTATGATTGCCTGGATCAGTTGGTGATGTCTTTTTCGAAATCGGGTTGATCTTCAGAGAGCTTAGTTTTCTCAAAGAAAATAAGAAGCGTATCGCCATATTTTCGGCGGTCAAACTCCGAAAAGTTTTCGTAAGTTTGGGGAACCCATTCGATAGGATTGATTTGTACGATGATCTGGCCTTCATCGCTTAGGAGGCTTGGCTGGGCGTCAAGCAGGGCCATGCTGCGCTGCCACATATCCTTATATTGCGGCGGGGCTACATAGATCAGGTCGAAGCATTCTGATTGGGGTGCTGAAAGCCAGGCAAAGGCGTCTGCTCGCTGTACCCGTGCGATGCTGTCAAAATGTGTTCGTGCGAGATTCTCCTGGATTACGCTGACTGCACGTTGGTTTTTGTCCAGGAAAAGCGCGCTGGCTGCACCACGACTCAGCGCTTCAATGCCTACCGAGCCTGTTCCGCCGAACAGATCAAGCACTCGGTTCTGGCGAACCTCATCTCCAAGAATGTTAAAGAGTGCCTCGCGGACGATATCGGTAATGGGGCGTGTTGTATCCCCCGGAACTGTTTTAAGAAGCAGACCGCGTGCACTGCCGCCAATGACCCTTAATTTCCCCATCAGTTTCCCGCTGCTTGCTTTAGAGCTGAACGAAAAGTCCAAAAACGGTTTGCCAGGAAGTTGAGCACCAGGGTGAAAGGAACAGCAATTGCCAGGGCTGCATTGTGACTTAATATTGTGGGGGAGATATTTAGGCTGTTAAGAATTGCCGTGCTGTGGATGAGGTTTAAAAGCCAGCGGTCAAGGAAAGCAACCAAAAGGCTGCGGACTGCCAAACCCACCAGATTTACAATCACAAACTTGAGCAGTTGAAACTTGCTTTCTGTGCCGCGGGTTTCGGGATATACCCAGAGACGGTTAAACAAGAAGGAATGAAGAACTGCCAGAATAAAAGAAAGTGCCTGTGCTGGCAAAAGAGGCCATTTGAACCCCTGAGTAAATAAATTCATCAGGCCGAAATCGACCAGCGTATTCAGGACGCCTACCGCCAGGAACTTGCCAAAGCGGCTTAATTCCTCGGTTTTCAGTTTATCCATTGAGCCCGAGTTTCGTACGCATATAGCTTATTGTTCGGCTTAAACCAGTATCCAAATCTACCAAGGGCTCCCAATCCAAAATTTCGCGTGCCCGACTAATATCTGGCTGCCTGCGCTGGGGGTCATCCCCCAAGCCATCAGCAAAGCGAGTAACCAGGCCTGCGGGATTTGCCGTGAGCCGATTAATACGCAGCGCAAATTCTTTGATGCTGGTTTCGTTGGGATTACCGATATTTACAGGCATATGTTCTGAGCTGAGCATCAGGCGGTAGATTCCCTCAACCAGGTCAGCCACATAGCAGAAGGAGCGTGTTTGCTCTCCGTCACCGTAAATGGTGAGTGGCTCCTGGCGCAAAGCCTGTTGAATAAAGTTGGGCACAACCCTGCCATCGTCAAGGCGCATTCTGGGTCCAAAGGTGTTAAAAATACGTACAATGCGCGTGTCCACAGCATGATAACGGTAGTATGCCATGGTCATGGCTTCGGCAAAACGTTTTGCCTCATCGTAAACCGAACGTGGCCCAATGGGGTCGCAGTTGCCCCAGTAGCTTTCAGCCTGAGGGTGTACCTGGGGGTCACCGTAGACTTCGCTGGTGGAAGCCAGGAGGTATTTGGCTTTGTGTTTGCGGGCTAACCCAAGTGTATTGAGCGTACCCAGTGCTCCTGCTTTAAGGGTTTGAATAGGCAGGTTAGGGTATCCCAGCGGTGAGGCTGGGTTTGGGCTGGCGGGTGAGGCAAAGTGCATCACAAAGTCCAGATGCTCTGGCACATCAATATACAGCGACACATCTTGCTCAATTAGCTTGAAAGCGGGGTTGTTTTGTAAGTGGGCAAGGTTGGCTTGGTCGCCTGTAATAAAGTTGTCCAGGCCGATTACTTCATGACCTTCAGAAAGCAGACGATCACAAAGATGAGATCCTAAAAAGCCTGCTGCACCTGTTAATAATATGCGCATAGATGATCCTGTCTCATAAGCAATTTGATATCGCGAATCAGGTATAATCACCTGACTTTGCAGCTGGAGAATTATAGCATGAGCTCACCTGGTAAAAACGATCCGAGCAAACGCAAGGCCCTTGAGGCCTTGCTCTTTGCTGCGCCCGGTCCTAGTAGTCTGGAGCAGCTTTCACGGGCTTTGGATATGCCGGAAACCAAAGTAGAAAGTTTGATCAATGATTTATCCGCTCATCTCTGTGATGAGCACGGCCTGCGGATTCAAAAAAACCATAACCAATATCAGCTCGTGACTGCGGCAGAGTATGGGCAGCTGATAGAAACATTTTTGGGTTTAGAGGTCACCACCCGGTTAACTCAGGCTGCTTTGGAAGCATTGGCGATTATTGCGTATAAGCAACCTGCCACACGGCCTGAAATAGATGCAATTCGCGGGGTTAACAGCGATTATGTTGTGAGGAGCTTGTTGTCTAAAGGGCTCATTGAGGAGTTAGGCCGCTCTGAAGCGCCTGGCCGTCCAATATTATATGGCGTAACGCCAGATTTCCTGCAGTATTTTGGATTGTCATCGATAGATGAATTGCCGGAAGTCAATCTGGATGATCTGGTGCAAAAAGTACAGGAAGATTCAATAAAGGAAGAAAGGGTCCTTAAAGACTGATGTCTGAAGAGCGTGTACAAAAAATATTAGCTGCTGCTGGTTTGGGGTCACGGCGGGCGTGTGAACTGATTATTGAAGCGGGTCGGGTTCAGGTGAATGGCAAGCGCATCAAGCTGGGCGACAAGGCCGACCCTGCCAGGGATACGATTACGGTAGATGGACGCCGGATTAGTGCCCCTGAGGCAAAGGTGTATGTAGCGCTCAATAAGCCAAAAGGATACCTCTCGGATGTGGATGAACGGCACCCAGCCCCGAATGTGAACGACTTATTAAACCGACCGGAACACTTGTATGCCGTTGGACGGCTGGATTTGGAAAGCGAAGGACTGATCCTGATGACCAACGACGGGGAATTAGCAAACCGGCTCACGCATCCCCGTTACCGGCATGAAAAGGAATATGAGGTTTTTGTAATCAGCGAGCCTGACGAAGAACAGCTTGCCATCTGGAGACGAGGGGTAGTTCTGGAAGATGGTTACCGCACCTTGCCAGCCAGCGTAGAAGTTCTGCGTCATGCGAATGGGGGCAGCTGGTTGCGAATTATCCTGCGGGAAGGAAAAAAACGCCAAATTCGCAAAACTGGCGCACGGATCGGCCTGCCTGTGGGGGCAATAAGGCGTGTTCGTATTGGTACGCTTATGCTAGGCAGTCTTAAACCGGGGGAATGGCGGAACCTAACAGCTAAAGAAGTACAAAGTCTGCTGCGCTACGCGGGCTTAGAAAAGAAATAAGCTTCCAGGTCGCGGTTCCCTAAAAGAAGCCGGGAAGCTGTTCAAGCATGGTTGATTAATAAAAAATGCCGACTTGTAGTCGGCTTCGGTGTTTAATACATTTCTACTTTTTGTTGTAGGCCAGAAGAAGCTCATTAAACTTGTTGAGGGTGGCATCGTCGAGGGGGGATTCGCATGAGGTGTTATCGATGCGGCGAATATACTGTCTGAGGTCTGCCGGTGCAATAAATGGCACAGGCGCATTTTCTACGTCTGCGATGATGGTGCGCTGGTCCAGGGCAACCAGTACTGGCTTAATCGGTGGCTGTTCATCCGGAGCAATACCTTGCGCGTCCATCCATTTGCGCAATGTCTGTTCGGCAATCGCTGCGTCTCGGGTGGGGTTGCCAATGCTTTCCTGACCAAAGAGCTTCATCAGGAAGTTGCCGCCTTTTTGCCGCCATTTACCATCCCGCCAGGAGATTTCACCGGTAGCCGTCACCGGCATGGGAATCCAAAACCCACAAGGGCTCAGCAAAAGCAGGGGTAAGGGTGAAGCAAAAACCCAAAAACTGTATTCCCGGGGAAGCTTATCGAAGAGCACGGCTAAAACCTGGTCGTGCCGGGGATCGCGGCTGTAACGATTTGTAAAATACATACTGACTTGGGAGGTTACAAGGCCGACGATAAGACCGACGTATGAAAGGTTGCGGAACTTAGGTGTGTTGGTAAAGGAAGCCCACAGCGACAGAATCAAAATTAACAAGGTGCCCAGGGTGAGTACCAGCGCAATCGTACGCCGGCTTTTTATCAGTTTTTCGTTGACGACCAGTTTCATTTTTTTACTCCGCTATTTTTTCTGAATTCAATTCGCTGCGTAAGGATGGCAGCAAGCCGGCCTTTACCGCATTTTTTACCTGGTTTACAGCACTTACCAGTGCTTTGGCATCCGAGCGGCCATGGCCAATAAATACAAGCCCGTCCAGTCCTAATAAGGGCACAGCACCAAATTCGTCCGGGTCCATCAAGGCTTTTACCCGAACAAAGGCTGGCTTGGCCAGTGCTGCTCCAATTTTGCTTCGAACTGAGCCCAACAGCTCTGCCTTTAAGGTGTCCAGCAGCAATTTGGCCACGCCTTCCGCTGATTTTAACAGGATATTTCCTGTAAAACCATCTGTGACTGCAAGATCAACCTGCCCACCAAAAACTTCCTTGCTCTCTACGTTTCCTACAAAACCGGGAACAGCTGCTTTTAAAAGGGGATGGGTGTTTTTAACCAGCTCGTTACCCTTGCCTTCTTCTTCGCCATTGGCCAGGAGCCCGATGCGAGGCTGTGGAAGGTTTAGCATAAGGCGGGCATAAACAGCGCCCATTTGAGCAAACTGGAGCAAAAACTCCGGCCGGCAATCAGCGTTGGCGCCGATATCTGCTATGACGCAAAGTCCGCCTTTTACCGGAAAAGTAGCAGCAAGGCAGGGCCGGTCGACGCCGGGCAGCATTCCGAATACCTTTCTTCCAAAGTACATGCCCATTCCGGTGTTTCCAGCAGTAAGAAAGGCATCAGCATTGCCGGCTTTAACCAGGCTCATACCGACCTGCATACTGTTCTCACGTTTGGCGCGGGCTTCGGCAATATGGTCGCTCATCTCCAGCGTCTGCGGCGCGTGGGCAATCTTTACCGCGGATGCCGGTATCTGGTAGCGCTGAAACCCAGCTTCAAGGGTGCTTTGGTCGCCTGCCAAAGTGAGTTCCAGGTCCGGATCCATTGCCAGACGAGCTGCAGCCTGAAGCTCCGGTTCGGGCCGTTGATCTGAGCCCATCGCATCTAAAACAATTCGTATAGTCATATTCGTTCCTCGTCCTTTGGCTTGACAAGCCCAAGTCTTTGCATATAATTCAGTTTCACGTTTGCGCTGGTGCTGGAACTGGCAGACAGGTATGGTTGAGGGCCATATGTCGAAAGGCGTGGGGGTTCAAGTCCCCCCCAGCGCATTTGAGCAGCTGCAAGAAGCAGCTGCTTTTTTTATGGAAAAGTGCGGTCCAGCCAGCTGCGCGGGTTGATGGGCACTCCGTCGACATCTACCTGAAAATGCAGATGCGGACCGGCTGAGCGGCCTGTATTGCCAATATGCCCTAAGAGCATTCCCTGGGTTACTTGCTGGCCTTCTTCAACCGCAAAGTCTTCCATGTGCATATAAATGCTTTGAATGCCCAGACCATGGTCAATCACCAGACAGTTTCCCCGGACTACCAGGTCCGGCAGCGCGGCCAGAACCACGCCATCAGCTGGGGCGTAGATATCAATGCCCCCGCAATAGCCCAGGTCGAGCCCGGTATGATAAAAAGTTCCTTCGGTTCCCACATAGGTTCGGCGGCTGCCGAAGTAACTTTTTTCACAGACTGGGTGTTGGGTGGGGTAAATCCATTGTCCGCTCCAGAGCTGCCGCGGTGTTTTAAGCTCTGCCAGGGCATCAAAGATTTGGTCTTCGGCAGCAATGTTTGCATCGTCCAAACTTTCGGGCGGGACAGTTAAAGGCGGGTCGCTTTCATAATATGCATCGCGCAGGATGATGTACTGATCAAAACGATAATCGGCACCTTCTGGCGTCGAAAAGTGAAAATGCAGCGGGTAAACGCCTGGGTCGGCTAGGGCATGCACTCCGCCGTAAGCGATTTGGCTGCCATCTTCCTGTGTAAAAAACTGAGGAGCTGAAACGCGGGGATTGCCGCGGACTGTGTAGTCTAAACTGGCCGAAACCTGCAGGTCAGCTTCTCCATTAACTTTGACCAGCCACATATATCCCTGCCGAAAGGGCTGGTTATCCAGGACAATCGACTGAACACCGGGAACAGCAAGGGCATTGGGGTTTTCCTGATCCGAAGGGGCATAATAAGTATCGAAGGGCAGGCTGCGATCGGGTGACGCAAGCAGGTTCATACGGCTGAGCGCCCAGGGGTTTTGGTTTTTAAGGATGGCCATTTCTAGGAAGGTCTGGCCTGGCAAAAGCGCTGGCATTGTTTCCATCTTTTTGCCATCTTCACGCGTTGTAACGATGATTTGGCGGCCAATAAAAAGTTCTGAAGGGCTGGTGAGGCGGTTGAGGCGTGCCAATGCAGCCGCCGAGGATTGTGTGCGTCGTGAAAGCGAGGTGAGACTGATTCCCAGCGGGGCATATTCTGTGGTTAAAAGGCCCTGTAAGCCCTCGAAGCCTGGGATATAAAGACGATCCCCAATGGCTAGAATATCTGCTGCCGTTCGATGGTTGGCGGCCATTATCTCATCGACGGTGGTGTAGAAAGTTTGGGCAATCGTCCAAAGGTTATCGCCAGAGCGAACAATATACACAGGTAACGCAGGCGCCTGGGCTTCTGCCTTAGAGCATGGGAGCAGGCTGAGCAGTAAAAAAACTGCCAAAAACAAGCGGATGAACCGCTGGGCTCGCTTTGATGGCGTGGGCTGGGTATAATTTGTCATAATCCAAGCTTGAAGTTTACCATAGGCAGAGAGGCGGATCATTGAATGAAAATTACAACATGGAACGTGAACGGCTACCGCGCGGTAATCAGGAAGAATGCGCTCGACTGGGTAGATGACTGGCAGCCAGATATTCTTTGCCTGCAAGAAATTAAAGTAAAAACTGAGCAGCTCAGCGAGGACTTGCGCGAGCGTGAAAACTACAGCGCGTCCTGGAACTCTGCAGAACGGCCGGGATACTCCGGAACCGCTGTTTTCTACAAACCCGTGCCTGAGGAACTGGTGCATGGGCTGGGAGCGCCTGAATTTGACGATGAGGGCCGCGTTATTCGTTTGAAATATCCCGATTTTTACCTTTACAACATCTATTTTCCGAATGGTGGCCAGGCTAACCAGCGGGTCCCTTACAAACTTGATTTTTATGCGTTTTTGCTGGACCAGATCGATGCCTTGCACAAGGCAGGCGAGCAGGTAATTATTACGGGCGACTTCAACACGGCGCATAATGAAATTGATATTGCACGGCCAAAAGAAAATGCCAATAACACGGGCTTTCTGCGCGAAGAACGCGACTGGATTGACAAGTACCTGGAACATGATCTGGTGGACGCCTTTAGGGAGCTTTACCCGGATCGGGTGCAATATACCTGGTGGTCCATGCGCCTAAATGCCCGGCCGCGTAATGTGGGCTGGAGGCTGGATTACTTTCTTATTTCCAAAGGCCTGATGGAGCGTGTGCAGGATGTGATTGTACATGACGAAATCATGGGCTCGGACCATTGCCCAGTAAGCTTGCTGCTCAACGAGGACTAAGCTGCTTTCTTGACTTTTATATACAAAGGCCCTGGGACTCTACAAGTCTTGTGCTTATGCTGCAAGCAGGAGTATTTTGTCTGTAAGGATTGTAGATATTGATCAGCCTCATGATGCAAGCTATTCCTAGTCTTTTGGCTGTGATGAACCAGGCAAGTTTCGAAAAAATATGTCAGTCTTGGCAGAAGACAGCATGCCCGTGCATGCGGGCGGCTAAGGCCAGAGTGGTTGATACGAAATAAGCACGGAAACTATCTTAAAGAACAATTAGGCAGGGCACCTCGATCACATTCCTTTTTGAGGAATTCATCCAGTGCTTCCGGTGAAAGAGGCTTCGAAAAATAATAGCCCTGGATTTCATCGCAGGCCAGGCTTTTCAGAAACTCCGCCTGTTCTTTCGTTTCCACACCTTCGGCCGTAACACTTGCCCTGAAGGTTCGGGCCAGCAGGATAATGATTTCTGTTAAAGGAGCAGCTTTTCTTTCTACATCGATGTAATCGATGATCTCTTTGTCTATTTTTATTCTGTCAAAAGGTACCTATTTCAAGCGATTTAATGACGAGTATCCTTTGCCGAAATCATCGATGGCAATACTCACTCCCAGGTCTTTTAATTTGTGCAGTTTTTGAACGGTGTCCTCAGGATTTTCAGAGAACAGGCTTTCCGTAATTTCCAGCTCAATATACTTGGGATCTACCTGGCTTTCCCTGATAATTTTTGTAAAATCAGGGATAAAGTTTTCTCCCTGGAATTGAACAACGGAGAGGTTTACCGAAATGCGCAGGGGTGGAAATCCCTTCGCGATCAGCCTCTTATGCTCCTGAAGCGTTTCCTGCAGCACCCATAAGCCTGTATCGTAAATCAATCCCGTTTGCTCAAGTAAGGGGATAAACCGATCTGGCGCTACTCTTTGCTTGCCGTCACTGTTCCATCTGAGCAGGGCTTCAATCCCGGCAGCATTTCCGGTATTACAGCTGATCTGAGGCTGAAACTCCAGGAAAAACTCTTTGTTTTGCAAGGATTTAAAAAGCCTGTTGGTGAACAAGGTAGTTTCCGCGATATGGCTTTCCAGTTGGGTATTATAGAAGAGCACCCTTTCATCAGCGTTTCTCGCTTCATAACCTGCCAGATCAGCGTTCTTCAAAAGGGTATTAGTATCTTTTCCATCATCCGGGTACACGGCAATACCGATACGAAGAACAACAAATAAAGCTTCGATTCCGGTATCGGTTGAAACGGGATTAGCAAAAGCAGCAAGTATTTTCTCCGCGCAGTTCTCTATTTGTTCGCGATTTTCCAGATGAGACAAAACGAGAACAAACCTTCCCTCGCCTGTTCTTGAAATATCACAGCATTCCCCCAACAGCTCTTCGAGAATTGCCGCCGATTTGATTACGATTTGCTCCCCTATGCTATGACCAAAGGTATCGTTGATCATCCTCAGGTTCTCAAGCTCAATAGTCAGAACTGCTAATTTATCTGATTCTTTTCTGTTAATCAGACTTTGGTCCAGTCTCCTGATCAGCATACTCCTGTTTGCCAATTTTGTAGTTTGATCAAAATAAGCGGAATTAAACAGCTTTTCTTCGTACAGTATCTTCTTTCTTGCATCTCCCAGGATATTTGTAATAATTCTCAAAAAGTGTAAGCGGCCTTCAGTGAGTCTTTTATCACTTTGCTCACGGTATTCAATGACAAAAAATCCACCTACTTCATCATCGTCAAGTGTTATCGGTAGTGCAAAGAAAGAATTTATTCCTCGTGACAAGAAAAAATCTCTTTGCTTTCCGGCTTCATCAAGGGAAATATTGGTGACATCTTCGCACATTAAAGGCAGGTTTTGCGCTATCAGAGGTTTAACTTCGGGAAAATCTGCTGTCTTAAACATCGTTCCCGGATAAAAATGGCTTGATTTACTCTCGATATCTTTTACATACATATTGAGAATCAGTGCATTTTCATAAGCTGCGTCGAACTCGAATAAATATGCGTTGTCAAACTCAAGTATTTCGGCAGCCATTTTAAACAACTCATCGATTTTCTCTCTGGCATTTTCGCTATTGATTGAGATAAAGCTGGTTGAAATCCTTTCGAGCGTTTCTTGTGCTTTTGCAAATCGTTGATACCCTTTCAGCTTTGAAGAATATTCATTCGAAAGATATCGCACACCATAAAAAGAAAGCACAATAATAAAAATTCTTTTCAAATACTGAGTATTATCGATAACGGTATAGACATTGGGGCGAATTATCCAAATAACAATCTGAATTATCAGGGTCGCCCCCACAAAGAGAAAGGCATGAATATCACTGTCAAGAACAACGGTATACAGAAGAAAAATAATATACACTGCCCATATTGTTACTGCCCCCGTATCAATGTTTGCAATGATGAAAAAAGACATGCCCGCTATGCCTAATAACAGGAAGAGGGTATTCTGGATAGTGTGCTTTCTTGTTACATATGGTACAAACCTCAACAATATGCCGAGAATCAACACAGCTGTAGCAAGTGAGAGTTCGTTTAATAAATCCCTGCCCCCAATAAAATATCCTGAATAAAAGGATCCTACGGCACCGATGGTAAAAATGGCAGCTGCCGTTTCAAACAAACGCAATCGGCCTTCTTCCGGCAAAACCTCGGAATCCGGAGGCAAGAATTCTAATCTGGTTCTTTCAAGAAGAAAACCGTGTTTTTTCAATATTCTATACAAAAATATTGCGGGAAGCATCATAAACACAATTGCAGATCTGGGAATCTGCGGTAATCCCAGAATGCCAGGTAAAACGTCTGTAATCGTTCCTACAACAAAGGGTAAGAGCAGGGATATCAGGAAATATGTTACGTCCCGCTTCAGGGAAGAATGAGGTTCAAGTTTTTTCCACCAACGAATAAGTAATATAAAAGTAATGACTGTATACATAATGTAGGAGAAGTTAATCCAATGCTGTCCAGTATTTGCGGGGAGCACATTTCTCCATCCGAAGTCAGTGGGCACCATTTGATATTGTCTTGCTCCAAGATATCCGAAGGGCGCAAACAGAATAATATTGATAAGAGCGGGTAAATAAAGCATTGCATGAACAATGCGCCTATTTAATCGCAATTTATGGTTTGTCAGGATTAGTGCAAAGTGGAGTAAAAGATTATGAAAAATACCCCAGCCATAAACAGACATACTCCTCCAAAAGGCACTCCACTCTGCTTTAGGTGCTGAATTTGAAAGAGCATATGCTAATGCCCAAATTGCCATTGAGCTTGTTACCAGTAGAAACAGCCTGTTGATATGGCTTCTTACGTTAGAGGCTATTGCATACAAACCAAAAAAAATGTAAAAAACGCCGCAAATATAATAAATGGTTGACACCATGAGACTGTATTTCATGATCCAAGCCTCCAAAGTAAAGCTTTAAGTTTCATCATATTTGCGAGTTTGTCCTGCTGTTTCTGATTTCCAGGATTAGTATATTCCAAAATATCACCCACGCCGCGAGCAAACAGGATTCTTTTAATGCTGTCGCGTGAAATATATTTCCTGCGTTTGAAAAGCATAATCACATTTTCGGGGAAGCCGATTTTTGATGAGATCAGCATTGCTCATCTGCAGGTCAATCAGGAAGTGCAGGAGTATCTCATAGGATGCCGCCATGAAATTCTTCTCCCTTTTTTGTAAAGCCAGATCAATCCTGGTACTTCCAGGTGAATAATTCTATGCAAAAGGGCTTGTTTTAATTCGTTGATTGTTCAATTATATTAAAGGTTACCACATTGCAGAAAAACTGCAAATGAGCATGTAAGAACAGATACTAAGAGCTGATACTTCGGGTTCAAGCGGGGCATTTTTCTCTGAAATCAAATATGTTCCTTTGCCTCACTCAAAAAGACCCTTTATCCATTAGAGAGTGAGCGGGGAGAGATTATCTTAATCTCCTGCGTTGGAGTACAAATTCTCGCTGGTTTTGCCAGGCAAGCTTCATAACGAGCAGCTGGTCCTGGCAGAAGGCTGCATGCGCCTTTGCATGCGGGCGGCTAAGAACTAAGTGACTGATGCAACTCACCCTCGAGTTTTCAATTTAGCCTTGCAGGCAGATTAACTATCTGTAAAATTCGATCTTACGCAATAATTTCAGGATAAAATGTGTAATAAGTTTCAAAAAAGGCAATTGCGGGAATGGTTCTCGAATTTTTGCTGTCAAACTAACATGAAATGTACTCTTAGGACTCATTCCTAACACCCTGAGCTGAAAACAAATCAATCGTCTCAATAGGACGCCGACCCTGATTACGATAGCCCTGGTGTGGTCGCTCGGTATTGTAGTGGACCAACCAGGCGTCTAAATCTACCTGAAGTGCTTCCACAGATTCGTACAGCTTCGTGCGAAAGGCGATGCGGAAGAATTCGTCCAGGACCGTTCGGTTGAAGCGCTCAACAAACCCATTCGTTTGCGGTCTGCGCACCTGGGTCTTGCGGTGCTCGATGTCATTGAGCTCCAGATAGAGTTCGTATGGATGGGTGTCTTTCCCGCAAAATTCACGCCCATTATCGGTCAAGATCGCATCCACCGGTAGCCCTTTTTCTTTGTAAAAAGGTAGGACGTCATTGTGGACAACTGCTACTGCTGCTTCTGGCTGTTTGGTGGTGTGCAGAAAGCCAAAGGCATAGCTGCCATAAGTATCCACGACTGCGTGCAAGTAGACCCGCCCCACGCCCTTGAGCACACCGACATAAAACGTATCTTGGGAAAGCACTTCCCCCGGCCGGCTGCTCTCGATATGCCGCTCCCGGAAGCAGGGATTGGCCTTCTCGATCCAGGCCACTTGCTGGGGGCTCAACTCGATCTGGTGTTCGAGACTTCGCTCTTCGAGCTTGAGTAGCCGCTCATAGCGAGTACCCATCTCATGCTTGTTGAGGATATTCTGAATGGTGGGATAACTGATTTTGATCCCTTCAAGAGCCAGGCTGTCGCACAGCTTGTTGCATCCCCATGTGGGGTGTTCCAGGCTAAGTTCCAAGATCCGCTCTACTTGCTCGGGAGGTGTGGTGAGAGGATTGGATTTGGGTATGGGAGGGAGATCCTTCAATCCCTCGATCCCGTGAGTCTGAAACCTGCGCTTGTATTCGTAGAATTGGGTGCGCGAAACCCCGCGCTGGCGGCAAGCCTCGCTAACATTGCGCAAACTCTCTGCCAGCTGCAAGACACTCAGTTTCTGATGTGCTACTCTTAATCCTGCGTCCATCGTGATCTCCTTGTATAATTCTACTAGTTATTCACGATGTTAGGTATGTTTCACTAGAGTACACATGAAAAGTTATCAAGATGGGCACAGAAAGGCATGTTAGACATGATTAATTATCCAGCGATATATATTGCAAATGGAACAGCACTACTCTTGTTATTTTTTATTTTATTGAGTTCAAAAAGACCGCTGCGTTATGGATTACCTGACGAAAAGGTATTCTACGCGATGGTTATTTTAAATATTGCGCAATGCCTTATTGAAACGGTTGTTTTTTTGATAGATGGCAATATGGCATATGGATATCGTACATTGTCGATAGTGCTAAACACCATTTTATTTATTAACAATATTATATTTGCTTTTGCCTGGACAATATATTTGGACTACAAATTGTTCGCAGATATCAAAAGAATCAAGCGAATACACCCGTTTGTTGCTATACCTGCTGTACTGACTATCATCGGCTGCTTGATCAACTTAGTGACACCTGTATTTTTTATGGTCGATAAATTTAATATTTATCAAAGAACAGATTTATTTATCGTCCCATACGCTGTCACTTATTCTTATCTGGCATATGGGGTTATATTAATCTATTTGTATCGTAAGAAGGCAGATAAGTATTTATTTCTGCCTGTTATTCTGTTTATGATTCCCATTATGATTGGAAGTCTTTTGCAGTCCTTCTTTTATGGATACTCTCTTGTGTGGCTTGGTGTGTCCATAGGAATGATTTCTGTATTTATCAATGTTCAAAACGAGTCAACTTATGTAGATACGCTGTCGGGATTATTTAACAGACAGCACTTAAATAACATATTGTTAACGTATGGTAAAAAAAGGGATACTGCCGGTATACCTGCCGGAATAATGTTAGACATTGATCGTTTCAAAAGCATCAATGATGAATTCGGACATCTTGTAGGAGATGACGCTATTTCCAAAGCCGGCAAGATATTACGCAGAGCTGTGGGCGATAAGGGGCTATCCTGCAGGTATGGGGGTGATGAGTTTATCATATTAATGTATGTAAACTCGCAGAAAGAAATTTTGGATATGATTGAAAGCATAAAAACACAAGCAGCACTGTTCAACGAATCAAATAAGGAACCTTATGCGATAAATTTTTCATTTGGTTACAGTACATACGACAGCAAACATGAGTCAGTAGATGACTTTTTAAAGAAGATCGATGCTTCTATGTATAAAGACAAGAAGAGAAAGGTTTGTGAAAAAATCATTCCCGACAGAAGACAGAATTGATAAAATTGCTCATACAAGGGTGCTGCACCGTCTCGCAGCTCATGCAATGTCTTTTGGGGCGCAGGACTAAGTGGTTGATCCGAGACCCTATTAACTAAATTTCAAAAGGCTCATACCAATCAAGGGTCTCCTTAATTATTCTTTTTGAATTTGAGTTGATAGTTTTAATTCCCGGTTTAAAGCATGCATTCAAAGAAGCCGGTATCATTCCTTTTTGAGGAATTCATCCAGTGCTTCCGGTGAAAGAGGCTTCGAAAAATAATAGCCCTGGATTTCATCGCAGGCCAGGCTTTTCAGAAACTCCGCCTGTTCTTTCGTTTCCACACCTTCGGCCGTAACACTTGCCCTGAAGGTTCGGGCCAGCAGGATAATGATTTCTGTTAAAGGAGCAGCTTTTCTTTCTACATCGATGTAATCGATGATCTCTTTGTCTATTTTTATTCTGTCAAAAGGTACCAATTTCAAGCGATTTAATGACGAGTATCCTTTGCCGAAATCATCGATGGCAATACTCACTCCCAGGTCTTTTAATTTGTGCAGTTTTTGAACGGTGTCCTCAGGATTTTCAGAGAACAGGCTTTCCGTAATTTCCAGCTCAATATACTTGGGATCTACCTGGCTTTCCCTGATAATTTTTGTAAAATCAGGGATAAAGTTTTCTCCCTGGAATTGGACAACGGAGAGGTTTACCGAAATGCGCAGGGGTGGAAATCCCTTCGCGATCAGCCTCTTATGCTCCTGAAGCGTTTCCTGCAGCACCCATAAGCCTGTATCGTAAATCAATCCCGTTTGCTCAAGTAAGGGGATAAACCGGTCTGGCGCTACTCTTTGCTTGCCGTCACTGTTCCATCTGAGCAGAGCTTCAATTCCGGCAGCATTTCCGGTATTACAGCTGATCTGAGGCTGAAACTCCAGGAAAAACTCTTTGTTTTGCAAGGATTTAAAAAGCCTGTTGGTGAACAGGGTAGTTTCCGCGATATGGCTTTCCAGTTGGGTATTATAGAAGAGCACCCTTTCATCAGCGTTTCTCGCTTCATAACCTGCCAGATCAGCGTTCTTCAAAAGGGTATTAGTATCTTTTCCATCATCCGGGTACACGGCAATACCGATACGAAGAACAACAAATAAAGCTTCGATTCCGGTATCGGTTGAAACGGGATTAGCAAAAGCAGCAAGTATTTTCTCCGCGCAGTTCTCTATTTGTTCGCGATTTTCCAGATGAGACAAAACGAGAACAAACCTTCCCTCGCCTGTTCTTGAAATATCACAGCATTCCCCCAACAGCTCTTCGAGAATTGCCGCTGATTTGATTACGATTTGCTCCCCTATGCTATGACCAAAGGTATCGTTGATCATCCTCAGGTTCTCAAGCTCAATAATCAGAACTGCTAATTTCTCGGATTCTTTTCTGTTATCGATCATTTCCCCCAGCATTTTCCTCAGCATATTCTCGTTCGCTAATTTTGTAATTTCATCAAAATAAGCGGAATGATATAGCCTTTCTTCGTATAAGGTCTTTTTCCTTATATCCCCCAATATATTCGCGATAATTTGCAAAAAGTACAAACGTCTTTCCCTAAAGGCTATATTGCTCCGCTCATAATATTCAACAAGAAGCATTCCACTCATGTGATTATCAGTTGTTATAGGCAGTGCATAGAAAGAGTTTATTCCTCTTGACTTAAAGAAATTTCTTAGTTCTCTATCTTCATCAATGGGAACTTTATTGACGTCTTCAGCTACTATGGGCTGCTTCTGAGCAATCAGCGACATTGCTATGGGCAGAGAAGTTGTCTTAACTTTCATTCCCTGGTGAAAGGGAAATGACTCGCTTTCAAGATCTTTCAGATACATATTGAGAATTGTTGCTTCTTCGTAATCCTTGCCAAATCCGATTAAATATATGCAATCAAAATCAAATATTTCAGCAGCCATTTCAAACATTTCATCGATTTTCTCTCTGGCATTTTCGCTATGGATTGAAATTGAGTTGGTTGAAATCTTTTCGAGCGTTTCCTGTGCTTTTGCATATTGTTGATACCCTTTCAGCTTCGAAGAATATTCGCTTGTCAGATATCGCACAGCATAAAAAGAAAGCAAAATAATAAATATTCTTGATAGATACTCATGTCCATTGATAATGACAGGGCTTTCCGGGCGAATTATCCAGAAAAAGACTTGAATGAGGACACTTGCTGCAGCAAAGAGATAGGCATGGATTGAGCTGTCAAGAATGACGGTAAACAGAAGGAACAATATGTATACTGCCCATATTGTTAACGCTCCTGACTCAGCGTGTGTGATCACAAAAAACAAGGTGCCTAACGTGCTTGCTGCCAGGAAGAGGGCATTTTGAATAGTGTGTTTTTTTATCAGAACCGGTATTAATCTTGTTAATAGGCCTAAAGCCATTATAGGTGCCGCTAGAATCAGCTCCTGATCTAATCTTCCTCCCAAGCCGAAATGTCCTACTAAAAAGGATAGTGCTGCACCAAGCATATGTGTGGCTGCTGCCATTTCAAACAAACGCAGTCGGTCTGTGCTTTGGGGCTGTGCGATTTCCATCGACAAGCTTGTTTCTTTTTTTCTTTCAAGAAGCAGCCCGAGTTTTCTCGATGCTAAAAACAGTGTTGCCGCAGGGATCATCATAAATACAATGGCTAATTTGGGGAAATAGCTTATTCCAAAGATGTTAGGCAAAGTTTCGGTCGCCATTCCCAAAAAGAAAGGCACAAATATGGATATTAATAAATATCCTGCCTGCCGCTTCAGCGGGGTATGAGAATCAATTTTTCTGTACCAGCGAATCAGCAAAAATATACTTAGTATCGAAAATACCGCGTAGTATACGATAAACCAAATTGTCCCCATGTCGATGGGATATATGTTTACCCAACCGTAATCGGTTTGCACCATCTGGTATTGTTTTGCTCCAAGATATCCAAAGGGCGCAAACAGAATAATATTGATAAGAGCGGGTAAATAAAGCATCAGATAAAGAATTCGCTTATTGAATCGAATTTCAGTCTTTGTCAGAAGCAGTACAATGTGGAGTAAAAGGCTGTAAAAAACTCCCCAGCCGAAAACGGAAAAACATCTCCAAAAGATACTCGCTTCCGCTGTAGGTGCTGAGGCTGCAATGGAATGTGAAAAAGACCAAATGGCCATTGAGCTTGTCAGAATTACAAAGAGCCTGTTAACGGTGCTTTTTGCATTCGCGATTATTGTGTATGCGCCAAAAATCATGTAAAAACAACCGCAAACATAAAATGCCATTGACAAGATGAGGCTGTATTTCACGACTCTGGCCTCCAAAGTAAAGCTTTCAGTCCGATCATATTTGCGAGTTTGTCCTGCTGTTTCTGATTTCCAGGATCAGTAAATTTCGAAATATCACCCAAGCCGCGAGCAAGCAGCCGATAGATTCTTTGAATACTATCGCGTGAGATCTGTTTTCCGAGCTTGAAAGGCGTCATCAAATTGCTGAAAAAGCCGGCTTGTTGAATGAAATCAGTATTGCTTATCTGCCGGTTCATCGGGAAGCATAGGAGTATCTCATTGGATACTGCCATGGAATTCTTCTCCAGTTTTTGAAAAACCAAACCAATCCTGGTATCACCAGGTGAATGAATACTATGGCTTGTTTCGGTAGTTAATGTTGGTATTATATTACAAACTGCTGGAAAGCAGAAACCGCAAATGAGAGTGTAATGAGAGTGTAAGAGTTGGCGCTCTAAGTTGTTCTGCTTAGGACGGGCGTTTTGTTTCTCAAATCAAGAAGTTTCCTCTGCTCTATTTAATTAACAAAATCTTTTTTTCTGCCTGCAGAATGAGAGGAGAAATTATTCGACGTCCTATAGTCAGCTAAGAGGAGCATTAAGAGAGACGAACGGAAGTAAGCTGTCAGCTATTTGACAGACCGCAAGCGTGTCTCAGTTGACAAGGCGCTCATCAATAGCCCGCCGTTCCTATAAGCGGATGAACTGACAGGCAAGCTGGACTTGAAGACCAGCACCAAAAATGTTGAACTGCCCGAAGCTGAGCGAGAAAGAGAGTAACTTGTGGTCATCCATGTCGATTAGCTTGCTTTAGAAGCGGACAGGAAGCGAGGAATTCTCATCTTAATAGTCTCAATTATGCGGACAGTGTGTTTGTCTAAGGGTGGGAAAGTGTATGTCCTGGAAATGAGTATGTTGCGGTAAAATTATTTTTTTGAAAAGGCTTGCGCCAGCTTTTCTCAGTTGGTGGAGCAGCTGAATTGTAATCAGCAGGTCAGCGGTTTGAGTCCGCAGATAGCTCTAAGATGCCGTGCAGCTGGTGACCTTGGGCTGGTACGTTTACAGTTTTCATGCCGGTACAAACGCGCTATTCATCCAGGCAAGCTGGGTGGCCGTGTCTTCATTTGCCGAAGACTGAAGAATTCCACAGCCATAGAGAATAAGCTGATGACCGCTGGAAATTGACCATCTTTTCTGATCCAGGTTGTCTTGACAATGGGGAGATCTTGGTAATGCAAAATAACTTAAAAAAATAGAAGATAACGAAGAAAGCAGCTCTGAGCAATCATTAATCAGTTTGCTCAAAAGCACCTTTCAACAAATTTGCAATAAGGAGCTGCCGCTGGATCACCTTGTATTTTTGTATATTGCCGTCGCCGGTGTTCTTTTGGCCATATTCGGGCTTGGTTACAACATGATAGAGGGCATTGGCAAACATACCTTGCCGGTGCTTTTGTCGTACCTCGCGGTAAACATTTCATCTGTTTTATATAGTGTAGTCAAAAAGCGATGGTACGGAGCTGCCATAATTGTTGTGGGCAGTTCCGTGTTTTTTCTGATTCCTTATCTATGGTTCACAATCGGCGGGGTGACCGGCTCCACCCCTGTCATGATGCTCACGGGCGGTCTGTGTATCGCCCTCGTTTTCAAAGGAGCACTGCGCAACATTATGCTGGCCGCGGCAGCGATTATGTTGATTGCCTTTATCGCACTGGAATACCATAATCCGGCTATTATCATATATTATCCCAACCGTTTATCACACTATTCAGATTTGGCGTTCGGCATGAGTATGAGTCTCATTGCCAATTCTATTTTAGCTTACACGGTGATGGATCAATATGCGCGGGTGCGGGATGAAAAGGCGCGCCTGGTGCGTCGTCTGGAGGTTCTCTCGCTGACCGATGCCCTGACCGGCTTATATAATCGCCGCTTCCTGTCAGCGAGCATCGACGAGGAAATGCGCCGGGCATACGACGCAGGCACGCAGTTAACGCTTTGCATCCTGGACATCGACCATTTTAAAGGAATAAACGATACTTATGGGCACGAGTATGGTGACGAAGTACTGTTTAATATTGCGCAGATCATGAAGGCCAGCCTGACAGAAGAAGAGATTTTCGGTCGATATGGCGGAGAAGAGTTTGTAGTGCTGTTTCCAGGTAAAACCCCGAAGGAAGCGCTGCCCAAAATGCGGGCGCTTGGCGATCACGTCAGGACACATGGCTGGAGCCATGGTAAGCCGATTACCCTTTCTGGCGGACTGGCCAGTTATGTCAAGGGGATCTCTTATTCTGACTTTGTAGAAGCCGCGGACAAAAACCTCTATCGTGCCAAACGAGAGGGGCGGGACAGGATCATCTATCGTTAGCTAGCAACACAAAAAAGAGGCCCCGAATTTCGGGGCCTCGCCAGCGGTTTGGGCCTAAGTTTGCTTATCCGCGGGATAGCAGCGCAGTACCAATTGCTTGGCTGCTTTTAATTCATCCGCGCGGCGCACGGGTGTGTTGTGCGGGGCGTTTTGGAGCAGCTCGGGGTTAGTGCGGGCTTCTTCCGCGATTTTCAGCATGGCGTCTGCAAAAGCGTCCAGCGTTTCCAGCGATTCGGTCTCGGTGGGCTCGATCATCAGAGCATCGTGCACAATGAGAGGGAAGTAGTTTGTGGGGGGATGGAAGTTATAATCCATCAGACGCTTGGCAATATCCAGGGCACGGATATCGGGCACGTCTTTCCACATTCCTTCAAGCACGAACTCGTGCATGCAGGTGCGGTCGTAGGGCAGGGTATAGGTATCTTTGAGGCGGTGCATCAGATAGTTTGCGTTGAGGACCGCTTTTTCGGCAGCATTGCGCAAACCATCCTGCTGAAGCATCGCAATGTAGTTAAACGCCCGTATAAGCACTCCAAAGTGACCATGAAAAGCCTTCATACGGCCGATTGTCTTGGGAGGATGGTGGAAGCCATAGAGGGGCGGGGTTTCTTCATCGCCTTCTTCCACAATCTTCACCACCGGATCGGGCAAAAAGTCGACCAGTTTTTCGCATACAGCTACCGGACCGCTGCCCGGGCCGCCGCCGCCATGCGGGGTGCCAAAGGTTTTGTGCAGGTTGAAATGCAGCACGTCGATTCCTAAATCGCCGGGACGCATTACACCCAAAAGTGCGTTCATATTGGCACCATCGCCGTAGACCAGGCCGCCAGCGTCGTGGACGATCTTGGTAACTTCGGCAAGGTTTTCATCAAAGAGCCCCAGGGTGTTCGGGTTGGTGAGCATAAGACCGGCCAGGCGCTCATCGCAGAGGCTCCTGAGAGCTTCCAGGTCTACGTTTCCGCGTTCGTCGCTAGGCAACGGCACTACTTCCAGCCCAATCATCGCGCTGGTAGCCGGGTTGGTACCATGTGCCGAATCGGGAATGAGCATGCGGGTGCGTTGGGTATCGCCGCGATCCAGGTGGTATTTATGAATGATTAACGAACCGGTTAGTTCGCCCTGGGCACCAGCTGCCGGCTGCAGGGTTACCCCGGCAAAACCGGCAATTTCTTTGAGCCACTCCTGCAGGGTGTACATGAGGTAGAGGTTTCCCTGTACCGTGTCCTCGGGCTGGAGGGGGTGGGTAAAAGCGAAACCGGGGAGCCGACAGGTGACTTCGTTAATTTTTGGGTTGTATTTCATGGTGCAGGAACCCAGGGGGTAGAAGCCCAGGTCGATGGCATAGTTCAACTGAGAGAGGCGCGTAAAGTGGCGTACGGTATCCAGCTCGCTCATCTCAGGCAATGCCAGTTCCTCGCGGACGAAACCAGCGGGGAGTTCAGTCTCGGGCACGTCGCTGGCAGGGAATTTGAAGCCTACACGCCCGGGAACGCTCAGTTCATATACGGTAGGTTCAGTCATGGGTCACCTCCCGGACGACTTCGACATACATATCAATGTCATCTCTGCTTATTTTTTCGGTTACAGCCACCATCAGGCAGCCTTTGAGTTCAGGATAATCTTTGCTGAGGTCATAGCCGCCCAATATATCGTAATCACGTAAGTGCTCCAGCAGATGCGCAACGTTTCCAGGAGTTTTGACGACAAATTCGTGGAAGAAGGGCGAATCTTTAAATTGGAGCTTATAGCCTGGCAGAGCTGCCAAACCTTTCGCGGCATAATGCGCCTTTTGGTAACAGAGGTTTGCTACCTGCTGCATCCCGTTTTTGCCCAGGAGTGTGAGGTAGATGGTGGAGGCTAAGGTCATCAGGCCCTGATTTGTGCAAATATTACTGCTTGCCTTTTCGCGGCGGATATGCTGTTCGCGCGCGGTGAGCGTAAGCACGTAGGCAAGATTGCCATCAACATCCGTGGTGCTGCCTACCAAACGCCCGCTCAGTTTGCGCAGAAGCTTATCGGTAACGGCAAAAAGACCAAGGTAGGGGCCGCCGTAGCTCAGGGGAATTCCCAAGGGCTGGCCTTCGCCAAAGACGATATCGGCTCCCAGCTCACCGGGCGGGGTGAGTATGCCCAGCGCCATGGGGTTAACTGCCACTGCAACCAGGGCTCCCTGGGCGTGGGCAGCATCGATGACCGGCTTGTAATCAATTACGCGGCCAAAGAAATCGGGGTATTGTAAGATCACCAGGGCGGTGTCGGTATCGATTAGCCTGGTAAAGGCTTGCATATCGGCATCAATGCCAATTTCAGGTTCATCGCCGGTGATATTGAGCTCGGGTGAGCCCTGCATATAGGTGCGGATTACTGCGCGGTATTGGGGGTTGACTGCCCGTGAGACCAATACTTTTTTGCGTTTTTGCCTGAAATGACCATAAGCCAGAATAACAGCTTCGGCTGCGGCCGTTGCACCATCGTAATGCGAGGCGTTGCAGATGTCCATACCGGTTAACTGGGCCAGGAGGCTTTGGTATTCAAAGATGGCCTGCAGTGTGCCCTGGCTGATTTCGGGCTGGTAGGGAGTATAGGCAGTATAGAACTCCCCGCGCTGAAGCAGGTTGTCGATTACTGCGGGTGAATAATGGTCGTATGCACCGGCACCCAAAAAACACAAAAGATCGCGGGTGCTGCCATTGGAAGCGGCGATCGCATTGAGCTCGCCCAGAGCTTCCATTTCTGTCATTTGCGGAGGCAAGTCAAGTTCGGGGTAGCGGAACTTTTCAGGGATCTTTTCAAAGAGATCCTCGACGTTAGCTACTCCGATTTTCTCAAGCATTAGCTCCACATCGTGTTTGGTGTGGGGTGTAAACATCGTATTAGCGGTCCTTGCAGTATTCCTCGTAAGCAGCGGCATCCATCAAGCCTGAGAGGTCGGGTTCGCCTTCCAGTTTTACCTTGGCAAGCCAGCCATCCGTATAGGGGGCTTCGTTGAGGGTTTCGGGGCTATCGGCTAAATCACTGTTTACTTCTAAAACCTCGCCGCCAACCGGGAAGAGGACCTCAGCGGCAGCTTTTACCGACTCGATGGTTGCGAGTGAGTCGCCGGCTTGCACTGCATCGCCAGCATCTGGATCAAATTCAACATAAACGACATCGGAAAGGGAATCCTGGGCATAGTCTGTGATGCCGATAGTAGCAACACCATCTTCTACCTTGACCCATTCGTCAGTCTTCGCGTATTTGAGATCTTTTGGATATTCCATGTTTAAACTCCTTTTTGATTGAATAAGGGCAGATGGGTATCCATCTGCCCCTGTTACCGTGGTTTCAGAGGGATTAGTGGGTCTTTTTACCTGAGAGTTTCGCTGGAAGCTTGCCCCTTCGGTGCCGGATGAACCGGTCTCTTCCCATATTATTCCTATTATCAATTTTAGCGGATGGGGGTGCTTTGTCAAGCCATTGTACGGCTCCTGATTGGTTTTTTTATGGGTTCTGATTGGTCGTTTGTCTCCCCTGGTTGCAATACGCAAGCTCATTGAGCGAATACTATCAGGTTGAAAAAGAGGCAACTCTTTGGTCAAGCTTAGATCAATAATCAAAAGCTAAGTGTGTTTTCCAACGGGAACGAGGATAGCTAAAAAATAAGTGGGAACGCTGAATATTCCAAAAAGCAAGGCAGCTTAATTTGAGTTTGGTTTAAGCCTGTCTTGATTCCTCGATGTAGCTGAGGCTTTGATGCCTGAAATAGGTGTTATAGAGGGTCGCATAAGCCCCACCGGCGGCCATTAGGGCTGTGTGGCTGCCTTCTTCCTGGATTTCTCCACCTTCCAGGACGATGATGCGATCTGCCGATTTCACCGTTGAAAGCCGGTGGGCGATGAGCACGCTGGTGGATTGTTTAAGGATGAGAGCCAGAGCTTCCTGGATTTGCTTTTCGGTAAAGGGGTCAATGCTGGCGGTAGCTTCGTCCAGGATGAAGATAGCCGGCTGGTTTGCCAATACCCGCATCAGGGCTACCAGCTGTCGCTGGCCCATACTAATTTGAGCGCCGCGTTCACCAACCTGGGTGTCCAGGCCCTGGGTGAGGGTTTCCAGCCATTCGCCATTACCAATTTTCTGGGCCAAAGCAAGGATTTCTTCACGCTGTAAGCCTGGACGGGCGAAGCGGATATTTTCTTCCACCGTGCCATCAAAGAGGAAGGGTACCTGGGTAATAAAACCTATCTGCGATCGCAGGGCGTGCAGGTCGAAACTGCGGATATCGTGACCTCCGATGCGGATTTGACCTTCCTGGAATTCGTAAAAGCGGGCAATCAGACGGGCAATCGAGCTTTTTCCGGCCCCGGTATGGCCGACAATGGCGACGTTTTCACCAGGAGCGATGTGCAGGTCAAAATCTTTCAGCACCTGAGTGCCGTTATTATAGGAGAATGAAACGTGGTCAAAATCGATACTGGCTTCCAGGTTTTCGGGAGCAATTGCGGCTGTTTGCTTGACGCTGTGTTGCGCATCAATGAGCGCAAAGATCCGTTCGGCTGCTGAAAGCCCGGTTTGTACAATGGTCCAATAATTCGTCATGTTGAGCACCGGCATCAGGAAGCGGTCCGTTGAGAGTACAAAAAGGTACCATGCGCCTGCGTCGATCGACCCTGCCAGGACTGACTTGGCGCCATAGAAAGCAATCAGAGCCGCTGCCAGTCCGGTTATGCTGCGGGTGATAGGAAAAACAAGCGACAGCGATAAACCACGCCATAGGTTCACATCATAAGATTTTAAGTTCGAAGCATTGAACTCGTCTAAAATGGCTTCTTCCTGACGGAAGTTTTTTGCAACAGAAATTCCGCTGATCGTTTCCTTGATTGTAGAATTTACTTCGGCTATGGCGCGCATGCCGTTGCGCGTAGCCTTGCGAGCAACGTTGCGGTAGAGGGTGATGAAGAGGGCCAGGACGGGCACAACCAGGATCAGCAAGAGTGCCAGGCGCCATTCGGTGCGCAGCAGAATAATGCCAATATAAACCGACTGCAAGAAGGAGCTGAGCGCATCGGTTGTAATGGTGATGAGTTGGCTAAAATCCCGTGTGTCGGTGGTGATACGGCTGGCGATCTTGCCTGAAGAAAAAGAGTCGTGGAAGGCCATATCTTGCGTCATAGAGGCTGCAAAGGCATCGGTAGAGAGGGACTGATTTACTGCCGAAATAACGCGTACCATCAGACGGCGGTTTGTGTAATAGAGCAGGTAGCTAAGCAGTTCCAGGAAGAAGACCCCGGATACAAGGATGACAAAAAGCTGATGGTTAGGAATGCCGGCGATACCTTCGTTCAAGATGCGCGAAACAAGCAAAGGCGGCAAGCTGCTGCCCAAACCCAAGACGGCGACAGCCAGCAAGATAATTGACAGCCGGCGGGAATGGGGCTTGATATAGGCCCAAATGCGACTAAAGAGAAGCTTGTTGCTGTATTGCCTGTCGTAATCTTCTGCTGCTAAGCTGCGATGAAAACCCATTAGAGCTCCGTAAAGATATTTCGATAAGCTGCCGAGGTTTCCATAAGCTGCTTATGAGTACCAATTGCGGCGATGCGGCCCAGGCGCAGAACAATGATTAAGTCGGCCCAACGAATTTGGGAAAGACGATGGGTGATAATAAAGGTGGTACGACCCTGCGCGGCGGCCTGAATGGCGCGTTGTATTTCATCTTCGGTTTTGCTATCGATGGCGCTGGTCGAATCGTCCAGGATGAGGATGCGCGGGTTTGTCAGAAAGGAACGCGCTAAGGCAAGACGCTGGCGCTGGCCGCCACTAAGCGTGATGCCCCGTTCGCCGATCACCGTGTCGTAAGCTTTGGGCATTTCGCTGATAAAGTCATGGGCCTGGGCTTTTTTGGCGGCTTCAATTACCTCATCCAGGCTGGCTCCAGGCTTGCCAAAAGCGATGTTCTCGCGCACAGTTTTGGAAAAAAGAAAGATGTCCTGTTCAATGATGCTAATTTGACTGCGCAGACTGTTCAGATTCCATTCACGCAGGTCGCGCCCGTCGATGCTTATCTGACCTCCGCAGGGATCATAAGTGCGGTTAATCAGTTGGGCGAGTGTGGTTTTTCCGGAGCCTGTTTGGCCCACGATTGCAACTGTTTGCCCGGAACGCACATCAAAATCCAGGTTTTCCAGAACGGGCGTTTTTCCATCGTAGGCAAAACAAAGATCTTTGAAGCGGATATCGCCGTGGATGGGGCCGCTGTAACCATCTGTGTTTTCATCCAGGATGTTTTCGGTGTTCATTACATCAAGCAGGCGGCGGGCACTGGCAAGGCCCAAAGACATTTGGGAGTAAGAAAAGATAGACACGTTGGTAGGAAAACCCAGCAGCGCGAGTCCGGAAAAATAGGTGATCACCGCCGCCAGGGGGATAGAACCGTTTTGAAAAAGGATCAGAGAGTGCAATAAACCCATGCTCATTGCCAGTCCCAGGAGCAGCAAGGGCAGGAAGCGTGCTTCAGTATCACCCTGATCTATTGTGGCATCGCGATAGGCACGGATGTTTTGGCGGAAAAGTCCAATTTCGTTTTCCTCCTGGGCGGTGGCTTTTACGGTTTCAACACCGTCCAGGGCCTCGGCCAAACGGCTGTTCATGCGCCCAAAGTTGCCCCGTACACTTTCGGTTATGGGTTTGAGCCGGCGTAAGTAAGATACGATAGACACAAAATAACTAATGATGAAGAGCAGTGGAACTATGACAAGTTGGGGGTGGATGCGGTAGCCAATGATCAGGGGAACGAAAAGGAAGTTGAGCGATCCGAAGACCATATTGATACCAGGGCTAAAGAAAAAGTTGATTTCGCGGATATCGTTCGTGGCGCGAGCCATCAGGTCGCCGACGCTCTGCAGGGCATGAAAGGTCATGCTTTTGCCAAGCAAGTTGATATAGAATTCCTGACGAACGTTTTGCTCAATGCGTTGGGCAGCCAACTCAAAGCCGAAATTGCGGACAAACTGAAGAAGACCGCGCCCACTTTGCGAAATACCGACAATCATTGCAGAACGTGCTAACTCAGGCAGTGCCGGAGCTCCGCTAGTTAGGTTAGCGAACATGTTTCCATACTGAATTGCCGGAAGACTGGCAAAAAATGCATTCGCGACAGCCCCGCCGCCTGCCAGAAGTAGAATCCACCACTGACGCAGAGCGTGTGAGAAGATCCAAGCCAGAGGCGCTGACTTCTTGGTTTTGTATTGAAAGGGGACTGAAAATTCACTAAGGCTCATTTTATGTAAGGACTAGGTTTTGAGCTGCAGGCAAGGCCTTGCGTCTTCTTGTAAATGCAAGAGGAACTGTTCAGCAGGGTGGGGTGTACGTATTACATCTTAACTTGTCGCACAACTCAGGACTAGCGTGGAGCAATTCTATCACCCAAAGAAATAAAAATTTCATTTGGGCACAAAAGATTGGCTGTGTTCTATTAAAAGCGATAACGCCGGCAGATGAAAATGCTCTATAAGTGGAAAACCTGTATTTATTTGCCTTGGGAGGTACTGTTTAATGTGAGCCTTACTCGCGGCTCAAACATTTGAGAAAAAAGGCACAATAGTCTTGACTCAAAACGAAGCCTGGCGTATAATCATGACTGATTAATTATATTAATCAGATTAATAATTATGCACTCAGCGAATGGAAACCTCTTAGATTATCTGGTAAAGGCTGCATTGAACAATGCGCCAATTCCTTCCATTGCTGAAATAAGCAAAGCTTTAAACATCAGCGCTGCATCCTTGCGTGAGCAGCTTGAAGTTGCACGTCAATTAGGCCTGGTAGATGTGAAGCCGAAAGTAGGTATTCAATTGCGCCAGTATAGCCTGGCACCAGCACTCAAGCTGAGCCTAAACTACGGGATGCGCGTGAAGCCAGAGCTTTTTGAGGAATATCGCGATCTGCGCAGACATCTGGAATTGGCATACTGGCATGAGGCGGTTGTATTACTGGTCAAAAGCGACCTCGATAGAATGCAGTCATTTGTTGACCAGGCAAGACGAAAAATCTCAGTAAAACCGATACAAGTTCCGCAAGAAGAACATCGCGGTTTTCATATGACACTCTATAAGCGCTTGGAAAACACTGTTGTTGATAGTGTTTTGGAGGCTTATTGGGAGATGTATATCAACTCGGACCTTAATTACTATATGAATTCAGATTATTTAGAACGGGTCTGGCAATATCATCAGGAAATCGTAGATGCGCTTAGAGCAGGAGAGTTTGAACAAGGTTATACACTGCTTTTAGCGCATATGGATTTAGTACAGTTTGTAAAAAAGAGTGAATTGAAACAAAAGTTTGAATAGAAGGAGATCTTTACCAAATATGGCAAGTACAACCAGTAATCCCAAAGAAATGGAGCTGATTGTCAACGACTTCTGTATGACGATTGGCACCATTAATGGCTCGGGCTCGGCCACATCTAACAGCACTCTGTTCAGAGCACTGTTTGCCATGGGCATCCCCACTTCAGGAAAGAACATTTTCCCCTCCAACATTAAGGGAATGTCCACTTGGTTTGTTATTCGTGCAAATGGAATGGGCTTTACAGGTCGCTTGCCCTACGATGACATTTTAGTCTCGATGAACGATAAAACCCTGGCAGCAGATATGAGCAAGGTACGCAAGGGGGGAGTTGTTTTTTACGCTGACCACCTCAAGCTCCCTGAAGACGCCAGCCAGGACTTAATTTACTACCCCATGCCTATCAAGGAGCTGATGAAGGGTATTGATGTGCCACGAAATCTCAAGGATTATACCGAAAATATGCTCTATGTCGGTATTGTGAGCAGCATCTTGGGTATCACGAAGGAAGCGATACACACTGCACTTTCGAAACACTTTAGCGGCAAGCCTGCAATTGCAGAATCTAATTTTAAGAACGTTGAGATTGCATATGATTGGGCAAGTGCTAACCTTGAGAAAAAAGACCCCTTTACGGTAAAGCAACTGCCGCCATTGGATGACTACATCATGACTGATGGCAACATAGCAGCAGGATTAGGCAGTCTCTTTGGCGGGGTACATTTCTGCAGCTGGTACCCGATTACACCTTCGACCAGCATGGTTGAGGCGATGATTGAGTGGGCTCCAAAACTACGCAAGGATCCTAAGACTGGAAAAATGACCTGTGCAATCGTACAGGTAGAAGATGAACTGGCTGCTGCCGGCGGAGCCGCTGGCGCTGGTTGGGCAGGTTTGCGTGCTCTTACTTCAACTTCTGGCCCAGGTATCAGCCTTATGGCTGAAACAATCGGTTTAGCCTACTTTACTGAAATCCCGATGGTAATTTGGGATGTTCAGCGTGTAGGACCCAGCACCGGGTTGCCTACGCGTACCGCACAGGGTGACCTGGCAGAGATTTATCACCTAAGCCATGGCGACACACAGTACATCATTTATATGCCGGGTAGCGTAACCGAATGTTTTGAATTCGGTTGGCGTTCACTGGATATTGCAGACAAATACCAGACACCTGTATTTGTAATCAGCGACCTGGACTTAGGTATGAACCAGTGGATGACGAAAAAATTTGAATATCCGGATCGCCCAATAGAACGCGGCAAACTGATTTGGGAAGAAGAGTTGGAAAAGATTCCTGATTGGGGCCGCTACAAGGACATTGATGGTGACGGTGTTCCCTACAGGACTGTAATGGGTAATTTGAGCCCCAAAGCGGCTTATTTTACTCGCGGTACTGGTCACGATGAGTATGGAAACTATCAGGAAAATCCAGTGAACTGGAAGAATATGATCGATCGGATTGGTAAGAAATTTACCAACTGTATCCAGGATTTACCAGAACCGGTTCTTTATCCCAGCGAAGAAGAAGCCAGCATCGGTATCATTGGCTGGGGTTCGACTGAAATTGCGCTTTTGGAAGCACAGCACCTTTTGAGCAAGAAGGGAATTGCAGCAGATTTTCTGCGTGTCCGTTCCTTACCCAGCTGCACAGCAGTAAGAGATTTTATTGCTGCACATGAGCGTAACTATGTACTGGAATTAAACCGCGATGGTCAGCTTTGCAATATCCTGAAGCTGGAAGTTGAAGAATACTCACAAAAACTAATTTCGATCTCAGAAATCGGTGGCTTGCCCATGAGCGGCATGTGGGCTGCTGAGAAAATTGTTGCCAAGGAGCAGGAAAAAAATGGAAAGTAAAAACGTAGCCCCTGTTGAATTAAATGCGCTGGGCCTTAGCATAAATGACTACAAAGGCAGGCCCTCTACACTTTGCCCAGGCTGCGGCCATAACATGGTTTCGAACGCAGTTCAAGCAGCCATGTTTGAAATGGGAATCTTGCCTGAAAAGGTAATTAAAATGTCCGGTATCGGATGCAGCAGCAAGAGCACCAACTACTTCCTGCAGCGCTCCTTTGGTTTTAATAGTTTGCATGGGCGTATGCCTAACCTTTCGACCGGTGCTTCCTTTGGAGATACCTCTGTTAAAGTGCTGGGCATCTCGGGTGATGGTGATTCGGCTAGTATTGGCATGGGTCACTTTAAACATGTTATCCGCCGCAATGTTCCAATGGTGTACATTATTGAAAACAATGGTGTATATGGTTTGACTAAGGGCCAATTCTCAGCTACTACTGACCTTGGCCTGCAACTAAAGCACCAGGGTACGAACGTTCTGCCTCCGTTAGATTTGTGTTTGGAAGCAATTCTTTCTGGAGCTAGCTTTGTTGCACGCGCCTTTGCCGGTGACCCAAAGCAAATGAAGGAAATCTTCAAAGCAGCTTTGGCACATGATGGCCTGGCTGTCATTGACGTTATCAGCCCTTGTGTAACCTTTAATAACAAGCAAGAATCCTACCAATCCTACTTTTATGGCCGCGAAAACCTCGAACCCCTCCAGGACATTAAGGTTTACCTGCAAGATCAGCGGGAACAAATGGAGGACTTTAAAGACGGTGAAACGCGCGAGGTAGAGCTGCCGGATGGATCAGTGATCATGCTTAAAAAGACCGATTCTGACCATGATCCAACAAATCGAATGGCAGCTTTCCAGTTACTGGTTAAAAGCTATAACGAAAGACTGTTTGTAACCGGCTTGGTTTATATTAAACGTGGTACAAAAACCGTGCATGAGCATTACAACCTGGTGGATGAACCCTTGAATCGCCTTTCTCCAGACCGACTGCGTCCAACAGCTGCCATGCTTGAGAGTGTTAACGCAGGCATGGGTTAGAACCCAAATCTCAGATTAAATAATCGGACCGGCAAGAAAGCCGGTCCAAATCTTTAAAAAGTATAGTATCAACCTTTTACGGTGTAAAGCAGGGCAAGGTTTGGGCGCCGAAAACTCCCAACTGGAAAGCCAGAGATTATGACTACTTGGCAGCCAGCTGGCAGGTTAGTTGCGCTGGTGATTGCAGTTTCTACGTGTTTAATCATGGTCTCTAAGGTGTCGGCATGGGGAACCCAAAGCGGGAAAATGCCCCAAACAGCGTTCAGCCAGTTAACTGTACTGTGCTCGGGAGTAAAGGCGTAGATGGGGACATGAGGCTTTGTTTTCGACATCCAAACTGCGGTGTGCCCTGAAAGGGTGAATACAACAATTGCCTTTACGTCGCTATCGTGAGCCAGACCATTAGCGGCCTTGGTGATATTAAAGGCATTATCGCCGGCATCGGCAACTTCCAGGGTGTCGAGGTGTCCCCACTCTGGCAGGTGTTTTTCTGATTCCATAATGATGGAATGCATCATGCGTACGGCCTGCACTGGATAGGTACCCGCTGCACTTTCAGCAGAAAGCATTACTGCATCAGTACCGTCGTAGATGGCATTGGCTACATCGGCGGCTTCAGCGCGGGTAGGTCGCGGGTTATTGATCATCGATTCCAGCATTTGGGTTGCAGTGATAACAAACTTGCCGGCGCGGTTGGCCGCGCGAATGATCGCCTTTTGCGCGCTGGGTACCACGGCCGGAGACATCTCAACCCCCAGGTCTCCACGGGCTATCATGACGCCATCGGTGACCGCAACAATTGATTCAAGGTTTTCTACTGCCTCTGGACGCTCCAGCTTGGCGACTATGGGCGGCACAAAAGTGCTGCCAGAAAGCTCATGCATTTTTGTGCGCACAAACTCGATATCGGCAGCTGTCTTTACAAAGGAAATTGCAACCAGGTCAACCCCATGGTCAAGCCCGAACTTAAGGTCGGCCAGATCCTTTTCGGTAAGGATGGGAATATCCAGTTTGGAGCCGGGTAAATTCACACCTTTGTGTGACTTGAGTACGCCACCTAGTATGACCCTGGCGTAAATGTTTTGCCCATCCATTTCAGTTACTTCGAATTCGAGCTGGCCGTCATCAAGGAGGATGTGATTTCCGGGAACTAGGGCTTCCTCCAGCTTAGGGACATCAAAGGGAATAAAGGTTACATCCGGACGTATCTGGTTCGGCTCGTTGTATGAAGATAAGGCTACAATTTGGCCTGCCTTTAACTCCAAAGTTCCCGTGGCAAGCGCGCCAATGCGTAATTTGGGCCCCTGAAGGTCTTGAAGGATGGTAATGGGTTTACCTGTTTCGATTCTGAGCTTGCGGATCAGAGCGATGCGCTGGGCATGATCTTCCTGCGTTCCATGCGAGAAATTGAGGCGAACTACATCTAAACCGGCGAGGATCATCTCCCGCAAAATATCTTCGGAGTCAGATGCAGGACCGATGGTGGCTACAATTTTTGCAAAACGGGTCATAAAAGTCTCCTAAATCAAAACTAACTCTATTGTATAGGCAAAAGCGAGAACTTGGGATAGAAGTAAAGGTATTCTTTAAAATCAGATTCAAATCCGGAACCAGATATCTGCAAAACACGGGTCACATTAACGTAGAAACCTCTAGTCTTACTTTACAAAGTTACGGGTAAAATCAAGGCTTGGAATATTTCGGGCCTGTAATTTTTCCTTTGCCTTTGATCCGTTTTATAAAATGAGCATGTACTGGAGATTGGCAGGGTTAAAAATAGCTGGCGTCCAGGAGGTTAAGAATGTTTGTAGGCTGTCCTAAAGAAATCAAGGCAGAGGAATACCGGGTAGGACTTACACCCAGCTGTGTGCGTGAATACGTTGTTTGCGGTCATACGGTATTGGTAGAAACAGATGCAGGGGTGGGATCTGGTTTTTTAGACCAGGACTATCTGGATGCTGGCGCTGAAGTTATTGAGAATGCAAAAGAGCTCTATGCCCGCAGTGAGATGATCGTAAAGGTGAAAGAGCCACTGCCTTCCGAATACGACTATTTGCGGGAAGGACAAATCATTTACGCTTACTTGCATTTTGCGTCGGATGAAGGGTTGACGCGGGCTATGCTCGAGAAACGTATAACAACGGTTGCTTACGAGACTATGGAAGGACCGAATTGCAGTTTGCCCTGTTTGAAACCAATGAGCGAGATAGCTGGCAGATTGAGTGTCATGGAAGGAGCAAAACATCTCGGGAAGCACTTTGGAGGCTCGGGAATATTGATCAGTGGAGTTACTGGTGTGGCACCTGCCAAAGTTCTTGTTTTAGGTGCGGGCGTGGTAGGAACCAACGCATGCAAGATGGCTGTAGGAATGGGGGCCAGTGTTACAGTGATGGATGTGAATAACAGCAGGCTCGAATATCTGGATGATATTTTTGCCGGGAGAGTAACCACCATTTACAGCTCTGCGCATAACATTGAGGTGGTGCTGCGCGAAGCGGATATCGTCATTGGCAGTGTGCTTATTCCAGGGTCGAAGACTCCTAAATTAGTTCGCAGAGAGCATTTGGCAATGATGAAGAAAGGAACGGTGATGGTGGATGTTGCTGTAGATCAGGGCGGCTGCTTTGAAACAAGCAGACAAACTACACATTCGCATCCAACTTTTGAGCTGGATGGAATTATTCACTACTGTGTTTCAAATATGCCTGGGGCTGTACCCAGAACTGCAACCATTGCACTAACCAATGCTACTATGGTCCATGGAGTTACGATAGCAAATTTTGGTGTTAAGGCTGCTGCCAGAGCAAACAAGCTAATTGCGACCGGCTTGAATACCTATGACGGGAAGGTAACATATCAGGGCGTAGCAGATGCTTTTGGGCTGCCGTACCATCCTGTATTGACTGTGATTGGAGAGGCTTAAAAGCCAGGGTCTTCAAAATAAAAGCCGGCATCATTCGTGTGCCGGCTGATTGTTTAAGAAGTTTGGAACTATCGCAATACTTTGTTAATGCGTCTCATTGCCCAATCAATGTCTTTTTTCTCAATGATGAGGGGGGGCGCAAATCGAATCACGTTCTCGTGGGTCTCTTTACAGAGGATGCCAAGTTCCTTCAATGCTTCACAATACTTGCGGGCGCCGCCTGCACTTGGATAAAGCTCCACTCCGATAAGCAAGCCCTTGCCTCGCACTTCTTTGACATGTTTTGTTTTGACGGCGCGAAGCTTGTCCATGAAGTAAGCGCCCATTTCCTCGGCACGTTCAGCAAGCTTATTTTCTTCAAGGATCTCTAGCGCGGCGATAGCGACAGCAGAGGCCAGGGGGTTACCGCCAAAAGTGGAGCCATGCTCGCCGGGTTTGAAAAGACCCATGATGGGTGTGTCGGCAAGGACTACAGAAACAGGATACATACCAGCGGAGAGGGCCTTTCCGAGGCAGACCATATCGGGTCGTACGCCTTCGTGCTGGCAAGCCAGCCATTTACCAGTGCGGCACAAACCAGTTTGGATCTCATCTGCGATGAAAAGCACCTTGTTTTCGCGGCAGAGGCTGCTGACGCCAGCCAGGTAGCCTTCGGGCGGAACAACAACGCCATTTTCACCCTGGATGGGCTCAAGCATCACAGCGGCTGTGTTGGGTCCGATAGCAGCTTTGATTGCATCCAGGTCACCATAAGGCACGGCTTTGAAACCGGGCGTAAAGGGGCCAAAAGCTTCCTTATAGAACTGGTCGGTAGAAAAGGAGATGACGGTTGTTGTGCGGCCATGGAAATTACCTTCGGCAACAATGATCTCGGCATCATATTTTTTGATGCCTTTGACCTCATAAGCCCATTTACGTGCTAATTTAACCGCCGTTTCCACAGCTTCGGCGCCCGAGTTCATGGGAATGGCCATTTCGTAGCCCAAGAGATCGTGCAGTTTCTTGTAGAAAAGCGGTAACTGATTGTTGCGGAAGGCACGTGAAGTCAGTGCAAGCTTTTTTAACTGTGTGGTCATGGCTTTTACTACATGGGGGTGGCAATGTCCTTGATTTACGGCAGAATAGGCTGAAAGACAGTCAAGATACTTCTTACCGTCTACATCGGTAACCCAAATGCCTTTGGCTTTTTCAATTACAACATCAAGCGGAAGGTAATTGTGGGCACCATATTTGTTTTCCAGATCGATATAATCTTGTGTGTTCATAGCTAGCCTTTCAATAGGGAATATAAGATTGCTTTTTGAGCGTGTAAGCGGTTGTGCGCTTCAGGGAATATAATTGAGTGTGGTCCATCTGCTACTTCATCGGTAATTTCCTGGTTGCGGTGTGCTGGCAAACAATGCATCACAATTACATCATCGTTGGCTTCATCTACCAAGGTTTTGTTCACCTGATATGGTGGGAAAATCTGTTCACGTCGAGCTGCTTCCTCTTCCTGACCCATTGAAACCCAGGTGTCAGTATAAATCACATGAGCGCCTTTGACTGCCTCGTGAGGGTTTTCAACAAACGCCAGCTTAGAACCGGTTTCAACTGCGAGCGGCCGAATTGTGCGCACAGCTTCAGAGGGCATGGAAAAACCCTTTGGATTTGCAATTGTAAAATTGCTTCCCATCTTTATTGTAATCTGCATGAGTGAAACCGCTACGTTATTCCCATCGCCAACATAAACTATATTAAGGTCCGTGGTTCGTCCGAATTTTTCAAAAATCGTGAGCATGTCTGCCATTGCCTGGCATGGATGGCTGTAATCACTTAAACCGTTAATGACAGGAAGACGGGTGTTTCTGGCTAAATCTGTTACGTTCCGGTGTTCAAAAACCCGGGCCATAATTCCATCCACATACCCTTCAAGTACATGAGCAACATCCGGGACAGATTCACGCGTCCCCAACCCAATTTCGGGCGGAGAAATGTACAATGCATCCCCACCCAGGTGACGCATAGCTATTTCAAAGCTGATACGGGTACGCAAAGACGGTTTTTGAAAGATCATCGCTAATACTTTTCCCCTGAGCACCGGTTCATTGCCCCCAGCATTATGTTCGGCTTTTAGACGAACAGCCAGGTCCAAAAGGTCTTTCAGTTCTGATGGTGTGTAATCGATGATATCAATAAAATCCTTCTTTTGCATAGGTACTCCTGAATTACTTCTTTGCTGTTTTGCTATGGGTGAGGTTGAAGCAGCGCTTTGTGGCTTACTTCTGTGTCAATAATTTTACCAGAATTTGATTTTGTCATGGTTTTGTACACCTTGACTAACGGAGTAAAAAACAGCCAAATACTTTTAAAGAGTGGGAATAGCAAAGAATATTTGTCGTTTAACGGAATGCGGGTTTATAAAGGTTCTAATTGGGCAAGTATATTTGCAAAGTGTTGACCGCTCAAATTCAGCCGGCCGCTTTGCTGTTTGTGCCAAACATTCAGTTACTTTGAGTATTGTATTTTGGGCAGAAGGAAGCGGAGAATTTCAGTAAAGATAGTGATTTAAGCTAAAGTACAAGATGGGAATACAAGCAGAGCTGCTTGCTTAACATCTGTTTGTGGATTATCAGTAATCCTGAGCGGTGACTGAAGCAATGCTGCCAAGCAATGGGTTCGAAATAGCTTTCAGGGCCGCATCCTGGGCTTTGGCCATATCCTGCTGAGATTCTGCGTCAAGGTGATCGTAGCCCAACAGATGTAAAACCCCATGGATCAATAGCATCTCTAGCTCCTGCTGTAATGTTGCGGAATGTGCGCTTGCCTGGCGCTCGGCAGTTTCGAGAGATATGACAATGTCGCCGATGAAGTGGGCGCCTGTTTCAAGGTCGGTGTAGTCGTTTTCAAAGGAGAGCACGTCAGTTGACTCATCCAGCCCCGTAAAAGCACGATTGAGCTGGCGAATATTCTTATCATTGCTCAGCTTTAAGACCACAAAGTGTTCCTGGGGTGCCGAGGCTACCATAAATGCCGCACGCAGTGCCTCTTCCAGGCGTTCAGGGTCAACCGCCGCAAGCTGCTTTTTGGTGCCAACAATATCCAAGGGGCTCATGCTTATTTGTCTCCTTCTAGGACAACGGAATCAGCAGAAGGTGCATCATCGGGGCTTTGGATGTCTTTGACAGGTTTCTTATGGCGTTTGATCTCCGCATAGGCAATGCGGGGATGATAGGAACGCTTAAGGGTTTCGAAGAAGGAATTTGCGATCAGTCGCAAATCATTAAAAGTAAGGTCGGTATGATCAAGCTGACCATCATTCTTGCAGCTGTCAATCGTGTTTTGGATGATCGCTTTTATCTCATCGTCCGTTTTGGGGGTATTTGCCCTGGCGCGGGCTTCGGTTCCGTCAGCGAGCATAAGCAGGGCAGTTTCGCGGCTTCGGGGCTTAGGCCCCGGGTAGGTATACAAGCTTTTATCCACATCTTCAGGGGAATCGGCAGCGTTGACTGCCTTGTTGTATTGGTAGCGTGTTAACATCGTGCCGTGGTGCTCCAGAATAAAGTCAATAATTCTGGAAGGCATGCGGTATTTCTTAGCCAGGGCGACGCCATCTGTTACGTGTTTTATGATTGTTTGGGCGGCATCTGCCGGAGAAAGATCGTCATGCGAGTCGATTTCATCTTTTAGTTGATTCTCGATAAAAAACAGGGGGTTGTTTGCCTTCCCGACATCATGAAATATAGTGCCTACCCGGACGAGCATGCGGTCGGCACCAATTGCCCCGGCAGCTTGTTCTGCCAAGTTCGATACCAAAAGGCTGTGCTGGTAGGAGCCGGGAGCATTTTGGAGCAAGAACTGCAGCAAAGGATGGTCGGGACGGGCAACGTCCATCAGCTGCATGGCAGTTGTAAGGTCTAGGACCTGGGCAAAAACGTACTGAAGCAAAAGGGCAAGACTGGCTGATGCAATTCCATTAAGGGAGCTAGCTGCTAACAAGCTGCTGAAGCCAAACCAGTCTGTAGTAGCATCGCCCAGACGGAAAACCACAATGAGGCTTGCTCCAGTCAAAGCAATTGCTAAACCTGCTACCAAAAAAGAACTGATTCGCCTGGCTTTACGAATTGTGAACATACCAGCAATTACGGGAAGGATGTAGAAGATAGCCATTTCCAACTCACGGTAATGGTCGAATACCGTAAGTGTGGCCAAAAACACGGTAAGCACCAGTGACAGCTGAATATTGAAGATAATCGCAATAGTTAACCCGAAAGCTGCCATTGGATAGAGGTATGGCAGGATTGTACGGTCTATAACCAGCAAGCGAGCCAAGCCCAGGAAGATCAGGAAGCTGGCTGCAGTGAGTACAACAGCTTTTACCTGGGTAAAAACCTGCCCCTCATTCTGGCGATAATACAGCACTAAGAGCAAAGCGATGATGGTTACCAGGACAGCGGAGCGGATCAGTTTCTCAGTTTGATCTGTGGGCGAGACCAAACCTAAAACAGTAAGCGCTTCAAAATCTTCATCAGTGATTATCTCTGCACGTCGTACCAGAACTTGGCCGGCAACTATCTGTCGGGTGATAGGTTCAACGGCCTGACGGGCTTTTTCGCGAGCATTTTCGGTTTGCTCTTCGCTGAGGAGCGCTGTAGGCACTACCAGCTGAGAAACAAGATCGATAACCAGGTCTGTTTGGGCGCTGGAGAGGCTGTAATCTACCAGGGCAGGGAGATTGGAACGCACACGGTTGAGGTCGTTGTTTTGAATATTGTCGCGCAGGACAAGTTCTAAAAGACGGTTTGCTTCAGTTTCTACGGCATGCCAGTCGCGATCACTTAAATGCAGAAGTACTTCGATGTTTTCCTCATCCAATTGCAGTTTCTGTAAGGCATTGATGTCGGCCTGTTTTTCTTGAGGGCTGGCATAATTGTCATTACGGACAGTACTGAGGTAGAACAGTGCACTCGAAAGGCTTTCGAGCTGGGCTTTTGCAATGGTTGGGTCAGATGGGAGGTAAACAGGCTGGACATTTTGTGCAACTTCTTTACGTAAGTGTTCTGTTTGAACCCGCGACTCAAAGGTGATGCTCCGGGGAGCTAAAAGGTCCTGGGTTGCCAGCTGTCCAACAGCAAGGTTTTGGTTAGACTGTTTGAGAATACCAGGCAGGACAAGAATAGCAAATGTAATGATGCTGGTTATCAGCAATACCAAGAGCCTGACAACATTGCGCGTCAGACGAATTGCTGTACGTTTGGGGGTGCTGGTCTGGCCTGATTGCGCGCTCATCTTGGCTTTATTGCCTCAGTTGCGTATTGGGTAAGAGATCCTGAACATTTGCATTGAATTTCACAAGGTTTATTATACCTAAGCAGTGGTAGAGAGGAAAAAGAGCTGTTAAAAGCCGACGGAAAGATATGGTAAAAGCTGAAGCAAGAGCGTATCCCCAATGCCTGGAACATCCAAAAGGTCTTCAACAGAGGTGAAAGGACCATGTGTTTCACGCCAATTGAGGATGGCTTTTGCCTTGACTTCTCCAATGCCGGGCAATTCAATAAGCTGTTCATAGGTAATCTGGTTGAGGTCTATTTTTTGAAGTTCCAACATTGAACTATGGCTTGTAGGGCTGACATTGGCTGATGTTTCCAGGGGGAGAGGAGTAGGAAGATCAACAAGGGTGAGTGGTTGTAACGGAGCGCGTCTGAATGCAAGGATAAACAGCGCTGCAGCAAGGAGACCCAGCAGAAAACCAAGTGCCAGCCAATGAGCTTTTTTCATGAGAGAGTTGAAGAATTACTGTTTTCCGCTGTGTACATATGCTTAAATGCGCTGATTGAAACTTCAAGCATGTCAATACTTGGCTCTTTTGTGGTTAATTTTTGAAGGAGTAAATTGGGCTGGATTATTGCCCGGATGACAGGAGAATCCATGTGGTTTGCTGTAAAGCGGATGTATTCATATGCAATGCCTGAAACGACTGGCAAGAGCAGCAGCCGCGTGAGCAGACGCAAACCCAGTGGCAGAGGGCCCAAAATCGAGAAGAAGAGCACAGAAATCAGAACCAGTGTAAGTATGAAAGAAGTACCGCAACGTGGGTGAACGGTTGTCATTTTTTCTACGTTCTCGGGAGTGAGCTCCAAACCAGCTTCGAATGCATTGATTGTCTTATGTTCTGCTCCATGGTACATGAAGGTACGTTTAATCTCAGGAATCCGGCCTACCAAGGCCATGTACAATACCAGAATCAGAAGGCGAAACAAGCCTTCTACTAAGTTTGACCACCAGTGGCTTAAGTTAAGCAATTTTTCCAGGCCACCAGCAGCCAAAGCAGGTAAAAGAAAGAAAACTGCAATACCAAGAGCGAGGCTGAGCACGATGGTAAACACCAGGGAGCTTCCTTCCAATTTTTCGTCCTCGCCGGTTTGAATATTGGCGCTTTTTGTCAAGTAACGCATACCCAGGTTAAGAGCATCCCAGAGACCAATTACCCCCCGAACGAAGGGTACGGTCATCCACTTAGAGCGATAGAACTGCGGCAGCTTTTCCTCAATAGTCACAATTTGTCCATCGGGCGCCCGGCAGCTCATAGCCAGGGCTGTTTTACCGCGCATCAGCACACCTTCCATTACAGCCTGTCCGCCATAGGATGGGAGACGCAGCTGTGAATCATCTTTTTGATACGCAGGTTCGTTTAAATTTTCAGAAGTGTTTGGTGTTGGCATGGGCGCTATTATACCGAATGACTTGGGCCAGTGACCAATAGAATAGAATGGGAGAAACAATAACCTAAGCTTATCCTTGAACCAAATGCTGTGCTGGTCATGAAGCAATGGCAGATTGAAACCTTTAAGAAAAAAGGGCGTACGGGTATACGAGGCGTATTATTTCACAGCGTATCTTAGAAATGCATGAGAAAGCTACCTTTATATGGGATTTGTGATGCAATAGCAGGTTTAGGGCGTTAGAATTGGTGCAAAGGAGCTTAGTCTCCAAATCTTTAACCGGTCTGGGGCACTTAAAAACCTAAGAATACAACAGACAGGATAAGCATTGAGATACTTGTGGGTGTTTTACGACTTCTGTATCCTTGCCGGAAGTGTAGGTTAAAAAAATGAGCGAAGAAAACAATCACCATAGACTGATCATTTTAGGAGGAGGTCCGGCCGGTTTAAGTGCAGCACTGTACGCTGCCCGAGCTGAGTTAGAGCCCTTGGTACTAACTGGAATGGTTCCTTATGGTCAGGTCTCAACAACTAACCTGATAGAAAACTACCCCGGATTTCCAAGCGGTGTAGGAGGAATGGAGCTGGGACAACTCTTTGAAGAACAAGCCCGCTATTTTGGAGCGAATATTGAATTTGCGCAGGCGGAATCTGTGGAGCTGGAAACACGGCCTTTTCAGATAAAGACCTACGATAAGGTGTACACAGCTGATAGTTTAATCCTGTGTTTAGGTGCTTCTTCACGGAAACTGGGCGTACCCGGTGAGAAAGAACTTGTTGGTAAGGGGGTGTCTTATTGCGGCACCTGTGACGGTTGGTTTTTCAAAGGCAAAGATATCCATGTAGTTGGAGGCGGAGATTCAGCTTTGGAAGAAGCTCTGTTTCTGACCCGGTTCGCGAACAGTGTTACGATTATCCATCGGCGCGACACTTTGCGCGGCGGAGCCATCTTGGAAAGACGTGCGCGTGAAAACCCGAAGATCAATTTCATTTGGAATACTGTGGTACGAGAAATTTCCGGAGATCAGGCGGTACGCAGTTTGGTAGTGGAAGACCTTAGCAAAGGCGAATTACGCGATATTCCCAGTGACGGTGTCTTCATTTTTATCGGTCATACACCCAACTCGCAGATACTGGGAAATCAGTTGGAATTAGAGGCGGATGGTACTGTAAGGATTAACAGGCAAATGCGCACGAATATTCCGGGTGTTTTTGCTGCTGGCGAGATTGCAGACAATCAATACCGCCAGGTTGTGACCAGTGTTGGCATGGGTGCGGCAGCTGCCATCCAAGCGATACGTTATCTGGAGGCGTTTGAAGGCTAGGATTGGTCTAAGTGTTACTTTAAAGACAAAACCCCGGGTTCATGCTGGAGCAGACCGGGGTTTATTAATTCGTGTGCTTTGGAATTAAGGCGTGGGGCTGGGAGCAATTGGTTCTGAACTGCCCATCCAGCTGAACACACGTGCTTCGCTGGTGAAGCCTGCCTCAGTATACGTTGGGTTTGCATCACCTGCATTGGTTTGCTTTGCCACCGAAACTGACCACTGGATAATATGCGGGCTGGGATCGGTAGGACGGAAGCTTGCAGGGATAATGTACTTGGTATCGCGGACGTATTGTGTAAGCACTTTATCTGGCTGAGTCAGGTCTTGGACGGTAACGCGATAGAGCTCATTGGGTTTTAACTCGCCTACAGAAGCCCATTGCAAGGTGATTCCTTCGGTCGCAGCCGGGAAGGCTGCTCCGCTGGCCGGTAATAGCAGGTTGGGAGCTGGATAAGGAGGCAAAGGAGTGGGCGTTGCCGTTGGTGCCCCTGGCGCCTTACGATCACAGAGGGGTACTTCTATCGTTTCTCCTTCGCGCAGAACCTGAGAGCTCATGCGGTTGTGCGAGATGATCTCCTGAATTGAAACGCCATATTCCGCAGCGATGCGGCTTAGCGTCCAGGCGGCTTCAACGCGCACAGGCACAACATTGGTACAGCGGTCATCATCAGGGCCTTCAGCGTCGGATGCGGGCAAAGGTGTGTTGGTGGGTACCGGGCTGGGTGTCAGCGTGGGCTGAGGGATGTTCAGCCGCATATTCTCGGAGAGGGTACAGTTAGGGTCCAGACCGTTGGCCCGGATAATAGCCTGCAAACTGATATCGTAAAGGAAGACGAGGTCGTAGCAGGTTTCCCCTGGTTTAACGATGTGTTCCAGCGGAGGGAGAGGCGTCCAGGTGGGCAAGGGAGTTGCCGTTTCGGTAGGTGTTGCTGTCAAGGTCCGTGTTGGAGTTAAGGTGGACGTTCCTTCCGTTAGAGGGTCAGCTGCTGGCTTTTCTGGGGCTGCAGCACGCTGAACAATGAAGAAAACAAGCACACCCAATAGCGCGAGAAAGAGAATGCCTAGAGCTATGGCTGCAGGCAGGCTCAGCTTGATCTCGGGAAGCTTTTTAGGTTCTAAGCCTTTGGTCTTTTTAGGGGAAGCGGCTTGGCTAAGCTGCGTTCCACATACTAAACAGCGTGATGCTGCTTCGGTGAGACGGGTTCCACAAACTGGACAAATCTTGGCGTTTTTTAGTTGTTTCATATCATCTAGTCCCGCAGCCAGAATGGGAAAATGGCTGCGTTGCGCTTGGTAAAATTATAAAATGCCGGCACTCTATGTTCATGTTCCTTTTTGCCAACAACGCTGTTGGTATTGTGATTTTATCACCTATGCTGGAAAGACTGAATTTATTCCACGATATACGCAAGCACTCATATATGAGTTGGACTTTCTGGGCAGACATGCAGCCAGTTCGGAGCGGACCTTAAGCAGCGTTTATTTGGGTGGCGGCACGCCTTCTTTGCTCCCGATTGGAGATTTGGCACAACTTTTCAAGGCCATCAGGTGGAGTTTTCTTTTGCCTCAGGGCATTGAAGTAAGCATGGAGGCGAATCCGGGAACACTGAACAGGGATTATTTGCGTCAGTTGCGGGAAATAGGAGTAAACCGTTTGAGTTTGGGCATCCAAAGCTTTGATGATCGGAATTTAAGGCAATTGCAGCGGATCCATGATGCTAAAACAGCGCTTAAGAGCATCCAAATGGCTAGCGAGGCAGGCTTTGAATCCTTGAGTGTGGACCTGATTTTTGGTTTGCCTGGGCAGAATCTGCAAGCGTGGAGCCGGGATTTGGAGATGGCTCTGGAAAGTCCTGTACAGCACCTCTCGCTTTATAGCCTGATCCTGGAAGAAGAAACTGGTCTGGCGCAAGCAGTTAGGCGGGGTGAAATTTCGCTTCCAGATGAGGACATGGTCGCCGATATGTATGCGCTTGCGCGTGAACGCCTGGCTGGGAAGGGCTGGAAGCACTATGAAATCTCCAATTGGGCCAGGGAATCAAGCTTTGAATCTGTGCACAATAAAAGCTACTGGCTGCAGGAAAACTGGCTGGGAGTAGGTGCCGCAGCCCATGGTCTTTGCTGTGGCTGGCAAACCGAGAATGTGCAGAGTATTCAGGAATATTGTGAGCGATTGGAGACTCTGCATCTTGAAGAAACAGAATATCCTTTAAGTCCTGCCAATATTGTGCGGAAGCGTGTAGAAGAAGACGATGCGATGCGGACATATATGATTTTTGGTCTGCGATTAATTCAGCATGGTGTAAGTGCGCAGGCTTTCGAAGAACGCTTCGGGAAGTCAATGAGCGAGGTCTTTGGTAAAGAAATCCGGCGGCTCATCCAACGTCGGATTTTGGAGTGGGTGGCTGAATCGGATGGCTGGCACCTGAGATTAAGCCACGCTGGGGTTGCGCTGGGCAACCAGGCTTTTATGGAATTTGTAGATGCTTAGCTTTTTGTGATTTGGAAGGGCGTTCCATAGCCCGTTGCGTGAATTTCGCCTGGTTTTACTATAGGGGTTGTCCATCTGTAAACCCATTTAGCATCATCGATAGACATGTTGATACAGCCTCCGCTCATTGGCGTACCAAAATTCTGGTGCCAAAAACAGCCATGTGAAGCCATTCCCTCAGTCATCTCAAAGAAACAATTCCAGGGTACCCCAACGAAAACATGCATTTTATCCAGTGGGGATAACTCACCAAGGCCCATGTGCTTCGAAGGCATTTTGACCTGTATATTGTAGATTCCATCGGGGGTTGGATCGCCAGAGGAAATTTTGGTTGAAAAAACTTGCTGTTCGCCTTCAAAGGCTTTGAGTTCCTGCCGGGCTAAGGAAATGTGAATCTTTTTTTCGGTCATTGGAACGTCCGGACTTAAAGGAGAGAACTCGTTATCTTCTATAAAACGAACATGTCCTGCTGGAACAGCATACTCTCCACTATTTAACTCATCCAGAATTTTGTACCAAGGCTGAGCATCAGGTCCAGTGATGATGTCGGTAATCCAGTGCAAAGAGCGGTAATAAAGTAAGTAATTTGGCAGCCAACCTTTATATTTGCTAAAAACGAAGGAGCGAGTATAAGGCATCGTAATTTCACCCAACTGACCGCCATCTCTTACAGTTTTCGCAACCTGCTGGACCTGATATTTTACTTCGTAGAGTCTGCCACTATATACAAAACCGCCCCAGCATCGGTACCAGATGGGATTCCAGCTGGGCCCATTTGGGCCAAGCACTTCATCGTAAACGGTGATAATTTCGTTGTATTGGCGCTGGAAAATGATTGCAGAGCGTTCGTCGGGCTGAGAGTGGATACTGACGCCATTTTTTTCCCCCACACGCATATAACGCGGACGCGTCAGAGCGGCACTAACAGGATGAGGAGGTGCGGCTGCACCCGCGGCCAATACTGTCAGGCCCAGGTGCATAAAATGACGACGTGAAAATTTAGAGGACATCCTCGGGCTGTAGTTCGTCAAAGGCTGAAGGAATAATTTTCGCTACTGAGGGAAAAACGAACCTGGGCCGATAAGGGAACTTTTTGATTGTGTCTTCATCGCTAACACCACTGAGGACGAGGATGGTATCCATGCCAGCCGAAATTCCGGAAAGAACATCGGTGTCCATACGGTCGCCAATCATGATTGTATCTTCAGAGTGAACGTCCAAATAATTTAGTGCAGAGCGCATCATGAGTGGATTCGGTTTGCCGATGAAAAAGGGTGAAGCACCTGAAGCTTTTTCGATCAAGGAGGCCATTGCACCGCAGGCAGGCACAATACCCTGCTCGGAGGGGCCATTAGCATCAGGGTTGGTTGCGATAAAGCGGGCACCATCCATAATTAAACGGATGGCTACAGTAATTTGGTCAATGTTATAGGAAAAAGTTTCCCCTAAAACGACAAAATCTGGGTTGGTAGAAGTTTGTACATAACCGATGGCGTGAATTGCTTCAGACAGGCCTAGTTCGCCAATCACGAAAGCCTTACCGCCGGCGGGCTGCTGGTTTTTAAGAAAAAGAGCTGTAGCCAGGGCCGAAGTAAAGATGTGATCTTCATCGATATCTAAACCTGTTACCTGAAGACGGTGTGCCAGGTCTCTGGTAGTGAACATAGGATTATTGGTAGTAATGAGATACTTGCGGTTCTCATCATTGAGCCGGCGGATAAATTTGTCTGCCCCCGGTACCATGCGTTTACCATGGACGAGAACGCCGTCCATGTCAATCAGAAATGATTTTCGTTCTGACATATTTTTAATACCTCTTTCTTATGGCTTGTGTGTGAAAGTTAATATTAACAAGCCACTGCGCATGGTAACAACAGTGGCTTGTTTTGTCAAATATGATGAAAAAGGTTATTTCTTCTTAGTTGTTGGTTTGTCAAACATATTTGGACAGTGAGTTTCAAATAATCTAAAGGGCACAGGAACTTAAGCGGTCGCATCGGGATCTTGTTCGTACGCTGATTGTGTCTTCTCAATTGTGTTTGGAAATCTTCAAAGGAAAAGAACTTGGCACGGTCATAAAAACGTTTTTGATCTTCCCTGTGGCTCCTTTCCACCTTGCCGTTGTGCCGCGGCGTATAAGGCTTGATCCGCTTGTATTTGATGGCATGCTCGCTAAGGTATCTCTGGAAGAGGTTAGGTCTGTCGTTGTCTTCCCTCTTGCTGTAGTGGCTGGTGAACTCCGGGCCATTGTCCGTCTGGACACAGTCAATACGAATACCGTGGGAGGAAAACCAACGGACGGCCTTGCTGATGAAATCAGCTGAGGAGAAGGTGTCCGCCTGCTGATAAGCAGCCAGGTATCTCAGGCGGCTGTATTCATCAATGGCTGTGTACTGATAATACTTTCCCCATGTTTTATCCTGGATACACTCTCTGGGAACATGTTTGACGTCAATTTGTACCCGCTGGCCGGGATACAGCATCGCCTCATAAGGTTTGGGAGGAGACCCTTTCTTCCTGGGTTTTATGGAACGCTCTAACCCTTCCCTTCGTTCCACGCGATATAAACTGACGTAATGACGGGTGTAGCCTTGCTTTCTCAGTTTGAACCAGAACTCCAACAATCCCAGCTCCGCATTCCGCCTGCGGCAGCGAATGATCAGGGCAATCTCATCCTGGGTATGTTGATTGGGATGGTGATGAGGTCTGCGCGATTTGGCCGCTAAAGAGCCTATTGCTCCATCAAACCGCTTGAGCCAATAGTAGATATAACTTCGCGCCCGGTTGTATCTTCTGCTTGCTTTGCTTACTCCATATTTGAGAGCGTAGTTCACCAAAGAGTACCGGTATTTCATCTCTTGTGTTATCTTATCCATTGCAGGTTGTGGTTCCTCCATATTGTTTTTTGTTCAGCGCAATAACAATATCAGTGATACCACTTCCTGCATTATTCTTTTACTTCACTGTCCAAGATGTATCGTAAACCAACAGATGAAAAAGGTTATTTCTTCTTAGTTAAGATGATTCGGGCGTCGACGACCTTGACCCCCTTACCGTCCTCGTAAACGATCACAGGGTTAGCGTCCGACTCAGCAACTTCTTCCTTGAGGTCGTAGATCATATAGGCATAGTTTGCGAGTACTTTTGCTAAAGCTTTGCGGTCACGGGCAGTTTCGCCGCGAACACCACGCAGGATCGGAGCGCTCTTGATATCGTCCTGCATTGCTTCTGCCTCAGCTAGTGTGATGGGGGCCACGCGGAAGGTAACATCCTTAAGCACCTCAACGAAAATGCCGCCCAAACCGAACATGACGGTGGGGCCAAAGGTATTATCGTTGACGGAACCGACAATTACTTCCGTAGCCCAGGGAGCCATTTCCTGAACAGCAACACCGTCAATGAAAGCATCGGCCTTATAAGCCAGGCTGTTTTTCATAATGGTCTTATAGGCTTCGCGAACACCTTTTTCGTCTTTGATATTTACTTTCACTGCACCAGCATCGCTTTTGTGCAGGATATCGGGAGAGACGATCTTCATCACGATGGGATAACCAATGCGTTCGGCAAATTCGACGGCCTCATCTTCGGAGCTTGCCAACTCTGTAGCAGTTACAGGCAGACCATAGGCTGCAAAAACCTCTTTTGCTTCCACTTCGGTAAGAGCAGTGCGGCCCTTTTCACGCGCTTTTGCAATGATGTCATGAGCTTTTTTGGAATCGACACCCTCGGGAGAGTAAGGAGCAGAATCCCGTGCAACTGAACCACGAGCCTCATCACGCAGGGCACCTAAAGCCTTGACGGCGAGGTCGGGGGCGTTATAGCAGGGAATTCCCTGTTCTACCAACCAGCCCATTGCCTTATCGGAGCGTTCACCGCCCACGAAACAAACCGTAACAGGTTTGTCAGTTACGCCGGAATCTTTAATTGCGCGGTGGATATGCTCTGCAATTTCGGAGGGTTCTGTAACGGCTGTTTCGCAGTATAAAACAGCAAGGCCATCTACCCAGGGGTGTGCGAATGCAAATTTTGTACTTGCGTAATACCATTCATTACCGCCCTGTCCGGTAATATCCACTGGGTTTTTGGCCGAGCCAAACTCGGGCATATGTTTTTTGAGTTCTTCCTGAACGTCTTCGGGTGCAAATTTCAGGGGCAAACCTACACGTTCAGCTGCATCGGTTGCAAGTACGCCAACACCGCCGCCATTTGTAATTACCAGGATGTTGTCACCACGCATCGCTGGCTGCAGGCTGAAGGCAAGGGTACGGTCAAAGAGATCGTTCAGGTCAGTTGCCTGCGAAACACCAACCTGTTTAAAGGCTGCTTCGTAGATTTTGGCAGACCCGGCCAGGGATCCGGTGTGCGATGCTGCTGCAGCAGCGCCATGCGCCGATACGCCTGATTTCAGGGCTACGATAGGCTTTTTGCATTTTCGAGCGGCTTCCATAAAAGCAGGACCATCTTTAAGTCCTTCGATGTACAGGCTGATGCAGGTAGTATGCGGGTCATCGGTCAGATAGCTGATGAGGTCAGAGAAGTTGACATCAGACATATTCCCGATGGAAATCATTTTGTCAAAACCAACACCACGTGAATAAGAAGCGGCATCCAGTGCAATAAGCAGCGCACCAGACTGTGAAACCAGGGTGGCGGAGCCGTTATACGGCAGGAAGGGTGCAAAGGAGGCATTCATCTGATCGCTGTTGGATAAGGTTCCGATGATGTTTGGACCCAGGATTCGCATTCCATACTGTTTTGCCGTCGCTACGAGGGCATCCTCGGTAGCATGATCGCCGACCTCAGCAAAGCCGGATGTAATGATGATGGCGCCTTTGATGCCTTTTTCACCACATTCTTTAACGACTGCCGGCACTACTTTTGCCGGAACTGTAATAACAGCGGCATCGACAACATAGGGAATGTCTTTGACAGAAGCATAGGCTTTATGGCCTAGGATTTCTGCGTCTTTGGGGTTAATAGGGTAGATACCACCCTCATAACCGCTGTTGATCAGGTTTTGAACAACTTTGTAGCCAATCTTGTCTGGATTTGACGATGCTCCGACGATGGCAATGCTTTTTGGTTTAAGAAGTCCGGTTAAAATAGGGTCCACATTTCCTCCACAATTATTTAGATTAGTAAACTATGCAAGTATACCGTAAACCTGTTTATAATCCGAATTATCGCATTGACATCTCTATTGACATCTCTATTTAGCATTGACAAATTATCCCCAACTGGCAATTATCCCCAATCGGAATTGGGAACCAAGACGCTTAAATAAGAAAATATCTGTGAACTATTCCATATTTATGTTAAATGCTGTAAAATGGGTTCGTTTTAAACCCTTTCTTTGTCAAGTTTTGCAAAGACATTAGGGTAACAGATTTGTGATTTACCCTCTATCTTGAGCTCTTAAATGATCACTTAATGCAAGTTAGAGTGCGTATAGATGCTATTACGGAGTGTATACAGCTTTTGAACAATCCTTTTTTCCCTGAATACATAGGAACGATGGCATGGCAGATGACTGCGCTCGTTTCCTGCCCATTCGCCGCAAATCTTGAAAAGCTGCTGTTCTCATGCAGTTTTTTTATTTTTTTGCTTTGGGGGCTTGCCCTGGCTGGATTGCTCGCTGCCAGGTTATAAAATAAGGAGGTGGCCTGGGAGTTAAATATATAGATTTACAACCTTAAAACAAAACTAATAAATTTATTACATTTATGAGGAGTTAATAATGTCCGCAGCTGAAGAAAAAGTAACAAAGAAGCGCAAAGAAGTTAAAGTACCACATGTTTGGACAATTATTTTTCTTATCCTGATTGTGGCAGGAATATTAACCTACGTGATTCCCTCTGGTAAATATGAGCGTGTTGAATTTGAAGGGCGTCAGGTTATCGACCCTGAATCCTTCCACTATGTGGAACAAACCCCAGTACCTCCCCTGCAATGGGTTACTTCCATTGTGGATGGTCTTAAGGAGTCTATGCCGATTATGGCGATGGTTTGGATAACTATCTCGGCAACCGCGATATATACTGAAAGCGGCACCTTATATAAGATTGTAGGTGCTATTCTCAGGGCCTTTAAGGGGAATTATAAATTTGTGTTCATTGCCCTAATGGCTTTCTTTGCGGTACGGGGCGGTATGGGCGCTTTTGAAATGCATATCGGTTTTGTGCCGATGACTATCGCTCTGGCGCTGGCTATGGGCTTTGATGTGATGACCGGTCTGGCGATCACAATGGTTCCAACCTTTGTGGGTTTCAACTACGGGCCCTTGAATGTCTATACCGTGGCTGTCGCCCAGGGTATTGCCGGCCTGCCGATCTACTCTGCTATGGCCTTCCGTGTGGTGCTTTGGCTGGCCTTGATCGCTATGGCATTCTTCTTTGTGCTGCGCTACGCTGACAAGGTAAAGAAGGATCCATCGGCCAGTGTCAGCGGATTTGTGAATCCGATCGCAACCCCCGTCGACATCGAGACTTATCAGGATCAGGAGATGAACACCCGGGATAAGATCAATACCGTCCTGCTTTTGGTTACGATCGTCTTGCAGGTGGTTGGTCCTTTGAGCTGGAAATGGGGCTTTGGTGAGTTCTCTGCCCTGTGGCTGCTTTCGGGTATTGCTGCCGGTTTGGTTGCTGGCTATGACAACCACAAGATTGCCAATGTGATGAGCGACGCAAGCGCTGCGATCTTCGCCGGCGTGATCTGCGTTGGCCTGGCCCGCGCTGTCTCGGTAGTTCTGACCAAGGGCAACATTATTGATACGATCATTTATGCCCTTTCGCAGCCTTTGCAGAAGATCCCGCAGGGCCTCACCGCAATCGGCATGTACCTGGTGAACTCGATGATTAACTTCTTTGTACCTTCCGGTTCCGGCCAGGCGACGGTTACCATGCCCATTATGGCACCTTTGGCCGACGTGATTGGGCTTACACGCCAAACTGCAGTGATGGCCTTCCAGTTGGGTGATGGTTTCTCGAACCTGTTCCTGCCCACGACCGCAGCCATCTTCATGTACATTGGTGTGGCTAAAGTGGATTACCCCACCTATCTCAAGTGGATTCGCCCCCTGGCTGCCGGTTTCTGGATTATCGGTGCGATCGGCCTGATCATTGCCACTATTACTCGCTTAGGACCCTTCTAAGCCAATTAGTCAACTAAGAGGATTGGAAAGCAATCAGAAAGGAAGAAAATATGCAAAGTAAAGACGAGAAAATTAGAAACCGCTACCTTAAGAATGTTACTTATCTGGATGTCAGGAACGGAACCTGGCAAGGTCCCACCAACATCCTGGTGCAGGACGGCGTGATCAAGAGCATCGGTGAAGAAGCAGCACCTGAAGGTTTTCCGGTACTGGATTGCACTGGTTTATATGTGACACCTGGTCTCACCGATATGCATGTGCATATCATCTGGGCGGGTGAAACCCTGGACCCGGTACGCACGATGCTGGATGACGGCGCCTATAAAACCATCCTGAAGGGTGTGTTCAACGCCCAAAGCACACTGGCTAAAGGTATTACCACCATCCGGGATGTGGGTTCAATGGACGACATGGACTTTGACCTGGCCGAGATCTTTGAGGAAGGCGTGCTGCTTGGCCCAAACATTGTGCCCTGCGGCCGGATTTTGCAATGCACTGGCGGCCATGTGCCGGATCTGGGAATTATTGCTGATTCGCCTGATGAAATCAAACGCAGCATCCGCTATCTAAAGAGTCGGGGTGGTCATTGGGTAAAAATAGCCGCTACCGGCGGTGCCTTTGGCCCTGAGGAAATTGGCCCTGTGCTCTATGATGAGCAGGAATTGCAGCTTATTGTTGACACTGCCCATAGCCTTAACATGAAGGTGTGTGCCCACGCACTTTCGAAGGTTGGTATTGATCAGTGTATCCATACTGGTGTGGACTGCATCGAACATGGTGCAGTGATTGATGAGGCTGGGATGGATATGATGATTGAGAAAGGGCTGACCTATATTCCCACGCTGACGATCTACCGGGTACTGGCTAATAGTGGCGACAAACTGGCTGCAAATGTGGTCGAAAAGTCTATTATGGTTACTGCACAGCAGAAAGAAACCTTCCAGCTGGCGCTAAAGAAGGGAGTGCGCATTGCCCTGGGTACTGACGCTGGTTCGGTTGTCTTCGGCCCGCACCCCAACGTGCATAACGAGATGAAGATGATGCACGAGTATGGGATGCCGATAGCAGATGTAATCAAATCTGCAACGATTACTCCGGCAGAAGTGCTTGGAGATGAGCGGATCGGCAGCGTTGATGTGGGAAAGCGTGCAGACTTGGTTGGTTTGCGCAGTAATCCCTTGGACTCACTGGATGCCTTTGAGGAAATTGAATTCGTTTTGAAAGACGGACGCCGCGCAGTTTAATTACATAAGATTTATGAAGGCAGGCGTGCTGTAAAGTGCGCCTGTTTTCATATCTTGGCCTGCCTGATAATACCGAAATTGTCGAATTCAGCCCCCAGACCTCGAGTGTTGGCTATAATTTCCTACAATTGACGAAGGAGAATAATAATGTCTGAACTAAGAATAGGTTATATTGGCCTAGGTTTAATGGGCAAACCGATGGCCCGCAATATCATGCAGGCCGGATATGCCATGACGGTATGGAATCGCAGTCCTGAGAAATGTGCTGACTTAGCAGCTTTAGGCGCTAAGGTAGCGTCCAGTCCGGCAGAAGTGGCAAGAAATTCTGATGTAGTCATTACGAATGTGAGTGATACACCGGATGTGTTGGCGGTTACCTTGGGCGAAAAGGGCGTGATCAATGGCGTGCGCGAAGGCATGATCGTAATTGATAATTCGACCATCAAGCCCGCTGCCAGCCGGGAGATCTATGAGGCTTTCAAAGCTAAAGGGGTGTCCTATCTGGACGCTCCTGTATCTGGCGGAACCTTGGGTGCCGAAAATGGCACACTGACGATTATGGTTGGGGGTGACCCCGAAGCTTTGGAAAAGGTAATGCCTGTGCTGCAGGCAATGGGGAAAACCATCACCCATGTGGGTGCAAGCGGTACAGGGCAAATCGCCAAGGCTGCCAATCAGATTATGGTGGCGGCTCAAATGGTGGCAGAGGCGGAACTATTGGTATTTGCCCAAAAAGCAGGTGCCGATCCTGTAAAGGTGATTGAAGCCATTAAAGCCGGCGCTGCCCAGTGCTGGACCTTAGATGTGAAGCCGCAGCGTCTTTTGGCAGGCAACCGTACACCGGGCTTTAAAGCCAGTTTGCAGGCCAAAGATATGAATATTGTGATGGAAACTGCACGCGAGTACTTGGTAGGCCTTCCTGCTACGGCAGTAAATGCACAGCTCTTTAATGGGATGGTAGCAAATGGAGAGGGCGACCTGGACAACAGTGCGGTGGTTGGGATGATCGAACGTATGAGCAATACCACTTTAGACACCCCATTGGCTTAATATCAGCCGGTAAATAAACATAGACAAAAATTTTATAGGCCCCGCAAGGGGTCTATAATTATCTCTGTGAAATAATTCTCCGGAGGTTACTATGGATTTTGATTTTCTGAAGCCCTTGTTGAAAGAAGAGGCCAAAGGAAAAGTTGTTTTGCTTGTATTGGATGGCTTAGGGGGATTACCAATGACTCCAGAAGGCAAAACGGAATTGGAAACAGCACATACTCCCAATATGGATGCCTTGGCAGCAAAGTCGGCCTTGGGTCTGCATCATACAGTGCCATTTGGGATTACACCGGGTAGCGGGCAAGCCCATTTAGCCCTTTTTGGCTATGACCCGGTTAAGTATGTGATTGGCCGCGGGGTTCTAAGTGCCCTGGGTGTTGATTTTGACCTGGGTCCCAACGATGTTGCTGCCCGGGGCAACTTTTGCACCGTAGATGAAAACGGAATCATCACTGACCGCCGTGCTGGACGCATTCCAAGTGAAACCGGTGAAAAACTCTGCCGGATGCTCCAGGAAAATGTGAAGCTTCCAGGTGTTGAGCTGTTTGTAACGCTGGAAAAGGAATACCGTTTTGTACTGGTTTTACGTGGTGAAGGTTTGAGCGGTGAAGTTTCTGATACGGACCCCCAGACCATTGGCAAGCATGCGCATGAGGCAGTTGCCAGTGCAGCTGAGGGTGAAAAAACCGCTGCTCTGGTCCGAGAGTTTGTGCGGCAGGGGAACGAGATCTTAAAAGACCAGGCGCCTGCCAACAGTTTTGTCTTGCGAGGTTTTGCAGCAATGCCCGATTGGCCCAAGTTCAATACTGTTTGGGGGGTAAACAGTGTGGCCATTGCGATGTACCCGATGTATCGGGGAGTGGCCAAGGTAGTAGGTATGACAGTATTACCGCCTGCCGAATCCATGTCACACGAAATAACCATGCTGGAAGAAAACTGGGATCAATATGATTTCTTTTTTGTGCACATTAAAAAGACGGATAGCTACGGCGAGGACGGAAACTTCGATGGCAAGGTTCACGTGATAGAGGAAGTGGATGAACTGCTGCCGCGCATTCTTGCCCTGGAACCAGCGGCTTTGGTGATTACCGGAGACCATAGTACTCCGGCGAAAATGAAGAGCCATAGCTGGCATCCCATTCCTGTAATGATTTACTCGCCTCAAGCACGGCCGGATGGTGTAATGAGTTTTGGAGAGCGGGCTTGCCTTGGAGGCAGTTTAGGAACCCGATTTGAATCGACCGATATTATGCCCTATGCGCTTGCACATGCACAGCGCTTGGAAAAGTTTGGAGCTTAAACCCCGTAGCGTCTTTAAAAATTTAGGGCAGGCCTGCATTTTGGGGGCCTGCCTTTTTTGTTATATATCGATTCCCAAGGAAATGGGAAGGGCAGGCTTAGAACAAGAAACGTTACAATTAGATGTCAGAAATCACTGAAACGGAGATGATGAATAGCTATGAATTGGTCAATTCTCCTACCCGTTGTCTTAGTACTGGCTGTGTTTTTGTGCCTGGCTCGTTTTCTGCGGGCACCATGGATGACTCAGGCATTGTTGGTATTTTTGGCCGTGGCGGTTTACCTGATTTGGAATACAGTAGATACTCCCTGGCAAAAACTAGGGATAGCACTGGTAGGCTTGGTCTTTGGATTGGGAACAGTTTATTTTGGACGCGAGGATCTTAAGGTTTCCTTCAAAGCGACACTTTTTAAGGGTTTTCTGCGGAAGGCGATGCGGGGTCAGTTCGAGGCCTTGATTACTGGCGAAACAAAGTTTGTCGAAAAACCCTGGCATGCTCCCGAAGGTATCTTGCACCAAGTAGTCAGCCTGCCTGAAGCAAAGCTGGAATGGATTAAACCAAAAAGCGGTCAAAGCAAAAAAGTACTATATTACCTGCACGGTGGAGCTTACGTGGCTGGTATTTACAACCTGTATCGAGACTATGCTTGCAGGCTTTCTGCTGCATTTGGAGGCTGTAGCGTTGCACTTTTGGACTACCGCCTTGCACCTGAGTATGGCTTTCCCAAACAATTAGAAGATGCCTTGGCTGGTTATGAATTGTTACTTGATCAAGGTTATAAACCTGAGGATATTGTGGTGGGAGGGGATAGTGCCGGAGGAAATTTATGCCTGGTACTGCCCTTAAAACTGCGCGAATTAGAGATGCCGATGCCGCATGCTGTGTTTGCTCTTTCCCCTTTGGCAGATATGAGCGGTTACAGTCCCAGTATACACAGTAATTTGTCCAGCGATATTATTCTGGGACCAGGGCTGGCAAAACTGGCTGGAAAAGCAGTGCGTATGATTCCACCCAATTTCATCGCAGAAGACCGAAGCGAAGAAGCTTTGGTTTCACCGGTTTTTGCTGATTTTAAGGGTTTTCCCCCTTTGCTTTTACAAGTAGGCGAGGATGAGGTGCTGCGCTACGAAAGCGAGGCTGTTTATCATCAGGCAAGGCGGGCAGGTGTAAATGTGCACCTGGAAGTGTATCGCGGCATGTTCCATGTTTTTCATATCCACCGACTTCCGGAGGCTACGCAGGCTATTGAGCGGATTGCCAGATTTGTGGAGGATCCGAGTTATTACGGAGAGCCGACTTCCCAATTGCTTTGAAATAATGGAACCTAGATTGCCTAAGGAACGTTAATAACTTGAGGTATATGATGCAAAACAAAGTTTTCAAGGTCCTTCTTTGTTTTCTGGTTCTTGGTTTGGCTGCCTGTGTGGGGACTCCAAAAGTTCCGGCTGTTCCAGCTGAACCTACAACGATCCCCGTGGTTTCGGATGTCCATCCTGAACCGGATAGGAGTTTGACAGCGTTTGAGCAAACGGTTTTGGATTCCGGTTTGACTATTGAGCGCTATGCCTTACTGAGCAGCGGTTTTCATGATGTCCAGTACGAGATGCGGCCGCAATTCCTGGAAGGTGATTTGGCTCAGGTTCAAATGCGGCACATAAGCGAACGGGAAGCACGTTTTGCTCCGTTGAATGATGTGCTCACATTGCCTAACGGCAGCGCCGTGAATGTTGAAGAAATTCCGAGTTCTACGGTGGATTCTTCCAGCAGGGTTGTGGTAACTGTAGCGGGAAAGCTGCTTTTCCAGGTTGAAACCGGCCCCAGCTTTGTTCGAGGACCTTTTGAAAGATTGATCAGTATTGGCGATAGCTGGTTTCTTGAGCTTGTAAAAACCATTCCGGATCAAAAGGATCCTAATGGTCCCATACGTTACGGAGGCATGGTTTATCAAGAAGCGCTGGATCTCAATGCAGAATACGGATACCGTGAAAGCTTCGGCATTCAGAGTTTGGCGGGAAAGGTCTTCTACTTCTTTGACCGCGATGGTCGTATTGGTATTAGCTACGATGGGCAGGAGACAGATTTGGGCCTTACGGAGGTTTATCACTACAATTGCTGCAGCCCTGCCTGGTATAACCCACGTGCGCATCCGGATATGGTGAGTTTTTATGGAAGGGCTGACGATCAGGAATACTATTTTGAGATAGGTGTCTTTAAAGACTAGTAAGCATTTAGACAGTTGAATCGTGTTGGACCTTTTGAATAAACCCATCATAGGCTAGTGCTTTAGCAGGACGGATGCCAAAATAATTGAACGTGTACCACGCAGGCTTAGAGGCTTCGAACAATTTGGAAACAGATGAGACTTTCTGTACATTCTGCTGCCATGCTAAAATCAAGACATGAATACAGCTACTGATCATTTACGGGAAGCATGGTACTGGGATGCTGAAAGCCAGGGACGGGTACGGTGCCGTCTCTGCGCCCACCACTGTTTAATAGCTGCTGGTAATGCTGGTCTATGCAAAGTGCGTAAGAATATCGACGGCAAGCTGTACGCAATGAATTATGGGCGCCTGATTGCCGTGCATTCGGACCCGATTGAAAAGAAGCCCCTGTATCATTTTCTGCCAGGCAGCAATTCTTTTTCAATTGCATCACCGGGCTGCAATATGGGTTGTGACTGGTGCCAAAACTGGCAGATTTCCCAGGCAGATCAAGTGGGCAATTTGATGCGCATCCCCGAAGTGCAGGCATCAAAAACCGTTAAGGCAGCACAGGAGTTTGGCGCAGCAAGTATTGCATACACCTATACTGAACCGGTTGTTTTTTACGAGTACGCTCGGGAAACGGGCCTGCTTGCGAAAGAAGCTGGTTTGAAAAACATATTCATCACCAATGGGATGACTACCCCTGAACTGGCTGCAGACATGGCCGATTGGCTTGACGCGGTCAACATTGACTTGAAAGCCTTTGACGAGGATGTGTATCGCAAATATATGCATGGAAATTTAGCTGCTGTTTTGGAGGTATGTAAAGCTCTGAAAACTGCTGGTGTCTGGCTGGAAATAACGACATTACTTGTTCCGGGTGTAAATGACGATCAGCTTCAGTTGCAGAATATGGTGCAATTTATTGCAGAAGAGTTGGGCAAAGACACTCCCTGGCATATCAGCCGCTATTTTCCCCAGTATAAGTTTTCGAATGCTGCCACGCCTGTTTCGAGTATTGAAAAAGCGGAACATTTGGGCAGGCTGGCTGGTCTGCGCTATATTTATCCGGGCAATCTTTCAAACACTACCCAAACCTTGTGTCCGGAGTGCAACAAATTATTGATAGACCGTGATGCTTACCGTGTGGTTTTAAACAGCATTGAAGAAGGGCGCTGTCCCCGCTGCAAAACTGTAATTCCAGGGGTCTGGGCTTAAGAATTGACAATATTAATAGAAAAATAGCGACTATTGCCGCTATTTTTGTAGCAAACTCCAAGATCAGGCAAAGACGTTATTTGCAACTTTGGCAATAATTGCACTCATGGCCGGAGCATAATAATCATCCCGTTCAAAGAAGGGCACCGTTTCCCGAACTAATTTGTAAGCTTTAGATGTGCCGGCTCCCAGCCGTAAGCTTGGATCCTTCTGCAGGCGGAAGTCGATGGCCTGGCAAGCGCTCATCAGTTCAATGGCCAGAATTACGTCCAAATTATGGGAAACAGAGCGAAGGTGCAGGGCTGCATTGGCGCCCATCGAGACGTGGTCTTCCACGTTACCCGAGCTGGGAATGCTATCCAGGCTTGATGGGTGCGCCAGGGTTTTGTTTTCGGAGGCAAGCGCTGCAGCAGTATACTGCAGGAGCATAAAGCCGCTGTTTAGGCCACCTTGTGCTGCCAGAAAAGCGGGATAGGGGCCGTTATCGGGTTGGTTATCCACCAATTTTGCTGTTCGCCGCTCGGACATGTTGCCCAGATCGGCTAAGGCCAGGGCAAGGAAGTCCAGAGCTAAGGCTAAAGGTTCGCCGTGAAAGTTACCTCCGCTGATGATACGCGGTTCGCTAAACTCCTCAAGGAAGAGCAAAGGATTGTCCGTGACCGAATTGAGTTCGATATCAATAACGTTTTGCGCGTAGTCTATAGCATTACGGACTGCTCCATGAACCTGAGGTACACAACGCAAGGTATAGGCATCCTGGATATTGTTGGGGTCGTAAGGTCGGCTAAATTGGGTTCCTTCCAAAAGTGCGCGCATTTCTGCTGCCAGTTCTACTTGGAAGGGCTGGGGACGAAGAGCGTGAATGACTTCTTCGTAGGCTAAAAGGGTGCCTTGCTGTGCTTCCAGCGTGAGGGCAGCGGCTTTATTCGCAGTACGCAGTAATGCATGGGCATGGTCTACGGCGAGTGTACCAATTGCGGTCATTAAGGTGGTGCCGTTGGTAAGTGCCAGACCTTCCTTAGCGGCTAAGGAGACTGGATTGAGCTTGGCTGCCTCAAGGGCTTGACGGGACGGTTGACGGACTCCATTAACACGAACCTCTCCTTCACCAATGAGCGGAAGGCTCATATGGGCAAGAGGAGCTAAATCGCCGCTGGCACCCAGGGAACCCTTTTCGGGAATGCAAGGCAAAATGTTGCGGTTCAGCAGTTCCAAAAGGAGTTCAAGGGTCTCGAGGTGGATTCCAGAATGTCCACGCGCCAAAGTATTGGCTCGGATGAGCATCATGGCACGCGTAGTTGGGTCATCCAACAGTTCTCCAACACCAACAGCATGGGAAAGGAGGATATTCTTCTGTAAAAGTGCAACATCTTCTACAGGGATCAGCTTATCCTTAAAAGCTCCAAAACCGGTTGTCACACCATATACGATCTGACCTTCGGCTACAAAGCGGGCAACGGCCTCAGCCGCCTTGATGATGCCTGGCTTGGCAGCATCGGATAGCTCCACTTGTATCTGCGGGTTGTTCGCAACTTTAACTACTTGGGTTATGGTGAGAGAATGACCATCGATTGAGAGCGTGTCCATAGATCTTTAGCCCTCTGTAATCTCGACGCTGTTCAGTTTGACAGCCGGTGCCGAAACCATGCGTGGGTCACGTGCCGGTATCGAAAATAAAACATCCATTCCTTCAGTAACCTGCCCAAAAACACTGTGTTTGTTATCGAGCCAAGGTGTGGGCAGATGTGTAATAAAAAACTGGGACCCGTTGGTATTGGGACCGGCATTAGCCATTGAAAGAACGCCGGGTTTATCATGTCGTAAGGAGCTGTCGAACTCGTCCTTGAAGCGATACCCTGGTCCGCCTGTGCCGGTACCAGTGGGGTCACCACCCTGAACCATAAAATCGCTGATTACGCGATGGAAGATGGTGTTGTTGTAATAACCTTGCCGGGCCAGGAAGACAAAGTTGTTGACCGTAACAGGAACTTTGCTGGCGAAGAGCTCGCAGACAATATCGCCCTTGTCAGTCTTAAAGGTAGCTGTATATTTTTTTGTGAGGTCAAGTTCAAATTCTGGTGCTTTATTCCATTTTAATTGGGTCATTGTTTCCTCCGTAGCAACCCATTTTAGCATCAATAGGGGCGGGATAAAGGAATTTAAGCAAATACAGACTAGGCGCTCATATTGCATGATAGAAAGGGTAGAATCTGAAAGCGATATTATTGTCAAGACAATCTGGTTGGAGAAGTACAGATGCAATCAAAACAAAAAAGATGGGTTTTCCTCCTTGGCCTGGTCGTTTTTACTATTTTACTTTTAGCTGGAAATGCATTATTTTTTTATCAGGATATGCTTGGTGATGACTTTTGGGGTGGTAATCAAGCTCCCAGCTTAAGATTGGGACAAGCCGCGCATTGGTTCTACGATGTAAGCGCAGGCGCTCTTAAATGCCCTGCATTTATCGGCAGAGGTCAAACGCTTTTGGTAAGCCAGGCACTGAAAAACCGAACCGATACAAAGCAAATTGCTTTAGTGTATGTATTCTTTAGCTCCGCTGATGAAACGCAGAGCGAAATTGGTGAGTATGCTGAGTTTTCTCTACTGCCGCAGGAAAACTTGCGACCAGAGTGGCAAATAGGTGCTGAAAACATCGGTGAATATGGAACGATTCGGGTAAGAACTTATGTGGGCAATAAGGCTGCAAATGCGTTTGGAGCCACCCGCGCTTGCACGGTCCGCTATCTGCAAATTGGAGCAGTTGGTGGAAACCTGGCTGGTTATGGGCTTGCTTTTTTGCTGGTCGCTGGGTTTTGGTGCTTTTGGGGTTTGGTGAATAAGGCGTATCAAATGCCCTGCAAACCAAAAGCGGATAGAGATGCCTGGAAGGGTTTTGCGGGAACGCTCACGCTTATAAGCCTCATAAACTTCTTTGGCAGCGGGATGCTAACGCGGCTTGCCAGCTTGTTTGCAATTTTGGTGTTGGCAGTATTGATATTTCGTCCTAATGAGAGCCTGCGCAGGGTTAACTAAGCAAACCATTCTCCGGTAAGTTCCATCCTTGGATAGGCTTGGATAGGGTGGGTTGCCCTAAATGGCCTGGTTTGTAACGAATTAACTGATGGAGGGGGAAATACAGATGGTTTCTTTATCTCCAAAAACTGTAAACTCGGTTTCTTCGGAAAACCGTTCGGCACATCTCCTTGCAGGATATTCTGATTGAAATGAAATAAAATAATCTCTTTCATTTGCGTACTCTTTCTTCATTTGTAAAAATCCACTTGACTATTTGAACAATGTTCAGTAGAATAATATTGAACGTTGTTCAAATAGGAGGCTGTTATGAAAGACAGTATGCAGAATCACTCGAATATTAAAGAAAAACTCATCACTACCACTATCTCCTTGATCAAGCGCTCGGATGGTTTAGTAGAAAACATAACTGTACGGGAGATTGCCCAGAAGGCCGATGTTGCCATTGGACTCATTAACTATCATTTTGGTTCTAAAAAGAATCTGATTGAAATTTGTGTCCAGCGAATTATTTCTCACGTCATGAAGACTTTTTCCGGAACAGATAATTCAGCAGATAAAGAAGATCTCGCTGACAAGAATAAGATTGATATGGCTTCTTTTACTACAAGCGTTTTTACATTTCTGGTTAATAATCCAGAAATTTCGAAAATTTCTATGCTGGGCGACCTTTCGCAGCCAAGTCCAGAAAGTAATTCTTCCGTAAGTTACAAAGCTATTTTCAAGGCGCTACCGGATACTGAGCAAGAAAGTATCAGGAAGATAAAAGCGTTCATGCTCTTATCGACGATTCAATCTGCTTTTTTGAATCGTCAAGTTAGTAATAAGCTTTTGGGCTTTAATCTGAACTCCCAAGACGATTATGATCACTTTTTCCGCCTTGTAACAGAAATTCTAAATATTTTATAGATGTATTCAGCAAGAGCCCTGGTGCAAAAAAATAAGATTAAAAAATGGGAGGGCATCTAAGGTAACAATGACAAAGAAGAATAGAAGGGACAGAAATGGAAATATGAAATACTTATTAGGCGTATTTTTAATGATCATAGTCTTGTATTTTTTAATTCAAGGTATCCGCTGTGTTAATGGGTTACAGGAAGCTCAAAATAAACTAAATACATATGAATTTAAAGTTGCAGATTTGTCATATGGTTCGATGACCTATATTGATAGGGGTGAGGGCGAAGCTATTTTATCCATCCATGGCATTTTCGGCGGATACGATCAGGCCTATGACAGTGTTAAAAATAGAGAATCAAAAAACCGCTTGCTCGCACCATCACGATTTGGCTACCTCGGTTCTTCTGTAAAGGGAAGTGGAACACCCGAAGAACAAGCACTTGCCTTCAAGGAATTGCTTGATTACTTGGAAATCGATCAGGTCTTTGTTTTGGCAACCTCTGCCGGAGGCACTCCTGCCATTCGTTTTGCGTTGGACTATCCGGAGCGCGTAAAGGGCTTGATTCTATTTTGTTCAGCGATGCCGGTCAATGAAAAACCGGATAGCTATCTTGAATATCAAGCTCCGCCTGAGCCGCTCTTGTCCGATTATGCCATGTATTTAATCAGCCCGCTTATGCCTTCGTTAATGGGAATGCCATCCTCAACCGTAAGAAGTATCCAGCCCATTTCTGAGAGAAAAATTGGAGTTGTTTTGGATGGCAAACTGACTAATCCGGATATGGAGAGAAACTATGAGCAGTATCCGATCGAAGAGTTGAAAGTACCGGTCCTGATTTTGCATTCGGAAGATGATCCTGTAGCAAGTTTTGAGAAGGTAAAAAATGTTCAGCACCGTTTTCCCAATCTTAGGCTCGTTTCTTTTCCTGATGGCGGGCATATGATGGTAGGACACGGTGAAGAAATCGATAAAGCACTCGACGATTTCCTCAATCAATATAAGTAGCATTTGGAATAAAAGCCCAATGTGTTGAATATTGGAGATCAAATACTCAGATAGCTGCTCATTAGAGTTATCGTATTCCTTACAAAAGAAAATCAATCAAAAAATGTTTTAAAATGCAGAAAGAATACTTCTCCTAAAGCCCTAAAAGGTGAAATATGGATACAAAACTCAAGATTATGATAATAACGGGAGTAGTTGTCCTAACAGCAGTAATAGCCGTTAGTATTTTTGCATATAGAAATATGAACTATGATTTTTTAAATGAAAATTTTTTAGAAGAAAAGGGATATAGACTAGGTTTTACTGAAAATATAGCTAAATTAGACGATGGGTCAGAGATTTATTATATAGAAGGTCCAAACAATGGCCCAAATCTTCTTTTGCTTCATGGCCAGCAAGCTAGCTGCTATGATTATGCAAAAGTATTACCAAGATTGTCAGAAGAATTTCATATTTATGCTCCTGATTACTATGGTCATGGAAAATCTTCCAAAAATCCCGAGAAATATAATGCAGTAGAAATAGGAAACGACATCATTTGGTTTCTCGAAAATATTATTGGGGAAAAGGCTTATATAGCTGGTCACTCTTCCGGAGCCTTGCTTGCCGCTTACGTCTCCGCCCAAGCCCCTGACTATATTATCGCTACTGTCTTAGAAGATGGACCTTTCTTTTCTACCCTTCCCGGAAGGGCGGAAAAAACCATCTCGTGGCTAAGTTTTAAAAACATGCATGATTACCTTCATCAAGATAAGATAGGTACCTTTATGGAGTATGCATTAGAGCATGACTATATGCAGGAAGTTTTTAATGCTGAAGATACTCAAGTATGGAACAAAATTGTAAAAAATCCTGCTTTGCAATATTTAGAGAAGCATCCTGAAGGAATACCTAAAATCTGGTTTTATCCACCGAAGTTGGGAATAAACTCCATCTATGCAGTAAATGCTAACATGCAGGACGGAACCAGTAATTACGATTTGAGGTTTGGGGTAACTTTTTATGATTTTTCTTGGTTTACAGGATTTGACCAAGCAGAAATTTTGAAAAGCATTAAATCTCCTACCATTGTGATGCATGTAGCGCCCAATAAAATAACTGCCCCTGGTTATTATGATCAAAACGGAGTTTTACTTGCTGCCATGGACGAAATAGATGCTCAAAAAGTTGTTGATTTGGTGCCAAACAGTAAGTACCTTGGAGGTTTTAAATCTGCCCATGATATTCATGCGGACTTACCGGATGAGTATATTGAAGTTTTACTCGATTTAAAAAACCAAATAGAATAATAATCATAATCTTGCTCTCACAGATACCAATTGGGTGCATCAGTATCCTGTTCAACCAGGCAGTTGATGGGATTCCCTTCTTGATATATCACCGGATAAACCGATCAAAATGCCTGCACAGCTGTCTTGCAGTTGCGGCTATGCTAAGTGAGGCGGCGTTCCCTTTTGTACTAATCGATACCCAAAGTCACCTTTTACAGAATCCACTTCTGATTAATCTTGTGCCGGGAAATCAGAAATAATGCCGCTACAAAAGCCAGGAGCATTCCAAACGACAAAACCGGAGAAAGATTATTTGTACCCGTAATCGCACCGTAGAGAATATCGGTTCCGTAAGTGAGCGGCAGGCAGTAGGAAACTGGCCGTAAAAACACTGGTAAATCGGAAACCGGTACAAAGAGTCCACAGAGAAACAGCATCGGAAAACGGAAGAAATTTGAAAAAGTCTGTGCCTCAAATACCTGTTCGGCCGATACTGCAATCAAAAGCCCCATTAGTGCTGAGCTGATAGCAACCATCAAAACAGCGAGCAGTATCAACCCCCAGTTCACCGCACTTAGCTCAATAAAAAAGCTGGCAAAAATTAATGGAACAAAGGCATTGAAAATACCGAAGAGAATCGTTCCCGCAATTTTTGCCAGTACCATCGTATTTAGGCTGATGGGTGCCAACAGCAGCCGTTCAAAGGATTTGCCGCTCCGTTCAAAAGTTATGGTGACAGCGAGCATTGAGGTTGTGCCGAAGAGAACGCTCATAGAAATCAGACCGGGAAGCAAGCCTAAGATATTCCCTCCAGGGGAACGGATAAGCTGCATTAATGTCCATGAAAGGGGGAAAATGATGCCCCAACTGATGTTCGGCGGCTTTAGATAATAGTTCTTTACATCTTTTTTCAAAATGTTCCAAAACGCAATCCAGCTTTTCATTTGCCGCCTCCTTTTTCCTTGTCTTTTTTCAGCACAGAGGATTCAATGCCGGTCAATTTGACGAAGACATCTTCCAAGGAAGGGCGCAATTCTCTTGCCTCGTATACATCAATCCCATTATTGTGAAAAAACTCCATGACCGGAAGTAGCGGAATACGCTGCTGCGATGTCATTACAAGGGAATGGTCAGACCGAATTGTGACTTCGCTTCCCTCAAAGCGGGCTTGAAGTTCAGCAGTGAGACTTTCGCTGTTTTTGTCTGTAACAAAGTGGATAGCATGTCCATGGGATACACTTTCCATCAATTCAGGAACAGTACCTGATGCAACAATTTGGCCCGCGGCTATAAAAGCGATGCGGTCGCAGATACGCTCGGCTTCCTCAATATAGTGGGTAGTGAGGAGGATAGTGGTCCCCTGTTGTTTCAAGCCCACTATCATTTCCCGGATTTGCCGGGAACTCTCCACGTCAATCCCCGTTGTCGGTTCATCCAGAAACAAAATTTGCGGGGAATGGATAAGTGCCGCAGCAATGGTCAGTTTACGGCGCATCCCTTTGGAATAGGCTTTAAACGGGCGTTTTCCTGCATCTTTCAGCCTGAACTGTTCCAAAAGCCGGCGGGCTTTTGGTTCCCTCTCTTTCTTGCGCATTCCATACAGGGCGGCGCAAAAACAGAGATTGTCAAACCCATCCATTTCGTTGTACAGGTTGCTTTCATCCGGAACAATCCCCATAATGGCCTGCGCCTTTTTCGTATGTTTCCTTAGATCTATGCCATCAATCTTAACTTCTCCATCAGTCGGTCGGGCTAGGCCGGTCAGCATGTTGATCGTAGAAGTTTTTCCAGCCCCGTTCGGCCCTAATAGGCCGAATATTTCGCCTTTCTGAATTTCAAAAGAGATATTATCCACAGCGGTAAAGCTGCCATATCTCTTTTTAAGATTTGTAACGCTGACCATTTCCAGGCTTTTTATCTTTACTTAGTTTCATCTTTACCGTGGCAGAACTCCTTGACTTCGTCACTGCATTCGCCTTTTTTGGAGCAATCCCTTTTTTCTTTGGTGGGGCAATCCTCTCGTTTTTCCGGCTGACAGGCTTTATGTTCAGTGGCCGCCAGAGTTTCAATATCCTTTGCAAGTTCGTGCAATACCGACCGTTCTACGGTATAGTGCATGTAATATCCACGCTTTTTCCCCACAAGCAAGCCGGCTTCTCGCAACACTCTCAGATGTTGAGATATAGTTGCTTCGGTCAGATTCAGCTCGTTTGCCAGCGCTCGGACGCAATAATTGTGTTGTAGCAGCAAAGTCAAAATGTTCATACGTGTTTCATCGGCAATAGCTTTTAGTACCTTATTCTTGTCCATGAAATTCCTCCTGCTAGTTTAGTTAGGTGCTTACCTAATTAGATTGTAGTGCGTGAATTTAATTAAGTCAATACCTAATCGAATTTACTAATTAAATTTGCTGTCTTTCAGAACATACTGAGAACTAATGTACTGCTGCCAAAGATGAGACATTACTGCTCTGAACGGCGAAGCTCTTTACTTAGGGAGCATTGATTTTTGTGAAAGGAGACCTGAGCAATGGTTGCGTTCTAGCCTGGCTAAGGCGATGAAAAAAATAACTTGAAAGTTTAGCTTGCTTGTATCAAAGACGGGATTGACTGCTCTAATACAGGAGAAACTTCTGTCACCTATGCACATGCGACAGAAGCCTCTGCCATTTCCGCTGCCTGTGGGCATAAAAGGCTTTTGCCCACAGGACTACAAAGGGTGTTTTCCATCCAGCTCCAATTTCCACTTCATCTGTGTAGCGTGTTGTTTTCTTATCAACAGACTCAAGATAAATCCGGTGATTCCAGACAGGAACATGGGTATTTTGCTCCCTGGTGCTGATGCCGGAGTCTTCATTGAAAGAAAGAACATGAATCGTATGGATGCCAAAGGGGATAATGCCAAACAGGTATAGACGGAAGGAAAAAACCGAGCTGTCTTGCCAATTTTTCTGCTGATCGTTATCCAAAGGAATAAATTTGGCAAATGGTGCGGCAAGATATTGCAGGGTTTTCAATTCCTGCAACTTGGAAAACAATTCTTTTTTCTCGGCTTGAAGCAGAGTACTTTTAACGATCGTTTTCTTTCTCATGAAAAGTTCCTTTTTGGCAACAACTTGGACTTAGTAACTTCTCTAATACTTTGTCAAGCCCCACGGCGCATTTTATCAAAAGGCTTGGTTTGTATCCCAGATAATGATCGGTTATATGAGTCTCTTTGGAAGAAGGAAGATTTTTTTTGCCAGCGGTCATAAGACTTACTCCTTCTAACCATTATAGGGTGTGGCAAGCTGGAACAGGAAAGATTTGTAAAAGGGCTTATCCTTTGATGGCTCCTCCGAGCATCCCGCGGATGAAAAAGCGCTGAAACAAGATGTAAATCAGCACTGTGGGCAGTGCAACAATAAGAGCTGCCGCAGCCAGCAGGGGAATATTAGCAGAATAGCGTCCTTGGAAAAAAGCGAGTCCAACAGGCAAAGTGCGCATCGATTCATTTTGTACCATCACGAGCGCCAGGAGAAACTCGTTCCATGTCCACATAAAGAAGAGGACTACCAAGGTGGTAGTAGCTGGCTTGGCGATCGGGAAAAGTACCTGCCAGAGCAACTTCCATCGGTCGGCGCCATCAATAATGGCAGCATCGATGAGTTCGCGGGGAGCATTCTCAAAAAAGGAATTCATCCACAAGGTGCCAAAACTGACCGAGAGCCCAATTTGAGGAAGGATAAGTGCCCAATAGGTATCCAGAAGATCGAGGCGACCCATCAAGTGGTACAGAGGGATGATGGCGGCTTCGAAAGGAATCATAAAACCAATAAGCATCAACCCGTATAAGAACCGTCGGCCAGGCATAGGCAAGAGACCTGTTGCGTATCCGCTGAGCGTTGAAAGAAAAACGCTTACGCTGACAACGGCCACTGTAACGATTACGCTGTTTTTAAAGAAGAGATTGAAACGTCCTTGGAACCATGCATCCTTGAAACGTTGCAAGCTAATGCTTGTTGGAAGGCTGAAAGGGCTGGTATTTGCAGGCGCTGGCCCACGGATGGCAGAAAACACTAAACTGCTAAGCGGCATTAGGACGATTACAACAATAAGAATTAGAAGCAGGTAGCGCCAGGTTTGAACTGCGCTGCATTTGACAGGCCTGGTCATGAACCCACCTCTGTACCGGCTTCTTGATAACGCCGAATAAGCCCGGAGCTTAGCAAAATGAGAACCAAGAGCACTGTAGCCATGGCTGAAGCGCTCCCGAGCTGCTTATTGATGAAGGCAGTGTTGTAAAGCAGCTGACCTATGACCATTGTAGATGTACCTGGTCCCCCGCGTGTGGTTACGAAGACAAGGTCAAAGACGCGCAAGGCAGAAATGACAGTCGTTGTCACTGCCACGGCTATTTCTGGCCTTAGGGCAGGGAAGGTGATTTTCCAAAGTTGTTGCCAGGCTGTGGCGCCATCCAAACTGGATGCTTCGTAGTATTCTTCCGGTACGCGCTGCATTCCTGCAAGAAAAAGAACCATACAGAATCCGTATTGAACCCAAGAAGCGATTGAACCAACAGCCGGTAAAGCCCAGGTGAAATCGCCTAGCCAAGGTTTAGCCCAGGCGCTTAGGCCAACCGCACGCAATAGCGTGTTTATGAGGCCAAAGTTTGGATGAAACACCCACCGCCACACTACCCCAACTACAACCATGCTGATTACCTGGGGAAGAAATAAGAGTGTGCGGAATGCTGTAAGTCCCTTTAGTTTGGTACGGCCGAGGAGGGAGGCAAGCATAAGCCCGAACAGTACCGGAATGATGGTGTAGAAGAAAATAAAGATCAGGTTATGAAGGAAGGCCTCAAGGAAGGCTGAATTGGGTGTAAAAAGGGTGAGGTAATTTTTAAACCCCAAGGGATTTTTTACGGCTGAGAAGCCATTCCATTCATAAAAACTGTTGAGCATGGTTTGGCCAACTGGAACAAGGACGAAAACAAGGTAAATTAAGAAGGCAGGCAAGAGATAGAACCAGCCTGTAAATTTTGATTCACCTGGATAACGTCGTGAGCTCTGCATTGCTTGAAGACCTTAAGCAAAAAAATGCCGGGTAACTGACCCGGCATTGATTGTAGCAGACAATAGATCGTAACAGAGTCTAGGGCTTGAGCGTCTGGAGAAACTCAGCATAGACCTTTTCGACGTTGGCGGTAAAATTTGCCGGTGTTTCAGCTGAGCCAAGCATTTTTTGCAGTTCTGAAACCAGCACATCGTAAAAAGCGGGAGCGGCCCAGTCGATGTAATGCCCGATGGTATCCATGGCATTGATCTGGTCCCAAGCCTTAATGGTATCGCCAAAGAGGCCGCTAGTGTCTACAGCAGTATCGTCTGGAAGCTTGACAGCCGGAACCATGCCGCTTTCTGCCCATAACTCGGCTGCGCGGGGGCTGATCATCCAGTCCAGGTATTCTGCAGCAAGGTCTGGCTGAGAGGTGCCTGTGCGGATACTAAAGGGGATACCCACACCGCCGATTGCCATTGCTGGTTTTCCAGCAAAACCAGGCAAGGTAAAGAAGCCGAACTGGGGTAATTGCTGTCCATCTGTTGCTGCAAGCAGTTCGCCGGCGATCCAGGAGCCAGTGATGGTCATGGCGCCCTGGCCGGCTTTAAAGTTATTGTTCTCATCATCGTAGCCAATGCCCGCATACCCTTCGGTGAAATAGCCGGCGTTAGCCCAGTCTAGGAGGATTTGAGCTGCCTGCTGGTTTTCGGGCGTATCGAAAGAAACGTTGTTAACACCATAAACCAAGTCGTTGATATATTCCGGACTCACCAGCAGGTGTTGGATGGCACTGAACTCGTGGATCAGGTTCCATCCATCCAGGGAGCCAAAAGAGATCGGGGTAATTCCTTTGGCTTTGATCTCTGCCAAAAGGGTTTGAAATTCCTCGAAGGTGGCTGGTACGGTCCAGCCGTTCTCAGCAAAGATATCCTTATTGTAATAGACGCCGACGACCTCGGCGGTAGGGCTTACGCCGTAGAGGTTGCCCTGGCCGAAGGTGAGGCCGTCGGGAGTAAAGGAATTACGGCTGGCTACGCCGGTAGACATCAGTTCGGGCCATTGAAATTTAGATTGGTATTCATCCAGGGGCAAAAGCAGACCTTGTTTGACCATCTCGCCCATGTCGGCCCGGCCTTGGTTAACCTGAGCAACGTCGGGGCCATCGGCCTGACTCATTGCCAAGGGCAATGTAAGTTTGAGGTCGTCCAGGGTTTTTACCACGCGTTCAATGCGTACGCCTGGATGGCTTGCCTCAAATTCTGCGTTCAGGGTTTCCATCACCTTACTTTCAACATCACGAGAGAATTGGTCCCAGACGACCAAAGTGATTTGTTCGGGAGCAGAGGACGGCTCTTCTTTTGAAGGAGCCTGACTGGCGCCCTCGGACGAAGCCGTGGTCTGGCTTTGTTGGTCACTGGGTGCCTGCGTAACACTTGGTGCGGGTACACAGGCTGCAAATAGAATTGCAGTTATTATGAGCAAAATAATAAGCAGGGATTTTTTCGTCTTCATAAGTCTCCAGAATTTTATTATTAGTTACAAGAAGAAATCGTTTCTTAATACCTCTTTTATACTGTCTAAGATTATAACTTGTAGAAAGGATAGGCGGTTGCTTGCTGCAAAAGAAGGTTTTTGCACTTTTGATGGTATTGGCAGGAATATTGCTCTTAGTCCTTTGTATAGTTTTTAAGTAATGACGTTATACTAACGGAAGATTAGCTGCGAGGTGAAAATGAAAACAGCATTGATCACGGGAATTACAGGGCAAGACGGGAGTTATTTAGCAGAATACCTCTTGCATCAGGGGTACGAAGTCCATGGCATTATTCGCAGGGCAAGCACTTTTAATACCCGGCGCATTGACCATATCTATCGCGACCCGCATGCGAAAAATGGGGAAAGACTCTATTTGCACTATGGCGATATGGGAGCTACCGGAGTATTGGGCGACATTATTTACGATACCAAGCCGGACGAGATATACCATCTGGCGGCCCAAAGTCATGTAAAGGTTAGCTTTGAGATGCCCGAATACACAGGGGATACAACGGGACTGGGTACAGCCCGAATGCTTGAAGCAGTGCATCGGGTTAAGAAAGAAATCAAGTTTTATCAAGCCTCAACAAGTGAGTTGTTTGGTGCGGCAAAACCACCGCAAAGTGAAGAAACCCCCTTCTACCCCCGCAGCCCATATGCAGCTGCGAAGCTGTATGCCTATTGGATGGTGGTTAATTACCGTGAAGCTTACGATATGTTTGCAACGAATGGGATCTTGTTCAACCATGAAAGTCCTCGACGGGGCGAGACCTTTGTAACTCGCAAGATTACGCGTGCATTGGCTGCCATACGGGCGGGGAAACAAGAGAAGTTGTACTTGGGTAATTTGGACTCCAAGCGCGACTGGGGTTATGCACCAGAATATGTGGAAGCGATGCACCTCTTGCTCCAACAAGAAAAGCCGGACGATTATGTTTTGGGAACGGGGGAAAGCCACAGCATTCGCGAGTTCCTCGATGAGGCGTTTGGGTATGTGGATATGGACTGGCACAAGTATGTTGAAATTGATCCCCGGTACTTTAGACCGACAGAGGTGGACTATCTGCTGGCAGACCCCAGTAAGGCCAAAAAGCAACTGGGCTGGGAACCTAAGGTCAAGTTTCATGAACTCGTGCGGATTATGGTGGATGCGGATAGTGAGCTGTTTGGCTTGGACCATCCCGGTGAAGGGCAGAAGATCATTGATGAGAAGTTTGATGGCTGGCACAAATGGAAAGATCAGTCGGTGAGTATGGAGAATTAAGCAGTTAACCTTTTTATTTGATGGTAGGACAGTTGAATATAAGAAAGTTTAACGAACTGGGACCAAGGGATCATTTAATATTTGGAGTACCCAGAGAGCCAGTTGATGAAGTGAAATATTACTAATGTTTTGACAACTGAATCAAAGGTTGATAAGTATTTTCGTTTAAATACTTCTCTGAGATTTTCTATAAATGAAGCGTCCTTTTCCTATTGACCTGATTAATGAAAGATAAGATAGGATTTATTTAAAAAAGAACAGTATTGATTTTTAAAATCTATGCCAAGCTGCATTTTTATGAATTTCGAATGGGTTAAACCAAGATATAAGTAAGATTGCACGATCCAACAGGAATAACACTGTCCTATGACTAGATCACGCTCCATAAGCATCGTAATCCCAAGCTTTAACCAAGCTGAGTATATTGGAAAGACTATTGACTCCATTCTTGATCAAGACTACCCAGATTTGGAAATTATCGTAATGGATGGAGGTTCAACCGATGGGACGCTCTCTTTGTTAAAGACTTATGGCGCCAGGGTTAAATGGGTTTCCGCAGCAGATAAAGGCCAGTCTGATGCAATCAACAAAGGATTACGATTAGCAAGGGGTGAAATAGTCGGTTATATTAATTCGGACGATTTTTTATTACCGGGTTCATTGGAAACGATTAATAAACTTTTGCCGCAGGGAGTGCCGGGATGGGTCACTGGTGACGCCCTGATTGTAGACGAACTCGGGGATGAAATTCAAAAAGCTGTGCGTGTATACAAAAAAGTTTTGAGACATATGTTTTGCCGAAGCAGCTTATTAATAACTAATTATCTTGTTCAGCCTAGTACGTTTTGGACAAGACAATTGTTGAAGAAGGTAGGGCTTTTCGATGAGACCCTGCACTACTCTATGGATTATGACTATTGGTTACGGTCCCTAAATATTTCGAATCCAATTATTTCTCGAGCTGTTCTTTCCGCGTTCAGAATCCATTCAAAATCCAAAGGTGGCTCACAATATAAAGCACAAATAGCTGAGGAACTAGAGATGATCCACCGGCATACTTCCAACTCTTTTTTGATAACGCTTCATATACTTCATAGCAAGTTAGTAACGCTAGCGTATGATTATTTAAAAAAAGAAAATCGAATACGTCAAAATTAAAACTACTATTTCTAGATTCAAAAATAGCAGGAAACTTCGCACCAGGCTGAGGAAATCTATGGTAATATTTTTTTCGTGCGGAGGAGTAATCCCCAAGGCAGCCACAGAGAAGGGCTCAATAGCTGAGAAAGCCCCGGGAAGCTAAGGACGAAGTCGCCGCTGGAAATGACCGAAGAAAGCTTAGGCAATTAGACCGGTCCGGGTGCGCCCGTTAGCGCGCAGATGAGTGCGGCAGCATTGCCGAATTGAGGTGGTACCGCGGATTTTGTTCCGTCCTCTGACAGGACGGAACATTTTGATTAATTTGTGACAGAGGTGAACGATGACAGAATTACCAAAGGCATATGACTTTAAGGAATATGAAGAAAAGCTTTATCAGGAATGGGAGGCTAAAGGGTATTTTAAGCCCCAAAATGATCCTAATTTGCCCGGACACGATCCCGCGATAGAGCCCTTTGTCATCGTTATTCCGCCGCCGAATGTTACCGGTGCATTGCATTTGGGCCACCCGTCATTTGTAACAGCTGAAGACATTATGATTCGTTACAACCGGATGAAAGGCATACCGACTCTGTGGGTACCTGGAACCGATCATGCCGGTATCGCAACCCAACTGCAAGTAGAAAAGATGCTGGCTGCTCAAGGTAAAAAACGCACGGATTATTCTCGTGAGGAATTTGAGAGCATCGTTTGGGACTGGAAGCATAAGTACGGTGGTCAAATTGCTAATCAGCTGCGTCGCTTGGGTGCCAGTTGCGACTGGGACCGGGAGCGCTTTACGCTGGATGAGGGTCTGTCGAAAGCTGTACGCGAGGCCTTTGTCCGCCTTTACGAGAAAGGTTTGATCTATAAAGGACCTCGTATGACCAATTGGAGCCCTGGCCTTCAGACAGCGGTAAGTGATCTTGAGGTGGAATATACAGAGGAAGAAGGTAAACTATATTACTTCAAGTATATGCTGGCTGATGGCTCTGGAGCGTACATACCAGTAGCAACTACGCGTCCGGAAACAATCCCCGGGGATACCGGCTTGGCTGTACATCCGGAGGATGAGCGTTACCGTTCCTTTATTGGCAAAAATGTAATTGTCCCGATCTTGAATCGCGAAGTTCCCGTGATTGCAGATGCCTATGTTGAGAAGGAGTTTGGAACCGGGGCCTTAAAGATTACTCCTGGTCACGATCCGCATGACTATGAAATAGGGCAGCGACATGGTTTAGCGTTAATCAATATTATGAACAAGGATGCAACTCTGAATGAGAACGCAGGACCCTATGCTGGAATGGAACGGTTTAAAGCACGCAAGCAAATTTGGGCAGACATGCAGGCAGCCGGGCTGGTATTGAAAGAAGAGGCCTACATCATGAATGTGCCTCGTTCTCAGCGGGGGGGCGAGATCGTTGAACCGCTTATATCCGAGCAATGGTACGTGAAAATGGACAGTTTGGCAGCCAATGCTGCCAAGGCAGTTCGCCGCGGCGAAATCCGCTTTGTGCCTGAACGTTTTACAAAGGTTTTCCTCAATTGGATGGATAATATCCAGGATTGGTGCATCAGCCGGCAGTTGTGGTGGGGGCATCGCATTCCGGTATGGTACTGCCAAAACTGTCATGAAACGATTGTTTCCCGGGAGGATCCATGCTTTTGTCCGCAGTGCGGCAGCAAAGACCTAATACAGGATGAAGATGTGCTGGACACATGGTTTTCATCCGGCTTGTGGCCTTTTAGCGTGTTTGGCTGGCCTGAAGAAACGCCAGATTATCAGTACTTCTACCCAACCTCAGTGCTGGAAACCGGATATGACATCATCTTTTTCTGGGTTGCACGTATGGTTATGGACGGCATTGAGTTTACCGGTAAGGCGCCCTTTCATACCGTCTATCTGCATGGCATGATACGCGATGAAAAAGGCCAAAAGATGAGTAAGACCAAAAATAATGTTATTGACCCGCTGGTGGTTATGGATGAGTATGGCACCGATGCGCTTCGCTTTACCCTCATGGTTGGATCTACGCCTGGTAACGACATGAATGTTGGCATCCGGAAGGTTGAGGGCAACCGCAACTTCGCCAACAAGGTCTGGAATATTGGCCGCTATGTGATCAACGCCATTGATCGTTTGGAAAGTGGGCCAGAGCATGTTCAGGTACGTACCCTTGCCGATAGCTGGATTTGGGCCCGGTTGAAAGAGACTGTAAATTCTGTTAATGCACTCTTTGAAGACTATCAGTTTGGGGAAGCAGGAAGACAGATTTATGAATTCCTGTGGAGCGACTTTGCCGACTGGTATATCGAAGCAAGTAAGGCGCAGTTGGCAAATAAAGGTGATTCCGCCTACTATACAACCCAAACTCTGGTTCGGACTCTCGACATTATGCTACGCCTTTTGCATCCCTTTACGCCTTATGTTACCGAGGCGTTGTGGACTTATCTGAAAAAAGCTTGCAAAGCAGCCACAGTTGATCTGAATATCCACGAAAACTGGGAAGAAGCACTTATTGTGGCTCGTTGGCCTGAAGCAATGCAGTTTGAAGATTGGGAAGCGGCCAAACAGCGCGATTTTGACTTGATCCAAAATCTAGTAAGAAGTATCAGGAATTGGCGTGCTGAAACAAAGATAGAAGCCCGCAAAAAGCTGGAAGCAAGAATTCTGGGAGGCAGTCAGAACCCACTTTTGCAATCTCAGGCACGCCTCTTAAGCGAGCTTGCAGGACTTGACTTCGAAAAGCTGAGTTTTATAGAAGAGCGACCTGCTCATGCACATGAGATGGCAGTAATAGTTGTGGAGGATGTGGAGATCTTTTTGCGTGAAGAGGGTCCGGGCAGTGAAGGACTGGATAAAGAACGTTTGCAAAAAGAGCTTGCCGAAGCAGAAAGCCAGATAAACAGGCTGCAGAAACTGTTGCAGAGTCCTTTTGCCCAAAAAGCGCCGCCACAGGTTGTTGCGGCAGAACGTGAGAAGTTGGAAGGCTATCTGTCTACTGCAGAGAAACTGCGCGCTCAGCTTTAATCTTTTGAAAAAATATTAAAGCAAGAGTAGTGAATCGAATACTTAAGCGGGCTATTTAAAAGGTTTGACTCTGGTTTCGCTGGGGATCTGATTTTCAATTTTACTCAGATCTACTTTGCCCAAAAGCTCGCTTGCTATGGCACTGGAGTAACGCGGACTTTTGACGAACACCCAAACTGGGGCATGGTCATACACGCTAAAAGCCTCCTCAGCTGCAAGCGGAGCAAAGTTGAAAAGCGGCAATTCAGGCTGGCTCTTCCAGCTGATGCTGCCATCTAAATCCGAAACCTGAAGCGGGCCAAAGGCGAAAGGCCGCTGCTCATGAAGGGCCAGGTCAAAGCCCAGGCTGCCGTCAAAGAGCGCACGATAGTAGCTAAGTGTAAGGGGGTACATTTTTGGCAGCCGGCAGATGGACCAAATTGATCGTTGGCTGGAGATAGTGATCATATCTGCAGAATCAAGCGCTTCTAAGTAGCGATCCAGCTCTTCAGAGTTGTCTCCCCAGCGGTTAGGCAGGACGATGCCATTGTAGAACATTCCATATGGGTCAAAGCCATCGTAGCTAAGGGGCAGGCCTTCATCCCACTCCTCAACCAGGATGGTGTTGCGGTTAATCGTCAGGGGTGGCCCGGATTCTAAGCTGAGATGAAGTGTAAGCTTTTGACCAGGCATTATTTTGACCGGCGGGAATGGAATGGTGTAAGGATTCCCAGCCGGGTCAGCAGTCTCTGCTAGAACGAGTGCGTTTTGTGCTACTACGGTTCCATCTGCCAGCAGTTTCCAGTTTAGAACCTGACCAGGCTGTCCATGCAAGTGTGCAAAACTCAAGCCAGTAAGTGTGCCTTGCTCGGAGGAGCTGGTGTTAAGTTCGAGGTTTGTGCTTATCGATGTGCCATGAGCAAGAGCAAAGGGAAGTTTGAAGGAAGCTGTGGGCCCCTGGGCTTCTAACTGAACGGGCGCAGACAAGTTTTGATAGATCCAGCGGGTGGCCGTAACGCGGCTGTTTTCACGGGAGTAAACAGCATGTACGAAGGCTGAGGCATATGCCAGACTTCCTAAGAGCACAGCGATTGCCGGGAGATAATGCAGGAAGGTTTTTAGGGCACTGGGTTGTTTTTTATCCAATCGCTCATTGGCGACCCAAACCAGAAAAAATGCAGCCAAAAGTGCAAAAAAGGGGTAGACAGGTAAAAAATAGCGAATGGACTTTACCCAGCGGGTAGCCATGAACAGAAAAAAACCGCCGGCCCAAACCAGGGGAAGCGAATGCTGACGCCAGCTGTATGGAAGCTTAATCACCTGCCAGCAGGCCAGGATAAACCCGGCCCAGGCTGCAATACCCATGGGCAGGCCCATACCCCAAAAAACCATGTTCATCAGAGGGAAAATAATTGCCGGCCGGTCAGTCCATTGCTCGGCTGGCGGGGCGGTTGTCGCACCTCCGCTTTCGGTTAGAGCAGTCTGCAAATTGGCCAACCATTCCGGATTAAGCTGGAAAGAGAAAAAACTGGTGTCTCCCACAGGAACGCGGAAACTCATCGGTTGTGTAACCCGGAAGGTGAGCAGGGCTGCAAGCAAAACAAAAACTGTCAACGCAAGTGCCGGAATGAGTGCCTTTATCATGCTGGATTTGCTTAGCTCAGGACGGGATGCGCTGACAAGATAAGCAAGCGGCAGCAAGCCGAACAAGGGAATTAAATTAATCTTACTAGCCAGGGCCATCCCGTAGGCAATGGCAAAGAAGAGGCTATACCAAGGGACCAATCGATTAATGCGCGTAGCCACTAAAAGGTTTTGTCGGGACTTATTGTTCATGCTGCATTTAAAGAATGGTATAGATGAAATTTGAGTGGCAGCCAACATTGCTAAGGCAGAAAAAAAAACTGCAAAGGAATCAACCGTCATAAAGTGAGAGCTCTGAATTTGGAGCACAGCCAGGGACGAAAGAGCAGCAGCAAGAAGACCGGTAGTGTGGCCGTACAATTTGCGGCCGATAGAATAAATAATCAGCAGGCAAAGGGTATTCAAAATGGCGGAAATGGTTCGCCCGGTAAGCCGTAATGGGATGTATGATGCCGTATCTGTAAGCTCGGCTATTCCACGGATGATGAAAATTGGCCACTGTCCCCAGCGCATTCCTAAGTCTGGACCGAAGCCTGTAATGTTCCCATCAGTATCGTATCGTGCGTATGGTGAGATGGGGGAAGACCTCGTGTTGAACCATTCCTCTGGGTTTTTTGGAAAGCTGAGCAGGGAAATTGTATTTGTAAAATCATACTCATCGGGATGCAGGTCGGTTCCGTCGTTCCAGTTCCGGCCGTAGAACTGAAAAAAGATACCGATAAGAATGATCGCAAAGAGGACTAGTTCGAAAAGAAAGGGTAAGCTGCGATGCTTAGCAGTATTATTCATTCGACAAATTGTTCCTAAAAGGTAGTTATGCGGCCTTTTTTATCAGACGAACAGGTCCCAGAGCAAAGATGTGTTGCAGAGTGGCTGTTGAAACGGCGTAGGGCGCGTCCAATTTCTTCTGATAAGCGGATGGGAACAGTTCTTTTCATGTTTAGGGCTCATTTTGCAGGCGAATTGTAACATGGGCTCCCAGAGAGCTGGCTGCCGCGCATTGCCTCACAATTAAAGTAACTATTCAAGAATACGTTGCCTCAAAATAGATGTAACCTTTGCGGTATTAAGCAAGCGTGAGAAAGCCTATGATGAGCCAACGAAGTAAAAAAGAAGTTCTTGAAAGAATTAGAGCACGCTACCTGAAAGCCAGCAAAGCAGAGAAGGGGATCATTCTGGATGAACTGACTGCGACAACAGGATATAACCGTAAATATGCGATCCGGGCATTGCGACATCCCAGGCAGAGCAAGGGCTTGAAAAAAGCTGGACGCAAGCGGCGATACAGCCAGGAAGCGGTGCGGATACTTGAGCAGCTCTGGGAGCTGGGAGGATAATCTCTGTTCAAGGCGTTTGCAACCCTTTCTGCCCGAATGGATACGCAAACTGGAGGAGTGCGGGGAGATCAGTCTGACCCAGGAGGTGAAGGCACAGCTTCTGAGCATGAGCAGAGCCACCATGGACCGGCGTTTGCAGCCAGTGCGTTTCAAAGAGAAGAAGCGGGGACTGTCGACCACGAAACCGGGCACATTGCTCAAGCGGCAGATCCCCGTACGGATTTACACAGCCTGGGATGAAGAGCAGCCTGGCTTTCTGGAGATTGACCTGGTGGCCCATTGTGGTGAGACGACAGCAGGCACTTACTTGAATACGCTGACTGCCACGGACCTGGCGACTGGATGGACGGAATGCCTGGCATTGCCCAACAAGAGCCAGACGGCAACTTTTCAAGCCATCAAAAACCTGCAAGCAAAATTACCTTTTCCCTTGCTAGGCTTGGATTCTGACAATGGCTCGGAGTTCATCAACGATATGCTCTACCGCTATTGCTTGGAGCATCAGATTACCTTTACCCGTTGCAGACCTTATCACAAGAACGATCAAGCCCATGTGGAACAGAAGAACTGGTCTGTCGTGCGTCACACCGTGGGATACGATCGTTCCAAGACCAAGGCAGAACTGGACTTGATCAGCTCAATTTATGCGGACCTACGCCTCTTCGCCAATTTCTTCCAGCCCATAGAAAAGCTGATTGGCAAATCCACTGTGGACGGTATAAAGTGCAAACAGTATGATCAGGCGAAAACGCCCTGTCAAAGGGTCTTGGATGACCCAAGGGTTGGTGAAAAAAACAAGACCCAGCTGCGGATCTTGTATAATTCTCTGAACCCTGTCACTATCAGGGAGGCTTTGATTGAGAAAACTGCCCGAATGTTAAAGATTGCTTAGTTACTTTTTCATTTGAGGCAAGGTATCACCCAAAGTTACTTTTGTATCTGTTTCAAAAGTGCGTGATTTAGGAAGAAAGAGGAAGGTCATCATTGATTATAGTCTTGAATAAAGAGGCATAAGGAGCAGACAACTTACCAGATTTCAGAATTGGAAAACTGGCGGAATGTACTGTGCCGCGATATGACTTTGCCCTTGTTTTTTTAGAACTTGCTTGCATGGCTTTTGAAGTGTGGAACTGAAAACTATTTGAGAAGAGTTCCTTTTTATGTTCCAGAATTGCCAACATAGCTCTGGCGCCGTCAAGGCTCCAACTGACACCGCGGGTCTTCATTTTTTGGGCAACCAATTTACCAACATTCGATTCAATGGCACCAAGGGAAAAGCCTTGAAGGATTTCATCAGCATGGTTGCGCAAGTATTGCAAACAATCTAATCTGGCTTTAGCCATTGCATCAGGAAGCCCGACACAGGCCTTCAACAAGGACTTTTCGATAGAAAGAAAGCCTTGGGAATAGAGCTTTTGGACCACCTCTTTGACAGGCAGACTTGTCCCAAAAGCTGAGGAGATAGCGCGTTTCACATGATAGGGGTCCAGAACCCTGATCGAATTATTGATTCCCAGCAGATCGAAACTAGTGCCCACCCAGGGACTGCCATCTCCGCCAATCACCAGCGTCTTTGTGCTCTGCAGATCGTAGCGGGCGTAGAGCCTCTCCCTGATCATTTCCTGCCACTTCTGAGCTGGCAAGCCGATGGAAGTGATGCGGACTTTGTCCTTCAGCCTTTTTCTGCTTCCGGAGATGTATTGTTTCCCTGTATATGCGATCGCCGCCCTGACTTCCATCTTGCGCTGTTTCTCCTTTTGCAAGGCTACCCAAACCCCGTCGGCTTCACAATACAATCGCGGTGCTTTGATCTGACCAGGCTGTTCTGCCTGACAGCTCTGTTCCTGCGCAGATAAGCTCTGACCAATTCTGCGTACCACCCGGCCCACAGTTGAGGGACTGATGCTTTGATGACTGACATACCCGTTTACCTCAGCTGTGTCACGATAACTGAGACTGGCTGCCAGAGCACTGATCTGTTCTTCTGCTTTTTGCGTGCGCCGTTGATAAGGAACGAAACCAAGCAATTCATCCAGAGGAGTCCAGACCCTGCCATCCGCCAAACGATAGCTTCGCCTTCGGTATCTGATGCTGAACCTTTGGAATTGGTAACAACGTTCTTGGGTGCGGATACTGACCCCTTCCGGATACTGACTGGCTTTCATCCCCTTTTCGAAATCTGAGAAGGCCGCCTCGGCAACCGCCTGGGTCGTTTGGTTTACGATCTCCCTGAGGTCTTCTTCAATATGTTCTGACCGTACTGCTATTTGAAGAACCTTACCCTCACCATTTTCCCTTTGTACGTGTATACTCATGGTGACTCTCATAGTCATTGGAAGTTCCTTTCGCTTTGTTTTTTCAGCAAAAACTAATTGTATTGGAACTTCCTCTTTTTTTCTCTTGACTACGCTTTTTTGAAACGCATACGTTACTTTTTATTATGAGGCATTACGTGCCGTATAATTGTCCCAAGAAGTTTCGTCATGCGGTGGATCTGTTAAGACGCTGGCGTATATTGCCTGCCCGTCTGGTTTTCAGACCTCTATCGTCTTAAAAGGAGTGAAAGCAACGTGCTCTGGTTAGTAGCAACACCAATTGGAAACCTAGAGGATATGGGCTTGCGGGCTATCCGAATTCTGGAAAGCGTTGACCTTGTTGCCAGTGAGGATACGCGAAAAACCAGCATTCTCCTTAAACATTATGGAATTAACAAACCGCAAACAGCACTCAATGAGTTTAATGAAAAGAAAGTTGTTCCGCAGCTGATTGAGCGAATGCAATCCGGAGAAGTGATTGGCATGGTTACCGATGCAGGCACGCCCGGAATAAGCGACCCTGGTTATTTGCTGGTTCGGGCCGCGCTGGATGCCGGGCTGGAAATCAATGCGGTGCCAGGACCCTCCGCCGTTGTGATGGCGCTTACGCTCTCAGGACTGCCGATGCATGCATTTACCTTTAGGGGGTTTTCACCTCATAAGGAAGGCCCTCGCAAACGCTTCTTGGACCAAGACAAATTACTGCCGTACACATTGGTTTATTACGAGAGTCCCTATCGCTTGAAAGCATTTTTGAAGAATGCTCTGGATATCTTTGGAGACCGGCAAGCAAGCATTGCCAACGATCTCACAAAAAAGTTCGAAAATGTAATGCGTGGGAGTTTGAGCGAACTGGTACAGACATTCCAGGAATCTCGTATCCAGGGCGAATACACGGTTTGTATTGCTGGTTACAATCCCAAACTTAAAACTTCAGGGGATTCAGATCACTAAGATCGGAATAAACTTCAATATCTTCAGCCTTTTTAAGGCTTTTGGTGATCAGGTAGGTTAGAGGCAACATTAAAGCCTCAATGACCACTTTAAAAATATAATTTGTTATGCTCAGGCTCCAAAAAAGACTCCAAGGGAAAACCCCCAGCAAACTGGCTACTGCAACAAAGAGGAAAGTATCTACTAATTCACCGACAATGGTGCTGACAATCGCCCGCAGCCAGAGCCAGCGACCCTTACTAAAGTGTTTCATAGCGGCTATAATGATGGCATTGCTAAAAGACCCGCCCAAATATCCCGAAATACTGGCCAGCGCCAGGCCGCCCATTGAAAACCCGCCCAATACCTTATCGTAGGCCTCCTGTCCAACGCTTTGCTGCCAGGTAGCTTCCCCGGGTAATTTTTGGATAAGTAAAAACATCAGGAATGCAAAGACGAGAGAGAGAAAACCTAACCAGATTACACGGCGCGCACTTTTAAATCCGTAGACTTCTGTAAGAATGTCTCCAAAAATGTACGCTACTGGAAAAAAAAGAGTTCCGGCATCAAAGGCAAGTGGCAGACCTGCGAGGCTGATCTTCCAATCGATGATCTTGGCACCAGAGGCGATATTGCTGAGCACTAGAACCAGTGTAAAAACGACAGCCACAAGGTCCAGGTACTTGAAAGCCGGCAGAGTTGATCCATTTTTTGGAATATTTTTTGTTAAGCTGGTTTCTTTTGACATAGCGCCTAAGTTATACTACAAACGCCAAGAATACTGCTTTAAACGAGGTTGGAATGCGTAATGTGATCGGATTAGATATTGGCGGAAGCATAACAAAGATTGTAGGCTTCCAGGACGGACGCTTTATGGAGGTTGCCCAGGTGCGGGCCAGTGACCCTTTGGCTTCGGCTTATGGTGGTCTGGGTAAGTTTTTGGAAGTAAATAGCATATCCTTGGCTGATGTGGAGCTCATCGTAGCAACAGGAGTGGGCGCCAGCTACCTGCGTGGGAATATTCTGGAAAAGGAGACTCATCTGGCACCAGAGTTTGACGCGGTTGGTTTAGGAGGGCTTTACCTGTCCAAGCGAAATCAAGCGATCGTTGTCAGTATGGGTACCGGTACTTCTTTTGTTTTGGCCAAAGGCCGCCAGGTAGAACATGTGATTGGTTCTGGCATTGGAGGCGGAACGCTGCTGGGGCTTTCGAAGGCCATTCTGCAAATCCACAGTTTTGATTCCATTGCAGAACTGGCTGAGAACGGGAGCTTGCACAATGTTGATCTGAGCATTGGAGATATTTCAAAAGTTGATATTCCAGGATTAAGTCAGGATATTACTGCTTCCAACTTTGGAAAACTGGATGATCCTGCCAGCCCTGAGGATCTGGCTTTTGGAATCGTAAATCTTGTATTTCAGTCTGTTGGGACTGCAGCAGTTCTGGCTGCACGCCTGATGGATCAGGAAACGATTGTGTTTACTGGCAGCCTGACGCGCTTGCCAAAAGGACGTGAAGTTTTAGGGCTTTTTGGAACACTTTATCAGAAAGAAGTGATTATTCCGGAACTGGCAGAATATGCTACTGCGGTTGGAGCAGCCTTGTACGGACTTCATGAGGAAGCGGAGAAGGCACAGGGGGATTAGCCACAATGCAGCATTTCTTTTTAGAACCCCAGGCGATTCTTGGTGATCAAGTTCATTTTCCTGCAAATCTGAGCAAACAGATCCTTCATGTGCTGCGTTTAAAACCTGGAATTGATCAGGTAAAGGTCTTGGATAACAGTGGCAGCATATACCTGGTGCAGCTGCAGCAAAGTGTCGGAAAGAACCTTACGGGACAAATCCTTAGCCAGGCAGCCGGCTCGCCCGGGCCGCGTTTTGAGCTTTGTATGGCCTTTAGCCTTAGCAGGCGCGAGAAGATTAGCTGGATTTTACAAAAGGGAACTGAGTTAGGTGTGCATAGTTTTCGACCTTATGTTTCGGTGCGAAGCATTGTGCGAAAAAGCGAGACCAATGCACGGATTGAACATCTGCAGGCTGTAATACGGGAGGCCGCCGAACAGTCTGAGCGGAGCAAACTACCATTGCTCTACCCAACCGCCAGCTATGCTGAGGTCCTGCGTGAGAGCGCTGCGGGGGGTCTAAATCTGCTGGCCAGCGAACGCAGAGTAGGGATTGGACGACTTGGGGCGGAGTATTTTTCAGGGGGCATATGGTATGGCACCGTATTAGTTGGACCTGAGGGCGGCTTAACTCCAGAGGAAGCAGAAACAGCTGGGGCACAGGGCTTCCAAGCCTTTTCGCTGGGGTCCCAGATTTTACGCATGGAAACGGCCTGTATTGCAGCAGCAGCAATCATCTTGCATGAATCTGAAAAATTAGCTGAGGCGTAAGTGGCGGCGTGGAAGCAGATTGCGTAAACGCCCAGGGAGGGATTTGCCAGCTCCTAAGTTGAGGCCGCTGCTGCTTCGCACGGCGTAAATGCCTCTTTTGTCAGCCCGGTCCCAGTCGCCTTTACGCAAGTCACTGCCTGAGAGCCATTGCGGGATGTATTCATCCGAAAGAATGAGAAAGCCCTTATTAAAAGCATATCCAAATCGAAGGACGAAATCAGCTGAAATTTCAAACCTGCTTTTGATGAGGGTGCCTACAACTAAGCCGATAGCATAATAAGGCAGGTTTGCAAAGTTATCCAGCCAGCTCTGTGGTAAAAGCAAGAAATTGCTTTCCCGTTGGTAGAGACTTAGCTTGTGCTTTTGCATCAGTGTGTCCAAGTCGACACCGTAACTGCTTGATATCCTGGCGCGTATATCGGCCTCCAGCTCTTGCGTTGGGCGCCTCAGACCGGTTTTGCGAAAGGGGCGTTCTGGGATTGGCTTTGCATCGATGGGAGGCAGAGCCGCGGTTTTAAGCAGCTTAACTGCAAAAAATCCATTAGTATTGAAAGTAAAGGGCCAAAGGCGCATGGCCTGAGCGAGTTGGGGGTGGTAGCGTGTTCCTCCAAATTCAGTGAGGGCTGGTGCAGCGGCTCCAAAATTTGGTGCCGGAGCTACAGATACCATGTGGGGATAGGTTCGCAAGAGTGTATCGACGACTGCCTCATCTTCTTCCGGAGCAAGGCTGCAAGTTGAGTACACGAGTTCTCCACCCACACGGAGGGTACGCAAAGCAGACTCGAGCATGGCGGTTTGGCGGAGAGCTAATCGCTGGCGTTCATCGGCACTGATGGGGCGGAAGGGGTGCGTGGGGGTATCGCGCAGGCCTTCCATTGAGCAGGGTGCGTCAAGGAGCACGCGGTCGAAGCACTCAGGAAACCAGGTTCCCCAGATTTCTCCGGGAAAATTGGTAATCACTGCATTTGTTGCACCCCACTGCTGGAGAACAGTGCGCAAAGCTGGCATACGGCCGGCGCTCGAATCGTTGGCTACGATCAAAGAGCGATCTAAATCGAGGTCAATGAGATGGGTGGTTTTTCCGCCGGGTGAAGCTGCCATATCCAGGGTTAGCGCTGGAGTAGTTTCTTGTGAAAAAAGTGTTGCAGGCAAGATGGAGGCTGCATCTTGCAGGTAAAAGCAGCCCAGTTGATGTTCCGGAGTTTGGCTGGGGGCAACCTGGGCACTTAGAACCTGCCAGGCATCAGAACAGAAGGATAAGGGTTTCAGTTCCCAACCGTATTGTTGAGCCCATCTTTGAATACTGCTGCCAGGATCGCTGACTTTAAGGCGGTTGATTCGTAATGCAATCGGAGCTGGCGTGTGTGCACAAGCCTGTACACGGCAAAAATCAGCCGCACTGAGATAAGGCTGGTAGCGGGAAATTGCAGAATCAAGATCGGGTGTGTCTTCGTTTGGGCTCATGATTTACGGATGAGGTATAAGAGTTCGTTTCCGATCTGTTGTGGTTGTAATTGCCAGGGTTTGCCCTGAATGGCTGTTTCGATGAGTCGATTGTGATAACTGACAAGCGAGTGGTGGCCAGAAAGGTCAGCAGCGGGCAAGCTTACAACTAACCAGGATACGGACAGGCTTTCAAAGAAGGGACGGATGGCCCCTGTACGACGCTTTTCAAAGCGGTGAGCTTCTTTGAAAAAGAAGGCAATATCTGCTGCTGCTTCAGGCGGCTGGACAAGAATATCTTGCTGGATGGCTTCTGCCTGCGGGTAAAAAAGCCTGAAAAAACTTGCCAGGAATTCCACGCGCGGTTGATGGATGTCATATGCCAAATAGCGCGTAGAAGCTGGTAAATTCATCCAGAGAAGCGCTAATGGGTTAAGGGCGCAAGCAAGGTCCAGAATACAGTCAGGAGTTCCGGTGCGGCTAAAAATTGCTGTATAAAATTCCTGCAGAAAGGGCAGACGCTCACGGGAAGAAGCATGTTTTTCTTGTAAGATAGCAGCAAAGCTTTTTAGAGCGGAACTGTCTGGCTTTTGGGCTGCAAGGGCAAGTAAATTAGATTTTTCCTGCTCATAATCCAAGTCTTCAAGATAGGGTGCCAGGATATTATGCAGTTTGTGGCGCAGAGCGGATTTTAGAGCAGCTTTGTTTTTGGCTGCAGGAGCTTCATGCTGGAGGATGTCTACTAAGGTAGGACGGGGCAAGTGAAGGTTACGGTATTTCTTAGACCTTTGAACTTTGCAGATCAATTCTTCGATTAGCTCAGGCGTAAGGATCATCTTTGGGAGCCTTTATCTATCAGCCAGACCAGTTCATTAGGGAACTCGAAGTAAGTGTAGGTACACTTGAGAGCGGATAACAAATGATTCATGCGCTGTGTGTAGGTAACTGGCATACCCTTGCGGTGTCCGCCCAGGCTGCGAGCAGGAAAACTTACAAGAATATAGGGTGTCTGCAGTTCTGCCAATAGCCGGAGAGAAATAGCTGGATCAATTTGATCAAGGAGGGGGATTGTTTTTAGAAGCAAGGTGAGTTGGGCTGTAACCGTTGGGAGAGGCTCGGTAATGTCAATGGAAGCAGTGGCGGCGTTAAGGCTACAGGCATCAAACCAGGTTTGCACGGCTGAGAGCAGCGGCGTGACAACGTCCCAGGCATCATAGCGGAAACCAGGGCTCAACGGCATCCAGGGTAAAGATAAGGGGTTAAGACCGCAGGCTAAATCCAAAACAGAGCTGATGGCCCCGATACCTTCCAGACAAGTACGATAAAAAGAATCCAGGTAATGCAGACGTTCCTGCGTAGAAGCGTGCAGACGCATTGCCTCAAGAAGTGCGGGTTTTTGCTCTTCGAGACTGAGCTGAGATTGTTTCTCTAAAAAAGACCTTAATTGCGCATAGTTATACCTATTAGCAAGGAATGCACCTGAAACCTGGTGCAGACGGGTGCGGACGGCTTTGACGGCAGCTGTCAGTTTTGAATGCTTTGGATATTCCTGTTCCGCAATTTTTTGCACAAGGCTCCGTTTAAAAGCCTGGTATTTAACTGGCTTTTGTACCTCCTGAACCAAAGTTTCTAAAGGATAGTGAGACTCAGCCATTTTGTCTTAAAAGGCTCATGAGTTGGCGCATAAACGTCAGGTTATGCAGTGTTGCCAGGCGCTGGTAGGAGGGGTCATTCATGCGGTAAAGATGATACAGATATCCCATACTCAGGGTCTGGCAAACAGGGCAATCACAGCCGGGTGAAATTGCTTCTGTAGATCGGACTGCGGAAGGCGAATTGATGTATTTGTAAACGAACCATTCTCCATCTTCAGTCAGATCTGGGTTTGCATCGCGGAAAGTGTAAAGGCGTCCGTGACGGGCATCGCGGGTAGGCATGGCTGAGTCGAAGATCTCATATCCCAAACGGAAGGCAATCACGTCACTTACCGGGTGACCGATTCCCAGCGCGTGGATAGGAAACTGCCTGGGAATGAGCGAGCGGGTATAAGCCAGAACATCAGCCAACAAATTACCACTGCTATCTAAGGGCCAGCCTCCAAAACCGAAACCGTCAAAACCAATCTCCAATAAGGCTTCAGCGCAAGCTTTGCGCAGGTTTTCTTCGGCTCCGCCCTGGATTACGGCAAAAAGGAGCGGTCGCTGCGATTGGTCCCAATCGCGGCTCTTAATGAGTTGATCGTAGGTTTGGCGAGAGCGGCGGGCCCAGGCAATTGTACGGCGAACAGACAGCTCCTGTTCTGCATAAGGCGCACTGGCGTGGGTACAGTCATCCAGGCAAAAGAGAATATCGGAACCATAGCCCATTTGTAACTGGATACTTTTTTCGGGTGTGAGCTTAAGTTTACGTTGCGAGCCCTCAGGCCGAAAGATTATTCCGTTCTCGCTAAGGCTGCCATAGCGAGGGTTTTGGCGGATGAGCGAGTATGCCTGAAAGCCGCCAGAGTCTGTGGCGATTGGTCCCTGCCAGCCGGTCATTACATGAATGCCGCCCAAAGCATCGATGACAGTAGAGCCAGGTTTCTGCATCAGATGAAAGGTATTCATCATTACCGCGGGTAATTGCAGGTGTACAAGATCGGCCATCGTAACAGCGCGCACATAACCATATGTAGCGTCTGGTAGAAATACTGGTAACGGAATCTGATAATTGCGGACCTGCAGGGTGTTCATAGGCGGCGGCGCTGTGGGCGGTCAATAATCAGGATAAATTCAGCCTTGCGGCCTTGGGTCTGGCTGACCAAGTTCTCAAGGGTATTACACAACACTTTTTCGCGTGGCAGGGTAAGATCCATAGCTAAAAAGGCAATTTGCTTACGGCCAAAGGCTTGCATTGATTCGGCCAGCAGTTTTCCCATGCGGTAGGGTGTATCCATAAGAATCACAGGGATGCTCAGCCTGAAAAGGCGTTTGAGCGCAGTTGTCCGCAAGTCGGTTTTGGGCGAAAGAAAACCCGCAAAATGGAAATTGGATAAATCAAAAGGACATAGCGAGATGGCTGCCATTAAGGAGGAAGGTCCTGGCAAAGCCTTCACGTGAATGCCTGCGTCGTAGAGTAATCCCAGCAATTGACGTCCTGGGTCAGCAAAGACGGGGGTGCCACAATCCGAAATAAGGGCTAGGTTTTCCCCATTCATCAGTTCAAGGAGGATGGTTTGGACCATCTCGGATTCATTGTGTTCGTTTAATTCGATGAGTGGTTTGTTAACTCCCAGATACTTGAGCGTTCGCATTCCCTGGCTGCGTTCTTCGCAAATTACAGCGTCCATTTGCTGCAGCGTTTCCACTGCCCGGCGCGTGATATCGTCCGGATGACCAATGGGTATAGCAACGATAGACAGACTTCCAATTTTTTTCTGATTTGACATAGACATCTGAGGAAAATTATAGCCTAAGCCCTGTTAATATTTGTCAATCCGCTTTTATGGGATAATATGCCCGAAATCGGTGCTTGAGGAGTTGTATGAAAAAAATAAGTCGCCTGACCCAAGTATCCCTAATGCTGGCCATCCTTTTTACTGTGGATAAGGCGCTGGGTATTTTGAGACAGATGCTGATAGGCAGACAATTTGGTATTTCGGCCGAATACGATGTTTTTAACGCAGCAAACAATGTGCCGGACATGCTCTTTATGCTTATTTCTGGCGGGGCGCTTGCAATTGCGTTTATTCCTGTATTAAGCGAAGTACTCACTGAAAGCGGACGTGAGAAGGCCTGGAGGGTTTTTAGCCATATTCTGAACCTTGCATTTTGCGTTACTGCAGTGATTGCCATCCTGGTTGCGGTCTTTGCCCGTCCCTTGGTAAGCTCACAGATCGGTATTGCACCGGGTTTTACTGCAGACCAAATAGACCTAACTGTTGACCTGCTGCGTCTCAACCTGATTGCTACACTGATTTTTGCGGTAAGCGGCCTGGTGATGAGCGGACTGCAGGCTAACCAGCACTTCTTCTTCCCCGCTTTAGCGCCAATCTTATTTGATATCGGACAGATTTTTGGCGCACTGGTGCTAGCACCCAACGAAGCGTATCGGTTTGGGCCGATTCAGTTACCTGCGTTTGGTTTAGGAATACGCGGCTTAGTCTACGGTGTAATTTTAGGTGCTTTTTTACATCTTCTTATTCAGGTTCCGGCTTTGATTCATTATAAATTCCGCTGGAATTTTGGGTTTGGTCTTCAGACCAGCGAAGTGCATAAGGTATTGCGGCTGATGGGGCCGCGGGTACTCTCGATGCTTTTTATCCAGTTAATTTTTATTATGCGGGATAACTTTGCCAGCCGGTTGCCTGCTGGTTCAGTGTCTGCACTTACCTATGGGTGGTGGATTATGCAAGTTCCTGAAACACTGATCGGGACAGCTATAGCCACTGCGATCCTGCCTACACTTTCTGAACTGGCTAGTGCGCAAAAAATGGAGGAGTTGCAACTAAAGGTTGAAAAAGCTGGTCGCAGTATGCTGGCGCTCACGATCCCAATTGCGATTATCGCCGGGATTGTCCTTTATCCTTTTGTAAAAATACTGTTGGGCATGGACCCAGTTGACACACAGCGTGTAACTGATGTAAGCAGGGTTTTCTTGTTAGGAATTGTTGGGCATTCACTCGTTGAGGTCTTTGTACGCACTTTTTATGCCTTACAAAAGCCCAAATATCCCTTTATTGGAGCAGCAGGAGTGTTTGTTCTTTTTGTTGGCTTTGCAGCTATCTTTTGGCGTCCCTTGCAGGCGATGGGCATTGCGCTGGCAGACGGTCTGGCTTATGCCATTCAGGCTGCTTTCCTCTTTGTATTGCTCAATCGAACACTCAAGAAAAAACTTCTTCTCTTACCCGCTTTTTTACGGGGTTTAGACGGTGCTGCGGTGGGAGGAGCGGCAGCGATACTTGCAATGCGGTTCTTGCCCTCAATTGGTGGCGGGCTGGTGAGTGCAATGCTGGCTTTTTGCCTGGGCATTGGCATTGCAGCATTCGTTGTACGTAAAGAAATAGCTGAATTAATTAGCCTTTGAAGCGGAGTTATAATTGCATTATGACAGAAGAACTTCACGAACAGTACAAAGAAGTCCCCGAGGAGATGCGGACAACCCTTGATAAGCTAAGCACGCCGGATGCAATGCCAGCCAGTACGAAAACCCATCGTGGGCGCTGGATAAGTTTGGGTATTTTATTCATTTTTCTGGCGGTGATTGCGGGCGTTGCTTTGGGCTATCAGCGCGGCTTGGCGATGCGCATCAGTCAACAAGAGTCGACAGTTTTAGACCGAGTTTCGCGACAGCTTGAATTGGCTTATGAGGATATGTCCACTGGCCGCTATGCTAATGCTAAAGAGCGACTAACATACATCTTGCAAATATCGCCAGGATTTCCCGGTATTGTGGAACTGCTTGCAGAAGCTGAGCTGCAAATGAGTCAGGCGACACCTTTGCCAGGCGAACCAACACCCTTACCTGTTCTGCCTACGGCTGAGCCGGTGGCGTCTCCCACTCCTGACCTGCGTGGTGCGGAAGAAGTTTATAACCAGCTGGTAGCGCAAATACAGGGACAAGCCTGGTCAGACGCGTTAATTACTATACGTACTTTAAAAGAAAATTTCTACGATTATCGCACCATTGATGTAGATGGTTGGTATTATCTGGCTTTGCGCAATGACGGCGTCCAGAAGATAAACACTGGCCGCCTGGAAGAAGGAATGTATGAGCTGGCAATGGCGGATCGCCTGGGTGCCTTAGATGGCCAGGCTGATGGCGCCCGCTATTGGGCCAGCGTTTACGTTACCGGCGCTTCATATTGGGATACCAATTGGCAACAGGTTCTTGAAATATTTGAGCCCCTTTCGCAACAAATGCCATATCTCTCGGACGCATCAGGAATGACGGCCAAAGACCGCTATCGTATTGCGCTTTATCGTATAGGCGATGACTTTAATAGCAAAGGGGACCCTTGCACCGCGGTAAGTTTTTATCAGCGGTCCTTGGAACTAGGTGAAGATGCCAATGTGCGCCAGACCCTTGTCGCATACCAGCAGGCTTGCGACTTAAGCAGGCAGCCAGAAAATACCCCGGTTCCACCGGAAGTTACTCCCGAAGTTCCAACTGTTGAGGCACCTGAAGGGGAAGCCACTGCACCGCCCCCGGAATCCACTCCCTGATTTGTCTGCGGAGTAAAATACCGCTTACTAGTCGTTTGCCGGTAAAAGAATTCCGTACAAGTCATGTTCCGTTGAGCCAGTGATACGTACTTTTGCCATCGTACCGGGAGATGCAAAGCCATTTGCAATCACCAGACCATCGATTTCCGGTGCATCGCGATAGATACGGCCAACGCTTACCTCTTGTTTTATGTCACTACCTTCTACAAGCAAATCATATTCATTGCCAATGAGTGCTTGCAGCCTTTTGGCGGATAACTCAGCCTGGAGCTGCATGATGGTAGCTTGTCGTTCTTGCTTTAGGTCTTGGGGAATAGGATCACCCAGTGCTTCAGAGGGAGTATCTCTTTCGGCAGAAAAGGTAAAGACTCCCAAGTGGTCAAACTGCATCTGTTTCACAAAATCATAAAGGGTTTGAAAGTCCTTTTCTGTTTCAGTTGGGTAACCAACGATAAGAGTGGTGCGAGTGACCAGCGTCGGGATCCGATTCTGCAATTGGGCAAAAGTATCGTAGACCCAGCCCATATTAGCTGGCCGGCGCATGCTGCGCAATACGGGTTCAGATGCGTGCTGAAGGGGCATGTCCAGGTAGGGTAAAAGCTGGTTTTCTGCAGCCAGGAGTTCCAGAACACGAGGTGTGAGCGAGCCAGGATAGGTATAAAGCAGGCGAACCCAGGGGATGTTTTTAATTTGTGGCAGGAGTGCATCAAGCAAGGAAGCGAGGCCATCAAGTTCCCCGCGGTCTTTGCCATAATCGGTAATATCTTGAGCTATTAAGTTGATTTCCAGAATTCCTAGTTTTTGGAGAGCTTTCGCATCACGCAGCACCTCTTGAAGCGGCCGACTAAGAAGCGGACCTTTGATCTGGGGAATCGCACAAAAGGCACATTCTCTGCGGCAACCGTCTGCAATTTTCATGTACGCACTGGCACCTTGAATTGCGAAGTGAGCCCTTTCTGGAAGGGGAAGGATTTGTGCCGCATTTATCGATTCAGGCAAGGGCGGCAGGGTGTGCTTGTTTTTTAAGGCCTGTGCCAGAGGAAGAATTGCCCGTAGGTTGCGCGTACCGATCATGCCATCCAAATTAGGAACATCATTAAGTAATTGCTCTTGATAACGTTGGGAAAGGCAGCCAGCGGCCAGGAGGTACTGCCCGCTTCTTTTATTTTTTGCCTGCTTTCGTAAAGCTTGCAGCGATTCATCGCGCGCATCATGGATAAAGCCGCATGTGTTTACGATCAGGAATTGTGCTTGAGCTGCTTTTTCTGCAGGCTGGTAACCAGCAGCGGATAATTCCTGGGCAATTAGATTCGAATCGACCAGATTTTTCGCGCATCCCAGGGAAATAATAGAATAAGTTTGAGGAACGATTTTTGCCATAACTAATGTTTTAAAGCGGGGACAGTTGGTGATGGTACAGGAACGATTGGCGTTTCTTCCATTTGCTCGATAGGTTCAAGGTATGTAACTCCTTCGGCATCAAAACGCATGCGGCTTTGCACGCCAAACTGGGTGGCGGTGTTAGGAAGCTCGCTATTTGCAAAGACGATTCGCAAGGATGCAATATCCCCTGTGAGCAGCTCGATTTCTTCCTTGCCGGTAAAGGCCTGGGCAGTTCCGGGAATCAGGCGACCCTGAAACTTTAACTCTCCATCGCTGGTGACTTTGATCCAGGTATAAGCACGAGGGAAGATCACCACTTCAAGCGCAGCATCGGGGCTGCTGGGCGTGTAGAAGAGTGTGGGGATGGGGTTGGCTGGGAATAACTCAGATTTCGGTGTAGTTTCCGTTTCCTGGACATTTCCATGTGTAGGCGTGGTAATAAGTACATCGATTACCGGGGGCAAGTCGCTTATTGGGGTGCTAACCAATGCCTGTTGTTCGCTGATCATTCGCGTCATGCCCCAGCCCAGGAAGCCCAAAATCCCCAGAACGAGTAAGGTGCCAAAAAAAAGGTCCAATGTAAAGTAGCGTTTAATGGCTGTAAGCACCGGTGGAAGGATGCGAACAGCTCTGCGCGGCTTTGACCTGGGGCTGTTTTCTAAGCGGCGCTGCTGGAGCGCATCGGCAAAACGAATAAGCAGCATTTCGCTATCCAGGTTTAAAAAACGTGCATAGGTATTAAGCAGCCCACGGGCTTGGATTGGGCTTGAAAGTGCTTCCAGATTGCCTTGTTCCAAGGCAATAATCTGATCTTTATTGATATGAGTTTGCTCAACGAGCAAGTCCCAGGGGATGCCCAGATAATTGCGCCGGGCAGTGAGCTGGCGCCCAATGTCCATGAGAATGATTTGGGAAGGGCTGGGCGCAGCCAGGCTTTTATCTGTGTCCAGTTTGCGAGCTGGAGTCCGAGGTCTTGAAGGCTTTTTATCCTTCGGGGTCTCTTTTCCAGCTTTTCTCTCTGGTTTAGTGACTTGCTCAGGGTGTTTTATAGGTGCAGGTAGTCCAGCTTGGTCTGCAGCTTCTTGTCGTCCTGCAGCGTTTGCGGAGCGCTCAGTTTCTTTTGGGTTTGATGACTCCGTTTGGCATAATTGTGACGAAGCAGCAAGGTCTTCAGCGTTCTTAGAGCTTGAGAGCGTCGGAGAAGTGCTGGAGGTTTTCGTAAGAAAACTGACTCCCATTGAGTCCAGGTAATTCGCGTAGATTTTCAGAAATCCACGCGCTTGGGTAGCAGAGGCTAGCTCGTCATATTCCTCGTCTTCAAGGTCCCTCAAGATTTCGAGGCGGATACGTGTAGCTGAGGCCACCTGCTCCAGAGAAATTTCATGCTCTTGGCGTAATTGTTTTAACAGTGCTCCAGTTATCTTGGGCATAATAGCGATTCTAACAAAAAAAGCCGGGGCTTAAACCCCGGCCTCGAAACTGACCTTATCTATGCGGATTCTTCCGTAGAATGATCGAGATTAGCCTCCGCGGTTTCAGCATTGACGGCTTCTGCAGGTTCGTCAACCGGCTTAACTGCTTGAGCAGGACGGACTACTTCACCTTCGCGGCGGACAATTACCTTAAGGGTTGGAACAAGATCCATCGTAAGGTGTACCGGAATTTCGTATTCTCCAGTAGCTCGGATGGGTTCCATCGCAAGGTTGCGGCGTTCTAGCTTAAGATCTTTTAGTTCTTTTACTTTATCCACGACCATTTGGCTTGTTACAGAACCATAGAGCTTACCAGTTTCGCCTGCTTTCATGGAGAACTCGATGATTAAATCGGAAAGGATCTCAGCGACACCTTTAAGTTCGTTATTCAGGACGGCGCGTTGTTCAGCGGCCTTCTTTCCGATGGTTTCAGCAAGCTTCACTGAGCCTGCCGTGGCTGGTATTGCGAGGCCTTGGGGGATTAAAAAGTTTCGGCCGTATCCATCGGCTACTTTCTTAATCTCGCCGGCACGGCCCAGGTTATATACGTCTTTCAATAATAAAACTTTCATGTCAAGCCCTTTCTTTAGCTGTGATTGTAGTTTGTGACGCCTGAAGGGTACAACAAGCGCACAATTTTATAATATACCATGATTACAGTAATGTGGTGGTTGGAAAACAGGGTATTGTGGCGTGGAAATTCAGATTGAACGCATACATTTTGCACAATCACACAGTAAAATTTTTCCATTAACAGTATACTAAGCATTACCGAACATTACGACCACATTTAGAAAAATTTCGATTACCCGACATTTATTCAGCTTAACCCGACATAAAAAGTGTCGGGTTATTGGTCTTTGACAACAATTTTCGAATTTCGTACTTTGTGGAAGCTCTGAAACCCTTTTGCTTACTTAAGTTTTTCCCCTTTAGCATTATTATGACATCTTCCCCTGATGAGAAGTCGAAAATAAAACTCTGTTTTCGCACATTTTCAAACTCGTAAAACTCCGGAAATCAAGCTTTTCTGAGTTTAGCATTTCTCTGATATCAGCTCATAATACGCAAAACTTGCTTCACTTTTAAGTTTTACGTATAAGCGTCTTATGCGTTTTCAATAGAGCCATCACTTTCTAAAAAGTCTAGAATTGTCAATAAACGATAGCCTTTTTCCAGATTTGAAAATGGAGTTCTGTCCATTGTTATGAGTATCTTTTTATAACCGTCATCCAGGCCACGAAAAGAGGATAGTTCTCTCTCTTTTACACTTGGATTCTCTATGCTGTAAGTGACTTGAATATAATTTTTTCGTCCTTCCGGATCTCTTGCAACAAAATCTATTTCTTCATTCCTGTTTTTCCCTATATCGACGATGTACCCCCGCCTTACGAGTTCCACATAGACGATGTTTTCTATCGCACGAGAAACTTCAAGCTGACGGTACTGAATAAGCGCATTGCGAAGGCCCATATCACAGGCATAATACTTATTTTGTGTTTTGAGATAGGCTCTTCCTTTGAGATCATAGCGATCGACTTTGTAAAAAAGAAAAGCATCCGCTATGTGTTTCAGATAACGGCTCACGGTCTCATTATCAACAGATTTATATCCGCTACTTTGCAATGTATTTGCTATTTTATTCGGCGATACAGCCGAGCCAATAGATGAGCAAAGAACGCGAATCACCCCGCGGAATACTTCTTGATTTCGTATATCATAACGATCAATCATATCCCTCGTTATAACAGTGTTTGCCACCATTTCCAAATAATCTCTTTTGGAGGGCGCATTCAGTTCTGTAACAGTATACGGCAAGGAACCGAATAAAATATATTCATCTAAGGCTTCTCTCTTATCACCTTTGCGAAAAGAATAAAACTCTTGAAAGGACAGAGGAAAGCACTTTATTTCTATACCCCTGCCTCGAAATATGGTGTTGATATCACTCGAAAGCAGCTTTGAATTTGAACCCGTTACGTAGATATCGGTGTTGTATTCACTACGAATTTCATTGAGAACCTCCTCAAAACCATCAACCATCTGAACTTCATCAAGCAGAAGATAATACTTCTCATCATCCGCAAAAAGGCCGAGTAAATAAGGATATAACTCATCAGACTTGCGTAAGTTCTCCCATTTTTTCATATCAAAGGCAATTTTTATGATATGGTCGGCTTGAACTCCGTCATCAATTAAATAGCGGAAAAACAGTTCGTTTAATAAGATTGATTTACCACAGCGTCTGACACCGGTTATTATCTTGACCAAATCTTTGTGTCGATAACGGATAAGTGTGTTAAGCAGGTTTTCTCTTTGAATAAACATGTCGGCCTCCCTAACACATTATATGCGTAAAACTTTAGTTTTGCAAAAGTTTTACGCATAATAGAAGTAATGCCATTCCTAAAGAAATGTTTTCCACCATCGAAATTCGGTATAAATATTATCAATAGCATGAGTTTTTTGAATTTCGCACTTTATGGAAGCTATTAAACCTTGTCAGGTACTGCGTTTTTCCCCTTTAGCAATATTATGACATCCTCACCAGAGAAGAAGTCGAAGATAAAACCTAAAAATAGCATTTTTAAATCGAGAAAAGCCCATAAAAAACAGGCGTCAGAATACCAACAAAGTCCCCGAGATATCTCATTTTATATTTTTCATGCCATATTGCTTCAAATGGACATCTTCCATTGCTTCAGAGAAACGTACAGCATTTCCGATTTCTGAAGGCATCCTATGATGTGAAACGGTATGGACTCTAATGACATCAGCCCCCAACATGGTGGAAATAGCCGTAAGCGCGGCAGAACCTATGTCACGGTTTTCATGACCATCATCAGTTTCCGGGTCCATATTGAAGCCGGCGTTTTCCAGAATATTGACGATAAATCTCTTTCTGGAGACTCCTACAAATGTGCAATAACCCATATCACTTAAAACATGAAGATCTCTGATTAATAAAAGATTCTCCCTCTTTGTTAAGCCGAAACCGATCCCCGGATCCAACATGATTCTTTCATCATTCACGCCGCCCTCATGAGCAATTTTAATACAACGTCTCAGGTAGAAGCACATGGATTCCTGTATCGGTATATTGCACATTTTTTCGATTTCTTCCTGGCTAAAAACGCCCTCACCTCCGAAGGAAGGGAAATTTTTTGATCCTGGATGATCCGGTCGTGCAATAACAGGATTAAACATCAAGATGGCTCCGGCAGCGGATTCGCCGACAACCTTCGCCATATCGGGATCTCCCAAGAAGCCCGTAATATCATTGATAATATCCGCTCCGGCTTCAATCGCCACTTTAGCTACAGCTGCCTTCCAGGTATCAATCGAAAGGGGTACATCCGTGCGTTTTTTTAATTCACGGATGACCGGTACAATGCGATCACTTTCTTCCTGAGCGTCTACCGGTGTACTGCCAGGCCTGGTGGATTCACCGCCGATATCCAGCATGCCTGCACCCTGATTGATCAAGTCCATGGCATGGTTCACAGCCTTTTCGGTTGAGTACCATCGTCCTCCGTCGGAAAAAGAATCCGGCGTAACATTGACAATGCCGCAAATAATCGTTCCGTCAGAACTTTTAATGGTCTTGTCGTTATACTTAAATATTTTGTGCATAATATTAACTTCTTATTGTAGTCCAACAAATTTCCACCATGGGATAAACAGCAAAAATACCAACACTGAGCTGACCAGGGCCATCACAATCCCAGTCTTAAACATAAATCTGCTCTCATAATAAACCCTTTTCCGCCCCGACCAATAGGGTTGCATGGTAAAACGGGAAGAGAAAATGAATATTCACCATAATATAGACGATTAAAGTAATCATGTGTGCCGGGATTCCGTTTGAAATCGCCATCGGCACAAAAATCGGAAGCACTACGGACATGGTTGCCATACTGGAACCGATGCAAGCATGGACATTATGGTTATTATCGGCAAATAAAAAACTGGAATTCCCCGACTGGTATAAGTTTTTTCCGAATTGAGGAAAATCACATTGGTGCTCCCGGCTTGACCCAAAACTTTACCTATGGAGAAAGCTGCCGTCAAGAATAACAATTATCATAAAACTCTTTAACACATGAATATTATTTAAATTCATCCTCTCTCCCATAATTTAATCATCGTGGCAAAGATTGTACTTTCGCTACAGTCTTCTTTCCTCCGGCATTATTTTGACATCCTCCCCTGAGCTGGGATCTTCTGGTATTCCGCTTCTGATGACTAGGAGAGGGAATAGGACTTGGTACAAAACATTGTAGTTTTTCTCCCAGGCCTCTTCCTTATGGCACTGGTCAAAGAGGTGATTCTTAATATGGAATGCCCTTTACCATCATAAAACTTAAAGGACGGTCAAAAATAATACCGTCCTTTTGGAAAAGAAATTTCCGAAGATTAGTCCATTTCTGCGGCTATAAAATCCTCGAATGAAATGAGCACCGGGGCTTCGGTCATAGCAACGACGAAAACACCCGTATCCCCAAGCTCATAGTCAGAATCGTAGGCAGTCAGGACTTCTTCGTCATTGAGGAAGAGGCTCAATTGATCATCAATGCAAAGTCCAAAGATACGGTTGGCCTCGGGATCGAATGCGCTAATATTGGTCTGTTCGAGGTTTATAAGTTCTCCCCCACTTGCTTTAAATATCGCAGCCAGTCCATCGTTGCTTATACCGAGACCGTAAAAATTCTGATTATCCTGGGCGCGGCAAATAACCCCATGCAAGTTAAGGCGAGGACCGTTGACCAGACCAGCAAGCACTTCCACTCCTGTTCGGGAAAGATTGGTTTGATGAGAGGTGGAAGCAAAGTAGGTATTGGGGGTATTAATGCCAATATTAAAGAGGCCGCCCGCGAAAAAGGCATCAATCTCTTGAATGGTACTCATATCCCAGTTGTTAGGCATGTCATCGAAGCTTTCGCGGTAAACCACGACACCTTTCAAGCCTGGACCTTCTTCAATCTCGCTATCCGATGATGCACCTTCGCCCTCCGGAAGCAGAACAGAAAAGTCATCGAAGTCCGCCCGAGCATAGCCGGTATCCGTCGTAGCCAGAAACGGACCCACATCTCCTTCCTTGAAATCTGAATCACTGCCTATTGCAGCCACTTCGCCGTTGACATACAGAGCAAGAGTGCTGCTGACACAAGCGGCGCCTAGAGTATTGGTACCATTCTTTAATGGTCCAGCCAAAGAAGGCCCGTCATATAGTTTCGTTACACTGCCGTCCTTGTATTTGAGGATGAGCGCCTTGTCCAAATTCACGGCAAGCAAGGCATAAAAATTTTGGAGGTCCTGGGCACGGCAGATGAGGCCCAACATACCATGCTGATTGGTCTCGGCCGTTGTTTGTACCGTCGTTTGCAGGATCAAATCTTCGATATTGGTACGATGACTAAGCGTAAAGATTAAATAGTTAGGGGTATCCTGGATCTCAAGCACAAGCTTGCCATCAACGTTGTCCATCGTAGAATATTCGTCGCCCAACTGTTCCCAATTTGGGTCCATAGGTGAAAAAACGTCTTTCCAGAATACAGTCAGATCGCTGAAAACTTCTGAACTTAGAACAGTGGTAGGAATGGGTAGTTGTGTAGGCTGCGGAAGCGATGGCGGCGGCAGTGGCAAAGGTGTGGAACTGGGCAGAAGCAACGCCGTGCTGGGCTCAGGTACTGGCTGTGTGGGCTGGGCCGGCGGCAAAACTCTGCAAGCGAGTGAGGACAATACTAAGAGACAAAAAAAAGACACAATTCGTTTCATATTTCCTGCCTTTGAATCGAAATCGAGCGTCAGATAAATTTTATCATTTTCTCATTCCTGCAAGAGGTGAAATCTTTTACTCAGGCACACAGAAATGAAGCCCCAGGAATTGAAAAAGGCCCGCCTTACGGCAGGCCCAAAAGCTGAAAGGAAAACCTTAGCCGGTCAGCTCGTACAACTCCACCAGCACGCCATTGGCAGCTTTGGGATGAACAAAAGCCATCTTTCGACCGGGTAGAACCTGGGGTGTCTCGTTGATGAGGCGCACGCCTTTTTCTTTCAGACTGGCAAGGGTTGCTTCAATGTCATCTACTTCTAGGCACAAATGATGCAGTCCTTCGCCTTTAGCCGCCAGATATTTGCCCATCCCGCTTTCAGGATCGGTTGGCATCACCAGTTCGACTTCACTGTCGCCCACCGGGAAAAATGCAACTTTGGCTTTCTGCGATGGCACATCCTCTACGTGGTCAAGCTTCAGACCAAATGCGCCTTCCCAAACCTTGATCGATTCCTCAATATCGCGGACAACGATCGCAACATGATTAATTTTTTTGATGCCTTTCATTTTCACCTCTAGACTAAATTTGGTGCCCGGTATTCGCCCCACACCTTGCGAAGCAAGTTGCAGGTTTCACCCAGCGTAGTTTTATTTTCAACACAAGCGATGATAAGGGGTAATAAATTTTCTTCTCCCCGCGCCGCGGTTTCCAGATGGGCAAGAAGCTCTGCAACTTTTGTATTATCTCGGTTCTCACGCAGTTTTGCCAGTTTTGCGCGCTGAGCTGCCTCAATAGCTGGGTCAATCTTCTGCGGTTCCAATACGATTTCTTCGTCCACCTTAAATTTATTTACACCAACAACGATATCTTCGCCCATTTCGAGCCGTCGCTGTGCCTGATAGGCACTATCCTGAATTTCGGACTGCATAAAGCCATTCTCGATCGCCTTCATGGCTCCGCCCATATCATTGATTTTGGCAATATACTCGGCTGCTTTTTCCTCAATTTGATCCGTGAGATACTCTACGATATAAGACCCAGCCATTGGGTCGATCGTATCCGCCACACCACTTTCGTAGCCAATTATTTGCTGTGTCCGCAGCGCTACCTGTACGCTTTTTTGGGTGGGCAGCCATAAAGCCTCATCCATACTGTTCGTATGCAAAGACTGTGTTCCCCCCAGGACAGCCGCCAAAGCCTGCAGTGTCACACGGATCACATTGTTTTCCGGTTGCTGAGCAGTAAGCGTGCATCCAGCCGTCTGGGTATGGAAACGCAGCCTCATACTGCTTGCTTTTTGAGCGCCAAAACGCTCTTTCATAATCTTGGAATACAAACGCCTGGCAGCGCGGAATTTCGCAATTTCCTCAAGGAAATTGTTATGTGCATTAAAGAAAAAGGATAACTGACTCGCAAACTCGTCAATGCCCATACCAGCCTTCATAGCTGCTTCGATATAGGCAATAGCATTTGCCAAAGTAAAGGCCACTTCCTGAACAGCACTGCTTCCTGCTTCGCGAATGTGATACCCGCTGATGGAGATAGTATTCCAGAGCGGAACGTCCGTGCGACAGAAGCTAAAGATATCGGTAATCAACCGCATACTGGGCTTGGGCGGGAATATATAAGTTCCCCGAGCCACGTATTCCTTGAGGATATCGTTTTGAATAGTGCCCCGCAGCTTGCTGATTTCAACGCCCTGCTTTTTTGCCACACCAATATACATAGCCAGGAGTACAGAAGCAGGCGCATTGATCGTCATGCTTGTACTCACCTTATCCAGGGGAATTTCCTGAAAGAGGGTTTCCATGTCCTCAATGGAGGAGATCGAAACACCCACTTTACCAACCTCGCCCAAAGCGATGGGATCATCCGCATCGTAACCAATCTGAGTAGGCAAATCAAAGGCTACTGAAAGTCCTGTCTGTCCCTGTTGAAGTAAAAATCGGTATCGTTTGTTCGATTCTTCAGCAGTAGAAAACCCTGCGTATTGGCGCATAGTCCACAAGCGGCCACGATACATCGTTGGTTGAACGCCGCGGATGAAAGGGTACTGTCCGGGATAGCCTAATTCGTCATACTGGTTCGGATTAACATCTCCTGGTGGAACCACCGGCGGGATTAAAATATTAGAAGATGTTTTAAATTCCGACTGGCGCTCCGGAAAGCGCTTTACGGAAGGATTAAAAGTATTCTCTTGCCAGGAATCGTAACCACTTTGGTCTGCCATATCATCCTCTTCTTTGTGTTGAAATTAACAATCTTAGTATACCTTATCGACAGGACAAAATCGTTGATTCGTGGTTGCAAAATGAATTTAGCTATCGATGTTTTATATGTAATATTTGATCTAGAGTAGATTTTCGCCCCGCGAAAACGAGAGTTTGACGTCACCTTAAAAGGAGATGGGAACGAGCAATTATTTGCGGTGAAATATAAACTCTATCTCCCTACTGAAGAAGAACTTCGAGCTGAAATAGAAACACAGAAGACCTTGTTTACCTCCAACAACAGGAAAAAGAGAGTGAAAAGTAGCTTTATAAATTAGAATTTATAGGAGTGATAATTGAATGGAAAAAATCATAAAATATTTGCCGCTAATTGTATCTGTAGTTGCTATTATTGCTATTATTTCTTCCGGATTAAAGTTGTTATATAATAATTATGAAATATTGATGGAAGCGTGGATTGTTGCAGTAAGCAATTTGATTCTATTTGTTTGTGTTATTTACAATGCCTTTAAGAATAAAAAGTAGAAAATTACAACTTGTTGTACATGAATTTAAGAAAACCCCTGATGTCAAACAAATGCTACAGATTGAAAAGGTTGATTTTACAGGATTTTGTAGATTAGAAAAAGTGTAAAAACAGCATTTTATTCTCGACCTCTTCTCAGGGGAGGATGTCATAATAATGCTAAAGGGGAAAAATGCAGTGACGAACAGGGTTTCAGAGCTTCCACAAAGTAAGAAATTAAAAGAATACTACTCAATCGTTATGTTTTGTAATTGGTGTCATAAAGTAACACCGATTATGCCACTATTACAGACGGCACTTGCTTGAACAATTAGAAGTGACAAAAGTGTCACTTTGTGTCACAGTGATGTCACCTTGGGAGGCAATCCAATCACAAATTACTCCGGCGAAATGACACAAATCGCTCCGGTAAAATGCCGCAAATCGCTTCAGAATTTTCTTGACGGAAGCCATTTTATCGTTTTAGAATTTACAGAGAAATATGCTTCTAGATGATATCGGGAAGTGCAGTATGGAATACAAAAAACGAATTATAGATAGACTGCTGGATATAAATATGCAGGCTTTCGGTGCGACATGGATTAAAGGTCCAAAAGGATGTGGCAAGACAACATCAGCCAAGCAAAAGGTAAAAACCGTTGTTGAGTTTCAGGATGAAGAATATCGTGATAATTTATTAATTATTGGAGAAACCGCACCTAATAAATTATTGCTGGGAGAAAAACCGATACTCTTTGATGAATGGCAAGATGTACCGAAACTTTGGGGTGCTATTCGCAAAGATGTTGATGATACCGGTAAAAAAGGCCAATATATTTTAACCGGCTCTTCTTCAAAAAATATAGATACTCCTCATACAGGTACGCTGCGTATTAGTCAGTTAAAGATGTACCCTATGAGTCTTTGGGAAAGTGAAGAGTCTAATGGTAGTGTTTCTTTGAAGGAATTATTTGAGCGACCGGATTCTTTTGATGGTTGCAAATCAGATTTATCTATAGATGATATTATTTATTCTATTTGCCGCGGAGGATGGCCCGGAATTTTTACTATAAAAAATAACAAGACAAAATTGCAATTGGCGCGGGATTTATTTAAACAAACATATTCTGTGGATATTTCTCATATTGATGGAGTAAAAAGAAATGAAAGATGGGCTCAAGGCATATTGCAATCTTATGCACGAAATATTTGTACAACTGCTGCAACAAAAACGATTTATGGTGATGTGAAAGCAAATCATAATATCGGAGAAAGTACTTTTTTTGAATATATTAATGCGTTAGAGAAACTTTACATAATTGATGACATAGATGCTTGGTCTCCGGCTATTCGATCAAAAACTGCAATTCAATCATCTCCAAAAAGAAATTTTATTGATCCATCAATTGCGGTTGCAGCAATGGGACTTTCACCTGATTACTTTAATAGAGATTTTCAGACTTTGGGCTTTTTATTTGAATCGTTGTGTATCAGAGATTTAAAGGTTTATTCATCCGCATTTGATGGAAGAATGTCTTATTATCGTGACCGTTACGGTTTGGAGGCTGATGGGGTTTTACATTTAAGTGACGGACGGTATGCACTCATAGAGTTTAAGTTAGGGGAATCCGGAATTGAAGAAGGAGCAAAGCATCTTTGTGAAATTGAAAGATTGGTGAGAGAGTATAACAAAAAAGAAAGACAAAATCATCTTCGCATGCCGGACTTGAAATTGATAATTACCGCAACTCAATTTGGCTATCGAAGGGAAGACGGTGTATTGGTTATTCCGATTGGCTGCTTAAAAGATTAATGTCGGAAAAATTCAAGTCGTCGATGTCGACAATCTAAGAAACTGAAAACAAATTGAAATAGATAAATTAGAATTTTATCACTTGACTTGTCCCTTAGGGGATAGATTAAAGTGTCAGATGTGGAAAGGAGATGAAAGAGAATGCTTAAAATAAGTGAATTTTCGAAGTTATCACATCTGACAATTAAAGCGCTGCGATTTTACGAGAAAGAGGACCTTCTGAAACCAGCTTGCATTGACGAATGGAATAATTACAGGTTTTATGAAACCTCACAGCTTGCCACTGCTGCAAAAATTAAATCATACAGGCAACTGGATTTGTCCATTGAGGAAATCAAAGCTGTCTTTGCAGGCAACAATGTGAAAGAAATCCTAAGGGAAAAAGCGAAATCACTTGTTAAGGAAAAAAAGCATATCGAATCCCGTCTTTCCATCATCAATTCAATTTTGGAGGACAAAGAGATGAAGTATCAGGTAACAGAAAAAGTGATTCCGGAAACAATCGTTTATACGGCTGAAACGGTATTAAAGAACTATTCTGACATCATTCAATGGATTCCGTCTGTTGGACAGGAATGCATGCGGTTAAATCCGGAGCTTCAATGTGCAGAGCCTTCTTATGAGTTCTGTGAATATCTCGACGGGGAGTATAAAGATACAGAAATCCGTGTCAGACACAATGAATCAGTAACAGCACTCGGGAATGAAAATGATCATATAAGGTTTAAAATACTTCCTGAGGCAAAAGTGTTGAGTATTTATCATAAGGGCCAATATGCAACCATCGGTGAAGCCTATGCATTTCTTATGAAATATGCCGAGCAGAACGGGTACGTGGCAGCAGGACTGGCGCGTGAATGTTATATTGACGGCATTTGGAATAAGGAATCGGAAGAGGACTGGCTGACAGAAATCCAGCTCCCGATAGAATGACAAATCTCGGTTTGTCGGATAGATATAAATTTTAATTTGTTGCGCCTGAAATCATAAAAGCCCCTGATGTCAGACAAAAGCTACAGATGAAAAAGGTTGATTTCAAGGGGTTTTGTAAGTTTTAAAATGTACAAAAACGGCACTTTATTCTCGACTTCTCATCCGGTACCTCTGGGATTCCTGATCTGAAATAATGTGTTGTAATTCCAAAGTTAAGTTATGAAGCGTGCATAAGGAAAACTTTATCCTGTTTGAGTGCAATGGTCTCCAAAGTCTCTGTGTTGCGCCAGTCTTTGGGGTCATGCCTTAGGGGGAATTTCAGTTGATGCAGAGAAAGCAGATTTCCTCTGCGAAAGCTACCCTGCGCGATGCAAGCAGCTATCATAAAGAGAAACCCCGCCTGGGATGCGATAAAATAGAACAAAGTTCCGCCTCACCAATAAACGGAGCTCCCAATACCTGATAACAACGGAGGGAATTATGCTGATCACCAATGCCAGTATTATCACTTGGGGCGAAGAGAATCGCATCCTTGTAGACCATGACCTGCTCATTCGTGACGGACGAATTGTCGATTTTGCCCCCCACGGCGAACTGAGTTACAGCGGCGAAGAGATCTTTGATGCGCACGGGCAGTACCTTATGCCAGGCAACATTTGTGCACATACGCATTTTTATGGTGCCTTTAGCCGCGGATGGGCTTATCCCGGTGAGCCTGCAACAAATTTTATGCAAATCCTGGAGCGGCTTTGGTGGCGCTTAGATAAAGCCTTGGATGCCGAGGCAGTGCGTTACAGTGTGCTTGCTTGCCTGGTTGATGCCATCAAGTATGGCACAACTACGCTTTTTGACCACCATGCGTCACCTTCGTTTATAGAAGGTTCCTTGGATCTTATACATGATGCTGTTGCGCAGGCAGGATTACGCGCTTCCTTGTGTTATGAGGTAACTGACCGGGATGGCAAGGATAAAGCCATGGCAGGAATTGAAGAGAACAGCCGCTTCATTGGCAGGGTTCATCATGGTCAAACTGATCCCAAAATAAAAGCCCATTTTGGTTTGCATGCCAGCCTTACGGTAAGCGCTGAGACGCTGGAAAAGGCAGTAGAGGCAAATGCTGGCAGAGCCGGTTTTCATACCCATGCTGGTGAAGGCATTGCGGACCAGAAAGATTCTCTGCAAAAGTATGGTAAAAGCGTGATAGAACGATTTTCTGAAACAGGCGTTCTGGGAGACCGCAGCATACTTGCGCATGGTGTGCATGCTGATGCCTTCCAAACGGAGTTATTAGCGCGAAGCGGAACCTGGTTAAGCCACCAGCCTCGCTCGAACATGAACAACGCTGTTGGAGCTGCTGATGTGCTCCGAATGCTTGAGCAAGGAGTAAAGGTTTGCCTGGGGAACGATGGTTTCAGTAATGCCATGTGGGATGAATGGAAAGCAGCTTATCTTATTCAAAAGCACGTTAAAGCTGATCCTCAGGCAATGGGCGGCAATGATATTGTTAAGGTGGCAATCGAGAATAATTCCAACCTTGCTACCCAAACCTGGGATGGATTGCGCATAGGAGCAATTGAAAAAGGCGCCGCAGCCGATATCATTCTCGTGGACTATAAAGCGATTACGCCATTGACTGCCGGAAACCTACCCTGGCATATCCTCTTTGGTTTCCGGGACGGTATGGTTACCAGCACGATTGTGGATGGAAAAGTGTTGATGAAGGATCGGGAGCTGCTTACCCTGGATGAAGCGGAGATCGCTGCAAAAGCTCGGGAGCACACAGAGCGTACCTGGGCTAAAGTTGGATTAGTGGAGGCATAATACATGGGAATGACCATCGCAATCATCGGGGGAACAGGCAGAGAAGGACAAGGTTTGGCGTTTCGCTGGGCGCAAGCAGGTCACCGGATTTTGATTGGATCCCGAACCGCTGATAAAGCAGAAGCAGCAGTAAACAGTTTGTTGGAAAAGCTTGATGATCAGGGTGATCTTACTGGAATGACCAACGCTGAGGCTGTGAAAAATGCTGAGATAGCTGTAATAACAGTTCCTTATGCCGCACACAAGGCCACATTAGAAAGCTTGTACGAAGAACTGCAGGGCAAGCTGCTGGTCGATGTGGTTGTACCGCTTGTGCCGCCCAAAGTGACTCGTGTGCAGATGCCGCCGGAGGGTAGCGTTTTAGCACAGGCCCAAGCGGTGCTAGGCAAAAATGTTAAAGTGGTTGATGCATTTCAGACTATTTCTTATGAACGCTTACTCTCAGGCGAAGAAATTGAATCTGAGGTGCTGGTTTGCGGTGCCGATAAGGAGTCCCGCGAATTGGTGATTCGCTTGGTAGAAGATTGCGGGCTGAAGGGCTGGGATGCTGGTCCAAGTGAAAATGCGGTAGTTGTAGAAGGGCTTACATCGATACTGATAGGTTTGAACATCAAATACAAGGTACCTTCTTCTGGTATTCGTATCACAGGGATTAATGACTAATTTGCGCCAGTTGAATCTGATTGCACTGTATGGGATTCCCAGGGTTCAAGCCGGTGATGACCTGGTGGGCCTGCTGTTGGCTGCATTGGAATCCAATTCCCTTTGCCTGGAAAACGGGGATGTGATTGTGCTGGCCCAAAAAATCGTGAGCAAAGCTGAGGGCCGGCTTGTGAACCTGAGTCAGGTGCAGCCGCGACCAGAGGCTAGAGAACTGGCTGAATATATCCAGAAACGGGCTGAGCTCGTGGAGCTCATTTTACAAGAGAGCAATGCGGTATTGCGTACACGGCCCGGGACAATTATTGTGGAACATAAAAGCGGCTTTGTTTGTGCAAATGCCGGGATTGACCACAGCAACGTAAGTGGCCCTTGGGGCAATGCCGAAGATTGGGTGCTACTCTTGCCAGAGGATTCGGATGCTTCAGCCGCACATATCCGCAATGGATTGGAGACAAAGACAGGCAAAAGCATTGGAGTTCTGATTATTGACTCGCATGGAAGGGCCTGGCGGAACGGAATTGTGGGTGTAAGTATCGGTGCAGCCGGCATTCCGGCACTTGTAGATATGCGTGGCGAAACGGACATGAACGGTTACCAGCTGAGAGTTACTACAATTGCGGCTGCAGATGAGCTGGCGGCGGCAGCATCACTGCTTATGGGACAGGCTGCCGAGGGTACACCTGCTGTCCTGGTTCAGGGGTTTCCATATGGTTTATCCGAAGGCAAAGCCAGCGATCTGGTTCGCAGCAAAGCCCAGGATCTGTTCCGGTAGGCACATATGCACAGGCCTGTCAAAAAAGTGCTTGCAATCGCAGGGGGTGTTGGTGGGGCTAAACTTGCAGTGGGCTTACAAGAAATTCTAGGTAAAAACCTAAGCATAGTCGTCAATACGGGGGATGATTTTGAATGGTACGGACTGAAGATTTGCCCAGACATCGATTCGGTTTCCTACGCATTAGCTGGCTTAAATGATCCCGAGCGCGGATGGGGCGTTAAGAACGAAACCTGGAAGGTGCATGAAACACTTGGCGGTTTAAAGGCTCCGAACTGGTTTCGAATGGGCGACCGCGATCTTGCCACGCAGTTGGAGCGCACCCGACTTTTGAAGAGTGGTCTAAGCCTGACAGAAGTGACCGAGGATATTTGCCAGCGCCTTGGCGTTTTAGCCAGAGTTCTGCCAATGAGTGATCACGCCTGCCCTACGATGGTGAACACCAGGGAGTTCGGCTGGCTGAGCTTTCAGGAATATTTTGTGCGAGAGGGCTGTTTACCCCGGGTTACTAAAATTGAGTACCAGCACCCAGAAGGTAGCTCTGCGAGCTGTGCAGTAACAGAAGCTTTGGAAGAGGCTGATTTGATAGTGGTATGTCCTTCTAACCCGTGGCTGAGCATTGGGCCAATTTTGTCCTTAAGTGGAATAAGGCCTTTGCTGGAAACAAAACCAGTGATTGTGGTTTCACCGTTCATCGCAGGCAAGACTATAAAAGGACCTGCAGCAAAAATTGCTGCTGAGCTCAATTTGGGAGCGAACCAATTGACAATCCTGGACTTTTACGCCGGACTCGTCAATGCCTTGGTTTATGATAAAACTGACCCTGAGCTGATCAAGGACTTTCCCAAAACGGGTATAATTTTACGACAATTCCAAACCATCATGCACAAGCACCAAGATAAGGTTGCGCTTGCACATGAAGTTCTTAACTTAGGCGTAGAACTGATAAACCAAGAATGATGATGACCTGGGCGGTGATACCTGTAAAACCTTTACATAAGGGAAAATCGCGTCTCCGTCAAGTTTTAAACCCCAAAATCCTGTATACATTTAATCAACAGCTTTTATTTCATTGCTTGGACCTGGTAGTAAAGGTGAAACAGTTTGACTGCATCCTGGTTGTTAGCCGTGATCTAAAAGTGCTGGAAATTGCCCGTGAGCGCGGATTGTCAACACTATTTGAAAAACCACCCCGTCGTCTAAATGCTGCAATATCTCAAGCCCAGGATTATATCCGGGGAGCCGGGGGTGGTTCCATGATGGTTTTTCCAGTAGACCTTACCCAGGCTTCCATTGAAGATCTTGAACTGCTCTTAAGGGAAGCAGACACCCGTCCTTGCGGTTTAGTGGTGCCCGATCGCCACCAGCAGGGCACAAACGCTATCTATCTTGATCCAGCAGACCTCATTGAACCTCAGTTTGGATGCAATTCTTTTCAAAAGCATTGCGGGAGTATCCTTGAAAAAGAGGCTGTATTAAAAGTGGTTATTAACCGTCGTATGATGCAGGATCTCGATACCGAGGCCGACCTGTATCTTAGTCATTTTTTTGAAAATTTTGCACAATTGATTAGCTTTGAAACTGAAAAGGAGATGACTCATGTTTGAACGGGTAGCGATTTACTTGCAAGACTCACATGACCTGCGTGATGGTTTGGACATTGCGAAGTATGCCGAAGAAAAAGGCTTTGAGGCGGTTTGGCAAGCTGAAAGCCGATTAGTTCGGGATGCCATTGTGCCTATGGCTGCTTATGCTGCTGTGACTGACAAAATTAAAGTGGGTTCTGGTGTGATCAATAACTGGACTCGCAATATTGGCTTGCTTGCTTCTACCTTTCTAACCTTGGACGATCTGGCGCCAAACCGGATAATTTGCGGAATTGGTGCCTGGTGGGACCCGCTGGCGAAGAATGTGGGCATCAACCGGACGAAGCCTTTGAAAGCTATGGAAGAAACAATAACCGTAATGAAAAAGCTGTTAAATATGGAGCGAGTCAGTTTTGATGGGGACTTTGTCCATGTGCAGGGGATAGAGCTGGATGTTGTTCATGGGCGGCGAGAACCGCGTAATGTACCTATTTATATCGGTGCAACCGGTGAAAAAATGATTGAGATGACTGGACGAATTGCCGATGGCATTGTGATGAACTATTGCGTGCCGGTGGAATATAACGATATTGCCATCGAACAGCTGCAGCGGGGCTTAAAGCAAAGCGGACGTAATTTGGATGATTTTGACCGTCCGCAACTGGTAGTTTGCAGTGTAGATGAAGATCACGACAAAGCAATTGACACCACGCGTGAATTATTAACCCAATATTTGGCACAGCAGCCACATATTGCCAAGGCTTCGGGTGTTTCGATGGACGTAGTAGAACAGATCCAAAGCATTTTAGGTTGGCCAGCGACGCATGAACAGATTCAAAAGGCCAAACATCTTGTCCCGGAAGATTTAATTCATCGGATTACAGCCAGTGGTACACCGGAAGAAGCGCGGGCAAAAGTTCAGCAGTATATTGATCATGGCTGTACTTGCCCCATTTTGTATCCGGTTGGTGGCAATGCCAAGCTTTTAATTGACACGTTTGCTTCGGTGGACTGATGCAGAAGTTGCCAGGAAGCCGTAATTGTTTCGTCTGCGGGCGTGAGAATCCAAAGAGTCTGCGCCTGGAGTTTTATTTTGACGAAGAAGCAGGAATTGTTCAGGCAGAGGTAAACTTGGATGAGAGCCATGAGGGCTTTCCAGGTGTGATGCATGGGGGCGTGATTGCTGCTATCTTGGATGAGGCAGCCGGGCGTGCCTGGGGAGAAGAACCGGACCGGTTTATGGTTACCAGTGAGCTCAAAATCCGATACCGCAAACCTACACCGGTTGGAGAGGCTTTGCAAGTGAAGGCTTGGCCTGTAAGACGTAGGGGTCGAGTTTCAATGAGTCATAGCGAGGTACAAAACTGCGCGGGTGAAATACTAGCCGAAGCAGAAGCCGTATTTGTAGATATTCCCAGTGAGCAAGTTGAAGAAATGCGCTCACAAATAGATGGCTGGAGGGTTTATCCAGATGGAGAATGAAAAAAAATATCTGCGTCTTAAAAAAATAGCTGACCTGCAGGAATATGCCAAACGCAGTGACGTCAGCTTCCTGATTGGTGGTGACTACCATGTGGCCAGAATTCCTGAGGGCAACACAATCATTGATTTACAGGAATTGAATACGGAAGAATTCCCTGCTGAAGAAGGCAGAGAAGCATTTGCCGCTTTTATGCCCATTGAATCGCTACTGGAGAGGGCTCAGATTCTTTCCGAATTGCGAAAAGCAGCTGAGCTAGAAGGTGGTTTAAATTTGCGAAACAGTCTGAGCCTGGGTAATTATTTGCGGCATGGTCATAAGGATGGTCCATTAAAGGTTGCCCTGGCTGCATTGAATATTAAAGTTAGCTTTGTTGATGGTTTCAAAGTATTTGACTGGGCAGAACAGGTTACTGCGATGGCTGAAGATTCAATTCCCTTAGTTCTTTACCTTCCCAAACAAGGAAGATTTGTGTTCGAAAGCGTGGGACGCAGCCCAAAAGACAAACCCTTACTGGCGATAGCTGTGTACCAGCTAAATCAAGGGGCAATACGCGTAGCCGTAAGCCATCCAGCTCTTGGAGTAAAGATATTCACATTGCAAGAGTACACTTCGGATGGATGTAAAGAACTTGAGAAAGCGCTGCAGGACAGCGGTGATTCTTGGGCGGGAGCAGATTATCGGATTGCTGCAGGGAAGGCAATGCTATCGCGTGCTTTAGCTCGCTTGACCCAGCAAAACCAGGGAGGTGTATGATGAAATTGCATCTTGACCTGAACGGCGAAAAACTAGCGGTGGACATAAAGGGCCATGAAAGTCTGTTAAGTGTTTTGAGAGACCTTGGCTACAGCGGTGTGAAGTCTGGCGGGTGTAAACGCGGGGAATGCGGAGCATGTACTGTATTGATGGATGGTAAAGCGGTGAACTCTTGCATGTTCCTGGCATTGCAAGCCGAGGGACACCGGCTTGTAACCATTGAGGCTGAAGGCCAAAGACCTAATCAGGCATGGAAGGAAAGCCAGGGACTTAGCACCTTACAGCAGGCTTTTGTAGAGAATGGATCGGTTCAATGCGGTTACTGCACACCAGCTATGGTTTTGGCCGCTAAAGCTTTATTGGAAAAGGAGCCAGATCCCAGTGAAGAACAGGTTCGTGAAGCATTAAGTGGTGTATTGTGCCGCTGTACCGCCTATGTTAAACCGGTCCAGGCAATTCTGAATGCAGCTAAAACCTTAAAAGCGAGCGATCCTGAGCTTCAGGCCATTCCCTTCCTGAAAATGGTTGACCAGGACCCGATCCCGGAGCGCTCAACGGTTGGTAAATCCGAAATAAAAATAGATGCCAGTAAGCTGGTACAAGGAAAGCCGGCATTTACCGCTGATATGCAAATTCCCGGCACGCTCTATGCTGCAGTGCTGCGCAGCCCGGTAGCTCATGCCCGCATCCGTCGTATTGATGTTGAAAAGGCAAAGGCGCTGCCTGGGGTTGCTGCTGTACTCACATGGCAGGATCTACCCCGCGTGGTGTATTCTACAGCTGGACAAAACGACCCAATTCCTGGGCCTCTGGACATGTTTAGCTTGGACCAGAAGGTACGTTTTGTGGGTGATCGTGTTGCTTTTGTAGCCGCAGAAACACTCGCGATCGCAGAAGAAGCGCTTACTCTGATCGAAGTAGATTATGAGGAAATTCCCGCAATTCTTGATCCGCGGGAGTCCCTCAGGGAAGGCAGTCCAGTTATTCACGATGAGCCTGAATACGTCAATTTTGGCGATTCGGATCCTAGCCGCAACCTAGCAGCCAAGATTCGCATCGATATCGGCAATGTTGATCAGGGGTTTGAGCAGGCAGACCGCATCTTTGAGCAAGAGTATGTAGTTCCGAAGGTTCAGCAGGCACATATTGAACCTCATGTGGCTTTGACTTACTGGGATGAGGATGATCGCTTGGTGATCCGAAGCAGCACACAGGTTCCCTTCCATGTACGCAGGATGATTGCGCCGGTTTTGGGTTTGCCCATAAAACGCATTCGCGTTGTGAAGCCACGTATCGGCGGTGGGTTTGGGAATAAGCAAGAGATGCTGATGGAGGATGTTGCTGCCCACCTTACTATTGCGACAGGACGGCCTGTACTTTATGAAATGACCCGAGAAGAAGAATTTATTGCTTCTCGAGCGCGGCATCCGATGCGGGTCAAGATGCGCACTGGCGTAAAACTGGATGGCACGATGACTGCCAATGAAATGGTGGTCTTGAGTGATACGGGAGCCTACGGTTGCCATGCTCTCACGGTTGCCGGAAATACAGGGCAGAAATCGATGGCCTTGTATGTAGGAGATGGCGAGTTTCGTAAATCTCCCAATATTCGTTTCTATGCCGACATTGTCTATACTAACACGCCACCATCCGGAGCCTATCGTGGTTATGGTGTGCCTCAGGGCTTTTGGCCTCTTGAACGGCATATGGAGATGATTGCGCGGGAAATGGGCTGGGATGTGCTGGATTTTCGGCTGAAAAATAGTATTCAAAGCGGCGAATACCAACCCTTTAGTACGGCTTGGAACGAAGGGCGCGAACCGGTTCCTGAAGTAATTCATACTGTTGGTTTGGCTGAATGCGTTCGTCAGGGCCGCAAAGCGATTGATTGGGACTCGAAATATCAGAACCCGGAGTGGCGAAAGATTTCCGGTAAGCCCCATTTAAGCCGTGGGATTGGTGTAGCATTTGTGATGCAAGGTACAGCGATTCCGTACCTGGATATGGGTGGAGCCAGCCTTAAAATCAATGATGATGGTTCCTTTAACCTCTTAGTGGGCGCCACAGACCTGGGAACAGGATCCGATACCGTTCTGGCGCAAATGGCTGCAGAAAAGCTGGGTGTTCCTGTAGATGATATCCTCATGTACTCCTCGGATACGGACTTTACGCCCTTCGATAAGGGTGCTTATGCCTCTTCTACAACATATATATCTGGTACAGCTGTAAGCAAAGCAGCTGAGGAAATGGCTGAGCGAATCAAGTCTCGGGCAGCCTTGCTGTTTGGCGACCAGGGGATTAAAGTTGCACCTGAGTCCATTGTCCTTCATGAGCAAAAGGCATGGGAACCAAACGGTTGCAGCGTGAGCTTAGCTCAGATCGCTTTGGATAGTTTGCATCATCGCAATCAGGAACAGCTGATGACAGTTGCTTCCTATGTATCACCTGCTTCACCACCGCCGTTTGGGGCACAGTTTGCCGAAGTTATCGTCGATCGCCAGACGGGTGCCGTGCAGGTTGAGCGCCTGGTTTTTGCCGTAGATGCGGGAGTAATTATTAACCCTAGTACTGCATCCGGCCAGATTGAGGGCGGAATGGCACAGGCATTAGGCTATGGTGTGAGCGAAGAAATGGTTTATGATTCTAAAGGGAATGCCCGCGAACGCGACCTTTACGAGTATCATATCTTCCGGGCGGACGAGATGCCAAAGCTTGAAACGATCTTTGTTCAAACCTATGAAAAGTCACATCCCTTTGGCGCAAAGGCCGTTGCTGAAATTCCGCTGGATGGTGTGGCGCCTGCTGTAGGGAATGCTGTATTGGATGCCTGCGGGGCGGTAGTGAACGATAATCCGGTTACGCCCGAGAAGGTTTGGAGGGCGCTTGGGAGTAATAAAGTGCAATGATTACGGAACGTGCTAGGAATCCACAGCGCCAGGATGGTGCAATTTATGTAATCGGGCATATCAACCCCGATACGGATACGATAGCCTCTGCAGTAGGCTATGCTTGGCTCCTGAGTGAGCGGGATGGCATCGAAGTTTTGCCAGCCAGAGCCGGCGCAGTTAACCTGCAGACCGCATTTGTGCTGAAATTGCTGGATCTTGACCAGCCGGTCTTACTTACGGATGCCTCACCGCGTTTTGAGTCGGTGATGCGCCGCTTGGATTCAGTTTCGCCAGAAAAGTCACTGGCTGAGGCTTGGAGCATCCTCTCACGAACTGGGGGAATAACACCGGTGGTAAACCCGGATGGAACCCCTTACGGGATGGTTACCGGCCAAAGCCTGTTTGATTTCTTGCGGCGGATGATGGGTCCGCACCCGCGCAATCGCGACATGACTATTTCGCAGCTGCTGGACATCCCTTGCCGAGAAGCAGCACAAACTGACCTGCCCCGATTTCCTGCGGGCACGCGTATCAAGGATGTGCTAAATCGTTTGCTGCGGCAGGAGTACATGGAATACTGGGTGCTGGATGAAAATAAACGGTATCTGGGGGTTGTGCGACAACGGGATTTGCTAAATCCACCCCGTTTGAAACTTGTGCTTGTGGATCATAATGAGCCACAGCAAGCGATTGCCTCTATTGAAGACGCAGAACTGCTCGAAATACTGGATCACCATCGCCTAGGCAATCAAAGTACGCATAACCCCATCAAATTTACAGTAGATATTGTGGGCTCAACCTCCACCTTGGTTTCGGAAGCAATTGAAGAAATAGGGATGAGTGCTCCACCTAAGATTGCGGGGCTGCTCCTGGCAGGGCTGATTTCCGATACCCTGATTCTAACTTCGCCAACAACCACCAGACGTGATCAGGAAGCTGCAGAACGTCTGGCGCGCTGGGCTTTTGTGCCAGGCAGTCCTTTGGCGGATGAGACTGTTAATAGCTTTGGAGAAAAGGTAATTCGGGCTGGAGCTGGCCTAATGACACAGGAACCAGAAGCACTTGTAGGTTTGGACATGAAAGTGTATGAAGAGTATGGCTATAAGTTTGCTGTTTCACAAACTGAAATTGCCGATACTTACGAGATTGAAGGCCATATGAGCCGCCTTAATGAGGCGCTTAAAGCATTGAAGACTCAACGTGGCTTGGACTTTGCAGGTTTAATGATTACTGACATTGTCAAGCGATCCAGTCGCTTGATCTTTATCGACCTTCCGCCGGCCTTATACGAGCTTCCCTACAAGCCCCTGCAGGATGGCTCGTACCTGGCTGAGGGAATGGTTTCGCGTAAAAAGCAATTGTTGCCCACTATCCTTAGTTTGTTGGAGGATTCATGAATATTTATAACGCTCTGCATCAGGCAGTTTCAAACCAGGAACCTGTATGTCTGTGTATTGTTGTTCACACTGTTGGCTCCGTACCCAGACGGGAAGGCACAAAAATGCTCGTGTACGCCGATGGTCGCACCCAGGGAACCGTGGGCGGAGGGTTGGTAGAGCAAGAAACCCGCGATTTAGCACTCCAAGCCTTGGTAGATGGACAAGCGCGTCTATTGGACTTTAACCTGGATGGCAAGCATTATTCTGCTGGAACTTGCGGAGGAAAAATGAAAGTTTACATCGAACCGCAAGGAGTTAAGCCGGTACTGCTTGTGCTTGGTGCTGGCCATGTTGGCAAAGCTGTTGCTCTGGCAGCGCAGGCACTGGATTTTCAGATTATCGTTTCTGATGATCGTGCCGATCTTTGCACACCTGAATTGATCCCTGGAAAACTTGAGTTCCTGCCTGTTCCCATGGCTGAAATTCCGGAACATATTCAAATAGACGGCAAAACTTATATTGTGAACGTTTCCCGCGGGTCAGATGTGGATGTGGAAGGAATGCCTGCACTCTTGGAATTTGAACCTGCCTATTTTGGGGTAATTGGTTCGCTGAAACGCTGGAAAACGACCTGCGACGCATTACTCCAAAAAGGCGTAGCACAGGAAAAGCTGGACAAAGTTAAATCTCCGATTGGTATTGACATTGGTGGTGAAACCCCAGAAGAAATTGCGATCAGCATTTTGGCGGAAGTGATCCAGGCTTATCGCAGACAGAAATAATTAGAGGGTTCTTATGTGGAAGCAGTACCACATCATTGAGACACAAACTGAATTAGCCGAACACTTAGCAAATCCTAAAGGGCTTACCCGCATCATTGCAGGCGGCACCGATTTGATGGTGGAGCTAAAGACTGGTAAATTACTGGATTTGCATACCTTGCTCGACATCTCACGCTGCGCAGGGTTGGACCAAATCAGCCTGGATGGCGATGGCATTGTGCATATTGGTGCCTTAGTTACACACAATGATGTGCTTAAATCGGACCTGCTGAGGCAATATGCCTGGCCATTAGTGCAGGCCTGTTATAAAGTTGCTACCCCTCAATTACGTAATTTGGGTACGGTGGTAGGAAACCTGGTAACTGCTTCCCCTGCAAATGACACCATCACCCCCCTGATGGCCTTGGAGGCCAGCCTGGTACTGGTTTCAAAGACAGGTAAACGGATTGTTCCATTGGCCAACTTTTATACTGGTGTGCGTAAGACGGTGTTGCGGCCAGATGAGTTTGTAAGGGAAGTTCAGTTCAAAGGGATGAAAGATAACGATCTGGGATCCTTCAGAAAAAGTGCCCTGCGGCGTACCCAGGCCATTGCTACTATTAATGCCTGTGTTATTGCGCGTCAGGAGGATGGGCTTCTTTTTGATGTGCGCGTTACTCTTGGCTCTGTAGCGCCAACAATTATCCACGCTCCCAGTGCTGAGGCGATGCTTACGATGAAGTCTCCCAGCCCACAGGTGGCAGTTGCTGCCGGCCGGGCTGCGGCTGAAGATGCAAAACCGATTAGCGACCTGCGCGCATCAAAAGAATATCGCAGCTATATGGTTTCTCATTTGGTTCAGGATATTGTGATGGATCTGGCAAATCCAGAGCTACGTAAGAGTATACCGGCGCATACAGCCACTTTATCTGCTGGTAACACAGTGAGTGCCCATCCCGCAGCTGGTTTTGATGGTAAACACATAGAAACTAAAATTAATGGAAAGCCTTATCGCCTTGAGGGTGGTGTTGATCTGACTCTTCTGCATTTGGTACGGGAGCTTGTTGGTTTAACCGGCACCAAAAATGGCTGTGAGGAAGGAGAATGCGGTGCGTGCACGCTTTACCTGGATGGCAAAGCTGTGGTTTCCTGTTTAGTTCCTGCCGGCCGGGCTCATAATGCAGAGGTGCAGACAATCGAAGGAATAGCGAAGGGGGATCAGTTGCATCCGGTTCAGCAAGCATTCATCGATCATGCTGCAGTTCAATGTGGTTACTGCACTCCGGGTTTTGTAATGAGTGCTGTCAAACTCTTGCAGGAGGAGCCTCATCCGGACCGAGCAATGATCAAAGAGGGTATTTCAGGGAACTTGTGCCGGTGTACTGGCTACTACAAGATCATTGAAGCAATTGAAGATGCTGCCAGGGCAGTAGAGAACTAGCTATGAACAGCGTTGGAAAATCATTAAAAAGGGTTGACGCCCGAGACAAAGTGACTGGTAAAGCACTGTACCCGGGAGATATCCGTTTTGAACGCGAACTATGGCTCAAAGTGGTGTTTGCAAAGCGGGTACATGCCCGAGTTGTATCCATTGATACCCGTGCAGCAGAAGCCATGCCAGGGGTGGAGTTGGTTCTCACTGCAAAGGATGTACCCAATAATGAATATGGTTTGGGTACCCCGGACCAACCGGTGCTCTGTGGGCCGGGTTCAAACAAAGAAGGTGGAGATGTTGTGCGCTTTGAAGGCGACCAGATTGCACTAATTGTAGCCAAGGACAAGCGAACTGCTGAAGCAGCTGCAAAAAAATTGGTGGTGGATTTCGAAGACCTGCCTGTAATCGACACACTGGATAAGGCGCTGGCATCAGATGCTCATATTCTGCATCCTGGCAGTGACAGTAATATATTTCACCATAATATCGTACGCATGGGGGATGTAGCTAAGGCGTTTGAAGCCTGTGCGGTGGTTGTAGAACAAACTTATGACACTCCTGTCCAGGAACATGCCTACTTGCAGCCAGAGGCTGGCGTTGCCTACTATGACGAAGAAGACCGTATTACCGTAGAGGTCGGCGGGCAATGGACTCACAAAGATCAGGAGCAAATTCAGCACGCTTTGCAAATCCCACTGGATAAGGTGCGTGTGATATATCCGGCGATTGGGGGAGCATTTGGCGGCCGTGAGGATATGAGCGTTCAAATCGTTCTGGCTTTGGCTGTTCTAAAGCTTGGAGAAAAAGGGATCCGGATTCCGGTACGTACTGTTTGGTCCCGGGAAGAATCGATCATCGGGCATGGCAAACGTCACCATTATCGGATGTGGGCTAAATGGGGAGCAGACCGTGAAGGCAAGATTCTAGCGGCGGAATGTCAAATTTGGGCCGATGGTGGCGCCTACGTTTACACCTCACCAAAAGTATTAGGGAACGCAACCTTGCTGGCTACCGGACCTTATGAAATTCCGAACGTAGCTACGGATGCCTATTGCGTTTACACTACGAATATTCCCGGTGCAGCTTTTCGGGGCTTTGGAGGGCCACAGGCTAACTTTATGTGCGAAGGCCAGGTCAGCCGCCTGGCAGAAGCCCTTGGAATGGACCCAGTAGAGCTGCGAATGCGAAACTTATTCAAAGAAGGATCAATCCAATCCATGGGGTCCGCAATTCCCCAAGGAGTGAGTATCCGTGAAGTTGTGGAGCGCTGCGCCATTGAAGCCGGCTGGGCAAACGGGCCAAATGGCTGGGAAAAACCTGCGTTGGATCCACCTGTTTATGGCCGCAAGGCATTCGGCTTGGGCTTTGCCTGCGGTTATAAGAACATTGGTTTTTCCTACGGAGCGCCCGAAAACTGTGGCGCGACCATTATTCTGGACGGTGATGACGAAGAAATTCACAAAGCACGTCTATATCATGCAGGTGCGGAAGTTGGGCAGGGAGCGCATACGGTCTTTGCTCAGTTTGCAGCTGAAGCTTTGGATATACCCCTTGAAAAAGTGGAACTGCATATGAGTGACACCTCTAGCTCTTTGGATGCAGGTTCGGTCTCAGCTTCCCGGATGACCTTTATGGCAGGTCATTCGATCCTTGGCGCAGCGAAGGCTGCTTTAGAAAAGTGGCATGCTGGGGATAGACCAGCGATAGGAGCCTATGTATACCGCGCTCCGGCAACTTGTAAGATGGATGCTAGGGACGGGCATTGTTACCCTAACTTTGCCTATGGGTACGTGGCTCAAGCTATTCTTGCCGAGGTAGATTTATTAAGCGGCGAAGTACACCTGAAGGAAGTGGTTTGCGCTGATGATGTAGGCAAGGCGATCAACCCAAAGATGGTCGAAGGGCAGATTGAAGGAGCTGTCGTCCAGGCTACCGGATACACACTGCTCGAAAATTGGATTCAAAGTCCTGAAGGCAAGCTGCTTACCCGCGAACTTTCAACGTATTTGATTCCTACGGTGATGGACATCCCAGATGAGACGCGCTCGGTTATTTTGGAATACCCTGATCCCTGTGGTCCTTATGGTGCGCGAGGTATGGGTGAGATGCCCTACCTTCCTTTTGCTTCGGCTGTAGTAGATGCTGTTGCCCAGGCAACAGGTATACGCTTTGACTACTTTCCGCTTACTGCTGAAGTGGTCCTAAGGGCGATGGGAAAACTGCGAAGCCAGTGATGAAAACCATTGATCAGGTGCCGGCTATCATTTTGGCCGCAGGAGCTTCCAGTCGCTATGGTAGTTCCAAAGTCTTGTTACCTTGGGGGACAGGAACTGTCTTGCAGTCTGTAATTAGGGCTTGTGCACTTGCCGGTATTTCTGCGATATATGTGGTGCTGGGCTCGCAAAGCAATTTGGTTAAGCACAGTCTTGAAGGAGAAACGGTCAATATCGTTGATAACCTTGCCTGGGCAGATGGTCAGGCAAGCTCACTCAAAGCGGGTCTGGCTGCGATAGCGCCCGAAAGTAAAGGTGTCCTCTTTGTATTGGCCGATCAGCCTCAAATTTCCCCACTTTTGATTCGAACGATTGCCTTAAAAGGTTTGGAGACTGGAAAGTCGGTACTGCCTGTTGTAAACGGTCGGCGTGCACATCCGGTATATTTCCCAAAGGCTGCTTTTGAGGATTTAATGAGCATTGAGGGAGATCAGGGCGGCAGGGCAATTATGGGTGAGCATCCGACACAACTGGTAGATTGGTTGGATGAAAATATGGTTCTGGATATTGATACGCCAAGAGATTACGAAAGCCTGTGTTCCAGCTATGGAAATGTCAATGCGGGATATGTCAATGCGGGATATGAGTAAGCTCCTTTTTGCTTATGTTATAATCAGCAGGATTAATCGGGCTAGCTGCCTGTACCTGGAGACATTCATTGGACCTATTAAAACCCTTTAAATGGCTGATGGGCCTGCTATCCCTGGATTTGGGGATTGATTTAGGTACAGCCAATACGCTGGTGAATGTTCGCGGAAAAGGGATTGTAATTAACGAGCCCTCTTGGGTGGCAATCAATAAACGCACGCGGGAACCAAGGTATGTAGGTGTGTCAGCAAAGACGATGGTCGGCCGTGCCCCTGCCAACCTGGTTACTTTGCGTCCTCTGCGGGACGGTGTTATTTCGGAATACGATATCACCGAGGCAATGTTGCGCTATTTTATTGAAAAAGCCCATGAAAACAGTCTGGTTATGTGGCCGCATCCACGCGTGGTAGTTGGGATCCCATCCGGTGCTACCGAGGTTGAGAAGCGTGCTGTTTACGACGCAGCAATGGCTGCTGGCGCGCGTGAAGCATATATGATTCATGAACCCGCAGCTGCAGCGATCGGGGCAGGTTTGCCCATCAATGAAGGCTACGGATCCATGATTGTTGATATTGGCGGCGGAACCACCGAAGTAGCTGTAATTTCGGGCGGCGGCATTGTAGTTTCCCGTTCGCTGCGCGTAGCTGGAGATGAACTAGACCAGGCTATCATTGAATATATTCGCTCAAAGTACAATGTGTTTATCGGCGAGCAAATGTCGGAAAAGGTTAAGATCGCTATCGGGTCTGCTTACCCCTTAAAAGAAGAGAAAACTGCTGATGTACGCGGGCGTAACTTGATAACAGGTTTGCCTGAAGCGATCGAGATCTCTTCGGTAGAAATTCGCGAAGCATTAGGAGCTTCGGTTCAAGTCATTATTGATACGATTAAGGATGCTCTGGACGAATCTCCCCCCGAGATCCTATCGGACTTGATGGATAATGGTATTTGCTTAGCCGGCGGCACAGCTCAGCTCCAAGGCTTGGCTGAACGGCTTGCAAATGAGATTCGTTTACGGGTTTGGGTGGCAGAAGATCCAATGACCTGTGTGGCGCGTGGATGTGGACTGATACTGGATGATCTGGAAGAATTTGAGGACCTTTTAGTTGGGATTGAACGCGATCCCTACTCCAACATTCCCTCCTGATCCTGGGTATTGTCTTCAGGATTGCGGTTTTTAAGCGAATGCAAAAACTAATTTCCCCTAAAAACCTGAGAAATCTGATTATTGCCTTGGTTGTAATCGGCTTGCTCTTTCTTGCTGTTTCGGGATACCTTACGCCAGTTTTCAGCCTTTCGTTTTCTCCATTGATTGGGACACAAAGCTGGCTTTCACGCCAATATACTGCCTTTAGAGACTACTTTACTTCCCCCCGTGACATGGCCGAATTGCGAAACAGGAATGCACAGCTGGAAAGTGAGCTGGCTTTGCTGCAAAGCGAGATTGTTGCCCTGCAAGAGGATTTAGGCTCCATGCGGGTACTTGAAGCTTTAATGGGTTTTGAAAAGGAACACCCGGAGTATCGCTATCAGGCTGCCACAGTGATTGGGCGGGAAATTAGCCCCTTCCAACAGTACATCATTATTGATAAGGGCAGCAATACTGGCATTCGGCATGGCATGCCGGTAGTAACAGAGAAAGGTTTGGTGGGGCGAATCGATGCAGTGATTGCAAACGCATCGCGGATTCAGCTGATAAGCGATGCCCGCTCGATTGTGAACGTTCGGATGCAGACCCAAAAGGTGGAGGCTCAAATTACCGGGTCGCTCACCGGTGAAATTACGCTTTCGATGGTGCCCCAAGGTGCAGATGTAGACGTAGGGGAAGTATTGCTTACAAGCGGGTTAGGCGGCAGTTATCCCCCTAATATTTTTGTGGGGCAGGTGCTTACAATGCAGTCACCGCATAATACGCTGTTTCAAACTGGTTCGGTGCAAGCAATGGTTGACTTTAATGCCCTCTCGGCGGTCTTGGTAATTACCGATTTTACACCTGTAGATATTACACCGCTGCTACCCTGAGGAATGATGCTCGCTTATATTCTGGCTTCGATAGGGTACCTTGCGGTTGTCATGCTGCAGTTTGGTGTGGTAAGCCGCACTCCGCTGCTTTCAGGGACAGCGGATTTAGTTTTGTTATATATTATTGCCTGGAGTCTGCATCAGCAATCCAGACGCTTTTGGGTGCTTGTTCTGGTTTTTGCAGCGATTATAGGTGCTATTTCTGTAACCCCGTTTTTTCTTTCCGTTGCATCTTATATGGCTATTTACTATGCAGGGACACGGATTAAGGCCCAGGTTTGGCAAACCCCGCTGCTGGCAATGTTCCTTCTCACTTTCGCGGGAACTCTCTTATTGCATGCCGGCTACTTTGTGTCGGCTTTTATTGAGGGAACAGTCTTTGATTGGCGTGTTGGACTGACTCAGATTACACTACCCAGTGTATTGTTGAACATGCTGTTGGCTATTCCAGTGCATGCCATTATTACCGAACTGGTACGTATGGCTTATCCAAGAGGCGTCGACGTATGAATGCACCTGAGTCTTATAGTAAACCAACAATTGATATTAAGCGCTTTCGCTGGCTCTATATTTTGCTCGCTTTCATTCTGCTTTTTTACCTGTTCCAGCTTTTTTCTTATCAGGTGATTAACGGAGCAGCATATCGGGCTCAGGCAGACGAAAACCGAACACGGATCATTTCGGATACGACTGAACGCGGCATTATTTATGACCGGAATGGCATTGTTCTGGCGCGTAATATACCCTCGTACAATGTTACGGTAACTCCAGCACAACTTCCGGATCCAGACGATGACCCAGGTGAGCAGTATCGCATTTTTTCTCAGCTTTCACCTTTGATTGATATCCCAATTTCACGCGGGGTGCTTGATGAAGAGAGTGCCCGTTTATTTACGCCCTGTGCAAGCGATTTGGGCATTGAGCAGATTGTTGAGATTGCGGCTACCAACTGGCCTTTTCAGCCCACGAGGCTAAAGTGTAACGTTAGCCAGGAAGTAGCCATGGCAATCAAAGAAAAGGCGATGGATTGGCCGGGCATTGACATTGAAATCGAATCGATCCGGGAATATCCTACCGGGGAAATTACTGCTGAAGTGGTTGGTTTTTTAGGCCCAATTCCAGAAGCTGAGCTTAATTATTATCAAGACCAGGGCTTTGTTTCCGGAAGGGATAAAGTTGGCTATGCCGGCATTGAACGCTCTATGCAATCAGAATTGGGCGGCAGAAACGGTGAGCGCGTGGTTGAAGTAAGCGTGGGTGGCGAGATTATCCGCAACCTTGAGGAGCCTAAGCCTCCTGTGCCTGGTTCCTCGATTTATCTAACACTTGATGCCCGCCTGCAGCAGATTAGCCGGGATGCCTTGTTGAAAAGCATGGATTATTGGAATACCCGCTTTGGGTATACACTGACCAGCAGCGGTGCTGTAGTGGCTATGAATGTAAAGACCGGAGAAATTCTTGCGATGGTCAATTACCCCAGCTATGAGAATAACCGCATGACACGTTTTATCCCCAGTTATTATTACGAACAGCTGGCTTTGGACGAGTCGAAACCGCTGCTCAATAAGGCCTTCCAAACGCGATTGCCACCTGGGTCTACCTATAAACTGGTAACTGCTTTAGGGGCTCTCAACGAAGGAGTGATTACTCCCGAACAGCAATTGGATTGCTCTGGTCGTATCACCTTGATGCAGACATTTAGCAATAATACGCCGAGCTTTCCACTGGAGTATGTTTGCTGGGAACGAGAGGGTCACGGGCCAGTAGATTATCTGCATGGGATTGCCTGGAGTTGTAATATTTATTGGTATAAGGTGGGGGGTGGCTACGATGCTGAACTGCCAGGCGGTGGTCTGGGAATTGTGCGCATGAATGAATATGCACGCGCTTTAGGCTATGGTTTATACACGAATATTGAGCTGGAAGGCGAAGACCCTGGTTTGGTACCCGACCCAACCTGGAAGCGACGAAATCAGGGCGAAAATTGGGCTACAGGAGACACGTACCTGGCTGCGGTGGGGCAGGGTTATGTGCTGGCGACACCGGTGCAGGTGCTGAACTCGATTGCAACCATTGCCAACGATGGCAAGCATATGCAGATGACCTTGATACACCATATCATCGGGCCGGATGGCGATGTAACCAAGGCTTTTGAGCCTAAAATGCTTTGGGATATCACCAAAGATCCGCTGATTGGTGTATTTGATGAAAATAATCAGCCGGTTACTTACATCAATGAAGCCGGTGAGCGTGTACAGGAGAAGAAGACTGTGCAGCCCTGGATTGTTGCCCTGGCGAAACGTGGAATGGAAATGGTTACGGTAGGAGATGGTACTGCCCATTTTGAATTTGAAGGAGACGACAATCATGTGGCAGGGAAGACAGGAACCGCTGAGTATTGCGATAACCTGGCAATCTCGCAGGGGTGGTGTGATGAGACTTTTAAAACCTGGCCTGCTCATGCCTGGTTTGTTGGCTACGCTCCCAGAGAGGATCCTGAAATTGCGGTAGTTGCTTTTGCCTATAACGGGAAAGAGGGTTCAACTTTGGCAGCACCGATTGTGCGCAAAATTATCGACGCATACTTTGAATTCAAAGAGGCGGATGGCATTGAGGACAATACTCTGCCCGAACCAACAGGAGGTAGCGGCTTGCAAAGCTTCCTGAGTGTTCCGGTTCCGGCTGTGGTTGTGCCTGTTAACCCATACGCGGTAAGATTACCCTAGAGGTATTTTGGATCAGGAAATAACGATAAAAGGCGTAAAGGGCGGATTATTAGTAAAACTGCCCGTTATATCTGCCCAGCTGCAGCGTGAAGTATTGATTCGGCGTATCCAAAGCCAGGAACGCTTCTTTAAAGGCGGAAGAATGGCTTTGGATTTGCAGGACGCTACCTGGACGGAAAAAGAAGTGGAGAATTTACTGCGGGATTTGAGTGATGAAGGCGTCTGCTTATGGGCAATTTTGTCTTCAGACCCGATCACACTTGCAGCGGCCTCAGCCTTTGGAATTCCGAATACGATCGGTGGGCAGGGGGCCGCACATTCAGCTATTCAGTCTGTGCACCTGGCTTCTTCCTGGACGAACCTGGAAATCGAAAATGGACAGACGCGTGAGTTCAGCAGTGACCAAGTGTTATTGGGCGATTTACCCAGCAGTGCCGTGTTGAATGCGCAGAAGAGCCTGCTGGTTTGGGGCAGTGTGTATGGCAGAATCAATGCAAATATTCGCAAAGACACCAACGCCTGGTTAGGAATTTTACGAAATTACAGCTGCTCAATTTGCTTTGCGGGTGAGAATGTGGAAATTACGAAGGCAGCCCGCAGTGGAGCATGTTTGCGCGTGGCCAATGTAGACGGAAAGGTGCAATTGCATCTGGAAAAGGCGCCGAGGTCTTTGTTCTCATGAATACCAAGGATATATGGAACCGTTTTGACTTCTGGCTCTTTGCTGCTACCTTGCTGCTTTCGGTCTTTGGAATTGCGTTGATTTCTTCGGCTATTGCAGGGAACCCAACCCTTGCCGATCACCCTAAGCGACAGGCGATATTTCTGGTAATTGGGCTGGTATTTCTTTTTTTGATTGCGCGTTTCGATTATCACATTTGGCAAACGCTGAGCAGGCCCTTTTATTTGGCGGTTATGGCTTTGTTGATAATAGTTTTTATATTGGGTGCGGCAAAATTTGGCGCTGCACGCTGGCTTGAAGCAGGTTTGGTTTCCATTCAGCCTGCTGAATTGGCCAAGATTGCAATCATCCTTTCTCTGGCCAAATTCTTTTCTAAGAATATTGAAAAGATTAATGACCCGCTGACCATTGCACGCAGTTTATTGCTTACCGTTGGTTTGGTGGGCTGGATTTATCTACAGCCTAACCTGAGTACCAGCATTGTGATTATGGTTTTGTGGGCGGGTATGCTGTGGATAAGCGGCTTAAAGACCAAGATTATTATGGCTGCAGCTGCAGTCGCAATTCTATTTATTGCTGTTTCAGCTGCCTTGGATTGGCCTTACCTTGAGCCGTATCAAAAATCGCGAATTACAAACTTTTTTAGCAAGCCAGATACCGCCGAGGCGCGCTATGGAGATACTTATAATGTGGACCAAGCCCTGATCAGTATTGGTTCTGGTTCCTGGTTGGGACAGGGATACGGACAGGGCCCGCAGGTGCAGCTGCGGTTTTTGAAAATCAGGCACAACGATTTCATTTTTTCGGTGCTTGCGCATGAATTCGGATTTGTAGGGACGGCGATTGTGCTTTGCCTGCTTGCCTTTGTGATTGTACGCTGTTTTATTGTTGCTCAGCATGCACCAGACGCGTACGGTGCTTTGCTGGCATACGGCTTTGGTTTATTGATGGCTTTTCAGATGATTGTGAATGTGGGGGTTAATTTACGGTTGCTGCCTGTAACCGGGTTAACCCTGCCCTTTATCAGCTATGGGGGATCGTCGCTGGTTTCGATGCTGATGGGCATTGGTTTTGTAGAGAGCATCAATATGCGCAGTGGTGACCTTAGTAGTGAGATGAGCAGGTAGCTGCCAGCACAGAGGCGGAACGGACTTTTTTTGCTTTAATTCTGCGACCGGTATTCCTTGCAGGAAAGGCCTTATTGCTGTAAAATAAGCGCTCGACCCCATGGGGGCTCGTCTAATGGCAGGACAGCAGACTCTGAATCTGTATGTATTGGTTCGACTCCAGTGCCCCCAGCAAAAAAGAGGAGTTAATTTTCTAACTCCTCTTTTTTATTTGACTGCCGATATAGAAAGATCTTACAAGGCGGCGTAAGCCTTCGCAATCCTGGAACCAAGTTTCGCATTGTTGTAAACCAATTGAATATTTGATTCGAGGCTCTTTCCTTCAGTTTGCTTGACTATTTCGGACAGCAAGAAAGGTGTAACATCTTTACCAGAAATTCCGAGGCGATCAGCTTCTTTTATTGAAGAATCTATCGTTCTTCCAATAAGATCAGGATCCATTGAATATTCTTCTGGAATGGGGTTTACTATCAACAGACCGCCCCGTAGTCCTAAATCTTCCTTAGACTTCAATATCTGGGCTAATTCATGTGGGTCATCGGAGAACAACTGCAAAGGAATCCCACTTTTGCGCGTATAAAACGCAGGTAACTCATCTGTTTTATAACCCAAGACAGTTACGCCTTTAGTCTCCAGATATTCCATCGTCCTTGGTAGATCCAGTATCGCTTTTGCGCCAGCACAAATTACTGTTACTGGAGTCTCCGCTAATTCTTCGAGATCTGCAGAGACATCCATGGTAGTTTCAAAACCTCTGTGCACTCCACCTATTCCACCGGTAACAAAAAACTTAATGCCTGCCTTAGCTGCACAAATCATTGTAGCGGCAACTGTTGTAGCACCATAAAGTTTCCTGGCCAGGACAACTGGAATATCTCGCCGAGAAACTTTTTTCACGTTTTTATGTGTAGCCAGCAGTACCAGTTCTTCATCCGTCAACCCAATTTTAATTTCTCCTTCAAGAATGGCTATTGTTGCAGGTGTTGCTCCTTCTTGACGGATGATGTTTTCTACATTCCTGGCCATTTCTACATTCATTGGGTAGGGCATACCGTGGGAAATAATCGTTGATTCTAAAGCTACGACAGGGCGTCTCTCGCTTAGCGCTGTTTTTACTTCCTCGGAATAGCTAATGTTTTTTTTCATAGGTGACTTTTTCTACTTGTGTAGAGGTTCACTGGAAATCTCTACCTTGCCTTCCGTAATGTCTTTAAGAGCAGCTTCTACGTTTGATTTTGCTTCTTCCGAAATAGGCGAATTAGGCCCAAAATCAAAGGCAACTACACCTTCCTTCATCCCCATCTCAGTGCGTACGCCACCCTTAAATTCACCTGCAATCGCACTCTCGATGAATGCAATTACCAGTTTGTCAAAATAGTTTAGCGCACTCCCTAATTCAAGGTGTTTGGTCGCGAAAACTTCGTCATAGTGGGTATCCCACGCCACATAATAGATATCACGTTCTGCCGCTGCTTGTGCAGTACCAGCACCTGTTCCACCTGCTGCACCAGCGATGACGTCTGCGCCTTTATCTACCATAGCTAATCCAAGGTCTTTCCCCGTGGTTGGATCCGTCCAAGTACCAGCATACGAGACTAGATCCGTAATATCAGGATTTACTCTGCGCAGACCCTGTTGCCAACCAGCAATAATGGCATTGATAATTGGCTCATCCATACCACCAACAATCCCTACAATTCCGCTTTCACTCATGGAGGCACCAGCAACGCCAGCAAGATAGCCGGTTTCGGTACGGTTCAAACCAAATTCACCAACGTTGGAGAATTCAGCAATATTGGTGATTGTGCCATCAAGACTTCCAAAAAGAGTATCTGGAAAATCTTTTGCCACCTTCGTTGTAGCTTCAGCCATACTGGCATAAGTCGTGATGATCAGCTGGTATCCCTCTTCAGCCAAGGATCTAACTTTTGGCTCAAATTCACTGGGTTGTGTAGCTTCGAGCATCTTAATTTCCAGCTCAGGATGTTCAGTCTGGTACTCATTGAGCCCATTAACAAGGTTTACCAACCATTCAGACCCATCCAAAGGCTGGTCTGAAACAAAAGCAACCCGAGTAATTTGGCTTGCGGTTTGATCAGAACCTTCAGTTTGGCTTGAGCTTTGTGATGTACAACCCGCCAATAAGCCTATCAATGTAATAGCAATCATTAAGATCCCAATGTACTTTTTCATTTTTCTCCTATTCCTCTTCTATGCAAATTTTGTAATATGGATCCATCTACTCTGTTGATTGTTTCTTGATCATTCCCTCCTTATCAGAAATTAAATTAATTAAACCCAGGCGTCTCTTCCTTCGTTCGCTAATTAACTTGGCCATTGTAGGTGAAATAACTGCAATTAATGCTAATACATAGGGTAGCATCCCCAGGAATTGCGGCGGAAAACCTTCTGTTGAGAGAACGTTTGATATTGCATCTGCCAATCCAAAAAGCAATGATGCAAATAGTGCGATTATAGGATTTGATTTAGTCATAATCAGTACAGCTAATGCAGTGAAACCTCGGCCAGCAGTCATTTCCACATTAAATAAGTTCATCGACATAGATAACTGGGCACCGGCTAACCCGCAGAATATTCCAGTTAGAGCTAATCCAATATATTTCCAAATTCTTGGCTTTATGCCTGCAGCGCTCGCTGCTTCTTCATTTTGACCTACTGCACGAACAAAGAGTCCAAATTTCGTTTTGAATAACAAGAAATAGATGATTATCGGTGAAATTAATGCTATATATACGATTAATGTCTGGTTATTCAGAATAGGACCAATAATAGGAATTTTGTTTAATAGACCTATTGATATAGGACGAAGCGAAAACCTGCTTTCGAGGATAATTTTTCCACTTGTACCAAATATGGGTTTCATGAGGAAACGGGTCAAACCACTAGTGAGCGTAATGAACGCAATAGCACAAATGACAGGATTGACTTTTAATTCGATCACAAAGAATGCGTAAATAAGCGCATATATAGTAGTAAATACTATCCCCAGAATACAGCCGACAAGCAAATCCTTCGTAATATAAGTTGCCGCAACGGCTGAAAAACAGCCCATTAACGCAAAAGCTTCCAGACCTAGATTGAAGATGTTAACCTTTAACGAAAAGAGACCACCCATGGCAATTAAAAGAATAGGTGTTGCTAAGCGGACCATTGAATGCATCACTTGGAGGATATTCATCAGCCTTCAACCTTTCTAGGTTTCCTTGTTCTAAAAACGCGTTGTAAAACTTTTATGGTGGCAAAGAGCATTACGAAGCCCTGGACAACAAGTACCAATTCGGATTGTACATTTGTCATTACTGACAATGAGACGCTGCCACTCTGTAATGCACCCAGAATTAATGCCCCGGCAATTAGTCCGGGTATTGAGCCGCTGCCGATTAGTGCAGCTGTCATACCCTAAAATCCCAGGTTGGCAGCAAATCCGTTGTAGACCCGATGGTAAACCCCAAATATCTCTCCTGCTATCGAGATACCGGAAAAAGCACCACCTATAAAACCTACGAGCAAAGTAAATTTGGCAATATCTATACCGCTTAGCTTGGCAAAAACAGAATTCTTGCCAATCAAACCGAGGCGGAAGCCCCAATGTGTACGGCTCATTACCAGTTGATATATGAAGATAATTACCAAAGCAGAAACGAGAATTGCAAGACTACTAAGCCGCGGAGTGATTTCGATGGAAAGTGCGGTCGATTTCCCTTTTTCTGCAATAGGACTATAGAGCAGAAGGTAATTCGTGAGCAAAACCAAAATGTAGTTCAGCAGCATTGCGATTATGACTTCATCAGTTCCTATTTTTGTTTTCAAAAGCGCGGGTATAAAGCAAATCAAGCCAGCCAACAAAATAGCTGCGGCAAGCATAATAATTAGCAATATCCCATCAGGCAGATCTCTAAATAGATATTGGGCGAAGGCAATCCCAATTGATGCTGCATACATTTGTCCTTCTTGTCCAATATTGAAGTAACCACTCCGCTCACAAACGGCAAAAGACAGGCCCAGCATAATAATCGGCAAGGTAAAGCGAATTGTGCGTGTGATTGCAGACCATGAACCGAATGAGCCTATGAATAAAGCCTTGTAGGCTTGGAGAGGGTTTCCTCCCGAAACTGCAACTACAAGGCCCCCCATAATAAAAGCGATAATTACCGCGATTATCGGGTTGAGTAAATATGAAACAAAACGACTGGTATTAGTGTTCTTCATAGCGGCAATTTCTCAATTTTTATTAAAGTCTGCATGTGCACCTCCCATTAGAAGGCCAATATCGGATTCTGTTACCTGTTTACTTCTTATCTGATCGCGAGTGACTTCCCCAGCGATTTTCCCGCCAAATAAGATTAGAACCCTATCTGACAAAGACATAAGCTCTTCGAGATCTGCTGAAATTAACAAAATCGAAGCAGATTTCTTACGCATGTCGAGAAGTACAGTTCTCACTGTGTTGATGGCTCCAATATCAAGTCCGCGGGTCGGCTGAGAGGCAATGATGACCTTTGGTTGATTCGCAAGCTCACGGGCAAGAATGACTTTTTGCAGGTTGCCACCAGACAGTTTCCCTACATTTTCCGAAAGGTTTGCACCACGGATATCAAATTCCTTGATTGCGTTGTTTGCCATCTCCTTGATGTTTTTAAAATCAAGGAAACCATGTTTATTGAATTCAGGAGATTGGTCTCTACTGGCAAGCAGGTTGTCCTGAATGTTGGAATTAATAGATAAGCCCATAGTCATCCGATCTTCAGGAATGAGCGAAATACCCAATGACCTACGTTCAGATATCGACATTTGTGAAATATCGTTGCCATCAAGGTAAATTTTTCCGGCGGATGGAGGGTATAGGCCGATTATCAGTTCCTGCAATTCTTTTTGCCCGTTTCCTTCTACTCCGCCTATTCCTAAAATTTCGCCGCGATATAGATCAAAGCTTAAATCGCGCAGTCTGGGAATTCCCTCGGAATCAACGGTCCAAAGTTTATCTAATGAAAGTACAACCTCATTGCTGGCGTCATCCGAAAGATTTTGGAGCAACTCAACATCTTGTTTTCCAATCATGGCTCTGGCCAGCTTAATTTCACTAGCATCTTCCTTTTCAAAGACCCCTGTTACTTCGCCTTTTTTCATCACCGTAATGCGATCTGCTACTTCCATTACCTCCCTTAATTTATGGGAAATAAAAACCACTGATTTACCATCACGCTTCAAGTCCGCAATGTTTTTAAAGAGTTCTTGACTTTCTTGGGGAGTGAGAACAGCAGTAGGCTCGTCGAGGATTAGGATTCGAGCTCCAAGGTAAAGCGTTTTAATAATTTCAATTTTTTGTCTTTCACCAACGCTGAGACCACTAATTTTCTCATCCAGGCTGCATTTTAGACCAAAGGCATCGATGTATTTTTGACAGTCGCGCCGTGCTTTTTCATAATCTACTAACCCCATATTAGTAGGCACATTCCCCAGAATTATGTTTTCAAGAATTGACATATCATCTATGTGCATAAAATTCTGAAAAACCATCCCGATACCCATTTTCAAGGCGCCAGCGGTGTCGTATACAACAGGGACTCCATCAACGAATATTTCCCCTCCGTCTGGATGTGTCTGTTCCGTACAGGATCTTCATCAGCGTACTTTTTCCAGCCCCGTTCTCCCCAATCAGGGCATGAGTTTCACCAGGAAGCAGACTAAAATTTACCTTGTTGTTCGCAACAAGCTGACCAAACTGCTTGGTAATAGATCGCATTTCAATAACTGGTTTAGTCATTATTGGACCCCATTAGATCAGGAGGGCACTTTCTAATCGTTCCCAGCAGTGACTTATTTGGTGGGGCGATATAATGCCTAGTTCGGTGATAATGCCAGAGATGAATCTTGCTGGTGTAAGATCAAAAAATTGATTGATTACCTTTACATGGGGAAAATCAACGAATTTTGTATTATTGACAAATTCATCCTTATCGCGTATTTCAAGCTCGATATGGTGGCCATCTTTAGTTCGCTGGTCGATTTTATAAGCTTCAGAGGCAACAAACACCGGCAACATTATGTGACTTGCGAGAATCGCTATAGGTTTTGTGCCAATTTTATTCGCGACATCTCCCTGCCAGGAAATGGTATCTGCACCAACTAAAGCCAAGTTCGCTTTTGGCATTATTTCGAAAACTGAAGCATCTGATACAAGGGTTACCGGGACATTCACTTCACTTAAAATGCGTATCGCTTCACAGGATTCGCGTAGAGGACGCGATTCTGTACAAATTACACTGAACTTCTTACCTTCTTGAACGGCTTCAACAAAAATTCCCATCAATGAGCTGCTGTAGCTGTGCATTAATACTGTATCACCATCTTTGATTAGTGCAGCCCCATACTTTGATAATTTATCTACAGATTCGAAGGAATAAGAGATGATTCTTTCACACAGCTCAATAAGTCCATTCTTTAAAACGGTAATGTCACTATAGGTATGTTTTGAAAGAAAACTGTGGACCAGGTAGCTCGTGTTGTGGATAGTAGCCATTGTTGGTTTTAAACGCGCTAATGTTTCTTCAATAGAAATAAACCTTTGCTGGATGTCCTCGAAGGTTTTCAGGTCTTCTTTTTCAATCGCCAGCTTATAAGCCCAGGCAGCTGACCTCCCAAAAGGACTGCCACCTTTAACGTTCATATTGATTATTTCCTGAAAGACGTGCTCAGTATTTGTAAAAACGATATCTTTGACCACAGGCGCCTCCTAAATAATTTCTCCTACCAAATTTACGGGCTTACCGCTTATTTTGCGAATATAAGGCTCCGCGCTGGATGGAGCAGTAACCAATACTGCAGTAGATGAACCTGCAGATGTATGAATATCGATGTTTAAATTCTCATATATTTTTAAATTTCGATTAACACATTCAGCTAATTGCGTTGCTTCATAAAGAACACCTTTAGACCCTACAGGTAAAATTTCGTGCACTTCTTTCATTTGGGATAGCAAGTAAACAGTTCTAATCTCAGCTACTGATGGGTCTCTTTCGGAGTAAGGAATGTGTATTCCACTTTGGGGAATACCAACGCAGAAAATGCAGTCCCCCTTTTGTGTTGATTGAAGTCGATTGAAGCTTGGATCTAAGATGCCGATTGCTGTTATCCCAAAACCGGATTGAATTGTGGGAAAATTATCTTCAGTGGAACCTGTCAATGCAATGCTATATTCAGGAAGAGATCGCTCCAACTCTTCTTTAATGATTTCAATTATTCTTTTTCCAGTTGGGTGCATTTCCATGCAAAGGTTATCAACAACAATGAGGGGAATAGCTCCTGCTGCTAAAACTTCCATTAAAGGAATTTTTAGAACACTGACAGTGCTTTCTTCATATGGATTAGGGTGTATGTCGTTAGGTTTTTCGCCGTTGGAGGCATTTGAATCGCATGCAATAATTAGTTTTATGCCCATAATGAGCTCAATAATTGTGAGGTCCCTAAAACGGCTCACTCCGGTGTTGGCTGATAACTTTCCGGTCGCCAAACTTTTAAGAGAAGAAAAGCTTTCAACTAAGGCATCTGTAACCATTATCTCCTCAATTTAATTTTTACTTGATGGTGAGTTCCGCGGGAACGCGCCTGTGCAATTTCGATGAGCTCGTTATGCTCATTAAAAACTTTCCGTCGGTTTACTAATATGGGTGAGTTGGGCGGCAAGTCAAGAAGCGCTTGGTCTCGGGGGGTGGAGATTGTTGCCTCGATGGTTTCTAATGCACTTGAGATTATGATATTCGAGGATTCGAGTAACTGGTATAAGGACATCGAGGTGAAGTCTACAGATGTTAGATCAATGTTATTTAACCTCTTTGCAGGAAGATAAGACAAAGAAATTTGGATAGGAATTCCGTCAATCATCCTAATTCGTTCCAAGCAAAATACTCGATCACCTTGACCGATATGCAGATCTTTGGCTATTTGATCAGACGGAACAATGAGTTGGTTGGTGATCACAATTGACGTTGGAGTTTGACCTTTATTTCTGCTATCCTCTGTAAAACTGGTAAGTCTGGTGAGGTTTTCCTCATAGTAAGGTTCTGTTACAAAAGTACCTCTTCCCTGCTGTTTACTAATCAAACCATTGGATTGCAAGTTGTTAAGTGCGTGACGTAAAGTGGAACGACTGACATTTAGTTTTTTTATGAATTCCTGCTCTGTTGGCAAGACATCACCTGGTTCCAAATCCATGTCTTCAATATAAGTTCTTATATTTCTTTCAACTTGACAGTAAAGAGGTTCACTCACGAAAACATCCCGATGATTATATTAAAGGTACCTACCAATTATACGACACATTATAATTGGTTAACGTTTGTTGTCAATACCATTAAATCAGATTAAGAAAAGAATCTCGAACAATAACCGAGGAGAATTGCGGCAAAGCATTCCTTATCAGTTGATTGATCTCAGTGAGGCTATGTCAGGTTTACCAAAACCTTAAAGATATTATCTAAAAAAGTGCGTATTCCACAGGTGTATCACGCTTGCGGAAAAAGTCGAGCGCTTGTTGTGGAAAGAGCATGTAGCTCAGCACGTCTTCTTCACTGCGCGCTTGAGACCCCAGTATTTTTCGTCCTTCGTCCATCCCTGGTTCCAGCAAGTCTGCTGGGCGCTGGCTTATCACGGGGGCATCGCCAATGATCTTTTGACGAATTTCGTCACTAATTGGCATTGGCGGATGCCCGTAATACCCGCTTACATAGTCCTTGATTTCTTGCGAAATCATCACATAGCGTTCACCAGCCATTACGTTCATTAAGGCTTGCGTGCCCACCATCTGACTCATTGGTGTTACCAGGGGAGGGTAGCCCAGGTCAGCCCGGACCTTGGGTGTTTCAGCCATCACTGCATCAAAGAGATGTTCCTGCCCCTGACTTTTGAGTTGCGATAAGAGGTTAGAGAGCATTCCGCCGGGAACCTGATAGGTAAGCGCCCGCGGTTCTACCTGCATCACTTTAGGGTTGAACTGACCATTTTCGACATATTTCTTTTTTACTTCGGAAAAGTAATCGGCTAATTGTGCCAGTACAGCGGAGTTTAGTCCTGTGTCATAACCAAGCTCGCTAAGGGCAATGTGCATGCTCTCAGTGGCGGGTTGTGAGGTGCCGTTGCTGAAAGGCGAAAGTGCAGTATCGATAAGGTCTGCTCCAGCCTGAACAGAAACGAGGCAGGTCATTTCGGCAACACCGGCTGTGCAATGTGTATGGATATGCAGAGGCAAATCAGTGATGCTTTTGATACTGGTTACCAGCTTTTGGGCTACTGCAGGAGTGAGGATACCGGCCATATCTTTGATTGCGATGCGGTCGGGTTCGAATGCGAGCATTTGGCGTACAAGATCGCTATAGTAATCGATGGTGTGGATCTCGGAGATGGTATAGCAAAAGCAGAGCTCGAGGATGCCCCCATATGCTTTGATAGATCTGACCGATTGTTCCATATTACGCAGGTCGTTGAGTGCATCAAAAACCCTAAAAACATCGATACCGTTTTTTGAGGCATGTTTGACAAAGCTGTCCAGAACGTCATCCGGGTAATGGCGGTAGCCGAGGATGTTTTGGCCACGCAGGAGCATGGCTAGTTTTGTGTTCTTTACATTCTTGCGGATAATTCGTAAACGTTCCCAAGGGTCCTCATCCAGGTAGCGCAAGCAGGAATCGAAGGTGGCACCCCCCCATACTTCCAGACTGTTGTAGCCTGCATTGTCCAGGAGCTCAAGCGCAGACAGCATATCTTGTGTGCTCATACGCGTGGCAATCAGGCTCTGGTGAGCATCTCTAAGAATTGTGTCCATGAATCCGATTTTTTTCATACATACTCCGCATTCCCATTGAAAAGCCTTCTAGAGATAGCTTCGCTAAAAGGCTTAACAAGAGAGCATCAGTGAATTGTTTATCGGATTATAACAGTGCTAAGGAATAAGGGCGCTCTACAAAACAAATGTGATCTAAGTTATCTAAATGGATTAAAAATTTGGAGGTAATTCACCTAAGCAAAGTACTGTGCTTTTAATAGATTTCAAATAGGAAGAGATTCTAATCTGCCAAACTAATCTAATCCTTGCCTTTATAATGGAATAATGCCTGAACCACCTGACAGGAATACATTTATAAAACCCATCAAACGTTTGATCGGAGTTACTGTATTTGTTTGCGGTGCTGCAACGATGGCTGTGGAATTTGGTGCCAGCCGTCTGCTGGGAAATGTTTTTGGAACCTCGAATATTGTTTGGGCAGTAATCATTGGTTTGGTGCTGGTGTATTTAAGCCTGGAATACAGCATTGGAGGACGTATGGTTGATAGGAGGCCGGATTACGGTTTGTTTTACCGGCTTATAGGAAGTGCAGGTGGTTTTATCGCCATAGTTCCGTTGGTTTCGCGCCCTATCCTGCGAGGTTCTGCCAACGCCTTTGATGCTTTGAATCTTCCGATCCTGGCAGGTTCTTTTACAGCTGTACTGCTGCTATTCAGCGTGCCGGTTACGCTGCTGGGAATGGTGCCGCCGTTTGCCTTACGCCTTTCAATATCTGAAGCCAGTAAAGCCGGCAAGACTTCGGGAACGCTTTCGGCGTTATCTACTGCTGGCTCCTTTTTGGGGACCTTTTTGATGGTCTTAGTTGCGATTCCCAAATTGGGTACGCACCGGAGTTTTTTACTCATTGCGCTTATGCTCTTAAGTTTGGCAAGTTTTGGGTCATTTTTTGTGCGCTCAGTTAAACAGGCTATTGTTTTTGCCTTTTTTGGCTTTGTGACAACTCTGCTTTTTCTTCTGGGACCCTTAGGAGGGACAAAAGCCAGTGTTGGACAGATTTACGAAACCGAAAGTTCGTACAACTACATTCAGGTGCTGGAAAAGGATGGGTACCGGTATTTAAGGCTTAATGAGGGACAGGGTGTTCATTCGGTTTGGCATCCAAGCGAGGTTTTTTATGGTGGGCCCTGGTCTCAGTTCCTGCTGGCGCCACTTTTTAACCCGGGTGATGATGCCTTGCCAAAGGTGGATGATATTGCAATCTTGGGCTTAGCCGCTGGAACAATCGCTCGGCAGGCTTCCCTGGTTTATCCTGAAGCAAGCATTGATGGTGTTGAAATTGACCCGGAGATCCTTAATGTGGGAATTAAGTATTTCGAACTGGACCAAATAGACGGGTTGCAAACCTATGCCCAGGATGCCCGCTGGTTCGTACAAAGAACCCAAAAACAATACGATTTAATCGTCATTGATGCTTACAAACCGCCTTATATTCCTGCCCATCTGGTTACCCTGGAATTCTTCAAGAACGTCCATGAAAAATTACAGGACGATGGAATAGCAGCCATCAATGTGGGCCGCAGCCCTACAGATAATGGCCTTGTAGACGGGCTGGCATCCACCATGGCAATGGTTTATCCGCAGATCTTTGCAATCGAATTGCCAAATTCCTACAATACCATCCTGATTGCTTGCAAAAACCCAGCTGCTTCCTGGAAATATTTTGAAAGACGGCTGGAACAAATAACGACTGACTCCGCAAACAATCTGCTTTTGAGGGCAGGACAGATTGCTCGCGATGCCAAAGCCGAACCGTGCACTGACTGCCAGATATTTACTGACGATAAAGCCCCTATAGAGTGGATGACGAATCGTTTAGTGTTAAACTTCTTATTTGATGAAAACTTTAATAGATGAACCAGGAAAAGCATGAATAAATCTTTGGCTGTTATTTTAGGCATAATGCTCCCTTTTATCTTGCTGATGACTGGCGTACGGTTGATAATGACCCCAGCGTTCCCAGCCTTGGAGTACCAACGGCCTGGTTTTCCTGCGGATCCGCTGGGGATGAGCATCTCTGAACGCAAGGGCTGGAGTGCATATGCGGTGCAGTACCTGACAAATGATGCCGAGATCAACTACTTGGCAGACCTGAAATATCCGGATGGCAGCTCTTTGTACAACACTGCTGAACTTGAGCATATGGTAGATGTAAAAAGAGTGGTTCATACCTCGTTGACAGTTTGGTACGTTTGCCTGGGCATTGGCTTTGCCTGCACATTGTGGCTGTTGGTGCAACGGCAAGGTCATTTATTACTGCGTGGGATTAATGCCGGAGCATGGTTAAGTGTCATTTTGATATTCGCGATGATTGTTTACCTTCTTGTAAACTTTAATAGCCTGTTTGATACGTTCCACAAGCTTTTCTTTGCGGATGGTACCTGGGTTTTTAACTACTCCGATACCCTGATACGTTTGTTTCCGTTGGAATTTTGGCGCGATGCATTTTTTCTTGTGGGAGCATTTACGCTGCTAAGTGCCTGGCTGCTCATTGTGATTACCCGGAGGAAGCGCAAAACCAGGACGGTTTATCAAACGGTGCCGCCCGCGGGCTATTAATGCTCTGAATAACCGATTTATCTGCAGTTAGCATGATTGCAGATATGCTCTAGTTTAAAACAAAACGCCGCCATTTTTGAGTGGCGTTTTCGCTTTGTTTCAGTTATGCAACTACGGGAGGATTTTCAGGATCAGCGCTGGGGTCGAAAATATGGTAGTTATCCATATTGAAGACCACATCTGTTTCCTCGCCGTATTTTACATCAGTGCGGGGGTCAACCCGGGCGATAAAGTTGTGCTCGCCATTAACCAGGTAAAGGAAAATTTCGTTACCCATCAGCTCAGTAACATCTACCTTCGCATGTACCGGCTCAGCAATAATGCCTGGAGGAGCATACATGGGAGTGTGGATGTCCTCGGGGCGGATACCAAAGATGATATCTTTGCCGATGACGCCTTTATAACGCTCGCGATCCTTATCGGGGATGCGTACTTTGAAAGAGCCCAAATCTGCAAACATAGCAGCCTCTTCTTCAACAAGCTTGCCATTGAAAAAATTCATGGCAGGTGAGCCAATGAAGCCGGCTACAAAGAGGTTTTGGGGGTGATCGTAGAGCATCTGGGGTGTATCCAACTGCTGCAGTTTCCCTTTATTCATCACAGCGATACGAGTGGCCATCGTCATGGCTTCGGTTTGATCGTGAGTGACGTACAGGAACGTGGTGCCCAACTTTTTATGCAGTTTGGAAATTTCTGCACGGGTTTGAACACGCAGTTTGGCATCCAGGTTTGAGAGGGGTTCATCAAAAAGGAAAACCTTTGGCTCACGAACGATTGCGCGACCAACAGCAACACGTTGGCGCTGACCACCGGAGAGTTCCTTGGGTTTGCGTTTCAGCAAGCCTTCAATACCTAAGGTTTTGGCTGCTTCCTGAACACGGCGCTCGATGTCTACTTTACTGAACTTGCGCAGCTTGAGACCGAAGGCCATGTTGTCATAGACGGTCATGTGCGGGTACAGGGCGTAGCTTTGGAATACCATCGCGATATCGCGATCTTTTGGTGCGACATCATTTACTACCTGGTCACCAATGAGGACACGTCCTTCTGTAATTTCCTCCAAGCCAGCCAGACAGCGCAGAGCAGTGGTTTTGCCACAGCCTGAGGGGCCGACTAAAACGAGGAACTCCTTGTCTTCGATGTCCAGGTTTAGGTCCTGCACAGCGACGACATCACCATATTTTTTCCAAACATGGTCGTACGTTACACTTGCCATATTAAGTTTTCCTCCAATCTTGAACGAGTATAGTGCTTGAATTATACGGCATGTGCAGAAAAGAATACAAGGTCTATATGAGTCCAATATTCCTGGCAATGAGATAAAAAAAAGCCTCTGTTATGTAGTGCACCCCGATTTTTGGACAGAAATTAAATAGCGAGATAAGACTGGGTCCTGTAAGCCACAGGGCTCAGTCCTTTTAGTTTAGCCTTGATCCTGATATTGTTGTAATAATCCAGCCAGGCAACCAGTTCTTTCTGAAACAGTTCGACAGAAGCAAATGATTTGCCTTCAAAGAATTCTGTCTTCAGCAAACCGAAGAAGTTTTCGATGACCGCATTGTCATAGCAATTGCCCTTTCTGGACATACTCTGACGGACACCTTTTTCTGCCAGGAAGCTTTGGTAGGGTTTCATTTGATACTGCCATCCTTGGTCTGAATGCAGGATCAGGTCAAGCTTTTCAGGCAGTTGCTCAAAAGCCTTTTTGAGCATTTCCATCGTAGCTGCAAAGGAAGGGGATTGGCTCACACTATAACTGACCACTTCACCGTTGAAGAGGTCCAGAATGGGAGAAAGATAGACCCTCTTGCCCAAGACTTTGAATTCGGTCACATCAGTTGCCCATTTCTGGTTGGGACGCATCGCCTGGAATTGCCTGTTGAGCAGATTAGGGGCTATCTTGCCCATCTGTCCTTTGTAAGAGCGATAGCGCTTTTTTCTCAATTGACAGCTCAGGCCTTCTGCTCTCATCAAGCTCATCACCAGCTTGTGATTGATCCTATAACCTTGATTGCGCAGTTCCAGGCTAACCCGGCGATAACCATAACAGCCCCGGTGCTGCGTACAAATAGCACGAATGGCCTCTCGTTCAGCCTGGTGCTTCGGCGGAGCCTGGAGAACTTCAAGACTATAGTAATAACTGCTCCTGGGAAGGCAAGCCAGTTTCAGAAGCAATGCCAATGGGTATTCTTGCCTCAATTGCGAGATAATCTTTGTTTGCGCTCTCGCTCTTGCCTTTCCATTTCCGCAATCAAGGCACTCAATTTTTTTAGGTAGGCGTTCTCCGCTCGAAGATAAAGGTTCTCTGCTTCTAATCTCTCCAGCGGCGTCATCGTCTCATCCGGCGGCCGCCATTTCCTGGGCCTGCCCCGTCTCTTCCCTTCCAGTCCTGCCATCCCTTCCCTCCGGTATCGCTCAGCCCATACCCATACTGTGGAACTGCCTTTGATACCAAAGTGTACCCCCGTTTCCGTGTAGCCAAGATGATTGGCTTCCATGTACTCAAGAACTGCCAGTTTCTCTTCCGCTCTCCAGTTATATCGCGCTTGAGGAAAGTCCTCAGAACCCCACCTTTCGCTCATTTGTCTGAACCGCCTAAGTTCTCGCTCGCTGATCCCAGTCTGTCTTGATGCTTCAGCCAGACTTAGACCACCTTTTAGTATTTCGAGGGCTTTATCCTTTTCCTCTTTGCTGAATTTGCTCATAAAAACTGCACCTCCGATCTTGGATTTATTGTCCAAGTTTCGGGGTGCAGTTCAGTTATTGCAGAGGCATAAAAGGTATTGAATAATCATTCAACTTTTTCAAATTGGTCTTTCCCTACGCCACAATCAGGGCAAACCCAATCCTCGGGTAAGTCATCGAATGAGGTACCTGGCGCAACACCATTATCTGGGTCGCCCAATGCAGGGTCATAAATATAGCCACAGGCGATACATTCGTATTTGTCCATTTAAGTGCTCCTTTTATTTGGTATAAGGCCGGAAATTAAAACCGGTTTTGCATTTTGAATCTAATCAGAGGCTAAATCATTTTCTGATCAAAATCCCTCTTATTATACATGAGGCTTTATCGCATTTACTTTAAACGATAGGGTTAAATAAGAATACCTATATAAGATTAATAGATTTCTGAGAACCCTTCACAAAGCTTAACAGTTTAAGCCGTGCTAGCATATAATCCGAAAGAGTAATTAAAGGAATAAAGGGTTCAAGACATAAAAGGAGAATAATGACAGAAACCACAGAGAATGTTCGGGATTTTCTTGCACGCATTCCCAACCCCCTTGTCCTCGAAAACGTAGAGGATGTTCTGGCTAAGGTGCAGTTTGAAGTTGAGGGGGATGATGGCGGAAGTTGGTATGCTGAAGTTAAAGATAACCAGGCTAAAATTAGCGAAGGTGTTACCACTAATCCAGAACTTGTCATCAAGGCTAACTCTGAGGACGTCATAAGCCTAATCCGTGGCGAACTTGACCCATTTAAAGCTTTTATGTCTGGCAAGGTGAAGGTAAATGGCAATGTAATGCTGTGTTTAAGGCTACTCAAGGCCGTTAAACTCGCATAATCGAAACAAAAAAGACCTGGGTTCTCAGATGCCCAGGTCCGTCTTTTCATTTGATTTAGATCAACATTCCCCATTCACTATCGCGCAGTTCTGGATCCATAAAGCTGAGCTCCCATACTTGGGTTCCAAACTCAATACTGGTTTTTAATCCCAGTGCGTCCTCAGTGGCTGCGCGGGCACTTTCCAATAGGCTGGGGCCATATGGGCAAAACGGAGTTGTGAGAATCATGACAAGATGGGCTTTTTCATCTTCGATAGCAACTTCTCGTACCAGGCCGAGCTGCAGGATCGAATAACCCAATTCTGGATCGGTGACTGTGTTCAGAGCCTCCACCAAGCGATCATGGTACTGTGGGTGAGTTTTATCAATGGACCAATGCGCTGGTTTGTAGTTTTCAGTTGACATCCTCTGCCTTTATCCGGTAGATACAAGCTGGGTCACCTTTTGCGATGCAGGACTCATGACTAACCGGCCTGCCTAACAATTCTGTAAACATGGTTTCATCGACCCTGCAAATTTCTGGATTGGATACAGCGATTTGACGGTAAGGACAGTTTTGATTGCGGAGCAAGAGGTCGTCGCCATCTTTTTGTGTGTCGAGTCGGTAGCCCAAATATCCCAGCTCGTCCGAAAGCGATTTGATCTGGTCGTTAAGGGTGCTTCCCTCCAGTACGCTGCGCAAAGAATCGGCTTGTTCTTTTCCGATGCTTTCATAGACTTCGCTTAACTGCTTAGGAGTAAGCACATCCTGCAGCTTGCTTAGCAGAAGTTCTACAAAACGTAAAAAATTGGTAGGAAACTTTTCAAGGCCTTGTTTTGTAAGGTGGTACACAAAGCGGGGCCTGCCAACGCCGTGGCGTTGTTCTTCCGCTGCAATGAGACCTTCAGCCTGCAACTTTACGAGGTGATGGCGTACCGAAATGCCATTGATACCAACAACTTCGGCAAGCTCATTGATAGTTGCACGTTGACGTGAGAGTAGGGTATAAAGGATCTTTTCTCGAGAGCTTTTCATTAGTATCCTATTCTGTTAATATGCGAAAGGAGTATATCAGTGATGTTATTACACGTCAATAATTCGGACATTTTTCGTGGATAACTCTGTAGGATTGTCAAACATATTGGACAGTCTGAGATAAAAATTGAACAGGTGATAAGAACTTCAATGGACGCATCGGTATATGGTTAGAACGCTGATTGTGTCTTCTCAGTTGTCTTTTGAAATCCTCAAATGAATAGAACTTTGACTTGTTATAGAAACGTTTTTGATCCTCCTTATGGCTTCGTTCTACCTTCCCATTATGTCTGGGAGTATAGGGTCTGATGAACTTATGTCTTATCCCTTTGTCACGTAACACAATCTCAAACAAGCTAAGATCATGCGCGTTTTTGGTCCTTAGAAAGCGTTTAGTGAACTCAACTCCATTATCCGTTTGCACACATTCAAGCTCAATTCCTCTGCCCTTGAACCAGGCAATGGCGTGCTCAATAAAGATTGCTGAAGAGAATGTGTCTGCTGTCTGAAAGCCTTCCAGATATCTCAAACGACTATATTCATCAATTGCGGTGTATTGATAATATTGTTTCCACTTTTTATCGACGATACACGCTTTGGGGACTACTTTTACGTCGACTTGGATCCTCTGTCCGGGATATTGCATCTGTTCATAGGCTTGTGCCTGGTATCTTTTCTTTGTGTGCTTCTTTTGCCTGACCAATCCTTCCCGCTGCATCACTCGGTACAGACTGACATAATGGCGGCGATAGCCTTGCTTTCTTAGTTTGAACCAAAGCTCATATAATCCCAGGTCTTTATTCCGTTCCTGATAGCGTCGGATCAAGGCGATCTCATCCTGGCTGTGTTGACGGGGATGATGCTCTGGCCTTCTCGATCGACAGGCCAGGGAACGAATATCTCCATCATAGCGCTTGAGCCAAAAATAGATATAGCTGCGGCTTTTGTTATATTTTCTGCTGGCTTTGCTCACCCCCTGATTGAGCGCATATTTGACCACTGAATGTCGGTATTTCATATCTTGTGTTATCTTATCCATAGCAGGTTATGGTTTCTCCTCATTGTTTTGTTTCAGCGCAATAACAATAACGGATACTTCCATTCCCTGCTATTCTTTCTCACTCACTGTCCAATATGTACTGTAATCCTACATTCGGACATTTTTCGTGGATAACTCTAATATATTTAATTCCAGGTCCAAATGATATAATTTAGAGAAGTAACTGGCACAAATTATATATTGAGGAGATTCGGATGGCAAAGATTATTGATATTGAAGGAATTGGTCCTAAATATGCAAAGAAATTAAATGATGCTGGCATTAAGACAGTGGAAAGCTTGCTTGCTGCAGGCAAAACCCCTAAAGGACGTGAAGAGCTGGCAGCAAAAGCTGGCATTGAAAAGTCTCTGATTTTAGAATGGGTCAATCATGCTGACTTATACCGTATAAAGGGTGTAGGAGAAGAGTACTCCGACCTTTTAGAGGAAGCAGGCGTTGATACGGTTGTAGAGTTGGCAACCCGCAATCCAGAAAATCTATACCAGAAGATTTTGGAAGTAAACGAAGTTAAGAAGCTTGTACGTCGGCCTCCTTCGCTTAAGATGGTAAGCTCCTGGGTTGAGCAGGCCAAACAGCTGCCGCGTGAAATAAGTTACTAAAATAAAAGAAGTCGAAAGAACACCGCAAGCTTACGACGGCGGTGTTCTTACTAATTATTCTTGGAAATTTTCTAAGACTAAAGAGAATCTCTGATTTACAAAGAAAACGGCCGCCTGTAAAAGGGCGGCCGTTGTTTATGAGATTGCGTACTACTTAACGGTTTCCCAGCATGCTGAGGATAGATTGGATGATCAGGGCTCCGCTTTGGGTACGGTCTTGTGAACGCCCCATGGGGCTGCTCTTACTCAAGGCGCTCATGATGGCTTCAAGATCAGAACTGCCACTGCGTTTTGCCGCATAGTAACGAAAAGCGCTGCTGAGCAGGTTGCCCATATCTAAATCACTTTGCTTACCTAACTGCTCTTGCTGGCTTTTAGAACCCACTAGACTCCCTAAAAGAGTATCCATCAGATCTCCGCTCTGGGGCTGGGCATTGGATTGCTGTGAACCTGTGAGGCCGCCCAGCAGGCTTTCGAGAAGGTTCCCTCCATCTTCTTCTTCGTGCTGCGTAGTTTGTTGCTGTTCTCCGCCTACAAGCCCTCCTAATAAGCTGCCCAACAGGTTCCCTCCCTGCGGTGCAGTTGCGGTAGGTTGTTGCGGTTGATTGGCACATGGATCCTGCCCGGTGAGATTGCCCAGCAAGCTGGTGAGCAAATCACCGCCGGCTGGCACCTGGGCTTGGCTAGATGAGGTTTCAGGGATTGCCTCTGGGGTGGACTGACTGCCCATTAATGCTTCGATCAGTGAACCAAGTGTGTCTGGTGTTAATTCTTTTCCTTTAAAGATCTTGGCTGCCTGACTAAAACCTTTTCCATATAGTTGGGCCGAGCCGCTTTTCTGCTTTAGGAGGGCGCGGCTTGCAGCCTGAAGTTTTGACGCGGCAGACTTTCCTTTAGACTTTGCAACGGCTTCTTTGGCAGAGCGAAAAGCAGCGACTATATTGTCTCCATGATCGCCATTGTAGGTATCGGCACGGTTGAGTTCTTCTTGGTGCTCGGATAAATTTTCAGTGATTGTCTGCAGCAAGCTTACTAGATCGATAGACTGATCCGACATTAGCTGCTCCTAAGAGGGCTTTTGCAATTCCTCGGGCAATGCCGGGATCTGAATGGTTTCACCTGGGCGAATCAGGTTCATATTATCGCCGATGATGGCTTTATTAAACTCGTAGATATGTTTGTAGTAAGGCGGTGTGGCATGACCGTAGTACTCTAAAGCAATACTGCTGAGTGTCTCGTTGGGACGGATGGTATGGGTAGCCAAAATTGCCTTGGCGGCAGCTTCTGCCTCGCCAGCAGCCTTGGCTGCTTCTTCAGCAGCTTTCTTAGCAAGGTGCTCATCAGTTTGGCGCTTGGATCCTGCGGCTAACTCTTCGGTTTTGCGTTTTGCTTCTTCTTCCTTATTGGCAACTGCTTCTGCAGTTTCATCGATTTTGCGGCCGACAGTCTTAGCTGCATTTTTTTTGGCTGCTTCTTCTTGTTGTTCGCGAGAAAACTCGGCAGTTTTTTCACTTTCCTTATCTTCCTTGGGCTTAGCGAATCTATCAGCGAGACGTTGGAAGAAGTTTTTCTTTTCGGGCATTATTGTTCTCCTTTTGGTGCAAATCAAATCTTTAAGGTTTAACCATGCTGGTTATGTGCAGGAATTATAGCGGAATATGATTGGGAAAACATGCCTTTGTATGAGAGTCGTTAATTATATAAATAGAGTCTTATTTAATTGACTTTGATATATGCATCTGCTATAATCGCGTGACTTAATACGGGAAGGAATGGCAGGTATGTCTGTTCTTAAAATAGAGAATCTTCATGTGGCGGTTGCAGGTAAGGAGATTCTAAAAGGTTTCAGTCTCACGATTCGGCAAGGAGAAGTGCACGCATTAATGGGCCCGAATGGAACTGGCAAATCGACGCTTGCTCATGCGATAATGGGGCATCCCCGATACCAGATAACCCAGGGAGATATCCTGCTAGATGGGGAGAGTATTTTGAGTCTCTCTACGGACGAGCGAGCACATGCCGGGCTTTTCCTGGCGTTTCAATATCCGGTGGCTATTTCAGGTGTTACGCTGGCAAATTTTTTGCGTGTGGCGGTAAACGCCAGGCAAAAAGCATTAGATCCGGAGGATAAAGGTATTTCGCTGGTAAAGTTCCGACGATTGCTGAAAGCTAAAATGGACATGCTGAAAATGGACCACGCCTTTGCAGGGCGGTACTTGAACGAAGGTTTTAGCGGCGGGGAAAAGAAACGTGCTGAGATATTGCAAATGGCAATGCTTGAGCCCAAGTTTGCGGTGCTGGACGAAACGGATTCCGGTCTGGATATTGATGCATTAAGGATTGTTTCCGAAGGGGTGAATACCCTTACGAGTAACGAGATGGGTATTTTGGTGATCACACACTACCAGCGAATGCTGAACTACATTAAACCTCACTTTGTGCATGTGCTTTACGGCGGACGTATTGTGGAATCCGGGAAGGCTGAACTAGCGTTGAAGCTTGAAGAGCAGGGATATGATTGGGTACGCGAAGCCCATGGATCCTTGACTGCCGGAGTTGAAGCAAGATAGTATGCCAATTCGTGATCATGACTTGCTTGAGGGCCTAGGGGCTGACTATACCTACGGTTTCAGCGATCCGGAGACGCATTCGTTCAGGAGTCGCAGAGGCCTTGACGAAGAGATTATTCACCAGATTAGTGATTTTAAAGAAGAACCGCAGTGGATGCGCGAATTCAGGCTGAAAGCCTACCGTCATTACATACAGTGCCCAATGCCGGGATGGGGTCCGAATCTTGCTGGCTTGGACCTGGATAATATCTTCTACTACGTACGTCCTGCTGAAATTGATCAAAAACGCTGGGAAGATGTGCCCGAAACCATTAAGAACACCTTTGATAAGCTGGGCATACCTGAAGCAGAGCAGAAATTTCTTTCAGGTGTAGGTGCTCAATACGATTCTGAGATGATTTACCATAGTATTCAGGAAAACCTGGAAAAGCAGGGCGTGATTTTCTTGAGCATCGAAAATGGCTTGAAACAATATCCGGACCTGTTTAAAGAATATTTTGCTTCGGTGGTGCCGATACAGGATAATAAGTTCGGAGCCTTAAACAGCGCTGTTTGGTCGGGTGGTTCTTTTGTGTATGTGCCTAAAGGCGTAAAAGTAGACTTACCGCTGCAGGCCTATTTCCGATTGAATAACCCCAGCATGGGTCAATTTGAGCGCTCATTGATCATTGCAGATGAAGGCGCACAGGTGCACTATGTAGAAGGATGTACAGCGCCTTTGTATCGGGATGAGTCTATTCACAGTGGAGTGATTGAGATTATCGTCAAAAAAGATGCCCGCGTGCGTTATACGACCATCCAAAACTGGTCGACAAATGTGTATAACCTGGTTACCCAAAGAGCGAACGTCTTTGAAAATGGAACAATGGAATGGGTGGACGCCAACCTGGGCAGCAAGATTACCATGAAATACCCCAGCTGTTACTTGCGCGAACGAGGGGCACATGGCGAGATGCTCTCGGTAGCTTTTGCCGGACCTGGCCAAATCCAGGATACAGGTTCGAAGATGATCCATTTCGCCTCAGATACAAGTTCGAAGATTACTTCAAAATCGATTAGCCGCGGAAACGGTCAGGCGTCATACCGCGGTTTAGTACGTGTGGCTGCTCAGACAAAGGACTGCAGGAGTAATGTCGTTTGCGACGCATTATTGCTGGACGAGAACTCTCGTTCGGATACCTACCCAACCATCGATGTGAACGCACAGGATGTGAACATTGGTCACGAAGCCAGTGTAAGTAAGATTGGGGAGGAACAGCTTTTCTACCTGAATAGCCGTGGACTCTCGGAAGAGGAAGCCACAACGATGGTTGTATCCGGCTTTATTGAGCCATTGGTAAAAGAACTTCCGATGGAGTATGCGGTAGAAATGAACCGCTTGATTCAGCTGCAAATGGTAGGGAGTGTGGGTTAAGTATGGACGTAAAGACACCACGGCTGGTACCAATCATCCCAAACAATGTCTTTCCTGGCAAACTGAACCCAGAATTGGTTTTGGCTGGCTTAAGCAAGGAGACAGAGGCTGCGAGGACCAGGGCTTGGAAAAAGGCCTTAGAAACTCCTTTTCCGCACACCAAGGACGAAGATTGGCGCTGGCTGGATTTCTCCGATTTTGACAGTAATTTTTTTAATGAACAAAGCTCAGCAGTTCATGCCGGTGTATGCAATGAAGAACAAGAGCTGCCTGCAGGTGTTTGCCTGTATTCATTTGCTGACTTTGAACACCAACATGCGGAGAGACTGCTGGAGTTTGAAAAGAATTTTGCTCTTAATTGGCAGGACAGATTTGCCTGGATCACTCGAGCCCTGGCTGACGGAGGCATGGTTCTTTGTATTGACCCGAAGGTGCGGCTTGGTGAAGCGATCCATTTGACGGTCAACGCGGCAGGAAACGGCTCCAGTTTCAGCAATACCTGGATTTGGATGGGCGAAGGGAGTGCTGCCAGGGTTGTACTGCGCTTTAATAGTCGGGATAAAGGCTCTGGTTTGCACGGTGCGCTGGTACAGGTAGCTCTTGGGGAAGCTGCGCAGCTTGAACTGGACGAAGTCCAAATGCTTAACCAAAAGAGCTGGTTGATAAGTCATGAACAAGCACGTTTAGCGAAGGATGCCAGCCTGCATTGGAACTATGTGGCTTTGGGCACCAAAAAATCAAAAGTGTTCCTAAATACCGATTTAGAAAATGCCGGAGCTGATGCCCGGCTTAAGGGTATTTATTTTGCTGGAAGCGGTCAGCACCTTAATTTGGATACCCAGCAAAACCACTTAGCGCCACATACCAGCAGCGATCTTGCATTTCGGGGTGCTGCGGGAGGAAAAGGGAAAACCACCTGGGAAGGGATGATATTGGTCAATGAAATTGCCCAGGGAACCGATGCCTACCAGAGCGATCGTAATTTAATCCTAAGTCAAAACGCGGATATGGATGCTATTCCTGGGCTTGAAATTTGTGCTAACGACGTGAGCTGCTCGCATGGAGCGACAGTTGGTCGAATTGACGAAGAGGAGCTATACTATTTACAATGCCGCGGTATTCCGGCAGAAGAGGGCGAAAGACTGATTGTTGAAGGTTTTTTTGCTGAACTTATTGATGCAATCCACGATGACGCAACAAAAAATTTAATAATAAGCGAAATCGATAGAAAATTTTTATATAAAGATATGGGGTAAGGAGGAGTATGGCTGCACGGAATTTTATGCGTCCCCCTAAAGAAACACAGCTCTATGATGTGGGAGATAAAGTAGAAGTGAACTGCGACCACGAAAAGGATGGACAACGCACGCGTGGATGGCTGCGAGGTACCGTAGTACAGGTTGAAAACAAAATGCTCGCGGTTCAGTTTAAACAGAATATTTATTTAACAGACGGATGGATGGTTCCTGATCAGGTGTTGTGGTTTCCCTTTGATTCGCAGCACGTTCGCCCAATTGGGTCCAGGGACAGAACAAGCCCTGACCGAGGCGCACTGCTCTAAATTTAAAAAGCCCCTGCACCTATTGCGCAGGGGCTCAATATTCTACAAAGGCTAACTCTCAAATTTACGAAACACTGCCAAAACCGCCAACGATGCGGATAATGTCGAAGCCTTCAGCGAAGGGGCGTTCAGCTAAGGCACCATGCCGAATCGCAGTTGCTCGGACGACATCCTCGGAAAAATAATAGCGCTGCGCATAGGTAGCATACTTTCTTAATGCTTCTACTTTTTTATCGACTGATTCTTTAGAAACTTCAACCAGGAAGTGAGGGAAGAAACCATAGGATGAGCGCAGCACATCATAGCCTAAAACTGTGGTGCCCCGAAAGGCGCGTAATGCTTCTTGGGTAAGCGTAACGTGGTCCTGGTGGATATCCTGTATGGTGTGTACAAAGACAATTTCCGGTTCAAAGCGCTTGCGAAGAGACAATAGCTTTTCCAGAACTTCCTGACGATGTTCCGGAAAGAGCCTGGTCTGGAATTCGCAAACCTCGATATTGGCATCTGTTAATCCCAGACTGTACATGCTTTGGTAATGCTCGGGAACTAGATTTTGGAGGTCCGGGTTTTTCCGGTTATCCGAAAAGGTCACGCAGTGAATCCCGCTTTTATCTTTAATTTCCGCGATCAAAGCTCCGCAACCCAGCTCGATATCATCGGGATGAGCACCGACAAAAAGCAGTGATTTGCCATGGAATGTCATATTTTGCATAGTGCAATCCTATTTTGTGGCAATGAAGCCGCCGACAACTTTTGTCATTATTATTTGCCCATCCTGCTTGATGCGCTGCTCGGCCTCAGCATTGATTTTCTGCATGACTTCTTCAAATTCGGCATGGGTACTAAATAGGCTGTTCCAGAGTTTGCGGTCTTCGCTTAAGGAAGCCCGTGTGTAGGCCATAAACGGTTCGGCGCTGGAAAAAGTAAGCGGATTTTCAAACAACTCGAGCTCAGCCGAAGTGAAAAGCTCCTGCATCGCAGGGAATATTTGGGGGTGATAACGTGAAGAACCCGGCATTGGTGGGATTTGAAAACCAGTGGCAGAAGTGATAATGTCGTAAAAGACTTGCTTGTTGCTGGGCATTGGCCCGGTTGTGAAAAGGCGGCCGCCAGGTTTTAGGACGCGGTGCATTTCGGAAAGTGTAAAAGGAATATCCTGGGCATAATAGATCGCAAAGCAGCATGAGATTAGATCGAAAATGTTATCGGGAAGATCAAAAGGTTTGTTGAAGTCGAGAACTTCGAAAGAAACAGCATTATTCACCTTTTTATTTTCTTCACGCGCCTGAGAAAGTAAGGATTCAGATACATCGGTGCCCAAAATCTCTGCCTGTCCATTGAGGGCATGATAAAAGGAGAAGCACTGCTTGCCTGCGCCGCAACCAATATCCAAGATTTTTAGCCCGGGTTCCAGTTTAAGAACTTCCAGCATCCAGGCATCAATGTCACGGGCACCATATTGGCTGTGAATGTCGATACGCTTTAGCAGGTCATTTGTAGTTTCCTGAAATTCAATTTTCATCTTGCGTCCATCCTTGAATTGAAGTGTCCAAATAATACCATTTTGAGTCCAAGTGTGCTTTTCAACTGCTTTAGCCTGGAAGCCGCATCTTGAATTTTTCTGGAACAGGCAAGTTGCCTTCCCAGACTACCGATCGGAATTCTTCAGGGGAGGTATTGCCTTCGGTGTTGATGAGCAAAACATGAGATTCAGGCCCAAGCTTCATCTCATTTCTCAATTCTGCAGCCCCAGGCCACAACATGGTGTACATGAGTGCACCCAAGGTTACTGCACCGGACTCGCCCGAGATGATGAAGGGGTCATCAGCCAGGGGCACAGCGTAAACACGCATCGCTTTAGCGGCAACATAATCGGGGCATATTGCAAAGTAGTCGGCACAGTTATAAAGAGTTTCCCAGGCCAGGGGATTAGGGTTGCCGCAGGCAAGACCAGCCATCACCGTATCCAGCTCTCCTTCGACACTATGTGGTTTTCCATCTGCTGCAGCGATACTGGCATAAAGGCAGGCTGCTTTGGTCGGTTCGACAACAAGAGAGAGAGGAACGTTGTCTTCAAAAAGACGTGAATAATAGCCAATGGCAGCTGCAGCCAATGACCCTACACCGGCCTGAACCAGGAGGTGGGTGGGGCGTTGCAGACCTTGCGCTGCAAGTTGCTCCTGTGTTTCTACAAACATAGTGGCATAGCCCTGCATGATCCATTTTGGGATTTCGGTATAGCCTTCCCAGGAGGTGTCGCTAATCACTTCCCAGCCATTTTCCTGAGCATCCACAGTCATTTGGCGAACGGCGTCATCATAGTTACCATCTACAATGCGAACTTCGCCGCCATTCGCGCGTATCCCCTGGATGCGTTCCTGGGTGGTGAGCTTATGCACATATATGATCGAGCGGAAGCCCATTTTGGAGGCAGCCCAAGCTACGCCGGTACCATGATTGCCATCAGTGGCGGTAGCAAATATCGGAGAACCAAGCCGTTTGCGATTCTCGCCAGAAAGACTGAGGAGTTCATGCAAATTGATGGTATCGCTTTCGATATTTCCTAATTCAAGAAGCCGTTTATAAATGGCATAAGAACCGCCAAGGACTTTAAAGGAGTTCAGGGATAAGCGGGCGGATTCGTCCTTGACCCATATGCCTCCCAAGCCCATGCGGGCGCCCAGATGCGACAAGTTCTTGAGAGGACTGGCCTTATAACCAGGGATTTCGGCATGCAGGCGGCGAATTTTTTGGCCTAAACCGACAGGAAAAAGCTCTGCCGCTAATTTCGATTTGGGGTTTCCAAGGGCATGTTCATTCACCAGCCATCGAATGGGTACTTCGCTATTCATAAAGAGGCCTCCAGAATTTTTTTCAGCAGATGCGCGGCAGCATTTCGCTAGCCAGCATATCCAAGACACGGGTAGTGCCGAGTTTTGTTTTGAGCCACAAGCGGCCCCGTGATTTACCTTCTACCTTCCCGATTGCTGCAGCATTTTTGCCGTAGGGATGCTTTTGCAGTACTTCGAGTGCATAATTTGCCTGCTCTGGCGGCACAATTGCAAGGAGTTTGCCTTCGTTAGCCATATAAAGCGGGTCCAAACCAAGAAGTTCGCAGGCTTTGCTCACCGTTGCCTCCACCGGTATGGCAGCTTCTTCAAGGGCAATGTCTACACAGCTTTGCTGTGCTATTTCTACCAGGGTTGTTGCCAGACCTCCCCGGGTGGGGTCTCGTAAGACGTGTACTTCCGGGACGGTCCTGAGCAAATCGCTCACAAGGCCGTTAAGGGGTGCTGTATCTGATTGAACATTGCTTTGAAAACCCAGATTGCCGCGCGCTTCGGCGACGGCAATTCCGTGGTCGCCGATGGTACCGCTAAGGAGTACGATATCGCCAGGCTGGGCTTGTTCTCCCCCAATTTTGGTGTGCGGGTCAGAGAAACCGATGCCTGTTGTGCTGATAAAAATTTTATCGCACTGACCTTTTTGGGTCACCTTGGTATCCGCAGCTATTATCTCAACCTCGGCTTCCCTACAGGCCTGAGCCATGGAGTTTAGGATTGTTTCAAGGACTGAGAGGGAAAGTCCTTCTTCCAGAATGAAGGTTACAGTCAGGTACCTGACATCGGCACCGAGCATAGCCACATCGTTGACTGTACCGCACACTGCAAGACGGCCTATATCTCCCCCTGGGAAGATGATGGGAGTAACAATATGTGCATCAGCAGAAGTAACCAAATTCCAGCCCGCAGGCAAATTGGCAAGCATTTCAACCCGGGCTGCGTCGTTGCCGGCAAGCAGCAGCGGGCTTTTGAAGTACTTTTGAAATACCCCTTTTATCAAGCTTTGGGTGAGTAAGCCGCCGCTTCCGTGCCCGATAACAATCGTGTCTTTGGGGTTGATGGGCACAGGGCAGACAGGCCCTTGCATGGGCGGGTATTGGGGGGTATCGGTCATATTGCTTCCTTATGGTAGCGGTAATAGGCAGCACAAGCACCTTCTGCGGAGACCATTGGCGCTCCAAGCGGGGACTGCGGGGTACACTGCCTGCCAAAGGCGGGACAATCGGTGGGCTTTGCATTTCCACGCATTATCTGCCCCGCAATACATAGTGTGGATTCGTTGATGGCCTGGAGCGCTATCGAAAAGCGATGTAGGGCATCAAAGTGTTCAAATTGTGGTTTTAGGCCCAAGCCGCTTTGGGGAATTGTGCCAATACCACGCCAGTTACGGTCTACAGGCTCAAAAACCTGTTTGATTAAAGATTGGGCATTCAGGTTTCCATCACGAGTTACAGCACGCCCATAAGCATTTTGAACTTTTGATTCCCCTGCTTCCAGCTGGCGAACAGCCATGAGGATACCTTCCAGCAGATGAGCAGGTTCAAAACCAGTGACTACAATAGGGCAATGGTAGCGCTCTGCAATGGGTTCGTATTCCCAATAACCCATGACCGCACAGACATGACCGGCAGCCAGGAAGGCATTTACCTGATTTTGGGGGCTGCCGAGAATTGCCTGCATAGCTGGAGGAACCAGAACATTGGCAGGCAGAATGGAAAAGTTATTAACTGCATTGCGTTGAGCATGCAGAATGCTGGCTGCAATTACCGGGGCTGTGGTTTCGAAGCCAATAGAAAAGAAGACCACCTCTCGGTCAGGGTTTTCCTGAGCCAGACGCACCGAATCCATCGGGGAAGTAACTACTCTTAAATCGGCTCCTTGGGCCCGGGCGCTAAAAAGATCTTGGCTGCTGCCTGGTACCCGCAGCATATCGCCAAATGAAGTGAAAATGACCTGCGGCAGAAGGGCAATTTGGATTCCTGCATCAATCGCTTCCAGGCCGGTTACACAAACCGGACAACCAGGCCCATGAACCAATTCGATTTCTGCTGGCAAAAGCTGGTCGAGCCCATAATGCAGGATAGCATGGGTTTGACCGCCGCAAATCTCCATGATTTTCCAGGGCTTTGTAGCGGTTTTAGCAATGGCATCTGCCAGCTGACGCACGAGGTCCGGGTTGCGTCGGTCGATTGCTTGCGTCGCATTCATGTACCATGGACCTCGGGAGGATTCTCGCGATTGAAGGCTTCCAACTCATTGAGAAGCTGGATAGTTTCTTCAGCTTCTGTATCGCTAAGTGTATTGAGCGCAAAGCCGGCATGCACGATGACATACTGACCTTCTTGCGCCTCTGGAACGGCAGCGATACAGACATCTTGGAAGACACCGCCAAAATCTACCTTGGCCATGGCAGTACCTTGCAGGTCAAAGCGTTCCGTAATTTTTCCGGGTATTCCCAGGCACATTTTGTTTACTCCTTATGCAGCAGCTGCCAGCCTGCAATAGCTGCTTGCCCTAACGAAATGCAAGCATCATTGGGGGGCAAGTGTTGATGGATCAGGACCTTAAAACCATCCTTTTCCAAGGCTGCTTTGCTGCGCTGTAATAGAAGGATATTCTGCCATACTCCTCCCGAAAATGCCACATTTTGTAGTCCGTGTGCATCCCGGACTTGCCTGCAGACCTCAAGACTCATCTGCACAATCGTATTGTGGAACCTGGCAGCAATTTTATGGACAGCAATGCCATTGCCAAGATCTTTGATCATTTCCAGGACCATGGGGCGAGGATCCATCAGACTGTCAGATAGAAGAAACGGGTAGCCGGCAGTCTCTTCCTGGTCGCACAGCGCTTCCATCTCAATCGCTGCCTGGCCTTCATAAGTAATTTTTTGACAGATGCCGAGTAGAGCTGAAACCGCATCAAAGAGACGGCCCATGCTGGTGGTTACGGGAGTATTAAAGCCAGTTGCCAGCTGCTGGTTTACCGCTGCAATTTCATCCCTCGTTAAGAATTGCAAAGGAGCTAAGTGGGGGTATTCCTCGGGTGGTATTTGTGCTGCATTCAGAAGAGCCAGAGCCTGGCGGGCTGGTGTACGGATTGCGGCATCGCCTCCTGGCAAGGCGAACGGTAATAAGTGATAAGCCCTTGTGAACTCACGGTAACTGGAAATGAGAACCTCACCGCCCCATATTGTGCCGTCGGTGCCATAACCGGTGCCATCATAAGCAAGACCGATAACCGGGTCCTCGCTGTTCCATGAATTTTCTGCCATGCAGGATGCGATATGCGCATGATGATGCTGAACCCGGAGGAGGGGGGTGCCCTCTTCCGCAGCGCGTTGCTGAGCATACCGCGTGGCTAAGTAATCCGGGTGCAAGTCTGCCGCCAGAAACGCGGGACGAACACGGAAAAGCGCTTCGTAATGGCGGATTGCTTCTTCATAAGCATTGAGTGTCTCCAGGTTCTCAAGATCGCCTATGTAATGAGATATAAAGGCATACCTATCACGCACTAGAGTAAATGTGTTTTTTAATTCTGCTCCAGTTGCAAGGATGGGGGTTGGGCTTTCGAAGGGAAGCAAGATTGGTTCGGGGGCATAACCCCGCGCCCGGCGGATAAAGTAGGGCTGGTTATCCAGCATAGTAACGACCGAGTCGTCAATACGCATTTCGATGGGGCGGTCGTGCATTAAAAAGCCGTCTGCCAAATTTTGCAGCTTGGTCATAGCATCCTGATTGGAAAACGCAATGGGTTCTTCGGAGAGGTTTGCGCTTGTCATAACGAGCACGCTGTTTGGCATATCGTTAAAAAGCAAGTGGTGCATAGGTGTATAGGGCAGCATGAAACCCAGCCGAGATTGACCTGGGGCTACCTGGGCAGCCAGTAACCGCCCCAATTCAGTTAAAGGTAATAGTACGATCGGCGCCTGCGGAGATTGCAGTACGTTGCGGGCGGCGGTGCTTAAATGGCAGTATTTCTCAAAGGTTTCCAGTGTGCCGGCCATCAGAGCGAAAGGCTTGGCAGAGCGACGTTTTCGCTTTCGTAAGGTTTCGACAGATTCAAAATTTAAAGCATTGCAAGCCAAGTGAAAGCCCCCTAATCCTTTGAGAGCCAAGACTTTGCCAGCTTCCAGCCAGGTTTCTGCTAAACGCAGAGCTTCATCACCCCGGGCTAATGTTTTGCCATCTGCCTGGAACCATAACTGCGGTCCGCAATACGGGCATGCTATCGGTTGGGCATGAAAGCGTCGGTCCCCTGGGTTTGTGTATTCGTTCAGGCAGTCCTGGCAGAGCTTGAAAGGAGACATACTGGTATTTGGCCGGTCATAGGGGATGCGCTGCAGAATGCTAAAGCGGGGACCGCAATGGGTGCAGTTTGTAAAGGGGTAACGGTAGCGACGTTCGCTTGTGTGGAGGATTTCGCTCAGGCATTCCGGGCAGGTAGCCAAATCGGGCGAGACAGGCAAAAAGTCACTCTGCAAGTCTTGCGATTCCAGAATCTCAAAGGAACTGTACGCTTTTTCAGGGAGGGGCTTGGTGTCGAAATGGTCTATATGGGCCAGTTTAGGAGGGTTGGCACGTAAGGCTGAAACAAAGGCAGCTACTGCCGCAGCAGTGCCGTGTGCTTCAATTTCGACGCCTTGGGCAGAATTACGCACCCAGCCCTTTATTTGATGCTGTTTGGCCAGCAAGAAAACGGTGGGCCTAAAACCAACGCCTTGTACAATTCCCCTTATCTGGATATAGAGATTGATTTATGCCTCTTTTGTTTTATCCTGAAGCTGTGAAACCAACCAATCCATCCAGGCGTCAAATCCTTCGCCGGTTTTACAGGAAACCTCAAAGGTTACAATACCGGGATTTAAAGCGGCAACTCCTGATTTAAAATAATCCATCCTAAAGTCGATATAGGGGAGCAAGTCGGTTTTATTGATGATAAGTACCTGTAAACCGCGATAGATATTGGGGTATTTGTAGGGTTTGTCATCCCCTTCAGGGATCGAAGCGATAAGAATATTTGCATGGGTACCTAATTGAAAAGCAGCCGGACAAATCAGATTGCCTACGTTCTCAATGATTACCAGGTCCAGGTCCTGCAAAGGCAGGGCATTTAATGCCTGTTCTACCATTACTGCATCAAGATGGCAGTCGCCGCCGGTGTTTATTTGGACAGCAGGCATTCCTGCATCGATAACTTTATCTGCATCGATGGTTACCGGAGCGGTATCGCCTTCGATGACACCCAATTTATATTCCTTAGGCAGGCGTTTGATCGTCTCGAGGATAAAACTGGTTTTTCCCGCGCCAGGAGAAGCCATAACATTCAGGCCGAAGACCTGCATTTGGTCCAAAAGGCTTTGATTTTGTGCAGCCAGACGGTCATTGCTGTCCAGGATCTTTTTTACGATCTCTACTCGTTTAGTCATTATTATCCTCCATAATGATATCAATATGATCTACGTGCATTTCATCCCCACTAACGATATTAAGCTCAAAGCTTCCGCAGTTTGGGCACGGAAGCAGCTCCTCTAAAAGCTCAAATTCGGTTTGACATTTCACACAACGCATGACGGCAGGTGGTCTCTTGAAGTGGAGGGTAGCTCCCTCACAAATTGTACCTTTGCTGATGTGATCCCAGTAATACTGGACAGAATCATCAATAATTGAGGACAATTCACCAATGGTCAGATAAATATCGGTAACCTGGGTAGCCTGGTGTTTTTGGGCTTCCTCTGTAGCAATACGCAGAATATCTTCAGTAACTGGGAGTTCATGCATCAGCGCAAATCCGTTCTGGGTGAGTGAAAACCTCAAAAGAATTGCTGCGCAGGTACCCTATCAGGGTAATACCAGCGTTTTCAGCAGATATAATGGCGCAGTCAGTAGGAGTTGTGCGCGATACGATAAAACTTGCACCTAAAGCCTGAGCCTTACGAACCATTTCTGACGAAACCCGGCCGCTTAGAAGAATGATGAGCGGCTGCAGGCTGGAACCAGAGCGCAGATATAAGCCCGTAAGTTTATCCAGGCAGTTATGCCGGCCAAGATCTTCTACGGAAAAGTGGAGACTCTGCGCATCAGCAAGCCCTGCTGCATGGAAGCCGCCGGCAGTCCTGTGTAAAGATTGCTGTTCAATAAAGAGCTGATAAAGCTGGATAAGCTTGGATGCGGCAAGCGGCATTATTGTATGCTTGCACGTTGAAGACTTGGCTTGAATCTGTGGTTCGGCTTGGATACCGGTCGAACTGCGTTGAAATTCTTGGGGGGCCTGGGGTTGGTGGTCCAGAGCTACCCGAATTTCTTGCAGGTCTTTGGATATGCTGATTTCTTTAACCTGATTGGGATTGGTAATAAGACCTTCGTTCCATAAGTAGCCCAAAGCCAGTTCTTCGAGATGGGTAGGGCTGCACAAAAAACTTAACCAGGTTTTTTCATTTACAACCAGGCGGCAAGCATGCTCTTTGATCAAGATTCTGCTATCTGCTACGAGGCCGCTATCTTTGTTATAGGATTGAAAGTTGATGCGTGTGACGGCTGGGCTGGGGCTTGAAATCCCAAGGTATTCAGCAAGCAGCTGAAAGGCTTGCTGAACGTTAGCCTGTGTTTGCTCAGAGAGCGCATCACGAAACATGAAGCTGTGGCCGCGAACGCTCAACATGCGTGCTTTTGGCAGCTGTCCGCTGATTACTCGACAAATTTCCAGCAGTTCTTCGGCACTCATGTGATGTGTAAACGCTGAGTGACGGGTGGAAGCGCTGATAGCCTCAAAGCTTAGTTCGGGCAGTGTGTCGGAATTGTGCGCGTCAATAAAAATGATTTCGTTGTATTCCAGGAGGTCTTCGGCCATTTCGGGAAGAAGCTGGAAAAGGTAGAGCAATTGCAGCCTGCCATCCGGAGTTTGCACACTATTACCTGGCAGCTGGGGTGTTTCAATCCCAAGCGCGTCGGCAAGCATGTTGAGAACATGCCATCCGGCGCCATCGTCCTCACGGTCCCGATTGCCATAAGCAATCAGCAGCACTCTTTCGTTCATCTCATTCATCATAATAAAACCTCCCCAATCTTACCAAATCGGGGAGGCTGGTTATACTTTTTGCTCTCTCAGCGCTTGAGCACCTGAGTTAAAGTGCCTTGGGCATCGTAAACGGAGATTTCCAAGGGCATTTGACCAACGGCATGGGTGGAGCAGCTGAGGCAGGGGTCGTGGGCGCGGATAGCGTGCTCGACACGATTGAGCATTCCCTCTTCAACTTTGGGACCTTTGACGTAGGTTTTTGCCACCATATCCACAGCTTTGCTCATGGCATAGTTATTATGTCCGGTGGAAACAATTAGGTTCACCTTGGTCAGCTGGCCGTGTTCGTTAATCCAGTAGTGGTGCAGCAGTGTTCCACGAGGAGCCTCGATAACGCCTACGCCGCTCTCCTGGAGGTCGCGTTTGGTATTAAGGATATCCGTAGAGAGGATGTCAGGGTCTTCAAGCAGTACCTGAGCGCGCTCCAATGCAAATAACACTTCAATCATGCGTGCATAATGGTAGTAGAGCGTGTTTTCGACAGGTTTTCCGCCGTTTAAGGCTTTGAACCGCATGAACTCTTCATTGGCAATTGGGGTGTCGATTTTGTCGCTAGTGTTCAAGCGCCCTAAGGGACCAACACGATAGACACCTTCCGGCCAACCCAGTTTCTTGTAATAGGGGAACTTAAGGTAGGACCAAGGCTCAACGTGTTCGGCGATGTAATCGAGATAATTCTGTGCCGAGAATTTTTCCAACTGCTGTCCATCTCTGCCAGTCAGGCGCAGCTCGCCATCGTATAGCTCGAGGGAATTCTTGGGAGTAACCAAGCCGAGGTATCCTGTGGGGAAGACAGCGAACTTGTTCACATCTTCAAGATTGTTCTCGCACCAGGTTTCGATCAGGTTGATGCCGATTTTTGCGGTTTCCAGCTGTTCAGGAATTTGGGCCAGAATGCGTTCGCGACCTTCGGCTGTGAAGGCGCGGTTAACACCACCAGGAATTGCAAATGTGGGGTGGATGGAGCGTTCACCCAATTCGCTGATGACGGATTGCCCGAATTTGCGTATGCGAACAGCTTTAAGGGTTAATTCTGGGTCGGCACTGATTAATCCAACAACATTGCGCGTAGCTGGGTCATGGTCGAAGCCTAGAATCAAGTCAGGGCCGCCTAATTCAAAAAAGTGCATTCCATGGCTTTGGATAATCTGGCCCATGTGCATCAGCTCGCGCAGGAGCTGAGCAGGTCGCGGAGGCGGTGCACCAAGCACCACATCGCCGGCTTTTGCAGCGGCCAGATGATGGCTAACCGGGCAGATTCCACAAATACGTGGCGTGATCTGCTGCATTTCTGTAACCATTCGGCCTTCGCAGAATTTCTCGAAACCGCGGAATTCATTTACATGGAAGTAGGCATGTTCAACCGTTCCATCTTCCTTCATATGCACGGTCACTTTGGCGTGACCTTCAATGCGGGTTACGGGTTCAATCGTGATTTTCTGAGCTGTCATATTTACTCCTAATGCCAGTCGTTCAAATCGCCCTTGACTTCAGGAATGATTCCTTGAGCAAGGCTGGCAAGCACTTCAAAAATCGCATCAGCACTGGGGGCGCAGCCAGGTACAAAGACGTCTACCTTGACCAGGTCGCTTACCGGGCGTACATGCACAGGCTGAGAAAGTTCGGGATGGTTAGGGATCATGCCGCTGCTGTCTGTACTTTCGGTCTCAACGTAAGCGCGCTGAAGAGCTGCATCGGCACCGGCAAAGTTACGCATTGCCGGCACGCCGCCAAATACAGCACAGTCTCCCAAAGCCACCAGGATCTTGCTGCGCTTGCGCATCAGCAGGGCTACTGCTTCATTATGGGTATTGGAAATACCACCCTCAAGGATGCCTACATCAACACCATCTTCATCGGGCACTTTAAGATCCGTGATGGGGGTAGAGCGCAGGTCTACTAATTTACACAGCTCGATGATGCGTTCGTCCATATCCAAGAAGGACATATGGCAACCAGCACATCCGGCGAGCCAATCTGAAGCTACTTTTGGTTTAGCCATTCAGGTTCCTTTCGTTCCTTTTGTATCCTAAATCCTATCGCATCCTAAGCTGCGATCTCAAGCGCAGCATATTTACACTGCGATTGCCAGTCTGCTGAATATTCAAGCCCAAGTTTCTCTGCGAGAGCCTGCATGACTGCTGCGGTGCTAAGCACGCTTGCTTCCGGTTCAATGGCCTTTTGAGCCATGCGCACACGACCGTCACTAGCCATAAAGTGGCCTTCTTCTTCTGCCCAGATTGTTGCGGGCAAAACGAGATCGGCTTGGGAGCAGAGCTCATTGTCGTAAGCAGCCTGTAATACTTTAAAGCCTGCATTGCTGAGGCATTGATCCGAAGCACAGCATGGTTTCTCATCGCCTAATGCCATGTATACCAAGTCGGCCTTGGTGCACTCACAGCTGGAGGCATATTCCATCTGGGCAGCAGCATAGGTATTTACTGCACCTTTAAGGGCAATGAACTTGGCATCGATTTGCTGAGCAAGGGCTACACAGGAAGCAAATTGTTCTGCCTGAGCAAATTGCTTGCCTACAATGACAAGCTTTTTACCGCTTCCGTTGAAGAGTGCAGAAAGTGCTTCAAAATCTGCTTCGGTCGCGTTGCATTTTTCTGCCCATTTTGCTGCATTCGATGCCTGTTTAAGGTCCTTACAGAGTTCCAGAGCAACGCTTGGCTCTGCGCCAAAGAGTTCCATTTTCTGATCCGCGTAGATGCCAAGATCGTTGGCTTCCTTAGAGGCATTCACCAGGGCTGAACCGGAGGCTAGCTGCCGCTTTACCATAAAGCCTGCAACCTCATGATCGTTGAGGAGGTCGGCTCCGAGGACGATTGCAAGATCAAATTCTTTTAAGCTTTCAAGCGAGGCCTCAAACGCGCCATTGTCCTTTGCATAGCTTACTGCTTGCCATGCCGTTGGATCGTCGTTGAGCACATGGACTTTTTCAGCTCCTGCAGCTTTCATCACAGATTTGAAGGCTGCCAGGTTCTCGAGACTTTGGCGGGCGGAAATGCTTGCAGATACGCTTGCAGCTTTTTTGAACTGTTCGCTTAATACTTTCAAAGCTTCTTCAAAACTTACTTCCTCTAAACTGCCGTCCTTGCGCAGCATTGGCTTTTGAATGCGCTTGCCCTTTGCATTCAGGGGTGTATAACGGCCTTTTTCACAAAGGAGGCCGGCATTGAAATCGCCATCCACATTCCCGTCCAAACGAACCAGCCGGGAATCGCGAACTAAAACATCACGCTCACAGCCAAGCGAACATTCCATACAAACGGAGGGTTTGTGCTCCAGGTCTGTAAGGCGTCCCTGGTACATACTTCTGCGGTCGATCAGAGCACCAGTAGGGCAGATCTGAACACAATTCCCGCAAGAAATACAGCTGCTTTCCCCTAAAGGAAGGCCGTCGTCTGCAACCAGGAAGGAGGCCGAGCCACGTTCTTCGAATCCGAGCGTGAAGTTTCCAACTAATTCACCGCATGCGCGTACACAGCGCCGGCAAAGAATACAGCGATTGTTGTCAAGAATAAAATCTGGATGGCTGGCATCAACCGCAAATGGGAGGTATGCCGGCGTGATGGGCCAATGGTTCATATCCTCATCGTAGGCTGCATTCTGAAGTTCGCAGTCGCCATCGGTAGCCTGGCAATACATACAGAAGTGATTGCGTTCGCTAAACAACATCGAAAGCACAAATTTTCGGGCTTCGGCAACACGTTTGGTGTTGGTATGTACTACCATATTTTCAGTAGCTGCCAGGGTACAACTGGGCATAAGGGTGCGTGCGCCTTCTACCTCAACAAGGCATAAGCGGCAGGCACCATAAGGGTGCAGCTGGGGATGGTCGCAAAGCGTAGGCACTTTAATGCCCAGCTTTTTGGCAGCCTGCAAAACGGTGCTACCCTGTTCTACTTCGACTGTCTGGTCATTGATGGTTAATTTGATCATCTGTTTTTCTCCAATCAGCTCGCGATCGCTTAGTCAATGACGATCGCGTCAAAGTTGCAGGACTGTTTGCAGATACCACAACGGATACAGACATCCTGGTCAATCACGTGCAGCATTTTTCGCTCGCCGCTAATTGCGCCTACGGGACAGGCGCGTGCACATACGGTACAGCCGGTGCATTTTCCTTCGACGATGTGGAAATTAATCAGCGCGCGGCAAACGTGCGCAGGGCACTTTTTGTCATAAATATGCGCCTTATACTCGTCCATGAAATGTTTCATTGTCGACACAACCGGGTTGGCAGCACCCTGGCCAAGGCCGCAGAGACTGTCCTGGATGGTTTGTTTACAGAGTGTATCCAGGGTATCCAGGTCTTCCGGCTTGCCCTCGCCCTTGCAGATGCGCTCCAGGATCTCCAGGATGCGGCGTGTTCCAACACGGCAGGGTACGCATTTACCGCAGGATTCGTCCTGGGTAAATTCCATGAAGAAGCGGGCGATATCGACCATGCAGGTTTCTTCGTCCATTACCACCATACCGCCGGAGCCCATAATTGAGCCTGCAGCACCGAGTGTTTCGTAGTCTACGGCCAGGTCCAGGTCGCTGGTAGGCAGACAACCGCCCATAGGACCGCCAGTCTGAACGGCTTTGAATTTCTTGCCGCCTTTAATTCCCCCGCCAATGTCATAAATGATTTCGCGCAGGGTCATGCCAAAGGGAACTTCAATGAGACCGGTATGGGCTGCATCGCCGGCGAGTGCAAAGGTTTTAGTTCCCTTGCTCTTTTCGGTACCCATGCTGGTATACCATTCCACACCACGGTGGATAATCCGCGGAATGTTGGCATAGGTTTCGACGTTATTGATGTTGGTGGGTTTGCCCCACAGGCCTTTGTTAGCGGGGAAAGGCGGGCGGACGCGCGGTTCTCCACGCTGTCCTTCGATGGATGCGATTAATGCGGTTTCTTCGCCGCAGACAAAAGCACCGGCACCCATGCGGACCTCTAGGTCGAAGTTGAAGTCGGTACCCATAATGCCTTCGCCAAGCAGACCATATTCACGAGCCTGCTCGATGGCGATACCCAGTGTGCTGACCGCAATAGGGTATTCGGCACGGCAGTAGATGTAGCCATGCTCTGCGCCAATGGCGTAGGCAGCAATGATCATGCCTTCAATAACCGAATGAGGGTCGCCTTCCAGAACTTTACGATTCATGAACGCTCCGGGGTCGCCCTCATCAGCATTACAGATGATGTATTTGGGTTGTCCCTGAGCCTGGCGGGCAAAGCGCCACTTGAGACCGGTGGGGAAGCCTGCTCCGCCACGTCCGCGCAGTTTGGAGTCTAAAACGGTTTGGATAACCGTTTCCGGGTCCATTTCATTTAATACCTTGCCGAGGGCCATATAGCCATCAACAGCCAGGTAATCGTTAATATTGCGGGGGTCAATCTTGCCGATATTATCCAGAATAATCCGAATTTCCTTGCTTTTCGGTTCCGAAACTTCGTCATCAGTGAGGTCACGCATTACTGAAGCGTACTGCTTGAGCACACGGCCTTTTACAAAGTGTTCTTCCACAAGCATGGGAACCGTATCGGGAGTAATTGCTTTGTAATGGGTGCCTTCAGGATAAACAACGATGTCAGGTGAGTCCGTTTTGGGCTCGCCAAGACGTGGTGTATCCAGAACCTGCACTTCATTTTCAAGGTTTAGACGCTTAAGCTCAGCTACCAGGCGATCTTTTACATCTAAGGCACCTTTTTCAATAGCAAGAGGGTCTGTTGAAACTAATACAGTTGAGCGGTAGTATGTCATAGCTGCACCTTTATTTGGATTTTTCAGTCTCGCTGGTGATCATTCGCAGATCTTCTACGACATTTCCGTCACAGACATGATCCTGCATGATCCTTTGGACTGCTGCGACATTTACTTTTGCATAAGTAACCTTCTCGCCTTCAGCCAATTGCACCTGGACTACCGGGTCGCTACCTTCAAAACCCATCGAGCCAGTTTGGCGGACGATGATGTCACTTAGGCCTTTTTGTTCAACAAAGGCTAAGATAGCTTTGAGGGTTTCGCGTGCACCTGCAGCAATTCCGATGGTACCCATACTTACAACCACTTCGGTTTTGCCCTGGGATTCACGCATCTCCTTCAGGCGAATGGCTTCTTCGCGAAGGCGTTTCAAATCTTCGAACGACTTGATTTCAGGCATCAAAAACTCCTTCTTCTCGTTTTTGTGAAACATTCTGTATTTCTTTTTCAATTAAATTTCTTAGATAAGAATTGATGGGTGGCTCCGACAAAGGTATGCCATCCATTTCATTTTTTATCTGTATATCATCCAGATAGAAAACGCTGCGGTCGACCTGATAACGTAAAACCCAGTTGCGATCTTCATGACCCAAAACTAAGCCCGTGTAGGTAGCTGCCAGGTCGCCTACAGGCATCCTGTCGATGTGGCTAAGGCGAAAATCTGCCCATATTTGTGTTCCCTTACCTAGCTGGGAACGAACTGACAGTTCACCCTCACATTGGATTGCAGCCTGGTTTAGAAGCGGGATCCCCATCCCAACTTTGCGGTTTGACCGCGAGGTTGTAAACGGATTCTTGATGGTCTCCAGAAATGCCCGCGGAATACCCTTTCCGTTATCGATCACCGAAAGATAGAGCCGATCCCGACTGTGAGCTTCGGTAAGATTCAGCTTAATGCGGCTGGCACCAGCTGTAACGGAATTCTCGGCAATATCGAGAAGGTGAAGCGAGATTTCTCTCAAGCTTTTGCCTCCGCAGCCATGACACTATCTATAATGCGACCAAAACGCCCAGGGGCAACACGTCCATGATTCGTGTCATCTACAACCACTACCGGCGCTTGTGAACAAACACCTACACAACGGCAAACTTCGAGGGTAATCAAACCATCCTGGGTAGTTTGACCGGGACTGATTCCCAGAATTTGCTTTGCCTTATCAATGAGCTGCGAAGCTCCGCCAACATAACAAGCTGTACCAATGCAAAACTTGATTACATGCTTGCCCCGAGGCTCGGTAGTAAAAAAAGAATAGAACGAAACCACTCCGTGCACCTTGCTTAGGGGCACATTTAGTTTCTTGGCCACATATTCCTGCATGGGACGTGAGATAAAACCGATCTTTTCCTGCAGGTTGTTGAGAACCACCATTGTTGCACCGGGTGTTGATCCATGTTCGGCAATAACACCATCAATCACGGCCAGCTGTTCCGGTATTTTCAGGGGGTCCATTTGTTTCAGCTCCTCTGGCATTTTCTTCCCTTTCTAGGCATTAAAATAAAGACTTCACCTTGTGAAATTCTGTACAATATTCTAAGCCATGGCACAAAAACCGTCAATCGGTTTGGGGAAAGTTTCCATACATTAGATGGTTAAAGGCTCAATTGGAGTGTTGCTTTAACGCTGCGAGAACCTCTGAAGCTGTGCTGCTCTTCAATTCCAAGCGATTCATGCCAAGGATGTCATCTAAATAATGGGCATCCCCTCCTGAAATCACTTTGCGCGTACCGATTTCTGGAAAGCGGTTACGAGCTTCTTGCACAGGGACAAATTTAGACACTTCTACTATCGGAAAAGAAAGATCCGGTGGGAAGCCGCCCAGAATTGCTAGCATTCCATTGCTCCGCCGGTCGATATGGGCTGGGATGATGAGACCGCCCAGGTTATGAACATTCCGGTAGGCTTCAAGAAGGGTGATGGATGAAGATACCTGTCGCAGCTGTCTATCATGCCTTAAAAAATTTCCCTCTGGATCGACGATCAATTGACTGCCAAAGACCTCTTCATTGTTTTGTAAGAGGGGTAAAGCTAAATCGATTATTTTCTGTAGCTGCTCAAGCTTTTCCAGATTGTCGAAAAGACAGAGCAGGTGAATTCCTTCAACCGTTTCAAGTTCTACACCTGGCAAAACGGTAATCCCAGTTCCTGCGGCAGCAGACAGCATTGCGGGAACATTTGCACTAGCATTGTGGTCAGTTATTGTAATAAGACGAATGTCATCGTCCTGCGCTTTTTGCAGGATGAGAGGGGGTATCATCGTTAAATCTGCGTCTGCTGAGAGAACACTATGGATATGGAACTCAGCTCTAAATTGCATCTCGTGAAGAGGCTCCTGTTACAGTCCCAAGCTCCAGAGGGCACCTGCAACAGGGTATGTTTTTTCTGAGCTTGAAAAGAGATTCACACCAACTCGATTTGCTTGTTGGAGTGTTTCGTCATTTGGGAGAGCACCTTCGGTGATGATGATTGCCGGCAAGTCCAGCAAGGAAGCTACAGCCACAATATTCTGACTGGCGATGAGCGTGACCCAGATTTCACCGCTTTGAGCTCCGACCATGACGCAAGAAAGCATATCCGATACATAGGTTCCAGTAACTTCAATTTGGGTGAAATCTTTGGGCTCGGTAAGACATTTTAGTTTAAGACTTGTAATAATTTCACTTAGCTTCATGGCCGGATTCCTGGTTATGACTGAGATAACGATCCAAATACATAATCATATGCAGGTTTGTTCCCTTTTCAGGGGAAGAAACCAAATCCATTTCATCAACGCAGTTATAAATATTTACTAATCCCATCCCGGCACCAAAGCCCTTTTCACGGATTTCATGGGGGGCAGTTGAAAAGCCTGGCTGTAGTGCAGCCTCAATATCCGGGATTCCCGGGCCGCTATCGTAGGCCTCCATGCGGATCTTACTTGGTTCAATTTCCACCCGCAGTGTGCCGCCGCGGCTTGTATGAATAATGAGGTTCATTTCAGCTTCATAGGCTGCAATACCGCAAAGCCGGGCAATTTGGGGAGAGGCCCCTAAACGCAGGAGGGCTTTTTTTATTTTGTTTGAAGCTTCGCCGCCATGTTCAAAATCGTCTTTCTTTACGCGATAGCGCAAGATAAGGCTGCTGCGGTCAGAGTTAATGTCCTCAAAAAGATGTGATGCACGGTAGCGTATCATCTCCTCGGAACTTACCTCCTCTTGGATAGCCCTCAGGAAGCCATCAGTAATGTCACCTTTTGTCAGCATTCCGACGAGTTTTTGGTTTTCATCCAATACTGGCAAGCGACCTACATGTGTTTTGCGGAAGAGCTTCAGTGCTTCAACTACCTGATCATAGGTGTGGACAGTAATGACCTTCTTGGTCATATACGCACTCACACTTTTGCTTTGCTGTTGGTCACGAAGGGCACGGATAAGATCCTCGATTGAGAGCACTCCAACTAGTTTTTCTCCCTCTATCACCGGGGCACCGGAAATGCGTTTAATTCGAAACAACTCCAAAGCTTCTGTCATCGGAGCCTCTGGTGAAATTGTGATCAGATCCCAGGACATCACCTCGGCAATCGTCAGCTCGTAGGCGAGCTCTTCAGTACGAGTGATATTGTATATCTCCGAATCACTTATCTTTTTTTCAGCACACATAGGTTTAGTCAGTAAACCGATCTTTCTTATTAAAGGCTAATGGTTTTTCCAGGCTTGGAAGGCCAGCAGCCATCAGACGCCCTGCCAATTCGTAGAGGCCGAGCTTGGAACTGAGAACAGGTAAATTTTCTGCAATTGCCAATTTAATGGTTTCTGGCGCAGGACGCTTCCCACGGGCGATAATAAGGAGTCTCACATCAGCAATCAACGCAGTACGTACTACCTGAGGGTTGTTCAAACCGGTAATAAGCAGGGAGTCGGGTTGAATCGAAGCCAGGACGTCACTCATTAGGTCGCCACAGAAGCCGCCCGAAATATCCTGGTCCAAATCAATATGGGGTGTGACTTGGCTAGCTTCGCAAATGCTGATGATTTCGCTTAATTTCATTGGACCATCCTTTGTCGGGTTATTTATTTGTTAATTGTACCTGATAGCCGATGATATACTTTCGCTTAGATACAGAGTTATAAGAGGATTTATGGCAGAAATAATACGCAGTGTAAAGGGGACGCGAGATTTTTATCCAGATGAAATGGCCCGCAGGCAGTGGCTTTTAGGCCAGATACGAGAAACCTCTGAATTATTTGGCTACCAATACTACGATGGGCCTTGTTTGGAGAGTATTGAATTATATGCTGCCAAATCAGGTGAGGAGCTCGTAAAAGAGCAATCCTTTGTATTTCCAGACCGAAGCGGGGATTTGATTGCACTTCGGCCGGAGCTTACCCCTACCTTGGCAAGAATGGTTGCTCAGAAGCAAAACGAACTTTTTTTCCCGCAACGCTGGTGGAGTTTTGGCCCTTTTTGGCGTTATGAGCGTCCTCAAAAAGGCCGTACCAGGGAATTTTTTCAGTGGAATATTGACTTAATTGGTGCTGATTCCCTGCTTGCTGATGCAGAGCTGATTGCTCTGGCTGCTTCTTTCCTGCAGCGGGTGGGCCTAAGCCCAGACCAAGTGAGTGTGCGGGTCAATCACCGTGCGTTTGCCAATTCGCAGCTGATGAAACTGGGTTTGAACCCTGACCAGGTTAAAGAAATGCTGCGTCTTATCGATCGTATAGATAAGTTGCCTCCAGAAATATGGAAAGAGAAAGTTCTGGAACTGGGGATTGATACACTCTGTTTCGAGCAGATACAAGCCCTGTTGGCAGATCTAAGTTTATGGGAAGAATCTGAGCAGTTGTGCGGTATCTTCCAGCATGTACAACACTTAGGCCTGGGGGAATATATTTGTTACGACCCAAGCATTACCCGCGGCTTGGATTATTACACGGGTACCGTTTTTGAGGTACACGATAACGCTGGTGAATTCAGGGCTATTCTGGGTGGAGGGCACTATGGCAACCTGGTTGCTGACGTGGGCGGGCGAGAACTGGCCGGCGTGGGATTTGCGATGGGGGATGTGGTCATAGACCTTGTGCTCCAAAAGTTTAATGCTTATCCCCAGGAACTTCTTGCAAATGATGGTGTTTTTGTAACTATTTTCGATGAAGAGCTGCATGCAAAAAGCGAATTGCTTGCTGCCAAATTGCGCGGAGCAGGATTAAAAACCGTCTTGCCAGTGGAGATTGAGAAACTGGGGAAGCAGTTGAAATATGCTGACCGGGTGAATATGCGCTTTGTTTTAGTATTGGGGCCTGACGAAGCCAAGGCTGGCAAGGTGATGGTAAAGGATCTGGTGAAAAGGGATCAGACTCTTGTTGGCGAAGAAGATTTGATTTCTTTTCTTAAAAGCGCAGGCTTGCCCAAAGCATAAAGTAGCTGACAAACAGTAGCTGACAAAAAACCTTGCGTCCTTGCACACGGCATGCTAAAATATTGCGCCACTATGGTGCCTGTAGCTCAATGGCAGAGTGCTTCACTGTGGATGAAGATGTTGAGGGATCGAGACCCTTCAGGCACCCAGGCAACGACCCCAATTAAGGGGTCGTTTTGCGTCCAAAGCCATGATACAGGTTTCACATACAGCTTTCACTTCTTTTGTTGGTTTGTCAAACATTTTGGACAGTGAGTTTCAAATAATCTAAAGGGCTCAGGAACTTAAGCGGTCGCATCGGGATCTTGTTCGTACGCTGATTGTGTCTTCTCAATTGTGTTTGAAAATCTTCAAATGAATAGAACTTGGCACGGTCATAAAAACGTTTTTGATCTTCCCTGTGGCTCCTTTCCACCTTGCCGTTATGCCGCGGCGTATAGGGCTTGATCCGCTTGTATTTGATGGCATGCTCGCTAAGGTATCTCTGGAAGAGGTTAGGTCTGTCGTTGCCTTCCCTCTTGCTGTAGTGGCTGGTGAACTCCGGGCCATTGTCCGTCTGGACACAGTCAATACGAATACCGTGGGAGGAAAACCAACGGACGGCCTTGCTGATGAAATCAGCTGAGGAGAAGGTGTCCGCCTGCTGATAAGCAGCCAGGTATCTCAGGCGGCTGTATTCATCAATGGCCGTATATTGATAATACTTTCCCCATGTTTTATCTTGGATACACTCTCTGGGAACATGTTTGACGTCAATTTGTACCCGCTGGCCGGGATACAGCATCGCCTCATAAGGTTTGGGAGGAGGCCCTTTCTGCCTGGGTTTCCTGGACCGCTCTAACCCTTCCCTTTGTTCCACGCGATATAAACTGACGTAATGACGGGTGTATCCCACTTCCCTCAGTTTGAACCAAAACTCCAACAATCCCAGCTCCGCATTCCGCCTGCGGCAGCGAATGATTAGGGCAATCTCTTCCTGGGTATGTTGATTGGGATGGTGATGAGGCCTGCGCGATTTGGCCGCTAAAGAGCCTATTGCTCCATCAAACCGCTTGAGCCAATAGTAAATATAACTTCGCGCCCGGTTGTATCTTCTGCTTGCTTTGCTTACCCCATATTTGAGAGCGTAGTTCACCAAAGAGTACCGGTATTTCATCTCCTGTGTTGTCTTATCCATTGCAGGTTGTGGTTCCTCCATATTGTTTTTTGTTTAGCGCAATAACAATATCAGTGATACCACTTCCTGCATTATTCTTTTACTTCACTGTCCAAGATGTATCGTAAACCAACAGTTTCACATACAGCTTTCACTTCTTTCTGATTGACCTGCTGGAGTGAATATGGGATAATCCTCGGTTGATCGGCTGAGACGGAAACAAAAAGCCCTCGACAATCCTTTTCAGAGAGCCTGCGGCGCTGAAAGCAGGTAAGGACCGAAGGTAATATCCTTCCCGAGCTGCGAACTGAACCAGAGTAAGTAAGCCGGACTGGCGGGCCGTTAGCCCCGCTGCTGGAAACAGCAATGAGCGCCTGACTACGTCGGGAAGCGGGGTGGTACCGCGGGTTAAAACCCGTCCCTGGATTGGGCGGGTTTTTTATTACCCTGCCAGTATATTTATTTTTTTAGGAGTAATATGTTCAAACCAGTAACCAGTAAGTTAAACCAAGTTGAATTAGAAGAGAAGCAACTTGAATTTTGGAAGGCAAACCAGGTTTTTAAGAAATCTTCTGAGGAACGCAAGGACCGAAAACCTTTTGTGTTTTTTGAAGGACCGCCTACGGCGAATGGTAAGCCTGGTATTCACCATGTAATCGGGCGCGTATATAAGGATATGTTCCTGCGCTATCGGGTAATGCAGGGCTATTACGTTGATCGCCGCGGAGGCTGGGATACACACGGTCTGCCTGTAGAAATTGAAGTGGAAAAGAAACTTGGTTTTACAAAAAAGAGCCAGATTGAGGAATTTGGGATTGCCAAATTTAATGCGCTTTGCCGCGAATCGGCTTTTGCGCGCATCCAGGACTGGGAGCGCATGACCGAACGGATTGCTTACTGGGTTGATTTTGACCGGGCCTACGTTACCTTTAAAAACGAGTATATCGAATCGGTTTGGTGGCTTTTAAGACAGATATGGGATAAGGGCCTGCTCTACCAAGGGCATAAGGTTGTGCCCTATTGCCCGCGCTGTGGTACGCCATTAAGTGACCATGAAGTGGCTTTGGGTTACCAGGATGTTGAAGACCCTTCCATATACATACGCTTCCCGTTACGCGATGAACCGGGCACATATTTTCTTGTTTGGACAACGACGCCCTGGACCTTACCGGCAAACGTGGCGATTGCTGCACACCCGGATGTGGAATACGTTAAGGTGTGTTTTGAGGATGGCATTAATGACGAGAAGCTGATATTAGCTAAGGATTTAGTTCCAACTGTGTTTGGGGACACACCCGTTAAGGTTCTGAAGACTTTCAAGGGCAAACAACTGCTGAATGTGCGCTATAACCCGCTGTACAACTTCTTCCCCAGCGAGAAACCTGCGCATTACATTGTGAACGCCGAATACGTCACCACTAGTGACGGCACGGGTTTAGTGCATACCGCGCCTGCCTTTGGCGCCGAAGATATGGAGACGGCTAACGCCTATGATTTGCCCTTGATTGAAACTGTTGGGGACGATGGACGCTTTTTGAAACAGGTAAGTCCTTGGGCTGATAAATTTGTAAAAGATGCTGACCCGCTTATCATTCAAGATCTAAAAGAGCGGGGTTTGCTGTACCATAGCGGCAGATTGGTGCACACCTATCCGTTCTGCTGGCGTTGCGACACGCCGCTTCTTTACCAGGCACGGCCTGCCTGGTTTATCCGTACCACTGCTGTACGTGACCGTATGGTTGCGTTAAACGAGACGATTAACTGGATTCCAGGCCATATTCGCCAGGGACGTTTTGGAAACTGGCTCGAAAATAATGTAGATTGGGCGCTGGGACGTAACCGCTATTGGGGTACCCCCTTGCCGGTGTGGCAGTGTAACTCCTGCAAACACCAGCATTGCGTTGGTTCAGTGGCTGAACTAAGTGAACTGACTGGGACAGATTTGGGCGAATTGGACCTGCACCGCCCATATGTTGACGAAATCAGCTTTGAATGCCCTGCATGTAAACGCGGAAAGATGCACCGTGTACCGGAGCTGATTGATGTTTGGTTCGATTCTGGCGCCATGCCCTCCGCCCAATGGCATTATCCTTTTGAAAACAAAGAAGAATTTAAAACGCAGTTTCCTGCCGATTTCATCAGTGAGGCCATTGATCAAACCCGGGGTTGGTTTTATTCATTGCATGCAGTCGCTGCGCTGGTGTTTGATAACTTGGCGTTTAAAAACGTGATCTGCTATGGTCATATTCTTGACGCTGAAGGCAAAAAGATGTCTAAGCATAAAGGCAATGTTGTAGACCCTTGGGAAGTGCTGGACGCGCATGGTGCAGACGCAGTGCGCTGGTATATGGTTACCGCCAGCCCGCCGCAGAACGAACGGCGTTTTGGAAGCGATCTGGTAGGAGAGGTTACACGTACCTTTATGCTGCCGTTATGGAATACCTACAGCTTCTTTGTGACCTATGCCAACCTGGACGGCTGGGATCCACTGGCCCCGTTAGTTCCTCGTTTTAGTGCCATGGATCGTTGGTTGCTTTCTGAATTAAACGTCTTAATAAGGGACGTTACCAAGGCGTACGAGAATTATGATGTCATTGGTGCCACACGCCCAATTGGCAACTTTGTTGATCAGCTTTCTAACTGGTGGCTGCGGCGCTCACGGCGGCGGTTTTGGAAGAGTGATGCGGATGCCGATAAGAGCGCTGCCTATGAAACTTTGTACACTGCCTTGGTTGCCTTAACCAAGCTTATGGCACCTGCGGTTCCTTTTTTAGCTGAAGAGATTTATCAGAATCTTGTGCGCAGCTGGGACAAAGACGCTCCGATTTCAGTGCATTTGGCGGAATGGCCAACTGTTCAGCACGAACTGATCAATGAGGCATTAAACCGAGAAATGCAAACCGTTATGCGTCTGGCTTCGCTAGGGCATGCTGCTCGGAATAAGAGCGGAATAAAAGTTCGGCAGCCCCTTTCTGAAATTGCTTTTGCGGTGGGGTTTGCTGAAGAGGCTGAAGCAGTCAATCGCTTTAAAGAGATCCTGGAGGATGAGCTGAATGTCAAGCACGCCCGCTTGTTGGAGGCTGGCGAGGAGGCTGTTGAGTATTCGATTAATCCTTTACCGCGCCAGTTAGGCCAACGATTTAAAGGGGATTTTCCGAAGGTACGCCAGGCTATTCTGGAACTGCCCAGGAAAGAAAGTGCCATAAAGCTCTTGGAAGGCCTTAACCTGATTATCCAGCTTGACGGGAAACATTACGAAATCCAACCTGATGAAGTTGAAGTGCACAGCCACGCAATGGCAGGTTACGAGGTCGCTTCGGAGGGTGCTTATTTAGCAGCACTGGTAACTACGCTTACGCCAGAACTGGAGCATGAAGGTTTGGCCCGCGAATTTGTACGCAGGGTGCAATCTCTGCGAAAAGACAGCGGATTAGACATTAGCGACCGCATCTGCATGCGCTACCAGGCCAGCCCAAAACTTGACGAGGCTATTCAAAACTTCCGTGAGTATATTATGAGCGAAACCCTAGCTGTTGAGCTTGAATCCGGCGAAGCCCCGTTAGGATGGTATAAGCTTGAGGATCAGCTGGAGGCAGAAACACTTCGGGTTGCTATTGAAAGGGATAATGCAAAGAAATAAGCGGGATGCTATTAAACATAATTTGCTGCTGTTTCTTGTGGCTGCAGCCGTTGTGCTTGGAGATCAGGCTTCGAAAGCATACGTAAAAGCTCATTTACCACTGCATCAAAGCTGGATGCCCTGGGCCTGGCTGGCACCCTATTTTCGATTCACGCACATCAAAAACACTGGCGCAGCTTTTGGGCTTTTTCAGAATACTAACCTGGTGCTGGGAATTCTGGCTGTAATTATTGTGGCTGTGCTGATAGGTTTTTACCAAAAGCTGGAAAGCAAAGATAAACTGGCAAAAGTAGCGTTAGGAATGCAAATAGGCGGCGCCTTGGGTAATTTGATCGACCGTATTGCTGAAGGGCAAGTGACGGATTTTATCAGTGTGGGCAGCTTCCCCATCTTTAATATCGCCGATTCCTGCGTTACGGTTGGGGTAGGTTTGCTGATTTTATCTTTATATCTTCAGGAGCGCAGCGCTAAGTCTGCTATAGCCCCTTCTGCAGAGAGAGGTTCTTCGTCCGCGACGGCAGAAAACCTGCCTGAGCAAAGTTCTGAGAATGATCATGAATGATAAGTTGCTGCAGATCGCTTACAGCTCTGAGGAGGGTGAACGTCTGGATAAATTCCTGTCTGGTGCGATTCCTCAACATTCTCGGGCTGTGCTACAGAGGCTTATTCAGGATAGCCAGGTGACTGTAAACGGTACTGTAGTAACTAAATCTGCCTTTAAACTTGAAAATGGGATGCGGGTAGAACTTGCTCTCCCAAAGGAAGCGGAACCAGAAAAGCTGCTTAGCTCAGAGCTAAGTTTGCAGATTGTCTTTGAAAATCAGGATCTGGCTGTGGTTGATAAGCCTGCCGGGATGGTTGTTCATCCAGGGGCAGGCCGTGAACGCGACACCTTAGCCCAGGCGGCAATCGCTTATTGGCCTCAAATTGCTCATGTCGGTGAGGAAGGACGTCCTGGAATTGTCCACCGACTGGACAAAGACACCAGCGGGCTGGTGGTTTTAGCGAAAAACAGCATGGCCTATACATGGCTTGTGCAACAATTTAAGTTGCGCAAAACTGAAAAGCGATACCTTGCCCTGGTAGACGGCTGCCCTCCTACACCTACAGGTCGAATAGAGGCTGCTATTGGACGCCATAAACATCTGCGTCAAAAGATGGCAGTCCAGTACCAGGCTGGGCGAAAGGCAATCAGTGAATACCGGACGCTTCAAGCATTTAAGCAGCATACCTTGCTTGAAGTTAAACCAATTACAGGACGAACACATCAAATTCGGGTGCATCTGGCGTATTTGGGTGTGCCTGTGGTGGGCGACCGGGTTTATGGCAGAAAGAAAATTAGCCTGCCTATCAAGCGTTTTTTTCTGCATGCGGCAGGTTTAGCACTGGTACTTCCAGGCGAAACCGAACTGACTACTTTTGAATCCAAATTGCCTGCAGATTTGCAGGACTTGATTGACCACTTGGAGGCAAGTGATGGATAAAAAGATTTACGACTTCAGGAGCGATACGGTTACGCGGCCTATACCCGAAATGCGACAGGCAATGTATGAGGCCGAATTAGGCGATGATGTTTATGGGGAGGACCCCAGTGTGAACAAACTGGAAGAGAAAGCAGCTGAAATAATGGGAAAAGAAGCTGCGCTTTTTGTCTCTAGCGGAACGATGGGGAATCTTGTCGCGGTGATGGCCCATTGCGCCAGGGGCGAAGAAGCAATAATGGGGCGGGAAGGGCATACTTTTCAGCATGAAGCAGGTGGAATTTCGGTGCTGGGCGGTATCGTAATGAACACAGTTTCTAATCTTTCCGACGGCACAATAGAACTCGAGACAATTCAAGCCGAGATTCACAATGATGATTATCACAAACCTGTGACAAAATTGCTCATTCTTGAGAATACCCATAACGGATGTGGAGGTGTTCCTCTAACTGCTGAATACACAAAAAGTGCGGGCGAGTTTGCCCATCGGGCAGGATTAAAACTGCATGTCGACGGTGCAAGAATATTTAATGCTGCTATCGCATTGAATCTCCCGGTTTCCGAGCTGGTCAGCGAAGCGGATTCCGTTACTTTTTGCCTCAGCAAAGGCTTAGGAGCGCCAGCGGGTTCATTGCTATGTGGAAGGAAAGAATTTGTTCAAGCTGCCAGGCGTTTGCGCAAAATGCTTGGCGGAGGAATGAGGCAGGCAGGTGTTTTGGCCGCTGCTGGCATTTATGCACTGGAACACAGAATTGCAAGACTTTCGGACGATCATGTTTTGGCGAAAGAGCTGGCAGTTCGGCTAAGTGAAATTCCCGGGATATGCATTGAAAAGGACGGGCCAAAGACCAATATGGTTTTTATTCGTCTATCTGATTCAATAAGAGTATCGGACGAGGAATTTCTTGGAAGAACCAAGCAAAAGAACGTTTTATTCAGCTCAACCGAACACCGCAATTTCAGACTTGTTACCCATCAGGATCTTCCGGATGATGCAGTTGATGTCTGTGATAAAGCAATACGCTATGCCCTAAATTCGTTGGTTTGATAGAAATCTTGTAAGAAGAAATATTGAATTGATTTTATTGTTTAGGGGGGAAGCTGCCAAAGGCAGGCTTGAAATACTACGATTCATTTATTGGTTGAGTTAGATAAAAAATTTCAGTTGTAGCTACTTTCTTTTATTCTTTTTTGCATAGAACAAACTGAATCAACCCAATTATTGCTTAAATTCCCCCTATCTTTTCATGTCTAGAATACACTTACTTTTATTAAGGGTGTAAGTAAGTTTTGTTCCAACTTAGTCAGGACGGTTAACTGCCGTCGCAAAGAAAGGAGATTTTTTATGAAACGAGTAACACTCACCTCACTAATACTCATCTTGATCTTCTCAATGCTAGTGGCTTGCAGTGCTCCAACAGCGCCAGCAGAACCAGAAAAACCTGCGGAACCGGCAGCACCAGCAAAAGAAGAATCTCCCGCTGCTCCTGCTGCTGAACCGGCGAAGCCTGCTGAGGAAAAGCCCGCGGAAGAGCAGGTACTCAATTTGCTTATGCGTGACATCACCACTCTTGATACAAATGATGCTACTACTTCAGCTGCTTTTGTGATTCTTGCTGGAGTGCACGATGGGCTAGCTCGTGCATTTGTGGATCCTGAGACCGGCTTGGATGTGATTACTCCTGCCCATGCTGAAAGTTGGGAAGAATCGGAGGATCATCTCACCTACACCTTCCATCTGCGTCCCAACAAGTGGTCAGATGGCGTGCCTGTGATTGCACAGCATTATGTTGATTCAATACGCCGCTTACTGAATCCCGAAAATGGTTTTTCCTATGCCTTCATTGCCTATGACATTAAGAACGCAGAAGCTTATTACAATAAGACAGAAGGCATAACAGCTGAAGATTTAGGTGTGCAAGCCCCGGATGATAACACTCTCGTTATCACCCTGGAGAAGGTTAATCCTGCATTTATCAAAAAGATCCCATTTGTATCGCTCTTCCCAATCCGTTTGGACCTCATTGAGAAGGGCGGCGAAAATTTTGCGACCGACTTACAGTATCAAGCCTTCAGCGGGCCTTTTAAAATTACAAAATGGGTAAAACAAAGCAGCGTGACTCTGGAGAAGAATCCTGAGTATTGGGATGCTGAAAACATTAAGCTGGATCGGGTTGAGATGAAGATTGTTGAGGAACAGTCTACCCAGGCTCAGCTTTTTGAATCCAAACAACTCGACATGGTCAGTGCAACGGGTGATTACATGGTTAAATGGCAGGCACAAGCCGATAAAGGCGAGTTCCAGTCTGTAATCCGCAATATCCCAAACACCCAATTCTTACTCTTCAATATGATTTCCGGAGGTCCTTCCGGCTTGATGCAGAATGTAAATATTCGTAAGGCTCTCTCACTTGCAATCAATCGACCTGAGTTTGCCGAATTGGTATACGGGAGAAATAAGCCTGCTTACGGTCTTTATCCGCCCGCTTTGCCGATTGGAGACTTGGAAATACGCGCCGAGATCCCTGAACCTCTTAAAGAAGAAGCAGAAAGACTCGTGGACGACAAAGAAGCTTTGCAAGCCTTATTCAAGGAAGGTTTGAGGGAGCTAGGCAAATCTGAAGATTTAAGCCAGGTTGAATTGCTCTATATCGCGACTGGCACGTCTGCGTTAGATAAAGCCAAGCTCGAATATATTCAGCAAAGCTGGGAAAGTAAACTGGGTATCCGGGTTAAATTTAATGTACTTCCTGATGGAAAGACTTTAAGAGCTGAACGTTTAGCAGGAAAATATGATGTTCAGTGGAACTCCTGGACGGGCGACTATGGCGACCCGATGACCTTTGCAGACCTTTTCATCACCACTAGCGGATTCCATGTCTCATTTGGAGGTTATACCAGCGAAAAATACGATGCTACCTTCGCACAATTAGAGGGAGAGACAGACGATGCCAAACGTTTGGCCCTCTTCGCAGAACTTGAAAAAATCCTTGTAGCTGAAGATTTTGGCTGCATTCCTTACATGTACCTTGAGGGACGCAATTTTATGCATAACTACGTCAAAAATTTGCAATTCCCTCTATTTGGAACGGAATTCGAGTTTACACGCGTATACCTAGAAGGCAAGTAGATTCAATCCGCTAAGGGGCAGGTATAACCTGCCCCTTTTTTTGAAAAGGCAGTAAGTATGCTTCGCTACACACTTAATCGCTTGGTGATGATGGTTTTTACCTTGTTCATGATTGCCACAATCACCTTTTTCTTATTGGCAGCTGTACCTGGCGATGTCTTAACAGATCGTACAGAACGGCTCCCACCGGAGATCAGAGCAAATATCTATGCCCGTTACGGCTTAGACCGTCCATTGGGTGAACGATACCTAAAGACAATGCTTGCTATGTTCAAAGGAGATTTTGGCACTTCCATACTTTACGAAGGTCAGACGGTTCAATCCATTCTCAAAGAAAAGCTGCCCATATCAGCACGACTTGGATTGCAACAAATGTTGTTGGGAATAACGAGCGGTTTAGGATTAGGTATTCTTGCTACAGTGAAAAAGGATACCTGGATTGATCGTGGGATCGTTTTTGTTGTAGTCCTGCTAATATCTATACCACACCTCGTTTTTGGACTTATCTTACAAAAGTTATTTGCTGGCACACTGGGTTGGTTCCCGGTGATTGGTTGGCCTGAAGGAAAAGACCTTTGGTTGGGAGGGTGGAAATATACGGTTTTGCCTACACTGACCGGTTGTTTCTCTTACATTGCTCTATATGCCCGCCTGATGAAAACCTCAATGTTAGACGTGATTAATCAGGATTATGTGGTCACAGCACGTTCGAAAGGTCTTTCCGAGTTTGACGTGGTGCGTAAGCATGTTGTACGTAACTCATTTATTCCGATCATCACATTGTTGCCCCTTTCAGTCGCGATGAGTATTACTGGTTCCTTTTTTATTGAGCGTATCTTCGCGATCCCTGGCATCGGGCTGTATTACACGACTGCAGTACAGGGCAGGGATTTGCCGATTGTGTTAGGTGAAACCGTTATCTTGAGCATGATTTTTATTATTGTGATCTTTATTACGGATATCCTATATGCCTTAATTGATCCACGTATCAGGCTTCGCGGGGGGAAACTAAGATGACGGATCGACTTCATCCAGAAATGTTTGTAATCGAAGGTTTTCGGGAAAGCGACTCCGATAAGCTTGTAAGACCGGTAATCAGTTATTGGCAGGATGCGTGGCGCCGGCTCAAGAAAAATAGGCTTGCGATGGGAGCATTAGTTCTGTTGATCTTTCTTATGGTTATGGTTGTAATCGGACCTAGCCTTTTGGGCCATGATCTGGTTACTATTGCTGCTAAATACAAAAATATGCCTCCGAGCCGTGTGTACCCGTTTGGAACAGATAGTATGGGGAGAGATATGTTCGGAAGGGTCTGGTTGGCAGCTCGGGCTTCGATGATTGTAGCTTTGGTCTGTACCGCGATTCGCCTCATAATAGCCTCAGTCATTGGAGCAGCAATGGCTTATTTTAAAGGCATTTTTGACGAAATTATGATGCGGATTATTGAGGTCCTGTCTTCTATTCCCAGCTTGCTTGTAACAATGCTAATTATGTCTATTTTAGGAAACAGTGTTTCTTCGCTCCTAGTTGCGTTGAGTGCGATTAGCTGGGTGGGCTTAGCCAGACAGGTGCGAGGAATGGTGCTGCAATTGCGTGAAAGCGAATTCGTATTCGCATCTGAGGCACTGGGAGCGAGCGGATTCTGGATCATAGGACGACACATGCTGCCGAATACTATAGGCTTATTGATCCTCAATGCTGCCACAAGTATTCCTACTATCATTTTCTCAGAAGCAGGCCTAAGTTTCCTCGGACTTGGCTTGCAAAACCCTGACCTTTCTTTGGGTACTCTTATTTCTACTGGTCAACAAGCAATGGAGTTCTATCCTTTTCAACTTATCTATCCTGCTTTAGTCCTCTGCCTGATTGTATTGGCATTTAACCTTTTGGGTGATGGACTCAGAGATGCTTTGGACCCGAGGTTACGACAATGAGCAAACTTTTAGAAGTTAAGAACCTTCAGGTTTCATATCATACCTATGCAGGTGAGGTTCAATCCGTAAGAGGGATCGATTTTGAAGTCAATCATGACGAAGTTCTGGCGATCGTTGGAGAATCCGGGTGCGGCAAATCGGTTACTTCCCGAGCATTGATGGGACTGATAGCTGGAAACGGTGAGGTTAAAGCGGGCAGCCAGATCCTTTTCGAGGGTAAGAATATCCTTAAATATTCTAAACGCGAGATCTTGGCTCACAGAGGTAAAGATGTGGCGATGATCTTCCAAGATGCTCTGGTCAGTTTGAACCCCACTATGAAAGTGGGCAAGCAGATTATGGAGAGCTTGCAGGAGCATCTAAAGCTTAAAAAAAGAGAAGCTAAGGAAAAAGCGATTGAGTTGCTTTATCTTGTTGGTATTCCTGAGCCCCAAAAAAGAATTGAACAATATCCGCATGAATTCTCAGGTGGAATGCGCCAGCGGGTTATGATCGCCATGGCTTTGGCTTGCCAACCCAAACTATTAATTGCAGACGAACCGACAACATCTTTGGATGTCACAATTCAAGCCCAAATCCTTGAGCTGATGAAGAAAATCCAAGCCGAAACAGGTACTGCAATTATTCTAATTACACATGATCTTGGGATAGTTTCTGAGGTTGCCGATCGAATTGCAGTCATGTATCTTGGCAAGATTGTTGAAACTGGCCGGGTCGCAGAGATTTTTTCAGAGCCCAAACACCCTTATACCATCTCCCTTCTCAATGCAGTTCCTCGGGCTGATCTTCACGGTCAGGCCCGTCTTACTGCGATTAAGGGAACCCCGCCTGATTTGATTGCACCACCGAACGGCTGTCCTTTTTCAACTCGCTGCAATGCTTGCATGCCGGTCTGTCGAAGGTTTCATCCTGAAATGAGCAGTTTTGCTAACGGACATCAAGCAGCTTGTTGGCTATATCATCCTATGGCTCCCGAGGTCGTAGTACCCGAACTGGTCTTAGGAAACGAAACCGAGCAGGACAGGTCGGAAAAACAGGTTGGAAGCAAACCGATATTTGTAGTTGATGGGGTAAAGAAGTATTTCAATTTGGGACGAGGCTCCAAGTTGCTGGCGGTTGATGATGTTGATCTGGTAATAAGAGAAGGTGAGACTGTAGGCCTTGTTGGGGAGTCTGGCTGTGGGAAGACAACTCTTGGCCGTACGATTATTGGAATGCTAAGCAGAACTGAAGGAACAGTGACTTATTACGGTAAGGATGTACATGCCATGCAGGGGGCTGAACGAAAAGCCTTTACCAAAGAAGTCCAGGTGATCTTGCAGGATCCGTACACTTCCCTGGATCCTCGTATGACCGTGGCCGATATTGTGGCTGAGGGCATCGATATTCATAAACTGGCGGTTACGCCAGCAGACCGGCGTCGAAGAATTTTTGAAACACTTGCGCAAGTAGGTCTTAATAGCGAACATGCCAATCGCTTTCCCCACGAATTCTCCGGCGGACAACGGCAGCGCATTGGAATTGCAAGGGCGTTGGCTGTAAACCCTTCCTTTATGCTGCTGGATGAGCCGATCTCTGCACTGGACGTATCTATCCAGGCACAGGTGATAAATCTGTTGATCGATTTACAGCAGGAACACAAGCTTACCTATCTCTTTATTGCCCACGATTTGTCGATGGTACGTCATATGTCGGACCAAATTGCCGTTATGTACATGGGCAAAATTGTAGAACAAACTACACCTAAGGAGCTCTATGCTCAACCCTTGCATCCTTATACTCAGGCATTGCTCTCGGCCATTCCCGAAGTAAGTCCGCAAGGTTCTAAGCTTAAAAACCGCATCATGCTTGAGGGAGAAGTGAGCAGCCCGATCAATCCAAAACCAGGTTGTCGTTTTTATGGCCGGTGCCGTTATGCAACCCCTAAATGCAATAACCAAGATATTAAATTGAGGGAGGTAGCACCTGGTCATTCTGTAGCCTGTGTTTTACATACCTGAGCCTTGAAATATATTCAGGAACTCAGCAGTAATGAGGTTATATTGGGTTCAAAAGAGCAAAATTAAGCTGAAAGGGTTTTTTTAAATTTGAATCCCCTCGCTATGCAAAGATTGATTCTTCAGGCAAAAGACCTCTACATACAGATTTAAACTCAAAAATGTTTTGAGTGAAAGTAATAGCCACTCAGTAAAGGATTTACTATACTAAGTGGCTAAAAATGACAACAGACAAACGAGGTTAATCAACAGGTCTGTTTCAATAGATCACTATCAATATAGAAACCGGCACTTCGGCTAGGAAGATTCTTCGGTAAAATTTGAAATGGGCCGAAAAAGCTCTTTTTAATCCAAAAGTTTTAATCCTGGTACACAGATTGCACATGTATTGCTTGTTATGCCAAGGATCATGACGAGTTATACTGTAAGCCGCCGATTAATTTTTTGGAAAGTTCTGGCGACCATAATATTTGTTTCTTCCTTTACGAACAGCGCATTTGGCGTTTCAGCGCAAAACAAGTTTAATGATGATTTACCACCTGTTCAGCATCAGGACTATATCTACTACATGCCTCTGATGATGAAACCATACCCCGAGCTGGTTCCTATAGGGCCTTTTGGTGGCATCTTCACTGCAGTGGTTACTGATCCCAGTAATTATCAAGTAGCCTACGCAGGTTCGTATGGAAACGGAGTGCTGCGCACCACAGACGGGGGAATGCACTGGTCCTACGTTAATCAGGGCTTAGGGAACTGGACGATTCAAAGTCTGGCTGTGGATCCCGTAAACTCTGGCATAGTATATGCTGGAACTTATGGCAGCGGGCTCTTTCGCAGTGATGATTATGGTATCAACTGGCATAGTGTAAACGGTAGCGATTTATGGGACAAAATCATCTATGATATTGAAATAGACCCTAATAACCCCAATACTCTTTTTGTCAGTTCGCGAATTCGCGGATCGATACAGGGGTACCTTTATAAGAGTACAAATGGCGGAGAAACCTGGGCTTTGAAGCACAGTTTTCCGAAGGATTACGCCTATGATGTGGATATTGCTCCTTGGGACAGCAATACTGTTTTTCTTGCATATCACAACAGAAATGGCTACTTCCGGAGCACTGATGGCGGAAACACATTCCATAGCATTAATGGGAACCTTTCTGAGCCTGAACCCTGGCAAATTGCACTGGATCCGCTGCAGCCGGGTTTGATCTATGGAGGGCATAAAGAGGATCGCGATTATGACCGCTCGGCTTATGTCAGTTTTAACAGCGGTTCGAGCTGGAATATGAGCCCGATTGGTTTGCCTGTGCGGGCATTCGCACTGGCAAGAATTGACGCCCCTTATATGCGTGTTCTTGCAGGCACCTTTGAGAATGGCGTCTATATTAGTGACGACCGGGGAAACCGCTGGACCCAGCGCGGTTTACAAGGGAAGTGGATCAATGCACTGGCTGTGGCAGAAGGCCAGCCCCAAATTTGGTATGCTGCTGAACAATATCATGGCATATTCTTTTCCAAAGATTATGGCAGTACCTGGCGGGGCAGTGAGACCCTGCTGCGGAACACTGTGATTAGTGGGATGCGAGAAATTAATGGAATCCTGACAATTGCTGTGTTTGGCCAAGGCGTGCTGCAAAGCAAGGATGGAGGAGCCAGCTGGACAAATCTTGGCGAAGAGATCGAAGACAAGAATCTAACCGGATTAGACGAAATCGATGGCCAACTCTATGCGATGACGCTTTCAGGAATCTATCGGCTGGATGGACAAATCTGGCGAAAACTGATGGTCGGCCCTGTGACTGAAGAAATAGACCTGATGCAAGAGCGGGCGAGTGAAAGTTATATTCAACCGCTTGAAACTATTCAAACGAGTATGGAATTAGATAAGCCCGAAATTTTACGGGGAATTGCTCCTGATCATGAGGCATTTTTTAGGCTTGTCAGTTATTCCGGAAAGTTCTATGGTGCGAGTATATCCAATGGACTATGGGTATACGAGCAAGGTGGCTGGCAACGACTCATTGAGGTCGGCCAAGAGATTACAGTAATTCATATACCTGAAAATGAGTCTGAATTGCGCGTAGCATCATGCTCGGAAAAGGGTTGTCATCTCTCGAAGCTTGTTGCGGGCGCATGGGTGGATTGGAATCAAGGTCTGGATGGCGTACGCGTTAACGCGCTGACGGACACAAAGGATACCAGCTTTGCAGCAACCTCTGACGGTATCTATGCCTGGAAGCCTGAACTGCAAACCTGGGAGCCTGCAGGCCTGGATGGGCTTGAATTACATAGCGTTATTAGTGTAACCGGCAGCTCCTGCAATTTGGCCGCTGGCGGTGTTGGAGCGGTATATTTAAGTGCTGATTATGGTAGAAGCTGGCAGGTTCTGGATGCTGAAAACCCCTTTGCACGCTTTGACAGCTTAATCAGCAGGTCTGGTAGCCTGGTAGTAGGAAGTAAAGGAGCAGGGCTTTTCGAAATCATTACAAACTAAAAAACAGCAGAATGCCTCGGTTAAAATAGGTTCGAGGTTTTTATGCTGATAATAATGTCGGATTTGCACTTTGCCGAATCGAAATCCTTTTCCTTAGGAGAACAAAAATACAACAATAATTTGCCACCAGCGGTATACCGGGGCTTTTTTCGTGAAATTGCAGAGTTAATTCGGGATGATCCTGTAGAAAAAGTGGATCTGGTGCTGGCAGGGGATATTTTTGAGATCAACCGGTCTGCAATGTGGTTTGAGGATAGTGTACGCCCTTATGTCAACAACCGGGATGTGAAACCCGGAAGTGCAATTGAAGCGCGTCTGCTGGCAATTATCGAATCAATTGCTGCTGATTCGCGTGTAAGCGAAACCCTCAAAATCCTCAGAAACTTAGACCAAACTTTTGGACATCCGGTAAAAATTACTTATATTCCAGGTAATCATGACCGCTTGTTAAATGCAAGCCCAGCGATCCGATTAGCGGTCCGCAACTTATTGGGAATGGAAATGGTTGACACTCCGTTTGAGCATACATACCTGCACAAGGTAAACGACGAAGGCTGGTTTTTTGTACGCCATGGTCATGAGTATGACCATTATAATTTTGGAGAAGACCTGAGTTTCAGCTCCTCCATTACTACAAGAATTGATCCAGAAATTTATGATCGGCCAGTATTGGGCGATATCATGTCTCTGGAAGTAGCTGCAAAATTACCTTACCTTTTCAAGAAGTATTACACTGCTGAAACCATCCTGTCGATTGAGCAGCTGGTAACCATCTACGAACGGTTAAACGATTTTGACAACGTTCGACCGCCACAAGCCTTACTGAATTTCCTTTTTTCTACCCCTGGAATGAGTCATAAAGAAGTATGGCGTTTTATAGAGCCCATTTTTATTCATGCTATTGATGAAATTGCATTAAACGAAGTGATTCGGGGTGATTTGATCCAGTTTGGCGGTGTGGTTGGATTCGCTGCCTGGCTCTTGAAGACGCTTTTTAAAATTCGACCCTGGCGTTTTGGAATGCCCTATTGGGCTATGAAAGCCCTGGTTACGCCTGCTAATTCCAAGACTGTTTTGGAGCCGTGTTGGTTTACGATACATCTTGGACAGTGAAGTAAAAGAATAATGCAGGAAGTGGTATCACTGATATTGTTATTGCGCTGAACAAAAAACAATATGGAGGAACCACAACCTGCAATGGATAAGATAACACAAGAGATGAAATACCGGTACTCTTTGGTGAACTACGCTCTCAAATATGGAGTAAGCAAAGCAAGCAGAAGATACAACCGGGCGCGAAGTTATATCTACTATTGGCTCAAGCGGTTTGATGGAGCAATAGGCTCTTTAGCGGCCAAATCGCGCAGACCTCATCACCATCCCAATCAACATACCCAGGATGAGATTGCCCTGATCATTCGCTGCCGCAGGCGGAATGCGGAGCTGGGATTGTTGGAGTTCTGGTTCAAACTGAGAAAGCAAGGCTACACCCGTCATTACGTCAGTTTATATCGCGTGGAACGAAGGGAAGGGTTAGAGCGTTCCATAAAACCCAGGAAGAAAGGGCCTTCTCCCAAACCTTATGAGGCGATGCTGTATCCCGGCCAGCGGGTACAAATTGACGTCAAACATGTTCCCAGAGAGTGTATCCAGGATAAAACATGGGGAAAGTATTATCAGTACACAGCCATTGATGAATACAGCCGCCTGAGATACCTGGCTGCTTATCAGCAGGCGGACACCTTCTCCTCAGCTGATTTCATCAGCAAGGCCGTCCGTTGGTTTTCCTCCCACGGTATTCGTATTGACTGTGTCCAGACGGACAATGGCCCGGAGTTCACCAGCCACTACAGCAAGAGGGAAGACAACGACAGACCTAACCTCTTCCAGAGATACCTTAGCGAGCATGCCATCAAATACAAGCGGATCAAGCCTTATACGCCGCGGCACAACGGCAAGGTGGAAAGGAGCCACAGGGAAGATCAAAAACGTTTTTATGACCGTGCTAAGTTCTTTTCCTTTGAAGATTTTCAAACACAATTGAGAAGACACAATCAGCGTACGAACAAGATCCCGATGCGACCGCTTAAGTTCCTGTGCCCTTTAGATTATTTGAAACTCACTGTCCAATATGTTTGACAAACCAACACTAATTCCAAGACTGTTTTGGAGCCGCCTATTGACTTTGTGAAAAAAGAAGAGTGTTTGCGTGCTCCAAACTCGAATGTGCGCTGCGTAATAACAGGACATACCCATGACCCCCGCATCGAATTTTTGGACCTGGACGAAAGGGACCGAGAAATCTTTTATATTAATTCGGGTACTTTCAGAAACTTGATCACTTCAACACCAGATTTCGAAGAGTTTGGCAAATTACGTTCCAAAAGCAGGGTGCTGATTTTTGAGCCCGGGGAGCGAAACCCGGATTACAGCCGGGACACCGGCTGGTCATTTGATTTCTTTGCAAAATTCAGCTTTGGAGCAAAACCTGAGGACGATATAAGCTCGGAAACTTCAATACCGGCTTAAACATCAAAAGTACACTGCTGGTAAAAAACTAGAGGGCAGCTAGTGAGCCTGTATCAGGATGTTTTTGAATGTACGGCGAAAAATCAAAGGCCACTATTTTTTACGCGGTCTGCCAATTCTTTCCGGAGCAAGCAGGATGGGCTTCAGTGCAGCCAGAAGGTCCGCGCGGCGCAAGGCCCGCTTCCGGTCGACCTCTACCATGGCGGCCTTGTCATCCCCAAGCTTGCGCAGGACTTCAACCCATACCGCACTCGAGACAGGACTATGATTTACCTGCCAGCGCTCTACCTTGATGGCAAGTTCATCGGGATTGGCAAGCCGCTGCAGGGTGCGCGAAATATGCACTCCCTGCGATTCAAATTCGAATTCCTCTTCAGCATACACAGGTTTGATGGGGCAAACATTCATACAGGCACCGCATTTGATGCAGTAATAGTCGGCCAAAACTAGCTTGCCATCCTGAATATGCAAGGCTCGGGTAGGGCAAACATCGGCACATGCCAGGCAGCCTTCCTCACAGCGTTCGCGGTGCAGTTCAACAGAGCCGGTCCAGGGCTGATGGACCGTGAAGGCACCTTCACTGGCAATTTCGCATTGGCGGCAGTGGATGCAGTTATCAAAATCGACACGCATTGTTTCGCGCTGTTCGTCATAGCGAATAACTCCAGCTGAACAATTATGAATGACAAAATCTTTCTTGCTGAAATCAAAATGTTCTTTTTTGAAGATTGTTTTAGCGATCAGTTCAGGGAAAGCTTCATACTCCTGAACAGGCACTTCTTTTTTGCCGTTTATGGTCAGTTGAATGGCATGTGTCGGGCACATGACTACACAGATTCCGCAGTTTACGCATTTTGTTTCGTCAACATCCACTGAAGGTTTACGGACAATTCGTCCGTTTTCCAGCTCTGCCGGTATATGCGTTAAAGCATCTTTAGGGCAGGCAATGGGACAAATTTGACAGCCGACACAACGGTCAAGATCCCAGGTTAAGGCGTAATTGCGCGTGACCATAGCACGCTGTATGCGCATGAAATGCGCATTACGGCTTTTTTGGGCTGTTCCTCTTTGACTCATAGAACTCCTAAATGTCTGCCGGCAGAGCGTTCAATTCCGCCAGGCTAAAAACGGGTCCGTCTTTGCAAATGTACTTTGGTCCGATGTTACAGCGGCCGCATTTTCCGATGCCGCACTTCATGCGTTTTTCGAGCGAGGTAAAGATGTCCTTAGGCTCAAAGCCCAGCTCTACCAGGGCAGGCAGGGTATAACGGGTCATGATGGGGGGGCCGCACACAACGGCTACTGCGTTTTGCGGATCTGGTGAAACCTGCCTGACGACATCCGGAACGTAACCGACGTGATGTGCCCATCCGTCCTCAGCCACATCGATTGCCTGATGCACCTGCATATCATGCATTTCATGCCAGGATGCCAGTTCTGGTTTGTACATGCACATGCCCGAATTCCGTGTGCCATAGACTACCACAATTTTGCCATAGTCCTTACGTAAATCAGGGTGCTGAACGTGTTTGATGAGGGAAAAGAGCGTTGTGAAGGCACAGCCTCCGCCAATGACAACGAGATTTTTACCCTTCCACGCTGCAAGCGGAAAGCCATTGCCCAAGGGTCCGCGCATTCCCAAGATATCCCCAGGCTGAAGCTTGTGTAAAGCCTGCGTGACGGTTCCCAAACGCTGAATGGTAAAACGCACGAAATCACCTTCCCAGGCGGCATTGGCGACTCCCAGGGCGCTTTCACCTTTCCCAAAAATGGAGAGCGTACAAAACTGGCCGGGAACAAACTTTTCAAAGAAGGCTTGGTAATCGACTTTGTTTTCAAACCCAAGTTCAAGCGTACGCAGGCTGCCATCGGCTGATTCGGCAAAACTGCGCAATACGCGCATCGGCATAGGAAGGTAAGGGTTAGCGTGTTCAGCCTGCATGGTTCACCTCTACTGGCAGCTGCCCGGATTTACGCACAATCGCCCGAATATCAATGCCCACAGGGCAATAGCGTACACAGCGCCCACAACCCGAACAGCCAATTTCCTGGACATGGTCAAGCCAGTAGCTGAATTTGTGCATGATGCGCTGGCGGGTACGCTCTCGTTTTGTGGGCCGGGGGTTATGCCCTGATGTTTCATGCGAATATACCCGAAACATGCAAGTGTCCCAGTTGCGGACTCTTTCAAAGCGCTGCACTTCATCCACGATGTCGAAGCAAAAGCAGGTAGGGCAGAGGAAAGTACAAATTCCGCAGCCCAGGCAAGCGGAAGATATCTCTTCCCAGAAGGCAGAATCAAAATTTGCGTCGAGTTCCGCTTTAACATCTGCAGTTTCAAAGGGTGCAGGCATCGACTGTATTGCCTGGTTCTGGATAGCCTTGCCTTGTGCAATTTGTGGCTCGTTTGCTACTGGCAGCTGCTGGAACAAGTCTTCGGCACGCGGAGATAAAGTTTCGATGAGATAGTTTTCGCCAGCATCGGTAAGAATTGCGTCCATACCTTTCGTGCTGAAAGGCCCCGAGTTAACACTGTTGCAAAAGCAGGTGCTGCAGGGCTCGTTACAGCCCAAACCAATGATTAATGTGTTTTTCCGGCGAGCTTCCCAATAGGGGTCGTTGTACTCCGCATTGGTAAATATTGTGTCCAGCAGGGCAATCGCCTGGGCGTCGCAGGGGCGCATACCGAAGACGATGCGTTTTTCCTGCGTTATGGCTGTTGATTGTACGCGGCCATCTTTACGATAGCGCATCAGTGTTTCGCTCATCGGTAAAAACAGAGCTTTAGGCGGAATGCGGGTATTGGAGGAGGTATCAAAGATATCCAAGTCGGATATATTTTCCCCGTTCAGCGGCTCAAATTGGGTGAAATATGCCTGTTTCACCGGCGCATAAACTGAATACGCCTGCATCCATTGAGAGAGGATATTGCTTAGGTTTTTCTTTTCGAGGATGTAGACCATTTTGTCTCCTAAGCCTGAAAAAGGTCTTTGTCGTCAAGACTAAAGCTTGCAAAGGGAGCCTGGGTTTCAGTATCCATTCCCGCAATAAAGCCGTACTTTTGCTGCATGTCCTGGTTGAGTTTATCGGTAAGATAGGTCATTTTGATGTCCATCGGGCAAGCTCGTTCACAAGCACCGCAGTCCACACAGCGCCCCGTCTGGTGAAAGGCGCGTGTAATCTGCCATGCGTGTTGGCCAGCTGGTGCTGTGGTGCTTTCGGTCCAACGCGGTGTAATGTGATCCACAAAACACTCAGCGCAATAACACATGGGGCAGGCCTCACGGCAGGCATAACAGCGGATGCAGCGTTCGGCTTCTTTGGCAAACCAGGCATAGCGTTCGGCAGGCGATTTAGCGCTATGTTCGTCGGCAGCCTTCCAAACACGATTTGGGTCACCTTCCGGTAAGGCTTCGCCCAGAACTAGATCTGCCCCAATGGGATTAGGGTGCAGGCAACGCTGACAAGATTCGTGGAGGAGGACAGTACGCTCCAGATCTGTACTTCCCTTCCCGGTCCTAAGATGGAGAGTATCCCCTTCTTCGCTTACTTCTATAACATCTTCACCTGCCGTGGCTACAATTTTGCGCCAATCAACGATTCCGGTGCAGGGTACCCCAACCATGAAGATGTTTTCACGCGGGTGCTGGTTTTCAAGGACCAAAATGTTGACCGAGCGTGCCTCGCAGCCGCGTACGAGCATTCCTATTTTGGTGCTGCGCGTAAATTTTGACAAATAGGTAGCGAGGTTATTTGCACAAAGGCTATCGTAGATTAAGCTGTCTGCCTGGTCGGCTGCAGTGATGAAGGCAGGCTGCGGATGCATTGGTGCATCGGCTGCCTGATATCCAATGAAGACATCCACGATCTTATTGCTGAGCAGCCGTTTTGCTTCGGCTCGAATGGCAGATATCTCCTTGTTCACAGGCCACCTCCGGTACGGGTAGCCAGAGGTATGGGAAGCTGATCCTGAAGCTGGGTTAATTCTGCTTCAAAGGCAGCCAGTTCGCGCTGAATTCGGCCGCGGTCCTGCAAATCAATCCAAAACATGCGCAGACGGCGCTTGTCAAAGCCAATGTAGTCCATAAAGTCGGAGTACTCCTCCAACTGACGCCGTGCGCCAAGGTTGCCTTCCTTGAAGTGGCATTTTTCAGGAACGCAACCGCTTACCATTACCCCTTCGGCACCGCCCTGGATAGCATTAAGAAGATACAGCGAATTTATCCGCCCCGTACAAGGAACTTTTATCAGTTTAATATTCTCAGGAAGCTGATGATCTACCCATTCCTGATCTGGAATGGAGTAGAGGCACCAACGGCATTGAAAGAGGGTAATGCGTGGTTTTGTCATGCAGCCTCCGGATTGTCTAACCAGTTCCACAGGTCCTCTATAATGGCATTGTCGGTATATTCTGCTGGCAAGCCGATGCTCGTTGAACGGCAAACAGCTCCACAGAGTCCGCAAGCCATACACTTGGCAGAGTCTACAGTAGCAACAGGGATTAGGCCCCTAAAAGGAACTTTGGCTTCCTGCAGAGAAATTGCCTCGTACGGACAAACTTCAACACAGAGTCCGCAGGCAACACAGGTAGCAGCATTAACAAGAGCAGTTTTCAAACTGGTTGCTTTGCCGGCTTCTACGGCCAGTTTCTTTACCGCATGGATTACACCGCTGATATGAATTTTTTGCGGGCAGGCGGAGTAACACAGGTCGCAGGCTGAACAGAGCCAGGTTGTTGTGTCTGCAAAAGCTTCTTCTTCAAGGCCAAACACAGCCTTGCGGATGAGGCGGCGCGGGTTAAACTCCGGATCCAGTTTAGTTTGGATCATGCATTTGCTGGTGCAGGTTCCGCAGGAGTAGCACACCATCAGCATTTCACCGCCTGGCAAAGACTTTACGCGGTTCGCCAAACTCTTGGGATCGTCGATGGCGCTCATTTATCCTCCTGCAGCATTACGTCAACAAACTTATCGATATGTTTGAGGGAAGGCTGTACGCCAGGAACATTGGGCAAACGAGAAAGACGTTTGGTTACTTCGGGACGGATACGTTCAATTTCTTCCATTAGTTTATCTGCAGGGATTGCATCCAGGGCCGCCTGCATTTCGTTAACTACACGAGCATATTTGTCGCCTTCAGCAGCGCTGATCCATTCAACCCTGAACCGGCCAGGGCTCATATTCATGCGGTTGAAGATTGTCTCCAGGCGCCGGGCTCGTTTTTCGCCAACGATCTGACCAGTGATGTAATGGCAGTCCTGCGGGTGACAGCCGGAATAAAGCACGGCACCGGCACCTAAACGAAATGCCTCGTAGATAAAGTCGGAATCCATCCGAGCACTGCACATCACTTTGATGCCGCGTTCATTGGAACTGTATTCAAAGTGGCTTGTACCGGCAAGGTCGGCCCCGCCATATGAACACCAATGGCAGCGCAGTGTAAGGATCTTCTTTTCTGGTTCGGTGACCAGCAATGTGCGAATTTGTGCCAATATCTGGGCATCAGTGTAATGCAGCTGCGTAATGGCATCATGCGGGCACTCGCCGACACAGCCACCGCAGCCATGGCATTTCGCTGTGATGACTTCTGCAGCTTTCCCTGTTTCGTAGATTATAGACCCGTAAGGGCAGGCTCTTTCGCATAGACCACACTGTTTGCCTTGGGCTGAAACGCAACGGTCGGGCCAGACTACAGCAATCGTTGGTTCAATTTCCCAGGTTTTGCTGTGTAAAATACGCGAGGCTCGTGCAGCTGCTGCAGACCCTTGGGCAACGCTGGAGGGTATATCCTTTGGACCCTGACAGGCACCTGCAAAGAAGATACCATCCGTAGGGCTGTCCATGGGGCGCAGTTTGGGGTGGTATGCCATGAACCAGCCGCCTGGGGACTGGGCTACATTGAGAACGGAACTCATATGATTCTGGTCTGGCTGAGGAACGGCAGCCTGATTGAGCATCACCATGTCAAATTCGCGTTCCACCACTTTACCCAGCGTAATATCTTCGCCATTGATGAAAAGGTTGTGTGTTAGCGGATCTTCCGTGATTTCTGCGGGCCGGCCTTGAACAAACTTGATGCCCATCTCACGTGCGCGATCATAGAATTCCTCGTAACCCTTGGAGGGAGTACGGATATCAATGTAGTAGATCGTTACATCGGTTCCCGGATGCATTTGTTTAACCAGGATGGCGTTTTTGATGCTGTACATACAGCAGAAGTTGGAACAGCTTTCAACGTAGCGCTTATCCCGGGAACCTACGCAATTGATAAACGCAATGTTTTTAGGTGCTTTTCCATCGCTGGGACGCAGGAGCGCACCATGTGTTGGGCCGGCGCTATTGTTTAAGCGTTCCATTTCCATGGATGTAATCACATTAGGAAAGCGGCCATAGCCGTATTCTTCCATCACACTGGGGTCAAAATGTCCAAAGCCCGTCGCTACGATGATGGCGCCAATTTCCTCTTCGCTAACCTGGTCAGTCATGGAGAAATCGATGGCTTCCAAGGGGCCGCAGGCTTCCACACACTTGTAGCAATGGATACAAGCATCCATGTCGATGCTGTAGACCAAAGGAACACTTTGACTCATGGGCACATAAGCCGCTTTACGGGGTGCCAGATTCATTTCAAAGTAATTCGGCACCTCAATGGGACAGGCTTTGGTACAAGCACCGCAGCCATTACAGCGGTCCGCGCGTACATACTTGGACTTTTCGCGTAATGTAACCTTGAAATTACCTACAAAACCTTCTACTTTTTCAACCTCGGTAAAGGTCTTTACTTCGATGAGGGGCTGACGCGCCGCGTCAACCATTTTGGGTGCAAGAATTCATATACTACAGTCCATCGTGGGAAAGGTCTTGTTCAGCTGGGCCATAACCCCGCCGATGGTCGGCTCCTTTTCCACCAGGACCACAGGAATGTTTTGTTCTGCTAAATCGAGTGCGGCGTTAATCCCCGCCACTCCGCCGCCGATGACCATCGCTTTTTTAGTAACCGGTACACTGATCATGTCCAGCGGAGTGAGGAAAGAGGCCTTGGCTATTGCCGAGGCAGTTAAGTCTTTTGCTTTAGCCAGTGCACCTTCGCGGTCATGACCATGCGCCCAGGTACATTGTTCGCGGATGTTGGCCATTTCCATCAGGAAGGGGTTCAGGCCGGCTTCAGCTACGGCGCCTCTGAAGGTGGGCTCGTGCATACGCACACTGCAGGCTGAAACCACAACACGGTTGAGACCGTATTTTTTGATGTCTTCTTTGATCAGACGCTGGCCAGAGTCAGCACAGGCGTAGAGGGTATCGGTAGCGCGGACAACACCAGGAAGAGTACTCGCGAATTCAACAACTTCCTGGGGCGGGATTACTCCGGCAATGTTTGAACCGCAGTGACAAACATAAACGCCGATGCGCAGTTCCTCTTCCTCGGGGTTAGGTTCAATGGGTTTTGTTTCGGTACTCATTTAGGATCGGTAGCCTTTATAGGAAATTCGATTTGTGCCTTGGTAACTTCATGGCGCTTTTTCTGTGCCCGTTGGTCAGGTGTGATTAGTACCAGGGCTTCTTTTGGACACCATTTTACACATTGAGGCCCATCTTCCAATGTTTCACATTGATCGCAGATTTCAGCCAAACGCGAAGCCGGATTGATGGAAATCGCTCCAAACTCACAGGCTTCAATGCACCAGGCACAACCATCACATTTGTTAGGATCAACGTGAATAATGCCGGTGTTAGGATCCTGATTCAGGGCATCGCGCGGGCAAACAATCACACAGGGTGCGTTTTCACAGGTGCGGCAGGCAATTGCAGTGATGAGCACTTCGTCCAGGCGTACAGTGCGGATACGGCTGCGGTAGGAGTTGTATTCACCGGTTTTGGTTTGCGAGCAAATGAATTCACATAACTGACAGCCAACACACTTTACAGGGTCACAATCTATATATGCGTGTTTAGAGGTTGATGTTAAGCCCATATTACTCCTTATACACCAATTGCTTCGGCGACATCCGGCATACCAAGTTCAATGAGTTTTTCTTTAGGAATTAAACCCTCAGGTGTCCAACCCTTGGCCTTGTAATAAAGATCCTTCATGTAGTCCAGTTCTTCCTGGGTGACGAAAGTACCTGCACTAGGGCCTTCTTTGAAGGCTTCGTTTTTCCAGCGCCAGGGAAGTTCGTCGTCATCGGCAGTCCAGCCTTCGCGAATGTTGAAGGCCTTTTTTATCGTGTGGGCCCGAACACCGATGAGGTCTACGGCATTGTAGTCAAAATCCCAACCGGTAGTAGCGTTGATAAGTTTGGCAATAGCCGGCCATGCACCGGCGCGGTCTGCCTTACCGGTGAAACTACGGCGGATAAACTTGCAAAGGGGCAGAGTGTCGTAAACGGCGGCATATTCCTCAGAATCGGCAGCTACCCTGCCGCGGGTTTCGTCCACCGTGAAGCGATTGGTCTCGCCTTTCATATCCGGATCGTAGGCCGCAGAGCGGTTGTGGCAGCCGCCGCGGGTACCAACAGCAAGACCGAGGCTAAAGGTCTTAAGCGTGCGGGCATCATAACCGGCTGACTCCAGGCCTTTGACGTGAACAGCCCATTTGTAAGACTCGGTGCCGCGTTCGGCATCGATCGTTTCGGAGGCGATGCGAGAACCCTCTGCAAGAAGGTCGCCGATGCCTTCACGGTCACGGATCATCTCAGCGACAGCAACAGCGCCTTCGCCATTGCCGAAATTAAGCTCAATGCCTTCGGGGAACTTTTTGCATTTGAAGTCTTCTTTTTTGAGAATACCGCGCTCATAACTTTCCATAGCCCAACCAATGGTAACGCCCATACTGATGCTGTCCATACCATCATGGTCAGAAATAGCAACAAGCTTAATGGCTGGTCGAAGGTCGGATATGCCGAGGTTGGAAGAATTCGCGAAGAGGCTCTCGTATTCGATGCCGGTCATCGCTCCGGCAAAGGGGCCGGTTTGAACGAGACTCATCTGTTCGCAGGCGATGGGGCATTGAGCGCAGGCAATCACTTTGACCTTGTGATGCTCGTCGAGAGTTTCGCCGCTGACATTCTCGGCAAACTCAAAAACGCCTTGCTGGAAGTTGCGGGTAGGCAAAATGCCCATTTTGTTGGTGTTCAACAAACCAGTAGATGTGCCGTAAACGCGGTATTTCTCCGTATCCTTGCCTTGAGCCGATTTAGAAATATCGAAAGAAAGCTGGTTGAGTGTGTTGGGATCGTAGACGGTGACGCCACCTGTGCCACGGACGGAAAGAGCTTTGAGTTTTTTAGTAGCCCAGACGGCACCATGACCGGTGCGGCCGGCCTGGCGTCCATCGTTGGTAACATTGGCATAGCGCACCATGTTCTCCCCACAGAGGCCAATGGTGCAGGAGCGAATTTGATCATCGCCAAGTTTATTGCGGATGGCTTCTTCAGTTTCAAAAGTGCCTTTGCCTAATAGATAGGTGGCATCCAGATATTGAACACGTTCATCATCCACAAAGAGGTTTATCCAGGAATCGCTCTGATTGTGAATGACAAGGCCATCCCAGCCAGCCCGTTTGAGCGCGATTGAAAACCAGGAACCTGAAAGGCTATCCCCAATAAAACCGGTGAGGGGGGATTTAGAAGCCAAGCCAAACTTGCCGCCAACAGGTACAGGTGTTCCAGTAAAGACACCATTTGCGATGCAGATAGGGTTTTCGGCACTGTAGGCATCGCTGCCAGGAACAAAGTTCTCCCATAGCAGGCGGGAAGCCATTGAAACACCGCCAATCCAAAGCTTGTACCACTCTTCAGGTTTATCCTCAACCCATTCAGTGCGTGTTTTTAGGTCAATGTGGAGGATTTTTCCGCTATAACCGTACATTCTGTCTGTCTCCTTTTAGATAGCCACACAAAAGTTGACCGAGCTTGTAGGCATTAAATAGTTCTTTTGCGCAATCTTTCTAACGCGAATGAATTATAACCGAGACAATGAAGCATTACGTTAACGAAAAAAATCGATTTTTGGAACTCGCATGAAAAGGAAAATGATGAGGCCGGAATAAAAATCCGGCCTCTACGGAGAGGAGAAAACTGGATGCTAACCAGTGTTTTCAGAGTTAACGCGAAGCACTGAGCTTTACCATATCTCCCTTTTTATCGAAGGTCATTCGAGCGAAATGGTCGTGGGCAATATTGGCGAATTGGAAACTCTTCTTGAGTGTTACTACGTACCGCTGGGAGTCAATTCCCGAAGCGTCTGCTGTTTTGCGACTGCGCACCTTGCCATCTCCTAAGCCAAAATTCGCAAGCTGGGGGTTGATAGTCATGGTTGCATCGTCGAGGCCAGGCATATATGTGTTTACCACCTTACGTACCTTGGACACAATTTCACTGGGCATTTCGTCAGGATCTACAACAAGTTCTTCCGGAGAATCAGAAATAGTCTTGAGAGAAGGGTTTTTCTTGGGCCGTAGCATTGGCTTTGGCGATTTACGAATGTTTTCCTGGCTGGCCAGGGGGTCTCCATAGAGAACAAAAGAAAGGATCGTTTTTTGGTCCTCGCCATCTAAATAGCCCTGGTTAGCAGTCATCTTATGTGCAAGATTCATTTTGGAGCGCATAAGGGCGTAACCAACAGGTACTCCCTGAGTAAGATGGGTCCAAAAGTCATGAGCAAGCAAATCGGCGGCAATCAGCGGTTTAGCCACCGAGCCATAGGCGATACAGGTGGAGCCAACAAAGGCTCGGGCGCCGCTTGTAAGGAAGGTAAGGCAGATGGCGTCCTGGGCTTTTTTGTCTAAGATGTTTGCACCGTAACAGGCTTCGGAAAAGATGAGCTCAGGGGCTTTATTTTGGTTATTGAACAAACTTGGATCCAAAGCAACAGGGTACTCTGGATCCTGAGTTTGAGACCTGAAGTCGCGCTGACCAAACCATTCAGCAGCATCTTTGAGCCCATGTAGGTTGAAGTACGCAAACTTTGGGCTCCGATTGCGGCCTTCAAGCAGGTTCTCAGGAGTTGATGGAGGGAAGAGTTTTAGTTCACTGGCCTTGGCAATTACGGAAAAAACCTCATCCGAGGGAATCTTCCACACCTCGGCTGAACAACCCAGGTGAAATTCTCTTTGTATCACTCTGAGACGGCTGCGAATCAGTTCGGTAATTGCTGCGAGTAAGGAGCTGAAGATTGAAGAAGAGCGCATATTCTTTGCTTCAACTTTGACAGCGTATTCATTGTTCAAGTAGCGCAATTGTTCAATAAGGAACACAGCTTCATTACCGGTTTCATCGGGAATGCGACCAACCGGCCATTGTTGAACAAAGTAGTTTTCATCCAGAGTTGCGTAGGGATTGTCGCTGGGGACGTTTACATCGGAATCATCCGTTGGGTTAGGCAGCAGGTGAAAGGGGACAATTTCGTGGCCACCGATAATAAGGAGGGCTCCGATCATTTCCCCTCGTGAGGCAAGCTTTTTATCGAGCGACACCAAGGAAGACTTTAGTGTCCATGCGTCTGCGTTTGTAACGGCTGGCAACCCTAGTTCAGCCATGAGATCTGCGTCATCTGGTACCAAAACCAGGGCATTCCAATTTGGCAGGGAGGTAATCTTTAGGGCGAGATCTTGCATAGCTTCGATGATTACCGTGGCTGTGTTTGCTCCGTATTTCTCCTTTAGGGCGGAACGCGATGTGAGCAAAACATAATTGGGGAAGCGTCCATCAGCCGTAATCAGCTCAGATTTGTTGAGGCTTTTGGCCATTCGGTCGAACTCAGCCTGAATCTCACCCAGAGCCAGCACTGTATCATCGTTTTGATACTGCGGCAGGATCTCAAAGGGATCCTCAACAAGGGTTTCGGCATTCTTGGCGCGTCTCTTTGATTTAAATATATTGGCATCGTTGGCTTCCATCTCTCGCAGGAGCACTTGGGGAGTAAGAGCTTCAGGCGGAACTTCGGAATAATCGATTGCTTCAAAAGAGGCAGCTTCTGGTTCAGAATCTATTGCAAAGTGCTGAACATTTTTTGCTGGCTGCAGGGTTCCAATAAGTTGGGTTATCGACTGGCTTTCAATTTCGAGGCGTGTTTGCCGTTCCGCTTCCTCTTGCCTGCGTTTGTTTTCGGCAGCAATGTCACTTCGCCCTACTTTTGTAAGGCGGGTAGAGTCCAGGGTATGTACACCAGCGCCAGTGGATGCATTGCCCAGGACGTTTGTCCCTAATTCTGCGGTAATGTTCGCAGGTACGGGCAGATCAAAGAATACTTTTAAATCCTCGGGCCAAAGCAAGCGGTAGGCGTGGTTTTGACCGAGCAGCCGGTTCACTACCTGACCAGACACGTCATGGGCGGCACTCCAATGCAATTTTGCTACGCCGCTGCTGTCGTCCCCCTGGCTGAGGTCGTGCATAGCTGTGAGGATCTTGATTTGAATGCAATTGCTGAAGCGAGCCGAATAGATATTTGCTAAGGTATCGAAAAGGGTCTCATTCCCGGATTCGCGCACAATTTGTAAATGCAGAATAGCGGCCAGTGCATTGGGTGGGTTAACGGACAGAGCCTCAAGGACCTGTTTTTCTGCGGTTGCATAATGTCCGCTTTCGAATGCCTGCCGTGCAAGGATTAGCGGGGATAACCATGCTGCGGCATTCGCCTGCAGACCGGGACGGTGCTGAAGGTAAGCAGTTTGTGAACCCAGCTCGCTATCGACCGCAGGGTCTTCAATAATCTGATCAAGCAGGGATACTGCTTCCGTGAATTCAGGGTCGTATTCAATCAATTGCTGGAGCAGGTCGGCTGAGGCCTGCAAGTCGCCCATTTCGGCGCGAACGGAAGCATACACGAAATTAACAAGCAGATCGCCAGGGTAGGTAGCCAGCCAAATCAGGCATGCCTGGCGGCAAAACTGAAATTCATGACAAGCTAAACCCGTTTGCAATAAAATAAGGAACTTTCCTCGGCGTATCACCAGGTTTTCGTTTTGTAACTGTCCATGGTTTACTTGCATGGCTTGTCCTTTATGCTTGGAATTCGGGTTTTACCCCAGAGTAACGGGTGGCAACAGGTTGATTGGGAGGGTTTTACAGCTCGTTTCATTAAGGTCATTAAATCGCCAGGAGGGGGCGAAGAATGTAGAATGCAGCAGCTAACAGGACGATGGCCAGGAACACGAAGAATATGCCAATACCTGTATTGGAGCGGGCAAGGTCATTTAGCGAACTGATTAGCAAGGAGGCATTCCCTACAAGACCTGAAACGCCGTCGGTGAGGCCTTTTTGGGCAAGCTTGGTTGTTTGGTCAGCGATAGTCTGGATATTGTGGCCCATAGCCTGCCGTGCAAGTATAAGGATGCTGAGGATCAGGCAGAGCAAGCCTAAAATTGCCAGTATCACTGACACAATCAAAACTACTTGTGATGCTGATTCGACCATAAAAAGCCTCCCGAATAAATAAACAAACCCTTCAGAAGACTTAGATGCAAATAATGTGCCAGAGTGGACTAGCTGCCTTGCTTCTCCTGGACGTAACTTACAATATCGCTGGGAAGGTGGGAAACATCGATGCGTGCATCATCGCAGAAAAGCACTGCACGCTCCATCGTGTTGGAAAGTTCGCGGATATTCCCCGGCCAGTTGTAATTTACCAATACTTCCATAGCGCGCGGGGTTAGGTCGTTGATATTCGCCCCCATTTTGGCATTGAATTTATTTAAGAAATGAGCTACCAGGTCAGGAATATCCTCAATCCGCTCATTTAAAGCGGGCAGGTCCAGATCTACAACTTTGAGGCGATAATACAGATCCTCGCGGAACTCGTGATTCGCAATCATTTCTTTGAGGTCCCGGTTGGATGCAGCAATGATCTGTACATCCACGGGAATGAGCTGGGTGCCGCCAACACGGCGGAAGGAGCGTTCTTCAATCGCCCTTAGCAGTTTGCTTTGAATATCAATGGGCATGGAGGAGATTTCGTCGAGGAAAAGGATGCCGTCATCCGCAATCTCCATTAATCCGTTCTTTTTATGCATTGCGCCGGTAAAGGCACCTGCCTCATGTCCAAAAAGCTCCGATTCAAACATTGTGGGTTGAATTGCGGGGCAGTTAATGTCGATGAAGGGCTTGCGCGCCCGCGGACCTGATTTATGGATAAAGTTTGCAAGCACCTCTTTGCCTGTTCCGGTTGGCCCGGTGATTAATACCGATACGGCAGCCTCGGATGCACGGCGGGCCAGGTTTACCGCTTGCTGCATTTTTGGAGAAGAGCCAATGATGAACTGGCCCAAGTTGCCTTGATTGTTACGCAGGTGGTTGAGCTCGCGGCGCATTGCCACAATTTCCTCAGCACGTTTGACCGATTTTTCAAGTTCCAGTAACTCCAGCGGTTTCTCGATGAAGTCGTGGGCTCCTGCCTTCATCGCGTCGACAGCCATCGAAACATCGCCATGGGCAGTAATGATGATGACCTCCGGTTTCACAGCCATACGGGCAGTGTCTTCCAGGAGATTAGGCCCATAACCATCGGGCAGCTGCACATCCAGAATGATGATATCTGCCTGGCCTTTCTTTAGCTCAGTGCGGGCTGTGCTTAATGTGCCAGCTTCCAGCACTTCATAGCCCTTTTTTCTCAGGAATTGCGCCACAACCATCCGGGCGGTTTCTTCGTCATCTACAACAAGAATCGTTGCTGCCATTTAACCTCAATCATTTTTGGGCAGGAGGATGTGAAATACGGTTCCTCCGGGAAAACTTTCTACTGAAATATTGCCCTTGTGCGCGTTTACGATGCGCTTCGTAATTGCCAAACCCAAGCCTGTACCGCTGGATTTCGTAGTCATAAAAGGTTCAAAAACATGTTCCAACAGGTCTTCCGTGATTCCAGGACCAGAATCGGCCACAATCACTTCATACATTGGTGGTTTATGACTTGGGCCGGCATCGTGGATTTTGATGCTAAGCGTACCGTTGCCGCGATCCATGGCCTGAACCCCATTGCTCACCAAATTTACGAATACCTGTTCCATAGCCCGGTAATCAGCGTAGACAACAGGATGCTTCGGGTTAGCTGAGAAATTATAGCGGATATTCAGGCGGGTCATTCGAGGTGCCCAGCGTTCAAGGATGGCTGGAATCATTTCACCGAGGTCTACGGCTGTAAAGTGGTATTCCATTGGCTTCGAGAAAGTGAGCGTGGAGTCCATCAGGTGCACAAGGCGCGCACAGTCGTTTTGCAGGCGATTTACAAGGTCCAGGTTCGGGCCTGGATCCATGCTCATTCCCAATAACTGAAGGCCGGTGGTAATGCTGTTGATTGGATTTTTGACCTCGTGGGCAAAGATAGCAGAAACCTCGCCTAAGAAAGCGCGCTGTTCCAATTGCTGTGTGCGGGCTCGAATTTGTTCGTCCTGGCTAAGGTCGCGCAGAATAAGAACAATGCGGGTAAGGTTGCCGTCGGTTAAGACAGGAACACAAACTACCTGAGCAGGAAAACTCTTCCCGTTACGTGTATTTAATTTAAGATCATTCGTAGAAAGCGAGGTAATTCCTTGCTGCGCGCTTTGATAGAGGTTTGACAGGGTCTCGTTCCCAATAAGGACCATCTCAACGCGCTGTAAAAAGACTTCGCGACTGGCGTAACCCAACATGATCTCTGCAGAAGGGCTCATTTCTGCAATACGCAGGTCATGGGTAAGGATAATAACGCCTTCTTCAAGGTTATCAGTGATGGCATGCTGAAGCTGCAGAACCTGGTGCATCCGCAGTAATGTTTTCTGAGCCTTTTCCAGGCGTTGCAGCTGCGTAAGCATTGCGCCTGTTTGCCGGCCTAGTAAGTGAAAGAAGCGCAGTTCTTCTTCGCTTGGCGCCTGAATAGTGCCGCCAACAACGATGAGACCCCGAACGATTGTACTGTCAACTAAGGGAATGGTAAGCAGGTATTGACATTCCTGCTCCAGGGCAATTTCGTGCAGACGGTTCGAAGGTGGAAGGATGATCTTCCAAAGGTCAGGCTGTAGATTGCTGCTAAACTCGCTAAAATCCAGAACCTTCGGCAAAACACCCACGCGCAGATCCGCGCTTAAATTTTGCATCTCAAAGTTTTGGTTTTTACGACGGGTATACACTGCCAGCATGTGGGGATTAAGCACCTTGCGGCATATTTCCAAACTACGCAGGAGGAGTAAACTCGTCGAGGTTTGGTTGGAAAGGGCGCTAAGCAGTGTAAAATTATCGTAAACATTTTCTTGCGCAATCAATGCACGCCGGTATTCCAGCTCTGAATCAGGCGGAGCAAAGTCCAGGACTACCAGGTGGTTGGTTGTTGATAAGGAGAGGATACGTAAATCGGTGAGGAGTAATTCGCCGGCTTTGTTTTTGATGCGTGTGGCGCGCTTGCTTTCACCGGTAGGGTTCGTGTCCGTACCCCCAGGTATGAGCACCTTGATTGTAAGCAAAGGAAGATCCTGCAAATCATAATCGGTCTGTTCATGAAAAAGCCGGTTTGCGAGCAAAAAATGGTCTGCGGTTCGGTCATAGACAATTGCAGGATGGGGCAAAAGTTCCAAGAGTCGAGAATGATCCAGAAGGTTGACTTCCTGGCAGTTTTTTAAACTGTGGGCTGGATGGGTTGGTAAGATCATTCCGGCTTATCTATCTTGCAAGGCTTTCACCTTGTCGCTGATGGGCGCTAAGGATGCCTTCCATTGAACGATATTTTGCAACAGTACGTCGGGCAATGTGGATGCCCATTTTATCCAGACGTTTTTTGATCTCAGCATCGCTCAAGGGTTTATTCTCAGATTCGATGATTTCTTTAATGATAGTACGATGCGCAAGGCTGCGGTCAAAGAAAATGGCCAGTGGAACTATTTTTTTGTTTGGCAGCTGAATCGTTTTGCCTGAAACTGCCCGGGAAATGGTTGATTCATGGACGCCCAGCTCCTTGGCTAGCTCGGCGCGGGTGAGCGACTCCATCTCGCGATCTCCTGCGAGAATATAATTTTTTTGATAAACGACCAGACGCTCAAGCAGCAGTCGCAGCGCATTGGAACGCTGTTGGATGCATTTGATCAAAAGAGATGCTTTTTCAATATCACCTTTCCATTCAGTAGCTTTGTCTTGGTCTACCTCTTTCAAAGAGGCCTTAAAGAGCGGGTTTACGCGCAAGGTTCCGCGAATAGGAAGGATTATCTCTACAACCAAGGGGTTACGCGGGTCTTCATTGAGATGATAAATGAGGATGTCTGGCTGATGGTAAACCTGAGAATCATCAGTATTGGGATTGCGTACATCTCCCCAGTGCGCGCGCGCAGGGAAGGGGTTCAAGTTTTCACTCACAAAAGTGGCCACGGTTTGAATTTGGCTGGTGCTGGCCCCCAGGGATTTAGCAATTTCTGGATAGTGGTGGTGGCTTAGCTGGTGCAAATACGACTCGACAACTTCCCGCGTGAAGGGGGGAATCTTGCGGCTTTCAGAAAGAACGTCAATCTGGGTAAGCAGCGCTTCCTGGGGATCCGAAGAGCAGACCCCAATCGGATCTACGCGTTTGAGTCGTTCGATAACAGCCTGTACTTCACTGGGCAAGCGATGGTGGTAACGGGCCGCTTCTGCCGGGGTGGTGATAAGGAAGCCGTTTTCGTCCAGGTGACTAAGCAAGTATGCTGCCAGATTACGGTCTTGAACCGGTAAGTCGGCAGCGACTTGGCGCAGAACGTAACTGGGCAAATCAACCGACTCGGAAGCATAGGGTTCATCGGGCACCTCAGTTGTGTTTGAGGAGCTGCCTGCATAAAAATCTTCTCTGGGAGAAACGAAAACAATTGGATCCTGAGAATCAAAAGCAGCTGGCTGGCTGCAAATAGGGCAGCTGCCTTTAGGGGGGAGGAGCCGTTTGCACATTGGGCAGCGACGTTCTTCGAGCAATTCCAGGGCAGGATTTGTTGAAAGTTCTGACTCTACTTTTTGCTGCAGTTCATCAGCGGTGAGCGCTAAAAGGGTCATGGTCTGCGCGAGATGAGCAGAAGTTGTTGTAGTGGTTTGTTGGTATTGATCTTGAAGCATCCTTATCTCTCTTAGGTACAGTATTTGCAACCAGTTATGTTGCAAGAAGTATACCTGCGAGAAACTTGCTTGTAAAGGTATTCGTGAGTATAAGGCGTGAAACCTGCCGGGGATGTTGCATGGGCGTTATAATATTTAAAAAATTAATGGAGAGAGACGATACAAATGAAGCCAGCACGCATAATTCAGAACCTGGAACCCTATTTCTTTGCCGGTTTGAATAAAACTTTTGCGGAACTAAGAGCCAGAGGGATCGATATTATTCGTCTTGATATGGGCTCACCGGACTTGCCCCCGGCAGACTTTATTATCGAAAAACTTTATGAGTCTGCGAAAAATCCTAAAAAACATGGTTATTCGCCTCTGGGAGGGTCACAAGAGTTTTTTAATGCCGTGGCTTGGTATTACAAAGAACGCTTTGCTGTTGAACTGGACCCAAAAACACAAGTGCTGGCACTGGTTGGTTCAAAAGAGGGTATCTTTAATATTCACCGCACCTTGCTGGACCCGGGGGATGTGGTGCTCTTGCCAGATCCTTTTTATCCGGTTTATAAGGCTGGCGCAGACCTTTCTGAGGCTCGTATTCATTACATGCCGCTGTTGAAGGAAAATGCCTTTCTACCAGACTTTAGCGCCATTCCCAGTGATGTGGCTCAGGAAGCTAAGTTAATGTGGCTGAACTATCCCAATAATCCTACCGGGGCTGTTGCCGGCATAGACTTCTTTGAAGAGGCGGTGGAGTTTGCCCGCAACTATGACATTGTAATCGCCCATGATGCGCCATACTGCGACCTAACCTTTGATAATTATCGTGCACATAGCATCCTTGAGGTTCCAGGTGCAATTGACCTCACCATTGAGTTTAACTCGCTATCCAAAACTTATAATATGGCTGGCTGGCGAATTGGTATGGCAGTGGGCAATGCAGAGCTGATTAAGTACCTTGCAACCTATAAAAGCCAAATCGACAGTTCTGTATTTGGGCCCATTCTTGATGCAGGTATTGCTGCTTTGACTTCGGACCAGAGCTGGCTTGAAGGACGCAATAAAATCTATCAGGAACGGCGTGATCTGATCTATAAGGGACTTCAGGAAGCTGGTTTTGAAGTGGATTTGCCAAAGGCAGCCCTGTATGTTTGGGCGAAACTGCCCAAAGGCTTTGATGACCCGGTTGACTATTGCGCGCGCCTGTTGCAGGACACTGGTGTAAGCCTGACCCCTGGAATCATCTACGGTCCGAGTGGGGCAGACTATATTCGCTTTTCATATGTGATTCCAAGTGATGCAATTCAGGAAGCGATGGAACGCATCGTAACCTGGACTAAAGAGCAAACTGCTGCAAAGGCTTGATTGGATACGACCATAAGCAATCAAGGTCCATCTGAAACTGCTGTATTGGTTGGCGTTCAAATTGGTCCAAAAGGGGGAGAAGGGCTGGATTTAGACGCATCGCTTGATGAGCTTGAGTTTCTGGCTGAGACAGCAGGGATTGATGTTTTAGGTACGGTTACCCAAAATTTGGCTGTGCCAAACCCTAAAACCTACATTGGCAGCGGTAAGGTAGAGGAGCTTAAGGCGATGACGGAAGAGCTGGGCGCTCAGACCGTAATATTCGACGATGAGCTTTCTCCCAGGCACCAGCGCGAGCTTGAGCAGGTTTTAGGATCCAGCATCAAATTGCTTGACCGGACCGCACTTATCCTGGACATTTTTGCACAACATGCCAATACACGGGAAGGAATGCTGCAAGTGGAGCTTGCTCAGCTGAAGTATCGCCTTCCTCGGTTGACGCGCGCCTGGACCCATTTAGCGCGCCAGGCTGGGGGCGGCGGTGGTCGTACTGGATCAGCCGGCGGAGTAGGCTTGCGCGGTCCCGGTGAACAACAGCTGGAAGTAGACCGGCGCGAAATAAAACAGAAGATCAGTTTTTTGGATGAACAGATCGAAAAAGTGCGCGAGAGCCGCTCCAGGCATCGGGATCAGAGACGTAAATCGAATGTGCCCGTAGTTGCTCTGGTTGGATATACCAATGCAGGAAAGTCAACACTGCTGAATACCCTTTCAGGGGCTGAAATATATGCTGCCAACCAATTATTTGCGACCTTGGACCCTACTACCAGGCAGCTTGAACTTCCTTCAGGACAAACGATATTAATGACGGATACTGTCGGGTTCATCCAAAAATTGCCAGCCCAGCTTATTGCCGCTTTTCGTGCTACGCTTGAAGAAATCAATGAGGCGGACCTCCTCTTGCATGTTGTGGACCTTTCTCATCCGCAGCATCGGGCGCAGGAAATCACCGTTTTGCAAACCTTGGAAGTAATTGGTGCCGATACTATTCCTGTATTAACGGTTTACAACAAAGCAGACCTGTTTGATGAAGAACAGCTGGCAGAAATGTATAGTGCTCTTGGTCATTCCGATATTTTAATTAGTGCCAAGAATGGTGAGGGTATTTCCGATTTGCTCCAACGTATTTCGGTAGAAATCAAACGCGGATATGCTTATGTGGATTTGGTGATTCCATTTGCTCGTGGAGACTTGGTTTCTGCTTTTCATGAGAAAGGTCATGTTGAAAAACTGGCGCATCAAAATGACGGAATCTACATTTGCGGTTACTTGCCGGAACAGCTTTTAGGAAGCTATCAGTCTTACCGGAGAAAAAAGACAAGGCCATAACACGAAAAAAGTCCACCATACGGCGGACTTTTGTGATTAATGGCTGCGCTAATTAGCGCTTAGATTCTTCAACAACGATAACTTCTTTACCCTGATAGTAACCGCATTTTGGGCATACACGGTGCGGTAAGCGAGGTTCGCCACAATTTGAGCAGGTAATGCCATTTAGTGCTTTAAGGGCATCGTGAGAACGGCGGCGGTCACGGCGGCCGGAAGTATGTTTGCGTTTTGGTAATGGGGTCATCTAGCACTCCTTCATAAATTAACCTTGGTAGTTTACAGGATATTCTTAGAAAAAGCAAGGTTTGGATGTGAGGGAGTTGTGAGGGGGCCAGGATATGGATGCTTTGGATAGCCAAAATCATTTAAGAGATAATTTGCATAACTGACTCAATAATTGAGTACAATTGGCTCACGATGTTTAAAGTGGTTTCATTATACGAGGCTCTTAACGAGATTTCTCGTTTGTTTGGGGATTTGCGCTGCGGTACCGAACCTAGCTGCTGTGCTGAAATGATAGGGCGTTATTTGGCAGAAGATATTGCCCTGGATGAGGACTATCCTCATTTTAACCGCTCTACGGTAGATGGATATGCTGTAAAAAGTGCTGATGTTCAGGGCTGCTCTGATTCTATCCCGGCAATCCTGTTGAAGACCGGTGAGGTGCTTATGGGTGAACTGAGCACAAAAACGGTCCATGAAGATGAATGCATTTATGTTCCAACAGGGGGCGCAATACCAGCAGGCGCAGATGCGATGGTGATGATCGAGTTCAGTGAGACTTTGATAGGGAACGAGATTGCGATTTATAAAAGCGTTGCACCCGGGCAAAACATGATCTTTAAAGGCGAGGATGGAAAAGCAGGAGAAATCATCTTGCGAAAAGGGAAACGCCTTTTAGCTGGGGACATTGGAACTCTTTCAATGTTGGGCAAGACTGAGGGGCAGATATTCAAAAAGCCAAATGTAGCGGTAATTTCAACTGGGGATGAACTGGTGGAAGCGGGTACAAGGCGTAAGGCTGGTCAAATCTATGATGTAAATAGACCGCTTATACAGGCGCTATTAAGCGAAAACGGAGCTTCAGCGCAACTTTACCCGATTGTTCCAGACGATGAAAGGAAGCTGAGAGAGATTTTGGCAAGCGCTGCAAAAAGCAGTGACCTTGTATTAGTTTCGGGCGGGACTTCTGTCGGCGTTCGAGATGCGCTGCCGCGCTGTCTGGAGGCTTTAGGCTCCCTTGCCATTCATGGGATTGCTGTTAAACCCGGCAAGCCAACCATTATTGGGAAAATAGGTGGCGTGCCAGTTTTTGGAATGCCAGGAAACCCGGTAGCTGCTTTTTTCATCTTTAAACTTTGTGTAGCACCTCTGCTTGTTTCTATGCAGGGGGGCAGTTTGGAACGGAAGCATTACCCGGGAATATTAACCAAAGCTGTCTCATCCAATCATGGACGCGAGGAGTTAATTCTTGCCAATTTTCGGGAGGGAATGGTTGAACCCATTGCCAGTAAGAGCGGCTTAATTTCAACCGTTTCGAAAGCCAATGCTTATTTTGTGGTTCCAAGGGACACTGAGGGTTATTCTCAAGGGAGCCAAATACAGGTGTATAGCCTGGAGGAATAATGACATTTACGTATTTGACGAATATCCCGCTTGACGAAGCCAGAACTAAATATCTTGAGGCGCTGCAGCAAGCAGGGCTAAAAAGGCAAACCGAAGTTATCCAGACGGTCGAAGCCAGAAATCGCATCAGTTCCAAAGCTGTATACGCACAGATTTCTGCACCTCATTACAACGCCTGCGCGATGGATGGCATTGCTTTAAAGGGAAAATTGACCGCAAATGCCAGCGAAATTAACCCTGCAAAATTATTGGAAAAGGATTATGTCTGGGTAAATACGGGTGATCCACTGCCTGAAGGTTGTGATTGCGTGGTAATGGCTGAGGACGTTATTCAAGATGGTGAATGGGTACTTTTGCATAACCCCGCGAGCGCCTGGCAGCATGTACGCCAGATTGGTGAAGACATCAGTGCCGGCGATATGGTGGTTCCCAGTTATTCGATTATTGATTCGCCCACGCAAGGCGCTTTGCTGGCTGCAGGAGTTTTGGAACTGGAAGTGTTTAGCCAGCCTTTGGCAGCGATTATACCGAGCGGGAACGAGCTGGTTCCGCCAAGTACGAACCCAGGCCCCGGCGATATTATTGAATTCAATTCGACGATCTTTTCTGGATTGATGGAAGAATGCGGGTTCAAAACCAAAGTTTACCCGATTGTGCCTGATGAGGAAGAGTCCATAAAAGGCGTGCTAGCTAAGGCAGTAGATGAATGCGATTTTGTGCTTCTGAACGCAGGTTCCTCTGCAGGAAAGAAGGATTACTCCGCTAAAGCAATTGCTTCTATTGGCGAGCTCATTCTGCACGGTGTGGCAATCAAACCTGGAAAACCGGCAATTTTAGGAATGAGCAAAGCAAACGGGAAGGTGGTACCGGTTGTAGGCTTACCGGGATATCCTGTTTCGGGCATATTGGTATTAAGCCATTTGCTAAAGCCAGTTACCGAGTTCCTCACCGGGCGCTATGCAGAAGAAAGCACTGTGGTCGAGGCCCAAATTTCCCGCAGGCTGAATTCTTCGCTGAAATACCTTGAATTTATTCGCGCCAGTGTGGGCGAGATACAGGGCAAAACAGTGACAATACCGCTGAACCGGGGAGCAGGTGTTGTAAGTTCCTTTGTGAAAGCAGATGGAATTATCGAAGTACCGCAAAACGTTGAAAACTACGATTCTGGCGAAAAGGTGCCTGTGCGCCTGCTGCGGCCGCTAAGCCAAATACGGAGGTCTGTAATCGTTACAGGTTCCCATGACCCTTTAATCGATGAGGTCACGGATTTATTGCGGCAGAAGGATCCGCGCAGCCGGGTTTCGTCTTCGCATGTTGGCAGTATGGGTGCGATTATGGCAATAAAACGCAAAGAAGCGCACCTGGGAGGCATTCACCTTTTGGACGAAGCCAGCGGAAGCTATAACATTCCCTATTTACGCAGATATTTTCCGGATGGCGGGGTTCGCCTGGTGTCTGTTGTTTTGCGGTCACAGGGATTGCTGGTGGCGCCAGGTAATCCATTAGGTATCCAAGGGATCAAAGATATTGCGGGATTTCGCTACGTAAACCGCCAGAAGGGAAGCGGAACCCGCATTTTGGCCGACTTCCTTACCAAACAACAAGATATCGATACTGCTGAAGTAGAAGGGTATCAGCGCGAGGAGTTCACCCATACGGCGGTTGCCGCGGCAATTGCTGCAGGAACTGCAGATACCGGTTTGGCGATTTATTCGGTTGCAAAAATCTATGGATTAGATTTTATACCGATTGCAAATGAAGAATATTCCCTTTTGGTTGACGAGGAATCCATGCACCTGGAGGAGGTGCAAAAGTTCTTAGAAATCCTTAAAACGCCGGAATTTGCGGAAAGACTTCTCAACTTGGGTGGTTACACCCTCCAGAGGCCGGGAGAGATTCTAGAATGGAATTGACACATCTGGATAAGGATGGGGAAGCCTATATGGTGGATGTAAGTGCAAAGCCAGCGAGTGAAAGGCTTGCGGTAGCTACTGCCCGCGTATGTATGCTGCCGGCTACCTTGGATAAGATTAAATCCGGAGGAATAGAAAAGGGGGATGTTTTTGCTGCTGCACGAATCGCAGGCATTATGGCCGCTAAAAAGACTGCCGATCTTATTCCGCTTTGTCACCCCTTGGGAATCACGAATGTGCATATCAAACTGACGCCGGAAGGAAATAACGCAGTTGTGATCAGCGCGAGTGTTAAATGCCTGGGACAAACTGGTGTGGAGATGGAAGCCCTTACCGCGGCCAGTGTAGCTGCCTTGACAGTGTATGACATGTGCAAGGCAATTGACCGTGGCATGGTGATTGGGCCGATACAGCTTGAAGAGAAGAGCGGCGGGAGATCAGGACATTACACAAGGTTTGAAGAAGATGCTGGATAGTTTTGGCCGTCATATCACTTATTTAAGGTTATCGCTTACCGAACGCTGTACTTTAAAGTGCAGCTATTGCCGGAAAGATGAGGGCGAGTGCCCTAAGGCTGAAGAGCTTTCGGCTGATGAATTCATCAGGCTTACCCGGGTTTTTGCTGATCTTGGAATTCAAAAAGTGCGGCTTACAGGGGGTGAACCTCTGCTAAGACACGAGATTCTGGAGATTGTAGCTGGGATTAGCCGGATACCTGGCGTGAGCGATCTGAGTTTGACCACCAACGGTCAATTCCTGGCTCCGCTTGCTAAGGGCCTGAAAGCTGCCGGTTTAGAGCGGGTAAACATCAGCCTGGATAGTTTAAACCCAATTACGTTTAATAAGCTTACAGGTGGAGACTTGCAGTTGACCCTGGAAGGCATTCAAGCAGCAATCGAGGCAGGGCTTACCCCTGTGCGCTTGAATTGTGTTTTGATGCGTGGTGTGAACGACGGAGAAGTGGAAGCTCTGCTTAGGTTAACAAAAGAGAACCCGATTGATATGCGCTTCATCGAATATATGCCGATTGGGGAAAACCCAGGTTATGCTGGCGTTTCAAACCAGGAGCTGATTGACCGCTTCCCGGATTTGATTGCTGTACCCCCAAGGTATCCTTTTCAGGTTGCTAAAGAATTCAGGCTGCCTGGACATTTAGGGCGTGTAGGACTGATTAGCGCGATAAGCGATCATTTTTGTGGAGAATGCAACCGCATCCGAGTGACGAGTGATGGGAAAGCGCGTCCTTGTTTAGCCAGTGACGTGGAAATCGACCTGCGGGATGCCTTGAAAAAGCATGATGATGCAGGCTTAGAAGCGCTCATCCGGCAGGCAGTATGGGCAAAACCAAGGCAGCATCAATTTGGTTTGCATAATCCTGTTGGCCGTAATATGCGCAGAATTGGAGGTTAATGTGCCCAAAGGTCATGTAATTGCGGTAAACACTAGCACCCAAAAAGGTACAACAAAAACCAGTGTCGAAGAAGCTGAGTTTAAAGCTGGTTTTGGGATCCTTGGTGACGCCCATGCAGGTGATTGGCACCGGCAAGTGAGTTTGCTGGACGACCATAGTGTTGAAAGAATGCGGCAAAAAGGTGTTAAAGGACTGGTTCCTGGCATTTTTGCTGAGAATATCACAACAAGCGGACTACTCTTGGAACAGTTCCCGTTGGGCACCCGGATTTCCATTGGAAACGTTCTTTTGGAAGTAACCCAGATAGGCAAGGAATGCCATGCGCATTGTGCCATTTTTAAACAAGTTGGCAGCTGTGTAATGCCTTTGGAGGGAATATTTACACGTGTTCTTCAAGGAGGGACAGTTTGGGCAGGCGATGAAATACGGGTAGAAATACCCATTAAAGTTGCAGTGCTTACACTCTCGGATAAGGCTGCAGCCGGCCTGCGGGAAGACCGCAGCGGTCCTGCCCTGGCCGAAGTTTTAAGCAGAACTGCTGAAGTTCTTGAAGTGAAAGTAATCTCGGACGACCAAAAAGAGATTGAAAAAGCATTAATCGCTTTTGCGGATGAAAAAGGTGCGGACATAGTTTTTACTACTGGTGGAACTGGCTTGGCACCACGGGACTGCGCACCGGAAGCTACTTTGGCGGTAATTGAAAGGCATGCCCCAGGAATAACTGAGGCAATGCGCATAGCAAGCTTGAAGATAACAGATAGGGCAATGCTCTCAAGGGCTACTGCCGGTGTTCGGGGAAAAACCTTGATTATTAATTTGCCCGGAAGTCCCAAGGCGGCGCTGGAATGCCTTGAGGTTTTTCTGCCAGCGATGGCGCACGCGGTTGAAACATTACGCGGCGATGCTTATGAATGTGGCCGTGCATGAGGAGAAAATCATTGTAAAAAAAATTGCAATTGTCGATTTAAGCCGATAGCTGCAATTTAAATAAAGATTCTAAAAGAAGGAGTAAGTGTGAAAAAGTTTTGTCTCGTATTTTTAGTTGTTTTGTTAGGTCTTAGTGCTTGTGCCACTGCAACACCTGCAGCGACGCCGGCGCCTGCACCGGAAAACCCTGTAATTCGGATGTCCACAACTACGTCTGTGAATGATTCAGGTTTAATGGGTTACCTGCAGCCTGTTTTTGAAGCCGATACTGGTTACCAGCTTGAGATTACCTCTGCCGGTACTGGTGCAGCCATTGAAAAGGGTCGCATGGGCGATGCAGATATTTTGTTAGTACATTCTAAAAGTGCTGAAGAAGAGTTTATCAATGAAGGCTTTGACGAAGTGCGCGTTCCCTTTATGACGAACTACTTCATTGTTGTTGGTCCAGCGGATGACCCAGCCGGGGTAGAAGGTTCAACGAATGCGGCTGAAGCCTTTGCGCGCATTGCTGAAAAGGGTGCCACATTCATTACCCGCGGCGATAAAAGTGGCACAAATAACAAAGAGCTGGCAATTTGGAAGAACGCTGAAATAGACCCGGAAGGAAAGGAATGGTACGTCAACATCGGGGCCGGTATGGGCCAGGCGCTCACGGTTGCCTCGGAACAGCAGGCATATACGCTTTCGGATAAGGCAACTTACCTTGCTGCAAAGACGGATCTTTCTTTGCTGCTTGAAACTGCAGATGATATGCTGAACACCTATTCCATGATTGCCATTTCGCCTGCACGTTTTGCGGATACGAACATTGCCGGTGCAGAAGCCTTTATTGAATGGATAAAAACCGACAAGGCCAAGGGGCTCATTGCAGAATACGGTAAAGAGGAATTTGGCCAGCAATTATTCTATAACCTTGATAAATAGGTAAATGGTTCTTATTAGCCGGGGACTTCTATAGTCCCTGGCTAATGATATAAAACGATGATTGAGAATATTCTGGAGCTCTTTTTTGGAGCTAATCCTGAATTCCGCCAAATTATTAGTGTTACCTTGCGGATGTCATTTTTTAGCACCTTCCTGTCTTCCTGTATTGGGCTCCCGCTTGGTGTGCTGATAGGAGCAAATGAATTTAGAGGCAAAGCCTTCGTGACCCGCCTGGTGAATACGCTCATGGGAATACCGCCAGTAGTGGGTGGTTTGGTTGTTTTTCTGCTGCTTTCACGCAGCGGACCTTTCGGGAGTTTAAAGCTTCTCTATACGGTTACTGCAATGGTAATTGCTCAGGTACTCTTGATTACCCCCATTATTACGGGTATGGCAGGAAATATCGTTTCGATACGTGCCCCGGCTATCCGTGAGACCTGCCACGGCTTAGGGATTCCGCCTGACAAACGGCTTTGGTATACCATTCTGGAATGCCGCATCCCTTTTATTTCCGTTGTTTTGGCAGGATTTGGACGGGCAATCGCCGAAGTAGGTGCAGTGCAGATGGTCGGTGGAAATATCCAATTTAAGACCCGTACCATGACCACTGCAATTATGATGCAGTCGAATATGGGATATTTTGACTTAGCCATTGCCTTAGGCCTGGTGCTCCTGGTGATTAGCTTTGTGATTAATTCCCTTGTGCATTTGATTCAGGATGGTGAAAACCGTGATTGAACTTTCGCAGGTCAGGGTACAGTATTCTGGCCGAACAGTGCTTTCAATACCTGAACTAAAGCTCCCAGCAGGGAGGCGCTATGGGCTTATTGGAGAAAACGGCAGCGGCAAGTCCACCTTACTGAAAGTACTGGCGCAGCTGCTCATCCCAGATAGCGGCACGATCAAGGGCATTTCCTTAGAAGATATGGGATATCTGCCTCAGTCGCCATATATTTTTAGCTTTAACGTCCTTAAAAATGTGACGATGGCATTGGATGGGCAGAATAATGCGGATAAAAAGGCGCTGTGTGCTTTGGAGAGTGTCGGGATGCAAAAGCACCTTCGTCAGCGCGGCGACCGTCTTTCAGGAGGAGAGGCTCAGCGGGTTGCATTAGCCCGCCTTTTGGCAAAAGACCATAAGGTCTTGATGCTCGATGAACCCAGCTCGGCAACAGATATCCGTGGTATGGATTCGATCGAACGCGTGCTTTTGGATTACTGGCAGCGAACAAAATGCACCTTAATTTTTTCCACGCATTCCCCGGCGCAGGCTTTGCGTCTTGCTGAGGTAGTTCTTTACCTGGAAAATGGTGAAGTTGTCGAGTGCGGAGATGCAAAAAAGGTGCTTACCGCGCCGGATCAGCAAAAAACCCAGGCTTTCCTAAACCACTGGCTTATTAGCGATAAGTGATAGAAATACCCCTGGAGAGATTCGAACTCCCAACCAACAGACTCGAAATCTAGAAACGCAACAAAAGGGTTGTATTTTTAAGTTTTCTTTGTTGAAAACGCCTTTTATTGTTGAGTTATAAGTTTTAGCTCTCAGTATGTAGAAGGCGATTTTATTTTGGCCTTTTATATGGCGGGTCTTTTTCTAATACAGTAATCTCAATATTTACACCATAAGTCCTTTTGAATATGAGCCCGCCGTCTGTTACATCTTTGACAACTGCTGTGAGCAGCATAGTACCATTGTCAACAAATTTTACATAATTTTCTGCTGTACGGCGAGATAAATACCCTATTTGCTCTCCACTTGGCAGTACCACTGCAAAAGCATAGGGATCATAAGGATTATTCGGCTCACGCGTAAGATAGATTGAGGCGCATTCCGGGCCTAACTTTTTTGCAAATTATTTTTTGTCTGGATTCCCCATCTGGGTTGTTGAATGTTACTCCTACAACCTTTGTAAATGTGGAATATGCTACATGAAAAGTATTAGAGCTTTCTTCTTACTTTCACTACTTTGTTAATTAAGTCTGCGTCAGTTTGTTAGTTTGATTATCCAGCCTGTCTCTGCGTCTGCAATTTCAAAGCTTAATAATTTGTAATGTTTTCATTTTGCACAGCATCTGGATCATGCATACTTGCATGTTTATTTGATTGGTGAAGCTGTAATCTTCAATACTTTGAACGTCACGGGGCGGAAACTTGAAGCACCAGTTATTCAGTTGCTTTTGTTTTAGCACGAATGAGCGAACATTACCAATCATCTTGGCCGTTTAACAAGGCATATTGTTGCCAATCGCGATACAAATCTTTCACTTCTCTCGGTACCCTTGATAATGATTGCCTTAGACCTTCTTTGATTCTCTGGACAGTGCTATCTGAAGCAATTCCTATGCACGACAAGAGTTTGAGGTCCATCTCATACATGATTTTTGCATTCCTGTACTTTGTCCAACAACTCTTAGAAATGAAAAAATCATCACCTGATACAAATTCTGTAGTCCTGTCTGCTAGTGTTTTAGACGAACTTAGGTAACAGACGAGATAACACTTTTCACTAGGCTTGGGTGATGAAAAAACTACAACATGATAATGAGGGGTTGGTTCTGTCCCGCTAAGGTAATAAACGCTACCCTCCGGAATCATCTAAAGAGGTAACTCCACATAGGAACGGAAGTAATCATCGTATGCGATTTCATTGAGAAGCTCATCTATCTGCTCAGATGTAAAACCGTTTTTTGCAAGAATATAAGCATATGACATCGACCTTCGCTTTTCATCTGGAGAAAGTGTAATATGCTCTGGAAGTGCAGCAATGTCACTTTTAAGCTGTTTATTTTCACGATCTGTCTTGTAACGATCAAAAAGCATTTTTAGCCTGTCGACCTCTTCTTCACTCAACAACCCTTCAAATAAATGGGTATCAGGATCGTGCTGGATGATTACATGATCCTTTTCATTTAATGTGAAATACCCTTTCCAATCAAAAGGAACTTCAACATCATCTCGATTACATGACTTGATACCGTTATTGACCTCACTGATAATAGGTCCTAACCGTAGAGCATAATAGGCTCCATAAAAAGCCGGTTCACCTGTATTCAGCAATACATCACGATCAAAAAGGTACATTAGTTTTGCTGCTTTGTAATGATCTAAACGATTATTTGCAAGCTGACAAAGCTGAGAAAGGGCAGCAATTGCTTTTTCTTCCTTAAAGCTCAAATTATTGCATCGCTGATTGAGCAACTCTCGTCCTCCTTCATTGGTTTTCATTATGGCTCCTTGAACTATATACTCATTATATATCATTTACCCATGGTCAATCTATCACTTCCCTTTTGATATGCTGGTTCAACTCCGGACATCTCGATAATGAGTCCAGCACACCTCTGATACAAGTTCCCCAAGCTAAGACGCACAGGTCAGATGACGTCTCCGATGACCTGTTACCTCCGTCTAACCGCGGGTTTTAATGCACATAAGGTGCGTGTTTTTATCTTCAACAAGGAAACCTAAAATAAGCATTCAAGCTTTATGATGCAATCAAACGGGTAAACCTCTTTGCCTCTTTCGGTCATAAGGCAAACGCCATTTTCATCCACCTTTAATGCAATGCCAATAATCGAAGATAAAGGCTTACCGGGCTGATCGATTGTTAACCGGATTGGCAGTTCATTTGCGATACTCGCCTGCAGGATCTCATCCCACCTCGCAAGCTCTTGTTCATCAAATACCGCTGCTTCACGGCGGAGACTTTTAGCCGCCTGGTCTGCGAGGATGGTCTCAGTATGGTCGCTAAGCAGCATGCCTTGCCATTTGAGCATCCGGCGGTCCGGATAAAGCATGGCATTGGGGTCGTACCCACGCGGCTTAGGCCACTGCATGCGGTACCTCTGAATATCCTTGATGACCGCCAACGTAGCCAGACCTGGCGAGATAGGTTGATGCCGGCAAGAGCGCTGTAGCACGAAAAACGGAGGTCTTGCCAAAGCGATCGTGAATGCTGTCAACAGCTTGATCAAGGCGCAACCAGCGCATATCATCCTGCGGGGCGAAAAGACGTAACTGGGATTCTTCGGTGGAGGACTTCGCCAGAATACAATTCACATAAATCTGCCTGACAGGTTCACCGCGCCAGTGTGCAAGAAACAGTTCTTCAAAAACGATGATCAGCTCATGAGTCAGGTTGCTTGGACGGGACAGTTTGCGATCAACTGAAAAACTCCCCAGCCGATCTTTACTTGCGCCAATGGACAGCCCAGCCACGATGCAGCGTACGTGGTGCTTGCGTAATCTGGCGGCAACTTCGTCAACCATTTCGTGGAGGATGATCAGGATCTCATGGCGGTCTGAATAATCACGCATGAGCACCTGACCTTTTGAATAGCTTTTGGATTTGGCGTGGACGCGTTCCGAGATGCGACTGTAATCGACGCCATTCGCGTGGTAGTACTGCTGCAGCCCGATGATGCCAAAAGCGCCTTCCAGGGATTGAGGATTGGAGTGTGCCAGTTCACATACTGAGAAGATGCCCATGCTGTTCAAACGCCGTTCCCAGCCTCGGGATATGCCCCAGAAATCAGTCAGCTTTGGAATACGCCAGACGGTATCCGGAATGCCCGCATAGTTCCAGTAGGCGATCTGGTTGGGCTGGTGCTTGGCAGCGTTATCCAGAGCCAGTTTGGCCAAAAGCGGATTATCGCCAATGCCGATGGTTACCGGCAGCCCAAGCTCTTTTTTCACGGCTTCCTTGATCTTGATAGCCATCGTCATCGGGTCGCCAAACAGGTGAGCAGTTGCTGTGAGATCAAGAAAGGATTCGTCGATTGAATAGGTCAGAATATCCTCTTCAGCTGCGAATCGTCCAAAGATAGCGTTGATCTCGCGATTCTTGCGAACATAAAGGCCCATTGACGGGGGCACAATCATGATTCTGGGATCGTTGGGAATCTCAAACTTGCGGTTACCTGTCTTGATGCCAAAGACTTTTTTTATCATGGGTGAGGAGGCTAATACAATCCCGCCAGGACGATCTAAGCCGCTAACCACCACGATAAATGCTTCCATCGGATCGATGCCACGGCGCACGGCTTCCACGGAGGCGAAAAAAGACTTAACGTCCACACAAATCACATAACGCAGCGGCAGTTTGGAATAATCGATTGTCGACTTGCTAGAACACATGTTCTATTTATAAGACGGTTGGAGTGGATTGTCAATGGTTTGCGTTCCCTCAGACTCCAAAAACGACTCAAAAACACACTTTACTTTCAGCGGCTTTAATCGTGTAACAGGAAAGAAAGGTAGAGAGTTCATCGCGGATGTAAATGATCGTCTCAGACCGCAGCGGTTCAGGCTTGCGATCAACGATGAACTCATCGATTAAGGAAACAGGAAACAAGTGATCTCTTGGTTGGTGCTATTTTGAGTGTCCAAGAGGTATCCTCCAAAACCGGTATATATAGCGGTTATTTGGGGGCAGCCCTGCATATGGTAAAAAAATACCCCCGGAGAGATTCGAACTCCCAACCAACAGATTCGAAGTCTGGAAACGCGGTAAAGGGGTGTTATTTTATATTTTCCTCGTTGAAAACGCCTTTTATTGTTGTTTTATAAGTCTTACCCTCAGTATATAGAGGGCGATTTTATTTTGGCCTTTTATATGGCAGGTCTTTTTCTAATGCAGTAATCTCAATATTTACACCATAAGTCCTTTTGAATATGAGCCCGCCGCCTGTTACATCTTTGACAACTGCTGTGAGCAGCATAGTACCATTGTCAACAAATTTTACATAATTTTCTGCTGTACGGCGAGATAAATGCCCTATTTGCTCTCCACTTGGCAGTACCACTGCAAAAGCATAGGGATCATAAGGATTATTCGGCTCACGCGTAAGATAGATTGAGGCGCATTCCGGGCCTAACTTTTTTGCAAATTATTTTTTGTCTGGATTCCCCATCTGGGTTGTTGAATGTTACTCCTACAACCTTTGTAAATGTGGAATATGCTACATGAAAAGTATTAGAGCTTTCTTCTTACTTTCACTACTTTGTTAATTAAGTCTGCGTCAGTTTGTTAGTTTGATTATCCAGCCTGTCTCTGCGTCTGCAATTTCAAAGCTTAATAATTTGTAACGTTTTCATAGCATGGTTTACATTACAAGGTTTACATTACAAGGTGATGAGCCAGCACATGGTATCCACTCCAATCGCCGAGTTGCACAGAGATCAAGTCCAGGAAGATAGGAGGGGCGAACCTGATTTTAGCATGGAGATCAGGATTATTCTTCAGGAGGAATTGCCATGGGGAGGCTCGGCTAAGCGCTGAATGCTTCCTGACCACATTGTAGTAATAGAGATAATTCATGGCCTCAAAGAAGAAAGCCTTGGGCGAAGGGATGGATAAGAGACGAGGGATGTAAAACTCCTCATCATCCGTGCGGTGAGATCGTTCGACATGCGCATTCTCCTGAGGGGAGCCCTTATGGTTCTGGATGAATGAACAGCCAAAAGACGCGAGCAGCTTTCTTAGTTCGCTGACCTTGAGCCAGGAGCGTCCCCCGAATTCCTCACCATGATCTACGGTGAAGACAATCGGGACAGAGACATTATGCGATCTGAGCCAGGAGAGAACCCAGAGGAAGAACATCAGCCCATTGTTCCAGTTGCGCTCATAGGAATAGGCAATCAGCTTGAAACGGGAGTTCACATCGATAGCAGACCACTGATAAAGGGGCAGATTGCGGGCATAGTGGTGTTGAATTTGCTCCATGGAAAGCGCTTTTTGGTCGACTATGTACTTGAGGTCAATCTGGACAATCTCAAAAGCTTTGGCCTGATACCAATCCACGAAAGGTCGTTCACCTTTCTTCTGAGATTTATGAACTGCTAATTTGGCCAGGTTCCGTCTGAGGATATTGCGGATGGTGTGCTGGGAAAGCACTATCCCATCCGCTTCTTCCAGTTCCTCCTTTAATCGCAGAGGGCCATAGCGGGTCTGCCTGCGCAGAGCCAGAACCCGTTCCTCCAACTCAGCCCCGTTTTGTTGGCAACTCGCTTTGGCGCCTTGCTCTGATCCTTCAGGCTTCCTGCGGCTTTTTTACTTAGCGCTTTGTACACCGTCGCCCTGGTAACGTTCAGGATACGGGCTGTTCGGGATACATTCCCGGATTGGGCTTTGTGAACCTGCAGGATCGCTCGCCGTGCTGCTTCCGGACTGATCTGCCTCAGTTCTCGGTAGTCTAAGTGGGTGATATCTTTGATCAATATATACCTCGATGTCTCTATATCCTATCCCCCATAATTCCAGACATCGATCTCTGTACCCCAGGTAATTCCAGTTCATAAACTGTATACTATGTGCTGACCCCCTCACAAGGTTTACATTACAATGTAGGATTACAGTACATATTGGACAGTGAGTGAGAAAGAATAGCAGGGAATGGAAGTATCCGTTATTGTTATTGCGCTGAAACAAAACAATGAGGAGAAACCATAACCTGCTATGGATAAGATAACACAAGATATGAAATACCGACATTCAGTGGTCAAATATGCGCTCAATCAGGGGGTGAGCAAAGCCAGCAGAAAATATAACAAAAGCCGCAGCTATATCTATTTTTGGCTCAAGCGCTATGATGGAGATATTCGTTCCCTGGCCTGTCGATCGAGAAGGCCAGAGCATCATCCCCGTCAACACAGCCAGGATGAGATCGCCTTGATCCGACGCTATCAGGAACGGAATAAAGACCTGGGATTATATGAGCTTTGGTTCAAACTAAGAAAGCAAGGCTATCGCCGCCATTATGTCAGTCTGTACCGAGTGATGCAGCGGGAAGGATTGGTCAGGCAAAAGAAGCACACAAAGAAAAGATACCAGGCACAAGCCTATGAACAGATGCAATATCCCGGACAGAGGATCCAAGTCGACGTAAAAGTAGTCCCCAAAGCGTGTATCGTCGATAAAAAGTGGAAACAATATTATCAATACACCGCAATTGATGAATATAGTCGTTTGAGATATCTGGAAGGCTTTCAGACAGCAGACACATTCTCTTCAGCAATCTTTATTGAGCACGCCATTGCCTGGTTCAAGGGCAGAGGAATTGAGCTTGAATGTGTGCAAACGGATAATGGAGTTGAGTTCACTAAACGCTTTCTAAGGACCAAAAACGCGCATGATCTTAGCTTGTTTGAGATTGTGTTACGTGACAAAGGGATAAGACATAAGTTCATCAGACCCTATACTCCCAGACATAATGGGAAGGTAGAACGAAGCCATAAGGAGGATCAAAAACGTTTCTATAACAAGTCAAAGTTCTATTCATTTGAGGATTTCAAAAGACAACTGAGAAGACACAATCAGCGTTCTAACCATATACCGATGCGTCCATTGAAGTTCTTATCACCTGTTCAATTTTTATCTCAGACTGTCCAATATGTTTGACAATCCTACACCCCCTCACAAGGTTTACATTACAATTACTTGCGAAAAATCCATGGAGTGTGTATAATCCGGCTCTAATGTAATCGGGGCGTGGCGCAGTCCGGCTAGCGTGCTTGCATGGGGTGCAAGAGGTCGAAGGTTCAAATCCTTTCGCCCCGACTGATAGACCACTTACTTGTTTATTTATTTTAGGTAAGTGGTCTTTTGTTGCCAATTTCCAGCCAATTATAAAACCTAAAACCACTTTAGGACATTATCTCAATATGAACCATTGCTACATTGGTATATTATCTTGTGTGTCTTTTGATTTTTGTCTGTGCCAAGTCTATGCTATATATATCTACTGTAATAATTTATTTCATACATTAGTCTGACAATCTGTTTCTAATGTAATCTCCTACTTTGTCTTGTGGGATGTTAAGGATTTGCGCAACCTCGGAAGAAATCAGTTGTTCTGCGGTTTTCATAAAGTCCTTATCAAACATATGAACCGTTTTCCCTAACGAAAGCTGCTTCTTGCGATGATGGTGTAGGGTTCGTATCATACAAATGATGTCCTCACAATTACCAGAAGCAAGCAACTCTGTGTAATGTTCTTTCCTTTGTGTTTCGTCTTCAATCCAGTTGTTATTTTTACCAGCAACAGCGGTTAATAGTTCTGCAAGCTGTGCTGCAGATAGTATCTTTCGGATTTTAGAAACAGCTAAGGCATTGTTCTTAGGAACATAGTATTTTGTAGATGTGTCGTAGCACGGTTCTAAAATATAGTATTCCGATGTATGACGATTGATTTTTACATCACATATCGAGGTAATATTACACGCTCCGTGTGCTCCATATACCACAGTATCGCCTTGCTTGAAGTCCATAAATATCTCCCTGGTCTATGAATATTTTTGATTTTATCTAAGGAAAGTCCCTTGATTTACATAAGCGAATTTTCTTGCTTTAGCTGAAATATTCGCTTACATCAGCCTTATCGTTGTACTGCTTTCTAACGGGGACAACGATAATGCCATCTTCTTGCACGAATTTGTCAACAATCTGGTAACAAGTACGAACGCGATCAAGCAAAGATTTGTAATGCCCGATTTAATCGTGGTTGATTTACAACGCACGCTCTTTGCTGTAACCCATTTCTTCCTTCTGTGCGAAAATTAAGGTCTGAAGAATACAAGCTGCTTTAACACGCTTTCCAGTAACACCTCCTTTGGTGCACTACATTACGGCAGAATTAGTTGACCTATAATGCAGAGAGGTGTTCGAGCGAAACTAAACAGTTGAAACTCCGACTGCCATCGAAATCTCTGCTGAAATCACTCTCATGGCAACTTGGGTTGCATAAAATGTACTACTAGGTTTCTCTCCTAACATATAATAGAAGACGGAAAGGAGAGCAACGATGACAGCTGAAGAGAAAGTAGCACGGCATAAGTTAAGTGTTCTGGAGCTGGCGCAGACCCTGGGGAATGTCAGTGAGGCTTGCAGGATTAAGGATGTATCTAGGACCCAGTTTTACGAATACAAACGGCGTTTTCAAACACATGGATTGGAGGGATTGAAAGACCTGCCGCCAATTCATAAGACGCACCCATTCACTACTCCGCCAGAGGAAGTAGAACGATTGCTTGGTGTTAGCCTGGATCATCCAAGCTGGGGATGTGTGAAGTTGAGCAGTATGCTCAAGCTTGAGGGGATCACAATCAGTTCACCAACGATTCAAAACATACTGATCAAACATGGCATGGCGAGCCGTTATGAAAGGCTGTTGAAACTGGAAGAGAGAGCCGCCCAACAGGCCATTGAATTAACTCCGGAACAAGTAGCACAGATTGAAAAGGCCAACCCCTGCTTCAGAGAAAGGCATGTTGAGAGCAGCAAACCAGGTGAATTACTCTCACAAGACACATTTTATGTTGGAGTACTCAAAGGGGTGGGGAGAGTGTATCTACATGCTGTGGTAGATACATATGGCAGCTTTGCCTTTGGTTTCCTGCATACCTCAAAGCAACCAGAAGCAGCGGTGGCAGTTTTGCACAACAATGCATTGCCTTTCTATCAAGCCCTTGGGTTTGAGGTTACTGCTGTTATTACAGACAATGGCAGGGAGTTCTGCGGAAAGGAAACTCACCCTTACGAACTTTACCTGTCCCTAAACGACATTGAGCATCGTACAACACGGGTGAGGAGACCACAGACTAATGGGTTTGTGGAACGTTTCAACAGGACTGTCCTGGATGAATTTTTTAGGACAGCCTTCCGTACCAAGTTCTACGAATCAGTGGAGGCTTTACAGACAGATCTGGACCAATGGTTGATCCATTACAACACAGAACGTCCACACCAAGGGTATCGCAACATGGGTCGCCGCCCTATGGATACAGTACAATTGTTTGTAAAGAAATCCGCAAAGAAAGAAGCCTAGTAGTACACATAAAAATTGTAGCATTTTTTCAAATAAATTTCATGCACAAATTTAAAAATTGTTCTTTCAACATCGCATTAATTTTTTTATTTTCTTCAAATTCATCATGCTTTTTCCATTAATTAAGACAGCTTTTTGAACTTCATATTCTGCGGAAACCCTGAAACCCTATCCTTTAATCCCCTTTTCCCCTCTAGCATTATTATGACATCTTTCCCCTAATGCAGGGTCTATGCTAATCTTGGTTTAGCATTTCGTGTGCTACTGATTGTGCTCATAGCCCTTGTATAAATGACTCTATCTCAAAATTAACTTGTTCCGGATTGTCGCCGTTTGAATAATGAGCTGCATGTTTTATGATACGCAGCGGGTATCCTGTATTTTTAGACCACTCTTTACAATATTTCCTTACCTTTCCTGTTTTATCGCTATCACCAAGCAATATGAGGACAGGAAAGGAAAATGCAATATCTTTATTTTCTGCGGCAAATGTCCCATATGCAATTTCCATTTGTTCGATTATTTGTGCTTTTGTCAGTGGCTTTAGCATGTCCATCATTTTATTGTAGGAGTATTTCGTTTTAGAAACAGATTTTGCCATGCTTTTTCTCAGTACAGCATCAGGGAAGCATTTTGCTATTGGCGCAACCTGCTTTAGCCACCACAGGTCAGATTTCGTATAATATTTCAATCCGAACGGCGTTGTGTCCAGTGCCACAAAGCCTTCCACCATTTCTGGGAACATATCTGCGAAGATCTGGCTTGGGTAGCCTCCCATTGACATTCCAACCAAAACAGCTTTTGTGATATTTTCTGCCTCCAAAATACTGTACAGTTCTTTCGCGGTCTGTTCATATGAGAAATTATGATATGGTCTTGAAAGACCATGCAAAGGAACATCCCATGTAATAATGTGATAATCTGAAGAAAAGTGTTCGATTTGCTTTTCAAACATAGAGTGATTTGCTGTTAGGCCGTGCGTAAAAACAATACATTTAGCAGATGTATGCTTATTGCGTCCTATCCAATAATGGGTAATTCCATTTTTGGATTCGATATGTTTATGCTCCACGCAGATCTCCTTTCGATGCGCAGAAAATAAAGATATTCTCTATTATAAATTTAACTGAAGTGTATACCGAAGCTCTTCCGGGATATTGTCATTAAAAGAATGAATCTATTTGCTCAATGCAATATGGGGTTATTGTGCTCGACCACAGATAATTATCAATCAAAGTTCTGTAACCCTATTCGGTACGACCTTTTTTCCCTGCAGCATTAAGCAAGGTTTATGCTTTGAGCTGAAATAAAAAATCCCCCAAATCTCTCTGGGGGATCCATGGGTAATCGGACAGCTTTAATAATTATCGTTTTCGTCTCCTTCACTTTCAACATCAAAGCTGCCATCCAGGTTCTCCATCACTCCCAAGCTGCGCACAGCCGTTTCGATTTCTTTCATAAGATCAGGATTCTGGTTTAAGAAGGTTTTAGAAGCTTCACGGCCCTGACCAATGCGTTGTTCTTTATAGGAGTAGAACGAGCCGCGTTTTTCAATAACTTCCAGACTGGTTGCCAGGTCCAGAATGTCGCCGGCTTTCGAGATACCTTCGTTGTACATAATATCAAACTCAGCAGAGCGGAAGGGCGCAGAGACCTTATTCTTGACTACGCGTACGCGCACGCGGTTGCCAACGATTTCGGCGCCGGATTTGATAGATTGGACTCGGCGCACATCCAGACGAATAGAGGCATAGAACTTTAAGGCCATTCCGCCGGTAGTTGTTTCGGGGTTTCCAAACATTACGCCAATCTTCTGGCGCAATTGGTTGGTGAAAATGACCGCGGTCTTGGTTTGACTGATAGCTCCGCTTAACTTCCTTAAGGCCTGGGACATCAGACGTGCCTGCACACCCATGCTGGGATCTCCCATGTCGCCTTCAATTTCTGCCCGTGGAACAAGAGCTGCGACGGAGTCGATAACGACCACATCGATCGCGCCGGAACGGACGAGCGTTTCGGCGATTTCAAGTGCTTGTTCACCGGTATCGGGTTGAGAAATGAGCAGTTCATCAATGTTCACCCCACAGCGTTGCGCATATACAGGATCCAGCGCGTGTTCCATATCAATATAGGCAGCTGTGCCACCCATTGCCTGGCATTCTGCAACGATATGCTGACATATTGTGGTTTTACCGGATGACTCGGGGCCAAATATCTCCGTGATGCGGGCTTTGGGTATTCCTCCGACACCCAAGGCAAGGTCCAGAGAAAGAGAACCGGTTGGAATGGCCTCTACCTGCATCTGGTGCGCTTCGCCCAAGCGCATGATGCTACCTTCGCCATAGCGTTTCACGATATCGGTAAGCGCCTTATCCAATACGGCTTTTTTTGCATCCTGCAGGTTTGCATCGCTGCTGCGGTTGGTGCTGGGACTGGATTTTTTAGAGCTCATAGATTTCTCCGAGGATCAGATAAATTCATTTGTAAATATAGCACAAACGTTCTTTACGTCAAGGGACGATCTTGCGGCACTCCATGTAGAAGCGCTTATCTTTTGCGTGGCCCATGGAGAATGTTTTTCGCGGCAGGGCCCCGTCCATGATGATGGACTTGAAGAAATTATCCTTGGCAATGCCAGGCAAATAGAATGCAAGGTTACCGGGTTCGCGCCCCAGGCGGTCGACCACATCATCACCATGAACGTAATCGATCTTAACCTGGGGGTTTTCCTTCAGGTAAGCGTCCAGAACTTCCTGTAAACTTCCAACTGCAAGGTTGTGCCTGGGCTGAGCAAGATCAAAAACCTGATAGCCATCCGCATTAATTGCGCCAAAGCGTTGATGGGGCAGCTCTGCACCTGTGACCATTTCTGTCATTTCAAAAAAGTCATTAGCGTTTGTGATTGTGACGGCGGGACCAAGGTCAACTCTTAAGGATTCCAGTAAAGCCGGGTCTGCATTAAAGAGCACTCTATGGATGGGCTCGAAAGCCAGAGAGGGGTCGTGGAGATTGACCAACTCAACGAGTGCGTAGCGGGCCGGATGGTCAGAACCAACTTGGTTTTTGATCTTTTCCCAGAGTGCTTTAGCTGTTGCCAAAGAGTGATTTCCATCGCCCATTGCATACAAAAGTGGGCTCTGCGAACCTGAAATATTGTAGCGCTGCGCATAGTAATCAGGTTCAATCAATTTTGCCAGACCATTCTCAATCGCTTGAATCTGATCCGGGTCCTTGACAAGCATACCTTTCAAGTGTCCGCTTTCTTCCATGAGCTCAAAATCGTAAAGGACCTCCAGAGAATTTTTGTTTTGGAGGAGACTTCCCAGGACAAATCCTTCAGGATCATCGTAGAGCACCAGAATATGAGGCATTTCAAGGATTGCCCCTTCGCGCACCTTCATGCGCGGTGGTAAACGATCTAAAATGGTGCCCTCGGTCGCTCGGACGAGTGTTTGTGATCCTTTGTTATAGTCGTAGGCTTCAAGGTCTAAAGCGACTACCAAACCGGTTTGCGTTTTATTGCCAAGATGACGTTCTACCAGAACAAAGCCTTCATAAGGTTTAAGAAAGCCTTGATCTAAGTAAGCTTGCATTGTGGATTGGGTGGCTTCAATACGGGCGTCCAGATCGGATTCGTGCAGATAAACTTCGGGCAGGATCATTCTAAAGGTGGAAGGAGCGCTGCCTACATTTTGTTCCACTTTTTGCCAATACTCTGGTTCGGAGGTGAACTGGTCGCAGGCGATTACTGCCCATTTTTGGGGGTCCACACTTGCATTAGGTAAAAGGACTTTTGGTACAGCAATGCCAATATCTGGTTTGTCGGCCATAGAAAATACTCCTATTAGGTGAGTTTTTTCTATTGTAATTCAGCTTCCCTATTTACCGATGCAAACGAGACCAATGGCGCCAGGGCCTAAATGAACTCCAATTACTGGGCTTAAATCAGCATAGACAACACGGTCTGCCACAAAGTGTTTCTCTGCTTCCTGGCTTACTACAGCCGCCGCTTCTTCTACACTAGAAGATGTTACCCCCAGGAAGCGCAAATTTGCGGATTCGCCAAACTTTTCCACCATCAGCTCAATGATACGTTCCCGAGCGCGGCGGGTGGTGCGTACCTTGTCCACGGCATCCACTTTGCCATCTTTTATTGTGAGCACAGGGCGAAGTCCGATAAGCGTGCCTAAAAACTTGGCTGCTCCGCCGATACGCCCACCACGGTGTAAATGTTCAAGCGTATCTACCGCAAAGAAAACCTCGGTCTTTTCCAGGAGCTTATAGGTCAGAGCTTCCGCTTCCGCCAAGCTCAGATCATTTTGTTTTAGTTCACGCGCGACTTCCAGAACTACCATTCCCATTGGAAGTGAAGCTGTTTGGGAATCGACTACAGCGATCCGCGACTCTGAAAGATCAAGGCGGGCTGTGTTTGCCATATCGTAGGTTCCGGAAAGTTTGGAGGACAATACGATACACAAAACATCGTAACCCTTATCCAATAAACTTTTAAACAATTCGTAAAAGTCATGAACAGAGGGTTGTGATGTGGTTGGATTTGTTTTTGAATTTTGCAGACGTTCATAAAAAACTGCCGGGCTTATTTCGAATCCATCAAGGTAGCTTTTTCCGTCCCAAATTACTGATAGCGGTACGATATGGAGCTCGTTTTCATCGATAAGAGATTGGGGCATGCACACAGTACTATCTGTAACAATGGCTATTCTATTCATAATAACTCCTAAATAATCTACAATTAAGAACCCTTTGGTATGGTAAAAGTTGCGGGAATAAATTGAGTGCCATCAAGCTAAATCAAAATCGATTATCATAAGCTTTGATAAGGAATAGGTAGCACATGTTTGAGAGTCTTACAGAAAAATTAACTAAAGTATTTGAGGACTTACGCCGCCATGGAAAGTTGAGTGAAACCGACGTAGACCGGGCTATGCGTGAAGTAAAGCTTGCACTGCTGGAAGCAGATGTGAACTATAAAGTAGTGCGTAAGTTTACGGACCGCGTAAAGGAACGCTCCGTTGGCACAGAAGTTTCTAAGGCTTTAAATCCTGCGCAACAGGTAATCAAAATTGTAAATGAGGAGCTGATTGCCACCTTGGGCAGCGCCGAACCCTTGCAGCTAAAGGGTGAGCGCCCTCACGTTATCCTGATGGTGGGTTTGCAAGGCTCTGGTAAAACAACAGCAGCGGCAAAAATTGCGCGCAGACTGAGAAGTCAGGGCGAGCGGGTTCTGTTAGTTGCTGCCGACATTTATCGGCCTGCTGCCATCAAGCAATTACAGCAATTAGGCGCCAGAGTTGAGGTTCCTGTTTTTACTGTTCCCGGCGCTAAACCTGTGCAAATTTGCAAAGAAGCTTTCGAGTCAGCCAAGCGCGCTGGTCAGACTGTTATGATTCTGGACACCGCGGGACGTTCCCAGCTTGATGATCAGCTGATGGATGAACTTGCCAGTATCCAAAACGCTGTAAAAATCAATGAAATTCTCCTGGTAGTTGATGCAATGATTGGCCAAGAGGCCCTGCACATCGCTGAAGGGTTCAATAAGGTACTTCCAATATCAGGCCTTGTGTTTACTAAGATCGATGGTGACGCGCGCGGTGGCGCCGCTATTTCAATCCGTGAAGTTACTGGAATACCCATCAAGTTCCTGGGCACTGGGGAAAGCGTGGATGCTCTGGAAGTGTTTGATCCCGTCCGCGTAGCCAACCGCATTTTGGGAATGGGTGACCTGCTGGGGCTTATTGAGCGGGCTGAAGCAGCCTATGCTGGAGAACAAGATATTAAGGATGCCGAACGGCTCTTAAAGGGACAGTTTACCCTTGAGGATTTTGCCAAGCAGCTTAAATCGGTTAAGAAAATGGGCCCATTGGGGCAGGTATTGGGTATGATGCCTGGCCAATTTGGAGCGGTTGCCAAGCAGATTGATCCCCACGATGCTGAGAAACAGCTTGCCTCTATTGAGGCGATCATTGGCTCTATGACAATTAGAGAGAGGCGGGATCCAAGCATCCTGAATGCCAGCCGGCGGCGCAGGATTGCAGCTGGATCTGGCAAACAAGTACAGGATGTGAACAGACTGATTAAGCAGTTCCGTGAGATCCAAACCTTAATGAAACAATTCCAAAAAAGTGGAGGACGTGGTAACATAGGCAGGTTATTCGGTTAAATGCCTGATCCCGAGGGAGGTAATGCCCCTTCAGCATTCTCTCAGCCTCCGAACTGGGTGAGGATTTTGAAACAATGAGAGTATAGGAGTATTAGATTAGATGGTACGCATCAGATTACGTCGTACAGGTTCTGCGCACCAACCCCACTACCGTGTGGTTGTTGCGGACAAAGAAAGCCCCCGTGATGGTCGCTTTATTGAAATTGTTGGGCATTACAGTCCTAAAACCCATCCCAGCGTTATTCACTTTGATGATGAACGAGTTTTTTACTGGTTAAGTGTTGGAGCACAAGCCTCTGATTCAGTCAAAAAGCTCTTCAAAATTGTTAAGCTGGATGAGAGGTATGCTCAATACCAACCCGATGGCGATAATTCGGCATTATTTGCAGAGGCCAAAGAAATTTATGCCAAGCGGAGCGAAAATTTGAAGACTTCAATTGGCATCGCAGCCCCTGAAAAATCCAGTAAAGCGCCAAAGAAAAAGAAGGAATAGTTTCTATGGCTAACGAAAACCTGACCAGGCTGCTGGAGTTTATGGCAAAATCCCTGGTGGATCATCCCGAAGAGGTCTTTGTGGACCAATATGAAACTGGGCGTACGGTTCGTTTGGATTTGCAAGTGGGTCCGGATGACATAGGTCGGGTAATCGGGAAGCATGGCCGGGTTGCAAACGCGATGCGTGCTTTGCTGCGTGTGGTTGCTGCAAGACAAGGCACCCAGGTAGCAATGGACATTATCGACTTTGACTGAATTACTAAATGGCTGAAAATAAAGCTGTAAAGGCAGGCTCGCTTTCTGAAGCAAAGCCTGCTTTTGTATTAATTGGGCGTTTCCAAAGAGTTCATGGTGTTAAGGGTGAAATTACCCTGAGATTGTTGGATTCGGTTTATCTTCGATTGCGTCCTGGACGCAAACTATATCTTGGTGAAGAACGCAAACCGGTTGTTGTCAGTGGTGTTCGACCCAAAAATGAGCTGCTTCTCATTAGACTTCAGGGGATTAATGCGCGCGAGGATGCTGCAGAACTGACAAATCTGGATGTTTACAGCAAAACCGCCGAACTTCCTAAGCTTTCACCCGATGAGTTTTATCCCCATGAGCTGATCGGTTTGCAAGTTTGGGATGAGACGAAGCTGTTAGGCGTACTTGAAGAGGTGCTTAAGACAGGCGCCAACGACGTTTATCTTGTGCGTAAGACTGATGGGCGCGAATTGCTGCTGCCAGCCATCCCGGATGTAATTTTAGAAATTGACCTTGATCAGGCACGCATGTGTGTTCATTTGTTAGAGGGCCTGGATGAGTGAAAGGGCTTATTGGCTCGCATTTGGCCTAATAAAAGGCATGGGACCGGTACGCATCCGGCGCCTGCTGCGATATTTTGGTCAGCTTTCAAAGGCATGGCGGGCCAGCCAGGAGCAATTGCTTGCTGCTGGCCTCAGCAACAAAGCCGCTGTTCAACAAATCCTGCAGATAAAAACAATTGACCCCTTGGCTGTTCCAGATAGTCTTGCGGAAAAAGGGATTAAAACTGTAATCTGGAACGATCCGGATTATCCCCGTTACCTTGCACAAATTGCGCAACCTCCACACGTCCTTTTTTATAAGGGCAATTTGGATCAGCAGGATGATTTGAGTGTTGCTATTGTTGGTACGCGCAAGGTAACCGGGTACGGCAGGCAAGTTACTGCGGACGTGGTGCGGTATTTGACTGGTAATGGCATAACGATTGTAAGTGGTCTTGCCCGGGGGGTAGATGCCATTGCGCATCGTACTGCGCTTGAAGCCGGTGGCCGTACCTTAGCCGTGCTCGGCAGTGGAGTGGATGTGATTTACCCACCTGAGCACCGAAAGCTGGCACAAGAAATAGAAGAAAGCGGAGCTGTGATGAGCAGTTATCCTCCAGGTACACAACCAGAAGGCATCAATTTTCCGCCGCGAAACCGAATCATTTCCGGATTATCGCGTGCGACGGTAGTAGTTGAAGCTGGTGCGCGGAGTGGAGCATTGATTACTGCTGATTTTGCTGTAGATCAGGGGCGGGAAGTTTTTGCGGTGCCGGGATCAGTTTTTCAGGCCATGAGCGTTGGTACCAATGCGTTGATTGCTAAAGGCGCTATACCGATGAATAATCCGGCAATGATATTGGAGCAGCTGAATTTACCGCGACGTGAAGCACAAACATCACTGGAGCTGCCAGTCTTTGAAGAAAACGAAAAGCGGATTTTGCAATGTTTGGGGGATAAAACCTTAGATATTGACGAATTAGCTGCGTCAACGAACATGCCGATAGAGAATTTGAATGCCAGCTTAACAATGATGGAATTAAAGGGATATGTTCGCCGGGATGCCGGCTTACAATTTACTGCCAATCAAGCCTGGAAGTTTTAATTTCCGATTTTTTTCTGAAATATCGTTATGGTATGATAGCCCTGCCTTCCTCTGGAAGAGCGTTTTATTTTTGGAGTATTCAATGGAAGCATATTGCTTAAAGTGTAAAGAGAAACGCGAAATAATAGAGCCGCGGCCTGAGTTTACAGTGAATGGCGCCCCGATTACCAAGGGTTTATGTGCGATTTGCGGAAGTAAACTTTCGAAACTGGGTGCAACAGCTGCGCATGAAGGCTTGGAAAAACCGCTTATTGAAAAAAAGCAAAAGACGGTGAAAAAGAAATCGGAAAGGAATACCTCCAAAAATAAAGACTTTCAATCAAAGAAGACAAAAGGTACAGGCAAGACCAAAAATGCAAAAGTTCAAAAGCCAGTGATTTATGGAAAAGGTAAGTCGCTCGTGGTGGTTGAATCCCCGGCAAAAGCGCGGACTATTGCCAAGTTTCTAGGGGATAAATACCGCGTAATGGCTTCGGTAGGTCATGTGCGCGATCTGCTAAAAACACAATTAAGTGTGGATGTGGAAAACAATTTTGAACCTAAGTATCGCGTTCCTAATGAAAAGAAGGCGATTGTTTCAGAGATTAAGAATCTGGCTGCAAAGAGCGACAAGGTCTACCTGGCTACGGACCCGGACCGCGAAGGAGAATCGATTGCCTGGCACATCCAGGATGCTGCTGAAATTGACTCAAGGAAGACCCAAAGGGTAGTATTTCATGAAATAACCAAACCTGCCATTGCGGAGGCTTTTGCGCATAGCCGTGATGTAGATATGAACCTTGTGAACGCTCAGCAGGCCCGGCGCATTCTTGACCGCTTGGTTGGATTTGGCATCAGCCCTATTCTTTGGACGAAAGTGCGCGGAAGATTATCGGCTGGCAGAGTGCAGTCTGTGGCACTGCGCCTGGTGGTTGAAAGGGAGCGTCTGATCCAGGATTTTGTCCCGCAGGAATATTGGAATATTCATGCGATCTTCCAGCCTGAGGGGAGTAAAAACAGCTATCGCTCCAAACTGATAAAAATTAATGATGAAGACCTTGCAATTGGAAACCAAGCCGAAAGTGAAGCTTTGGTGGCTAAACTGCGCATGGCAGCATACACACTGGATTTGATTCGGCGTTCTGAACGCAGTGTTCGGCCGGCTGCTCCTTTTATAACCAGTACTTTGCAGCAAGAGGCATCGCGGAAGTTAGGGTTCCAGACCAGCCGGACGATGGCATTGGCTCAGCAACTTTACGAAGGAATTGATCTGGGTAATGGTGAAGAAGCCGGACTAATTACCTACATGCGAACTGATTCGGTACATCTTTCGCAGCAGGCAGTTCAGGAAGCTCGTGCTTTTATTGGAAAGAAGTACGGAGCGGAATTCGTTCCGGACAAGCCACCTGTTTATCGCACGCGGGCAGCAAAGGCCCAGGAAGCTCATGAGGCCATTCGCCCAACTGCGGTTGTCAGGGAACCGGAGACTTTAAAGAAACATCTCTCTGCCGACCAGTTTAAGCTCTATAAGCTGATTTGGCAGCGTTTTATTGCTTCGCAAATGGCATCGGCAAAATTGCAAACAATTTCTGTAAAGGTGCTTGGCAGTTTTGAGGGTGAGCAATATCTGTTTAGTGCCCAAGACACAAAAACACTTTTTATGGGCTTTAAAGCAGTATATGAAGAATCGCCGAATGAGGATCAGGAAGATGAGGAGTTTACCGACCTTCCAATTGCGGAAATGAAAAAGGGACAAAAGCAAGAACTCAAAGAAATTGATCCTGATCAGCGTTTTACGCAGCCGCCTCCTCGTTTTACAGAAGCTTCGCTGATTCAAGTTCTGGAAGAGAATAAAATCGGAAGACCATCCACCTATTCACCCATCCTTACGAACATTCAAGCGCGGGGATATGTGAGTCGGGAGGCTAAACGGCTTATCCCTACAGAGATTGGTTTTTTAGTTAACGATCTTGTTGTTGCATATTTTCCGGACATTGTAGATATTTCTTTTACTTCTCAAATGGAAGATGAGCTGGACGAGATTGCTGAAGGCCAAAGAAACTGGGTAGAGTTGATGGAAGAGTTTTACGGTCCTTTTACCGAAAGTCTGGCAAACGCCAAAGCTCATATGCCAAAAGCAAAATTGGAACCCGAGAAAGTGGGGCGGGAATGTCCGGAATGCGGCGCAGACTTGGTTTATCGAAATGGGCGTTATGGAAAGTTTATTTCCTGCAGCGCGTTCCCGAAATGCCGTTATACGGAACCCTTCCTGGAAAAGATCGGCGTGAAATGCCCAGACTGTGAGGATGGAGAGATTGTTGAAAAACGCAGTAAACGCGGAAGAGTGTTTTATGGATGCTCTAATTATCCAAATTGTGAGTTTACATCCTGGAACCGACCCCTGCCAGAGCCTTGCCCCAATTGCGGTGGCACGCTGGTGCGGGCAAATAAGAGTCAGAACCGTTGTTTAGCTTGTTTAAATATCTTTAACGCTGAGGCTGTAACGGAATAACTGGTATAAAACCTGCACTGTAAAAATTGAATAATAGTTAGTGCGGAGGATGGTGCAGGTATGGAAAATTTTCTCTTTACGCTGAAAGATAAATTGCGTGTGCCAAGAAACCTGGCCTTAGCAGCTGCAGCTGCTGGCTTGGTCTTGGGACTTTTTATTGGTTATGTACTTTTTCCGGTTAAGTGGACTGACGCTTCGGCTGCAAACCTACGCCCTGATCTAAGAGTTGAATGGCTGCGCAATGCAATCACCAGCTACACACTAACAAATGACCTCCCCAGAGCAAAGGCCGCTTATAACGAACTGGGGAATACCGCAGAAAAGACGCTGAAAGATTTGGTGAAAAACCCTGCTTTTCTCAATGCAGAACAGATTAATCGCTTTACCAGTGCGGTTGGCAGTTCTACGCCCAACGCTGACAGTGCCGAGAGTGGCACCCAAGATAGTGGCCAAGTATCTGTTCAGCCATCGGAAAAATCCGGTTCTGGCGGTGTGCGCAAGTTAGGAATCCTGTTCCTTGTATTGCTCATTGGTGGTGGTGTTGCTGTGTATTATTTGTTTCTGAAGAGCAAAAATGGAAAGCAAACACTTCCCCTTGACTATGTACCACCTCAATCTTTTAGTTCCGCACCTGCTACCGGCATGGTTAATCCACAAGCTGATCAAAGCAGCCGGGTAGGGACAGGTTATGCAAACCCTCCTGTTGGCGGCAGGCCAATTGTTCCGCAGGCCAAACCGCTGCAGCAACCAAAACCGGTAATTGAGGCCGCTCAGGTTTATGGAAAACCGATTGCACAGTTTATGACAACTTATATGTACGGTGATGACCTTTATGACGACTTGTTCTCGTTTGACGCCCCTAACGGAGAGTTCTTGGGAGAATGCGGGACAAGCATCGCCTCTACCCAGGGAAGGAATGAACCCAAAAAAGTAAATGCTTTGGAAGTATGGCTTTTTGATAAGAACGATGTGCAAACGATTACCAAAGTAATGATGAGTGGTGATGCTTTTGAAGATGAGAACTTGAGGTCCAGCTTGGAGCGCAAAGGCGAGCCCGTAGAAGCTGAGCTGGGTAAGGTCTTTCATCTCGATACCGCAACACTGCATTTAGAGGCTAAAGTTGTCGACTTGGCTTATGGCGCATTGACATCGCAACCAAAAGGCTATTTCCAACGTTACTCACTTGAGCTGGCGGTTTACAGAAAAAATCAAAGTTAAGAGCGTTAAAAAAAGGAGCAACTCCGCATTATTTCCCGCGGAGTTGTTTTTAATTCCTAAAGTATCTTGGTTTTGCTGGCCCTTAAAGATTTAAGAAAAGGGCAGTATCAAAACAAGCTGGATAAACTGGTCACACGATCTTCTTGATGGTGACAGTGTAAGAAATATCCGCCTTAACATTTACCAGTACTTCATCTCCTGCCTGTTTCCCCATGAGCGCAGAACCTAAGGGCGATTCGTAGGATATTTTGCCTTCTCTGGCATTGGCTTCTTTAGCCCCTACAATCGTAAAAGTTTCTTCGGGATCACCGGCCTCCTGAATCACCACCGTTGAGCCAATCTGAACAATACCTTCTTTAATATCCGTTAAATCAGCAATTTCGGCCTTGGAGAGGATGTTTTGGATCTCCTGAATGCGTCCTTCGAGAAAGCCCTGGTCTTCCTTTGCAGCTTTATAATCGGCGTTTTCTGAAAGATCGCCCATTTCGATGGCTGCTTTGAGGCGTTTTGCAAGCTCCTGACGACGAGGACCTTTAAGCTCTTCGAGCTCGGCTTCCAGGTTGGCCTTTCCGGCAGGTGTAAGAAAAACGGGTGAATTGGTCATGCAAAACTCCTAGGGCAATATGGTGGGATTGAAGAGCCGTTCGTATTCGTCAATAGCGAAGCGATCGGTCATTCCAGCAATGTAGTCGCAAATAACTGTTTCCAGACTTCTTTCCGGGATGAGATCCTGAACGGCGCTTGGGAGAGTGCTGGGCGTTTCATGGTAGACATTGAAAAGCTCTGTGATGATTCGTTCCGCCTTGGTTGCCATTCGTACCACACGGTAATGTCGGTAAAGATTTGTAAACAGAAAATCTTTCAGCTCGCGGTTCCGTCGGTACATATCTTCACTAAACCCAACCACATTGTAAGGGAGCTTTTGTAGCTCTATAGGAGACTTTACAGCACTCTTGCGCAAGTAACGGTCAATGGATTGAACCAGGTCGATGATTTCAAAATTCGTAAGTCGACGGATGATCTGGTGGCGGGTAAGGTCATCAAGGATCTCTGTTTTTCGACGGCCAAGGCTTTCGTTGACTATCTCCCAGAGGGCAATCCCATCCAACTGCGAAGGCATTATCATTCCGGAACGCAAACCGTCATCGAGGTCGTGCATGGTATAGGCGAGTTCGTCTGCTGCGTTTGCAATCTGAGCCTCCAGATGTCCACGCAGGTCTGGGTCGTAATCGTTGGCTTCCGCGATATCGTAATCAGTCTCGTGTTTGACCATACCTTCCAGCGTTTCCCAGGTAAGGTTTAAACCTGGAAAGTCGGGATAACGGGTTTCGAGTTCGGTGACAATACGAACAGACTGCCTGTTGTGATTGAAACCGCCATAATCTTTCATGAGTCTGGACAAGGCAGTCTCACCTGAATGTCCGAACGGAGGATGCCCTAAATCGTGTGCCAGGCAAATAGTTTCTACAAGGTCTTCGTTGGCGCCTAAGGTGCGGGCAATGGACCTGCCCAGCTGAGCTACTTCGAGAGAATGTGTGAGGCGGGTGCGGTAGTAATCGCCTTCGTGGTTGATAAAGACCTGTGTCTTGTATTCGAGACGCCGAAAAGCGGAGGTATGCAGAATGCGGTCACGGTCCCTTTGAAAACGAGTTCGAAAATCGGCCTCTTCTTCCGGGTATTTCCGGCCTTTTGAATCTTTCGAGCGGATTCCGTAGGAGGCCAGTCGCTGGTTTTCAAATTCTTCTAATTGCTGACGAGTAAATATCATACGAATCCTTATTGTACGGCAGAAACTTCAAGCCGAAATTTGGGTTCCAATACTGCAGCCGGCGTAAGCGCGTACCAGCGCGTCTGGTTCGTTCCCACTTAAGATATGCACAAGCAATCCGGGATATTGGCGACATATGGGTTGCATTTTAGTAACCTTATCCAGCATCCCGCCAGTTACATCGGTAAACTCGGAAGGGCCAATGCGGTCATTAAGCCGCTCATTAGCATTGATCTTGGAAATGATCTTTTGTCTGGCAGGGAAATCGGAATAGACTCCAGCTTCTAAACCCAATAAAAAGATCCTTTTAGGTTTTAAGTAGGGTACCAGATAAGAAAACTGCGCTTCAGTAGAAAGGATCATGCCTCCAAGGGCGCAATCCATAACCGCATCGCCATAGATAAGGGGCAGGTAGTCCTGGCTGAGGGCAGCTTGGATTCCTGCGATGTTCCAAGTTGTAATCTTGCCTTTGTGAGCGATTGCTCCGGATGAAGCCGGAAATGATAAGAACGATAGACCCAGTTCCTGCCCTGCTGAAAGCACAATGTGATGCAGGCGGTGAGCGGCAAACCACACCTTTTGAAAGCCTTTACGCAGCGATTCATTCTTCAGACCCTGCTGAAAATTATGCCCCTTTGCGGCAGCATGTCCAAAGGAGCCTGAACCGTGTCCCACTAATATCCGCAAACCGGGATTTGCCCTTTGCAGCTCTAGGATGAGTTTAATCGAAGCTGTTAAGCGTTCCTCGGATACCTGATAAGGTTGGTCTTTTTCGGTAATTAGCGAGCCTCCCAGCTTAACAAAAACAGTTTCAGTTTCTAACATGGCTGACTGCCTTCCAAATGGGTTTTGTATACTCTTTTTGCGCCTGCTTGTTCAAGAGCTTGTTGTACATTATTTATACTTGCCTGGGGCACAAGGGCAAGCATATGGCCGCCCCGCCCTCCGCCGCTTAGCTTTGCGCCCAAGGCGCCTGCAGAAATGGCAGCCGCAATTAAACGGTCTAATGCGGCGCAGGATAAATCCAGAGCTTTGAGCTCTTTCTGGTTCGCATTCATTGCTGCACCTAATTCTTTTTCGTCTCCAGCCTTGATAGCTTCAAAGCCATGTTCAACTGCCTTTCCTATGCGGTCTAGGACAGCCTGGACGATTTTTTGATCTTCCTGATATCGTCTGCCCAATTCAGCAACTGTATCGGCAGTTGACTTTTGAAGGCCTGTATCGCCAACCAGGAAAGTAAGTGTTTGAGCGGGCATAACAAACTGAGGCGCTTCGCCCTTAACGTATCGCAAGGGTTTTTGGTAGCTGATAACAGTATTATCGATTCCACTGGGAGTGCCATGATTTCCCACTTCGACCTCGTAAGCCAGAGTGTTTACCACTTCTGCCTCTAATGGGTGACCAAGGAAGGCAGACAAAGCCTTGATCAGAACTATGGCTAATGCTGCACTGGTCCCTAAACCGGAATAAAAGGGGATTTCGGACCGGACCCGCAATATCGCACTAGGGTAGCGGTCAATTTCCAATGCCTGCAGAGTCAGGTCGATAGCTTTACGAACCGGATGATCCATATGTAAGCTTTCAACGGGAGCATCGAGCTTGAGCTCTGGTATCCGTACTTGCATACCATGGGGCTTTAGGATGCAAGGTTCCAGCATTGCCCGCATTTGCAGACCAGTAAAAGGCATGGCAATCGCGGGATAACCATATACAACCGCGTGTTCCCCAAGCAGAATCAATTTTGCACAGGCACTAGCACTCGTTAAAGCCATTTACCCCTTACCTAAATAGAGTACTGCCATTGCAGTGAAACCCCAGAGCAGAACAGTAAACAGAATCGGTTTGTCCTTAAGCAAGACTTCTTCAGGTGCGCTAGTGAGTGTTCCAAGGCGCATTAAATAGGTGTAGCGGAAGATGCCGTATAAAACAAAAGGTATTGTAAGCATCATGCCGTAGTTGCCGCTGGTCTGGTGAACGCTAAAGGTGTAAAGCGTATAGGTAATTAATATTGCAGAAAGGACAATAGTAAGGTATTGATCCAGCAGTGGAATAGTATATCCATTGAGCACTTTACGGTAGGAGCCAGCAGCCTGGTCCAGGAGCTTTAACTCGGAATACCGCTTCCCAAAACCCAAAAATAATGCCAGAAGAACGGTAAGAATAATGAGCCAGGGAGAAAAATAATTGACGGTAATAACTACCAGGCCTGCCAGAACGCGCAGGACAAATCCAGCTGCAAGAGTCATTACGTCAATAATCAGGATCTGTTTTAACCATTTAGAATACAGGAGCATCAGGACGGTGTACGAGGCACCCAAAACAGTAAGCCAGGGGTCAAGAAAGTAAGCTGCTGGGAAGGCAATGAGTGTCAGAAGCCCCACAAGGAGGTAAGCAGCTTTGCGGGGCAATTTGCCCGAAGCAATGGGCCTATAACGTTTCAGCGGATGTGCACGATCACTTTTAAAATCAATAAGGTCATTAATAATGTAGGTGATGCTGGAAAAAAGGCAGAATAAGGCAAATGCAGCAAATACCTTAATCAGCGGCTGCAAATACATGAACTGACGGTCGAAAATCAAGCCTGCAAAGACCACAGCATTTTTGGTCCATTGCCTGGGTCGAAGGCTTTTAAAAGCTGCAGTAATCATGTGTTTATCTTATCATAGCGAAGGGGGAAAGCAGATACACCGGAGGCAGCGCCAGGGAGGGCGAACCTTAAAATCGATTATACTCATTGCGCAATGAAAAGGATACGCAACTTTTGTATTATTGCGCATGTCGATCACGGCAAGAGCACCCTTGCCGATCGAATGCTTCAGCAAACCGGTACGATTAGTGATCGCGAAATGACCGATCAGGTGCTGGACAGTATGGACCTTGAACGGGAAAAAGGGGTAACCATCAAGGCCTCTGCCGTACGGATGGACTACACCGCTAAAGACGGTGAAAAATATGAATTTAATCTTATCGATACGCCAGGTCATGTAGATTTTAGTTACGAAGTAAGCCGCGCACTTTATGCCTGTGAGGGGGCGCTTTTGGTTGTGGATGCAACCCAGGGCATTGAAGCCCAGACCCTGGCAAATCTTTATTTGGCCTTGGATGCAAACCTGGTTATTATTCCAGTCATTAATAAAACCGACTTGCCCAGTGCACAGGTGGACGAGGTTAAACGTGATCTTATTAACCTTTTAGGTTGTGACGAAGGCGAGATTATCTTAATATCTGCCAAAACGGGATTAAATGTTGAGAGTGTACTTGAAGCCATTGCACAGAAAATTCCTCCCCCTGAACAGGATCCAGATAAACCGCTGCGAGCCTTGATTTTTGATTCGCATTACGACTCATATAAAGGAGTTATTGCTTACGTACGTGTATTTGATGGAAGCCTGAATGCCGGCGAAAAGGTAATGATGATGGCAAACGGAGTACGGGTGCAGCCGGTTGAAATCGGTATCTTCTCTCCATCGATGCAGCCTGTAAAGCAGCTTAGTGCCGGCGAAGTTGGGTACATAGCAACCGGCTTGAAAACGGTCTCTGAAAGCAGGGTTGGCGATACTGTCACAAATGCTGTAAAGCCGGCCGAGCAGGCTTTGCCTGGGTACCGCCAGGCAAAATCGATGGTCTATGCGGGAGTATACCCGACTGAAGGTGAAGATTATCAGGCTCTGAAAGACGCATTGGAGAAGCTTCAGCTTAATGACGCCTCCTTGGTTTATGAGCCGGAATCCAGTGAGGCCTTGAATTTTGGTTTTCGCTGCGGTTTTTTAGGTCTCTTCCATATGGAAATCATTCAGGAGCGTCTGGAACGTGAGTACGATTTGGACGTACTGTTTACAGCTCCATCGGTTGAATACGAAGTGGTGTTGATCGATGGCAAGACGATTACTGTCGACTCGCCAGCCGATTTGCCAGATGAGGGACAAATTTCTGAGATCCGGGAACCCTGGATGGCATTGGAAATATTTGCCCCAACAGATTTTTATGGGCCGGTGATGGAACTGGTGCGGAAAAAACGTGGTGTATACATTAGCCAAGAGTACCCCGCTACTAACCGCGTGCAGCTCAACTTTGAAATACCGCTTTCTGAAATCATTATTGATTTTTTCGATGAACTAAAAAGCGGGACTAAAGGGTATGCATCAATGGATTATCAATTCCTGGAATATCGGTCTGGTGATTTGGTAAAGCTTGAAATCCTTGTCAATGAAGAGCCAGTGGATGCGTTAACTGCGATTGTGCATAAAGAAGATGCTTATCATAAAGGGCAAGCCTTAGTAAGCAAATTAAAAGAGATTATTCCATCACAGCTTTTTGTGATTCCCATTCAGGCATATGCTCAAGGACGCGTTATTTCACGCGCTAACGTAAAAGCCATGCGAAAAGACGTTCTGGCGAAATGTTATGGTGGGGATATTACCCGGAAGAAAAAGTTGCTTGAAAAGCAAAAAAGAGGCAAAAAACGCATGAAGATGGTCGGCAGCGTGGAATTGCCCCAGGAAGCCTTTATGGCCATCCTCCGGCTGGAGAATTAATGTCTGTTTCAACTCGATCTGGTAGGGCTAACAGGCTGTTGCAGTGGATCCTGCCGCTAAGCGTTTCAGTTCTGGCAATATGGTTTATTGCAAGGCAAATCGATGCGGACCAGATGCGCGAGGCGTTTAGCAGGGTTAGTCTGGAGAATATCCTGACAGTTCTTGGTTTGTTTTTTTTAGGGCAATTACTACGGGCTGGGGCTTGGAAGGTGATGCTTGGCCCCAATTACAATCTCAAAACCGCCTTTTTCTCTATGAACGCCGGCTATTTACTCAATAACATCCTTCCTTTTCGGCTTGGTGAGATAGGACGCGGCTTGCTGCTTACAGGGTCGGGAGTGAATCGCGGCTCATTCATGGAAGTATTTGCCAGCATCATGACCGAAAGAGTCCTAGATGTATTCCTGGCTGCTATGTTCGTCCTGGTAACACTGCCCTTACTTGTAGAAAGTCATACTTTGGGAACAATCGCAGTGATTGCATTTTTTATTACTTTAGCCGGGATGCTGATTGCAGGTCTTGCTGCTGCAAACCGAAAGAGGCTCCTGGACTGGGCGTCCTCTAAGGTTCCCAATCAGTCTTGGGTTAACCGCTGGTTTCTGCCCCGTGTAGATCAGATATTGGTTGGATTCCAATTCTTTACCAAACCCTTAAGGATGATGAATGCATTCCTGCTTTTAGCCTTAAGCTGGCTGACAGCAATGGGTGAAATTTATGTGCTTCAGCAAGTCCTGGCGCCTAGGGGACAGTTGTGGTGGTCAGCTTTTGTTGTTGCGGCAGGGGCTTTTGCGATGGCTCTGCCATCAGCACCTGCTGGAATTGGTGTGTATGAAGCTGCCACCGTAAGCGCATTTGCGCTGGTGGGAGTTATGCAGTCTACTTCAATAGTGATTGCAATCATTTTACATTTCGTGCAAACTGTTATTTCCAGCGGACTGGGTTTGCTTGGGCTGTCCATGATGGGCAAAAACTTAGGTGATCTGGTGCGCCAAGCGGCGAAAAGGGAAGCAAAGGAAAGCGTGACCGAAGCATGAATATTTTGATTTCGGCTACCTATTTTTACCCTTACCGGTCTGGCCTTTCGATATATGCCCTGCGGCTAGCACGTGGCCTGGCAGCTATGGGGCATAAGGTTGTGGTGCTTACTTCCCAGCATGATAAGCTGTTAGCATTAAAAGAGGTATATCAGGGTATTGTAATTATCCGAGTTCCAGTGAAAGCACGCCTATCCAAAGGGGTTCTTATGCCGGGCTTGCGCAAAACTGCACTGCAATGGGTGGTATGGGCGGATCTAGTAAACCTGCACCTTCCTCAATTCGAATCAGGTGTACTAGCAACCCTGGCTCACCGTTTTCGTAAACCAATCGTAGTTAGTTATCATTGCGATTTAGAAATGCACGGTAAGCTTTTTAGCCGTTTGGCAGGATGGGGAACCAATCTTCTCGCAGGTATTGCTTTACGCCGGTCAAGAGTTATTGTTCAAAACTCTTTGGATTATGCCTATCATTCAAAGACACTGAGACCATACCTAAAGAAGGTTGTTGCAATACCTACTCCGATCACACTCAAAACGACAAGCTTGAATGCTATATCTGCTTTTCGAAAGAAGTTTGGCTTTGGCGAAAATCAAATATTAATTGGCCTGGCTGGGCGCGTCGCTGCTGAGAAGGGTTGGGAATATCTCGCTGAGGCCATGCCTGCAGTGTGGCAGCAGCACCCTAATGCAGTGGTGGTTCATTCAGGGATGTGGAAGGGCGTTGTGGGGGAAGAGGCGTATCAGAAACGGATTGAAAGAATGCTGCAATCCTTTGGAGAACGCTGGCGTATCTTAGGCTATTTAGATGAAGAAGATTTTAATGCTTTTTTTGGGGCTTGTGATGTTTTCGTTTTAGCCAGCCTGAACCGAACCGAATCATTTGGCATTGTGCAAGTGGAAGCTCTGGCTCAAGGTACCCCTGTGGTTGCTTCGGATTTGCCAGGTATTAGAATTCCTGTCATTAAAACCGGATGCGGAGCATTGGTGCCTCCGCGTGATGCCGTTGCTTTAGCCAAAGCTATCAACCGAATTCTGAATATAAGCGATGAAAAGCGCTGTGATGCTTTAGATTACTTAGACAGCTTTAAGGAAGAAAACGTCGCAAGTGCTTACGCGAAACTTTTTGAAAAGGCGATAAAAGATTGAAAACGCTTTTGGCTGCAGATTTTGAACGAATATGCGAACAACAGCTCTTTAAACTACCTTATTTTAGAGCTATGCTTCGCGCAGTAGAACAGCGCTTTTATGCTGAAATGAACTTACCTGGTCCTATCCTGGATATTGGTGCCGGGGATGGGCACTTTGCAGAGTCTTTATTTGGAAACGAGCCAGACCTTGTGGGAATAGACCCATGGCTGGCACCATTGCAAGAAGCATCTAGCCGTAGAGTCTATGGACTGCTAGCGATGGCATCAGGGGCTGAAATTCCTTTTCCTGATAAAAGTTTTGACACTGCTATCAGCAATTCGGTCTTGGAACATATTCCAGGCGTACAGCCAGTGCTAAATCAAATTTGTTCGAAATTGAGATTGGGCGGTCAGTTCTTGTTTACTGTTCCTAATCAGCGTTTCCGAACTGATCTTTGGGGAATGATGGTTTTGAAGCGGCTAGGTTTGGGTAAATTAGCTGCTGCTTATTCTGCAGTATTCAACCGGGTTGCCCGCCATGTAAACCTCGATCCTCCTGAGGTATGGACAGAGCGTTTAACAAAGGCCGGGTTTGGAGATGTGCAATGTTTTCATTACTTTCCTCGGGAAGCATTACACATCTTGGAAAGGGGACATTTAGGCGGTATTCCCAACCTTATTGCAAAGAAACTCCTGGGCAAATGGGTGCTTTGGCCTTCACGCAGGAATCCGCATTTGCGGTTTAAATATGTACGCAGGCTGATCGAAAACCCCTTTACTGAAGAAGGGACCTGCACTTTCTATATTGCAACGAGGACATCATGAGCAGGCTGCGCAAGGCGAGCTATTATGCCTGGTCTGTCGTTGAATTGCTAAGCGGGGTACGACATCCTTTGGCCATGATACGGTTATTTATTAGTGGTCGATTACCCAGAAATGGGATTATGCGCCTGCGGAAGAGTAAGCTGAAATACCGTATTCGCAGCAAAATGGATGCCTGGTCGGTTAAGGAAGCAGTGATCGATCGCTTTTACGAACGCTGCGGAATTCGCATTCAGAAGGACTGGAAAATTGTCGATATTGGCGCAGCGATCGGCGAGTTTACCATCTATGCGGCTCGAAAGGCTAAAGCTGGAAAAGTTTTTGCCTTCGAACCGAATCCAGAATCGATGGGATTGCTCAAAGAGAACTTGGCCTTGAATCGCATCAAAAATGTGGTTTTGAACCAGTGTGGGGTGTGGAGCGAAGCAGCCAGAATGCGTTTTGATAACAGTTTAGGAGAACCTCTCCAAGCGATAAGTGTACTGACGGATACGGATAAAACTGCGGATTGCAGCTTTGATGTAATTACACTAAACGATGTTGTTGAACATGTAGTTAGGGATGCGGTTGATTTGCTTAAGCTGGATTGCGAAGGGGCGGAATATGCAATCCTGGCTGCGGCCAGTGATGAAACGCTGCAAAAGATTCGCTGTATTTCGATGGAATATCATAATTTAGATCTCAAACAAAGCTATCAATGGCTCATGGATTTTTTGGCGTCCAAAGATTTTAATGTAAAACATGTGCCCAATGCAGTGCATAGCAATATCGGATACCTCTATGCTACAAAGCAGGCGCATCCGAACCGGAATAGAAATGCAAATTCCAAAGACCAGAAATAAGCGCCCATTAACCGTTCTTGTTATTGGTTTGCTGTTTTTAATACTGGTGCTAGGTGCCAGCTTGAGATTAGTAGGCCTTGATTGGGATTCTGGCAAACATTTGCATCCGGACGAGCGCTTTCTTTCAATGGTTACCAGTGCTATTAAACCTGTTGAGAGACCGGCAGACTATTTTGACTCTGCTAACTCTACACTTAACCCAGCTAACAGCGGGTATAAGTTTTTTGTCTATGGGACTTTTCCAATTTTTATTATCCGATATATCGCCGAGTGGACCGGACAAACTGGATATGACTCGATTACTATCCTAGGCCGGCAACTCTCAGCACTTACTGATGTATTTACAATTCTGATTGTTTTCCTGATTGGACTAAAGCTTTACCGTTGGCAAGTCGGAGTAATCGCCGCAAGTTTTTATGCGTTTGCAGTTTTACCGATCCAACAGTCGCATTTTATGACGGTGGATACCTTTACAAATTTCTTTGGTGCACTGACTGTATTTGCAGCTGTGCTGATCTTAACTGAGAAAAAGAATGAGATACCTTGGCTCAAGTACGCATTTTTTGGCTGCTTTTTAGGTATGGCAACTGCCTCTAAAATAAATGCTGCTTCGCTTGCCTTTCTGCTGCCACTAAGCTTATGGACACGTAGTCGTCGCGAAGGGGAAGATCAGCCCCTGCTTGATTACTTTTGGCCGGTAGTAATGGCTGCTCTTGTCAGTTTAGTAACCTTTCGGGTCTTGCAGCCCTATGCCTTTGAAGGGCCAGGTTTCTTTAATCTCAAATTTAATCCGCTCTGGCAAGAGTCGCTGTTGAGCCTTAGGGAGCAAGCCTTCGGACGAGTGGATTTCCCGCCAGCGCTGCAATGGGCAAAGCGCCCTATCGGGTTTGCGTTCGAGAACACGATCCTTTGGGGGATGGGACTGTTTTGGGGGATAACTGCTTTGGCTGGCTTAATTAGTCAAATATTGCAATTTTTTACAAAAAAGAATTGGAATAATTTTCCATTATTGGTATGGTTAATTCTCTATTTCCTCTGGCAAGGAACAGCATGGGTACGTGCCATGCGTTACCTGTTATTGGGATATCCTCTGCTTGCTTTAATTGCTGCCTGGTTTATTGATGAACTTTTACAACTGCGAGAACCATTAATTGGCAGGCTCAAACCACGAAGAAGGTTTAAACCGACGATCCTGGGTGTTATTGTTCTTATCATCACAGTTTTAGGCAGTGGACTTTGGGCTTTTGCGTTTACGCGAATATACACACGACCACATACGCGCGTGGCTGCAAGCGCCTGGATTTATGAGCATATACCCGGGATATTTACTTTGTCGGGTAAAGATTCTGATGGAAACATCGTGGAAATTCCAGGCCAGATGCAAGTTACTGACTTGGAGCAGGAACAGGTCAAGGACAGCTACTTTCAGGTACATTCCAGTTTCGATGGGCAATTAGAAGCTGTCTTGTTCCAAGAAACAGCTCTTACGCCTCAGGATCAAATCAATCAAGTTTTTGGTCTTGAACTGATTGATTCAGAGGATCCTGCAAAAAGCTATGGAGCTTTGCCTGCAAGGCTACTGCAAGATGAAAACGGGCAATCGTATTGGTCATTTGCGTTCCAGGAACCTGTCTACATGCCAGCCGATAAGCAGTTCCTAATGATTTTGACGAATAGTAAGCTTGCCACACCACTGTCAGAAATAGAAAGCCCAGTTTTACAAATAGTCGACGGTTCTGGACAGACGAGGAAACTTAGTCAGGCAAAGGCCCTGATAATACTTAGCGATGCGCATAGTATTGCAGTTAACTTTCCTGTAAATCAGATAATAAGCTTGGAAGGTTTTGAGATCTCCAGGCTCGAATGGCTGCAATCGTCCAAACTGTCAGGTACTCTGACTGCATCTTTTTCTATGGATGGCAGCAATCACCTGATTGAATACCAGGCAGGAAAGATTTGGAGCGGTGCGCCACTGAAGCTGGAATTTGAAGAACCTTTCAAGGTGCACAGTATTGGTTCCCTTTCTGTGAAATTGGAATTGACGGGAAGTGGTGGCTTACTAGGATTTCGGAATCCAGCAATTGCAGTGGAAAGTACCTGGGATGACGGTCTTCCGCTGCCCATGAATCTAAATGGTCAGTATCTTAATCCTGCGACAATTTACGATACGGATTTGAACCTTGAGGCTTATTGGCCTGACACAACAGAAAAACGTGAACGGATTGCGGAGGTTTTAGATCGTGCCGACTACCTTGTGATGAGTTCCAACCGCCAATATGGAACGATAAGCCGGGTTCCAGAACGCTACCCGCTTATGTGCAGTTTCTATCGGGAGCTATTGGGTTGCAGTGAGAATGAAGACACACTAAGCTGCTATAACGAGGCAAAAGCCTTGGATGAACCCGGCCCGCTTGGGTTTCGGTTAATGAAAACCTTTACTTCTTACCCAGAGCTTGGGACTTTCGTCTTTAATGATCAATATGCTGAAGAAGCTTTTTCGGTTTACGACCATCCAAAAGTGATGATCTTTGAAAAAACAGATAACTATTCGCCCTCTGTAGTTTCGAAGATTTTGAACCAAGTTGACTTGTCTAAGGCTATTAACCTCCCCCCAGGGGAATTAGGGAAGGCTGTCAGCTCCCGAATACCTGCTGATGGCTTAATGCTTGATCAGAGGGATTGGGAAAAGCAACAAGAAGGGGGTACCTGGGCTGAGCTTTTTGTACAGGACTCGTTAGTAAATCGCTCGCAGGTAGCTGCCGTCATAATCTTCTATATCTTTACCCTTGTTTTAACTTGGGCAGTTTTTCCGCTTATCTGGCCCTTTTTTAAGGGCCTTCCGGATGGAGCCTATCCACTTGCCCGTACTTTTTCTTACTTGCTATTTGGCTTTCTTGGTTTTACTGCTGGTGCTCTAGGAATACCTGTGACTCGTGGCCTCTTAGCCATGCTTTTTATTCTTCTGATCGGCCTAGGTGCATATGCAATTTTTATACAGCGCGATGCACTTAAGCAGATGCTACAGGTAAACAAAAAGGAAATCCTGATTGCTGAGGTTGTGGGGCTTTTAGCCTTTGCATTTTTCCTATGGATCCGTTGGTTAAATCCTGATCTTTGGCACCCCTATCATGGCGGTGAAAAACCAATGGATTTTTCCTATTTTAATGCTGTCATTAAAAGCAGCACTTTTCCGGCCTATGATCCCTGGTTTGCAGGAGGCTACTTAAATTATTATTATTTTGGAATGGTACTGGCTGGACTACCCACAAAATTATTGGGTATTACACCGGCAGTAGCTATTAACATTGTTTTACCGCTTTGGTTTTCGATGGTTGCGATGGCAGCTTACAGCCTGGGTTTCAATCTGGTTGGATTGTCTTTCGGGAAAACAAAAAATGCTCACAGTATCAAACAATGGGCGAGGTTCGCAGGAATCGTTGCTGTAATACTGGTTTTAGTAGTAGGTAACCTGGGAACTGTAAAGTTGCTGCAGGAAACAGCCCGAACTATGGGTGCATATGGTCAGGATCCAGCTTCTGCGGGTTGGTTTAAGAACCTGAAGTGGTTGGTCAAGGGCTTATTATTGATTCTTAAGGGAGAACCACTGCCCTTGTACCCAGGCACCTGGTATTGGAATCCAAGCCGTACAATCGCTGATACACCTATCACTGAGTTTCCATTATTCACCTTTTTATATGCCGACCCACATGCCCATTTGTATGCGATGCCCTTTGTTCTTTTAGCCGTTGCATGGGCGTTGAATGCGCTGTTCGTGCCAAAACTTAGCAAGCCATGGATCGAATTCCTTTATTTGGGCTTGGGTGCTTTGATCATTGGGGTTCTAAAGCCGGTAAACACTTGGGATTTTTATACCCTTTTTACTTTGGGTGCCTGTGTTCTTCTTTACGTAGAAGTATTCTCTCGGCAATTACCCGGTTTTGTGAAGCTTAATAAAAAGAGAAGTTTACAAATCAAGCTAACACATGGCTTAGGAGCTATTGTATTTCTGTTCTTTGCCAGCGGCCTGCTATATTACGCTTTTAACAGCAATTTTCATCCAGCTTTTAGCAAAATTGCTATTTGGAAAGGCCTTAAAACTACCTTAAGCGAATATTTGACACACTGGGGTTTCTTCCTCTTCATTTTACTCTGGTGGTATCTATGGGAAAGCTACAAATGGTTAGCGATTACTCCTATGAGCCAGGTGCGAAAACTAAAGCGGTACTCTAAACAAATTTTCATCCTTTGCGCTCTTGGATTGGCGATTCTATTTACCCTAAGCATTGGAATGAAAATCCAAACGGCTGTGATCATCCTGCCATTTTGTTTATGGACACTGGCTTTAATCTTGCGAAAAGAAATAAGCCATGCCGAGCGTTTTGTACTATTTTTAATTGGAACTGCTTTAATACTTACACTCTTTGTTGAAACTGTTTACCTTTTAGGTGACAATGGGCGTCAAAACACGGTATTCAAATTTTATATGCAAGCCTGGCTTTTCTTCGCTGTAGGTTGTGCCTACGCTCTTACTCGGCTCATTTCCGAATTCAATCGCTGGCGCTTGAGAACGCAAAATATTTTTCTTGTAACACTGGGTTTGATGAGTATGGCTGTGCTGCTTTTCCCTGTAACTGCTGCTGCAGATAAAGCCACCAATCGTATGGATCGTACCGCTCCGCATTCGCTTGATGGAATGCTTTACATGCGGTCCAGTCAGTACCATTATGGCTGCCAGCGTAGCACGCCTGAAGCGGAATGTGTACCAGTAGAAATAGATCTGGCAGAAGATTATCGGACAATTCAATGGATGCAAGCGAATCTTTTCGGCTCGCCTGTAATCATCGAAGGCTATGCAGGCTTGTATACCTGGAGTAATCGGTTTACGGTTTACACAGGATTACCAGGTGTTATTGGATGGGATTACCACCAAAGTCAGCAGCGCGGTATCTTAGCGAATGATATAGTGGGGCAACGAGTGCGTGATGTAGAACTCTTTTATCAGACCATTGACCCCCTGACAGCTTATCAGATATTGCAAGAATATGGTGTTACATACGTTATTGTGGGACAGTATGAAAAGGCACTTTACTTCCAGGCAGGGTTCGACAAGTTTGCTGCCTGGGATGGCGCTTTATGGGATACCATCTATCAGGATGGCCAAACTGCTATTTATAAGGTGCGCTAAATGCTCGAATTTATAAAATGGTATGCTGCTTTGACTGTTTTGGGGACAATCAATCTTCCGCTTACCCGGCGACTTTTTAAGCAACTGCCCTCCGGAGGTTTTTACCTTACACGAGCTGTAAGTTTGTTGATATGGACTTTTTTCTTCTGGTTTTTTGGTTCCATTAGACTTTTGAACAATGACCTTGCTTCTCAGATTACTATTCTGATCGGAATAGTTGTTCTTAACCTATGGATCTTGGACCGCGAAGGGTGGGCAGATTTTAAGCAGTGGCTGCTTTCTATCCGCAACTTGATTTGGGCTGCCGAACTGGTTTTCTTGTTCGCTTTTACAGCTTGGGCACTTGTGAGGGCAGCGAACCCAGAAATCATGTTTACTGAAAAATACATGGAAATGGCCTTCATTAATGCCATTTTAAGAGCACCGGGTTTTCCACCTCCCGATCCTTGGTTAAGCGGCTATGCAATTGCCTATTACTATTTTGGCTATGTAATGATTGCAATGCTGATACGCTTTACCGGAACACTTCCCGAAATTGCTTATAACTTAGTGGCTTCAGCATGGTTTGCTCTGACCGCATTGGGTGTTTACGGAATAGCAACTGATTTACTCCATGGAAAACCTAATCATGGAGTTTTTCATAATGGAAAAAAATGGATTCTCAAGTTTGCTCTTTTAGCCCCTTTACTCCTTTTAATTGTCTCCAATTGGCATGCAGTCTTAGACACGCTGCACCAACGCGGATTTTGGCGCATACCCGAATTAGGAGGCGTTGAATCTCAGGTTTGGCAAACCTTAAAAATGCGTGAATTGGATGGGGTTGCAAATGATAACTCATGGTACATTGGTCAAAGGAATTGGCCTTGGTGGGCTGCTAGCCGAACAGTAAGAGATTTCATTCCCCATAGTCCTGAAGCTTTGGAAGTTATTGACGAATTTCCGCAATTTACTTTTCTTCTCTCCGATTTGCACCCGCACCTGCTTGTATTACCTTTTTCTATGCTTGCGATTTCCATGGCTTTGAATGCCTATTGGAACACGCCTTCATTAAGTGACGGGTTTAGGCGCGCAATAAAGGAGCAAACTGTCGAACTTGTATTTGCAGGCTTGGTTCTGGGGGCTATAGGGTTTATGAACACTTGGGATATGCCTTTTTATATGCTTTTATTCGGCATGGCTTGGGTTTATAGCTATTATCAGGATTACCGTTCAGCGGGCTTTCTGTCCAACCTGATTAAAATTGGCCTGTTGCTGGGGATTTTAGCGATTACACCCTACTTGCCGTTTTATCTGTCATTCTCATCAGGAGCTAAAGGAATTTTACCGAGTATGGTGTTTTTTACCCATAACCGCTACTTTTGGGCGATGTTTGGACCTTTGTTGGTCATCTTGATTGCTGGTTTTGCTTATGCCAGCAGACATTACTGGAAGAAGGAAAACCTGCTCCCTGGTATATTGCCTGTCATCGGGCTAATCATTTTACTCGCATTAGCCATGTTCTCTTTGGGAGCTATGGTTAAACTCAGGCCTCAGCTGGAGCGGGCTGCTTTGCATGCTTTGGGATACCCTAGTTTGATTGACTTGGTGAAAGACGTCCTTGCGACAAGATTAAAAGACCCAGGAACTTTGATCACGATAATTCTTTTAGGCACATTAATGACTTTAACGATTAACGGGCATCAATTGCGTAACGGAACCAGTACGCATGCGCAAAAAAGTTCTTCATCCTTGATCTTTACTGCATTTTTAGGTCTGATGGGGCTATTTCTGGTATTGCTTCCAGAGTTTATTTATTTATCAGACCCATTTCAGACGCGTATGAATACAATTTTTAAGTTTTATATCCAAGCCTGGGTTTTTTGGTCGTTGGCAGGAGCCTATTTATTGGCAAAACTTCTTCAGCCAGATATTCCCTTTGCTCTTGAGGATAAGATTGCACCTTTAGGTGCAGGGCTAATAGCTATAGCTGCTATGCTTCTGGGCTTACCTATAATACCCACTTGGTTTTCCAGGTTTAATTCCGGACTAAAAGGCTTTGGAAGCAGTGTTTTGGATTGGCTTCTCGTATGCTTATTTGCCATCCTCTTTTTGTGGTTGCTTATAAAACTTGGCCGAGGAAGTTCCAGTCGAGCTCTTGGTGTTTTGGGTATCATATCACTGGCGCTGGGGCTTATTTATCCCGTGAATATGATTTGGAATAAAACGAATGGGTTTGCCCCATTGCATGGATTTTCTTTAGATGGAACGCTTTTCCAAAGAAAGATGAATGCAGACCTGTTTGCTGGAATTGATTGGATGAGGTCTGCACCCTATGGTGTAATTGCAGAAGCTGCCAGGGATGACTATTCGCTCTATAACCCTTACTCCACCTTTACAGGATATCCCTCAGTGCTGGGCTGGCCGGGACATGAGGACCAGTGGCGGGGTGGCCCTGCCTTAGCGGATCAAAGAGAAGCTGATCTCTTAAGCTTATATGCTACGCGGGATTGGGAAAAGACAAAGGAAATACTTAACAAATATGAGGTAAAGTATCTTGTATTGGGCGATTTGGAACGCCAAACCTACCCGGTAGTTCCAGAAAAATTTGAACAGAATTTGGAGATTGTATTTCAGCAGGGGAATATGCAGATTTTCCAGTGGGAGGGTAGCAGTGCACCGTAATCAGACTAGCAAGTATCTAACTATCACACTGCTGTCATTATGTTTAGCTATTCTCCTACGTTTGATTGGAAGCAAATCCATTCCGGTCAATATGATAGAAATTCAACTCTTTAATGAGACTTTACTGATAAGTACTCATAAGCTGCCAGTAACACTGCATAACCCTGCCTATTCCGGGCTGACTGCTCCACTTTTCTATTTTTTACCCTCCAGTATAGGGGTTGGACGGTTGTGGGGCTTTGTTTTGAGTATTTCTTTGGTTTTTCTGCCGTTCATTTACAGGGAGCAAATTTCTTTTCGAACGCACATCTTGCTCAGTTTTTTACTAGCGGCTGATCCTCTTTTGGTTTACGCAGGCATTGATGCTGCTTATCCTATGCTAGCCATTGCATTTTATGTCTGGCTTGTAGTTGCTTTACAGAAGAAGTGGAAACATCTTTTTGGATTATTTTTTGCTTTAGGGCTTTTGGCGGGAAAATTTTTCTGGGTTTTGCTGCTTCTTACTGGTATCTACTTAGTCCTAGTAATGAGGAAAGATACTGGGCAGAATAGAAGTTTATTTTTTGCCTTCTTGAAAGATCGTTTTGATTTTCTAAAAGGAAGTGCTGCAACCTTTGGCATAAGCCTCATTTGTATCGCGACAGCTTTTTTGCTTTACCCATCCGGAATAGGAAACCTGGGAACTGGTTTGGTTCAGCTATTTCAATTTCAGATAAGCGGCGGACAAGCTCTGGAAAGGCTGCTTTACCTTGCGCGACTATCCTATAGTTTGCCCTACCTGTTTTTGCTCTTGTACACCAGCTTTGCGTTCATACGTGGGAACAAACAGCTTGATTTTCCAGGTATTATAGTGGCCTATATTACCCTCGTGCTTTCGGCAATTTTCCCTCTGGAACCTGGCTTTCAGCTGCTGTTTATATTTTTTGCTGTATATGTTTCTCTTCCGCTGATACAGGATCTGTTGTCCAGATTTCAACCTAATTTCAACGCAGGTGTTCTTACTTTTTTCCTTCTCGCAATTAGCGTATATATCACAATTCAGATCCATAATTTGGGCTGGCAAAACCAGTATTTTGGATTGACCCTGCCCAGTCTGATTGGTTTGATTGCTGGCTTGGTCCTTTTCATTCTTGCAGTCGCATTAGTTCAAATTGGCTGGGGCAAACGGACAGCGCAAAACGGTGTTCTTGCTGCTGTTCTGATCTTAATCCCTATCCTGACCATAGCTGCTACATTCACGATTATTGGTCCTCATGCAATTCACCGGAGCCAGGTCTTTAGCCAAGACCCGGTTGTCGATCCTGATAATACGATAGGAGATCTGCTTCGGTTTATTGACCAAAGGGCTGGTATCGCGCCTTTTGAACAGCGCCTGGTGAATTTGAGCAAGCAAACTAGTGCAGTCGATTGGGTTTTTAGAAACTACGATCAATCCAGTGAATTGCCTAACCCCGATCTGGTTCTTACCGAATTGGATGAGCAGCCAGACGAATCGGAAGCATACAATGGTATGGAAATAGCGATCACAAAGCATATTGCCTTGGACCCGAATTACACCCCGTTCCGGAATTTCATCAATATATTAAAAGGAAATATCGTGATGAAGGAAGCTCGGGTGAAGTTGTGGATATCACCTCATTTAATTTTTGGGAATTTGCCGTGACTGATAAACGATTAGAAAAGACGATTGCGATTGACGGGCCGGCTGCGTCTGGGAAAACGACCGTAGGACTCCTTTTGGGAAAAAAGCTGGGTTATCTTTGCTTGGATACGGGTGTTTTTTATCGGGCACTTACTGCGCAGGTATTGGCTGAAGGAGTAGACCCAAATAGCGAAATACAAGTAACACAGATGGCAGAAAGCTGCGAGGTTTCCGTTAGGCCACCCCAGATGAAAGAAAAAGATATGGCGGTACTTGTAAATGGCACTGACCTTACTGAACAGTTGCGCACGCCAACAGTTAATCGCTGGGTTTCTGAAGTTTCTGCATATCCGGGAGTTCGCAAAGCTATCTTGAACCTACAGCGTCAGGTAGGCTTACAAGGAGAAGTAATTCTACTGGGCAGGGATATTGGAACTGTTGTATTACCAGATGCCGGCTGTAAGTTTTATCTAACAGCTACGGCTGAAGAACGAGCAAAGAGACGATTTCTTGAAGAAAAGCGTAGTGGAAGCAATCTGAGCTATGAAGAAATCCTTGAATCGATCAAACATCGAGACATGCTCGATTCGAGCCGGGATTGTGCACCGCTCAAAGCGGCTGAGGATGCCTTCCTGATTGACTCGGATAAATTAAATCCGCAACAGGTTGTCGATAATATGCTTGAAATTATTCGGCGTCATTGCCCATTTATCGTTGTGCCCTAAAGGGCTACGATATAATCCAGCGTGTGTTTGAAAACGCTTTAAACCAGATTACTCAAAATAATGTAGTAAATAAACTGTTTCTGCTTTTATTGGCAGCTTTATATGTAGTATTAATTCTAAGAGCTGTGCATCTGCTTCCTATGAATAGATTAAAGCTTAACCGTAAGCGGGTTAAGTGGATACTCTTATTACTGCTTTTGATTATCCCAGCAGCCTATATTGGTCGCTTTCAGTTGCGTACGGCACCAATTGCCAGTTCTTTAGGTTTTGCAATTCAACCGCATGGTTTTGTATTTGCACTAATACCCAGCGTCTTTGCTATTGGAACAGTTGGGCTATGGTTTTCACTTGTTCTGGCAGCTGCCAGCGCGGGTTTCCAAACTTTGCTTCTTAGGCAAGAACCCATGATGGTATTTGTCTATACCGCATTTATTGCAATCTTTTCTGTATTACTTCATAAGACAAATGATGAGAAAAAGAACCGTTTGCCTGGCGAAACGGCTAGATTAATTGTTCTTGCCTGGACAGGTTCCCTGCTTGTTTTAATCGTGAATCAGATAAGCATAGCACTGCTAGCGGGTGAGCGTTCTGGAACCGAAATATTGCGTCAAGTCGCGATGATGGCCTTAGCTTATCTTCCTACTGGAATTGCTGCTGCTATGACAGGCTACGCTCTTGAGCGCTGGGCAGGGAATATTTGGGACCCACGTATGCTGTTTAATCCAGCCAGTGAATTATCAGATAACAAGACTATCCTTGATTGCATTGCCATGCTTAAAGAAGGAGAATACAGTAAAAGCTTTGCGGACAGTGCAGCGAATCAGAACCTTGCAGAGATACTGCTGGCTTTGGATAGCCTGCGGGGTACCCTTGCTGAAAAGGCAGATGCACAAAAGCGTCTGCTGTCTGTAGATCCTGCCTACTACGCACGGGAATCCTATGACCTTGCGCTTTCAGCGATTTTACGCTCTGCTATTGGGCGTGAAGCTGCTTCGGCACGGGTCATTGTTTTTAACACAGATGAAAACCCTTTAGATATTGCTCCTAGAATACGAATGGGACAGGGAGAAAATACCCGCCTATATGCCTATCTCGACTTTGCAATTATCGAAAAAATCGGAAACCAGCTTCGTTTGGTCTTAAGTGACTTACATCCGGACAGCTACTTTGGTATTGCCTCTGGATCTCCGGCGCCATTAGCTTTAATTGCTCACCTCCTCAATTTTGGAGGCGAACCACTGGGTATTCTTTGGGTCGGATTTAGCCAGAATTACTGGTTTACACCACAGGATATCGAATTCTATGACCAACTGGCGGCTCGTGCCTCTGCTGTTCTGGGGTCAAAAGAGCGTTCAGCCAGGATTCAGGCTGAAAATATCTGGCTGAAGAGTGCATTTGAAGCGCTAAATAGACCGCTCAAAATCCTTGATGCGGAAGGACAAACGGTTTTTGAAAATCTGGCTTTCCGAGAATCTGAGAGGCGCCAAATGGCTCATGAAGAATATCAGGGGACGGAATTGGGCTCGGATGACACATTGCGTCCGTTTGCAGGTGACGCCGCAAGAACAGTTCGTCAGACGATTGGGGGATATGGGACGCAGGCTGGTACATTAATTACTCAATCCAGCAATGGAGCTGTGCTAGGGGCTGTTTCCAAGTTCGAGAGAGATATTGTAAGCCTTGCTTCTGGACTTCGCTCTCCGCTTAAGATGGTTGATGGCTACTTGCAGCTTTTGCGAAACATAGGCAATCTAAATGACGAGCAGGAAAAGTATCTGGATAAAATTTATGAAAACTTAGATTATCTGAGTGCTCTGATTGACCGAACGCAAGATACTGATGCCTCGGAATTCAAGTTCATGAAAACTAGCACTTTTGATATTCGGGAGCTAATTGAAGGCGTCATAAGCCTTGTTACTCTACAGGCACAGCGTGCAAAAGTAGCTATAAAAACTGATTTCAGCGCTTTGCGTAATCCCTATCTGAATGCCGATTATATTCTGATTAGACAGGCTGTTTACGCACTTGTGGAAAATGCGATTCGATTTAGCAATCGTGATAGTCAGGTTTTAATAAGCGTTTACAAAGATTACGATTGGCTATACTTACTTATTGTTGATGAGGGTAAGGGAATCGCGCCAATTGACCAGCCAACGCTTAACGAAAGCGATATCCACCAAGCTGAAAATGGTGAACCAAAGGCGAACAGCATCGCTTTGGTTAAACAGATCATTGAGCGACATTCTGGCACGATGGATATGAGCAGCCAGCTAGGGAAAGGTACTACTGTACGGATTGGGCTGCCGCTAAAGCGGCCTTGATAAGACCTATGTTAATCTGAATTAGTTCAAACAGATATGAGGCGATAAAGCTTTACAAGAAAACACATTGGGGTCATCCTAAAAGGTGGAAAACCTGAAAGGAGGAACCCCAATGTGGCAGATGTATCTGCGAAAGAATTATTTCGTTTAGATGATACAGCGATCATCAAACATCGGTGGTCAAAACATATACGCAAAAGACTTGGGACAGCGTCTGTCTCATATCTGTTGAACTCATAAGAGTTTCTGTTTCAAAAGTCGATAGAATGCAGATAGGCGACAAAAAAAGAGAGTTCCAGTCATAATTGGATTTGCCAAAAAACAACATGGAGGAACTCTCAAATGACAGGATTGGCTGTCTCCGTGATTATAACGGTAAAAGCAGGGGACGTGAGCGAAACGATCGAGAAAGACATCTCAGTGATGGACATGGAATCGGAACTGAACGAAGTTTTTCACAGGGGGCAGCAGCAGGTCACGGCAATAATGTTTGACTTACTTGAAGCCCAATTACATGCCTGTGTGAGTACACAAACGGATTGGAAGAACATCGGGACAGAGAAGCGCAGCGTAATGTTAGAGAGCGGCAATATCACCTATCGCAGGCACATCTACAAGGACAAACAGGGGAAGCGTCATAAGCCGTTTGATGACTTATTACATCTTCGTGCCTATCAGCGAAACAGCAAAAGAGTTGAAGTCATGGCGGCGGGTCTGGCCGCCATCAGCAGTTTTCGTAATGCAGCTGAGATGTTTTCATACATCATCAAAGAACCGGTCAGTGCCAGCAGCATCCATCGCATGACGGCGAGAGTGGGGGAAGAGCTTCAAGCGATAGAAGCGCAAGAAGACGCGCGGAACCTTGAGCCCGGCAAGATCATTGCGCCCAGGCTCGCAGCAGAAGCAGATGGGGTCTTTATCAAATTACAGGGAGAGAAAGCAAAACGTGCGGAAGTGAAAGTCGCTCTGTTTTATACAGGCAAACAAG
>JAXGYK010000002.1:0-630092 GCA_040772305.1 Anaerolineaceae bacterium
CTGGTGTGAGGGGGTGTGAGGGAGACAAAATCTTTCTTCCAGCTATTAATATGAGCCGTGCGCCTTAGCGCTACGCCCATATTAATAGCTGGAAGCAGTACAATAGCCCAAAATAACCAGTGAGGATTCCATGACTCTAAGTGAGGAAGACTTTACTAAGCTTGTCAGGATGCAAGCACTCAGCAACCAGACTGTTCAAGACATTCAAAAACTGGAAGAGTTCACAGCATATCTCCAGGAAATGGATGCTCGCCGGGTGGAACTGGAAGACCTGTACACCGAGGACTGGTATCATATCAGTGAAGAAGAAACACTCAGCCCAGAACAAAACTTGCTACTGGAGGCCCAAATTGCCCCCGATAATTATTCGGTGCTGAGTCAGGATACAATCTGGGATCAGCTCCAGGCATTGAGTGATGCCCGGATAAACCTGCTGAAAACGCTCGTTGCTTTGCTGTAGAGAACATACTCGCGGCCCTATTGAGCTAAAAAACTTCTTGAAAAAGCAGCGAAATCAAAAAGTTTTCAAACCTACGTTTTCCTCCAGGTGCTGGGAGAGAACAAAATCAAAACCGGGTAGATTTCTAATCTTCCCAATACCATTGCCATGCACATAATCAGTTTGGTGCGGGTATGCAGGGCGCTGTAGTCGGCTGAAGGCCCCAGTAAATCCAGACCACCGCCCACATTGTTAAGCGTTGCAATCACCGCACTAAAAGCACTGCTGAAAGTTTTGGTGTCCATACTTATCAGAAGCAGCAAAACTAAAAAGACGGCCAGATATGTCATCAGATAAAAAGCGATGCTGCGTTGTTCCCGAACGCTCAATTCCTTGCCATCATAATTAATCGGTACTGCCCGATCCGGCGAAACCATCCTGCGCAGCTCCTGGCGAATAGATTTTACAAATACGGCCAGGCGCGCAACTTTAATCCCCGAACTGGTTGAGCCGGACATGGCACCGATAAACATTAAAAACAGCAGGATTACATGGGTGTAAACAGGCCAGTTGCGAAAGTCAACAGTGGTATACGCAGTGGTCGAGCTCACAGAGGTGACGGTAAAAAACACATCCCGCAGCAGGGTTGCAAGGTTTTCATAGTTTTGATAGATACCAATGCTAATTAAAAGAACCGAGATGGAGATAATCCCCAGATACCAGTGTAGTTCTTCGCTGTTTAATACCTGTTTATACTTGCGCGTAGCTATCAAATAAAAGAAGACGTAACTCATGCCAAATACCATCATGGCAATCCCAATTACCAGTTCAACATAAGGGTTGCCATAATGCGCCACGGAGTTCTCATAAAAATTGAATCCGCCGGTACCTGCTGTTCCAAAGGCAAGCAAAACCGCCTCAAACCAGGGCACTCCGCCAGCCCGCAGCAAAAGGATTAGCACAGCAGTCATGCTCAGGTAAATGGCGTAAAGAATGTAGATGGAGCTGCTCACCTTCGATTCGAGCTTCCCAAAGTTGGGGCCAGGCATTTCAGCACGCATAATGTATAAACCACGCGAGCCCAGGTTGGGCAGCACCTGCAAAATAAAAACCAGCATGCCCATTCCGCCGATCATCAAGGTAAAGCTGCGCCAAAAAAGGAGGGAGTGGGGCAGGGTATAAATCGTGGTTTTGAGTACGCTTGCACCGGTAGTGGTAAACCCGCTGAATGACTCAAAAAGAGCGTCAATAAAACTGATGTCCCCGCTGAAGTAAAAAGGCAGGGCTCCTGCAACGGACAAGACAATCCATGCCAGGGCAACCAGAACCAAACTTTCCTGAGCGTAAAAATCTTCATTTTCGGGCTTTTTTCTGCTCACCAAGGAGCCGATCAGTATGCACAAAAGGATCGCATAAACAAAACTTAGCTGTACTTGGAGCGCCTCATGGTAAACAAAGGTGAGCGCAAAAGAGGGCAGCATGAGCAGCCCAAGGATCATGAGCAGTTTGCCCAGCATATAGCGAATCATCGAAGTATTCATAAATCTTACGCTTCTAAGATTTCGTCCAGCAAGCCAATTTGGTGTTTCAAACTAATTATGAGAACATGGTCCAGGGCTTGGATCTGGTCATTACCGCTGGGAATAATGCGTTCATTGCCGCGCAGGATGTGCCCTACAATCACCCCTGCTTTGATCCTCAAATCCTTGATGGGTTTGCTGCACACTTTGTCCTTGGCCTGGGCGATAAAAAGCACGGCTTCTGTTTTTTCGGCTGATAGTCTTGCGTATGCCTCGAGCTTGGTATCTCGGCTTTTTTCATGCGAGCGAATGTAACGGATAATCACGTCCGTTGAAGACAGATGCGGTGTAATGATTGTATCCAAACTGCTTGAGTCCAGCAGCTTTGTAAGTTCGCGGCGATTGACCTTGGTGATCGTTTTATGCACACCTTGCTGATGCGCAAACAAAGAAAACACCAGGTTCTCCTCGTCGATATTGGTTAATGCCACCGCCACGTCATAATTCGCCAAGCGCATCTCTTGCAAGTACCGCTGGTTGGTGCCATCCCCAATGATGACCTTAACATCCGGGAAGCGCGCAGCCAGTTTATTTGCAGTCTCCCGGTTAACCTCAATCACTTTGACACGGATACGCCTTTTTATTAATTCGGGCAGCAGGTAGTAATTAATTCTGCGGCCGCCGATGATAAATGCCGAAGTCCAATTACGGTTAGGATGTCCGCAAAGCCTGCTAAACTGGTCCACAGCATTACGCGTTCCCAAAAGCTGCACCGCGTCCCCGGTCATTAATTCAGTTTGACCAGTGGGTATGATTGGCGTATGCTGCCGCTCTAAAACACATAAGAGAAGGTCCGGAATAATGGAGCGGATGCGGGCCGGTGTAAGACCAACTGCTTCAGAGCCATTGTTGACTCGTATGGTCACCAAATTTACTTTGCCATCTTCAAAGGGTTCAATAGCACTGGCAGCAGGGTAGTCAAAAGCGCGCACGATATCAGCTGCGGACTCAGCATCCGGATTAATCAGCATACCGATGCCAAGCTCGTTTTGGAAGAAATGATGATCGCTGGCGTACTCAGGCTCACGCACTCTGGCGATACTGAAACCAGCGCCAATTCGGTTCGCAATGGCGGCAGCAATGATGTTGGTCTCATCCGAAGGGGTAACAGCGATGAACACATCACATTGGGGCACATCTGCTTCAAGTAAGACTTCCCGGGCGGAACCATTGCCAAGGATACAGCGGATGTCAAGTTCTTCCTGAAAGGCTTCGATGCGTATCGGGTCTTTATCGATCAGAACAATTTCATGCCCTTCAATTACCAGGTCTCTGCAAAGAGCGTAACCCAGCTTACCTCCACCCACAATCACTATTTCCATACCTGAGCCTTTTTCTTTCCTTAATAAACGAACACCCTTATCTTATTCCATATGGATATGATTAGTAGTCTTTTATGAGCCATCCACAGTTATCACGAATGATTATAATTTAAGAGTGAACAAGTGCCTTATTTTTGATGTGCGCCGTTTTTCAATACACGATGGTCCTGGTATTCGAACAACCGTGTTTTTCAAAGGCTGTCCGCTTGCGTGTGCCTGGTGTCATAACCCTGAGAGCCAATCTTTCGAACCTGAGCTCATGCTTCTTGGAAACCGTTGTGTCGACTGTGGAGCCTGTGCGATTAGCTGCCCTGAAGGAGCAATCCAGAAGGTAGGTGGGCATTGGGTCACCGACCGGTCGATATGCAAGCGTTGTGGAAAATGTGTTGCTGTTTGTTATGCCGATGGCCGCCAAATTGTTGGCCGGGAATATACGCTTGAAGAAGTAATGCAAACTGTTGATAGCGACCAAGCATTTTATCTAGAATCCGGAGGCGGGGTTACCTTTTCGGGAGGTGAACCACTCTCGCATTTGGATCAGTTACTTGACTTGCTCCAAGCTTGTAAAGCCAGAGGATACCACACTGCTGTAGATACCTGCGGACAGGTTCCCTGGACTTCTTTTGAAGCAAGCTTACCTTTGGTTGACCTCTACCTTTACGATCTTAAAATGATGGATCCCACCAAACACAAGCATTACACAGGGGCTTCAAACCATCTGATTTTGGAGAATTTAAAGAAACTATGCCAAACAGATAAGGAAGTTTGGATCCGAATTCCCATCATCCCAGGCATCAATGACGATGCGCAAAACCTATCTGAAAGCGCTGAATTCATTGCCGGTTTAGGGAATAAGATCCGAGTTTTCCTTTTACCCTATCATGATGTAGCGGCCACTAAATATGTCAATGTAGGCGCAAGATATACCCTGGGCAGTATCCCCAAGCCGGATAAAGCCGTTATGGAAGCTGCCGCTTCGTTCTTCACTCAATTAGCTTTGCCTGTACAGCAAGGAGGTTAACATGGCTATGACCGAACGTGTCATCCGTCTGCGCAAAGAGAGCCTGGATGCAATCCCGCGTATCTCCTCCGAACGCGCAGAATTGATTACCGATTTTTACCAAAAGCAGGACCGCTTACTGTCTGTTCCCGAAGAACGCGGTTTGGCTTTTGCCTACCTTATGGAGCACAAAACCATCTACATTGGGGATGGGGAGCTTATCGTAGGGGAAAAGGGCCCAGCACCCAAGGCTACACCTACCTACCCCGAGCTTTGCTGCCACTCCCTTAAAGACCTGGAAATCCTCGACACCCGTGAGAAAACCAGTTTTAAGGTAGCCCCGGAAGTACACCAGATTCAGGAAACAAAAATTATCCCCTTCTGGAAAAACCGCTCCATGCGTGAGCGCCTCCTGGCAGAAATGACTCCCGAATGGTTGGCTGCCTATGGCGCCGGCATTTTTACCGAGTTTATGGAGCAACGCTCTCCTGGCCACACAGTCCTTGACGATAAGATTTACCGGAAGGGGGTCTTGGACTTTCTTTCAGAAATTGAAGAGAGCCTGGTCAATCTGGATTTTTTTAACGATCCTGAAGCGTACAGCAAGCAGGAAGAGCTAAAGGGTATGCGTCATGCGGCCAAAGGGATCATTCGTTTTGCAGAACGCCACGCGGAATTGGCTGAGGCAATGGCAGCTATTCAAGATAATCCTGAGCGCAAGGCAGAGTTGCTAAGTATTGCAGAAGTTTGCCGTTGGGTTCCAGCCCACGCTCCGCGCACTTTCCGCGAGGCTTTGCAGTCCTATTGGTTTGTCCATCTGGGCGTAACCACCGAGCTAAACACCTGGGATGCTTTCTCTCCCGGTCACCTCGATCAGCACCTCACGCCTTTCTATCGCAAGGAACTTGAAGCCGGTACGCTTACCCGCGAAGCAGCTGAAGAGCTCTTGCAGTGCTTCTGGATCAAGTTCAATAATCAGCCTGCCCCGCCCAAAGTTGGCGTAACCGCAGAAGAAAGCGGAACCTACACCGATTTTGCTCAAATAAACCATGGCGGGGTGCTCAAGGATGGCAGCGATGGCGTCAGCGAGGTTACCTTCCTTATGCTGGACGTCATCGAGGAAATGCGTTTGCTCCAGCCCAGCACCTCGATTCAGGTCAGCATCAAGAATCCCGATAGTTTCATCCATCGCGCCGCCAAGATCATTCGCACAGGTTTTGGTCAGCCTTCGATTTTTAACACCGAAGTGATCATCAAAGAACTGATGCGCCAGGGCAAAACCCTTGAGGATGCACGCGAAGGCGGCTCCAGCGGATGTGTGGAAGTAGGCGCCTTCGGCAAGGAAAATTACAACCTGGTTGGTTACTTCAACCTTCCTAAGGTCTTCGAACTTACCCTCCATAACGGTCTCGACCCGCGCACCGGCAAACAGCTCGGACCCAAAACAGGCAAGGCAGAGGACTTCCAGACCTTCGATGATCTCTACGCCGCCTTCGAAAAACAGCTGAACTATTTCATCGATATCAAACTGCGCGGCAGCCAGGTGATCGAACAGCTCTACGCTGTCCACATGCCCTGTCCCTTTCTCTCGATGATCACCGATGACTGCATCAAAAACGGTAAGGACTACCATGCCGGCGGCGCACGCTACAACACCAGCTACCTGCAGGGCGTTGGTCTGGGTTCCATCACGGACATGTTCTCGGCAGTCAAGACCCATGTGTTCGAGGAAAAGAATCTCAGTATGGGCCAGCTCCTGGCAGCTCTGGCAGATAATTTCGCCGATGAACGCCTGCGGCTCATGCTTTCCAACCGCACACCCCGCTTTGGCAACGATGATGACCGCGCAGATGAGATCGCTATTCGTGTCTTCGAGTCTTATTGGCGCTCCGTGGATGGCCGGCCCACCACCCGCGGCGGAGCTTACCGCATCAATATGCTGCCCACAACCTGCCATATCTATTTTGGTTCGGTGATGATTGCCTCGCCCGATGGCCGCCGCTGCAGTATGCCGCTTTCTGAGGGAATTTCGCCGGTACAAGGCGCCGACCGTTTGGGCCCAACCGCTGTTCTCAAATCGGTTGCCAAGATTGATCACTGGCGTACCGGCGGCACGCTCTTAAATCAAAAATTTGCTCCCCAGGTTTTGGCTGATGAAGCCGGCTTAAATGGATTGGTAAAATTGATTCGCACCTACTTTAGCCTGGGAGGCCATCACATTCAGTTCAATGTAGTAGATGCCGCTACGCTTCAAAAGGCTCAGGCGGATCCGCAATCGTACCGTGACCTGATTGTGCGCGTAGCTGGATACAGCGACTACTTCTGTGATTTGGGTGAATCCCTGCAAAATGAGATCATCGCGCGCACAGCCCACGAAGATTTTTAAATTCTCACCGATAAATCATCAAAGCCCGCTGTAATTTCACAGCGGGCTTTTACTTTCCTTCATCTAAGCAACGTCTATGAACGCTCTCAGATCACATGGCTCAGCAGCAGGTAATACCCCATGATGAAAACGATAAATACCAGCATGATGGGCAGTGTCTTCTTCACCAGGCTTCCAAAAGGAATTTTGTAAGCTTCGCAGATGATTCCCAGACAGATATGAGTTGGGGAAATTTGCATTGCTATGTAGTTTAATGACATTAACAATACAAGTAAAGCTACCCCGCCATCCGGAATCGCTGCAAATGCCAGTGGTATTTACCAGTGTGATCATTGCTTGCCCGCCCGCTACTAATACGCCTAAGAGCATTAAGCCGGCAAAAATAAGTACTGGAGGGATGGGTTGTCCTTCCAGATAAGAAGGCAAGCGGGATATCATGCCAGTGTATTGCAGTACCTGGTTAAAGATCATCACCACAATAACAATCAGGATCATGCGCATTTCAAAAGCGGACTTAAAAAATGGCTTTACTTCTGTAAACCGGAATTTTTCCACCAGGAAATAAAGCACTATTACCGGGATTACCGCGAGATAGACTGGGATACCCAGGAGTAATATAAGCATCACGGCCAAAAATATCGGCCATACGCCAATAAAAAGGTTTACAAGATCTTGTTTTTTGTTCTCCGAGGACGACATTGTTATCCTCTTTGGAATTTTACGTACATAAAACAACTATCCAAGCAAGATGAGAATCACAACAGGGAAGATCATCGAAAGTAAAAAATGATTAACAGACACGCCAGAAAGCTGTAGGGCTAGAATGATCGATGTGTAAGTCGGCAAGAAGGCTTCTGAAATGTGACGATAGAAGCTTGTTACAAATGCGCGCTCTTCAATATTTAAGTCTTTGCTTGCAGCCTTATCTACAATGGGCTTAGCAATCAGAACGGCTCCAGGTGATGGTAAAAAACCAATTAAGGCTGGCACCAAGATGGCATTAACTCTGCGACTATTAAAAAGCTTATTGACTGACTCCTCGGCAAGCACCAGGCGTCCGCGTTTTTCCATCATACGCTGTAAGAAAGTGATGGAATAGAAGGCAGCAATGAGTTCTAGAATGCGCCTACCCAAAACTCCGTTTAAAAACAGCGGTCCAAACTCTTTTATGGGTATACGATAAAGTATCAATGTAACCAAAATGGCTGCACCTAAAGCCAGATAGAGCGGCTTGCGTAGCAACATGATAGCTACAATCACAAAAAATACCACAGCGAAATAAATCAGGTCCATAGCATCTTCGTAGTTAAACTAATCCTGAGATTTTGCTTTATGTCCTTTCGTTTGAGTTCATAATAGCTCTTCGATAATTCGCATTGCATTGCCGAAAGCAAACTTTTCAATTTGTCTGCTTGACCAGCCCATTTTTTGCAGTGCTGCAAAAAGCTCCGGCATTTTGTCGGCGCCTGCAATATCCAGCTTTCCTTGAATACCATCAAAATCTGAGCCGATCGCAGGAAGTTCTTCTCCTCCTACGCGGCGCATATGTTCTGCCTGGGCAAGCAGCAAGTCCAGGCAACTGTGACGGTTATCAAGGTCAGGGCCAAGAAAAGCCGGCGCAAAATTCAAACCTGCTACTCCGCCGCGATCGGCTAGTATGCGCAGCTGCCTGTCGCTGAGGTTGCGCTGGTGCGGCCCAAGTGCCCGGGCATTCGAATGTGAAGCGATAAAGGGCTTTTTGGCAATTTGTGCCAGGTCCTCAAAGCCGCCGTCTGAAAGGTGCGAAACATCCACAATCATTCCCAGCCGCTGCATTTCTTCCACGATCTCTTTCCCGAAAGGCTTTAAACCTTTGGCCATCAGCTCCGGATCCTTCGAATTTGGAAAGCCCAAGCAATTTTCATGGTTCCAGGTAAGGCTAACCAGGCGAATCCCTTTTTCGTAGTATGCTCTTAGCTTATCAAAGCTGGTGATGCTGCGGCCATCCTCGATGGTTAGAAAAGCGGCAAGTTTTCCAGCCCTTTTTGCTTCCTTTAAATCTGCCGCATTTCGTGCCAGGCAAAACTCCTGCGGATGCTCCGCTGCAGCATGATAAATAATGCTGCACAAACTATCGATATAAAGGTCATCGTCCACTTCAGCTTGACCAAGCCGCTTGAAGGCCTCGCTGGATGGAAGGAAGATTGCAAAAAACTGTGCTATTGCACCTCCGGTTTTTAGGCGTTGAATATCTACGCAAAGACTGCTATTGGAATAAAGAGATTCACCTGGCTTTGCTTGCCAAAGGTGCATAAGTGTGTCACAATGCAAATCAATATAGTCCATTTTTCCTCACGTCTAAGATGGTACCTCAAAAAATGCATAAGGATTTGAACGTTTTGCTGCTCATTTGATTTTTCCAGGCGTTTTCTAAGGTACAGACCGTTATAATAAACTATTGCTTCCAAAATGTAGTGTCTAAAGGAGTGTGAGTATATGAATGCTGACATCTTTAACGATAACGAAGGATTGACCTTCGATGATCTTTTGATTGTGCCGGGCTATAGCGAGAAGCTCCCTTCCGAAGTGGATCTGCGCGCACAGCTGGCAGGCCCTATATTTCTTAATGTTCCCATTATGTCGGCTGCAATGGATACTGTAACCGGCTCACGTATGGCGATTGCCATGGCGCGTGAAGGGGGGATTGGATTTATTCATCGTAATTTATCGCCCGAAGAACAAGCCCGCGAGGTGGAAATAGTCAAACGCTCCGAGAGCGGAATGATTTCGGACCCCGTTGTTTTGGAGCCTTCTGCTACCCTGGCAGAGGCTGAAGCTATCATGGCGCGTTTCCATATATCGGGGCTTCCGATTGTTGAAGCAGGAACCGAAACGTTGGTTGGCATTCTCACGAATCGTGACTTGCGGTTTATTGGTCCAGAGGACATGCATAAGCCGGTAACCGAGTTCATGACCTCTGAGGGTCTGGTTACCGCCCCGTTGGGTACCTCACTGGAAACTGCCAAGACTATTCTGCAAAAACATCGTATCGAAAAATTGCCTCTGGTGGATGATCATGGTCACCTCAAAGGGCTCATTACAGTCAAAGATATCCAAAAGAGTATCCTTTATCCCCAGGCAGCCAAGGATGATCGCGGCCGGCTTTTGGTCGGTGCTGCTGTAGGCGTAGGCGCAGATCTTGAGGAACGTGTGGAGCGCTTGATTGATAAAGGCGTTGATGTTTTGGATATCGATACTGCACACGGGCATTCTATTCGTGTACTTGATGCGGCACGCCGGATCAAAGCCATTGCGCCGGATTTACCTCTTATTGTTGGAAATGTTGTAACCGAAGAAGGCACTTTGGCACTCATTGAAGCTGGCGCTGACGCGGTTAAAGTAGGGGTAGGAGCTGGTTCCATCTGTACAACCCGGGTCATCAGTGGGGCAGGCATGCCCCAAATGACGGCAATTTACCGTTGTGTTCGTGCTGCAAAACCAAAGGGTATTCCGGTAATCGCGGACGGAGGTATTAAATACAGCGGCGATATTGTTAAAGCTTTTGTTGCCGGAGCGGATACGGTGATGCTGGGCTCCCTGTTGGCTGGCCTTGAAGAAGGCCCAGGAGATAAGGTGCTGTATGAAGGCCGCCAGTACAAGACCTATCGGGGAATGGGCAGTGTTGGTGCAATGCAAGGTTATGCCCAGGATCGTTATGGCAGCGGTCAGGGAGAAGCCCGCAAACTTGTTCCAGAGGGCATTGAAGGCATGGTTCCTTATAAAGGGGATTTGCATGATTATCTCTACCAGCTGGTTGGGGGCTTGCGTTCGGGGATGGGTTATGCCGGTGCGGCAAACCTGGAAGAACTAAGAACGCAGGTGCGCCTGATGCGCATTACCGGGGCCAGTCTTATAGAAAGCCACCCACATGATGTGACCATGACCCGCGATGCGCCTAATTACATGCGCGGTTAATTACTCTGAAGTCAGCTTCGAAGCGGCTTCCTACAGCTAGACAGAAGGCCTATATTCAAGCCTTCTGTTTGCTTAAGTGGTTCAATTACCCGGAAGGGTAACTATATCTGCTCCCTGTTACAAAAGAAACCAGTCGAAAAGCAAGTTTCAATACCGAATCCAATGTTTTTCTAATGCCCAAAGGGTATTGTGACCTCCCTGCTCAGTAAGGGAAAATCAATAATATTGTTTCGTTGATTAAACAATAAAATTAACCGACTTCAGTCTTTCCCGTGCCGTGGCCCGTTCCTCCTCTGAAAATAAGCATTGGTACTTGGGTTTAAGCACCAAGTACTCAACTGTAAGATCCAAGCGCTTGCAACGCCACAACTCAGCGAATCCATCCGAGGGGTTCTTAGTTGCAAGCAACTTTTTTGCTGTCAATAAACCACCGTTATTCCCAACCATTTGGAGAAAGCGAGTGGCATGATAGCCACATTCTAACTTCGCAGAGTTATAGATATTCAGCATGTCTTTATGGAATGCCAACTCTAAGTCAGATAATTGCGTCATCCGATTCCTTTCTACTTGTACCATGATGAACGGACTTTTGGCTTAGTTGTTATGATTTAAGACTCTGCACTATTACAGAAAACGTATTTCCCGTAGATTATTTTACCTGGAGCAGCGTTCAAGCGCAGTAACGGTTACCCTCCTGTTGATTCTGGACAGCAGAGATCCCCTCCTTGAAACAAGGTCACGCTAGAGTGACAAGACAGGAGGTCAAAACTAAAGATTTTTGGTTTCACCCGCATGACCTGGCTTACGACAACCCGTTTTTCACAGTTCAAAAAACATTAGTTGCGGTCCAAGAAAACAGGTTAGAACCAGGAGCATCTGACCTGTTCAATTTTCACTCTTTTGTCTTAACTTCCTCATTGCATATCAGCTGTGCTGTTCAGGACAGCTGAGCGGCAGCCCCTCCCGAAATATGCAATTCCTCCTTGACATCTTTTCCTCATGTAATATAGTTAAGTTACTTATCCATTTAGGAGGTTAACGAAATGCCTTCCCAAGCCCTCCTCAACGCAGCCATCAATGCCCTTTGGGAAACGCTCCCGCCTGCCTGGATGCGCATCCGTACCCAGATTCGCGATAACGCTACTCAAGGCCATGGCATCAGCCTTGTCCAGTTTCACATTCTCCGCCATAGCCGCCGCGGCATCAACACCACTGCAGCCCTGGCCGAGCACTTGCAAATCAGCCGGCCGGCAGTCAGCCAGGCGGTGGAGGGACTGGTACAAAAAGGCCTTTTGCAGCGCCTGCCTTCGAAACAGGATCGCCGCAAGATTTATCTGCAGCCTTCCGCAGCCGGGAATACTCTGCTCGAAGAGGGCATCCAGCGCAGCCAGTTCTGGATGGCAGAAAAGCTCCAAACCCTCCAGGACAGCGACCTGCAAACCCTCCTCCAGGCTATGTCTACCTTGCAGGCACTTTTCGATATTCCTTCTCATGCTGGTCCCAAACCTTGAACCGTGTAATTCGTAAGCTTCTGAACGCGGTAAAACCTTATCGCGGATATGCACTGGGCACACTTTTGCTCATTACTCTGCAGGTTTTTACTGACTTGTGGATTCCGCGACTGATCCAACGCATCATTGATGAGGGACTAAAGCAGAGAAATTTGCCCTTGCTTATCAACACTGCGCTATGGATGCTTGGCCTCTCTTTGCTTTCGGCGGTATTTGCTATTCTTAGCAGTTTGGGTTCGATACGGGTAAGTGAGGGTATTGCCCGTGACCTGCGCAATGAGGTTTTTTTGAAGGTGCAGCATTTTTCCTTTGGCAATCTGGACCGCTATTCAACCGGAGAGTTGATGGTGCATTTAAGTTCGGATGTTTCGGCCATGTCGCGCCTGGCGCATATGAGCCTGCGGATGGGAACAAAGGGTCCGCTGATGATGCTTGGAGCCATTGTGATGATATTTATCACTGCGCCTGGCCTGGCGGTTTATGTGCTTCCGTTGCTTCTGGTGGCCATGGCAATTGTGCTCTTCTTTTCAAACCGTATGGAGCCTGCGTTCCGTGCTGTTCAGGAAAAGCTGGACAAGCTGAATACTGTTTTGCAGGAAAACATTGCCGGTGCTGAACTCATTAAGTCCTATGTACGTGCAGACTATGAAGAAGAGCGTTTCGAAGTGACGAATTTGGAATTTACTGCCAGCTCTATTCATGTCATGCAATTTATGACGCTGATGTCTCCTTTGCTTAATCTTTCCGTCAACCTGGCAATTATTTTGATTATCTGGTTTGGCGGATTACAAACGATCACCGGCAAACTGACAACCGGCCAGCTGGTAGCGTTTATCAACTATTTGCTCTCTATGCAGCTGCCATTGGTGTTTTTAGTCAATATGGTCAACAATTATGCTGCGGCTAAAGCTTCCGGAGATCGGGTGATCGATCTGCTGGAGACTCCCATAGAGGTGTTGGAAGCACCAAACCCCGTATCCTTGGGCGCAAGCCCACTGGGCACCCTGGTCTTTGAAGATGTTTCATTTCATTACAATGGAGCAGCAAGGTATAAGATCCTTGAAGACCTGAGTTTTAGCACAGAGCCAGGCCAGGTGGTGGCAATTTTGGGAGCTACCGGCGCTGGAAAGAGTACGCTTGTAAATTTAATCCCACGCTTTTACGACCCGCGTTCTGGTACCGTCAAAATCAATGGGCTTGACCTGCGCAAGGTTGAGGAAGATAGCCTCTTGCGAGGTATGGGCATTGTTCCTCAGGAATCGGTTCTATTTAGCGGCACTATCCGTGAGAACCTTTGTTACGGACGGCCAGATGCCAGCGAAGAAGAAGTAATTGCCGCAGCTCAGGCTGCTCAGATTCATGCGTTCATTACCAGCCTTCCCGATGGCTACAATACCGTGGTAAAGGAACGCGGCAGCAATTTTTCCGGCGGTCAAAAACAGCGCATGGCAATTGCCAGGGCACTGCTGGTACAGCCAGACTATCTTATCCTGGATGACAGCACCAGTGCAGTGGATGTGGAAACAGAAGCCAATATTCAGGAAGCTATCCGCAAAATCATGCACGGCAAAACAGTCTTTATGGTTGCCCAGCGGATCAGTACGGTTCTGAATGCAGACAAAATATTAGTCTTAGATCACGGACGAATTGCGGCCGAGGGAACCCATAAAGAATTACTCCTTAGCAGTCCAATTTACCGTGAAATCTACGAATCACAGCTGGGTGGGGGAATTGCGTAATGAGTTTTACCCAGCGCACTGTAGATGCCAGGTCTGTTTTGGGCCGTGGAGGCGGAGGACGCCATCGAAACGTAGAACGTGCTCGCAACGCTCGTCTGGCACTTCAACGCTTGTCGGCTTATCTTAAACCCTATCAGCTGGACCTTCTTTTGGTGTTTTTTCTGGTCCTGGTTTACACCTTACTAAGCCTCATTAGTCCCTTTTTACTGGGCCGCGCTATCGACAGCATAGCCAGCCAGCGAGATCTATCGAGCTTACTGCGGATCGTAATCCTGATGTTCTTGAGCGATACCGGTTATCGCCTCTTCCAGATTTTGGCTAACCGTTTAATGGCTCGAGTATCTCAGCTTGCGTTAAAAGATTTGCGCAGCGACCTTTTTAGACATTTACAAACTTTGTCGATGCACTATTTCGATACCCATCCTACTGGCCAGCTGATGAGTCGTCTCACCAGCGATATCGATGCTATCAATAATGCGATATCTCAGAATGTAGTTTCGCTCTTCGCCTCCAGTTTGCAGTTGCTAGGTATTGTCATCATGATGTTTAGCCTTAATGTCTGGCTGGCTCTTACGACCCTGGTGGTAGTGCCTATCATGCTGGCTTTTACCCGTTTTGTCGCCCGATATACGGTAAAGGGATACCGGGCTTTGCAAAAGAACCTTGGCTTACTCAATGCCATCAGCGAGGAAACCTTTAGCGGACAGAAGGTAATCAAGGCTTTTCGCCGCAACAGTAACGTAATCCAAAATTTCCAAAGCCAAAATGAAGCGACCTATCAATCGGCTGTATATGCCAACTCCTATGCCTTGCTCTTGCTGCCCGTTACCATGGTTTTGGGTAACTTTTTTATTGTGGTGCTGGCAGGTGTGGGCGGCTACCTGGCTTTTAATGGCCTGGTGAGCGTAGGAATGATTGCCACCTTTATCAACTATGGAAACAACTTTACCGGTCCTTTGCGCATGGTAGCTAACCTCTACAACAGCGTACAGGCTGCGCTGGCTGGGGCTGAACGTGTGCTCGAGGTCATTGATACGGCTCCAGAAAAACCTGATATCCCTAATCCTCTGCCCTTTGATCAGGTAAAAGGTGATGTGAGCTTTAACAATATTCGCTTTGGGTATGATGCCGCCAATCCGGTAATTCACGATTTCAACCTGGAGGTTAAGGCTGGTCAGACTATCGCGCTGGTAGGGCCAACTGGTGCCGGAAAGACCACGATAACCAATTTGCTGACACGTTTCTATGATGTACAGCAAGGTTCCATATCGATTGATGGGAAAGACATTTATCAGCTGCGCCGGGCAGACTTGCGCCGTCATTTGGGCCTGGTACTCCAGGACACCTTCCTGTTTGCGGAAACTGTGATGGCTAACATACGCTTTGGACGTTTGGATGCCACGGACGAGGAATGCATCCTTGCCGCACAACGCTCCGAGGCAGACCACTTCATCCGCCGCCTGCCAAAAGGTTACGACACCGTTCTGCTTGAACGCGCCAGCAATATCAGTTTGGGTCAGCGTCAGCTGCTTTCGATAACCCGTGCCATCCTGGCCGATCCCGCGATTCTGATTTTGGATGAGGCAACCAGCAGCGTGGATACCCGTACCGAAGCACGCATTCAACGTGCTTTACTGGACCTTATGCATGGCCGCACCAGCTTTGTTATTGCCCACAGGCTTTCCACCATTCGAGAGGCTGATCTGGTTGTAGTTATCGATCAAGGCCGCATTGTTGAAACTGGAACTCACGAGCAACTCCTGGAAGCGCGTGGTTTTTACTATAATTTGTATATCAGTCAGTTTAAGGGTCATCAGATCTGAGTTTTAATCTCAGGAGGTAAAGCAATGTCTGTAGAAAAAAGGAAAATATACCAAATTGAGATACCTGTACTTTTCGTTGATTGTGACCAGGGCGGCCAGTGGAAGCCTGCTTCGGCTTTTCACTTTTTAAGTGAAGCAGCCGGTGGCCACGCTGACGAATTGGGCTGGGGATATTACGACTTGCTGGAGAAAAAGCTGTTTTGGGTTCTTTCCAGATTTAAAGTACGCTTTCATCGCTACCCACAATATGGCGAAACAATCCAATTAAGTACCTGGCCCCAGGGCGTCACGCAAAAAGTGTTTTTCGTACGCGACTATGAAGCCAGGGATCGTTCCGGTGCACTGCTTCTCTCTGCCAGTTCCTTGTGGCTGCTTATTGATTCTGAATCGCGCAGGATGGCCCCTCTGAATCGCTTGGATTCTGATGATCTCAAAATTGCTATCCCGCCAGAGCGCAAAGTTGATCTGGAAAAGCTGAATCTTTCCGCTACTGGGTCTCAAATGAGTACGCACCAGGTGAGCTATTCTGATATTGACATGCTTGGCCATGCCAATAATAGTCGTTATATCGAATGGATTTGTGATTCCTTTGGCCCGGAGTGCTTCCAGGATCAGGAAGTAGAGACGCTCCAAATCAATTTTGAACGCGAGCTGCGCATTGGTCAGCGCATCGCCATTCACCATGCAAAGCCTGACCAGAGCAACTCAACCTATATCGAGGGCTTTGAAATAAGCCGGAATACGCGTGCCTTTGAAGCTGAACTTAGCTGGCGCCCACGAGGGGGAGGGGATAAAAAAACCGTCGAAGAAGGCACTGAAACAGGAAACTAGTTATTGAGAACTAAATAGTCCAACTTTCAGTTGCAGCAAAAATACCTGGGTGAAAGTTAGGGGATTTTATAGCGAAAGAAGAGCAGGCTTTCTCTGTTTGATTCTCAGGATTCCTGTATTTGTTTTAAAAGTTCAGCCTCTACGGTTTCAAGCCAGGCAATGGTAGACCGATCGCGGCTGTCTTTAAAGTGAAAGAGACTCCACTCTGCAAAATTGTCCTGAGGATTGAGCTGCGCTTCTTCTTCTGAGAGGCGCTGATTCCAGCCAAGGCAAACTTCTTTTTGCTTTTGGACGAGTTCCAGGGCTAAGTCAAGGCTTTGCCAGCTGGCGCATATCAGCTTGGCAACAAAAAGCTGTTGCATTCTGCGTGCGCGATTAACGGGTGTTCGCAGCCAGTTATCCAAACTGTCACTACCCTGTGTTGTGAGCATAAATATTTTGCGTGAAGGCGTAAAATCATGCCTTATTTCCTTCACCTGTATCAAGCCTTCCCGCTCCAGCAGGTCGAGCTTGGAATAGAATAGGGCCTGTTTGAGGTTCCATATTTTGGAAATGCCTGGCAGCTTGCCTAGTTCCTGATGCAGTTCATAGCCATGCATCTCCTTGCGCTTGAGCATTGCCAGTAATACATGCTCCATTAATAAAGCGGCTTTGCGTCTTGGGGACATATTATTCTCCTGGCTTGATTTTAGCATAGCGCGCGTATGCCGGATGATATTCACTTGTGCTAAAATTGCTCAAACTTTGAGGAAGGAGTCTCCTTTTTATGCGCAAAATCCGAATTCTGGCAATATTGTTAATCATCCTTGGTATTACAGCCTGCCAGGCTGCTACACCCATTCCCGCACAGGATGCAAATGCTCCAGCAGAGCAAGCCCAGGCCTACCCTGCCGAATCGCAGCCTCAGGAGCCGGTTGCTCAAGCCGAAACGGCCTACCCGGCAAAAGATACAGCCTCTGAATCAGCTGCTTCCCCTGCCGTGATCGAAATAAAGGATGCGCTTGATCGTACAGTTGTCTTTGAACAAACACCTCAGCGCTGTGTTTTGGTTGGCAGGGGCGTATTTATGGTTGCCGATGCCGTCTATACCTTTCCCGAGGCATCTAAAAACCTGATCGCCATCGCTGCGATGACTCAAAATGCAGCTGATTTCATCTCCATGATAGACCCTGAATTTGATGCGAAAGAAAGCATTGATCGCAGTGCCAGTGCCGAGCAGATTGCAGCACTCCAGCCGGATTGCGTGATCCTTAAAACGAGCAATGCCGCCAAGATGGGTACATCTTTGGAAGCTTTGGAGATCCCGCTGGTCTATGTCGATTTTGAAACCCCCGAACAGTTTAGCCGCGATCTCAAAACACTGGGTATTCTCTTTGGTAATCCCGCTCGTGCCGAGGAGCTCATCAGCTATTACATAGATAATATGAAAGCTGTTACGGAAAAGGTGGACACCCTCCCAACAGACCAGCGCCCGGATGTGTTGTTGGTTTACTACGATGTCAAGGATGGTGCCGTTGCCTTCAATGTCCCGCCTAAGTCATGGATGCAGACCCTGCTCATTCAGATGGCTGGCGGCCGGCCTGTCTGGGAAGATATTCCGCTTGAAGACAGTTGGACCAAGGTCTCTATGGAGCAGATAGCTGCCTGGAACCCGGATACTATCCTGGTTACTGCTTATGCTGTAGATGTCTCCGAGGCCATGGACGCCCTTTTGGCCGACCCGCAGTGGCAAGCCTTGGAAGCGGTAAAGAATGGCAAAATCTATGGTTTTGCTTCCGATGTATACACTTATGACCAGCCGGATACCCGCTGGGCCCTGGGTCTTAAATGGGCTGCTGCAACTTTGCACCCTGAGCTATTCCCAGATTTTAACCTGCAGGAATCGGCCGCCGAATTTTATAAAACCGTCTACAATATGGATGATGCCTCTTTCCAGAAGAACATTCTTCCTATCCTATACGACGGCACGGCCGAATAATCCGAAAGGAGCCGTGGCTTGAATCGAGCCGACCCAAAAGCTGCCAGTAAAAAGTTGTTTTGGCTGGCAGCTTTCTTATTATTGACTGTCTTGGTTTCTGTTGCTGTTGGACGTTACCCGCCTTTGCATACGCTTACTCCCCAAGGCTTGGCCAATGATGTTTTGGCGCAGCGTCTCATTTTCAATTTACGTATTCCTCGAGTGCTCACTGCTGTTTTGGTGGGTGCCTCCCTTGCTGCAGCCGGAGCCGTAATGCAAATGATCTTTGGGAACCCTTTGGTAGAGCCCGGTTTTCTAGGGGTTTCACAGGGCGCTGGCTTTGGTGCCGCCCTGGCGATTATCTTTCTGGGGAGAAATTTTTATACCATTCAGGGTATGGCAGCAGTTTTTGCTTTTCTGGGCCTTGGTTTTTCCTATATCATTGCCCGCAGGGTAAAGTATGGCGGCTGGATTCTGCGCCTCATTTTAGCTGGGATCGCGGTAAGCGCGCTTTTTTCGTCCGGCTTAGGCATCCTTAAATACGTTGCCGACCCTCTTTCGCAGCTTCCCGAGATCACTTTCTGGCTTCTGGGTGGACTTTGGGGGATAACCTGGCCGCAATTTCTGTCCATCGTGCCTGTTGTTCTCAGCGGTTTGCTGGTTCTTTTCCTTATGCGCTGGCGTCTCAACCTGCTTTCACTGAGCGACCAAACAGCTTTCTCGCTTGGATCTTCTCCTGCGCGCGAACGCCTCTTACTTTTGGTAGCATCTGTGATGATTACCGCGGCTGTGGTGTCTGTGGCTGGAATGGTTTCTTGGGTAGGCTTGCTGGTTCCCCACATTGCCCGCCGCTTATTTGGTGCAGATGCGCGTTACATGCTTCCTGCATCCATGCTGATTGGCGCTATCTTTACGCTCATTTGTGATGACCTGGGTCGCAGCCTTTTCATGGGTGAAATACCCTTGGGGATTCTTACTTCACTGATTGGAGCCTCACTTTTTGTTTACCTGATGTATTATCGCTTTGGCTCAGGACTTACAAAATGAACAGCCTGCTCACCTTTCAAAGCCTGTATTTTAACTACCCTGGTGTTGAGAAGCCAGTTCTGGATGCCTTGGATTTGCACATTGATCCTGGAACAGTCACCGTACTATTGGGGCCAAACGGTGCCGGAAAAACCACCTTGCTAAATCTGGTTTTGGGTTGGCTCAAGCCATCTGCAGGAGAAGTTCGTTTTCAGGGAAGAAATCTGCAAAGCTACAGCCGCCGGGAGCTGGGACAAAAAATGGCCTTAGTCCCGCAGTTAGAGCATATTGCTTTTGAATTTACGGTGCTGGATTACGTACTGTTGGGCAGAACCCCATATCTTCGCCCTTTGGATATGCCTGCAGTTAAGGATATCGAGATAGCAGGCCAAGCCTTGAAACAGGCAGGTATTTACAAACTGGCACAACGTGCTGTAACATCTTTAAGCGGGGGAGAACGTCAGCTGGTCTTATTAGCACGGTCCTTGGCGCAACAGCCCGAGTTGCTGCTTCTTGATGAACCAAGCTCTCATCTCGACTTGGCTAACAAAGCCCGATTAATCAAAATTCTCAAGACACTCAATGCCCAGGGCGTGAGCATTCTTCTTTCGACCCACGAGCCCGAGGTGGCCTCGGCTTTGGCGACACATTTGGTTTTGGTTCGGGATGGACAGGTGCTTGCTGCAGGGCCTTTTGATGCTCTTTTTACCTCTGCCCATTTGGGCGCCCTTTACGGTCTTCCCGTAGAAGTGATTAAAGCTTCAGGCAGAAAAGTAGCCCTCTATTAAACCCTTTCGACTTAATTTTGCTTAAAAAGCACCTAAATAAGCATCCTCCACTTAGAATGAAAGTGCAAGGTTTAGAGCGTAAATGGAGGAGATATGTTGCGTGCAGCGATTAATAAAATCATAAAGGCAGTATCAGGTGAACGCGCCTTTACTGCAGTGAAGGAGATTTCTAACTTCCACCGGATACAAGCTTCAACAGGGTATCGTGCGGCGGCACAGCATGTACATGACCGCCTGAAGGCTGCTGGCTTAGAAACCCGTATCCTTAGTTTTGATGCCCGTGCAGATAAGTGGTACCTGAGCTCGAAGATGTTCCAGGAATGGGACTGCAAGGGCGGCAAGTTGAACCTGGTTGCTCCTGAGGAACGCGTACTGGCCGACTATTCCGTCAATATGCTGAGTATCTGTCCCAAAAGCTATCCGGCAGATTTCCGGGATACGCCGGTGGATGTGGTTCTGCTTGAGCACGGAGCTGATCGCGAAGCATATAAAGACCTGGATGCACGCGGAAAGATCCTTTTTATCCGTGGACACGTATCGGAATACATGGATTGGGCTATTCAGGACACAGGCGCGATTGGCTTAATCACGGATTTTATGCGCGAGATTCCTGGCATCCGTAGCCGCTACGATCTGATCGATACGCTTAATTATATTAGTTTCTGGTGGAAGCACACCCCTGAAGAACCGAAGGTTTTTGGCTTTACTCTCTCCCCCCGCGAAGGCGACAAACTAGTAGCCCTCTGCCGAAAGATGACAGCAGAGCATGCGAAAGATCCCAGCAAACCTGCCTATCCGCAGGTGACAGGTTATGTGGATTCCAGCCTTTACGATGGCAAGATCGAGGTTGTCGAAACTTATCTGCCTGGTCAAATTGATGAGGAGCTGTTGGTTACCGCTCACCTTTGCCATCCTCGGTCCAGCGCTAACGATAATGCCAGCGGTGTCTCCGCCGGCATGGAAATTTTCCAAACCTTGCGCCATCTCATCAGTTCGGGACAGCTTCCCCCACTAAAACGTGGTATTCGCATGATCTTTATCCCGGAGTTTTCCGGAACTTATCCCTACCTGGAATATCTGGGTGCTGAAGGACGAAAGCGCATTAAAGCTGGTTTAAACCTGGACATGGTGGGTGCCCGTCAAACCGGCGGATACGGACCTTTGACAATCAGTGGCGTTCCGCATGCGCTTCCAACTATTGTTATGGACGTCGCTGAGCTCGTACTGGATGAAGTACGCAAAACAGCGCCATCGCTCGCCCGCGAGAATGTGCCCATGTTTAACAGTACAGTGGTAGGGTTTGAAGGCGGCAGCGACCACTTCATTCTCTCTGACCCCACCATTGGCATCCCCACACCGATGCTGGGTCAGTGGCCGGATCCGGCATACCATACCAGCAGTGACTCGATTGATGTAATTGACCCCTTTGTTCTGCACAAAAGTGCTTCAATTGCTGCTGGGTATCTGTATACACTGGCAAACCTTAAAGAAGAAGATTTGGGTGAGTTGCTCGTAAAGAGCCGCGAAATATTTATCCGCAGGCTTTCTTCCATTTTGAGCAAGGGGTCCAATTCAAATTCCGATCCGGATGCGCTTTATCAGGAATACCTGCATTCGCTGCGTTATGCCAAAGATTGCCTGCGCGATTATGAGAGCTATTTTACGCAGGACCCTGCTGTATTAGAGAGGGTAAAACTGCGCATTTATCGTGAAGTGAACCTCTTTGAAATTATGGCTGAGAATCTCTGGCGTCGGTATACGGAGGATTACAGTCCCGATTTTGTCTACCACAGCAAGGAAGCCCCTGAAGAATACAGCTATGTTCCTGTGCGCAAATACATTGGGCCTGTGAATAAGCTGGATGACTACTGTGGTGATGACGCAGAGCTCAAAGCTGCTCACCTGGCCTGGACCAAAGGCGCGCGTTCCAAACTGCGTTCCGGGCATAGCTTTGATGCAGTTATTCAATATAACATCGATGGAAAACGGAACCTCTTCGAGATTGCACGTGAAGCGATCCTTGAAATGCAAGAGGGTAGTGTTGAGTACGTTCATGAGTATGTTCAACTGCTGATCAAATTCAATCTGGTTGAAACCAGAAAATAAATTAACAGGAGACCGAAATAATGCTTACTAAAGAAACAATGGATATGAAACGCATCGCGGCCATCACCGAAGCCCATGGCCACTCCGCAAAAGAGTTTCCCGTGACGCGTTTAATGAAACAAGCCCTGGAAGGATATGCTGATTCCTTTGATTATGACAATCAGGGTTCGCTTATTTGCTATAAAAAGGGCAGCGGAAAAGGCCCTAAGGTTATGCTTTCTTCTCATTCCGATGAGATCGGTTTTATCGTCACAAAAATTGAAGAGAGCGGCATCATTCGTGTGATGAGCTTAAACAAGTGGTGGACCTATACCATCATTGGCTCCGAAGTGCAAATTCTCACCGACGAAGGGAAGCTTATCCCTGGTGTGTTTGGTACCCACTTCATGAACGAAGACATTTTTAATCCTCAATATCGTGACCTGTCGGAAATGTATATCGATTTAGGCATCCGCGGTAAGGAAAAAGTTGAAGCCCTGGGCATTCGCCCCGGTGATACCGTTACACCTCTGGTGACCTTTAAAGAAATGGCCGATCCTGATGTGATGATGGCCAAGGCCTGGGATGACCGCATTGGCGTTAACATCATTACCGATGTGATGCAGCAGCTGAAAGGCCAGGAGCATGATGCCGATGTTTACGTTTGCGGCACCGTGCAGGAAGAATTAGGTTTCCGTGGCGGTAAGACCTGCGGTTACAAAATTCATCCGGATATTTCGATTACCGTTGACGTTGCACATTGTGACGACTATCCCGGTTGTGACCCCGATGGTCACAAGCTGCAGGGTGGCGTAGTAATTCGTCATTGGGATGCAAGGATTGCTGGCAATCAGGCTCTTTCGGCCTTTATCCAAAAAGCCGGCCGCGACCTTGGCTATCCGGTAGACATTATCGTTCAAAGTTACGGCGGCGGCGAAGCCCATGAAATTCACCGTCTCTTTGACGGTATTGTTACCGTTAGCCTCTCAATCCCTACGCTTTACCTGCTTACTCCACGTGCGCTTGTACACAAGGATCGCTATGTTGCCACAGTGAATACGTTGGTGGAAGTCATTAAACGCATCACGATGGATGACGTCCAGGCATTCAAGGAAAGCCGACGCTAGATATTGCTTGTAATTGAGAAGCCGCCCTTACTCAAAAGGGCGGTTTTTTTATGTACCCTGTAAAGCCCAGTTTTCCATATTCATCAAATCTGCCATCCCCAGATTCAATCATATTCTGAAGAAAGTTCTTTTTGGAGTATCTCGAGCGGAACTATGAGCACCCTGCCTAAGTTCTTCTCTTGCCCGTCTTCAAACGGCTAAGTTCTGATGATTATCCCCAATTAAGGACCAAATGATGAACTACAGAAAAAACGACTACGAAGTCTGGACCTGGACACCTTGACAAAATCAATTGTGGTGATAATATCTTGCTTATGTTAGCTTTTGTTCTTAGACCTTTTCATGAACATATGGTCATGCGCAGGCGATGGATTTCGTGCTGCGCCGGTCGTTAGCCGCCAACCAGCCAGCAGCGGATCCATCGCGAACTAGAGTAATAGCGGGTGGATCCTTTTTTTGTCCTCGTGATGCCACCCAAGGGTGGCTCTCTTCTTTAAAAGACTATGGAGATTGAAATGAAACACAAAAAAATAAGTATCTGGGTTACTAGCTTAGGCTTAGCCCTTATTTTGCTTCTTGGCGCATGCCAAACTGCAAATCCAAGCCCTGCTCCTGCGGAGCCTACAGCTCCTTCGGCAGACACAAGCGCATCCGCTGATACTGTACTTAAGCTTCGGATTGGTGTAACCCCCGTGCCGCATGCTGAAATCGTTAATTTTGTCAAAGACTCGCTTGCTCCAAAAGCAAATCTGATCATTGAAGTTATCGAGTTCACTGACTACGTTCTTCCTAATGTTGCATTAGCAGATGGCAGTATCGATGTGAATTTCTTCCAACACTTACCCTATCTTGAGGACTATAACTCCGAGCATAATACCCAGCTTATCGCAATCTCTTCGATTCACATCGAACCTCTGGGTATCTACTCCCAGAAATATAAGAGTTTAGATGAAATCCCAGCCGGGGCGCAGGTAGCAATTCCTAACGACGCAACCAATGGAGGCCGTGCCCTGGAACTGCTGAAAACAGCCGGCCTTCTCGAGCTAAAGGAAGCCTCAGATTTTAAAGCAACCGTGGACGATATCATCGATAATCCCAAAGAGCTGAAAATTATCGAATTGGAAGCCGCTCAGCTGCCGCGCTCCTTGGAGGATACAGATATTGCGGTAATCAACGGCAACTATGCCCTCGAAGCTGGTCTGGTGCCTGCTAAAGACGCCCTGGCACTTGAGCCAGTTGAGAACAATCCCTACGCCAATGTACTTGTGGTTAATTCCGGACGCGAAAATGAACCTGCAATCCAGGCCTTTGTTTCGCTGATGACATCCCAGGAGGTAAAGGATTTCATCGAGGATAAATATCAGGGATCGGTTATTCCTGCCTTCAATGTAAAAACGGTTAATCCCATCTAGAGTTGAACATGATTCGTACCGAGCACCTTCAAAAAAGCTTTAACCAACAAAATGGACATGAGCTGCATGCTTTGCGCGATGTGAGCCTGCAGGTTGACCGTGGTCAGATTTTTGGGGTGCTCGGTGAATCCGGCGCCGGTAAGAGCACCTTAATTCGCTGTATCAACTTACTGGAAAAGCCGGATAGCGGCAGGGTTTGGGTGGACGGCCAGGAAATTACAGCCTTGTCGGAATCTGAACTGCGCCGGGCACGGCGCCAAATGGGCATGATTTTTCAACACTTTAACTTGCTGAACTCCCGTGATGTAAGTGAAAACATATCCTTTAGTCTGGAACTGGCTGGGGTTGAGGCCCCTGCGCGCCGCAAGCGTGTGGCAGAGCTTTTGGACCTGGTTGGTCTTAAGGATAAAGCCCGTGCTTATCCCCGGCAGCTTTCCGGCGGCCAAAAACAAAGGGTAGGTATTGCCCGTGCTCTGGCAACCAACCCCAAGGTACTGCTTTCGGATGAGGCTACAAGCGCTCTGGATCCCCAAACGACCTTGAGCGTTCTTGATTTACTCAAACAGCTTAACCAGGAGCTGGGACTGACTATCCTGTTGATTACGCACGAAATGGATGTTTTGAGACGTATTTGTGACCATGCCGCGGTGATGCAAGCTGGCCGGGTATTAGAACAGGGATCCATCAGCGAATTAATCATGAATCCCCATGGAGCCTTGGCTCAGGCGATATTTCCCCCATCCGCGCCAATTGCTCCTCAATTGGGCTGGCAATCGGTTACGCTTACTTTTCTGGGGGATTCAGCTAACGAACCGCTTTTGGCGCAGTTGGTGCGTACCTTTACTGTTGATGTCAACATCCTGGGAGGCAGTATTCAACCGGTAGCTGGCAACCGGGTTGGTCGTTTACAGGTCGAGTTAAAAGGTCTGGGAATTTCGGATGCAATTTCCTGGATGCGCAAGCAGGGCATCCGCGTGGAGGTGCACTGATGGAATTAGGTGTTCTCCTGCAACGCTTGTTTAAAGAGGCAGCGCTCACCCTTTACATGGTAGGAGTATCAACGGTATTTACCGTTCTTTTTGGCCTGCCACTGGGGGTTTGGCTGGTTACATCCGCAAAAGATGGTTTGCGCCCCCAACCCATGCTGAATCGAGTTTTGGGGTTTATCGTCAATGTAGGCCGCTCGCTGCCCTTTATTATTTTGCTCCTGGTATTAATTCCATTTACACGAGCCATTGTGGGAACTGCAATTGGTTCTACCGCGGCCATTGTTCCGCTTACTATTGCTGCAATCCCTTTTTTTGCCCGGCTTGCCGAAACGTCCTTGCGAGAGGTGGACCCGGGCCTGGTGGATGCTGCCCAGTCTATGGGTGCCAGCAAGTGGCAGGTAGTTTCAAAGGTGCTTATCCCTGAGGCTTTACCTTCCTTGGTTCTTGCTGTAGCGATCACGATTATCAGCCTCATCTCCTATTCCGCCATGGCCGGAGCTGTGGGCGGCGGGGGTTTGGGCGACCTGGCAGTTCGTTATGGTTATCAACGCTACCAAACTGAGGTGATGATTGCAACGGTTATCTTCCTGGTCCTTCTGGTACAGCTCATCCAGGCTGTTTTTGCTTGGCTGGCAGACCGAATAAAATACCATCAATAGCGCTATCATCAATCGCGGGTATACTTGGTCTTCGGAGAGGAGCCTCGGGTTCCTCAATACAAAAGCTTAAGGGATACTATGGATTCAAATCAAAGACAGCAAGATCAAACCAAACCAGGCACTGAGGACCAAATAAGGCCCCAAAATCCAGCTGTGCAGAGATCTGCCCACCCCATCCTGGATTGGTTCTTACGTCTTGTCAAAGGCATTCTCATTGGAATAGGCTTTATTACCCCGGGCCTTTCAGGAGGCGTTCTGGCAGTAATCCTGGGGCTCTACGAGCCGTTAATTCGCTTTATTGCGAACATACGGCACAAGTTCTTAAAGAACTTTATTTTTTTCCTGCCGGTTGGCATTGGCGGAGCTGTGGGTGTGGTGCTCTTTTCAAAATTGGTCGATTGGGCATTTGGGGTTAACCCGGTGGCTTTCACCTGGCTCTTTATCGGATTTATTGTGGGTACCTTTCCCTCACTCTTTAAAACAGCCGGAAAACAAGGCCGCAGCAGTATTCATTGGGTTTTGTTAGTGTTTGTAGCCCTTGCAATGTACGCCTTTATGAAATGGATGGAAGGAACCCGTTCGGTCCAAATGGCGCAGAACTTCCTCAACTGGGTGTTAATGGGCGGATTAATTGGTTTGGGGGTTGTTGTTCCTGGGATGAGCCCCTCAAACTTCCTGATCTATCTGGGGATGTACCAGCCTATGGCCGCCGGGATCAGCAGCCTTAATTTTGGGGTCATTCTGCCCTTGATCTTGGGCGGAGCCCTGATCGTTTTTGGTTTTGCCAAGCTGGTGGCCTGGTTTTTCGACAAGGCCTATGCATGGATGTACCATTTTATCCTGGGTATTGTAATTGGCTCTACTTTCGCGATTGCACCCTTTAAAGTAGGCGATATTAAAAACCTCCTTCTTTCCATCGGACTCTTTGCTTTGGGCGCGCTGGCAAGCTGGGGCCTTTCCAAAGTGGACGAAGCCAATCCGCACGAATCCCTGGTCTAAGTTTATGAAGTGAAAACCAAGAGTACCTCAACAGCTGCTGAGGTACTCTTCTTTATCGAACGTTTTTAGGATACTAACTTGGTTTCGTCTGGAAGATTAGGCACCACGCAGATGAATTCAAAGGCCTTGTCTCCTATGGCTTCATAACTGTGGGGAAGCAGAGCAGGAATATAAACCGCATCGCCTTGAACAACGGTATGGGTTTGACTTCCAAGCACTAGTTTTGCTTTTCCTGCAAGAACATATTGCTCGTGTTCTACTTCATTGGTATGCATCGGCATGTATCCGCCTGGCTCAATTCGAAATACGCGCATGGCAAAGTTTGGACCTTCATCAGCTCCTATTAATACTTTTCGGGTAACTCCTTTACCGTTTGGGATCATCACTGCAGGAATATCTGCGATCTTTTTAATGCTCACCTTTGCATGCCTCCTGGATGTATTTTGAGCCATTATAGCTTCTTTGGCTTGAGCTTCTTCTCTTCACGCAGTTTGTTCTATGAAAGCGTCCAAGAGGCTTGCCCTGCCGGTCAAAAACGACTAAGATTCCTTGCGATGGAGACCAATACAGCAGAAAAAGTGCCCAAACCGCCAAAGCTTGTGCCATACCCAGTTAAGCCATCCATTTGGAAAGACCTGCAGGGCTATTTCCTCTGTATGCTTGGCGGTGTCATCTATGCGCTTGGCTTTAACCTTTTTGTCGTACCGCTCGGCTTATATGTCGGCAATATAACTGGTGTGGCCCAGATTGTCCAGGAGTTTCTCAAGCTTTTTTTTCCTAAGCTGGGAGATGTCACTGGCCTGATCTTCCTGGCACTTAACATCCCGCTTTTTATCCTCTCGTTCTCAACGATCAACCGCAAGTTTTTTTTCAAAACGCTCCTCACGGTACTTGCCTTGACTGTGTCACTGCAACTGATCCCTACTGTGCTGATTATCCCCAACTTGGAAGATACGCTCACACTTTGTATTATCGGAGGGCTTATTGGCGGTTTTGGAATTGGGCTCTCACTGCAAAACGGAGGGTCTTCAGGTGGGATTGATATTTTAGGGGTTTATTGGGCGATGAAAAAACCCAACAAAAGTGTTGGCAGTTTCTCTCTCTTAATCAGTTTGTTCGTCTATGCCTATGCCCTCTTTAAATATCCACCGAATGTTTTGGTGTATTCCCTGATCTTCTCCCTGGTTGTTGCTTTTGTGATTGACAGGGTGCATTTTCAAAATGTGAAAATGAGCATCACGATTGTTACGCGCAATAAGGATGTACTTCCTTTTATTGTGCATGGCTTGCAGCGGGGAGCCACTTATTGGGAGGGTAAAGGTGCCTGGGCCGATAGTCCTCAATTTGTGATCACCACTGTGGTTTCAAAATATGAGTTACCGCGTTTACGCAAGGCTGTCATGGAATACGATCCTAATGCGTTTATGATCGAAAATGACACGGTTAAGGTAACAGGCAACTTCTTTACGCATTTCTTCTAAACAAGGTCTTTCATCTGCTTCTTCTGCTGTCATCTCTGGATAGGTTCTGTTCTGGTCTTTTAAAGTACGCTATCGGACTTATTCGTTTTGACCGCTCGCTATCCCATTCAAAAACCCTGGGCCCAAATCATCACTGCAATCGAAGCTACTGCGATAACAAAGGTAAGAGAATAGAATCAGAAATATTCCATTACAATATTTGTCTGTGACAAATCACCAGGAGATTCAGGGATGGAAAAAGCGATGTTTCCATCGAAAAGCATACCAAAGTGAGCTTGGTGAACAGTCAGCTGAAGACATAGCTGCTGATTCCTGATAGGAGAAATATGAAGCCGATTGAAGAACTTTTGGAACAACTCACCCTGCAAGAAAAAGCAAGTCTTCTGGCAGGCAGCGATTTTTGGAACACAAAAGCTATTCCTCGTTTGGGCATTCCCGCTGTTACGCTTGCCGATGGCCCCCATGGCTTACGGAAACACAAAGGGGGTAGCGATGTCGGCGGCTTGAATGAAAGCTTGCCGGCAACTTGTTTTCCTACTGCTTCTTGCACAGCAGCGTCCTTTGACCGGTCCTTGCTGCAGGAGATTGGCGCAGCGCTAGCTAAGGAAGCCATCGCGCAAGGTGTTCAGGTCCTGCTTGGGCCGGGAGTAAACTTAAAGCGCCATCCCTTGGGCGGACGCAACTTTGAATACTTTTCAGAAGATCCTTTACTTGCAGGTGAGCTGGCCGCGGCTATGATTACTGGCATGCAAAACCAAGGTGTAGGGGCTAGCCTGAAGCATTTTGCCTGCAATAATCAGGAACGCGCCAGATTATTAAACGAATCGATTGTTGACGAGCGCAGTTTAAGAGAACTCTACTTAAAAGCATTTGAAATTGCAGTAAAAAAAGCACAGCCCTGGACTGTTATGACTTCCTATAACAGACTGAATGGCAGCTATGCCTCTGAAAGCAGTTACCTGTTTACAGAGATACTCCGAAAAACCTGGGGCTTCGAAGGTTTGGCTCTTACGGATTGGGGCGCGAATAACAACCGTGTGGCTGGAGTTGCTGCAGGGGTAGATTTGGAGATGCCTTATAGCGGCCCCAGGAATGAGCGCGCAATACTTGCCGCAGTAGAAAATGGCAGCCTGTCTCTGGCAGCTGTAGATGCCTGTGTAAGGCGTGTGCTCCAGCTAGTGGAAAAAGCCGATAAAAGCACAATGAAGCCTTCGGTTGACTGGACGGTACACGATCAGCTGGCAGCCCGAGCGGCGGCAGAATCTGCGGTACTGCTCAAGAATTCGGGTGTTTTGCCCTTGGATCCAAAAGAAAAATGGATCGTATTGGGGCAGTTCGCCGAAATGCCGCGCTATCAGGGCAGCGGCAGCAGCCGGGTGAACCCGATAAATCTTAGCTCTCCATTGGATGCTTTGCGAGCATCGGAGATTGATTTTGTATATGCTCCCGGGTATGGTCTGGATGATAGCGCAGCCCAAACAGACACTCTGGAGCAAGCTCTGAAACTTGCTGCTACGGGTAGGCCCCTGGTCATTTTTGCTGGCCAACCGGATTCTTATGAATCGGAAGGCTTCGACCGCCGCGGTCTGGACCTGCCCAGTTCCCAGAACGCACTGATCGAAAGTGCAGCTGAGCTTAATCCCCAGACAGTGGTTGTACTCATGAGCGGCGGTGTTTTGCGGCTTCCCTGGCTGGATAAGGTTGCCGCAGTGCTCTACATGGGTTTGGGCGGCCAGGCGGTAGGTACTGCAGCGGTTGACCTTTTATGCGGCAAGGTAAACCCCAGCGGGAAATTGGCTGAAACCTTCCCCTTTAACGCGGAAGATATGCCTGCAGATGCCAATTTTGGTGAGCGCTGGCAAACCCAATACCGCGAAGGGCTCTTTATAGGGTATCGTTATGTGGATGCAGCTGGCATACCAGTGCAGTTCCCCTTTGGGTTTGGCCTTTCCTATACGAATTTTGTTTATTCAGACCTCCACCTGGATGCCGAAACCCTCAGCGAAGGTCAGCAACTCTCCATACGCTTTAAGCTCAGAAACGCAGGTCAGGCAGCAGGGAAAGAGAGTGTACAGGTTTATATTTCAAGCCCTCAGTCAACGGTCTTTAAGGCACCTAAGACCTTGCAGGATTTTGACAAGGTGTATCTGGAGCCTGGCGAAAGCCGTGAACTCCAGTTCACTCTTGATCCAGCGAATTTTGCCTTTTGGAACACAAACACCAATAGTTGGCAGGTGGAGCCAGGAGAGTATCAATTGCAGATTGCAGCCTCGTCACAGGATATCCGCTTGCAGGCCACGTTTGAAGTCGTAACGGAGAGCTTCGTTCAAGTGCCAGATTTATCCCAAAAGGCGCCGGCTTATTACCAGCTTAGTCCTGATTGGCAGGTCCCTTTAGCAGACTTTGAAGCCCTTTATGGCAGTGAGATTCCCGAACCGGCAATAGCGAACGATGACTATAGTATGAATACCACTCTGGCTGAGGTTGAACACACGCTCATTGGCAAACTGATCAAACGCTACGGGCTTCGTGTAATTGCACAGATGAACCCGGGAGATGACGAGGCAGCCCAAAATGCCCGTGCAGCTATGCATGAAATGATTTACGACATGCCTCTGCGTTCGATGACCATGAATGGTGTTCCTGGAACTGTTGTAGAAGGTATTCTATACCTGCTGCAGGGAAAGGTTTTTAAAGGATTAGGCGCCTTGCTAAAGACCTTATTTGACTGATGATCCGACCGCTGCAAAAAAAAGAAAGAAGGGTGCTTAATGAGGCACCCTTTCTCAGTTTTGATTAAGGGAAAGATGGTAAGTTTGGGGGAGGATTAGATTGTGGAGATGGGATTTTACAGGCCCAGCAGCTCCTGGTCATAGTCAAAAAGCGCTGCATTAACTTCGTGAATATTTGGCTTGCCCCTTTCCAAAAACCAGCACACGATCAGGTCGCGTTTGAAAGCAGGGTTAAAGGCAAAACCAGCCTGCTCCAGAAGCAGGACGGCGCTCTGGATATCCAGCCCCAGCGCTATCGTCAGGGCAAGCAGAGTGTCTTTACTTGGAGCGTAATTGGGATTGGAGCGGATTTTACTGAAATGCTTGCGATCCATGTTGGCGCGCTTATATACCTCTGCATCACTCAGACCGCTGGCATCAATCAGCCGCAAGAGGGTTTGCGAAAAGCTTTCTTCGGTTTCGCAGACGGGCAGGGGTGCAACTGTGTTTTTAATCTGCCGGGCTCTTACGCTCTCAGAGTCTCTTTGCGGCCTTGGCTGCTCAATATGCTTTAAGCTTTGACAGTGGTTGTCAATATAAGCCTGCAAATCGAGGTGCAGTTTTTGAGCTAAAACTGGGGACTTTCGGTCAAAAAACACCAGGTACACCAGCATCTCGTGTTCAAGCAGAAAACGCTCAATCTCATTCATTGCTATAGCGACAGCTTCTTCCCAGGGATATCCATAAATGCCTGCAGAAATCAAGGGAAAGGCGATGCTCTCCAGCTGGGCTTCCTGAGCCAGCTTTAGGCTTGCACGATAGGCGCCGCGCAGTGCAGCTTCTTCTCCTTTGGTGCCGCCTTGCCAAACTGGCCCAACGGCATGGATAACATATTTTGCGGGCAGGCCAAACCCAGGGGTCATAACTGCAGAACCAGTGGCACAATACCCAATTGCATCACAGGCATGCTGCATCTCTTTGGCTCCGGCTTTGGCAAAAATTGCCCCGCATACCCCGCTGCCTTGCTGTAAATAGTTATTGGCGGCATTAACAATTGCAACTGCCTCAACGCGAGTGATATCGTCCCAGATGAAATTAAGCGGCATGGTTTCTTGTGTTAGTTGCCGGGATCTTCTGGCTTTTGGATTTCCAGATGAGGTTTTTGCAGCACTAAAACAACCCAATCTTCGTCGTTCAGGCTTTCCACCAGCCGCAAGCCCAGCGGTTCAGCAACACTGATCAGGTCGCGGGCCTGATTTTTTAGTATTCCACCCAAAATGAGCAAGCCCCCTTTGACCACCAGGTCAGCCAGACCATTCTTGAGCATCATTTCCAAAATGGGTGCCAGGATGTTTGCAAGCACACGGGGCGCCTGGTTCAATTCATTGCGGGCCAGCACATCATTCAGGCTGCCAACTTCGAAGTCAATTCGGTTTTCTTCGAACCCGTTTAATTCTGCATTATGAATTGCCGAAGGAATTGCCCTGGGATCGTTATCGATAGCCAGTATACGCGCTGCTCCCAGGCGTGCTGCAGCAATTGCCAGGATACCTGAACCAGTTCCAAGATCAATAAGATCCATCCCCTTGCAGCCATGCTTTTCCAAGGCCAGAAGGCAGAGTTGCGTGGATGGATGGGAACCAGTTCCAAAAGCCATATCTGGTGCAATGATTACCGGCAGACGCCCAAGGGATTGATCGTTTTCTGCCCAGGCAGGCAGGATCATGAGGTGCTTGCCAATCGCGATAGGGCGGTAGTGCGTTTTCCACAGGCTCATCCAGTCCTGGTCGGCAATTGTTTGAAACTCAAGCTGCCCTACAGGCTGAATTTGGTTTAAATGCCAGATGGCTTCTTCCAGTTTTTGCCGCTCGATTTCCAAGTCTGAATCCATCGGCAAGTAAGCTGCCACGCGCATCATTCCTGTAGCCTGTTCCTCCTGAAGCTCAGGAATAAATTTTGTAATATTGTGTATCACAACGCCTTCGGGAGTAAAACGGCTAAAAATTTCAGCCACAGCCTCTGCGTTTTCGGAACTGCACTCCAGCGATGTCTCGAGCCAATGATCAAAATTAGCCATTAAAAATGTCCTTGAGCTTATCAAAGAAGCCTCGTTCCTGAATTTTAATATCGGTTCCCATGGTTTTCCCTAGTTTGTCCAACAGTTCTTTTTGTTCTTCCGTGAGCGAGGTGGGTACCTGTACGCTTACGGTTACAAGTTGGTCCCCGCGGGTATTGCGCTGTAATACCGGAACACCCTTGCCGTTCAACCTGAATACACGTCCGGGTTGGGTGCCGGCGGGTATGATCAGTTTCTCGTCGCCATATAGCGTAGGGATCGTAATTTCATCCCCCAACGAAGCTTGAGCGATATTAATATCAACATCCAGCAGAATGTCATTTCCCTGTCGTCTGAAAAACTGATGCTTTGCAACATTCAGTTCCAGGTAAAAATTTCCATTAGGACCGCCGTTTATGCCCGGCTGACCTTCACCGACCATACGCATTTGGTTGCCGTCGTCAACCCCTGCAGGGATGCTAACTGTCTTTTTGACGGTTTTACGCTCCAAGCCAGAACCGCGGCAGTTATTGCATGGATGGGTGATTATTTTTCCGCGACCACCGCAGTCCGGGCAGGTAATTACCTGAACCATTGAGCCCAAAAAAGTTTGGTGCACCTGACGTACTTCCCCCTGGCCCTTACAGGTGTTACAGGTTACCGGGTTTGTGCCGGGTTCCATGCCGCTCCCACTGCAGGTTTCACATTTCTCATCCCGGGTAATCTCAATTTCTTTTTCGACACCGAAAACAGCTTCTTCAAAGCTAAGCTTTATCCTTGTTGACAGATCGGCGCCACGGCGGGGAGCATTGCGGCTGCGGGCAGAACTGCGGCCAAATCCGCCAAAGCCACCCATTCCCATACCAAAAAAACCTTCCAGGATATCGGAAAGATCTATATTTGCATAATCAGGCATACCGCTTGTATTCACGCCAGCATGCCCAAAACGGTCGTATGCTGCGCGCTTATCCGGATCGCTTAATACGTTATATGCTTCGTTAATTTCTTTGAACTTTTCCTCAGCATCATCCGCCTTGTTTACGTCCGGATGATATTTTCGCGCTAAACCACGGAAGGCTTGTTTTATCTCCTCCTCATTCGCGCTACGGTTTAGTTCCAGAACTTCGTAGTAATCACGTTTTACTGCCATTGTTTAATCCAATAAATATCAAATGCCTGGATACCCTCTTTTGCAGGCATCCAGGCGTCTATTCTAAACGGTTAATAGAAGTTTAGGATTGATCCTTAAACTCACCATCAACTACATTATCCTCCGGTGGATTGCCATCGTCTCCCGCGCCTGCTGCCGGCTCCTCTGCGGGCGGAGTTTCGGATTGCTGGTAGGTGGCCGATCCCAGCTGCTGCAAAGCTTGCATCAGGGCCTCAACTGCACCATTGATGGTGGCCGCGTCGTCGCTGTCCCGCAGGGTGCGCAATTTTATCAGCTCATCTTCCACCTTGGTTTTTATATCTGCCGGCGCTTTTTCACCCAGGTCCTTCAAGGTCTTTTCAGCACTGTAGATAGCGTTATCAGCAGTGTTGCGTGCCTCGATCAACTCACGGCGCTTTTTGTCCTCTTCAGCATGGGCTTCTGCTTCCTGACGCATACTCTCAATTTCACTCTCCGAAAGACCGGAAGATGCAGTGATGGTGATATTCTGACTGCGGCCGGTAGCCTTATCTTTTGCGGTTACCTCCAGGATTCCGTTGGCATCGATGTCAAAAACCACTTCGATTTGCGGAACTCCGCGAGGGGCAGGAGGAATGCCGTCTAAGGTGAACTTGCCCAGGCTTTTGTTGTCCGCTGCCATCGAACGCTCACCCTGTAAAACATGGATTTCTACCTGAGTTTGACTGTCGCTGGCGGTGCTGAACACCTGGCTTTCGCGGGTTGGAATGGTGGTATTTCTCTTAATCAGGGGAGTGGAAATTCCTCCCAGGGTTTCAATGGAGAGGCTAAGCGGGGTTACATCCAGCAAGAGGATGTCCTTCACTTCTCCGCCCAAAACACCAGCCTGGATTGCTGCTCCAACTGCCACAACCTCGTCTGGATTGACACCTTTGTGAGGCTCCTTCCCAAATTCTTTGCGCACAGCTTCCTGTACTGCGGGCATGCGCGTCATTCCGCCCACAAGTACCACCTCATCAATATCACTTGGTTTGAGGTTTGCATCGTTCAGTGCCTGCTGGATTGGCTTGAGAGTTTTTGCAATCAAATCTTCCGTAAGCTGTTCCAGCCGAGCCCGGGTAAGGGTAGTTACCAGATGTTTGGGTCCGCTGGCATCCGCAGTGATGTAGGGCAGGTTTACTTCGGCCTGCATGGTGGAGCTCAATTCGATCTTTACTTTTTCCGCCGCTTCTTTAAGGCGCTGCAAGGCTTGCCGGTCCTGGCGCAAGTCGATCTGATGATCTTTTTTAAACTCTTCGGCCAGATAATCGATAATGCGCTGATCAAAATCATCACCACCCAGGAAGGTGTCGCCGCTGGTGCTTTTTACCTGAAAAACACCATCGCCCACTTCAAGCACACTTACATCAAAGGTTCCCCCGCCCAAGTCATAAACACAAATGGTTTCATTTTTATTCTTGTCCAAACCATAGGCCAGCGAAGAGGCAGTTGGCTCGTTAATAATGCGCAGCACTTCCATGCCGGCAATCTTGCCGGCGTCCTTTGTGGCATTACGCTGGGCATCGTTAAAGTAGGCAGGCACAGTAATTACGGCCTGGGTTACTGGTTCTCCCAAATAGGCTTCGGCGTCGCGCTTGATCTTTGAGAGGATCATGGCGCTAATCTCGGGAGAAGTATATTCTTTGTCAGCGAGGGCCACGCGAACATCGCCATTAGGCGCTTTACTGATTCGATAAGGCACATGGCCAATTGCGCGTTGAACTTCCGCGTCTTCGAAACGCCTGCCCATAAAACGCTTGATCGAGAATATCGTGTTTTCAGAGTTGATGATTGCCTGGTTGCGCGCTACGCGTCCTACCAGCCGCTCACCGTTTTTGTTCACTGCTACTACAGAGGGCACCAAACGTTCGCCCTCAGCCGAAGGGATAACAACAGGCTCACCGCCTACCATTACGGCTGCTGCGCTATTGGTTGTTCCCAGGTCGATACCAATGATTTTTGCCATCTTCTATATGCTCCTTATTTAGCCACACGCACCATTGCGGGGCGGATAATTCGGTCTTTCAGTTTGTAACCAGTCTGTACTACTTCAATTATCTGGTGATCATGAAATTCGTCATGCTCTTCATGGGTAACTGCTTCTTGTGTATTGGGGTCAAAAGCGTCGCCGGGTTGAATCTCTAAGGGCGTTACTCCTTTGCTTTCTAAGGTCTTGAGTAATTTTTGCAGGATCAGTGCAATTCCATCTGCCCAACTTGCACAATTGCTATCTTCGTCTTTAGGGCGATGCTTCAGCGCACGTTCGAGGTCATCGATTACAGGAAAAAAGATCTTTACATGTTCACCCAATGAGCGGTCGAACAGTTCTGCTTTTTCTTGTTCAACACGTTTGCGATAATTCGCGAAACTGGCGCGTTCACGCTGCAGACTATCCAGGTAGCCATCCGCTTCCTGTTTTAAAGCGTCGTAACTCAAAACAGTTTCCCCATTCTTTATTTCTTCTAATTCTTCGCCTTCCGGAACCCCATTGGTTTCGGGGACGTGCTCTTCTTCAACTTTATCTTTTTTGTGCTCCATAAAACCTCTATTTAATACTGAACTTGCTTATTCAATCATTGTTTCAGAAACCAGGTCTGACAACAGGTCGCCAAGATAGCGTACTGTGCTTATCGTATGTCCGTAGGGGATACGCATTGGGCCCAAAACGCCGATGGTTCCGGTTATCTGGTCCGGGATGCCATACTGTGTCAATATCACCGAACAATCACGCAGTTCTTCCCAGGTGCCCTCGCCTCCAATGAGCACCTGCACACCACCCAACTCTTCATTCATTACAGTTCGTTGGATCACATCATTTAATAGTGTGCGTTCCTCTAAAAGACGCATTGGCGATAGGGCTTGCTCGCTTTGAGAAAACTCTGGTTCTGCCAGAACGTTGTTAAGGCCATCCAGATAAACATCTCCGGTTACCAGGTTGGCCGCCAACTGCATCTCATCAAGTAAGTGCGCATAAATTTCCATTTCGGATGGGCTTAGATCTTTGGCGCCAGAACTGACTTGTTCAAGATCACAATCTTGAAAGGAGGCATTAAAGCGCTGAGCAATCCGCGAAAGAGCTTCTTGCCCAAGCACTTCTTCAAGCGCGAAGATCCTTTGCCGAACTTCGCCGCCCATCAAGACCAAAACCATCAGAACCTGGGCAGCATGTGTAGATAATAACTCCAGGTGCTTAAAGCTAATCTTGTTAGAATGCGGAGCCGTAACAATCGAAGCAGCCTGACTCTGCTGTGCAAGCACCGAGGCAGCCAATTTAAGCCAGTTATCCAAACCCAGGGGGCTTTGGTAAAACTGATGGCTGATCGTGTTGCGCGTGGTCGCGGGCAGGTTTGTTTGCTGAACCAAATTGCCTACAAAAAAACGGTAGCCTTCTTCGGTGGGTACCCGCCCGGCACTGGTGTGCGGTTGACGCAGGTAACCTAATGCGGTCATTGCGGCTAACTCGTTGCGGATTGTTGCGCTGGAAAAGGGCAGATTGAAATTTTCAACCATGCTTTTAGACCCGACAGGCAACGCAGTACGGGTATGCCCGTGAACGATTAGGGTTAATAAAAGCTTTTGCCGCTCAGTCAATTGATTCATAAAGCCTCATTATTAGCACTCTCATCTCGAGAGTGCTAATTTGACACAGTTAATGATAACATGCGTCTATTTAGCCTACAAGCGTCTGTAGATAAGACTTTTGTTAGATATTCTGAGACGGTAATTTTTAGCTTGAAGCCTTGGATGGTGTAAGCCTAAGCCGGTGTACATAACGGTTTACTCCCCCAAAGCGATACTTATATTCTTCGTCTCCCCGCATCATGTCCACTTCATCAAAGCCTTGCCCAATTGCCCATTCAATAAGCTTGGCCAAAAGCACCCAGCCCGGTGAAGCTGAGAAAAACTGAGGTTCGAAGCCACTGTTGTAAACCAGCAGAGCTTTTCCATTTTTAAAGCTTAGGTATGAGGCTGCTTTTTGACCGTCCAGTTCCAGGAAAGATAAAACTAGCCTGCCTTCTGTGCAGGCATTATGGGCTGCTTCTTGCATAAAGGTCACCATTTCCGGCTTGAGGAAGAGGTCTTTTTCATGCTCATTGCGCATCATTTCCAAAAAAAGGTCTATCTCTTCTTTGCAATGCTGATAGTCGTGCATGTTGTAAAAATTGAGCTGGTAATTTGCATCTGCATTGCGCAGCTTGCGGCGAATTTCGTGGCGTTGTTTTTTATCGATGCTTGCCAGCCAGTTGTCAAAGGTATCTGCCAGGGGTATGTAGGGTGACGGATGCAGTAGCTCTTCACTGTTTGTATATCCAAAGGCGGCAGAGGCAGTTTTTAAGGCTGCAAGGCTTGGGCTGCTGTTCAGAATGTTTTCAAGATTCAGCGGAAGATCTTTATATTCTGCTTGCGTACGCAAATGCTTCAGCATACCTGAACAAAAGCGCTCAAGATCCTCAGGCCTCACAATAAGGTCAAGGTAATCGCTTACCTCAATGCTTCCGATAAAGCGCAAAGCTTTGGGGATTTCAGGTTTGCTGCTGATAAACAGAGGCGCTATACCGATCAAACGGCCTTCATCCCGGGCAGTAATAATCGTCAGCTGGCTTTTCTCTTTAGACCACTCTCCGCCGCCCAGGCTGTCCCACCAGGCATTAAGGTAGCCATGCGTCAAAAAGGGCACCTGTGTGATTGAATTAGCCAGAAGCACGTTCCACTCAGGTCCCAGTTCTCTCCAGGCTTGCAATGTGCGGATGATTGCGAATTCCATCGCAGGAGATTATACACGGCTGGCATAGAAGTTGTACGATATCAGTTTTGATTACTTGAATTTAAGGTGCCTTATGTCATTGGATTTACTGGTTTTAAACCCCGGAGATGCGGAACAAGCTGCTTTTGAGGCAATCACTGCGCCAAATAAAGTAGCACGCGGCCGTGAGGGTGACCGTTTCTTTGTTCTCACGCGTCAGCATGGGGGACAAGTCCTCAGCCAGCCTGACCTTCATCGCTGGTTACAAAGGCTTTGTTTGCGTTTTTTTGATCAATCCGGAAGTGTTACCCGTGCATTGCAGGCTGTTATTGACCAGGCCAATGATGATGCCCTGGTGCAAAACCTGAACCAGCCCAATCCAATGCATCCCTACGCTCTTGATCTTTTGGCTGGTGTTCTGCATTATGATGCTTTGTTGCTTGTGCAGGCTGGAAATTTGGCGATGGCTGCAGCCCGCAAAGGTTTCTGGCAACAGCACAGTGATCCATCCCTGGCATTGCGACCGCTTGGTCTGTCTGCTGCTCCGAAAAGCGTGCTTTTTCAGGTGCCACTTAGTGGGAACGACTTGCTGGCACTTGGGCATAGCCTGCCCGAAATGGGCAGTACTTTGGACCCCCAGCCAATTTTTGACTGGCTTGACGCAGGTACGCAAGAAGACCCTCGCGTTTTGTTGCAGGTTCGGGAAGGTGAGAGCAAGGTTCGTCATTTACCGCGTACCATCGTGCGCAGTCTGTGGCAGCAGGATGCCGAACTGAGCACCCCAACTGAAGAAGCCCAAAACCAGTCCTCGACGGCTCTGCGGCCTGAAGAAAAGTTTGAGCTTGCACAGACCCAAGCGGAAAGCCCAAGCACTGAGCTTTCGATGGAAATTGGAACGCCAGCACCCGAAGACACGACCGATTCATTCCGAACAGAATTGGAACGGGGAGCAGAACAGCAAGCTCAGAAACCTGACTTAGGTTATGCTGCTGCTCCCAGCCCTTTGGAATCAGATTTGCTGACACAGGAGCAGCGGGAAACTCTTGCATCTCCAGAGCATCTTGGCTCGCAGTTGCCAGCTCAGTATTCCACTGAAGCTAATTCCATAAACAGCCAGATGTCTTTGGGATCTTTTACCGAAATTGCGGATGCAGGCCAAATAGATGATCTGCAGACCCAACGTAAACTGCAGCGTGAAATGGCAAGAAAAGCAGAGCAATCTCAGCGCCTTGCTGCTCAAAAGGAGCGTCTTGAAAAACTCAAAAAAACTGCTTTACGGGGTCTTGCAGGTGGGGCTGGCTTTCTTAATAAACTTGGAACCAAGGCAAATTTAGAGCTCGACAAGCAAAGCGCGAATGATAATGGGTTCCTCAAGAAACCGGTTGCCTTGTTGACCAAGATTTTGCTGGCAATTCTGATCCCCTTGGTGATCATTGTTGCGGCAGGAGGAATTTATCTGGCCCGGGGCCGTGGTGCCCAGTTTAATGAGTACCTCCATTTGGCACAGGAAAGTGCCCGCGGAGCAGCATTAATGAAAACTGAGGAAGAACGTCTCTCAGCCTGGACGCAGGTCTTGGCATACCTCAACCGTGCCGAAGCATTAGACCGTAATGAAGAGAGTGCGGCTTTGCGTAAAGAAGCAGAGCAGGCCCTGGATCATCTTGACAATGCAAATCCTATCCAGTTTAGTCAGATTCCACTGCCGTTTGGCAGCGGCAAAGTGGAGATTACGCATCTGGCTGCGTATAATGTGGACCTCTTTGCCTTGGATAAAAGCACCGGCTCTGTCTTGCATTTCTCTCAAAAAGATAAAGGCTACACATTTGATCCTGGTTTTACATGCGAGCCGGGCAATTATGAGGGCGGTGAGGTAGGTCCATTGGTTGCGATGACCTCGATTCCCATCAACAATAGCTATCGTGCTTTAATTTTAGCCGTGGATGCCCAGGGGCGAGCTCTTTACTGCGGAGTAGGCCGCAGTCCCCAGGCAGCTCTGCTTCCTCCTCCCGAAACTGGTTGGGGAAGCATGGCAACAGTCTTATATGACAGTGGGCGTCTTCTGATCCTTGACCGTGAAAAAGCACGCCTTTGGGTATATGATGGAGCCGTTGATGCCTTGATGAACCCACCGCGCTCCTATTTTGAAGGTCACGATTTTGACCTGACAGGAGCTGTCGACATGGCTGTAAGTGGCAACGAAGCATTTATTGTTTATGAGGATGGTATAAGTGCCCATTGCATTTCCTCGCCAATCAATGCCAGTCTGGAATGCGAAAAACCAGCCCAATACACTGATGAGCGGCCGAACCTCCCTAAACAAGATTTTGATCTGGCAAAATTCAGCCGTTTGGCTTTTGCTCCACCGCCTGAGGCTGCCGTTTACTATCTTGATAGTCATACGGGCAGGCTCTACCAATTTAGCCAGCGTCTTAACCTCAATACCATTTTGCGGCCAGCCGCAGGAACCTTTGGTTTACCACTTCAACCCGTAACAGCCTTCTTAGTAACCCCCAATCGGCAGGTCTTTTATGCCTATGGCAGTCAGCTGTTTTATGCCTATCTGCCTTAGCGAAGTTGTGATTTAGTAATAAAAGAGTAAGCCTGGAATATGGCCGTACAGAAGCAAAGATGCTCTGTTGTTATTGGTTGAAAAATGTCTGGCAAGCGGCCAATCCAGCGCTGTTTTGAGTTTTTCAAGCGAAAATAATCATCAGATTAATCGTATGAATTGAATTGTGATTTTCCCCCCAAATATCTTCTTAGATGATAAAATAAATAGGTGGTACAGGCGAGGGCTTAAATTCTTTTGTTTGTACCTGAATCAACACATCATTCACATCAAGGAGACGTATGACCCAGGCAGATCCCCGTTTGGAAAAGTTGTTTAAGCTGCGCGAGGAGGCGAAGCTGGGCGGAGGCCAAGCCCGCATCGAGAAGCAACATAAAAAAGGTTCGCTTACTGCTTCTGAACGCATTACAGCTCTAATGGACCCCGGTACATTCCGTGAGATAGAAGCTTTTGTAACCCAACAAGCTGACCCCTCCGCCAAATCCTTTTACGGGGATGGCGTGGTTACCGGATATGGCAAGATAGATGGCCGCACGGTTTATGTTTATGCCCAGGACTTTACCGTCCAGGGCGGTTCTTTAGGCGAAATGCAGGCACGGAAGATTTGCCGTGTTATGGACTTGGCTGCAAGAACCGGCTCGCCCATCGTAGGTATGATTGATAGCGGTGGTGCACGGATTCAGGAAGGTGTTAAAAGTTTGGGAGGCTATGCCGAAATCTTTAAGCGAAACTCGCAGTATTCGGGTGTCATCCCGCAAATTAGTATTATTCTTGGCCCTTGTGCCGGAGGAGCCTCATATAGCCCGGCGCTTACCGACTTGGTCATCATGGTGCGAAATAAAAGCTACATGTTCCTTACTGGCCCCAACGTGATTAAAACGGTTACAGGAGAGGAAATAGATTCCAAGAACCTGGGTGGAGCCGATGTTCACCTTACCGTTAGCGGTAATGCACATTTGGTAGGTTCGGACGATAAGGAAGCAATTGCATTGGCACGCAAGGCATTGAGCTACTTGCCCTCCAATTCTGTTGACTCTGCTCCAATTATCCCAACAGATGATGATCCCTACCGGCAGGCACCGGATCTTAACACACTTGTTCCCCAGAGCCCCAGCGAGCCTTACAGTCTAAAGGCAGCTATTGCCAGCATTGTAGACAGCGGCTCCTTCCTTGAAATTCAGGCTGGCTTTGCGCCGAATGCTACCGTGGGCTTGGCACGTTTGGCCGGGCGCTCGGTGGGCATCATTTCACAGGAACCCGGTGTGATGGCCGGTGTGATGGATATCAACAGTGCTGATAAGATTGCACGTTTTGTTCGCTTTTGCGACTGCTTCAATTTGCCGATAATTACTTTTGTGGATTCACCCGGCTTCCTGCCTGGCGTCAACCAGGAACACGGTGGTGTTATTCGCCATGGTGCTAAAGTACTCTATGCATACTCCGAAGCTTCAGTTCCTAAAATTAGCTGCGTCACTCGCAAAGCATATGGCGGAGCATACGTTGCCATGAGCTCAAAATTCCTGGGCACGGATATGAACTATGCCTGGCCTTCTGCTGAAATTGCGGTGATGGGTGCTGAAGGTGCGGCAAACATCCTGTTTGGGCGCCAGATTGCTGCCGCTGCAGACCAGGATGCCGAGCGCGCTCGTCTTGAAGCAGAATACACTGAAAAATTCCTCAATCCTTACGAAGCAGCCAAGGCAGGTTATGTGGATGAAGTTATCGAACCTGCCCAAACCCGCCAAAAATTTATCGAGGCTTTGGATGCTTTGCAGAATAAGGTTGAACAAGGCTTCCCACGTAAACACGGGAACCTTCCACTCTAAGGAGGCTTGATGATTCAAGGTTTAATTATTACTGGAATTGGAATGGGCTTGGTCTTTGTGATGATTATTGCTCTTTGGGGCATTATGGCTTTGCTTACGGCACTTACTAGTAAGGCTGCCGAAGAAGAGGCTGCCCAGGCCGCAGAAGAAGCAGCAGAAAACGAAGCTGCATTCAGCGAAGAGCAGGCTTCCGATTCTGATTCGGAGGTGTATGCACTAGGAGCTGCGACAGCAGCCATGGCTGCAGCACAGGACTCACAAAAAGCCGCGGCGATTGCGGTAGCCTATGCCCTTGCTAAAGAAAAAGGCGGTCAGTTTCGCCCATACAGCTTAAATTTCTCAGATCAAATCACCAGCGGGAGCCAATGGCTGAATGCCGGCCGCACGCAGCAGACTCTAAGAATAGGACGGTAAAAATGGAGATAACAGTTGAGATCAATGGTAAGACTTACCTCGTAAAAATCCGGGACCTGAATGCTAATCCGGTGATGGCCGAGGTTGATGGCCAAAGCTATGCGGTATATCCTGGTGGCGCACCGGCCGGCGTGCTTCCTCAGGCTGCCCCGGCTCACTCGCCGGAACCTGTACAAGCTGCTGCTCCGGCAGCTCCTGCGGCTCCAGCAGCCCAAACTGCACCAGCCCCTGCTGCAGAACCTGGAGGAGCAAATGTTTTGCGGGCACCTCTTCCTGGAACAATTGTGGAGATAAAGGTTAAACCCGGCGATTCGGTTAAAAACGGCCAGACGCTTCTTGTGCTCGAGGCCATGAAAATGAAAAACGATATCAAGGCAAGTAAAGATGCTGTAGTGGCTAATGTCCATGTAAACCCAGGTAATCTGGTTAAGCATAACGAGCCTTTGATCAGTTTTAAATAGGGGGATCAAATATGGATTTCACCCAACTGTTACAGGAACTAGGCAAAGGATTTGCCAGTTTCAGTTTAGGTAACCTGGTCATGATCCTGGTAGCACTGGTGCTCATTTATCTGGCTATCTGGAAGGAATATGAACCGGTTCTCCTGTTACCGATTGGTTTTGGCTGTCTCCTGGCAAACCTGGGCATGTCTAACGAAGTCGGTTTCATGAAAGTGATCTACGATGCGGGAATCAAAACCGAGATATTCCCCCTGGTGATCTTTATTGGCGTTGGTGCAATGATCGATTTTGCACCTTTGCTTTCGCAACCTAGCATGGTGCTGCTGGGAGCTGCTGGACAATTTGGTATTTATGCCACTTTGCTGCTTGCCCTCGCAATCGGATTTCCACTTAATCAAGCCGCTTCAATTGGTATTATTGGTGCTATTGATGGGCCAACAGCAATTTTTGTAGGCACAAAGTTAGCGCCGGAAATACTGGCTCCAATAGCTGTGGCAGCGTATTCCTACATGAGTCTGATCCCTATTATTCAGCCTCCCATCATGAAGGCGCTTACAACTCGCAAAGAGCGTCTGATTCGCATGGAATATGCTCCCAAACCCGTTTCAAGGTTAGCTCGGATTATCTTCCCTATTTTGGTTACTATTCTGGTCGCTCTTGTTGCACCGGATGCTGCTCCCCTGATGGCAGCGCTGATGCTGGGTAACCTTTTACGTGAAGCATTGGTGGTTGACCGGCTTAGCGTCATGGCACAGAATGAATTGATCAATATCGCCACCCTTTTCCTGGGCTTATCCATCGGTGCTACGATGACCGCTCAAAGCTTCCTTAACTGGCAAACACTTGCCATATTAGCTTTAGGCCTCTTGGCTTTTGTGATTGATACCGTAGCTGGTTTGCTCTTTGGCAAACTGATGAAAGTGATTACCGGCGGAAAGGTTAATCCGCTTATTGGCGCTTGCGGTATTTCGGCTTTTCCAATGGCTGGTCGCCTTTCAGCGAAAATGGCCCTGGAAGAGGACCCAAACAATTTTATCCTCATGCATGCCATGGGTTCTAATACTGCAGGTCAGTTAGGTTCAGTAATTGCAGGAGGTTTACTACTGGCTTTGGTTATGGGTGTTGGCTAAAAGTTATTTAAGGATAAGAGAAAAAAGCCGCGTGTGAACTGCACCCCGAAACTTGGACAATAAATCCAAGATTGGAGGTGCAGTTTTTATGAGCAAATTCAGCAAAGAGGAAAAGGATAAAGCCCTCGAAATACTAAAAGGTGGCCTAAGTCTGGCTGAAGCATCAAGACAGACTGGGATCAGCGAGCGAGAACTTAGGCGGTTCAGACAAATGAGCGAAAGGTGGGGTTCTGAGGACTTTCCTCAAGCGCGATATAACTGGAAAGCCGAAGAGAAACTGGCAGTTCTTGAGTACATGGAAGCCAATCATCTTGGCTACACAGAAACGGGGGTACACTTTGGTATCAAAGGCAGTTCCACCGTATGGGTATGGGCTGAGCGATACCGGAGGGAAGGGATGGCAGGACTGGAAGGGAAGAGACGGGGCAGGCCCAGGAAATGGCGGCCGCCGGATGAGACGATGACGCCGCTGGAGAGATTAGAAGCAGAGAACCTTTATCTTCGAGCGGAGAACGCCTACCTAAAAAAATTGAGTGCCTTGATTGCGGAAATGGAAAGGCAAGAGCGAGAGCGCAAACAAAGATTATCTCGCAATTGAGGCAAGAATACCCATTGGCATTGCTTCTGAAACTGGCTTGCCTTCCCAGGAGCAGTTATTACTATAGTCTTGAAGTTCTCCAGGCTCCGCCGAAGCACCAGGCTGAACGAGAGGCCATTCGTGCTATTTGTACGCAGCACCGGGGCTGTTATGGTTATCGCCGGGTTAGCCTGGAACTGCGCAATCAAGGTTATAGGATCAATCACAAGCTGGTGATGAGCTTGATGAGAGCAGAAGGCCTGAGCTGTCAATTGAGAAAAAAGCGCTATCGCTCTTACAAAGGACAGATGGGCAAGATAGCCCCTAATCTGCTCAACAGGCAATTCCAGGCGATGCGTCCCAACCAGAAATGGGCAACTGATGTGACCGAATTCAAAGTCTTGGGCAAGAGGGTCTATCTTTCTCCCATTCTGGACCTCTTCAACGGTGAAGTGGTCAGTTATAGTGTGAGCCAATCCCCTTCCTTTGCAGCTACGATGGAAATGCTCAAAAAGGCTTTTGAGCAACTGCCTGAAAAGCTTGACCTGATCCTGCATTCAGACCAAGGATGGCAGTATCAAATGAAACCCTACCAAAGCTTCCTGGCAGAAAAAGGTGTCCGTCAGAGTATGTCCAGAAAGGGCAATTGCTATGACAATGCGGTCATCGAAAACTTCTTCGGTTTACTTAAGACAGAATTCTTTGAAGGCAAATCATTTGCTTCTGTCGAACTGTTTCAGAAAGAACTGGTTGCCTGGCTGGATTATTACAACAATATCAGGATCAAGGCGAAACTAAAAGGACTGAGCCCTGTGGCTTACAGGGCCCAGTCTTATCTCGCCACTTAATTTCTGTCCAAAAATCGGGGTGCACTACACGTGAGCGGCTTTTTTTGACCTTTTCAGTCGGATCTAAATATTTAACCGGTAGCCAGCTGCTCTTTCAGTAAGAATCAGCTTGGGATCCCGAGGGTCTTCTTCCAGGGCTTTGCGCAGCCAGGATATATGTACATCCAAAGTTCGGGTATCGGCGGTGTACTCAGTTTCCCACACTTTTTTAAACAATTCTTCGCGCTCCACTAAATTACCAGCATTGTCCATCAGCAGCTTCAGCAGCTGCGCCAGGCGTGGAGTAAGGTGGGCTTCTTTATCCAGATAACTGGCCATGTTTGTCTGCGTATTCAATTGCAGCTTTCCGCAAGAAACCAAGTGCTTATCAGCAGTTTTTTTAAAGGCCTGAAGTCGATTCACTAGTTTTTGGACGGTAAAAGGCAGTTCAAGCACCATATTCGCCAAGGGTTCTTCCGGGAGTTCAAGGTTTTCAGCAATAATTAAAATAATGGGGCTGTCGGGCTGTTTATTGTGGAATCTGCTTACGATTCTCAAACCATTTGTACGCAGTGACACAGCATTAATGACAATGGCATCGGGTTCTGTTTTGTCGAGGGCAATAATTCCCTCGCTTCCGCTCTGGGCCAGCACAACGCAATACCCTTTTTTTATCAGGTCTTCAGCAAAAACATAGCCGTTGCTTCGTTTACCTTCCACCAATAATATGGTAGTCCGTGATTTTTCTGACAATCCAAACCTCATTATTTGAACAAAAGAACAACAATGCCGCAGTTTCACCGGATCAAGTTCATACAAACCCCATCATGATGAATAACGGCTTGTTAATTATAGCTTATCATTGCTCCAAAATTGTTAATATTCAGACTTGAATCCATCTTAAGCTGAATTCCTTTGTAGTCTGGGCTTCTGACATGTTAGAATCAATCTTATCAGATTTACGTTTTGAAAGGTGATTTGAATGAGCGAAAAAGTGGAATGCGTCATCCATTCCCTGCGCATGAGTCTCACCAACGAAGACCGCATTATCATTCTGCAGGACCGAGATGGCGAACGATTTCTGCCAATTTGGGTTAAACGTGGAGACCTTGAGTCCATACTGGTAGCGTTAGAACACACGCTTATGGCCCGTCCAATGACGCATGATCTCATTATGTCGTTGTTTAATACCCTTGAGGCCGAATTGCTGTACATAGAGATTGATGACCTGCGTGAAGATATTTATTTTGCCAAGCTGCATCTCAAAGCTCAGGGCGTGGAACACATCGTTGACAGCCGACCATCGGATGCAATTGCTTTAGCCTTGCGGGCTCGTGTCCCCATCTTTGTCAGCAAAAACATTCTGGAAGAGGTTGCAATTCGTCCTGAGGATGCAATGGTCCTTGAAAACGAAGAAACCGGTCCTCTGCCTGATGGCGACCTTTCTCCCTTCGCAGATTTTCTGGATACGCTTAACTCAGATAAAGGTGCAGCTGACTCCAAGGCAGACGACTCGCCAATGCCTCCTGAAGAGCCCGAAAAGCCGGAGGATTCATGACCGATCAGGATATGCGGGCAGATGTTGACTTTTCTCCCACACAACTTTACGACCGTGAGATGGAGGAAGCTTTAATCGGTTCAGTAATCATCAACCCTGATGTTTACCATGAAGTTGCTCCCATCCTGAAGCCTGAGGATTTTCACCTCAAAGCGCATCAGTGGATTTGGGACGCGTTTCGGGATCTCTTCCAGGCTGACCAATCCTTTGATGTGCTCACACTCAAACAGCAGCTGGAATCCAATGGCCATATCGAAGATATAGGGGGGGTGGAATACCTGGTAGGACTATCCAGTCAGGTGCCAACCTCGCTCCATGCTGAAAGCTATGCCCGCAATATCAATGCCCTGGCAACCCGCCGCAGGCTGCTTTCTGCGGCAAACGATGTAGCCAAACTGGCCTACCGTAAGGATTACAGCATAGATACCGTTCTGGGAGAATCAGAAAAAGCAATCTTTGGGGTTAGCCAAAACCGCTATAACCGCGACCTGGTGCCTCTCAAGATTGTTGCTGCAGAATACCTGGCCCGTTTGGGTGAGGTTACAGATACTACTAAGACTAAAGAGGGTCTTAGCGGCCTCTCAACGGGTTTGGTTTCCTTGGATGGTGTGCTGGATGGCTTGCACAAGTCGGATTTACTGATTGTGGCAGGACGTCCAGGTATGGGCAAAACGGGTTTTCTGATAGGAATTGCAAAGCATGTTGGCCTCAATCTGCATCGCAGTGTGGCGATGTTTACATTGGAAATGAGTGCTGAACAGCTTTTGCAGCGAATGGTTGCCCAGGAAACCCAAATTGATTCACAAAAATTGCGCTCTGGCAGGATGGACGAAGAAGACCTGACTCTAGCGGTTCATGCACTTGACGTGCTTGGTGATGCACGCATATTTATCGATGACACACCTGCTATCAGCCCGCTGCAGATGCGCACAAAGTGCCGTCGGCTGCAAGCAGAGTTGGGCCTGGACTTGGTGGTTGTGGACTATCTGCAGCTCATGAGCGCCGACTTACGCACTGAGAACCGTGTGCAGGAAGTATCCTATATTTCCCGTTACCTTAAAGTACTTGCCCGGGAACTAAATATTCCTGTTATTGCAGCAGCGCAGCTTTCGCGTGCGGTTGAACAAAGGCAGGATAAAACGCCGGTTCTGTCGGACTTGCGGGAGTCGGGTTCTTTAGAGCAGGACGCTGATGTTGTTATGTTCATTAGCCGCCCGGAAATGATGGACGTCAAGAGCGCGGAAAAGAACATTGCAAAACTAATCGTTGCCAAGCACCGCAATGGTCCTACGCACGGAGGTCTCGACTTGGTTTTCCTCGAAAAACTGGCTATGTTCAAGGACCATTATAAAGGTACGCTGAATGCCTGACTCCTGCTGCGGAACACATAACTCAGCACAGGGATTTGAAAGCGAACCCAGTTTGCAGCTAAGTCTCCCAGCGGATTATTTTCAAGTGCTTAAATCCTTGCCTGCCTCCGCATCACTTCATAGCCTGGTTTTAGGTTTTTTTGCGCTGCTTTCGCAACAGGAGGGGAATGTAGAGGTGCTGGCCGCCTTTCAGCTCGAGGATGCGCTTTTAAATTTGGTTTTTGATGGGAACGAAACCAGCTATCAAGAGGCACTTAGTCAGGCGCTTGAATACGGATTGATACTCCAATATACAGAAGAGGGAGAAACCTGGTATTTACCGGGAACACCGCAAGGACGGCAAACCTGCCTCTTCTTACATGATGGTGCGTTGCGCATAGAAGATTGTTCGCAAGGCTACCTGCTTAGCTTAGAACCACGGGCGAATATTTTTCAGTTATATGAGCAAAACTTTGGTCCTCTTACCAGTATGCTTGCCGATGAGCTTCGTGCTGATGAGCTTGCCTACCCTGAAGCATGGATCAAAGATGCCATCCGTGAGGCACTCTTACATAATGCCCGCTCCTGGAAATATGTACAGGCGATATTGAAGAACTGGAAAGAAAATGGTCGAGGACCAGTACATGAAAAAGATAAAAAACGTGACAGCGAAACTCAAAGATACCTTGAATTCCCCAGAACAGGCCGCAAACCCTAAGGGTGCTGCCGCGGAATATCAGCCAAAACCGCTTACCATTGGGGATCCAGCCTGCCCCTATTGCCATGGTCTGGGTTTTACAAGGGAAGACCTGCCTGTAGATGACCCTAACTATGGCAAGCTGCATGTATGTGTCTGTCGGACAGGTGATGCAGTTCAGGAAAATTTTTCCAGCCTGGTTGAGAAAAGCAACCTTGGACCGTTGCGCCAACTTACTTTTCAAAACTTCCAGCCCCGCGGCAGGGTAGGGTTGGCACGGCACCTGGCCGATTCCCTGGAACAAGCCTATCAGAGTGCACAAACCTATGCAGGAACCCTGAACGGGTGGCTTCTGCTTTTGGGGCGTTATGGCAGCGGAAAGACCCATTTGGCAGCTGCTATCGCAAACCAGGCTCTTAATATGGGAGTGCGAACCCTCTTCCTCACTGTTCCGGATCTTCTCGATTGGCTGCGTTTTAGTTACAATGCAACCCATGGCGAAAGCTTTGAGGAGCGTTTTGAGGAGATTCGTAATATCCCCCTCCTGATTATGGACGATTTTGGAACCCAAAATGCGACTGCCTGGGCCCAAGAAAAACTCTTCCAAATACTCAATCAGCGCTATGCAGAGAAACTGCCTACTGTCATAACCTCCAATAATGATCTTCAAGATTTTGAGGGTCGTATTCGCAGCCGATTGCTGGACCCTCATGTAGTTACACGAATCACGCTGACTGCCCCCGACTATCGCGACCCAACGGACGATTTGGGCCATCCAGAACTCTCGTATTTAAGCCTGCATCACAAACTTCGCTTCGAAAACTTTGAACTGCGACAAGGTGAAGGCCTTAAAAAAGAAGAACGCGACTCGCTTAAATCCGCGCTGCAATCAGCACAGGACTTTGCGCAAAACCCGCAAGGTTGGCTTTACCTTACTGGACCCAATGGAAGCGGGAAAACGCACTTGGCCGCCGCTATTGGCAACTACCGCGCCCAGCTTGGTTACCCCCCGCTGATGGTAGGCGTGCCGGATTTGCTCGACCATTTGCGTGCAAGCTTTGCTCCCGGCAGCGCCGTAAACCTGGATCGTCGCTTTGACGAGATCCGTTCAGCACCATTGCTGATCCTTGACGACCTCGGGACGGAAAGTGCTACACCCTGGGCGCGCGAAAAGCTTTATCAGCTCTTCAATTACCGCTATATTACCGAACTGCCTACAGTAATTACCAGCGATAAGCTGCCTAACGAATTGGAAAGCCGCTTGGAAAGCAGGCTTATCGACGAACGCTTGTGCCGCATCCTTATCGTCGGTGTTCCTGCCTACCGAGGACGAGGTTTGCCCAGGAAACAAAACAGACCTATAGTTTAGACTTCAACTTGTGTTATCATAGCAACCGCGGAACTTTCCGCTTTGAGAAATCCTTGGATTTATAGAAAACGACTTATAGAGGAGTTATGCAAAAGAAAATTATTCGCGAATTCCCCAATCACTTTGATCTTCCTTATAGAATCAAACGTTTGGCTGACCTTGCCCATAACTTGTGGTGGGTGGGCAATCCTGAGGCAGCGCGCCTGTTTAAAGAAGTTGATCCGTTTCACTGGGAAGAAAGTAATCACAACCCCATCATCTTTCTGCGCAAGGTAAGCCAGGAACGATACGAAGACCTCATTAAAGACCGCTACTTCCTGGATCGATACGACCTTATTATGGACCAGTTTGACCGTTACATGCAGCGTAAAGACACTTGGATGGCGCGCACCTATCCCAATCTTTTGGATAAGGAGATTGCGTATTTCTCCTTTGAATATGGCCTGCATGAATCGTTGATGGTCTATGCCGGGGGTCTGGGAGTGCTAAGCGGCGATCACCTTAAAGAAGCCAGCGATTTAGGTCTACCCCTGTGTGCAGTCGGTTTTGTGTATACCTATGGTTATTTCTCTCAGCGCATTACAGAAGATGGCTGGCAGGAAGCCCGAAACGTGGAGATTGACTTTAACGATATCCCGTTGGTCGCTCTGTATGATGAAAACCATGAACCAATTAAGATCAGTGTAGAGATGCCTGGCCGTACGATTTATGCCCGTCTCTACGAACTGAACATTGGGCGTGTCAAGCTGATTCTTTTGCATACAAAACTTCCAGAAAATACTCTGCAAGATCAAACTTTGACCGACAAGTTGTATATCAATGACCCCGAACTGCGCATATCGCAGGAAATTCTATTAGGAATCGGCGGACTTAGGGCCTTACAGGCTTTGGGACATGAGCCGGTTATTTACCATATGAACGAAGGCCATTCTGCTTTTCTTACCTTGGAACGTCTGCGACAGTATCTGGAAGCGGGTAAAACCCTGGAAGAAGCCAAGGAACTGGTACGTAAATCCAGTGTTTTCACCACGCACACACCAGTACCAGCCGGGAACGACGTTTTCCCTGTGTGGCTGATCGATAAGTACTTTGCCAATTTCTGGCCTCAGTTAGGCTTGAATCGGGATGAATTCATCGACCTCGCACGCATCACCTCGGGGTGGAGCGACGAAGCCTTTAGCATGCCCGTACTTGCGCTCAAGCTTTCCAACTACGCTAATGGCGTTTCAAAACTGCATGGCGAAGTAACACGGGATATGTGGTCCTTCCTCTGGCCTGAGAAAGAGGTATCCGAAGTACCCATTGGTCATATTACCAATGGTATTCATACCGGCACCTGGCTTGCCCGCCGTTTGGCTGAGCTTTTCGACAAATATTTCATACCGGACTGGCGCGACCACATTGACGACCCTGATATCTGGAAGGCAATTGATACGATACCGGATCGTGATCTTTGGCAAGTACGTATTCACTTAAAACATAAGCTAAAAGATTATATGGTCAAACGTGCGCGCTATCAGTGGATGAACAATAATGTTCACCCGGTACAAACTGTGGCCAGCGGGGTTCTCATTGACCCTCTGGCACTAACCATAGGTTTCGCACGCCGTTTTGCAACCTATAAACGTGCTAATCTCCTTTTTTCAGATCATGACCGCCTGATGCGTATCATTACCGATGCCCGCCGGCCGTTACAAGTAATATTTGCCGGAAAAGCCCATCCTGCTGATGAGCCGGGCAAACTGCTGATCCAGGAAGTTTATCGCCATGTAAAGAACGCCCGAAATGGCGGCCGCCTGGTCTTCCTGGATGATTATGATATGGACATGGCGCGTCACCTGGTTCAGGGTGTTGATGTGTGGTTAAATACACCACGTCGTCCACGGGAAGCAAGCGGAACCAGCGGTGAAAAAGCTGCCCTGAATGGTACCCTCAACTTTAGTGTTCTTGATGGCTGGTGGGCCGAGGGTTACAATGGACGCAATGGCTGGGCTATTGGCGACGATACTGAATATGCCAGTACTGACGAACAGGATGCAGCTGACTCGGCTAGTCTTTACGATACCCTGGAAAACGAGATTGTTCCGCTTTACTACAATAAGCGTTCAGCGGATGGTTTGCCTGGCGATTGGATTGAACGCATTAAGGAGTGCATTAAGAGTTTAGCTCCAACCTTCTCTATGACGCGCATGGTTAAAAACTATACGGAGGAACTTTATCTGCCGGCCGTGCAGAGCGCAACTGAGGAGCCCGAAGAGGCAGAATAGATTATGGACAATTTACTGCAAGTTTTAACCAGCCCACAAGCTTGGCTGGGTGCTTTAGCAATTTTTGCGATTCGTGTAGTTTCGATTTCAATGGATACATTGCGATTTATGCTTACTATGCGCGGTCGTTCAGTGATTGCATGGGTTCTCGGTTTCTTTGAAACCATTCTTTTTGTTATCGCAATGGGTGCGGTGCTCAACAATATGTCTAACCCCTTGAATGTCATAGCATATGCTGCTGGTTTTGCAACCGGAAATATCATTGGAATGTGGTTAGAGCGCAAACTGGCAATCGGATTTACCAGAATGAGCATTGTAAGTACCCAGCGGGGACAGGCAGTTTCACAGGCATTGCGGGAAGCAAATTATGGAGTCACTGAAATTCCTGGTCGCGGCAAGGATGGGGTGGTAACCCTGATTCACCTCACGGTACCCCGAAAGGATACCAGCCTGGCAGAAAAATTGGTCCTGGAAACGGATCCGGATGCTTTTATCACAGCTGAAGATGTTACACCTTTGCGACGTGGTTATTGGGCAGGCAGCCGTCAAAGGAATTAATATGGAAAGGCAAGCACTGATCTTTGATTTTGACGGTGTGATTGCTGATACGGAAAGTCTCCAGGTTAGCTATCGTAAAAAACAGTTTGCGCAGGCTGGCTTGGTATTTGATGTTGAAGCCTACAAAAGAATAATCGGCACAAACTCCCAAACCAATTATTCGTCAACCCGTATTTTTGCTGAGGCTATAGGTCGGCCCCAGGACGAGGAATTAATCCGGAGAGAAACACGCCGCGAAATAATGAAGGAAGTTAGGCGCCAAGGTCCTATGCCCGGGGTTCTCTTGCAGCTGGAAAATGCAAAAGCGATGGGGCTCTACTGTGCCGTTGGCTCCAGTTCGGACGCGGAGTGGGTTCTCGGGAATCTGCGCGGTTTGGGCCTGGAAAGTTTTTTTGACGTAGTGGTTACTTTTGGGCCCAAGCTGCCGCCTAAGCCGGCACCCGATATTTACCTGCAGGTTTTAGAAAGGCTTCAGGTTAAAGCAAACAATGCCCTGGTGATCGAGGACTCCTACAATGGCCTCCTGGCAGCTCACAGGGCGGGTATTCCTGCGGTGGCAATTCCCGGTAAATTTACTTCTGAAATGGACTTTAGCCTGGCAACTGAAATACTTGGATCGCTCACAGATCTCGATCTCAATAAGTACTTTTCCTGAGCCGGCTCCGAATTTCCAAATACCCATATTCCCTTATTTTCATGAGGCTGACCCAAAAGCAAGTTGGATCAGCCTCTTATTATCTCGAATTGGTAGGGAAGCAAAATTAAAAAAGGAAGGGAACTATGCAACAGCCAACTTTTTCAGATTGTGTGCCATACTCAGAATTCCCCACTCAACTTCAACCTTCTCAAGACCTCTCAGGTGGAACCTTCTAAACCCGCCGTTCTGTTTCAGCAAGCCAAAAACGGATTCAACTTCCGCTAATCTCCGCTTTCTCAGTTTCTCCCCAAGCTCACTGGTGAGTTTCTTGAAGGCTATTCCTCGTAAACGCACTAATTCCGGACCAATACTTAGTGTTCGACCATGTCTTGACTTGGGACTGCAGACCGCCCTGGCAACACAGCCCTCGCATTCCCCACAACGATACTCCCGCTTCACACTGCGATATCCCGTGGCACTGATTTCCTCAACCTCGCGTTCAAAACACAGCGGCTTTCCCTGGGGACAGACATATATATCTTCATCTGGTTGTAGTTTGAACTGGCTGGACTGATACTTTTCTTTCTCACTCAACTTAGCCCTTTTTTGCTTCTCCCGATCGAAACCAGGATACTTCAGATAGGCTTCCACCTTCTCACCTTCCAATAAGCGATAGTTCTCTTCATTGCCATAGCCAGCATCCGCCACCCAGATCTTGGGCAGTTGTTTCAAGTTGTTTCTCAGTTGTTCCAGATGGGCACGTAAGGTGACGTTGTCTGCCGCGTTCTGATGCACGCTGAAACCAACTATGTATTGCCCTTCTGTCCCCACCTGTACGTTGTATCCCGCTTTCAGACTGCGGTTGCGCATGTGATCTTCTTTCATTTGCATGAAGGTCGCGTCCGCATCCGTCTTGGAACAAGAGTTGCGATCTCCCAGCATACCTTCATACTGTTCATACTTGATTAGTCTGGGCAACAGCTCCTCGTCAATCTGCTTCTTTGCTTTTTTGACTTCCCGAGTTTCCTTTGCCTCAGGATTATCTGCCAGTATCTGATCCAGCCGCTTGGCAAGTCGCTCCAACGCTTCACTGTCGATCCCTTTTCCTCCCCCCATTTCTTCCAGATCTTCATCCCCATAGTCCGCGTCTTCCTCAGCTTGCAGTTTGTCTATCTTTTCAAACAACTCGCTCACTTTTTGTTCCAACACCTTTCGCCGATTGTGGGTGCTTTTCTTCCAAACAAAACTGTATTGGTTGGCATTGGCTTCTATCTTGGTGCCATCCACAAAGTAGTGTTCCAGTTTGACGTATCCACCCTCAATCAGCTGTTCCAGCACTTCCGTGAACACTCCCTGGATCTTGCCCTTCAGGCGTTCACTGCGAAATCGGTTGATCGTACGGAAGTCTGGCTGGTTCCCGCCACTCAACCACATGTAGTGGATGTTCTCCCGCACTAACTTGGCTATCTGTCGCCCGGAATAGTTCTTCTCAGCGTAAGCATAGACGATCAATTTCAGTAGCATCCTGGGGTGATAACTGCTCGTTCCGCCTCCTTTATAGGCGCTTTCTATCGCCTCCAGTTTCATCCTGTCTATCAGTCGGTTGATCACCCGCACTAAATGCTCTTCCGCGATCAGTTCGTCCAGCCTCGGAGGTAATAGTTGCGGCTGATCCATTTCATATCGTTTGAATATCACTTTTGTTCCCATGCCATTAATTGAATCATAATCCCCTTAATTTGAAAAGAGACTGTCCCTTTTGGGTCAGCCTCTTCTTGTTCGCTTATAATTTCCTTATCTCTTGCTGTGTATACTCGGAGGCCCTATGTCGGATCTTGATTCATCAGAATTCTATTTTGGTTACAGCTATGATTTGGAAGCTCGTTCTGCTGATAGAGCAAAACGGGTTTTTTATGACCCTGCGGATCTCACTACCCACGCTGTTATTACAGGTATGACTGGGTCTGGTAAGACGGGTATGGGTATCATTCTTCTTGAAGAAGCAGCTTTACAAGGGATACCAGCAATTCTTATTGACCCCAAGGGTGACCTGACCAATCATCTGCTGCACTTCCCTGATTTGCAGCCGGATGATTTTAAACCTTGGGTTGATGAGGAATCAGCGCGCCGTGCCGGACAAAGTCTGGATGAGGCAGCAGCAGCTGCCGCATCCTCCTGGTCCAAAGGACTTGCAGATGCCGGTATCGACCGCGAACGGATGCAAAAGCTGGCAAACAATGTGGACTATGCCGTGTACACTCCCGGTTCCGATTCGGCCTTCCCTGTGAGTATTCTGTCCTCGTTAAAAGCGCCTGCTTTGGACTGGAACGAGAATAAGGAAATTTTGCGTGAGGCGATCAGCTCTACCGTTACAGCGCTTTTGGAGCTTGTTGGCTTGAAAAATATAGACCCGGTTCGGTCGCGAGAGCATATTCTTCTGGCCAATATCTTTGAAGAGTTCTGGAGTCAAGGCAAAGACCTGGACCTGGAAAGTTTAATTATGGCAGTACAATCGCCGCCCTTTGAAAAACTGGGCGTATTCCCAGTTTCCAAGCTTTTCCCTGAAAAAGAACGTTTCGATCTGGCAATGCTCCTTAATAATTTCCTGGCTGCTCCGGCTTTTAGCAGCTGGCTCCAAGGCCAGCCTTTAGATATTGGCTCTTTTCTTTACTCTCCTGATGGAAAACCACGCCATTCAGTTTTTTACCTGGCACACTTAGCCGACGCCGAGCGTATGTTTTTTATCACCTTGCTTTACTCGGCTATCGAAACATGGACCCGGGCACAGAGCGGAACCGCTAACCTGCGCGCATTGGTTTATTTCGATGAGATCGTAGGCTATCTGCCGCCCATTGCAAATCCTCCCAGTAAACCTATTATCCTGCGCATGCTTAAGCAGGCACGCGCGTTTGGAGTGGGCTTAGTTCTTTCTACTCAAAACCCAGTTGACCTGGACTACAAAGCCTTATCGAATGCGGGTACCTGGATTATCGGTAAGCTCCAAACAGACCAGGATAAGAGCCGCTTGCTGGATGGGCTGGAAAGCCTTGCCGGCGGTTACGATCGGCCCTTCTTCGATAAGACCATCTCGTCTCTGGGTAAACGAGTCTTCTTGCTGCACAATATCCATGCTAAAAAACCAGAAATCTTTACTACACGCTGGGCGATGAATTACCTGCCAGGTCCCATTATGCGAAATCGTTTGGAGGAATTAAACCGCCTGGTTGGAGCTGACCTGGTGCTGGCCGCAGCTGCTGCAAGTGACAGCGCTGGTGCGCCGCTTACAGCCAAGGATTTGCTGAGCAGCAGCGGCAAGGAAAATTTGCCGGGCTCTGCCATCGAACCTAGCCTTAGTTCCCGAGTTGCAGTTCGTTACCTGCCCTTAAAGCTCAGCTTTTCTGAGGCAATGCACGCTTCGCGCCTGCAAGTGTCCCAAAGCTCCCAGGAACCAAAGCTGTATTACCAGCCAGCATTACTGGCGCAGGCAACCGTGTATATCAACAATCGCAACTACAACATTGATGCTCGTAATGTAGTTGCGGTACAGGTTCCCTGCTTAGAGGGCCGTGGATTAATACCCTGGCAAGACCATTTTACGGCGCCATTCAATATCCAGGAGCTCAGGGTTCAACCTGAGGCGAACGCAAGCTTTGCTGAGCTGAGCTATCCTTTTAATGACGAAACAGAAATAGCCAGATTGGAAAAAGATTTTGTGGACTACCTCTACCGCGACTTGCCGCTCACAATTTACGTAAGTAAAGCATACAAGATGAATTCGAGCCCTGGTGAATCACGCGAAGCATTCGAAGCTCGCCTTGCTCACACCAGTACGGGCGCCAGCCAGGAAGCAATTGATAAGCTTAAAGCCAAATTCGATAAACAACGCAGCAGCATCAACACGAAGCTAATGAAGGAACGGCTGGAATTAGATAAGGATGAAACTACTTTGCGGCAGCGCAAAATGGAAGAGACTGGCAGTTGGCTTTCGACGGCTGCAAAGACATTTCTGGGTGGCAGCAGTAAAGGGGGGATTTTGGGCAAGATTGGACGCGGTAGCGGCGGTGTAAATACCTCGCTGACTAAACGGCGGATGACTTCCACTGCGGCTGCCAATGTTGAAGAATCCAAGCAAATGATTGCCCTCTACGAACAGCAACTTAAGGATTTGGAAGTCCAGGAAGCAGAAGAACTGGCTAAGTTGAATCAGGAAGCGGCTTTGGGTCCCAGCGATATCCAGGTGGTTACCCTTAACCCGCTAAAGAAAGATATTGTCGTTGACAATTTTGGCCTGATTTGGATGCCGAGCTATGCAATCCAAAGCGGAGATCAATGGATCTTTCTACCTGCTTACGAAAAATAAGCCTCCGTACGATGAAATAAAACAAAGGTCCTCTGCACTCCAGAGGACCTTTGTTTACAGTTTCAGGAATTAAGGACTACTTACAGGATTGGCAGAGCGTACATTCCCAAAGGCATTCACCTCTAAGGTCCAGCGGCTGTTCGGCAAGGCCTGCTGGAAGAGCTCCAGATCTGTTGTGGTGATGGAATAGGTGCTGCCATCCGCATCAAATTGGATCGTATAGCTCTCTTTTTGTTCACCTATTCGCAAGGTACTCGAAGTGGTTACCTCAGGCCAATAGGGGCTTAAGTCCGTACCATTTTCCACCAGGGTTTCAACGGGAACCCACGCCATGGTATTGTACGAACAGTAATCGTCGTAGACCTCATAGTGACAATCTTGCTGTACCCGTCCAATGCCTGTTCCGGTGTCTACCGTGTAAGGCTCCCCGCAAACTTCTCTCGAGTTAGCAACTGGCTTCTCGGAACTATAACGGTAGCGTTGTTCACAGTTGTAGGGGCTTGCGCCTTGCGGAATTTGATCCAGCCAGTCGCTTTCTGCAACCGACTGATACCCCTGCATCTGAATGCTGTGTTGCCAGCTTACCCCCGAAACGGTTCCAGTAATTGCATCGGTCTGGTTCATCTTCGTGAAGAAAACAGCAATTCCTGCGCAAAATGCAATCACAATGAGCACCAGGATAATCTTCACAGGCAGTGACATTTTTGCCTTGGGAGCCGGAACTGATTGCATAGGCCCCTGGCTTGGAGGCAGAATGCCTTCTTGGAAAGAATCTTCGATGATCTGTACTGGTCTGCTCGTGGCTCCAATGGTCAGGTCACCGCCGCAGTTGGTACATATGCTAGTATCTGCAGAATTTCGCGTACCGCAGTAAGGGCAGTGTTTATCCGGACCGCTCTGAGCCGCCCGAATTAATGCCTGGTCTTTAATAAAGTTGAAGGATTGCGGATCTACATGTTTGAACTGTACATTGGGCGGCTGCGGGGCGCCGCAGGAACTGCAAGTTTTAATGGCACCGGGATTGGTTGTTCCGCAAGAATCACAATCCCAAACCAGCTCAATAAAACCCAGGATTTTCTTCGCCATGGCAATATTATAGTCTAAGTATTCCTTGCTATTTAGGTTATATCAGCTGCAGATGCAGCGGGTAAGACTAGGCTCTTTTTCCGATCATGGTTTGAACGGCAAGGATTCCTGCCAAACTGCAAAAGGCCGGCACCCCCAAAGCCAAAGGAATAAAAAAGCGCAGGGCTAAACCAAAAAGCAGCACAGCTGTAAACGCAATAGGTAAAGAAAAGCCCGGTTGACCAAAGAGCAATGCCCAGCCGTTTTTCCAAGCCAGTTTTAGGGTTTGGGGCTCCTGTAAAAAAAAGGCAGCCAAGCTATAGAACTGCCAAATTAACCAAAGCAGTAGAGCCGAGAAATTCAGGATTGCCAAAGGAACTGCCACCGCAAACTGACTGTTGACATAAAACCAGAGGTTAAATGCAAGGATGAGCAGCCCCAGAGTGTTTACCAGTCCCCAAAGCAGCGCCTGCTTATAATGGTCTTTAATTCCCCTCCAAAAGCCTCCCAAACCGCTGCGTGTTCCATGGCTTAGATCTTTGCTTACCTCATATAAACCAAAAACCGCGATGGGATGCCCAATCACCGTCAGGGACAGCAGGATCATCGCCAGGCATACCAGCACTCCGTTTGCCCAGTCGGACCACCAAAGCCGAAAGGCTGCTCCAAGGCTTCCAAAAGCAGCTCGGATGCCCAGTTTACTTGTTTCCATTCCGGCATGATTATAATGGAGAGCAAGAGAACCATTCGTTTGAAAGAGGATAATAATGCTTCAATTCCAGGATACGCAGGTACTTTTCATTGATGTTCAGGGCAATCTTGCCCGCGTAGTAGCCGAGTCTGAACTGCGAATCCAAGCTATTTGCCGTCTGGCATCCGCAAGTCTGGCACTGAAGCTTCCTGTTCTTCTCACCACGCAAGTACCTAAAAAAATCGGCAGCACCATTCCTGAATTGCGAGCTGTTTTGACAGATCACTTTGAGTATCCACGGACCAGCTTTAGCGTGATGCAAGACCCTGCTTGCGCGCAGGCTATTGCAAGCAGGAGGCGTAAACAGGTGCTTCTGGCTGGTTTTGAAGCCCATATTTGCCTGTATCAAACGGCAATCGATCTTTTGGAAGAAGGCTACGAGCCGTGGTTAATCACAGACTGTATATCTTCGCGGGATTTGGCGAATAAGAAAGTAGCAATAAGCGAAGCCCGTGCACAGGGTGTTCATTTGTCCAGCTCTGAACAGGCCTTGTTCAGCCTCTTGCGGGATGCCCGCCACCCGGCTTTTAAAACAATAAGCAAATTGATACGTTAGCGTTACTTATCTCTTAAATAAACATTTTTTTATTTCTTAGTTCAATTATTGAAGCTATGATTTCTGCTTGCAGGAGGAATTGAACCCATGAAAAATAATGATCAAGATAAAACGAAAAAAAGATTCCCACGCTGGATTTGGGTCATCTTGGTACTGCTGGTATTGGCAGCTGGCATATTTATTATCTTTCGCTTTCAAGCCAAGGCAGCTCAAGCCCGAACACTTGCGAATCTAATTACTCAGCCACTCGAGAGACAGAGTCTTTCGGTTTCCATTAATGGCACAGGTACAGTTTTACCCCATCAATCCGCAGAGTTGCTTTGGCAAAGTTCAGGCCGTGCAGGTATGGTAAATGACAAGATCGGCCAGCTTGTCGAAAGCGATGAAGTATTGGCTTTTCTTGACGAGGATGAGCTGCCTGCCAATATTCTCCAGGCGCGTTTGGACCTCATCAATATTCGGGCTGCCCTGAAAGATCTGGAGGACAGTACCAATCGAAAGCGCGAGAAACTCCAAGCAGAACTCAGCACGGCAAAAGCTTCCCTGCCTGATCTGGAAGAACAGATCCGGGTTTTTGAGGCACGCGTATGCAGGGAATGGACTTTAAAAAATCTAAAGCAGGAATATGCTGATGCTCAGAAAAAATATGCAAACAATCCTGACGCTTACCGTCTTGCCATCTTGAATCAAGCCCGCCAAAACCTTGATTTTTGTGATCCGGATCTGATTGCTCAGAAGCTAGACCAATTGCGGGCACAATTAGCTGCTCAGGAAGGCAATATTACCAGCCTGGAAGCCGAGATAAAAAAGATTGAGCATGGACCTGATCCCGAGGAGTTGGAAAAACTCTTACTACAGCAAAGTTTGCTGGAAAAAACTCTGGCAACTCAGCAAATTACAGCACCCTTTGCAGGCACCATTACTGCTGTTTTCACCCAAGAAGGGGATCTGGTAAATGTTGGCATGCCGGCATTACAGCTGGATGATTTGAGCCAACTCTATGTAAGTGTGCCCATCTCCGAAGTTGATATTCCCCAGGTAGCTCCTGGACAAAAAGCAATCATGATCTTTGATGCATATTACGATCAAAGTTTCACTGGTGAAGTAATCTCTGTGGAGCGTGCACCGCGTGCGCAGGCTACAGGAGTTAGTTATATGGTGCGTATCGCACTGGATAAAACTGAATTGCCCGTCAATCCTGGTATGACGGCTGGCGTTACCATCGTTGTAAGCGAAAAAAAGGGAGTATTGGCTGTCCCTGCCGAGGCTGTCGTTAACCGAGAGGGCAATACCTATGTGTATGTGCAGCGTAATGGAAAACTGGAGGCAATTGAAGTGCAGTTAGGTGAATACTCTGACCGCAACGTTGAAGTGCAAGGAGAAACGCTGGCCGAAGGAGATCTCATCGTACTCAATCCCCCTGTGGACATCTTCCTGTTGATAAGTAGTGGAGGGATGGATTTTGAACACTAAACCGTTCCCATTGCCCGTTATCCATGCAATAAACCTAAGTAAGGTCTACCGTATGGGCGAAATTGATGTACATGCACTTCGGGGTGTTTCGCTTGACGTAACCCAAGGTGAAAGCCTTGCAATCATGGGCCCGAGTGGCTCTGGCAAAAGCACCCTAATGAACATGATTGGATGTCTCGATTCACCTTCGGGTGGCCAGTACTTCCTTGATGGTCAGTTGGTATCCAACCTGCGTGATGATGAACTGGCAGTTGTGCGCAATAAAAAAATCGGTTTTGTATTCCAAAAATACAATTTATTACCCAGGGCAACTGCTCTTGATAATGTAGCTTTGCCATTGCGGTATAGCTCGAATCGATCTGATATTAAAGCCCGCTCTGTCCGAGCTCTCGAGGCAGTAGGCCTTGCAGATCGCATGACACATCGCCCTAACGAGCTTTCCGGTGGTCAGCAACAGCGTGTGGCAATTGCCCGGGCGCTGGTGAATGAGCCGGCAATCATCCTTGCTGATGAGCCTACAGGCAATCTGGACACCCAAAGCGGGGCAGAAATTATGCGGTTGCTTTTAAGCCTCAACCGTGAGCAGGGCACGACTCTGGTGATTGTTACGCACGATCCGGATATTGCCATGCAAACTGGCCGTATCGTTCGTCTTTTGGATGGACAGGTTTTACAGGAGGCGATTGCAGAATGAATCTCATCGAGTCAATCAAGGAAGCAGTTGGAAGTATCGCTGCAAATAAAACCAGGGCTTTTCTAACCGTGTTGGGTATTATGATCGGTGTGGGGGCAGTTATTGCCATGCTGGCTATTGGTCAGGGCGCTCAGTCCAGCATTACAGGCCAAATCGAATCGGTTGGCACAAATATGATGATCATCATGCGAGGGAATACTGCCGCTGAAGTAAAAAACCCTCGGCCGCTTACCCTCAGCGATGCAAAAGCACTGGCAAACCCTTTGCGCGCACCCAGCATCAGTAATGTGGCCCCCCTAATCTTGGGACAGACCGAGGCTGCATCCGGGCTTGAAACGCTGGATGTTACCGTTTTTGGCGTAACTTCTGGTTATGATCAGGTGATCAATTTGCCTTTACAGGAAGGCAGTTTTATTACTGCATCGGACTGCGACTCGCGTGCTTCTGTTGCAGTAATTGGCCCTGAGGCCGCTGAACGCCTCCTGGGAAAAAGCACGGGCGTGGTTGGGCAAACCATACGTTTAAACGGGTACCCGTTCCGGGTTATCGGTGTTGCTGCAGCCAAAGGAGGCAGCCAGTTCGATAGCCCCGACTTGAATTTTTACGTACCCCTAACAACTATGCAGTTGCGCATTAACCAAAACATGGACGCTGGCAATGTTTCGTTTATCTATGTAAAAACGCGGGATGCCGAAAGCAGTGCTGCCGCTACACGAGAAGCCACAACTATTCTGCGCGAGACCCATCGCCTAAGTGCACGTCAGCCAAACGATTTCACAGTTACCAAGCAAGAAGATCTGCTTTCGATGGCTAATTCAATAACCAGCGTTTTTACTATCTTTCTAAGCGGTATTGCTGCAATTTCGCTTTTGGTAGGTGGAATCGGGATCATGAACATCATGCTTGTCTCGGTAACCGAGCGTACCCGCGAAATTGGTCTGCGTAAGGCCATGGGCGCACGCAGCTGGGACATCATGCTCCAGTTTCTCACCGAATCGGTATTGCTTTCCCTTCTGGGAGGACTCATCGGAATTTGCTTGGGTTGGCTGTTGGGCAAGCTGGTAGGGTTTATTGCAGCACAAAGCGGAACCGTCTTAACACCTGTAGTGAGTCTGGGGTCTGTTCTTCTGGCAACGCTATTTTCAATGGTTGTAGGCGTCTTTTTTGGCTGGTATCCGGCCAGCCGCGCTGCCCGGCTTGAACCTGTTGAGGCATTGCGTTACGAATAGATAAGCACTGTTTTCGAAGGTTCTGCTTAAGGTGCCAGGCCTTTTTAAGCAGAACCAAGCACCAAGGCAGTTTTCATCTGCTAGGACATAAAAAAAGGACTGGCTAAATCAACCAGTCCTTTTTGTTTCTGCTGCAGTTTGCTTATGGCCGCCGGCCAAGCGTAACAGGAATGTCTACTTGTTCTCCGTTACGAATTACCGTAAGGGTTACTGTTTCTCCCGGGTAATTATTCAGTGTGATATGGGTAACCAGGTCATTAAAGATCACTACGGCTTCTCCATCTATCGCCACGATTAAATCGCCGCCGCTGCCAATATTTCCGTTTTGGTCTGTGCGCGCACCATGTAAACCAGCTCTGTCACCGGGGCCGCCATTTACTACATTGCTCACATATGCACCAGTGCATTGCGGAAGCTCCAGCTTATCGCAGGTTTCTAAGGTCATATAATCATCCGAAAGGGCTGCAATACCCAGGTAAGGATAATCGTAGGTGCCGTATTCAATCAGGCTGGGAACCACCCTGCGTACAATATTCGAGGAGATCGCGTATCCTATGCCGATGTTTCCAGAGCTGCTCCCTAAAATGTTTTGCCCGGTCGCGATTGCCCTGTTTACCCCAATAACTTCTCCCGCCAGGTTCAGGAGCGGTCCGCCAGAATTGCCGGGATTGATTGCGGCATCGGTTTGGATTAAATCGGGGGCAGTAAAGGTGCCGCCACTATCCGACTGACGCAAGGATTCCAATGTACGTCCTCTGGCCGAGATAATTCCAATGGTCATTGTTCCGCTTAAGCCGAAGGGGTTGCCAATAGCAACTACCTGCATGCCTACTGGTGCCTGGCTGGAATCGCCCAGCGGGAGAGGCACAAGGTAAGCCTCTTCCACGTCTACTTTTACAACTGCCAGGTCCGAATCTGGGTCCCGGCCAATGGTATGCCCTTCAACTTTTAAGCCAGAGGGAAAGTGTACTTCTATATAATTTGCGTCACAGGCTATATGACAATTTGTGACAATATGACCTTTTTTATCGATCACAAAGCCAGTGCCTTGGCCGCTTTCCCCTGTTTGAGTAGAAAATTTTAAAGAAACTACACCAGGATTCACATTTGCATACAGTTGCTCAAGGGTGGTTTGGAGCAGGCCAGTTTCCGGAAGCACTGGGTTTAGCTGGGCAGGCGGCAGGGGAGTGGGAATCTTGGCAGGTATCTGATAGGGGCGGGTGTCCTGCGTTGGCGGGTTGCCTTCCCATTCTTGCTGGTTTTCTTCCGGAGCCCTTGGCTCCAATGTTGCCTGGAGTTGCGGCACCAGGGTCTCCAGGGTTTCCAAAGTTTCCAAAGGCAGGCGAAAGAATCCGCATGCCACGGTTAGCATGGCCATTATTGCCAGTATCGCGAAAATTCTGATCTTCTTATTTTGCATTTTGTCCTCCGATCATTCGTTCATTGATGATCGGTATTATTTTAATCCTTTCAGCCGGAACGTGTTCATGATATGTAAAGCGCTGGTTTTTCATCTAAAACCTTGCTGGTTTTCAGTCCAGAAGTATCACTATGTACGCCGCAGGAGTGAAAGGATGCCTCGCTAATGTAGGTGGCAGGCGAATAGGAAACCATGCTGTGCTTTTATTTGGCGGCTTGCATGAAAACCTTTTAGCCGTCAACGAGGAGCTTAAGCGTTAGATCGCTTTACAGTCGAAATACTATTCTTTCTCTCAATTGTCTGAACCGCCCAATTTCTCGCTCGCTGATCCCAGTTCGTCTTGATACTTCAGCTATAGTTTGTCCCCCTTCTATCAGCCCCAGGGCTCTATCCTTCTCTTCTGTACTGAATTTGGTCATAAAAAACTGCACCTCTGATCTTGGATTTATTGTCCAAGTTTCGGGGTGCAGTTCATAAACCATACCTTTTCTTTACCAGATTAACTAAGGCCTACTACTTTTCCTGTTTCGAAATCAATATCAATATCGTAGTATCCCGGCCGGGTGGGAAGCCCGGGCATTGTACTCATGGTGCCCAGCAATGGGTAGAGGAATCCGGCTCCGATGCTGGCGCTAACCTCGCGTATCGGCACCCTAAAGCCTCTGGGCCGGTTCTTTAAACTGGGGTCATGGCTGAGACTCAAATGGGTTTTAGCCATACAAATAGGCAGCCGGTCATAACCCAGGCGGGTGTATTCCTTAATGCGGGCTTCGGCCAGCTCGCTGTAATCCACGCCGTCTGCGCCGTACACTTTAGTGGCAATTGCTTCGATTTTTTCTTTGATGGTGCTTTCAAGAGGGTAGAGAAATTCGAAGTTCGAAGGCTGCTCGCAGGCGCGAACTACTGCCTTGGCAAGTTCTACAGCTCCGGCACCACCCTGGCTAAAGTGATCTGTAACTACGGCATCTACTACGCCCTCATGCTCCAAGGCAAGTTTGCGTAAAAGTTCTAATTCGGCATCAGTATCTGTCGGGAAGCGGTTTAGCGCTACCACGACGGGAATACCAAACTGCCTGGCAATATCGATGTGCGCCAGAAGGTTATCGATACCTTTTTCCAAAAGCTCCAGATTCTCGTTGGTATATTCCGGAGCTAAAGGAGCGCCAGCGGTTACTTTCGGCCCACCGCCGTGCATCTTGAGGGCGCGGATTGTTGCTACCAGCACCACAGCATTAGGCAAGTTGCCAGAATATCGGCACTTAATGTCAAAAAACTTTTCCATGCCCATGTCGGCACCGAAGCCGCTCTCGGTTACAACGTAATCTGCCAGTTTCAGCGCGATGCGGTCAGCGATAATCGATGAGTTCCCATGCGCAATATTGGCAAATGGCCCGGCATGTACAAAGACGGGTGTGCCTTCCAGAGTTTGCATCAAGGTCGGCTTAACGGTGTCTTTCATGAGGACGGTAAGTGCACCGGTAATGCCCAAATCGTCTACAGTTACTGGCTCTCCGGCTCGGTTCTGGCCAATTACTATTTTCGAAAAACGCTCGCGCAAGTCTTCCAGACTGGTGGCTAAAGCTAAAATAGCCATAATCTCAGATGCAACCGAGATGTAATAGTTGGTTTTTAGCTCAAAACCCTTCTCATCCGGACCTTGGCCAACGGTGATTCCCCTGAGCATCCGGTCATTAACGTCCACACAGCGACACCATGTTACAGTTTCTGGGTCGATATCAAGGCGGGCAAACTTGGCTTGCTGCTCAGGAGTGAGCGCATCAGGATCCTCGGTGTTGAAACCGAGCTTTTTCAATCGACCCATCATGCCGCGTGCAAAGTGGCGTTTTCCATGCTTATCTTTGGGGCAAAGACGGTTAAAGAGGGCTTGGTCGCTTTGCCTGCTTTCGTGGAAGATACGGGTGTCGATGGCAGCTGCCAATAAGTTGTTCGCAGCTGTAATGGCATGGATGTCACCGGTGAGGTGCAGGTTAAAGTCCTCCATTGGGATTACCTGGCTGTAGCCGCCGCCGGCAGCACCGCCCTTAATGCCAAATGTAGGTCCCTGACTGGGTTGCCGAATGCAGGTGAACACCCGTTTTCCCAGGTGGGCACCCAATGCCTGGCATAAACCAACAGTGGTGGTGGTTTTTCCCTCACCCAGTGGTGTAGGGGTTATTGCGGTTACGTCAATGTATTTGCCGTCAGGAACATCCTTGAGGCGTTCCAGCACATCCAGGCGAACTTTGGCTTTGTGCTCTCCGTAAAGCTCTAACTCTTCCGGCAAAATACCTGCTTCAGCTGCTACCTGGCTAATAGGTTTAAGAACCGCTTCCTGAGCGATCTCAATATCGGCGGGAACTGGGCTTCGAGGATGCAATGGTGTGGCGACGAAGGGTGTAGCATTAGTAAGCTTGGACGTCATATTATCTCCTTGAATTAAGATATTCTTATTATAGCTTGCAGCTCTTCCTTAAAGACGAAGTTATGCATGCTTATATTGATCAGCTATGGACACATTTCATTTTAATGGACTTTTAGGTCTATTGTCCAATTAGCGGCAATTCCGGAAGCAGGATGCTTGCCTGAACCTGCAAGTCGAGCCAATCTCCCGTTGCGATAACTGGAACATCCAAAACTGTGCTGGTATTGGGAGCTGCCTCATGGAGTGTTGCAATCCCTCCACCTGTTATTTTTCCATGGCTATTCCTAAGCAATACGTGCACCTGGGCTTCGTGAACAGGCAGATTGAGATTGTTGACTACTGTTACGCGAACTAAAGCATTGGGTGGCTCTGCAACCAAAATAGCCTGTGCTGGGTAGAGTGGGTTGTAAGCGATAGCGTAGCTTCCAAATTCACCGGGCACTATAGTGAGGTCTTCATAGGCTGGCGTGCAATCGTTGGGGATGTAAGCATTTGGAACGGCAAAAGCAAACTCCTGCAAGGGCCAAATTACAGGCAGGTAGGCATTGTAGCTGGCACAGACCATCTCATTTTCATCTACAACCGTTACGTTGTACCAGGTTTGTCGCAGAATCTGTTCACTTCGATTGCGCAAGATAGCTCCGCCGGACAGCTTGCGTTCCTGGCTTACAGTAAATCCGGAACTTTCCGTGTGGAGGGTCTTCCACCAGGCTCCGCCCTCCAGCGAGGCAGAATAGGGCCCCAGGTGGGCGTAGAGCTCAACACGAGCCGGTGCCTGGGTCCAGGTAACCGGACAGCTGATGCCTATCGTACGCAGTTCGGGCAGGAAGGCTAACTCGCTTCTTCCCCCTCCGATGATTTCTCCATGATAGTTATAGACAATCGCGTGGATAGCAACTTGCGTATAGGTTAAGCGATCCAGGTTCTCCAGCCAAGCTGTTGCAAGATTTTGCTCGCCGCTGAACCAAGTTTGATCGCTCATCACAAAAGGCTGACGGTAATTGAGGTTGTTATCAGCAATTGCATCCCCAAAGCGCAGTTCGACCTTCTTCACCTCTGTAGCTGGTTGCAGATGTATTAACTCAACAAAACCGGTTAGTTCCCGGGGAAAGACGTATTTTAAAAATCCCGATGCAGTTGCTAATAATGTTCCATTGTTGTCTATCGCCAGCACCTGGTAATTTGCATCGCGCAGGATAGTTTTTTCCAGGATGTTTTGTATTTTTGCCAGTACAGTCAGTTCCTGACCATTTTGGATGTACTGTAATTCGACAATCTGTAGCGGGCTGGGAGCAAGCAAATTGGGCGTGGGTGAGGGAATTTGTGGTAAAGCTGCATTGCCTGTATCAGTTAAAACGGTGCTTGCAGTGCTTGAGGTAAGGCTTTGGGGTGAAAGCGGTGTTGCGGTGGGATCAGGAAGGAGAGCAGGCTGGCTGCAGCTGCTCAAGAGCATACTTAAAACCAGTACCCCTAGTAGAAGCCCAGAGAGGGAAGCAAATGGTTGCCAGGTGCGTATCATCGGCTTAAGTATACTGCCTTGCAATCTGCTAAAACATCATGCGATTTTCCATTGCAATGCAAAAACGGTACTAAAACAAGTCCGATAAAAACTGTAAAAAAGCGTTGAATAGATTGATATAGGGCGAGTGGGGGTCGAACCCACACAGTGTCTCCACCGACGGATTTTAAGTCCGTTGCGTCTGCCTATTCCGCCATCGCCCCGGGTGATTTGCTATTTTACCTCAGCAAACTAAAGTATAGAAGGGTAATAAAACAGAATTGTGCCAGTTGGTCTTAAATTAATCTCCCATTTTCGTCTAATGCTGGATACTTGCGTACCTGTTTATAAACATTTTAACCGAAGTGGAGCAGACGCTTCCGTGGAAGTATTATTGGAAAGTAAAATAGTGAAGATATAAAAAAGCCCAAACTTTGAACTGCACCCCGAAACTTGGACAATAAATCCAAGATCGGAGGTGCAGTTTTTATGAGCAAATTCAGCAAAGAGGAAAAGGATAAAGCCCTCGAAATACTAAAAGGTGGTCTAAGTCTGGCTGAAGCATCAAGACAGACTGGGATCAGCGAGCGAGAACTTAGGCGGTTCAGACAAATGAGCGAAAGGTGGGGTTCTGAGGACTTTCCTCAAGCGCGATATAACTGGAGAGCGGAAGAGAAACTGGCAGTTCTTGAGTACATGGAAGCCAATCATCTTGGCTACACGGAAACGGGGGTACACTTTGGTATCAAAGGCAGTTCCACAGTATGGGTATGGGCTGAGCGATACCGGAGGGAAGGGATGGCAGGACTGGAAGGGAAGAGACGGGGCAGGCCCAGGAAATGGCGGCCGCCGGATGAGACGATGACGCCGCTGGAGAGATTAGAAGCAGAGAACCTTTATCTTCGAGCGGAGAACGCCTACCTAAAAAAATTGAGTGCCTTGATTGCGGAAATGGAAAGGCAAGAGCGAGAGCGCAAACAAAGATTATCTCGCAATTGAGGCAAGAATACCCATTGGCATTGCTTCTGAAACTGGCTTGCCTTCCCAGGAGCAGTTATTACTATAGTCTTGAAGTTCTCCAGGCTCCGCCGAAGCACCAGGCTGAACGAGAGGCCATTCGTGCTATTTGTACGCAGCACCGGGGCTGTTATGGTTATCGCCGGGTTAGCCTGGAACTGCGCAATCAAGGTTATAGGATCAATCACAAGCTGGTGATGAGCTTGATGAGAGCAGAAGGCCTGAGCTGTCAATTGAGAAAAAAGCGCTATCGCTCTTACAAAGGACAGATGGGCAAGATAGCCCCTAATCTGCTCAACAGGCAATTCCAGGCGATGCGTCCCAACCAGAAATGGGCAACTGATGTGACCGAATTCAAAGTCTTGGGCAAGAGGGTCTATCTTTCTCCCATTCTGGACCTCTTCAACGGTGAAGTGGTCAGTTATAGTGTGAGCCAATCCCCTTCCTTTGCAGCTACGATGGAAATGCTCAAAAAGGCTTTTGAGCAACTGCCTGAAAAGCTTGACCTGATCCTGCATTCAGACCAAGGATGGCAGTATCAAATGAAACCCTACCAAAGCTTCCTGGCAGAAAAAGGTGTCCGTCAGAGTATGTCCAGAAAGGGCAATTGCTATGACAATGCGGTCATCGAAAACTTCTTCGGTTTGCTGAAGACAGAATTCTTTGAAGGCAAATCATTTGCTTCTGTCGAACTGTTTCAGAAAGAACTGGTTGCCTGGCTGGATTATTACAACAATATCAGGATCAAGGCTAAACTAAAAGGACTGAGCCCTGTGGCTTACAGGACCCAGTCTTATCTCGCTATTTAATTTCTGTCCAAAAATCGGGGTGCACTACAACTTATGGGAACTTTAGTTCGTTAAATGAGAATTTGCAGGTGAAATGAAGTGCATAAAATCTTAAAAGATTTTTTGAAAATTGCGGGGATTACATCAGGTGTACTTGTGTTTCTTATTGGCGTCCTTGCCATATATCATCAAATCGCATTAAAAATAGAAGCGAAACAAATAGTTCCTAACGGTAGGATGGTTGATTTAGGCGATTACAGTGTGCATGTCTATACTGAAGGTGAAAATGCAAATGCTCCAACGCTGGTCTTTTTATCCGGTTCCGGTACTGTAGCGCCCACATATGATTTCAAGCCACTGTACAGCTTATTGTCTGACGAATACAGGATAGCAGTAGTTGAAAAGCTGGATATGGATATTCAGATATTATCGATGTAAAGCGTGATCTTGCTTCTACGGTAAACGAGGTGAGAAATGCACTCTTGGGAGCAGATATCAAAGGGCCGTATCTGCTAATTCCGCATTCTATGTCGGGATTGGAAGCAATCTACTGGGCACAAAATTTCCCGAATGAAGTATCAGGTATTGTCAGTATCGATATGGCTGTGCCATATAGCTATGATGGCTTTGATTTCGGAAAACTTAAGGCAGATGCTGAGATGGGGCGAAATATCTTTAAAACTTGGACTCTTGAGAATACCCGGGATATATCCGCTCAATAAAAAAACATTAAGTGACACAGAAGTAAGACAGCAGAAACTGCTGATGTATCGGAATGCCGTTAATCTTGACTATATAGCTGAGAGCAAGGCAATATATCAGAATGCGCAAACAGTAAAAGCGGGCGGTGCAATTTCTTGTCCGGTAATGATGTTTTCCTCCGACGGAACCGAGACAATCCCATCTTGGATTCCGGCACAAAAGAGATTCTCGGAAGAAAATAGTGACACAATAAGATTTTTTGATTGGCGGACATTACCTTCATTATTACAAGATTAATGAAATGGCAAAAGCATAAAACTATTTCTTGAATAAATTAGCAATTCCTGCACTTTTTAAGAGTTTATTTTTACGGTAAGGGGTTATATATTTACTTAAAACATAATCTTCAAAAACGGAGTTCAAAAAACCTTTCCATTTTGGTTTTTGGATTAAGATTTACATTCTTTTGGAAAGATGTGTTGGCTTGAGTCTAGCTCTTTGTCTCAAGCTCAACGCGCATGAAACTGCCTTCAGAAATCATTAAGGGATCATGTTTCTGACATAAAAGCAGAAACTTGATCCCATTGTCAAACTACTTTACTGTATAAGGCAGCCCACCACTTGCGATAATATGAGCACCTGTGATCTGGTCTGCCAAAGGAGAGCAAAGGAAGGCAACAACTTTTGCGATATCATCCGGCTCCTCAAATCTTTCAAGGATTAACCGTTTACGATAAATTTCTTTTACATCTGCTGCCAACATTCCTCGTTTTTCACCTTCTTGCACCCACTCTGCTTCCATCATTTCGGTGGCTACGTCGCCTGGACCAACAGCATTTACTAGAATATTTGGTGCAAATTCCTGAGCTGCTACTTGTGTCAATCCGATAACCCCAAATTTGGCGGCACAATATGGGCCAAAATTTTTGGTCGTACAATTCATCTGTGCAACATAAGAACCAATATTGACAATCCTGCCCCATTTTTGTTTCATCATAATGGGTGCTGCTCTTTTCATGCACCAGAAGGTAGCCTTGGTCATAATATCTAAATGGCGGTCATAATCTTCTTCTGTACACTCCAAAATAGGACGATACATTGATATTCCAGCATTATTTACCAATATGTCTAACCGACCAAAATTTTCCATCAAGGACTCAAATATCCGATCAATTTCGGATGTTTTAGAAATATCGGCTGGTAATGCGATCGATTTCCTTCCTATTTTTTTAACCTCATCTACCGTTTTTTGTGCGGTTTCAGCATTTAAATCATTTACTGCAATGTCTGCGCCATGAGCTGCTAGACGCAGGGCGATCCCTTTTCCAATTCCTCTTCCTGCTCCAGTAACTAGTGCAACTTTTCCTGAAAAGTCAAAGTCATTCATTTATTGTCTCCTTGTTTATTTATTACTTAGTTTTGGATAGACAGATTCAAGCCTGTCATAAATCTCTCGAGATACTTTATATAAGTCCTGATACACTGCGTGATTTTTAAAATCCGGTTGGATAACTTCTGAGATTTGGATATATTTTTCAATTTCATCCCAGGAAGAAAATATTTCTGTTCCCATGCCAGCAACAAAAGCAGCACCAAGAGAAGAACCTGGATGCCCAGCAACTTTTTCAAGGGGCAATCCCAATACATCGGCGGTAATTTGCTTCCACAGTCTTGAATCGGCACCGCCATTGGTGACCCGTACCTTTTTGGGATACCAGTTATTCTCTGCCATTACATCCAAGTGATTCTGGAAAGCATATGAGATCCCCTCGAGAATTGCACGAAATATATGATTACTGTTATGTGACAATGTTAAGCCAACCAGAGTACCCCTAGCCAGCGGGTTATTGATCGGAGTTTTTTCACCAAGAAAATAGGGGAGTAAAACTAAACCATCTGATCCAGGAGGCAATGACTCCGCAGCTGTGTCAAGTTCTCTATATTCCATATCAGGAGCAAAATTGTTTTTATACCACTTGATAATACTTCCGCTAGATGCCATACAGCCGTTGATCAAATATTTCCCGGGAATAAGATGAAAGTCTAAAAACAAGCGCTCTTCAAAACCAAGAATATCGGTACAATACAATATATCGCCAGCACCACCCAGTTTGATCAACAAATCCCCTTCATTTTTTACCCCGGCAGAAAATGCAGAAGCAATGTGATCTGCGCTTCCGGCAACAACCGGAATACCTCTAGCGAGACCGGTTTCTGCTGCAGCACTTGCTGTGACAGTTCCGATAATAGCTGATGATTCTTTTACCGAACACATCCAGCTAGGATCCATCTGGTAAAGGTCAAGCAGTTCCTCGTCCCACATTTTTGTGGATAAATTATATAAGCCGCTTTCCAAGGCCCAATTATGCTCGACATAATAATTGCCAGTCAGCCTGAAGTTGATGTAATCATAGGAGCCAAGAATATGAGCAACGTTTTTCATCACATCTGCTTCATGTTTCATCAACCAACTAATTTTTGGGCCAACACTTTGTTGTGTGATAGCACTGCCCGTTTTTTTCAGAATCACATTTTTATCGGTTTTTGAGCGAAACTCATTTACTTCTGCGACGACGCGGGCATCGTTTTGCTGGATCGAATTTCTGAGAACTTGCCCTTCTTTATCCAGTATGATGACTGTAGGAACCATTCCGCTTACAGCAATGCCGGCAATTTGAGTAGCATGGATCCCTGCCTGCTGCAGGCACTCAGGTACTAGATCGCAAACATTTTGCCACCACTCAGAAGGATCTTCTTCAGCCCAACCGACAAACCGAGAATACAATGTGGCAGGTCTAGAAGCGCTAGCTAAAATACTTCCTTCATTATCAATTAAGATCATTTTTGTATTAGTAGTGCCAATGTCGATCCCCAGAAGAAAATTCTTAATCATTTTTTATCCTTTATGAAAGTAAATCTAGAAAACGAATTTAAAAATGTTTTACGTGAATTCCACGTCTGATAGAATTTGTCTATAAGTTCACTCCAGATAGGGAGATCCCATGGTTCAACGTACTACAGTTTAGCATGTTTTCCTCCATAGTCCTGTCTTGATTTGTTGCTGATATCTCCTTAATCGATTTCCAATGTCATCAAATACATAAAAAGAACCTGTAAGCTAGAATTTTCAACTGAAAACTCTCACCACGAGTGTCTCAAAAACAGTCATTTTGTAATAATTGAAGGGCTTTCCCCAACCTATTTATTAAATTGCTAAGTAGAATCAAGTAATGCATTTGTAAATCGAACAATATTATTGTATCATTGTAACAAACCCTTCACAGCAATTAATATAAGGTTAATTCATGATTGAAAATCGAAACACATTTATTTTGAAAAAAATTAATGAAGAGGGGAAAGTTTCAGTCACTGAGCTAGCAAATGAATTAAATGTTTCTGAGATGACAATACGCAGGGACTTAATCGAACTGGAAGCAGAACATTTATTAAAAAGAGTTTATGGGGGGGCAATTAGTGCGACCGGTCGTAGTTATGAGCCTCCATTTATGATTCGTAGCGAATCAGAAGTTGAAGCAAAAGTAAAATGTACTACTAGGCTTCTTTCTTTGCGGATTTCTTTACAAACAATTGTACTGTATCCATAGGGCGGCGACCCATGTTGCGATACCCTTGGTGTGGACGTTCTGTGTTGTAATGGATCAACCATTGGTCCAGATCTGTCTGTAAAGCCTCCACTGATTCGTAGAACTTGGTACGGAAGGCTGTCCTAAAAAATTCATCCAGGACAGTCCTGTTGAAACGTTCCACAAACCCATTAGTCTGTGGTCTCCTCACCCGTGTTGTACGATGCTCAATGTCGTTTAGGGACAGGTAAAGTTCGTAAGGGTGAGTTTCCTTTCCGCAGAACTCCCTGCCATTGTCTGTAATAACAGCAGTAACCTCAAACCCAAGGGCTTGATAGAAAGGCAATGCATTGTTGTGCAAAACTGCCACCGCTGCTTCTGGTTGCTTTGAGGTATGCAGGAAACCAAAGGCAAAGCTGCCATATGTATCTACCACAGCATGTAGATACACTCTCCCCACCCCTTTGAGTACTCCAACATAAAATGTGTCTTGTGAGAGTAATTCACCTGGTTTGCTGCTCTCAACATGCCTTTCTCTGAAGCAGGGGTTGGCCTTTTCAATCTGTGCTACTTGTTCCGGAGTTAATTCAATGGCCTGTTGGGCGGCTCTCTCTTCCAGTTTCAACAGCCTTTCATAACGGCTCGCCATGCCATGTTTGATCAGTATGTTTTGAATCGTTGGTGAACTGATTGTGATCCCCTCAAGCTTGAGCATACTGCTCAACTTCACACATCCCCAGCTTGGATGATCCAGGCTAACACCAAGCAATCGTTCTACTTCCTCTGGCGGAGTAGTGAATGGGTGCGTCTTATGAATTGGCGGCAGGTCTTTCAATCCCTCCAATCCATGTGTTTGAAAACGCCGTTTGTATTCGTAAAACTGGGTCCTAGATACATCCTTAATCCTGCAAGCCTCACTGACATTCCCCAGGGTCTGCGCCAGCTCCAGAACACTTAACTTATGCCGTGCTACTTTCTCTTCAGCTGTCATCGTTGCTCTCCTTTCCGTCTTCTATTATATGTTAGGAGAGAAACCTAGTAGTACACTTGCTTTCTAAATATAAAATGTACTCTAGTGAAACATACCTAACATCGTGAATAACTAGTAGAATTATACAAGGAGATCACGATGGACGCAGGATTAAGAGTAGCACATCAGAAACTGAGTGTCTTGCAGCTGGCAGAGAGTTTGCGCAATGTTAGCGAGGCTTGCCGCCAGCGCGGGGTTTCGCGCACCCAATTCTACGAATACAAGCGCAGGTTTCAGACTCACGGGATCGAGGGATTGAAGGATCTCCCTCCCATACCCAAATCCAATCCTCTCACCACACCTCCCGAGCAAGTAGAGCGGATCTTGGAACTTAGCCTGGAACACCCCACATGGGGATGCAACAAGCTGTGCGACAGCCTGGCTCTTGAAGGGATCAAAATCAGTTATCCCACCATTCAGAATATCCTCAACAAGCATGAGATGGGTACTCGCTATGAGCGGCTACTCAAGCTCGAAGAGCGAAGTCTCGAACACCAGATCGAGTTGAGCCCCCAGCAAGTGGCCTGGATCGAGAAGGCCAATCCCTGCTTCCGGGAGCGGCATATCGAGAGCAGCCGGCCGGGGGAAGTGCTTTCCCAAGATACGTTTTATGTCGGTGTGCTCAAGGGCGTGGGGCGGGTCTACTTGCACGCAGTCGTGGATACTTATGGCAGCTATGCCTTTGGCTTTCTGCACACCACCAAACAGCCAGAAGCAGCAGTAGCAGTTGTCCACAATGACGTCCTACCTTTTTACAAAGAAAAAGGGCTACCGGTGGATGCGATCTTGACCGATAATGGGCGTGAATTTTGCGGGAAAGACACCCATCCATACGAACTCTATCTGGAGCTCAATGACATCGAGCACCGCAAGACCCAGGTGCGCAGACCGCAAACGAATGGGTTTGTTGAGCGCTTCAACCGAACGGTCCTGGACGAATTCTTCCGCATCGCCTTTCGCACGAAGCTGTACGAATCTGTGGAAGCACTTCAGGTAGATTTAGACGCCTGGTTGGTCCACTACAATACCGAGCGACCACACCAGGGCTATCGTAATCAGGGTCGGCGTCCTATTGAGACGATTGAGTTGTTTTCAACTCAGGGTGTTAGGAATGAGTCCTAAGAGTACATATAAAATTAAAGAGAATTTAAAGGTTAAAGAACTTTCCAGAGGAATGTCAACAAAACTAATGATGGCAATTGCCCTCTGCCATGGCGCAAAGACATTAATTCTGGACGAACCGACAAGTGGTTTGGATCCTGCGGCGAGGGAAGAGTTTAGGGATATGATCCAAGCTTTTATGGATGAAGATGAGGAACACACTGTCTTATTCTCAACTCATATTACTACTGACTTGGAAGCAATTGCTGATTTTATTCTATTTATTCAAGATGGAAATAAAGTATTTTATGGAACAAAAGACGATTTACTTGAAGAATTTCGATTGATTAAGGCAGACCATAAAGAATTTACAAAATTAGATGAAGCTACACTAATAGGAGTAAAACAATTTGATACAAGAAGTGAAGCTTTAATAAAGACTAAATATTCAGATTTATTAAACGACAGATTTATTGTAGAAAGACCAACCATTGATTCCATCGTGACTTTCTTCAATAGAGGAGAATATTATGAATGAAGTATTGAAAGTTGCAAAAATAGATACTATTGCAATCAAGCCATACTTAAGTATGAAAAATTTTATCATTTTCCTTGCAATCGCCCTTTTTATGACTATTAGCATGAAAAGAGCAGACATGTTTTTATATATGTCATTTTTTATGACACTTATGTATCAGTCATATCCTTTCATTGTAGGTGAATCATCAGGTTTAGAAAGGGTTTATCGGATGTTTGGATTTGATAATAGAAATGTTGTTCGGGGGAGATACCTGTGGGTCATCACCTCTGGATTATTCGTTATTATCCTAGGATTAATTATTTCTTTACTAGCGTCTTTTGTACTAGAAAAGGAAGGATTAAAGCTTCAAGAATATGGTCTTACTGTCCTTGTGTATTATTGGATCTTGATACTTATAGTTTCCTTTCAATACCCATTAATGTTTAAATTAGAATACAGTAAGGCCAGACAATTTTCCACAATTCCCTTGTTCTTAACTTTTATGATTATTTTTTTAGTCGGCAATTTTTTAGGTTTGAATAAAGTAGAAGAATTAGCCTTATTTGCAATAAAAAATATTGAAGTAGTTATTGCATGTTTTTTATGTATATTATTTGCAATTCTATTTATTTCTATAAAAATATCGGAAAAATTCTACTGCGAGAAAGAAATTTGAGCAGGATAAACATACTCATAAGGAAATAACACCAATCCCCACGATCTAAGTTGAACTTAGGTCGTGGTTTTTTTATTTCTTAAACTTTTTAAAGACTAGTCTTTGAATCTCACTATTTATAAGGTTTTAGTGAGAGCAGTTGCGGAAAAATGTATAAAATAAGCAGGAACACTGAAAGGATCATATCGAGATTAATACAATTTAAGGATCACAATAAAGTTGTCACTTAGCTATGTTCAAAAGGTTTTAGGGGTGCAGTATCCCCTGATGGAAACCTGGCGTACACATGCAGGACAGGCTTTTACAGGAGTTTTTTTCAGACAAATTGATGGGTAGGAGATACTGATGTTGAGGGCTTACAAAATTAGTTTCGATATTTGGGCATTAGTCTTGTTCCTGATGATTATGCTGCCAAACTTTATCTGGTTCGCCAATCCCGCACCAAAGGATATTTTAAGAGCGGATTCGATCACGAAAACCATAGATAAAATCACTTCCGTATTCCAGATCTTGATGATTGCAGCCTTGTGTATCCTCAGGAACAATGAATCTCAAAAACTCAGTGCAACTCCGCTCATTATCATCACGGGAGTTTGTTGCCTGCTGTATTATTTCAGTTGGTTTGCGTATTATCAGGGTTTAGCAGGTACGATCGCTATCCTGGGATTGACGGTTCTGCCATGCCTGGCATTCTTACTCTATGCAATCGATAGAAAAAACGGAATCGCAATAGTTCCGGCTTTATTGTTCACGGTTGGTCATCTGATATATGCCTTCGCAAATTTTATCTTGTGATAAATTCCAATTTGCTAATTCTTTAAAGGCCCTATGGAGGGATGATACAATTTTTCAGTAAGCAGGACAGGCTATTATTTCGAAGACGAGCAGGAATCGATAAACTGCTTCCAAATCTGATAGCAGCTCGTGTTTCCTTGCAGCCAAAATCTAAAATGTACGCAAGTGCAGTTTGGACCAGCTGTAAGGTGAAGGAAGTACCCTTGAGAATTATGCTTTTCACAAACCTTGGATTGGATAAAACGAGTTGGCATCGCATTTTCTAAAACTATTTGATCCCCGGGGAACAAAAATCGCTTTTTTGTTTCTCGCTATGCTCCTGAACATTGCCTGGGTCCTAATATTTTTCGATATTGTCGACGGTCTGCTCCTGCGTTATGGGGAGCGTTTTGGCTCTGTGGACACCACCCTGATGCTGGGGGTTTTTATCGGCTCCTTGAGCAGCGCTTTTTTGATCTCCCGCCTGGCTAAAGATCGCCGCGGCATCACCTACGGCCTGTATGGCGGGCTGGCAGGCCTGATTGCTGTTGCAGTTCTATTGCGGGACAATGGCTTGCTGCTGAGTCTTGTGGGTTTGGTTGCGCCCCTGGGAGGGTATAACGGAGGGATGCTGGGCGAAGCGAGCCAGTTACCACGTCACCGGAAATAATCTTTCCTGGATTGAGGCTAGGGTGAAGGCAAGTAGGGCATTGGCGGGCCATCAATACCCAAATGTTCAGCCAGGGCAGCGCGCATTGCGGTTCGGTCGTCCCAGTCGTATTCTGTGCTGCCAAAGCACATGCTCTGTTCGTGCCCTTTGCCCAGGCTGATTACCAAATCCCCCGGCTTTGCCAGAGCAATTGCCTTACGGATTGCCTCACGCCGGTCTCCAACACGCATAAAGTCCTGGCCTTCGATTGCGCCTGCGCCAATTGCCGCCTGGGCCATTTCCGCCAGAATATCCCTTAAAGGTTCGCTGCGCGGGTCCTCCGCTGTAAGGATGGAAATATCTGCCAGTTTCACCGCCACTTCGGGCATCATCCGCCGTTTTGCTCGGTCGCGCAATCCAGCCGAGCCAAAGACCGCAATCAGCCTTCCTTTAGTCTGAGTGCGCGCGGTTCGCAGGGCAGCTTCCAGGGCATTAGGGGTGTGCGCAAAATCTACGATTGCCGTAAAATCCTGCCCCATCTCGATTTTTTCCATACGGCCTGCGATACCTTTTGCATTTTGCAATGCCTCTAGCACATGCTCAATGGGCAAACCTAGACCCAGACAGGTTGCTCCAATGGCTGCCAAACAGTTGGAAACGTTGTAAACCCCATGCATCGGTGTGGATAGATCCCAGTTTTTCCCCTGAGCATGGAGCGTAAAGCGTAAGCCTTCAGGGCCATCGCTGATCGAATCTGCCCAAAGGTCAGCTTCATTTACAGCACTGTAACTGATTTGCCCAACGGGCGAGATACGCTTGAGATACTCATAAGACTGATCATCTTTGTTCAGTACTGCCTTGCGCAAATTCCCCATGCGTTTTTGGGCGGTGTGTTCAAGTCCGGAAAAAAGCAGCCCTTTGGCAGCAAGATAGTTTTGATAAGTGCCATGATAGTCCAGGTGTTCATGGGTAACATTGGTTACTACGGCCAGGTCAAAATCGCAGGCTGTTGCCCTGCTTTGAGCTAAGCCATGGCTGGTTGTTTCCAGAACACAATGACTCATGCCCTCTTTTACCATCTCGGCTAAATAGCTCTGGATCTCCGGAGCATCAGGCGTGGTTACATGAAACCCGGTGTCCAGCGCCTTGTCGCCGATTAATGCGCTTAATGTAGAAATCATTCCAGCTTTGATGCCTGCCTGGCTCAGGATTTGATGGATTATCGTCGTAGTCGTGGTTTTACCGTCAGTGCCGGTTACCCCGATCATGCACAAGTCCCGGGCCGGGTGGCCGTAGAATGCAGCAGCCAGATGGGCCAGATTGGCGCGCATATCTCCAGCTAATTGAACGTAGGATAAATTTGCCTGCTCATAGGATGGCCGGGATCCAATAACTACTGCTGCTCCATTGCGCAAAGCCTGGGGAATATAGTCCCATCCGTCGCTGCTTTCGCCCTTGATGGCCACAAAGGCATACCCTGGCTGTACCTTGCGCGAATCGGATGTAATGCCGCAAATTGGCACGGATGGTGCTTTGTTCAGTGGTTTTAGACCAGCAGCAGATATAAGCTTATTTAAAGTTTTGGCAGGCATTATCTGTCTCCAATTCTAATCACTTAAGAACATCATTTCACGATTGCCAAAAGCAGAAAGATTGCGCCCAAAAGTATGGTCAGCAAAAATGCCAGGCCTTCATTGCCTGCTTGCAAGGCGAAATACAGGCCAAAAGGAGCCAGGATTTCGATGGCCAGGAGGGCTAAGCGGAGCCTGAATGAAAGCTTTCTCTTAGCCGTCTTCATGGTACTGCTCCTGTACTGCTCAGCAATGACCAAATGAAAACCGTGATGGTGAGAATTCCTGTTGGAATGGCAATAAGGGGCAGCAGCTTTTGAAGTACCCGCCCTTCCTGGCCACTCATACCCACAGTCGTGCAGCCCACAATAATTTTTGCCGGGGCACACACGCTCCCCAAGGAGGCTCCGGCGCTCTGAGCTGCCAAAATCAGGGGGATATTCAAGCCCAAAAGGCGTGCTGTTTCAAAATGCATTCTGCCGAACAGCAGGTTCGAGTTTACATTGGCACCGGTTAGGATGGCACCCAGCAAGCCAGTTGCGGGAACTACGGCTGGGTATGCTTGTTTGCCTAAGGCTTCGCTCAAGCCCTTTGAAAGGGTATATGTCATCCCGCTTTGCTCCATAATGACAGCAACGCCGATCATGGCAAGGACACCCAGGCTCGAATCAACCGAGGCATGCAGGGTGCGGCTTAAAACTGTGCGTAAGGAGTCTTTATGAAGGATGCCGGCAAACCAATATACCAGGCAGCTTAGTACACAGGCATAAAATGCCAATGCGCCAGAGTTTGAGAAGACGCTGATCACCTTGCCCGGCCCAGCCGGAACCAACCACCCAAGGCGCGTGCTGATTTCAGGAAACTGCAAGCTGAACTTCCAGGCTCCCAGGGCTTCCTTTAAAGGCTTGATTAAAATCGTAGCAAATCCCAAAACCAGGAGGATGAGGTAGGGGCAAACAAGCAGCCAAAAATTCCTTTCCTTTTTCTCGTCAAGCGGCAGTACTGCTTCTGACGCAGAGTTTGACAGCTCAGGTTCAGCCTTATTCTTTTGCAACCCGTCTTTTTGGAAGAATCTTAGCCGGCTGATTAGTACCAGGACTATTCCACCCAAAATTACGGCTGCAAACACTGCCACAGTCCACAAGCCTGCAAGCCCCATCAGGTGATGCGTTAGTGCCATTGTGCCACCTACGGCAAAAATAGCAGGCAGCCTGCGCAAGGTTCCCTTCCAGCCCATGCTTAATACACTGATAATCATGCCTGTAGGAATGATGGTAAGACCCAGTAAAACACCTACGTAGGGTGCCATCGCCTGGGCTTGAACCCCGGTAATCCCTGCAAGCGCAATTAAAGCTCCGGCCATGATGCCGTAAGTGACGGTCCAGTTATGGCCCATGGCAGCCATCACAGCCGATTTTACAGGGCTGTATCCCATACTGACCAGGATAGGGGCACATACGGCCATAGGAACGCCATAGCCGCCCATTCCCTGAAAAAAAGACGACAAAAGCCACGCGATCAGCAGTACCTGTAAGCCGCGGTCGGCAACTAATTTGGAAATCTCATCAGCAATTCGCTTGATTGCACCGGCTTCATTTGCAAGATTGTAAAGGAATAAGGAACTAGTAACGATGAGCAAAAGGTCCAATGCCAGGAGGATTGCTTTTATCTGGCTGAAAGCTATCAATTGCCAATTTGCCCCAAAGAAGGTTAACGCACAAAAAACCGCTAAAAGCCATGCGGCAGCCCCGGCACGCATTCCGCCCCATTTAAAACGCAGCATCAACAGAAGCATTGCTGCAATAGGTAGAAGCGAAAGCAACCAAGTAAACAGGTTAAGTTGCATAGGTGACAATTATAAGATGGCTTGCTGAATGAGGAGTATCATTTCACCGGCTTTTTGCCCAAAGCGGCTCTATTGGGTAGTTTCCCTTCAGTTTATAAACCTTAATCAGAGGCACAGTATTCCGATACTTTTTACTGGGCTGTAGTTTTACACATCGTTTGATAGGTACAATCTTGTCAATAGACATGGTATAAATGTTCTATGTTCCCTAAAGAATTGGAAAACAAGGTAGTTATCGGAGACTGCTTGGACGTAATGAAAAAGATGCCGAATGACTCGGTTGATCTAATCTTTACGTCACCTCCTTATGCTGATCAACGAAAAAATACCTATGGTGGGATTTCGCCGGATAAGTATGTTGATTGGTTCTTACCAAAAAGTGCTGAGATGCTTAGAGTTTTATCTCCCACTGGAACCTTTATCCTCAATATAAAAGAGCGAGTTGTTAACGGTGAGCGTCATACATATGTTCTGGACCTTATAAAGGAGATGAAATCTCAAGGCTGGTTATGGACGGAAGAATTCATCTGGCACAAAAAAAATTCTCATCCTGGCAAGTGGAGCAATAGATTCAGAGACAGTTGGGAAAGACTACTTCAATTCAATAAAACTAGAAAATTCCTCATGAACCAAGATTCTGTTATGGTTCCTGTAGGGGACTGGGCAAAAAGCAGGTTGTCGAATTTGAGCGAAAAAGATAAAACTCGCGACAATTCTTCTGTAGGAAGTGGATTTGGAAAGAATGTTTCAAAATGGGTTGGTCGAGATATGGTGTACCCATCCAACGTGATCCACATGGCCACAGAATGTGGAAATAAGCAGCATAGTGCGGCCTTTCCAATAGATCTGCCAACTTGGTTTATCAAATTGTTTACCAATGAAGGAGATATGGTACTTGATCCCTTCTTAGGGTCTGGGACTACAGCCCTATCAGCCATGCAACTTGGCAGGAGATTCGTTGGAATTGACATAAATCGGGAATACATTAATATATCAGCCAATAGACTCTATGGCACTCAATTGCAGTTAAAAGGACTTGCAGAAGAAGCTGCATCCTACTTGGTAGATGGGGCAGAATTATGATTCCAACTGGTCTCGATAAAGCCGATTTTTACAACTTTGTTAGTGAGCGAATCGATAATTTTCACAATCGCAGACTTGAAAAGTTAAAGAAATTAACTCTATCGGATGTTCTTTTAAGGAAAAACCCCTACCTGTTCAAAGCTAAAAATATGGAGGTAGCTGCTGATTTGATTGAGGGAATTATGCAAGCCTTTCTCTCTTCCTCGGAGGAAATGATGTTTGGTGAGTTTCTCGAGGAACTTGCAGTCTATGTGGCCGAAAAGGTCAAGGGGGGATGGAAATCTTCTTCAGAGGGATTAGATTTGGAATTCGATTTCGATAATATGCGTTATTGCGTTTCCATAAAATCAGGTAGTAGTTGGGGTAACAGTTCGCAACACAAACGCCTTAAAACAAATTTTGAACACGCTAGAAAAGTCTTATTACAAACTAGTAGTGTAAAGGCTGTTCAACCTGTGCTTGGTATTTGTTATGGACGGGCTAAAAAGGTTTATAAACACAATTACTTATTCTTGGTTGGGCAAGAGTTCTGGCAATTTATTAGTGGAGACGCAGATTTATATCTCGATATCATCGAACCAATTGGGTTTAAGGCGAAAGAGAAGAATGACTTATACTTACATGAAAGGGCAAAACTGAGCAACAGACTCATTAGTGAGTATACTACAGGTTTTTGTGACCCCATGGGTGCTATAGACTGGCAGAAACTAGTTTCTTATAATTCTGGACCATGATAATTGTTTTTCTATTCTCGTTCTTCGCAGATAGGAATCTATAACTTTTTAGGAAGATTTGAATCTTGCAGCATAATAGCTGCCCATAGAAAAATATCGCTCTTGCTGAGTACGCATTACTGTCCTTGCACCTCTTACATATCTTGCGAAATCGCTTTCATTTCCCTCGTTGAATAATGTACACCCTTCAATTAACTTTCAAAAGTACCTAAGAAAAAATACCCTTCACCCCCTCCAACCCTGAGGGTTGGCTTTTTGTATTTTCCTCGCTATTCTGTTATAATTTGAGGCTGTGACTGGTCGGGTAAGCGGTGAATAGCTGCAAACCTTGAGACCTGCATAATTTACTAGGAGCAGATGTCATGCCTTTAACAACTAACGAAAAAACTGAGATCATCAAAAAGTTCGAGCGCAAGCCGGGCGATACCGGGTCCCCCGAGGTTCAAATTGCCCTGCTGTCAAAGCGCATTACCCAGCTTACCGATCACCTGCGTGCTAATAAGCACGATGAATCCAGTCGCCGCGGCCTGCTTAAACTTGTTGGCCAGCGTCGTCGTCTTTTGGCTTACTTACGCCAAAAGGATTACGAGCGTTTCCTGGCCGTAACCGACGCACTGGGCATTCGCAAAAAGTAAGCTGATCTCAATTTTGGGTATTTTCACAGGCACCTGGCCAAGAGGCCAGGCGCATTGTGGTTTAACAATGGAACAAAACGAGTGCTGATCGGGCATTGAAAAATGGGTACCTGAATAAGGTGCCCGCTTTTCAGTTCCTGATCTGGCACGCCATTCTGAAAGGAAACAATGAAACCAGAACCTAAGTTCTACACGTGTCAATTAGGTGACAAGCAAATTACCTTTGAGACAGGTCGTCTCGCGCGCCAGGCCGGCGGCTCGGTCACCATCCGTCAGGGCGACAGTATTATCTTTGCCGCTGCCACAATGGGTGGCATTCGTGAAGGTGTCGATTTCTTCCCGCTCTCTGTTGATTACGAAGAGCGCATGTACGCCGGGGGACGCATCCCTGGCTCTTTTTTCCGTCGCGAAGGACGCCCTTCAACAGATGCGACCTTGGTCGCCCGTCTGACCGACCGCCCGCTCCGTCCGCTTTTCCCTAAAGGAATGCGTAACGAGGTGCAGGTTGTACTGATGTCGCTTTCCGCGGATAGCGAAAATCCCCTGGATATGCTGGCTGTTAATGCCGGCAGCGCTGCTTTGATGATTTCTGATATCCCATTTGGAGGCCCGGTTGGGGCAGTACGCATTGGCTTTGTGGATGGAAAATTGGTGGTAAACCCAAGCCTTCAGGAGATGGAAGTATCTACCTTAGACCTGCGTGTAGCTTGCACCAAAGAAGCTATTCTCATGGTTGAGTGCGGAGCCAAAGAAGTTACCGAAGTTCTCATGCTCGAGGCGTTGCAGCTGGCCCATGAATCAATCCAACCGATCATCGAATGTCAATTGCAAATGGCTGCCGAATTGGGCAAACCCAAACGCGAAGTAGAGTTAGCTGCTGAGGACCAAGAGGCCTTCGATAACGCCAAAGCTGCTATCAACGACCGGTTACGTGCGCTGCTCGATCAACCCTATCAAAAAGAAACCATGTATGGCGGCATCGCGGACTTGCGCAAAGCCTATCTTTCAGAGGTATTGGCAGGTTTGGACCCGGAGAGTGATGAGGGCAAGCAGCTTACAAAACGCTATGGCAACGCCTACGATGAAGCAGAACGTATGCTGATTCGCGAACGTATTCTCTACGAAGGCAAACGCCCGGATAACCGCAAGCTTGACGAGGTGCGTGAGATTAGCTGTGAGGTCAACCTTATCCCGCGGGCTCATGGAAGCGGCTTGTTTACTCGTGGCGAGACTCAGGTGCTTACTTTAGCCACTCTGGGAACGCCAAAGGAAGCCCAGGAACTGGATAATCTTAACGGCGCCGAAGAAAAGAGCTACATGCACCATTACAATTTCCCTCCCTATTCCACTGGCGAGATCAAACGCATTGGCGGGCAGAGCCGGCGCGAAATTGGACATGGCGCCCTGGCAGAACGTGCCCTTGAGCCTGTTATTCCGGATGAAAAGACTTTTCCCTATACCCTGCGCCTGGTCAGTGAGGTTTTGGAGAGCAACGGGTCTTCCTCTATGGCTTCGGTTTGTGGCTCTACCCTGGCCCTGATGGACTGCGGTGTTCCCATCAAGGCGCCGGTGAGCGGTGTGGCCATGGGCCTTATCAAGGAAGGCGAACGTCATGTGATTCTTACCGATATTCTCGGCACCGAAGATCACCTGGGCGATATGGACTTTAAAGTTGCCGGAACGAAATTTGGCATCACTGCGCTGCAAATGGATATCAAAATCAGCGGCATCACCCCGGAGATCATGGCCGAAGCGCTGGAGCGCGCTCGTGTAGCCCGCATGGCTATCTTGGATATTATGCTGGCAACGATCGCAAAGCCAAACCCCGGCCTTAAGTCTCATGCGCCGCGTATTGAGACGGTTAAGATTCCGGTTGACAAAATTGGCGCTGTTATTGGACCAGGCGGCAAAAACATTCGCAGCCTGCAGGAAGAAACCAACACCAAAATTGACATTGATGATGATGGCACCATTTACATTGCCTCCACGGATGGCATTGGTTTTGAAGAAGCCAAGGACCGTATTCTTGGAATGACCGAGGTGCCTGAGATTGGCAGAATTTACACTGGTAAATGCGTACGCGTAACTGATTTTGGCGCCTTTATTGAGATACTGCCCGGTGTTGATGGCATGGTACATATCAGTCAGCTGGCGAGTGAACGGGTAAACAAGGTAGAGGATGTGGTCAATGTAGGCGACGAACTGACCGTAATGGTTACCGATATTTCATCCGAAGGCAAAATACGGCTCAGCCGCCAGGCCCTCCTGGAAGGTTGGACAGCTGAAGAAGCCCGGGAGCGTGATAATGCCAACCGCTCCCGCAGCGGTTCCCGTTCTGGTGGCGAGCGCCGCAACAGTGGACGCGACCGCCGTGGTGGTGACCGCCGTGAGCGCTCACCCCGGCGGGGTAGCGGAGAACGCAATTTTTAGGTTCTAAACCCAAACGAAGCAAACAGCCAGCCACTTCAAGGCTGGCTGTTTCTTATATCTGCCTGTATACCTGGGCATTCTATTGTCTGTAGAAGTTGCCTATACCTGGGATATTCATGCTGAAGAACTCATATTTAATCGTATATCTGCCGCACTTAATTAAGAATGGCTAGTCATGGTATTATCATGATAATGTTTTCAAAATTGAGAAAGTATGCTGCCGAATAATAAAACACCCACGATAATAGATGTAGCCCAACTTGCGGGTGTAAGTGTTGCCACCGTTTCGCGAGCGATTAATAAGCCGGAAAAAGTCAGCCCCAAAACCCTCCAACGGGTAAATAAAGCAATTGACGATTTATCCTTTGTACCTAAGGCTGAAGCCCGAGCCCGAGCAATGCGACATAAGGGACGTATTGGCGTTATAACGCCTTTTTTTACTGCTCCTTCTTTTGTTCAGCGCCTGCGGGGGATTGCTTCTACGCTCTCTAAAGAAAACTTCGACCTCATCATTTATACAGTCGACTCGAATAATCGTTTGCAGAATTATTTGTCCACACTTCCGCTTACAGGAAATCTTGATGGCCTGGTGATTGTTTCTTTGCCTGTAGCAGATGAAGATGTACAACGTTTGCTCAAGTTTAACCTTCCTACAGTCCTCATCGAATTTCCTCACCCGCTTCTTAATAGTGTCGAAATCGATGACGAAGGCGGCGGCAGAATGGCTGCCGAGTATCTGCTAAAAAAAGGCCATACATGCATCGCTTTCCTGGGAGATACAGATCTGCCAGAATACTCCATTCATCCGGTCAGCCTGCGCCTGAAAGGCTTTCGAACAGCAATCGATCAGGCGGGGTACTCAATTCCCGAAGAATTCGTCCGCCTGGCACCTTATAGCCAGGAGCAAGCACAGCTGAATGCGCGTGCCATATTAATGAGGCAAGATGCCCCAACTGCAATCTTTGCAGCAACTGATTTTCAGGCGCTGGGTGTCATAAAAGCAGCCCGAGGGCTTGGAATCAACATTCCTGAATCCCTGGCTGTGATCGGATTTGACGATTTGGATATGGCTGAATATGTAGACCTCACGACAATTCGCCAGCATTTGGACGAATCAGGCCGCATAGCAATCGAATTACTCCTCGCACATATTGCAGACCCCTCTCGACCAGTTCAACATATCAATCTTCCGTTAACGCTGATTGAAAGGCTTACAGCCTAGATATTTCACCACTTGTAGTTTGTTTTTTTATATGCTATCATTGCAATGTAAAAGCTTTCATGCAAACAGTTTAAATGCATTCTGTCGAACCCTAAAATTCAGTTACTAGTCCTCAAGGAGGTGCTATTTAGACGTAGTTTTTAAAGGTCACAACCAAATCCAAAAAATGAGGAGAATCATGAAAAAGACAAGCTTTAGGATATTGGGGCTAATCGTAATGGTAGTGATGCTAGTTACAGCATGCACAGCAACAACGGCCCCTGCAGAAGCCCCAGCTGGAGATACACCTGCTGGAGCACCCACATGTGGTACTGAACCTGTTGTGCTTAATGCATACTTTGAAACGGGCTTCGATATTCCTTTCAAATTAGCTGAGGAATTCACCAAGCAATATCCCAATGTAACCTGGGATATCAAACAAGATCAATTTGCTAACCTGATTACCACTACCCCTCTGCTCCTTTCCGGGGACAATGCCCCAGATCTGCTCCGCCTTCCTACCATGGTCGACTTCGCGAAGGACGGTTTGTTAATGAATATGGATGGCTATGCAGAAGCCTTTGGCTGGAATGATTGGCCAGTACCGCAGTTGGACCAAAACCGTGTGGGCGAAGATGGAACGCGTGGTGCAGGCACCCTGTACGCTATGGGGCTCAACTATAGCCTTACAGGTGTTTTTTACAATAAAGAATTAGCTGCTCAAATAGGTATGACTGAGCCGCCCAAGACATTAGCTGAATTTGACGAATTGCTAGCTGCAGCCAAGGAAGCTGGGTTGCTGCCTATCATGATGTGGGGCAGCGCGAAGAGCGGCATGGGGCTTGCGTTCCCCTTGCAGCAGTTAATGGCCGCCTACGGTCCGGTTGGCCCCATCAACGATTGGATTTTCAACAAACCTGGTGCCACTATTGATACACCAGACAACCTAAAGGCTGCCCAACATCTCGAAAACTGGATCAAAGCTGGGTACTTCCCTGAGGATATTAACGCCATCGAGTTCACGGATGCAGCAGCGCGGTTTGGTGAAGGTGAAGGCGTCTTTACCTTCAATGGCGACTGGCAGAATGCAGCCTACGATGCAGCAATGCCAGGCAACGTTGGCTTTTTCCTGATGCCGACCCTTAAGGAAGGTGATGGCCCTGCAGCCATGTCTGCTCCACTAACTTACGGCATTGCCACCAAAGCCAAAAACCCCGACTGTGCTGCCTTCTTCTTTGATTGGGTGGCAAAAAATGACGAGGCACGTAAAATAAATGTAGCAATTGGCGGCTCGAATCCTGGTGGTCCATCAGGTGCTACCATGCCTGCAGCGCCCGAGGGGTCAGTAACCAATGAAACCTTGGCGGCTGGACCTGTTGTTGGTGAAGCCGGTAATTCGATGGACTTTATTGCGAATGCCACCAGTGCTATTTTTGCGCAAGGCTGGACGCCGGAGCTTCAAAAGATGGTCGCCGGACAGCAAGATGCTGCTGGCTTACTGCAAGCCGTGCAAGCCGAGTATTTACGTCAACTGGAACAATAAGAAATGAATGAGGCCGCATATGCAAAATCCAGAATCGAGTGAGTTTCACTTTGGATACTCCTGAGACAAAAGTGGGTAAGCATTCTGTGGCCCTCAGCTTTCCCCGACGGACTCTTGAGAACAAAAAGGTCCGTCGGGAAAAATTGATAGCCTGGGCATTTCTTCTTCCGGCTCTGGCGTTTTACATTACCTTTGTTTTGATTCCATTACTGCTTAGTATCTATTATTCCTTTTTTAAGTGGAATGGTGTCGGTCCCATGACCTGGGTGGGGATTAGCAACTATCTCACTATCATTAAATTTCCAAATCTGCTCGGCTCGATTTTTAATGCCTTTAAGCTAATCTTGTACTTTAGTATTGTTCCTTTAGGTTTGGGACTCATTGTAGCCAGCGTAATCAATCGTGTTGCCCAGGGTCAATTTGGCGCCATTGCTCGAACAGTTCTTTTCCTGCCTCAAATTATTCCGCTCGTTGCTGCTGGGATCATCTGGGGATGGATTTTAGCTCTTCCAGGCGTATTCAATGAATTACTCCGTCTGTTGAAGCTCGGAACAATTGCCCGGGCCTGGCTGGGTGATTTTACCTGGGCACTTCCCTCGGTAGGCATGATTGGAATCTGGGTGCTCTTGGGCTTTTGTATCGTACTCCTGCTTACCGGGATGTCGAAAATTGACCCCGCCTTATACGAATCGGCCCGCATTGATGGAGCCAGTTGGTTGAAAGAGTTCTTTCATATCACAGTTCCATTGCTCCGTCACGAAATAGGTGTTTGTCTTACTGTTACGGTCATTAATGCCTTGGCAGCGTTTGATATCGTTTGGGTTTCTACTGCAGGAGGTCCAGGCAACAGTACCTCGGTTCCCGGGATTCAAATCTATATACTTGGTTTCTCACAGCGCTCTATTGGTTTGGCATCTGCACTGGCAGTATTGTTGATGCTGTTGGTATTGGTTGTTATTCTGCCTATTCAGCGCTTAAGCCGGGAGGAAAGCTAGATGAAGATTTCACGCAGCGAATTGATTGGCGGTCGGATCTTCTTGCTTATACTGATAGCTTTTACGATTCTGCCATTTATCAGTATTTTCATGACGGCTTTGCATCCCTCAAATACGGTTCCCAGTGGTTTAGAATGGCCAGCCGACCCGCAATGGGGCAATTTTGTCGAGGCTTTCAAAGTTGCAAACATGGCTGTGCTTTTGAGGTCAAGCACTTTTATTTTGGTGGCGGTTGTTCCCATAGCTCTCATCATTTCTACGATGGCAGCCTTTTCTTTGAGTATATTGCGCGTCACTGGCTCTCGTTACATATTGATGCTCTTCATTTTCGGGCTTACCTTACCCTTTGGCGGAATCATCATTCCCTTATATATTCTGGAACGTGCCATGGGTATCTACAATACGCGCTTGGCGATTGTTCTGCCTCTGATTGGACTATACATGCCCTTTGGTGTTTACTGGATGCGCACTCACTTTGTGAACGTCCCGCCAGAACTCTCCGAAGCAGCTCGAATCGACGGTGCAAATACTTGGGACTTGTTTCTAAGGATCCATGTACCAATTGCCATGCCTCCCATCGTTTCCTTAGGAATCCTGTTTTCGGTTTGGACCTGGAACCAATTCTTACTGGCACTGGTACTGGTAGAAGACCCTTCCCAACGCACAATGGCTGGGGCTTTGGGTGCTTTTCAAGGCCACTACGCCACAAATGTGCCTCTCCTGTGTGCGGGGACAATTCTGATCCTCGTACCTACATTATTTATTTTTATTCTCTTCCAGCGTCAAATTATTGCAGCTTTGATTCAGGGAGCTGTGAAAGGGTGAAACTTCAGCACTGCAGGCTCACCTAAAAAGATTTTCTGCTTAAACAAGACGCTTTTATTTAGTTGAAAAGAAAATGAGGTTTTATGAAAGGTGATGTAATCCTGGTCAAACAATGCCATATTGATGCCGCGGCACAATTGATTCCAGAAATACTTCCCCGGATTCAGGCAAGTCGCGAGCGTTTTATTATCACTGTAGCCGGAGAGTCGGGGAGCGGCAAGTCAGAAACGGCGGCAGCGCTTAAGAATGCTTTGAAAGAATTGGGATTTGAATCAGTGATACTGGGCCAGGACGACTACTTTTACTTGCCTCCAAAGCAAAACACCGCCCGTAGAAAAACAGACCCAGATTGGCTGGGTCCTCATACAGAAGTTGATTTTGCAACATTGGCGCAGAACCTGAGAGAGGCAAAAACAGATGCCCAGATTCTCGAGAAACCCCTGGTAGATTATCACCAGGATAAGGTAGAAATGGAGACTATCACTTTACAAGGAGTAAAAGTAGTGATTGCCGAAGGCACCTACACTTCTTTGCTGCGCGATGCTGACGTACGTATCTTCATTGCCAGAAACTGGATTAAAACCCGCGAAGACCGCCGCAAAAGGAATCGCGGTGACGAAATGCAGAATCCTTTTACTGAACAAATCCTCGCTACCGAACACAAGATCATCGCCGGGCATCAATATCTGGCCGATTTCATTATCACTGACAACTTTGAAGTGCTTAATGTGATGAAAAGAGGTGCGCTTGAAACTGGAGCGTAAAGTGCAGCTAATCAGCTACCCGGATTCCCTCGGAGGTAATTTGGCTGAGCTGAACCGTTTGCTGGACACAAAGCTTTCCGGGCTTTTCCCTGGAGGCATACATATACTGCCGCCCTTCCCATCTTCTGGAGATCGTGGCTTTGCTCCGCTCACTTACCTTGAAATTGAACCTCAATTTGGCAACTGGGAAGATATAAGGTCAATTGCTGAAAAACAGCCCCTTATTCTGGATCTTATGGTCAATCACATCTCTGCCCAATCAGAGTATTTTCAAGATTTCTTATCAAAAGGTAATCAATCTCAATTTGCTGATCTTTTTATTACTCTGGATAAGCTCTGGCCGGATGAACAGCCGTTTGAAGAAGACATTAATAAGATCTTTTTGCGCAGGGAACTGCCCTATTCCGAATACGAAACATCAGCTGGATCATTGAAGGTTTGGACTACCTTTGGAAAAACAAACCCTTCAGAACAGATAGACCTAGATATCCATTCCGCCCAGACCCGCGACCTTTTTAGCACTTATCTTAAAAGCTTTCACAAAAACAAAGTCCGTATAGTGCGCTTGGATGCTGTTGGTTACGTAATAAAAAAGATGGGAACTTCCTGTTTTTTTGTTGAACCAGAAATTTATGAATTTTTGGATTGGATTAATCAAGAAGCAAATGCACTTGGTATTACGCTCTTGCCAGAAATACATGCTGATCCCGCGATTCAATACAAATTGGCCGAGCGTGGTTATTGGATCTATGATTTTATTTTGCCCTATACGCTTCTAAATGCATATATCAACCGTACAAGTAAAGCACTTAAAAGCTATCTGCAAACCCGGCCACATAATCAATTTACTATGTTGGATTGTCATGACGGCATCCCTATCAAACCCGATTTAAACGGGCTTTATGAGTATGCAGAAGCGGCTAAGCTTGTTGAAACCTGTATAGAGCGGGGAGGCAACCTGAGTTTGATCGTTTCTCCGGAACATCAGGATCCAAACGGCTTTGATGTTCACCAAATTCGGGGGACGCTCTATTCACTGATGGATTGTAATGACGATGCTTATCTTGGTGCCAGAGCACTCCAGCTCTTTACGCCTGGAATCCCACAAATATATTATGTTGGGTTGCTCGCAGGTGAAAACGATGTCCTGGCGGTGCAAAAAACAGGTGAAGGCAGAGAACTGAACAGACATAATTACACCCTGGCGGAGATCAATCAGGCTATCGAGAAACCTGTGGTTCAAAAACTGTTCCGTTTAATTCATCTGCGAAATACTCACCCTGCTTTTGACGGAGAATTTTCCGTGAATCCCAGTGATGATAGCTCTATCTCATTGGAATGGAAGCAGGATAATAATTTTGCACGTTTAGAAATTGATTTTGACAGTACCGGTTATAAGCTGGTTTACAACAAACCCGACATTTCTTCAACAATAGATTTTTCTTAGAATGAGATTCGGGTGTTTATTCATAAAAGGAAGATCTGGAGGGTCAAATGCCATTAAGTTTTGATATGCCCTTTGAAGACCTGGTTCAATACCAGGGAATAAATCCTAAGCCCGATGACTTTGATGCTTACTGGACCAAGGCTCTGGAGGATATGCGCTCGGTTGATCCTGCTCTGGAGCTGGTACCAGCTGATTTTCAAGCTGATAGCTGCGACTGTTTTCATCTTTACTTTAATGGTGTTGGCGGCGCGAGGGTGCACGCAAAATATTTGCGGCCTAACCGGGTAAAGGAAGCACACCCAGCCTTATTACTTTTTCATGGTTATACGGGAAGTTCCCGCGATTGGATGGATAAGCTTGCCTATGTTTCACAAGGCTTTTCCGTCGCGGCGTTAGATTGTCGAGGTCAAGGAGGGCTTTCGGAAGATCTTAGCCTGGTTTCAGGGAATACCCACCATGGACACATCATTCGCGGTTTATCGGACGCACTTGCCGGGGCACCGGAAAAACTACTTTATCGTCAAATCTTTCTGGATACGGCGCAATTGGCAAATATTGTCATGAATATGCCCGAAGTCGATGCAACTCGTGTGGGGGCTGCTGGTGCAAGCCAGGGAGGAGCGCTTACCTTAGCTTGTGCTGCGCTGGAGCCGCGCATTAAGCGCGCTGTTCCTGTATATCCTTTTCTTAGTGATTATAAAAGGGTATGGGAGATCGACTTGGCTGCAGAAGCGTATCTGGAACTACGGGAATTTTTTCGCTTATTCGACCCACGACATTTAATGGAAGATGCTGTGTTCCAGCAATTGGGATATATTGATATACAAAACTTGGCGCCACGTATTGAAGCCGAGATCCTTTGGGGTATTGGGCTTATGGATACGATCTGTCCACCCTCTACACAATTTGCTGCCTATAATAAAATCAGATCCATTAAAAACATGGAAATATACCCAGATTACGGGCACGAATCCTTGCTGGGTTTTTATGATTTGGCTTTCCAGTTTTTGCGCGGGCTTTAGGAATCCTTTTTAATCTGCCCGTTTGGAAAGACGGACATCATTAAATATTCTGGAACCGTAGCTACAGGATTTGGCAGCTAGTCTAAGGTCAAAGCCAGCTCGGTCTTAAGGCATATGTAGTTGATCTAGGTATTTGCATTTCTCTCAAATCACCAAAATGACTTGACGGTAATAGAGCAAATCTCAGCATCGTAATCCCGAATGCTACCGATGATGCTTTCATCAGCTTCCAATTTGCCTTAGGTAATAATACGATTAAATAACAGCGATCATAATCTATTTAAGTGAGACGTATTCCCTGGTAAAGCCTTATTCCACATTAAGCATTTTGGCATCTTCTGCAGCTGCCTGGGCGAGACCGCGTTCGATGTTCACTTTTCTTAGCAGCCATATTCCGGCCAGGAAGAAAACTACCAGGGATATGATCGCCAGGCGACTATTATCGGTGAAATGATTGACGGCAGCAAAAAGCAATGGCCCTACAACAGTATTGAACTTTTCCGAAACACTGTAACAACCATAAAACTCAGCCGTCTTGCTTTTGGGCATCAATTGCCCTACTAAGGATCGGCTAAGTGCCTGACTGCCACCCTGTACGGTCGCTACCCCGAAGCCCAAAATCAAAAAGTGCCATTCTTCGGTCATAAAATACCCGATGATGGCTATGAGGGTGTAGATTACCAGGCTAAGGGTAATTGCGTTTTTAATGCCCATTTTCTTGCTCAGTTTCCCAAATAGAATAGCAAAGGGTGCTGCAACAAACTGAACCATCAACAAGGTGCCAATCAGGATGAGAGTGCCAAAGCCCAAGTCGGTACCGAAGGCGACTGCCATGGTGATGATGGTGCCAATTCCATTTGCATACACAAAAAATGCCAGGATAAAAAGGAATAAATCTTTGAATTCACGGATATTTTTCAAGGAATTGACAAAGCGGGCAAAACCAATAGTCACAACATCCTGACCGATCTCATGTTCCTCAGCTTTACGGGGAGGCTCCTTAACGTCTTTGAAAATCGGAATCGAAAAAACAGCCCACCAAATCGCTACCGAAGCCAGCGAAAGCCGCATCATCAGCTGGGTTGCTTCTGCTTCCGGCATCTGCGGTAATAGTCCCGGCCCAAAGAAAATCATCAATACATTGATGAGCAGAAGTACGCCCCCGCCAACATAGCCCATTGCATAGCCGCGGGAAGAAACCTGGTCAATCTCCTCCTCCTTGGCTACATGAGGCAGCAAAGCATCATAAAAGACCAAAGAACCGGCAAAACCAATTGTCGCCAGAATGTACAAAATGCAGCATAGCAACCATTGGTCCGGGGATTTGATAAAGAAGAAAAGGGCGGTGCTTACAATGCCTAATCCAGCCAGAATCCCCATGAAAAGTTTTTTCGAGCCCTTAAAATCTGCAATTGCGCCTAAAACCGGACTGATTAAAGCGATAATCAGACTTCCAATTGCAACGGTAAGCCCCCAGAGCGTCAGCGAATTCTCAGTTGCAATGTAGGTTGCAAAATAATTGGGTAGGATGGCTCCCATGATAGTGGTGGCAAAGGCCGAGTTTGCCCAGTCATACAGGGTCCAGGCTCTTACGCTGCGGGCATATGCTTTGGGGCTTAATTCCATGTTTCCTCCGGTTGAATACTCCAGTTGGATAATCAAATTAAAGGTCTTAAAGCTTTTGCTAAGCACAAGGACATCTTGCACTTACTTTACTGAGATTTGATGTTTCAGTTCCAAGTGTTTAGCACCCTCCCTGGAGGCCCCAGGCTTGCTTTAATCTGTTCCAGCAATTCTAACAAAGGTTCTAGCTCTCTTATTTTCATAAGTTCTACAATTTGTGCATAAGGGAGTGAATAATGCTGCAAATAGGCCTTAATAAACTTGCGAAAAGCCATAATGCCCTTTCCCTGAGGGTAAAGTGCTTGCATAGAGCAAACTTGAAAGCGTGCCAGTTCAAAAACTTCCTGTACTGGCACCTGGTGCCGCTCCAGGCCTGCAAATATCCATGGATTTTGCATGGCTGCCCGCCCAACCATTACGCCATCACAAGCGGTTTCAGCTTGCATGCGCTCTACGTCTGATAAGGTTACAAGATCGCCATTGCCAATTACAGGCACGGGCAACAAAGCCTTTAACTCAGCGATGGGCTCCCAGCGGGCACGGCCGCCGTATTTCATTTTATGTGTGCGACCATGCAGAGCGACAGCCTGCGCTCCGTTTTCCACAGCAAGCTCGGCTACAGCGCGGTAGTTTAGGTTTTGCTCATCCCAACCCAGGCGCATTTTGCCAGTCAGAGGTACAGGCACAGCCTCGCCTAAACGTCTGAAGCAGTCGCGAATGAGGTCTAAATTACACATCATTGCAGCCCCGGCTCCGCGGCTGGTAACGCGTGGAGCACAGCAGCCCATATTGATATCGAAAAAATCCGGTTTAAAGTATTCGTACAAGCGCGCAGCTACTGCCGCCATACGGGCCGCATCGTTATCCAAGAGCTGGAAACCAAAAGGTCGTTCCTGGTCCCGGAACATGAGCCGCGGGATTTGATAATGGCGCAATCGGGAAAAGTCATGGGTATTGATGAATTCGGAAACCGTATAAGCCGAACCCAGGCGACGGGTGATATACCGGAAGGTCGCATCCGAAATACCATCCATGGGAGCCATAATAAGCCGCCCGTAGATTGGGATTGACCCAATCCTGAATGCAGGTTTAGTCAAGGTCCTCCAGCTTGAAAAGAAGGGTAAGCACCTTGTGCGCTTCCAGTGACAGGCTAAGGTTGCCATTTACGTCTGGGTTTATTTCCTCAATAAAGCTTTCGTCCATATTGGCCAGGAATACGTTTTTATAGGGCAGATTGAAATCGATTTTCAGCTCGATTGTGCTGTCACTCTGGTTATAACCGCGCAGGATTGTTCCGCTCTCGTCTTCTGCTTCCTTGATGGCAGTAATGATGAAATCCCTTGGTTCTATATGCACGATTGCTGAGCTGTCCGGCAGTGTACCCGTCTGAATTTCACCCTGAAAAGCTTCCGGCGCGAGCTGGAAACTGCGTGCCAGTTGCGCTGCAGCTTCCCAATCTCCCAGGTGCGGAATAAGCCGGTAGCTAAATGCATGAACACCAAGCTCCTGGGCTTCAGGCGTTGCTATTGGAGGCCCAGCATGGCCTTTGCGGTTCCAGAGGTCATCACGGGAAAGCCAGCCCACACAACGCAAGAGCGTAAGGGACAAAACAGCCCTGCCCTCTTCGTCACGCAATGCAGCTGCTTCTGGCAGACCCTGGTTAGCAAGCATCAAGCCATTTTGGTGGTTGCTCAGGTCAGCAAAATCGCGCTGAGGGCTTTCAGGCCGGGGTAGTTCCATCCAGTTTGAGTCGCTGATAGGCAAGTCAATCGCTCGTTCACACACGTAAAAGTGGCTATCGAAGCGGGCTTTATCCAGGACAAGACCGGTCGGAAAACGCACTTCAAGCCGGTGATCAAGGGCCTGGTTTTCGAAGCGCACCAAAAAATCAATCACCGGTATCGCCTTAGAAAGGGTTATTTCCAGCTCCAGAGGACATTCTATGGTTTCATCCAGCCGTCCGCGACGATCCTCGGTCAAACCCAATGGGAGTTTCATAACGCAATGCAAGACCATCCTGGAATCCAGCGGCGAATCATAGGTTTCCATGTAGCGTAGTTCCGGCTCTACGCAATGATCTTCTTCTGGGGGTGTAAAGTTATATTCGTCACCGCGGTCACCGCAGTCCAGGAACTGGTTAATCTCTTGATAGCTAATCTGCTTGCGTTTATCCAATAAGTTTAAGCTGCCATTTTCTCCGGCAAGCTCGAGCCTGAACCAGTCGTTTTCGATGAATGTGGCGTGGGTCTCCCTTTCTTCTGCAGTATTTGCTTGCTCACTGCTTAGTAAATAATAGGTTTTGTACCCCATTGCAGGAAGGTCTTGGGCATTAAATTTCAAGTTCGCTTTGGGTCCGCTGAACACCTTAGCCCGTAACCGGTCTTCTGGTTTTAGTCTGCCCGAAAGCTCCGTCAGCTGCATCATTACCGTTGCCAGACTCTCATCATCGGGAGGCATTATATTGGAGAATACTGCCTCAATCGTAGGCAGATCATCTTCTTCAACGAGCTTAGCTTCTATCAGCCTCATCGAATTGTGCCCCTCAGTGGAGACAGTTGCGAGCAGCTCACCTAAATCGGAGAAGGTGAAGGTATTTCCTTCTTTAAACTCTCGTTGAGCACTGCCGAAAAGCGCAGCAATTTGTGCACCGTTGTGATCTACAAGTATGGCCTGTTTGCCCGATGGAACTTCAACTTCCAAGGAAACAAGTTCGTTCTGAACTACCGGGGAAGCATTAAACACCGTTACTGCTGCGTAAGCACCCTTGGGGGCATTCGTACAGGTATCTATTTTTTGCAGCAAACTTTTTAAGGATTGCTCTTTGATTGCTTCGCCTATTTGGTCTACCTGATCAAAGCGTGAAACCATGTCGCGGTGTGTTTCATCAATCGAACAGCCGCAAATAGAATCGTGGGGGTGATTAGTAATCAGGAGCTTCCACGCCTGGTGGATGATGGGGCCGGGGTCATTCAGCCTTTCATCCAGCGCAAGTTCTTTGATCGGTGTAAACGCATCCTGGCCACGGTTTACCAACTCGGCCCAGGTGCTGAATGGTTCTGCCCAGCGCTCCAGCAGGTTCTGGGAGTACCAGTTGCGCTGTTTGATCCACATCCTTGCGCTGAGTACCGCAGGAAGCAGGTGTGCTTTCTGGGGGTCACGAAGTTCGCCGCGAATTACAGGCAACTCTTCGAGACCTTCACCCAATTCCCGGGTTGCTGCAGCTAAATAAGCGGGCAGTGTAGAGTGCAATGCCAGTCGTTCTGCGGAACGCTTCTGGTTATAGTGTGCGATGGCAGCCGGCGTACCAGCCCTAGGCTCAAAATGGTCGGTTCCGCGAAGCAGTAAGAACTGCGAACTCGGATTATAAGGCTCCAGGCGATCCACAACCTTATCTAAGCTGCGCACAGATTCGTCCAGGTCCACTTTTGGCCAGTCTGCAATGTCTCCATAGCCGCTGTACAGGTGCGCCAGTAACACCATGCTGCCATCCGGCGCTTTCCAGTTCAAAAGCAATGGGGCTCCGTCCGGTACGCCGCGCCATAAACAGGCCGTATCCATGTGAAAGCCGCGCAGGATTTGCGGAAGTTGAGCAATATGCCCAAAGGGGTCAGGAATATAACCCACCATCATGCGCGAATTAAACAAAGCACAAATCTCTTTCCCGATCAAAAGGTTACGGATAGTGGCTTCCGGTGAAACCAGGAATTCATCGGGCAGGATGTACCAGGGGCCAATCAACACCCGCTTATCGTGGATGTACTTTTGCAAACGGGGCAGGTTGGCCATCCGCATCTGCAGGTAGTCCTCCAGGACGATGGTTTGTCCATCCAGCATGTAGAAGAGATAATCCGGGTCGTTATCCAAAATAGTCAGCAGATTATCGATGAGATGTACAAGTTTTAAGCGGAACTGCTGGAAGCTTCGGTACCACTCACGATCCCAATGCGTATGCGAAACAATGTGCAGTGTTTGGGGGTTCTTTTCAGCAGGCATAAATCTCCTTTGGGGGCTCGTTTGGCGTGTTCATTATCCCATATTTAGCCACAGCTAAGGGTGTTCGCGTTCAGAGTTTTGCTGCTCTAAATGATGGATAGCCCACTGCAACGCTTCTGAAACAACAGGGTTGCTTTCTTCACGCTGCAAGCGCTTTAAAATGGGCAGAACCTTGGCTTCTCCACTGTTTCCCAAACAAAGCGCTGCATTGCGCTTTAAACCTTCCAGCTTAGCTCGCAGCACCGGGGTTCCCTTGAAGGCTGCCTTAAAAGCCTGTGCATCCATCTTCAAAATCGAAATCAGGTCCTGGTCTGCATCCAGCACGGGCTTAAAAACTGGGTTGGGTTCAATGTCTTTAGAATTAAGCGGGCAGACTATCTGGCAAGTATCACAGCCAAAAAGCCGCGTTCCAAGTTTTTCCCTGAATTCCATGGGTATTGGCCCGCGGTGTTCAATGCTTAAATAACTTAGGCAGCGCTGGGCATTCACGCCTTTGTTGGGCAAAAGCGCTTTGGTCGGGCATGCCATTTGGCAGCGCTGACAGTCCTTGCAAATATTCTCCCCAAGAGGGGCATCGGGTTCAAGCTCGAGGTCTGTAAGCAGTTCACCGATCAGCATCCATGAGCCATAGTATGGATGACTCAGAAGGCTGTTGCGTCCTATCCAGCCTAAGCCAGCAGCTTGCGCATAGGTTTTTTCTAAAAGGGGGCTGGTATCAACACAGACAAGGACCTGAGAGTTTGGCGCCAAAAGTTTTAAAAAGCTTGCCAGCTGTTCCAGTTTCGTTCTGATGAGTTCGTGGTAGTCCGGATAGGTGGCATAGGCGGCAATCCGCCCAACTGGGTTTTCATACTCGCTGTATTTCGGCGGGTTAGGACGATAAGCAAGTCCTAAACATATCACGGTCTGGCAGCCAGACAGCAGGTTCTGAGGGGTTTTGCGTGCCAGGATTGCGTCCGGCCTGCCCATATAGGCCATACCGGCATGGCAGCCCTGTTTAATCCATTGCAGATAAGAGTCAAAATGGGGGGCCGGATCGGCTTTGGCTATACGGCAATCCGCAAAGCCAAGGCTTTTTGCCTCGGCTTTGAGAACCGTTTTAATGTCCATAGCCTGATTATTACTCTGTGTTGTACTCGAAATAAAAGACGCCGATGGTGTTTCCGGCAGCATTATAGATACGCCAGTCGCTACGGTGCTTTCCGGCTTCTTCGGGAGCAGTAAACTTTAATTTAAATTCAGCCATTGCCTGAGGTGGAACCGGATAACCAACCTTAACAGGAGCAGAGATTCCAAAAGTAGTGCCTGAGACATAGGCGATTCCGTAGTCTGTCGTCCAGGTGCTGGTACCTGTGTTCATAATTTTGACTACAACATCAAAGCTGCCGGATACTGTAGCTCCGTCCTGCGGGGAACTACTGGCCCAATCTCCTTTATCCAATCCGCCAGCTGCAATTGGAGCGGTTGCAGTCATTGCGGGGGTAGGTTCAGCCTGGGTAGGGATTGGGGTATCGGTCGGTAAGGGCAGCGGTGTGGGGCTGGGCAATGGGGTGGGCGTATCGCTTGGCCGTGCGACCGCTGTTTTGGTAAGGTTCACGGCAACCGTCTGCGCGATTGCTTCCTGGATTTTTTCCGCAGAGGGTGTGGGTGTTTTGGGGGTGCAAGCCGCCAAAACAAGCAGCAAGCTGCATGCTGCAATGATGATTCGTTGTTTATTCTTCATAACCTGTTTTATCCATTTGCTCCAACAGAACACTGCTGGTCTATTGCATCGTTGGAAACAATTATAGTGCAAGTTCAAAACTATGAATCATCAGCCGGCACCCCAGATGGGGCACCGGCTGTATAGCTTTCGACTTGCTTACTCAAGCAGCAAATAGAGCTTTGAACAAAGTTCTAAAATTGACTTTTTGGCCAGTCAGTAAGGTCTGTGCGTGGAAGAGACGGCTTACACCTTTGATGAGCAGAACTGCTGTGACAGCAAGCAAAACCAGGCTTAGTGCGATCTGCCATAGCGGAACTTGCCCAATTGAAAGCCTTGCTGGCATCGCAACAGGTGCTGTCAGCGGGAAGAGGCTAAGTCCAAGCGATACCGGCCCATGTGGGGTCTGGATCAGCTGCGCAACAGCCAGTAAGGAGACAATTAAAGGTATGGTGATTACGAATGTTGATTGAGAAGCTTCCCGTAAATTAGGTGCCATGGCACCCAAACCGGCCATCAGGCTTCCATACACTGCAAATCCCAGCAAAAAGAAGGGGACACAAAGCAGGATGGCAGACCATGGAATCTGCATGTTGGAAGGGATTTGCAGTGTGGTTCCGCCAAGCCGTAAGAGGCCTGCACCTGCCAGTGACCAAACAAGCATCTGCAGCAAGGAAGCTGCACCCAAGCCAAGCACCTTTCCGCCAAATATTTCGGTTGGATTCGCCGAGGAAAGAAGCACCTCGATAACCCGATTTTCTTTTTCCTTGCTTACCGCCTGCAGCATTAAGCTGGATGCGGCAATGGTCATAAAGTAAAAGAACATGGTCACGCCATAGGGCACAAAGAAGGCTGCCATGTTTTGTGAATCACGGGTATCGGCAGTTTCGGGATTGATAGGCTGGAACTGGTAGTTCACGGTTTTTTTATAGTTCTGATAAGCTTCGCGATCGGTACCTAAAAGGTTGTACTCAATCAAACTGTTCAGCTCTTCCCCTTGATCCATACCTTCAAACAAGCTCACATTTGGTTTGATCAATTGCACTTTGCCCGTTTGCAGATAGTCTGCTGAGACGAGGTAATAGCCCTGGAGCTGTCCGGTTTCTACTCCCTTGCGCGCCTCTGCTTCGTTATCTATCGCAACCAGTGACTTGTTTGTAAGCCATTCGGGATAGTCCTTGATAAGACCACTCCGATCTACCACAGCCATAGGCAGATGTGAATCGGACTTGCCCGCCATGATGCTCTGCAGATCTGCACCGCGTCCGCTTTGGTTGATTAGCGAGACCACTCCTAAAAGCAGGGCAGGAACCAAAGGTATCAAAACAAGAGCCAGAATGAACGAACGGCGTCTTACGGTGGTAACAAATTCGTGTTGGGCAATTTTCCAAAGTTTAGCCATTTGCTGCCTCTTTTCCCAAAATATCCTTCAACTTTAAGCGCTTGCTGTACTGCAGCATTCCTGCTTTAAAGGCTTTTCCAGCCAACCAGACCGAAAAGACCGCAAACAAAATTTGAATCACGAATATCAATGCGATCTCCCAGGTAGGCAGGTTGGTAAAGGCCATGCGCAACGCTGTGGATACCGAAGAAGTAAGCGGAATGTAGCATAATACTTTTGGCAGAATTCCATTGGGGTTCATCATGAACAATGCCATGAAATAAAAAGGAACGGTGACTGGCATGATAATCAGGCCAGCAAACTGCTGCGACTCCTGCGAGTCGGTAACCGTTACACCCAGGGTTGCCATCAAGGCAGAAATAGAGACGAAAGAAGGCAGCATGATTACCGCGTTCGTCAGCAGAGAAGTCCAGATAGAATCGAGACTCTGTAAAAAGGGAATCCGCTCTTTAAAAATAACCACTGCTACGCCTAAGATCAAAATCCATACCAGCATTTGGGTGAGGCCAACGCTCATATTGCCAGCGATTTTTCCGGTCATCAGCTGGCTTGGTGCAACAGAAGTGATCATCGTTTCCATGGTGCGGTTTTCTTTTTCTTCGACCATGGCTTGCAGCAGATAGCTGGCACTCATCAGGATGATAAAAACGAAGACTACACCAATGACGACGGGCAGAATGATCTTCGCGGCGCTGCTTTCATCTGCGGTTCTGCTGCCATCCAGCGAGATCATTTCGAAATCACTGCCAGAATCCAGCCGTTTAATGAACTCAGCGTCCAAGCCGAACACTTCATTTTTACGGATTAAACGATCGATCTTTTCATACGCGTCTTCCGAAAGCGGCTTGTCGGAATAGTAGGTAAGCGTCCGGCTGCTCATGAAATCCGGCGGAAATACCAAGTAACCCTGGGCTTGCTTTTCAGTAACAGCCTGCCTTGCTGCGGCTTCATCCTGATAGGCCACAAGCGGAATATCAAATACGAAAAGACCTTTCTTTTCGGAATTATCTGGCTGGACTTTGAGCACTTTTCCAGTATCTACATAAGCTATGGGGTTTTTATCGACTGCAGAAAAGGATAAAAATGCTGAAATAAACATAATCAGCACAATGCCCAGTGGAAAGGCTAAGAGAGCGATCCAAAAACGCGGCCGCAGAACATGGCGTTTGTATTCATGTAACGCTACTTTAAGCGTTTTGTTCATCATAAACCTCGCCTTTAACAACCCGGATAAAGATTTCATCCAGGCTGGGAACGGCCTTTTCAAAACTATTTATTTGTACGCCGGCAGCAATCAGGTCAGCCAGAATGCTTTGACTGGAATAGCCAGTTTCCGGAACCAGACGAGTTTGCGAATTTTCTTTACGAATTTCTTTAATACCCTTTAGTGTCGAAGGAAGTTCACCGGCTACGTTTACCAAGACTTCGTCTGTAATGTAACGGTTACGGATTTCGTTCACGCCTCCGTAAAGCATTACCTTTCCCTTATCAATCAAGACCATGCGGTCACATAACTGTTCTACCTGGTTCATCTGGTGCGTACACATCACGACCGTCTTATTTTTATTGCGCTGTTCCAGGAGCAGGTCCTTTACCAATTGTGTGTTCACGGGGTCTAAGGCCGAAAAGGGTTCATCAATGATGATTAGTTCCGGATCGTGGATCAGGGTAGCAATCAGCTGTGCCTTTTGCTGCATGCCTTTCGAAAGTTCTTTTACTTTCTTTTTGCTATGCTGCGTGAGATCAAATTTCTCAAGCAATTCAGGCAGTCTTTGGGCAATTACCGCTTTATCCAGGCTTTTTAGAGTAGCCATATATTCCAAACAAACCGCCACAGGAATATCCTGATACAAACCGCGCTCCTCCGGCAGGTAGCCAATACGGTCTTTTTTCGCTTCATTCATTGGCCCGTCCAGGATGCTTATGCGGCCATTATCTGGCTTGTAAATGTCCAGGATCATCCGGATTGTGGTTGTTTTTCCCGACCCGTTTGGGCCCAGCAGTCCAAATATTTCGCCCGGCCGTACATCAAAACTAACGTCTTGTACGGCTTTTGTGCTTCCAAAGCTTTTTTGCAGGTTTTCAACAGTGATAGTTGGCATTATTTCTCCTGGGATAGTTCTGTTCACTTTGATGTTACCAAATTGGGAAGCCCGAAAAGGCCGTTTAATAATTACTTAAGGGTTCTATGACAGAATCTTTACAGCTGTAATTGGAAGGCATAAAACTTGTTTCAGTCAATGAATTCTCTCATTGCTCCTAAAAGTATCCAAAAAAGACGCCAGTAGCGGCGCTTCTGGAAACTTTGAAAACATCAGCTTCCAGTTTTTCCTGGCATCAGCAGTCAAAGCCGGGACGGGAGAGCACTCCCTGCGTATAGTAATGCTTTATCTCCAGCATTTCTGTCACAAGATCGGCCCGATCCAAGAGTTCCTGCGGAGCGTATCGCCCTGTCAAAATGACTTCAGTATGCGCTTTTTTTTCTTCTAATATGCCTAAAAGCTCTTCTGTGGGAAACAGTTTAAAGTACAGCGCAATCGTCACTTCGTCGAGGATGACCAAGTCCCAATTGCCCGAACTCAGCAGCGATCGGCATTCCTGCAGGCCTTCCCGAGCTGCCTGTTTATCGGCTTCCTCCACGTCTCTTAGCAGGTAGCAGCCGCGTCCGAACTGACGGATAGTGATCTTATCCACGAACTCTTCAATTCTTGTTTCAGAATATTTCATATTCTTGACGAACTGGGCGATATACACCTTTTTGCCCGCCATGGCAGCACGAATTGCCATACCGAAGGCCGCACTGGTCTTCCCTTTTCCGTTCCCTGTGTAAAGCTGAATGAATCCTTTTTCCATAATTAATCCTTTATATTAATCATTGCACTTTCCGGACTTATGCACCCCGAAACCTTTTTTCTCACCAAAGCGGAAAAACAGAAGATGGCTTTATCTGTTTTGTGCTCTTCAAATAGGAAAGTGCAGCATTTCCAAAGACACCCGTTGTCATTTATCCTTCGGAATTGCAATATTTATTTATCAGGTAGAAGAAATAATAATCGAGTTCGTCACAGGTATCGGTCCCCGTACTATAGCTTGGCCGGGCTTCATAAGGGTTTGTGCTCGAATCATGCTGATTTCCTGAGTGAAAATCGACGAGATAAAAGAAATCGTCTTTTTTCTCGGCATCATTGCCATCATGCAGCTGATAGGAAAACCGTGCTTCACTCAGAAGCTGCAGGAACTGTTGCGCATCCTCTTTCTCAATGACCACACTGTCGCGAAGGGGAACTCCTTTACTGTCTTGATAATTGATTGAAGAAGTGTTTTCTCCATCATTGAAAACTACATTGTAATAATAGCTATTCGTCATATCCTGGTTCCATACTCTCATGGAAATTCCCTTTATCCACTCAGTTGGGGTGGCAAGGGAATGGTATAGATTGAAAAGCGAAACGAAAGACATATTGTTGGCATCTATTGTCTCTATGAGAAGCGGAAAAACCCTTTTCACCATGTCCTGTGCGGGATCTGCAATGGTTCCATTTTCAGCATGGGAGAGTCTCTTGCCGGATTCGTACTCTATGATCAAAGAAGACATTCCAGCATCCTCCGGAAGACCAAAGGTCCACCTTGCTTCTCCGCTGAAGGAATACAAGTTGCTCTCGCTGACAATATTCGTAAGCTCTTCCATGAAGCTTTTATCTACCGGAAAAAGGTATGTATCATAGGAAGTGACCATATAGAAAATATATCCCTTTTCTTCAAAGGGCTCGGTATCTTCTCCAGCGCGTTTCTTCAGCAAAGGGTCTTCTGGATCAAAGAGGTCGATGTAAAGCTCGATCCTGCCGTTCATGAATTCAGTATCTCCCGCTGTTTCCATATAAAAATGCTTGATGATGCCGTCTTTTTCAGTAAGATTCGGTCTGCGAATATTTGTAATCCTTACCCCTCCGGGCATATCGGGGCCCTCAGCTTGCATGCAGCCACTCATCATCGCCAGCAGGAAAAGGGTGCTGAGGGCAAGCAGTTCTTTTTTTCTTAATGCATTCACAGTTCACTCCTCCAGTCCCAGTACTTCTTTACTTATGGATAGAAATATCTTTCTATCCACAAAGAGGTATAAAACAGTTTCTCATATTAAGCCAGAAAATGAAATCCGCTGCCCCTGGTATTGTGCTCTTAATCCAACCGCCATATCAAGGTGAACTAAGCAGAAATGTCCTGTACCCTGCCTGGCATCAATAATTAAACCGTTTCCCTATACAAGAAAGCCGCCATAAAAATCTTTATGACGGCTTTGATCATGTTTTTATGAGCGCTGTTTTTTAAGGTCCAATTGAGCTAAGTTCTTTACTCTGTTTTGAATCAGCGATTCAATTTGGCGTAAAGAATAGCGGCACCCCAGTTCCAATAGTTCTCCGGATGGTAGTCGACTAAATCAGGAGTATAGAGGTCGTAGTAGGTGTTGGAGTACAGCGGTATCATAGGCAAAACTTCTGCCCAATAGCTTTGGAATGCCAGCCACCCTTCCAAAAAGGCTTCCCGATCCCGGGAGGGAACATTGGTCACCGCATTGGCCAGCGCAGCCAGCTTTTCGTCCTGAAGCCCGGAGGTATTAATGGTGCCCTGGTATTCTTCGCCCACACGATAGGTGTTGGAAGGGTCAAAGAAATAGACAAAATTAGTGCCCAGGAAAAGCAGGTCGAACTCACGCTCATCCTGGCGGTAGTATTGTCTCAGGGCCTGGGCGATGGGCATTTCTTTGGAAACGAGCTCGCCTCCGATCTTAGCCAGGTTTTCACGCAGCATATCCAGCACAAGCTTGGCTGCCTTGTTCTGGGGGGACACAATCATTCGCAGGCTAAAGGCTTCCAGGTTTCCTTCTGCTGTCTTGCGGTAGCGTAAACCGGGATCTCCCATCTGGTATTCGCCACCATCCTGGTTATAAATCCAGCCATCCGTAATCAGCAGCTGATTAGCCTTGTCCAGATCCAGCTGGTAACGGGGTATTTGGTTAAGGTCATCGTCCGCAGCCTGCACCATCCACTGTCCCAGGCCGTAGTAGCCATAGATTTGTTCACCATGGCCCTTGAGGAATTCCCGGGGCAGAAGATCATAGTCCAGGCAAAATGCCAGGGCCTGACGCACATGAACGGAAGAGGTGATCGACTGCTCATTGGCAATTGCCAGATATCCCGCGCCGGTGCGGGGATAGGAGCTAAGGCTGAGCTTGCCGTCTTTCTCAAGCAGCAGGGCTTTGTCAATGACATCTCCATCAGCAACTTTGTTGACCAAGTCTACCTGCCCCTGGGCAATCTGCTGGAGAATATCCTGATTGCGGATTTCCTGAAAACGCAGCCGGGGAATAGAAGGCAGCTGACCCTCATAATTGCCCAGGTAGTAGGGATTGATCTCAAAATCGGCCACATGGTTTTCGGGATCGTAAGACAGCAGGCGGTATGGCCCGCTGGTCACTGCGGGGTGAGAGAGATAGCCATCGGCATTGTCCAGGATTGTCTCGCGCAAGAGGTCCTCGGTCATTTCACCGCTGATGAAGGCACCCTCGCCATCGTCCTTTACCTCAGCTCCGGGTACGATGATCGCGATGGGGTAAGGGTTGATATTGATGTAAGCGGTCTCATAAAAATAGGGCAAATACTCGCTTTTGATGCGCAGGGTAAAGGTCTGGTCGTTGATCAGGCGCAATCCGCCGAAGACCTCCGTTGACCCATCGTGGTATTCATCAAAGCCAACGATATGCGTATAGGGCGGTGTTATCCCGGTCATAGCCCGCACCTGGGGGGAGGAAAGGAGCAGGAAGGAAAAGAGGTAGTCCCGGGCGCCGATGGTTGAGCCATCGCTGAATTTCAGCCCTCTCCTCAGCGTCACACGGTAGGTGACATCGCCATTTTCTTCTGTCTTTGGGTCAATCTTGTGGACAACTGTTTGATTCAGCTGGTAATCGCCAGCCTGGGTTTGGGCAATAAGAGCATAATCATGCAGCAAGCTGCGCACATCAATATCCGCAGTATTGTTGCCCCAGAGTTCCGAGAAGAAATTGCCATTGAGCATGGTGGTATGCCCCACGGTAAGCATCGCGGGCTCTTCAGGATTCTGTGCGCCCACAGACATGGCAGCTGGAACGGAGAACAAGAACCCCGTGATGAGCAAGAGAATCAGGATACGCTTCATGCTTGTCCTCCGTCCTTGGCAGCTTTGATAAACAGGGTGACCTTTAAATTGCTTATTCATAGCAGTCACCAACATTGATGGTTGTAATGCCGCTGGCAGAATCGCTAAGAGGCTTGGAAATCTCGGGAGTGACGACAGCCGGATCATCTGCCTTTGGCGTTTCTACTTCATCTTCGGCGGGCTTGTCGGGGTGGTTGAGATCAATCGCAAGGACTTTGTTCAGCACCTTGCCGGCATCAATATCTGCCCGGGTTACCGTATGGACATAGGTGTAAGTCCAGGTTTCGCCCACTTCCAATATTCCGTCAGGGTTCATGGATTCTGTGCGCATCTCATCGGTCAGCGTTATCAGGCTATCCGTAATGCTCAGGTTCTCCAAGGCTACCTTACCGGTATTGGTTACCTTTACGATATAGTGAATCAGATCGCCTACGGTCTTGAAATTTTCCTCGGCAGCCACCTTCTCCACGGTGTAGCTGGGTTTGTAAACCGTCGCCTCATCCTCAATGGGATTATTCGGATTGCCGGGATCGGTTGCGGTGACGCTGTTGAGTACCTTGCCGGCAGCGACATCTGCTTCAGTGACGGTGTAGCTGTAGGTCAGGGTCCAGGTCTCGCCCAGATCCAGGTTGCCATTGGTTTCAACCGATTCCACCAGAGTCATGTCAGCGAAGGGCACCAGGGTGTCCGCGATGGTCAGACCTTCCACGACCAGCTTACCCGTGTTGGTTACGGTTATGGTGTAGTTAAGCACATCGCCTGCGGAGTAGAACTTGTCTTCGCTTGCCGTCTTTTCCACAGTGTAGCTGGACAGCAAAGTTTCCACCTCGTCTTCGGTGGGATTGTCCGGATCGTCAGGGTCGCTCACGGCGACACTGTTGGCCACAGACCCGGCAGCCACGTCCGCATCGGTGACAGTGTAGGTATAGGTCAGGGTCCAGGTTTCGTCCAGATCCAGGTTGCCATTGGCAGCCACGGATTCCACCAGAGTCATGTCGGTGAAGGGTACCAGGGTATCAGAGATCGTCAGGCCTTCCACGACCAGCTTACCCGTATTGGTTACGATCACGGTGTAGTTAAGTACATCTCCAGCCTTATTGAACTTGTTCTCGGCAGCGGTTTTCACTACGGTGTAGCTGGGTTTGTAGACGGTTAGCTTATCTTCGACGGGATTATCCGGATCGTCAGGATCGCTTGCAGCGACACTGTTGGTCACAGACCCGGCAGCTACGTCCGCATCGGTAACAGTGTAGGAATAGGTCAGGGTCCAGGTCTCGCCGACTTCCAGATTTCCATCGGTATTAACAGATTCCACCAGGGTCATATCAGCAAAGGGTACCAAGGTATCGGAGATGGTCAGGCCATCCACGACCATCTTGCCGGTATTGGTTACGGTTACGGTGTAGTTAAGTACGTCTCCAGCCTCATGGAACCTGTCCTCAGCAACGGTCTTTTCCACAGTGTAGCTGTATAGCAGAGTTTCCACCTCATCTTCGACGGGATTATCCGGGTCATCAGGATCGCTCACAGAGACACTGTTGGACACAGACCCGGCAGCCACGTCCGCAGCAGTGACAGTGTAGGTATAGGTCAGGGTCCAGGTCTCGCCGACTTCCAGATCTCCATCGGTATTAGCGGATTCCACCAGGGTCATATCGGCGAAGGGTACCAGGGTGTCAGAGATCGTCAGGTCTTCCACAGCCACATTACCGGTATTGGTTACGATTATGGTGTAGTGGAGGGTATCTCCAGCCTCATGGAACCTATCCTCAGCAGCGGTTTTCACCACGGTATAGGAGGGTTTGTAGACGGTTACATCATCTTCGACCCCGCGAGCAGTGAAAGTGTTGGACACAAAGCCCGCCTCCACATCCGCTTCGGTGACGGTGTAGCTGTAGGTGAGGGTCCAGGTTTCGTCCAAGTCCAGGACGTCATTCCTGATAAGCGATTCACTCAGCCTCATCCTTGTAGAGGGCACCAAGGTATCGGAGATGTTTAGCTCTGCCTTCGTCACGGCCACCGGACCGGTATTGGTTATGGTTGCGGTGTAGTTCAGTACATCTCCAACCTTATTGAACTTGCCCTCGGTAACGGACTTCGCCACAGTGTAGACGGGTTTGCAGATGGTCAGCTCATCTTCGACGGTATGATTATGATTCGTGCCTATAACGGTGACCTTGTTGGTCACAGACCCAACAGCTACGTCTGTATCGGTTACGGTGTATTCGTAGGTCAGGGTCCAAGTCTCGTTCAGGTCCAGGGTGCCGTTGGTAGTCACGGATTCCGCCAGGGTCATGCTAGCAAAAGGCAGCAGGGTGTCTGTGACCGTCGGGTTCGCTATGGCTATGTTGCCGGTATTGGTTATTGTTATCTCGTAGTTAATCTTATCGTTTACGGCGAAGAACTTGTCCTCGGCAGCGGTCTTTTCCACGGTAAAGCTGCACAGGGGCGTATCCACCTGATCCCTGACGGGATTATCCGGATTGGCGGGGTCTGTAACGGTGACCGTGTTGCGCACCTTGCCGGCAGCCACATCGGTCTGCTTTACGGTATAGGTATAGGTCAGGGTCCAGGTTTCGCCCACTTCCAGGATCTCATCCGCAGTACCAGATTCCGCCAGGGTCATCTCGGCGGTGGGTACCAGGGTGTCGGTGATGTACAGGTCCTCTATAGCCACCTGTCCGGTATTTTCTACGGTTACGGTGTAATTAAGTACTTCGCCAGCCTCATGGAATCTGTCCTGGGCAGCTTCCTTCACCACGGTATAGCTGGGTTTGTGGACGGTAAGCTCGCCTTCGACGGGATTATCCGGATCGCCGGGATCAGTTACAGTGACCGTATTGCGCACCTTGCCCGTAGCAACATCCGCAGCAGTAACGGTATAGGTATAGGTCAGGGTCCAGGTCTCGCCTACATCCAGATCTCCGATGGTTCCACTATCTCCCTCCAGGGTCATATCGGCAAAGTCCACCAGGGTGTCATCCACCACCAGGTTCTCTATGGCTATCTGGCCGGTATTGGTTATGGTTACAGTGTAGTTAAGATCGTCTCCAACCTTATGGAATCTGTCCTCGGCAGCGGTCTTTTCCACGGTAAAGCTGTACAGGGGAGTATTCGCCTGATCCGAAACGCGATTATCAGGGTTCTTGATATCCCATCCGATGGCCTCGTTGAATACAATACCAGCAGCCACATCATCTTCGGTGACGACATAGCTGTAGGTCACGGTCCAGGTCTCGCCCACTTCCAGGATACGATTGGCAATACCTGATTCCACCAGGACCAGAGGGCTGATGTTTTGCAGGCTGTCTTCCCCTGTCAGGCCCTCTATGTCTATCTGGCCGGTATTTACTACGATTGCGGTGTAGTTAAGTACATCTCCTGCCTTATGGAACCTGTCTTGTGTAACGCTCTTTTCCAAGGTAAAGCGGGACAGGGGGGTATTTACCTGGTCTTGAATGCCTCCATTGCCGGGATTGCCTCCACCGCCAGGATCGGTTACAGTGACCGTATTGAGTACCTCGCCGGTAGCCACATCGGTCTGCTTTACTGTATAGGTATAGGTCAGGGTCCAGGTCTCACCAATATCCAGTTTACCGTTGGTATTCACCGATTCCGCCAGGGTCATATTGGCAAAAGGCACCAGGGTGTCGGAGATGGTCAGTCCGGCCAATGTCACCAGACCGGTATTCTTTACTTTTACGGTGTAGTGGAGGATATCTCCGGCCTTATAGAACCTGTCTTCGGCAGCGGTCTTTTCCACAGTGTAGGAGGGTTTGTAGATGGTTACCCGGTCCTTGACAGGATTATCCGGATTGTTGGTGTCGGTTACGGTGACCATATTGAGCACCTTGCCTGCAGTTACATCATCTTCAGTGACAGTGTAGGCATATTCGTAGGTCCAGGTTTCGCCCACTTCCAGGATTCCGTCAGAGCTGATGGACTCTGTGCGCATCGCGTCATTCAGTGTCACAAGGCTATCGGTAACGGTTAAAGTGGAAAGGTTAGCCGTTCCGGTGTTGGTCACGGTTACGGTGTAGTTGATCACATCATCAACTGCATAGAATCTGTTCTGAGCAGCTGTCTTCAGTACCGTGAAGCTCGCTTTGGATACTGTGAGCTCATCTTCAACAGGATTATCCGGATTACTGGGGTCTGTAACAGTGATCGTATTGAGCACCTTGCCCGCAGTTACATCATCGCCAGTGACAGTGTAGTCGTAGGTCAGGGTCCAGGTCTCGCCCAGATCCAGGTTTCCATTAGTAGTAACGGATTCCACAAGTGCCATATTGGCAAAGGGCACCAAGCTGTCAGAAATGGTCAGGCCTTCCACGACCACATTGCCGGTATTGGTTACCAGAACCGTATAGGTCAGCTCTTCACCTGCTTGATAGAAGCTGGTTTGCCCGGCCGTCTTCTCCACGGTAAAGCTGGACAGGGGAGTATCCACCTCGTCCGCGATGGGGTGGCGTTCATCACGGGGATCGGTTACAGTCACCCTGTTCAGCACATGGCGGGCAGCCAGATCTGCTTCAGTGACGATGTGGAAATACTTGTAGGTCCAGGTTTCGCCTACATCCAGATCTCCGATGGTTCCACTATCTCCCTCCAGGGTCATATCGGCAAAGTCCACCAGGGTGTCATCCACCACCAGGTTTGGCATAGCCACCTGTCCGGTATTGGTTACCGTTACGGTATAGTTGATCTTATCTCCAAGCTTATAGAACCTGTCCTCAGCAGCCGTCTTCACCACGGTGTAGGCGGGTTGGTAGACGGTTTGCTCATCCACAACAGGATCGTTGGGGTTACCCGGATAGCTTACGCTCACGCTGTTCACTATCTTGCCCTCAGTCTCGTCCGCAGGGGTGACGGTGTAGGTATAGGTCAGGGTCCAGGTCTCATCAATATCCAGGGTGCCATTGGTTTCAACCGATTCCACCAGGCTCATGAATGCAAAATTTACCAGGGTATCAGAAACGGTCAGTCCCGGCACTGCTGCCTTGCCGGTGTTGGTTATCACTACAGTGTACTGGAGGGTATCCAAAGCGTGATAGAACCGGTCCTCGGCAGCAGTCTTTACCACGGTGAAGGCGATTTTGTTGACGCTTACCTCGTCTTCAGCGGAAATGTTCTGGACGCTGTCCGTCGCAGTGGCGCTGTTCGTCACGGTACCGGCATCCATATCATCCTGCGTTACCGTATAGGTATAGGTGTAGGTCCAGGTTTCGCCCACTTCCAGGATTCCATTCGCAGGGGTTTTGGACTCTGTGCGCATTGTGTCGCTCAGCGTCACCAGGCTATCCGCTACGGTCACGTTTCCCAGGGGCACGTTGCCTGTGTTTGTTACCACGAGCGTGTAGCTAATCACCTCGCCCAGCGTGGTGAAGGTTGGACTGGCGGCCGTTTTTTCCACCGTCATCGCGGGGTTTGGCGTAAAGGTGTTATTAAACTCGGTATCTGTTGGAAAGCTGGGCGTAACGGTCAGGGCGCCATTGCCGGCATCTTCCACATAAACGCTAAAAGTGAGCTTCATGGGGTCATAGTCCATTCCGCTCTCCCCGGGGTTGGGAACGACTTCGGTAATCGTGTAGGTATAGGTTTTGCCAATGTCTGCCTGGGTGTAGGGAATGGCGTCAAAACTGATATTGCCAGCGGCGTCGTTTTGTTTGGTTTGCAGGACTCCTTCAGCACCTTTCCGCTTCAGCTCAAAGCTGAACTCGCCGGCTTGCAAATCGCGCCCGGCAAGGGCCTTGGTAGCCCAGACGCCGCCAGGCAGTTCGCCGCTGGCCGTATAACTGTTGTTAAATTCAGTATCATCCGGGGTATATTCGGGGGTTAAGATCAGGGTGCCGTCATTTTGGCCGTTATCGCTGATGGCAATGGAGAGTTTCAGATTCGTGTTGTCGTAGTCCATGCCGGTTTCCGGCGTAGCGGGCGCTTTTTCGCGGATATAGAACACCCGGGTTTTGCCCACACCACGAGCGCCGAAAACCAATGGCGAAAAGGTCACTGAGCCGTCGGCGGCATTGGTAACGGTTTCCAGGAGTTCTTCCTCTCCCTCATTAGGGACATTATAGAGTTCAAAGGTGAACTCACCGGCTTTCAATTCGCGCCCGGCAAGGGTCTTGGTCAGCTGCGGTGTATAGCTGCCAAAGGCCTGATAGGTATTAACCACATAAGGGCCCTCTTCCACCTTTTGGTAGTTCGGCGGGGTATAGTCATTGCCCTCCGAGTCCACTTCCTTCACAAAGAAGTAGTAGGGTTCCCCGGCAAGGCTGTTCAGGTGAATATCATCCCAGCTGAAAGCAGAGGTATACATATTTGGGGCGGGCGGCATTCCCGGAACCGGGTCTGTGGTATAGGGTGTACTGCTGTTGATGGGGATGGTATTAATGCCCGGGACGGCTTCCATCCCCGCGCCGCTGCTGGCGGTGCTGCGGTAGAGCTTCATATACACATCGGGGCGCTTATTCTGATTGCCCATGAGCCAGACTTTGTAACCGGGAACGCTGCCTTCAGGCTGGACGTAGGTATTGGTAACGCTGGTGCCGGCCAGGCCAAGGTTCTCGTTACTGGCATGCGGGGTTGCATAGGTACGGGTATAGCCAGCCACAGGTTCCTCGGCGAAGTAATAGGTATAGGGCGTGCCGCTGGAGTCGGTTTGGTCAAGGTCGGGCCAGGTATAGGTAAACTGGTTGGCTGTGATACCAAGGGGGCTCACGGTGTACCCTGCGGTAAATTGCTCCGGTGTACTGCTGCCCTCAAGCTGACGGTAGAGTGTAAGCGGTACCGCAATATGGTCCGCTTCAGGGCCGTTTGTCCAGTTCTTGATGGCGGTGACGTCCGCGGTGGGCGGTTTATAGGTATTGATTGCTGTAGCGCCGCTGTACGCGTACTGCTTACCCGCAACAATTTTGGCCTGGTCGTAGGTAACGAGGTAGTTCGCCGTTGGTTGTTCTTCGGTAAAGAAATAGCTGTAAGGGTTGCCGTTCCCATCGGTGCGCAGCAGGCCGCTCCAGGTATAGCTAAAGGTAGGCGCTGTGCCGGAAACAGCCGGGGAAACTCCCGTCACTTCTTCCATGGCGCCGCCTTCAATCTGACGCCAGAGGGTCAGGTCCACCTCATACTGGTCGGGATTACCGTCCACCCAGGTTTTGGTTGCGGTGGCGGTGACGTCCGCGGGAGACTGATAGGTATTGGTGACCGTAGCACCATTCCTGGCGTACTGCACCCCATTTACGGTGATAAAGGTGCTGTAGGTGCGGATGTAGTTGGTAGGTACGACATCCTCGTAATAGAAATAGGTGTAAGGATTGCCTTCGTTGTCGGTTGCCGCAAGGTTTCGCCAGCAGCCGACAAAGGTATCGGAGATGCCGTCTGCCGGGGTAGAGTCGGCCAGGAACCAGACGCCTTCTTCCATGTTGATGTCGTTGTATACACCATCTTCGGCAGGGACCGTATCAATGGTGCGCCAGATGCTCAGCTTGACGCGTTTATGATCAGCATCAGGACCGCCTACCCAGTTCTTGGTGGCACAAAGGTCCACATTCATGGGCACATCGAAGGTATTGGTAATCGTGCCGCCGGGCAAAGCATAGTACTTGCCGCCCAAAAGGTAGGGTTCGGCTATTGTCATTGTGTAACCTTCGGGAACGTCTGCGGCTTCTTCCGTAAAGCCATACAGATACTTATTGCCATCAGGATCGGTGTCGGGAAGGTCAGTGTATGTGTAGATGAAGGAATCGGCCGGACCATCATTGGGGTCAGGGCTAATGGTCAGGTAAGCACTCGGGTCTACCGGATCTACGCTGTCATCAATGTATCTGCGCCACAGCGTTATCGTGGGCGCAAGGTGGTCAGCGCTGGGCCCGCCGCTCCAGACCTTGGTGACCGTAACGGTACGTGTTGGCACCTTATATTGGTTGTGCACCGTGTTGTTGTCCGGGTAGGTAGTGAGGTAGTTGGGAACAGGTTCCTCGCGTACCCGATATTGGTACTCTACCCGTTGGCTCGCGTCCGTAGCGTGCCAGGTATGGAAACGATCCAGCCCCGTCCAGGTGGTCTCGAGATTTGGGAATGTCAGGACATGCTCTGAACCCGTCACCTTTTCCCAGTTCGCATCGTTAGTGCAGTTTACAGCGCATTGCTCCAGATAGAAAGTAATTGATGAAGGGCGATTGTTGATACCGCCTGCCCCAATCTTTGTGGCAGTGAAGCTGGTGGTCTGGGACACGTTAGTGATGAGCAGCTCACTGGACTGGGTAGCGTCGTAATAATAGCCGGCGGGCACCGCAGTTTCCTCAATGTAATACTCATAGTTTCCGCCAGGTCCGCTGGCCGGCAAACCTGTCCATGTATGCTGCCAATTGTCTGCAGCGGTGATGGTAACCGGATCACCATAGGTACTGCCGGAACCGCTCCCTGCCACCTTCTGGTAGAGCTGGAAGCTGACACTAGTGCCTGGGGTTCCGTCCCACCGCTTCACGCCGGTGATGGCATCGGACTGCAGGGTATTGGTGATGGTAGTCGTACCATTAGCCGTTGCATGCACAACCCTATAGCCAGTGAGAGGCGTCATTTCCCGGGCGGTATAGTCATACTCCGTACCGTTGCTTCTGTATTGGGGCAGTCCTACCCATGTGTGGCTAAAGGTATTTTCCGTTTGTGCGGGTACCTGCACTGGCTGGAGGTAGGGAAGATCGTCCCGGTAGAGCTGCACTTCGATGGCAGGCCAGTTCGCTGGCTTTGGCTCATTTCCTTCGCTCCAAATTTTCTCCACGGTATGTGATGTGGATAAATAGGTGTTGGTGATGGTAGAGCCTGCGGCCCCATGCTCATAGCTTACCGCGAAGCTTTTTGGCACGGTGGATTCAATAGCCCGGTAGGTCAATGCCTGGCCCGCGCTGTTTGCTGCGGGCAGGTTTGGCCAGAGGTAACTGGTGGTGTCAGTACTCAGGTAGACCTCGTTGCCTAAATTCTCCCAGGCGCCGCCATTTGTACTCACCTGCAATTGCAGGCCAATCATGGGCTTAGTTGCCGGGAGGTGCTCCCCGGCCCATACTTTAGTGGCCTTGAAGTCAATATAGGTATAGGTATTGGTGACGGTGAGGCCGTTTTCCGCCTTGCTGAAGCTGGGCGGAGTATAGTCCGCGCCGTTAGCGTCGGTTTCTTTTACAACGTAGACATAGGTGTACCCGTTGCCGTCGGTCTTGAGCATGCCGTCCCAGGTGACGGTATTGGATCCAGGCACCTGCTGGGTTTCACCCACTTTGGTTTGGCTGGCGTCGGCGGCGATGCGGTAGAGGCTGAACCAGACATTTGGCTTGGCGATATCCGGGTCAGGCAGGTTCCAGAGCTTGGTGGCGGTAACCGAGATGAAGGGTTCCCACTGGGCGTAGAGGATGTTCTCTCCCCCATCCACCAGGACGGTCTGTCCGGGTTTAAACCAGATGCCGCTGCCATTGGCATAGGTGTTCCAGCCGATAAACTGATGTCCTGGCTTGGCATACGACTCCGGCTTGGCAATGATGGTATGGCTTGCGTTGTTCAGAAAATTGTATGTGATGTCTTCCCCGCTGCCGGTGTTAGGTTTGTAGATCAATGAGCTTGGGATATCCACATTTCCCCACTGCGCCGTCAGGGTAAGGTTGTCATTAACAAGCATTGCATCGCCAGGGTAGTAGATCCGCTGGTCCTTGCTGTTCTGCCAGCCTAAAAACACCTTGTCTGCGGGTGGGGTTGGCGCGTCTTTTACGATGGCGTGAGAGTTGATGGCGTAGATATTGCTATCCAGGGGAGCCTCCCCGCCGCCGTCAGAATTGTACGTAACGGTGTAGCCCGTGTTTGGAAACCTGGGATAGAGCACAATTCCAGCTTCGTGGACGGGTGTGTCCAGAGGGAAGAGCATGTATTGGTCATTTACCTTGCGGTACCAGACAGCATCGTCCTGGGTCATGCCGGGTGGCAGCGGATCTGCCAGGGGAACAAGCCCGGCTTCCAGCAAGCTTTGCCCGTGTATGAGCGTACCTGTACTGGGTGTGCCGCCCTCCCAGCTTGGGTACCAGATGATGTTTATCGTTTCTGGGACCCACTTGGCGTAGAGCGTAAGGTTATTGGCAGGCATCATCTTGGTGCCTGTAAAGGTGAAGGGATCGCCTGCTAAAGCCTCATTATCGTACCAGCCCTGAAAGAGATAGGTCTGATCATCGACTTCTTTTGTTGTGCTGCCTACCACATAGGACGCTGGCGCCAGGCCCAGCAGCGGTTCTTGATAGGGAAGGCTGAGGCTCTCTACAGGAGCGCCGCCGTTGGTGTTGAAGGAGAGCTGATAAACGTTGCGCTGATAATAGGTTCTGAACACCTTATTGTCGGAATACACCCCTTCGGAAGTGGAATATCGATACTGAAGAGGGGAGTTAGAATTCGGGTAGCGGCCATAGACTCGTTTCCAGGTAAAACCCACCTGCTGGCGGCCGCCATAAAAGACCCCGTCAATCCCTGGCACTGTTTTGATCGTGCCAATTACATTTTCGTTGGCATCCTGTTCGATAAACTGGATACTGGCGCTGGATCCGTAGTAGTAGACTCGCAGGGTTAAATTGCGTGCCGGCATCAAGGGTGCTTCAATTTGGGCAGTGTTATCGTATAAATCCCGCCATAAGTATCCGCCGGACGCAGGGAAAAGATAGGCAGCGTTGGCATCCCAATAGGGTTTTGTTGAAGCGCCAACCTTTACGGTATGGCTTGAAATAAAGGTGCCGTAATAGTTGCGGAAGGTAAGCGTGTACGTTTTCCGCTGATAGTACACGTTAACGAGAGTTGTCCCGTCGCCGTCAATGATTTTATTGGTCTCGCTGAGTGCAGCGTTGTAGGTGAAGTTGGTGAAATCCGCACCATAAGACATTCCGCTTCCTGGCTTATTAAAGCTTGCAACGGCGCCCGTAGTGCCGGTGGTATCGTAGTAGGCGGCAATGGAATAATTTGTATTCTCAGCGTTTTCAAACCAATAGATTACGCGATAGGGGGTATCGGTGCGGGCCGTCCACGTAGCCTTGAGCTCGATATTGCTAACGACCGGCGTATCCAGTGAATAGGCATTATTGTTCAGCAGCCATCCCGCAAAGTTATAACCGGCATTGGTAGTAACCGGGTTAAGTCCGGCGCCCGTAATGCTTTGACCATGGGCGACAAAGAGGGGCAAAATAGCTGTGCCGCCCTGGGTATCAAAGCTCACTTTGTACACGTCTTTGGTGACCAGGTACAAGGTCATGCTGCTGTTGACCGGGGTGTTGAAATCGTAGGCACTGCCGCCATTCGTGGCCGACCAATGCGAGAAGGCCTTGAGGGCCTCCAGCTCGCCGGCATAGGAAATGCCATCCGCAGTGACCGTTTGACCCGGGAGGACTGCCTTTGCACCCAGCACAATGGTATTTCCGTGTGTATTCACATACACAAAACTGACTTTATAGGTATCCCCAAACTGAGCATATACATTGATGCTCTGCGTTGTTTCGACAGTAATGGGGCCAAAGCTAATTTTGCTGCCCCCAGCCGCAGCGTCAAACCAGCCCAGGAATTCAAAACCGTTGCCGCTGGGATCGGAGGGCACCACCGGTTCCAGCAGGGTTTCACCGTTTTTGACAATCTGCGTGCTGACATGCGTACCCCCGACGTAAAATTGATAGGTGTGCGTGGGCACCGCAGGGATAAGGCTCCTGAGGGACATACCCTCGGAGAAATCCGTGGTAATCAGCGCGGCGAACGCATCAAGGGGAAGCATAGAAAACAACACGATGACGGTGAGCGCCAGCGCTGTAATTTTCCGAAGCTGTTTTTTCATTCCTGTGTCCTCCAAATCATGGTTTCAGGCTGCCGAAGCAAGTCCAAAATCATCAAAAGGGCAGAAAAGGCCAGGCGTAAGCCTGGCCATGCCTCAGCTTAGTCTAATTCTACATCAGTGATGTCCACCGCCACCCGGAAAAGCCAGTCCAGGTTTTCCTCTGTGAGGGTAAGGGTGTAAGAGGCGCCATAACTGTCCAAATCCTGCCAGTCGCCGGATTGCTTGACCTGCCAGCGGATCTCGTATATCAGCCCCTCATAGCCCGAGAGCTCGACATGGAGGGTGACTTGATCCCCAAGCTCCGGGGCAGTCTTGCCGCTGTCCCAGCTGGCATAGAAGCTGATCTTCCGGTTGGGGTTCATGGCGTCAATTTCTTCCTTCAGGAAGACGCGGGGCTCTTCGCCCTAAGGCTCTTCCGCCTCGGCTTCTTCAAGCGCAGGCGCTTCGTCCTCAGGCTCTTCCGTCTCAGCGTCTTCAAGTACAGGTGCTTCAGCTTCAGACTCTTCGGTCTCAAGCTCTTTGATCAGGGCCAGGGCGCCTTCATCTTCTTCCGGAGCAGGGCTTGTTTCAGGAGCTGGCTCTACAGTTTCGGCCTCCTCCGTCGGGACAGGGCTTGTTTCGGGAGTCGGTTCTTCAGTTGGCGGTGTTGCTGTCGGGTCAGTACCTTCTTCCGGGACAGGACTTGTTTCGGGAGCTGGCTCTTCAGCCGGCGGCGTTGCTGTCGCAGTTTCTTCAAGTGCCGGCTCATCAGGCGCGGGCTGGTCAGCAGGCTGATCCTCTGCCGGCGGGGTTTCTGTTGGTAACGGGGTGAGCGTAACCGTTGCCTGGGGCATCGCTTCGTAGTATGCCCTCAGGTAAACTGGCTCTCTAACCGGGGTTCCGAAAGCATAGTCAAATTCAGGATCTCCCTGGAGGGAGTCGTCCACCTGATACCAGTGGGAAAACTTCATACCTGAAATCGCGGGAGCGCTTACAGGAGCAAGCGTGTCCCCTTCGGCAACTTCGACGCTGCTAAGCAGCTGGCCAGCCGCTCCATAGAAATTACAGGTATGCGTTACCGTTGACTGCGCTTCTACACGTAATATACCTGATGTTGCCGTCAAAACCAGAAGGCTCATAAAAACTAGCATGGCAAACAATGTCGATTTTTTCCCCTTCATCATGAACAACCTCCAAACTCTCCTTTGTTCAAAAAAACGGCCCTACAAAAATACAGATCTTTTATTTTCATAGGGCAGAAAAAACTGCTGTATTGTGATGAACCGATTTGCTTTTCCAGCACATTCTGATACAATGCTCGCTCAGTACTGTCTTGGGGTCAAGCAAAACCACTTCTCTCCTTATTATCTTCAGTTTACTAACAAATGTTGATAAACAAATGTACATAAACTGAGCATGATAACATTAATTTGTATCATATTTATACTGCAGTGTCAATTAATTGTATATCTGGTTTTGTGAGGGGGTCAGCACATAGTATACAGTTTATGAACTGGAATTACCTGGGGTACAGAGATCGATGTCTGGAATTATGGGGGATAGGATATAGAGACATCGAGGTATATATTGATCAAAGATATCACCCACTTAGACTACCGAGAACTGAGGCAGATCAGTCCGGAAGCAGCACGGCGAGCGATCCTGCAGGTTCACAAAGCCCAATCCGGGAATGTATCCCGAACAGCCCGTATCCTGAACGTTACCAGGGCGACGGTGTACAAAGCGCTAAGTAAAAAAGCCGCAGGAAGCCTGAAGGATCAGAGCAAGGCGCCAAAGCGAGTTGCCAACAAAACGGGGGCTGAGTTGGAGGAACGGGTTCTGGCTCTGCGCAGGCAGACCCGCTATGGCCCTCTGCGATTAAAGGAGGAACTGGAAGAAGCGGATGGGATAGTGCTTTCCCAGCACACCATCCGCAATATCCTCAGACGGAACCTGGCCAAATTAGCAGTTCATAAATCTCAGAAGAAAGGTGAACGACCTTTCGTGGATTGGTATCAGGCCAAAGCTTTTGAGATTGTCCAGATTGACCTCAAGTACATAGTCGACCAAAAAGCGCTTTCCATGGAGCAAATTCAACACCACTATGCCCGCAATCTGCCCCTTTATCAGTGGTCTGCTATCGATGTGAACTCCCGTTTCAAGCTGATTGCCTATTCCTATGAGCGCAACTGGAACAATGGGCTGATGTTCTTCCTCTGGGTTCTCTCCTGGCTCAGATCGCATAATGTCTCTGTCCCGATTGTCTTCACCGTAGATCATGGTGAGGAATTCGGGGGACGCTCCTGGCTCAAGGTCAGCGAACTAAGAAAGCTGCTCGCGTCTTTTGGCTGTTCATTCATCCAGAACCATAAGGGCTCCCCTCAGGAGAATGCGCATGTCGAACGATCTCACCGCACGGATGATGAGGAGTTTTACATCCCTCGTCTCTTATCCATCCCTTCGCCCAAGGCTTTCTTCTTTGAGGCCATGAATTATCTCTATTACTACAATGTGGTCAGGAAGCATTCAGCGCTTAGCCGAGCCTCCCCATGGCAATTCCTCCTGAAGAATAATCCTGATCTCCATGCTAAAATCAGGTTCGCCCCTCCTATCTTCCTGGACTTGATCTCTGTGCAACTCGGCGATTGGAGTGGATACCATGTGCTGGCTCATCACCTTGTATATCTGGTTTCTGTAGTTTTTATTCCCTTTTTGATTTTTTTGACCATTTCCTGGATTTTTAACAATCTTTTAACACTTGGGTAATTATGAACAAATCACGAAGCCAGTCCGTGCTATTTAAGCCTGCGTATTCTTGCCTGCTAATGCGTGCAGGCGCTCTGTGTTGTTCTGTTTATTCCTCATGATCTTAATCTCTGTCCGAAGGGTTTCGATCTTCTTTCTAATTAATAATAAAGAGCTCATAATCGCGCTCACGGACATGGACACAATTTACAGATGCCCAAAAAACAGAGCGCATGGGCAAGCAGGCTTGGCGAAATCTTGTATTAGCTAATGCGCGGCAAGTCAAGCCTTCAGCGGGTCTTGAGTGCTAAACGGAGATTCCTCGGAAAGACCTGGCTGCGGCCTTTGAGAGCAGCAGTCGCGTCCGCGATGCGCATGAAGCTGTGGTAAACAGACAGGGTGTGAATACTCCTGTCCAAGCACAGCTCAGGCACGATTCATGGGTTAATATTTTTTTGTGCTCACTTCCTTTGCGGGTCTTGCGGGAGAATATTGGCCTCTTCGTGCGCCTCGCCGGCTTTTACCCCGGCCATGCACAGGAAAGCGATTCCAAAAAATACCGGCGCCGCAAACATGATGCTGCCGTAATCGTTCCCTGCAAGGCGCACAATCCAGCCGTTCAGGTTGGGCCCGATAATGGCCGCCAGTGTCGAAAAGAGGTAATAAAGTCCCGTAAATGTGCCGATATAGATGGGATCGGTCAGGTCTACCACCATGGGTAAAGAATTGATATTAATCAGGCTCCAGCCAATGCCCGCAAGCATCAAAATCAGCGAGAGGGGCATAATCCTCCCTAAAATCGGGAAGCTGGGCAGCAAGGTTGCGGTAAGGGCCTCTTTCCCCAGGAAGAAAATGGAGAGCGTAGTTAAAACCATCACTGCCAGACCAGTCAGGATGGTTTTGCGCCGGCCGAATTTTCCTCCAATGTACCCGGATGGAATGGCGAAGAGCAAAAATGTCAGCGAAACGGAGGTGATCAGTTTTCCTGAATCTGAGGTGCTCAAACCCAGGTGATTAACTCCGTACAAAGACAAGAAGGCCTCAATTGCGTTGTAGGCAATGAACCAGAAGAGAATCGCCAAGAAGATGCGCAGGCCGGGCATTTTGCCGCTGAGCAGTTCGCCTAATTTGCCCCAGAGGTTTGGTGCTTCTGCAGTATCTGCCTCGTCATATACCTTGGGTTCCTTAACAAAGAGGAGTACCAGCACGGCAGCGAGCATTACCAGGACAGATCCGAACCAGAAGGGATAAGCTTCGTTTTTGTCAACCAGCATGGCTCCAACCGATGTGCCGATCACCACGCCCAGACCGCCCATAAAATTGATGATTCCGTTTGCCTGCGAGCGGAAGCGCGAAGGGGTTACATCGGGCATCAGCGCGACAACAGGGGTGCGCCAAAAGGCCATGGAAAGGATGGTGGTAACCGTACAAGCCACAAAGAGCGGCAGTGCCTTTGCAAGCGGGATGAGGCCAAAAGAAATTGCTGCGATGGGTGCGCCTACCAAAATAAAGGGCAAGCGCCGTCCCAGGGGGGTGCGCAAGCGGTCGCTCCAGGCGCCAACCGGCGGCTGAATGAACAGGGCTGCAATATTGTCGAGCGACATAAAGAAGCCTACCATCACTGCATCCATTCCAAAGCGCTTATCCAGCAGCAGGGGTACATAGGTGTTGTACAGGCTCCAAATTACTGATACGCCAAAAAAACCTAAACCGATTACAAAGGTCTTGCCCCAGTTCATTTTTTGCATTTTCTACTCCTTAACTATCTTTGTTCGCGCCTTCATCCTGAGACTGTAGAAATTCCTGCAAAATCTTTTGATCCGTCACGCTTAAGCTTGCGTTTTCCAGCACGTCCGGGCGCCAGCGCAGTGTACGCAAAAGGCTTTGGCGGCGCTTCCACTTAAGCTGTTCTGCCAGGTTGCCGTTCATGAGCACCTCGGGTACCTGCCAGTCGCGAAAATTGGGAGGTTTGGTGTATTGCGGGTACTCCAGGAGTCCGTCTTTGCCGAAAGAGTCGTCTTCGGCGGCATCGCTGTCGCCCAAAACGCCGGGCTGCAAGCGGGCCACGGCATCCATCAGCACCAGCGCCGGCAGCTCCCCGCCAGTGAGCACATAATCGCCGATCGAAATCACGTCCGTAGCCAGGTGCTCACGGATACGTTCGTCAAAGCTTTCGTAACGTCCGCAAATTAAGGCCAGGTGTTCGTGTTGGGCTAATTCGCGGGCGATGCGCTGGTTCAGCAGCCTTCCCTGCGGGCAGAGCAAGATAACCGGACAGGAAGGGGGGGCTCCCAAAACCGATTCGACCGCCGCAAAAACGGGTTCAGGCTTCAGGATCATTCCGCCCCCGCCCCCGTAGGGTGTGTCATCGGTAGTGTGGTGTTTGTCGCTGGCCCAATCACGGATATTGTGGCTGTGGACCTCGATTAAGTGCGCGGCAATGGCGCGCTTAAGGATCGATATCTCCAGGTAGGGCTGAAATATATCCGGGAAAAGGCTAAAAATATCGAAACGCATCTGGCTTGATTATACAAGAGCAAAACAATTTAAAATCTGCTTGTATTTACAATTACATTAGACAGAATCCGTTTTGGAGGATTTGATCTGCCAAGGGGGGTATCTTCTGTTCTTACGTATTCCGCGACTTGCGGGCTAATCTGAAGGAGTAGTCAGCTTGTTTGTATTCCTATTTAATAAAGGCGCAACCTTAATTACCGTACTGAACCATGACTATTTCGAGGAAAAGTATTATCTTAGCGCTAAGGAAGTTCCAAATAATCCCAAAGCTGCCAAAGCAATCGTAATGGGCGCTTAGCTGCTGTTTATCTGCTTTGCAGGGTTCCCCATGTTCAGGCTCCCAGCCGAAGCCTGCCTTCCTGGACGGATGATATGCGCGAAGCTGTCCTTTCACAGGCATTGCTTTTGATGTTATTCTTAACCCATGTATCTTAAAGGCTCCCGGCTTTCGATGAATAAAAAGCGCCGCCGCGGTAACCCCTGGATTATGGGTTTTTTACTGCTGGCAATTGCCGCTTTGGTCTGGGTAAATATTTTTGTAGTGCCTAATGTACCGCCGCCCTTTGTGCCTACCCCTACCGAAACCCGCTCGCCGGAACTCATTCGGGCCGATGCCGACCAGCTGGTGCAGGAAGGCCAGTTTATTGCGGCCATCGCGGCCTATCAGACTGCGATTAATGCAGAGCCAACCAATTTACAAAACTACCTCAAGATTGCCCGCCTGCAGATTTATGCTGGTCTCTATGATGAAGCGCGGGTGAATTGTGAGAACGCGATTCTATTGAATAACCGCGTTGCCGATGCCTATGCCATGTTGGGCTGGGTAAAAGGGACTCAGGGTGATTATCGCGCGGGTGAAACAACGGTTCGCCAGGCTATTGCCATTGACCCAAACAGCGCGCTGGCACATGCCGTTATGGCGCGTCTTCTGGGCCTGCGCGTGGAACTGGGCCTGGATGAACTGGGCACGCAGGACGCCGCCATTGAAGAATCGCGCACTGCGATTGCGCTCAACCCCGGATTGCTTGAAGCGCGCTGGTTTCGGGGCTATATCCTGGAGATTACGGGTAACTACGAAGAGGCAACTGCGGAGTACGAAGCAGCAGTAGCGATTAACAGTTATGTAGCTGACCTGCGCATGGCATTAGGGCGCTCGTACCTGGCATTGGAACGCTATGACGATTCGATCCGTGAGTTTACGGCTGCCAATGGGCTAAACCCCCAGAACCCGACAGCCAACAGGATGATTTCACGCGTGTGGGAACGTCAGGGTGAATGGGAAAAAGCGATGCAATATGGCCGCGAAGCGCTTAAGATCGACCCAAACGACCCCGAGCTGTATGCCAATATGGGTACGTTTTACTTTCGGGCTGGTCGGTATAACCAGGCCCTGCCTTACCTTGAACTGGCTGTAAAAGGCGGAAGCTCTTCCGAGTTCGGAGGCCAGGTGACAGGCCTGCCCATCAGCTACAGCAACACGATTATCGGTCTTTACAGCCGCTATGGGATTGCGCTAGCACGTGTGAACCGTTGCAGCGAGGCCTTTGCCATTAGCACGATGATGAAGCAAACGGTGGCCGATGATGAAATTGGGATGATCAATGCCGAGGAAATGATCAAGATTTGCCAGGAAAACCTCACTAATCCTCCTACCGAAATCCCTACGCCTACCCCCACAGTTCAAACCGGGCCTTCGCCTACCCCGCCAGCGACAGCTACACCGCCACCGCCGACCAACTAGGCAAATATGTATATCGAGGAACGCAAAGATCTTTTCAGAAAGGGCAGCGGCCGCTCGAACCCTTTTAGGGTTTTGCTGCTCTTGCTGTTGATCGTTGGTTTCGTGGCTGTGTTGCGGTCCTATGGGCAGGGTGAGATTTGGCCCCCCTTCTTGCCTACCCCTACTCCTACCCGCACGGTAAACAGCTTCCTTATTGAGGGTCAGACCCATTTTCAGGCTGGCAATCTGGATGCTGCGATGAATTCCTTTCGGAAGGCGGCAGAGCTGGAGCCGGAAAACGCGGTAATTCTGGTTGAACTGGCGCGTATCCAGGTTTATTCTTCGGCCAGCCTGACAACGGATGCGATGAAAACGGAGCGCCTCACCGAAGCCCAGGCAACCATCGAAGCGGCCAAAGCGATAGACCCGGATAATTCCATGGTGCAGGCGGTTGCTTCCTTTGTATATGGGTGGTCGTCGGATTCGATTATTTTTCCGGATAACTGGGAGGCAAACCAGGGCCTGGCTGAAACGAGTGCTTTGCGGGCAATTCAGCTTGACCAGCGCAATGCCTTGGCCTATACTTTTTACGCCGAAACCCTTATTGATCAATATAAACTGCCTCAGGCTGTGCTTAATATGGAAACGGCAATGGAGCTGGATCCCAATGAAGTGGATGTCTGGCGTGTGCAAGGCCTGCTCAACGAGTACCTTGCAGAGTACAATCTCTCGATTGAATCATATAAAAAAGCGTTGGAAATTAACCCCAATCTTACTTTTTTGTATATCCGTTTGGGACATATGTACCGGCATCTTAACTTTTGGGATGAAGCGCTTGAATCATATGCGAAAGCAGCCAACCTTAACCGCCAGCTGGGCATTCTGGACCCCATCCCCTATGTGGCGATTGCAAACACCTACTTGCGAATGCCTGAAGCCAGTCCGATGGTAGCAGCACGCAACGCTTACCGGGCGCTGGAGATGAGCCCTTATAACCCTGATACCTATGGACAGGTGGGCTTTATTTACTATAAAGCCCGTAACTACGAAGGCGCCATTTGGGCATTGCGCTGTGCCGTGCAAGGTTGTGACGATTCCGTTTCCTGCGAAGCCCGAGAGGTATGTGAAGATCCGAACCATGAGGTAATTTCGATTACCGGCTTGCCGCTTACCGTCAATACCGAGCATTACTATTACACCTATGGCTCGGTTCTGGCCGGTTTAAACCGCCCCGGAGTCGAATTGCCCGAAGAAAACTTTGACTACTGCGTTGAGGCCCGCAAGATCTTTCAGCAGCTGCGTGAACGCTTCCCGGATCACGAGAACACAATGGGGATTGTGGCAGCTGGTGAAGCCATCTGTTCCGGCAGCAATTAATTGTTAATCCTTCATTAGAAACTGCATATACTTCTTGACGCTTTTAATCCTGAGCGCTATTATTAAGCTACTTAGCACTCTGAACTTAGGAGTGCTAAATGTTGAAAAAATAAACGGAGGAATGCATGACACTATCAATGAAACCATTAGGCAGTCGCATCGTTGTAGAACCCATCGAGCAGGAAGAGGTCACAGCCGGCGGGATTGTATTACCCGAAACCGCTAAAGAAAAACCTCAAAAAGGTACCGTTTTGGCCGTTGGTCCTGGCGACCGCAACGACAAGGGCGAGCGCGTCCCCATGGATGTTGCTTCTGGCGATATCGTTCTCTTTGCCAAGTATTCTGGCACCGAGATCAAATATGACGGCAAAAAACTGTTAATTCTGCGCGAGAGCGATGTACTCGCCATCCTCTAAAAAAAGAAATTAAGGAGAAATTATCTATGGCTAAACAACTGGTATTTGGCGAAGAAGCTCGCCGTTATTTGAAAGCTGGTGTAGATACAGTGGCCAACGCTGTGGCCACCACCCTGGGCCCCAAAGGCCGCAACGTTGCTTTGGACCGCAAGTTTGGTTCTCCTACCATTACCCATGACGGCGTAACGGTTGCCAAGGAAATCGAACTGGAAGATCCCTATGAAAACATGGGCGCTCAGTTAATTAAAGAAGCTGCAACAAAAACCAACGACATCGCTGGCGACGGTACCACCACCAGCACCGTCCTGGCACATGCAATTGTGACCGAAGGCCTCAAGAACCTGGCTGCCGGCGCAAACCCCATGCTGCTCAAGCGCGGTATCGAAGCTGCTGCAAAAGCAGTTTCAGAATCTATTCACGAACAGGCAATTGACATTACCACCAAGGAAGAAATTGCTTCCGTTGCCACCAACTCTGCTCAGGATGAACAGATTGGCAGCCTTATTGCTGACGTGATGGACAAGGTTGGCAAAGATGGCGTAATTACAGTAGAAGAGAGCAAAGGCCTCGAGTTCGAGACTGAGTATGTAGAAGGTATGCAGTTTGACCGCGGTTACATCTCTGCTTATTTCGTTACTGATACCGAGCATATGGTTGCTTCCATCGCTGACCCCTACATTCTGGTTTATGACAAGAAGATCTCGGCTGCAGCTGATATCGTGCCCCTGCTGGAAAAAATGATCCAGGTTGGTAAGCGTGAACTGCTCATCATTGCCGAAGATATCGATGGCGAAGCACTGGCTACCCTGGTGCTGAACAAGCTGCGCGGCATGCTCAATGTTGTGGCTGTAAAGGCCCCCGGCTTCGGCGATCGCCGCAAGGCCATGTTGGGCGACATTGCCATTCTTACGGGTGCTCAGGTCATCAGCGAAGAAACCGGCCGTAAGCTGGAAACCGCAACGATTGAAGACCTTGGACGCGCTGAGAAAGTTACCACCGATAAAGACAATACCACCATCGTTGGCGGCAAGGGCGATCCGGCCGGCATCAAGGGCCGCATCGAACAGATCCGTGTTGAGATCAACAATACCACCAGCGACTACGACCGCGAAAAGCTCCAGGAACGCCTGGCTAAGCTGAGCGGCGGTGTTGCCATCATCCGCGTTGGCGCGGCTACCGAAACTGAACTTAAAGAAAAGAAGCACCGTGTTGAAGACGCACTTAGCGCTACCCGCGCCGCTGTTGAAGAAGGTGTTGTGCCTGGTGGCGGTGTAGCCTTGGTAAATGCTGTTCCTGCGATTGAAAAGATCAAGATGGATAGCCAGGATGCTCAGATTGGCGTCAATATGGTCAAGAATGCCATGGAAGTTCCTATGCGCCGCATTGCTGAAAATGCAGGCCAGGAAGGCTCCGTCATCGTTGCGAACATCCGTCAGAAGCAGGAAGCTGAAAATGACCATAGGATTGGTTACAACGTGCTTACCGAAGTTTATGGCGATATGATCAAAATGGGCGTGACTGATCCGGCCAAAGTGACCCGTGGTGCCTTGGAAAATGCTGCTTCCATTGCAGCCATGATCCTGACCACCGAAGCATTGATCACCGACATTCCCAGCAAGGAACCCCCGGCTCCGGCAATGCCCCCGGGAGGCATGGGCTACTAAACCCCATTTCTTAAGTGATAAAACGGCAGGCTCAGGTCTGCCGTTTTGGTTTGTGCCAATTGGTGTTAAAGCAGTGGTATGCTTAGGCACTGTGGGGGCAGCATTGAAGGCACCTGTCTTGGAAAAAAGACCGAATTTATGGACAGGAATTGTGTCGAAGCTGAGCAAGTATATAATTGTCCCCCTGGGAACGGACCTTACATATCCATAGGAGGAGTTTATGGAATTATCACCGGAGCATAAAGCCAAACTGCTTCAATTTCAGGCAGAGGAAATATTGGGCTATCACAGTTATGCGCTTTTGGCCAAAAGGGTTAAAGATCCTCATAACCGAGCAATCATCGAACGTATCTCTAATGAAGAGCTGGCGCACTACAAAGTTTGGAAGACTTATACCGGCCAGGATGTAGAGCCGGATTGGGGCAAAATAAAACGCTTTGACTTCCTGAGCCGCATCTTTGGATTTACCTTTGGCATACGCTTGCTTGAAAGGGATGAAGAGCAGGCGATTGCCGGTTATGAACAGCTGCGGGGGGTAATTCCAAACATTGAGAAAATTATTGCTGATGAACAGAAGCATGAAGACGAGCTGATCGAGATGCTGGATGAAGAAAGCCTGAAATACAGCGGCTCAGTAGTTCTGGGTTTAAACGATGCACTCGTTGAATTAACAGGTGCGTTGGCGGGTTTTACCCTTGCTTTCCAAAATACACGCATGACGGCTCTTTCCGGCTTAATTACCGGCATTGCGGCGACCCTTTCGATGGCAGCTTCTGAGTATCTTTCGACCAGTGCCGAAAAAGGGCATGAGAAAAACCCCGTTAAAGCAATGGTATATACGGGGATTGCCTATGTAGTTACTGTATTCTTTTTAATTCTGCCTTATTTGTTCTTCCAGAATTACATTCTTGCACTGGTGGTTATGCTTGGTATTGCAATACTGATTATTGCAGCATTCAATTACTATGCTTCTATTACCGAGAACACAGCTTTTCTGCCGCGCTTTTTGCGCATGACCGCAATTAGCATGGGCGTAGCAGTACTTAGTTTCTTCCTCGGTTATGTGATACGTAATGCTATGGGCCTGGGCGATGGCTAAAAGCAGCGAAAGCAGGCTGCTTAGCTGCTGACCCGCAAAAGACTATGGATCAAGTGGGTATAATAGGCGCTATGTTTAGGTCAAACAGACGGTATACCCTTAAAACGGTCATTGCGCTGTTTTTTCTTTTGCTGCTGACTGCCTGCAATAAGCCAGGCCCCCAAACTCAGGAAGCAACGCAGCCAATGGATGCGCCTGCTGAACCTAGTCTGGTGGCAGCAAGCCCGAGCCCAGAGCCAACAGCCACAGCTATCCCTGTAGTTGCTGCAGCTACGGTGAATGGACAGGTAATTCCGCTGGACTACCTGCAGGAAGAACTGCAGCGCTACCAGGCCAGCTTAGACCCGGCAGGTGCTGCGCCAACTGCGGAAGAACAGACAAAGCTGGTTTTGGATGCCTTGATCGACCAGACTCTTTTGGTTGAGGCAGCGCACGCAGCGGGCTTTAACTTGGGGGATGCCGATTTACAATTGCGGATCGAGGAACTGGTTGCGAAACTGCAAGCCGAGGGGATTGACTTGGGTGGCTGGATGCAGAACAATTTTTATAGCGACGCCAGTTTTAGGTATAGCTTGCGCAGGGCGGCTGAGGCCGCCTGGCAGCGCGATCAGGTGATTGCAATTGTCCCAGAAGATGCAGAACAGGTGCATGTACGCCAGATTTTCTTTGAAAAAAATAAGGAAGCAGATGCCCGTACTGTTTTGGCGTTGCTGAATAACGGGTCCGACTTTGATAGCCTGGCTCGTCGTTATCATCCTGAAACAGGCGGCGAACTGGGGTGGTTCCCACGTGGCTACCTGAAAGCCTATCCGCAGATTGAAGAAATCGCTTTTGAGATGCATCCCGGCACCTATTCTGATCTTATTGAATCGGATATTGGATACCACATCCTCTACCTTGTAGAACGGGAGAGCAATCATCCGCTTACAACAGAGGCCAAACTAATCTTACAGGCAAACGCTTTGGAAGAATGGCTTACCCAGGCACGGGCCAGTGCTGAGATTTTGCTCCCGTGAAGAACCCCAGTTATGATCCCAGGCGCAATCTAAACCAGGGACTACCGATGGCCCGGCCAATGGCTGTGCCGCGTGACCCAACGCCGCCGGAGTCGCCCCCACGGCGACCGGTCAGTTGTCTTACCTGGGGTTTAGGCAGCCTGTTTTTGCTGGCGGTAACCATAGTTCTGCTGATGGCTTTAAAGATCATCCCGTCACCTTTTACGCCGATTGCAACACCCTTCCTAAGCGCAACACCGCTGCGTTCAGCTACGCTAATCTCAACGCCTACCAAAGACCCAAGGCTTTTAACTGCCATTTGGACCGAAATTGTAACTCCAACGCCCGCTCCTACCGATACCCCTACCATCACGCCTACTCCCAGCCAAACGGCTACCCCTACGCAAACGGCCACCAGCACGGCTACCCCAACTGATAAGCCAATGGCCTATGTTGTACGCAACATGATTGGCTTGCCCATAAGCATGTTCCACCGGGAGCTGGATTGCGATACTCTGATTATTGGAGGACAGGTTGTGAACCTGCAGGACGCACCTGTCTATAATGTGCAGGTGGTGCTGGCGGGCAGCTATGATGGTCAGACTGTGAACCTTACCGAGAAGTCCGGAGATACGACCCTCTATGGTGACGCTGGTTTTGAATTTCCACTGCCGAACCGACGCATTAACGAAAAAAATCTTTATTTGCAGTTGCTTGACGAGAACGGGGAACCCTTGAGTGCAAAATCCTTCCTGCCAGTAACCAGCAAGTGTGAAGAAAACGCAATTATCGTCACCTTTAAGCGCGTGACTCTGGGCAATTAGGTTTTATTGTTGCGGCTTAATTATTCCTGATTCCTATCGTCCGAAAACGAAGGACGGGAATGGATACTCACTGTTTCATTGGTATTAAGCAGATTTGTGAGCGGTTTTGCGTCCAGCGGCATAATCGTGCTGTTCGCAAAATAATCAAAATCGAAATCAGTGAGATCACCAGCAGCTTTACCAGGAATAGGCATTAGGCGTGCTGTAAGCGGTTTGTTCAGGCGCAAGGCCAGGGCAGCCAAATCCAGCAGCAGGGCATAGATGGCCTGCGGGCTGGTATCACCAGGGAGCGGTACAACGTCCAGGCCAGTACCGCAAACGGCGGAGTTGAGCAAGAAATTGTATGTACTTAAACTGCCTTTGCTGCTGGCAGCTGCCAAGCCAGCGTCTTCGAGTACGGGCAGCATAAGCCCGTTGAAGCCGCAACGCTGAAAGCTAGCTGCGTCCAGGCAGCTGGTAAGAAATGCGGACGCGAATGTGGAGCCATGCAAGCCAAAAACAGGCAAACCCAATGCCTCCAGGGCCTTTGCAATGGAATATCCTGGCTGGGGGTGGGGCGCCAGGGTGAAGTCCAGACCGGTAAAAGGATAACGGTAAATTTTGGAAAGCTTTTGGGCAATTGCCTGTAGTTTGCCCGCCTCTTCATGGATAGCAGCAACGAGATTTTGTTTGGCGGTTTGCAGGCTGCTTGCTTCTTGGAAGGCTTTTAAGGCAAGGTCTGCAGATTGTAAGGCCAAACCAAAGGCCGGGCGTGGTTCCGCGGCGTAGGCAGCTGGAAAGAAGGGCGCCAAGGGACCCAGATTGGCAAGTGCTGCAAAGCGCAGGTTCGCAAAGCCGTTGGCTTCCAGACGGCTGAGGGTAACAATGAGCTCAGAGGCTGCCCGGGCTGCCGCCAGGCTTAATTGTGAGCCGGAACCAGTAATCGAAGCTGTGATAAAGCTGCCAGAATTTTGAGCGAGAATAGCAGGCACTGCAGCGTAGTATTCTGCTTGATTTGGCTGGATTGGGCCAAAGGAGGTAAATTCAAAGCCCTGTGAATGGGCTTCAATGCTTACCTGCGTAGCTGCGTCTGGAAGTGCCTCAGCAGGCAGCCAGTCGCCCAAGGGTGTGGTGGCCAGGCGCAAGCCTTGTACCTCGTAGCCGGCTTTTTGAAACTCTGCCTGGGCGTGACGTCCAAAGATACCCAGCTGCTCAAGCAAAAGCCGGTTGACAGGCCAACCTGGTTGGCAAAAACAGGTAACTGCTCGAATTTTCATAGGCTGCGCTGCCGCATGGTTTCATAAAGTAATATTGCTGCACTTACCGCAGCATTGAGCGACTCGGGACCAAGCGCCATTGGGATGCGGACACTGGCGGTAATAAGCTTCTTTGCCACTGTGCTGATGCCGCTGGCTTCACCCCCAATTATCCAAGCGGTAGGCTGGCGTAAGTTTGCCTGCCAACAAGGAATCTTACCCTGCATATCCGCTTCCAGAATTTGCAGGCCTTGCAGGTAAGCAGCGATTGGCTCCCAGGGCATGCTGTAGACAGGCAAACGAAAGTGTGCTCCCATCCCAGCCCGAAGCACTTTGGGAGCCCAGGCATCGGTACTGCCGGGGGGCAGCAAAACCGCTTCAACGCCGCATGCCTCGGCCGTGCGCAGGATGGTCCCCAGGTTGCCTGGGTCGCGTACCTGGTCTGGAATCAAAATAAAGCCAGGGTTTTCGGGTAAAGAGTACTGGGGGATTGAAAATACTGCCAGAACCCCTTGGCTGTTCTCGGTATCTGCCAGGTTTTGGAAAAGGGTATCTGTCAGTACCAGGGCTTGAATATCTTTGAGGCTTTGTACAAGCTTTGCAGTGCGGGGGCTGGTAGTCTCTGAAACTGCCAGAAGAAGCGGCTGCATTCCAGACCTCAGGCCGTCTTCCACCAGCCTGGCACCTTCTGCAACAAAGGCTGCTTCGCGCCGGCGTGCCTTGCTTTGTTCCAACAGCGCACGTATTCGCTTTACCTGGGCGTTTTGAGGGGATTGGATGATGTCCACGCTGGAATTATAGCGGGAATTTAAGGATCCAGTGTGCGTTGGGCTACCTTGCAGTTGCCCATACTATCAATATCCAAAACCATGTACTGCAGCTTGAAGCGGCTGGTCCATTGTGGATAGCCTGCCCCTGGGTTTAGAAAGCGAATGCCGTCATGGAAATCATCGCTTTGAAAATGTGTGTGACCATAGATGATGATATCACTGTGAGGGTACATGCTGGCTAGCTGGTATTCGTAGCTGCGGCGCGTAGCATGCATTCCGGTTAGGAAAACACGGGCATAGTTAAGCAAGTAGTGCCAAATGTTAATATGCCCATGGATAAGAGTGATAGCAAGACCATTGATTTCAAACTGCTCCAGTGTAGGAAGCTTATGTCCCAAAAGCCAGTCACGGTTGCCCTGCACTGCCCGTACCGGTGCTATTGCTTCCAGAGTCTGTATTGCCGAAGGCTGACAAACATCTCCAGCGTGCAAAATAAGGTCAGGGTTTTCTGACTCGATGGCGGAAAGAAGTTTCTTACTCAGCGCTTTTGTCCGGTCGCCTACATGCGTATCGGCCAGGAGAAGCAAGTGTTGGGAATCCGGCATTTTATGCGGGGCGGTGGGTATCCGGGTAGCGGTCTACCTCATGCGGTTTTAGGGCAGTTTCAGCAGCGCTGTGCGTATCAGCCTTTTTGTCTTTGCGCGGATTCCAAACCAACTTAAGCCATAGGGCGTAAAGTTGGGTAAAGGTCTTCCAAAGGTGCCGGAAGTTAAAAAACTGCGAAACGCCATAGGTGCGGTGGTAATGGTGAACAGGGGCTTCGCGGAAGACAAAACCGGCATCCTGAAATTTCTTAACCATTTCAAGGCAAATGGTGCCGGAAACCGATTCGAGCTCAACGGAATCGAAGAGTGAACGGCGTATGAGCCGGAAGTCGCAATCAACATCGCGCAGTTTAAAACCGAAGGCAAACTTGACCAGGTGATGGTAAACACGGCCGATTATTCTGCGGTAGAGTGGGTCATGCCGGACAATTTTGTAGCCGTTTACAATGTCTACACCTGGCTCCCAAGCCTGAACCAAATCCTTTAATTCCAGGGGGTTGTACTGGGCATCTCCATCGGTATAAAAAATCCACTCTTTAGTGGCATTGGCAAAGCCGCTGCGCAGAGCCATGCCATAGCCTTTGTTGCCGGCATGTTGAATAACGCGCAGTTCGGGCGTGCGTGCAGCCAGCTCATCCAAAACCTGCTGGGTGTAATCGGAAGAACCATCGTTTACTACAATAACTTCGTAGTCATCGGTAAGTTCACGCATGGCCAGAATTGCCGTAAGCACCATGCTGGTGATTGTGCCGCCATCGTTGTAGGCAGGGAAAAATGCAGAAATACCGCCGGGAATCTTTTTCATAACGACCTATCTTATCATGGATAGAGGTGCTGCGGTGTTGGACAGACCGCATTTGGGAACTGCGGACAAAGTGATTCACGGACAAAGAGCTTGGCAACCGGGTCTTCATGGATCAGGAGGTAGCCCGGAAGATTATCCGTATCTAACTTATAGTAGAAAACGCGGCTGGCTGAAAGCTGGTCCGGGTTAATTCCGCTGGCATCAAGGTTCATATAATCCCGGATGCGCTGTTTTTGGATATAGAGCAGGTCAAAATTACCCTCATCAATATAACCTTGCTGCAGCATCTCAAAGCTGGTTTCGGAGCTGATATCGGCTTGGTCAGGGAAGTAGAGCCGGTAATCGTAGTAGATGTGCAAAGGGCGTTGATCCAGTTTGTTTAGCAGTTTTTCTACTTGCTGAAAAGAGGCAATAGCCGGATTGTTCCGGGCACGTTGGGTGCGTCCGATCAGGTAGTGTGCATCCTGGAAGCTAAAAAGCAAGGCCTGCAGGATCACCAAAGCTAAAGCACCGGTCTGCATCCATCGTGGAAAGGTGAGGCTGGACTTGGAAACATCGGAGGAGGGATTGCCCCAGCCAGGCAAAAAGATAGCTAAACTGGAGATGAGCGGCAGCCCTACCGGTAACCAGTATTGGTATTTGAAATGTGTACCTGTTAACAGCATGACGCTCAAGGGGATACTCCATGTCAGGATTATCGCGAAAGTCAGCTTTTTCGGGCCTCGAAACGCTCCGATAATCAGGCCAATCAAAGCCAGGCACAAAAAGTAGAGCTGGCCGTAAGCTTCGGTGAGCCAGGGCAAGGCTGCCGAAAGTCCGGTTTCGTACACCAGGCCATAACCGCTGCTAATCCCCTGAAATTCAGCTCTAAGCGTGTAAAGGTAGAGTTTTAGAGAGGGAAAATAGAATAAAAATGGATTGGAGACCACAAAGGCCAGGCCCATAATGGCCAGAAAGGCCAGACCTTTTAGAGCGACTTGCTTAAAGTTTAAGCGTTTGCTATGCAGCCCCCAGAGCAGTAAGCTAAGGATCGTAAGAAAAAAGTACACCCCTACCAGTTTTGCAGCAGTGAGTACCCCGCAAAAGGCCGCTGCCCAGTAAAAGTGCTTTCCAAAACGCAGTTTGTCCTGGACTAAGAAAAAGATCACCAATGCACTGAGAAAAATTACCAGTCCGTCAGGATGCAGCCAGGTGCCATTAAAGCTTATGGCCGGAACCAGCAAAAGCAGCAAATAGAGCGCAAGCGAGCGCCAGGTCTTAAACCCATCCTGCAGCCAGACCAGTATAAGCAAACCAGCCAGCATGGGCAGCACAGATACGAACTGGCGTAAAACGAGCATGAGCAAGGGCGTATTCTCAAACTGACCTGTTGCACGCAAACCCCATGCAAGGGCACCGCTAAGCCCAAAAAAGGGGAAGCCATAATGGTAAAAGTCGTAATTGATAAACTGCTGCAATCCCTGCTGCAAGTTTGTAGCAGGTCTGCTCATTCTGGCAATCACATCGTAGATTGCAGCTTCGTCAGGCTCGAATATTCCTACCATGGCGCGGTTCTCGGACCCCTTGCTGTTCGGGATACAGAAGAGAGCAAAGACCACAATACTGATTAGTACAAGCGAGGTAAGAACTTTATTACGCTTTTTAAGCATGGTAAAGATTATACCGGCCTGTGCTCTGGAATTAAGTCTGCAGCGTACCCTTTTCTGATTTCAGTTTCCTGCAGTTCCCATGTTTGTGTGCAAACCCGGCTGATGAAAGCACGGTCGTGCGCAACTAAAAGCAAACCGCCGCTAAAAGCCTGCAATGCCAGCTCGAACTGTTCCCGCGAGGGGATATCCAGATGGTTGACCGGTTCATCCAGTACCAGAAAGTTCGCACCCTGCGCCACAATTCGGGCCAGCATCAAGCGGGCACGCTGCCCAAAGCTCAGCAGACTGGCAGGCAGGCGCACCTGCGTTTCGTCCAGGAGGAAGTAATGCAAAAAATGGTGGATTTCGTTAAGCGGCGCAGCTTTAACCGCCCCTAATATTTCCAGTGCATTTTGCTCTGGCGGCAGGTCGTCCTGCTTTTGGGCTAAGTATCCCGGTTTTACACTGGGCCCCCACTGAAAGCTGCCGGCCGAGGGCGTCAATTGGCCCAGTAAAACTTTAAGCAGAGTGCTTTTTCCGGAGCCATTCGGTCCAATCAATGCGATGCGCTCGCCATCCAGAATTTGCAGGTTCAGATTTTGGAAGAGCGGGCGGCCCGGATAGTGAAAAGAGAGGTCTTCTGTTTGCAGAACCCTCTGTGAACGGTGGCTGTTTTCATCAAAATTGATGCGCAGGCGCCAACGCTCCAGAGGTTTTTCGATGCGTTCTTCACTTTCAAGGTAGCGTTCCAGGCGCTTCTTTTTTGCCAGGCCCTTGCGGGCAACTTTTTTGGCATAGCGGCGCATTTTACTGTCTTTCGTTTGGTTTTCGGACCAGCGTGCCTGTTCTGCAGTGGTTTTCCAATCAGCCGTCAGGCGCCTGATCTCTGCCTGCTGGTCTTTCCAAACTGCGTAAGCCTTTTCCTGTTCCCGCTTTTTTTGCTCCGCATAGCCGCTGTAGTCCCCGATGTGTTTTTCTATTTTGTGGGAAATATCGTCCAGCTCAAAAACAGCCTCAATGGTTCGGTCCAGAAATACGCGGTCATGCGAGATAAGCAAGATCGTTCCGCGATAGTGTTTAATCTCTTGCTCCAGCCACTCCAGTGCACGGATGTCCAGGTGATTGGTAGGCTCATCCAAAAGTAAAACCTGCGGTTGGGCAAGCAGCAGGGCACTCAGGTGCACCCGTGTCAGTTCACCGCCACTTAAAGCTGCTATTGACTGGTTCAGACTAAGCTGCGGCAGGCCCAATGCGGCCAGGGTGGCTAAGGCACGGCCTTCTTCTTTGCTTTGGAGACGCCTGTTCTTGACAGGAAGCCAGTGTTCCCCTAACAAGGCCTGGCCCACATTTTCGGCTTTCAGCGCGGCAGGGTTTTGAGGAAGGTAGCCCAAACGCTCACCCTTGCTGCGAATGATGCTGCCGCTATCGGGTTTGAGGTCCCCGGTGATAATTTGAAAGAGCGTACTTTTCCCGCTGCCGTTCGCGCCAACCAAAGCAGCTTTTTCGCCAGCTTTCATGTGGAGACTTACCTGATCCAGAATCAGGGTATGGCCAAAGCGTTTTGAAATTCGGTTTACCTGCAGCATCGGTCTAAGCTCTTACGGTAGACTATTTCGGTACGGTAGGGGGAGTACCCCAGGCTTTTGTACAGGCTTAGGGCTCCGCTGGGGTTTTCCGAATCGACCTCCAGGGCTGCTTCCTGCATGCCCAGGTCTTTAAACGCCTGCATACTGCGGCAAATCATGGCCTTGGCCAGACCGTGGCCGCGCCAAGGACGCCTTACGCTAATGTTTTCGGTATAGCCGCGCAGGACGCCGTTCTCCTGGTTGTACGCCTGGTCAATATAAGCCAAGACTGTTCCGGCGACCTGGTTGCCATCCCACGCAACCTGAAAAAGATCCGGGTTCCATTCCGGGTCTGCCAGCCAATGCTGATAGTCTTCTTCGGTTACATTCTCGCTTTCCCACTCATCCTGAAAAGCTTCCACCGAGGCGTCCCAAATTTGACGCTCCTGTCCAGGAGCATAGGGACGGATCTCAATACCCGAAGGAAGCGGAATCTCTGGGATAGGCATGGAAAGCGAACGGGACATCATGACGTAATAGCGAATTGGCTTAAATTTGTGTGCTTCCAGGTGCTCTTGCCAGCGCTTGTCCTGCTCCAGGCTGTCAAAGGTGAGCACACTTGGGAGGCCAGGGTTTTCTGCAGCAGCGATCTCACGAGCGCGCGCTTCGTCCCAATCTAACAGCACATCGTCCAGCCCCAGTTTTATCCCAGCCTGACTAATGCCCCGGATTCCATAAAAGCGGTTTTCTTTTCCATTGCTGGATTGATAGTGGGTAATGCGCGTGTATGCCAGGGCCTGGCTGCCATCCTGAATAAGCAGCGAATCCGTTTCCAGTTTACAGCTGCCTAAATGCGCGTAGTCGTTACGAATTTGTTCCATTCTTACGGGACTCTCCATGATTCCGGCAGCGTACATATCCTTCAGGATGGAAAGAATCGCGTCATAATCACGTTCGCCTGTTAAGGCTCTAAAGCTCAGTTCCGGGAATTCGATTCTCAATTTTTCAAGAGTTTTTCTTACGCTCATCATTGTTCCTCTTCGAAGAAACCACAGGTTCTGGAATCAGCGTGGTTTCTTGTGACTTTAAAGCAAAAAACGGCTGCTCTATCCGACCCAAACGAAATAACGCCCGCAGGCAAAATTCGTTTAGGAGTGAACTAGGGCAAAACCGTCATGTTACTACCTAAATTCTAAGGGAGACATACCTGGCTTGTCAAGACGATGTATGGGTTCAATTGTGAGGGGGTCAGCACATATGAGACGCTGGAGGGGTTGAGAATGGAAACCTGGCATAAATATACTCCAAGGGTTTGAAGTTGTGCAAAGTACGGGACACGGTTATAGATTCTTTCTCACCTTCAATACCAGCTATGCTAGCCTTCAAAGAGCTCATCGCTAATAAAGAGCGGTTTTCCTTCTTCAGTTCTGAGCCCCTGGTAGAAGCTGCACTCCAATCCGAAGATCCAAGATTGCACATTGGAGCAAATGGGGATCGTCAGCTTTTTCCTGAAAACAGACCGACAGGACGCTTTTCTGTCTTAGAAAGTCTACAAGTCTATCCAGACGGAGCACTCTTGAGGCGAATCCGGCCTGTTGTAACCATGAGAACCCCATTCGTTATGGCAGAAAGCACTGAAAAGAATATACCGGACAGTGTTTATCGAATTCGAAAGCAGAATTGATGGATTTTACACATTTCTTGCGCATGAATAATTAACAAACCGCCCACCCGGTTTTGGGCAGGCGGTTTTTCTGAGCAATACTGTAATCAGTGATTATTGGGCAGGAGCGCCAAGGGCTTCCGACGGAGACTCGGTGTTTTTCCTGCGAGATAAAGCCAGAGCGGTTTCCACAGCCATCCAGATTGCCAGGACAATGTAAATTAAGCTGGCGATGGGAATGATAATCTGGGCACCGCCCGGGAACGCGAAGGCTTTAGTAGTCACATTATCAACCACAGTCTCGACCACAGTATAGGACAGGAAGGTCTTGATCAGAGACCAGGTGCTCATAATGAACATGAAGAGCGCTGGGAAGAAGGTGAAGATCCAGGCCTTCTTGAATTTGGCCGTGTTGAGCAACCAGGCGGTGATGCCGATGAGAGCAAGGGCGGCCAGAAGCTGATTGGAAGCTCCAAAGGTCGTCCAGAACATTTTCCAGGCAGGCACGGGATTGCCAGCAGCATCCTTGAGGGTGATGAGCATCAGAAGCAGGGGAACGCCGCCGGTGAGAATCGTGGCAATGATCTTACCAGCCCAGCCCTTGAAACCGGTGAGTTCCTGGATGATGTAACGACCCAGGCGGGTGCAGATATCCAGAGTGTCATAAACGAAGGTGGTGAAGGCCATCAAACCAAAGGAGATGCCAAAGGCCGGGCTGACGCCAATCAACTGCATGAAGGAGCCCAGGCCGGAGGCATAAACAAAGTTTGGCGACTTGGAGACGAGCGGGTCATCCTTGCTGAGCATCATGACGGTCGCCAGGGCGATGACAGCCACAATACCTTCAACCAGCATCATGCCGTAGCCAACCAGTTTGCTGTCGCTCTCTTTTTTTTAATCTGCTTGGAAGTAGTGCCCGAACTCACCAGGCTGTGGAAGCCTGAGCAGGCGCCACAAGCCACAGTGATAAAGAGCACGGGGAACATCGCCGGCCAGAAATCTGAAGCCTCGAGACCTTTGGGGTTGAAGGCCGGGTATTGGATGGTATAACCGCCGAAAATGACGCCGATGAAGGCGATAATCAGTGATGCATACAGGAAGTAACCGCCCAAGTGTCCGCGGGGTTGGAGCAGTGCCCAGACCGGGACTACAGCAGCGACAAAGCAGTAGATCAAAACGATGATGTTCCAGACCTTCTGAGGAGCCAGACCCAGGATGGCAGGCATATTCAAGGGAATATACTGACCAACCCAGATGGAAAGGCCAACCAATGGCAGGAAGATAATGGTGGCCCAGGTAAGATTGAGCTTGGTGTATTTGAGCAGGAAGCCCATGAGTATCGGGAGGATCAGGTAGAGCAGGGAGGAGCTGGCAATCGCGCCGCCGCCGACCATTTCACCGTTGCCGATATCCACCGTATTCACGAAGGACGAGGTGGTCACATCGGTGAAGGCCACAATAACCATGACCAGGGAGAACCAGATGAACAGATTGAAGAGAATCCAGGCCCGGCGGGAGACGTTCAACCGGACGGTTTCGGTGATGGAGCGCGCCTTGTTACGCAACGAAGCAACCAAAGCGCCCCAATCATGCACGCCGCCGATAAAGATGGAGCCCGCGATGATCCAGATGAGGGTCGGAAACCAGCCAAAGGACAGACCGGCAATGATGGGGCCGGTAATGGGACCAGCAGCCGCAATGGCGGAGAAGTGCTGACCCATGAGGAACCTCTTGTCGGTGGGGACATAGTCCAAGCCATCATTCATCTCTACAGCCGGGGTAACGTTGTTGTCATCAAGGACAAAGATTTTTTTGGCGAGGAATGTACCATAAGTAACGTAGGCAAGATAAAACAGCGCTACTACACCCAAGACAATAAAAAGAATATTCATTGTTGACCTCCTAATCAAAAATCCAAAATAATTAATTTATAGAATAATAAAGCAGGGAGATGGTATGAGTCTGATCAACGACCTCCTTTCATCAAGGACACGCGCTAAAACGAACTGAGACAAGTTGCTCAATCAAAACGCTTTCCCTTGAACCTTTCATGGAAGGCGTTGTTTCGGAATAGTACACCGATTCACAGGATGAATGATCTGTTTCTGGCTGATTAAAGTTTATTGTATGCCACACCATTACTATATTATATGACAAATGACAAATTGCAAGTTAATCATTTAACGATAGTGATTTGTAGGATTACAGTACATATTGGACAGTGAGTGAGAAAGAATAGCAGGGAATGGAAGTATCCGTTATTGTTATTGCGCTGAAACAAAACAATGAGGAGAAACCATAACCTGCTATGGATAAGATAACACAAGATATGAAATACCGACATTCAGTGGTCAAATATGCGCTCAATCAGGGGGTGAGCAAAGCCAGCAGAAAATATAACAAAAGCCGCAGCTATATCTATTTTTGGCTCAAGCGCTATGATGGAGATATTCGTTCCCTGGCCTGTCGATCGAGAAGGCCAGAGCATCATCCCCGTCAACACAGCCAGGATGAGATCGCCTTGATCCGACGCTATCAGGAACGGAATAAAGACCTGGGATTATATGAGCTTTGGTTCAAACTAAGAAAGCAAGGCTATCGCCGCCATTATGTCAGTCTGTACCGAGTGATGCAGCGGGAAGGATTGGTCAGGCAAAAGAAGCACACAAAGAAAAGATACCAGGCACAAGCCTATGAACAGATGCAATATCCCGGACAGAGGATCCAAGTCGACGTAAAAGTAGTCCCCAAAGCGTGTATCGTCGATAAAAAGTGGAAACAATATTATCAATACACCGCAATTGATGAATATAGTCGTTTGAGATATCTGGAAGGCTTTCAGACAGCAGACACATTCTCTTCAGCAATCTTTATTGAGCACGCCATTGCCTGGTTCAAGGGCAGAGGAATTGAGCTTGAATGTGTGCAAACGGATAATGGAGTTGAGTTCACTAAACGCTTTCTAAGGACCAAAAACGCGCATGATCTTAGCTTGTTTGAGATTGTGTTACGTGACAAAGGGATAAGACATAAGTTCATCAGACCCTATACTCCCAGACATAATGGGAAGGTAGAACGAAGCCATAAGGAGGATCAAAAACGTTTCTATAACAAGTCAAAGTTCTATTCATTTGAGGATTTCAAAAGACAACTGAGAAGACACAATCAGCGTTCTAACCATATACCGATGCGTCCATTGAAGTTCTTATCACCTGTTCAATTTTTATCTCAGACTGTCCAATATGTTTGACAATCCTACACAAGTTAATCATTTAACGATAGTGATAAATCTAATAAAATTGTAATTGTTTAGGCTGGTGAAATCAGCCAAGCCTGAAGATCACCTGCTTTTCCCAGCGATCCGGCAAAAACACCTTGACCATCAAAAAAAATCTTTTTCAAATTTCACTGTTTCTTTAACCGTATGGCCAGTTCGTGGGCGGCTTGTGCGAACTTATTCCTTCCCCTCCTGAAGGATCCCATCGCAGGTGATGCAGTCTTTCAGAAGGTCAAACCCGACTTGGAACGTATGGCTGTAAACCAAGCTGCTGGCTGCTCTGTCTGACCTAAACAATATAACGCCAACAAATTACAACCCAGGTTTGACACTGGGTTGCGAAACGATTGCTTTAATGTGCCCTTTATAAGAAACAGGTCTTGCAAAAAACCTTTATAAAGGGTTTATATGCTCACAATTAAAGGATTAAAACAAAACACAGTTATTAAACAATGTTTGCCTAGTCTGGCCGTTCGCCGGTTTCAACAAAATGGGTTAGTTCGCCAACACTTAAACCTTGGATTCCCAGTGTTTCAACTGTGCGGCCACGGCGCCAGTAATCCGTTCCGTGAATAAAGCAAGAAAGACGAATAATGCTGTCGATGGCAAGGGTGGAAACGCCGAATTGTTTCCCCAGCGAGGATATGGGCACCAAACTCATTGGTATCTCTTCGGTGATGTAGCGGTGGTTCATGGTTTGAGGTGCCTTAATGCCCATGTAACCGCTCTGGTTGTGCATTGCTTCGTACAAATCTTGTCCGTGGGCGTTGTAGGCCATTTCCAGCCATTGCAAGCCTGTGCGCGTGTGCAGTCCGAGTGAAGAGCCTACCGTAACGCGCTCGCGGTCAAGAACTTCCAAAACTTTGGCTACCGAAGGGGTTACCCCGTCCACATAGAACTCAAAATCACCTTGCCGGGCTTCAATCCAGCCCATATTCAGCAGGGCCAGAGCCGGGTGGAAAATAGCCCCCATGTTGTTAAGTCCGGTGCTGAGCACGTTTTTGCCATGGATAAATTGTGGGTAAACCCTGTGTACGGCTTCCAAGGCTTCATGGGTGCGATTGGCAGGTAAAGTAGCCAGAGACACCGAGTCTTTCATGCGAAAGATCCGCACGTGGCTGGGTCCTTCGGAGCGACTGGCAAAGATAAAGGTTTCCGCCTCGCCCACCAGGGGGCGGGTTTTTATTCCCTGTTGCCGTAAAACCTCGCAAAATTCGATCGTTCCGCCGGTTCGTCCCGGGTGCAAAATGACGGTATGATCATCACGCAGGTAAGGGGCAGCCATCATGGCAATCTCCCGATGACCGCTGGACGGTACAACCACCATCACCAGGCTGGATTCCTTCAGTGCGGCATCCATATCGCTGGTTACTAGTGCAAGGTTTCCAAACCCGCTGATGCCTTCCGGGAAATCCAGGTCAATTCCGCCGCGTTCAGCAATCACCGAGATATGTTCAAAAGTGCGATTAAAGAGGGCAACAGGGTGCCCCAATAGAGCCATATGCGCAGCCATAGCTTTTCCGCCATTGCCTGCCCCAATAACCGTGATTTGTTTTTTTATCTTCATTGCCTCTCCTTGTCTTAGAGGTAAGCTGCCAAACGTTTGGCCTCGCTTATTGGACTGCTATGCTCATCGGTTGCATCACAAGCGCCATCAATAATGCGGGTCACGATTTTTCCGGGAGCATAGGCATTGTTTTTGAGCTGAGGGGCATCCAGAATACCCAGTTTCACCGCCTGTGCAAGCGTTTCCGGGTCTGTAAAGGCGTCTTGCACGCTTCCCTGGCATAAGTTTTGGATTGCCTGCAGGGTAAGCCTGGTTTCTTGTATCAGGTGGGTCTTTCGTTCCTGGATGCGTGGGTCACCCAACGGGTTGGGCTTACCCCTTACGGCACGGTCGATTACATGCCGGGCCATGCGTGAAGCGTCGATTACATCCTGCGCAGAGGCGGCATGGTCTGCTTCGGTATGGCCTACAATATGTACAATATGCGGCTCCAAAGCCATCTGCAAGGAGATGCTCGCCGCAAGATGCGCCCGGGCTGCATTTTCTTCAAGGGGGTAGCTTAGCAGCCCCGTGCGGGTTTGCCGCCAAATCCTAAAGTCTGCGTTTTCCAATTCAGCTAGCATTTCCAATATAGCCAGCATCTTGGCGAGATCCATGCGGTCGGAGCAGCCTGAAGGACTATTAAACATCATCTGGGCGATGTAATCTTTTACACCAAAGCTGCGCGCATTCCAGGCCGCCAGGTACGCCGAAGCAATGTAAACCACATCAGGAGCATCGCGCATGCCCCAGTGGTGCGGCTCGTTAAGTTCCACGGGAATACCGCGTTCCGCATAGTAGCGAATTAGTTTTTGATGTTCGATTATGGATGCTTTGAGGTCCAGGGGACCGCGGCCGTCCATAGCATTGAACCAAAACAGCGGGATGGCACACCAGGCATTATGGATACTGCGCAGGTAGATTTCGGCTAGTTTGATGAAATCGTCTGTGCCGGAGTAAGTGCGCATAAGCGGGTAATTGCCGGTGCGCGAGGCCGCAAACAGGGCAGCGTAATCTGCTTCACTGCGGACTGGCACTCCGCCAGCGCCGCGAGCTTGCGGGTTTTGACGCTCCGGATGGAAGAAGTTGGCCTGCGCATCCTGGTCGATGCCTAAGGAAATTACGTCCAATGCCTTAGCTTCTGCAATGCGCCGGATCCCTTCCAGGGTAGCCTCCATGGTTGGAAGGCCAAAATGATGCCGCAGCAAAGGGTAAGGTTTTTTTTGCTGGATTCGTTCCACCAGGTTTTGGGGATAATTTTCCGGGCCGCTAAGGGAAGCATCTTCACCGCGTAAGAAGGCAAGCAGTTCTTCTGTGGGTTGACTGCCGTCATAAATACGCTCGAAAAAGCCTTGTAGCTGTGCTGCCCGCCTGGCTACTGGCGGTGTGCCTCCAAAAACAAAACGTACGCCTTTACTATGCAAATCATCGGCTAATTCAGCAAAATTCCCCAGCAGCAATTCGCCTGTTTCCGGCGTAAGTCGGTAAGAAACTCCGGCCAGGTCTGCTTTTTCATCCTTGATGGCCTGAATAAAATCTTCTGGCTTAACAGCTGGCCCCAGGAAAACTGTGCGCCAGCCGGCCTCCTGAGCAAGCTGCAAAAAACTGTAAATCCCGGCTACATGGACGCATTCCCCCAGCGCGCCAGCAACAACGGTTTTCATCGGACCTCCTTCTTGAATTGTAGACAAACGTATCGATTCTTAGATTAAAGCTTGCATTTAAGGTGCAAAACAAATAACGACTCAGAGAGTCCCATTGGGTATACCTTGAAAGCAGGTAATGCTTTTATACCATGAATACTGTCAGGTTCTTGACAGTTTAGTAGAAGCTTTGGCGCGGCGAATGAATTAGCTCTTGCCCTTACGGATAAAAAGGAAATACAGCACCAAAAGCAAGCCAACAGCACTGATGCTGGCCATGGTAAGACCAACCTGCTGGCTGCTGCGGAAGACTACGTGCAGCGGCGGTGGAGGCAGGGTTGGAGTGGGCGTAGGCATGGGGGTAGCTGAAGGAATCGGGGTGCGTGTAGGTTTTTCAACCGTAGGCTGCGGTGTGATGGGAGTAGGTGTGGGCGTGCTGTTGTCGGTGGGGGTAGGCGTGAAAGCGCGCCGGATGATCAGCCGGTCTCCAACAAACACTTCCTCGGCCGAGGGGCTGTTGCCGGAGTTGACCATTATTTCCTGCATACCTACACCATAGGCATCCGAAATCGCCCAAAGACTTTCACCAGCTTGTACAATGTGAATAATTGAGCCGTCGGGGTTAGGGGTTGAAACGGGCACACCAAATGTTTGCGGGAAAGGGGTATTCTGCTGCAAGACCGCAATGGGTTGTACGGCTTGGACGCCAGTGTTATCTTGAAATGCTCTATTGTCTGGCAGGTTTTGACCACTCGGCAGCACGTTAAGGACGTAGTAAATATTGCTGCCGTCAGTGGCTACACCGGCACCTACTGAACCGCCACTGTGCCCAACCATGGTAGGCCAGTGGGAAGCATCTGTCCAAAGGGTATAAACAGCATAGTTCGGAGTAAGCTGCATTCCCATCGCAACGTTTTCTGCGATACCCAGGCTGGCAGCTGTGCTGCCATCGGCCCGGCTATGCGTCCAGGTTCCCAGACTGGCCATATAGTCAGCATGCGCCTGTGCGCTGGCCATGAGAGCGGCATCAATGCTGTAAGCTTGCAGCCCTTCCGCGGCGCGCAAAGCATTGACTTCGTTGATTAATGCATAAGCCTCACTGCCCTGAGCTGCCGCTAAATTTACGGAACTGAGGGATAGCAAGAGGATGAGAATGCCAAGCGTCAGTTTTCTTTGTATTTTCGTAAGCACGCCGCAATTATAAACGTAAGTTCAAGGTCTGCGGTTTGAGGGGTAGAATTAGAAAAAAGCTTTGAGGTGCTTTGATGCTCGATTTGAAATTTATCCGTGAAAACCCTGCGATTGTTCGTGATGGTCTTGAAAGGCGCCACATGGATAGTGTTGTAGTAGATGAGATTTTGCGTCTGGATGAGGAACGTCGCGCTCTGATTATGGACGTTGAAACCAAGAAGCAAGAGCGCAATGTCGCTTCGAAGGAAATCGGACGCATGAAAGACGCTGCTGAGCGGCAAGCACGCATTGAGGCTACGCGGCTTTTGGGTGATGCCATTGCAGAAGACGATAACCGGCTTAAGGCTGTGATCAGTGAACTGAACGATATTCTCTACCGCGTGCCAAACATTCCGGATCCAGACGTTCCGATGGGAATGGACGATAAGGACAACGTGGTTTTGCAGACCTTTGGTGAAAAACCCGTTTACGATTTTGAAGTCAAACCTCATTGGGACCTGGGGCCTGCTTTGGGTATTCTTGATTTTGATATGGGCGTCAAGCTCTCGGGCAGTCGTTTTTATGTTCTTAAAGGAGCTGGTGCACGCCTGCAGCGTGCTTTGATCTTCTGGATGGTCGATTTGCACCAACGACAGGGGTATACCGAATATTACACTCCCTGGATGGTGAAGGAAGAGGTGCTTTTTGCAGCTGGTGAGCTGCCAAAATTTGCCGAAAACCTCTACCACGACTGGCAGGAAGACTACTGGTGGGTGCCTACTGCCGAGGTTCCGCTGACTGGAATTATGATAGGCGAGGTCTTCGAAGAAGCGGCTTTGCCCTTGCACCTTACTTCGTACTCCGCCTGTTTCCGGCGGGAAAAGATGAGCGCCGGCCGCGATGTGCGCGGGATGAAACGCGGGCACCAGTTTGACAAGGTGGAAATGTACACTTATTGCCGTCCGGAAGACAGCGATGCAGAACTGGAAAAGATGGTGAATGACGCAGCTGAAACCTGCCGCCAGTTGGGGCTGACCTACCGCACGCTTAAACAGTGCACGGGGGATCTGGGCGAGAAGATGCACAAGACCTTCGACCTGGAAGTGTGGGCGCCGGGTTGTGGTGAGTGGCTGGAAGTTTCTTCCTGCTCGAAAGTAGGCGATTACCAGTCACGCCGGGCTAATGTGAAGTATCGTCCGGCTGATGGCGGGCAAGCTCGCTTTGTACATACCCTGAATGGCAGCGGCCTGGGCTTGCCGCGAACGATGATTGCAATTATGGAGCATTACCAGCAGGCGGATGGCAGCATTCGTGTGCCCGAGGTGCTGAAGCCTTACATGGGCGGGATTGATGTGATCCGTAAGGAAGCATGAGCGTTCTCTGGGTACGATTAATCCTGTTCTTCATCGCGCTCTTTGTTAACCTGGGCGGACTGTTTGGCCTATTAATGGTGTTCTTTCCTGGGTTGACGGTGATGTGGGTGGGACAACTGATCTGGATGCTGTATGTTGGCTTTAATAAGAGCGCCGGAAGCCTGGCCTTTGGCCTGAGCATCTCTGCCTTTACCCTGAACACTGTCTTGATGATCGTCGGGTCGCTGATTGATAATGTGCTGATGGCTGGAAAGACTAAGTCCAGCGGGCTGCCCTGGTGGGCGACAATACTCATTGTTCTTGAAGTGATGCTTGGGGGAATCGTATTTACTCCACTGGGCGGGTTGGCACTAGCGTTTGGGACGATCTACCTGCTGCAATACCAGCGTACAGGAAAGGACAAAAACAAGGCCTGGGAAGCCACAAAAGAGTTGGGTGTGGGTTTTGGTACTGCGGCACTGGTGCGCTTTGCCATTGGTTTGGTGATGCTGATCGTTTGGCTGCTGGTTGCAAGTTTCTTATAGTGCAGATTCTTGGGAAGCCTGATGAAGGGTAGTCCTGTTCAACGAGGAAAATTGGTCAGATAGATAAGACAGGAGTGCGTACAAGACGCAAAGTTTTGTAGCTTTGGGTTTGAGCTGTTTCAATCAGTTAGCCCTAAAGTTGTCACTTGGGCAGAAGACTTGCGCATAGATAATGGGGTTTATGCTTGTGTTCGGGTATTGCGCACCTCTCGGGCCAGGTAGAGAGCGATGGAACCCGCCACTGCCGCATTCATGGAGCCGATCTTGCCGTACTGGGGCAGGCGCATCAATTCATCGCATTTCTTGCGTACCAGGTTGCGCAGGCCGCTGCCCTCGTTACCTACCACCAGCGCTACGCCTCCCTCCAGACGCAGTTGCCCGGGTAAGTGCGAGTGGGAATCTTCATCCAGACCGTACACCCAGGTATCGGTTTCAGCCTTGATACGCTCGATTGCTTGTGCCAGGTTGTACTGGCAGATCAGCAAGTGTTCCGTAGCTCCGCTGCTGGCATGGACTACGGTCGGGTTTACTTGTGCGGATTGGGAAGAGGGAATGACCACACCGTGAATACCCATAATCTCCGCAGTACGTAAGAGCGTACCCAGGTTCTGAGGGTCCTGAATCAGATCCAGCAGGAGGAAGAAGGGCGCCTCCGGGGCGGTTTTGGCCCGGGAAAGCAGATCCTCCAGGGCGGCATAGGGGTATTCAGAACATTCCAAAGCAATGCCCTGATGATGGCTTGCGAGGTTATCCAGATCAGGACGGGCGGCCTCTTCGACGCGGATACGCCGGTCACGCGCAAGGCTTAACGCAGATGCCAACTGCCCCTCAATTTTGCTGCCTTTGGCTAATACCAGGCGAAAAATCTGGCGCCGTTTAGCCCTTAATACCTCATAAACTGGATTACGCCCAACAATCCACTCTTTCAAACTTACTCCCAGCTCCAGGTACTGCCTTCTTTGCTGTCTTTTACGGAGACGCCGAGCTCTTTGAGTCCGTCGCGGATACGGTCACTGAGTACCCAGTTTTTCTCAGCGCGTACCTGGCTGCGCAAGTCTAAGAGCAGTTCGATAAAAGGCGCGGCATCCGAGGCCTCACGCTGTGATGTATCCAGCTGCAGACCTAAGACGCTGGTGAGTTCATTAAAAACGGCCTGGGCTGGGTCGAGGTCTGCCTGAGAGGCGGAGTCATCGCGTGCCTGGTTGATGGCTTTGACCAGCTCGAAAATGGCGGCCAAGGCCCCAGCGGTATTAAAGTCCTCATCCATGGCTGCCTTGAAATTCTCACGGGCTTTTTCGGCGGTTTCTTTCAGGCTGGCGCTTGCCTGAGAGCTGAGGCCGGCACTGCCGGACATCGCCGGATTTTTGGCGCTGAGAAGGCGTTTGAGCACCTGCTGGGCAGCGGACAAGGTATCCTCAGAGTAAACCAGGGGATTGCGGTAGGCGCTCTGGATAACCATCAGGCGCATGACATCTGCAGGATGCTGGGCCAGGAATTCTTTGATAGTTACCATGTTGCCCAGGCTTTTGCTCATTTTTTCGTCTTTTAAAGTAAGCATGCCGTTGTGCATCCAGTAACGGGCAAAGGGCTTTCCGGTGATGGCTTCGGTTTGCGCGATTTCATTTTCGTGATGAGGAAAAATCAGGTCATTCCCGCCGCCATGGATATCAATTTGCTCGCCCAGATGATGAAAATTCATTGCCGAGCACTCGATATGCCATCCTGGTCGGCCTGGACCCCAGAGGCTTTCCCATGCGGGTTCACCCGGTTTGGCTGCCTTCCAGAGCGCAAAATCCATGGGGTGTTCCTTGCGGTCGTCAATCTGGATGCGGGCGCCTGCTTCCATTCCTTCCAGGCTGCGTCCGGAGAGCTTGCCATAGTCTGCATCACGGTCTACACGGAAGTACACATCGCCATCCACCGCGTAGGCGTGGTCGTCTTCGACCATTTTGGTAATCATGGTGAGAATGTAGTCCATTTCTTCCGTGGCGCGGGGATTTACGCTGGCTGGAAGCACATTAAGAGCTTCTAAGTTGGCGGCGTAGTCATCGATATACTGCTGCGCCAGAGCGAAGGGGTCTACCCCCAGCTGGTTGGCCTTATTGATGATTTTGTCGTCCACATCGGTGTAATTCATCACATATTTGACCACGTAACCGCTGTATTCCAGGTAACGCCGGACAATATCAAAGACTAGGGCGCTCATCGCGTGCCCGATGTGGGCATCGGCATAGACCGTGGGACCGCAGACATACATGCGCACTTTACCCGGTTCGAGGGTCTCAAAATCTTCCTTGCTGCGTGTAAGGGTGTTGTAGATTCTCAGAGTCATGAATAAGCTCCTATTCGGGACGGGCAAAGATCATCCGCCCGGCAGAAGTTTGCAGAATTTTTGTAACTATGACCGGGATATCTTTATCCAGGTAGCGCTGCCCATTTTCAATGACCACCATGGTGCCATCATCAAGGTAGCCTACGCCCTGGTTGAATTCTTTACCTTCCTGGATTACCCGGATAACAAAAGATTCCCCGGGAAGTATGATCACCTTTACCGCATTTGCCAGGTCATTCACATTGAGCACTTCAACACCTTGCAGCTCAGCGATACGGTTGAGGTTGTAATCATTGGTCAGGATGGGGGCGGCCATTTGGCGGGCAAGCATAATCAGGCGCTCATCTACCTCGTGCACACCTTCAATGTCCAGGTCTTCGATGGTAACCGGTACCAAAGAGTTTTGTTGCAGCTCCGTGAGTACTTCAATTCCCCGTCGTCCGCGTTGACGGCGCAGACTGTTTGCAGAGTCGGATACGAACTGCAGTTCGTTAAGGACAAACTTGGGGATAATCAGCGCGCCTCCCAGGAAGCCGGTTTTGACGATATCGGCAATTCGTCCGTCGATGATTGCGCTGGTGTCTACCAGAACCTTACGCAGAGAATCGGGAGGAGGCAGGTTTTTGGCTTTGGGGCCCATGCGCTGCGATACTGAGCGAAAAAGGTTGGCAAAATCGGCATGACGGGTACTAAAGAGCATAACGCCCAAGTAGCCCATTAAGACCACACAGACAATAGGCAAAATGCTGCCGAAAGGCTGTGGCAGCAAAGAAAGCGGATAGGAAAGCAAACCGCCTACAATCAGTCCGATGACAAGGCCGACCAAACCGCTAATTAATACCTGCGGGGAAGCCTTGCTAAACAAACGCTTCAGTGCATTAAAGGGTTTGATAGTAAGCCAGGGTGTCAAAAGAAAACCGATTAGAGCTAAGACAAGTGCTGTAATTGCAATTACGACACCTCTCGTAAGAGGAAAGGGGTCTGCAAGACTTAGTAAGAGCTTGTAAACAGGGGTCCCGCTAAAAATACCAATGATTCCAAAAATTATTAAACCGACTAAACGGGCAATAAGTACGGCAGACATATAACTCCTTTTAACGTGCAATGAATGAATAAATCCCGAATAATTGTTTACTTAATCATAGCACGCGCGTTAAGTATTATCAACGCTAAAGGTGAAAAATTGACGAAATTCTTAGACTTTAAGAGTTGGGAAGCGAACCGCTTTTACCGATTTTTTTACTGAGCGATCTTGATGCAGAAGCCTTTTGGTTCACTTTGCGGGTTGGCTTTGCGGGCTGCATTCCGGACTTAGGTGAAAGGATAGCATTTAAATTAGCCATAGCCTTGGGATCGTACATATATGCATGGCAAACATCGCAGACCCAAGCTGGGAACTGGGGCACACTCAAGAGCTCGCCAGCTACCATGGTGGCAAGCGTGAGGTTCTTTTTCTTGATTCTTCCCACGTAGCAACGCGGACAGGTTTCAGGGTCGGCTGGGAGGTTATATTTCATAGAACATCATTATAAGCGCAATTGGTATTATCTGAAACCTTGCAGGGTTTGACAGCTTAGAGCTTTATTAGAAACTGAAAAATATCAGGGCGATAATAAGTCAGGATGGTCTAAGATGCCAATGCGGTTAAAAGGAAAATAAATAAAAACCGCTTTACCAACCACCCAAGTTTGATCAACAAAGCCCCAGTCCTGGGAATCGGATGAATTGTTCCGGTTATCACCCAAGACAAAGAACTTACCTTCTGGCACCGACCATATGCCGGACCAGTTTGCCTTCTCAAAGATATACGGTTCCGAGAGCATTACGCCATTGATATATGTTTCCTGGCTGCGCACGACAACTTCGTCACCAGGAACGCCGATGACTCGCTTAATATAATCCTGGTTATCCTGCCCCTGATTATGAAACACTATAATGTCTCCCCTTTTAGGCAAGGTGTTCCGGTAGGCCCATTTATTCACCAGAACCATATACCCTTCCTCCAGGGTTGGGCGCATGCTGATGTTGTAAACCTTTACCCGAACAGTAAGCGTTTGAATGATTACAAAAACGAGTAAAGCGAGCAGGATTGTCTCGATCATATCCCGCCAGGGACTGGGTTCCTTTTGGATTTCTGCAGCTTGGGTGAGGTTGCTATCTTGTTGGTCTTGTGTCAATGTATATTCCTTAGCAGTGGTGAGGCCAGTGGTAGATTATACGCGTTCTTAACGATCTTTGTGCTCCCGTTCTTTAAGCACGATTCGGATTGGCGTTCCGAGGAACGGATATTCCAGGCGGATTTGATTTTCAAGGAAGCGTAAGTAAGAGAAATGTCCTAATTTCGGATTGTTAACGTAAAGCAGGAAGGTAGGGGGATCGCTCCGAACCTGCGTGCCGTAGTAGATGCGCAGCGGCTTACCCGTTCCAGAAGACATCTGATGTCGGTCTTGGGCGTTTTGCAGGATGCGGTTAAGCTGGGAAGTGCTCAGCTTCATTTGTCTTTCTTGGTTAACCTCAAGGACCAAAGGCAGAACTTTGTCAACCCTTTGGCCGGTAGTGGCTGAGATGTACAAAACCGGGACGTAAGGAAGGAAATTTAACTGCTGACGGATTCTTTCTGTGTATTCTGCTACGGTACTGTCGTCTTTTTCGATAAGGTCCCATTTGTTGACGACGAGGATTACGGATTTCATTGCCTGGCTGATGAACCCGGCGATATGCGTATCCTGTGCCGTTATGCCGCTTTCGGCATCGATTACCAGCAAGGCTACATCGCAACGTTCGATAGCTTGCATCGCGCGCAGAACCGAATATTTTTCTACCCCAGGGATAATAGAGCCGCGTTTGCGTATGCCCGCTGTATCAATGAGGGTATAGGTGACCCCTTCGCGTTCGATAACTGTGTCGATCGCATCGCGGGTGGTGCCGGGAATATCGGAAACAATAGCCCTCTGTTCCCCCACAAGCTTGTTGAGCAAAGAGGATTTTCCTGCATTAGGTTTGCCGACAATCGCAACTTTGACAGAAGTATCTTCTTCCTCAAGGTCAATGGCATGGGGAAAGTGGGCTATGATGGCATCGAGCAGGTCGCCTGTGCCCGTCCCGTGAATTGCCGAAATTGCATAAGGCTCTCCAAGACCAAGCTGAAAGAAATCCATTGCGTTGAGCCTTAAGGCCTCACTGTCTGCTTTATTGACCGCCAAAACGATAGGCGGCCAGGGCTCTCCATCACGCATGCTTTGACGGCGGCGCAGCCTTTGGGCAACTTCGCGGTCGGCCTCAGTAAGGCCTTGCTGGGCATCTGCAACCAAAACAATTACATCGGCTTCTTCCATCGCCAGTTCTGCCTGGACACGGATATCATCAACAAAATTGGCCGATCCGATTGAAAGCGGTTGCTGCGAACCTTTTTTTACAGGGTCTAAACCGCCGGTGTCTACAACAAAGAAATCATAGCCTCCCCAATCAGCCTCCGCAACCAGGCGATCCCTGGTTGTGCCCGGAATGTCATCGATGATAGCCAGCCGCTGTCCCGCCAGACGGTTGAATATCGTTGACTTTCCGACGTTAGGTCTTCCGACCAGGACGACTACAGGTTTCTTCATAATAATTGCATGCCTTAACGTGTGATGGTTACTTCAATGGTTGTGGGCGGTACCGGCCCGAGCCGGAGCACATCTGCCGGGTCCAGGGTTACTGTTGGGACAATTTGATAAACGCCTTCGGTTTTATCTGCCAGATCCAGGGTCACTTTAACATTCCCGGCATTGATGCGGTCCAGGATATTGATGGGGCCCAAAACTACCAGATCAATGCTGTTGGGTACCAAGGCAACCTTTAAGCCGCGCGGAGCGTTAATAACCTCTACGGGAACGGCATAAATACGGCGGATGTTCTCGACGGCCTGAATTTCAATAGAAACCTCGACCACCTGGTCGCTCACAGGATTTACTCCATCTGGAAGGTCAAGTTCGACCTCCAGCTGGAAACTTTTTGTTGTACCCGTGAGGTCAATAGGCATTGTTTCCACAAAATCGGGCATAGTCCGGGCGATATCTGGGTCTGCACTGTAAACAGTGACATTGGGTGGATCGACAACCAGCCCGCTGATCAGGTACCCGCTGGTGGTTTGCCCCGAGGTTACTACCTTTACGAAAACATTTTTGTAGCCACCCAATTGGCGGACAGGCACTTCAATTTGAACTTGAGTGGGGTTAAGGCTTATCCCACGCACAACTGCACCGCGTGCATCCAGCGGTTTTAGTTCTACCAAACGCGAAACAGTACTGTTTACATCGCTAAGGTCCACTTCTGCGATTACCTGGCTTACCTGGTCTACTAAAGGTTTTGGCCCGCTGACTTCCACTTTTTCTGTTTCTAAGTAGGCGTCTCCAGCAGAATAGGACACCGGGAGGTTTCCGGTTTGGCGATAGGTAATATCAAAATTACGGCTGAGCATAAGCTCCAACTCATATTCCAGCGCAGCGGGGGTTACCTTTGTTATTTTGGTTGGTCCGACCGAAACAGTTATCTGGGGCTCAATGCTATGCGATCCGGGGCCATATCCCGATAAGTTCACTGTAGCGCGGATGAGGCTGGGGTCAGCAGCGAGCTGGGACTGAATAGAGGCAGGGGCTTTGATTGTGACCCGCACAGACTCAGGAATAGTACCTACAAGCACCAAACCGGGATCCTGTCCCTGAATGCGAACCGGGATAGAATGAGGAAATGCTTTTTCCAGGTTTGGATCAGTCGAGTTTACGGCCGAAACCCAGACGGCTACTCCCAAAAGAACCGCTGTCGCAATAATTGGAATTATTCGAAAGAAACCACGCAGAAACTTCATTCCTCTGCCTCCTCCAACTCGTCGGGCTGTTTGCCAGTGAAGAGGCCTTTAAGCCAAGAAAAGATGTTTTTGCGTTGGGAGCGGCCTGGATGGCTAGTCATCATAAAGGCCCTCATGGTGTTGAGCAGGCGGTCGGAATCAAGATGGCGTATTAAGCGACCCTGGTGGGCGATTGAAATTGCGCCGGTTTCTTCGGAAACAACCAGAGCAATAGCATCGCTTACCTCTGAGATGCCGAGTGCTGCACGGTGTCGTAAGCCAAAGGAGCGCTCCGGAAGTGCGTTTAGCACACCGCTTGCCGAAAGCGGCATTACACAGGAGGCTGCTTTGATGCGATTGCCTTCAATCATGACAGCTCCATCATGGAGGGGCGTGTTTGGGTAAAAGATTTGCAGCAGCAGCTTTGGGCTGAGTTCAGCATCCAAAAGAACCCCATTTTTGTAATAGCTATCGAGGTAATTACGGCGTTTAATGATGATTAACGCCCCGTGACGGCGCTCGGAAAGCTGTAATGCAGCTTTGGAGATCATTTGCAGAGCTTGCTCGGTTTGAGCACCCAAACGGGCAGAATCGCGCCTGTTAAAGAGATCAAAATCGGAAAAGCGTCCAACTCGTTCCAGAGCTCGGCGGATTTCGGGCGCAAAAATGACCGGGATGGCAAAAATAAGCGCTGGTGTGAGTGTGTTTACCAGCCAGGAAAAGGCCGGTAAATTAACCAGAGAAGTCAGGATGGAAATGAGGACTACAACCAGGAATATCCCGCGCAGCAGGGTAACTGCTTCGGTATCGCGCAGGATATAGAGCAGCAAGGCAAAAACAAACGAAACGAGCAATATATCGAATACGCTGGTCCAGTTGAACCGCTGGAATAAAAAAAGGACGTTATCGAGTAGTTCTTGCATAGTAGAAACAAAACCCAAGAAATAAGTATACCCGTTAATCTTTTCGGCTCTGGAAATTATAGCGGGTTCAGTTTAATGTGCCGTCAATGATGCAAATAAGTCTTTTAGAAACGATGATTTTCTGGACAATATGGGGGCATTGTAGCAACGCTAGCTATTCAAAAATACGATCTTTGCGTTGGTTGTACGCATCAGACTTATTATGATCAAATTGCTCATAGGGAAACAATAGTATGAGTAACGTGTTATAGGGAAGCCTTAGTCAAAAAGAAAGTATTCGTAGGCATTTTGTTAAATGATCTGCGTAAGAGAAAAGCAGACACTATTTTGTGCGAAGCTTCTGGTTAATTGCCGGATACCTGTTAGATAAGTCAAGGCGTTTGACTGAGGCCAATAAAGTTTAGAGACCAGACAGGTATACTTCGCCGGGCATTTTGCCATAACGACGAAGAAAATTGTTATAAGCGGCCGGATGAACGCAATCAGGTGCGGGGTCACCTAATCGAAAGCCAAGTTTCCTGGCTACTGCGGCAGGCAAAATTGTCGCTGGTACCAGCAGTGCTTGCCCAGACTTTTTAGCCTCAATTTGCGTGATAGCTTTTAATATGGGAGGTAAAAGCTCTCGTGGAGGTGGACCGGGCGCAAAGTAGCGCAAAATCGAGAGCGAATGTTTGGAGGACCATACAGCAATACCTTTGAGCTGACCGGCCTCAAAGAGCCCCAGCGCAGAGGCGCTGCCCAGCAAGCGGTAAGGGGCATCAGGATTTGGTGGCTGGTCTTGATTTATAAACAAGCTCAAGGCTGCAAAATCTGGTTCTGAAAGCGGGCGAAGTTCTTGCTCGGAACCGACAGACATCGAAAAGCCAGGCAGATGGGGCAGGCCTTTTAAGCCATCCTGCACCTGGGCGTAGGTGTTTTGGAAGTTTGCCGATGTATCGATAATGCGGTTTGCCTGTGCTTCGATTTGTTCTTGAGGTAGCTGTGCATGAATACGCTCCCAGGCGTCTGCTTCACTAAGACCTCGGGTGTTTGTGAGGCGAGCTGCCCGCAGTTCTGCGGGTGCCGAAGCAGCCCAAATTTGATCCAAGGGCAGGTGCATGTGTTCATTGAGCAGGCGAATTGCTTCCAGAACGACCAAGGGGGATTGGCTGCGGGAAGTAATCGCAGCAATAACATCGGGAATATGGGGATAGATTAAGCCCTCAAGCGCCTGCATGGCTTGCGGATTCTTGAAGACAATCCGACCTAATTTGCTGCGGTTAATTTGCCCGTCGGCTGATAAAAGTTCGTGCCCAAAACGCTCCAGAATTGGCTGATAAGCCGGCTGACCAGGCAGGTAAATCTCCTGCGCAAGGAGGTCTGCATCGATTGTGAGTGCACCTGCGTTATCCAGAAACTGGCGTACAACACTCTTTCCCGAGGCAATGGTGCCGGTGAGACCGAGTATATAAGGGGCTTGAGGCATAAGATAAGTATACATCCGGCGGCATGAGACCTCGTATAATGTGAATATGTTGAAAAGCCAGGTTATTTCCGTTGTTTACGATTGCTTTCAGCTGCCAAAGGGTGCCAAATTGGTTTTAGGTGTCAGCGGTGGTGCCGACAGCATGGCGCTCTTGTATGCCCTTAAAGATGGCCCCTGGCAACTCAGCGTTGGTCATTTTAATCACCAGATTCGAGAGGCAGCTGCAGCTGATGCAGCTTTTGTTGCTCAAACAGCAGAGGCTATGGGGGTGCCCTGTTATATCGGAACAGGCGATGTGCCCTCTTACACCAAGGAGAGCGGCAAGAGCATTGAAGAAGCTGCCCGTGAGATGCGCTATGACTACCTGGCAGGATTAGTCCGGAAACTTGGCGCACAGGCGTTGGCAGTGGCACATAACCAGGACGATAATCTGGAGACGATCCTGATGCATTTCTTGCGGGGCAGCGGACTTGATGGCCTGCGGGGAATAGCAGCCAAGCGATTTGTTCCAGGCCAGAAAGACCAAATTCTATTGCTGCGTCCGCTCCTGGGGTGGAACAGAGCTCAGATTCTGCACTTTTGCGAAGAAAATAAGGTCCCGTTTGTGGAGGATCAAAGCAATCAGGATTTGAACTATTACCGTAACCGCCTGAGGCATACCTTAATGCCTCAATTGGATGAACTTAACCCCGCCTGGCGCAAAAATCTGCTGCGGAATGCCCAGCTAGCAGCACAGGAGTCGCATTTTTTAGATCAGCTGGCTGAAGAACAGCTCCAATCAGCTTTCCATGCGGAAGACTCGGAGATCAGTTTGAAGCGCGAGCCGTTTCTGGCTTTGCACCAGGCTTTACAGACCAGAACGATTCGTAAAGCAGTCCAAAAGCTCGTGCCAAACTTACGCGACTTTGGATACGAACAATCTTTACTGGCTTTGAAAACCATTCAACAATCTCGCCGACGGATGGATCTGGGAGATGGATTGGAACTGCTGGTGGATCAAGAGGAGATTCTTCTTCGCAAAAAGGGTGCGTGCAAAAGTTGCGCCAGTTTTCCCCAAATATCACAATCTTCCCGCTTGCAACTTGGAGTTCCTGACGAAATTATGCTGGGGTCCGGGTTTTTTCTGCAGAGCCGTGTAGTTTCTGGCGTTGATCTGGAGAAAATTCGGCGCAACAAAGATCCAAACCAGGCTTGGTTCCAATATCCTCAGACAGATATAACTGTGCGCAGGGTGCAGCCCGGAGAGCGAATGCAACCGCTGGGAATGCGGGGAAGCCAGAAGATAAGCGACATCTTCATCAATGCCAAAATTCCTCAGGCTGCCAGGGAAAATTGGCCGTTACTTTGTTTTGGCGGGCAAGCCGCCTGGTTAGTGGGTTTACGCCAGGACAGTGCTTTTCAGCTTCAGGGTGATGAAGAAAAAATCCTGCATCTGCAATTATTGAAAGATAAAGACGCTTAGAATCACTCGGTGATCCAGAAAACCTGCTTGAGTAATTCCTGGATAGCTACGGTATTTGGCTGCAGAACATCTGCGCCTTGATCTGTAGTGAATGCAATTGCCATATCGGGAGTGATGCGATAACTGGTAAAAAGATCACCCTGGAAGAGCTTTTTTAGCGGAAAGGCATAGAGTGTCATATCTCCCAGGCTCATATCCGTATCAACATGGTCTTCGATTGCTTTTAGAAACTTGGGCAGGCGGCGCAGGCTAGATGGATCCAGGGCTTTTGCAGCAATTGCCTGAATAAGTTCCTGGGCGCGTTTGTTTCTATCAAAATCCGAGCTTGTTTTGCGTGTGCGCGCGTACCAAAGCGCCATTTTTGAATCCATGCTTACTATTCCCGGGTCTACTGAACACCAGCCAGATGGATCGATATTGCATTCATCATCTACGTGTTGGCTAACGTGAACATCAATACGATTGCCTAAAGCGATAATAAGGTATTCAAAACCATCAAAGCCTAACATGGCGTAGTGATCGGGCCTGAAGCCAAAGTTCGCGGCAAAAGTGTCGCTGAGCATCGGCCAGCCGCCGACTTGGAAAGGAACGTTGATACGTTTTTCATAAGAACCTGGAACTCTTACCCAAAGGTCGCGCGGAAAGGAAACCAGGTTAATCTTGCCCGTGTTGGTATTAAATGCTGCCAAGGTGATGACATCCGTGCGCATGGACCCCAGCTCTGCTCTGTAATCGGACCCTAAAAAGAGGATCGTCTTGACATGCGCTGGGATGGCTAAACGAATTGGGTTAGCATCCAAGATGGGGTCGGGCGCAGATTTTGAAGGATCTGTTTCCCATACGTTCGATATAAAGCCTGGCTGACCTTCGCGGATCTTGTTTAGGCTTATGGCCATAACGATAATTACAAGCAGCAGGACGAGGCCGAAAAGCAAAAAAATTGGCAGGAACGATCTGCGGTTTGGATCTTTGTAAGGTATCATCTTTCTTGCTTTATTGGACGATTAGCTAACCGGATAAAAGGGGTCTAGGCAGCGCTGGGCTCAAACCCCTGATCCTTAGCAAGGCGGCGCAGTTTTTCATATACTTCGCGCCATTGAATTTTTGAGATGCCCAGTTTTTGACGGATCTTATCTGATTCGACACCAGCTATCAGGTCGCTTAAGGCACTTGTCCAGCGGCACATGTCGAAGGATATGTGTTTTTCCATATTCGCTGCTTTGGTAACATCCTCAAGCAAGTATTCCAACCGGCGCTGTGACCAGGGAAAGACCTGATCGCTGATTTGATAGCGTTCAGCATAAGCCTTGTATGCTTCTACCCATTCCGGTGAAACGCGTACCTTGCGTTCTTTGTAGCGATAACGTGGATTGGTGTAGCGCACAAAGATATACGGTTCTTCGGGATTTTCAAAATCCAGATGGTTGGTCATCAGACTGAGGCATTCCCCTTTTTTCATCGCAGTCTCAAGAATGAGTTTTAACAGGACGTATGGGCGGGGATCCGGATTGGCCGCGGTACGCAAACCATCAGCAGCAGAGAGAGCCTGCTTGACCTCCGCCTGTGTGAGGGTGACGGGCAGCGGGCTTGTAACGGTTTTTTGGATAATTTTTTCGGAGGGATCAACCGTGATTACTGCGTTTTGCGTAAGCCAGCGGAAGAAAGATTTCAGGGATGTAATCCGACGGGAAAGCGTTTTAGGGCTGCAGGGAACCTGGCGTTCGGTTTGCAACCAATTGAGGTAGTTTTCCAGATCCATTGTTGTGATTTGACCGATCTCTTTATCGGCGGGTAAATAACTTGCCAGCAGGTTTAGGTCAGCAACAAAGGCCTTGAGCGTGTGGTTTGAACGGCCCTGATCTCGCAGATAAATCTTCCAGGCCTGGATGGCTGGGTTTAAAAGAGTCGTATCCTGAATATGCGCTGAGAGGCTTTGGGCTATCATATCTTGCTCCGCTTTGTTTCGTATAGTTAATTAAGGACTCCTAAGTCTATGCCAATTTTGTGTGCTTGTCAAATTCTATTCTATCGGAATGAGCTGCTAAACAGGCGGCCAGGGAAGGCTATTGACTCAGGGCTTCCTGCAACATAGCCTGGATGGCATCTGGTACGGGTACCAGTACCGCGGAGCCTTCAACTGTGACCCAATCATAAGCCATTTCTGAGGTGACACCATAGCGGTGCAAGGCATCACCATCGATGATATTCGGTGCCATAGGCAGAAGTGGCAACAAGAAGCTCAGCTTTACATTCGTATCCACATACTCACGGTATTGCCGGTAGAGCTCTGGCGCATGAGAAAGAGTTCCTAAGCTAAAAGCCTTTTTGGCAATGGCTTGGATTACATCCTGTGCGCGGCGGTTACGGTCGAAATCGTTAGTGGTTTTTCGGCTGCGGGCATACCAAAGAGCAGTTCCACCATCCATGTGGTAGACACCAGGCTGCAGTTCACACCAGCGCTTTTGATTAAGCTCGCATTCATCTGCCAGGTATTGGGTAACATCCACTTCTATACCGCCAAGGCTATTCACAACATCCTTGAAGCCGTTGTAATTTACCAGGGCGTAATAGTCGGCACGTATGCCAAAATTACTTTCAAAGGTTTTGTTCAAAAGGTCCAGTCCGCCCATCCCCCAGACGGTATTGATTCGGTTCTCGTAGTAGCCAGGAACGTTGACGTAGAGGTCTCTAGGGAAAGAAATCAAGCTTGCGGTACCCTGTTTGGTGTCGATGGACAGGTACATGATCACATCGGTTCGAAAGTTATTCTCACCAAAATCGTCAGCACCAAGAAGGAAGATGTTCAGGCGGTCATTAATTAATTTTGCAGTTTCAGCCGCTGGTTCTGCCTCAGCGGCAGTTCCAGCAACTTGGGCAGCACTGCCAAAATTCCTCGATGCCAGCATAATGGCTACATCGGAAGGTTGAAAAGGTGTTGCCTTAATAGGTGCTCCAGGTTCACCTACGCCAAATTGCAAGGGGAAATCAGGGTTGCGGGATGCAGAAACAACAAAGGCTACAGTTCCTAGTACTCCGACAAGCGAAAGAACTACGACGCTAATAAAGGCGAAAAGGATCTTTTTTGCCCGTGGCATTTCTGGCTTGCTTTTGTTCAAAATGGCCTGATTATTGTGTTTCATAATACCGCTTAGCAGGATAACTGTTCCAGTGGCAAGGAAAGGCGATAGGTAGTTGTTTTGCCTGGATCGCTATGGATATCCCAACCTCCGCCCATATCCCGCGCAGTTTGGATTGCGTGACGCAAAGCATGTGAGTCGCCGATGCCCACAGGGGAAGGGTACCCGCTTGCCTGGGAAAACTTGAGAAAATGCTCTTGTTCCCAGGAAGAAAGGCCACCTCCTTCGTCGGTTACCTGGATGGCAACCATGCGTGGACTTTCAGGTAATTGGTTTTCAAAGATTTTTACCTGGGTAGTACCCTGAACAGGTGAAGCAGCCAGTGCGTTTCTCATGAGCTGATCGAAAACAGACCTAAGCAAGGGCTTTTCCAAAACTGCGGGCGTGAGTTCCGGGTCGATCTCTTCATTAATTTGTACTTGTTTTTGGGCAAATTTCTCGCGCCATGGCTCGAATATGAGCCCTTGGGGCGATATCGGTTCAGATACTTCCTCCATTTGAAGGTGTTCTTCAGGTTCGGCTTTTTCAGCGAGCTCTTCATGCGCATTTTGCATACGCTGCAAGGCCTGCTGCAGCGACCTGAGGTGACGGGCGTTGCGGCGGATAGACATTTCATAGACCGATTTTTGGCCGCTATCGATATTGGCGTAGGCTACCATGATTTCATGTTCCTGAATGGATGCAAACAATTTTTCCATCTGGCTTTCAAGAACTTTGTGTTGGCTCTCCCAATGAGCTGGGTTGGAACGGCCCATGAGCCGCAGTCGATCCAATGCATGGGTGAGGTCGACAAGAGTGGTTTCTTCCGCAGCAATATTTAAGCCAAGTTCTACGTTATCTCTTTGGTAGCATTCGGCTTCCTTTTGGGCGTTCTGCTCTCGCAGCTTTGCATCGGCTAAATTTGCAGAGCGCAGCAGCATGGTTTCGATCTTGTTGCGGATGCCGTTTAGGTTGTCCAGGTCCTGCGAATTAAACTCGCGTTCCGTGTAAGGGCTCAGGCAGAGTAAGGCTGCCTGGCGGTCCTTAAGGGCTAAGGGATAGAAAAGGAAATTGCCCAGACGATTAAAGGCCAAAGTGTCCTGAATGGCTTTGCGCTCGCGGACTGAATCCAGCTGGGTATTGGAAACCAGCGGGGGACCGCTTTCGAGTGCTTTGAAGAGGGCAGGAGCTTCGCGAAAATCCAGATCGAAAGAGCTTAAGTGTTCTTCGCGGATGAGGTCATAGGGCTGGTGGCATCGGAGTGTGCTGGAATTGGGTTTTGCTTCAATAAGGCCGCAAATGTCGGCCGAAAGGAACTCCGCCATGCTTTTGGCAAGGCTGCGCTGGGCTTCGGCTGGGTTGGCCAGGGGCTGCAAGTCTGTTTGTAGTAGCTGCGCTGCGTTTGCAGTGGAGTCCGATTCTTGCTCAGCTATTCGAATAACAGGAGCTGCTTCATGGGATGCTACCCAGGAAAAGAGGAGGTATCCCAAAAGCGTCAGCGTAGGAAGCGCCCAGGGTGTGGTGCTAAGGCGTAAGCTGAGTGCCTGCGCAAGCCAGGCCAAGCCAAAGGGTGCAAAGACGATCAGCTTGTCGCGATCCAGTGCTTTGGGAGCTCGCAGCCAAACTGCAAGGAGGATGGCCGCAAAAATGAACACGGCTGCCCAGGCCCAAAGCGGGTCAAAGTGGGTAAGGTTGAAGCTCTTTTGGGTAAAATGCGGCAGCCAAGGTATAAAGCAGAATAAGGCCATGAGAGCTATGAGCATACTGCCAGCCTGAACGACTTGTTTTTCTGGCTTTTTATCCGGCATAAAGAGGTAAAGCGCTATCCATAGGGTGCCAATCAGAGTCAGTGCGCGCAATGCCAGGGGGTAAATTGCGCCAAACAGGTTTGCTCCTGCAAATATTGCAGTGAAGCAAAGGAGTACTTGAATGCCCATGTTAATCCACAGGACAGACCGGAGCAGTTTTTGACTGGTGTGTTTCCTTAGCAGGAAGCTTGGAATGAGCAATACCAACGCTGAGAGACCATGCAGGGTAATAAGAGCAGGTTTGGATGGCAATAAGGCAGTAATATTTGGAAGCATAAGCAGCCCTCAGGTTTTGATTCAGGCTTTATGATGCAAAATATATGCCAGGGTGAGGAATCTGGCGCCAGCTGGCTGTTTCGCGATAGGTTCAGGCCATTAAGCGCTGACTTGCAGCGCGTATGCGATCAAGGCTTTCATCGCGGCCTAGGATGGCAGCCAATTCAGTGGCACCTCCGGGTGTATTGGGCAGCCCTGAGAGTGCGGTACGGATTGGCCACATGACGGTGCCAAGTTTTTGACCGCTTTCTGAGGCATATCCTTTTAATGCCTCAAACAAGCTAGAATTGTTCCACTCTGACAGTGCTTCCAAGAGTGGCAGGGTCTCGTTAAGAACTTTAGTGCTGCTTTCAAGACTGCTCTTGCTCTTTTTGTTCTCAAATAATTCCAAATCGTATGAAGGTACGGCCGCGAGAAAGGCTAACATTCCGGGAATGTCCGTGAGCTTTTCTACACGAATTTGGATCAGGTTGCTGATGTCTTCCAGGTTCAGGTGACGAAGCGCATCCGGGTAGTAAGGCTCGGCCAGTTTGTGATAGCTTTCGGGGCTTAGCATCCGAATATGCTCACCATTCATCCAGTTTAGTTTCTCAAAAGAGAACTTAGCGCTCGATACATTAATCCGGTGCCAGTCAAAGACTTTTACAAGCTCGTCCAGGGAAAATATCTCCTGCTCAGTACCTGGATTCCAGCCCAATAAGGCAACGTAATTAATGATCGCACTGGGTAAATACCCCATGGCAACCATATCCTCAAAACCTGGGTCGCCCTGGCGTTTGGAGAACTTACTGCCATCTTCCTTTACGATGAGAGGCATGTGGGCATAAAGCGGGGGCTGCCAGCCAAACGCCTGGTAGAGGAGGTTGTACTTGGGCGCAGAGGAAAGGTATTCCTGACCGCGTACTACATGGGTAATCCCCATAAGGTGGTCATCAACAACGTTTGCAAAATTGTAGGTAGGGAATCCATCGCTTTTAAGCAGGATTTGATCGTCGAGCAGGCTGTTTTCAAAGGTGATTGCTCCCAGAATCAGGTCTTCATAGGTAGTGCTTCCTTCTTCGGGAATGCGCTGTCGGATTACCGGCTTTACCCCAGAGGCCATTGCTGCTGACACCTCTTCAGGGCTCAGATTGCGGCAGGGATCCTGTGAAAGTTCCGAATAACTGGCGTCATCTTCATTGCCTGCCTTTTGGCTTTTTGCACAAAAGCAATAATAGGCTGCCCCTGTTTCAATGAGCTGGAGGGCGTATTTTTGGTAAATGTCTAAGCGTTGACTCTGAATATATGGCCCGTAACCGCCATCCTTCCCTGGACCTTCGTCGTACTGCAGGCCAGCCAGTTCAAGACCGCGGTAAATGCCTTGCAAGGCCTCGGGTTGGTTACGATTTTGGTCGGTATCCTCAATGCGCAAAATAAAGGTACCTGCTTCATGCTTCGCGATGAGGTAAGCATAAAGAGCCGTGCGCAGGTTGCCAATATGCATTTGACCGGTGGGGCTGGGGGCGAAACGGGTACGGATCATGGGACTTTCACTTCCTTAAATCAATATTGTTGCAGTGCAGATAGCATTCTAAAGCAAAGGCAAGCACTTTACAATTGCAGGGAAGGCTTATGCGAAAGAAAACAGAAATTGTCAAGGTGAATGCGGAATCTAGGAATACCTGGGCAGAGGAGGGAGTGAGCTACACGCTGCCGATCAGCCATGAGGAATTCCTGAAAGAAGGAGAATAGGCCTGTCTGGCAGCGAGAAATTCTTGCGGTACTTGGGTAAAGGTAGACATTGCCTCGTGAAAATTATACTTTCGTTGGAACTTCAAATAAAAACGAGGCAATTATCTTATATTTCAGGAGGGGGAAGATGTAATTTCTGATCCGGTCCTGATAAAGCTGGAAACTTGTCCCTTGAACAAGAATAGAACTATTTGTATGGGCTTTGGATGATGCGAAAGAGAAGGCTTGAATTAAGTTATATTTACATATTGCAATTATTGCCATTAATCGTTTATAAATGTGCATAAATTCCTTAATTTGCATCAATTCGAGGAGGCCGTATGAACTTCGTTGCTATTTCACCTAACTTTCCCCCCAATTATCACCAGTTTTGGAAGAGCCTTGCCAGGCGCGGAGTGACGATTCTGGGGCTGGGCGATACGGCCTACGATGAACTGGACCCAGAGATGAAGGCCTGCCTGAAAGAGTATTACTACCTGCCGCATATGCTGGACTATCAGGAACAGCTGAAGGCCGTGGCCTATTTGACCTTCAGGCACGGCAAGATCGACCGACTGGAATCACATAATGAATTCTGGCTGGAATCCGACGCGGCGCTACGATCGGATTTTAATATTTTTGGTTTAAAGCGCGAAAACATGCCCCAGATCAAGCACAAATCGGAGATGAAAAAGGTGTTTAAAGCCTGCGGTGTGCCTACTGCCCGCGGCTGCGTGGTGAATACGCTTGCGGACGCAGAGGGATTAATCAACGAGGTGGGGTATCCTGTGGTTGCCAAACCGGATGTGGGTGTGGGGGCCAACCAAACCTACACCATTGAAAACCGGGATGAGCTTGAGTACTTTTTTAAGCATAAACCCGGTCAGGACTACATCTTTGAAGAATTTATCCACGGGAAAGTTGTGACCTATGACGGGCTTGTGGACCGTCATGGCAACGTGGTCTTTGATTCCGCCATGACCTATAGTCTCGGTGTGATGGAGACAGTAAACAAGTCTGAGGATATCTGGTATTACGTGGATCGCGAGGTTCCGGAGCGCCTGCGCGAGGCTGGCAGAAAAATTTTGAAGATGGACAAAATCCTCGAACGATTCTTTCATATCGAATTTTTTGAACTGCCGAACGGCGAATACTATGGGCTGGAGGTCAACATGCGCCCTCCGGGCGGCCTGACTACGGATATGTGGAATTATTCCAATGATTTCGATATCTATGAAGAATATGCCAACCTGGTCACTGAGGATACTTTTAAGGCCGAGGTAAATCACAAATATTATTGCGGGTATGCATCCCGGCGGTACGCCAAGAATTACCACTATGCGATCGAAGATATTTTTTCCGAGTTCGGGCAGAATATTATGCTGCATACCAGTATTGAAGGTGTGTTTGCGCCTGCGCTGGGGGATTATGGCTTTATTTTCAGAACTGAAGATTATGCCAAGCTGGAAAAGATTGCCAGCTGGATCATGAAACTAAAGGAAACCTCGGTCCTATGAACGTTGAATATCATCGCTGGTGGAGCCCCAGTCTGGGGCAGGATATGGAATTAAAGGTGTATGGACATGCCGGCTGGCCGGTGCTGGTGTTCCCAGCCCAATCGGGAAGATTTTATGACTATGAAAATTTCGGAATGATCAACGTGGCCAGGTGGTTCATTGATGAGGGAAAGTTTCAGTTTTACACAGTGGATAGCGTGGACAGCCAAAGCTGGGCAAACTGGAACGCGCATCCTGCGGAACGGGCTGCCAGGCACCAGAGCTATGATGCCTATATCTGTAATGAGGTATTACCTTTTGTGCGCGGACGCACAGGCCCAGATACCAAAATGATCACTACCGGAGTGAGCATGGGCGGCTATCATAGCGGAAACTTTTTCTTTAAACATCCGGATTTGTTTAATGGCTTGATTTCGATGAGCGGCTTGTTCCAGCTGAGGATTTTTATCGGCGATTTTGTGAATGATGATGTATACTTTAACTGTCCCCTGCATTATCTGCCAGGGATGGAGGACGACTGGTACCTGGAACAATACCGGCAAAGCAAGATCATCATCTGTGCCGGCCAGGGGGCATGGGAAGATGAGATGCTGGCGGACATCCGGGCTTTAGAACCGGTGCTGGCACAGAAGGGGATTCCGGCGTGGGTGGACTATTGGGGCCATGACGTCAACCATGACTGGCCCTGGTGGCTTAAACAACTACCGTATTTTCTGTCGCACTTGGCCTGATACTGTGTGATCAAAAAAACAGCCTCAAAATCGGGGCTGTTTTTGCAGAGGTTAAGGTCCGTTCAACTTTTTTAGGTTGTCCAGGTAGCGAGGCCATAGACTAGACCGGCAACAATCAAGGTCTTGTTTTCCCTGCACCGATGCGGCGGATCATCCTACTGGCAGAACCGCCAGCCAGAACTTAACCGACAGCCAAGAGAAAACCGCCCACGATCACGTCACCCCGGTTGAGGACAGAGGGTGCAAGTTTGATCAGTCCAAACTGTGCCATAGCCAGAAAACCGAATGATGAGAGCGCGATGTTAAAGAAGCCGGTAATCATCGAGTCGTTCATTATTCTGCTTAAAAAGGGTGAAAGATACTTGTTTCAATTCTGGTTATCGGCAGAGAGATGCTTAATTCAGACGAGGATTATCTCTGTCTGTATATTATCCATTTCATCAATGAAATCAAGGATAATTTGCTGATTTGAAGAGTCAGATAAGGCTGAGAGGAGTTCTTCTTGCAATTGCATTGTATTTAGCCCAAAGCTTGCGCCAAGGCGTAAACCTGCCGGCACGAGTTCGGAGGGTATCTTGAGGTCCAAAATTAGCTTGCCGCTTGAAAGGTCTCTTTTTCGAATGCACAAGGTCCGGTTTTTAGAAGTCAGGCTTATTGGATCGGCTTGAGGTTCGCGGGAAAGCTGCGGTGGGCTTTGCGTGGCATTCGGGACGGGTGCGGATCCTGCCTGGTCCGCATTAAGAACCTGTGACTGTTTCTGAAAACTCTTTGACATAACGGGATTTTACTATATTGCTTGTTTTGGATGGCTGCCTGTGTATCCCTTTTAGCATTTGAATATGATCACTCACAGCAGTTTTACCGGGGATCGTGATTTAGTCACTGTTTCTCACAGTGCGGAGATATGGGCTAACGGTCTGGTTGGCAAGAAACGTAAAGCCAGCTTGGTATAATGGCGGCAGCAAAGGAGTGATGTATGAAAATAGTGGAATGCATACCTAATTTTTCTGAAGCCCGCAGACCAGAGGTGGTTGAGGCGATCATTAATGCTGTTTCTGAAAGCGGAGGGGTTCACATCCTGGACCAACATTCCGATTTGGACCATAACCGTACGGTTCTTACTTTTGTTGGTCAACCGGAAGCTGTAGAAAAAGCAGCTTTTGCCGGAATAGCCAAAGCGGCGGAATTGATCGACTTGGATGTTCATAAGGGCGAACACCCGCGCATGGGAGCGACTGATGTTGTACCCTTTGTTCCGATCAGTGAAGCTACCATGGACGAATGTGTTGAAATGGCGCGGCGCCTTGGAAAAAAGGTCGGCGAGGAATTAGATATTCCTGTTTACTTCTATGAGGAGGCAGCTCTGCGGAAAGACCGCGTGAATTTAGAGGATATCCGCCGCGGTGAATATGAGGGCCTAAAGCAAAGTATTGGTGAAGATCCCTATCGCAAGCCCGACTTTGGACCACAAAAATTAGGAAAAGCTGGTGCTACTGTCATTGGTGCCAGGCAGCCACTGATTGCATATAATGTCTATTTGAACAGTAGTGATGTAAAGATTGCCCAAAAGATTGGACGACGGGTTCGCAATTCGAACGGCGGGTTCCGATATGTAAAAGGTATGGGCGTGCTGGTAAATGGTATGGCGCAGGTTTCAATGAACCTCACCAACTATAAGCGCTCTCCGATGGCTCAGATAACCGAATTTATACGTCGGGAAGCACAGCGTTACGGCGTTGGTATCCAGCATTCTGAACTGGTAGGTCTGATCCCGAACCAGGCTTTAATTGATGCTGCTTTGTACTACTTGCAATTGGATGGTTTTGAACCTGACCAGCTCTTAGACAATCGGGTTTATGCTGAGGCTAGTAAGGAGGCACCATCCCAGCCAGCATCCAGTTTTGTTGACGAGGTGGCAGCGGGTACGCCTGCACCCGGCGGTGGTTCCGTTGCTGCGCATAGTGGTGCCTTGGCCGTAGCGCTGGTTTTGATGGTTGCCCGGCTTACAGTAGGGAGAAAAAAATATGCTGCTGTTGAAGCTGAATGCAGCAAGATGATCATCGATGGTGAAGCACTGCGGAAACGCTTAGAAGAAGCTGTAGAACTTGATGCACAGGCATTTGATGGAATCTTGCAGGCTCGGCGCATGCCGAAAGACACCCCCAATGAGCAGGCAGCCAGGCAGGATGCCATCCATAAGGCGACATTGCACGCAGCAGCTGTACCGCTTGAGACTGCTCGTGACTGTCTTGCAGCCGTCAGGCTCGCATTCCGGATGGCTGAAATTGGCAACACTTCGACAATCACGGATGCTGCTTCCGGCGTACACCTTGGTATCGCTGCTTGCAAGGCGGCGCTTTTAAATGTGAAAATTAATCTGGCTGGGGTAGAGATGGTGGAACCCGCTGTATCTTATATTGAGGAGTGCAATAAAATTGAGGCAGAGCTTGTCGACTTGCAAACTCGCCTGGATGATGTGCTTTTGGAGCGTGCCGGTCTTTAATTACCGCATTTTTGGATAGATAATCACTGCTGCAAGCGGATTGACAATCAGGTTCTTTTTGAGTTGTTGGCCTGTGGTACGGGTCTGGTGCAGCAGTGAAAGTTTGGTTAATCAGCAAGTACAAGAGATTCTTTTGTTGGGCTTGTTTGTAACCGTTTGCTTTATAATGTTTTGGGGATCGCTGAGTACACCTTCTTGAGCATCGCTAAGAGCAGACGATTGAGAGATGGTATGCTAGTAAGCAAGGTTTAGAAAAATCTATGTCAAGGATATAAAGAAATGGGCCTAAAACCAGATAATTGGATTCGCAAGATGGCGATTGAACAAAACATGATTACACCCTTTGAAGAATCACAGGTGCGCGAGGGTGTGATTTCATACGGAACTTCTTCGTATGGTTACGACATCCGTGTTGCCAACGAATACAAGATTTTTACGAATATTTACAGTGCAATTGTAGACCCCAAGAATTTCGATCCCCGTTCGATGGTTGATTTTGTTGGTGATGTTTGTGTAATTCCGCCAAACTCTTTTGCATTGGCACGTACAGTAGAGTACTTTAAGATTCCTAAGAACGTGCTTACGATCTGTTTGGGAAAATCTACCTATGCCCGCTGCGGAATCATTGTAAATGTGACTCCTTTTGAGCCGGAGTGGGAAGGCTTTGTAACCCTTGAAATTTCCAATACCACCCCTTTACCCGCGAAGATTTATTCGAATGAAGGTATTGCCCAGGTGCTCTTTTTTGAAGGGGATGGACCCTGCGATATAACCTATGCCCAAAAGAAAGGTAAGTACCAAGGTCAGCAATCTATTGTGCTGCCTAAGCTGTAATACTTAATGTTCCCTTTTTGGATCGAAATAACAGGGTGACCGAAAGGTCACCTTTTGCGAACTGTAAGCTAGGTTGAATATCAAATCAAGGATAAACGGATGTTGGAACCCGAATATTGGAAACGGAAAACACTGGATGAAATGAACGTCGAAGAGTGGGAAGCACTTTGTGATGCTTGCTCGAAATGCTGTTTGTATAAATTCCAGGAAGCTGATGATCCGGAAGTTAAGTTTACAAATGTGGTCTGCCGGTACATGGATCCCGACACTTGCCTGTGCAGCGACTACCTCAACCGGCATGAAAATGTGCCCGAATGCATTCATTTAACACCAAAGTTGGCACGTGAAGCAAACTGGCTGCCTAAAACCTGCGCTTACCGTTTAGTGGCTTTGAACCAGGATTTGCCCTGGTGGCATCCTTTAAAAACGGGCGACCCAAACAGTACACGCAAGGCAGGGGCTTCGGTTGCAGGAAAGGCAGTTTCGGAAACTCTTGTTGATCCGGATGACTTGGAAGATATGGTTGTTGATTGGTTCAATTGAAATAAGTATCTGTTCTGCTTCAAACTAGGATAGAATATAAATAAAGGAAGCCTGAAAGGGAGTACGCAGATCATGAAAGAGCAAAAATCCCAAAATCTGATGATTGCTGTGGTGCAATCGCAAGATGCTGACCTGGTCGATCAAAACCTAACCAGTCAGGGCTTTGTGTTTGTTCGTTTGCCGAGTACCGGCGGTTTTTTACGCGACCGCAACGTAACTTTTATGATAGCCAGCTCTCCTGAAACAGTGGAGGGCCTCAAGGAAATGCTGCTCTCAGTAGCTAAAAAACGTATAACCTATATTGCTACCCCAATTGAAAGTGGGCCGCTGCCAATTCCGATCCCTACGGAGACGGTTGTGGGGGGAGTGAGTCTTTTTGGTTTGGAAGTGGAACTCTTTGAGGAGATTTAAATGAAACTACTGATTGCCATCATTCGTGATGAGGATAACGACAAGGTCTCGGGGGCATTAACGGAGAACGGTTTTAGAGTAACGTTTATCGCCTCAACGGGGGGATTCTTTCGCAGCGGGCGTGCGACCCTTTTTATCGGCTTGGAAGAATCCAGACTCGAGCAAGCTTTGGAGTTGATCCGTAATGTTACCAGCGAGCCGAAAAATCCTAATGAACATAAGGCAACCATTTTTGTACTTGATGTTCAGGAATTTGTGCAGCTTTAAGTGCGCGAATTTGAATTCTGTATTGTTTAGGTTAAGCAAGCAGACTAATAGAAACATTCCATTTTTATTAGACTAATACAGTCTCTGATAATGTACGCCTTGTCGATCTGATTTTGACAAGGCGTTTTACATCATTGAAAGCGGCTAGATTCATGGTGTATTAATTGAGCTGGTTTTGCTAAAACGAATGAGGTTGACAGACGATACCTGTGTTTGCTCTTCAAAGTTTTTTACCGGACTTAAGGTTTGTGGTAAATACTTTTAAGGTCTTGGTTAGAAAATATTCCGTCAAATAGATTATCATCAAGCTTGATGAAGGATAACAATGGAAGAAAGGACTATCCGTATGAAATTCGGAAAAGCATTTACCTATATTTTTGATGACCCCAATTGGACAAGCAAGCTTTTGGCACCAGTATTCATTACTCTGATTCCGGTTATTGGAATACTGGTAGCCGTCGGGTATTACCTTGACCTAACCCGCAATGTATCCCGTGGTGAGCCCTATCCGCTGCCAAATTTTGATTTTGGTCCTCAGCTGGCCCGTGGTTTTAAATGGTTTGTAATCCAGCTGATTTACGGCATTCCAATGGTTGTTTTAAGCGTATTTTTGGTGCCGTTTATTGTTGATATTGTAAATAAGAGCGATAAAGGAATCACCGCTACATTTTCGATCTTTATGGTGGTTGCCTTGGGTTTGCTCATCCTAGGGATTGGCTTATTGATCAGCTTGATTATTCCTGTTGCCCAAGCAAACTTTGCCAATAAAGACACGATTCGAAGCGGTTTGGCATTCCGCGAAATCTTCAGGATGTTAGGCAATAAGTTTAGGGTGATGAGCCAGCACATGGTATCCACTCCAATCGCCGAGTTGCACAGAGATCAAGTCCAGGAAGATAGGAGGGGCGAACCTGATTTTAGCATGGAGATCAGGATTATTCTTCAGGAGGAATTGCCATGGGGAGGCTCGGCTAAGCGCTGAATGCTTCCTGACCACATTGTAGTAATAGAGATAATTCATGGCCTCAAAGAAGAAAGCCTTGGGCGAAGGGATGGATAAGAGACGAGGGATGTAAAACTCCTCATCATCCGTGCGGTGAGATCGTTCGACATGCGCATTCTCCTGAGGGGAGCCCTTATGGTTCTGGATGAATGAACAGCCAAAAGACGCGAGCAGCTTTCTTAGTTCGCTGACCTTGAGCCAGGAGCGTCCCCCGAATTCCTCACCATGATCTACGGTGAAGACAATCGGGACAGAGACATTATGCGATCTGAGCCAGGAGAGAACCCAGAGGAAGAACATCAGCCCATTGTTCCAGTTGCGCTCATAGGAATAGGCAATCAGCTTGAAACGGGAGTTCACATCGATAGCAGACCACTGATAAAGGGGCAGATTGCGGGCATAGTGGTGTTGAATTTGCTCCATGGAAAGCGCTTTTTGGTCGACTATGTACTTGAGGTCAATCTGGACAATCTCAAAAGCTTTGGCCTGATACCAATCCACGAAAGGTCGTTCACCTTTCTTCTGAGATTTATGAACTGCTAATTTGGCCAGGTTCCGTCTGAGGATATTGCGGATGGTGTGCTGGGAAAGCACTATCCCATCCGCTTCTTCCAGTTCCTCCTTTAATCGCAGAGGGCCATAGCGGGTCTGCCTGCGCAGAGCCAGAACCCGTTCCTCCAACTCAGCCCCCGTTTTGTTGGCAACTCGCTTTGGCGCCTTGCTCTGATCCTTCAGGCTTCCTGCGGCTTTTTTACTTAGCGCTTTGTACACCGTCGCCCTGGTAACGTTCAGGATACGGGCTGTTCGGGATACATTCCCGGATTGGGCTTTGTGAACCTGCAGGATCGCTCGCCGTGCTGCTTCCGGACTGATCTGCCTCAGTTCTCGGTAGTCTAAGTGGGTGATATCTTTGATCAATATATACCTCGATGTCTCTATATCCTATCCCCCATAATTCCAGACATCGATCTCTGTACCCCAGGTAATTCCAGTTCATAAACTGTATACTATGTGCTGACCCCCTCACAAGGCAATAAGTTTAGCGCCTGGCTTTTTGTCTACCTGGGTTTTATAATCGCAGGATTTATTGCGCCGCTAGGAAGCGCAGTGGTCGTTGTTGGTGTTTTGATTACCAACGCTTACGGACATCTGCTTACAGCTTACCTCTTAGGAGAAGCCTATAGGGTGTCGGAAACCAAAGTTGTACAGCAAGTACCGGTTTACTAAACCTTAAAGTTCTGAAATAGAATGGCTAGATTGGTTCGATCTAGCCATTTTTATCCTACTGGCAGTTAGTTATTTGGACTATTCTGGCTCTGCAGAAATCTCCTGGAAATCCTGTACTTGGTAAAGGCTAATGTCTAAAAGTTCTTTCCGCCAAATTTCGGCAGGTAAACCAGCCTTCTGACAAAGATGGTTTAAAAACTGCGCAGGATCAGGCAGCTGTTCCCAAACCTGAGGCAGAAAGGTCGCTCTTTTGGAACCCAGCCCTAAAACCACGCCATCTATGCCTGGCCGTAGCAAGCGAGGCAGCTGCTTTGGGTCTGTGTATTCAAGTGCTGTTTGAGGCGTCAGGTAAGAGACCTCAATGTGGATAAGGGGGAGTTCTGAGGGCTGTACTGGCCGAAAGCGCGGGTCGCGCAGCGCAGCGTCAAGGGCATGTGCCTGCACATCTTGGGCTAGCGGCCGCCAGGCCTCGAGGGAACCAATGCAGCCGCGCAAGTCTCCGTCTATTGTTAATGTTACAAAAGATGCACCTGGAACTTGCAGTTCGTCGGGAAGATCCGCAAGGTTTAAGCTGGGGACCTGCTTACCATTTACAGCAAGCATCAGAGCTTCGCGTGCGATTTCAAGTAACTGCTTTTGGGCAGCAAGTGTCAGTTTTTGTGGCATGGGTTTTGCACCTCCAATTAGTCAACTCCATGATAAATTATAGGGTTATAAAAACATAATTGTCAAAGACGTTATAGTTAAATTATATGGGTGAAAAAATAGAGGATAACAACAGCAATACAGAGGAATTCTCTTCTGGTGATGCCGTTTCAGATGAGTGTTTGCCTATTGCGCAGGAGGCACCGGTTGAATCGGTACCAGATCAGATAGCAGAGCCAAAACCACGCAAAAAAATTCAGGCGCAAGCGCGCCGCCGGCCTACTGCTTTACGGATTACGGTTCAAGCACTTGGCACCACCTTTTTGGCAGCTTTCATTGTGGCCACCTTGTTTTCGGTTTGGTTACCGGGGACTACAGTTGCCGAACACTTAGAACCGGAAGTAATAAGCGCGCTTGCGATGCCTACGCAATCACGCATCCGCGACACCTTAGCTGCGGAAGAACCCAGACGCTGGCCAAGCAACCGGATAGGTATTGTTATTGGTCATCGGGCCTATAACGAAGGTTTTACATGCGGTGGCGAGCTGACTGAACTGGCAGTAAATACCGAAGTAGCAACCTACCTCCAGCAAAAGCTGCTCAAAGAGGGCTACGAGGTTGTAATGCTGGACGAGTTTGACCTTGCCTTAAGTGGTTTTGAAGCGAATGCGCTGGTTTCGATCCATACAGATACCTGCGATTACATTAATGATACGGCTACCGGTTTTAAGGTGGCAGCTGTGATGGCCCAGAAGGATCAGGCTGAGGCTGAACGCCTTGCAGCGTGTATTGCCGACCGCTATGCTCAAGTAACCAAGATGCAGTATCATTACCAGTCTGTGACGAACGATATGAGTTATTTACATGCCTTTTCTGAGATTAACCCCCATACTCCCGCAGCGGTTATTGAACTGGGTTACCTTAACCTGGATCAGCAAATTCTAAAAAACAATCCGGAAGAACTCGCTGAAGGCGTATTTCAGGGCATACAATGTTTTATGCTGGATGAAGCAATCTCTACGACCGAAACACCAGTGCTGCCTGAGACGAGCGGAACACCAAGGCCATGAGCACAGACATTCAAGCCCTTATCCATGAGGCTAAAACAGCAATTTTAGCTGGCGAAAAGGCCAAAGCAGCCCATTTGGCACAGTTGGCATTAGAAGCTGATCCTAACAGCCTTGATGCACTCTTAATCATGGCTGGAGTTTCGGACCCCCAGGCCAGTCTGGTATTCCTGAACAAGGTACTTGAACTGGACCCAGATAACATAACAGCCCATCAAGCTTTGCATTGGGCTGGTCAAACCTTGAGGAAACGCTCTGCAGCTTCTTGGAAGCCAGAAAACGCATCCACTGCGGCACCGCAGCCAAGGCAGACATCCAGACAACCCAGACCCAGGTCGACTTTGGGCGTTGCGATGGGCTTACTGGTAGTCGTCATGCTTTTCTTTATGGCTTATGCAACCAACCTGGGGCCGGCGATAGAAGCATTCTTTCGACCGCGGCCAAAGGCTACTCTTGTAACTCCCACGCGGGATATTCTTTCATTGGCACAAGCTACCTTAACCCGTATTGCGGCAGAAGCAGCCTACTTACAGGAGGCTACTCCTTCACCAGCAGCAGATACTGCAGTTCCGCTCCCCAGTGAAACAGCCGTTCCAAGTCCTGTCCCAAGCAATACGGCCATGCCTCCAACAGCTACTTTGACTCCAACACCTACGCTTGCGCCTACTGAAGCTCCTTCACAAGCAAGTCCTACTGCTGTGACCGAGCCGGAATTTGACCCAACCAGTGGCCTGCCTGTTATTCAAATTACGCCAATTGCCTATTTAACTGAACCAGACCCCACGCGCGACCCCGATGAAATTCCAGTAGTAGAAATTCAGGAAGTAGCATATAGCGAAGAATATACTGTTTACGAAGCTCCTTCAAATCCTTTAGGTACCAAATGGATTGATGTGGACTTAAGTCAGCAGGTTCTGTACGCCTATGAAGGGGACACTGCGGTAGCCAGCTTTTATGTGTCGACCGGCCTGCCTGACACCCCTACTGTAACCGGGAGTTATTATGTGTACGTTAAGTTGCCCTCGACACGAATGAGGGGCCCTGGATACGATCTCCCAAATGTACCTTATACAATGTATTTCTATAAAGGATATGGAATTCATGGTACATATTGGCATAGCAACTTTGGCACCCCGATGAGTCACGGCTGTATTAACATGGAAACCAGTAGTGCTGCATGGCTCTATGATTGGGCATATGTTGGAATTTTAGTAAATATCCATTATTAATTAAAGTTATGATGAATCAGTATACACGACGCGATTTTTTGAAGTTTTTAAGCACTGCCTCACTTGCAGCAGCATTACCCCTGGGAACGGGGCTACACAAACCAGATGAGATTAACCTGCTTGCAGGCTTAGACTTGGGAAGAGTTTGTTTTTGGGACATCCTTGTTTACAAAGAACCAAGTGTACGCTCGGGTGTGAGCGCTTTTCTTAAATACGACGACATTATCAGGCTTTCCGAACTCATTGTGGCGGACGACACCATGGGCAAACCCCGTGGATGGTACAAACTGGATGATGAGCAATTTGTTGAAGCAGGTTGGATACAGCGGGTTCGTTTTCAACGAAATACACCCGTGAAGAAAATCCCGGAAGGCGGCTGTTTAGGGGAGCTGACCGTTCCAATGATTGATGTTTACCAGGCTCCCAGCAAAGGGAAGACATTTCGACGGTATTATTATTCGGCTACTTTTTGGGTGGTGGAAGTCTGTGAAGACGACCTGGGTTCACCTTGGTATGCTTTATTGGATGACGTAAGTGGTCAAAAATATTGGGTTCCTGCTTATAGTATCCGTATGGTCACTCCCGATGAGTTGACGCCACTTTCTCCGCATTTAGCACTGGAAGAAAAACATATTGAGCTGGATTTAACTGAGCAAAAGGTGCGAGCTTTCGAAAAAGGTCAACAAGTTTTTGAAACTGTGGTTTCAACAGGTCTTTATCGTGGCTCTACTCCTTTGGGCAATTTTGAAACGAAACGTAAACGCCCTACTCGCCGAATGGTCAATGCACCGGAACTTGATAACCACTATGACCTGCCTGGAGTACCCTGGGTTTCGTACTTTACGGCTGACGGGGTTGCCTTTCATGGTGCGTATTGGCATGCCAACTGGGGCCAGCGCATGAGCAATGGATGCATTAATATGCTCTCGGATGATGCTAAGTGGATTTATCGCTGGTGTGATCCCAGTGTCCCTTTTGACAAACTCTATTATGAAGAGCAGCATGGGACTCGTGTGGTAGTTACTGGGTACGCTTAAACGTTAATCCTGCGTTTATACTCTATGGCTATAATTACCTTGCAAGCGTTAAGCTTGAAAGGTAAAAGATGGAAAAAGCAATTTTTGAAGGTTTAGTTTTTGATATGAATGAGCAACAGCTGCCGGTGACCTATTTGGGTCTGGAGGCATTTTATGTCTTGGATGATGATGGCTTTATGCGTCATATTCCCGCTGCTCAGGTGGACGAACAGGTGTGGAATGCGATGTCCGCTCATGTTGAAGGAAAGGAAGACCTTTTAAGTGAGCAAGCTGCCCGGATGATGGGCCAAGAAGACCCATTTTCTGTTGCAGTAATACGTTCTCAGTTTAAAAACAGAAACAAACAGTTTGAGGAGTTACGTAAAGTAGGATTGCCTCTGGATGCCCGTGAATACCTGGGAATGATGGGCTTTAAAATCATTGTGGACCATCATGGTGATGTGGTTGAGTTTAATCAACCCGGTATTTTGGATCCTGGCGATGGAGAGGCGTAAGAGACGAATACAAGATGATGACTTCGAGCCATATTATTGATGTGAGCGAAGAAAGCTTCGAGATAGAAGTTCTCGGGTATTCTGCGCGCGCACCAGTGGTGATTGATTTCTGGGCGCCATGGTCCATTTCGTGCCGGGTGCAAAGCCCCATCTTGGCTGCCTTGGCGTTGGAAGGGCAGGGGCAATTTCGCTTGGCACGGGTGAACGTAGAAGAGCAGCCACGCTTGGCGGAACGTTTGAAAGTTACCAGCGTACCCTCTATTAAAGCGTTTATAGATGGGCGCATTGTAGCGGAGTTTACCGGGGTGCTTCCCGAGGACAAACTGCGCGGTTTTGTGAAACGTCTGATACCAGACCATGGAGACTTGTTGCTTGATAAGGGGTGTGGGCTATTGAGCCTGGGCGACCCAGAGGGAGCCAAACTGGCATTAGCTGAGTTCTTGAGTCAGCACACTAACCACGCAGGTGGACTGCTGGCCTTTGCACGGGCCTTGTTGTGGACAGACAGTGCGAAAGAAGCACTGATTATCCTGGATAATTTTCCAGCAAGTCGAGAATACAACACTGCCCAGGAATTAAAACCCCTGGCACTTGCAATGCTTTGGGTTGACACACAGCCTACTTTCCAGGACGAGCCTTTGGAAGCTGCGTATGTAAATGCCTTGCGTTTGGCACGTCGTGGAAAACTTTTGACAGCTCTGGACGGACTGTTGGATATTTTGCGTAAGGATCGTAACTATCGCAATGGTGATGTGCGGCAGGTTTATTTAGGGATTTTGCATTTGTTAGGCGAAGAAAATGAGGCTGTGCGTCAATATCGTTCAGATCTATCTGCGCTGCTTTTCTAAGCTTAGCAGCTTACTATTCTTAAAAACACGATTAAGGGAGCAGACGGGTTAATTACTCTTTGTTGTCTGAAATTCAAATGGATACCGAGCCTTGAGTTATCAAGGCTTTTTCTTTTCTCCTCACCATTTAATGCAATCTTTTAATGGGCAACTAAAACCAAGGATGCGCAGTTTCGTTTCTATATGTCCTCACTGGACAAGTGATAGATAAGAGCATAAAAACTTGCAAAGCTTGCTGCTGCAAGTGTTACGAGCAAGATTTGTGTGGGACGATTAGCGAAGCTGCTAATTGCCAGGTTGCCACCTATTACCAGCAGCAAAACAGCAGCCAAAGAAACAGTTACGCTCTTGCGCTTAAAAAGCATGCCAATAGCCAAGGGCAGGAATATGAAACTGCTGGATAAAAAGGCCATGGCTACACTGCCAGCCAGATGAGGCCAAAAATCATCGGACGGCAGGAGTTTCTGACCTACCCAAAAGGCTGCCACCACTACGCTGAGGCTCATGAGCAAGTTTGTAAGAAAAAGCAAGAATGCTTTAAAAAAGAGAATTTTTGGGCGCCCGAGGCCGCAGGTATACAGCACGTGCACTGTGTTTTGATCGTACTCATTGTGGAAAAGTTCTATGCCCAGATAAGTGCAAAGCAAAAGTGTCCAGATTACTGAAAAGCTGTTTACACTCAATATCAGGGAAACGACGGGTATTTCAGAAATGATCTCAGGTGGCAAGGTGCTTATACCCGCAATCGCAGCCACATACCCTGCACTGATGATCAAAAACACAAGGTAGACCCAAAAGAAGTGTGCTTTTTTTAGTTCATATTTTAGGAGACTAAACATGGCTTTCCTTCTGGGCTATCACATTCAATAACAATTCTTCGATGCTGGCTTGTTTGGTTTCGAATGAGCGTATGGAGGCTGGCTGGGCAGCAAGTGTAGTGATGAGCAGATGAACGTTGATGTCGTTATCTGCAACTTGGATTAAACCATCTTCCATAAGATGTATATTTGTAAAGCCGGCGGAATCTAAAGCCTGAAGGGTAACCTGAGGGTTATCGCTTCGAATTCGGTATTTCCGCTTGATGCGGTTGCTTATCTCGAGTGTGGGCAGTTCATGCAAAAGTTGGCCATGATGTAAGATACCAATACGGTCAACCAGCTGAACTACCTCATTAACCTGTTTTCCAGTGACGAGAATAGCTGTTTCGCCGATGAGTGCCAGCCTACCCAGGATCTCACTAACTTTTCGTACAGACATGCTGTCCAGATGGGAAAAAGGTTCATCCAGCAGCAAAAGCCGGGGGCGATGAATGATTGCGCGTGCTAATGCGATAAGCTGTCGTTTAGGCTCAGGGATATTACGCAGTTTAATGTGCGCTTCACGTTCCAGCTCAAAAAGTTTTAACACTTCGCCAACGCGACGGGGGTCATGCAGGCCAGTGTAGGCTACCTGTATTTCCAGGTTATCCCGAATGCTCATGGTTTCGTAGAACCCAGGTGGATTGAGCAGGCAGCCAACCTGAGATAAGACACCTGGATTTTCAGGTGTAAGGCGCTCGCCAAACACTTCGATGCTTCCATAATTAGCATGGGCCAGCGACACCAAGATGCGTAAAAGCATGGATTTGCCCGCCCCCTGTACGCCCAGTAAACCATAGATTTCACCAGGGAAGACCTCAAAGCTTACATCAATAATCTGCGGCAGGCCTTGTACACGTTTGCTAAGGTGACTAACCTTTAAAGCTGGGGTGATCATTGGCTGCTACCTGAGGGGAAATGGAGGGTGAAAGCGGTTCCCTTATCCGGATGACTGCTTACTTCTACATGCCCATGCATGCGCTTCATAAAGGTTTTAACGATGGATAAACCCAGCCCACTGGAGCGGCTGTTCCGCGAATCGTCCAGGGTATAGGTGCGTTCGAAAATTAACTCAATCTGCGATGGAGGGATGCCGGGGCCTTTATCCCAAACCGTAACCCAGCCCCCGCTATCTTCTCGGCCCGCCTTTATTCCGATAACGCCACCCTCAGCACCGTAGTTAATAGCATTTGTGATGAGGTTTTGCAGGCAGCGATTGAGCCCCATTGGATTGGCCTGGATTTCAATGGGTTCATCAGGGATTTCGAAAGTGGGCTCTAAACCGGCATTTTCGATTGCATCGTATGATTCTAAAACTGCTTGCCGGACCTGCTCGCTTAAATCCAGCGTTAGCAAGGTGAACTCAACCTCTTCCGACTCTAGTTTTGACAAGTCAAAAAAACGATCTATCAGAGTCACTAATTCTTTTCCCTTGGCAATGATACGCTGTGTGTGACGGTTGTCAGGATATGCTGTAGCCAGGTTTTCGGCATGCGCTAAAAGAACTGTGAGCGGTGTACGCATATCGTGGGAAAGGTTTGTAACCATCCGATGCAATTCCCGGTCCGATTTTCTTAGTCCGCCGATCTCTTCGATTTGTTTCTCAAAGCTTGTTTCCAAGGCAGCCAGTAAGCTTTTAATGCTGTGAAAATTACTGAGCATTCGCAGACGGGGCGGGTTGCCTAAGTGCTCTCCATTCTGCAGGAGTTCGGTAAGCTTTAATATTTGCAGATTCATTTGCCTGTCTCGAATAATGAGGACAAGGACCAGCAAAACTAAAACTCCCAAAATAATTTTTACAGCCATAAACTCAAGACTACTTACCAGCCCGGTAACCGATGCCCCAAACAGTGATGATGTATTTTGGAGGGCCATCCCCAAGTTCTATCTTTTCCCGCAGACGGCTGATGGTTACATTGATCACGTTTTCGTCTTTGAGCCATTCATCTTCCCAGACGATGCGGTATAGCTGCTCTTTGGTGAAGATGCGATCTGGATAACGGGCTAAAGTTTCAAGCAGACGAAATTCTTTTAAAGTCAGCGTAATTTCTGTGCCATTGCGCTCTGCAGCAAATCGCTCTGGGATCAGCCGAAGGTCCAGGATGGTGAGTTCTTTAGCGGGTTCGTCGGAATGTATCTGACCCCGCCGCAGATTTGCTTTTACACGCGCTACTAATTCCACCATGGAGAAAGGCTTTTTTATATAATCATCGGCCCCCAGTTCAAGGGCTAATGCCAGGTCGGAATCTTTGTCTTTGGCAGTAAGCATAATTACCGGAATTTTGTTCGTTTCCCGAAGGGATTTTAGGGTACGTAACCCATCCAACTGCGGCATCATGATGTCCAAGAGTAAAAGGTCGTAGGAGTTATTATGTAACTTATAGAGGCACACTCGGCCATTTTCCGCCTCGTCAACCTCAAAACCTTCGTCTTTTAGAGCCTCACTGACCAGTTCGCGAATTTCCCAATCGTCTTCTGTTAAGAGGATTTTTGTCATAATCACCTGTTTCCTAAGTATAACGGTACCCAATGCGTTGCTAGGCTTAATCATAGTAGAAAAAGCTTGCAGAGAGCAATTAAGTTTATAACTATATTATTAATTTTATTGCCCTTTTGATGAAAATAAGACCAATGCGGTTGCCATTTTCATCAAAACTAAGGCTTTTAATTTCTGCTTTGACCGATGGAAGCAATTAGGGAGCAACTTCACGGCTTGGTTTGCAATTTTTGATTTGTATCTTAACGCTATTTTGAATGAGCAAAGACTTTTCGTTTTTGCGCGCGGAATCATAGCAATAATGCTGATTGTCAAAGACAATAATCAATTGCCTCCAACCTTTAATCTGATCCGACGGGAATTAAAGCAAGCTTGAAAACTTGAGCGCTGAAAAACTTGCAGATTAACTGTGCTTCCTTTATAATGTCAGCCTTACGGGCGGTTAGCTCAGTTGGTTAGAGCGTCGCGTTGACATCGCGAAGGTCGGAGGTTCGAGTCCTCTACCACCCATAAATAGCCTCTGGATCCAGAGGCTATTTTTTTACCTAAGACCTGTATATGAATTGGTCTGAGTGGCGTGTATGTTTGCCAGATTGCTTAGACAAAAAATTGCCTGCAGAGATAATTCTGGTGATATACTAAATTTAACGCAATGATGCAGGACAATTAAGCCCACCACCGGCATCAGTGAGGCGGGGAGAGTGGAAACCCGCCAGCCGAAAGCCCAAAACCCCCTGCGAGCTTGAGCCTGAACGCAAAATGCTATTAAGGTAAACGGAAGCCCCGTTATCGGCAAATCGAGATGCCCGCAAGGGTAATCTGGGTGGAACCGCGTGAGAGACCTCTCGCCCCAGTGTGGTGAGGTCTTTTTTTGTTAAGATTGCCGGGCTCTAAGAAGCCTGAATGATTGGAGGAAAGATGATGGAAGAAAAACAAGCTTATAAAGATTCACAGCTTTATCGTATTCGGCACAGTACTGCGCATATTATGGCTGAGTCAGTATTAGAAAAGTTCCCGGACGCTAAATTTGCGATTGGACCTGCCATTGAGGACGGTTTCTATTATGACTTCGATTTGCCAAGAGCCTTGACACCCGATGATTTGGCTGAAATTGAGAAACGAATGCGTGGACTAATTCAAAGCCACGAAACCTTTGAACGCAAGGAAATCAGCCCTGAAGAGGCAAAGGAAGTTTTTAAAGACCAACCCTACAAGCTTGAACTTATTGAAGGACTGGAACATGGGGGGCTTGATGAGGACGGGAATCCCACAGATGAGCCTGTGCCCTTATCTTTATATTCCAGCGGAGCTTTTACCGACCTTTGTGCCGGGCCGCATGTGGAGAATTCAAAAGAGATTAACCCCCAGGCTATCAAGCTCCTGAATATTGCAGGTGCTTACTGGCGCGGCGACGAAAAACGTCCGATGCTGCAGCGTATTTATGGCACAGCGTTTGAAAGCAAGGCTGACTTAGACGATTACCTGTGGAAGATAGAAGAAGCCAAAAAACGCGACCATCGCAAGCTGGGGAAGGAGCTGGACCTCTTTAGCACCAATGACGAGGTTGGCGCGGGTTTGGTACTCTGGCACCCCAATGGCGCGATGATCCGTCATTTAGTAGAACGTTACTGGGATGACGAGCATTTGGCCAACGGGTACGATTTTGTATATACCCCACATATTGGAAAAAGCAGCCTTTGGGAAACCAGTGGTCATTTACAGACCTATAGTGAGAATATGTACGCACCCATCGAAATTGAGGGGCAGGCCTATTACATTAAACCGATGAACTGTCCTTTTCATATTCACGTTTACAAAAGCGGACTGCGGTCTTACCGGGATTTGCCAATTCGGCTTGCCGAGAAAGGAACCGTTTACCGCTATGAACGCAGTGGCGTGATGCATGGTCTTTTACGTGTACGTGGCTTTACCCAAGATGATGCGCACCACTTTTGCCGTGAGGATCAGATGAGCGCCGAGGTGGATTTTGTGCTCGACTTTAGCATGAAAATGCTGCAGGCTTTTGGCTTTAAGAAAATTCAGGCTTACTTGAGTACCATGCCCGAAAAACGCGTAGGTGAGGAAGATCGCTGGCATGCCGCTGAAGCTGCTCTTGAAGAAACTTTGAAACGTATGCAGGTTCCCTATGAAGTAGACCAAGGCGGCGGAGCTTTTTATGGCCCTAAAATCGACTTGAAAGTTCAGGACGCACTCGGACGGGAGTGGCAGCTTTCAACGATACAGTTCGACTTCAATTTACCTGAACGCTTCGATCTAAGTTACATTGGTGAGGATGGTCAGCCTCATCGCCCCTACATGGTGCACCGTGCCCTTTTGGGAAGCTTAGAACGCTTCTTTGGCGTGCTGATTGAACATTATGGCGGGGCTTTCCCGGTGTGGCTGGCTCCACGTCAAGTCGAGCTTATTCCTATTGCCGAGCGGCATAACGATTTTGCCTGGCAAGTGGCTGCTCAGCTTAAAAAAGCAGGCTTACGGGTAAAAGTAAACGATAGTTCTGATCGTATGAATGCCAAGATTCGCGATGCGCAGAACCAAAAGGTTCCGTATATGCTGGTGATCGGAGACCGCGAGGTAGAGGAAGGAGCTGTTGCTTTGCGACGCCGTAGCGGGGAAAGTTTGCCGGCTATGGGCGTGGATGCGTTTATTGCCCTGGCTCAAAAGGAAGTTGCCGAACGGCTGTAACATAAATACCATAGGACTTTCAAAAGCCGCTGTTAAATCCGGCGGCTTTTCAAATAAATCTATATTTTCTCGTGCTTCATCCACTACTGGGAGGATTCAGGAGGCTAAAGCGAAGCTTGCTTATTTCTTCTGATCTTGCTCCAGCAGAATCACCCTCTTGATTTCATCGATAGAAACATCATTTTTGCGGGCTAATGCTGCTGCATCTTCATATTCCACTTTTTGGCGCTCAACTCCCCAGCCACTGGCAGTCTTTATGCGCACAGTTCCATATTTTGTGTTCAAGCTGCGTTCGCTGCGCTGCAGTATGGCACGTTGGCAGGAATACTGACGGACTCCAAGGGTGCTTGTGTGCTTAAAGATTAACTGCGTTAAGGCTTCACGGTCTTTGGGCTTGCAGAGACAGCTCAGCATGATTCCCGGGCGGTTTTTCTTCATTCCAATTGAGGTTGTATAAACATCGAGCGCACCTGCTTCAAAAAGTTGTTCGCAAGCGAAACTGATTGCTTCAGGGGTCATATCGTCCAAATTGCACGCCAATTCGAATATTTCGTCACCAGCGCTATCATCGCTTTCTCCCCAGAAGGCGCGCAAACAGTTTGCAGCTGCAAAATCCTTTTTGCCCATTCCATAGCCAATCTTTTGAACACGCATTACAGGCATTTCTCCATAAGCGCTCACAAAATGTTTCAACAGGGCTGCTCCGGTAGGTGTACAAAGTTCACCACGGATCTTTCCGCTGTAACTGGGAACGTCCTGCAAAATATAGGCTGTGGCCGGTGCCGGAACAGGAAGGATGCCATGCTGGGTTTGTACATGGCCGCTTCCAAGGTGTACAGGCGAAGCCAGCACCCGGTCTGGGGAAAGCTGCTCCATCAGGCAGCAAACTCCGGTGATATCGGCCAGCGCATCCATCATGCCCAATTCATGGAAGTGAACCTGATCGACAGGCCTGCCATGAGCTTTGCTTTCCGCCTCTGCGATAAGCGAGTAAACCGCTAAGACATCCTGGCGCACTTTTGCGCTGACCGGCAATTGGGAAATAAGGCTTTCGATTTCTGCCATACCAATGTGCACATGAGAATAATGGGGATGCGCATGAGTCTCTGGTTTATCTGCGTGCTCATGCGCGTGGTCGCTTGCCTGATGATGGTGATGGTGTTCGTGCTCATTGGAGTGAGGTTCCTCATGCTGGCTGAAATCATAGCTCTCTTCGACTTCGCCTGCAATAGACACCTGCACAGATGTGCCCACGATGCCATTCTTTTCTGCGGGCATGGCACTTATATGGATATCTGGAATGCCCAATGCATTCATTTTATCTATAAAGGCTTGCTTTTCCGGGATTAGCTCCAGGAGGGCAGCCATTAGCATGTCACCTGCGGCTCCCATATTGAGTTCTAGGTACAGAGTCTTCATTGTTTTCTTACTCCTATGTGGTTAATCATACTGGCCATGTAAGCTGCTCCAAAACCGTTATCAATGTTCACTACACTTACTCCTGTAGCGCAAGCATTAAGCATCGATAACAAGGCTGCCAGCCCATGAAATGACGCCCCGTATCCTACGCTGGTAGGTACGGCAATAACAGGGCAGCTGACTAAGCCGCCTATTACGCTTGCGAGAGCACCTTCCATTCCTGCTATGGCAATGATTACACTGGCATCCATGATTGTATCGATGTGAGCCAGTAAACGGTGTAATCCGGCTACGCCAACATCATAGAGGCGAACCACTTGATTCCCCAAGGCTTCTGCAGTAAGCGAAGCTTCCTCAGCTACGGGAATATCACTGGTTCCGCCTGTTGCAACTACAATTTTCCCTATTCCTGTTGCCTGGGGCAGGGTACCCAGAATACCGATGCGGCCAATTTCATGATAGGAAATGGGGAGTTCCTTTTGGACTTCAAGGGCAGTCTCCGGAGATAAGCGGGTGATGAGAACAGTTTTTTGCGCAGAATTCTGCAGGGCAGAGGCTATTTCTATAATTTGTTGGGGAGTTTTTCCGGCACCATATATTACCTCGGCGACTCCTTGACGTAATTCGCGGTGAAAATCGGGTTTGGCAAAGCCCAGGTCATGGAATGGTGCTTGTTTCAGCTCTTGTACGGCTTTGTCTACTGATATCTTACCGGCTGCAACTGCCTCAAGCAGGTTTTTAAGGTCTTGCTGTTTCAATGTTTATCTCCCGTGAAGGTCTAAAAGGATCAGGTCAAAATAAGGCGCCAGAGCCTGGCGTACCTGGGCTGCTTCTGCGCCGACGCGCTCCAATTGATCGCCTGGTACTTGCAGGCGGGCTGCATTGTGAAAGATGCGTACTCGTAAATTGGAAAAGCCAAGTGCCACCAGAGCCGCCTCGGCAGCCTCAACGCGCTGCAGATCGTCCAGCTTGATTGTTTCGTTCGTGCTAATGCGGGTGGCCAGGCAGGAATAGGCGGGTTTATCCCAGGTAAAGAGGCCTGCCTTCTTGGAAAGAGAGCGAATATCAGCTTTGCTGAGACCAGCTTCGCGCAACGGGGAACGAACATCCAGCTCCTGTAATGCACGCATTCCGGGTCGCGTAGCTGGGTCATCAGAAGCATTGCTGCCATCAATTAACAGCGTATAGCCATCGGCCAGAGCTGCAGACTGCAAAGTAGTAAAAATGGCGCGTTTACAGTAGTAACAGCGTTCTTCTGAGTTTTGTATTACCTTTTGGCAGGCTAGAATATCCAGTTCTATCGTTTTGAGCTTTGCACCTAACTGACTGCAAAGACGCAAGGCGTCTTCGTATTCAAACTGAGGTTGAAAAGCGCTGCGTACATAATATGGCTGGATATCTGCTCCATACTGCAAACTGGCGTAAAGCAAATAGGACGAATCGACACCGCCTGAGAAGCCCAGCGCTGTGTGGGCGTTAATGCGAAAGAAATCGGCTAATTGCATGATAATAATATCTCGTTGATACCCGTACCTATGAGTTCTGGGCTGCTTAATCGCCCGGAGAAAGAAATGCTTCTTGCCAGGCAATTCGATACCCAGCTATCTTACCTTATTTTGATCAAGAATCCGCATTCCTAGAACAGGGAACAGATGCGGGAACCAGAAAAGCCATTCAAAAATATCTGTTCCAGAACGAAAAAGAGTCCATCATCCAGACAATTACCATCTTTGGAAATTGTCTGGATAAAAAGGTCAGGATTTAGGCTGCTTTACTCACCTGAACCTAAAAAAGAAGCAAGCGCATGCTTGGCAGACGCTTATATCTGCCAGTCCCCGTCTTTAAGGAGTACTACACGCTGGCCTTGGGGAGTGATGCCTGTAACTGTTACTTCTTCTGAACCAACCATAAAATCAGTATGGATGATGGAATTGTTCATTCCCAGCTTGCGATTCTCTTCCTCGCTGCGCTCAGAAGCACCTGGCATGTTTTCAGCATATGCTTGTCCCAGGGCAAAATGGCAGGAGGCATTTTCATCATATAGCGTGTTCTTAAAGAGGATACCCGTGGCACTGATTGGCGAATGGTGGGCAACAAGTGCTACCTCTCCCAGCCTCCGGGCGCCTTCATCGGTGTCCAGCAGGCCTTGCAGTATTTCTTTGCCCTCTCCGGCTTCAAAATCTACTACACGGCCATCTTTGAATGTGAAGCGAAAATCGTTTACCAGCTGACCGCGCAGGCTTAGCGGCATTGTAGCTGCCAATGTACCGTTTACTTTATCGGCGTGGGGCATGCCAAATATCTCCTCCGTTGGCATATTAGGGAAGAACCATGTACCAGATTGACTTTGGGATGCGCCGCCTTCCCAACGGTTCCCTTCCACCAGGCCCACTTCCAGCTGGGTTCCGGGGCCTTCAAAAATCAGCTGATCGAAAGCCATTTTATTAAGGAATTCGATATGTCTTTTCAAAGATTCGTCATGCTCTTCCCAGGCGGCAAGCGGGGCGGGCTGGTCCAAACGTGTGGCTTTAAAGATGTTTTCCCAAAGCTTTGCTGTGGCTTCATCGGCCGAAAGCTCAGGAAACATAGCTTTTGCCCATGCTTCGCCAGCTACTCCTGCAACACACCACTTATTCATGTTTTCCATTGTGTACTTTTTGAGGCGTCTGGTAGCCTCTCCGCTAACTTTTTGGTATTTACTGATCCTTTCCGGGTCAGCATCTTTTAGAAGTTCTGGATTGGCAGCGCTGAGAGCAAGAAATTGGTAAGAATCCTGAAACAATGCCTCGGCGTAATCCACTTCATATTCCGGGTAGACCTCAAAAGCGGCTTCAGGCGCAAACAGATAGCGATCCAGCGCTAACTGGTCGTCCTGAAAAAGCAACTTTAGGTCCAATACGCCAGCCTTGTAGGCCTCCCGGGCAATGTGTCTTACCAGAGGGAGCCCATCGGCATTGCAGCGAACCAGAAGTTTCTCGCCGGGTTGAAGGTTAAGTCCTTTGCGGACAATTAGGTTTGCATATTTTTCGAGGCGCAGGTCGAGGTCCATTTTTCTCCTTAGATCAGGGTGGTATCCTCATTATAGTTTAATGGCTCAGTCAGCTTTCCCAAGTGTGTAAAAAACCTCGCATATTGGCTTATTAGAAGTAGAATTGGTTATAGAAACCATGTATTTTGACTTTGCTGCTTTCTTTCGAACGAACTATAAGGCCTTTTTTAAAGCAAAAGGCACGAACTATCGCCTCACGCCCAAACGTTTTGCAGTTTTGTTCGTTTGGCTTTTGCTCTACATACCTGCACAAGTCATCAATCGCGTTTTCTTTTTAATCGATGAGCTCGTTTTTCCTAAGTATCGCGAGCAGGAAATTATTGAGCCGCTTTTTATTATTGGAAATCCTCGCAGCGGTACAACTTTTTTGCACCGCCTTCTGGAGCTGGACAAAGAACGCTATAACAGTTTTTTGACCTGGGAAATGATTTTTGCGCCATCAGTAACACAGCGTAAACTTATTGGGGGAATTGCTGCCATGTTGAAATGGATTGGAGTTCCACTGCAGCGTTTGCTCCGCCGCGTAAGCCGGCAAATATCGGTAGACGAAAAAGCGCATCCTATTCGTTTGAACGGTTCAGAAGAAGACGATCATATCCTGATGCACGCCTGGGCGAGTGCAACTATCTGGGGGTTTTACCCCATTCCAGAAGAGCTGCTTCCGTATTATTTCTTTGATCGTGACCTGCCGCTGGAAAAACAGGACCAGATCATGCGCTTTTACAAGAACATGGTTCAGCGTCAGCTCTATGCCCACGGCGGAAAATTGCAATTGCTTTCAAAGAACCCCGCATTCACACCTAAACTGGCAAGCCTGCTGAGGCATTTCCCGGATGCTAAATTTATCAACCTTGCACGCAATCCATTTGAAACCTTACCTTCGATGCTGAATTATATGAGCACAGGGTGGAAGCTATTTGCAGATCCTATTGAAGAGCATCCCTACTTGCAGGATATCGTTTCTGTATTGAGTTACTACTACCGCTACCCGCTGCATTTTTTTGCTGACAAGCCAGATACCTGTCTTTTTATGAAGTACGAAGATTTAGTGCGTGAGCCCGAGGAAAGCATCCATTCTATTTATGAGTGGCTGGGCTATGAAATTAGCCCGGCTTATGCGGAGCGACTGACGCTTCAGTTTTCCAAAGCACGGGCTTATCGCAGCCAGCACCATTATGACCTCGCAGGTGTAGGGCTAACGGAAGAAGAAGTACTGGAAACTTTGGGAGATGTTTTTGCGCATTACGAGTTTGACTCACTGGATTACGGGCTGCCTGAACGGAAATTTTGGGGCGGCTTGGGAATGCTGCGCAAACGCTGGAAAGAGCAGCGCGAAGCCCGCCGGCGGCGGAAAGAAGAACGACGCGCTAACCGCGACTTGCATGTATCTGTAAAAAAGTAAGCCGTACTTTGATGAGCATAGTAACAAGAAACAATACTTCAGTTTGCTGACTGGGAGGGATTAAGCGGCAGGTATCCTGCGCCAATGTTCAGTGCGTTGGGATCTTAACTTTTGCCTGAGAGGAATCACCTTGACTTTTCTTTTATTCCCTCAATTGGATGCCCGAAAAGTCTGCTCCAAGAAGATTCTGGAGCGGCTGATTAGCGAGATATGCCGGCAGAGCAAAGTGATGGGGATCTTGCTCAACCTGGATTCCTACCTGCCTGAGACAAGTGACGATATGTTTGATAGAATATCAGCTTACCGCTTGGCAAATAAATCTTTACTGTAACTGGGGCAGAGAAAGCCAATGAGAGAGAAGCTGGAAAAATTTTTATATCGCCACTTGCCGCACGATGAACACTTAAGTGATGATGAAAAATATTTATTTTTGATTTCGTTTCTTGCAAGCACATATGCAATATCCATGCAGTTTTTCGTTTTTGTATTTCACCTTTTTACTGGTGTTTTACCTTTATTTTTCCTCTATCTGGGCGGTTTTCTGATTGATATATTGCTTTTTTGGCTGGTCAGGAAATACAGTTACCTACAGTTCGGCATTTTGCTTACTACGGTAGTTATCGTTGAAACCTTAGTATCCGCAATCTATATTGGGACAGACAATTTCATAATCGTGTACCTCATTGTTACGCTTATGATGCAGATAATCATCCCCTATGCGAGTTCCCGCGTTCGTGCTCTGATGGTTCTTGCACTCTGGGGCAGCATGGTCGCTCTCGTTATGATAAACCACTATTTGGTGCCAATCAGGGACATTGGAGACGCCAATGCTACACTTGCTTTTTTTAACATTCACCTGGCGTTTTTTGGCACCATTATCCAACTGACTATAGGAAACGTCATTTGGGACCTGATTAGAAATATAAACCAGGAAAAGCTGGAAGAAAGCATAAATCAGGCCCACACGGATGCGCTGACCGGTCTTTTCAACCGCAGGTATGCGGACACGTTTTTCAACAAGCTGAGCACCAGTCATCTTGACGAAGAATGGTGCGTCGCAATGGTGGATATTGATGATTTTAAAGTGCTTAATGATACCCACGGACACCGGGTTGGTGACGATGTGCTGAGGTTTCTTAGCGATTTTATTAAATCAAAATTGCGCAAAACTGATGTCGTGTTTCGCTGGGGCGGAGAAGAGTTTCTGATTTTCTTAAAAGATGTCAACGCCGCCATAGCCTTTCGTATCTTAGACAAGCTGCGCGGCAAGCTGGAGTTGGAGGATATTGAAACACATGATAAGATTTTAAAAGTTACTGTAACAATCGGCGTCTGTCCTCTGGATATTTCTGATATTGAGCAAAGCATAGACACCTGCGATCACCTTATGTACGAAGGAAAAGCTGCAGGAAAGAATATAGTGGTCATGTAATTATTTCAACGGAATTTTCCTTTTAAGATTATTCCCTTTGATATCCGCACAGTATTCCCAGAAGGTTTCTGGGGCCTCGTTTAAGCCAAATAGATAAGCCAAATAGATAAGCAAAATAGAGGTTTCAACTATGAAACATGAAGTCATCATATCCATCATTTTTTACATTTGTGCTTGTTTTTATATGGTTTTTGGTGCAGCTAAAGTAGCTAAGAGAAGCGGTATTCATAATTTGTTTTTGTTTCTAACAAGTTCATTGGCTACTTGGGCTTTTTCATATTCCATTTCAAATTCAGCACCTACAGCGGAAGCAAGTGCTTTTTGGAGATCTTTCTCTGCTTTTGGTTGGGGCGTTTATAACAGCTTTTTGCTCCACTTTATCCTGGTTCTCACAGAATTTGATAGCCGCTTCAATAAGCGAAATACGCTTGTATTGCTTTATTTACCCGCTCTTATCAATATCATCCTGTTTGGACCCTTTGGATGCCTCGTAGAGAAACATTATCAAATGGTGCTGACCGATTTCGGCTGGGTGAGCATAACCCCGATGTATGCCGGAAAAGTTTGGCTGAACTTATACTACGTTGTATTTTCGATTGCAAGTATTATCTTACTTATTCGCTGGTACAGAGAAATTGAACCTCATGCTCCTGAGCATCGAGACGCAAAATATTTTGTCGTATCCATCCTGCTTCTTTTCTTGATCGAAGCCCTGGTAGATGCGTTGCCAGACATTCTTGGACGAAATTATTTTCCAAAATTGGCCGTTGTGTTTTTGATAATTCCGACAATCATGCTCTATAGAGTATTGAGGAAAACCGGACAAATTAAAAAAATAGGGGAAGCATACTCGTTTCCGGAGTCCTCAAAAGAGCTAAGCGGAGACCGATTGCGTTTGTTTAAAACGATAACAGCCATATTAATACTAGGTGGTGCACTATCCTTTTTAATACGATACTTTGGTATGAAGGGAAAACTAGAACATGAGCTTTTACTCGCTGCGGTATTGGTGGCATTGGGTTCATTTGTAAGATTTGTACCGCTTCTAACGAGCAGGCAAACGATACAGAATACCATCTTCCTGACGATAGCTGCCTTAGCTACCTTGTATTATTCGATAGCATATGCTGAGACAGGAGCGGTAACGATATGGTCAATGTACATCATATTTCTTCTGTTTACCGTCATTCTTGAAAGCCCAATCCATGCCTATGTCTTTACCGCGATAAGCGTCATCATTCAAGTTGTTTTCTGGATCCTTTACCCGGAAATTCCTGTCATCATCAACGGAAATGAGTATATAGCAAGAATAACTATTATTGTGCTTTCTTATATTACTGTGCAATATATCTCAAACGAATTTACTTTAAAGATGCAGGATTATCAAGGGCTTGCAAAAGAACAAGAAGTACTCGAGAATATTTCTTCCAGTTTTATCTCCATTAATAATGAAAACGCTTATGAAAAAGTAGATGAAATGATGGAAATGGCTGTCGAAATACTTAATTTTGACAACGCGTATTTATTTGATTTCGATGCAGATTATGAAAATGCAATGATTCTCAATATGTATGTAAAAGATAATGAGGCTAAATCATCGCCTTTTTATCTAAAAATGAATTTTAAGATAGCAGATTTTTTACCCTTGTTTCAGTCTCTGACCAAACGAAGCACACCTTTAATATGTGAAGACACCAGTAAGCTTCCCATTGATGAAGATGGAGGGATAAGAAATTTCTTCTTGTCAAGAGGAGTCAATTCTTTTATTACATTACCATTAATTGTCGATGCAAGAATAGATGGAATACTTCTTGTTGAATACAACGAAAGGCTTGATACAAGCCTCGCGCAAAACCGATTAAATTTTTTGCAAATTATCGCGAATATATTAGGGGACGCAAGGAAGAAGACTTTGTACGAAGAAAGGCTGTATCATTCCGCTTATTTTGATGAAACTACAAAATTAGCGAACATGAATATGCTGAGGAAAAGGTTGGGGGAAATTATAGATGAGAGAAAAGAATCAGGGAAAATAGCAATCATCGACATTGAACTTGAGAACCTGAGGATGATCAACGATGCCTTTGGCCATAGAATAGGAGAGGAGATCATCATCAAATCGGCGGCAATTCTCGAAGAGCTCATGGGGGAATTTTGTTATATCTCCAGATCGAGCGAAAGGGAGTTTGTTCTTGTTTTTCCTAATGTGGAAGATTGCGAACAGATAGAGCAGTGCGCAGAAAGAATACTTGCTTCTTTTGCTAATCCCGTATTAACCGATACAGGAATTGAGGCATTATTTGTTGTCGTCCTTATGGGTATATCGGTGTATCCGGATCATGGCAGAGACGCGGATACTCTTTTGAAAAATGCCGATCTGGCAAGATTTGAAGCAAAAACTAATAATGAAAAGATTGTTTTCTATTCGGAAGAACTGGAAAACACTATTGCGGAAAACACCTTTTTTACGAACAGGCTTTTTAAATCCTTGGAAAATGAAGAGTTTTTCCTGGAGTATCAACCTCAGATTAGCTGTAATACGGAAAAAATTGTTGGCGTCGAAGCCTTGCTCAGATGGATGAGCGACGGTAAGAAAAGAGTACCGCCGGATAGATTTGTCCCCATACTTGAGCAAACGGGATTAATTTATGATGTGGGGCTATGGGTGCTGCAAGAAGCGCTTCAAGAGCATAAGAGGCTGATTGCAAAGGGCTTTCCACCCCTTCGTATTTCAGTAAACTTGTCAATTGTACAATTCCAGGGAGAAGATTTTATTGGCGTTTTTCGAAAAATCATAGGGGGAAGTGGGGTAAACCCGAAATATATTGAGCTGGAAGTTACAGAAAACGTGTTCTCTAAAAATCCTGAGGACGCCATTAAAAAACTGCACAGATTAAAAGACCTGGGAGTAAGTATTGCCATAGATGATTTTGGCAGAGGATACTCATCATTAAATCGCTTGAACCTGCTGCCTTTTGACAGATTAAAAGTAGATAAAGAGATCGTCGATTATATCGATTTGGAAAGAAAAAGAGCTCCTGTAATGGAAACCATTGTTACATTAGGTAAAGCCTTCAGTGCCGATATCACTGCCGAAGGTGTGGAAACAAAGGAGCAGGTGGAGTTTCTGAAAAGCCTGGCCTGCGATGAAATCCAAGGGTATTATTATTCAAGGCCTTTGTCGCCGGAAGCGCTGGAAGAATTCCTCAAAAATGAATGCTACGGACTTTGCTTTGCGAATTAGGATATTGCTTTGTCAGAGGTATTGGAAACTGCGATTCAGGAACTTCAGCAGGCAGCCCCATCGTTCTGCCAGGGAGATGCTTCCTTAATGACAGAGTACAGGAACCTGCCAGTGGGCTACAGAGAGGTGGTGACCATCAGTAGGTGCCAGGTCAAACAGCTTGATTTTACGCCCTAAATGAGGTTTCTAAAGTCTTTACAAGGGTTTGCAAAGACCTGAATGTGGTATATTAAGATTTGAGTTCTCTGTAGAGAACAATTGTTTATTAAGTCTATAGTAAAACAAGGAGATAAGAAGATTAGCAATAAAGCCGAATATCGTATTAATGAACGTATTCGAACCGAGCGCGTGCGCTTGGTCGATGAAAATGGAGAGAATGTTGGGATTGTTACGATCAACGAAGCACTGCAGCACGCCGACGCCGTAGGGCTGGACTTGGTTGAAATTGCCCCTAATGCCAATCCCCCAGTTTGCAAGGTTATCAACTATAGCAAGTTCCTTTACGAAAAAGAGAAAAAGGAACGCGAGGCTCGCAAAGCTCAGACGAAAATTGAGATCAAAGAGATTCGCTTACGGCCCAAAACCGGCGAGCATCATCGCGGTTTTAAGGTGCGGGATGCGCGCGGCTGGTTACAAAACGGGATGAAAGTGCGGGTTACCGTACGTTTTAGGGGACGTGAGATCACCTATCCAGAGCTTGCATTGGAAGATTTGCGCGAGATCGCTGAAGAACTTCAGGACGTTGCAGATATCGAACAAGCCCCCAATATGGATGGCAGGAGTATGTCGATGATGCTGGCACCCCGCAAGGAAAAGAATCTGCCTGGTGGGCAAACGGAAAAAAAGGCGGAAAGCTGCCGTAAATTAAGTTCTTGACTCGCTAGATAATCTGGTATACTCTTTGTTTGGTTTATGACCAACGGCTGTGTACGTCTGCAGCCGTTGGATTTTCTAAGAGGAGTTTGATCGTGGCTCGCAAAGCAAGAGAAGGTAAATACAAGATCAAGACTCATAAGGCTACGTCCAAACGCTTCCGTACCACAGGGTCCGGCATGGTCGTGCGCACTAAGATTGGTAAAGGTCACTTACGCCGCAATACGTCCAAACGGACAAAGTATATGCTGGCCAGGACTATTGCCGTCAAGACCACTGGCCTAACCCGGCATATCAAGCGTTTGTGCCCCTATATGAGCAAAAAGGACTAAAGACTGTCCTGTCGTTCCGTTTTATGTGTGGCTGCTGGGTGTATGCAACGAGGCCTGGCCTGACGCCCAGGGGACCGCAAAGGAGTAATTATGGCAAGAGTAAAGAGTGGACCGTACCGCCGCCGCCGACATCAGCGGCTCATCGACCGCAACCGTGGTTATGAGGGTACCCGCAGTAAGCTGTTCAGACGTGCTAACGAGACCTTTTTAAGGGCTCAGTGGTATGCCTATGGAGATCGCCGCAACCGAAAGCGCGATTTGCGCCGTTTGTGGATTACACGGATTAATGCTGCTGCCCGATTGAACGGCACAACGTACAGCAGGCTGATTGCCGCTATGCGCCAAGGCAATGTGGTGCTCAACCGTAAAATGCTGGCCGATTTGGCTGTGCGGGATGCCAAAGCATTTAGCAAGGTGGTCAGCGCCGTCGTAAAATAGGCCGCTATCAATTGACTACTCAGGCCCTGGGAAAATCTCGGGGCTTTTTTGATGATTGTTTCCAGGTTGTTGCTCAAACCAATATAGCAAATGATTGGTAAAATCGCAGGAGCTGAGGTGAGCATATATGATGAATACCCCTGTTAAAAACACTTTTAAATTGGATAAGCGCAGCTGGGTGGTGATGGCTGCACTGGCTGTTACCGGACAAATTGCCTGGGCAGTTGAAAACACCTGGTTTAACAGCTTTGTTTATGACACAATCACGCGCGATCCCCAGCCAATCGCAATTATGGTTGCAGCAAGCGCAATTGTGGCTACTCTCACTACCTTGTTTATTGGATCTCTTAGCGATCGCAGCCGCTCCAAGTGGGGCAGGCGGCGTCCTTTCATCGTAGTGGGCTATTTTTTCTGGGGCTTGATGACGGCTATATTTCCCATGGCGTCCTGGGCAAAATCGGTGAGCATAGCCGTAATTCTGGTGGTAAGCATTGATTGCCTGATGACCTTCTTTGGCTCAATGGCCAACGATGCAGCCTTTAATGCATGGACTGCGGATATTACCCCGCCAAACCAGCGCGGAAGAGTTGAAGGTGTGCTGAATCTCAGCCTCTTTGTGGCTCAAATACTGTCTATGACGGCTGCAGGTATTTTGATTGATAAATTCGGATATTTCGCCTTTTTCTACGCTTTAGGAGGCATTGTTATGCTGGTAGGGCTTCTGGCTGGCACGCAGGTCCGGGAGGAGATGCCAACAGTGCCCGAGGATGAACAGCCAGCCAGCGAACCATTCTTTCGATGGGCCTATTTGAGCGAGTACCGTCAGCTCTTTATCCTCTTCCTGGTTATCATGCTGGCAGCAATAGGGATGAATGTTGCTTTCCCTTACCTGATTATTTACCTTGAGAATTTTATTGGCGTCAGTAAAAGCCAGTTTGCCGTTATCGGCGGGGGAATAATGCTCGTTTCGGGGTTATTAGCCATTCCTTTTGGGATTCTGGCGGATCGCTGGAACAAGAAATGGGTTCTGCTTGCTGCAATTATTGTTTCGGCAGCGGGTTGCTGGCTCTTTTCTTTGGTGCGCAGCGTGCCGATGCTTGCAGTGGCAGGAATTTTGTGGCAAGGTTTCTATGTGGCGGTTTCTATTGCCTCGGTCTCCTGGATGAAAGAATTGCTTCCGGCTGAAGCACGGGGTAAATTCCTGGGTATCCGCATGATCTTCTGGATTTTGATTCCAATGGTGATTGGCCCAGCGATTGGCTCGGCGCTGATCCGCGCCTTTGGTATACCTGCAACACTCAATGGAGAAGCAGGGTTTATTCCTGTTCCGGTCATCTTTCAGGCTTCGGCAGCAATTAGTCTGCTGGCTCTTATTCCCAGCTTTTTCCTAAAACCGGAAGCATCCAGCGCCGGCTTTGCCACTGATTTGGAGGATTCTTGAAAAACCTTAGCAGCCCTTTCAAACCGGTTCTTCCGGTTCCCTTGCCCGAATATCCCCGGCCTCAGTTTGTGCGGCCAGATTGGATTAACCTGAATGGTTATTGGGAGTATGCTATCCGGCCTGAAAACGGCCCCATGCCTCAAAAATATGACGGGCAAATTTTGGTTCCTTTTTGTGTTGAAAGTGCGCTCTCAGGGGTGCAGCGTGCTTTGCTGCCCAATGAAAAGCTCTGGTACCGACGCAGCTTTGAAGTACCTGCTCTAAAAGAGCAGCGTCTGCTTTTGCATTTTGGGGCTGTTGATCACAGTTGTGAGCTTTGGCTTAATGGAGAAAAACTTGGCAGTCACACAGGCGGCTTTTTACCATTCAGCTTTGATATTACGCTTCAGGCGAAGCCTGGCCAAAACGAATTGATTCTGGCAGTGCAGGACCCCAGCGACAGTGGCCTCCAACAGCGCGGAAAACAAGTTCTTAAACCAGGCGGAATCTGGTATACAGCCAGTTCTGGCATTTGGCAAACCGTATGGCTGGAAATGGTGCCGGAAAGTTACCTGAATTCCGTAAAAATGACGCCGAACTTAGCAGCTGAAGAACTTGGCTTAAGCGTTCAGGTTTTTGGAAAGAAAGATGAGCTGCTGAATTGGCGTGCCGTAGCAAGTATTGATGGAGAAGAAATTGCCCGGGGACATGCCCAAGTGGATGAAGGTATCCATCTAAAAATTTCTAATCCCAGGCTCTGGAGCCCGGTTTCACCAAGCCTGTATGATTTGGAATTAACGCTTTATCGCGGTGATATGCAGATAGACCGTGTGCAATCTTATTTTGCGATGCGTTCCTTTGGGAAGGTACGCGATGCGCAAGGTTATTGGCGCTTTGCCCTTAATGGCAAGCCCTTGTTTTTGTTTGGCCCGCTCGACCAGGGTTATTGGCCTGAAAGTTTGATCACGCCTCCCAGTGAAGAGGCGATCTTGTTTGACCTGGAGTATTCCAAGGCGATTGGATGCAATATGGTGCGCAAGCACTGTAAAGTGGAGCCTCTACGTTACTATGCAGCCTGTGACCGCCTGGGCTTAATTGTTTGGCAGGATATGCCTAACGGCGGCTACAAATACCCTGATGCGATGGCTGTTATTACCATGTTTACCGGTTTGCACCGTAACGACCGTACCGCTCTTGGAAGATATGGACGCGGCGATACCGCAAACCGCAAAGCTTTCTTGGAAGAGTTACTGGGTATGGTTGAACACTTGTACAATGTTCCCAGTTTAGGGGTTTGGGTTCCGTTTAATGAGGCCTGGGGGCAGTTCGAAGCGATTAAGGTGAGCAATTGGCTCAAGGAGCTGGATCCAAGCCGGCTGGTGGATCATGCCAGCGGCTGGTTTGACCAGGGGGGCGGCGACTTCCAAAGCCGCCATGTGTACGTTAAACCTTTATCGGCGCGCCAGCCCGACGAACGCATCCTGGCTGTCACTGAATTTGGCGGCTACAGTCTCAAAAATCCTGGCCATGACTGGGATGAGCAGAAAACCTTTGGGTATAAGTTGGTGAAATCTAAGGAAGCATTGATGAGGAGCTACACAAAGCTGATTACAGCCCAGTTGATGCCTCTGATCCCAAAAGGAATGTCAGCCGCGATTTATACCCAGCTTAGCGATGTTGAAACAGAGACAAACGGGTATTTGAGCTATGACCGAAAAGTGATAAAAATGCCCTCGGAAGATTTAAAGGCATTGCACGACCGTCTGACTGCGGCCTTATAAGCCAGCAATAAAAGACAATAGAGCGGTGATTGACCTTGCAGGGCAAGCTACGGAAAAGCCCTGCAAGATCTATTTATTTAGGGATTGAGCGTAGGCAAAATAAGGGGTTGATTAATAGGCCCAGGTTGCTCAAGCGGGGCTTCTGCGGGGTTGGGCTGCACTGGTGCGGGAGGGCTAAAGCCCAGCAAGAGATTGCTGCTGGCATCGGATACCCAAATAAGCCCATCCTGACCAAGCGCAATACCGCTGATAACACCCATCGCATAATCGTTGTCAAAACCGCCCCAAAGCTGCAGGAAGTTCCCATCCTTGTCAAAACGGATGATGCGTCCAAAGTCGGGATCGGTAATGTAGACATTTTGATGGTCATCCAAATTAATAAAAGGCTTATTATCCAGAGATTCGCTGGTCCAGGCCTGAACCTCCCAGCTGAGTTTGCTCCTAAAGCTGCCGTCACTTAGCCGTTCAAAGGCTTGAACACGATTATTCCAGGTGTCGGCGATATATATGGTACCGTCCTTGGCAATGGTAATGCCAACAGGTTCGTCCAATTTACCGAGCTCCATTCCGCGCCCGCCAAACTGGTTCAGGTAGCGGCCCTGGGAATCAAAGAGCACTACGCGTTGCTTGCCAGTATCGGTAACATAAAGGATTCCATTGGGGTCGACAGCGATATCCCGCGGTCCCCAAAAGCCATCCAAGCTGATCAGTCCACTGTCGAAACTGTTCCACATCCTTAAAAAGGCGCCATCTTTATCAAATACCTGTATGCGGTGGTTCCAGGTATCGGCTACATAGACCAGGCCTTGGTCATCAACAGCCAACCCCCATGGTTCGTTAAAGAAACCGCCTGCACTCGCTGCATCCCCATAACTGCCCCATGCGTTCAAAAACTTACCGGTACCATCCAGATGGACAATGCGATGATTGCGTGAATCTGCCACATAAAAGCTACCGTCTGGGCCCTGGGCTATTCCCCGCGGCGAGTTAAAAGGTGTGTCTCCCGCTAAGTTGATAATCCGCTCAGGGGTCAAACTAATGGTTCCTGCTGCGTAGGGATTGGGTTCGGGTTCGGAAGCCTGGATTGGAACACCATACTCCCAGATCTTTGCGGCCACGTCTTTACGAATAAAAAGCTTGGCCATATCACTTGGAGACCAGGTAGCAAGCGTAAGATCCGTTCGGCCTGTGGCGGCAGCATATTTGGTATAGTCGCGGTCGTACCAAATGCTCCAAAGAGCAGAACGCATCACAGGGTCACTAAAGGCCTTCCAAACTGTGCTGAGGGTCTGGTTCCGATAGACTTCGGTTGGCCACCACATGCGGTGATAGGTGTATTCATAATACTGATCCTGTACTACTGGACGAATCTTGTCGAAGTTGGATGTTCCCACCATGATAATTGGGTAATCCCGCAGGTCTTTGGTGATATCACTGGCAAATAAACGCGCATTTGGATAATCGCGGGCATACCACCAGAATGGGTAGCGTACATTGTCGTCGTAGGCAAATTTCACAGACAAATCCCCGTACAGGCGCTTAGAAATCGTTTCGATCTGTTCCAGAGCGTCCTTCATGTCGCGGGTTGAGTGAGCATAAACCAAAAACTCTTTGGCGTTGTCGTAGTTGATGTAGGCTGCTCGCCAGGCTGTACGAGCGGTTTGCACGCCTAAAAGGGCAAAAATGACACAAGTTGCCAATTTAAGCACCTGGATGACCTTCCAGCCCCGCAGTAAGCGCCAAAGAACAAAAGCGCTGACCAGGCTCCCGAAAGCCGCCATAAGAAACTGGCTGGTGGCTTGAAGCTGGGGCAGCTCTTTCCCTTGAAGCGGCGGCGTGTTGCCCGTTAGTGATGCAATCAGGTTGATGAATGCAATGGTGAAGATAAAGCCTGCTGCGATTACCAGCCCCGGGTTTTTTTGACGTAAGGCCTGCCAGTTGTTTTGGGTAATCAGGTACCCGAGAATGTAGCCAGTTGTAAGAATCATGGGCATGGTGATGTGCGTGGTAAGCCAGGGCATGCGTTCGCCGGCGATGGTAAAGGCAAGTAGGCTCATCAGCGACCAATAAACGCAAAGGGCAAGGATGGGCAAGCCCAGGCTGGAGCCTTGCGTTTCTGGGGCGGGGCTTATCCATCGAGCCAACCAATCCGGAGTTTGAGAACCGGATGATTCGTCGGAAGGCTGCTCTGCGAGGTCTTGCTGGACGGTAACCCCATGCTCGCTTTCAGTTTGCTCTGGGCCCATAGAATCGGTTAATTCCGTGGTATCCAAGCCGGAAGGCTCAGGCTCTCTCTTTGCAGCTGAAATAAAGACCCTGTGGGGATCTGTGCTAAAAATGCGCTGACGCAAGCCAATCCCGATAGCAAGAAGCAAACCCAAAGCGGGCAGGTATTCGTACATGGGTACTTGGAGAAAGGCATAATAATACAGGGGTTGAGTACCACGTACCACGTTCTGCTGACTCATCCAATATGCTAAGGCACCAACGATTCCTTTGAAGAATCCTTCCCCATGCATAAAGAAGGTTGAATAAAAGAGAATAAAGATTATCCAAAACATGGCTGCTGACCGCAGCCAGACTTTTTTGTTCCACAACAGGCCCAGCACAAAGGCCAGGCTGCTAAGAATGGCAAATGTAACCAAGGAGGCAATTATTGTTTGGCTAGCCAATGGGTTGTCATGCTTATAGAGTCCCAGCGCGACTACTGGCAAGGCTGTCAGTAAGGGCAGCACTAAAAGGCTTTGCAGTGCAAGGAGGTCAAAGCTGCGACTGCGGCGCAGGCGTTGGATGCCCAGGTCTTTCAAAATCAAAACGAGCATTACAAGTCCCAGGAGCACAAAAGCTCCGCCTGCAAGCAAAACCGGGATACTGGTTGCCCAAATGTGGACAGGATCAGGTCTGGGCTGTCCGGCTGGTATATTGATGCCCGGCGGGGTGAGGCTTATCTTGACCATATACAGCAGGATCATTACGGCCAGACAGATTGCAGCAAAGGGGAAAAGCGTAGCTACAAGATTCTTTTTGTGCTGGTCTTTCCAATCCCAGCTAAGGACTTCGCGTACGGTTAGCACCAGCAAAAAGAGCATTGCTTCTGCGGTAAAAATATAGGCAGTTGCTTTATCGGTATAGTGCATGGCTGTAATGAAGGTAAGCCAATACAGCCACTTGCGCTGTCCGTCTTCCAAATAACGCAAGAATAACCATAGCATTACAAGGCCCCAGAAGACAATAAAGATTTCGTTGCGGGTATAGCGACTGTAAAAGAGAATGTATGGTGAGATCGAAAAAAGAAGCCCGCCGATTAATGAACCTACCCGGCCAAGGTAGCGCTTCCAGGCGAAAAGCGTAAAAGCTACGACAGCGACGCCAAAAACAGCTGCTGGAACCCGAGCCGAAAAGTCGGATTCGCCAAAGAGAAAATAGCTGAATGCCAATGCATGGAATTGAAAAGGTCCATGGGTAACCGGATCGTAGACATAACTGCTAAAGTTATGCGCAGGCACTACGTGATTGACTTCGTCGTGGCTCATTGTGCGGGCGCCCAGGTCATAAAAACGGGTTATGATCGTTAGCACCAGGATAAGCCCAACTAATAACTGGTAATAGCTGAGCTTAGGCCAAAACGAAAACACAGGCCGGTCAAGAAGGCTGGCAGATGCGCGTGGCATTTTTGCTGATGAAGGCTCGGACTGCATGAAAACTCCAAGACAATTATTGCTAAAACTATACTTGCAAGTTCGGCGACTTGCAAGCTAAATGAAGCAGGAGAAACCATCGGGTACAATTGCGGCCATGCATAAACGCCTTACACATAGTGTAGCGCTCCTGCTCGCTCTCGTGCTTGGAATGTCCAGCTGCAGCTTCCCTTTTTTGAAGCCCAGCGAAGAAGAAAGCCTGGAAGCTACCCAAACTTCCTTAGCCAGTTTTCAAACAGCTATTGTGCTAGTAAGTCAAGAGGCATTGCTTACACAAGCAGCCCAAGTGATGCCGGGGGATACCGCAACTCCGCCACCTGTCCCCACGCTCACCGAACCGCCAACCGCAATTCCTACTATTGTGCGTACGCCAACGCTGGACCTGAGCGGCTTGGTGACCATGACACCTATGGGTATGTGTAATGCAGCCAGCGCAGGACAACCTTTTGATATCACCATTCCTGATGGCAGTATGGTTTTACCAGGACAACGATTTGAAAAAGTATGGCGTTTAGTGAACAGCGGAACATGTACCTGGACACGTCTTTATAAGCTGGTGTTTTACTCCCAAAACCCAATGGGTGCCTACCAGGAACAACTCTTTGGAGGCGAGGTTCAACCCGGGCAGGCAGTTGACCTAAAGGTTCAGTTTGTGGCACCGCTTGAGCCCGGAGAGTACCAGAGCAACTGGATGCTTATGGATGCCGATCAAAACCTTTTTGGTGTTGGAACCTGGGCCGATTCTCCGTTTTGGGTTGCTGTAACTGTGGTTGAGGAATTGCCGGCAGATGCAACCCCTGTGAATTGAAAAGGAGCTGACATGAAGAATAAAAATCCGCTTGATCCTGAAGATATGCTTAGCTATATCGACCGTATGGCTGATGATTTGGAACTGGGTTGGGAAAAGGGCCAGACTTTCCCCTTGCAGATTCCGGGGAAGATTAAGGCAGTCATTGTTGCCGGGATGGGCGGCAGTGCCATTGCAGGCGATATGATCGCTAAGAGTTTGAGTGAGCAATTAAAGATCGCGGTTGTTTCCCATCGCGATTATGGGCTTCCTGCCTGGGCAAGCGGACAGGACGTTTTGGTAATATGTTCCTCGCACTCGGGGAACACTGAGGAAACTCTGACGGCTTACGATGCGGCTCTGGCTCAAAATTGCAGCGTACTCGCCTTGACGACTGGCGGGAAATTGTCCCAAAAAGCGAATCAGGATGGAAAATTACTTTGGCAGTTCCAGCATCTTGGCCAGCCCAGAACGGCTTTGCCTCTGGTCTATGGGCTCTTAGCTGCCATGCTGCAGCGCCTGGGATTAATCATTGGGGAAATTGAACCAAGCATTCACGATGCGACAGCAACGCTTCGCGATGAAGCTCCGCATCTCACAGCGGCCAGTGGTATCGCTCAAAACCCAGCCCGTCGTTTGGCAGGGCAGCTGCTGGAGCGGTCGGTAACCATATTTGCTGCCGGGGACAATGAGGTGATTGCGCGGCGCTGGAAGACGCAAATTAATGAACTAGCCAAAGCCGTAGCGGCTTTTGAAGCTTTGCCGGAGATGAATCATAATACCTTGGCAGGTCTGGAATATCCGGAAAAACTTTTGGAATCTTCCTTTGCCGTGTTTTTACGCAGTGCAAGTGATAACCCGCGCAATGCGCTGCGTTTGGAGTATAGCCAGCAAGCTTGTATGCAAGCGGGAATGGGTGTGGATGCAGTATGGGGCAGGGGAAAAAGCCGTTTGGCACAGATGTGGAGCCTGGTGCAGTTTGGTGATTATCTCTCCTACTACATGGCCCTGCAATATGGTGTAGACCCTACACCGGTTGCAGCTCTTGGCCGTTTGAAAGAATATCTTGCTGGTAAATAGTAGCGTAATTAGTGGTCTAGTTCTGATATAATAGGCGCCTGTCGCTTGGAGAGGTCGCATAGTTGGTCGAGTGCGCTCGCTTGGAAAGCGAGTATACCGAAAGGTATCGCGGGTTCGAATCCCGCCCTCTCCGCTGAGCTGAGGCTGGTGCAAGCTGTACCAGCCTTTTTGTAATTATGGAGGCTGTTGAAAAAAAGTAGTTTATTCAGCAGGAACACTATTGATTCCAGTTGTGAAGCGGACCAGGGGTTCATTTTGGTTCTTTTAGCCTAGTTTTATCAGATCTTTCAGCTCCTTTTTCACCACTTTTCCTACACTATCGACAATCCTCCCTCACTCAGCCTAACATGTCCCATAACTCGGACTGTTGAATCCCACCCCGCTGATCAGTTTCACCATACGCTTCAAATTGAGAACGATCGCTGTAAGATATGCCTGAACCCCATACTTCTCCAATCCAATATATCGGCAGCGCCCCAGGCCATGCTGCAGTTTGGCTTCCCCAAATTTGCGCTCAATCTGATACCGCACCCGTCTCCCCTGCTGGTACTCCTCCGTCCTGATCATTTCCTGCCAGACCTGTTTGTTGCTGTCTTTCTTTTTCAGGCGATTATCCTTCAGCAAGATCGCTGAATGCAAGCCTTTATACTCCAGATAAAAATGATTGTGCCCATCATCATAGCCCCGATCGGCAGCATAGGTCTCAACCGGCAATCCCTGCTTCATGTCCATGTCCACCAGGCTGGTAAAGTGTTTCCCATCCCAGGCATTCCCGCCGCTGACTTCCAGTCCTGTGATCAAATGGCTCTCCGCGTTCATGCTCACATGCGTTTTATAGCCATAGAAATAATTCATTCTTACTTCCTCTTTCCCTTCCGGCGTCTGCACTTTTTGACTATGTTTGAACCCCCATTTGGCATCCGGATCCTCAGGGTTATCCGGGTCATCTTTATCTGTATTGACATTAGCTTCACTGTGGACGCTGTCGATGATCTGGATTGCGCCAAACCGTACGCCTCGTTTGCGGGCCGTTTCAATGATCTCTGCCAGCATCTCTTCGAATACTTTCAGTTTCCCTCTTTTCCGCAATCGCTCCCGAAACACGCTCAGGGTAGAGTGATCCGGTGCTTTCTGATCGATTGCCAGTCCCACAAACCATTTGGCTGGCAGGTTCTCATTGAGATAAACCTCCGTTTGCCGCTCAGAGAGATCATACAGGTAGCTGATCAGCAGGCTTCTCAGCAAGAGTGCCGGGTCATAGGCTGGTCTCCCTGCCAGCCCTTCTCCCTTATAGAATTTGCTCAGCTTTTTGGTGTAATCTGTCCAGTCAATCAGGGCATTGAGTTTACGTAAAAAGTGGTCTTCGGGTACGATCTGTTCGTAAAGAAAATCTCCAAAGAAGGAGTGCTGGTCTGTCTGGATGAACCGTGGGTTTGCCATCTGCGTTGTTTACCTTTCCTTTGCAGTATGGATGAATTAGACCATCTATCTTTCTTGTTCGAAAGGTTTTTGCACTTGTTTTTCAACGGTCTCAATTATGTATGCTTTACTCTTTTTTTGGTTTAATAAAGCTTCCTCCACCGGCTCCCAGGGCTAAACCGACTCCAATCCATAAGGCCAGACTATCTGTGGCAATTCCCATGGCTATACCAAAGAGCAAACCTATGGCAAGGCTTAAACCCATGTAGCTATCATCTTTCTTGTTTTCATTTTTCGGTTCTTTCATCTTGTCACACTCATTCGCTAAAATTTGGGGTGGATAATATAGTTTAACTAGAAAAAATTATGCCATAGCTTAGAAGGAACTTCTGACAGTTGAATAAGGTGTGATAAAAGCCATGCTCAGGTCAATATATAGATAAGATGGAAAAAACTGCACGCTCATTACCTTTCTTCAAGAGTACGACCAGCGAGCTGGATTGGGATCAAATATTCCAAACCAACCTGCCTGCTTTGTACAGGTTTTTCATTTACAGCACGGGTGACCCAAATACGGCCGAAGAGCTCAGCGCAATCACCTTGGAACGTGCCTGGCGCCTGCGCAAACGCTATCGAAGCGAGCGCGCTGGCCTGAGCACCTGGCTCTTTGGTATCGCGCGCAAGGTCTTGCTGGAACATTACCGCAGCTTGCGCAAATACAGCCGCGAAGAAGCCTTGGATGAAGGTATCGGGGATCAGTCCCCTGCGCCGGAAACGGTCGCAGATCTCGAGCAGGAAAAAGCAGCGCTGCGAAAAGGCATCCTTGCTTTGCCGGATCGCGAACGGCAGATCATTGCCTTGTCTTATGGCAGCGGCTTAAGCCATCGGCAAATCGGACGCATTCTGGGCCTTAGCGAGACGAATGTAGGCACGATTCTGCATCGCAGCCTGGCTCAGCTGCGCATAGCTAAGGAGTTATAAATGGAAAACAAACTATTAACTGAACTCTATCCTGAGATCAGTCAGGATCAGAAACAGCGAATTAATCACCGCATGCTGCGTCTGCAATCCCAAGGCGTCCAGCCTAAACCGCAATTTGTCTTCAAGCCGCTGTTGGCTGGCATTCTTCTTGTCTTGGCCTTGGCGGTCACCAGTTTCGCCTTCATTCCCGGTGTGCGCGCATCCTTTATGCACTACCTGCGCAATATTGCCGGGGTGAATCTGATGGTAGACAATCAGTATCCTGGTGTCGATAACCCCCGCATCATCCAGCCGCAAAACCTCAGCCTGCAGCAGGCTCTCGATGCATTTCAGGCAGATTTGGTTCTGCCGGAACAGTTGCCTGGCGGTCAGGTCCTCAATGCCGGTCTGGTGAATTATTATCCTGCAGGCTCAGGTCTGGAGGAAGGGATCAGTGGGCGTTGGGGCACGATTAACTTTAGTGTTTACCGCCCGATGACCGAAAACGGAGCTACCCTTGTCGGAACAAACCAGATTGCCCAGATACAGCTGACGGATGATATCCAGGCTGTACAATATCAGGGCGGATGGAATGCTGATACCAAAACCTGGGATGACAGCGCAATTCTGCGCTATACCATCCAGTGGAAGCAAAACGGTCTCGACTTTCATCTTTGCGGTGCCAACTTGGACCAGCTTCAAGCGGCCGCTGAATACCTTGCCGGCCTCAATTAGCTCTGTCCGATGATAAAAAGCTTCTGAAAAGCCCAGCTTTAATCAAAATGACCTCCCAGTAAACTGCTCCCCTGAATCAAGACAAAAACGAAAACACCTCCTGCTTTATTTTCGCAGGAGGTGTTTTTATGTCTGAGAAAAAGGGACACTTCACACTGGAAATCTGCTAGTGGTTCGAGAATCTAGAGGCCTATATCAGCATTGGCTGTTGATCCAATCCAGCATTGTCCCGATTACGCGGTTCTTTTCTGGCTCGTTGTGGGTCTCATGGTACAGTCCATCCCAGCGCATGTATTTAATGGGTCCGTTTGCCCGCTGGAAGAAGATATCAGAACCGGCGATAGGGCAAATCTCATCAGCAGTTCCATGAGCCAGATACAGCGGAAGCTTCCATTCCGGTGCGTGCTCCTGAACATAGGCGCGGCCTTTAATCAGAAAACTACCCAAACGCACCGAGACGAGATTATGGACCAGTTTGTCCTTCTGATAAGCAGCTGCAACCGCTGGGTCACGCGAAAGAGCCCATTGTTTAATCCCGTTTGCTACTGCCAGCTGCGGCAGGATTGGATTCAGAATGCGTGTCAGGGTCTCCTGTCCTTTGCTGGTTACCGAATCATCTAACGGGGGGCTGGTAGCAATCACCCCGGCCAGTTCTGGTTGATGCTTTAGTGCATAGTAAAGCACTTCTAAGGCGCCCATGCTATGGCCGTAAAGAAAGAGCGGCATGGCAGGGTTATAAGAAGCAGCCAGGTGAATGGCTTGGCGGATATCTGCCATGAGCTGACGGGTTGAAGGGATGTGACCCCGTTTACCTTTACTTTGTCCATGGCCTCGCTGGTCATAGCCCAGCACAAAAAAGCCGCGTTCGCTCATGCGTTTGGCCGTATATTCATACCGTCCTATGTGCTCGCCCAGGCCATGCACGATCACAATGACTGCCCTGGCCGTAATCGGCTCTCCCCAAGTGCGCACAAAGAGGCGTGTGCGGTCGCTGGCTCGAATTTCAAAACGGTCTTTTTGACTTGTTTTCATGTCTTACCTCTCTGTCTAGGGCGCAAAAATCACGTGTTGGAGCAAAAACAGTTCAATGCTCCTGTAATAATCGGACACGTTTTCAGCCTTACGAAAACCGTGGCCTTCTCCTTGATAAAGCTTGTAGATATGCGGAACCCTGTTGGCGCGCAGTTTCTCAACGATTGCCTCACTTTGGTTGGGCGGAACAACCTTGTCGTCTGCACCCTGAAAGACGGCCAATGCATCGCGGATTTTGTCCGCGTTGAAGACAGGGGACCAGGCATGATACTTTTGGGCTGCATCCGGCAAACTGCCTACCAGGCTGCTGGTATAGTGGGCTTCGAATTTATGCGTATCCATGTCCAAGAGGAACAAGTTGGATACTCCGTAGGAGCAAATGCCGGCTTTAAAAAAGCCAGGATATTGAACAAGGGCATTGAGCACCGCATATCCTCCTGCGCTGCCACCAATAATGACCAGTTTGTCGGGGTCAGCCAGGCCGCGGTCAGCCATGGCTTTGGCACCTTCCACGGCATCCAAGGTATCAATGTAACCCCACTGTCCCTTTAAAGCGTCCCGGTAACTGCGGCCATAGCCGGTGCTGCCGCGATAGTTGGGTACCAGCACAGCGTAACCACGGCTGGTGTAGAACTGGAAACCCAGGCGGTAGCCAGGAAGCTCCTGGCTGGTTGGTCCGCCGTGGATATGAACCAGCATGGGTGGTGCTCCGGCGGCACAAAAGCGAGGGTTTGTAGGCGCGTAATAATAACCATGTATGTCCACGCCATCTGAGGATTTCCAGGATACTGCCTGGGCGGGAGCAAGCTCTTCAGAGCTGAAGATCTGGGCATCACTGCGCGCTGCGATACGCCAGCTCTGCCCATCCCCAACCAGGATCACGGGGGGAGCATCCGGGGCCTCAGCAATGCAAGCCAGTTCTCCGCTTGGGGAGCAACTGAGCTGCCGTAAGACGCTGTAAGCAGAAGTTTGAAGCGTGCTTAGCTCGCCGTTCAAACTAATTTCAACAAGTTTTTGTAATCCATCCTTGGTGATGATGACTGCCAAATGTTCTGAATCTGGGAGCCAGACCAGATTGTGCTGCCCAGGTACCCAAGCAGGTGGGAGGAGGACCTGTCCTTCTAATAGTCTTTCTTGTGTGCCGCTTTCCAGATCCATGACCACGATTTCATCAAATTCGGTCCGATTGGCCAACCACGCCAGGTAGCGCCCATTGGGAGAAAAAACCGGCTGACTCACGGCAATAACCTGGCTTCCGTCTATTTGGCGCTGGTTGGTGAGGACCAGGTTTTCAGAATCAAAATCAGCCAGAATGAGGCGGCTCCCATCCCAAGGCATATTAGGGTGGTCCCATTCCATCCAGGCAATTTTTTTGCCGCCAGGGTGCCATGTCGGTTGAAAGTAAAAATCTGCACCCTGAGCCAGAATTTTAGGCCAGGTACTGCCATCGGCCTTTGTTCCTGCCAGAACGTCTTTTCCTTCATAGTGGTGGAGGAAGAGCAAATATTCGCCGTCAGGGCTAGGGGTTGGCGAGGCTGTTGCTCCAAACTCAGGCGTTACCGGCTTGGGTAAACCGCTCTTGAATTTTTTGGAATAGATGCGCCCATTTGCTTCCGAAAAGAATACACCAGATTCGCTTAGGCCTATTTCACCTCCGCCATAGCTGATTCCGCCGCGGGGCTTAAACCCGGAAGAGATCTGCGTGGGAGCCTCGGTACCCTGCTGTATGTAAATGGATGGCACTCCGTTCTGACTTTGCAGCCAGACCAAGTAATTCCCATCTGGAGAGAAAAGGACATCATCCAGGCGGATGCCACTGCCGATAAGTTCGGGGGAAATTGGGGAAGGCCAGAGGCCGAAGGGTTTATTCTCTTTTTGCATTATCACCTCAGGGTTAATCATATCATTTCGATTAATATATTTCCTGAAGAACTCCTCATAAGTATGCGTTTCAAAAGAGCGTAGTCAAGGAAAAAAAGAGGAAGTTCCAATACAATTAGTTTTTGCTGAAAAAACAAAGCGAAAGGAACTTCCAATGACTATGAGAGTCACCATGAGTATACACGTACAAAGGGAAAATGGTGAGGGTAAGGTTCTTCAAATAACAGTACGGTCAGAACATATTGAAGAAGACCTCAGGGAGATCGTAAACCAAACGACCCAGGCGGTTGCCGAAGCGGCCTTCTCAGATTTCGAAAAGGGGATGAAAGCCAGTCAGTATCCGGAAGGGGTCAGTATCCGCACCCAAGAACGTTGTTACCAATTCCAAAGGTTCAGCATCAGATACCGAAGGCGAAGCTATCGTTTGCCGGATGGCAGGGTCTGGACTCCTCTGGATGAATTGCTTGGTTTCGTCCCTTATCAACGGCGCACGCAAAAAGCAGAAGAACAGATCAGTGCTCTGGCAGCCAGTCTCAGTTATCGTGACACAGCTGAGGTAAACGGGTATGTCAGTCATCAAAGCATCAGTCCCTCAACTGTGGGTCGGGTGGTACGCAGAATTGGTCAGAGCTTATCTGCGCAGGAACAGAGCTGTCAGGCAGAACAACCTGGTCAGATCAAAGCACCGCGATTGTATTGTGAAGCCGACGGGGTTTGGGTAGCCTTGCAAAAGGAGAAACAGCGCAAGATGGAAGTCAGGGCGGCGATCGCATATACAGGGAAACAATACATCTCCGGAAGCAGAAAAAGGCTGAAGGACAAAGTCTGCATCACTTCCATCGGCTTGCCAGCTCAGAAGTGGCAGGAAATGATCAGGGAGAGGCTCTACGCCCGCTACGATCTGCAGAGCACAAAGACGCTGGTGATTGGCGGAGATGGCAGTCCCTGGGTGGGCACTAGTTTCGATCTGCTGGGAATCAATAATTCGATCAGGGTTCTGGACCCCTATCATGTGAAACGCGCTATCTCCTCAGCTTTTGGGACAAGTCTGCCTGTCAAAGAGGTGGTCCAAAAGCTCTATTCACAAGGCTTTCTTTCTATCGAAAAGTCCTTGTTGAAGGCCTGTGTCGGGCTTCCTGATGCAAAGGCTAAAGCCAGATTAGATTGTTTGCAATACTTGCGCAACCATGCTGATGAAATCCTTCAAGGCTTTTCCCTTGGTGCCATTGAATCGAATGTTGGCAAATTGGTCGCCCAAAGAATGAAGACCCGCGGTGTCAGTTGGAGCCTTGACGGCGCCAGAGCTATGTTGGCAATTCTGGAACATAAAAAGGAACTCTTCTCAAATAGTTTCAGTTCCACACTTCAAAGGCCATGCAAGCAAACTCTAAAAAAACAAGGACAAAGCCATATCGCGGCACAGTACATTCCGCCAGTTTTCCAATTCTGAAATCCGGTAAGTTGTCTGCTCCTTATGCCTCTTTATTCAAGGCTATAATCAATGATGACCTTCCTCTTTCTTCCTAAATCACGCACTTTTGAAACAGATACTCCTCATAAGCCTTTGTACCTTCCATCTACTTCGAAACAGAATAGACGCTCATTGTTTTAAACACTTTTCAGCGAATTAGTTGTATTAGGCCGGAAATCCAAGCGAGTGTCAGGCACAGTCATTAACGTCAGTCCAAACTCCCGGGAAAGAAAAATAGTATTGAGGTATTGAGAACAGGCTTATTGTTTGCCGCAGCAGTAGAAAAAGATGAAGTGCCCTCGATTTACTCCGAAGATATTGTGAATATTGATATTAATAATGGATAGGATTACGATAAGGGCAAGCACGTGAAAACAGTCCCCCTGAACGACAAATGACTTTTTGCAGTTATGAAAGAATCCAGAGCAGAAAACATCGGTGAGGTACTAAAATAGTCTAATATTGACGGCCTGAATTTAGCCCGATAATTCCAAGGGATTGTTTGCGGTACATAGGCAAAAAATTCGAGAGAGAAGTAAAGACCTTTTCTCCTTTAGGAAAACAACCATACGAGGTGTTCAAATGAAGCAGATAATAAGAGTTGTCCTGATATTCGTACTCATAACGCTTAGCGCTTGTTCGAATACGCCGCAGACGGATTCGGCACCAAGCGCAGAAACTGCCCCGGTAAGCGATCCCACGTCCGCCCCAGCCAGCTCTCCCACATCTGCTCCGGTAGAGGAGCCGGCTGCCCCGGAAGGTATGGTTAGTGATGCGTTTATGGCGGAGGGGTTGAGCCGGATAAATGCAGACCCTGGTGCATTCGGTGCGTTTTTTGCGGAATATAGGGAGCAGAACCATCTGGGAATTCTGGCGCCTGAGGATTTTGAAATATTCCAGATGGGACAGCTCCTTGACCTGGCACTTCCTGCCAATGCGCAGCCAGCAGGCGCGGATAAGGTTTTAATCGTTTACAAGCAGCTTGGCGATGATGCTTCCATAACCGCGCAGTCTGGTATTCTGCTGGATCTTATGGCGCAGCTTGCTGAGGAACAGATTCCCGATAGCCTGCTCAGCTATGACAAGCTCATCGAAGTAACTGCCAATCCCCGTCTGCTTTCAACCACGGATAAGGGCTTGCGCCTTATTCAATGGGCGATTGAAGTTTCCTGCCGGTATATCGATACCGGCGATAGGGTATCCGGAATTATCGAGGGAAGCCAACCCGAGGACCTCGCTTCGGTCCTTGAGGACGCTAAATATGCAGCTGGAAGTTTTCCGATTGCGGAGGCTGTGAACCGTGCTTTGGAACTGATCAGAGGTGAAGTGGAAATGACCCTGAGCAGCAGCGGCATTATTGAAGGGGAAATCCTGCCGCAATACGGAATATTCGGCGAACAGATGAAGGACGGAATTCCATCGCTCTCACTTCCCCTGCGGGTAGGTTTTGCACCAGCTGGTACCTTGTCCTTTGCTATCCGGATGGTCGACCCTGATTCTATGCCCATCGCTGGATACGAATGGGTACACTGGATGGCCGTGAATCTTGAAAACCTTGATCTTCCTGAAAACGCCAGTACCGAATGGGCGGAGCAAATGATACAGGGAAGAAATGATTTTGGAACTGTTGGCTATGGGGGGCCAACCCCGCCGGATAAGCCGCATACTTATCTCATTACGGTTTATGCGCTGGATGCTATGCTCGACCTGCAAAATGGATTTACGAAAAAGGCCTTTGATGCCGCTCTTGAGGGGCATATTCTTGCTGAGGCAAGCATAACGGGCGTCTATCCGAATACGATTGATGGCTTCAGTAATTAAAGGCAAGCGGTTCGTCGCTTCATATTTCCGGTCGGAAATAGAGCTGAGAAATGCACCTTTAATTCGAGAAGTTAGACACCCGCAAATCGTTGGGCAAATAGGTTTCGTGGGGTTTGGCAGAGAAGCTGGGAGATTCAAACCCGCGTGCCAGTTGCCCAACAAACGAATACTGAATGGGGTGCTTCGTGTTGATGAAAATTCTGAAAGACAGCTGAACTTAGCCATCAGCTTGATTCAACGAGGAAAATTGCCGTTGACGAGTTAAACTGAGCGTGCTAAAATAGGCCGTCGCGGGCGCGTAGCTCAATGGTAGAGCAGTGGCCTTTTAAGCCATTGGTTCAGAGTTCGATCCTCTGCGCGCTCATAAACCCCAACATATACTGATACACGACACAGCAGCCCCCATGTACAGGGGGGTGTGTTGGAACAGCCCCAAATCAGTGCAATGGACTAGCCCAAAACGAACGATATTTATAGCCTGCCGAGTTGGTTCGATGCTTTCCTGATTGACCGTAGATCACAGGGCATGGTCCCGGGTACACTGTACTTTTATCTCACCAAACTCAAACTATTTGACGCATATTGCCACCGTTGTGGCGTAGATACCATCAATTCCATATCAGAAGAAATTGGAAAAATTGCAACTATGTAGCCAAACAAGGGTTTGACAACGGGGTTACGTAAAAGCTGGGGAAGACTTTGTTGGTCTCAAATGGCATGATATCAGAATACAAAAAGGGATCAGATTGGCAACAGGACGGGATATTATTTGAAACATGTAGTTGTTTTTCAAGATTGGCTAAAAGGCACAACAAAAGATCAGTATTTTGAAAGTCTTGCGGGAACTAAGCAGCAATAGTTCTATATTCAGATATACTGACTACTTGCAAGTAGGATTTATTGGAGACTCAAAAAATGGTAATGCCTAGTGGAAATAGTAAAATACTGATGAAATATCGAGCATAAATTGGCAATATTGTTAGCGGTTATCAGCCGGAAAATCAATAAATATTGGACGTTATTAACAACAGAACATATTTGAAATGGTTATGAAATTTGCTCAAATAATCAATAAAATGTCCCTAGATCTTGGTAGTGTTGAGGAGGATTATTTCACTAAACAAGATATTGACAAGTCTGATTTTTCATTGGTCTGGTGGAGTAACCTTTGTTCTTTTATCAGACTGCGAACATTTGTTCTGGAGATGACCGAAGACGAGTATAAGCAGTATGACGAGGTCGTGAAGAGATTTAGAATGGCGAAGGATAAAATTGTTGCCTTAGGGTTAGAGTACCCTGATTTTATTGATCTCTAGCTCTTTCGTATTAGAAAAGTTCACTATCTTAAGCATGTTTTAGATTAAATAAATGGCCTGAATTTACTTCGGGTTAAAGCTATAGAGAGAGTTATTGAACCTACAAGAAGTTCGATTTTTGTGAGCTGCTTTAACGGTTCCTGGCGAATTGGATTTACAGGTAATAGCGGTAGCGCTAAGGGGCAAGGAGAAAATGATAGGATAATGTTGAGTTTAGGAGCAAAATTAATAGCCTGGTGAATGCTTATCAACCAGATGACTTGATTTCTAAACAATGAACAAAGAAATGGTTTGATATGGATACGAAAATAGATAGAACCTTGAATAATATGGGGTTTTACATTGACGATATTGAGCTTATCGCTTTACCTTGGAGCGAGACACACAGGGTTGGGTTTAGCCTTGAATGTGGGATATGATCGGATCTTTAGAAAAGGTTGTCGAAACAAAAGCTTCTTTTACTGAGGAACAAAAAGCTCAATAATGATGACTTACATAAAAAGGCTTGAAAAGTCGAAAGATAAAATCAAAGAATTAGGGCTTGCCTATCCTGATTTTGTTGATGCTTAGTACTTTTGCGCTTTATTATTTGCAAGTAAAAAGCTGCTGAATTTCATTTCAGCAGCGAGTTCTTTGGACTGCCCAACCATTCTTAAAGAAAGAGAGTTCGGTTGGGTGTTTTGTTTTAACTGCTACGAGATATTGGAAGTGTACAGGCAGGGAGAGAGAGGAATGACCGAGAAAACCCTGCGCAAGGCAGAAAAGGCGGCACTCAAGGAGTACGAAACACGGCAGAGCGTCCAAGCTCGTCTCAAGTAGAATTGGGCAATGGAGGATTTATGCGCTATCTGGAATTAAGGGAAGAAATCGTTGAATATGGCAAGCGAATGAGCCAGACCAGGCTAAGCACGGGTACCAGCGGGAATCTTAGCATCTATCTGCCGGAAGAAAAACAAATGCTCATTAGTCCCAGCGGAATTCCTTACCAGGAGACTACGGCAGAAGATATCGTTTTATTGGATTCCCTCAGCGGTCATCCAATCGAAGGCAGCCGTAAACCCTCCTCCGAGTGGGCCTTGCACCTTGCCGTTTATGCCGCTAAGCCCCAGGCCCGGGCGGTCTTGCATGCCCACAGCACCTACTGCACGGTATTCAGCTGTTTACGCGAGCCCTTGGTGGCCGTTCATTATGGCATAGCAGCATCCGGCGCGGCCGAAGTGCCCTGCGCAGAATATGCCACCTTTGGCACGCGTGAGCTTGCCATAAATGTTGCCCGGGCGATGGGGCATTCTAATGCCGTCTTACTGGCAAACCATGGGCAGTTGTGTTGCGGACCAAGTTTGGCAAAGGCCTTCAGCATTGCTGAAGAGATGGAATTTCTTGCAGAGATGCTTTGGCGCACACGCAGCATCGGGAATCCCGTTATCCTGGATCATGAAGAGATGAAAAGGGTCCTGGAGCGTTATAAAAGCTACGGACAGAATACCCAGGAGCCAAAATAAGCCTAGATAAAAGCCTTGCTCTTGAACTTGAAGCGGATTTGCTCTGCGCATTCGCAAGGAGGGCAAATACTGTTGTCCAGATGAAATGGCCTAGGGAAGGTCTTCTGCCGGCAGGTTGTCTTTGTTGGAATTCTTTGCCTCAAATATGCGTTTAACCGAGCCGAAATGGTGCTGCAGTTCCCCGTTGGGGAAGCTGATCCTGGTATTTTTCCCATCGCGCAGTACATGCACTCCGCGATACCGGAACCCGATTGGCCAAGGAAAGGGATTAGCTCCCGCAATTTGCACCCGCCCATCTTCCATAAAATGAACCCCTGCCATGCGTAAAACCAGGTTGAGGGGCAGAATACCGGCTGCTGCAGAACGGTTGCCATAGGGTCTTCCGTTGGAGGCATCGGCAGCTTCAAAAAGGCTGTGCTCGCTGTTCAAGCTCCGAATGCTTGCGCGTACCCAGCTTTGCAGCAGGTTGAAAGCACGGGTAGTTTCTCCCTCTTTGATAAATTTATCGATCAGTAAGCTGGTCCAGACGGGGTTGGTTTTTCCTTGGGAAGTGACGCCAACAGGAGCTAGTAGAGTTTCCGGCAAACCGTATAAGGTTTCATTTTCCAGTTTGGTAAATACATCATTGACCCAATTTTGTTCAGCAAGCAGCGGATCCCAGGCGTAAAGATCGGCAATGCTGAACCCATCCAAACTTGGCGTGTAGAGTAATAGTTCAGCGTTTTGGCCATCCGCATGCAAGCCATTCAGTTGTGTATATATTTTTTGGCTGGCAGCAAAGAAAAAGCCTGGCAGCCAGGAAATTTGTCCGGCACCAAGCTGTTCTTCTTGTTTTTTGCCATCACTGCCCAGTCCATCGAGTTTAATGCTTAGGGGCTTGCCGAGGGGGTCTGACGGAAAAACCTGCATTAATAATCTTTGCGGTTGGGTGAGGGTATAGGTGGTGTGGTTAAGGTTTTGGAGAGGGCCGCGGTACAGAACTTCCCCAATGAACCTTGCGTGGGTATCACGATCCCAGGTGCCAAAGACGTTGCGGGCATAAACTGCGGCCAGGGCATTGCGGCTGCGTTGAGCAAGACTCTGATAAATCTGCAATCCTGCCGAATCGGACAAGAGTTGCGCCATGCTTTCCAGGGCATGCAGTTCATCCAAAAGAAGCGCCGTGAGGGCTGAACTTTCAGTCTTTTGGATGGGAGTAGCTTGGTTCGCTGCCCGCAAGACTTCGAAACCTGGCTGGTCAAAGAGCATGGTTTGGGAGAGGCTTTCCCATTCTGGTAATCCGTCATAATCCTGGTCATGCGTTTTGTTGAACCATGCCAGGGTTTGGTCCCGAAGGATGGGATAGACAAAGCTGATCAAGCTTTTGTCCTGAAATTGAGTGAAAAGCTCCCAGCTAAGGGCTGCAAGGCATGGAAATAGGGGTTTTTCAATAGAGTCCTGGGGCAGTACCTGTAAGTAGGCACGCAGTAAGGACAGGGCAGTTTTCGTTTGTCCAGGAACCAAGGCCAAAATCACCTGACGCAGAGCGGCAGGATGCAGCTGTGGTTTCTGTTGTGGAGAGAGAGAGGCAGGTCGAAGCTCCGGGTGGCTGGTATCGCTGTTGCGTTGCGGCAGTGCTTCCAGCTGAGCCTCTGCATTTGAATAAACCAATTGGGTCGCCAGCATCTGACTGGCTGCAAGCACTTCATGCCAGCCTTCCTGGGCTTCGCTGATATGCACTGTTTCCTGCCGGTTGCGGTTGAGCACCCGCGCAACTTCAGCAGAATAATTGGCGGGGTACGCTTCTGAGGCTGCCGCAAGGGCCTGCGGTAAGTCGGATTCGATGACCAGCCGCCACTGCAAGGCAAGGCGTGCGCGGGCAGGGATACTTGCACGCCAACACAAGGCTGGCAAAGGACTGAATACAACGCGGGCTGGTCCTTCCATTCCCAAGGCAAGCGCCAGGTTGCTGCTTGTTCCCTGGAGAAGAGTTTTGAACTTGTGCAGCACCGGGCTCATCCCCGTGCTGCCAGTTTGCGGTACCAGGTCTGCGCTAAGGTTTACTTCAAGTTCGCAGCGATCATTGTTTTCATTGCTTAGTTCAATGCGGCCAAGCAGTCGGTTGGAGGCTGCTGCCCAGTTTTCCAGGCTTACGGCGAGGCCAGGCTGAAGCCCGAAACTTATGCGCATATAATTCGTCAGTAGCAGATCAATCCGGGGGGAAGAAAAAAATGATTCTAAGAATGTGAAGCTTTGGTTTTGAAGAATAAAACTTGGAAATATCCGCAAGCTTTGAGCTTGTAAGCCCAGGGAAGTTCTTAGCCAAAGCGGTTCACCTGGTCTTAGGTTCTGGGTCCATACAGCGTCAATTTCCGGGTGAAATTCGCCGAAGCGATAGTCGGATGCAATTGTCAGGGGACAGGGTTCCTTGGCGAAGAGAGGACCATTAAGCATGACTTGATTTTAGCATTGCCCAAGCTCAAAAAATAGCGGGGAAATAAAGTGCTAAAATGTGAAGATGGACGAAAATGTAAATGAGATCCCAGAAAACAATCCTGCTGAAGAGGCTGCTTCGGAGTCCGTTGGAGAAGCAAAAGGCAACCAAACTGAAGCGGACGATATCCTTAAGGATTACCGCGAGGTCTTTGCCTCTGCAGATAATTTGTATGCGGACAAAGCTCCGAAAAAGCAAGCAGATTTCCCAGCAGATGAAAGCGACTTCAGAACTATTCCTGCGCATGTTGAACCCATGGATCTAAGCGAATTGGCTGAGGCTTCGCTTCTGGACCCAGAGGCAGGGTTCAGCGCAGCGCTTATCCGAGCGATGGGAAGCGAAGGTCTGGAAAGTGAAGAACTGGCTGAAGCCAAGGCTTTGGAACCGGTAACTGCGCCTGCCGATCCTTCGATGGAAACGCGCGAGGAAGAGCCCGCAATGCCGGATTTGGAGGAGGAAAAGCCGGAAGCGGCAGGTTCGGGCGAGTCCTACTGGTTTAGTGAGCTTTCTCAGTTCCGTCCTCAGGAAGCAGAGCTTATCGCAGCTAACGCAGAAGAACAGGAGCAATGGTCTACTTCCGCATATACCATTTTGCCAGAGGATGGGAATGCAGCATTCCAAGATGGGACTAATGAAACAAAGGATGTTCCTGATCCGGTGACACAAGTGGACCCGGATGCCACAACGCTTATGCCGGCTGCTTTTAGCCTAAGCGGATCGAGCAAAAGCCATACCCAACCAATAGCTGTGTACCGGGCGGCAGATGCTACCCAACCTAATCGCGTTCAAGGCTCCGGGGGCGCTGGTCAAGCTCCGGTGTCTGGAACTGCTGGAAAAGGAAAAGGCTGCCGCAAGGCATTCATTGCTCTGATCATCATTACCGGCCTGGCAGCGCTTGCAGTAATGGGTTTTGCTGTTTACAAATACATGCAAATTGCGAGCCGGCTCCCTAATGTAAACGAATTGCGCGAGAGAGCTTCGCAGTTTGAAACAACCCGAATACTGGATCGCAATGGGGGCTTACTCTACGAGATTGTAGATCCTAATGCGGGCAAGCGTACCTACGTGCCATTGGAACGCATGTCGCCCTATATTATTGCTGCTACCATCGCAACGGAAGATAAAGAATACTACAACCACCCTGGGTTTGATGTAGTTGCCCTTATACGTGCCTTGTATGCAAACTATCGCTCCGGAGGGATTGTTTCCGGTGCGTCTACCATTACCCAGCAGCTGGCGCGGATGATACTGCTGCCCGAAGAACGCTTTGTTCAGTCCTATGAACGCAAAGCCTCCGAAATAATCCTTGCTGCCGAGATTACACGACGTTACTCCAAAGAAGAGGTCTTGGAACTCTACTTGAATGAGGTTTTCTACGGAAACTTATCCTACGGAATAGAGGCCGCTTCGGAGACTTACTTTGAAGCTTCGGCTGCAGATATTAACTTGTGGCAATCCGCTTTTCTGGCCGGCTTGCCTCAGTCACCTGCGGTCTACAATATTTACACAAATCGTGAGGCAACCCTTGACCGAACGAAAACAGTTTTGATTCTGATGTACGAACTAAGCTCGGAAAAGGACTGCATCTTCATCGGTGAAAACCTGGAGAAGGTTTGTGTAGACCCCGTAACTGCGCTGGCTGCTATGGAGCAGCTGCAGGCATATGAATTTCGCCAGCAAATCTTTGAAATGCGCTACCCGCATTGGGTGGTTTTTATTCAATCCTTGCTGGAGGCTCAATTCGAGCCGGAAACGATCTATCGTTCTGGCTTTACTGTTCAAACAACATTAGACCCTGCCATGCAGGATATGGCCCAAAACGCAGTTACTGAACAACTGGCCCAAATGCTTGACAAAAATGCAAGCAACGGTGCGGTTGTAGTTATCGATCCACATACACGCGAGATTCTTGCAATGGTTGGTTCGGCCGACTTTAATAATGCTGAGATCAGCGGCCAGGTGAACATGGCGCTGACCGATACCCGTCAGCCAGGCTCGGCGATTAAACCGCTTACTTATCTGGCTGCCTTTGAAAAAAACTGGACTCCAGCCAGCCTGATTTGGGATGTACCTTCGGTGTTTACGCCGTCGGGCAAGGCAGATGACCCGGGTCCGGCCTATGAACCGGTGAACTATGACGGCCGTTTCCGAGGGCCTGTGACGGTACGTGATGCCCTGGCCAACTCCTATAACATTCCAGCGGTAAAGGCACTTTCGTATATTGGCATTTACGATGAACCCGGGGGGTTTATGAGCTTTGCACGCAGGCTGGGCATTACCAGTTTAACCAGACCCGATTTGGGCCTTTCGCTAACTTTGGGCGGGGGCGAGGTTAGCCTGATGCAGCTTACAAATGCCTTTGCAAGTTTTGCTGCGGAAGGACGTTACCAAATTCCAATCGCAATTACCCGCATTACGGACCATACTGGCAGAGAAATATGGGCCAACCAGCCAAGGCCTGGGGATCAGGTTCTGCGACCAGCACATGCCTATCTGATTAGCAGTATCCTGGCCGATAACCAAGCCCGCGCACCAATGTTTGGTGCGAACTCAGTACTCAACCTTGGACACGAGGCTGCAGTAAAAACGGGTACTACCAACGATTTTCGGGATAACTGGACGATTGGTTATAACCCGGACTTAGTTGTTGGCGTGTGGGTGGGGAACGCTGACTACACCCCAATGGTTAATACCAGCGGCGTGGATGGCGCAGCGCCAATCTGGGCAAGGGTAATGCGCGAAGGGATTGAGCTTTATAAGGGCGGGGTATGGAGCTCTTTTGTGCGCCCAGACGACGTCATTTCGCGCACGATTTGTGCTGTATCTGGTACGGAGCCCTCGGAGTATTGCCCGGCACATCGGGAGGAATTGTTTGCCTCTGACCAGGGGCCGCTGCCCTCAAGCCAGGACCTGTGGGTAAACATGCCCATTGATGGCTGGACAGGTTTAGGCGTATCGCAGGCTTGTGCTGAGTTCACTGTTGAACATGTCGTCTTGAATGTGAGAGAAGTGGATGCTAAAAGATGGATTGAGGAAACCGAAGCAGGCCAGAACTGGGCGGCTGAGAATGGCTTTGCAGACCAGCTTATTTTCATTCCAGAACGGGAATGCCGCGCGGATGATCCGCGCCCCGTTATCAACCTGGTCAACGTCAATAATGGAGGGGTGATACGCGAAGCTCCCTTTACTATTATGGGTTCGATCACAGCAACAGCAAACTTCCAGGACTATCGCATTGAATGGGGAAAAGGAAAGGATCCGGAGGAATGGCACCCGCTGTTTGATTGGCGGGATGACCCGGCACACTCGCCACAAGAAATTTATACATGGGATATCCAGGGCCTTGAAACCAATGTAATCACCTTTAAGGTGATTGTACGTAGCACGATTGATACCCGTGTTGAAAAAACTTTTACGATGTCGGTAGACCTGCCTGCTCCTACGCCGACCGCTACAGCAACAGCTACGCCAACGGACGAACCAATTATTCTGCCGAGCGCAACGCCGACCATTCCGCCTTTGCCTACCGAAACACCAGAGCCGCCACCTTCCGAAACACCCGAGCCAACACCTCCCGAAGGGTGATTGTAAGGAAAATGCTGTCCTGAAAATGCAAAGAAAAAGCGTTCAGGTTTTGCTTATCTGCAAGCCGGCGCCTGAAGTAATGATTAGAATAATGCCATTTGTTCCGAGGGCGCACTCTGGGACATATAGCTTATTTGAGAAAGAAAGAGATCCCGGTTTAACAGTGGATTCTCTTTGAGATTACGCAGCTGTCTAAACCGCAAGAACAGCCAATCGTCTCCCACCAAGCTGTCCAGGTTTGGGTCGCGCTTTAGTTTAAAAGTGAGCAGCTTTGTCTTGGAACTAGGCAAGGCTACTACTTTTTTTCCTGGCAAATGCATGTACTTAAGTAAAAGGGGTGTGACAATGGCTGTTGTGATCGGGAAAAAGGAGTATACAGCACGTCCTTCTTCGTCACTCCAATAAACCGCATCCTTGGTAAGTTGCCTGCGGTAATTTAATGTGTTTGCAAAGACCTCCAGCAAGCTGCGAATTTCTTTGAGATCAGCTGCCCTTCTTGCTTCCGATTCCGAGTAACGCAATTGCCAGTGCGGGCCATTTTCATACATTGGGTGGGCATATGATTCAAGCAGTTCTTCAATAAGCGGGTCGTCGGGTGTCTGCAAACCTGGTGCCTGCTCATGTACGGCTGCCAGGACTTCAGCGTGGCTTAAGCTGCTGTGCTGTATGAGCACATCCATTACAGCCCTTTCGACCCTGTCGGCAAGAGGTTGAAAGGATTCGGGGTTTTTAGCGAGCCAGTAGAGGCCACTATCGGCGGTTACGTTTGCGTAATAGCGTTTGAAGGTTAAGGGGTCTGCCAAAACCTCGCTCAATTCGTTTTCGAGCTCATTAATGGTTCCGTTTGCCTGGCTTTGAGGCTGGCCGTGCAGCATGTCCTGGCTTTGGAGGGTGAGCAAGATATGGGTAAAAAGCATTGTGAACGAAGCTGGTTCGCCTAAGCGCTTAAGAAAATCAATGGCTGCTTCGCGCGCTGCACCAAAGAGCGCTTTGTTTCTTGGTGCGATAAAAGCAGGCGGCCGGGTATTCCAGACCATCTGAAGGGTGCTATCATCGCCTTCGAGGGCATACGTTTTGAGCTGCAGACCAGCGTCCTGAGCGCTTAGAACACCAGCCAGTAAAAACCGGGGTTCAAGTTCCGGTATTTGGAGGAGGATTGGAATTCCCGGTAAAACCATCCCAGGCAGATGGGCAAGCACTTTTTCTAAGGCTTTGGTGTGCCAGGTCCAATCGTAGCGTTGGCGTAAAAGGGCATGACGCAGGGGTTCCAGTGCCTTGTTCCCCCAAAGCCAGCCAGTCCAAAGCGCACTAAGGTTCCAAAAGGCCTGATTACGGCGGGGCAAAACGCTGTAAACCGCATTGAGCAGTTTTGGGTCCAGGACCGGATCCCACTCGCGCAGGCGGCCGCGAAAGAGCGATATGCCACCAGTTTGGGGCACTAAATCGGGCCAGTTCTGAAAGTTGCTTTGCCGGCAGTTTTTACGCCAGCTTTCAGCGGCTTCGAGCACTGCCTGCCAGATATTGATTTCTTCAAAGGAAGGGGGCCGCATCAGCTGACGGGGTCGGTTACGGCCAAGAGGGTAAGCCCAAAGCACATTGACGCGGTCGGCAGTTAGTAAAAAGATCCCTTTTAGCAGTTTGCTTTGGCGCTCGCTCATGGGCGTATTCAGGATGCGGTGCAGCATCAATTGGAGCATTACCAGTGGGCGCGGCGCATAATATTTTAGAACGTCTTCGATCAGAGGTCTTAATGCGTCCTGGGGATCACAAACTAATTCAAGCGCCCGCGCACGATAGAGCGCCAGGGAGGGATAGGCTGGCATAGGGTCAGCTTCTCCCGGATTGAGGTTTAGTTCGCCCTCCTGTTTGCAGTATGGACAACGGTATCTAATTTGTCGCGGAGCGCCGGGTTCATCATCGTGGATCAGCCGCTCTACACGCGCTTGTCCGGGCTCGTTGCCAATCTTACATTCTGGATTTGGGCAGGGGATCCGGTAAAAGGATTCGAGATGATCCTCCAGACGTGCTCCGTTACTAAGCTTAAGGTTAGAGAGCAGTAAAAGGGCTTCATCCCAGTCTTCCGGGCTGGTGGTGGCTAAGCATTCAAGCACAAAGGCTGCGATAGGGTTATTTGTTGTAACTGCGGTGCGGTAACCAGCCTGAGCCAGCTCCAGGACGGAATAAGGGTCGAGCCCAAAAGGGTCGAGGACCCAATTTCCCGGCGCGCAATAGCGGTTAAGCCATGCAGCGGCTCGGCCAGGTACGTAAGGCGGAAAAAAGCGGCCCAGGGGTAAGTTGCCTAAGGGCTCGGCGGCATCCTGCGTACCCCCCTGAATAAAAGGAGCTTCAAGATCATGCCAGGAGCGCACAGGCTGAGCCATTTATATCGAAAGGAGGGCTGCACCCCAGCCCGGTAAACTAAGCAGGTGACTATCTGGATCAAAATACAGCTCTTTGTCAGAACTGACAAGCAAAAGTTTTTGATAGTCTGTGGGCAGCTTGAGAACCTGTGGACGAATTGAGAAATTCAGAACAACGAATATCCTATCCTCTGCACTTTGACGTTCATAAACTAAGAGGTGCGGGTTTTCTTGCTCCACGAGAGTAATACTGCCTGCGTGGAGGGCCGGATGTGCTTTACGCAGTGCAATGACTGCTTTATAAAAATTGAACAGAGAATCTGGGTCTTTGGATTGGGCAGCTTGGTTGCGGTTGGGGAAGTCTGGGTGCAGGTGGAGCCAGGGACGGTGCTTGCTAAAGCCTGCATTGGAGGTGTTATCCCACTGCATCGGGCTGCGGCAAACATCGCGTCCTTTATAAAACGGCCAGTACCTTCTTCCAACCGGGTCTTGAATCTGGGAGCGTTTCACTTTGATATCGCGCATCCCGATCTCTTCTCCGTAGTAGAGATAGGGCGTGCCCCGCAGGGTTAAATGCATGAGGCTTAAAAGCTTCAATTTAGAGTCATCGCGATCCGCATTGTAGCGCGAAGCGCTGCGGCTGATATCGTGATTATTGAGAACCCAATTGGGCCAGGCTTCGTCCCCGTGAAGCGCGTCCCAATACTGGATGGCGTGTCCAAAACGGCGTGCGTTCCAGGGCGTGCGGGTGTAGCTAAAGTCGAAGCCGGCATGAAATTTGTTTTCGCCGATGTAAGTGCGCGCTTTGACCGTGTTGACCAAAAAGGTTTCGCCGACCGCGTAGCATTCCGGATAGGTATCCAGGAGCGCGCGCATCTCTTCCAGAAGCGGGTACATTTCGGGTTGGGCAGTATCAAAGAGATGCTGCTGCCATTCAAAGGGGCGGATGCCAGGCTTTTCAGCCCGGGGATTGTCGCGCAGCATGGCATCTTTGAAAAAGTTATTAAAAACGTCCAGCCGGAAGCCGTCTACTCCGCGATCCAGCCAAAAGCGCATCACATCCAGCATCTCCGCTCGCACTGCTGGGTTGCGCCAGTTAAGGTCTGGCTGTTCGGGATAGAACATATGATAGTAATACTGGTTTAGTTTTGCATTGTAGCGCCAGGCAGAGCCGCCAAAATTGGAGAGCCAATTATTAGGCGGTTTACCATCAGGGGCAGGGTCGCTCCAGATATACCAGTCGTGGTAGGGATTCTGTTTGGATTTTTGTGATTCGATGAACCAGGGGTGACGATCGGAGGTATGACTAAAAACCAGATCCAGAATGATACGCAGCTTGCGTTTATGAGCTTCTGCCAGCAGTTTGTCAAAGTCCTTTAAGGTGCCATATTTCGGGTCAATGTTGCGGTAGTCCGAAACATCGTAGCCAAAATCGACGTCCGGGGAAGGGTAGATAGGGGAGAGCCAGAGCGCATCCACGCCGAGGTCCTGCAGGTAAGCAAGCCGGCTGGTGATACCAGGCAGGTCGCCGATTCCATCGGCGTTGCTATCCTGAAAGGAACGCGGATAGATTTGATAGATGATTCCATGCTTCCACCAAAGATGATCATTCGTCATAACCGCTCCTAGTACCGTGATAGCTCAATTATACCGATAAGAAGCATTGGACTGCGGATAGGTTTTTGATCTATGCATTAGTCTGTTTGGACATTTGTTTAAGCAGGTGAGCAGCCGCTTTTAGCGAGCAAATTTGCTGGATTTAATCTAGAGTGTGTAGCGGAACTAAGGAATCATTGGTGTTTTCCGTTTGTGCGAGCGTTATAGCAGCGAACTGCGATTAAAAGTATTGAGTACTTGCTTGGGCGATTTATCATCTCAAGTGAATAAATGCATACGTAGCTTAGCGGTCTTTCACAAGGTGAAAATTCTGGACAGATACGAATGCACTGCTGCAAGAAAAAACTTGCTTTTTGTCTATGGGTATGCTACTATTACTGAGTAATACGAATACTTTTCAACTTGAAAAGTGGGCGGCAAGTCCACTTTTTTGTTTGAAGAGCCTTAGCTGCATCAAGGTGGAGTAAGAAAGAGTATGAAAAGTGAATTTGCTTTAGCTTTCAATGAAGTACTGGAAGAGAAAGGCCTTCCGCGAGAGACGATCATGAGTGCTATTGAGGCTGCCATGATATCTGCCTATCGCAAAAGTGTTGGTGCCAGTACTGCCCAGGAAGTAAAGGTTGAAATTGACCTGGAAAAGGGCAGCATAAAAGTGTTTGCCGAGAAGGAAGTTACCGATGACATCTTTGATTCGCGCACCGAAGTACTTTTGGAAGAAGCACGCGAGATAGACCCTAATTGCCAGTTGGGCGATTTGGTCATGGTTGACAGTACTCCAGAGAACTTTGGGCGTATTGCCGCACAGACTGCTCGCCAGGGCATTCAACAAAAGATCCGTGATGCTGAAAGGGCTGCGCAATTTGAATATTACGGCAATCAGGTGGGGGAGATTGTCAGTGGAGTTGTTCAGGCGGTAAACAGCCGTCAGGCGACCATTGGCCTTGACCTGAAGGCTGAGGGTACTATGTTGCGTAAGGATATGATTCCTGCCGAGCGTTTTCGGGTACATGATCGTATTCGAGCCTATGTTTACGAAGTAAAAGATAGCCCGAAAGGGCTGCAGATCCTGCTGAGCCGGGCGCATCGTAATTTCCTGCGGCGCTTGCTTGAAAATGAAGTTCCAGAGATTTATCATGGTATTGTGGAAATTCGCAGTATTGCCCGCGAACCTGGTCAGCGTGCCAAGGTAGCGGTGAGCGCAACCCAAATGGGGATTGACCCAGTTGGCGCCTGTGTTGGGCAGCGCGGTGTTCGCATTCAGGCAATTGTGCGCGAATTGCATGATGAAAAAATTGATGTGATCGAATGGAGCCCTGATGCTGCGGTTTACATCAGCAAGGCGATTAGTCCTGCTCGTGTAAGCGGCGTTTACCTTAACCATGGGCTTGGGGATAATAAAACGGCAACCGTTGTTGTTCCTGAAGATCAGTTGAGCCTGGCCATCGGCCGCGAAGGGCAGAATGCACGTTTGGCTGCCAAGCTGACTGGCTGGCGTATTGACATCATGAGCGTTACTGAGGCGGCCGGCCATGCGCTGGTTAAGCTGCGGGATGATGAAACCCTGGCTGAAATGGCTGCTGCAGAAGCAGACAATATGGCGCGTGTAGAAGAGCTTTTGGAAAAAAAGGAAGAAGGTCGGGCGATTTCGATGGACGACTCTATTTTGCTTGCCCGGTTTGTGGATCGGGTGGGAAAACGTGGCGAAGCGGATCGCAAAGCGGTGGAAGATGCTGAAGCTGCGCGTATTAAAGCAGTTAGGGAAAGCATTGATGCACGCGCTTTTGACCTGCCCTTAGCAGCAATGTCCGATCTTACGGAATATTTGGCCGGAATCCTTCAGGAAAATGGTTTGGAGAGCTTTGGAGATTTGGTGCTTACCTATAAACTGGATCCGGATGCACTCCTGGCATTCAACGGAATTGGGCCTAAGTACAATGAAGACCTTGTACAGTTAATTGACAGCTATCAATTCCCGGCTCTTGAAGAACCCGAAGAAGACGCTGAGGAGCTTCTTCCTGAAGCCGTGCTCGATACAGAAGAGCCTGCAGCTGAATTGGAAACAGCAGAGGAGATTCTGCCGGTTGAGGATGACGCTGAAACAGCTCTTGCAGAAACTGAAGATTTGGACCAGGACGTTAAGCCCGAACCGGAGCCTGAGCTTATTGAAGAGCCAGAAGAAGAGAAGACTTTTGAGGAACTCTTTAGGATGGAATCGGTGCGCAGGGCCAGTTATGCCCGCGAGCAGGACGAAGAGGATGAAGCCGCTTTTAGCACTCCTTCGCGCAAGGGTAAGAAGGCTTCCAAAAAGAAAAAGGGTTATACTGTGGAATATGACCCTGATAGTGACACCGACATTGTGAGACGGCATCGCCGCGACAGTGACGGATGGGATGAATGGTAGGTCGCTAAACGGCGATACTGGAAAAAGGTGGCCGCAAAAAAGAGCCTTAAGCCTAAACATGTCCCGCAGCGTACATGCGTGGGTTGCCGCGAGGTCTTGCCAAAGCGTCAGCTTCTTCGTTTGGTGCGCAGCGAGGATGGCGTGGTGATAGATACTACTGCCAAAATGAACGGAAGGGGTGCCTATTTGCATGATCAGCGCTCCTGCTGGAAGAAAGCTCTGAAGGGCAGTTTGGCAGCGGCACTGCGTACATCTTTGACAGCAGGCGACTTGGAACGATTAACAGATTATATGGAAAGATTACCGGCTGAACCTGATGCTGGATCTATACAGGTCCAGCCAGGTGATGCTCCGTTGCATGAGGAAGCCAAGATGGCACCGTAACTGCCGTGTCTTGCTCATGCCAGAAGAATATGAGAGGTGAAGCATGGGCAATGAAACAGGAAAGATAATCCAACTCCCTTACAGCTTAAGTGTGCGTGACTTGGCCGGTAAATTGAATAGCAGTCCGGTCCAAGTCATTAAAGTCCTAATGGCCAATGGTGTTATGGCAAGCATCAATCAGCAGGTTGATTTTGAGACCGCGTCTGTAGTGGCTGCAGAACTGGGTTGGGAGCCGCAGCTGGAGCAGGAAGAAGAAGAGGTAGAAGAGTTAGGTGAACTGCCTTTCTGGCGCCAGGTACTTGCGAGCGAAGATCCAAAAAATCTTGTGGAGCGCCCTCCTGTTGTAACTATTCTTGGCCATGTTGATCATGGAAAAACTACCCTTTTGGATGCAATCAGGGATACAGATGTAGCTGGTGGTGAGGCCGGGGGCATTACCCAGCACATAGGTGCATACCAAATTAAATACAAAGATCGTTTGGTTACCTTTTTGGATACCCCAGGTCATGCTGCTTTTTCTTCCATGCGAGCCCGCGGAGCTCAGGGTGCGGATATTGTGGTGTTGGTAGTAGCTGCAGACGACGGCGTACAGCCGCAAACACGCGAGGCTGCTAACCATGCTAAGGCTGCACAAGTGCCGATTGTGGTAGCCCTGAACAAGATTGATAGAGCAGATGCAAATTTAGATCGGGTAAAACGTCAGCTCTCGGATATTGGTCTGCAGCCCGATGAATGGGAAGGCGATACCTTTGTAGTACCAGTTTCTGCAAAGGAACGTAAAGGTTTGGAAGACTTGCTGGAAACAATTTACCTTGTGGCTGACAATCTGACAATTAAAGCCAACCCAAAGGGCAAGTGCATGGGCACTGTTGTGGAAGCCAAACTGGATAAGACCACCGGCCCAATGGCCACACTGCTTGTTCAGAACGGTACGCTTAAGGTAGGGGATGTGATTGTTGCTGGCGAAAGCTCCGGAAAAATTAAGGCGATGTTTGATCAACGCGGTAAACGCGTAAACAAGATATTACCCAGCACACCGGTAAAAGTAATGGGTTTAAACGCTCTTCCGGAAGCGGGAGACCTGTTTCAATCATCGGTTAACGAACGCGAAGCTCGCGCAATTGTTGCTGAACGAAAGGCAGCCCGCGAAGCAAAACGCAATGTACGTCGGGCTACCCTTGAAGAATTGTTTAACCGCGTAAAGGCGGGTGAGGCTCGGGAACTGCGCTTAATCCTTAAAGCAGATGTACAAGGCAGTCTGGAACCGATTATGAACGAATTGGATGATCTTGGCAAGAAAGAGAAGGATATTCGGGTTAAGGTTTTGCATGCTGAAACAGGCAATGTAACAGAAAGCGATGTGATGTTGGCCGCAGCCAGCGATGCAATCATTTTGGGATTTGCTGTTGATTCCGAAAAAACTGCCCGCAGCGCGGCTGAAGCTGAGGGAGTTTCCATTCGTCTGTACAAGGTTATCTATCGCTTGATTGAAGACGTCGAAAAGGCGTTGAAAGGCTTACTGGAGCCGGAATTGGTTGCAAAGAGCTTAGGCAAGGCCAAGGTGCTGGCTTTATTCAAGGTCTCTAAAGGCGGAACTGCAGCAGGATGCCGGGTTATAAATGGGGAAATCAGGCGTAACAGCCATGCCCGTGTTCTACGGGATGGCAAGGAAGTAGTTGTGAGCGAGATTTCTAATATTAAGCGTGAAAAGGACGATGTGCGCGAAGTGCGGGAAGGTATGGAATGCGGGATCACCGTAAAAAATTTTGAAGACTTCGCCATAGGTGATGTGATCGAATCCTTTACAATGGAAAAATTTGGCGCTTAAGCGTTTATTGGAGTAAAAGATGCCCTCTAGTTTACGAATGAAGCGAATTAATGATCGATTTAAAGAAGTGCTTGCCTTGTTGCTGCTTACAAAGATTGAAGATCCGCGATTGAGCAATGTGCAGGTAACCTCTGTAAAGGTGGATCGTGAGCTGGATTATGCCAACATTTACGTATGTGCAAGCGAAGGTAAGGTGCGGGAAAAGGAAGTAATGGATGGTTTGAACCATGCGCGTGGTTTCCTAAAGTATGAATTAGCAAACGAAATCGATCTGCGTATTATGCCCAAGCTGCGCTTTTTTTGGGATCCCATACCAGAACATGCAGATCGCATCGATACCTTGCTGGCTCAAATTCGGGGGGATATCCCGCTGGAAGATGGCAGTATTTACCCAGCATCATCAGAAGCAGCAGATATTATTGCCGATGCAGAAGGTCAGGATCTTAATGAGGCGGAGAAGACTGAATGAATGCCAGTAATGAGGAAATTCGCGAACTTTTCAATAATGCAAGACATATTGCCATTGTGTCGCATGTGCGTCCGGATGGAGATGCTATTGGTTCCATGCTGGGCTTGGCAAATGCTTTAAAAGAGGCTGGAAAAACTGTAACGCCTGTTTTGCAGGACATACCCGATGAAAAGTATGCATTCATTACAGGACTTAACGATGTGAGCCAATGGCTTCCTCTTGAAGCAGATTGCCTGGTAGTTGTAGACTGCAGTGATGTGGAGCGGACTGGTAAAGTATTAGAAGGTCGCCAGCCTGATCTGGTTATTGACCACCATAAAACAAATCTGAAATTTGGCCGTTTAAACCTTATTGAAGACGAGGCGGAAGCAACGGCTATGATTCTTAGCAAGTATATGTCCGCCTGGGGTCTGAAAATAAATGCTGATACCGCAAACGCATTGTTGACTGGGATTGTTGCCGATACACTCGGTTTTCGGACCGCTAATGCAGGCGCGGATTGTTTGAGGGTGGCTGCTGAACTGATGGATAAAGGCGCTGACTTAGCTATGGTGTATCATAAAACCCTGCTTACCCGCACTGCGGCAGAGGTTCGTTATTGGGGTCAGGGGCTCACCCGGCTAAACTTGCAGGATGGAATTTTGTGGGTCAGCTTAAGCTTGGACGACCGTGTTAGAGCTGGTTATTCTAAAAATGATGATGCGGACCTGATTAATATCTTGTCCTCAGTGGCAGACGCCTTGGTGACGATCATTTTTGTTGAGCAAGAGGATGGACGGGTTAAGATTTCCTGGAGGTCTGTAGAAGGGTTGGACGTTTCACAGCTTGCAGTGCAATTTGGCGGTGGCGGTCATGCCGCGGCAGCTGGTGCAGATGTAAAAGGAAGCTTGCCAGAGGTTATGCAGGCAGTTTTGCCAGCAACTCATGATTTGGTGAATAAATCTGATTTGAGATATAGGTGATAAATTGGAATTTCAAGACGAAGAAAGACAAAGAATCAACAGCAATATTTCAGGTGTGTTGGTTGTAGATAAACCTGTGGGAATTACTTCCCACGATGTTGTACAAATTGTACGCAACGGAACAAAAATTCGGCGTGCCGGGCATACGGGAACCTTAGACCCACGTGCGTCTGGTGTGTTAGTTGTTCTGATTGGTCCGGCTGTGCGCCTGAGTGAATATGTGAGCGCTTCCAATAAGCGCTACCAGGCAATCATTGAACTGGGTAAAAGCACGGACACCTATGACCTTGAAGGCGAAGTGACTCGACGATCGCCAGTGGATATTCGCTTTGAGGAGCTGGAAGAAGCTCTGCAGAGCTTTGTAGGAGAAATTGAACAGAAACCGCCTGCTTATTCGGCTATCAAAGTAAAAGGAAGACGTGCTTATGAATTAGCCCGCAAGGGTGAAGAAGTTGACCTTGAACCGCGCCTGGTAACTGTGAAAGAAATTGAGCTTTTGGACTGGCACGCGCCAGAACTTGTGGTGGATGTTGAGTGTTCTTCAGGTACGTATATTCGTTCACTGGCTAATGACCTGGGCGAAAAATTGGGCTGCGGAGCGACACTTGGCGGCTTACGGCGCATAAAGAATGGCCGCTTTGGACTTCGGGATGCTGTACCCTTGCGCAGGCTTAAAGAAGCATTTGAACAAGGTGATTGGTACAAGTTTGTGATTCCTGCTGCCGAAGCGTTAGCAGATTGGTATACAGTAGAGTTAGACGAGCCAATGGTGGATGCAATCCGCCATGGGCACCGAATTCCTGCAGATGAACCGCAAGAGGAAGGGAAGTGGGCCCGGGCAGTAAGTCAGGACGCAGAACTGGTGGCCTTGTTAGCTTATGATTCTGCAACTCAGGAATGGCAGCCGCGTAAAGTCCTCTTTCAATGAACTGCAAACGCACGCTCTGTGAGTAGCAACCCTTCAAGGTAACGCGATGACTGTATTCCTGAACGACTGGCAGGAAGCACCCAACAGGCCAATTTGGTTAAGTATCGGCAACTTTGATGGCGTACACCTGGGTCATCAGGCGTTGATTCGACAGCTAAAGAGCTTGGCAGCAGAAGAGGGAACTGCTGCGGGTGTTTTAACTTTTAATCCGCATCCGCGCCTTCTTTTTAACCCAAATACAGCTCCATTTCTTTTGGATAGTGCTCAGGAAAAACGCTTGCATTTGATGGAATTGAATCCGGACCTGGTTCTTGAGCTCCCTTTTGATCAGGGCTTGGCTAGCATGGATGCCGAAGCGTTCATCGAACTCTTGGTTAACAAGTTGCATGTGCGCGGCCTAATTGTAGGCTCAGGGTTTGCTCTGGGGCATGAACGGCGGGGTAATACTGCCCAATTGCGAGCCTTGTGCGCTGCACGAAAGATCCGTTTTGAGGAGTTTGGCGCTGTGTCTCTGGATGGACAACGCGTAAGTTCCGGTCAAATACGGCAAGCAGTAAACACCGGAAGGATGGACAGCGCAGCGAAGCTGCTAGGCAGACCATACACAGTAATTGGCCCTGTGCGCGAAGGTAAACGGCTTGGATCGCGATTAGGCTTTCCAACAGCAAATCAGATTGTAGATGCAAGCAAGCTGCTTCCGCGGTATGGGGTATATGCAAGCTGGGCTGTTTTAGAGGGCAAGCGTTATAAAGGGGTTACCGGGGTAGGGGTTCGGCCTACCGTAGAAATATGTGGTAAGCCTAACGTGGAAACCTGGATTCTTGACTTCGATGGTAATATCTATGGTGAAGAACTGCAAGTTGACTTTATGGAGTATCTTCGTGAGGAGAAAAAATTCGAGTCTGTGGAAGCGATGATAAGCCAAATTAAGAATGATGCTTTACATGCCAGGGAGGTTTTGAATGATGCCTAAAGAACGACGCGTATATCGCCTGAGCCCAAGCCAGTTTAGCGCTGAAACGATTGCAGTCACTTTTGCTAAAACATCGCGTTCACCAGAACCATTCGATGTAATTGCAGCAGAACTGGATGCTGAGAAATCCTCCCAATTTAGTGAAAAATGGATTGTTGGCTATGGACACTCCAGTGTAGCTGAACACGCTGTGCTGCATTTGGCTCTGGAAAACGTATCACGTTTGGCAATTGAAACGATTGAAGGAAACCGATTAGCTTCATATACAGAAAAATCAACCCGCTATCAGGAATGGGATCCCAAGGCATATGTAGTGCCACCTGAAATTCAAGGCAGTGTATTAGAGGGAACCTATTGTGATGTGGCAGACCACTTGTTTGGGAGCTATGCAGAGGCATTACAGGTACTAAAACCATGGAGCGAAGCGCGAACCAAACGCAGAGCCAATGAAAGCGAAAAAGCCTGGGCGAATCGTGCCAGGGTGCAGGCTGTAGATATAGCGCGCTTTCTTTTACCCACAGCAGCTATGGCAAATGTGGGGATTACGATGAATGCCCGGGTGTTGGAGTACGCAATTAAAAAGATGCTTAGCTCCGACTTGGCGGAAGTGCGCCAGATCGGCGAAGAAGTAAAGACTGTAGCTACGCAGGAATTGCCTACGCTGGTGAAGTATGCTCAACCTATTGCATATATGCAGGGTCTGCAGGAGCGCAGCCGAAAATTTTCCGCAGAGATAGACACCCTGCCAGATGATGCCTGGTGCCGTCTAAGCAGTTTTGACCCGGATGGCGAAAACCGTGTATTGGCTGCGGTGCTTTACCGCTTTGGGGATGACTCGTACCAGGTGTGCCTTGATCAGGTTGCTAACATGGATACGAACAGCCGGAAGGACTTGGTTGATTTGCTCTTTGATGACATGGGAGATTTTGATGTACCGCTGCGTGAATTGGAATACAGCCAGTACAGTTTTGACCTGATTATGGATCAGGGAGCCTGGTTTGAATTTAAACGCCATAGGATGATGACGCAGACTATTCAGCAACTTGGACCAGGATTGGGTTACGCTATGCCGCGAGGATTTGTTGAGGCAGGTTTTGAAAGCCAGTATCGCAGAGCTATGGAGAAGGCTGCCGAAGCTTTTATAAGCCTGGAGGCCAAACAAAAAGGTTTGGGTTCTTATCTGATCCCGAATGCATTTAACCGACGAGTTTTATGTCAGGTAAATTTACGGGAATTATTTCACTTTATAAAACTGCGCTGTGCTAGTAATGCGCATTTTTCGATTCGGCGTGTAGGACGCGGAATGGCTGAGGCCCTTTTGGAAGTTCATCCTACGCTGGCTGGTAAACTGCGTATTGACGATAAAGAAAGCAGCGAGAGCATCGCTAAAGAACAGTTTAGCGGTTTAGCCGAAAAAGCGCTTTAACTGCTACTGCCTTGCAAAGACAGACATGATTGTAGCTTTACCCCTGCTGGCTTTTTTTGTGTTGTGGATTTATTCCGGTAATACACGGCGCGAACCATTGTGGCGGGCTTCATTCATTCAGGCTTTTATCATTTGGGGCGCATATATGGTGCTGGTAACCGAGTTACTCAGTACTTTTAAGGCTATTACCAGGCTGAACTTAGCTATTGCCTGGGGAGCTTTGGTTGCAGCCGGTATCCTTTGGGTTGTGGTTCGGCTGAAACGAAAACAGGTGCTGCGTTTGCCAATTATGTACCGCGGTAAGGGAAAAACCGTACTCGTTATGGACGTAATGGTGTTGGCGCTTGTGCTTACCACCTTGATCGTTGGTTTTCTTGCTCCCCCCAATTCATTAGAAGCGATGTCTTTTGGGATGACTCGTGTGGCACATTGGGCACAGAACCAGAGTTTGGGGCATTTTGCGACTCTGGATGAGAGCTTGAACTCCGCTCCTCCGGGGCAGGGGATTGCGCTGCTTAATTTTTATGTTTTAGATGCCTCTGACCGGTGGTCTAATTTTGTGGCGTGGTTTGCCTGGATAGGCTGCATTCAGGCTGTGATGGCAATTGCAGACTTGTTTAAGGCCAGCCAGGCAGGCAATCGCTTAGCTGCGGTTTTTGCTGTTACCCTTCCGATTGGATTAGCCTTGTCCAGTGGCAGCCTGGACGATATGCTTTCGACACTTTGGCTGCTTGCCTACGTGCTGATTGTCTTTTTCTTTGACAAGGACCCAAACCACAGCTTTAATATCGTGTTAGCAGGAATTGCAGCGGCGCTGGCATTTATTACCAAGCCGATTACGGTGATTTTCTTAATTCCATTTGCGGTTTATTTCCTGTGGCTGCAGGTAAAGCAGTTCGGCATCATGAAACTGGCGCAGCGTACAGTTGCTGCCGGGCTGATCGTCTTTGCTTTGGGCGGCGGGTTTTTTATGCGTAACCTGCAAACCTACCGTATGCTTTACCAATACGAAGCCTATATACGCGACTTAAACACAAAGCTTGGACCGGGTGTGCTTGCTTCTAACCTGGTGCGGAATATTTCACTCCAGGCCGATTTGCCTTTCGCAAATGCGGACCGCTGGATATATGAGCGCGTTGAGGGTATCCATGACCTGATGGGTATGGATATGAATGATCCACGGACTACTGAGGACCAGTTTGATGTCCCTTCGTTAAATACCAGTGAGATGAGATCGGGAAACCCACTGCACCTGCTTGTGCTTACTGGAAGCTCGGCAGCGCTGCTTGGGGTTACCAAGAAGAAAGAGCACAGTTTGCTGAGCTACCTGGGACTTTTGGGCGTGAGTGCGGTCCTGTTTTTGGTGTTTTTTAAATGGCAAGCTGATGGAACACGTTTACACATGCCATTTTTTATGATCGCTGCGCCTATTGTCGGCTATGTATTGGGTTGCCTGGACAAGCGGAAACACCGCCTGGGGACGTTTATTGGGCTGATACTGGTTTTGTTTGCCTGGCCCTGGGCATTATCTGTTTACGAACGGCCGGCTGTGGTGATTCCCGGACTAACCAGCGATACACCGATCGGCAGAGCGAACCGAACGTCTTTGTACTTTGTAACAGACCAATCTGCAGAACCCGTTTTTCGATCGCTCGCGCAGGCAGTATTAGCAGAAAACGAAAATACTGTGATAGGGATAGACTTGGGGCCGGAGCACAATGCTTATCCAATTTGGGCACTAACAAAAAAACCCTCGGAGCGCGTTTGGATCCAGAATTTGCGGGCTTCACCATTGATGGAGCGCTACTTGCTTCCTAGTATAGAGCCAGTTTACATCTTAAGTGATGCCTGCGAAACAGAATACAGTGGCTATAGTTTGGTAATTGAGGCAAAGGGCTTGTGCTACTTTAAGCGCCAGCCTTAGCTTGCGATGAATTGTTTAAAACCTTAGCTAACTTGTGTTAATAAATCTAAATAATTTTGCCAGTTTTAGCATACGGATCGGTCTGGTAATGGATACTTGCACAGTCTGGCTGAAACTATTGATTCCAGCTAGTTTGACTTTAATCGAAAAAGAATGCATTAAACAGCACCGAATTTTACTTTTAAGCTTACAATTATGATGGCGAAAAGTTGGGCTTGTTTTTAGCCTAATGCTATTTAACACCCTGAAAGGAGTATTTATGGCGACGCACTTATATCTTTCTTTACTACCCGAAGCTTTGATCGTCTCACAATTGAGTCCAGAAGAATTCGGAACTTATTATGCTGTTGGCTCTGAAAAGAAGTCCAGAGGCCAGGCAATGTTCTTTGAAGTAGACCTCGATTTTCGAAGCCCCTATTTCAGGATGGAAGAAGCGCTGGCACGTTGTAAACCGCACGAGGATGGCAGCCCAAAATCATCGATTTATGTTTCCGTTTACCGGGTGCTGGAGCATATTGACCTTGAGGCATTAAAAATGCTCTACCTTACCACTATGGACGGGCGGACGCTTGGGTTAAAGGCCGGAGAGTATTGCGTTAACGAGCATGAGAACGGAGGTTTGCACCTCTATCAGGAGATCGTTCCGGTTTCCCCGTTGGTTGTTAGTCGTTTAGATCCGCTTGGGTTTTACGATATGATCGTTAAAAACCCTACATCGCTGATTACGATACCTGCAATTTGTTTTGCGGAGTTGCAGTTAGGAGAGTTGGCTTATGATCCTGTGATGGGTATTTCTGATCATTTACCCTATGGGAACAGTGATCACTTACGCCAGTGCCTTACAGAAGTGAAGACAAAGTATATTTCCACCAAGATGGTGGACCGAATATCTTCACCGGTGGTGCAGTACAGAACCGTGAAAAACGGGTTCTTCGTCGGCAACCAGTCCAGCTTAAAGTATTTTGCTTTGCCCAGTCAGCAGGAACTGCGCAGCGAGAATTACCGCTGGTTCCGCTCTGCAAACATGTAATTTATTGATTGGCACTTTTGTTTAACCACGCTGGCAGCGGCGGATAATCTTGGCTGCAAAATTTAGGAGTTTTTATGGAACATTACAATGCTTGGCTATATGTAGGAATTGTTGGCGGCCTTATTTCTTTGGGAGTTGCCCTTTATCTGTATTTTTGGGTGCTCAAACAAGACCCGGGAACTGAACGAGCACAAGAAGTTGCACAGTGGATTCGTGATGGATCGGCTGCTTACCTCAAACGTTTGTATGCTTCGCTGGCGGTTTTAGCGCTGATTATATCGATTGTAATAGCCATTGTTTTTAGTATCGGCGGCAACAGCTCAGGGGCTGAGTCAGCAGCATCTTCGGGAATCGTAATGGCTTTGTGCTTTGTCTTTGGAGCAATTTGCTCTGCTGCGGCAGGGTTCTTGGGTATGAATGTGGCTGTTCATGCAAATGTACGTACTGCTACGGCCGCGCGCAAAGACCTGGCAGGAGCTTTTAGGTTGTCCTTTTATGCTGGCGCGGTGCTGGGCTTAGCCATGGTTGGTTTAGCTGTACTGGGCATGAGCGTCATTTACCTGCTTACCAAAGATGCCGATGCAGTGCTTGGGTTTAGCTTTGGAGCAAGCACGCTTGCCCTGTTGGCAAAAGCTGGCGGCGGCATTTATACCAAAACAGCAGATATTGCGGCTGATCTTGTTGGTAAGGTGGAAGTAGGTATCCCTGAGGATGACCCCCGCAACCCTGCTGTTGTAGCAGACAATGTGGGTGATAATGTTGGTGATGTGGCTGGAATGGGAGCAGACATCTTTGACAGCTACGTGGCCTCGGCTGTTGCGGTAATGATCTTAGGTGCCAGTTTCAGCATACAAGGCAAACTGGATCCTGTCCTCTATACTGTTTTACCGCTGATTCTTTGTACCCTGGGTACCTTCGCATCCTTGATAGGCGTTCAATTTGTGCGGGTGAAAGATGGCGGAGATCCCGGTGCTGCTTTAAACCGGGGAACGGTAATAACCTGTGCTATTTTCATTGTTATGATCCTGGCGCTAAAGGCTTTTTCGCCAGAGTTAAACTGGGGCGTGGTTTGGTCCGGAATCGCAGGAATTGTAGCTGGAGTTTTAATTGGCTTCACCTCGGACTACTTTACCAATGATAAATATAAACCAGTTAAGGAAACGAGCCGTGTGTCTACTTCGGGCTCGGCGATAACGATCATCACCGGGTATTCTTATGGCTTAATATCGATTATCCCCTCTGTTTTGGGGATTGTGGCTGCTACCTTGGTTGCTTATTATTTATCTGAAGCAAATGGATTGCCTGGGATCTATGGGATTGGGATAGCAGCTGTGGGAATGCTTGCGATCAGCGGAATGATCGTTAGCGCTGATGCCTATGGGCCGATTGTGGACAACGCCCGAGGAATTGCCGAAATGGCTGGTATGGGTGAGGAAGTTATCGAACGTGCTGATGTCCTCGATTCGGCTGGCAATACTGCTAAAGCAATTACGAAAGGCTTCTCGATTTCGGCAGCAGCTTTAACGGTGCTGGCTTTATTCTCTGCTTTTGCGGAAGTGATGGCCCAAAATGGCGTGGAAATCCAAATCAGTCTGCGGAGTCCCCTGGTTGTAGCCGGGTTGTTTTTGGGAGCAATGACACCGCCTCTTTTTAGTGCCTTGCTGATGCTTGCTGTCACACACAACGCCTTTGATATGATTGAGGAAGTGCGTGGTCAGTTCAAGGCCAACCCCGGAATTTTGGCAGGCACTTCTCTGCCGGATTATGCCCGCTGTGTAAGCATGGCTGCCAAAGGAGCCTTAAGCTCCCTGGTAATACCTGCTTTCCTGGCGGTTGGTTTGCCCTTGGTTGTGGGCTTCATTTTGGGACCCGATGCGCTGGGTGGGTTCCTGGGCGGAGCAATCTTTACCGGTGTTATCTTTGCCCTGCTGATGAGTAATGCAGGCGGACTATGGGACAATGCCAAAAAATACATTGAAACCGGGAAGTTTGGCGGCCCCGGCTCTGAAGCGCATAAAGCAGCGGTGGTTGGTGATACGGTGGGCGATCCGTTTAAAGATACCGCTGGACCTTCGCTGAACACACTGATTACGGTGATGAGCCTGGTAAGTTCACTTTTTGCTCCCATTATTGCTGCCGCTCACCTCTTCTAAAAAGCAGTACAATGGAGAGCCAGCCTTATACTTTGGCTGGCTCTTTTCTTTTTTAGAATAATGTCGCCAAAACCTCGGAGTTGACCCTGTGCGCCAAATGAAAACCATCATTATTTCCTTTTTGCTGATTTCTATTCTTAGTGCGTGTAAAACTTCCCCTATTTACGAAGACGATTTTTCAGACACTAATTCGGGATGGGACACGCACCATAGCTTAACGGCTGGTGCTGTTTACACTGAAGGCAGCTATCGTCTTACCTTAAACGAGGCAAACCGTGACCAATGGGCAATTGCACATCGCGACTTTGAGAATGTCGCAATTGAGGTCGATGTACGAAAAGTTGAGGGTAGTGATGATAACAGCTTTGGGCTGGTGTGCAAGTATCAGGATATGAATCATTTTTACATGCTGCTTATCAGCAGTGATGGGGCGTATATGATTCAGAAGAAATCGGAAGAGAGAATCACCCGCCTGAGCGGGGAATGGTTTCAAACCACCGAGGATGTGAATTTGGGGAATGCGGAAAATAAATTGCGGGCTGAATGCGGAGCCGGCTATTTGGCTTTGTATGCGAACGGGAAACTTTTGGACCGTGTAGAGGACAATTCTTATACCCATGGTGATATAGGCTTTGTGGTTGGGACATATACGCAGCCTTATGTGAGCATTGCATTTGATAACCTAAAGGTTTATGCGCTGCCTTAATTATGGGGTGTTTGCTGCTTAAAACTTGCGAGATGAGTGGTTTCGAATGGATTCACGCAATGAGGCGGCCTGATCCGGGTTAAAGAAGGGGATAAAACGCCGCATTTGGCGCTCGATTGCATGTTGGTTGGTTTCTGCCAGGACCTGCTTAAGGAAGTAAACCGTTTCAGACGGATTACGGTTGGCCAGGATTTCTACAATTTGGTAGAGCAGTTCGTGAATTTTGGCTTCACTTGACTGAAAGAAGGGCCGCAAGGCCTTATAAACGAAGATAAAGGCGGTCAAAGGACGTTTTGGAAGGTCTGCAGCCAAAGCCAGCAAACCGGCATACTGCAAGCGTTCTGATCTGGAATTCAGGAGTTTCCCTAAAAAACGATCCCATTCCTGTGTTGAACTGGCACGCAGGCTGCGCGTAGCATTATTTAACAGGGTGTCTAAAACTGCATGGTCTAAGGATTGATCCAGCCAGGTTTCCAAAGTTGTCTGTACGAATGCGGCTTGGTCAGGACCTAGCTGACCCAGCAAATAAGCTGCCAGATGCCGCGACTCGAAATAATCGTCTTTCCATAACTCCCGAGCCAGATCAAGGCTTTGCTGGGGGCAGGCAGTGATGTAAGGCTTGAAGCCCAGTTCGATTTGGCGGATCACCTGGTCGGGGATTTCATAGTGGCGCATGAAACTTTTGGGCAGCTTTTCCTTGGATGGTTTACGTGCATAAAGGTGATAATACGAGAGCAAATCATGCAGTTTGACACGAAACTCCGCAGGATTGTCGAAACTGGAAGCCAGGTCGGTAATTTGCTTATCGAGTTTTGTCAGGTCAATAGCAGGCATTGCCTCTGCCTCCGGAAAAACACTGCGAACCGGACCAGCATAGCTGAGAAGGGATGGCTACGATTGCATGAGAATAGCAGGGGTCAAACATATTATAGAAAGTCATTATATTGGTGGATTATATCAATGTCAGAAAAGGGGTAGTTAAAAAATTAAAGTGCGTGGTAAAGAAAAAGGCTGACGTAAAGCAATCCAACCAGGCAAAGCAAGGCAAGTGTGGAAACAGGGCGTGCAAGTGGCAGGGGCTTAGCTTGAGGGACAAGGCTTAGAACGATGAGAGGAAGAAAAGGAATAAAATAACGACCCTGAATGCCCATTACCCAGGTACCATCCAGGGGTGAATACAGGATGTAAAGCAGAATAAAGACAAGAACAATTCCTGAAAGGCCTAAAGCTAGGCTAAGTATGCGTTGCCAGACTTTGAGTTCCAAAGGAAATAAAGAGTCACTGGCTACGAGGGCAAGGAAAGCAACGCTCCATATTATGTAAAACCAGTTTGGAAGGTATTTGTCCAGCTGCCCAAAGACAGCTACCATGGTTTGAAAGTAATAAACATAATTCATTTTGATGCTGTTGACTACCACCTGGGGGATGACCCAGGGAGCACGCAGGACTGCCTTCATTTGAAGGATGGGGTCGAGGTTAAAGGGGTTTTGCAAGACAAACTCGCGGCCAATATTGCGCTCCACAAAAAGCTGCCAGCCCATGATCACCGCAAAGCCAAGCGCGAGATAAGCCAAAACAGTCATAATTTGCTTACTCCTCCCCCCGAAGCGCTGGGGCGGAATAAGGAAGAGCAGAAGAGGCATGAGCAGGTTCCCTTTTCCTGCAAGACCAATTACCGCAAAGAGCAGCGCCAGGAATATATGCACCGAGGATTGCAAAGGTTCATCTTGGGTAAAAGCCAAATGGAGAATATAGGCTATTGCGAGAAATGCGAGACTTGTGGAAATTGCATCGTAGGAATACGATGCTGAAAGGAAAACCACCATAGGCAGGAGCAGGATACCCATAAAAGTCTTTTTCAAAAAAGGGAAGAGTTTAAGCGAAACCAATCCAGAAGTAATCCAAAATGCCAGGTTGCTCAATCTCCCGGCAATGAAAATATGGTTAATATTGCTGGAAAAGGCCCGTGCAATGAGCACCCCTAGTAATTGAGGCAGATACATGAGCGGGGGAGAGTTAACTTGGTTAAAGTCGTTTTTTTGACGCGTTTCGGTTAGTTGAACGCTTCCCTTGGGGTAGTCCATAACCGCTTTAGGCAGTGTTGTTTCAGGATGAGGCAGCAAAATTCCTTCGGAGAGCGAGTAGGTACGCTGGAAATGATATGCCTCGTCTGGAGCACCGAGTGGTGGAACCGTCAGCGTAAAGGCTAAGCCGGCTGAACTGGCAATGAGGAAAAAAAGGAGATACAGCCAGCTTTCAGATGTTTTTCTGGAACTTTGTTTGACGGATTGTGTCATCGATTTAAACCATTGATGTATTTCAACCAGAGAGGCCGGGAACATTGATACTGAAAGACAAGACTGCTCTCCAGTTCAGAGTCATCTACTGTTGTTTTTCCGGACGGAAGCTGGTCCTGATTTTGCGCTGTAATGAACGCTTCTATCTATGTAATCCCTTCCTCTGTCTGTGAGCGGAACCAAAAAAACGAAAGCCAGACCAAAGCACAAGCTTAGAAGCGAATAAACAATAAGCGGTTTTTCAAGAGAAAACCGCTTATTATGTTCATCAGTAGCCTTTTGCAAAGTAAGCCATCTTCCTTGTTTTACGACCGGTTAAGAAGCAAGTACCTTCTCCTTGAACATCAGGAATGTAGTTACGGAGCGTTGCCTTTGTATCTGCTTTGATCTTTGCTTCGTTTTCAGGATCATCGTACCACCAGACTTTGGCCCAGCCTTTTGTCTCGACCACCTCCTTAAAATCTTCATAGGTCTCCACTTCAAAGATGTGAGAATCTCGGAATTGGGTCGCTTTGCGCAAGAGAGAATCCTGGATATTCGCCAGCAGTTCAGGAACGGCTTCCTGGTAACCTGCCATCGGCAGGAACTGCTTACCTTTACGCCCAGGAATGTCGCGTCGGGCAAGGGCAATAGTCCCGTTTGCAAGGTCCTTGGGGCCAATTTCAATGCGTAAGGGTACGCCGCGCATCTCCCAATCGTTGAATTTGAACCCGGGTGTTACGCCATCACGGTCATCCAGCTTTGTACGCACATGGATGGCTTCCAGGCCTTGCTGAAGCCTGCTTACGGCTTCCATTACCGAAGTCTTTTCGCTATCTTTGCGGTAGATGGGTACCAGAACTACCTGATAGGGAGCCAGATTGGGCGGAAGTACCAGGCCTTGGTCATCTCCGTGGGTCATGATAGTGGCGCCAATAAAGCGGGTAGAGACTCCCCAGCTGGTGGTCCAGCAATACTGCAAGGTGTTATTTTCGTCCAGGAATTTGATATCAAATGCCTTGGCAAAGTTTTGACCCAAAAAATGGGAAGTGCCGGCCTGTAAGGCTTTGGTGTCGCCCATCATGGCTTCAATGGAGTAGGTTGCAACCGCCCCCGCAAATTTTTCCACTTCGCTTTTCTGACCGGGTAAGACAGGGACTGCTGCCTCTTTGATCGCAAAATCGGCGTAGACATTTAACATGCGTTCGGTCTCTTCAATTGCTTCGGCTTCACTGGCATGAGCCGTGTGGCCTTCCTGCCAGTAAAACTCGAGGGTACGCAGGAAAAGCTTGGTACGCATTTCCCAGCGTACGACATTAGCCCACTGGTTAATGAGCACTGGAAGGTCGCGGTAACTTTGAATCCATTTGGCGTACATTGTTCCGATCACTGTTTCACTGGTGGGACGTACCACCAAAGGCTCTTCCAGCTCCTGGCCACCTCCATGGGTAACAACAGCCAGCTCGGGTGCAAATCCCTCTACATGTTCTTTTTCCTTGGTCATAAAGGACTGCGGAATAAGCAGAGGAAAGGCAGCATTAACATGACCGGTATCCTTGAAGCGCTGGTCCAAGGCTTTTTGAATGTTCTCCCATATTGCCCAACCATAAGGACGTACAACCATGCAGCCGCGAACGGGTGCGTAATCGGCCAGTTCAGCACGCAGCACAAGCTGGTTGTACCATTCGTTGTAATTTTCTGAGCGTGTGGGTAGTTTGTTCTCTTCCATGTTCTTTTATGTCTCCAGAGAGGATGTATTTTTTAATATTTCAATGGCAGCTTGTACGTCAGGGGCAAAGAGTAGGAACTGTTTATCTTTAGCTGCGATATGTGGTTCACAGGCCTCATAAAAGGCATTAAAGGTCTCATACCATCCTGAGCCTACAGCAATGAGCGGACGGGCATGGATCGAATTGATAGCGATAAGGTTTAGCGCCAGTATAATCTCGCCCAAGGTTCCAATACCGCCTGGTAAGGCGATGTAGGCATCTGCTTTTCGGGTGAGGACTTCTAAGCGCGCATTCAGGTGCGGTGTGGAATGGTGCTCGCTGATCCATTGGTTGGGTCCTCCCGGACGCCAGACATCGATATCAGCACAAGTAACACCGATTGTTTTTGCACCTGCTTCTGAAGCACCGCGTGCGGCTGCTTCCATTACACCACGGTAGCCGCCGGTCATCACGGTATATCCGGCCTCAGCTAATAGTTGGCCTAAAAGATAGCCCTGCTGATACTCGGGACTGCCTTCGAGGGGATGGGCAGATCCAAACACTGAAACGATCATGCCTTGAACTCCTGCTGATGTTCCGGCCAGAGACGCGCCTTGTTGGTTTCTATTTTTTGCAGAATAGCTGCTTCCAGATCGATACCGCTAACCGATGCGAGCTGTAAAAGGTAGAGGGCAACGTCTGCCAGTTCTCCGGCCAATGCAGCAGGATCATCCGTTTGATCGTGCCATTGGAAGTGTTCCAGCACCTCTGCGGCTTCAAGACAGAGTGAAATAGCCAAATTTCTAGGAAGCTGAGGTTTTGGGGTGTTAGCCGCGTACCAGCCTTTGCTTTCTACCAACTTGTGCATACGGGCAGTAAGTTCCGAAATATCCATAACTTTGGAATTATAGCTGATTTAGCCGTAGTATTCTGCCAAGCGGAAGCTTAAACAGAAAGGAAGGAACGGCAAGCCTGCATTTATTGAAAACCAAAAAAGAGTTCTTTCCAGATTTCCCAGGTTTGAAGAGGAATTGCAGTTGGAGACTCGGAAGTAATTGGCGCTGGAGTGTAGGTTGGGCCTGGAATGAGCACCAAAGGTTCATCCCCCGGGGCCACCTGGTGAGCATTCTCGCGAGCCCATTCTTCCAGGGCTTTGTCGCTTTGGGCATACTCCATCTTGGCTTCTAATGCGGTACGGGTTTTTTGTAATTCCACTACCTTTGTCTGCAAGGCCTTTTCCTGTTTATCCAGTCGGAGCATGGTGGTCATGCGGTTGTTGAAGTCCATCATCAGGAAAACAAGGATGATGAGTACTACGATTAATAGCAAGCGGCGATCAGCCAGCCTTGAAGCTTTGATGTGGTCAAGCGCGCTTTTCATGTCAGTAATTGTGCAACTCCTATACCAATCATAGCGGAAGATGCCGTATTGGACAAAAAAAGAACAAGCTTGCATAGGCTTGTTCTTGTATGCCGAAGGAGAGATTTGAACTCTCACGAGCGCTATGCCCACTGCGCCCTGAACGCAGCGTGTCTGCCAGTTCCACCACTTCGGCGTGGAACCAATATTTTACGCAGTTTGGTATTTTTGTCAAATGTGAAATTGAGACCGTTGAAAAACAAGTGCAAAAACCTTTCGAACAAGAAAGATAGATGGTCTAATTCATCCATACTGCAAAGGAAAGGTAAACAACGCAGATGGCAAACCCACGGTTCATCCAGACAGACCAGCACTCCTTCTTTGGAGATTTTCTTTACGAACAGATCGTACCCGAAGACCACTTTTTACGTAAACTCAATGCCCTGATTGACTGGACAGATTACACCAAAAAGCTGAGCAAATTCTATAAGGGAGAAGGGCTGGCAGGGAGACCAGCCTATGACCCGGCACTCTTGCTGAGAAGCCTGCTGATCAGCTACCTGTATGATCTCTCTGAGCGGCAAACGGAGGTTTATCTCAATGAGAACCTGCCAGCCAAATGGTTTGTGGGACTGGCAATCGATCAGAAAGCACCGGATCACTCTACCCTGAGCGTGTTTCGGGAGCGATTGCGGAAAAGAGGGAAACTGAAAGTATTCGAAGAGATGCTGGCAGAGATCATTGAAACGGCCCGCAAACGAGGCGTACGGTTTGGCGCAATCCAGATCATCGACAGCGTCCACAGTGAAGCTAATGTCAATACAGATAAAGATGACCCGGATAACCCTGAGGATCCGGATGCCAAATGGGGGTTCAAACATAGTCAAAAAGTGCAGACGCCGGAAGGGAAAGAGGAAGTAAGAATGAATTATTTCTATGGCTATAAAACGCATGTGAGCATGAACGCGGAGAGCCATTTGATCACAGGACTGGAAGTCAGCGGCGGGAATGCCTGGGATGGGAAACACTTTACCAGCCTGGTGGACATGGACATGAAGCAGGGATTGCCGGTTGAGACCTATGCTGCCGATCGGGGCTATGATGATGGGCACAATCATTTTTATCTGGAGTATAAAGGCTTGCATTCAGCGATCTTGCTGAAGGATAATCGCCTGAAAAGAAATGAAGGATAATCGCCTGAAAAAGAAAGACAGCAACAAACAGGTCTGGCAGGAAATGATCAGGACGGAGGAGTACCAGCAGGGGAGACGGGTGCGGTATCAGATTGAGCGCAAATTTGGGGAAGCCAAACTGCAGCATGGCCTGGGGCGCTGCCGATATATTGGATTGGAGAAGTATGGGGTTCAGGCATATCTTACAGCGATCGTTCTCAATTTGAAGCGTATGGTGAAACTGATCAGCGGGGTGGGATTCAACAGTCCGAGTTATGGGACATGTTAGGCTGAGTGAGGGAGGATTGTCGATAGTGTAGGAAAAGTGGTGAAAAAGGAGCTGAAAGATCTGATAAAACTAGGCTAAAAGAACCAAAATGAACCCCTGGTCCGCTTCACAACTGGAATCAATAGTGTTCCTGCTGAATAAACTACTTTTTTTCAACAGCCTCAAATTGCTTGACATGTGAAATTGCTTTGTTGCTTGACATGTGAAATTGCTTGACATGTGAAATTGCTTGCTGCGTAAGTTCTAAAGGAGCGGTTGACGAGAATAGCAGCTAGATCCATTCAGCCAGACGGATAGCAAAAAAAAGTGCTGGCATAAAACCTGTACCTTATACCCTGATGAAAAAGGAAATGATTGGAAAACAAGAAGGGAGCTGGTCCTTCAGATTGCTCATCCTTATTGGATGCGGTTTGATTCTGGGCGCCTGCTATCGGCCGATGGTTAATTATGATCCCTGGCGCATTCCTGTGGGCAATACACAGAACAGCTTGCCGGCTGATCCCTTTTCCACACCCCAGAGCCCAGGTACAGTTTCAGGGTTTGAAACAGCTCTTCCCAAGCTGGCATCTCCTACACCAACACTGGCTGCAACCATCACGCTTGCTCCGCAAGCAGCTCAGCCAACGCCAAATGCACCTATAACACTCCCTCCGCTTCGTTCTGAGGCTTATACCTATACTGTTCAGTCAGGCGATACACTCGTACGCATTGCCCGGAACAACCAGGTATCCGTAAAGCAAATTGTTGAGGCAAATGAGCTTAAAAACCCGGATCTTCTCAATCCGGGTGATTTGCTGGTGATACCGCCATCAACGGTCAATGAGCAGGGACCTGCCTTGAAGCTCATCCCTGATAGCGAGGTTTACTACGGGCCTGCAGTGAAAAATTTTGACACACGATCTGTCATTCAAGGTTTTAACGGCTATCTGAATGCGTACACGGAAGAAGTTGAAGAAGATATTGAACTTACCGGTGCCCAAATTGTGCAGCGGGTGGCTAATGAGTATTCCGTTAACCCGCGCCTTTTGCTGGCGGTGCTTGAATTTCAGAGCGGCTGGGTAAGGCAGGAGCGCCCTCTTGAACGAACCTTAGACTATCCCATGGGATGGCAAGACAGCAACCGCAAGGGTCTGTATAAGCAGCTGAGCTGGGCAGCTAACGAAATTACTCGGGGCAGCACGTTATGGGGGTATGAGCTGTTGGGTGTATGGACATTAAGCGACAGTACGGTCATCCGTATTGATCCTACGATCAACGCAGGCACCGCAGGACTGCAATACCTGCTGGGCTTGCTACGGGACCGTGACGGGTGGTTTGCAGCAGTGGGAGAAACAGGTTTTATCGCGACCTACCGTCAATTATTTGGAGATCCTTTTGCATTTACTATGGAACCCTTGATACCCGAAGGATTAACTCAGCCGCAGATGGGTTTACCGCTGGCTTCCGGGGATCTTTGGTATTTTACCGGAGGACCACATTGGGGGTGGGGAACAGGTTCGGCTTGGGCTGCATTGGACTTTGCACCATCCGGAGATGAGCTGGGCTGTTTTGAAAGTCGGGAACCGGTAGTTGCTGCAGCTGCAGGAAGAGTGGTTCGATCTGCCAATGCGCAGGTTGTCATTGATTTAGATGATGATGGATACGAACAAACTGGTTGGACGATCCTCTATATGCATATTGCCAGTGAGGGTCGGATACCGCAGGGAACTTATGTTGAGCAAGGAGATTTGATTGGCTATCCCTCCTGTGAAGGTGGGGTATCGACCGGAACTCACTTCCACATTGCACGCCGCTACAACGGGATTTGGATCGAGGCTGATGGCGCGATCCCTTTCAATCTGGGCGGATGGGTGGCGAAGGGAACCGGAACAGTTTACGACGGATATTTGGTGAAAGATGGCAATTCAGTCGAAGCCTATAATGGTCGTTCCGAGATTAACGAGATCGGAAACTAGGCAGGACAAACTATTGCGGCGCAATCAGGAACGGCGCCAGCGCTTTCTTCGCAATGTGCTTGTGATGATTTTGGCGCTGCTTGGAGGGGTCTACCTGCTTGGAAGAGTGCAGGCCAGCCAGCGTGTCGCTGCTGAAACACCAGCACCACAAGTGCAAAGTGTGGCTTTAGAGGCCCTCCCTGGAGAGGAAGCGCAGGTAGCAGTTGAAGATATCGAAACAGAGATAGCTGCTTCATTGGCGAACTATGAAGCGATTAGCAATAAGAACCAAGAACCTCTACAGGACGCACTTGCAGTGCTGAAGGCGCAGGATATGCCCATGGCTGCGTCTGAAAATGCCGCCCCTGATATTGAAGTGGCCAGTTCTGCGACCAATGACAGTGCTTTACCGCAGGAAGCTCGCCCAATTGCTTATGTAATTGGTGCGCCAATTCCTTATTATGCGCAGAGCGGGGATAGCTTGGGAGTCTTAGCTGTGCGGTTTGGTGTAGACGCTCAGGAAATTCAGAGTACCGCTGAACTGCCAGAAAAAGGCTTTATCCCTGCCGGACAATTATTGCTGATCCCTGATAAGCTGGGAGAAACCAGCCCTGAAATCAAGATATTCCCGGATTCCGAGGTAGCAAACTCACCTTCAGCGGTTGATTTTGACCTGGAAGGATATGTTGCAGGCGCGGGCGGATTTCTGGCCAGCTACAGCGAGAATTTAGGTGGGTATGGAAGACTGAGCGGTGCCCAGATTGTGCAACTGGTGGCAAAAGAATTTTCGGTTCATCCGCGCTTGTTGCTGGCATTGCTGGAGCACGAAGGGCAATGGGTTTTTGGTGAACCTTCCAATGAAACCCTGCGGAACTATCCGCTTGGTTTGGTTGAAGAAGGCAAAGCCGGGCTGTATAAACAATTGGTGTACGCTGCCGGGATTATCGACAGTGGCTATTATGGATGGCGTGAAGGCATGGTAGTCGCTTTAAGGTTTCCGGATGGAAAGAGCCTGCGTCTGGCGGCAGAACTTAACTGCGGCAGTGTGGGAATGATGTATTACTATGCCCAAAGGTTTAATTTCGACGATTGGTATCAAAGGCTTTATGGTGAGCAATCCTTCGTTGAAACCTACAATGCAATGTTTGGCAATGCCTGGTTGATTGCGCAGCAATTTGAACCATTATTCACTCCTGCGGTTTTGCAGCCGGAGCTGATTTTGCCCTTTGAAGAAAATGTTACCTGGAGCTACACTGGCGGTCCTCATGCTGCCTGGGGAGCGGCAGAAGTGCGGGCGGCCATTGATTTTGCCCCGCCCAGTGCTGCAACCGGTTGTTTGCCCAATAATGCCTGGGTTGTTGCGAGTGCTGCTGGACTGGTAGTGCGTTCAGAGAATGGTGCAGTGGTCATTGATCTGGATGGTGATGGGTTGGAAGAAACCGGCTGGAACCTCGTTTATTTACATATAGCCAGTAATGACCGGGTGGCTGTGGGAACCTGGGTTGAACAAGGGCAGCGGATTGGACACCCAAGCTGCGAGGGTGGGTCCTCCACCGGAACGCACTTGCACTTTGCGCGCAAATACAATGGGGAATGGGTCCCTGCAGAAGGACCTTTGGCTTTCGACTTGCAGGGTTGGGAGGCAAAGGCCGGCAAACTTGATTACAAAGGCTGGTTAGTGCGTGGAGACCAGGTGGTTACTGCGAACCTTTTTGGAGCCCAGGAATCTCATATCTCGCGGGAGAAATAGCCCTGAAAGGCGGTTTCGATTTGAAGCGAACTTTCATCTGTGCAGGGATTTGTGAGAGAGGTTTTTACCTGAATGGGATGGAAAACAGAGATTTTGGCCTGTGGTATAAAGACATTAGCCCCTTAGAAGGCTGTGACTAATGAAAAACCGTGCCTTTAATAAAGCTGCGCTTGGGTTTTTAAGCCTGCTTTTCTTTCTAAGTGCGTGTACCAGATACGCACCTTCTTATATTGTTCCTACAGAGCTTCCGCAAAGCGAAGTTACGGAACTGTTGCCTACATCAACACCTTTCACGCCCCGACCGGTGTATGCACCTGGTACGCAGGTGGATTATATTGCCCAAAGCGGGGATACACTTGAACTGCTGGCCTTCAGGTTTGGCAGCTCGGTAAGTGAAATTCGGATGGCGAACCCTCAGATTCCTTCGGATGCCACCACAATGCCGCCGGGCTTCCCGATGAAGATGCCCATTTACTATAAACCGCTATGGGGGCCCCAGTTTCAAATTATTCCGGATGCGGCCTTTGTCTACGGTCCGGACCTCAATGATTTTGATTTACGGGCATTTTTGCAAGAAACCACGGGTTGGTTCAAAAACTACGAAACTTTTATTCAGGATGAACATCGCGATGCCGGCGATATGATTATGTGGCTGGCAGAAAATTACAGCCTGAATCCAAAGCTATTGTTGGCGTTGATTGAATACCAAACAGGAGCGCTCAGCAATCCCCTGCGGGATCGTGCTGCCGAGAACAGCTTTTTGGGTTGGGTGAACCAATACCGGGGCGTGTATTTGCAGCTCTATTACGTAGGTGATCTCTTAAATGACGGATTCTACCGCTATGCTAACGGCGAGCTTTCGAGCATTGAGCACCTTAATGGAGAGCTGGAAAACATTGACCCCTGGCAAAATGCTGCTACAGTGGCTTTGCAAGCTTATTTTGCACGATTTTTGGATGGTGATGCCTATTTGCGGGCCGTTGGTCCAGACGGCTTTGCGAGAACCTTTAAGCAGCTATTCGGCGATCCCTGGCAAAGAGATCTAACAGTTCTGCCAGGCAGCTTACAACAGCCGGCCTTTATTCTGCCCTTCGAACAGGGCACCACCTGGGCTTATACGGGTGGTCCGCATACAGGCTGGGGAACTTTGAAACCCTGGGCCGCCATTGATTTTGCTCCGCCGATGAAAGAAGCCGGATGTGTAGCAACTGAAAAGTACACGACAGCCGTAGCCGATGGAATTGTGGCCCGGGTGGGACCGGGAACTGTAATCCTCGATTTGGATGGAGATGGGAACGAACGCACAGGATGGAACATCCTGTATTTGCATATTGCTGCTGCAGACAGGGTGAAGGTAGGTACGCGTGTAAAGCAGGGTGACCGTTTGGGGCACCCCAGCTGTGAAGGCGGTCGAGCTACTGGCACGCATATCCACATCGCCCGAAAATACAACGGCCAATGGATCCCGGCAGCTGGTTACCTGCCCTTTAACCTGGCAGGCTGGACGCCCGTAGAGGGAAACTGTGCGTATGCCGGGACGCTCGTACGTGGCGAAGAAATCCGTACTGCCAGCGTAAAATCCGATTCGGGCTCGATGATTGATGCAGAGTAATAGCTTTTGAAGGGTCTCTAGATTTGATATATTAACGGCTTTCAGAGCCGCTGCAACAGTGGAAAACAGGACAAAACGCCTAGGGTAGGTTTTTATCTGTGGCCTGGCGAAGTGCTGTTTTATCGCGTTTCGATCACGTAAAGCTTGTGAGGGTCAAGGTGGCCACCGTTGTACATCACTTCGAAGTGCAAATGTGGACCTGTGCTTTGGCCGGTGGAACCCATAGATGCAATCAGTTGGCCGGCAGTAACAGAAACTCCGCAAGGTACCATGCTGTTATCCATCATGTGCGAGTAAAGTGTAAGGTAACCGTTTCCGTGGTCAATCACGATGGTATTCCCATAGCCGCGGTTAGACCAGCCTGAATAGATTACCACGCCCGAATCTGCAGCATAGATAGGATATCCCATACGCCCAGCCCAGTCGACACCACTATGTGTGGGTGGGGTATAGTCGTAACCTGAAAGCCAGCGCTCAGTGGTGGGATAGGCCCAGTTGCCGGTTCCGACAGTCCATGCAGTGCTGTTGCAAGCATGGGTTCCCAGGTAAGAAACATTGGGGTGGGAACCTACGCCGTCGTTTCCTGGCGTGATGGTCATGGCCCAGATGGCGGCAGGTCTTCTACCGCCCGGGACAACCAACATTGTTCCCGGAGAAATGTTAGGGCTGGAGAAATTGCCCACTGTAGCATGCGAGAGTTGGTTTAGAGGGTATTCGATGATAGTTTCCGGGGCTACGTTATAGAAACGGGAAACGCCATTGAGGCCTTCTCCACGTGCCCAGGCATGGTAAACACCATCGATGGGCAGAATAATCAGTTTTTGCCCGGGGTAAATGCCGTCGGGTGTGTCGCCAATGAGGTAACGGTTTGCCCATAAAATCGTTTCTGGCTGGATTTCAAAGGCATCAGCAATGGAGAAAATCGAGTCAGCTTCCTGCACTTGATAGGCGATGATTTCGGAGCGGGGAGCAGGATATTGCTCCGAAGTGCCAAGAGGGAGCGAATCGAGCACCTTTTTCGCTGCACGTGCCTGGATGTATTCACCTTCCAGGCCTTCCGGACGAGTTCCGTCCGGAACAACAAGCATCGTACCAACTGGGATGTTTGGGTTACCAAGTTCGCCGAGGCTGGATCGGTCGAGCCGATTGAGAGGGTAATCAATAATATCGTCTACGCTAACGCCATATGCAGCAGCAACCCCGTTTAAACCTTCTCCGGTTTGCCACATGTGATACACACCATCAACAGGAAGGATATAAAGCTCAGTTCCCTGGGTATAGTAGCTGAGGTCTTCACCCAACTGGTAGCGGTTAGACCAGAGAATCGTGTTCGGGTCCAGGTTGAACTTTTCGGCGATAGAGTAGATGGTTTCTCCCTCTGCGATGGTATAGCGAATTACTTCACTGCGCAGTTCCGGGACAGGCAGTGGCGTTTCGGTAGGCAGGGGAGTCTCGGTTGGCTCGAAGGGCGTCAAGGGCGTTTCATAGAGAATGGCAGGTTCTGCCAATGTAGGCTGGGCTGTTGCGGTGCTGGGCATTGGTGCTGAACGGGCGCCACTTAACCAGAAGATCAAAATACCCAGGGCTACAAGGATCAGGACAAGTGCTGCGATGAAAGCTGGCTCTTTAAAAAGTGATTTTTTGGGAGGGATATAGGTTTCGATGGGTGTTTCAGCGGGCTTTGAGGGTTCACCCGTGGATTTGGCTTGCTCTGGGTGCTCCAATTCGCTTTGACTGGCAGGTAATTTGGGATCAGTTTCTTGCTGATTTAATGTTTCGTTTTGCATCAGAGGATCATCGCTCATAGTGGCTCCCGAAAAACATGATACTTGCGTTTTAATCAGCTTGTCAAGTTAGGGGCTGAAATAGCGCGCATAGACGGGTGAAAGATCCACCGGACTGTGTTTGTCAAAGATGCTCTTAAAGTCCTGGCTGCTGCTGATCTTCCAGGCCATGGTATTGGCGTAATCCTTGAAGGCTGTAAAAAAAGCCTCGTCTCCCATGCTTTCCCGCAGAGCGCGCATAAAGCGCGCTCCTTCGAGATAGACGCCGTTACGGTAAGCATCATAGCCTCCAGCTTGCTCAATGCCAGGATTGATATAGCCCGATGGATTGTGAACGTCTACCCGCTGGTCCCACCACCAGCTTACAAGCTCGGGATGATAGGCCTCGTAATAGAGCAGCTCACAATAAGTTGCAATTGCTTCGTCCAGCCAGGGTTCCAGGGCTTGATCGTTGCCTATTACGCTGTAAAACCACTGATGGGAAAGCTCGTGCGGGGTAAGGATGGTAAGGTTGTTTTTCGCAGTGTTATCAAAGAAATCGAACACGCCATAGGAGATCATGACCATACCATCCATCTCCATATTATGTAAATAATCGGCTACCACAATGCTCACCAGGTCACGCGGATAAGGGAAGAACCGGTCGCTGAAAAGACGCATAGCTTGGGAAGCGATGGGAAGAATGGCTTGGCCAGTCCCGGCATTTTCGTGGTTGATGAAGCTATAGGAGCGAATAGTGAGGTCGCCTTCCTTGATTTCGTGAATGAAGTATGAATCGCTGATGGAGAAGGCAAAACCACGGGCGGCTTGCAAGCGATACCTGTAATTGCCCGATTTTGGTTCCCCTTCCGCTTCAGCACTGGCCGCGACCTCGATAAGTTCAGGCCGGTTAGTGAGGCGCAGGCTCACGTCAAAGTCAGAAATCTCGTTGACAATGTATTCACCGACATATACTTTTTTTTCGTTGTCGTAGACGGGCTGGTGAATGACGTAACCCTGGCCTTCGCGGTAAGCGGGGATGTATGGGTACCAATTTACCAGGTTGGTTTGCTGGTCTGTAGCGCCAAAGGTTGCGGCCTGGTTAGGCATTACCAGGCGGTAAACAATATCGATAACCAGCTCTGCTGCAGGCTGTAAAGGCGCTTCTAAATCCAGCCAGGTGACCTCTTCCTGTTCCCGGAAGCTGCTGGCAGGCTGGGTACTTAAAATTCCCTGATGATAGGAGCCCGGATAGTGGCGCATGGGGATATGCAAGGGTATTTGGGTGAGTTCAGTGCCTGTTGTATTGGTGTAGCTGATTTTTTCGACCACGTTGGCATAACGCGAGTAGTAATCCATGCTGACATCGAGCTGGTAGTGTGTACGTGGGCCAGGCGCAGCAGCGAGGAGGCTGTCAGGATTCTGCAGAGGTTCCTGGGTAGGTGCATTCTGCTGTTGGGGCTCGGTTTGGGCAGCTGCTGAGCTTGCCACGCTAATTTCAGGAGCTGGAAGTGTTCCGGCTGGAGGGCTGACTACGGCCGGAGCTGTTGCACTTTGGGTTGGGACGGCCGGGGTTTTGCAGGCTGTGAGGCAAAGGCTTATGATTAGAAAGGAAAGAAGGGAGATGCGGGTAAACTTTTTAGGATGCATTATAGGACTTGCTCCTGGCATATTCTACCAGAGTTGACTTGCTATGTTAACAGCTGGCGCTGATAAGAACCGCGAAAGCGCTCTCTTGCGATAGAATGAAAAATAATCGATGTTAAGTTCTCAAAAAGAAATCAAAAAACCAATGCTTAACTTCCTGCGTTTATGGGTGGGTCAGTTTTTCTCGATGTTTGGTTCCTCTATCAACAGTTTTACGCTGGGAATCTGGACCTGGGAGTTGACCGGTTTGGCAACCCCTTTTGGAATGGTAGTTTTTCAATTTTTGTTGCCCGACCATGATGATGTGGAAAAAGCAGCCAAATCTTAAGTAGCCAAAGCTTGTAAGTGCACGCAAAAAAGCGCCTGTTGTTTAGGCGCTTTAGACAGGAAAGCCAGGGATTAACTGGACTTCGAAGGAAGCGGCAGTTAAATCTGGTTGATGGTAACCACGCTGCTCATTTCGGCGGATTTGCGCATCATGGCGATGGCAGGGCAATATTTTTCTTCGGATAATTGAACGGCACGTTCCACGTCCTTGCGGACGATATTGCGGCCGGTAACGATGTACTCGAAGCGCATGGTCTTAAATACGTGGGGGTGCGATGCGGTTTCGCTTTCTACGTGGATGCGTACTTCAAAACTGGTAAAATCCACCTTCTTTTTACGCATGATTGAAGCCACATCCATTGCTGTACAGCCGGCAGTACCTACAGCCAGCAATTCAGTGGGCCGAAAGCCTTCGTTTTTGCCGCCAGCAGCTTCGGAACTATCCAAAAATACCTTATGACCAGAACTTGCTATGCCTTCCAGGTGCATACCATCTAAAAGGGTAACTTTTACGTCCATATTGCTCCTTTTCTGGCAGATCTGCCAGATTTGTCTTAAGTTATCAGATTTAAGTTCCGCTTTACACCTAATCGCAGGTTTTGTAGCCTGAGGCAAACAACTCCTTAGCACAGAAACAACCCAGGTTTTTGAAAACAGGCGGTGTGCTTATTTAGATTCGCCTTTGCCCTTCTTGGGTGAGCGAGCGGTCTAAGCCATATTATAGCGAGCCTAATTCTAACAGAGAAGAAATTTATATATTTTAAATCGCAGTCTCTCTGGATGGTGGGCTTAGCGGCCAGGTAGGCCGGACATCAAAGCCCAAACTGGCAGGCTCGTCAGCAGCAAAGTGACGGTATCCTGCAGCTGCAATCATTGCAGCGTTGTCGGTACAGTAGGACAACGGGGGGATATAAACTTTAAATTCGTCCTGTTCAGCAAAAGCCTTACGCAAGGCGGTGTTTGCAGAGACTCCTCCGGCTACGATGATATCTTGAGCTTTATACGAATGTGCTGCAGCAATGGTCTTTTCAAAGAGCGTGGTAACAATCGTTGCCTGGAAGGAAGCAGCCAGGTCTGCTACTGGCAGAGGGCGCTTCTGTTGGTTGAGGTCTTCTACCACGCGTAGTACGGCGGTTTTTAAGCCGCTGAAAGAGAAGTTCCATGGCTCGTTGAGCCTGGCCCGCGGAAAGGTATAAGCCTGCGGGTTGCCTTCCATGGCAGTTTTCTGAATAGAAGGACCGCCAGGATAGGGAAGGTTGAGCAAACGTGCAACTTTATCGAAGGCTTCCCCGGCTGCATCGTCTACTGTGCCGCCCAAACGTTCGTAATTGAGGTGACTGCGCATAAGGATGAGCTCGCTGTGTCCGCCGGAAACAAGCAGGGCAATCAGAGGGAATTTAGGCTCTGGAGGAGCTTCTTCACCGGCTTGATAGAGCCAGGCAGAATAGATGTGGCCCTCAAGGTGGTTGATGCTGTAGAGCGGCAGATCGCTTGCCATTGCCAGGCCTTTGGCGGTATTTACACCTACCACAAGGCTGCCGGCCAAACCAGGACCACTGGTTACGGCTACGCCATCCAGATCCTGAATGCGCAGATGCGCTGATTGCAGGGTTTCCTCAATGACCGGGTAAATGGCCTTTACGTGTTCACGTGAAGCCAGTTCGGGGTAAACACCCCCGAACTGGGCGTGAAGGTCAATTTGACTGGCTACAACTGATGAGAGGATACTGCGTCCATCCTCTACAATGGCTGCTGCAGTTTCATCGCAGCTGGTTTCAATACCGAGGATACGCAGATTTTTCTTTTTCATACTACCTCTCAGTTGTTCAGGCTTGCTCCTTGATGGGAATTACAAGCTGGTGGGGGAAGGGTGCAAAGCATTCAAAGCTGCCATCTTCTTTTGCCAGGTAGGTATCCTCGATGCGAATGCCCCAGCCCTTGGTTTCGGGATAGTATAGCCCAGGTTCAACAGTAATTACATGCCCTGGCTGAAGCTCATTACCGGGGTTGTCGATATTACCAGTATTTGGATTTTCATGGACTGCCAAGCCAACGCCATGACCCAAACCGTGAACGTAGCCTTCAACGGCCGATTTATCCTGACGGACGGTAGGGTGGCCCATTTCTTCAAATAGTTTGCAGGTAAGAATTTGGGCATGGCCGAAGTTCTTGCCCAGTTCAAGCGATGCAAGGACTGCCTGATGAACTTCTTCAACCTGGTCGTAAGCTTTCTGCACCTCGGCAGGCGCATAGCCAACACACCATGTGCGTGTAAAGTCATAAAAATAGCCGCCGCCTTTTTTGCAGGGATAGATATCGAATACGATTGTTTTGCCGAGCTGAATTGGGTCGCTAGGAGTTCCGGAGTTGTGCGGTACTCCAGCGTCTTTGCCGATGGCGAATATGAAGCCATTGGGAGCTTCGATCTCGTTTTCATTCATCCAAATCTCAATTTGCTGTTTTACATCCCCAATGGTCAGTGGACTGCCATCCGCCTTAATAAGGGTATCGCCCTGCACTTTTGAAGCGGCTAAGAAATCCCAGGTGTTCTGTACAACCTGAACCGTTGCCTTGGCTGTTTGGCGGATGAGTTCTGCCTCTTCGGGAGACTTAGTGGCACGGCCCTGGGCAATTACTGCATCTTTGGCATCGCCTTCAAAGTGGATGCCGGGCATAATTTCTTCAAGGCGGTTGAGTACACTGTGGAATACGCCAAACTCCCGGATGCCAGTGACCAGAACCTTTCCACTGGTAATGCCAGCTTTTTCGAGGATCTCTTTGTGGTAAAGTGCGTTAGCCAGAACAGGATCATCAGAATGAATTTTGGCCAGTTCCCGCTGCCGCGGCACATCATAGGCGATGAGGTCATAACCGCTTTTAGCGGCTTCTTCACGCTCCATCACGCCGTGCGCCAAAATGGGTTTGCGTCCGGGTTGAATAAAGAGATCGGCGCGATTCATTTGACCCACACCTAAAAGATAGGTCATGGGGGGGTTATGGGAAGTAGGTCCGCTTACCCATATTGCATCGTAGCCGTTTTCTACCATTAGTGCTTCAAGATCGGTTTTCATATGCTCCTTCGTTGGTTTTAATGCAGGCTTCAAGCCCCTGCAAAAGATTGGTTTCTTCGTCCGGCTGAACGGTGCGCGGATCGATGATAACTTGATTATCCTCGATTCTGGCAATGATGGGTGGGTTTTGCTCACGAAGAGAGGCCAGGAAGCGGTTTGGATGCCGGATTTGCAATGCCAGTACCCATCCCGACAGGTATTCTTCAGGCAGCGAGCCACCACCTACCGCCGATTTGGCTTTGATTACCGTTCCGTGTTTTAGTTGTTGCTGCCATTTGGCAGCCTGGGCTTTTAGCTGCTGCGGACTGCGAGAGAGCATTTGGTAAAGGGGAATGCTTTGGTTTACTTCGTTACGCAGGTAATGTAAAAGGGTTTGCGAGAGAATCGCCAGGCTTATTTTGTCTGGCCGAAGCGCCCGGTACAGGGGATGACGGGCGCATTTGGCAACGAGCTCCTGCTTGCCGGCCAGGATGCCGGCCTGCGGTCCGCCCAGTAGTTTGTCTCCGGAGAAGCAAGTGAGGTCTACACCGGCTTGGACGCTTTCCTGTACGGTTGGTTCGTGGCCAAGGCCATACGCTGAAGTGTCCAGGAGGGCACCGCTGCCAAGATCGTGCACGAGGGACAGGTTATGGGCATGTGCAAGGGCTGCAAGGTCTGCCAAGGCTGGCGATTCGGTAAAACCAACAATGCGAAAATTGGAAGGATGCGCAGCTAAGAGCAGCTGGGCACCCTGTTCAATCGCTGATTCATAATCGGCAAGGCGGGTACGGTTGGTTGTTCCGACTTCGAGAAGTTTTGCGCCAGAGGCACGCATTACATCTGGAATACGGAAACCGCCGCCAATCTCAACGAGCTCAGCGCGGGAGATGGCAACCTTTTTTCCTTTTGCCAGGGCTGATAAGGCAAGCAGCACTGCTCCGGCGTTGTTGTTGACCACCAAAGCTGCCTGAGTACCGGTGAGGGCTGTTATCAATTGGCTGGCATGTAAACTGCGATGCGAACGTTTGCCGACTTGAAGGTCGTATTCCAGGTTGGTGTAGGCCACTGCTTCACTGAGGGCCGCACTGACAGCTGCGCGGGACAAGGGCGCACGCCCTAAATTGGTATGCAGCAGGATGCCGCTGGCGTTAATAAGACCTTTTAGTGAAGGAGTGGTAAGTGCTTCAAGACGCTGACAAAGGTTTTGGAAAAAGACGGCTTGGTCAAATTGGGCATTCGAAGACTGGATTTGGGTGCGCAGGGCTTGAACTTCGGCCTGCAAGGTGCGTAGTACCAGAGGACGGCCAAAGCGAGCTTGGAGCTGGAGTGCAGGTTCCAGCAAGAGCAGTTTATTGATGGAAGGAATGGTACGCAAAGGGTTAGATGGAGACATAGGATATTTTTAGAGGCTATTCCTGAGATTCTTCAGTGGGCTGCCAACGGCTGTGTTCCCAGATGCGCAGCAGGGCTTCGATGAGGAGGAAGGCTGCTGCCAGGATTACTGCCAAAGGCAGATTAAGCACACGGCCCAACTGGAACCAGGCCAACAAGGCAATGTAGATGCCGAACCATAAGGCCTCGCGCAAAACCACAGCTGCTTCTACAGGGGGCGTGGTTGGAAAGCGGGCATTGAAAAGCCAGGATAAGGGCAGAAAGATGCCTGTGATCAAAACAACCAGAAAAAAGAAGAAAAGCCAGCGGGGTCCTAAGGTGGGCAGTTCGTTGAAGATGGTGTAATACAAGCCTCCGCCACCGATAAGAACGAGCAGGATGCTCGGCAGGAAAAAATGACCAAAGGGCAGATATGCTTTACGCATAGGTCAATTATACCCAAGCGCTTTTTCTCTAAGGATAAATTTGGACGAGACGGCCCAGCACCAAAAAGCGGGCACCTGGAAAGTCATAAGTGCAAGTAACCAGGGCTAGCAAGGGATCAGTGGCTTGCGGCGTAAGGCTTGTTATAAAAGTGGAGGCTGCTTTAAATTCCTGAATGGCAGCTTCTTTTTCGGAGGCGTTCGAAAAATTCAGTCTGAAGGCATCCATTTCAGCAGGGCGGATGAGCATTCCGCTAAAGAGCTCGACACGCAGGATGGCCCCGGGGGTTCGCAGGTACATGTGTGGGTGCTGCTCGTAAAAAGACTGCTGCTTGTACTTTTCAAGCGAGGTAAACATGGAGCCGTCTTCAAGGTTATGTCCATAGATAACAGTGATGTCGTCGGAAAAGTTTGCCTGGTTGCGGGAGTCCATGAAGATAGAGCCAAGTTTGTTTTCAGTACCGTCGATAAGGTGTTTGAGGTAATACTCGTTATCATTGCCTTGGACAACGGGATAGTCGAGCGTGGTTCCTTGGTTGTAGATCCAGCCGATGGCACTGGGGTTGATGCCATGAAGCTTGTTAAAGTCTACCGGCAAAATGGCTTCCACCTGGCGCAGCTCCATCTCGAGGCTGCTTAGTGTAGGCCGAGGCGGAGGAGCGACGGTAACAGTGTTGGACACTTGGGTGTTGCCGGGAGGTATAGTGGGTTCTGCCGTAGCATCAGGGAGTGGGGTAAGGCGTTCTGGGAGAACCTGCTGGGCAATTTGGGTATAGCTTCGTGAACCGCGTGCATATTTGTTGAGCTCGCGGCTTAAAAACACAGCTGAAATAATAGCAATGATGAGAAGTATCAGGAGAATAGCTTTTAGAGGGCGGCTTAAATGCTTGAGGGAGCGGCTCATGCGGCTGGAGAGCTAAGGGCGCATTTGCCGAGGCTTGGAGCCAAAGTAAAGCAGGACAGCGATAGCAAGCAAGGACACAAAGAGGATGGCGGCATAATTGCGGACGGAACGGTCATCGCCGGTATAAGCACTGCCTACATAGGTGTTAGTGATGTTGTAACCGCTTACCGTTTTGATGTAGCCACTGGGGGCTACAGGCTCGTCGACTGTATAAACGTAGGGCTTACCATTTTCGTCAACACGGTCCAGGTTTGCCCAGGTATAGCTAGTGTTGGTGGTAAGCGGAACCGTACTTATTTCGACACCATTGCGGTAGAGCTTGACCTCAATGTAAGGGCGCGGATATTGGCTGCCAGTCCAGAATTTGTTGACCGTGATATTCACCTTGGGGTCGTAGGTGTTCGTAACGGTGTGCCCGTCTTCTGAGTAAGACTGGGTATAGTCGGGAAGAGCTTCTTCACGGAAAGAATAGAGGTAAGGAATTCCGTTTGGGCCGTACATAGGAAGGTTGTCCCATTTAACGGTAAGAGGATCCCCATCGCGTATCGTTTGTGTAAAACGCGGTTCAGAGGTGAGAGGCTGGAGCGTTGTTGTGTCGATACCGCGGTAAAGCTGGAAGGTGACATTAGGGTGGGGATCCGGCGTGTTGACAGACCAGACCTTATTGGCCGTGTAACTGGTTGTCGCGATGGGCGGCGGGTTGTAGGTGTTGGTAAAGATCCAACAATGCGGATCGGGTTTGACAGGGTCTGAACCGGGGATGGTGCATTGCTTTCTTTCGGTTGTGTATTGATCCGGTATTTGGACTTCTTCTACGGTGTAGGTAATTTCTTTTCCATCAGATGTAAAAGCTGGCAGCTGCAGGCTGCCAGTCCAGGCTTTGGGTTCTTTTTCGTCTACAGTGCCGTCGAGAGTGATGATTCCATCGGTTTTTTCGGTCGGAGTGCTGTCTTCGATGCTTTCGTAGAATTGAAAGCTTACAGAGCCCTGAGGGCCTCCTCCTTTCCATTCTTTTTTTACACTTAGGGTAACGGCAGCAGTATTGGTGACCAGTTGTGCAAATTCTGTTTTGATAAACCCGGGTGGTGAGTAATCCTCACCTAACTCATTCGTTTCTTTGACGATGAAAGCATAGGCGCCATGTGCATGCTTGAGCTGGATATTTTCCCAGGTGACCTTATATTCTCCTTCTGTAGCATTAACAGGAACGGGCAATACAGCAGCATTTTCAACGGGAGTGACGGTGTTCCCATCTGACCGATAGAGCTTGAACCAGGTTTCTGGCTTGGGATCCGCACCTGCGCCAATCCATTTTTTTCTTGCGGTGACCGAGCCTATATCTGGATCTTGTTGAAGGGGGGCAGCATCCGCAGAATGGGCAGGGAAAGAGGCGACAGTAATCGTTAAAACTAAAACTGTCATTGCAAGGAAGGTTGCGAGTCTTTTGGCCCAATTAACCATACTAATGATTATACGCTACTGTGCTGACTAGTAAAGTATTTAGTAGGTTGACGAGGCGAGGCTGAGGATGGCTTAAAGGGGCAGAAAAACCGGTTCCAGGGCCTTGTAATACGCATAATATTTGAAGCCGCAATCCAGGAGCAGGTCGCGGGCGCGGTCGAAGTCGTAGGCGATGCGGTCAGGGGAGTGGGCATCGGAGCCTACAGTGACGATTTCTCCGCCCAGTTCGCGGTAACGGCGAAGGACGACAGGATGGGGATGGGGCATATTCAGGCCTTTGGCCCAGCCGGAGGTATTGAGCTCGATGCCTTTGCCCAACTCGATGAGACGGCGCATGGCGGGATCCAGAACCTCGAGGTGATCTTCCGGACGGTAAAAACGGTCGCGGTTGGGGCCGTAGCGCACAACATAATCGAGGTGGCCGTAGACGGAAAAGTCGCCAAAAGCCGCGATGTTGGGCAGGAAGGTGTGAAAGTATTCGTCGAAGGCCTCGGGCTCGCTGCGGCCTTCAAAATAAACTTTCAGGTAGGGGTCCACGCCGTTGACTACATGGGTGCTGGCAATGATGAAATCCAGGGGCAAGCCCTCCATCCAGTCGTAGAAGATCTGGCCTAATTGCGGCTGGATGCCATATTCGACGCCAAAGAGGATTTCGATCCGGTTCTGGTATTTAGCTTTGAGACGTAAGACTTCAGCCTGGTAGGCATTGCGTTCAACAAGGAAGACGGCCTCGGCTCCGGGAGGTACAGGATAATCCGGGTCGAGATGATCGGTGATGATGTAGCGTTCCAGACCCAGACGGATAGCTTGCTGGACCATAGTCTCCATGGGTGTTGAAGAATCAGTGGAAAAGTCGGAGTGAGAGTGGGAATCGGTAAGAATCAATTTAGCCATCCTGCAGGTGGAAGTAATGTTAAATCCGGAACAAAGGGTTCTGGATGAGCGGGAAAGATCATGGGCGGATCCTGGGCGAGAACCTTACGCCAACTGGCGTCCAGTTCTGGATTGCGAAAGATGGGCAAATACTCAAAGGGAGGCATGTCTCCCACAAAGGCACCCAGCCCATCTACGATGAGTGTGATGCTATCGGGACTGTGCCCGGGGGTGGACAAAATTTCGCCGCGCAAACCGATTTTGTTGAGGTAAGTTCGGCTTTCACTTTCTTTGAGTACCACGGTCCCATCCAGGGTAATAGGCTGAAAGGCTGCCAGGCTTGGATCCTGAGAGAAGCTTTCATCCAATTTAATATGTGCTACCTGAGTTTCAAGGATGAGCAGGGTAGCACCCTGCTTTTTGAACTCCTGGGAAAGGCCGGCGTGATCAAGGTGATAATGGGTGTTGAGCAGGTACTTTACATCACTAATGCGTATGCCAGCGCGTTTGAGAGCTCCGGCGGTTTGGATAAAACGTCCAGGCCAATCATTATCAACCAGCAGCCAGCCATCGGCTGTGGGCACGAGGTAATCATTGGTATGGTGGCCGCGTACCAATTTGTATCCGTCCATGGGCTCTATTCTATAACATTTACAGGCAGGCTTGTCCAGAACTTAGTAGAAGCCAGGGGCCAGAGAAGATACGCTATCCACAACAGTTAGCTCGTAGCAGCCTTGCTTGACGGGGCAGTCCTCCCGGTGATGGCTTGCTAGGGCACGTAAGCGCAAAGCTGTTTTGTTGACCCGCGATTGTGCCTTGGTTTATACTTTTCTGCATCGCCCTAAAGGGTCGATTAATCTATTACTGATTGCGGAGATTCCATGAGCACCCTTAAAAAGAAGAATGCATACCTAGATGCCCTTGCCAAAAAAGTGATTGTCTTTGATGGCGCGATGGGTACTTCGCTGCAGAATATGAATTTAACGGACAAAGAATTTGGATCGGAACAATTGATTGGCTGCAACGATGCTCTGGTGTTGAATAGCCCTGAAACAGTAATGGCTGTGCATCGCTCCTTCCTGGAGGTAGGTGCTGATGTGGTGGAAACGAACACCTTTCGCGCAAACCGGCTGACCTTAGCCGAATATGGGCTGGAGGAGCGGACCTTCGAGCTCAACCAAAAAGCAGCTGCGCTAGCGCGCCAGGTGGCGGATGCCTACAGCACAACGGATCAACCACGCTTTGTGGCGGGGTCAATGGGGCCTTCGGGAAAGCTGATCTCTACTGATGATCCACAAATGAGTGACATCAGTTTTGACGAACTGGTCGAGCTGTATTGCGAACAAGCTGAAGCTTTGGTGCTGGGCGGAGCCGATTTAATTTTGATAGAAACCTCGCAGGACATTCTGGAAGTGAAGACTGCGATTGAGGGAGCTAAACAAGCGTTTGAGAAAACAGGCATAGCTCTGCCGATACAAGCTCAAGTGACCCTGGATGTAAACGGCAAGATGCTTTTAGGTACGGAGATCGACGCAGCCCTGGCTATTCTGGAAGGAATGGATGTTGACTTGGTGGGGATGAACTGTTCAACCGGACCCGAGCACATGCGTGCCTCAATTGCGTATCTGAGTGAGAATGCAACCGTTCCGATTTCGTGCATCCCCAATGCTGGTTTGCCCATGAATGTGAACGGCGAAGCAGTTTACCCCATGCAAGCAGCTGAGTTTTCCAGCTTCTTGTGTGAATATGTTCAGAAATATGGGTTGCGTGTAGTTGGGGGGTGTTGCGGCACCACTCCTGAGCATATCCGACTCTTAGCCCAAAGCGTAAAGGGACTGGAAATCAGGGAAAGCCAGAAATATCTGCCGGCTCAACTGGCTGGGCCAATTCGGGCCGTTGCAATTGAGCAAGAGCCTGCTCCGTTTATGATCGGTGAACGCTTGAATGCACAGGGCAGCAGGGCTTTCAAACGTCTGCTTTTGGCTGAGGACATGGATGGAATGCTAGAAATTGCCCGCGAACAGGTAGAAAATGGAGCCCATGGTTTGGACATCAGTGTGGCAGTAACCGAGAAAAGCGATGAAGCGCAAACCATGCAAAAAATGGTAAAGCGCCTGAGCCTGGAAGTGCCAGTTCCGCTGATTATTGATAGCACCGAACCAGATGTAATTGAAGCAGCATTAAAAACGGCTCCGGGACGCTGCATGATCAACAGTACCAATCTGGAATCTGGAGAAGAGAAATGCCGCAAACTCTTTGCAATGGCAAAAAAATACAGTGCGGCAGTGCTGGCATTGACTATCGATGAAGCAGGGATGGCAAAGACTGCTCAACGTAAGCTGGAAATAGCCAAGCGCATCCATGATCTGGCTTTGAACGAGTTTGGGCTAAAGGCAGAAGACCTGGTGTTTGATGACCTTACTTTTACCCTTGCTACAGGTGAGGACAGCTATAAGAATTCTGCCATTGAAACTTTGAATGGCTTGCGCCTGATTAAGGCAGCGTTGCCCGGGGTGCATACTTCCTTGGGAATAAGCAATGTGAGCTTTGGTCTCTCACCGGCAAGCCGTAAGGTTTTGAATTCGGTCTTTTTGTACCATGCTATTTTGGCCGGTTTGGATATGGCGATTGTGAATCCTGCACAGGTACGGCCTTATAACGAGATCTCTGAGGAGGAACGCAAACTGGCAGAGGACCTGATTTTTAATCGCCATGAAAATGCGCTGGCAGACCTGATTGCCTATTTCGATCTGCATGGAGCAGATGAAAAGGGCAGTGTGCAAAAGGCAGACCCTTTAGCAGGTTTGGATGTCGCAGAGAGGTTGCATCAGCGGATTGTGCGCCGAATTAAGCAAGGTATTGAGGAGGATATTGATACTTTGCTGGCGGAAGTCCCGGAGCCAGATAAGGGCGAAAAGGCTGTGGAAATCCTTAATGAAGTTTTGCTGCCTGCCATGAAGGAAGTAGGCGACAGATTTGGAGCAGGTGAATTGATCTTGCCTTTTGTGCTGCAAAGTGCGGAGGTGATGAAAAAGAGCGTTGCTTATCTTGAAAATTTCCTCGAGAAACAAGCTGGGTCTTCCAAGGGCAAACTGGTGTTGGCAACCGTGTATGGAGATGTACACGATATTGGCAAAAACCTGGTGAAGACGATTCTTTCCAACAATGGCTACGAGGTGATTGACTTGGGAAAACAAGTACCAGCCGAGACGATTATTTCTCGGGCAGTAGAGGAGAAAAGCACAGCGATTGGGCTTTCGGCCTTGCTGGTTTCCACCAGCAAGCAAATGCCTTTGATTGTGAACGAGCTCGCCCGACGAGGACTGCAGGTCCCGGTAATTATTGGCGGTGCTGCAATAAACCCGCAATTTGGATGGCGCATTCTGCGTACAGAGAGCGGCGAATGGTATGAGCCGGGTGTTTTTTATTGCAAGGATGCTTTTGAGGGCCTGGCAGTAATGGAGGCCTTGGGGGACCCGGAAAAACGGGCCGTGTTGATTGCTGAAACGCAAAGGAATGCCAGTTTTGAGTTGGATGGTCCCGAAAAAGGAAGCAAGCAACCTGTGAGCAACCAAAAGCCTGTCGCGGCTGCCAGTTTTATCCCTAAGGTTGAAAGTTTTGGACCACGGATTGTACGTGATATTCCTGTGCAGGCTGTTGCTGCGCATCTGAATTTGAATAGACTTTATCGCTTGAGTTGGGGTGGTAAAAACACGCATGGCGAAGCCTGGAAAAAGCTGCGGGCGAAATTTGACGAACGCAGAGAGCGTATGTTGAAAGAAGTGCAAATAGAAGCTTGGTTAGAGCCTCAGGCAGTTTATGGCTACTGGCCGGTACAGGCGGAGGGGAATGAACTCTTGGTTTACGAGCCAGAAAGCATAAAAAGTTCCCAGCCAGTGGTACTGGAAAGGTTCTGCTTTCCTCGGCAAAAGGGCGGCGACGGCTTGTCGCTGGCTGATTACTTTAGCAATGTGGAAAGTGGAAGGATGGACCTGGTTGCCCTGCAAGTGGTAACAGTTGGGCGTCGAGCCAGTGAACTTTTTGCGCAATGGGAAGCTGCAGACCGCTACAGCGATGCTTATTTCTTGCATGGTCTTGCAGTGCAAATGGCTGAAGCCACAGCAAATTACCTGCATATGCATATCCGTAAAGAGCTGGGCCTGGCCCAAGACCAAGGCTTGCGCTACAGTTGGGGTTACTCTGCCATTCCTGATTTAGCAGAGCATCAAAAGGTGTTCCGGCTTTTACCGGCTGAGTCGGCCCTGGGCTTAGAGCTTACATCGGCTTATCAACTGGTGCCAGAGCAAAGCACCGCAGCTATCATTGTGCACCATCCGGATGCTCGTTATTTTAACCTGGGTGTAAGCCGGATAGACCAGCTGATGGGTGAGTGAACCAGGCACGGAAAAACGAGTTCTTGAAAGCAAGGTAGAATCCGCGTTAGGAGGTGAACATGAAAACTTCCTCTCGTTTCATGCTCGTGTTGCTTTTTTTAAGTGTGCTGCTGACTGCATGTGTTTCAACAGAGCCTGCACTGAACTTGACCGATTCGGAAAAGACGCAGGTAGCTCAGACATTGACTGCAGTAGCAAGCCAGGTGATGACACCGATGGCAAGTGCTACGCCTGAGCCAGCTCCAGAACCAAGCCCGACGGAAGCAGCTGCGATGCTTAGCTATGGGCCCAGTAATTGGCCCGAAGGCATTAACCCGCTTACCGGTTTGGAAGTTGAGGATCCAAGTAAGCTGAACAGGATGCCAGTCCTGATGAAGGTTTCTAACTGGCCCGCAGTCGGACGTCCGCACAGTGGTTTGTCTTACGCTGACATCGTTTTTGACTATTGGATTGGAGGCGGTTCCAACCGTTTTGCAGCAGTTTATTATGGTGAGGATTGCAATTCCATTAACCCGATTCGCTCAGTACGGCGGATTGATGGGCAAATTGCCAAGCTCTATAACGCGGTTATGGGCTTTAGCGGGGGAGATGGATACAAGGTGATTCCATATATTATTAACGATGTGGGTTATCGCTTTGTCATGCAGAACACCTGCCCAGGGGTGTGTGATGACGGGCATGGTTGGGTAACCACGGTTTATGGCGACAGTGCTGCGATCACAGAGATCTTTAAAAACAGCGGTGTAGATCAGGGAGCTCCTAACCTGGACGGGATGGTTTTTAGCACAGCTCTGCCAGAAGGCGGGCAAGATGGAAGTACGGCTCAGTTTTTCTACAATGCTTACAACAAAGAAGAATGGCGCTACGATGCAGAGACCGGCAAGTATCTACGCTGGATTGATGACCAGAATTCACCGACCTGGGAGTTGATTCCCTTGGTAGATAAACTTACCGGGGAACAGCTTGCCTTTAGCAATGTGCTGCTCTTGCAGGTGACTCACACCCCTATTGAAGAAGTTTTGATTGATATCCATCTGTATACTAACGAGGAAGGCTTGCCTGGTAAGCTCTTCCGTGATGGAAAGGTGTTCGACATTATCTGGAAGGCTGTGGGCCAGGACAAGCCCCTGCAGTTTTTTGACAGCAACGGAGAGCTGATTGCGCTGAAACCGGGCAAAAGCTGGATTACCCTCTTTGGCACCAGTTCGCCCCTAACGGTTCCTGAGGAAGGGACTTTGCGCTACGACTTCCAAATGCCTTAATGCGCACACTGCTTATTTCTGATATCCATGCGAATGCTGCTGCTCTTGAGGCAGTACTTGATGCTGCCGGTTATTTTGAGCGGGTTTTTTGCCTGGGTGATATTGTTGGATATGGGCCGGATCCGCAGCGCTGCATCGAGATCCTTGCGGGCCTGCCTGTGCTCACATGCCTGATGGGCAACCACGACGCTGCTTTGGTGGAAGAAATTGATCTTTCTGTCTTTAATGACGAAGCGCGCAGAGCCGTAGAAATACAACGCGGATTGTTGAGTGAAGCAGATCTGGCTTACCTAAGAGGCTTACCGAAAACGGCGCAAATAGATGGCATTTGCATGGCACATGGAAGCCCTCGCAACCCAATTTGGGAATATATTATGAATTTTAGAACTGCAGAAGCAAATTTTGAGGCCTTTAGCGAGCAAATTTGTCTGGTGGGCCATTCGCATATACCCTGCATTTTTATTGAAGCGCCTTATTTAAAACCAGAGGTGCTTTTGCCAAACCACGGTGACCGTTTCGTGAATTCGCGCAGGTATATCTTGAATCCGGGCTCGGTAGGCCAGCCGCGCGACCGAAACCCCTTAGCTTCCTATGTGATTTACGATGACCAGGAGAAAAGTTGGCTTTTTCAGCGTGTAAACTATGAAATTGGACCTGTTCAGGAAAGAATCCTTGCCTTGGGGATTCCGGAGCGTCACGCCAGGCGCTTAAAACAAGGTTTATGAACTAGTTTTAAACCTGATAAGCTTACAGGGAACAAAAACGCAAGAATTACGTCCTTATATCAGGAGATTGAAAAAGGAGTAGTCTATGAAGAAGCGAAATCTGTTGATTATTAGTTTGATTGCAAGCATGCTTTTTGGAGCCTGTTCTGCACGCCAAGAGAGCCGGGTAATGGACTCGATGCCTGCCTTTGGGGGCGGCAACTTGGTCTATGATGAGAAAGCTTTGCCTGCAGAAGAACCTGCTGCAATGGCCCCTCAGGCAGCTCCAGAAGAAAGGGGCTCTGTGGCGGGTATTGAACGTATGGTCATTCAAAACGGAGAGCTGAAAGTTTCGGTTGCTGACCCGGTGGCTTCGATGAATGCAACGGCAAATCTTGCCAAGTCTTTAGGCGGTTATGTCGTTAGTTCGAACACGAAAACAGGCAGTTCGTATGATGGACTTAGCTATACGCGTGCATTTATCACTGTGCGTGTACCGGCTGAAAAATTGACTGAAGCCATGGATATGGTCAAAGCTATGGCTGTAGATTCCAAGACAGGTGTAATTCAGGAAAACCTCAGTGGCCAGGATGTAACCTCAGAATATGTGGACAGTGAATCGCGCCTGCGAAATCTGGAAGCTGCGGAAAAGCAGCTGCAAGTACTGCTTGAAGCGACTAGTAATGTAGAAGACACCATGGAGGTCTTCCGTGAGCTTACCAGGATTCGGGAAGAGATTGAAGTAACCAAAGGGCACATGCAATATTTGAAGGAAAGCGCTGCGCTCTCTGCTTTGACGGTGGAGTTTATCGCGGAAGCTTCTCTGAAACCGATTGAGATCGGCGGGTGGAAGCCAGAAGGCGTGGTAAAGGATGCACTCCAGGACCTGGTATATGCTCTGCAGGATCTGGGTACTTTCCTGATCCGGTTTGGGATTACCTGCCTGCCCTTCCTGATCCCGTTAGGAGTTGTGGTCTGGCTGATCGTACGCGCAATCCGCAAAAAGCGAAAAGCGCGCAAGTTGAACCCTCCCTTCAAACCAGTAGCAACGCCGACTGCTGAGGGACAGGAATCGGTAAACGAAAAGCAGAACCAGGCTTAATACCTGGATGAGAAACGAGAAACCAAAAGGCACCCCCACGGGTGCCTTTTTTGAATGAAAAAGATAAGACCTTGACTCTGATTTGGGTATTTAGTGTTTGTTACCTGCCTTGGTTGGTAAGTTGAAGTGAAGATAGACTTCGGCAGAGTTTTTGACTTCCAAAGGCAAGGCGTAGATATTCTTTTGCAAATATTGAAGCTGGCTTGGTTGTCCGGAGACCAGCACTTGCCGGGGAGCTTGCTCCAAACGTAAAAAGACTTCTCCGCTCATCTGGTGGTTCAGGTCTACAGTGAAACAGATTGAACGCGGTTTTTGCTGCCAGGTTTTGAGTTCAAACCCTTGAGAGAAATGCAAGCTGCTGCCAAGGTACTGAGCTGGGCCTTTGAGAGGACGCAGGGTGAAAAGGCGGCAGCCGTGGGCAGGAACTTGTGAAAACAGCAAGGTTTCCGAAAGGTCGAGAAATTCCCCGGTCCAGAACTCGCGGCCAACCCAGTTTTGATGGCCATCAAAGCCCCATTCTTGCGGATCAAAAAACAGATCCTTTGCTAGATCAGACCAGTTGAAGAAAGCCAGGATCGTAAATGGTCCCTGAGCATCAATGAGGTCATGGCGTACTTTGGCTGGCTGGGTGCTTTGAAAACGGTCTAAAACGCGGGGATTACCAGGTATAACGGGAATGAACTGCTGGGCAATGCGTAAGCGCTGTGGAGGCAGTTTTTCCAGGTTGTCCGAAAGCAGCATAGCCCCGCCAGTGATGCCAATTGCAGTTGCCAGGGTTTGAACCTCGGCAAGCGTCAGGCGTGAGTCAGGGCGGACCATCAGACAGTCAGGATCGTTCCCAAACCAATTCTGGTCCAGATCGGAGCGGGAAAGGATATTCTGCAAGGCATTGCGTACGGAGGGCATGTTGGGTTCTGAGCGCAGAATGGGTGAAAAGGGTGGAAAACGGGGATACCAATCGGGCGCTACATCCGCTGAGATGCGCATCAGGTCTAACAAACCGAGCGCTGGTCCAATAGGGCAGCCGCAGCCCAGCAGTGTTGTGTTTGTGCCAGCAGCGTGGCGGATGCTTTGTAAACCCGCAAGCAAAACCTGGGCACGGGTTTTTGTAGGGTCCTGATATGCACAATCCACAGCAGCAGCGTAGAGGAAATCAAGCTTGAGGTAGGTAAAACCCCAGTCTTCCACGGCAGTGCGGATTACCTCGCGTGTATAGTTCAGAGCTTCGGGGTGGGTGAGATCAAGAGCCCGGCAAAGCCGGTTGCCCCAACCAAAACCAGTATTGGCAAGACGGCCATCCCTGCGCCGAAGCAGCCAGTTGGGGTGCTTTTTTATTAGGCTGGAGTCGGCTTGGAGGATATAAGGAGCTAACCAAATACCTGCTTGTAAGCCGGCTTCTTTAATTTGTTTTGCCAGACTTTGAACACCATTTGGAAAGTGTTTGTTGAACTGAAGCCAAGTACCTACATCTGCTTGAAAACCGTCATCAATTTGCATCAGCTGCAGCGGTAACGCTTGGCGCAGCCTTTGGATTTCTTTCAGATTGGTTGCCAGAATCTGAGGGTTAATATTTCTAAAGTAGTAGTACCAGGAACACCATCCTACGGGTGGCTGCGGCAGGTTTGAAACAGCGGTTTCGCGTTGTACGGCAGTTAAGTAGGTCTGCAGAGGCATGGGGCTATCTAGGCTGATGAATCCAATACTCAGCCAATCGCTGTGCATATTGGCACCAGGGGCTAAAAGAGCGCGATCGCCATTGGCCCAAATTTTCAGGCTGGGACCTGCCCTAAGGTCCGCCTCCAGCGAGCCAAAATGTTCGCGTTGGGATAAAAAACCTGCGAGCAAGCCGGTTTTGGCATTTAAGTTGGAAAGGATGCCAAACATATCGGAGCTGAAGTGTCCTGCTTGATAGGTAAGCGGAGTGCCTGGATTATGGATCATGGGCTGGGTCAGAGCTCCCAGCCGCGTGCGCTGTTGCCGGTCTGTGGCCATGTAGCAGCCTGTTGGGGACCAGGATTGCCATCCGTTGACATAAAAACTATAAGATCCGCAGTTATCCTGCGTCAGCGATAGGCTTTGGGGTGCGATATCAATCAGTCCCAGGCGCTCAATTTCGACAGAGGCATCCCCTTGGTTGAGGATCTGCATCCGCATAAGGAAGAGGGGATGCTCTTGCAGCAAGCCCAATTCCAACTGGATTTCCAGGCCCGTGTCGGGACTGCGGAAGCACCAGCGTGCAGCGCTGAGCGCACTGCTGCTGGTGGGCAAAAACAGGGAGGAATGCAGCTCTTCCAGAACTAAGTCGGAGATTTTTATGAGGTATTGCCTACCTTGCCGGCGATATACAAGCCAGGGACTGACGGACCGCAAAGAGGCGCCGGAAGAGGAGGAAAGCAGGCGGAATGAAGCCAGGTGATCTTCTAACTCAAGTGCAAGAAATTGACTTTTGAGGTGGATCATGCTGCCTGCCAGGTAGCCATAAGCTCAGTAAACGGAATTGGGCCCTGGCGCAGGAGCTTAGGCACAGAAGAGCTGCAGTCCAGGATGGTTGATGCCTGACCAAGTGTTAAGCTGCCGCCATCAAGGATGAGATCCACGCGGCCGCCAAGCTGCTCAAAAACTGCTTGGCCGGTAGTGGGCGGTTCTTTTCCGGACAGATTGGCGCTTGTGACTGCCAAGGGGCCGGTGAGCGTAAGCAGGCGGCGCGCTAAAGGGTGGTTTGGCACGCGAACGGCCAAGGTAGGGTAGGGGCTTAGTTCTTTTGGCAGGCCGGCGCGTTTGCGCAGGATAAGCGATAGTGCCCCAGGCCAGTAATGTTTCATGAGGGAAATGACACGCCGCGAGGGCTTATGAACCAAATTGGCTAATTGGCTGGTATGAGCAAGCAAGACAGGGATGGCCTTTTGTGCCGGGCGATCTTTTGCAAGGTAGAGGGCATGAAGAGCAATGGGGTCATAGGGGTTGCATGCCACGCCATAGAGGGTATCGGTAGGGAAAACAATTATTCCGCCCGATTCAATGGTTGAGACGGCCTGCGCCATTGCATTAGGAGCATCAATGGGAAGATAAACGGTGTTTAGAGGCATGGTTACTCGCTGATTTCAACACTGACCACACGATGGAGGCCTGCTAAGTCAGACAGCAGCTCAATTTTACCTCCGGGAAAAGCTTTTTTCGCCAGGTGTGCAATTTGAGGACCAAGGCTCGCCTCAGTTTCAAGTAAAACCAGTGCCGGAGGCTGAAGATAAAGGGGAAGCTGGGCAAGCAGGGCACGAATTAACTTAAGGCCATCAGGACCTCCATCTAAAGCCAGGCGCGGCTCCCAGGGCAGGCTGTTTACCTGGTAAAGTTTAGATTCCGGGATGTAGGGCAAGTTTGCGGTTACAAGCTGAAAATTGCCTTTGAATGCGTTACAAAGGTCGCTTGCAAGAAGGCTTATTTGTGCCTGGAGTCCGTGTTTGCTTAGGTTCTTTTGGGCAATTTCCAGCGCTGGCAGGGAGATATCGCTTGCCAGCAGATTCAAACGAGGACAGTTAACAGCCAAAGCAACAGCAATTGCAGCGGAGCCGGTGCCGATGTCCAGGGCTTGCGTAACATCAGGGTGAGCCTGCAGCCAGTTTAACGCCAGGTCTACGAGCATTTCTGTTTCTGGGCGTGGAATGAGCACCGCGGGGCTTACCTCCAGGCTGAGGCCGTAGAAAGAACGTGTACCAGTAAGGTAGGCAAGCGGCTCGCCTGCGATGAGGCGCTGGATCAAGGCTTCCAGATTGGCTTTCTGCTGAGGAGTGAGGCAGGAGTCGGAGTGGGCAATCACCCAGGTTTTTGGCTTACCAAGCACATAAGCAAGCAGCACAAGAACAGCCTGATGGGGTGCTTCGATTGTAGAAAGAGCATCGGATTGGGGTACCTTGCGCAGGTAAGCCCCGATGGGTTCAGTCATTGGTTTCGAAGTTTGCAAGGCGCTCGGCTTCATCCGCAACTTGAAGCTCGTTAATAAAGACATCCAGTTCTGTTCCGTCCATTACGCCGGCCAGGTTGTAATTGGAGCTGTTAATGCGGTGATCCGTTACCCGGTTTTGGGGGTAATTGTAGGTGCGGATTTTTTCAGAACGCTCGCCGGTGCCAATTTGAGAGCGGCGGTCTGCATCCAGTTCACTTTGTCTTTTTTGCTCTTCCATCTCGTAAAGACGAGCTCGCAGAACACTCATAGCTCGGGCTTTGTTTTGCAGCTGGGAACGTTCGTCCTGACAGGCTACCACGATGCCGGTAGGCAGATGTGTAATGCGTACTGCGGTCATATTCTTTTGCACATTTTGTCCGCCAGCGCCGGCACTTTTATAAACATCGAGTTCTATATCTGATTCGGGAATGTTAATTTCGATATCGTCCACTTCAGCAAGGACTGCGACAGTTACGGTAGAGGTGTGGATACGCCCCTGGCTTTCGGTTTCGGGGACACGCTGTACGCGATGGACACCGCTTTCGAACTTGAAGCGGCTGTATGCGCCGCGCCCTTTGACGCTGAAAGTTACTTCTTTATAACCGCCAATGCCTGTTTCGGCACCGCTGATGATTTCAGTTTTGTAATTATGCAGGTCGGCATAGCGTAGGTACATGCGCAGCAGGTCTGAAACAAAAAGACCAGCTTCGTCACCGCCGGTACCGGCCCGAATTTCGATAATAACGTTGCGCTCATCGCGCGGGTCTTTGGGTACCAGCAGAGTTTTGATGCGTTCTTTGAGATCGTCGCGCTGCTGGCGCAGTTCAGGCAGCTCCATCTCGGCCAGTTCTTTTAACTCGCCTTCTCCATCACTGGCAAGTTCTTCGGCTTCCTCCAGGTTTTTAAGCGTGTTAATGTATGCTTGGGCAAGCGTAACAATCGGTTCAAGATCAGAGCGTTCTCGCGAAAGCTCTGCCATGAGCTGAAAATCGCTTCCAGCTGCGGCAAGGCGCTGATCGAGATCAGAGAAATGTTCCAGGATCGCATTGAGCTTATCGAGCATGTTCACCACCAGGTTAATTCGGTTTGGGATTATACCACTGCGGCTATTGGCAGGCGACAAAGCGGTTTGCGTGTATAATTCACTTTTTGAAAATTATGCAACTTTATTTGATACGACACGCACAATCACAGAATAATGCTATTTGGCTCAGGGGAGGTAACGAACCTGAAGAAAGAGTGAGCGACCCGCTCATTACTGAAGAAGGACATTACCAAGCTATAACCACAGCTGCTTATTTGGCAAGCGAATTTCCGGATCGCCCGGATACCTGGCATAAAGACCGGGTGGACAGCACAAACCGTTATGGTTTTGGGATTACACATTTGTATTGCAGTCTGATGGAAAGATCGGTGCAGACTGCCTGCCTGATTGGTGCTGAATTGGGGCTGCCGGTGGTGGGTATTGCAGAATTTCACGAAGCCGGCGGTATTTATCTGAAGGAAGTGGTAGACGGAAAACCGCAAATACGGATATTACATGGACGCGGGGGCAGTTATTTTGCTGAACATTACCCTCTGCTTCAGCCTTTAGAGCCTATTCCCGAAAAGGGTTGGTGGCGGGGAGGACGCGAAGAACATCATGAACGGGTGCCGCGGACGCATCGCGCTATTGAAATCATTATGGAGCGGCATCGCGGAAGTGAAGACCGCGTGGCAGTGGTAACACACGGAACCTTTATGAATTACCTGTGCAGGGCTTTGATGGGTATTAGCCTGGATCGGCCGGAAGACAGACGCTGGGAGCAGTACTTTTGGTTTAATAACTGCAGTATTACCCGGTTTGGTTTTTCGGATTCGGCAACGGAACTGTATTACCATAATCGTTGTGACCATCTTCCTGACGATTTGATTACTTAAAATAAGACTATGTCACTGTTTTCGGAAATACTCCTTTTACTTGGCCTTACCGCTCTAAATGGCATCTTTTCGATGTATGAAATGGCAATGGTATCATCCCGGCGCTTATATCTGGAGCAAAAAGCGGATGAGGGGAATGCAGGCGCCCGCACAGCGCTGGAATTGCTTTTGACCCCCAACCGTTTTCTTTCGACCGTACAAATTGGAATTAGCCTGATAACGATTATGTTAGGCGCTTTTGGGGACAACAGCTTAGGCGAACGTTTGGGAGCTTTTTTAAAAGCGCAAGGTTACTTTGGCAGTTCTGGCCGAACCGTTGCAACTGCAACCATGGTTGTTTTGACTACCTTTGTTACCCTGGTTTTAGGGGAGTTGATTCCTAAACGAATTGCGCTCAACAATCCTGAAGTGATTGCCAGTTACTTCTCGCGGTCTATGCGGGTACTTTCGGAAATTTCGCGGCCAATCGTCGCGTTGCTTTCCTGGGTGACCGACCTGGGTGTGCGTGCCTTGGGGATTAAGCCAAAGCCTGAGCCTGTGGTAACGGAAGAAGAAATTAAACTGCTCCTGCAGGAAGGTAAAGAAAGCGGTGTTATTGATGAGGCCGAGCAGGATATGGTAAGTGGCGTGTTTCGGCTGGGAGAGCGTCGTGTAGATGCCATGATGACCCCGCGGACTGAGATGGTTTGGCTGGATTTGGAAGATGACCGAGAAACTATCATCCGGGAGATGATTGAAAGTAATTTTTCGCGCCTTCCTGTAGCTAAGGGTGAATTGGATGAGGTGATTGGGATGCTGAATGTGAAGGAACTGGTGGGGCAGGATCTGCATTCTGCCAACTTTAACCTTACAGATTTCATTCGTGAAGCCCAGTTTATTCCTGAAAACATGCCGGCGCTTAAGGCTTTTGAACAATTTAGAGCTAGCGGCAACCATCAGGCATTGGTAATTGATGAATACGGCGGAGTGCAGGGTATGGTAACGCTGTATGATGTGTTAGAGTCGATTGCGGGGGAGATACGCGATGATGAAAGCGACCTTGAACAGGAAGCTGTGCAGCGTCAGGATGGTTCCTGGCTTTTTGATGGCTTGATTGCGATTGATGAATTAAAGGATTTGTTAGGATTGGACGAAGAATTGCCTGATGAAGTTCGAGCCGGATATTTGACGCTGAGTGGTTTTGTAATGAACCAATTGGGGCGGATTCCTATGGTAGGGCAGAGTTTCGATTGGGGAGAGTATCGTTTTGAGGTCGTAGATATGGACGGGCGCAGGGTCGACCGTGTATTGGTGTCGCGGCTTAACGATTAATTCAACTTTGCAATATGCAGAATAGCAGGGTTTATTAATCCGCTTGCCAGCGGGTAAACAGTGCATGGCTGAGCAAGCGCCCAGCTGCCTGATCCTGTGTGACCAGCTCGCCCATTGTTTTGATTCCTTTGTTACCAACCATGTCGTTGATTGCCTCCCAGGTGATTGTGGCAGAGGCGGCTACGGCATAGGAAGTAAGGACTATAAAATCGGCATCAGGGGCCAGGATTTGACGGCAGGCTTGAACCAGGCTGGGCATTTTTTTAAAGAAGTCCCAGACTTGCCCGTTGGCGCCGCGGCCAAATTTAGGGGGGTCCATGATGATCCCTTGGTAAGTGTTGCCCCGTCGCGCCTCGCGGCTTGCAAACTTGAGCGCATCCTCGGCAATCCAGTGTACCGGCTTGTTTTGAAGTCCGTTAAGCTTGAGGTTATAGGAGGCCCATGAGAGAGCATGTTTGGAGGAATCTACATGGGTTACTTCAGCACCGGCTGCTGTGGCAGCCAGTGTGGCCATGCCAGTGTAGCCAAAGAGGTTCAAGACCTTGAAAGGTTTTATCGCAGCGCGCTGCACACGCTGCATAATAAAGTCCCAATGTGGGGATTGCTCAGGAAAGACGCCAATGTGGCGGGAAGTACCTATCTGTACCTGGAAACGTAAGGACTTGTAGCTCATTTCCCAGCTTTTTTCAATGGGTTTAAGAAACTGCCAGCGGCCACCATATTCTTTGCTTTCTTCGATGCGCAGGGCATCAGCCTTTTTCCAGGCATTGGCTGGTCCGCCTTTAGCCCAAATAGCCTGAGCTTCCGGCCGGATTAGCGTATACGGCCCAAAGCGCTCCAGTGTTTTTCCATCACCGCTATCGAGCAGAGCGTAATCTTCCCAGCCAAGGGTCGGATCGAAAGTGAAAGCAGGGATTGACGTTGAGGCAGACATAGCTAAATAAAGAGTTTCACGAGGGCAGGCACGAGATAACCCAGGAAAAGTGCAATCGCTGCTGCGCGCTCAAGTGGTTTTTGGAGCGGGGTTTGGATGCTCATGGAGCTATCGCCCTTTTTCATGCGCATGATCACTGGCATGAGGAAAAGCGCAGCTAAAAACACCATAAAAGCAATAACCCAGGGATGAAAGAGGCCCAGGAAAAGGAAGGTGATGATACCGCATATTCCACCGATTGCGAGCAGGATGAGCATGATGACATGGGTAGTCTTTTCTCCCAGTACGATGGCTGTGTGCTTAAGGCCAGCACGTTTATCGCCTTCAAAATCTCGCAGTTCATTGAAAAGCTCCCCGTACATAGAAACACAAAGTACGAAGCACAAAGGGAAGATCAGCTTTTCGTTTGCAAAGTCGGAAAAACTAAAAAATCCGGTGAGTGTCTGTAAGCCAGCCAAGAGCCAGCAATGGGAGAGGAGGTCAAAAAACGCACGGTTTTTGAGGCGCAGGTAGGCTGAATAAAAGACGCCTAAGACCAAGCTTACCAGACCATAATAGAAGGCCTTACCGCCCAGACTGGCATAAAAAGCCAGTGCAATTAAGGCAACGATAAAGGAAATAAGACGTGCAGTTCGAGGAGTAAGCAAGCCTGCAGAAACCGGGTTACGGTGGACTTTTTCAGGATTGAGTGCATCGTCGGGTGCGTCTTCAACATCGTTGATCATGAATGCGAACCCAACGGAAAGTAAATTAGCAACAAGCACGATGATGAAGCGCCAACCAAACTCTCCTTCGGCGGATGCGATTCCTAATATGGTTGTTACTGTAACGAAGTAAAAATATTCGTTGAAACGGGTGAGTTTTAAAATGCCAGCAATATTTTTGTTCATGTACACCTTTAACAAAAGAAACCAGGGAGAAAGTATACCAGAGCATTCTTGCGGAATTCTGGAACAGAATACAAGACCTGGATACAATTGATAAACAAGAAAAGGAGCTTAAATGGACTTTGACAAGATTATCGACCGTCGTGCCAGCGATAGTGTAAAGTGGCATCATTTTGCAGAGGACGTATTGCCAATGTGGGTAGCCGACATGGACTATAAGTGTCCGCCTGCAGTGATGGAAGCGCTGCATCGGCGGGTAGACCATGGTGTGTTTGGGTATGCGATGTTGACCGAAGGCCTTACCGAGGTGGTGCAAAAGCGGCTGCTGGACAAGTATGGCTGGGAAACTGAAGCTGACTGGATTGATTATGTTCCGGGTATTGTTACCGGCTTCAATCTGGCCGTGCGTACATTTTGTGAGCCTGGAGACGCGCTCATTTTTCAAGTTCCAGCTTATCCGCCTTTTTTTGGCGCCGGGCCGAATGCGGGCGTGCGGAGCGTCTTAAACCCCTTAATTGAAAACGCTGATGGCAGTTACAGCTTGGATTTTGAGCGCTTTGAAGAGCAAATTATTTCCGAGAAGGTGAAGTTGTTCATCCTGTGTAACCCGCACAATCCATCGGGTCAGGTCTTTAGCCGCGAAAAGCTATTGCAGCTGGCTGAGATTTGTCTGAGGCATGGGGTGCTGATTTGTTCGGATGAGATTCACTGCGATTTGCTCTACGATGATGCAAAACATATTCCGATTGCCTCGCTCTCGGACGAGATTGCACAAAACTGTTTGACCTTTATGGCACCGTCGAAGACCTACAACATTGCCGGGCTGCACGCATCAGTGATGATCACATCCAATTCCAAGCTGCGGGACGCTATTAGTAAGACTCGGGCTGGACTGGTTGGCCGTCCGGATATGCTGGCTCTAACAGCCAGCAAGGCGGCCTTCGAAGAAGGTGAGCCTTGGCTAAAGGCTTGTTTAGCGTATATGCAGGCGAACAGGGATCATTTGCATCGGTTTGTCAACGAGGAAATGCAGGGGGTACGCATGTTTAAGGCACCTGCAACCTTCCTAGCATGGCTGGATTGTCGGGAAACCGGCTTGACGAAACCACAAAAGTTCTTCCTGGAAGAGGCAAAGGTTGGGCTGAACGACGGGGCTACCTTTGGAGAAGCATATAGCGGCTTTGTGCGGCTCAACTATGCCACACAACGCTCGCTTTTGGATGCGGGATTAAAGCGTATGCGGGATGCGCTGCAGATGCACACGCCCTGCTAGCGCAGAGCAGTTTATTAAAGAAAAAAGAGGCTGTCCAAAAAGGGCAGCCTCTTTTTTGGTCTGTAAAATTAGTTGTCCAGGATTACAACATTGGCGGCCTGGCGGCCCTTTGGTCCTTCCTCGATGGAAAATTCTACGTTTTGACCTTCTTTGAGACGACGGTAGCCTTCCATTTGGATAGACGAAAAATGCACAAAGACGTCGTCGGCATTTTCGCAGCCGATGAAGCCATAACCCTTGGGAGCGCTAAACCATTTAATCGTGCCTTTAATCCGTTCTGCCATACTTGTAACTCTTCTTTCCTGTGATGCTGTTTAATCCCAAATTCTTTTAATTATGCGCAATACTTTATCACTATCAAGAGTATTAGTCAATTCCTATAATGACAGGTTCAGAAGGACCGTTTTGGGCAAGGAGCTAAATCAGGGGTTTTAGGTACTAAAAATTGGATGAATAATGCGTACTATTCAATATGCCTCTGTTATACTTAAAATATACACCAAGGAGGTTGCTTAGATGACAAAACATCGCCTTTCACGCGGTGATCTGGGTATCATTGCGCTACGTTCTGCCGCCGATTTAGGCGAAAAAATCGATAAACATCTCCTGGAAATGCGCAAAGCCCGCGGGCAAAACCTGGACAGTGACGGTTGCGAGATTGACACTTACCTGATTAAGACAACGGAGATCCGTTTTCCAAATGGAGAGGGAAAAGTGCGCTTGGATGAGACTGTTCGAGGACGCGATGTTTTTATTTTGGGGGACGTTTCAAACTACTCGATTACCTATAACATGTATGGCAAAACAGTTCCCATGGGCCCGGACGAACACTTTATGGATATCAAACGGGTGCTTTCCGCGATGAGTGGCCGGGCCAGACATGTAACGGTAGTGCTGCCAAAACTCTACGCCTCTTTGCAGCATCGCAAAAAGGCGCGTGAGTCGATGGATTGTGCAATAGCCTTGCAGGACCTGGAGCGCTGGAGTGTGGATGAAATCATCACCTTTGATGCGCACGATCCAACCATCCAAAATGCTGTACCGCAGGTTTCTTTCCTGAATATCTACCCGACTTTAGAGATCCTAAAGCATTTTTTGTCTACTGAGAACTGGCTTTTTGACCCTGCTGAGAAACTATTGATTATTTCCCCTGATACCGGTGCGATGGACCGTGCAGTCTACTATGCAGGCGTTCTGGGACTGGATGTGGGTTTGTTTTATAAACGGCGAGATCACAGCCGCATTGTGAACGGAAAAAACCCGATTGTTCAGCATGAATACCTTGGGCAAAACGTTGAGGGTAAGAATGTGTTGATCGTAGATGACATGATCAACAGCGGCGAGAGTGTTTTTGACATAGCAATAGAACTTAAACGCCGCAAGGCAAAGACGATTTATGTTGCCAGCACTTTTGCCTTTTTTACCGAAGGAATTGAAAAGTTTCAACGCTACTACGAAGAAGGTACGATCAACAAGGTATTTAGTACAAACCTGAACTACTTGCCGGCAGAAGTGCTACGTGCTGAATGGTTCTCGCTGGTGGATCAGAGTCGTTACCTGGCAATGTTTCTTGACCAGCTTAGTAATGAACAGAGCGCGAGCTGGCTTTTGGATGCGACTGCTCAGATTCGCAGTTTCCTTCTGGATAATGGGTTTGATCCTGACTTGCGCCGTATGGAAAGCATGAGCAATGCTTCAGAAAAGCGCACCAATGAGAACTGAACGCAGCTTTCTTTGCCGCGAACAATATGCAAATGAGAAGAATTTAGGCGCTCGCATCCGCCTGCACCAGGATTTTACACGCGCTGATGAAGCCTGGAACGATTTTGTACTGCGTATCCTGGAAATCAAGGATGGCGATCGGGTTTTTGAAATGGGTACTGGTTCGGCCTACTTTTGGCGCGAAAAAATCTGTAAGCTGCCGCAGGCAAAGGTCTTATTAAGTGATTTTTCTTTGGGAATATTGCAGTTTGGCTTAGATGAAATTGGAAAAGATGAGCGCATAAATGCCGCTGTGATGGACGCTGAGGCTGTTGCTGTTGTGGGCGCTTCCTTTGACCTCGTAATCGCCAACCATATGCTTTACCATGTTCCCCGACCGGAGATGGCAATTCGGGAGGCTGCGCGTTTGTTGGCTCCCGGGGGCAGATTTGTCGCGACAACGAATGGCGAAGGGCATATGCGCCATTTGGATGAATTGCTGCAGGACTTTGCGCCTGACTGCGGTGAAATGCATCGATTCCATACCCCTTTTACGCTCGAAAATGGAAGACTGCTGCTTGAACAGGTCTTCGAGGAATTAACGGTACTGCCATACCACAGCGATTTGTGGGTAACCGATGCGCAAGCACTGGTGGATTATGCGGGTTCGCTAAGGGATAAGCACATTGACAGACAAGGTTTGCTTGCATATTTTGAGGAGATCATTAACAGAGATGGGGGTATTCAAATTGATAAAAAGAGCGGAGCCTTTGTTGCCCGCAAGCCGCGCATTTAAGCCTGGATCAAACCGGAACTTCTTTTTTGCCTGGGCTTAACGGGCTGAAATTACAAATAAGGTAAGAATGGACAAAACTGCGCAATAGGCGGCAAAGGGAAGCAGACTGTTTTTGCGCAAAAAGCCTAAGAGCCAGCGAATGGAAAAGTAACCTACAACCCCAGCAGAAATAAAACCCAGAACGATAACTGGCAAAAACTTTGCCAGGTCAGGCATTGCGAGCATGTCCAGTGTAGTCAATGTGCCAGCGGCCAGCATAATAGGTATGGACATAAGAAACGAGAAACGAGCTGCTGCATCGCGCTTTAAGCCGCGCAGCAGGCCACCGCTGATGGTTGCCCCGGAGCGGGAAATGCCAGGGAAGATTGCAAGCGCCTGAAAAAACCCAATAATAATGGCATCGAGCCATTGGATAGAAGAAAGAGACTTTTCCGGGTGGGTAAAGAGCTCGGCAGCTGCCATGAGGATAGCAACGAGAAAGAGGAAGACCGCAGTTGCAAGCGGGCTTTCAAAGCTTGCTTCAACCTGTTTTTTAAGAAGTAAGCCGAACAAGCCCGCCGGGATGGTTGCCAATATAATCCACCAACCCAGACGCGCCTGGCCTTTGCGGAAAGGATCCCCAGCTTTGAGAGCGGCTAGCAAATCCAAAAAAATGGCTTTAAGGTCATTCCAAAAGTAGAAAACTACAGCACTAAGCGTGCCTAGCTGGACGATGACGTCGAACACGAAGGCGGTTTGAGGCTCCAGCTGCCAATTAAGCAGGAAGGGAACTAAGACCAGATGAGCGGAAGAAGAAACCGGCAGAAATTCCGTAAGACCTTGGATGATACCTAAGAAGATGCCCTGAAATATTGTCATAAAAAACCTCTTAAGCTTGCCTAGACCCGTCCGGCATTGGGTTTACCGGCTAGCCTTTCAAGGGCAGAGCTTGCATATTGCTGGAGCCTTCCCTGCAGAATAGCCAGACGAAGCTCGCGGGCTAATTGCAGTAAGGTGTGCAGATTGTGGATGGAAAGGAGGGTAGCGGCCAGCATTTCTTTAGCGTTAAGCAGGTGCCGCAAATAGGCACGGCTAAAATGGCTGCAGGTGTAACAGCTGCAGTTTACATCAATGGGCTGGGGATCGCGGGAAAAAGCAGCATTTAGGAGGTTAAGACGGCCGTCAAGCGTCATTGCGCTTGCATGGCGTGCCAGACGAGTAGGCAGGACGCAATCAAAAATGTCAACCCCGCGCAGTACGCCCTCAATAAGGTCTTCGGGGGTTCCAACGCCCATCAGGTAGCGCGGTTTGTCGGAGGGGAGGATGGCATTGACAAGCTCAATAGTACGGTACATTTCGCTTTTGCGTTCACCAACCGAAAGGCCGCCGATTGCATTTCCCGGCAGATTCAGGCTGCTGATGAAATGAGCAGATTCTTCTCTTAAGTGGGGGAAGATACCGCCTTGAACGATCCCGAAAAGGGCTTGATCCGGGCGTGTTTTGGCTTCTATGCAGCGCAGAGCCCAAGCATGGGTTCGCTGCATAGCCTCCCGGGCATAGGCCTCTTGCGTAGGGTCAGCGCATTCATCAAAGGCCATGATGATGTCTGCGCCAAGGTTTTCCTGGATGCGAATGGAAGTTTCAGGCTCCAGACGCTTCATAGCTCCATCAATGTGGCTCTTAAAACTAACCCCATCATCATCAATTTTTCGGATTTTGGAAAGTGAAAAGACCTGAAAGCCACCTGAATCGGTGAGCATTGGGTGCGGCCACTGCATAAATTGGTGTAAGCCGCCCATTTCCGCAATAAGTTCGTCCCCGGGCCTTAAAAAGAGGTGATAGGTATTGGCAAGCACCAGCTGGGCGTCGAGGTCCATTAACTGAGACGGTGTAAGTGACTTTACCGTTGCCTGGGTTCCCACAGGTGCAAAAACAGGAGTGGAAAGGACTCCATGCGGCGTAAGAAACTCGCCTGCGCGGGCAGATCCATCCTGTGCTTTTAGGGTGAACTCAAACATGCGCAGGAAACTCCAGGCAGTGGAGGAATAGATGGGTTTTGTTTTTGGCAGTCCATGAACCATTGAAACTGCTGAAAGCTTGCGTGATATTAGGGTAAAGCATTGCTAGCATTATAGCTTTTTTACAGGTCATTCTTCGGATTATACTTAGGCCTTATGGATATGGACAGTAATAATTTGTACTCTAGTGAAACATACCTAACATCGTGAATAACTAGTAGAATTATACAAGGAGATCACGATGGACGCAGGATTAAGAGTAGCACATCAGAAACTGAGTGTCTTGCAGCTGGCAGAGAGTTTGCGCAATGTTAGCGAGGCTTGCCGCCAGCGCGGGGTTTCGCGCACCCAATTCTACGAATACAAGCGCAGGTTTCAGACTCACGGGATCGAGGGATTGAAGGATCTCCCTCCCATACCCAAATCCAATCCTCTCACCACACCTCCCGAGCAAGTAGAGCGGATCTTGGAACTTAGCCTGGAACACCCCACATGGGGATGCAACAAGCTGTGCGACAGCCTGGCTCTTGAAGGGATCAAAATCAGTTATCCCACCATTCAGAATATCCTCAACAAGCATGAGATGGGTACTCGCTATGAGCGGCTACTCAAGCTCGAAGAGCGAAGTCTCGAACACCAGATCGAGTTGAGCCCCCAGCAAGTGGCCTGGATCGAGAAGGCCAATCCCTGCTTCCGGGAGCGGCATATCGAGAGCAGCCGGCCGGGGGAAGTGCTTTCCCAAGATACGTTTTATGTCGGTGTGCTCAAGGGCGTGGGGCGGGTCTACTTGCACGCAGTCGTGGATACTTATGGCAGCTATGCCTTTGGCTTTCTGCACACCACCAAACAGCCAGAAGCAGCAGTAGCAGTTGTCCACAATGACGTCCTACCTTTTTACAAAGAAAAAGGGCTACCGGTGGATGCGATCTTGACCGATAATGGGCGTGAATTTTGCGGGAAAGACACCCATCCATACGAACTCTATCTGGAGCTCAATGACATCGAGCACCGCAAGACCCAGGTGCGCAGACCGCAAACGAATGGGTTTGTTGAGCGCTTCAACCGAACGGTCCTGGACGAATTCTTCCGCATCGCCTTTCGCACGAAGTTGTACGAATCTGTGGAAGCACTTCAGGTAGATTTAGACGCCTGGTTGGTCCACTACAATACCGAGCGACCACACCAGGGCTATCGTAATCAGGGTCGGCGTCCTATTGAGACGATTGAGTTGTTTTCAGCTCAGGGTGTTAGGAATGAGTCCTAAGAGTACAAATAATTTTTCCACTTGGCTGGAAATAAACCTGAATGCAATCAGCGAGAACACGGCAAAAGTGCTGAAGTTGACCGGGCGTGAGGTGATGGCGGTTATTAAAGCTAATGCCTACGGGCATGGTTTGGTTCCGGCTGCGCAGGCAGCGAATGCTGGCGGGGCAACCTGGTGTGGCACAGCCCGGATTGAAGAAGCACTGGCTCTGCGGCGAGCGGGTATTTCTTCCAGACTTCTGGTTCTTGGGTATACGCCGCCCGCAAAGGTTCCTGAGGCAATTGCTCAAAACATCACCCTTTCGCTGGTGGATGAAAAGTTGACCGAGGCTTACCGTCAGGTAGCAGCCGGAATGGGAGGCTGCCTGCATACGCACCTTAAGGTGGAAACAGGTATGGGACGGCTTGGTATGCGGGTGGAGCGTATTCCGGAGTTTATGCGATCCTTAGAAAATAGTGAAATCCAAGTGGATGGTATCTTCACACACTTTGCCCGTGGTGATGAGCCGAATTGTGCATATACATTAAGGCAAATTGAAATCTTTGATACCTTGCTCAGGCAGCTGGAAGCTGCTGGTTTAAAACCTTCTTTGGTTCACGCTGCCAATTCGGGAGGCATCATCAATTATCCTCAGGCATGGTATGACCTGACACGACCCGGAGATATTTTGTATGGGATGGCTCCGGGTCCGTTGACGCCATTACCGCCGGGTTATAAGCCGGCTTTAACCTGGAAGGCCCGGCTGATTATGGTGCATGATTTTGAGGCCGGCCATGGAATTAGTTATGGAAGCCACTATGTAACGCACAGCCATGAACGTATAGGCGTGATACCGATAGGCTATGGGGATGGCTTTCGGAGGGTGAGCGGACAACAGGTGCTGGTAGGTGGAAAGCGTGTGGATGTGGTGGGCAGCGTTTGTATGGATCAGTGCATGCTCAAGCTGGATGAACTGCCAGATGCCAAGCCTGGCGATGAAGTAGTGCTTTTAGGCCGGCAAGGTGATGAAGAGATTAGTGTTGATGAGGTTGCAGCTCGATGGGGCACCATCAATTATGAGGTCACAACAGGTTTGGCCGACCGCTTGCCCCGGATTTACGTGTATGAATAAGCCTTTTCTGTTAGCAGAATTCCACTGTCATACCATTTTTTCGGCTGACTCGCTCTTGGAAGTGCCTGACTTGGTGATGGCTGCAAAAAGGAAGCAACTGGAGCGCGTAGCCGTTACCGATCACAACAGCATTCAGGGTGCCCTACGCGCCAAAGAACTGGACCCTGAGCGGATTATTATTGGCGAAGAAATCGAAACCAGCCAGGGGGAAATACTGGGTTATTTTATGGTGGATGAAATTCCACCCGGCTTACACCCCATGGAGGTAATCGCCCGATTAAAAGACCAGCAGGCCTTCATTAGCCTGCCGCACCCCTTTGACCGGTTGAGAGCTCATTGGCAGCCACAAACCTTGCGTGAAATGCTGCCTTACCTGGATGCGCTGGAGGTTTTTAACGCACGCTGTATAAGCCGCAGTTATAACCGGGCCGCTGATGCCTTTGCCTGCGGACATCAATTGCAGCGCATGGCTGGCTCCGATGCCCATACAGTCGTTGAGCTGGGGCGAGCAGCGATGCGAATACAGCGTTTTGATACAGCAGAAGAACTTCGTGAGGTGCTTGGAACAGCTGAACTACCCAAGAGGCTTTCTTCTGCCAGTGTGCATTTAAGTTCCAGCTGGGCTAAGTGGTTAAAGCGATGGAGAGGCAAGCAGCTTAGCAGGAAATAAAAGTTATTAAGCCAAAATAATGGCTTAGGCAAGAAGGGGAGAGTTTCCCTTCCAGCTCTCATCTAAAAATAACCCAGGCAAGAGGGGCGTATGTTCGCTTCGAACGAATCGAAAACATCTCCCTCCTGTTATTTTTTTCCTGTCGCTGAAGGCAGTCGGGGAGCAGGGATGCAACGCTCAGACAATTAAAGAACTTAAGAGCCAGATACTCAGCCCAATGAAAAGGAAGGCCATACCCAACTTAACTGGTGCTGCGTTGTCTTTAAGGAAGCGCGTAAAAACTTTGGATTCTGTGCCATAGTAAGCCAGCATGAAGACAACGATGAGGGGCAAGATAAAAAGCAGGTTGTAGAGAATGAGAGCTGGTACGGCTTTTGCGCGCAAACCTGCTACCGAAGTCATGTAAATGATTGTTGGCAAGTAAATCTGGCCGGTACAAGCGAGCTCCAAAACAGAGATGATCACACCACTCAAAAAGGCGCTGATGTAATACCTGCTGGCTTTGCTACCCTGCCGGATGGTGGCGTTGATGCGATTTCGTAATGGCTCAGGAAGTTTTAAGGCCATATCGGCGGGACTACCGCGGCGTATATTCACATAATCGCGCAGGTTAAGAATTCCAAGCGTAAGGCAAAAAGCCCCGGTAAGAGCGTAGACAATTTTACCTGCCAGTGAAATCGTGTTTTTTACCAGATCCAAAACCCGAAAGAAGCCTAAACCTACCACCAGATATGCCAGGAAGACCCCAAGTGTGAAGCTGGTTCCGGTTAGGATAATTTCCCGTCCTTTTCTGCCGCTGATGTGAAGATAGGAAACGAAAAATACGATTGTGGCGAAGGCACAAGGATTGAGGCCGTCAATAAAACCCGCAAAAACGATGGCGAACCAACCTAAGTTATTAAACTTATCTACAAGCGCGTTTTGGCCGGCTTGGGGGTCGTAGTCTATCCAAAAGGCGCTGCTTCCGCTATTGGCAAGTTCGTTCAGCAAGGGGAGCATATTTTGGGGATTGATTTCTGCTTCGCCAATAAAAGCCTGATCGGCAATAAACACAGCCGGAGCATGCATCTCATCTGCGCGTCCGATGCGTTCAGCCATCCAGTTTGCCAGAGCCGTTTGTTCGTAGTAATTGAACTCGTTAATGACCAGATTTGGAAACTGGCTTTGGAGGTATTTAAGGTCTGCCTCGGAGCGGCTGCATTCTTTGCAGCCAAGCTGGTAAAAGTACGCTGCCTGAATTGGGCTGGCAACTGCGCAAGAATCTGGGTTATCGATCCTGCAGACTTCGGCTGGTTGGGTGGCAGCAATTGAACTGCTGGGAAGCGCAGCCGCTTCTAAGCCTGGGATGATTGGAAAGGGAATACCTTCTGCTGCCAAACCGGCTGTGATGAGGGATTTCAAAGCGTCCCGATTTTCACGTTCGCCAATGAGGATCTTCTCTGCGATGAGCACAGTAGGAATATCGCGCTTTTCTGCCGGAACCTGGAAGTGTTCTTCGGCTTTGAGCAGAGCCTGATAGGCATTGGGGTCAGCGTTGATATCGAGTAAGCGGGCATCGATCATTCCGGGGTTTTGTGCCTGGAGCGGAAGAATAATATCGTTAAGAATTGCCATGCAGTGACTGCAAGTGGTGGAATAAAAAAAGTAAAACTCCACCTTGGCTTGGCGAGATGCTGGTGTTGCTGTAGCAACCGAGGGACCGATTCCGGGTGGCATTGGGGTTTGCGCCAGGACCCATTGCTGGGAATTGCTTAGAAACAAATAAAGGGCCAGGAGAATCAGCCCAAACCTAAGAAAAATTCGCTTGGATCGTTGGTTTTTCATAATAGTTTAAGCGGTCGCGAATATTTTAGCACAGCCACTGGATTGCAAAATATCAATGAGCTAGGAATCTTGCGGGGAGGAATAAAAATCAAACGATTTCGATTTTATCGAGGGGAAAACGACTTTGTTTTAAGGCTTCGTGGAGCTTGTTTTTGCCTTGTTCATCAAGACCAGTGAGGACCATACGCAGGTTAAAGTCACCTTCGGGATTGCTGGTATTGCTGGTGCGAATGATGTTTGCGCCAACTTCAAAAACGATAGAAGTGACATAATAGAGCATTCCAGGACGGTTTGACGTGTTTGACCCAGACACTTCTACGGTTACCCAACCTAAAGAAGAGCGAGAAATACCGGCTACCTCCAGGGCTTCCTCGAATTCACGCAGATTAATAGAGCCATCGCCAATGGCTGCATAAAGATCATCCAAACTGGCACAGGCGAGCATTCCCAGAAGGGATTCGATGCGGTGGTTATCCGGAAAGCGCAGATCTTCCAGTGCCAAAATACCCTGCTGCGCAAGAATAGGACGAATTATTTCCCGGCCACGGATGCCAGCTTCTTTTAAGCCAACCATAGCCAGAACTGTGCGCAGACGACGGGCAGTCGTAACATCGCAATGATTTAACCAGTCCGGGTCGGGTTTGAGATGTGTACCACTGGTAACTACTTCTACTACATCGCCAGGGTTCAGTTGCTCGTAGATATGCCTTTCTTCGCCATTTACCAAGACTTTATTGATCTTATCCAGGTAGAACTCCTGGATTGCGGCTACTCCATCGAGAACAGTGCCTCCTTCTGGCAGGAAGCGTGTTCCGCCGTAGGGCGTAAGGATTTGGACGGGTCTATACATGGAGATGTCCTGATCATTTTTAATGCGATGGATAACTCCCCAGGTGTTTTCGCCTTCCATTTCCTCGGTGGCAATTGCTACTTCAATTGCGCCAATACCAGGAAGATAGCTGGTAACCTGTATTGCGCGATAACCATTTTGCGGCGCTGCGATGTAATCATCGAAGCGGTCCTGGTCCAGGTTGCGGCTGAAGTACTTGTTCACTCGACCTAAAATGCGATAACAGGCATGTTCGTCTTCCTCACGAACGAGCATGCGGAAAGAGACAATGTCGTTGACGGCGCTAAAGTTTTCAAGGGAGGAGCGGCGGTCACGGGCCATGCGCTGGAGTTTATCCCAGGCCTGCCAATAGCCATTGACCGTAAACCGCACAGAGCCCTCGATGCCTTCAGCCTCAAAAAGGCGACCTAATTCATTGAGGTAATAGCGGATAAAGTTGAGGTTGAGGCGCGGGTCGCTATCGATTTTCCATTTGACAGTATTGTAGGATTCAGGCTCGGCGTAGGGAAAGGCCATGTCCTCGATCCAACGCCGCCAGCGATAACAGTTGAGAATGCCAGCCAGTTTGCCATAAGCACGGATGGCCTCGGTGGCTTTTTGCCACTGTTTGGCCTGGGGCATATGATTGAGGGTCATAAGATTGTGGCTTTTATCCGCGAGTTTGACCACATAAATAGCCGGGTCGCGGAACATGGCCATTTTACGGAGGGTCTCGATCTCGCGATTGCTGCCGTCACGCGGATTGCTCATCTTTGTGACGCCGTCAATAATATGAGCGACCTCTTCACCCAGTTCTCCGGGGAAGAGGTCGCGGATTTCCTCTAAGGTTTCGCCCTGGTCTTCGATAGTATCGTGCAGAAGAGCGGCGATGGTCCAGGATTCCTTACCTACCAAATTATCGATGAAGGCGCCTACCCAGCCACAATGCGTTTCGAAGTAAGGTTCTCCGGAAAGGCGCAGCTGGCCTTCATGGACCTTTTTACCCCAATCCCAGGCCTTTTGGATATTAGGTGTACGCGCAATAAAGTCGGTTACTGAAAACTCACCTGTAACCCGAGGACGAATTTCGTTAATAGTTTCAATTTCGACCATGTTTTTTGGCGCACTAATGTCATTATTATTAAAAATCGAATGAACTTTAATTATAGCCTAGAATAATTTGTTAGTGAAAATTTGACATAAGTTGGTTAATAAATTTTGGTAAAACGCAGGATAAGATCAGGCGACAAGAAGCAGGATTTAGAAGCAAGCTTAAATTAAGGCCAAAAAATTCGTGAGCCGACAAGGTAAAAATTTAGAATAGCCCCCAGGGTGCAGACAAGCCAAAAAACTTGATGACGGGTTTTATGTCTAAAAAAGACCATGGCGAGGAGGCTGCCGATGCCTCCCAGAAAACCTAAGCCAAGCAAGATCCTTTCAGGGATGCGGCGACCACCATATTTGGCTTGGAGTTTATCGTAACCAAAGAGGATGAGGGCTAATACATTGAGGGGGATAAAAATTAATTCCATGCGCAGAAAATTATAGCGTAAGATTAAGGTATGACTAAGCAGAACCAAGAAGAAGAAAACTTAAGATTAGTGCCTCTGCGAGCTGCTGAAGCAGAAATAAAAGTTCTCAATTCCCGTTTTTTAGCACGCCTTCAGCCTGCAGGAAGTGTAGAAGAAGCGAGGGCTTTTCATAAGGATGAAAAGGCTCGTTGGTCGGATGCGACCCACCACGTTCCGGCCTTTGTGATTGGGCATGGTAGGAGCCTGATCAGCCATTGCAGTGATGACGGCGAACCGAGCGGTACAGCAGGCCGGCCGGCCTTGGCTGTATTGGAAGGAAGCGGGCTTGGAAACCTTGCTGTTGTTGTAACCCGTTGGTTCGGAGGTGCAAAACTGGGCACTGGCGGGCTGGTGCAAGCATATGGTGATGCAGTGAAAGCAGTTCTTGCTGTTACCCAGGCTGCCAAGCTTGTGGATACCACCTTGATAGGGCTTGAGCTTGCTTACAGTTATTATGATAGCGTTCTGCGGGATTTAAAAATGTTCAATGCAGAGATAGAAGACAGTGTTTTTGGCGCCGAGGTGCGTGTTAAAGCCCGGGTTCAAAGTGCTGATCTGCCGATGCTTGAACTGCGGCTGCGAGAATTAAGCTCGGGACAAATAGTGCCTGAAATCATCAGCAGGGAAGCTAATACACCCATGCCGGTCGGTGTTGAATAAGGTTAATATAAACGCTGTTGAACTGTAAAGAGTTTGTGATAAAGACCCTGGTTTGCCAGTAATTGCGCGTGGTTCCCGACCTCGAGGACTTCGCCATCTTCCAAGACAACGATCGTATCAACGTTGCGCACCGTGGATAAGCGATGAGCAATGATGATCGTGGTGCGCCCTTGAATGAGTCGTTCCAGGGCTTCCTGAATAAGCATTTCAGTTTCGGTATCTACCGCAGAAGTGGCCTCGTCCAGGATAAGGATGGGACTGTCCTTCAGCACAGCACGTGCAATTGAAATACGCTGCTTCTGACCGCCACTGAGCTTGACACCCCGCTCGCCGATGCGGGTATCCAGGCCTTCGGGCATCGCCTGGATAAAATCCCAGGCGTTTGCAATTTTAGTTGCTTGAATAAGCTCGGCTTCTGTGGCTTCCGGCTTCCCAAAGAGGATGTTTTGGCGAACGCTGGCATTGAAAAGGAAAACATCCTGCAAAACCATGCCTACTGTTTGGTGCAATTGATCCAGGTCCCAATCGCGGACATCGATGCCATCTACGCAGATTGCGCCGCTATTCACGTCGTAAAAGCGTGGAATAAGACTGGCAAAGGTAGTTTTGCCCACGCCGGTGGGGCCAACCAATGCAAAGCTGCTGCCCGCTGGAATCTCAAGGTTGATCCCGCGCAATACCAGGTCCTCTCCCTGATAGCCAAAATCTACATTGTGGAAGCTGATGCTTCCCTGGATAGGTTCGGCTGGCTTTTTGGGATTGGGAGGAGAAACGATTTCGGGATTGATGGCAAGTATTTCCGAAACGCGCTCAAAACCGGCAAGGGACTGTAAAACGGCCTCCCAGCTGTTGCTAAAGGCACGTACAGGCTGATAGAAGGACTCCAGGTAGAGGTAAAAGGCAACCAAATCCGGCACACTCAGGCTGCCATGCATAGCCATGCGGCTGCCAAAGTAAATTACAGCAAGTTGACCAATGCTGGCAAGCAGGTCCAACAAAGGGCTGAAGGTGGCCATGAGGCGTAATGCCCTAAGATTCAACTCCAAATGGTTCTGAACTTTTAAGTCGACCTGCTCGAAGGCAAGTTCTTCATGCGCGAAGGATTTAATTTCGCGGACCCCGTTGAGGTTATCGTTGAGAACGGCATTTAATTCGCCCAATGCTACCTGCCGTTTGCGGAAAAGCGGGCGCACATAGCGCGAATAAAGACGCATACCAACGACAATAAGGGGAATAGGAATGAGCGATATCAGCGTGAGGCGCCAGTTCATACCTGCAAGAATGATGGTGATACCAATAAGAGTTGTGGAATTTACGATCAAATCCGGTACCGCATGGCTGATCATCTGCTCGAAGAGGTCGGTGTCGTTAATGACACTGGACATTAGCTGACCGGTTTGTTTATCGGAATAATAGCGCATCGAAAGTTTTTGCAAATGCTCGTAAACAAAACGACGGGCATTGGCCACTACCCCCCAGCCAGCTACATGGGAAGCATAGGAACGAATGAATTGCATTAATGCGCGGGCCAGGTAGGCGACCAATGCAATCAGCGCAGCCTGAGAGATAAATTTGAGCGTATCACCAGAAATTGGCTCCAGCGTAAGTTTGTTGAGGATGGAGCGAATGAGCCAGGGAATAAGAAGCTGGATAGCAACCAGACTCAGCATTGCCAGCATGGCGAGAATCAGGCTGAAAGCATATTTTTTTGAGAGTCTATAGAAGAGCTTTAATGGTTTCATTCTTTTTGTTCGGTTTCTTGGCTGCGATGGATTACTACAGCAGGGTTATTGCCTAACACAGGAGGCAGAAAGCGCCAGGAGCGGCGGAAGTCGGGATCGGTCATCCAAAACAGAGCTGTACCGCCATCGGTCCAGGAGTTGATGAAACCCCAGGGAGCAAGGCGACCATCTTGCAGAAAGTGGCCTTCATCGTAAGCTGCCAAGACCATTGCATGCGCTCCAGCTTGGCTATTATTGTTGTAATTGGTCAGGTTTTGGCCCAAATATATTTTGGGAGCTTTATTCTTCCACCAGAAGATGCTGATGATTACGACCAGCTTTTCATCCAGGAGAAGGTTGCGAAGTACTTCCACGCTGAGGTGCAATAGGCGTGCTTTTAGGGGCAAATTTAAAGCCTGAGCGAGGTGGTTTACGAAACCAGTCTGCATAGCAGGAGTAACAGCCCATCCCGGCCAAATGCGATAAATTCTGCCTCGCAGCCAAAGGCGGTTAGCATAGGATGCCAGCTTATCTGGGTCGTAGTTTTTTTCCGTGAGCATCGTGATTGCTGCGGCGATGGCATGCATTGAGCAATTGTTGCCTTGCTGCAAAGTTTGGTAGGATGCCAGCTCGTGTTCGTCCAGGGACTTAAAATGTGCTTTCTTCACCAGGCCAATTGTACTCCTGAGTTACCAGATCTTTAGGAAAACCTGCAAGAGCTTATTGTTTATAAGATTAGACAAAGGTGTGACAATTGCTCTTGACGCTTTACCAATCAGGTGATATTTAATTGAATTGTTCTTTTACAGAAGACCGAGGTGACCCGATGCACGGAAGCCAGGGCCTAAAGGTGGAAGCCGGTCAAAGTCCGGCGCTGTACCGCAACTGTAGCTCCATTGGAGAAGCCAGGAAGCCTGCCTCATGCAAGAAACCCACAACCTTCCCGGTTTAGGAAGGCGGGACTGATTCAGCGCTGCAGTTGCCGCCCACCTGTACCCAGGTTGGGCATTTTATTTTAAAGAGGTAAGAATGAAAAAGAGAGTTAATTTTCTGTCGCTAGTTGCTGTTGTTTTGCTTTTATCTGCCTGTGTCAGTGCACCGGCACCTGTGGCTGAGGCAGAGCCAACTGTAGCCTTGGCTGTAACGGCAGCCCCTGAGGTGGAGACCCTGGTACCCACCTTGGCAGCTCCTGTAGAAACTGCTATTGCCGAACTGCCTTCGCTTTCGGATGAGGTAGAAGTTGTTTATGCTGAAAATTTTAGTATTGAGTATAAGGATGGTTATAAAATACTGACCGTCCGACAGCCCTGGAGCGGTGCTGAAGAAACCTTTGTATATTACTTGATACCCGAAGGTATTGCAGAACCGGAAATTCCTGAGGGAGTGCAAGTTTTTCATACCCCTGTGAAAGCTGTTATTTCCATGTCTAGCACTTATCTGCCCACGATTGAACAACTCGGAAAATTTGACAGTCTGGTGGGGATTGACGATGCCACTTACATTTACAACGAAACGGTGCGCTCAATGGCCGCTGAGGGAAAGATTGTAGAGATTGGCGGGGGAGCCAGCATGACTGCGGTGGATCTTGAAAAAGCGGTTGAATTGAAGCCTGATTTGATTCTCACTTCCGCAACCGGAATTCCAGAGATGGACTGCCATCCAAAACTGATCGAAGCAGGCCTTCCTGTTGCTTTAAATGCTGACTACCTGGAATCTTCGCCATTGGGCCGTGCTGAATGGGGCAAGTTTATTGCGACTTTCTTTGATATGGAACAAGAAATTAATACTGCCTTTGAAGCGATGGTGCAGGAGTATGATGCGATTAAGGCAGAGGCAACAGCTCTTGCGGAAAAACCGACAGTTTTTGTGAATACTGACTACCAGGGAACCTGGTATATGCCTGGTAACGAAAGTTACGTAGCTCGTCTGCTGCGAGATGCTGGCGCTGATTATCTGTTCAGTGAATTGGAAGGCGTAAATTCCCATCCACTCAAATTTGAAACCGTGTATGAAAGGGCAGTGGATGCGGATTTCTGGTTGAACGTTGGTCTTGCTGCAGATATGGAAGGCTTGCTGGCTATGGATGCACGCTATTCCGATTTTAAAGCAGTTTCGGAAGGTAAGGTTTATAACCACAATGCCCGGGTCAACCCCAATGGCGGTGTAGACTATTATGAAAGCGGAGTTGCTTACCCGAACCTGGTGTTAAAGGATCTGGTGGCTATTTTCCATCCTGAGTTGTTGGAATCGTATAGCTTGTATTATTACCAGGCTATCCAATAATATGCCTGCGGTACAGCCAGAACACAAACATGATTCCAGCGCGGCGTCTAAGACGCCGCGCCGAAGTTTTGTATTGGCAGTACTGGCGATCGTATTGCTTCTCTTTTTCCTGATAAGCCTTAACCTGGGGTCTGCCAAGATCCCATTTTCGGATGTTCTCAGTATTTTGGCAGGAGTGCCAGCAAGACAGGCGAGTTGGGACCGGATTGTCCTCAACATCCGCCTTACCCGATCACTGACTGCTATTTTGGTTGGTGCAGCGCTTGCGGTTGCTGGCTTGCAGATGCAAACTCTTTTTCGGAATCCTTTAGCGGATCCATTTATCCTGGGTATCAATTCCGGCGCATCCTTAGGTGTGGCAGTTGCTTTGTTGGCAATGGGAACGGGTGGTTCGCTGCTGATGAGTGGACTGGGACTGGTGGGCGACCTGAGTTTGGCCATTGCCGCATCGATTGGTGCGGGATTAGTCTTAGCCCTGATCCTGGTAGTTGGACGTTGGATTAAGAACCCAACCACGCTTTTGATTATGGGCCTGATGTTTGGTCATGCAACCGGGGCTGTGGTTAGTCTGTTGATTTACTTTAGCAGTCCAGAGCGCATTCAGGCTTACACAATCTGGTCTTATGGTTCCTTTGGTGGCGTTACCTGGAACCAGATGCGGGTGCTTTTCCCGGGAATTATGCTGGGTTTAGGCTTAGCTTCCCTCTTACCTAAGGCATTAAATGCCCTGCTATTGGGTGATGATTATGCCAAAACCATGGGTTTAAACCTGCAGCGGGCTCGCTTTTTCATCTTATTGAGCGCATCCCTTTTGGCGGGCATTTCAACGGCATTTTGTGGTCCGATTGGCTTTTTAGGTGTGGCAATACCGCACCTTGCACGAAACTTGTTTAAAACAGCAGATCACAAGTTTTTGGTTCCTACAGTAGCTTTTCTGGGTGCTATCGCTGCACTGATCGCTGACGGTATCGCACAGTTACCAGGAACTTCGCTGGGTTTGCCTATCAATGTGGTTACATCGTTTTTTGGCGCGCCCTTTGTCTTGTGGATGATTTCGAGACGCCGGCGCGGAGGTATGAGTTTCACTCTATGAACATTCTGGAAACACGCGAACTAAGCATTGGGTACCCGCATAGCGGAAAACACGGGGCTTATACGATTTCCAGCGGGCTGAATTTAGGAGTTGTGGCTGGAGAGTTGGTGTGCCTGGTTGGTCCCAATGGTGCTGGTAAATCTACCTTATTGCGCACGCTTACGCGTCTTCAAAAACCCCTGGCTGGAGAAATCTACCTGCAAAACCGTCTTATGGACAAGTACCGGCCCAAGGAATTGGCTCAGCAGTTAGGAATGGTACTGACCGGAGCTATCCAGGTTGGTGCGATGCGTGTTGAAGAATTGGTGGGGCTGGGGCGTTTTCCATATACCGGCTGGAATGATCGTTGGAGCGCAGATGACCTGGAAAAAGTAAACGAGGCCATTCGCATGGTAGGCGCAGAAAGCTTAAAAGGGCGCTATGTAAACCAATTGAGTGATGGGGAGCGCCAAAGGGTTATGATTGCACGGGCTGTGGCACAGGAACCGAGTTTGCTGGTATTGGATGAACCTACCGCATTTTTAGACCTGCCTGGACGGATGAATGTAATGCAGCTTTTGAGAAGCCTTGCACATACGCATGGCAAGGCAGTGCTAAGCTCTACCCATGACCTTGACCTGGCATTGCGGATGGCTGATCGTATTTGGCTGATGGCGCAGGATGGCCGTTTAGTGAGCGGATCACCCGAAGACCTGGCTATGCAAGGGCATTTCGGCCAAATATTCGACAAACCTGGAGTTTCCTTTGACCGGATGACAGGAAGTTTTAGAATGCTGGCCGAGCCTAAGCGCAGCATTGTACTGGATGCAAAAGGAATTGCCCGGGTTTGGACTGAGAAGGCATTGGAGAGGGCTGGTTTTGCGGTATTAAGCCATGCTGATGAGCATACGCCAGTGGTACGAGTAATTGAAGACGGCGAGATACAACGTTGGGTATTGCAGTATGCTGGTTTAAAAAGCGAACATAGCTCGATATATTCTCTGCTTATTTCCCTAAAAAGCTAGATTAGATTTGTTTTATCAGCGGCGCCGCGAAGAGAATCAGCGTGACCACGGTGATGAGTATGGTCATGACAATGGCCAGAAGATTTGTGAGCGGTTTGTTCTTCCATCTGCCCATGATGCGTTGATCGTTGGCGAGTATCAGCACCAGAACAAGGATGATGGGCAGCAAAATCGCATTAAGGGACTGTGAAAGAATCATAATCTGGAAGAGGGGCATTTCGGGCAGGAGTACGATAAACATGCTGATTATGGTAATTGCCAAAAAGACGGTGTAAAATGCCGGAGCTTCCTTCATACGCCGGCTAAGGCCACGCTCGAAGCCGAAGGCTTCACACATGGCATAGGTTGTTGCCAAAGGAAGAACTGAGATAGCCAGGAGTGATGCCCCCAAAAGGCCTATTCCGAAGAGAATACTGGACCATTCGCCCGCCAGCGGGACTAAGGCCAATGCAGCTTCCTTCGCATCCTCCACAACGATACCTTGTGTAAAGAGGGTTGCGGCAGTAACAATAATGATGAATGCAGAGATGATATTGCCCCAGGCCGCACCGAATGTAACGTCTATGCGGGTTAAGTTGTATTTTTTCATATCAACGCCTTTATCTGCGATCGAGGCTTGCAGGTAAAAGATTGCCCAGGGGGTAATGGTAGTGCCTACAACTGCCAGAAGCGCGAGAATATATTCGGTATCCAAGACCAAATGGGGAGTGATGGCAGCCTTGAAAACCTGGCCCCAATCCGGCTTGATAATAAATACCGTGGCAACGTAGGAAAGGGAAGCAAAAGAAAGAAAGATAAGAATTTTTTCTACGATATTATAACCACCACGCAATACAACCAAACTCATAATAATGCCCGCGACGATGACGCTGATGTACTTACTGATGCCAAAAAGCTCTCCAGCAGCGGCTATACCTGCAAACTGCGCTACAGTAGTGCCCAGGTTTGCGATAAACAGACAAAACATTGAAAATGTCGTAATTTTTACCCCAAAGCGTTCACGAATTAAATCGGCTGTGCCCTTACCGGTAACTGCGCCCATACGGGCGGCCATTTCCTGGATAACCAGTTCGCCTACTGTGATCGCAAGAACCAGCCACAAAAACTGGTAGCCGTATTTTGAGCCTACCATTGAGTAAGTGGCGATTCCTGGGGCATCGTTGTCTGCTGATGCAGTAATAAGCCCGGGTCCAAGAATCGTAAAGATGAGAAAAACCTTGCGCAGCCATATTGGCATAGTACGTTTTTTAGAAATCATAAATACGAACCTCCTTGGACCCAAAAGAGTGTTTGGTCCTTGCTGAGAAAAGGCTGCAAAACAAAGGAAGCTGATTTACTAATCTTAAAACTATGGCAAGTCTTGCCATCAAAAGAAAGATGGTGTAAAAGGCGAGGGCATTGTTGCCAGTACTGACTGTAATCAGTCCAGGTTCTGATATACCCGGAAGTATGAGCGTTTTTTAGCCAATTCAGGTTTTGCAGCTTGAACATATAACTGTTAATTATCGGCCAGCGAAGCGGGGCAATTTCTTCTTCCAAGCGGTGGGCAGAACGGTATCGAGTGCGTCGTCAACCGTAACAATTCCCAGCATTTTGCGGGTATCTTCCTCCACGACCGGCACAGCCAAAAGGTTATATTTTGCCACCTTATAGGCAGTTTCTTCCTGGGGAGTGAGCGGGTTGACCTCTACAGGGGAATCATCGAAGTAATCTGAGAGCGGTCGGTCGAGCGGAGCGGTTACAAGGTCCCGCAGGCTGATTACCCCCTTGAGGGCCTCTTCCTGATCGAGGATGTAGACATAGTACATAAATTCGTCTTCTAAGGCGTCTTCGGAAGAGCGCAGATGGTTGAGAGCTTCGCCAACGCTGTAGTTTTCGGGAACCCAGGCAAATTCGGTGGTCATGATGCCGCCGGAGGAATCTTCGGGATAAGCTAAAAGCAGGCGTACATCCTCTTCGTCTTCGTCTTCCATGAGCGAAAGTAGTTTTTCAGAGGCCTGATCATCCATGTCTGCCAGGATATCGGCGACTTCATCTGGATCCATTTCTTCCAAGACGTCTGCAGCCCGTTCGGGATGCAAGGCTTCAAGGACGGTTTGCTGAACCTCAGGAGAAGCTTCCTCCAATGTGTCTGCTAATTGTTCGTCGGAGAACCCTTGCAGGAGGGCTTTACTGGTGTGCTGGTCCAGGTCGTCCAGGATGGAGGCGATATCGGCAGGGGGCATTTGCACCAGCTTGGCCTGGGAAACGGAAAGCCGTAAGGGGTCATCGTGCTCAATTGACGCAACAAATTCCCAGGGGATCACATGAGTTTGCCCATCTTTCTTGAGGAATTTAGCGATATTACGGCCAAGTTTTTCCAAGCCCAGGCGCCGCATTAGGCCGTTGGCGCTGGCATCCACACCGGTGAGGAAAAAGTCCTGACCCTGGCGGCCAATCTGTAAATCGTTGACGCGCACCAGGCGTTTGCCTTCTATATCCACGATTTGTTGGTCCAAAACGCGCTCGCGCAGGGGCAGTTCGTGACCTCCTGAGTGATACTGCTGAATTTTAGTTTCGTCCACATTGAGAGTGATACTAGGCCACAGGGTTGCTATTTGCTCTGCCGGAACGAGTCTTTCACTCTCGGGGACGCCTTTAAGCACCAAGGCACTTAACGGCGCAACCGTTTGTTCGGTACTATTAGCCAGGATGTCATCTAAACGGCCAACAACATGGCCAAATGCATCCCATACTTTTTGATTTAAGAGCTGGCTTAAATAAATCATCCGACACCTCACCGGTTTATGTATTTTGTCGGAAGTTGAACACCTTCAGGGACCCTATTGCGGAGGATCCCTGGCCACGGATGTTTACATGGCAGGGAACGCGCAACAGAGCCCGTTAGGACTTGCAGGGCCGGGCTTTTCGTCAGCCGGCGAGCTTTCACTTCCTGGTTTAGGCAATCTATTTATGTTCATCGCGTTCAAGAAGCTATTATACTCCTTACGCTTTTAATGGGGGAGAGGATGGTTCAAATTACAAGGTTTTTCCGTTTTTTTTGAGGGTTCAGAAAAGATACAATAATGGCATGCAAATAAATCGGAAAGTTGACTTGAATGTTTGCTAGCTGGCTACGAGAATGCAGTCGGCCAGGTGTTCGATCTGGTTACGCCTGAGAAATGATAAGGCTGCCGCTTATGGGTTTTCAAAAATATTTGAGGATTGTAATATCCTCTTGAAATATAGCCGCTATGCAGCTCAAACCCTTGCAGATTATTTCCTATAATTCAGGAATTTAGGAAGGAAACGTATGCTTTATCATGTTTCTAAAACAGAAAATTTGAAAGTTCTTGTTCCTAAGCCTTCAACGCATGGGACACCCTTTGTCTATGCAACAGATAATCTCTATCTAGCTTTACTATTTGGTGCTCCTAAGGATGATTTTGATTTGTTAATTGATTTCGTTGAAGGAAAAGCAAGAGTTTTTGAATGTTACGAAAATGCATTCAAAGAAATCTATGAAAATAAAAAGTGCTCTGTGTATCAGGTTGAAGATGCTGCATTTTAAAAAAATGAAACCGGATGGTCTCCGGAACTGGTATCAAAAGAACCTGTTCAAGTGGTGAGAGAATTTAAAGTTGATAATCTTTACAATGTTTTGATGCGGGAAGTGAAAAACGGAAATATTCTTCTTCACACATATAACGATTCAATCGAGTACAGAAGAATAATATCAAACCATGTTGTTGACAGACTAATTAGACTTGAAATTTTAGACGGCGAAATACCCGCCAGGATTAAAGAAAAGTTTCCAAAAATAATTGAGGGCTAGAAAAATTACTTAGTGGAGAATATTTATAAAAGCAAGTTCTGACCTGGAAAAGGCATTCGAGCGATTTGAAGGATGTATATCAATGGAATAAATTCCGGGTTGTTTCTCAGAGCTTCATCATCAGACTCTGTTCGTGTAGGATGAATGGAAGCAAGCGAAGGAATGATGAAAGAAATGCCAGTCTCGGAATAAAGCTATCAAGTGATAGAAACTTACAGAAAACCCCATGGATAAATCTATTGGGAGGAAATTGAAATGGACATAGAGTCATTTTGGAAAGATTTGTTGTCGCAAAATCGAGGGTCTTTACCTGGTTACTTTCATAAAGATGCGGTGATTCGCTGGCATTGCAGCAATGAGCTGTTTACAGTTTCAGAATATATTAGGGCAAATTGTGAATATCCCGGACAATGGGCTGGTGAAATTGAACGTATTGAGGAAAAAGATGATTTAATAATCACGGCAGTGAGAGTTTTTCCAAAGGATAATAACTCATCATTCCATGTCGTAAGCTTCTGTAAAATCAAGGGTGGACTGATTGTTGAGATGGATGAATATTGGTCGAATGACGGTCTTGCTCCTGAATGGAGACGCAGGATGAATATAGGAAAGCCCGTCCGATAAATTTGTTAAGATTCTTTTAAAGTGTCTCAGTGTATGGCCCAAGTATTGTCATTATTCTTAGTTATGGATGCAGTAATGATAGGTGGGACCTTGATTGGAAACAAGTTCATAAAAAATATGGAAAAGGATAAACTCCAAATAATTGTTTCAATTTTATTCTGTGCTGTTGGAACGTATATGCTGATCTCGAGGACATAGAAGAAAGCAGGACTGATGGAGAAAATGGGTTATCAAAAGTTATTGGAAATTAGCGATGATTGGCTGAAATACGCGATCCGCCTTAACCTGGGGCATGAAGCTAAGGGCAATCTCGTTGAAAGCAGAAATGCGGCGTTGGCTGATAGCCGTATCAAAAGATACCTTTCAGATATTACGAATTATCATAAAACTCTGGTAACTAATCATAAGAATCCCGATTTGCCGATACATAAACTCCTGTTTCTGCTTGAGCTCGGATTTGATACGGAAGTCCCGGAAATCAAGGCGGCTATTGATGAAATACTAAAACACCGGGACGAGCACGGCATTTACCAGTCTATGACCAATGTGCCCAGGCATTATGGAGGTACTGGTGAAGATGTGTTCAGCTGGTGTCTGTGCGACGCGCCTTTGCTTTTGCTCGCTCTGCTCAAGGCGGGCATGGATTATCGTGATTACATCAAAGCCGGTGTTGACCACCTGGTATCTTTATGCCGGGATAACGGATTCCCCTGTGCCGTGTCACCTGAACTGGGCAAGTTTCGCGGTCCAGGGAGAAAGGATGACTGCTGTCCCTATGCGACGCTGATTATGAGCGATTTACTGTCGTATATCCCGGAATACAGGGATTCCCAGGTTGCCGCTTCCTCCGTAAAAGTGTTGCTGAACCTGTGGGAAAACAGCCTTAGTCAGCATCCATACATGTTCTTTATGGGCACGGACTTCCGTAAGATGAAAGCACCTTCGTGCTGGTATGATATCCTCAGTTTAGCCGGAGTTCTGAGTAAATACCAGATTGCGCGGGATGACCAGCGTTTTCTTGAAATGATTGAGCATATCAAAGGCAAACAAGACAAGGACGGTCTTTTTACACCCGAATCAGCATATCTGAAAGTGAAAGATTGGGATTTTGGGCAGAAGAAACTGCCGTCTCCTTATTTGACATACCTTTGCTATCAAATTTTTGAACGTTTGGAATAATGGACATAAAAAGGCACCCTAGATTTGATTTCGTAAAGGGGTCTTGTACATTCCAAATCTTTATTGTTTTACATTTGCCGTTACGCAAGACTTGAATTCTACAGTAAATCTGTCCTCTTTTACGGTAAATTTTTGAATAATCGCAGTATCTGAAAGCTGTCGTTGGTTTATGAGCTATGACTGCGATTTGAACTTAAATAGCGGGCAGCGGCTTTTCGCCAAAAAGACTGTAAAGGAGCGGAACCTGGCTGGCGAGAGCTTCGGTTGAGCTGCGCCAGGCAAAGATTTCACCTACACCGCCGTATTCAAAAGCAACAATTTTTGGCATCTGCCAGTGTGCATTGATAATTTGTTCGTGCGCCCAGCGTACCCAGTGCCAGTCATCCTCTTGGAATTCGAAATGGTCGGTGTAATAACCGCGGTATTTCCGTACGCCTGTTAGGTGCAGCTCCTCCAAACGGTGAAGGGGTAGTTTTTCAAGATATGCCGCAGTGTCCCAACCCAGATTTAATGCGGTTATTCGGGCGTGTGAGAGGTCAAGCAAAAAGCCGAGATCGTTTTCTTCAACAAAACTGGTGATCAGGTCCGGGAGAGCTGAAACGCTTGATCCTGCTTCGTAGGGGATAGCGGGCAGATTCTCGCAAATGATGCCCTGGTTCGGGAAGGCATTCTTCAAATACCTTAGGTCTGTTTCCCAGGCCTTGCGCACCGAAAGAGCGTTGGCTGTCTTCTGATTCTGGCTGCCAGACGGGCAATTGAGATGGCAATTGAGGTGAGGTGTATCGGTAGTCTGCAAATACTTGCTGATCACATCCAAGTCAAGCTTTTTTACCGTTCCATTACCAAGAGAAATATCAAAATGGACGTAGACTTTTCCGATTGCCGCAGAGGCATTAACCAGGTTTTCCCATTCGGGGGACTTGACCAAATCTACCTTAACTGATTCTGCACGGATCAGGCATTCCAGTCCGGTTGAGTAATTTACTGCCAGTTTCATGCAGACTTCCCGGCAAAACCAGTTTGATGCTCACGATAGGGGTCCAGCTCGGCCTCGAGTTGGTGACGAAACTGCTGGGTATAAAGCTGATAGTAGCGTCCTTTTTGACGCAGTAAAGTTTCGTGGTTTCCCCGTTCTTCAATTTGGCCGTTATTGATCACAAAGATCATGTCTGCGTTTTTGATCGTTGAAAGACGGTGTGCGATGATGAAGCTGGTGCGACCCTGCATAAGGTGCTGCATTCCTTTTTGAATGAGTGCCTCAGTCAGCGTATCAACAGAGGAGGTAGCTTCGTCCATCACAAAGATGTCTGGGTTGGCCAAAATAGCCCGGGCAATGCTGATGAGCTGTTTTTGACCAACACTCAAAAGATTTCCCCCCTCGCCCACGTCTTGATCGTAACCTTTTTCGAAAGCCAGGATGAAATCGTGCGCACCAGCAAGTTTGGCAGCTGTTTCTATTTCTGAATCCGTGGCATTCAGGTTGCCATAACGTAAGTTCTCACGGATAGATCCGCTAAAGAGGTGCGAGGTCTGTAAGACGACGCCAATGCGCGATTGAATATCTTCAAGGCGGTAGTCCAAATAATTACGGCCATTGATATGGATTTCGCCACTGCTTGGCTCATAAAAGCGGCAGAGCAGGTTCACGGTAGTGCTTTTTCCGCCGCCAGTAGGACCTACCAGGGCAACAGTTTTGCCCTGGGGAACGATAAAACTCATTTTTTCGATAACGGGTTCGTCTTCCTCGTAGCGAAAAGAAACTTCACGAAATTCGACGGCACCTTCCAGGCTTCTAAGCTGCATTGCGCCAGCGCGGTTTACCACGCTGGGCTGGGTATCCAGGAGCGAAAAGACCCGCTCGGAAGAAGCCAGAGAGTTTTGCATTTCTGCGTAGACCCGCGCCAAGTCCTGGATAGGCCAGAGGATCATCATGATGTAGGAGATAAAAGCCTGCAGGCCTCCGATCGTGATTGCACCTTGCTGGACCTGATGGCTGCCTGTCCAGAGAATAAGGCCAAGCGAAAGGGCACTGATGGTTTGGATGGTAGGCAGGAAGAGCGCCGAAAGCCAGGCAGCCCGGTAACTGGAACTGAACATCTCGGTTGAAAGAATCTTAAAGTCGTTAAGGTTTCGTTCTTCGCGTCGCAAGGCTTTTACCACACGCACGCCGGTGATGTTTTCGTTCATGGACGCCGTCATTTTACTGTTTGCTCTTCGGGAACGGCGATAGTGCAGATAAATGTGTTTGCGGAACTTAAAAGCAACAAAGATCATGACGGGCAAGGAAGCGATGACAATCAGGGCGAGCTTCCAGTTGATAGAGAGCATAAAAATGCTTGCAAAGAGGATATTCACGATTGCCCAGGCACTGTCTACAATACCCCAAGTAAGCAGCTCTCCCATGCGCTCTGTATCAGAGGTAACCCGGCTCATGATCCAACCAATGGGGGTTTTGCTGAAGTAAGCCAGTGAGAGCTCCTGCAAATGGTTAAAGAGCTTTTGACGCAGGTCGTAACGTACGCGTTCGCCCTGCAAGCCTACAGAATACATGAAAACGAAAAAACTGATCGCCTGCAAAACTACGATGCCGCCATAGATCATGAACAGCTGGACAAGCGCAGCACGATTGCCAGGGATGATGCCTTCATCGATAATGCGCTTATTCAGAAAGGTAAAGTAGGCATCGGAAACTGAAACGATGCCAATGCCGATCAATCCTATGGCCGAAAGTTTGCCATGCGGTTTTATTACTTTCCACAATCGCGGAAGCAGGTTTTTGCTGACCGGAACTGCGTCCAGCTCGTTTTCGTCATAAAATGCTGACACTGTTTAATTCCTCTTGCAACGCACTGTCGATGCGCGTTTGTATCTCGTAGATTTCTTTGTAAAAGCCTTCCTGCTCCAGCAATTGGGCATGCTTGCCCGACTGGATGATGCGACCTTGATCGAAGACGAGGATTAGGTCGGCATTCATGATGCTTTGAATGCGATGAGCAATGACAAAAGTGGTGCGCTGCTGCATCAGTTTATCGAGTGCTGATCGGATTTGCACCTCGGTTTCCATGTCTACGCTGGAGGTTGAATCGTCCAGGATGAGGATACGGGGATTGATAAGCAGCGTGCGCGCAATCGCCAGGCGCTGTTTTTGACCGCCGCTCAAGGTTACTCCCCGCTCTCCTACTTGGGTATCGTAAGCGTTGCTAAACTCCAGGATTACACCGTGAATGGCGGCGTCTCTGGCGGCCTGCTCGATTTCTTCCTGGCTAACCTCGCGCTTTATGCCATAAGTGATGTTGTCGCGAATGGAACAGGAAAAGAGAAAGGGTTCCTGTTCCACAATACCGATTTGATGCCGGAGAAAATCGCGCGAATAGCTGCGCAGGTCACGCCCATCCAGGAGGATCTGACCGCAAGTAAGATCGTAAAAGCGCGGCAAGAGCTTTATCAGTGAGGTTTTTCCTGAACCAGTAGACCCCAAAAGGGCAATAACCTGACCGGCTTTGGCCTTGAAGTTAACCTGTTCCAAAACCGGATGCCCGGGTTCGTATTCAAAGCAGACATCTTTGAATTCAATTTCCCCGGTAATGGGGGTATCTGAAGGAGAACCGGAAGTTTCCAGGTCTTCACGGGGTATTTTGAGGACTTCGGTGATTCTTTTGAAGGAGACCAAAGCACGGGATGTATCCACGATGAGACGGCCAAGGTTGCGCACAGGCCAGATAAGCCAGCCCAGGAGGCCGGTGAAGGTAACCAACTGTCCCAGGGTAAGCGTTCCATCAATGACCATGGTTGCGGCCAAAAAGCTGCTTCCCATCTGCTGGACCGAGCAGATGACATCGGATATTGGCCAAAAGAGGGAATGCATCAGGTTAAGCTTTAATCCTTGGCGCAATTTTTCCTGGTTGTTGGCCTCATATTTTTTGATTTCGAAGGATTGCCTCGCAAAGGCTTTTACTACCCGGATGCCGCTAAGGTTTTCCTGGAGATTTGTGCTCAAAACCGCTTCCTGCTGCTGGTAGGCAGCATAGGCCTTTGAAAGCTTGCGGAAAAAGATCATCGATACAGTCAAAATAACAGGCAGAATGATGACTGAAATCCAGGTGAGGAGGGTGTTGATGCGGCTAATCGCAATCAAATTGATGGTGAAAATCAGGAGGATACGCCCGATCCCAATTGCCTGGTCCGCAAAAAAGCGTCGGAGGGTCTCTACGTCTGAGGTGGCACGCTCCAACAGGTCACCAGTTTTGGCTTCGGCATGATAGGCATAGCTAAGCCGCTGAATATGGTCAAAAAGATAGTCGCGCAGGCGGCGGGAAGAACCTTCGGCCGTTTCGGCGGCAAATTTGCTGCTTAAAAACTGGGAAAGGGCCTGCAAGGCCATGATACCTAAAAAGATCAGCACGGAGTGCAGGAGCTTTTCTTTGAACTGACGCTTAATGAGTACCTGGTCAACGAAATAGCCCAGAAAAAGGTTCAATCCGGTGCGTGTAAGAGCGGATATGCCGGCAAAAAAGGTAGCCCCAAAATAGTGCCAGTGGTAACCGCTAATGACCCGCCACATAGAAAGCAGAGGCTTTGAACTGACGACCTTTTGCAGGTCATATTGCGGATAGAAACGTACGCTTTTACTCACGGTACTCCAAAAAATAAGCCCTTAAGCTCTGGCACGGGCAAGTTTGAAAGTATACCTGTAGAAAGGAACTTGAGTCAAATTTTGAATAAAGAGACCGTTGAAAAACAAGTGCAAAAACCTTTCGAACAAGAAAGATAGATGGTCTAATTCATCCATACTGCAAAGGAAAGGTAAACAACGCAGATGGCAAACCCACGGTTCATCCAGACAGACCAGCACTCCTTCTTTGGAGATTTTCTTTACGAACAGATCGTACCCGAAGACCACTTTTTACGTAAACTCAATGCCCTGATTGACTGGACAGATTACACCAAAAAGCTGAGCAAATTCTATAAGGGAGAAGGGCTGGCAGGGAGACCAGCCTATGACCCGGCACTCTTGCTGAGAAGCCTGCTGATCAGCTACCTGTATGATCTCTCTGAGCGGCAAACGGAGGTTTATCTCAATGAGAACCTGCCAGCCAAATGGTTTGTGGGACTGGCAATCGATCAGAAAGCACCGGATCACTCTACCCTGAGCGTGTTTCGGGAGCGATTGCGGAAAAGAGGGAAACTGAAAGTATTCGAAGAGATGCTGGCAGAGATCATTGAAACGGCCCGCAAACGAGGCGTACGGTTTGGCGCAATCCAGATCATCGACAGCGTCCACAGTGAAGCTAATGTCAATACAGATAAAGATGACCCGGATAACCCTGAGGATCCGGATGCCAAATGGGGGTTCAAACATAGTCAAAAAGTGCAGACGCCGGAAGGGAAAGAGGAAGTAAGAATGAATTATTTCTATGGCTATAAAACGCATGTGAGCATGAACGCGGAGAGCCATTTGATCACAGGACTGGAAGTCAGCGGCGGGAATGCCTGGGATGGGAAACACTTTACCAGCCTGGTGGACATGGACATGAAGCAGGGATTGCCGGTTGAGACCTATGCTGCCGATCGGGGCTATGATGATGGGCACAATCATTTTTATCTGGAGTATAAAGGCTTGCATTCAGCGATCTTGCTGAAGGATAATCGCCTGAAAAAGAAAGACAGCAACAAACAGGTCTGGCAGGAAATGATCAGGACGGAGGAGTACCAGCAGGGGAGACGGGTGCGGTATCAGATTGAGCGCAAATTTGGGGAAGCCAAACTGCAGCATGGCCTGGGGCGCTGCCGATATATTGGATTGGAGAAGTATGGGGTTCAGGCATATCTTACAGCGATCGTTCTCAATTTGAAGCGTATGGTGAAACTGATCAGCGGGGTGGGATTCAACAGTCCGAGTTATGGGACATGTTAGGCTGAGTGAGGGAGGATTGTCGATAGTGTAGGAAAAGTGGTGAAAAAGGAGCTGAAAGATCTGATAAAACTAGGCTAAAAGAACCAAAATGAACCCCTGGTCCGCTTCACAACTGGAATCAATAGTGTTCCTGCTGAATAAACTACTTTTTTTCAACAGCCTCGAATAAAATTTGTTGTATTAGATTCCGTAGAGGGTTTTATAGCCTTGCTGATCTGGATCAGGTTATGCCTTTTTCCCAAAAATTGTATTGTGCGCCATAAGGAGAGTTCCCTTTTCCATTATCGCTATTCGCTGCGATGGCTAGTTTATGGAGAGGCAAGTAGTTTTTTCTATAGCATACTCAATAATTGAGTAGTATAATAATCACCTAAAAACCCAGGAGGTAATATGAAACACTCAATCATTTTTCTTCTTGTCCTTTCGCTCATTCTCACAGCCTGCAATACCCAGGCAGGATCGCAGGAGCCAGCAGCCCCGGAACAAAGTTCCAGTGAAACTACTGTAAAGACGGAGTTGTATGTTTTTGCTGCAGCTTCTATGACTGAAACGATGGAAAAGATCGCAGTAGAATACCAAAAGCTGCATCCGGAAATAAAGATCGTTTACACTTTTGATTCATCCGGAACACTGAAAACTCAAATTCAAAATGGCGCAGTCTGCGATCTTTTTATTTCCGCTGCTCAAAAGCAAATGAATCAGTTAGAGGCTAATAATCCAGCGAATACTGAGAACCTTGACTTTGTGGATCCGGCTACACGTATAAATTTAGTGGAAAACAAAGTTACATTGGCTGTCCTGCAAGGCAATCCATCTGGCGTGCAGACATTCACTGACTTGAACACGGATAAAGTAAAAAAGATCGCGCTGGGCAACAGTGATGTCCCAGTGGGGCAGTATTCAGAGGAGTTATTGACTAATCTGGGTATTTGGGATGCAATTCAGCCTAAAGTGAGCTTTGGTTCCAATGTAAAAGAAGTAACCACATGGGTTTCTTCGAGCAGTGTGGACTGCGGTATTGTTTATGGAACGGATGCATTTTCAGCAGGGCTCGAGGTTGTGGATAAGGCAAGTCCTGATATGTTAAAGTCAGCAGTTGTCTACCCCGCTGCGGTGTTGAAAACCAGTGCTCATCAAGCTGAAGCTAAAGCATTTTTGGACTATCTACAAGGTCCTGAAGCAAAAGCAATTTTTGAGAGCGTTGGCTTTGCCATTCCAAACAAATAAAGTTAATACTCAATGCTATACCCAGAACCTGGGGGCAATTAGCCTCCAGGTGTCTTGCTTTCTCTGAATTACAATTAATAAATCTATTGAGTAATTTGAGGCTATATGGATTGGTTCCCATTATGGAATTCGTTGCGAGTAGCAGCGATTAGCACGGTTATCATTTTCTTCAGCGGTATATATGCTGCCTGGGGGATAGCCAAATTGCCTAAAGGCATTAAATCAGCATTGGATGTAATTCTCACCTTGCCCCTGGTTTTGCCGCCAACTGTAGTAGGTTTTTTTCTTCTAAAACTTCTTGGCCCATATACTGCAATAGGCAGTTTTGTCTTAGAACATTTTCAAGTGCGGCTTGTGATGAATTGGTATTCAGCGATATTTTCTTCCGTAATAGTGGCGTTTCCATTGATGTATCGGACGGCACGAGGCGCTTTTGAAAGCTTTGATCAGGATTTGAGCTCTGCGGGACAAACATTGGGCATGTCCAACACCAGTATATTTTGGAGGATCGTTATGCCTACTTGCCAGCAAGGTATTATTGCCGGGGCCGTGCTGGCATTTGCAAGGGCACTGGGAGAATATGGGGCCACAAGCATGATAGCTGGGTATACACCAGGGCAAACCGCTACGATTTCCACCACGGTCTATCAGCTATGGCGAACCGGGGATGACTTTCATGCCTATATCTGGGTCCTTATTAATATTGCTATTAGCACCATTGTTCTCTTTGCGATTAACAGTCTGGAAGATAAAACCCGAGAAAGTCGCAGCGGGAGAAAGGCAGTAAACGGTGCTTAAAGTCTCTATTCGTAAAAGATTAAATACATTTGAATTGATTGTTGACCTGGAGGCCGGGAATGAGATCATGGGGCTCTTAGGGCCATCAGGATCGGGCAAAAGCATGACATTAAAATGTATTGCCGGGATTGAAAAACCTGATAGCGGTTTAATTGAATTGGATGGGAGAGTGCTGTTTGATTCAAAGGCGGGAATTGATCTGCCCCCTCAGGAGCGTAAAGTAGGTTATCTGTTTCAGCAATATGCACTGTTTCCAACCATGAGTGTTGAGCAAAACCTGATGACAGGCATTCGACCGGAAGATCGCAGTGCAAATAGGGAGTTGCTGGAAAATGCGATTGCTACCATGAAGTTAAAAGGCTTAGAGAAGAAAAAACCTTCTCAGCTTTCAGGCGGACAAAAACAGCGTGTGGCACTGGCCAGGATTTTGCTGAACCGCCCTCAAATTCTCTTGCTGGATGAACCATTTTCAGCTCTGGATCAATTTTTGAAATGGCAAGTGCAGATAGAATTGTTTGAATTGTTCAGCAATTGGCCTGGAACGGTTCTGCTCGTATCGCATAACCGGGATGAAATTCTGCAGCTCTGCGATTCTGTAAGTGTGATTAATAATGGGCGTAATGAGCCCAGGCAAAGTGTAACGGAGCTCTTTAACAATCCAAAAACATTGACAGCAGGAAAATTGGCTGGTCTGAACAACTTCTCGCGGGTAAGAATGGTGGACAGAGAAAGAGGTGTGGTTGAGGCACTGGATTGGGGAACGCAGTTACAAGTAGAGAAAATGAAAGAAAATGAGGATTACTGCGGCGTATATAGCCATCTGGTAGAACCTGTGACCTCAGGTAACCATAGTTCTGCAAATCAAATCCATGTAAGAATAGTCCATAGTTATCCTAGTCTGGCCAGACGAACAGTGATTTGCGCTACGACAGCCGGTGAGACAGGCATGTCTTTAATGACATTAAGTATGAGCGAAGAGGAATGGCAGCAATGGCAGGCAAGCCCTCAGCATTACATTTGCATTCCCCCGAAAGATTTAATGCTCTTATCCAAATAAAAAAATGATGGGAAATTGACCATGAAAAAAAAGAGAATCCAAGATGCAATCGGTGAAACACTTTGCCATGATTTGACTGCTATATTGGATGATGGTTACAAGGGGGTTAAGTTTAAACGCGGACATGTGATAACGGAAGCAGACCTGCCTGAACTGCTTCGAATGGGGAAAGAGCATGTATTTGTGTGGGATCCTGCAGATAATGAAGTGCATGAAGAGGATTGTGCCATAGCACTGGCAGATGAATTGTTATGCGAGGGTATGACAGCCAGTGCTGTTTCAGAGGGCAAAATAAGCCTCAGGACGACCAAAGCAGGGATACTACAAATAAACCTGCAAGGTTTAAGGCAGCTCAACAAGGTTCCGGATTGGACCGTGACAAGTGTTCAAAACCACCAGGCTTTGCCTTCGGGCTGCATTTTTGCGGCCTTCCGCATTGTTCCCCTGACAACATCAAAAGATAATCTGGACTCTGCAATCAGGATCGCCAGGGAGGCAAGAGAAAAAGGAAATCCAATATTTCGGATTTTGCCTTTCCAGGAATCTAAGGTTGGCCTGATTATCACCGGATCCGAAATCTTCTATAAACGTATTCCTGATGCATTTGAACCAATCATGAAACAAAAACTCGCAGCTTATCCTGCGGAGCTCTTACCGACACATTTTTGCCCTGATGATGAGCGAGAGATACTTGATGCCTTAAAGAGCTTAAAGAAAGCAGGCTGTGATTTGATCCTGCTTACGGGAGGCATGTCTGTCGATCCGGATGATGTGACCCCTCTGGCTATTCGGAGTACGGGAGCGCGTGTTGTGACCCAAGGTGTGCCAATGCAGCCAGGGAATATGCTTACGATTGGAAAGTGGGGAACCGTTTACCTGGTAGGTGTGCCTGGGGCTTCGATGCATGCACCTCGGACCAGTCTCGACCTCTTTCTTCCCAGGTTTTTTTCCAGGCAGCCCTTTACTCGTAAGGAATTACTTGATCTTGCTAATGGTGGTCTTGCAGTTCCTGGGATACCCTTGCCTTGGCCGACCTTGCCATTGACCGATTCGGAAAAGAGCGGCTTTACCCATCAGAATTGAAAAAACACTAATCGATCAAAGTGAATCTATAAAATTAAGCACGTCTTGAAATACAAAATCACGCTGGGGAGATAGAAGCATAAGGTGGGGAGCATCCGGCACCCAAACAAGACGGAGGTCCTGGGTTCCGGCGCTGTCTTTGATTAATTCTGCTGTTTTAGGGTCTATGCTGGTGTCCTGGCCGCCCATCATCAGGAGCATGGGCTGCCTGACCTTGGGGAGGGTTTGCAGCGCATTGCGCTGCAGCTTATAGAGCTGTACCAAACCTTTGCTAGGATAAACGGAATAACCCTTCCAATTAGGCTCAACAAAGTCAAGGTTCTTTCGCCAGAATGGTTTGAAGTATTGGAGAATGCGTATAGAGCCCAAGCCGCGGACCTTAAGCGCTGGAGCGAAGAGTGCAAGCCCTTTGATCTGAGGATATTTGGCAGCCAGCAGAATAGCTAATAAACCGCCCATTGATTCACCAGCAACGATGATCTGCTCGTATTTTTTGGAGAGCTCTTGGAAACCAGTCTCAGCGCTGCCAAACCAATCCTGCCATTTTGTGGAATTCAGGTCTGATGGGGTTGTACCGTGACCAGCCAGTAAGGGTGCCTTGACGACGAAGCCAGTCTGATTGAGGTGCTCAGCAAGCAGCCTGACTTCCGCAGTAGTAGCTGTAAAACCATGCAGAAGCAGGCAAGCTGGTTCCGACCCTGGTAACTGGAATGAATTACCGGGGAGGTGGCTGTTGAGCATATGGTTAACCCTCGACACTTATTAGACCTTTTTCGATACTGGACGGTATTCTACCATCGCAGGAATGGTATTAAACGATACAATAATGATTAAGATGAGTTCTGAAACTGGAAAAACATTGAGGAATGGACAGCCTTTTGTTCACAGCGTATTGTTGTTGCTTGTGGTTGCTAGTGTCAGTCTATTATTTGCATGGTCCGTCCAATTGCGGCAGCCTTGGTTTGGCCAGCTTTCGCGAGAAGGCCACCAATGGTTAACCGGCTCGACGATGAAATTTGTTCAAAACTGGTTGAAGGATGACCCTTGGAAGATCAGGTTCATGCAGTTAGAAAATCCAGCTTCTATTGAACTGCCCACCCTGTTGGATCGTGAGCCGTACGTGTCTTACCCTTCCGGCACGATTATTCCAGTCTATTTGGCCAGTTACATTCGCGGTCATCGGGTCGGGCCGGGTGTTGTGATGGGGATAAATCTCCTTAACCAGCTGGGAATCGCATTAATTTTGTCCATTACGACCTTCTTATTGCTGCGGGAACGGAAAGTCAAATTACCATGGACGATAGCTCTGTCGATTTTACCGGGAACGATTTATACCTTTTTGCCCGGTAATATGTACTGGCACCAAAATGTTTATTACAGTGACCAGGCAGTAATCCTTCCTTTTATTAGTTTTATTTGCTTGGAAGTATTGCGCTTTGAACCAGCAGCGAAAAATAAAAGGATATTTGATCTGCTGCAGGGCTTCGTGGCTCTATATGGTGCCTCGGTGGATTACCTTTTCCTGGTTATGGGTTTTGTCGTATTGTGCAAGCGCCTCATCCTGGGACAATTTGATTTTAAAAAGCGGGGGTGGCTGGAAAGATTAGCCATCTTTGGCTTACCCTTTCTTGCAGGTCCAGCTTTTTTTGTTTACCAGTTAGCTTGGTCTGGAACTTTTGGAAAACTGAAAGAAATGTTTTTTTATCGTACAGCTCTCTCAGAAGCTGGGGTTGAACGCATGGGAGGGAACTTTTTTCAAAAGGTTTGGGGGAGCCATCTGGACTGGAGCTATGGACAATTGGGGCGTTATGTTCTTTGGGTCTCGATTCTGGTATTTATTGCAATAAGCCTTTATTACCTGCTAATACTCAGAAAAAAGGAAACTGATCGTGGTATACGCAACCTGGTTGTATTCGCAGGATTAGTATTGATCCCTTGCCTGCTGCAAACCTATGCCCTGAGAAATCATAGTTTTGTGCATAGCTTTTCGGTGCTGAAGTACAGCGTTTTTATGGCTGTTTTCCCCTTTGTTCTTTTGCCTGTAATCGTGGATAGTTTCAAAATATTTAACCATAGCGAAGAAAAAGTGATGCGCACAGCTCTATATACCCGTGCTGTTCTGTATGCGGTACTGTTTCTCTTGGTAGTGACTCCCGGGTATGTCGACAGGTTTTACGCACCATCGGGCTTCGACCTTGAGATTTTTATTAATGACCACACTGGTTATGAGGAAATCGTATTTTCTCCGGGATTTGAAATCCAATCCTTACCGCCGCAACCTCTGGCGATGTCCGAAAAACTCGTACATAAATACGAGTGCTTAAGTGAAGTTCTGGAAAAAATTGAGAAGATTCCTGGTGACTTTCCGGTGATGTTTTTAATTGATGAGGATTGGGCAACACCTCAACCAGACAGTTTGGATGACTTGGCACCGATCATTGCTCAGGCGGAAGCAAGCTATCGGAAAGACAGTTACTGGCTGTACAAGATCATGAAATCCGACTTGATGCCACTGATCGAGCCTTAGGGCAGCTGCCAGTATCCCAAATTATCGGCCTGGCTCAGGAAGGCATTTGTACTGCTGGCCCGGCTAATGAAGCCAAACCTTCCCTCCTGTTCCAGGGAGGCATCGCTTGCTTCGCCAACCTTAATTCCATTAATGTAGAAACTGAAGTTTTGACCCTGAGCAAGGACACCGATGCGGTTCCAATGGTCAATTGAGCCCAGTGCGGTGCTGGCTTCATAAGCGCGAATGTTGACGATGCGATGCTCGCTGGTATAGCGATCAAAGCCCCAGGTGCCATTACATGCGAGACCCATAAAATAGAAATCATTATCTACGAGGCGTAAAACCAGTCCTACACGGTCGTCGCCTTGGCATTCTGTTAGCCGAAACTCTACTTCCACATAGCCATCCTGAAAGAAAGGACGTGTGCTAAACCAACTGTTCCACCAGGGGCGGCCTTTGCTATGGAGGTTCAGGACATTGTTTTCAGGGTCCAAGTTGAATTCCTCGTCGTCGTAAGCCCAACTGCTGTTAGGGTTTTCGAAACCTTCGATGAAAAAGGGACGGTTTGCGCGAAGGCTTGGTTCATCACCAGAGATGCTCACTGTTGGAACGGCAGTAGGAATAGCAGTTGGCTCCGGAATAGCAGTGGGCTCCGGCGGAGCAGGCGGCTGCGTAGGTACGAGCTGATTGGGGTCCGGTTGATCCGCTGCAGGAGGATTAGGTGACGGGGCTGGGGTGGCCTTAGCCCCGATGAGGACATTAATATTTGGTACTGTGGTTGCAGGAGCAGCACTGGTAAGGGTTGCAGCAACGATTGTGCCGACCGCATCTGGGGTTACTTGGGGGATATTACAAGACGAGAGTATGGCTAAGGCGAGGATGATCATGACTATTTTGTGCTTCATGGCTAACCTCCTTTAGATTATTGAGGAATGATAACGCAACTATCATAAAACGGATGTGTTTAGCTTATAAGTTATAATGCCAAAGTATCATTCGATTTTATTATTTTCAGAGAAAGAGCGTAATTATGGATCTGTTTAAAAAATGCTTTGACTGGGATGAAGCTCGTAATGCGAAAGAAGCTGGCTTTTATCCCTATTTTATTCCTCTTGATCGTAACGAGGGGACTGAAGTGGTTTATGAAGGCCGGCATATTATCATGTGCGGCTCAAACAATTATTTGGGGTTAACGACGCACCCGAAAGTGCGCCAGGCTGCGATCGATGCGATCAAGGAATATGGAACCTCCTGTACAGGCTCGCGATTTTTGAACGGGAATATGAGCTTGATTGAACAAGCCGAACGCGAGCTTGCTGAGTGGGTAGACAAGGAGAGCGCTTTGATCTTCTCAACCGGTATGCAGGTTAACCTGGGTACGATCTCAGCATTGGTTGGCAGAGGCGATTATGTGATTCTGGATAAGGATGACCATGCCAGCATCTATGATGGCGCTATGCTTTCTTCGGGCAGGATTCAACGCTATAACCATAACGATATTGAGCATTTGGAAGAGATTTTAAAAGGTTTACCTGAAAATGCTGGAAAACTGCTGATTGTGGATGGTTTATTCAGCATGGAAGGTGATGTTGCCCCGCTGGATCTAATTGTGCCTTTGTGCGAGCACTATGATGTGCGTCTGATGGTAGATGACGCTCACGGTATGGGGGTTCTGGGCGGTGGCCGGGGAACAGGTTTTTTGTTTGGACTTAACGATAAAGTAGATTTGGTAATGTCTACCTTCAGTAAAAGCTTTGCATCTATTGGCGGCTTTGTGGCAGGCGAACATGATGTGATCGATTATGTAAAACACCATGCCCGCAGCCTGATCTTTAGCGCAAGCATCCCGCCTGCAAATACGGCCACCGTGCTGGCTGCACTGCAGGTGATGCGTGATGAGCCTGAACGCATTCAACAGGTAATTGATAACGGAAAATTTATGCGTGAGGGAATGCAGAGTTTAGGTTTTGACATCGGCGAATCCTGCACTCCGGTTGTGCCGATCATCATCGGAGATAATGAACGTACCTTTATGGCATGGCGGGCGCTCTTTGATGCGGGTGTTTTTGTGAACCCTGTAATTGCACCGGCTACTTCACCAGGCAGACAGCTGCTGCGGACCAGCTATATGGCTACACATACACGTGAGCAGTTGGAAAAGGTGCTGGATGTTTATGCCCGCGTAGGCAAGATGGTCGGACTGATCTAGTTTTTAGGGCGAATTCACAAGGCAATTCCCTGCCTGATCATAAGACGATAGATGTCAATGGATATCTATCGTCTTTTTTATTTGTCAGATGTGTAATTGTGCAGTTTCAGAAACAAACCTGTTTCTGTCCAGTTTGGTTTTTCGAAATTGGTTAATTAGAGAACTTTCTGTGTATAAAGAGATATCCGAAAAAGAGTGCTTTCAGAAAAAGCCGAAAAGAAAGCTAAAAAAGAGCTTCAGCAGATTTGTGATTTACCGTTTTAATTCTTTCAGGTATATCTTTTGTTCCTTTGTAATCCGAAAGCTTTCACGTGCTTTTTGAATTGTTTTATTATGAGTCCAGGGATCGAGCCTGTTCTTGATTAAATACGGAAGAGCTGCATCCCATTGTTTTGAAAGAGCTGTCGCGAAAAACCAGGCTACCATCATTTTTACATAATAATCGTCCGATTGAACCAATGCAGGTATTTCCAAATACTCCTCAACGAAATCTTGGTCTAAATAATGGCACATTAAGATCCCAAGGCCGAACCGGCAGGTATATGTTTGCCTGGCGCTTGACCATTCCTTGATTTTTCCAATCAGTTCTTGCCTGTTTTTCTTAAATACCTTGGGAGCAATGATGTCGCATACAGCCCAGTTATCGACATAAGGGAGGAATACATCCACTTGGCGGATGCATTCACTATAGTCTTTTATTTCGGAGATTAACAAGCTATGCAAGATATTTTCATCGTAGAAGACATGAGGAAGGTCTTTCAAGAAGGCATTTGCCAGGCCATCTTTAATCACTTGCATTGCCAGCTTGCGTGCTGCAGGTATGCGGACTCCAATAATCTTATCCTTTGCCAGTGTTGGTATCAACTTGCTTTGAAAAGCAGCATATTCCTTGTCTTGCAGTTCAAAGAGCCTGTTTTGTATTGTCAATCTAAATCTCCTTCTCAAGAGTCAATCAAAACATTATTACAAATTCTTTGGTGTATTTCTAAGCCAGACTTTTTCATTTTGGCTGCAGGTTTTGTATCGTTGGCTTATCCCTTGCGATGTATGATTAAAAACAGGCTTGAGTTGTCAACTTCAACAAGTTTATAGGGAAAGCCTGAGCTTTCACCAATAGCCTTCAGTTCCTCCTTGGATTGTATTGTGCCCCGAAAACCGTCTTTGCAAACAATTATCCCATCTTTTGTCTGCTCATAATCAATTGGGCCCAGGCAGCCTTTTTGTGCTTGTTCTTCAAACCATTTCACGCGCCAGTCCCAAAACCGGTTGCTATAGGTGCTAAAGTATGCAGTTCCTCCTGGGGCAAGGAGTTTAAGCATGGAGTTTATGTCCTTTGGTGTTGCACGGATTGCAGAGAGCCCGTTTTGCAAACATAAAACGCAATCGAAAAGAGTTGTGAAGTGCATATTATGAACATCCATCACAAGCATCTCTGCATTAGGATGTTCCTCTAAATAGTCTTTGGAAAGTTCAATATTTTCATGTGAAATATCCATACCAAGAATGCTTTTACAATAAGGGGCTAATTCGCGGATGATTCTTCCATAACCGGCTGCAATTTCCAGTATGCATTCTGAACCAGAGAGTCTGCTACGCACGAAATCAATTTCTGCTGATAAATATTGTTGAATGCGGGGTATTTTTGTGTCGTAAACCTGAAACAGAGTTTGGGAATTAAGCTTACTGGCGTAGTAGTTACTCAAAGCAGGCCCTCATGGTCATTTTTTCTTATTCTACACGCTGCAGATTGTTAAGAGGAGGGCTAGTTCTGACTGGCATCTGTTTGATAGGTGAGCAGTATATCCGAAATACTTTCACTTTCCAAAACATCCATTACCTGACGCTCAAGGTCTTTCTTGCCCGCCTATTTAGCATCGTTTTCAAAAACTGGATTATGTCAATTTTGCTTTGAGGAGGACTTAAAAGCGAGTGCTTTCTATAGCCTGTGAAGGCTTAGCGCTGGCTAAGTAAGGCCAGGTCGCCTGTTTGGGAGTATTGGATACTGTAGCGGCTTTCAAGTGCCGTAAGCTGATCGGTCGAAAGCCTGGAGTCGGATAAAGACTCGCTGCAAATCAGTGCCTGGTCATAGCCTGTGCCTTCCAGGAGTGACAAAACGGGGTTGCGATTCTGGGTGTAGAAGACGAAATTATCGCGTTTAAGGTTTGTATCAAAATACAGGTCAAAAAGGGCCTGCAGCTCCACACGGTTTTTGGTGATCGAAAGGTACGGCGCAGGCATAGCCTGGGCCTGAATAAAAAAGCGCATGTCGGGGTTTGGGGAAATGGCATCTTTAAAGGTTTCGAAAGGAAGGATAGAGGAGCTAAAGATTTGGTGGTTATATTGGTTGCGAAAGAGGGTGAGCAAGTTACTGCCCAATGGTCTGACCAGGTTGGCTAGTAAAAGGCCTAAAATTATATATTTGCTCCAGTCCTGCTGGTCAAAGATAAATATTGCAGCCAATAGCAGAGTTAATAAAACGGAGTTTACGAACTGGCTAAAAAAGAGCGCTGTTTCAAGGCCTTGCGCATCGCCCCAGGATTTGATACCCAGGATGGTTCCGGCAGCCAAAAGGAGCGTAAGCGCAAGAAGAATGTAGTGCAAAGAAACTCGTTTGCCAGGTTTGAAGTCGACTAAGAATTGGGGGGCCAGCATGGCAATACCGGGCAAAGCTGGCAAAACAAAACGCGTTTCGTAACTATAGCGGTTGCCAATCGAGATGATAACAAAAAATATACTTGCCAGAGGCACCAGCCAGACGATACGACGGTTGAAGCGGAGCTGTTTTACAGATCGTACACCACTGAACAGGTAGAGCAGGAAGGGGAGCAAGTGTGTTCCTAAAAAAAAGAACTGGTACCAATCTTCGTAGGTGCTGGCATCCAGATCCACAATAGAGCGGTCGACATAACTGTTGAAATAATCCGTGGCTTCGCTTAAACGCAAGCCAAAGAAAAAGTCGTTTAATACCAGCGCATTTAAGATGCCTACAAACAAAATTCCTGTGAGGGCGCCTGCAAAAACCCAAAGCATTTTTTTAAAACCGGTGTTGAAGCGGAAACTATCGCCATCAAAGAACAGTCCAAGTAAGAGGATTGCAGCTGGAAGCGTTGTTTCTTTTGTACGGATTGCCAACGCAAGTACCATGCCAAGAATACCTAGCAGAAGCCTTTGGATTTGAGCCCGCTGATCAATGCTTGCGAGATAAAGCACGATGATAAGGGCCGTCATAGCCATAGCAGTAACGTCTACGTAGAGTACGCCGGTAATATCTCCAATGGCTGGAAGCGCAAAAAAAATAGCAAGAGCCAGGAGGCTGGGCAGGATCGCCTTCGTTTTACAGATTAGGCGGCTGCCGCAATAAACCAGAACAGCTGTGAGCGCCATCAAAAAAGCCCAAAAGTTCTGAAGACCCAGCATGGGCGAGGGCGCGGCTTCGATGAAAAATTTTTGCAAATAAATGTGGAAATAGCGATTAAGAACAAATGGATCCTTGATGCGCTTGAGGCCAATTTCGAAGTAGTAGAGCAGGTCGGAAGAATTTGGAGCTGCAAGAACGTAATGCCGAAAGAGCCCCCATAATGCCAGAAAGCTGAGTACAACTGCCAGGGGTTCAAGTTGGTATTGCCGACGTGCTTTTGTCTGCACAATTGCCTGACGCTGTTGGGATGGTTTAGCAGTCATTTGGGAAGTTCCGACCGAAACGCTGCATGTCCAGAAGCTGCTGGCGTACAGCTGCGACCTGCGCAGCGATAAGGCCAATGGAAAAGAAAATTGCCGCTGTAATCAGCATGAGCAAGGAGCCAACGCTGACACCCCGGCCGGCAAATATGATCGGCAGTCCCCAGGCCAGGCCAGCCAGAAGCGATAAAAGACTGAGGGGCAGAAAGATGCGCAAGGGGTTGAACATCATAGAGATGTTGAGAATGCTCATGAGCGTTTCAAAAGCGGTTAATACCGAAATGGTACTTTTGCCATCTTGTCGGGAGCGTATCTGGATGGGCAGTTCAATCACTTTATTACGCTGATTGATAAACAGTAAGGTGAGAATATCACTGAATGACATCCCATTAGGGCAAAGCGGCAGATAGAGCTTGACCAAACCAGTCTTGTAAAGTTTTAAGCCGGAGTTGAGGTCTTCGATGGGCAGGGGCATCAGGCTGCGTGCGAAGGCTTTGATCATTGCTTTACCGATGCCGCGGAAACTGGAACTCTCCGTTTTGCGGCTGCCAATAACCAGGTCGGCATTTTGGGATTTGGCCGCTTCAAGAAGGCGAGGTATGTCGGCAACATTGTGCTGCCCATCAGCATCGAAACTAAGAACGTACTGTGTTTGCGCCTGTGACAGACCGGTTTTGAGCGCAGCACCGTAACCCTTGTTAAGGGAGTGCTCCAGAACCTCGAACTTAGGGTGCTTTAAAAACGGAGCCAAAACCTGTGGCGTATCATCCCGGGAACCATCATTCACTAAGATTACCTTCCAGTTATTTGAGCTGGCGGATTGAAGTACTTCGCTGATAACGGGCTGCAAATTGGGTGCCTCGTTATATGCAGGGATTACGATGGTAAGCTCTGAGTCAATCATAGTTATACCGATATGGTTTTTGAGCAAGAGCGTAAAAAGGACCTTGATTAAGCCCGAACCCGTCTTGCTCAGCTAATGGGCTGGGAATAACCAGCATGGCGCAGATAATTATATCGAAAATAATTGACTTATTTGCTTTAATCGATTAATATCGGGAGGCGTTTCGGCGAGGTAGCTCAACGGTGGAGCAGTGGACTCATAAGCCATTGGTTCTGGGTTCAAATCCCAGCCTCGCCATTAACCCCAATATCTACGGATACATGGCACAGCAGCCCCATATATAGGGGCTGTGCTGTGTACAGCCCCAAAATTGTGTAATGGACTAGCCCAAAAATAGTCGATTTTGATACGCTTGGAAAAATTATTTCTGAATAATCATAAATTATAGTGATTAGCACAAGGTGTAACGATAGGGCCTAGTGCCAATTTACAGGCGATCACTAAACTAGTTTTAGCCTATGGCGAGTGTATGACGAAAAGCTAGAAGAAGTGTAGCTTTAATGCAGACAATATTGGGATTGGTATAATCACAATACAAAGGCCAGGTGAACGGAAATGGAAAAATTTATTACCATCCAGGAAATCGATTCGGCAACTGCTGCGGTGAAAGCACGTATTACCCTTCAGCCTGAGGTGGCTTTAATTCTTGGCTCTGGCCTGGGAGAGCTAGCTGAATCTGTTAAAGATGCAATCGTAATTCCTACCAATGAGATTCCACATTGGCCAGTTTCGACAGTACCCGGGCACAAAGGACGCCTGGTTATTGGGATGCTTGAGGGTAAAAAGGTACTTATGCTGCAAGGCCGTACCCATTACTATGAAGGTCATTCTATATCTCGGATAGGCTTACCTGTACGTGTGATGCAGCGTTTGGGAATTAAAACCTTAGTTGTCACCAATGCCGCAGGCGGGCTAAACCTGAACTATCAGGTTGGCGACCTGATGCTGATCCGTGACCACCTTTCTCTGCTGCCGATTGCCGGGGAAAACCCTTTGCGCGGCCCAAACCTGGATGAATTTGGACCTCGATTCCCAGATATGAGTGCTATCTATAACCCAGAGCTGATTGCACTGGCCCACGAAGTTGCCGAAGAAGAAGCATTAAGCTTACAAGAAGGAGTGTATGCCTGCTTGGCTGGCCCTTCCTTTGAAACGCCGGCAGACTGTCGGTATTTGCGTATGATTGGTGCGGATGCCGTAGGTATGTCTACTGCTCCTGAAACCATCGTAGCAAAACATGGAGGTATGGATGTGCTTGGTTTCTCGAGCATCACGAATACAATTGATGCCAATGGTCTGAACGCGGCCACCCATGAAGAGGTGCTGGAGGCAGGCAAGGTGATCGTTCCGCGATTGACAAAAATTCTGCGTGGTGTCTTAGCTCGACTTTAGTTCCGATAATTATGGATGCAGTCATTAAGTTCCTGGCAAGCCTGGAAGTTCCTATCTATCTGATATTAGGCATTGTTGCCATCATCTACCTAAGGCGATTTAGCTTAGCTTTGGACGAACGCCGCAGCGCAGTCTTTGGCCTGGAACGTGAAGCAGCCCAAAGACGGGTTACCGGGGCGGTGACCATTCTTATTCTTGTAGGCTTGCTTACTGTTGGCGAATTTTCAATTGCAACATTCCTTGCTCCGGAGTTGGAACATGCAGCGCAATATGCCACGCCTACCGCGACGCCAATGCCAGTGACGGAAACCCCGGGGCCTGTGTCTACCGATGCCACACCCACTAATACAGCATATCCGCAAGCTCGCATTACCGATGTGCCCAGCAATTGTGAGGCTGGAGTATTGGAGATTAGCTCTCCTGAGCATGGCTCGGAAGTGAGCGGAGTAGTTGAGATTCTTGGCTCGGTCAATACGCCCAATTTTGGGTCATACAAGTATGAGTATGCTGCCTGGGACCACAAAAGCTGGCAAACGATTGCTGCTGGCGGCGAAGTGCGTATAGAGCAAAATTTGGGTAATTGGTATACAAGCGCATTGGTGCCGGGCGATTACTTGCTGCGTCTGGTAGCATTGGATAATGATGGTAATGAAACAGGTGCCTGTGTCGTAGCCCTGCGTGTAGTTGCCGGAGAATGAGATGGCGAAACTTCAAATCCGTAGATTCAATCCCCGGGACGTCGAACAGATGTTCCGTATGGATCATGATGTACAGACGATCTACGGTTATAAGATGGAATGTCAGCGCGGTGCATCCAGCACCAGTCATGCCATGACGCGAATGCGTCTTCCCCGGGAACTCAATGTCCCGTATCCGCGTGATGAGGCAGCTTTAGCAAAATCCTGGAGCAGAGCGGAGTTGATCCTGATTGGCAGCCTGGGCGAAACAGTGATGGCGTATCTTTGCCTGGATGCCCAGCGTCAGAGCCCGAGTGCCTGGATAACGGATATCTGTGTAGACCCACTTGCCCGGCGTAAAGGAGTGGCGTCGGTTATGCTGCGGGCAGCTGAGGATTGGGCCCGCAGAAAGAAAATGCAGCAAGTTCTCCTGGAAATAGGGATTAAGAATGACCCGGCAATCCGCATGGCGATTAAAAACGGATATGAGAACTGCGGTTATATCGAAGATTACTACGCAAACCGGGAAACAGCTGTGTTTTTTAGAAAGCTGATTAATTTGTGATTTTTTCTTCTACGGTAGCACTGATGAATATTGCTGGAATATTTGCCACGATTGCCCAAATTGTTACTGCTGGGGTTGCAATCATGGCCATTGCCCTTTTGATGTATGCCTTAGGTTTTGATTTTAAAGACCGTTTGGTGCGCGCTTTTGGTATTATTCTGCTTTGCGTAACCTTTATCTATACCTGCGAAGCATTGGCAAACGTAGCCAGTGATTCGTTTAGCGTGCAATCCCTGTTACAAATCAAATGGGCAGCATTGGTGTTGTTGCCAGCGGCATATTTGCATTTTTCAGATCAGTTACTGACGATGACCGGAAGGCCAAGCCGTGGCAGAAGGCGCAAAACGGTCACTCTGGTCTATTTGGTGTCATTAACAGGGATATTGATGATCCCCTTTGATCTTACGGTAGGAGGTTTGGCTCCAAATCCAGCTCCAGTGCCTTATTTGGAGCGAACGATTGCCACCTTTTTGTTTGGTATCTTCTACATTGTGGTGATGCTGACAGCCAGCATCAATTTGGGCAGAGCGATTTTACACAGTGTTACTCATACCTCCCGCCGCCGACTAATGTACCTTTTTGCGGGAGCTAGTGCGCCGGCGATTACCAGTATTGTGTTTTTGTTTCATGGGAACCGTTTTTTTTCCGATCACCCAGTCTTATTTTATATTTCCACTACCTTAGGCGGACTAATTACAGGCGTCTTTTTAGTGCTGATGGCTTATGTTGTCTCCTTTTTCGGGATGAACTGGACCGACAGGGCAATCAAGAGCAGGCTTTTCCGCTGGTTATTAAGGGGACCGATGGCTGCGTCCATTGTACTTGGTCTGGTAACGGTAATTAGACGCTATGGTCAAAGCCTGGGCAACCCTTATATTGCGATGGTTCCAATCTCGATGGTTGCCACAATTTTGGTCCTTGAATACGCTGTAACACTCTTAGCACCCCGCCTTGAGAAGGTACTCTTTTTTGGGGATGACCGCGAAGACTTGGACAAAATTCGTGGATTGGAAGAACGGATGCTAACCCGCAAGGACCTCAACCAGCTGCTGGAGACTATTGCTGCTTTGATATGTGATCGGCTTCAGGTACGGAGCTGTTTTATCGCTGTGCTTCGAGGCGAAAACGTGGACTACATTGTGCTTACCGGAGATAAGCATATTTTGCCAGACGCAGATGACTTAGGAATGCTCAAAGCGCTTAGCCTGCAGAAAAGTGAAGAAAATTGGCTGCTCCATGATGAGCACATCTATCTTATTCCGCTTTGGTTTATCTTGGAAAACAAACGCAAACTTTTAGGTTTTTGTGGTTTTCCGCGCCTGGGTGATTCTGAGGTCGATAATGAGGCGCGCAAGGATGTGAATTGGTTACTGGCAAGAGCTGAAATGGCATTGAAAGACCGCTATCTTCAACAACAGGTCTTAGATTCAATTGCGGTCTTGCAGCCAGAGGTGGATTACATCCAGGAACTGCGCGCCAGCAGCAGTTACGACCAAAAAGAAATCTATCAGGCTAAAGAACCGCAGCTAGCCCCCGAAATGACTGACTGGGTGAAGGATGCCCTGACACATTTTTGGGGAGGTCCTAAATTTACCAATAACCCTTTGCTGGGTCTAAAGGTGGTTGAGCAAGCCAGTGATGAGTTAGAAGGAAACAAAACCAATGCGCTTCGAGCTGTTTTGAAGAAAGCAATTGAAAGGGTCCGTCCAGAGGGGGAACGGAAATACACTGGGGACTGGCTGCTCTATAATATTTTGGACCTTAAGTTTTTACAGGGCAAACGTGTACGTGAGGTTGCTCACAAACTGTCCGTTTCAGAGGCTGACCTTTACCGCAAACAACGCATAGCACTGGAGAGTGTGGCTGCGAACATTGTGCTTTTAGAGCAAGAAACCAGCAAGTCTGAAAACACTGAGAATAAGGAATAATAAGTCCAGTCCAAGAGAGAATAATTGGCATGAATGGTGCAATTATTATTTAGACTCGGCGAAATTCAGTTTTGCTGAGCTCAGGTTTGTGGAAAGGTAAGCAAATGGAACCTGCGGCAACCCGTAGAAGAGATTTTAAAGTTGATCCTGATCCTTACCAGGAGGATTACAAGGAAACAGATATCAAAATAGCCTGGGATTTGGCAGGTTTAGCGTTTTTGGTGCTTGGCTCCTTGCTCTTTTTGGGAATATTTGGTTTTACGAAGGGCATCATCATTGACAGCATTGTCGCGTTTTTTGCCCGCTGGCTTGGCTGGGGGCGCTTCTTGCTGCCGCTTACCTTGATTTTAGCAGGCTGGACTTTACTTTTAGTCCAAAACAGTGGTGAGTATGGGATGCGATTGAGAAAAGTTCTGGTAATCGAATTGGGGACCCTGCTCATGCTAGGCGCTATTTCGGCACTCAAAGGGGACATGATTGAAGAAGTTCAGGCTGGTTTGAGCGGCGGAGGGATTGTAGGATGGGGACTAGCAAGCCCAGTTCGGAGTCTGATTGGTCCGAGTGCTGCTGGAATACTTTATCTTTTGCTGGGGATGCTATTTTTGATACTTGGAACAAACCTGTCGCAGCCATTAGAAAACTGGGCACGCAGAAGGCTTGGAGAAGCATCTTACTCTGGCCAAAGCCGGCAAGCGGATTTTAGACCGGAAACGCAAGCTACTGCAGCTGTTCCGGTAAGCGTAGAGGCTGCTCCAAGCAGCAGAAATGTAAAGCCTGTGTCTGTAACTGCCAAGCAGGAAAGCTCCGCCAGGCAGGAACCTTTGCCGCTGAATTTTAGGGATGTGCGCAAGTTAAATCCCTTTAAAGAATCAAAACCCAGCCAGTCTCAAAAACGATCGGATGCTTTGCCGCCTTACGAATTGCTTGATCAGGAGAAGAGTCAGACAGAAAACACTGCGACAATCAATATGAATGCAGGTTTACTGGAGCAGACACTGGCAGAATTTGGCGTTCCTGCCAAGGTTGTAGGTTATCGTGTTGGTCCAACGGTTACGCAGTATGCGGTGGAACCAGGCTATATGGACAAGGCTGGCAGTGATGAAAAAATCAAAGTGCGTATCAATAAGATTGCAAACCTTAATAAAGACCTGGCACTGGCACTGAAGGCAGAACGACTGCGTATTGTGGCACCGGTGCCCGGGAAATCCTATATTGGTGTTGAGGTTCCAAACGCGGTGAATACCGTTGTACGGCTGCGGCCAATTATGGAATCGGAGGCTTTTACCCGCATCAACTCTCCTTTAGCAGTGCCTTTGGGGCGTGATGTAAGCGGACAGCCTTTGGTATCGGACCTCGCGAGTATGCCGCATTTGCTGATTGCAGGCGCAACGAATTCCGGTAAGTCGATCTGTATAGCGGCTATTACCACCTGTCTGATAATGAACAATCACCCCCAGGACCTCAAACTGGTAATGATTGACCCAAAGATGGTGGAGCTTACACGCTTCAATGGTTTGCCGCATCTTTTAGGTCAGGTGGAAACTGATGTAGAACGCATTCAAAGTGTTTTGCGATGGGCTACGACAGAAATGGAGCATCGCTATAAACTGCTTGAAGACCAGCGATCTCGAAATCTGGATTCATACAATGCCAAGATGGAGCGTTTAGGTAGGGCGAAGCTGCCGCGCATTGTCATTTTGATTGATGAACTGGCAGACCTGATGATGAATGCACCCGAGAGCACTGAAGGTGCACTGGTGCGGTTAGCGCAAAAAGCCCGCGCAATTGGGATCCATTTAGTGGTGGCAACGCAAAGACCCAGCACTGACGTAGTAACTGGAGTGATCAAGGCAAATTTCCCTACACGGATTGCATTTATGGTTGCTTCGATGGTGGACTCAAGGGTCATTTTAGACAGCAATGGCGCTGAAACACTTTTAGGCAAAGGTGACATGCTGTTTTTGCATCCTCAGGTAGGTACACCGCAGCGCTCTCAGGGTGTGTATGTCAGCGACAAAGAGATTTCGAAGGTACTTAGCTGGTGGCAGGAAAATGCAGCTGAACAAAAAGAAGGATCACCTATTGAGGAAAGCATGGGTGGAAAACCAGCTGCTAATCAGAGTTCGAACGGACAAACGCTTGCCCGGGAAGAACCCAGGAAGGTAATTATTGGACGAGCTCCGCAACAGCCGCCCGTAGCCGTTCAGGCTAGCCTCTTGCCGGAAGCGGGGGAAGAGGAAGCGCCTTGGGAAGCTGTTGTTGCCGCGGATGCTGAATCGGGAACTGACGAGGGATTGATTAAGCAAGCTATTGAAATAGTTCGCAAGGATCGCAGAGCTTCAGCCACTTATCTGCAGCGGCGCTTGCGGATCGGATACCCCAAAGCTGCCTGGCTTATGGATCAACTGGAGGAACGCAGTGTACTTGGACCCTCCATGGGCAGCGGCAGAGAACGTGAGATTCTTTTAGATGACACTAACGACGAATTGGACCAGGCATGAGAGAAGTTAAGTCGATAGAAAGCTGGACGCGCAGGGTCTTTCAGCCGTTTTTCGATCGGGTTGCGGATGTTTTCGCCAAAGCGGGCATTAAGGCTAATACCGTAACCTTGTTTGGACTAGCAGGCGGATTTGTAGCGGCTGTGCTGATAGCTGCAGGAAAACAATTTTGGGGTGGAATCCTGCTTGCTCTTATGGCACCTATGGACGCTTTCGATGGAACGCTTGCCCGGCGCAGCGGGGAGCTGCAACCATTTGGTGCTTTTTTGGATTCAGTAAGCGACCGCTATGAAGAAGTATTCATTTTTGGCGCGCTTGTGTTTTATTATCATACTGAAGCAAACTTGATCGCTACAGTCCTGGCTCTATTGGCACTTAGTGGGGCCTTGTTGGTTTCCTACACTCGGGCAAAAGCTGAAGCAATGGGGTTTAATGCCAAGGTGGGGGTGGGAACCCGGGTTGAAAGAATGATCATCATTGTACTGGGGCTGATTAGCGGGTATGCGGTTCCGGCGATTGGTATAATTGCGTTTCTGACCCACGTTACCGCCATCCAAAGGATCTTTACGGTCTATCAGCAAAGCGGGAAACGTAACTAATATGCTTATTTGAAGAGGTTTTGTATGCCCCAAGGTTTTAATATTGGCCCTATAACAATTCGTTTTTATGCGATCTTAATACTTATTGGTGCGCTGCTTGGCACCTGGGTTGCTGCCCAACTTGCCAAACGGAAGGGTAAAGACCTGGAGGTAATCTGGGATGTTTTACCCTGGCTTTTAATCGGTGGAATCATTGGAGCGCGGTTGTGGCATGTTTTTACGCCTTCAGCTTCGAACATTGCTGCCGGCATCACTACTGAATACTACCTTAGCCAACCGATCCGGATTCTGCAGATATGGAATGGCGGGTTAGGAATTCCCGGTGGGGTTGTTGGTGGTGTAATCGCAGCGCTTATCTATTGCAAAGTTCAAAAGCTTAGGTTTTTGGAATTGGCAGACTTGGTTGCACCGGGACTTTTGATTGCACAAGCAATTGGTCGTTTGGGGAACTTTGTGAATCAGGAGCTCTACGGCGGTCCTTCCACACTTCCTTGGGCAATTTTTATTGAACCACAATATCGTCTGCAGGGCTTTCAGGCCGTAGAACGATACCATCCTCTGTTTCTCTATGAGCTGATTTTGAACCTGATGGGAGCGGGCCTGCTGATATGGATTGGTTGTCGGCTTCAAAAGAAACTGTTTGCTGGCGATATTTTTAACTTTTATCTTATTGTGTACCCGGCGATTCGTTTTGCTCTGGAGTTTCTGCGCTTGGACCCTTCGCCAATAGCCGGAATCAATATTAATCAGACGGTGATGCTGGTGGTTGCTGTGCTGGCAATAATTGTTTTTTTGCTGCGACATACTATTTGGCGACCAAAAGCTGAGGAAAGTGCTGCTGAGTTGGTTGAGGAAAGTGAAAAGGTTTTGGAAGACGAAACTACTGAAATTGATGAAGAATTAAGTGCGCCTGACCTTGATGCAGAGGAATTAAAAGAAACGATGGGGGATGAAGAGTCAGCTTTAGACGAAAATGAATCTGCTGAAGCTCCTGCAGCTGATGAGCCTGAGGCTGCAACCGAGAATGCCTCGCAGGATTTAGAGGAGGAGCAACAGGACGGGGAAGATGATAAGGACGACTTGGCGTCAAGCTGAGTTTAATTTGGATTTATTCTTCAAAAAGGGACAGCGATGCGTCCCTTTTTGCTTAATTAAGCCTTTAGGCAGTCGAAAACGGGCAGCGTTTGAGACAATAAAGAGGCTGACCCAAAAGGGACAGTCTCTTTTCAAATTAAGGGGATTATGATTCAATTAATGGCATGGGAACAAAAGTGATATTCAAACGATATGAAATGGATCAGCCGCAACTATTACCTCCGAGGCTGGACGAACTGATCGCGGAAGAGCATTTAGTGCGGGTGATCAACCGACTGATAGACAGGATGAAACTGGAGGCGATAGAAAGCGCCTATAAAGGAGGCGGAACGAGCAGTTATCACCCCAGGATGCTACTGAAATTGATCGTCTATGCTTACGCTGAGAAGAACTATTCCGGGCGACAGATAGCCAAGTTAGTGCGGGAGAACATCCACTACATGTGGTTGAGTGGCGGGAACCAGCCAGACTTCCGTACGATCAACCGATTTCGCAGTGAACGCCTGAAGGGCAAGATCCAGGGAGTGTTCACGGAAGTGCTGGAACAGCTGATTGAGGGTGGATACGTCAAACTGGAACACTACTTTGTGGATGGCACCAAGATAGAAGCCAATGCCAACCAATACAGTTTTGTTTGGAAGAAAAGCACCCACAATCGGCGAAAGGTGTTGGAACAAAAAGTGAGCGAGTTGTTTGAAAAGATAGACAAACTGCAAGCTGAGGAAGACGCGGACTATGGGGATGAAGATCTGGAAGAAATGGGGGGAGGAAAAGGGATCGACAGTGAAGCGTTGGAGCGACTTGCCAAGCGGCTGGATCAGATACTGGCAGATAATCCTGAGGCAAAGGAAACTCGGGAAGTCAAAAAAGCAAAGAAGCAGATTGACGAGGAGCTGTTGCCCAGACTAATCAAGTATGAACAGTATGAAGGTATGCTGGGAGATCGCAACTCTTGTTCCAAGACGGATGCGGACGCGACCTTCATGCAAATGAAAGAAGATCACATGCGCAACCGCAGTCTGAAAGCGGGATACAACGTACAGGTGGGGACAGAAGGGCAATACATAGTTGGTTTCAGCGTGCATCAGAACGCGGCAGACAACGTCACCTTACGTGCCCATCTGGAACAACTGAGAAACAACTTGAAACAACTGCCCAAGATCTGGGTGGCGGATGCTGGCTATGGCAATGAAGAGAACTATCGCTTATTGGAAGGTGAGAAGGTGGAAGCCTATCTGAAGTATCCTGGTTTCGATCGGGAGAAGCAAAAAAGGGCTAAGTTGAGTGAGAAAGAAAAGTATCAGTCCAGCCAGTTCAAACTACAACCAGATGAAGATATATATGTCTGTCCCCAGGGAAAGCCGCTGTGTTTTGAACGCGAGGTTGAGGAAATCAGTGCCACGGGATATCGCAGTGTGAAGCGGGAGTATCGTTGTGGGGAATGCGAGGGCTGTGTTGCCAGGGCGGTCTGCAGTCCCAAGTCAAGACATGGTCGAACACTAAGTATTGGTCCGGAATTAGTGCGTTTACGAGGAATAGCCTTCAAGAAACTCACCAGTGAGCTTGGGGAGAAACTGAGAAAGCGGAGATTAGCGGAAGTTGAATCCGTTTTTGGCTTGCTGAAACAGAACGGCGGGTTTAGAAGGTTCCACCTGAGAGGTCTTGAGAAGGTTGAAGTTGAGTGGGGAATTCTGAGTATGGCACACAATCTGAAAAAGTTGGCTGTTGCATAGTTCCCTTCCTTTTTTAATTTTGCTTCCCTACCAATTCGAGATAATAAGAGGCTGATCCAACTTGCTTTTGGGTCAGCCTCTTCTGAATGCTGAGGGCCGTGGCAGAGCTCATGACCTGTGTGAGTGGCAGATTGCTGGCAGTGAAGGGTTGCCAGCTTCCATTGTTGGAGGCATAGGCATTAACCAGCTGGGGCTGAGGCATTGCTCCGTCGTTGCTGATGGCTGCAGCCCATAATGCAAGTTGCAGCGGGCTCACTTTTAGCTCTGAGAGTGCATGGATAAACTGGGTTTGTTCAAGTTCCGGGTCAGGTTCTGCAGCTACAGGTGCTGTTTCAATGGCAATGGAAGGTTGTGTAAAAAGGCCAAGATTGCGGGCAGTTTGCAAGATTTCAGCTGTCTCTTCCCGCTCTGAGAGCTCGAAAGAAGCCATCTGGCAGCCATGTTGTAAGGCTTTTACGGCTGTGTGCCTGACTGGCTGCATCGCAATGCGGCAGTCTGCGTCCAACCTTGTGTTGATGCCTTCGAGAGGTTTAGCCGATGGATTTTCCTCAAAACTTGCTGTGAGGGCAAGCAATGCGTGTAAATTTCCCAATGGGTAAAGACCTTGGGTAGCTCTGTTAAGCAGAGGTGCATCGGAGCGGGAGATAAGATTAGACCAATCCTGCTCTAATTGATTGGCGTTGAAGCTGGGATAGGTTGAAGACGCGATAATTTCTCCCGAGCCGGCATTAAGCAGAAGAATTGCGCCGTTTTTACCCTTGAGGAGGGTATCGGCATACTGCTGCAATTTTATATTGATGTTGAGGCGAATATCTTGGCCTGGTGGCGGTTGGTTAAAGAACCGCTGGTGCCACCACAGTTCTACATAGGGCTTACCCGCGTACCCTCGCAGGACTGGGTAGAGGCTTTTTTCAAGGCCTGTTTGTCCGTAACTTGCAGTGGCATAGCCGATAACACTTGAGAACGGCGGATAAGTAAGCCTGCGGCGAAAAGCACCTGTGCTGCCCGTGGTATGAGCGAGGATTTCACCGTTTTGTGCCAAGATATTTCCACGGGGGACATAACGATCGTAAATCGCCCAACGTATGTTTTCTGGCATTGCGAGCAGTTGTTCTTGCTTTATAACGGAAATATGGCTGTTGGTAATAAGTACAAGGATAAAAAGGGCAATGAAACCAACGCTTATTCTTCGGTAAACGTGATAGCTTTTTTGAGGAAGTTTATAAGCGCTGCGTTCGGCACTTAGACGCAAGAGCAGAAGCATTGCAAACAGGTTGGTTACTAAACTTGAACCACCGTAAGACATAAAAGGTAAGGTAACACCGGTGAGGGGTACCAGACCGAGATTGCCACCTACGATAAATAATGACTGTAAAACCAAGTAGGCTGAGATGCCAAAGGCGAGGTAACGGCCAAAAGCAGTTTTTCCGGTTTGGGCAATGGTAATTCCACGTAAGGCTAAGAAAAGGGTTAGCAGCAAGAAAGCAGTAGTAAAGAGAAGGCCCCCTTCTTCTGCAAGGGTTGTAAAAATAAAATCTGAAACGGCGACTGGAACAAAACCCGGAGAGCCAAGCCCAGGACCGGTGCCGCTAATTCCCCCTGCTGCGATTGCAATCCGTGCTTGTACTAACTGATAGGATGCGCCGCTGGTTTCTAGCCAGGGGTTCATCCAGATATCAATGCGGGAGCGAACGAGATCCGATAAGAAATAAGCTGCCGAACCAGATACTATTGCGAGCAGAGGGAGCAGCCAGAGGAAGATACGACTTTGGGTTGTAACCGTAAGCATGAGCGCATAGAGCACAACAAAAAGGCTGGCAGCTCCCAGGTCGCGCTGGGCGAGTAAAAGCAAGCCTGCGATTCCAATTACTATGAGGGAAGGCAGTATGGATTGGAAGAGTGTGAGATTGGGGCGGATTTGGTCGGCGAAAAATGCTGCCAGGTAAATAATCATAAGCAGCTTTAGCGGTTCTGAGGGCTGCAGATAGAAATTAAAAAAGCGCAGCCATAGTTTTGTGCCTGCACCAGCTGGGTTGACGCCAATGAGAAAGGTTAAGCCAATCAGGATTAATCCCAAAAAGAGCCAGAAGGACCTATATCGGTACATGGTGCCTATCAGGTTTGGCTGTTTTAACCCGAATAATACAATCGCACATCCCAGGAGATACCACAGCATTTGCTTTGCACCTAAACTGGGCGAAAGCCTCCAAATGGTAAGGAGGCCCCAGCCGCACAAGGTGGTAACATTCGGAAGGATCCAGGGGTCCGCATTAGAAAGGTGGTAGCGTGTATAACGCTGTACGGTTAGACTCGCGCCCAGCCATACAAAGAAAGGAATCAGAAATTGCCAGTCGGGCGCGGGTACAGGCAGGTGCCTGCGTACCGAGGAAGCCATACTGAGGCTTAATGCATAAAACAAGAGGAAGAGAATGCCCGGCAAGAGCAGCTTTGGGTAACTGGCTTTGCGGGGCATTCCTTGAGAGTGCTGTTTCACTTAAGATATTTGTTCACTAACAGGCTATATGATTTGCGAAGCTCCGGGTCGATTTTATCCGGGCTGGTGATGATGGCGTCCTTGAGACCGTCTGCGCAAGAGCAGGACAATTCAGGCTCGCTTTCATCAATCATTTCAGCCATATAAGTTAAGGTCTCCTGCGCAATGGCTGTGTTTTTCGTCAAGGTTTGTACAACCATTTCGACGGTTACCGGTTCTTTACTAACATGCCAGCAGTCGTAGTCGGTTACATGCGCCATTGTGGCATAGCAAATTTCAGCTTCCCTGGCAAGAAAAACTTCGGGAGCGGCAGTCATACCAACAAGCGACATGCCCCATCCCCGGTAGGTATTTGACTCTCCTTTGGTGGAGAAGCGAGGCCCTTCTATGGTGATGTAGGTACCTCCAAGATGTACTTTGGCTTGGGTACAGGCGAGCGCTTTCTGCATTAAACTGTTCAGGCAGGGACAAAATGGTTCTGCAGGACTTACATGCACTACCAGTCCTTTACCAAAAAATGAGCGTTCGCGTTTGTGGGTATTGTCATAGATTTGGTCAGGAAGGACAATATCACCAGGGGCGTAGTCTTCCCGTAATGAACCCACTGCGCTTACACTAACAATGCGATTAATACCCAGCGACTTCATGGCATAAATATTGGCACGGTAATTCACCTCGGAAGGGCTGTAAATATGTCCGATCCCATGGCGGGCAAGGAATGCAAGCTGTTTGCCAGCAAGCTCGCCAATTACGATGGGAGACGACGGCTCTCCATATGGGGTTTCGATTGTGACAGAGCGGGTGTTTTCCAAGCCTTCAAATGCGTATAATCCTGAGCCACCAATTACACCAAATGCAAATTCATCTTTCATGCGGAGCTCCTTTTTCAAATGGAAGTATTTCGACGTTTATTGCAACCTCACCGCATTGGATCAAATCGCCGTCTTTTAAGACGATTGGTTCTTCAATACGCAGGTTGTCAAGGTAGGATCCGTTTGTTGAATTCAGATCCTCAAACCACCACTGGTTTTGGCGATAGATGAGGCGGGCGTGTCGAGCTGAAACAGTGCTATGTTCCAACGGGAAATCGTTGTACTGGTCGCGGCCCAGCAGGACCTCCGCACTGGTAAACCGAGACTGTTTAGACTCCTGACCGCCTTCTGTTGAAAGAATAATGGGTGGTACTGCCTGATTAGATGCTGTGGACGTGTGTTCAATCGATTTCCAAAGCGTCCAAATTGCAAAAAAAACAAAGGTATATAAAGCCAGCAGCATGGCAATTCGTAAAATCAAATTGATGCTTTCAGTCATTTTGTTTATCCGGAAGTATATGACCGATTAGTTCTGTGCCTCCTGTGAGGGCGGTAGGGTCCTGGTTATAGATCAGCGTAGTTTGACCGATCTGTATTACATCGCCAGGTCTCAAAGTAGCTGAACTTGCGCTTTGGTTGTTGATCCTGGTGCCGCCGGAAGAGCTTAGGTCAAAACAAAGGTAATGACCCTGCTCGCCGCGCAATTGCAGATGCTTGCGCGAAACCGTTGGGTCGTTGATTACGATGTCGTTACTCGAGCGGCGGCCGATGTTAATGACGGGCTTATCCAGGCAAACCTGGGTTTTGCCATTAATAATGAGATAAGCACCGCTGGGCAGATGCACAGCTGAATCCTTTATGCTTATGGTATTAACTCTTGTATTAGCAGTCAGCAGATCGGGTTTGGAATAATCGGCTTCGATTCGAATTTCGTTTAATTCAAGGGTAGGATCTTGAAAAAGCCGGATTTGCGGGGCCAAACGAAAGTGATAACCTTCGCCACTGAGCTCAGATTCGACCGTGTTCATTACCTGCTTTAAAAGGGGATCAGCAGCTTGCCAGCCATCCCAGCGATCGGGGGAGACCCACAGGATAATAAGGTCAGGAACCTGGTCTTTGTTATCGATTTGACTGCGCATTTTTCCGGTGATCATTTGGGCTAATTGCGCAGAAAGCAGGTTGCCTGCACCTGGGAAAAGCAAGCGGTCAAGCGTGCCTTCTAAAATACCCGACAAGCGGGCTTCGAGTGTCTCAAGAATGACAGACATAGCAATGCAAATTATACCAATCGGCAGAAGGCCTGATTAATGGCCTATACGGCGTAAATGGGGTTGCTGAAAATCCAGGCACGGTGGCGGCCAAGATAGTCGATATACACTTCTGCTCTGTAGATCCCGGGTTCTTTTGTGATGTGTGTCAGTACTTCGCGGTCGTAGTGCTCTTTGATAACGATCCCATCTTTGATGAGGCGCACATGGGTACGGATGGGCAGGCGTATCTGAAAAGTAAGGCCTGCTTCAGCGGTAACGGTATCCCCCATCCAGAACTGGCCAGCGCTGCTATTGACCGTAAAACGAAAACCACGGGCACTCATTGGCACCTCATAAGCCAAAAAGCTGTGCCCTGCTCGCAATGCATCAAGGATCATGCTGCGGTCAGCATTTATTTCCCCGCTTAGCTTTCTGGGTACGATAAGGTGGTTGGTAAGCGACTTAAAGTGAAACTCGTAGGGGTATAAAGTGACACGGAAGAGGCCCTTGCGATACTGGATAGCATGAGCGTCGACACCAGCAATTGCAACGATCTTATGCGGTTTGCTTGCCAGCAGTTCATCCCAGAGCTTTAGGGTTTCTTCCTTGGGATCAAGGTTCATCTGCTGGGGGAAAAGTGCATTGCGCAGAGCCTGGAGAAGATTTTTAGAGCGGGTCTTAAACTCGCTTAGTTGATTCCAAATTTCGACACCCGTAAAGCCAGTGATAGACCAGTCGTCCCAGTTATAGGCTTTTTCATTAAAAGCCGGCAGATCATCTTCGATGGGATGGGCAATGAAACTCATGCCTCCGGCAGTATTAACTTGGTCAATGAGTTGTTGGGGTTTAGGTGCAAAGCGCGCCAGTTCACGGTTGGCACCGATGACGAGAAGGTGGTTGCCGGGTTCGCTGCGGGTTGGATCGTGGATTTCTTCCCCTACCAACATGAGGACACGCTTTCTTCCTTTTTGGAGGTAGGTTTCCATATCCTGGACCCAGACGTTATGGTCGGTGACGATGATTGCATCAATCTTAGCTTTCATTGCCGCATCAAGCAAGTCGGCATGGCTGCCAGTACCATCCGAGTAATGAGTATGCATATGGATTGAGACCAAAAGTTCTTCCACAATATCTCATTATAGCCGTTGCGTTGGGCAAACGGAAAAGAAAGAAAAATGTCTCACATCTATTGAACCCATACACAGAACCCATACACACATTTGACAAAACACCAAACTGCGTAAAATATTGGTTCCACGCCGAAGTGGTGGAACTGGCAGACACGCTGCGTTCAGGGCGCAGTGGGCATAGCGCTCGTGAGAGTTCAAATCTCTCCTTCGGCATACAAGAGGCTGTCCAAAAAGGGCAGCCTCTGTCATCATAAAAATAATGAAAAGAGAGTTGCTATGCAGCAGCAAGCTTAGCAATATTATGAGAAACACAGAGAATACCCCATTCTGTACTCACTTTCTCTAATCCTCTCAATATAAACCTTCGAAATCCCCAGTTTTGCTTCAATCTCCCAAATACCGCTTCCACTTCTACAGGCCTTTTAGACCGGTACCTTCGTCCTTGTTCTGATTCCAATCTTTCACTGGCTGCTTGCCGATAGCGCTCCAACTCCGCTCCTATAGCTATCTGCCGGTTCCCTTTCCCTTTGCTGCACTGCTCCTTGACCGGACATCCCGAACAATCAACACATCTGTAGATCCTCCGTTTGCTTCCATATCCACTCTCTGTTCGTCGCTTCTCTTCTTTCTCAAACCTCAGTTTCTTCCCCTGCGGACACTCATATTCATCTGTTTCCTCTTGATAGACAAAAGCATCTGCACGATAAGGGTACTTCTTTTTGTAATTGCGTTTCCTCTCATCATCAAAGCTCTTGTATTTGATATAGGCTGCTATCTTCTTCTCCTGCAACCAGGCATAGTTTTCTTCACTCCCATATCCGGCATCTGCTATCAAATCCTCCGGATACCTGCCCATGTGCTCATAGATCTTTTCAAGATGCGCTTGCATACACAGCGTATCTCCCGGCCTTTGATGCAAACTGTATCCAAGAATAAACTGCTTCTGTGTCCCCACTTGCACGTTGTATCCCGCTTTGAGCTGCCCGTTTTTCATCGCGTCTTCTTTCATGCGCATAAAGGTGGCGTCAGGATCTGTTTTACTAAAGCTGTTGCGTCCACTAAAGACTTCCTCATATGCTTCGTATTTCTTCATCCTCGGCAGAAAGTCTTTCTCTATCTGTCTCTTGGCAGCTTTCAGTTCTTTGTTGTCTGCCTCTTCTTTTATACGCTGGTTGATCTTTTCCATCACCTCTTTCAGCTTCTCACTGTCTATCTCTTTCCCTTCCCCCATTTCATTGAGATCTCGATCCTCATACTCCTGCTCTTCTTCTCTCTCAAGCTCGTCTATCCGTTCCAACAAGGCTTTCACTTTTTCCTGCAGCTTCCCTTTCTGCGTTCGGGTGCTTTTTCGCCATACAAAACTGTATTTGTTCGCGTTCGCTTCTATCTTGGGCCCCATCCACAAAATAGCTTTGCAGGTCAATCATCCCCATCTCAAGCAGCTCTTTGATAATCCCATAGAATACTTCATCAATTACCGCTTTCATCACTTTCGCTCTAAACCTGTTGATCGTCCGAAAGTCCGGCCGGTTCATCCCACTCAGCCACATAAAGCTGAGGTTCTCTCTCAGGGCTTTGGCTATCTGACGCGATGTGTATATCCGCTGGGTATAGGCATAGATGATCACTTTCAGCAGCATCTGAGGATCGTAGGCGCTGGTCCCTCCTCCTTTGTATTGCGCCTCTGGCAAGCCGCGATCAATGCCGTCGATCATTCTATTTACCACACGCACTAAGTGCCCTTCTGGGATCATCTCGTTGATGTCAGGTGGAAGCAGAAAGCTTTGTCCTTGTTGATAGTCTTTGAATACTTGTCTTTTCATTCCCCCATTATATTAAAGTTTTGAGGCTGTACCCACCTTTTGGGACAGCCTCTTTTTTTGTCCAATACGGCATCTTCCGCTATGATTGGTATAGGAGTTGCACAATTACTGACATGAAAAGCGCGCTTGACCGCATCAAAGCTTCCAGGCTGGCTGATCGCCGCTTGCTATTAATCGTAGTGCTTATCATCCTCGTTTTCCTGATGATGGACTTCAACAACCGCATGACCACCATGCTCCGACTGGATAAACAGGAAAAGGCCTTGCAGACAAAGGTAGTGGAATTACAAAAAACCCGTACCGCATTAGAAGCCAAGATGGAGTATGCCCAAAGCGACAAAGCCCTGGAAGAATGGGCTCGCGAGAATGCTCACCAGGTGGCCCCGGGGGATGAACCTTTGGTGCTCATTCCAGGCCCAACCTACACCCCTGCGCCAATTAGTTCCGAGTCTCCAACTGCAATTCCTCTTCAAACCTGGGAAATCTGGAAAGAACTCTTTTTTGGTTTTCAATAAATGCAGGCTTGCCTTTCCTTCCTTTCTGTTTAAGCTTCCTTTTGTCAAGCTTCCTTTTATATATGCTAAAGATATAGAACTATACTTATAATCTTTAATGGATTTTCAGACATAAGTTCTGTCAGGCGCATTTGTGAGGAGTAAACAGGCTAATGTGGCACAGTTATGTGATAATCATGCACGCAAAAATGCAAAGGTATTATTCGTGAATTACTTCTCTTATAGCATAGTAAAATCTGATAGATTTACATGAACTGAGTTTAATTGATTATAAAAGAGTTGGAAAAGTAACTTGTAAGTACTTGCTTTTTTTGTTGACATAGGTATTCTATAGGTATTCTAATATTAGAAACCAAATACTTTTGGAAAGTGTTGGAGAGAGATGGAAAAGCGAACGGCAAATTTTAAAATTAAACAAAAGAACCGAACAAGTATATTTCAACTGCTTCGGAATCACGAAGGACTATCCAGGCAAGATGTAGTGACTATGGCAAATCTGTCCCTGCCCACGGTAACCCAGTATCTAACAGAGCTGATGGAGGAAGGCTTGGTGGTAGAATGCGGGTCCATCGGTAATACCGGTGGACGTCGGGCCAGAAGCTATGCTGTCAATCGCCGGGCACGCACAGCTATTGGCTTGGATGTTACCAAAAACCATATTTCGGTGGCAGCAGTAGATATGAAGGGCGATGTGATCACCCACCAGCGAATCCGCTATCCCTTTGTTAGAACAGATGACTATGCCCGGAAGTTGGCAGAGATGGTGGAATGGGTAATTGGGGAATCTCAGATTGATCCCGAAAGCATTCTGGGTGTAGGCATCGGCGTGCCGGGTTTGGTCTCTGAGGATCATGAGCGAGTAACCTACGGTAAGACACTAAATTTTACCGGTGCAGTAAAAGAGGAGTTCACAAAATACATTCCTTTTCCCACAGCTTTGTACCACGACGTCCATGCCGCCTGCTTTGCGGAGGCATGGAATAACATGGATATCAAAAATGCTTTTTATATAATGATTAACAACAGCATTGGCGGCGCCATTTATATCAATAACCACCTGTACTCCGGAGATAACACACGGTCTGGTGAGATTGGGCACATTACACTCGTTCCTGCCGGACGTCAGTGCTATTGCGGTAAGTTAGGCTGTGTAGACCCCTACTGTTCTACCGGAAATCTGGCATCCTTGACGGACGGTAATTTAGGCGCTTTTTTTGCACTGTTAAAGGAAGGTGATCCCAAAGCAAAGGCTGTCTGGACGGAGTATACGGGATACCTATCTACAGCGATAAATATGACTCGGATGTTCTTTGACTGCGATGTAATTTTGGGAGGTTATATAGGCGAATATATCGACGCCTATATTGACGATCTGCGGCAACAAATTGCTGAGAAGAACACCTTTGACGACAATTCGGATTATCTTCTACCTTGTAAATGCAAGAAGGCAGCAGTTGCGACTGGAGCTGCGCTGGACTACGTGTCCAGCTTTCTGGAGACAGTCTAACAAGACACCTACGTAAGACATGTTCCTCCGCAGGCGTTTTTGCTTCCAGAACAGCCTGTAAGATGTGCCTAAATCATAATTTACGTTAATTGGTAAAAATTTGCTATTGTTGGTTTGTCAAACATATTGGACAGTGAGTTTCAAATAATCTAAAGGGCACAGGAACTTAAGCGGTCGCATCGGGATCTTGTTCGTACGCTGATTGTGTCTTCTCAATTGTGTTTGGAAATCTTCAAAGGAAAAGAACTTGGCACGGTCATAAAAACGTTTTTGATCTTCCCTGTGGCTCCTTTCCACCTTGCCGTTGTGCCGCGGCGTATAAGGCTTGATCCGCTTGTATTTGATGGCATGCTCGCTAAGGTATCTCTGGAAGAGGTTAGGTCTGTCGTTGTCTTCCCTCTTGCTGTAGTGGCTGGTGAACTCCGGGCCATTGTCCGTCTGGACACAGTCAATACGAATACCGTGGGAGGAAAACCAACGGACGGCCTTGCTGATGAAATCAGCTGAGGAGAAGGTGTCCGCCTGCTGATAAGCAGCCAGGTATCTCAGGCGGCTGTATTCATCAATGGCTGTGTACTGATAATACTTTCCCCATGTTTTATCCTGGATACACTCTCTGGGAACATGTTTGACGTCAATTTGTACCCGCTGGCCGGGATACAGCATCGCCTCATAAGGTTTGGGAGGAGGCCCTTTCTGCCTGGGTTTCCTGGACCGCTCTAACCCTTCCCTTTGTTCCACGCGATATAAACTGACGTAATGACGGGTGTAGCCTTGCTTTCTCAGTTTGAACCAGAACTCCAACAATCCCAGCTCCGCATTCCGCCTGCGGCAGCGAATGATCAGGGCAATCTCATCCTGGGTATGTTGATTGGGATGGTGATGAGGTCTGCGCGATTTGGCCGCTAAAGAGCCTATTGCTCCATCAAACCGCTTGAGCCAATAGTAGATATAACTTCGCGCCCGGTTGTATCTTCTGCTTGCTTTGCTCACCCCATATTTGAGAGCGTAGTTCACCAAAGAGTACCGGTATTTCATCTCTTGTGTTATCTTATCCATTGCAGGTTGTGGTTCCTCCATATTGTTTTTTGTTCAGCGCAATAACAATATCAGTGATACCACTTCCTGCATTATTCTTTTACTTCACTGTCCAATATGTACTGTAATCCTACAAACGTTAATTGGTAAAAATTTGCTATGCTATTGAAAGGATAGATTTTTGTAATTATAATGGGTTTTATAAAGCCGTTTTATAAAATCCATTATAATTTAAAACGAAGGAGAGGTAATTATGGTACAAGGCATCCTCATTGTTGTTTTCATGCTGGCCGTCATGGCTCTCATGGTAACAAGAAAGATCCCCACTGTTGTCGCATTGATCATCCTGTCCGTAGGTATCTGTCTGATTGGCGGAGTTCCCGCGATTGGCGTTGATGAAACCGGTACAAAAATCGGTTTCCTAGATACAGTCATTGTTTCCGGCGCAACCAAACTGTCCACCAATATCATGATCGCTGTTTTCGCAGGCTGGCTGGGCAGCGTTATGGATGTAACCAACATCACCAAGACCATGATTAAAAAGGGCGCTGAGCTTGGAGGAGATAAGACCCTCGTCGTTACTCTAATTCTGTTTGCTATTTGCTCCCTATTATTCAGTGTTATCGTAGGTTTGGGTGGTGCCATCATGATAGGCACCATCATGATCCCTATCCTGCTGGCTGTAGGCGTTGACAAGCTGACCGCTGGCGCTGTGCTTCTATTCTCCTATGGCGTTGGTAATACCTTCTCTCTGTCCACTACCAATAACTACGCTTCAATCACTACTGCTTCCTTTGAGATGGTCTATCAGTACTCCCTGATTCTCGCAGCCTTAGGTGCCATAGCCGGCGTTGCATTCATTGTGTTCCGTTACAAGACTGCAGGTAAGAAATTCGCCTTCTCTGCTCCTGCTTCTGAGGAAGAGGTAGATGATTCTATCTATCAGATTAAAGGCATCACCGGTGCTATGGCAATGCTGAGCCCTGTTCTGCCCATTCTGTTGGTAGTTCTTGGCAAGATTGACACCATTCCCGCACTGCTAATCGCTGTTATCTGGGCGACCTTGTTCACCTGCAGCAAGGCAGGCTATAAGCGCACTATGAACATGCTTGTCAAGACCTTTGCTGACGGTTTCAGCAAGACTGCTTCCGCTGCCATCCTGATGATCACCATCGGCATGCTGCTGAACGCTGTCAACCAGCCCTCCGTTTCCTCTGCCCTAAAGCCCTTTATGCAGGTCATTAGTCCCAACGGCCGTCTGGGCTTAATTCTCTTCTTTGTACTGTTAGCTCCTCTGGCCATGTACCGTGGTCCTCTGAACCTGTGGGGCATGGGTGCAGGTTTGGCAGCTCTAATGGTTGGTCTGGGCCTGCTGCCTGCTCCCGCGATCATGGTAGGTTTTGTTGGAGTAGCTCTTTTACAAGTTATCTGCTGCCCCACTAACACTCACAATGTCTGGTCGTCCGGTTACGTCAGCGAGGATGTTACCAACATGATGAAGAAGATGATCGTCTTTGTATGGCCTGTTGTTGCCATTGGTGTGATCATCGGTACCTTTATATACTACTAATTATGATACTGAGCTGCACACAGCCTGAGGGAAAACCCTCAGGCTGTACCAGTAAATAACAGGCAGAAAGAATTCATTCGATGAAGTACAGAATTGGCATTGATGTTGGTGGCACGTTTACGGATGCGGTCCTGATCAATAATGATACATATGAGCTTGTGGATACTGTAAAGGTACCTACGACCCACTCCGCGAAAAACGGAGTGGCTGCCGGGATCATCCAAGTGCTGAACATGATCATGGAGAAGAACCATGTCTGCCCAAATGACGTCAGATTTATTGCCCATGGTACTACCCAAGCTACCAATGCCCTCTTGGAAGGTGATGTAGTACAAGTAGGTATCGTGACTGTTGGCAGAGGCATTGAGGGCATGAAATCCAAAAGTGATACCATCATGGGAGATATTCCCCTGACTGCCAGCAAGTCTCTGCACAGTTACAATGCTTATGTTTCTTCCGATACACCGGATTTTACGAGTGCCGTAGTTGAGGCTATTTCCAGTCTTCTTCAGGATGGTTGTGAAGCCATTGTGGCTGCTGAAGCATTTAGTGTTGACAATGATGAAAATGAAAGGGCTATCACCACCAAGTGTACCGAGCTCGGAGTGTCCAGCACGGCTACCAGTGAGATTTCCAAACTATATGGTCTGAAAGTCCGCACTAGAACTGCAGTGATTAATGCCAGCATCATGCCCAAGATGTTGGACGCTGCAAACATGACTGAAAGCAGTATTAAAAAGGTAGGCATCAAGACTCCTCTGATGGTCATGCGCTGTGATGGTGGTGTTATGACTGTTGATGAGGTCCGTAAGCGCCCCATCCTTACTATTCTCTCTGGTCCCGCTGCAGGCGTTGCCGGAGCTTTGATGTATGAAAAGCTCACTGACAGTATTTTCTTGGAAGTGGGCGGCACCAGCACCGATATTTCCTGCGTGAAAGACGGCAAGGTTATGGTCAAATACGCCGAAATTGGCGGGCATAAGACCTACCTGACGTCTCTGGATGTTCGTACCGTTGGCATCGGTGGTGGCAGTATGCTGCAAATCCGGAGTGGTAAGCTGGCAGAGGTAGGCCCTCGTAGCGTACATATCGCAGGTCTTAAGTACGAAGTATTCGCCCAAACTGAAGAAATCGTTGATCCAGTTCTAAAGCTGATCCGTCCCTCCGACGGTGATCCTGACTATGCATATATTAAATGCGCCAACGGAAAGACTTTTGCTCTGTCCCTTTCCGGTGCAGCCAACATCGCAGGCTATGTTCCCGAAGGGGATTACGCCCAAGGTAATGTGGAAGCCGCAAAGAAAGCATGGAAACCTTTGGCAGACCAGATGGGCATGAACGTAGAAGAGACTGCCAAACTGGCGCTGAAGCTGTCTGCAGAGAAAAATAGTAAAGTGGTCAATGCATTGATGGAGGACTACAATATGGATCCGAGAACCACCGTGCTAGTTGGCGGTGGTGGTGGCACATCCTCTGTGGTTCCCCATCTGGCGGAGAGTATGGGACTACAGGGCAGAAATGCTAAAAATGCTCCCGTGATCTCTACCATTGGCGTAGCCTTGGCTATGATTCGGGACATGGTTGAAAGAACCATTCCAAATCCCACGGATAAAGACATACTGTCCATCCGTCGGGAGGCAGAGGAAAGAGCTATCGCATCTGGCGCCAATCCGGAAAGTGTAGAAGTATCCGTGGAGGTAGACACCTCACAGAATATGGTTCGCGCCATTGCCATCGGTACTACAGAGCTACGATCCCGTGACCTGACCAAGCGAAAACTGGAAACCAATGAGATCAAGAAGATCGTTGCGGAAAACTTCAATGTAGACTTGAGTAGAGTAACCATTGCCGCAGAAAACGGTGTCATGTATGCCATGCAATACAAGGTGGAAAACAAGAAATTCTTTGGCCTTATGAAGACCATTACCACCCCTACCCGTATTGTGGATGAGGAGGGCATAATCCGCCTGCAGAAATCTAACGGCCACGCCAGGAGCTGCAAGGGAAGTAACTGGGAGAACACCCTGCGAAACCTAGTGGAAACCTATACTGATTACAGCGAGGGAGAAAAGAATCTTCCCAATATCTATGTTATCTTTGGCAAACGGATCGTAGACCTCTCGGGTCTAGCAGATGATGCCCATGTGATGTCCTTGGCTAAGGTAGAGCTGGCCAAGGTAGTTCCAGAGGATACTTTGATCCTGCTGGTATCCGATCGTCTAGACTAAGCTTTTACAAAAGGGAGTGAATACTATCTCAGACCTGCGTTTTCCTTTCCCGGAACGGGAAGCCAGTATGCGTATTCTCCAGGCAGATCCCTGCTTTGGAAAGATCCCAGCTGATCAGGTGGAAGCGGTCTTCGAAAAAGCTTGGATGACTGGCGAAGTGGAAGCTGCACGGTTTCTTAGCAGCTTTCCGGAGGAGACCAGCTTTTCTATGTTGCAGGTGCTGGAAAAGAAAAAGTTCTGTATAGAAACCCAAGATATGGACTATGTGATGGGGAATATACGTTATTTCTGCGAGTATATTTCCGAGCAGAATATTGTGGTCATCTACCGCAAGTCCGTAGAGCTTTGGGCAAGAAAAAACAATCTGTCTTATGAGGCGGCACAGGATCTGATTCTGGCACACGAGTACTTCCATTACCTGGAATGGCATGAAATCGGTAGAACATCAAAGCAATTCTTGGTGCCTATGCTGAAAATCGGACCGATATCACTAGGAAAGACTGGGATCACAGCACTCAGTGAGATTGGCGCCAATGCCTTTGCGAATTTCTGCTATGCAGCTCTGATGCGGGAGACACTAGCTTTTCCGTTATCTGAACAGGAGGAATAATAATGCAATACACATACAATATAACTACCATTATCGATACCGATGTTCTGATCATTGGAGGTGGTCCAGCAGGCTTCGGCGCAGCGGTGGCAGCAGCCAGAAACAGTGCCAGGACTATGTTAGTGGAGAGATTCGGCACTTTGGGCGGTATGGCTACCACCGGTCTTGTTGGACCTATCATGTGCAGCTTCGATAATGATGCTCAGGAGCAACTAAGCAAGGGTGTGTTTGATGAATTGTGCCGGCGGGCAGAGGCCAAAGGTGGCGCAATACATCCCTCCAAGGTAGCTCCCTTTACAACACATACGTCTTACTATCGCAGAGGACACAACAACGTTACTCCCTTCCTCTCCCATATCTGGGCAAGAGTAATGGACGAAATGACCACGGAGTCCGACGTAGAGCTACTGTTCTACACTCAGTTTCTGGACTGCGTCATGGACAACAGCCGGATCAATACTGTAATTCTAGTGAACAAGAACGGTCTGATTGGTGTCCGTCCCAAGATTTGTATCGATTGCAGTGGCGACGCAGATGTAGCCGTGAAGGCCGGTGTAGAAACCTGGTATGGCGACAAGGAAAATAACAATGCAGCTCAACCTACCTCTTTGTTCTTTGAGGTAGACAAGATCGATAGGGAGGCATATATTGCCGCCTTGGAACCCCATTTTGACGAACTGGATAACAACTTCCGCAACTGCTTCTGTTGGCTGGTAGATAAGGCTAAGGAGACAGGCGAGTGGACTATAGCCCGTAATGAACTGGGCGCCTACGAGACCTGTGTTCCCGGCCGCTTTAAGATCAACACCACCAGAATGAACAATGTAGATGGCACAGATGCATTTGCTGTGTCTAAGGCAATGGTTGAAGGCCGACGTCAGGTAGAAGAAGTTCTGAATTTTATCCACAAATATATCCCGGGTGGCGAAAATGCGGAGATTGTGGCCGTGGCTGACGCACTCGGTGTCCGTGAGACCCGGCATATTGTTGGCCGTTATGAGCTGAGTGCCTATGATATTCTGCACAGAGCAGAATTTGAAGATTCCATCATGAGCTATGGGTATTCCATCGACGTTCATGCTCCCGGTGACGGGGGCGGTATGTTCCAGACAGTGGACAAGTATTATAATATTCCTTATCGCTCCCTGGTTCCTCTGGGCTGTGAAAACCTGCTTGTAGCAGGACGCGCTATCTGTGGCTCTTCTGTGGCAGCAGCCAGTTTCCGATGCATGTCCTCCTGTATGACTATGGGTCAAGCGGCAGGCACTGCTGCAGCTTTGAACAAGGATACTACCGGAGCCATAGGCGATATCGATATTAAGCAGTTGCAGAAGACCTTGCTTGACCAAGGAGCTGTAATCAAAGGAATTCAGGCATGAGATACTGCAAAGAGATAACTCGTATTTATACAGCGGATGTATTGGTGGTAGGCGGAGGCCCTGCCGGTTTTGGGGCAGCGATAGCCGCTGCCAGGAATGGCACTAAGACTATGTTAATCGAGCAAAACAGTGTCTTGGGCGGTATGGCAACTGCAGGGTTGGTAGGCCCTTTCATGACTTGCTATGACGACGACTGTACAGAGCAGATCGTAAAGGGTATTTTTGATGAGCTTTGTCTGCGCACTGAGGCAAAGGGCGGTGCTATTCATCCTTCCAAAATCAGCGGTATGAATACGTATAATTCCTACTATCTGAGGAGTCATGAACACGTAACCCCATACCAGTCGGAAGTGCTTGCCGTGGTCATAGATGAGATGGTAACAGAAGCTGGTATTCAGGTATTGTTAAATACTAGCTTGGCAGATGTGCTGACAAAGGATAGCAGGATTGAAGGCGTACTGGTACTGATGAAGGAAGGCTTGGCTATGATCCAAGCAAAACAATACATTGATTGTACCGGCGATGCAGATGTTGCCTACCATGCGGGAGTTCCTACTTGGTTAGGTGACAAGGAGACCGGCGAAATGCAGCCTACATCGCTTTTCTTTGAAGTCAGCGGTATAGATCGAGAAACCTTTGTACAAGAACTAGAGGCAAACCGGTACCGGCTGGATGACCACATGGGAAATTGCTTTGCATGGCTGATTCAGCAGGCTAAAGATAATGGCGAATGGACCATTGATCGCAGTGACATCGGTATGTATGAGCAGAATATTCCTGGCCGCTGGAAGGTGAATACCTCTAGGATAGCCTACGTGGATGCGACCAATACCGAACAGATCACAGCAGCCTTGATGGAGGGCCGCCGTCAGGCACAAGAAATACTTGCCTTTCTGAGAAAATACGTTCCAGGTTGTAAAAATGCCCAGATCCTGCAGGTTGCTAACGCTTTGGGGGTCAGAGAAACCCGACATATTGTCGGTAAATATGAACTGAATGCGCAGGATGTGCTGACGCGCAAGCATTTTGAGGATGCTATCTGCACCTTCGCCTATGCCATTGATGTTCACCATTCTGAAGGTGGTGGCGTGACCTTCACCCTTGTGGACCGATATTATACTATTCCCTATCGCTGTCTGATTCCGGAGAACTGCAACAATCTTCTGGTAGCCGGTCGTGCCATCTGCGGTACTTCGGAAGCAGCTGCCAGCTATCGGGTAATGCCTGCCTGTATTGCCACCGGTCAAGCTGCCGGTACAGCTTCAGCAATAGCGGTACAGCGAGGTATCAACCCGGAAGATGTTCCTGTTAATGAATTACGCAGCATACTGACATCACAGGGTGCTGTGATTAAAGATTAAAGGTGGAAAACACAATGGTAATTCCCAAGACGATGAAAGCACTCGTCGCTTATAGTAAAGACGAGTATAAGCTGGAAATAGATTACCCTACTCCCGAGTGTGGTCCTGACGACATCATTATCAAGACCGAAGCCTGCGGTATTTGCGCCGGTGACCTGAAGTGCAGCCATGGCGCTGCTATGTTCTGGGGCGACGAGACCCAGCCTTCATGGGTCAAGCCTCCTTTCATTCCCGGTCACGAGTTCTTTGGTCATATCGTGGAAGTAGGCGAGAATGTAACCGAGTTCAAAATTGGTGACCGTATTACCGCTGACCAGATCGTTCCGTGCGGCGAGTGCCGTTTTTGCAAGACCGGCAGATATTGGATGTGCCAACCCCATAATATTTTCGGTTTCCAGTCCACAAACAATGGTGGTATGGCCGAGTATGTTCGTTATCCCAATAATTCTGTCCTTTCCAGAGTTCCCAAGGAAATGAGCATTGAGGATGCTCTGCTGATTGAACCCTACGGATGCTCCAAACACTGCGTTGACCGCGCTCAGATTACAAATGAAGACGTGGTTGTCATTTCCGGCGCTGGAACCCTAGGTCTAGGCATGATTACATATGCCCGTATGAAAAACCCCAAGCTGCTAATCGCACTGGATATGCATGACAACCGTCTGGAAAAGGCTCAGGAATTCGGTGCTGATCTGGTGTTCAATCCCGGAAAGTGTAAGGTGGCTGACGAGATCCGCGCTTTGACCGACGGTTACGGCTGTGACATCTACATCGAAGCCGCTGGACATCCTTCCTCTGTTGTTCAGGGCATGGATATGATTCGCAAACTGGGTCGCTTTGTCGAATTCTCTGTCTTTGGCGCTCCTACCGTTATGGACTGGTCCATCATCGGTGACCGTAAGGAACTGGACGTTCTTGGCTCTCACTTGTCCCCATATGCATACGCCTTTGTTATCGAGAACATCACCAAAGGTAATCTAAAGACCAACGGCGTTGTTTCCAAAACCTTTAAGCTGGAAGACTGGGAGCTCGCTTTTGAATATGCCACTGGCAAGCATGGTGATCTAAAGGTCGCATTCCTATTCTGATCCCATATCGGAGGAACGATATGAGTATTCAAGATGCAATTTGTGCTGGAAACACTGCACTAGGAATCGAGCTAGGATCTACCCGCATCAAAGCAGTTCTAATCGGCGAAGACCATACGGTGGTGGCAAACGGCTCTTTCAGCTGGGAAAATCGGCTGGAGAATAACCTGTGGACTTACCACCTGGACGATGCCGTCCATGGTCTGCAGGAAAGCTTTGCGGATTTGGCAACCGACGTTAAGAATAAGTATGGCATAGAGCTGACCAAGATCGGTGCCATCGGCATTTCTGGCATGATGCACGGCTACCTGGCACTAGATAAGGGAGACAATCAGCTTGCTCCCTTCCTGACCTGGAGAAATACCAATACTCCTGCCGCAGCAGATGAACTGACCGAGCTATTCCAGTTCAATGTACCCCTGCGCTGGAGCATTTCTCAGCTGTATCAGGCCATTTTGGAAGAACAAACACACGTTGCACAGGTAAATTACATCACTACACTCGCAGGCTATATCCATTATTTGCTTACCAGCAAGCGGGTCATGGGCATAGGTGAGGCATCCGGTATGTTCCCCATCGACTCCGACATTATGGACTATGACCAGAAGATGCTGGATCAGTTCGATGCGCTGGTTGCCAACAGGAGCTACAACTGGAAGATCCGGGACATCCTGCCCGAGGTCCTTGTCGCCGGTCAGAATGCAGGCTGCCTGACGGAAGCAGGTGCAAAGCTTCTCGACCCCAGCAGTAAGCTGCAACCCGGCATTCCTATGGCACCTCCCGAAGGTGACGCTGGCACCGGTATGGTAGCAACTAACTCCGTAGATGCCTGCACAGGTAATGTTTCTGCTGGCACTTCCATTTTCTCTATGGTAGTTCTTGAAAAGAAGCTCAGTAAGCTTTACAAGGACATCGATATGGTCACCACCCCCAGTGGCCGTCCTGTAGCCATGGTCCATTGCAACAACGGAGCTTCCGAGTTGGATGCCTGGATGCGGATGATTAGAGAGATTTTGGCAATTGTGGGCGCCGATGTTTCTACTGATGAGCTGTACGGCAAACTCTTTAACGAAAGCCTGAATGGCGCAGCCGACTGCGATGATGTGACCATCTATAACTACATCTCTGGCGAGCCTGTCACGGGTCTGAACGACGGTCGCCCCCTGCTGGTGCGCCGCAAGGACAGCAAACTCAGCCCTGCCAACTTTATGCGCAGTCAGATCTATTCCATTTTTGCTTCTTTGGCAGTAGGTCACCGAATCCTACACGCAGAACAGGTGAGCATCAAACGTCTGACTGGTCATGGTGGCCTGTTCAAGACCTCTGGCGTTGCACAAAAATATCTGGCAGCAGCCATGAATGCGCCTGTTACCGTCATGAAAACCGCTGGCGAAGGTGGGCCCTACGGCATAGCGCTGCTAGCAGCTTACTTACTACACGCAGAGGAAATGAGTCTGGAAAGCTATCTGCAGGATGTGGTCTTTATAGATAGGAAAGGCAGTACCATAGAACCCAATAATGCGGATGTTGCCGGCTATACTGCTTATCTGAATGTCTATTGCGACTGCCTAGATCTACAGCACTGCGCATTAAAATGTGTAAAGTAAGGCATTGAAAGGAAGTAAATACAATGGGTATTATGGAAAAAATGCGCCTTGATGGTAAAGCGATCTTTGTTACCGGCGGCGCCCGCGGCATTGGCATGCACTATGCCAAGGCAGTTGCCGAAGCCGGTGCAGATGTAGCTATTGTGGATAAAGATATTGAAACTGCACGGGAAACCGCTAAGACACTGGCTGCTGAAACCAAAAGAAAAATCATCGCCATCGAGTGTAATGTAACCGAGCCAAACTCTGTCAATGCCATGATCAATACTTTCATGAAAGAGTTTACCCATCTGGATGCTGCCTTTTGTAACGCAGGCATCTGCATCAACGTTCCCGCAGAGGATATGACCTACGAAACCTGGAAGAAGGTCGTCGAAGTAAACCTCAACGGCATCTTCTTGACTAACCAGGCAGCTGGCAAAGTTATGCTAAAGCAAGGATACGGCTCCATTATCAACACTGCATCCATGTCTGCGCACATCGTTAATGTTCCTCAGCCCCAGTGCGCTTACAATGCATCCAAGGCCGGAGTAATCCAGTTGACCAAAAGCCTTGCCATTGAATGGGCCACCCGCGGCGTCCGTGTTAACTCTATTAGTCCCGGTTATATCGGCACCGATTTGACCCTGAACAGCCCCACTCTTATTCCCCTGATCGAGAAGTGGAACGAATTGGCACCTCTGCACCGTCTGGGTAAGCCTGAGGAGCTTCAGGCTATTGCTGTGTATCTGGCTGGCGATGCCAGTCCTTTTACAACCGGAGCTGATTTTGTAATCGATGGTGCTTTTACTTGTTTCTAAAAAAATCACTATTTGCCTTTTTCTACTCTCAATTAGCTGATAGAGACAAACCGGCAAAGACCAGCGTTATTTTGCTGGTCTTTGCTATTATGTAAATAAGTAATATTGAAAAATATTACTCCCAATTGGCCTGTCAGGAATTCACAAGTTAGTCAAAAATGCGAACTTAGTTGAAAATTTTCACATATCACTATAAAATTTTGTGCTTAGAAAACAAGATCACAAAAGGTAGCATAGTGAAATTACTGAACTGGAATCCATATTTCTGAGCATCATGCCTGTTCTTACCAATAAAAGGGTTTTTACCAGAACATTCCTGGAAAAAAAAACAGAATGTGCAGGCTGTATATTCCTTTCAGCATATCCTTAGATTGCGAATACTGGGTGCAAGACTTAGAAATCGGCTGCAGCCATAGCGGATACCTTTCAATTTCTAGCTCTCGGACTAACAGAAAAAACGGCACAACCTGAAAATCATGCCACTTTTCTAAGAGCATAAAAATACTGTTTTATTGGATTATCTACTTTTATAAGTTTTTCGATTCATCTTCCAGTGCTTAATTCGCTTTCTTAATTCTTAAAAAATGCCGTTTGCCTGCCTGCAGCACGCCCCCATTTTCTACCCGTTGCCAGGCATCCGTAACCGTAACACCATCTAACTTGACACCTTGTTGGTCTATCAGGCGGCGCGCTTGGCTCTTGCTTCCTGCCATTGCATTTGCAACTAATATGTCTAGGATGGTTTCATCGCCTTCCAGCATATATTCAGGCATTTCATCAGGAATGTCTCCCTTTTGGAAAGTTGCTACAAACTGGTCCTGTGCAGCGGAAGCTTCAGCATCCCCATAGAAAAGCCGCGTAATCTCATAAGCAAGTTGCATCTTGGCGTCTCTAGGATGCAAACTGCCAGTCTCCAATCCTGTTTCAAAAGCCGCCAGCTCACGGTTGCTCCACTCCGTTGTCAAAGTAGCATAAAGGGGCATCGTTGCATCGGGAATGCTCATTACCTTGCCGTACATGTCTTCAGCATTTGTATGAATTGGAATGGTATTCCCCAACGACTTACTCATTTTCTGAACGCCATCCGTCCCAGGCAGCAAGGGCATCAAAATACCGATGTTTGGTTTTTGTCCGTAGGCTTCCATTACTTTGCGGGAAGCGGTCACAATATTGTAAAGCTGGTCATTGCCACCAACCTGCACGTCAGCTTCCAGATGATGCGCATCATAACCCTGCGAAAGCGGGTAAAAGAACTCGTGCAAATGGATTGGCTCACCACTTTCCATCCGTCGTGCAAAATTGTCCCGCGCCAAAATTTGCTGAGCCGTGAAATGTGTCGCAATGTGAAAGATTTCTTCCAGCGTTACCTTCTCCAACCAGTCAGAATTGTAGACAACTTTGGTCTTGGCACGGTCCAACACACGAAAAGCCTGTTCAGCATACGTTCTACCGTTCTCAAAAACTTCTTCCTTGCTTACCAGCGGACGAGCTTTATCCTTACCGCTTGGGTCACCAATCAAGGAAGTAAACGAACCGATTAAAAAGTAGACCTCATTCCCCAAGTCCTGAAATTGCTTTAATTTACGCATGGAAATGGTATGGCCCAAGTGTAAGTCGGAACTGGTAGGGTCGTATCCACAATAGACACGCAGGGGTACTCCAGTCCGGTCAGATTCAATCAGTCGCTCGCGCAATTCCTCCCTCATTGCACTGCCTAAGCCACTATCGCCATACTCGGTTCCCCGCATAAGCAATTCCACTCTTTCATCAATGCTGAGCATATCAGCCTCCTTTCGCAAGATCCCTGCAATCAATTCTGAAGCGCAATTTTACCATCTGGATTTTAATACCGCTAACAACCGAGCAAATAAGAGGCTGACCCAAAAGGGACAGTCTCTTTTCAAATTAAGGGGATTATGATTCAATTAATGGCATGGGAACAAAAGTGATATTCAAACGATATGAAATGGATCAGCCGCAACTATTACCTCCGAGGCTGGACGAACTGATCGCGGAAGAGCATTTAGTGCGGGTGATCAACCGACTGATAGACAGGATGAAACTGGAGGCGATAGAAAGCGCCTATAAAGGAGGCGGAACGAGCAGTTATCACCCCAGGATGCTACTGAAATTGATCGTCTATGCTTACGCTGAGAAGAACTATTCCGGGCGACAGATAGCCAAGTTAGTGCGGGAGAACATCCACTACATGTGGTTGAGTGGCGGGAACCAGCCAGACTTCCGTACGATCAACCGATTTCGCAGTGAACGCCTGAAGGGCAAGATCCAGGGAGTGTTCACGGAAGTGCTGGAACAGCTGATTGAGGGTGGATACGTCAAACTGGAACACTACTTTGTGGATGGCACCAAGATAGAAGCCAATGCCAACCAATACAGTTTTGTTTGGAAGAAAAGCACCCACAATCGGCGAAAGGTGTTGGAACAAAAAGTGAGCGAGTTGTTTGAAAAGATAGACAAACTGCAAGCTGAGGAAGACGCGGACTATGGGGATGAAGATCTGGAAGAAATGGGGGGAGGAAAAGGGATCGACAGTGAAGCGTTGGAGCGACTTGCCAAGCGGCTGGATCAGATACTGGCAGATAATCCTGAGGCAAAGGAAACTCGGGAAGTCAAAAAAGCAAAGAAGCAGATTGACGAGGAGCTGTTGCCCAGACTAATCAAGTATGAACAGTATGAAGGTATGCTGGGAGATCGCAACTCTTGTTCCAAGACGGATGCGGACGCGACCTTCATGCAAATGAAAGAAGATCACATGCGCAACCGCAGTCTGAAAGCGGGATACAACGTACAGGTGGGGACAGAAGGGCAATACATAGTTGGTTTCAGCGTGCATCAGAACGCGGCAGACAACGTCACCTTACGTGCCCATCTGGAACAACTGAGAAACAACTTGAAACAACTGCCCAAGATCTGGGTGGCGGATGCTGGCTATGGCAATGAAGAGAACTATCGCTTATTGGAAGGTGAGAAGGTGGAAGCCTATCTGAAGTATCCTGGTTTCGATCGGGAGAAGCAAAAAAGGGCTAAGTTGAGTGAGAAAGAAAAGTATCAGTCCAGCCAGTTCAAACTACAACCAGATGAAGATATATATGTCTGTCCCCAGGGAAAGCCGCTGTGTTTTGAACGCGAGGTTGAGGAAATCAGTGCCACGGGATATCGCAGTGTGAAGCGGGAGTATCGTTGTGGGGAATGCGAGGGCTGTGTTGCCAGGGCGGTCTGCAGTCCCAAGTCAAGACATGGTCGAACACTAAGTATTGGTCCGGAATTAGTGCGTTTACGAGGAATAGCCTTCAAGAAACTCACCAGTGAGCTTGGGGAGAAACTGAGAAAGCGGAGATTAGCGGAAGTTGAATCCGTTTTTGGCTTGCTGAAACAGAACGGCGGGTTTAGAAGGTTCCACCTGAGAGGTCTTGAGAAGGTTGAAGTTGAGTGGGGAATTCTGAGTATGGCACACAATCTGAAAAAGTTGGCTGTTGCATAGTTCCCTTCCTTTTTTAATTTTGCTTCCCTACCAATTCGAGATAATAAGAGGCTGATCCAACTTGCTTTTGGGTCAGCCTCAATCTCTCTGGTACATCACTGGACAGGTACGCGACCAAACAGAAGAAGCCCGTGCCTGGTATATGGCTGGAACAACAGCAGCCTGGACTGGAACACCACTTGCAGTTGTTGTCATATTAGAAGAAGCCAGCAGTCAGATGGCACAAGAGATTGGCTACCAAATGCTCACTGCCCCAACCAGCGGAAGTGTGGAATAAACAAAAATAGAAACCTGCTCAATTAGTTTCCAGTAAGACAGTATGAAAGATTACTGAAACAGAGTAGATGGCTATTGGGTACAACCAACTGAATACAAGCGGTATCTTAAACATTTTCCAGATAGTACTCGTTTCTTATAATAGGCAACTATTATCGTTTAAGCTTCAGTTTAAGCTTCCTTTTGTCAAGAAAGAAAAAGAAAGAAAAATGTTGTGTAGGATTGTCAAACATATTGGACAGTCTGAGATAAAAATTGAACAGGTGATAAGAACTTCAATGGACGCATCGGTATATGGTTAGAACGCTGATTGTGTCTTCTCAGTTGTCTTTTGAAATCCTCAAATGAATAGAACTTTGACTTGTTATAGAAACGTTTTTGATCCTCCTTATGGCTTCGTTCTACCTTCCCATTATGTCTGGGAGTATAGGGTCTGATGAACTTATGTCTTATCCCTTTGTCACGTAACACAATCTCAAACAAGCTAAGATCATGCGCGTTTTTGGTCCTTAGAAAGCGTTTAGTGAACTCAACTCCATTATCCGTTTGCACACATTCAAGCTCAATTCCTCTGCCCTTGAACCAGGCAATGGCGTGCTCAATAAAGATTGCTGAAGAGAATGTGTCTGCTGTCTGAAAGCCTTCCAGATATCTCAAACGACTATATTCATCAATTGCGGTGTATTGATAATATTGTTTCCACTTTTTATCGACGATACACGCTTTGGGGACTACTTTTACGTCGACTTGGATCCTCTGTCCGGGATATTGCATCTGTTCATAGGCTTGTGCCTGGTATCTTTTCTTTGTGTGCTTCTTTTGCCTGACCAATCCTTCCCGCTGCATCACTCGGTACAGACTGACATAATGGCGGCGATAGCCTTGCTTTCTTAGTTTGAACCAAAGCTCATATAATCCCAGGTCTTTATTCCGTTCCTGATAGCGTCGGATCAAGGCGATCTCATCCTGGCTGTGTTGACGGGGATGATGCTCTGGCCTTCTCGATCGACAGGCCAGGGAACGAATATCTCCATCATAGCGCTTGAGCCAAAAATAGATATAGCTGCGGCTTTTGTTATATTTTCTGCTGGCTTTGCTCACCCCCTGATTGAGCGCATATTTGACCACTGAATGTCGGTATTTCATATCTTGTGTTATCTTATCCATAGCAGGTTATGGTTTCTCCTCATTGTTTTGTTTCAGCGCAATAACAATAACGGATACTTCCATTCCCTGCTATTCTTTCTCACTCACTGTCCAATATGTACTGTAATCCTACAGAAAGAAAAAGAAAGAAAAATGTTGACTGTGCTGCTGCATCGGTTATAATCGTTCTGCTATCTTTCTGGAGGTTGATTTGAACACCGCGTTAAATATTGCTATTATTATTACCTCGATCGCCCTGATCGCGAGTATTCTTTTGCAGAGCAAAGGTGTGGGCATAGGCAGCCTTGCCGGCGGTGACGCTGGTGGGGTATATACCCAGCGCCGTGGTATTGACAAAGTTCTTTTTTATGTGACGATTGCCCTTAGCACAGTATTCCTCGTATTGGCGCTGGTTTCGGTTCTCATTTCAGGTTAAGAGCTGTTTTTGCAGCCTTTTGCCCGGCTGGAGGATAAAGGTAACTCTTTAACGAAGGGGAGTTGTCTTTAATAAACTATGAGAAAATTCCGCTGGCAGCTTCTTATCATTTTGGTCACTGGTCTGGTGGTAGGATTGTTGCTTTATTTTCAGCAAAGCTTCGTACCTGCTCCACAAACTATCAGCACGCCAAGCCCCGTAAGCGGCGGTATTTATACCGAAGCGATTATCGGCAGGCTGATGCGACTGAACCCCTTATTGTCTTTTCATAACCAGGCAGACCGGGATGTGAACCGGCTGATCTTCAACAGTTTAATTCGCTTTGACGCCCATGGATTGCCTCAACCCGAATTAGCAGAGACATGGACCTATTCCGCTGATGGCAGCCGGTATACCTTTTCTCTGCGGCCTGAGGTTTACTGGCATGACGGGGTTCGGCTTACCAGTCAGGACGTTGTATTCACTGTTTCGCTGCTGCAGAGCCAAAACGCTACGATTCCGGAGGACCTACGCATTTTTTGGAGCGAAGTGCGTGTAAATGCGTTGGCAGATGATTTGGTTCAGTTTGCGCTTCCGGAAGCATTTGCGCCATTTTTGGATTACCTGAATTTTCAAATATTACCGGCGCATTTACTAGGTGATTTGAGCCTGGATGAGATGATCGATCATCCTTTTAATATTCATCCCATTGGGACAGGGCCGTATAAGTTTGTTGAAGCAGAAGTAAAAAACGGACAGATTCTTGGCCTAACACTGGAAGCGAATGAAGGCTACTTTTTAGGTGCCCCCTTCATTCCAGATCTAGTGATCCGATATTATGATGACGGAGATTCTGCTTTCAGAGCTTATCAGGCTGGTGAAGTTGATGGCGTATCAAGAATTGACCTGGATGTATTGCCTGATGCTTTAGCACAGACGGATTTAAACCTGTACTCAATGCCTGAACCACGCTTGAACATGGTTTTTCTGAATCTAAAAAATATAGAAACACCCTTTTTTCAGGATTCCTTCGTGCGCAAGGCGCTGATGATGGCGGTAAACCGGCGTGCGATTATTGATCAGCAGCTGCAGGGACAGGCTGTGCTTGCGGAAGGGCCGATTATGCCCGGAAACTGGGCTTTTTATTCTGAGCAAGGCAGCTATTCCTTTGATCCGGAGGCTGCTCGCCAGTTACTGCTGAACCATGGAATGACCCAGGACGAGGATGGTTTAATGCATACGGCTGAAGGAATTGCATTGCAATTTGAGCTTTTGCATGTGGAAGGCGAGCTGGAAACAAAGATAGCGCAGTCGATCCAGGAGAATTGGGCAGCGATTGGTGTACAGGTAGAGCTGCAAGGCTTAGCTTTTGATCAGCTTTTGGGGCGTTTGGCTGCACATGATTATGATGCAGCGTTTACGGAATTGGACCTAAGCGGAACCCCTGACCCTGATCCTTATCCTTTTTGGGGGCAGGCAATGATACAGTCTGGCCAAAATTATTCACAGTGGGATGACCGTCAAGCATCGGAGTTTTTGGAACAGGCGCGTATCAACCCTGATCTCGCAGAGCGGACTCGTTTTTACAGAAATTTTCAGGCAATCTTCCATGAGCAATTGCCTTCGCTGCCACTTTTTTATCCCATTTATAATTATGCTGTAAAAGATTCTATCAATGATGTGCAAATTGGATTATTGTATGATCCATCGGATCGTTTTGAATCGATTCAAAAATGGTATATCCTTGTAGGGAATCAAGGTCTGCAAAATAATCCAAGCCCTACACCTTAGGACAGACATGGCACAACATAATCTTCCTGGTAATACCGATTTAATTGGACGTAGCGGCGTTAGTAAAGCTGATAAGCGTATTGAGGCTATTGGCGCGATTGACGAGGCAGCTGCTGCGATTGCTCATGCACGCGCAAACTTGCAGGATTCGGAGTTGAATGCCAAGTTGCGAGATTGTCAGGTAGAGCTATCGATGATCATGGGATATCTGGCGAGTACGGACGTCAACCGTTATGGCGGAACTGAAAAAAGGATGAGGATCCAGGAAGCTTTGGAGAGACTCCTGGGAACAATCGGCGAGCTGCAAAACAGAATACCCAGCCCAAAATCTTTTATTGTCCCGGGGGATGAGCCTGTTTCAGCTGCATTGGATCTTGCCCGTACGGTGGTTCGGCGAGCTGAACGGCGGGTAGTGGATCTGTATACAGAGCAAGGTACCGTAGATCCGCTGATTGCTGAGTACCTGAACAAGCTTTCCACTTTAGTTTATTTGATCGAACTTAGCGTTATCCTTCCTGAAGGCTAGGGTGATGGGAACCTTAATAAACGCTGCCGCTATTTTGGCGGGGGGATTAATTGGACTTTTCTTCGGTAAGAAGATCCCTGAGCGTTTGCGAAATACCATTGTTTCTGGCCTGGGTCTGTTTACCTTGGCCTATGGGGTTTACATTTTTGCAAATACGCGCAATATTCTCATCCCGCTAAGCAGCCTGGTGATCGGAACGATCATTGGCGAAGTGCTCCATATCGAAGAAGGCTTAGATGGTTTAGGGGAACGTTTGCGCCGCCGATTTGCATCCAGTGAGCAAGCCCAAGGGAAACGCAGCCTTTTTGTAGATGGATTCGTGACCACATCACTCCTTTTTTGTATTGGACCAATGGCCATTTTGGGTTCGATACAGGATGGGTTGAGCGGAAATTTTCAAATGCTTGCAATCAAATCCATTCTGGATGCGTTGGCTGCTTTGGCCTTCGCTTCCAGTTTGGGGACTGGAGTTCTGTTTTCTTCGGTTTTGGTTTTGGTTTATCAGGGAGCAATTACCCTTGCTGCCCGGTTGGCTGGCCGTGGTTTTGATGAAACCGTAGTTAGCGAGATGACAGCAGTGGGCGGGATTATTTTGGCAGGAATTGCCATCAGCAGCCTGCTAGGCATCAAAAAAATACGGACGGGTTCTTTTTTGCCTGCCCTTTTTGTTGCGGTGGCAATTGTGCTGGCTTTGCAAGGCCTCAAGATCAATTATTGAGCAAGAAAGTTCTATTTTCCCGCAAGTGCATCTTCAACAGTTTGGACCAAGGCATTTGAATACACCAGTTTTCCGTTAACAACAAAACTGGGCGTTCCGCTCACGCCTAAACGACCCGCGTAGAGCATTCCTTTATTGATGTACGACAGGGTTGCTTCACTTGCCAAACATGTTCTGAATTTATCCAGATCCAAACCTAGCGATTGCGCATAGGACTCTAAGTTTGCTGGTAGAAAAGCATTTGCCTGATTATAGCGACTAAAGAGTTCCTTTTGATATTGCCAAAATTTGTCTTGCTCAGCTGCACATGTAGCAGCCACCGCGGCGTCCATGGAATCGGCTGCCATAAAGGGAAAGTTAATAAAGGTGTAACGAACTTTACCGGTTTCAACGTATTGGGAAAGAAAATCCGGTTCTTGGTTTATTGCAAAATCTGCGCAATGAGAACATCGATAGTCCGAGAAACCGAGCACATCCACAGGGGCGTTTGCCTTGCCTTGGACGAACTCGGAGCGGGGGGTAAAGGCATTAAGGCGTTGGACAAGCAAGAAGATGAGCACCAGTGCCAGGACGGCTCCCAAAGCAATCAGCAAGGTACGGCGTTGTTTTCTTTTTTGTTCCTTTACGAGGATCTCACGTTGTTGATTTTTTCGAGCCATAGCACTCCTTTTCAGGATGGCAAGATTTTGCCATCATTTTCTTCAAACGTCCAGGTCGGTTTCGATGCTCCGTTCGTAAACAGGAATTGTGGTACCTACTTGTTTAAAACCCAAGCGGGAATACAAGTTGCGCGCAGCGGTATTGCTCTTTTGAGTATTGACACTCAGTGCCGAAGTGAGCCATTCTCCGGCATTTGAAATGATATCCTGCACCAGAAATGTTCCCAAGCCGAGGCCACGGGCTTTTGGCGTTACAGCCAGTCGGGCAAGATGCAAACCTTGGAAATTTGCGGTACACATTTGGTATCCCAGGATTTGAGTATTCTTGGTAAGCACAGTAGCGTATTGAGCGATTTGGTAGATTATTTCAAGGTTGCTGGAATTAAGTTGCCAGGCGGGGCTAAAACTGCTTAAATCCAGTTCCAATACGGCCGGCAGATCAACTCGGCGCATCTGGCGTAACAACAAATCTTGCATAGGTTTCGGTGCGGGGCATTGGGGAAGCTCCAACTGCAGGCTGATAATTTCGTCACAGGCACAAAAACCATTGGAACCAAGCAGTCGCGCGAACCAATCCTTGAATGACAGGGCGTAGAGTTGAGAAATACCTGCCTGTTTCAGATCTTGCAGGGCGGTTTTAAAAAGTGCATTGAATGCTTTGGTATGTCCAAAACTACGGCGGCAATCGAAGAGCCGAACCCAGGCAGCTTTCTTGTTTTCAGGGTTTGTACTTAGAAGGGCTTGCAGACCCTCTTCATCTTCCAGGACATAGGCAAAAGGTTGTTTTAAGCGCTCGCTGGGCTGAATCCAATCCAGATGACGGTGTGAATAGGTATCTTGCCAGGTAAGGCCCTCCAGGCTTGCTAGAGGAAATACGGAAGCAGGACAGATTCTAAGGCTCATTCCGTTCGTAGACAAACTTTCCGTTTACCATGGTGCTGCGTACCTTACAAGCTGCGAGGTCCTGTGGGTTGAGGGTAAATGGGTCCTCATCCAGAATGATCAGGTCTGCCTTCCAACCGGACGCAAGACGTCCGCGCAGAGCTGTGCTGCAATAGAGGCCCGGGTTGACAGTATAAGCGTCCAGGGCAGTGCGCAGGCTAACCCGGTTTTCCGGGTGCCAGCCCTGGGGACCTGGCTCTCCGGACAGGTTGCGGCGTGTAATAGCTGCATAGAGACCCAAAAAGGGATTGGGGCTCTCAACAGGTGCATCCGAGCCGAAAATGAGGCGGGCACCTGCTTGTTCTAGGGCGTGCCAGGCATAGCTGGTAGCATTGCGATCCCCCCAATGGCGCTGGGCAGTGTGCATGTCGGAACTGGCATGGACGGGTTGCATGGAAGCAATCACGTTTAATTCTTTAAAAGCCACAATATCTTGAGGGGCAAGCACCTGGGCATGCTCTACACGGTGCAGCAAGTGGGGCAGCTTGTTTTGGGCTTCGTACTCACGCAGGCGCGCAAAAGCGCGCAAGACCAATTGGTTGGCCGCATCACCAATGGCGTGTACACTTAATGGCCAGGCCCCCGCAGCTGCCTGTTTGCCTGTTTCCAAGAGCTCGTCTTCAGTCAAAAGTAAGAGGCCGCACTCTGTGCTGTTTTCATAGGGCTGCAGCATCGCAGCACTTTGTGGACCTAGGGCACCATCGGCAAAACATTTGATCCAACCGGGTGTAATTTGGCGTGCTGTGAGCTTACTGCGCAGGTTTTCGCTGAGCAGTCTGGAAAGTGAATCGCAGGGCATTTGCTTGATTACGTTGAGAGACAATTCCCCTGATTCTTGCAAGCTGAAAAGACTTTCCAGTGAATTCCAGCGATCAAAATCATGAACCGTGGTTATGCCCAGACTGAACAGGAAGTTTTGAGCATTACGTAGGGACGTATGTGCTTCCTGTGCATCTGGGGGTGGGATCACTTGATCTACAAGCAGGCTGGCATTCTCTATGAGGACGCCCGTAGGCGACCCAAAAGAATCTCGCAGAATTCTTCCTCCTTTGGGGTCTGGGGTGGATTCATCGATGCCAGCCAGTTGGAGGGCGCTGGAGTTTGCCCATGATGCGTGTAATGATTTTGCATAGACCACGATGGGATGACCATTGCTTACGCGGTCAAGGTCGGCACGATTTGGATACTGTGGTGGATCCCATGCGTTTTGATTAAACCCAAAGCCACGTATCCAGCTGCCATCCTTGGGTAATGCGGCTGTTTTCTTCTGGATACGTTCCAGACACTCCTTCAGGCTTCTTGTTTCGCAATCTACAGCGTTCAGCTGCTCTGCCAGCTGAGCCAGATGCAAATGTGAGTCCACCAGACCTGGCCACACGGTTGCGCCTTGCAGGTCGAGCAGATGGGTGCTCATATCTTTAGGATGACGCAAAGCTTGCTCACCAACCGCACGGATGGTATCGCCTTCCACGAGAAGGGCTGTATAAGCTTGTGCGAAGGGAATGCCGCAATAAATATTGGCGTTGTAGAGCAAGTATTTTTCAGTCATTCAGGCCTAGCTTCCCCAATAATTCGTTCAACTCTTCGTCAGAATAAAAGCTGATTGTGATCGTGCCACCCTTTGGGCCTTTCTGAAGGCTAACCCGGGTTTGAAGATGGCGACGCAAACGCGCTTCAAGGTCCGCAAAAGCAAGAGATTCCGGACTGGGAGCCTGAAGTTTGGGCTTGGGTTGATTTAATTTGCTCACAAGCGCTTCAGTTTGGCGCACATTGAGGTTTTGACGAACGATGGTATCGATGGCCGATTGGATCGCAGCGGGTGTTGGCAAGGATAGCAAGGCTCTGCCATGCCCTTCGGAAATCACCCCTTTTAAGATCAGATCCTGTATCGGCTGCGGTAAATTGAGGAGCCGCAGGCTGTTCGTGATCGCAACACGGCTTTTTCCGACACGGCGGGCGATCTCTTCATGGGTTAGTGAGAACTCTTCTAATAGATTCTGGAAGGCAAGTGCCCGCTCAATGGGGTTTAAATCCTCCCGCTGAACGTTTTCGATCAGCGCAAATTCCAGCTGCTCTTGATAGCTTGCCGTGCGTAAAATAGCGGGAACATCTTTTAAGCCTGCAAGCTTGCTGGCACGCAAGCGGCGTTCGCCAGCGATAAGAGTATACAAACCAGGTTTGTCGCTTTCAATAACTACCAGTGGTTGCAAAATGCCGTGTTCACGGATTGAATCGGCTAATTCACGAAGCTGGTCGTTATCGAATTGTTTTCGAGGCTGCTGGGGATTCGGTTTAATATTGCCAACCGGAATTTTAAGGATGAGGTCTCCAGTGGGCTGGTTTTGAGGCGACTCAGTTTTGGGGATAAGCGCCCCCAAACCTTTTCCTAATCCGCTGCGTTGTGCCATGCTTATACCTCTTCCTGGTGAATATCTTTCGTATCTTCTCTGAGCAGCTCTTCAGCCAACTGCCGATAAGCATTACCGCCAGCCGAATCCGGGGCGTAATGAGTTATGGGCATACCAAACGAAGGCGCCTCGGCAAGTCGTATATTGCGGGGTATGATGGTTTGGAAGGTTTTTCCTTCGAAATAATGGCGTACTTCCTGGACGACATCATTGGCTAAGTTCGTACGGCTGTCGAACATCGTGAGCAGGACGCCCCTGATCTGCAGTGGCGGGTAAAGTCCTTCGCGAACACGCTCCAGGGTTTGCGTGAGCATACCCAAACCTTCCAAGGCCAAAAATTCACATTGAACTGGAATAATCACGCCGTCTTGGGCAGCAACCAATCCATTAAGGGTAAGCAGCCCTAGTGAAGGCGGACAGTCGATGAGGATGTAGTCGTAACGTCCCTGCAGGACACGGATAATATCTTGTAAACGGGCATGCCGTTGAGGCAAGTCGATCAGCTCGATTTCAGCACCGGCAAGATTCGGTGTTGAAGGCAGGAGGGAAAGCTTAAACTTTGCATTATGCAGGATGCACTCGGAGGCCTCTTTTTGCCCAATCAGTACCTCGTAGGTGCCTGCTGCCAACTGCGAACGCTCTATACCCAGACAAGAGGTAGCATTTGCCTGCGGGTCAAGATCAATCAGTAAGACGCGCTGACCTAATTCGCCCAAATAGGCACCGAGGTTAATAGCAGTTGTTGTTTTACCAACGCCACCTTTTTGATTGACCACCGTGTAGACTTTTTTCATGCTTAAAGGATCTCCATTTTTGCAGCTGCGATCTCGGCCTGAGTTGGGATGCTCTCTAATCGCTTCCGGGTAACCGAGTTGGCAGCCAGGATTACCGCGAAACGGGCTGCCTCCCAGGGGTCCTGTGTGAGCAAGAGGTGAGAAAAGAACGCTGCGGCGAAGATGTCGCCTGCGCCGGTATCCTCAACAAGCTCCACTGAAGGTGCTGGAAAATCGCGAATATCTCTATTCCAGTATACGCTGCAGCCAAGCCGGTTTTTTGTAACAACAAGAACTCGACACATTGCAGCCAGCTCTTCAATTGCATCTTCGTCACCCCGGACGTCTTCTAAACTTAGAACTGCTGCATGGGAAGCTTTAAGGAGGGCATGGTCATGTAGCCAGGCGACGGGTTGAACTTTACCGTCATCTGCAAAAGCACGTAACCATCCTTGAAGCGTGAGACAAAGAAAACTATTTGGGAAAAACCGAAAAATCTCTGGATCGAGCTCCCCGGCAACTGGGCCTAAATGAACCAGTGGAGCAGCTTTCCAGGCATGAGGCAGCTGCTCTGCATTAATCGATGGCGCACGGTTATACATGTATTGGATACGGCCATCGGCGGTGGAAATATTACGAAATGTCGTGGTGTTTGTCGCGGGCTGCGTATAGATTTGGACCGCTTCAAGAGCTGCAAGGTCTGTGGAAGGATTGCAAGCTGTAAGGATACCAACTTTATGGCCCAGCGCGTGGGCTGTTAAAGCAGAAAAAGTGGCGGTGCCGCCCAAGAGGGTGCTGTCATCAGGCTGAAGATCGGCGGTCACATGACCGATAAGCAAATAATCAATAGGATCAAAAGATTTCAACGCGTGCATACTTCTTGGAACCATACTCCGGGCAAAAAATTATAGCATGGATATGCCTTAAAACAGCTAAGGCAGCTGGTATATGGCGTAGTCGCTGTTTGAGTAAACTGGTATAAGGTTAATAGAATGCGTTTGTGGAAGAACCAGATAGGATGCCTTGTGCTCAAGAGCAATGCGCTGAAAATCCGCGAGGCTCAGACTATCAAAAGCTTGGCGAGTAAGGTAAAAGGTGTAGTTGTAATCGCCATTGAACTGCTGAAATGCCCCGGGTGCTAAATCTTCAAAGCGGTCCAGAAAACCGGGCATATAGTCCGGATTGAGGTGCAGAACCATAAATTCGGGGATTGTTGCAACAGCAGCACGTTCTGAAAAGACACGCCAATCAGACTCGTAGTGCCAGAATTTGTATGGCGGGGTGATGAAGCGCGCCTCTTTGGGGGTGTTGGCTTTTGCCCATTCCTGGGTTTGCTGCCAGGTGTTGCGAGGGCCGTAAATATGATAACCAGGTGCCAGAAAGTTAAAGTGGTAAGCGAGGATGAGCTCCAGCGCTGCTACAATGATTAACACGGTAAGCCCGAGCCAGGTGATCTTCTTTTGGTTCGTTTTTGGCCGCAAAAGCCAGAAAATAAGGACCATTGCTGGCAGAAGAAAGATTATATATGCCAGAATGAGAACCCAGTTATCCAAAGGCTTGCGCGGTTCATCCGTTACAGTGCGTGCAATGATCCAGGCTAGGTAAAGGTATGTGAAATAGAGCAAGAATACGCCAATACGGATCAACTGGAATTGGATGATGAAGGTAACCGGGAAAAGATATGAGGCAAGGGATCCGATTGCGATGACAGCCAGGATACCGATGAGAAAATTACGCATTGGTTGATCGGCGTCTATTTGCGGATATTTTTTGAAGGAAATCAGGAGCACAATGATGCCCGCTAAGCCTTGAACTGCACTGAGGATTACGTAATTAATGGGTCCGATGGGGTAGTAAACGGTATATAGGGTGCTAAGGGCCTCCGCGTCACGCAGGGCCGGGTTTAAGCTGAAATCCAGCCCGGGAGAAATGTTATTTTTCCTGATCAGGAGGGGAAGCATGGCCAGGAGCAAGAAAGCTATCGCTGGGAGCAGGCGTTTCCATGAAATTCTTTTAAGGTTTGCCAGCAGGTCAAAGGCGAACATTGCCAAAACAAAGCTTGCATAGACCAGATGAATATTGAACGAAATAGCAAGCAGCAGGAAGCTGTAAGCATAGTTGCGGCGGAGGTAATGGACGATTGCAAAGAGCAGAAAAGGAATGATGAAGGTACGGTTGAGTAGGCTAAACTCTATGATTTGAAAACCTGGAAAGCCCAAATGCGGGATTACCAGCGCGAAGCTGATAAGCACATTTGCCAAACGATTATGGAAAAGCTGCTCACAAAGGGTCCAAAAACCCCAAAAGGTGGCATAGGTGACAGCGAGATGGACCAGGAACATCACTGGCTCAAGGACGCCTGCCTTGTAGGCGGGCATGAACAGAAACCAGAAATAGGAGAAATGATAATCTTTTAGGTTGATGAAGGGGTCGCTAGGATAGAGGCTGGGATCGGCATAAACCTTTAAGAAGGGGATATGAAATACCTGGTCAAAGGTGCCAAAATGGTAGCCACTGATTGCTACGCTAATAAGAGTAAGAGCAAGAAATACCAGGTGCCTGCGCAATGGTTTATCGTTTAATTGGTCCGCAACAGATTGCAGCAATGGCATGAGGGGGATATTATCACAGTAACGAGCCCGAGAAAAACTGTAATAAAACTGTCATTTTTTCACGGGTGTACAAGCTGTTCGATTCGGCTACGGGCTGTTTCGAAGAACCTAAAGGCTCTGTTTTGGGTTACGGGTGGTTATCAGAATAAGCTAATTGAGTGTTTAACCGGCTGAACTTGGATCAGATTTTGAAGAAATACTGCTGTCATTTTGGTCTGCCCATCAATTAGAGGCGTTTGATCACCAATTGGGTTATATCGTCACTAAACACTTCCCCTTCTCTGAAAAGCTCCAGGTCTGCCAGAGTTGCCTGGATAAGTTGTGCGGATGAGAGCTTGCGGTTTGCTTCCAGGACTTTAAGGAAGCGTTCCAAACCATAGAGTGCTTGGTCCCGATTGATCGCCTCAGTGATGCCATCGGTGTACAACACCAGGGTATCTCCCTGCTGTAAAAGCAGTTCCTGGTCCTGGAGAAATACCTCATCCAGAATACCTAAAGCGATGCCGCCGCGGGGCAATTGTTGAGCTGCCCGATTTTGTGAAAGGAGAACGGGGGGATTGTGACCAGCACAGGTGTAGCTTACTTTACCAGTCTTTAAGTCTACTATTGCATAGAAAACCGTCACAAAGAAACCGCCCTGAGAATTAACCTGAAGCATCTTGTTTACTTTTTCCAGGGTACGTGCTGGGCTGGGGGACTCGAAAGCTATAGCGCGCAAGAGCGTGCGCGTAACCGTCATATAGAGAGCTGCCGGAAAGCCTTTATCGGAAACATCGGCGATTACTAAACCTGCCTTATGAGAATCGAGCATAAAGACATCGTAAAAATCTCCGCCTACCTGGCGAGCGGTTTGCCAGATAGCGTCCAGGTCGTATCCATCCAGCGGAGGCAGGGTTTCTGGTAAAAATGTTTTTTGGATCTGGCGGGCCATTTGAAATTCCCGCTCAGTTAAGTCCTGTTGATGCCGTGCCGTTTTAAGTTGGTCATTTTGTATCGAAAATGAAACTTGCTGGGCAACACTTTCAAGTAAAGCATTTTGCCGCTCTGCTTTGTGGTTTTGTGACGGCTCTACTACCATCAGTCCGTAATCATCGTTGTGGACTTTAAGCGGAAAGAAAAGAAATTCAGTTTCAGAAGACTGATTGGGGCTAAAAAAGTGAAGCTCCGGCAAGAGTTTTGCGCTTATTCTTGTGTGACTTTTTGTAGAGCTATTCTTTTTTATATTTGACAATTGGCTCAGGTTGATTTTACGGTCAATCAGGCCTGTTTCCTGAAGGCGACTAAGCTGGCGTGAAGCAATTTGGCAGAGCTCAAGCTGGTTGCCGTCGCCTGACCAACGCAAGATCATGGCCGCTGATAGACCGGTAACCGTCACGAGAGTCTGGCAAATACCTTCCAATGCCTCAGACAGGGTTTGCCGTGTGTAAAGCATATGAGAGGTTTGAAGGAGAACCGCGGAAGAATATGCCTCTTCCTCCCTTTCTTCCAGGAAACGTATGTTTTGAATGCTAACTGCCGTCTGCTGCTTAATGCCCTGCATTACGGCGTAGCGCTGCTGGCTTAAGACAGTTTCAGGCTTTTTGTTTTTAAAGGCTTTTGAGCTCGTGTGGATTAACAGGCCAAGCTTATCGTCATGCGCGATAAGGGGAAGCAAGATGCAGGTCGCGTTTCTTTTAAGCTCTAAGATTTCTGCAAGGTTTTTATCCAGGCGATGGCCTGGGAGCGCTGTAATATCCTCCAGGCGCATGCTGGCTTGCAATGCAGAACTGGCGGGAATATTGAAAACCTTCGTTTCTAAATCATCAGCCCTTTTCTGCTTTGTAAAAGCGGCATAGAACTTATAGCTAGCGCCGTCATACTCAGGAATAAGAAGGCCGCCGCTGTTTCCATCCAGGAACATAAGGATGAGGCGCATGATGGTTTTGCTGAGTTCCTCAAGCTTGTTTACGGATTGTGTAGCCAAGGCTACTTGTAAAAGAATGGTGGATATCCAGGCTTGCTCACGCGCTTGCTGCAGCAAATTGGCGTTCTCGAGTGCAATGCCTGCGTATCCTGCAAAGGAGGCACAAATGCTGCGTGTTTCGTCTCCGTAACGGTTGGCGGTGTGATGGTGGAGGGTGAGAATCCCTAATTGCCTTCCCGTTGTTGTAAGAGGCGCAGCAATGGAGGAGTATTTATTGGAAATACCTAGTTTTTCTGCAACAGGGTCCGGGTGCATTTTTGGGTGGTAGATCACTGGCGCATCCCGGGTTAACGCTTGGGTATACCAGGCATCGTCCACCAGAAAACTAAAAGTCTTGGGCAGCTTTTTGATTCCCTTGGCACTGCGCGTTGCTGCAAGCGAGAGTTTTCGCATTGGTTCTGCATCTGCCTGATCGGGACTGCTGAGCGTCCAGAGGCAAGCTGTATCGCAAGGGAGCAGGTCCATAATTTTTTCCAGGATCGAGTGCAGGATCTCGTCCAGGCTAATGTTTTCGGAGAGCATCAAAGCAACATCGCGCAGGTTCTCAGCGACACGGCGGCGCCAGGTTTCAGATTTATAGAGATTGGCGTTGCGCAAGGCCACGGAGATGCTGCTTGAAAGTGTATTAAGAAGCTCCAGATCTGTAGTGCACCCCGATTTTTGGACAGAAATTAAGTGGCGAGATAAGACTGGGCCCTGTAAGCCACAGGGCTCAGTCCTTTTAGTTTCGCCTTGATCCTGATATTGTTGTAATAATCCAGCCAGGCAACCAGTTCTTTCTGAAACAGTTCGACAGAAGCAAATGATTTGCCTTCAAAGAATTCTGTCTTAAGTAAACCGAAGAAGTTTTCGATGACCGCATTGTCATAGCAATTGCCCTTTCTGGACATACTCTGACGGACACCTTTTTCTGCCAGGAAGCTTTGGTAGGGTTTCATTTGATACTGCCATCCTTGGTCTGAATGCAGGATCAGGTCAAGCTTTTCAGGCAGTTGCTCAAAAGCCTTTTTGAGCATTTCCATCGTAGCTGCAAAGGAAGGGGATTGGCTCACACTATAACTGACCACTTCACCGTTGAAGAGGTCCAGAATGGGAGAAAGATAGACCCTCTTGCCCAAGACTTTGAATTCGGTCACATCAGTTGCCCATTTCTGGTTGGGACGCATCGCCTGGAATTGCCTGTTGAGCAGATTAGGGGCTATCTTGCCCATCTGTCCTTTGTAAGAGCGATAGCGCTTTTTTCTCAATTGACAGCTCAGGCCTTCTGCTCTCATCAAGCTCATCACCAGCTTGTGATTGATCCTATAACCTTGATTGCGCAGTTCCAGGCTAACCCGGCGATAACCATAACAGCCCCGGTGCTGCGTACAAATAGCACGAATGGCCTCTCGTTCAGCCTGGTGCTTCGGCGGAGCCTGGAGAACTTCAAGACTATAGTAATAACTGCTCCTGGGAAGGCAAGCCAGTTTCAGAAGCAATGCCAATGGGTATTCTTGCCTCAATTGCGAGATAATCTTTGTTTGCGCTCTCGCTCTTGCCTTTCCATTTCCGCAATCAAGGCACTCAATTTTTTTAGGTAGGCGTTCTCCGCTCGAAGATAAAGGTTCTCTGCTTCTAATCTCTCCAGCGGCGTCATCGTCTCATCCGGCGGCCGCCATTTCCTGGGCCTGCCCCGTCTCTTCCCTTCCAGTCCTGCCATCCCTTCCCTCCGGTATCGCTCAGCCCATACCCATACGGTGGAACTGCCTTTGATACCAAAGTGTACCCCCGTTTCTGTGTAGCCAAGATGATTGGCTTCCATGTACTCAAGAACTGCCAGTTTCTCTTCGGCTTTCCAGTTATATCGCGCTTGAGGAAAGTCCTCAGAACCCCACCTTTCGCTCATTTGTCTGAACCGCCTAAGTTCTCGCTCGCTGATCCCAGTCTGTCTTGATGCTTCAGCCAGACTTAGGCCACCTTTTAGTATTTCGAGGGCTTTATCCTTTTCCTCTTTGCTGAATTTGCTCATAAAAACTGCACCTCCAATCTTGGATTTATTGTCCAAGTTTCGGGGTGCAGTTCAGATCAGAGGCTCTAAAAGCATGGGGCTGGTCGCTCTGAACGTCAAGGACACCCAGAATATTTGCACCATATTTTAAGGGAATACAGATTTCAGAGCCCTGCCGGCTGCCTGTCACAGGGTTAGGAATGAATTGTTGAAATTGGCTGACGTCCGCCAGGATCTGCGTTTGGCCGCTCCGAACTGTAAGAGGAATAATGCCCTCCTCGCAGTCAATGCTGTACGCTATGCCTTGGGAACGGTAGGCTTTGGAGCGCTGTCCGCTGCCGGCTTTAAATTCAATGGTATTGGGAACGTAATTTACCAAAAAAATATGCACATAAGGGTAGTTAAATTCCTGATGCAAAATATCGGTTACACGCTGGAGGAGCTGATCAAGGTCCAGGGTGCTGTTGATGGAGCGGCTAACTTGTGCAATTGCTTGCAGTTCCTCGTTCTTCTTCTGAAGCGTCTGAAAGAGCTGCAGACGCTGAATAGCAAAAGCGATGTTATTCGCCAGTGCTGTCATCACATTTAGATCGGTTCGTGAAAAAGCATGCCTTTGGTCACTTTCGATGTCAAGAACACCTAAAACAGTTTTCCCTGCTTTTAACGGAACAGAAAGCTCGGATTGCGTTTCTGGCAGGCTTTCCTCGGCCTTGAAATGGACCGCGTAGCGCACATCGTTTGCCAAGATGGGTTTGCCTGTTTGGGCAGCTGTTCCAATCATATGGCTGCCAAGCTGGATGGTGCGCTGGCTGTTCTCGCCGGTAAACATTTTTGCGGCTTTTGCTGAACGGCTACTCGCTGCTTTGAAAAAAAGCTCATTTTTCTCAGGGTCCAGGGTGAAGATAGCCACATAGTAATACCCAAAAGTTTCCTGAATGAGGCGGGTAACTTCGGAGGCGAGCTGGTCTACATCGGTGATTTGTATAATCTGCGATGTAACCCGCGCAATCAGGTCGATTTGCTGTTGGTGATAGCTTTCTTTGGCTTCCAGCTGCTGGGTAAGCAGGGTGTTTGCAAGCATGCTTGAAAAATCTTCTATGGCTGTAATTTCGCTGGCAGCGTAGTCCTTATCTTGTCGGCTGAGCACTAATGAACCTATGGCCTGATTGCTGCTGATCAACGGGCTGCAAACCAGGTAGCTTTGATTCTCAGAATCGTAGTTGAGCATTACACGTTGCTCTGCTTCTACCAAACGATGGAATTTTTCTAAGCGGTTTAGCTTGCTGGTGAGGCTCCGAGGGACATTTGTTTCCAAATCCAGCAGCTGGAGGCTTAGTTCGGAATTGAAATGCCGGCGGGCGAAGTAGGTAAGTGTTTGAAGAATTTCATCAATCGTTGCAGCGGCTTCTAACGCTTCTCCTAAAGAGAGCCATTGTGCTTGGAGTGCTGCGTTAAAAGCTTTTTGCGTCATTGGTGTAGGTTTCCTTTTTTGACCATTACAAGCCTGTTGTGTCCAGGTTCCGGGAATTCGTAGCGTACCTGATCCATCAACTTTCGGATGGTATATACCCCTAAGCCACGTTCCTTACGCAGCTCCAGCGGGCTAGTCAGGTCTGGCAGGGCTACAGAAAGAGGATCAAAAGATTGGCCTTTGTCTTCAAGAATAATCACCAAGGCAGAACTATGTAATTCTATAGTAATACGAATTGTCCCTAATCCCTCTCCTTTATAGGAATGGTCAATGATATTTGCGCAAGCTTCATCCACAGAAAGCTCGATATTGTAGCGCGTTTTGGAGTCAAAATCGTAAGACCTGGCAGCCTCAAGTACAAATTTCGACATTGCTTCCAGTTCGCTGTAAACTGCGTTAAAGGATCTGACCTTGGTTTGGTAGTCTGCCATTTCGATAGCCGGATTATAACATCGGGCCTTCTGCAAACTATGAGTACAATTGTAGCCATGTATCCCCGACGTACTGTACGCATTCGCGACCTGGAACAGAGTAATCGCCCTCGGGAGCGATTATTGGATGAAGGCCCTCAGGCTCTTACAGATGGAGAATTGCTGGCGATCCTTTTAGGTAGCGGTACTAAGGAAATGAATGCCATCCAGCTGGGTGAGACGCTGATTGCTGAAGCAGGAGGGCTGAGTGGTTTGGAGCGGACTTCCCTGGCGGAATTATGTAAGAAACCGGGAATGGGTCTGGCCAAGGCTGCGCGAATTAAAGCTGCGCTTGCTTTAGGGGATCGGCTGGCAAGTCGTGGGAAAGAAGGCCGGCAAACCATTCGCACACCGGAGGATCTGGTTCGGCTTTTTGGGCGCGAACTCGCGAGGTTAGAGCGAGAAGAGCTATGGGTGGTGCGGGTGAATGCGAGAAACCATGTTTTAGGCCGGGAGCGGCTCTATCGCGGTTCGCAAGACGCATCCACAGCTCGGGTAGCCGAGCTTTTTCAGCAGGCGGCGGTACTTAAAGCCCATGGAATATTTATCCTGCATAACCATCCTTCGGGTGATGCCCAGGAAAGCCCGGAAGACCTTAGTTTTACACGCTCAGTTATTGAAGCTGGAAAAATACTTGATATCCGGGTTTTAGATCACATTGTGATTGCGGGACAATCTTACCGCTCTTTAAAGCGAAACCACCCAGACCTTTGGTTATAGTTCTGAATTGTGAGATTTGTTTGTCTTGCAATTGGAATAGTGTTTAGCTGGCTTTGGTGAAGCTGCTGGTCGTTATAATACCTGGGCCGGCATGTACAACAATTGCAGGGGGAACGATACGGATTGGGATATCCTTCAAGCCGAGTTTGCTCGCAAGACGATCGGCCATGTTTTCGGCCTCGGCAGCATTATCGCAATGACTGATGGTTAAATGTGCATCGGGGTTTTGCCGGCAATTCTGCAAAGTAAGCTCTTCCATACGTTGAAGTGCCTGTTTGTATGTACGAACCTTGTCAAAGGCTTCTGTCCGACCGTTTTGGATAGTAAGAATGGGCTTGATTTGCAAGAGACTGCCAAAAAGCCGACTCGCTCCGCCAATACGGCCACCCCGATAGAGGTATTCCAGTGTGTTGACCAGAAAAAAGACCTTTTCTCGCGCTGCCATCTCTTCTATGCGGAGCTTCAGGGTCTCTAATGGGACACCTTCCTGAGCCCAGGCATGGGCTAAAAGCACCATGGTTCCAAGGCCGCCTGCAATGGTTTGCGTATCCACTACCTGTAGAGAAGGGCTTTTGAATTCTTCGGCGGCCAGGCAGGAAGAGCGGAATGTTCCCGACAGCAACTGGGAGGGGGTAATTACAAGGGCTGAATCGCCGGCTTGGAGGATGCGTTTGAACAGGGGGGTGTACATAGCAGGGGGAGGGGCAGCTGTTCCAGGCAGCTGGGCAGAACTGCGCAGCTTTGAAAGGAACTCTGGCGTGTCAATTTCAATATCATCACGATAAGCTTGGTTCCCAAAAGTAACGATTTGAGGAAGCACTTCAATGCCCAGGGATTTTAAAACGGGTACAGGAACGCCACAGGTTGTATCTGCAATGATTCGAATCATAAAGGCCTAACCTCCCAGAGTTTGAAACAAGATAATCTTATCTGTTTCATTCTGTACCTACGTGAAGGGACAGGGGATTTTAATGAATTTGAAAGAGTTTAGAGCGGAAGCTTGATGCCGCAGTTCTGGCAGTACAGTTCTCCAATATCTGAAACATATCCGCATTTAAGACAGGTGCGCGGTTGTTGGTCGGCAATTGGTGCGCCACAAGCGATACAGCGGCCAGTACCAACTGCATTACCACTACGGCAAAATGGACACACAATTTGACGCAGACGCTCTGAGATAGCATGGCTGGCATGGTGCTGACGAGCTGTATTCTCGATCACTGCCATGACGGAATCAGCTAATTGGGAAGACTCGATATCTTGTGCTATATCGTCCAGGCGGCCAATCAGGCTGAGCGGATTGCGCAAAGCACTTAGCGCTGTAAAACCCAGGCTTGCCGCCACTCCAATCCAAGCCTGGTTTCCAAGCTGGACTGAAACACCATCCTTGATTTTTTGAATTGTGACCGTGAGTGCGGTTTGGCCTCCAGAACGGCGGTCGCGCCGAGTGGCAATTTGGACCGCCATTTGGTTTGGGTTTCCAAAACGTTGAACAATATAGTTGCCGCGGTGGAAGGCAGCTTCAAGGTCACGGACAATCATTTCCGGTTCCAAGGGACCATAATATATTTTTGAGTTCATGAGCTCTTCCTAATACAGCATTTTTACTCGATTATAATCGGGTAAGTGAATCGATATTGATTATGAATAACAAGTCTAATAAAACGATCTGGTTCTTTAGTGTCCTCCTGGCCTTCGTGGTTATGAGTCTTTTATTCAGCCCCGGGCTTTCCCAGGATGTATGGGGACAGTTTCCTACAGTTTCCATTCCCACAGTTACAAGCTCACCTGTAGGTGCGTATGTGATTGCTTTGGAACAAGGGGGAGATGAGTATATCCCCATTAACCTGCGCAGTGGGCCAGGCCAACCCTACAAACAGGTTGGCGTAATGCTGGTAGGCTCTACACTGCCAGCGAAAGGCGTTTACGGGGATTGGATTCAGGTTGAATGGGTCGGAGGCGAGGGCGGACGCGCCTGGGTGTATGCACCTTTGGTTAATCTGATTGGTACGGTGCCACAGCTTGAACCCCCTCCAACTACAACGCCAGTTGCATCGGCAACAATTGATCCCACTTTGGCTGCCCAATTTGTGCTAACCTCTGAACCGACGCGCCTGCCCACTTTTACTGAACCGCCCCCGCTTCAGATTCCTACGTTTACTGAAATAACTGGCACAACTGCGCCGGGCGGCATTCCGCTGGGTTTTGTGATCATTATTTTGGCTGGATTGGGTTTGTTTTTGAGCCTGATTGCTACGTTAAGACGGGGTTAATCCTTGGCGGCAGTGCCGCCATACTGTATGATCCGCTTATAACTGTTCAGCAAGTTGTTTGCTTCTTCCAGATCTTCCAGTTTTGATTCCATTGCTTTGTAGCCAAGTTCTTCAAGACCTTCGGGAATATGGTCATCCAAAACAGGATAGTGACCCACTTCGGGGCATACAAGAATATCGGGCTTATCCAAATTCAGCTTGAGCTCGGTAAGCTCGTCCATCATCAGTTGTGCTGACCGCAAAGTGACTTTGAGGGTTTCGAACATTGATGTCCGTTCCACTTGCCGGACAATCGGCGTAGGAACTTTTTTAAGTCGTGGCAGGGCAGGATCGCCGGAGTCTTTATCTGCTGGCCGGCAATGCAGTGCAACTGCAACTACGGGCAAACGCGGTGCAAAACTGCGGGCGGTTGTAACTGGTACAGGGTCTGTTACTGCGCCGTCAACCAGTTCAATGCCATCAATCTCGCGAGAGGGGAAAGCGCCCGGGATGGAGCAGCTGGCCAGGATAGCTTCAATAAGACTGCCTTCGCGCATGGGGAAGGCCTTTCCAGATTCGATGGCTGTAGCTACGGCGGCAAAAGGAATAGCCAGCGATTCAATGCGTTGGTCTCCGATAAGATCCATTAAAAGGTCGTGAATTCCTTGCATCCCCAGGAGTGCAAACTTGCTGTTATCTTCACGCCGAAAGTCTGGTTTCATGAAGAGCATGACCAGATGTTCACGGATCGAATCCAGCGAGGCTCCGGCTGCGTATACTCCACCGGCCAGACTGCCTGCACTAGTGCCGGCAATCCCTTTGATCTGATAACCATGATCTTCTAAACAACGAAATACGCCCAGGTGGGCTACTCCGCGTAATCCACCGCCTCCAAGGGCTAAAACAATCTCTTTTGCCATACTGGGATTATACGGCTCTAAGTGGAGTAGCGGCTCGATTTAACGGCTTTGAAAGAACTTGAAAGCCGCACTCGCTGTGCTAGAATTGGTTGCTATGGAAATAAAAACGGTTGCAAGTAACCGCAAAGCACGCTTTGAATATCACATCCTGGATAGCTACGAAGCCGGCATGGTTTTACGGGGTACGGAAATTAAATCGATCCGTAAAGGCCAGATAAGCCTGCAGGAAGCTTACGTGCGGACTGACGGGCAAGAAGCCTGGTTAGTTGGGGCGCATATTGCTCCTTATGAACATGCATCGGCTAAGCAGCACGAGCCTGACAGAGATAAAAAATTGCTCTTGAATAAGCGCGAAATCCGGGAGATTTGGAATGAGGTACGCATTAAGGGTATGACAGTAATTCCATTGCGGGTTTACCTTAAAGGTGGTAAAGCAAAACTGGAGATCGGTCTGGCAAAGGGGAAACGTCAGTATGACAAACGTGATTCGATTAAAGAACGCGACATTGCCCGGGAAGAATCTCGTCGCTCCAAGGACTATTGATGCTTCAAAGCAATATTTTGGCTTTGCTTCTTACCGCTTTAATTGCACTTTTGTGGTTAAAGCTGTGTGATTATTTGGCCCGAAAACGGTTAGTTTCCAGCCAGGTTAGCCGCAAGATTATCCACATTGGAACAGGTCCCATTTTTGTTTTGTGTTGGCTTCTTTTTCCTGAGGGACGCGCTGCAGCCTTTTATGCGGCGGTAATTCCCTTGATAATCAGCATTAAGTACCTGCTTGTGGGCTTAGGCATCATAAAAGACGAAGGTGATCTGAATGCTATGTCGCGCAGTGGTGACCGCAGGGAACTGCTGCGGGGACCTTTGTACTATGGGATCGTCTTCGTCCTTTCCACACTTCTATTCTGGCGCCGGCATCCGGCGGGGATAACAGCGCTGATGGTTTTGTGTGGCGGCGATGGTTTTGCAGATCTGGTTGGCAATGCTTTTGGAGGAAGGCGGCTTCCCTGGTCGCAGACCAAAACCTGGGTTGGTAGTCTGGCAATGGTTTTGGGTGGTTTTATCTTTTCTGCATTGATTCTTTGGGTCTTTATTCGTGCCGGTTATTTTGAGCGAAGCTTACATGGGTATTTGCCGGGTTTGCTGCTGATCAGTGTGGCTGCCGCAGCTGTTGAGAGCTTATCCTCTACGTCTACGGATAATTTAACCGTTTCCGCCAGCGCAGTTATACTTGGTCTTGCTTTTTGGCGATGATTGTCTAAGATCCCGAAAGGTAATTGAATCCGGAAACGATATACTAGACTTGGTGAATCTGATGAAAGACACAAAGTTTAACCGACGCGATTTTTTGAAATATTCGGCCTTGATGGCGGGTTGTTTAACCATACCTCGTAAAGGACTGAGCTTAATTGAACCTGTATCTCCATATCCTGAGGGAGCGCGTTTAGGGCGGATATGTCAGGGCGACATCGGGGCTCCAACCGAAATAAAAGCTGAACCCGACATTGCTGCCCCGACTATCGGAATGATTATGCGTGACGAAGTGGTGCAAATTAAGCAAGAAGTCATCGCAAAAAATTTGGACTTACTGCGCTTTAGACAGCGTTGGTCTGAGACAGAACAGGGTTATATCTATTCCGACTATATTCATCCTGTAAAGTACATCCTGAACCAACCTTTATCGGAACTGCCTTTGGATGATAAGGGCATGCCCGGCATGTGGGTACAGATTAGTGTGCCAGTTGCAGGTTTTGAGATTACACAGTATCCTGCGGCTTCTTGGTGGATACGAGAGTATGCTGAACCAAAGCTTTATTACGGGCAAAACTATTGGGCTTTTGATATCCGGCAAAAAGATGGACGCACACAATACCTGCTCACACAAAAGTATGGTGCCCTTCCGGATAAATTTTGGACGGATGCGGCATTCTGCCGGCCTATTTCGCCCGAAGAATTAACGCCGATTAGCCCCGAAGTGACCAATAAGAAAATGGTCATTCGCCTAAACCATCAAAACCTTTCCTGTTATGAAGATGGCCGCGAGGTGTTTTATACTGAAATATCGGGTGGCCTTAAGCGTGCGGATGGTACCTGGCGAACTCCATTGGGCCAGCATCTTATTTGGCGCAAGATGGTCTCGCTGCACATGAGTGCGGGCGGAATGTCATCCTTTGATGCCCCCGGAGTTTCCTGGACTACATTGTTCGACAGCGACGGCGCCGCAATCCACTATGCCTATTGGCACAATAGTTTTGGATCGCCCTACTCGCATGGCTGTATCAACTGCACCTTAGAAGATTCCCACTGGCTGTGGCGTTGGACAAACCCGGCTGTGGCGTACTATCCTGGCGAACTGACTGTTAGTGGCGGAGCAAACTCTACCTTGGTAGAAGTAGTGGACTAACGATGAAGGAACCAGCGCACATAAGGGCGCTACCTTTGCCGCATGAGCCTGCTGAATTACAGGCATATTTGTTTTATGATTTGCAGTGCCAATCCCAGGCGCTTCAAATTGAAGAAGAATTGCAAAGGAAAAGCCAAGGGCAGCCGCTCTGCCTGTATATGGTTGACATGAGCGGCCGGGATATGAGCTTTTTACAGGGTCCGGCAAGGCTGCCGCAGCTTGAGCTTGGTCCTTATGTCCTAACCGGGGAAAGGCTGATTGAGCAAGTTGACGAGTTCTTTGATCATGCAGTAAAACGATACAATCAGGCGCTCCAAAACCATGAAACCATAGTTTACAAGCAGTTTACCCAGGCTCCGGAACCAAGTGCAGCCAGTAAGCTGGCACGCTGGTTTAATAAACATTTTCTGTCTTTCTTTTTGGCCTTGCTAACCTTATATCTAAGTTTGCCTTTGACGGCTCCGGTTCTGATGAAAGCAGGCCTAAACATACCTGCAAGACTGATCTACACTGCGTACAAACCCCTCTGCCATCAACTTGCTTACCGATCCTTCTTCTTGTTCGGTGAGCAGGCTGTGTATCCCTTAGAAGCAGCTCATGTACATGGGTTGCAAAGCTATGAAAGCTCAACGGGACTTTCTCCAGATGACCTGATGGCAGCCCGTAAGTTTCTTGGAAATGAGCGGCTTGGGTATAAGGTAGCTCTGTGCGAAAGGGATATGGCGATATACTGCAGCATGCTGCTTTTTGGGCTGATTTTTGCATTGACAGGACGGCGGAATAAAGGGATATCCTGGCTTGTTTGGCTTGTTTTTGGTTTGATTCCTATCGGCCTGGATGGTTTTTCACAATTAATTTCCCAAATGCGGTTACCATTTTTATCATTTTTGGCTTTTCGCGAGAGCACACCGCTGTTGAGAGTACTCACAGGAGGATTGTTCGGTTGGTTTACAGGCTGGTTTGGCTTCCCGGCACTTAACGAGGTTTTTGAAGAAAGCCGTGCCAAGCAGGCCAGGATGGAGGCAATTCTTTCCGGGGAAAGAAAATCCATATGATTCAACACGATAAAGATGGCTTGCGTTGGTACACCTTGCAGAGTTTTGATGCACATGGAATTGTCCATGCTTTCGTGACACGCCTGGGAGGCGTTAGCCCAGACCCTTACAAAAGTTTGAACCTGGGCAGTACAAATGGGGACAAAGCCGAAAACGTAGAAACAAACCGGCAGCGAATGTATGCGGCAATTGGACGGGACCCTTTAAGCCGTTATAACTCCTGGCAGGTGCACGGTGTTGAGATGCTTTTTACTGAGAAGGCAAGACCAGTTGCCGTCCCGCCTGCGCCAGGTGATGGAATATTTACCCGAAACCCTGAGGTAACGCTTACGATGGTTTTTGCCGACTGTGTTCCTATTTTGCTTTACGATCCGGTTCAGAAAGCTGTTGGCATTGTGCATGCCGGCTGGGGTGGTACGCTCCACCAGGTGGCGAGGGTTGCTATTGAGAAAATGACAAAGACCTATGGGTCAAAGCCCGAGGACTTAATTGCGGGAATTGGCCCATCCATTTGCGGCTCCTGTTACGAGGTGGGTGAGGAAGTTTACAAGAGCTTCTTGCAAAACTGGGGAAATGAAGCTTTAAGCTTTTTTAAAGCTAAAGGTGAACGCTACCTGCTGGATCTGTGGAACGCGAACGAACACTGCCTGAGGAAGGCCGGCCTGGAAAAAATAGAACAGTCACTGACCTGTACAGCTGAACACCTGGCTGAATGGTATTCCTACCGGAAGGAGCAAGGTGCTACCGGGAGGTTTGCAGCTGTGATAGCATTAAATGACCATGCAAACTGAAGCAGATAAACAGGTCGAACTTATCCAAAAGAGACTTCATTTCGTACAGAGACGGATCCAGGATGCATGTCAGCTCTGCAAACGGGATCCTGAAGAGCTGACGCTTGTAGCTGTTAGCAAGTTTCAGCCAGTTTCAAAAATTAGAGCTGCATATGCCTGTGGAATCCGAAATTTTGGAGAGAATTATGCCGAAGAAGCGCTTCGGAAACAAGAAGAGCTGGCAGACTTAGCGGGTTTGCATTGGCATATGGTAGGCCATATTCAAAGCCGCAAGGCAAAGATGCTGGCTGGACGTTTTGAATTGATCCATTCGGTTGATTCGATCAAGCTTGCGCGCTTATTAGCCCGACATTCTCCTGATCATAATTTGCTTCAGGATTTGCTGCTTCAGGTTAACCTGGCAGGCGAAGCGAGTAAATTTGGCTTGCCGCCGGAACTGGGAGCCTTAGTTGATATAAGCAGACAAATCTTGTCACTGCCTGGTTTGAGGCTGCGGGGTTTAATGGGCATGCCGCCTTTAGTAGAGAATCCGGATGAAAACCGACACTGGTTTGCAAGACTGCGGCAGTTGGCAGCTGCGCTGAATGAGGAAATAGGTAAGCCCCTTTTTACGCAGCTATCGATGGGAACTTCTGCAGATTTTGAAGTCGCGATTATGGAAGGTGCAACACATATCCGCTTAGGCGAGACAATTTTTGGTTCGCGGAACTCCCAGGAGCAAGGGAAATGATTGATTTATTGATTATGATCGTTCAATCTGTGGGGCAAATTCTGACTCTGATTGTTGTTGCCCACTCGATTGTGCAGATGCTATTGCCAGCGGATTATGCCGTAAGGCGATTTCTAGAACGCATCATTGAGCCCCTGCTACGACCGATACGGAGGTTTATCAAACCCTACAGGGGAGTTGATTTTTCACCATTGGCATTATTGATTTTGATCATGCTGCTGGTGCAGCTTTTGCCGCGCCTGATTTTGGCTCTTTTGCACATATAGGGTAAAAGCGAGAACTAAGGGCGGTAAAGGATGCGTCCGCAACTGCGGCAGCGCAGCAAGGTTTTGGGAGAGCGGGCTGACTGTACCTCTGCAGGGGTAAGCTCCATTCCACAGGCTTCACAACAGTTTTCGATTACTTCGGCAACTGCGCGTCCGCCTTTTGCCGTGAGGAGCGCCTGGTAGGCTTGAACAAGCTCGGTTGGCAAGGGGGAGAGTGCAGGGATACGCTGTGTTTCCAGGTTTGAACGCTCTTGCTCGATGGTACTGCGTTCACCCAGGAGTTTGGCATTTTCACCCGCTTTACGGTTTAGCGTTGCCTCTAGTTTGGATTCTGCTTTGCTCAATCGCTTGTGCAAGGCCTCTAAACTTTCCATGATGTGGAGTTGGTCTTCATCTAAATCTGCCATATCCTGTTTAAGAAACTCAGCTTCGGCCTGGAGGTCTTGCAGCTCCTTTGGATTGCGAACTTTACCCCCAAAGAGCTGATTTTGGTTTAAATCGTATTTCATTTTCTTAGCAGCATGCTGCTGCTCAAGAGATTTAAGCTGTTTCTGCTCTTTAAGTATGCTGGCTTTGATTTCGTCTACTAAAGCCTGAGCTTCAGAGACTTCTTTATCCGAAGCCAGGATAACCTGAATCTCTTCAAGGCGTTTATCGATTTGTGAAATTCGCGTATCTATTGCTTGCAACCGATAGAGATTAAAGGCGAGGTTCATGAATGCCTCCGTAGAATTTGCGTTTATTGTAACATTCTTAGGAGGCTCATTACTGTCATGCGGCTTTGTATGAAGGACTTAAAAAATTTATTTCCAAAACTCCTTTGCTTTGACCTGCATGGGGTCTTAGAAATTGTCACTGCTAAATAGAGATGTCCTATTCAATCAAGATAGTTGTCAATACAGGTCTGCCATTGAGCTTCTTTCCATAGGTCCTCAAAGGATGTTTATAGTCTGGCAAAACAGGCTTAGCGGCAGGTGAATTACACAATTTGGTGACAAACTGTCTGGGTCTTTTTTCGATCTCCTCCAAATTTAAGAAGCTGCCATGGAGCCAGGCTGAGATCACTCCCTTAGAATCTCGTGTGATCAAGACCTCCTGGTTCTGAAAAGTGAACGCTTTTTGCTTAGTCTTGATTTGATACGTTTTGCCTTGATAGTTGATCTGCAAAGCTTTGGTAATGGTCCGAAAGTCGTGACTGAAAAAAGGAAGTCGAGGTCTTCAGTGTCATCCAGAACTCTGTGAAGGTTGGCATTCTCCTTTGGACAGACAGCGAACCTGCAGTTGTAGTCGGCGACAAAATCAGGTAAGTAAGCATTGGCATCCTCATAGGAGATGATCTTGCGTAAACGCAGTTCTTTGATCAATCTGTCCTAGAGGGTTTTATTAAAGCGTTCGACCCGTCCCTTGCTCTGAGGATCAGGCGGGTATTTAACAGCAAGTATAATACGAATGAGGGCATTTCTCCGTAGCTTGCTACGAAACTGTCCTCAAAATCCGTCCCGTAGGGTGAGAGCCTGAAATGCCTCGTAGCTTGCTGCGAGGATAGGGATCGAAAGGATTTTGATTTTACTTTTATGACTTGGAAACCAAGCGCCTGGATTGTTCCTGCAAGTGACGAGGGCGGGGGTTCCTTCCTGCAGAGGAAGGTTAACCAGTTACACTGGGAAAATCGAGAGATCGGCGGATGCCCCCCGGACCGGACTGGTCCGATTTCTAAGAGTATTTAGGTAAATAATGAATGCCGCAGCCTATAAGAAAGGTCTGTAGCTGGTTGGATGTGGAAGGAGCAGGTATGTGTGGAATAGTTGCATACATTGGTGAAAAAGACGCTACACCAATAGTATTGAATGGCTTAAAGAAGCTGGAATATCGTGGTTACGACTCAGCTGGAATTGCTGTATTGGATGCTGAGGAGATTAAAGTGCGCCGTGATGCAGGTAAGATTAGCCGCTTAGAGCAATTGGTTCTTGCGGACCCTATCCATGGAAAATTGGGTATCGGTCACACTCGTTGGGCAACCCACGGAGTTCCCAGCCAACAGAATGCCCACCCGCATCTAGGCTCTACCGGCCGGATTGTGATCGTGCATAACGGTATTGTAGAAAACTACCTTGGTTTGCGTGAAGAATTAAATGCCGAGGGAGTGGTTTTTAAATCTGAGACAGATACTGAAACAATTGTACATTTGATCGAAAAATTTTATTCCGTCGAAAAAGACCTAACCAAAGCAGTTCAACGAAGTCTGCGTGAAATACGGGGCGCACACGGAATTGTCGTGATGTGCGTTGACGAGCCAGATAAGATCATTGCTGCAAGGTTAGGTAATGCGGGAGGAGTGGCTATTGGCCTGGGACATGGCGAAATGTTTGTTGCCAGTGACCTGCCAGCCATCGTTGAACATACCCGCCAAATCGTTTTTCTGGAATCTGGACAAATGGCAGTAGTCACGAAAGACCAAGTGACCTTTAGCGATCTTAAAGGTAACAAAGTGGAGGCTAAGCCTCAAGCGATCCCTTGGGATCCTGTTTCTGCTGAAAAAGGTAATTATCGGCACTTCATGCAAAAAGAGATCCATGAACAGGTGCGTGCTTTAAGCGATACCATGACAGGCCGGGTTGATTTTGACCGTTATCGTATCCAACTTAATGATCTCAACTTAAAGACGGAGCAAGCGAAAGAAATTAAGAAGATTTTTATTACTGCTTGCGGAACGGCAGCCTATGCTGGTATGGTTGCCAAGATCATTCTGGAGACCTTAACACGCATCCCTGCAGAGGTGATGATAGCCTCGGAATTCCGTTACGCGGACCCTATTGTTGAAGAAGGAACCATAGTTCTTGCGATTACACAAAGCGGCGAAACTGCTGATACCCTGGCTGCCATGGAAGAAGGGCGGAAAAAGGGTGCAACTTTATGGTCGATTGTGAATGCGGTTGGATCCCAGGCTATGCGTTTGGCCGATGGGTATATCTCCATGCAGACAGGTCCCGAAATTGATGTTGCTTCAACCAAAGCTTTTACTGCACCTATCCTCGATGCTTATATGCTGGCAATCTATTTGGCTGATCTGCGGGGTACCTTGGGAGCGAAACAGCGTAAGGAATTGGTGCGGGATATGCTTACAGTGCCAAGCCTGGTAGGCAAGGTGCTGGAACGGGAGCCCGATTATGAGAAAGTGGCTGAACGGTACACTGATATCAAAGGCACGCTGTATATTGGGCGTGGAATTAATATGCCGATTGCTTATGAAGGTTCGCATAAGTTAAAGGAAATTTCCTATATCCATGCCGAGGCTTACCCAGCTGGAGAGTTGAAACATGGTGCAATTGCGCTGGTAGATGAGAACTTACCCGTAGTTGCGATTGTTCCGCAGGATTTTTTGTACGAGAAGATGATTAGCCAGATAGAGCAAGCCAAGGCGCGCAAGAGCCGTATTATTGCGGTTGCTACGGATGGTGATGAGCGCATCCTTGACTTGGCTGATGACGTCTTGTGGATACCGCCGGTACCAAGGTTGCTAAGCCCCATTGTTACAGTTGTTCCTTTGCAGATTATTGCCTATCATATTGCGGCGAAACTGGGCCTGGATGTTGATCAACCCCGTAATCTGGCAAAGAGTGTTACCGTAGAATAACCCAAGACATTCAGCAGTATAGCGGAACTTTTTCCGAAAAGATTCGAATACTATCCTATTCTTGTTTCATAACTTGAAAAGCATTTCGCGCTTGACTAGAATAGGTAGAGTTTATAACCTAAGGAGAAAAGATGCTCTCAGAAAAAAATGTGTTAAACGCACTTTCAACAGTGATGGATCCGGAGTTGGGACAGGATCTTGTAAGTTTAGGGATGATTGAAAATATTAAGGTGGAAGGCGATAAGGTTAGTTTTTCCGTTGTGCTCACAACACCCGCCTGTCCCCTTAAGCAGAAAATTGAGAGCGATTGCCGCGAAGCAGTTTTGAACCTTACAGATGCTAAAGAAGTAGATATCCATATGACTGCACGGGTCCGTGAGAGTAAGAAGGCAGATCTGGGAACTAACAGCTTTAAACAAGTAATTGCGGTGAGCTCTGGCAAAGGCGGCGTAGGTAAAAGCACAGTTGCAGTTGCTTTGGCCAGTGCTTTAGCGCAGGAAGGTGCCACAGTAGGTTTGCTTGACGCCGATATTTATGGCCCAAATATCCCGCGCATGCTTGGTGTTGATAGTTTGCCTCCTATTGAAGAAGGACAACCCCCTAAACCGGCAGATTTTATAGGCATGAAAGTGCTCTCGATTGGATTTTTAGTAAATGAAGGACAGCCTTTAATCTGGCGCGGACCAATGCTGCACAGTGCAATCCAGCAATTCCTCACCGATTTTGATTGGGGTGAGCTGGATTATCTCATCGTGGACATGCCTCCGGGAACGGGTGATGTTCAGCTTTCTGTAGCACAAACGCTTCCTATCGGCGGTGCTGTAGTAGTTACCACGCCACAGCAGGTGGCCGTGGATGACGCAAGCAGAGCAATCGCAATGTTTTCAAAGTTGGGTGTACCCACACTGGGCGTGGTTGAAAATATGGCTTATTTGCCTCTGCCTGATGGCGAAAAAATGTATCTGTTTGGAGAAGCGGGCGGCGAAAACCTGGCGCGCAGAGCTGGCGTACTGCTTTTGGGACGCATTCCTATTGACCCGGCAATTGGCCAAGGCGGCGACATAGGCAGCCCGGTTTTTTCGGAGGATAAGCAATTGCAAACGCGGAATGCCCTTATGGAAATGGCCCAGAATACTGCTGCTGCGATGAGTAAAGTGGCTTTAAGTGCAAAACCAAAATGATATAATGGCAGGATTATGGCAGAAACCCAATATGTTGGTGTTCAATTTAATGACATTGGTAAGATTTTTACCTTTAGTGCAGATCTGGAACTGAACTTAAAGCCTGGCATGACCGTTTTGGTCAATACAGTCCGAGGCCGACAGCTGGGTAAAGTGGTTACTGTGGATCTTCCGCAGCAGGACTATAACGTCGAGATGCAGCCGGTTGAACGGATTGCTACGGATGAAGATTTGGCATATAAAGAAAGCTTGGCTGGGCGTGAAGCTGAAGCTTTAAAGACAGTGAGGGCTTACCTGCTTTCTTCTACCTACGAAGGCGTAAAGGCAATCAACGCTGAGTATGCCTTTGACGGAAACCGACTAACCTTCTACCTCAATTATGATAATGAGAGCGGCTTTGATATCAAGCAGTTCTTACGTGAGATTTCCCGGCAGTTTGAGAATACAAGGATAGATGTGCGCCAGGTAGGCCCTCGGGATATGGCCAAGACGATGAGTGGGCTGGGTGCCTGCGGTATTGAAAAGCGCTGCTGTTCTCGCTTTTTAAAGGAATTTTCCTCTATCTCGATCAAAATGGCTAAAAGCCAGGATATTTCCTTAACACCGGCTGAGATCACAGGGATTTGCGGCCGGCTGCGCTGCTGTTTGATCTATGAGTACGATACTTACGAAGAAGCACGCAAACTGCTCCCCAAGCGCAAAAAATTGGTAACTACTCCTTTAGGAGAAGGTAAGGTGGTTCAGGTTCTGCCGCTAAGCAGCTCTGTTATTGTGGACCTTCCAGAGGGTGGTCCGCGCAAGTTTACGCTGCAAGAGCTTGAGAGCGGAGTTTTGGCAGAAAAGGTGGTTGAAGCTCCACGATTTAATGAGCAGTTTGTGCCCGAGTCAGAAGATGTTGAGATCGTACAGATTGAAAACCGAGATCAGCCAGTGCGCACGGAACGTTCTCGACGTTCTGGCCGGCGCGGCCGAACTGCTCGCACCGATAAGCAGACCACGGCTCAAAGCAGTGGTACAGCAGAGCCACGCAAGTCCGGTACGAGTCAACGAAAACGCAGGGCAGATCGACTTGTGCAACGCACACAGGACCAGGTAGGTACCCGGTTTTCTGCTCAGGAACAAAAGGAGGGAAGCAGCTCCCAATCGAATCCTGAACGAAATAGAACCCGCAGTGGTCAGCGTTCGCGAAGCCCTCGCAATACCGATCAGAATCAAAAACCGCAGGAAGCACGCAGCACTTCAAATGAAAGAACAAGTCGGCGTCGAAGTGTTAGCCGTAGCAGGCAGAACAGAACAAGAAGAGCCAATGACGAAACCAAATCAACAACCAGCAATTGATGACTGGCCTTCCGGAACACGCATTCTTGTAATACTAGCCCATCCTGACGACCCCGAATTCTTTTTAGGTGGCAGTATTGCCCATTGGTGTGCAGCTGGTCACGAAGTACATTATGGAATTCTGACGGATGGAAGCCGTGGAGTGAGTGAAGCTTACCCAGATGGTGAATCACTCAAACTGGTTCGTGATGCTGAACAGCGGGCCGCAGCCGATACTTTGGGGGTAAAGAGTGTTACCTGGTTTGGTTATCCCGATGGATACTTAGTGCCTGATCTTGCTCTTAGGCAAAAGTTGGTTCGTTTTATGCGCAAGATGCAGCCAGACCTGGTTGTATCCTGCGATCCAACGAATTATTATGGGAGCGGCTCTTACCTTAACCACCCCGATCACCGTGCTGCTGGCCAGGCTGTGGTGGATAGTATTTTTCCTGCTGTTGGTAACCCCTCTTTCTTTCCGGAGCTCATCGCAGAGGGAGTTTTGCCGCATCAAATACAGGAACTTTGGTTGAGCCTGACGGCAAACCCCAATATCGAATTAGACCGCAGCGTCTACTGGGATGTGCGATTGCAGGCATTGGAATGCCATAGCAGCCAAATTGGTGAGCGCATGGTATTTATTGAGCGGATGCAAGAACGCCGAAAAGCTCTGGGCGATCCAGAGGGGCGCTATATCGAGAAGTTTCGTCGCATCGTATTAAGGAGATAAACATGGATCTGTTAAAAGCATCAAACAGCTTGTTTGAGGAAAGCGTCTCTTTGAGACGGCAATTTCACATGCACCCCGAAATGAGCTTTCAGGAGCATAAGACAGCGGAAAAGGTTGCCGAGGTCTTGCAAGACTTGGGCTTTCAGGTTCAAACTGGCGTAGCCCAAACAGGTGTAGTGGGTTTGATGCAGTGTCCTAAGCCCGGCCCCGTGTTTTTGCTGCGCTTTGACATGGATGCTTTGCCTGTGCATGAAGAGAATCAAACCGATTATGCTTCAAAAATACCCGGCGTGATGCACGCCTGCGGACATGACAGCCATGTAAGTATTGGTTTGACCGTGGCAAAAATGATTGAGGCTAACCGCAACGAGCTTTTTGGCACCTATAAGCTGGTATTTCAGCCAGCGGAAGAATTGGGCCAAGGTGCACAAGCTATGATCGCCGAAGGTGTATTGGAAAACCCAAAGCCGGATTATGCCTTGGGTTTACACGTGTGGAACGAAGAAAAATATGGTTGGCTGGGAGTGAGCAGCGGGCCAGTAATGGCTGGATCGGGCACTTTTAAGATTAAGGTGATCGGAAAGGGAGGTCATGGAGCAGTACCACAATTCACCCATGACCCAATTCTTGCTGGTTCCCAAATTGTCACTGCCTTGCAGAGTATTGCCTCGCGTGAAATTGCGCCAACAGACAGCGGGGTAGTTTCAGTAACGATGGTTCACGGTGGAACTGCTGACAATATTATCCCGCCCTCTTTGGAACTCGGTGGAACATACCGTTACTTCCATAAAGAGACACACGCCCTAATCAAACGGCGCATTCAAGAAATTTCGGAAACTGTGGCGATTGCTCTAGGCTGCCGAGCTGAAGTGCAGGTTATTGATCAAACTATTCCGGTTAACAATGATCCTCAGGTGACCCAAGCGGCATTACGCGCATTACAGACCTTGAAGCCGGGAGCAGAACCGGCACAAAATTACCGAACTATGGGCGGAGAGGATATGTCTTTCTTCCTGGAACGGATCCCTGGCGTATTTTTCTTCATTGGATCTGCAGACCCTGAGAATGACAAGGCATACCCACACCATCACCCACGCTTCGATATTGATGAACGGGCAATGATTATTGGGCCAGCCTTATTGCTGCAAACCTGTCAGGAATTAGCCCTCAGCTGCCAAGCATGATATTTGGTATTACCGGAGCTAAAGGGATTGGTAAAACCTGGGTTTGCGAAAGCTTGGTTAACCAATTAACTGAGGAAAAGGTATTTGGTTTTTATTCACCGCCGGTCTTTGAAGGTAATACCAAAACAGGTATTGATGTAGTGATCCTACCGGGAAGCACGCGCATCCCATTTGCGCGTTTAGCCTGGCCAGGATGTATTTTGCCGATAGGACGCTGGTGTATGGATCCACAGGCCTTTGAATCGGTTAACCAACACTTGCGTGCTGAAGCGCGTGCACAGGTTTTTCTGGCGGACGAAATTGGACCTTACGAGCTGGAAGACGGCAAAGGTTGGCCTATGGCCGTTCAGATCGCTGAAAACCAGCGGTTTCCCGTTTCGGTGATTACTTTTCGCCCTAGCCTGATGGCTCTCATTCAAGAAAGAATGCCCGAAATAAGAGTGCTTTCTATCCAGGATCGGAATACGCAAAGGGAAGCATTGGCTATCTTAATGGAGGTATGCCAGGCCGCTCAGGAAACGGTCTAGGAGACAGCACCTCAAACAAGAATAAATTGCGCATAGCCACTAAGTAGAATTGAGTGGAATGTTTTCTTTCATCAAAAAGGTATAATCGGATTCATGTCTGACGAAAAGCTGATGACTATCTGGGAGCACCTTGAGGAGCTGCGCCAGGTTTTATTACGAGCCCTGCTTGGTGTGGTTGTTGCCGTAGCAGTTGCGTTTTTCTTTACTAAACCCCTTATTCGTTTTTTTGCGAAGCCGGTGGGTGGGGTGGAAGCTCTGCAAGCCGTGGAAGTGACAGAGAGCATTGGGGTTTATATGCGCGTATCCCTTTTGGCAGGTTTGACACTGGCTCTGCCGTGGATTTTCTACCAAGCTTTCAGCTTTATCGGGAAGGGTCTTACGAATGAGGAACGGAAATGGCTATTGATTGCTATCCCGTTTGCGACATTGTTGTTTATTGCTGGTGCGGCCTTTGCTTATTATGTAATGCTGCCCAGTTCCTTGCATTTTTTTGCGAGCCTGCTGGATATCCAGACTACATTACGCATCCGATCTTACTTTGACTTTATCACGAATTTAGTCTTTTGGATTGCCGTAAGTTTTGAACTGCCTTTAATTGTGTATATTCTGTCCCGTGTGGGGCTTATTGATGCGACAATTTTGCGTAAGGGTTGGCGTGTAGCAATTGTGGCAATTGCAGTATTGGCTGCTATTGTGACACCTACTGCCGACCCTGTGAACATGGCAATTTTTATGCTGCCACTTTTTGGGTTATATTTGTTCAGTATCGGTTTGGCTGCCCTGGCGGGCAAACAAAGGCAAATCCATACTGAGAAGGAGAATTAATATGTTTGGATCATTAGGCTGGCCAGAGCTGGTGCTCATTTTGGTCGTCTTGATATTAGTTTTTGGGGTAGGTCGAATCACCAAGATTGGGTCTGAATTGGGTTCGGGCATCAGGGCTTTTAAAGAAGGCTTGAGCGGCGAAAAAAATGGCGGCGAACACGACGAAAAGACTGACGCTATAAACGACCCAAAATAGGCGTAATACGGGCTAACTCACGTTAATATGCACTTTATTAATATTGGGACTGGCGAACTTCTGCTGATTTTGGTGCTGGCTTTTATTGTATTGGGGCCGGGCAGGATCACCAAACTTGGGCGAGATATTGGTGTAGCTGTGCGCAAGCTGAATCGCAACCAAACATTCAGGGATGTGGTTAGTACAACCGAAGAAATTCGCAATTATCCGCGCAAAATCATGCAGGATGCTATGCTGGACGAGCCTCTCAGTTTAGATTCTAAACCTCACGACCAAGCGGTGGCTGCGCAGGAAAAAACACAGCCACCTCATCAGACTAACTCCTAAGAACGCATCATATTCCAGAAGCTATTGCTCGCCTGGATGTAAGCAGTTTTTACATCGAGAGCAGGCGGTGTTTCTTGTCGAAAGAAAATGGTTTCATAGAGTGCCAAAATCTGGCTTTCGGAAAATTCGTGCAAAATATCAAGAAGACTCCCGGGATTTTGCATGTAGTTTGGCAGGTTTTGCATCAGGCTTGCCTTGATCCTGCTTGGAAGACGTGCTGCCGCTATGATAAATCCAAGCCTTTCAAGGACATTTGTTTCTTCGCGCAGCAATTTTGTCCCTCGAATGCGGATGTTACAGGTTTGCTGAACATCCCAAGCAAATTCAGAAATGACTACGGCATGGCGCAAGGGATCGTATTGCCAGGCAAGCGTTTCGCTTTGATCATCCCCATCCAACAAGACCTCAACGGGTTCGCTTAGACCAAATATCACCAAGTCATAATTGCGCTGGGGGGCCATGTCCGGGTAACTGCCTTGAACAGGCTCAATTTTAAAGCGCAGGGTGTCCGAATCGAAATTTTGACTATATCCGGTAATTGCAAATTCACCATTTTTATAAGCCTGTGTTTCGCCATCATCCTCATAAAGCTCAAAAGAGCCATTTTCGCTGGCAAAAACCATCAGTCTTAAATCCTCAGGATTGGGAGTGCCAAACTGTGCATGCTTATGTGCTAAAGGAATGATGGACCCTCCTCTGGCAAATACTGGTATTTGGTCCAAACCTCCGTAAATTGCATACCAGGCTCCGCCCTGGTAAAACCTGCCGCTGGGGTATTCAAACCAATCACCCTCTGGCAGCCAGACTACCTGGCGCGAGAGGCGGGTATGGGGATCACGCGGCTGCGTAAAGGGAGCTGCCAAAAGTTGCCGGCAGAAGAGATATTCCTGTGGGCATAGGTAGGATGCAGGCTCTTCCGGCCAAAGGTAGTAAAGGGGCAGAATGGGGGGCTCTCCACTGCTTGCATTGTCGTAAGCTGCCGTATATAAAACGGGTACCAGGCTATGCCGGTCTTGCATTGCTTTTCTCGCAAAAGCCAGTGTATCAAGGTCGTAGCCCCAGGGACGGCGTTCGATGTAGGGATTATTTGTGGAATGCAGGCGAAAAACAGGGCTAAAAACGCCGTATTGAACCCAACGCAGGTAAAGCTCTGCCTCCTCAATTCCTTCGGTGTGGCCGCCGATATCATGGCTCCACCAGCCAAAAGCGACATTGGATGCTGTGCTGGTGAATTCCGGCTGAAAAGCCAGACTTTCCCAAGAAACGATCGTATCTCCGGAAAAGCCGATTGGGTAGCGGTGTCCTCCCAAACCAGGCCAGCGGCTAAAGAGGAAGGGACGCTTTTTAGGGCTGCGGCCCAAATCATAATAGTGCAAGTGATTCAGCCAAAAGAGCGGGTCTAAGCCGGCAGTTTTGGATTCTGTTCCTTGTTGCCAGTCCATCCACCAAAAGTCAATACCCGCGGCTTCAAGCGGATGATGTAAAACTTCAAAATACGCTTTTGTAAAAGCCGGAGAAGCGATGTCAAATTCAACTGCAGTATTGTTTGCTGGCAGATCCAGTGCCTTGCAAAAGTCTGCATAGGCCTTTTCGTGGGGATGGATGCCTTCGGCAGGATGCAGATTGAGGGCTGTTTTCAGGCCGAGATGATGCAAACTATCGATAAAGACCTTTGGATCAGGAAATAATGCTGGATTCCATGTATAGCCGGTCCAGCCAGTGGAAAGATTCCCGGTTTTGGTGATATGCCAGTCTACGTCTACGATGCAGACTGAAAGGGGGATATCATAGGCTTTGAATTCAAGCATTAATTGGATTAACTCATCCTGAGAGTATGCCCAGTAGCGGCTCCACCAATTGCCCAGGGCCCAACGCGGAATGCGCTGGGGCTTTCCGGTGAGGTCCTGATATTCCTGAATTGCCGCAAGATAGGCATGACCGTATCCAAAGAAGTAGAGGTCTTTAGCTTCTGCGTGGCGTTGACGTGGCTGCAGCCATCCATGCTCATCGAAGGTGAGACTAAGGCTGTCATCCACGAGTGCCCAGCCCGAACGCGAAACGAGACCCGGTTCGAGGCTTACAGCGCCATTGGCGCGGTCGAGTGTGCGGGCGGTTCCTCCAAGGTTTTGTTGATCCCGGTCACCAAAGCTCCACAGCACGTCCGTTTCTTTAAGCAGGATACTCAGCTCCCGCCAGTGGAAGCTGCCATTTTGCTTAAAGCGCAGCTTTAGGTGCTCTGTCTCAATTTCCAGCCAGCCATCACGTTCCTGGACTGTGAATTGGGGCAGTGGTTGCCGGCGGTACCAGAAGACCTGGCTGGCATGATCTTCGAATTTACCGGCAGGATCCCACTCCATGCGGATAAGACGGCTTTTGAGTACGGTAAAACGGGCGTTCCCAGAGCGGATCACTGCTTTTGGATCTGCTTGCGGGACAAAGTTTTGGGGAAAAGAGGCTTGCATGAACGCTCCTTTTATCGCTAAGTTTGATCAAATTGTATACCTTTCTAAGCCCTAATCACAAATATAGCCTTTGGAGGGGCAAATACAGCGGGTATGCTTCAAAATAAACGGTAGAATTATGAGAACCTCAACAAGGAGCCTCTAATGGACCCAAAAGATTTGAATACTGTCGAAAATGCACCAAAAAAACAAAATAAATGGAAAACACTCTTTGCACTTTCAATGGGGTATTTTGTAGACCAGGGCGAAGCGCAGGCGATGAGTGTCTTTAGCCCGGTACTTCGGCAAATTTGGGGCTTGTCTTTTCAGAACCTATCCTGGATCACCTTTATTCGCTCTTTGCTTCAGGCACTTTCCTCACCATTTTGGGGTTATCTGGCTGATAAATATTCGCGTAAAAAGGTGATTTTTTGGGGAACCGGGATTTGGGGCATTTGGACGCTTGCCGTAGGATTTAGCCAAAACTTCGGTCAGTTGCTGGCTATTCGAGTGATTAGCGGGATTGGCCTAGGCTGCCTGATGCCTGCAACCTTCAGCATTATGGCAGACACCTTTGCACCTAAAGTGCGCGGAAGAATGCTGGGCATCCTGGAAGGTGTCGGAATTATTGGGATTATCGTCTTCACTCTGGGGCTGGGTTTACTGGCTACGCCTGAACACTGGCGTTATGGCTTTATGATCCTGGGCACAGCATCCATCCTTTCTGGAATCCTGATTTTGATCCTGGTAGATGAACCGGTGCGCGGTGCCGCTGAACCAGAAATGCGAGGTCGCTTAACTGAAACAGCTGCTGCGCGCTACCAGGCGGAATGGGACGGCATCCGAAAAGTATTGGCAATTCCAACCATTCGGGTGGCGATTGTACAAGGTTTAGCAGGCAGCATGCCTTGGGTGATCATGGGCGCCTTTTTCATTCTCTGGCTCGTTGAAAAACGAGGCTTAACCACTCAGGAAGCTCCTTTAGTTTTCGGCGCTATCCTGGTGGGCACGGTAATCAGCAATATTATGGGCGGGGTAATAGGCGACTGGGCAGAAAAAAAGAACCCGAAATACGGCAGGACAATCATTGGGCAAATTTCGGTCATTAGCGGTATTCCTCTAACCTGGTTCCTTTTGACTAAAACCGACAATTGGAACCTGGTACAAATTTCAATGCTGGCATTCTTTACTGCGCTGTTTATCAGTTGGCCGGGAAAAGGCAGCAAAGAACCTATGATGCAGGGCGTAGTTCCCCCGGAATTGCGCTCGACAGCCTTTGCTGCCACTACATTCATTGAGAGCGGTTTTGCGGCAATTGTTGCGCTGATTTTTGGCATTATTGCTGATAAGCTGGACTTGCAAATAGCCATGGTTTGGACGATTCCCTTGCCTTGGATTTTGTGTGCAATTCTCTACAGCGGGTTCTACTTTACCTATCCCAAGGACAGTGCCAAACTGCGGGCTGAAATGGCACGCCGAGCGGAGGAATTGGGAATTGGAGCTGAAGATCAGACATAGCTGGTGGATTAGTTCCTTTCCTCGAATGGAAAACAAAACAAAGCAAGATAGCAAGGTTAAACGCAAAAATTAGAAACAGAAAGGCAAAGACCTCCCGATGGGGAGGTCTTTTTCTGCGGGAGCGACGGGATTTGAACCCGCGATCTCGGCCTTGACAGGGCCGCATGTTAAACCGCTACACCACGCCCCCAGATGCAAGGATACGTAGTTTATCACGGGGGTGCGGTGATGTCAAGAAAAGCCATGAGGTGTGTCAGCAGAAGTTTAAAAGTGAACCGTTTAAACTCGAAAAGCGAACTCTGAAAGCGATTTGCATTAATAAGCTGTGGTTCTCACTGGAGTATAGGAAAATGGAAATTATTCACCCTAAAGGCTCTTGACATCGGAAAGACTCGTCCCATTGCAATCTTCAAAATGACGAAAGAGCCAGTGTTTCTTCATGCGGATTATTCATTGAAATAGCGGCAATATTGCCCATGGTCGATTTGAGCGGAATGGCATAATGGTCCGCCTCTGCCTGAAGACAAACGAAGCCAGGCGAAAAGCATCTTCGCCTGGCTTAATATCCCGAATTTGGGATGAAAAGGGTTTGGATCAGAAATCAGCGAAGGATTATAGGCAGGAACAAGTCATAATTAATGACGAACTGTCCTATAAATAATCCTCCATCGGTTGTTCCCGCGTAAAGTTTTGATGGGTTTTGGGGGTTAATTGCGAGCGCCAGGACATTGGTAATTGTCAACCCATTATTGGCTGCGCTCCAGGATTCGCCTCCATCGGTACTTTTGAAGACCCCTCCACCGTCTGTTCCCGCGTAAAGTGCTGCAGGGTTTTGGGGGTCAATCGCGAGCGTCCATACATCGGTAATTGTCAGTCCGGTATTGGCTGCGCTCCAGGACCCGCCCCCATCGATACTTTTGAAGACACCCCCAGTGAGTGTCCCCGCGTAAACTGTTGCCGGATTTTGGGGGTCAATCGCGAGCGTCCATACATCGGTACTTGTCAGTCCGGTATTGGCTGCGCTCCAGGACCCGCCTCCATTGATACTCTTGAAGACACCACCGTCTGTCCCCGCATAAACAGTTGCCGGGTTTTGGGGGTCAATTGCGAGCGTTTCGACATAGTTAATTGTAATTCCGGTGTTGGCTGCGCTCCAGGATGTGCCCCCATCGCTACTCTTGAAGACTCCTCCACCAAATGTTCCCGCGTAAAGTATTGATCGGTTTTGGGGGTTAATTGCGAGCGTTTGTACTATGGTACTTGTCAGCCCATTATTGGCTGTGCTCTAGGAATCGCCCCCATCAACACTTTTGAAGACCCCTCCACCGCCTGTTCCCGCGTAAACTGTTGATGGATTTTGGGGATCAATCGCGAGCGTTGGTACTATGGTATTTGTCAGCCCATTATTGGCTGCAATCCAGGATGCGCCCCCATCGATACTTTTGAAGACACCGCCGCCGTTTGTTCCCGCGTAAACGGTTGCCGGGTTTTGGGGGTCAATCGCTAGGGTTCCTACATTGGCATCTGTCATTCCGGTATTGTATGCGCTCCAGGTTCCGCCTCCATCGATACTTTTGAAGACACCGCCGCCGTTTGTTCCCGCGTAAACGGTTGCCGGGTTTTGGGGGTCAATTGCGAGTGTTTGTACCCAGTAATCTGTCATTCCGGTATTGGCTGCGCTCCAGGTTCCGCCCCCATTTGCACTTTTAAAGACCCCTCCACCGCCTGTTCCCGCGTAAACGGCTGCCGGGTTTTGGGGGTTAATCGCGAGCGTCTGGACATCGGTACTTGTCAGCCCATTATTGGCTGTGCTCCAGGTTCCGCCCCCATCGGTACTCTTGAAGGCCCCTCCACCGCTTGTCCCCGCATAGAGTGTTGATGGATTTTGAGGATCAATCGCGAGCGTTCGTACTATGGTTTTTGTTAGCCCGGTATTGGATGCGCTCCAGGATACGCCCCCATCGGTACTTTTGAAAACCCCTCCACCGGCTGTTCCCGCGTAAAGTATTAATGGGTTTTGGGGGTCAATTATGAGCGTTAGTACCCAGGTATTTGTCAGCCCGGTATTGGATGCGCTCCAGGATACGCCTCCATTGACACTTTTGAAGAGACCTTCGGCTGTCCCCGCGTAAAGTATTGATCGGTTTTGGGGGTTAATCGCGAGCGTTTTTACCCTGATATTTGTCAGCCCGGTATTGGATGCGCTCCAGGAATCGCCACCATTGGTACTTTTGAAGACACCGCCACCGTTTGTTCCCGCGTAAATTGTTGCCGGGTTTTGGGGGTCAATTGCGAGCGTCCGTATATTGGTACTTGTCAGCTCATTATTGGCTGCGCTCCAGGAATAGCCTCCATTAGTACTTTTGAAGACTCCTCTATTGAACGCCCCCGCATAAACTGTTGCCGGGTTTTGGGGGTCAATTGCCAAGGCAGTTATTGAAAACCCTTCCAATCCGATCCTGGAGGGTTGCCAAGTATCTTCCTCTTGCGCAGAAATACTGGAAGCTGGGAAAGAAAAAAGCAGGAAGAGAACTATCAGAATAGTACTTAATATTTTTTTCATTTCTACTCCTACTGAAAACCAGATAAATAAGAATTACTTTAATATAATGGCCGCCAGTGTCAAGATTAGGCATGAATTTAAAAGGATAGAAAATTTAAATAGTGCCCCGTTTATTTTACTCCTGAAAGAATAGCCGCGAAGTGATTGTGAAAAAACAAAGCTGGAAAGCTGTGAAAAAACAAAGCTGGAAAGCAAGTGCGCACTTTGGATTAATCCAAACCATAGAGGATGGGCTTATATGATGCCAAAATGGATTTTTGCACGTCAATCAGGCGCTGATTGGACGAACCGCGAAATTGGAGCCCTGGCTGAAAGAACTGATCAAGATACGGTCCGTCTACCAGTACATCGGCGATGCGAAGCAGCGCCAAAGCTTTTCTATTTTCAATTAACTCTTCCCACAAGTAACCCGTATAAATCCAGAGGCTGCGGTTCGCGTTTTTGATCATTTGTGCCAGTCCCAGCGCTGCTTCAAGCTGCAGGAAGGGCTCACCACCGGAAAAGGTAACGCCGCTAATCAGAGGATTTAACTTAAGTTCCGTAAAGCATTGGGAAATACTGAGCATTCGACCGCCATCCAGGGGCCAGGTTTGGGGGTTATGGCAGGCAGGACAGTGGTGTTTGCAGCCTTGAAAAAAACAACACTGCGCAAACCTGGCCCATCGCAAACACTTTCCGTGCTGATGCCGGCAATGCGTATATTCAGCGTTTCAGCAGACATTAGAGGCCGTGCCTGGTGCGCCGGTTTAGTTCATCCTTTTTGGCGTCGTTAAAGCGATCCACTGTGGAAAGATAGCCTGTTAGAGGCTGACCCAAAAGCAAGTTGGATCAGCCTCTTATTATCTCGAATTGGTAGGGAAGCAAAATTAAAAAAGGAAGGGAACTATGCAACAGCCAACTTTTTCAGATTGTGTGCCATACTCAGAATTCCCCACTCAACTTCAACCTTCTCAAGACCTCTCAGGTGGAACCTTCTAAACCCGCCGTTCTGTTTCAGCAAGCCAAAAACGGATTCAACTTCCGCTAATCTCCGCTTTCTCAGTTTCTCCCCAAGCTCACTGGTGAGTTTCTTGAAGGCTATTCCTCGTAAACGCACTAATTCCGGACCAATACTTAGTGTTCGACCATGTCTTGACTTGGGACTGCAGACCGCCCTGGCAACACAGCCCTCGCATTCCCCACAACGATACTCCCGCTTCACACTGCGATATCCCGTGGCACTGATTTCCTCAACCTCGCGTTCAAAACACAGCGGCTTTCCCTGGGGACAGACATATATATCTTCATCTGGTTGTAGTTTGAACTGGCTGGACTGATACTTTTCTTTCTCACTCAACTTAGCCCTTTTTTGCTTCTCCCGATCGAAACCAGGATACTTCAGATAGGCTTCCACCTTCTCACCTTCCAATAAGCGATAGTTCTCTTCATTGCCATAGCCAGCATCCGCCACCCAGATCTTGGGCAGTTGTTTCAAGTTGTTTCTCAGTTGTTCCAGATGGGCACGTAAGGTGACGTTGTCTGCCGCGTTCTGATGCACGCTGAAACCAACTATGTATTGCCCTTCTGTCCCCACCTGTACGTTGTATCCCGCTTTCAGACTGCGGTTGCGCATGTGATCTTCTTTCATTTGCATGAAGGTCGCGTCCGCATCCGTCTTGGAACAAGAGTTGCGATCTCCCAGCATACCTTCATACTGTTCATACTTGATTAGTCTGGGCAACAGCTCCTCGTCAATCTGCTTCTTTGCTTTTTTGACTTCCCGAGTTTCCTTTGCCTCAGGATTATCTGCCAGTATCTGATCCAGCCGCTTGGCAAGTCGCTCCAACGCTTCACTGTCGATCCCTTTTCCTCCCCCCATTTCTTCCAGATCTTCATCCCCATAGTCCGCGTCTTCCTCAGCTTGCAGTTTGTCTATCTTTTCAAACAACTCGCTCACTTTTTGTTCCAACACCTTTCGCCGATTGTGGGTGCTTTTCTTCCAAACAAAACTGTATTGGTTGGCATTGGCTTCTATCTTGGTGCCATCCACAAAGTAGTGTTCCAGTTTGACGTATCCACCCTCAATCAGCTGTTCCAGCACTTCCGTGAACACTCCCTGGATCTTGCCCTTCAGGCGTTCACTGCGAAATCGGTTGATCGTACGGAAGTCTGGCTGGTTCCCGCCACTCAACCACATGTAGTGGATGTTCTCCCGCACTAACTTGGCTATCTGTCGCCCGGAATAGTTCTTCTCAGCGTAAGCATAGACGATCAATTTCAGTAGCATCCTGGGGTGATAACTGCTCGTTCCGCCTCCTTTATAGGCGCTTTCTATCGCCTCCAGTTTCATCCTGTCTATCAGTCGGTTGATCACCCGCACTAAATGCTCTTCCGCGATCAGTTCGTCCAGCCTCGGAGGTAATAGTTGCGGCTGATCCATTTCATATCGTTTGAATATCACTTTTGTTCCCATGCCATTAATTGAATCATAATCCCCTTAATTTGAAAAGAGACTGTCCCTTTTGGGTCAGCCTCTTGCGCCTGATCCGCATGCCGGACAGGTATCGGCGATGATTCCACGGTGAAAACAGGATAAACATTCGTCAATTGGAAAATTGATGCCCGCATAACCCATATCGCTGGCGGCCATTGCCCTTATCAGGCTTTCGTAAGCTTCAAGGTTTTGCAGGGGAGGTGCATCCAATTCAAGATAACTGATATGACCGGCGTTTGTGAATTTGTGAAAAGGGCCTTCAATGCTGCACTTATCAAAGGAAGAAAGTTCGCAGTCTACCGGAACATGAAAGCTGTTCGTGTAAAAAGACTTATCCGTGATGCCCTTTTTAACTCCAAAGATTTGCTGATCCTTCGCGGTGAAGCGCCCCGACAAGCCCTCGGCCGGGGTAGCAAGAAGGGTGTAATTAAGGTCATACTCATCTGAAAAACGGTCGGTTTTTCGGCGCATATAGCGCAGGATCTCAAGTCCCAGTTGGCGGGCATGGTCATCCTCGCCATGGTGTTTGCCTATCAGCGCGATTAAGGTTTCGGCCAGACCGATAAAACCAATTGAAAGGGTGCCATGTTTTATTGCAGGCGCAATTGGATCGTTGGGACCCAGAGCCTCACTGTCCAGGTACAGTTTTTGACCCATGAGAAAAGGCATGTCGCGAACCAGCAAGCGCGCTTGAATTTGATAGCGATGGTATAGCTGGCGTGCTGTTAAATCGAGAAGCAGGTCCAATTCGTGGAAAAAGCGATCCAAATTATTGCTACATCGTAAGGCAATGCGGGGCAGGTTGATGGTTGTAAACGAAAGGTTCCCGCGCCCTAAGCTTTGCGCCGGACCATGCCGATTTGCAATAACACGTGTGCGGCAGCCCATGTAGGCTACTTCGTCTTCATAGGGCGCATTGAAACTGGAATCCATAAAAGCAAAGGTTGGGTTCATGCGCTGTGCTGAAACGCGCATTGCAAGCTGGAAAAGATCGTAATTAGGGTCGTTTACTTCAAAGTTGATCCCCTTTTTGAGGCGGAATATGATATTTGGAAAGATGGGCGTTTCGGAACGCCCCAAGCCTTTTTCATATGCCAGGAGCAAGGAGCGCGTAACAAGGCGTGCTTCAAGACTGGTGCCGGTGCCAAGGTTGATTGAACTGAATGGCACTTGCGCTCCGGCGCGGCTGTGCATTGAGTTGAGATTGTAAACCAAGGCTTCCATGGCCTGAAATGCTTCTTCTTCATCTGCGCCAAGCATAAAGCTGGATAACTCTTTGTCAAAATGAGGGAAGGACTGGCCGCCGTGCATGTCATTTTGGTTACTTTGGAGAATGATGGCTGCAAGCGCAGTTGCTGAAGATGGTCGCTTTGGAGGACGAATGTACCCGTGACCGGTATTAAAGCCTTCTTGCAGCAGCCGTTGGAGCGGTATCTGAAGACAAGTTAAGGTTTTTCCATAAAAATCCAAATCATGGATATGGATATCGCCAGTCAAATGTGCGTTAGAGAATTCCTGCGGAATCATTCGCGTCAGGTAAAACTGACGGCTGGCTGCAGAGGCAATTTGCAGCATTTTAGCTGACGGTGAATTGCTGACATTCGCATTTTCACGGTTTGTTTCTTTAAGGATGTTTTCAACTACGTCCATTAATTCCGAACGGGCTTCGCGCATGCGGGTGCGTTGGTCGCGGTACAGAATATAGGCTTTGGCTGTTCGGGCGTGGCCGGCTTCAATCAATACCTTTTCTACAACGTTTTGTACTTGCTCCACATCAGGTATTTCTTCCCCAATGCTAACGGAGAGCAAACGGATTACCTCATCAGCTAAGGTTTCCGCGAGAGTAAGATCGTTGCCACCTACTGCCTGGGCAGCGCGAAATATGGCATTGCTGATCCTTTCTTTGTCAAAAGGTATGATGCGTCCATCCCGCTTTCGAATCCAGTGAAATTCATGCGCTTCTTTTTCGTCCAGCAGTGCATTGATGTTTAAATTAAGGTTTGTTTGAACGGTCATGTTGATTCCTTTTCTCTTTAGTCGGATTGGAATAGATTGTTCTAAACCTGGCGGGGAAGGAATCAAAAAACTCAATCACAAAGGATTGAGCTGGGAAGACGAGCCAAATACTCGCTGCCTCCTTGCTCGAGAAGGTTTAGTTAACAATAAGGCAGGCATCCTGACTTTGCAGTTTTGCATTCACAGTTGCGGCACAGTGTTGGACTTGCACCAACTTCCACCTATTAAGCCCTGGCATCCGGGCATCGGGTCACCTTATCTTTTATGTAAAAGTACTGGTAATTTAAAATTTTATCAAGGCGGATGAATAATGCAAGGAAAATGAGGAAATCAGCGACTTAATGGACCGTCGAAAACAACAAAACTACACGCTATTAGCAATAATTAAAGGGGATAGGCCCTTATATGATCATTTGAGACGAAGGATCCTGGTATAGGAACAAGAAAAGCAGAAGCGGTAGCGACTTCTTTTCACATAATTAAAAACAGGCAGCCATCGGCTGCCTGTGAAATGAAAGTCCGGAAAGACTTAGGGCTTGAGGGTTTGCTGAACTTTTTTCTCAGTTTGGTCAACGGCAGCCTTGACCTCGGAAGCAGTTTTATCTACTGCCTCTTTTACTTTGTCTTTGACCTCTGCGGCCTTATCCTTGAAGGTGTGGCCTAATTCTTCGGCTTTGGCCTTGGTTACAGCAGAAAGCTCTTCAGCTTTGACAATGGCGTCACGGTAGGCAGCTTCGGCTTTCTTTTTGGTATCTTCGAAAGTTTCCATGCTTTTATCTTTGAGCTCAATGGCCTTCTCTTTGATGACCTGGCGAGTTTCTTCTCCGGACTGCGGTGCCATCAGCAAGGAAGCTACTGCACCGGCAAGAGCGCCGACGGTGAAACCAACTACAAATGCTCCAAAACTATTATCTTCAGACATACTATCTCCTCTTTTTTGTTCAGATATTACTTGAAACGGAACAAATCAACCAACTTGCGCACGGATGCTAAAGATTCGTTCATTTTTATCACAGGTTCGGTTAAGTTGTCACTAAGGAACCTGACTGTTCCCTTGAGGGTATTGACTGTATCGGTTGTGGAATTGAGAATTGGTTTTATCTCATTCTGCAGCAAATTAGTAAGAGTAGCAATTTGCACGATAAGGATCACTGCTGCAATACCGATCAGGAATATTTCGAAAGCCAACAATATAATAAAGATATCCCTCACGGCTGCTGCAGTTTCAGGCTCGCGAGCGAGAGAAATCAAGCCCACAATGAGACCGGCAAGCAAGAGTACAGCAATGATAATGCCGATTACCAATCTAACCTTGGATTGAGGCTCCTCTTCGCTTGCTGGGAGCTCTTTTGCGTTTATTTCAGTTTCTTCAGCCATATTATTCCTAAAGTGATTATATCTGATAATGATAGATTCTCAGGCCTTGTAGAAGGGAATTTACTCCTCTACCTCTACTTCCACAAGAGATTCTACCAACAAAGCTTCTTCCGGAACCAGCTCAATATCGCCAAAAATCGCCTCTTGCGAAGTGCGTACCAAGCGTTGTTTGACCAGCTCAAGAACGGCTAAAAAGAGAACTATCTGGTCTAAACGGGTGGGGCTATCCCCCAGCATCTTGCGGTAGCTGCTTGCTTCCTGGGTTCGCAGGATGCCAATTACTTCCTGAACTTTTCGCTGTAAGGTAAGGCGGGGAATGCTAATCAATCGGGTAGCGCCAGGGGGAAGCTCGCGCTCTAAAATCCCTTCAAGTGCCAGGATAAGGTCCTGTGCGTCCAGACCTGAAAGGTCAAATTTAACATTGACCGCATATTTTGGAGGCAAATGCAGGTACGAGCGCAAATTCTGTGCAATACGATCATTCATCCATACCGTGGTTTTTTTAATTTCTCGATAAAGCAGGAGCTGACGAGCCAGAGCTTCGCCAGGATCCTCTTCGTCAGGTTGGCGCAGCGGCGGCCGGGGAAGGAGCGCTTCAGATTTGATTTGGATCAGTTTACTGGCGATTACGAGAAATTCAGAGATGTATTCAGGGTTGGCATCTTGGTTTGCATTGACATAAGACAGAAACTGATCGGTCACCTTGGCCAGAGACAAACGGGAGATATCCAGCTCAGCCTTTTGGATGAGATCCAAGAGCAAATCCAGAGGGCCTGAATACTCCTCGGTTGTAAACTCCATTGGAGCGGGGTCTTTATGCCATAGGATCGTCATGTGCTGATTATACCAAGCAGCCGAAGCCGGATATTCACGCCCGGAGCTGAGATACAATTATTCTATGCACTCCTCTCTTTTTTATTGTCTCGATTGCGGGAACGCCTATCCTGAAGAAGGGTTGCCAGCAAACTGCCCCAATTGCGGCGGTTTGTGGACATCCGCTGTGCCGACTTATCACGGAGAAACGAATGGGGAGTCAGGTGTCTGGCGTTATAGGGCAAGTTTTGGCCTGTCTGGCCCGTCCTGCTATCTTGGAGAGGGAACTACTCCATTGGTGCCGCATTCGGTGGATAGATGGTTGTTTTTCAAGTGTGAGCATTTGAACCCAAGCGGGTCTTTTAAAGATCGCGGAACTGCGCTGATGATGAGTGAAATTCTAAGCCGTGGGATAAAACAGGTGCTGGAGGACTCATCCGGAAATGCTGGAGCATCGTTGGCATTATATAGTGCCGCTTTTGATGTACAGTCCCAAATTTATATCCCTGCCGGTACCTCCGGTCCAAAAAGGAAGCAAATCGAGCGCAGCGGGGCAACGGTATGCCAGGTTGACGGCCCACGGGAAAATGCCCATAAGGCCGTTCTCGATGCAGCTGCAAATAAACAAGAGGCTTATGCTTCCCACGCTCTGCAGCCTTTTCACTTACCCGGGTATGCGACGATAGTTTACGAGAGTTATGAACAATTAGGCGTTTTACCTGCAACTCTTGTTGCGCCAATTGGTCACGGTTCCTTGTTTTTAGGCAGCCTTATGGGAGCACGGAGTTTAGAAGCGTTCATGGGCAAAAGCAGAACAGTGATGCATGTTGGTGTTCAACCGGCTAATTGCGCCCCGATTGTGAAGGCCTGGGAGGGGACTGTCTTTGAGGGCTTTGTAGAACCTGGAATAGCTGAAGGAACACAAGTAAGCGTGCCTGTTAGAGCCAAAGAGATTTTGGAAGCTCTTATTCCTGGCAAAGATTTACTGTATGTTATTGAAGAGGACGCAATCCAGCAGGCCTGGAAGGAGCTGATCCGCGCTGGTTTTTATGTGGAGCCTACATCAGCAATGGTTTGGGCGGCCTATCAGCGCTGGGGAAAAGATTGGCCAAAGCCGATCGTACTTATATTGACTGGTTCTGGGTTAAAATTCAACTGAAATTTTATTGGAACTGCTGGATCGTTTGGCATCAATTGTTTTGATGGTGTACGCACCAGCAGTTCGGAGAGTATATGGATCCGAACAAAAAATCATTGTTAATGGCATCGTTACCTGCGAGTGTTACTAATCAATTCCTCATTCGCAGAGCGCTTACCCATCGTTCGTACCTCAACGAAAATCGCGAGGTACTGGAGGATAATGAGCGCCTGGAGTTTTTAGGGGATGCAATCCTCGCTTTTGTAGTAGGCGATTGGTTGTACAAGCGCTACCCCGAGAAACGTGAGGGTTTTTTGACAAAAATACGCGCCGCCCTTGTGCATACCCATCAATTGGCAGCGTTTGCCAGGCGTGTTGGCTTGGGTAATGCGCTGTATTTGGGGAAGGGTGAGGAAATGACTGGCGGCCGAGACCGTGATCCGATCCTCTGTGATGCCTTTGAAGCACTGATAGCTGCAATCTACATCGATGCGGGACTTGATGCGGTACGCGAGTTTGTACTGCCCATGATTGAATCGGAGGCTGAAAAAATCGTTTTACAACGCGGGGAAGAGGACGTTAAAAGCCGGCTCCAGGAGTGGGCGCAGTCCCAAGGATATGGCTCTCCCCAATATAGCCTGGTAGCAGAAAGCGGGCCTGACCATAATAAGACTTTTACGGTGGCTGTTCATGTGCACGAAAAGATTGCCGGTATAGGTACCGGTTTTGGCAAACAAAGTGCAGAAAAAGAAGCGGCAGCTGCCGCAATTAAGAATCTAGATATTTCGGATGTGTAGATGGAAACACGATTAAGCTCATTGAGTTTACAAGGCTATAAAACATTTGCTCGCCAAACTGAGTTCGCCTTTCCTGCCAGGATTACCGCTATTGTGGGGCCGAATGGTTCGGGAAAGTCGAATGTTGCTGATGCGATTCGCTGGGTGCTTGGAGAGCAATCCTATTCACTTTTGCGGGCTAAGAAAACTGAAGACATGATTTACTCAGGGTCGGAACAGCGCTCGCGTTCAGGTATGGCTGAAGTTTCGATCAGCTTTAATAACGAAAGCGGATGGCTTCCCATTGATTACAGCGAGGTTGTGCTAACACGCCGGGCGTATCGTGATGGTCAGAACGAGTACCTGCTTAATGGACAACGCGTCCGGCTGCGAGATTTTAATGAGTTACTCTCGAAGACCGGCCTTTCTGACCGAACCTATACGATTATTGGACAGGGATTGGTTGATCAGGTTCTTGCTATTAAAGCTGATGAGCGGCGGAAACTCTTTGAGGAGGCGGCAGGCATTGGTCTTTACCGGATGCGCAAAGAAGAAGCTTTGCGGCGCCTTGAAATGACCGAGAGGAATTTAGAGCGGGCAAGCGATATTATGACCGAGTTAAAGCCACGTCTTCGCAGTTTGGAAAAACAAGCGGCACGTGTTGGTGAATATAAACTGGTGCGCGAAGACTTGCAGCGTAACCTGCGGGATTGGTATGGATACCATTGGCTAAAAGGCCAGGAATCTTTAGCGCGTATTTTGCGTGATTTGGATCATGCTAAAGAACGTTCTAAAGACACAACAGCAATATTAAGCGGAAATCGCAACGATCTGGCTGCGTTGCAAACCACAATCGAAGAAGCGCGTCAAAAGTATGCAGCATTGCGCGATGAAGCGCAATTGCTGGAGAGCGAGCTCAACGAAAAAAATCAGAGGCTGGCTATCCTTGAGGAGCGAAAGAGTTTGGCTCAGGCGTCAAAAACGCAACTTGAGCGGGACAAGGGAATCCTGGAGGAAACTGTTCGCTCCGGCGAAGCTAGTTTGGAAAATGCAGATTCCGAAATTCAGCGTTTGACGAAGGAACTGACAGAATTAAACAAGGCACATAACGAAGCCCGTACAAAGGTAGATGCTGGCCGGAAGATTCAGCAAGAACTTGAAGAAAAGAGACGCTCCTATCAGCAGCAATTAATGGAAGCTGAGAAAAATCTTATTTCGCTTCGCTCGCATGAGGGAGATCTCAGGGAACGTTTGAAAGATTTAAAACGCAGCTTGGAAAATAACCAGGAACAGGTTCTGCTCCTGGAAGAGAAATCCAGTGAATTGGAACTTAAACTGCATAAAATGACCGAAGGACAGCAAGAACTGGAGAAGAAAAAAGCAGAGCACGAGGAGCTGTGGCTCCAGCTGATTTCTGAAGATAACGAATTGAAGCAGGCTCGTCACCGAAACAATCAGGAAAAAAACCGCTTAAACCTGGAACTGAATCAGGTGCGCAGCCGATTAGACTTGCTGCTGCAAAGCCAGGAGAGTTTAGCAGGCTTTTCTGATGGAGCAAAGGCACTCATGAAATCAAGCCGTAAACAAGGCAAACAGGCTGGTCTCACGGATCTTGCTACGAAACTGATTGTAGATGAACGCTACGAAGCGGCAATTACTGCTGCATTGCGTGAAGCTATTGATATTCTGGTTTTTCCTGGAAAAGCGCTGGATACAGCTCTGATTGATGAATGTGGCGTTAGTAACTCTGATCGCGTGGCTGTAATTGCTGCTGGAGGGATTGGTAATACTTCTGCGAAAAAGAATGAAAGAGAACCCGCCGGCAGTTTGGGATTTGCGCATGATTTGGTTGGAATTACAGCAGACCTAAAACCAGTAGTGGACGCACTATTAAGCCAGTATCTGGTTGTGGAAGATGCAGACACGGCCCAAAGAATGCGTGATGCAAAGCTTCCCTGGCATCTTGTGACTTTAAAGGGGGAGCTTTTCCTGCAAAATGGAGTAACCATTTTAGGCCGATCTAAAGGCGGGAGCAAAATTTCCTTCCAGCGCATTCACAAGGCCCTGGAGCAAGAAATAGGTTCTGCCAAGGAAGCTCTAAGCAAAACTGATGAATTGGAAGTATTACTCGAAAAGCAGAATGAAGCGCTTGAACAATCACGCCAAAAGGTACAGCTGGCACGTCAGGAACTGCAAACACAAATGGAACAGGCAAGGCAGATGCGGGCTAAAGTAGAACTGGAGCGTGATAAAGCCAACAGTCAGTTAGCGCTGCTACAAAATATGGACCGAGATACGCAGTCGGCAATTTTAAAAGCCGAAGAGCAAAACGCCAAAAGCAGCGCAAAATCTGAAGAGCTCTTAGCAGAAGTTAAGCAATTGCAGAATGCTCTAGATTCAATCCGGCAGGAGCAACGCAAACATGACCTTGAAGGTATGGAACAGTCTTACCAGTACCTTCAAACCGAAATTAAGGTGGTTGAACAATCCCTGGCTCATGCAAAGAATAATCTGGCTAATATCAATAAACGGCAAGCAAGCGACCAGGAACAACTTAAAGAATTGAAAGCCCGACAGACCTTGAATGAGGAAAATCTGCAAAAAGTTGCGCTCGAGATTGACGAACTTCGGGTTGTAATGGGCGAAAGCACTCAACAATTTGCACAACTCAGAGCCGAATCCCTTTTGCCGCTGACCGAACAGCTGACCGACATGGAGCACGAAATGCGTACTCTAACGGAAATGAGCAACCAGATTCAGCAAGACCTGGGCAATAAAGAGCGTCAGGTTACACACCACCAACTGGAGCTGGCACGCGAACAGGAAAAAATGCTGGGTTTAAAAAATCGAATAGAAGATGACTTTGGCTTAATTGAGATGGAATACCGGCAGTCTTATTCCGCGGATACACCGCTTCCTTTTCCGGATATGGTGATTGAGAGCCTGCCGGAAATTAATGAGCTCCCTGAAGGAATCGAAGCTGAAATAAAAGCCCAAAAGGGACAATTACGACGTATCGGAATTGTTAACTTAGAAGCCGAAAATGAATACGCTGAAGTAAAGGCACGCTATACAAGCCTGACGACACAAATGGAAGACCTTAATGCTGCAATTCTTGATATTCACAGTCTGGTAAAAGAATTAGATGAAATCATGCATAAGGATTTTCTGGAAACATATAAGGCTGTAAGTGTGGAATTTAGCAAAATGTTCCAAAGACTGTTCAACGGCGGTTCAGCCAGGCTAGTCCTGTCTGATGAAAATTCACCTATTGAGGGAGGAATAGAAATTGAAGCACGGCTGCCGGGCAAACGCGAGCAGGGTTTGGTTTTGCTTTCAGGCGGGGAGCGCAGCCTTACGGCTGTGGCCCTGATTTTTGCTTTGCTAAAGATCTCACCAACTCCGATTTGTGTTTTAGACGAAGTTGATGCTATGCTGGACGAGTCAAATGTAGGGCGTTTTACAGAACTTTTACGCGAGCTGGCTAAAGAAACTCAGTTTCTGGTAATTACCCATAACCGCAATACTGTGCAGGCGGCAGATGTCATTTATGGCGTAACGATGGGGCGCGATTCGACCAGTCAGATTATGAGTCTCAAACTTGAAGAAGTGGATGAATCTTATTTGCAACAAGACAGCTAATAGTTAGTTACTATAGAAAGCAAGAGGCTGTCTAAAAAGGGCAGCCTCTGTCATCATAAAAATAATGAAAAGAGAGTTGCTATGCAGCAGCAAGCTTAGCAATATTATGAGAAACACAGAGAATACCCCATTCTGTACTCACTTTCTCTAATCCTCTCAATATAAACCTTCGAAATCCCCAGTTTTGCTTCAATCTCCCAAATACGGCTTCCACTTCTACAGGCCTTTTAGACCGGTACCTTCGTCCTTGTTCTGATTCCAATCTTTCACTGGCTGCTTGCCGATAGCTCTCCAACTCTGCTCCTATAGCTATCTGCCGGTTCCCTTTCCCTTTGCTGCACTGCTCCTTGACCGGACATCCCGAACAATCAACACATCTGTAGATCCTCCGTTTGCTTCCATATCCACTCTCTGTTCGTCGCTTCTCTTCTTTCTCAAACCTCAGTTTCTTCCCCTGCGGACACTCATATTCATCTGTTTCCTCTTGATAGACAAAAGCATCTGCACGATAAGGGTACTTCTTTTTGTAATTGCGTTTCCTCTCATCATCAAAGCTCTTGTATTTGATATAGGCTGCTATCTTCTTCTCCTGCAACCAGGCATAGTTTTCTTCACTCCCATATCCGGCATCTGCTATCAAATCCTCCGGATACCTGCCCATGTGCTCATAGATCTTTTCAAGATGCGCTTGCATACACAGCGTGTCTCCCGGCCTTTGATGCAAACTGTATCCAAGAATAAACTGCTTCTGTGTCCCCACTTGCACCTTGTATCCCGCTTTGAGCTGCCCGTTTTTCATCGCGTCTTCTTTCATGCGCATAAAGGTGGCGTCAGGATCTGTTTTACTAAAGCTGTTGCGTCCACTAAAGACTTCCTCATATGCTTCGTATTTCTTCATCCTCGGCAGAAAGTCTTTCTCTATCTGTCTCTTGGCAGCTTTCAGGTCTTTGTTGTCTGCCTCTTCTTTTATACGCTGGTTGATCTTTTCCATCACCTCTTTCAGCTTCTCACTGTCTATCTCTTTCCCTTCCCCCATTTCATTGAGATCTCGATCCTCATACTCCTGCTCTTCTTCTCTCTCAAGCTCGTCTATCCGTTCCAACAAGGCTTTCACTTTTTCCTGCAGCTTCCCTTTCTGCGTTCGGGTGCTTTTTCGCCATACAAAACTGTATTTGTTCGCGTTCGCTTCTATCTTGGTCCCATCCACAAAATAGCTTTGCAGGTCAATCATCCCCATCTCAAGCAGCTCTTTGATAATCCCATAGAATACTTCATCAATTACCGCTTTCATCACTTTCGCTCTAAACCTGTTGATCGTCCGAAAGTCCGGCCGGTTCATCCCACTCAGCCACATAAAGCTGAGGTTCTCTCTCAGGGCTTTGGCTATCTGACGCGATGTGTATATCCGCTGGGTATAGGCATAGATGATCACTTTCAGCAGCATCTGAGGATCGTAGGCGCTGGTCCCTCCTCCTTTGTATTGCGCCTCTGGCAAGCCGCGATCAATGCCGTCGATCATTCTATTTACCACACGCACTAAGTGCCCTTCTGGGATCATCTCGTTGATGTCAGGTGGAAGCAGAAAGCTTTGTCCTTGTTGATAGTCTTTGAATACTTGTCTTTTCATCCCCCCATTATATTAAAGTTTTGAGGCTGTACCCACCTTTTGGGACAGCCTCTTTGTTTGTATTGGATGGCCTGTGTCTAATCTGCTGCTGGCGTAGCAGTGGATACAGGTTCTACTTCTTCTGGAGGCATCAGAGGCGCCTGTGTAGGTTGAGGCTGCATCAAGCTATAGAGTTGCTGCCGCAAGGTATTAGGGAATGGGGGCATATCCGGAGTTATTCCCTGCCAAACTTCGTCCATGATGGTGATATCTGTGCGCTTATCGCGAAGGTCCTTCAACCAGTCTTCAAAGAAGCTCATTTTTTGTGTTTGGAAAGTTTGCGAGTCGACCGGATTTTTGCCTTTACCTAAGAGCTGGATAATATGCCAGCCATGCACTGATTGTACCGGTTGGCTAAGATCGCCTACCTTAGCCAGTGCAAAGGCTGCTTCTTCAAACTCCGGAACCATCCGTCCCTTACCAAACCAGCCTAAATCACCAGCATTGTCTTTTGAGCCTGGGTCGGTACTGTATGTTGAAGCAAGTTCTTTAAAGTCCTTACCGGCTTTCAGTTCGTCCAAGACCTTCAGTGCTTCATCTTCCGTAGCCACAAGAATGTGGCGTGCCCAAACCTGTTCCGCCAACGGATCTATATCGCGGGTGATTTCCTCCATCAGTTTGCTGCGGAGAAGTTGGTTTTCAAAGGTTTTGCGTATAAATGTATCGGTAATGCCAAAACCTTTTAGATTACTCAGGTAAGTGGACCAGTTATCGGCGAATATTTGAGTAGTATAGACGGTTGGTGTTGGGGTAAAGGTAGGCTCGCTGGTAGGAGTAAGATCCGGAACCGGGGTACCCTCTGCCTTAGCCGGGCTTTCATCATCTCCAACTTCTTGTGCAGGTTCACCGGTTTCTTCCGGAACAGATGTTTCCGATTCAGCTTCAGGCGTGGATGCCAGAGTGGCAGTTGGGCCAATGAGTGCAAGCTGTGTTGCATCCAGGGTGGCTGTTGGGTAGCTTGTAGGGGTTATTGTAGGTGTCTGCGTACCGTTAGGAAAGAAACCAAAAGCAGTATGCAGCTCTTCTTCTACTTCGGCATCGCTAACCGAGATACCCCGTTTGGTTGCTTCTTCATGGATGAGTACTTCGTCTATCATTCGGTTTACAGTAGCTTCGCCCAATGTTTGCGGCGAATCGAGCTGCGCGACAATTTGCTGTGCTGCACTAAGGAAGTCGCCCATGCCACCGAACATCTGGGCATACTCAAGATATTGCGAAGCACGATTGATCAGGTTGATGCGCCCATACTTTACCTCTTGCTGAAATTGACGGGCGGTCAATTTCATATCACCGACCTGTGCAACGACCCGGTTAGGTTTCACGATCTGGGTGTCGATGACGGCGTAAGCGAAGAGTACCAAGACAACTGCCAAAACTGCTAAACTGCCAATTTTAATAATCTTGATCTGCCGGGCTTCTTTTTCCTGCCGAGCCAGGTGTTTCTTGGTAACTACCTTACGTGGCGGGTGTTTGCTGAACATGACAGCCTTCCCGCTTAATTATTGTCTGCCCAGAGGTCCCCTTCAAAGGGAATGAGGGCGATGTGCCGGGCATTCTTGACAGCTTTGGCGATTTCACGTTGGTGTTTGGCGCAAGTACCGGTTTGCCGGCGTGGTCGGATCTTTCCCGTTTCATTGACAAAGCGGGTTATCAAATCTATGTTTTTGTAATCAATTACCAGATTTTTGTCGCTGCAAAACTGGCAAAACTTGGGACGGGAGAAATAGCGCCGGCCACCTTCACGGCTATCTCGAGGTCTGGATTCGCTCATCTTAACTCCTAACTATGCCACACGGATAATGCTAGAACGCAGAACCTGTTCGTTGTAGCCCAGGACGCGTTTGAGCCCCGCGATTTCTTCGGGGTTATGCTGGAAGGAAATGAAGGTGTAATAGCCTTCGTTCATTTTACGAATGGGGTAGGCCAGGCGGCGCTTGCCCCAACGCTCGGTTTTTGCGATCTCACCTTTCGCATTGGTGATCACTGCTTCAACGTTCTCTACCGCAGTATCGAGCGTTGCTTGGTCCAGGTCGGCCTGGAATATAAGAACTAATTCATATTGATGCATGTTTCGAGGCTCCTTTCCTCGGGACAGCTCCTGTTTGGGGCCGTAGGCCTTGCAGGAGTGGAAGGGTAATCAGGCTAGCGCCTGTAACTTAACAGACGCTAGTTTATCATAGAGGGATAAAAAAAGTAAAGGGACTTCTGTGAGGGGGTTGTGAGGGGGTAAGAACCGCAACACTTTTTAGAAATAAGGGTTTCAGTTTGCTTGAGATCGGTCTCTGCGATTCTTGCGTCTATCATTCCATTCGTGATTCTCGCGCCCTGAAAGTAGGACCGTTACGATGGTCACGATGATTGAGCCTAAGAGAGCGGAGCCAAAATTCCTGACAGTGAACCCCATACTAAAGAGTGTAGTGGAGAGTTCGGCTGAGAACCAAAATACCAGAGCATTGAGGACCAGGCCAAATAAACCAAGCGTAAGAATAATCAATCCACAGGATAATGCTTTGAGAACGGGTAATAGGACAGCATTCAGAAAAGCCAGTATGGCTGCCATAATAGCATACGGAATCCAGCCATCTCCCTCCACTTGAATACCAGGTACCAGCCATTGCGCTACAAAAAGCGCTAACATGATGACGAGCCAACGGGTAATCAGTTTCATATTCATTAAGGTTTCCCTTCTCCTTCCTCTTTAAACCTAACTTCATTTTCCTATATCTTTTCTTCGACGGAAGTAGAAAATATAAGGTTATTGGTGCAAATAAGGACAAATTTAATGAAATTCAAAGAATTGTTCTCATACTTACCTGTAAATCTTGACGGGTTGCGCATATGCATAAGCATAATATTTCTAAAATCACAGCCTATCGGCTATACTTAGAATATATGTTCGAATATTTTCCTTGCCTGTTTTCCAACTGAGAGTAGGAAACGTATATATGCAGGTAGGGTGTGCTTAGAAATCGAGTGTCAGGTAGGATTGATATAAAAGTCCTAGCAAGACTTATCCTGACACAGCAGTAAGGAGGAGAAAGAAATTTTTCAATACCATGATTGAGATAAAAGGCCATTTTGGAACTGCAAAGGTGTTCTCGGTAAATCGGGATGAAAAAGCAATTCAACAAATACAGGAGTTAATGAATCAGCCTTTTGTGAAAGGCGCAAAGGTCCGCATTATGCCGGATTATCACTGGGGTGTGGGCTGTACGATTGGTTTTACCGCGAACTTAGGTAAATATGTGGTCCCAAACTTGGTGGGGGTAGATATTGGCTGCGGCCTTTATGTGCAGTCGATGGGTAAGCTTAGTTTTGACCTGGAAGATTTTGATGCGCTGGCAAATCAGATACCTGCGGGTTTTAATTCCTGGAAGGAGCCAATCGAGTCTGCAGACTTTATGCGCAAGCTGAAATGTTATCAAAGGATTGATAGCAGTGTAATCGATCAGCAAATTGGCAGTCTTGGAGGGGGAAATCATTTTATCGAGTTGGATAAAAATGCTGAGGATGAGGTGTTTCTGCTAATCCATTCCGGATCCAGAAATATTGGCTATCAAGTTGCTGGATATTACCAACGCCTCGCTATTCAGGAATGCAAATCTGATTTGCCTAAACCGCTTAAGTACTTAACTGGTGAACTGGCTGAACACTATATCCATGATATGCAGCTATGTCAGAAGTATGCAATGCTTAATCGTTCCATAATGGCTGAGATAATCGGCAAACACTATCCTTTGCTGGGTACGCCGTTTCAGACGGTGCACAATTACATCGGCTCTAAGGACAGAATTGTTCGTAAGGGTGCTGTATCGGCATATGGGGGAGAACGGTTGATCATCCCATTAAACATGCGCGATGGATCTGTTTTGTGTGTAGGAAAGGGAAATGCCGACTGGAATTATTCCGCACCGCATGGTGCAGGAAGAATTTTGGGGCGCAAAGAAGCCAAACGAAAACTCAATCTGAATGTGTTTAAAAAGAGTATGGCAGGTATTTATTCAAGCAGTATTAGCAACTTTACTTTGGATGAAGCTCCAATGGCCTATAAACCTGCTGAAGAGATATTGGCTGCAATAGGCGCTACGGTGGATATTGAAGCAGAACTGAAACCCATTTATAACTTTAAGGCTGGAAAGTAAATTCCGTAAGTTTTACCGGCTTGAGTTAAGTGAATGAATGTCAAAGTAACATTTTCGGAGCCAGTTTGTCCACGGAAATATATCCATGGTGTTATGACTGTTTGCGGGAAGATATCAACTTATAATAAATCACTTTTACTAAATTACATTTAGAACATAACGTCTGTAAATTATCTTCAATAGTTTCGCCGCCTTTAGACCATGGAACAATATGGTCAACATGCAACTCCACCGAAGAATCTTTTGCTGGAGAAGCACCGCAAGTACAACATTTGAAGTTATCTCTCTTCAAAACCTTAAAACGCATTCTTGCATTTATATTTCTTGAAGTCCTGTACGCTCTCTTTTGAATAGGCTTTTCTACATCAACAGATTGAGGAAGGTTGTCCTGACTTTTTATATTAGTTTTCGTAGTGTCTTCTTCTCTTTCCTCTGAATTATCTGAATTTATGTATTCAACAAAGGCTTGTAATGTCTGTCTCCAACTACCGAATCTTCGTTTATATGTATCAATAGAATATTTTGAAATATTCCCCTTAGTTATGTCTGTTGATGTTGGCTGCCTCCCTAATTTTATCCATATACGTTCTAACTCATCAAGAAGCGTCTGTTCGTCAATTCTACTTCTAGCCAATCCCGTTGGTTGAAGCCCTGCAGCCATTAACGCCTTGTCCCAAGCTTTAAATCTCGAAAAAATATGTTCTGCTGAATATTTCCCATACATTTTATAATCTCCGTAGAGTACGGTATCCTTGTTAAGTTGCTTTGCTATCTGTTGTAAATCATCATAATAATCTTCATTTTTTATTCTCTTTAATTCTGACTTTGTTCTTTCGTTACGCAATCCTGCTAATGACAATGCATTTTTCCATGTTCCAAAATGACCTTGGATTGCAGTTTGTGAAAATTTTCCGCATTTTCTGTAAGTAGAAATTGAAATATAATCATGTTCTAATTCTTGTGCTACACGCTTAATATCTTCAATAATTTCTTCGTCTGTAAGTTCTTTTTTATAGTCATTTAACTCAAACTTCATTAATACGCCCACTTTCATGCCTTTTTCTATAGCAGAGTAGCTTCTCAACTTATACGAAATTCATTTTATCTACTCAACATACTTGAGTTGCCATGTTCACTTTGGCACAAAAACTCACTTTAGATCGAGAAGACAGATTGGATATCACTCTGAAACCTTGTATTTTCAAGGATTGTGACTTGACATCAATACTACGCACTCCACATGAGACATTTTGATGTCGAATCCACTACTCTGGATGAAACCGCGTAATAAATTCTTCAGCACCACGGAATAGACGCCATAAGGGAGAACAAAAAATATAACCAATTTCATTCTCCTCTTTCAATCGAAATTCAAGCGTTGTTCCATGGTGCCTGCGATGTTTTGCAAAGAAAGACGATTACTTTTATAGTTTGATTACAAAATTGCATTTTTTGTGATTCTGTTGAGGGGAATTTCACGAACAGAATAAGTCTCATCGGTTTTGCCAAGACTAACTGCACAACAAGGAATGAAATTTTCAGGAAGATTCAATTCTGCGACTAAATCCGGTTTTTTAGAAAGCGCTCCTGTAGCACCCCAGATATAACAAGCTCCCAGCCCGAGTTCTGTTGCAGCCAGAACCATATTATGTGCAACGATAGCAGCATTGGAAAAAGCTATATTTTCCATCGCAGGAGCAGGCGTCTTGCTTGATACAAGAATAAGCGTAGGAGCGTTGTATAGCGGATGCGCATTCGGGTTATTGAACATGGCAGCAGCAGCGGCATCAATCTTGTCTAGCAATTCAGGGCTCTGAATGATAGTAAGATGCATGTCCTCATATTTACCCATACCAATCGGTGCTGCGTAAGCCGATTTCAGGATGACTTCTAACTCCTCGGCTGTGATTTGCTCGCCAGTGTAGGATCTTACAGATTTACGGCTGAAAAGGGTATCGAATGTGTTCATAAAGGTACCTCCAAACTTATAATTGCTTAAATGCTTCTTTATTTATTCTAATTTGCTCAGAAAGACTAGTCAAATTTATAGATTTTACTTAAGATTGTGATCATATAGTTTTTAACCAGGCAAAACATCCTCTTCTTTTTCATCATCCAATTCGTCTGGCTTGCTTTGGGTGCAGCCGACATCACAAACATCTAGCTGCTCTCGCCGTCCGTTAACGAAAGCCTCTTTCAGTAGCGGCAGCAGAGCACAAGGCAAGCTTACTGGAGCTAAAACTCTCATACTTGATAAAATGAAGTAGAGCGCACTCATAATGCACGTCTGCGCCGGGAGGTTGTCATCTGAGCTTCTACAAATTGGAAATGGACATAGAAAGAACAAACGACATCATCGCGCACTACGAAGATGATTTCGGAATTGGTCTGAACACAATGGTAATTGCCAAATGGTATCAAGGTTGGGATGGCCGCTTCACCTTCTTCTATGACCAATCCGAAGGCAGTTTCCCGTCGGATTATTTGGCCAATGACAAAGGGTGGTTTCTTGTTTCAGACAAATTGAAAATGATGATGGAAACCTTGAATACCGAGATCCAGTACCTTCCGGTAAAAGTTCACGAGAAGAACGGAGGCTCATCCTATCAATACCACATAGCAAATATTTTGAGAGTGGTGGATGCGCTTTGCTTAGAAAAGTCAGATTACTTTTCAACCTGCGTAAAAAAGAAAGATTTGACAGTTTATACAGTCAGCAAGTATGCAGTTTATGAGGAGAAAGTTGAAGGTTCGGCTGTTTTCAAACTTGTCAACCATCAGGTAGTCCCTGTTTTCGTGTCGGAACGTTTCAAGGAAAAGATGGAAGAACGGGGCATCAGCGGCATTGAACTTCGGAAAATTCGCACAGCAGAATATTTTGAGGGAGAAGGAAGAAGATTATGAGTTATCAGGATTTTGAACGTGCTATGGAACTGGCACCTGGCTGCGAATATTTCACCACCGACGGTGGTAAATCACCTGAACAAATCCGCAAAACCGAAAAAATACTTGGCATAACTTTTTCACCGCAGTTATTGTCGTTTTATGAAAAATTTGGTTATCTATCCTTCTTTGGTTGTGAGATTTTTGGCATTGGCCCCGGTGATTCCAAGATTTTAGAAGGCAATTCGGTGACCTATGCGCTGCATGACCGCAGTGAACTGGGGCTTCCGGAACAGTGGGTTCCGATCTATAACTATGGTGACGGCAATTTAGCTTATTTGGATTACAGCAGATTAAATGCCTTGAAAGAGCCCCCGGTAATTATGTGCTTTTACAATGGAAAAGAATTTCAGCAGGTAGAGACGGTAGCCGAAGATTTCGGCGCATTTTTATTGTCTCTTATTGAGGAATCCCTGGAAGCTTGAGGCTTCCCCGGAAAAGGCAATTCAGCGCATGCCCCGCTTGCTTTCAAATGCTTGTCAAAAAACGCCAGGGCCGCCTGATTGATCTGTAGTAAGCCATCCTCCCCCGACCTTGCATAACTGCCACCGAAGAGGAGACAAAGAATAGGGGACGTCCGAACCAGGTCGGTGAGGGTGAAGTGATTGGTACCTCGGATGTGCAGATAGTCCAACCGATCGGTGTGCATCAGGTGCTTTTTGTTTTGCACATATTTGTGGTCTTCTGCCACCAGGGGCATGCCGTTGTCGCTCTAGATGTTCAAAATGGCCGCCTCATACGGTTCTTCATGCCAAATAAAATTTTCGCCGGAAACGTCGGTAATATCCGCCAAGTAGGGCGATTCCAAAACCAGCACTGCCTTGATGTCGGGGCGCAGACGGGCCACGCCCAGGGCAGCGCTGCCGCCAAGCGAGTGTCCGCCCACAGCGATGGCCTTCGGATTGATGAGCACAAAATCCGGTTCTCCCCCTGCCGCCCTGTCGGTTAAATAATCGATGGCGGCATCTATGTCCCGGATTCGAATGTCCATCCAGCGCTGAAAGCATTCAAAGGAGTTCTCGATGTCCCGGTGAGAATTCTCGCTCATCAGCTCATTTACATACCCGCTGTCCATCCTAATCTTGCGGCCATCGATAGTGGTGGAAAGCGTTTGATGGGTGTGATCCAGGCTGGCTACCGCATAGCCATGACTGGCCAGCTCAGAAAACAGAGAAATATTGCCGGTCTTGGAGCCTATGCCACCATGTGAAAAAACAATCAATGGAACGGAATGGTCGGCCAGTTGAGCGGACGCTGGATAGTAGTAATCCATAACCAGCGTGCGCTTTTCGTCCTGATAATAAGGATCATTGCGGTCAGGTTGGGTGAATTGGATGGTTTTAACCTGAAAACTGTAAGGGCCGGTGACCGGGAGCGGTGGAAACAGGGGTAACAGCACAACCGTCAAGATCAACAAGATGGCGATTAGCTGGCCAGATATGTTGACCGCCCGTCGCTGCCACTTCTTTTTGAGCACCTCGCGCTTTTTGAGAATATGTAAGCCGATAAGAATAAGGATCGCAATGGCCAGAAACAGGTAATTAATCGTTCGCATCTTGATAACCCCTTCTTATTTTAGAATAAATTCCTGTCCGTAATCAAGCATGCAAAATAGGGAGGCTCGCGATTTGTCCTCATAGGCGTGTATAAGACAGATTGATTTTTTCGCGATTCTTGCGTTAGATTCCAATGATTTTGCATGAAAAAATGCTTTTATTGCAACCGATATTTTTAGAGACTGTTGGTTACTATTAGTTGTTATCATAAGAAAACGCCTTTCAAACCACTATATGTGGGGTAAAAGGCGTTTTAGTGGGCTACATATACCCCCGGAGAGATTCGAACTCCCAACCAACAGATTCGAAGTCTGGTGCTCTGTCCATTAAGCTACGGGGGCAGGCAGAAGATTATACTGTATCAGACCGGACGAATTCCTTTATAAACGCGTGCCGCTCCAATTGTGCTCAGAATAGTGTTTGCTGGGCGGTTCACTTTAAGCGCAAGTTCCTCAGGATTTAATGGCTCATTATCGTTCACCAAAAATATTTTAAAAATTGTATCGACCAACGGCGCAGTCTCAGACAGAAAACCTTCCTGGTGGGCGCAATGGTGTGTGAGTACATCCAACAAGGCATCGCCTCGGGTGACGATTGCGGTTTTAGGATCTATCAGGTCAAACTCGTCGCTTGGGTCAACGTCTGCAAACTTGGCTTGGTGTTCGGGACACATGTAAGCAACGAGAGCGTTCCTCCAGTTACGGTCCTGGTTTTTCCACCAGTCAAAGTCAATGTGGAATTTCGTTTTTAGTGTCGGTTTAAGGAGGCTGGGAAGGCGTTGTTCCATCATTTATCAAGCGCTTTCTTTGAAATGATAATAGTTGTCGCCCACGTGGACAATGTCTTTGTTTTGCTTGAGGACAGCAAGGATGTCTTGCGGGGCGGTACGGCGAATGAGGTTTACCGCAGCATATAAATCAATAAAATGAACGTGGTTCTGATTGTTTAGCTTGGATAGCTCGGCGACCATGCGGTTTACATCCGTGCGCAATTGGATATTCCGATTCTTTCGTTCCTCCCAGAGATTGTCTAATGCGACGTGGTCAGGAATGGCTATTGCCATTCGTTCATCGAAACCAGCATTGATGGTCTGCCGTAACAAAGCCAATACTACTCCGCCATCTGCTCCAACCAATAGAGTTTTCAGCCATTCCCGATTGGTATTTTTCTTTTCGATGTCAATCGAAACCACTCCTGGTTCAGAGGTAGTACTGATCTCAATGATACTGCCAGGGATGAGGCCTTTCGCCAAGTACCAATCGCGTAAACCAATAACGTAGCGCTTTGAGCGCACAACCCAGGCAGAAATCTCTTCATCGGTTTGGGCGTCTTTGAGGGTTAATTGGATATGTTCGCTTTCTAGGGCCGAAGGGATTACAGCCGAGGTTGCGGGAGTGATGGGCAGGGATCCGGCACGCCAGTGGGGATAGTTGAGAGCAAGGCTCACGGTAGTTGTATCGGGTGCCTGTGTTTCGAAATCAATATCAAAGGTGTGTTCGTCATCGATATCCTGCAGAACGTTGATATCCTCTGGGCTAAGGTCTTCTGTATCCGCAGGATTGGTTTCTAAGTGCAGCCAAATGGGCGTTTCAAGAACATACTTGGGTTCTAAGCGTTTCAGGAACCAGGAGAAAACTCCGGTGGAACCTACTTCTTCAAAACGCGAATCTTCCTGAAGAGCATAGTTTAGAGAGAACTCCATTAGACGCTGACTGTCAGAATACTCCAGCTCCAACTGTTCAAGCAGTTCAGGGGTTCCTATTGGTCCGCCATCCTGTGTTTCCAGGATGGCTTCAATCAGGTTAAGATGACCCAGGCTAATGTCTACCAGCAGGGATTTAGGAAACCAGGTATAGCCAATACGTACCAGGTCGCTCTGGGCTTCCAGAGCTTTGCGCAATTTGCTGCGCAGCATAGGACCGTACGCAGCAAGCACGCTTTCAGGTGTGTCTTCGCTGCCATCTTCTTCCGTTGAATGGGAGCTGTTCAGGGGGTGGTCTGGTAATTCGGCTGCCAGTTCGAGAATCTTGCCATCCTCAGTATTTACGGTAATTACTTTGAATGGAGGCAGAGCCGGATTAACTCCCTCCCTCACTGCGACGACAACAGCTGCCTGCCAGTCAAGCTGTGGCAGAACAATGGCATCGCCTACTGTAAATGTATCGCTGGGCAGATATTGCTTGCCGCGTTCAGCTTTTTCTTTTTCGAGAGCACGCTTGCGTTTTTCCAGATGCGTGCGCACAAGAACACCCACAAGTGCGTCCAGGGTTTGCGGGTCTTCAGTTTCAAACAGATGGTTCGCCAGAATTTGAATGTCTTTTTCGGTAAACTGCAAGCCTTGCCAGAACTCCTGCGGGCTGCGTTGGTGTATTGCCATAAAGAAGCCTCTTTAGTATAAAAAGTGGGAAAATTATACTTGAAACTTGGCGTATAGCCAAAACATTAATGGAATGGTGGTAATTATGCGGTCAGAATCCTGTGCCTGGATATGTTGTGATGGATTGAAATTGGGAATTAGCAAGCAGTACGGTCCGCGGATTAGTTCATTGGTTTTCCAAGATCAACCTAACTTGATGGCTGAGCTTCCCGGCCCCAAATCTATGGAGGAATGGGCGGTTTATGGTGGTCACAGAGTATGGGCAGCTCCTGAGGATCCAGTACTTTCCTATTTCCCGGATAATAAAGCTCCGGTTATTGAACGTGTAAGTTCTTCACGATTAAAAGCTTGGAATGAAGATGCAAGCGGTATACAACGGATGATAGATCTTGAGCTGCTTAGCGGTGACAGATGCCGCGTGATTAACTCTGTGACCAACCTGGGCGAAACTGCAAGGCAAATGGCAAGCTGGGGAATAACCTCTTTTGCTCCTGGGGGATTAGGCATCATGCCTTTTAGACTGGGCGGTGTGAGCTTAACACCAGACAGAAACTTAAAACTCTGGCCGTATACTGATCTGAACGACGTTTCTGTAGAAGAATGGCATTCTTGTATCAAAGTGGATCAGACAAAAGTAAGTCAAAAGTTGAAGCTGGGCACGCTTCATCGAGATGCTTGGCTTGCGTACCAGTTGAACCAGGTGCTTTTTATTAAGCACAGTAGTTTTGTGGTTGACCAAGAATACCCTGATATGGGCTGCAATCTAGAAATATATGCCGATCAAACGCTACTGGAGCTGGAAAGCTTAAGCCCCTTACACCTTTTGCAAAAAGGAGAAAGTTGCCAACACACTGAAACCTGGCAGCTTGTACTGCTCGATGAAGATGTTTCGCTTGAGTTGGTACTACAAAAGATCCAAAAATTTTTAGTTAGCTGTGCTCATTTAGAGATGCGGAGCCAGTGAAGCATCAATAAACTTGTCTATGACAGTGATTGAGAGAAAGGTATTCCGATTAGCATAATCCAAACATAATGCAAAGAATGAGTCATCGACAGAGGGCTTTTCGCGATTTGGTATATTTCCAAGTGATTCTTGCACTGCCTGTGCAGAGACGCCGGTGTGTTCTTAAGAGCTATAAGAATCTGGTCTTCTTTTGCAAAAAAGAAGACCAGATTGCATCTCTGTCAGTTAATCCTGAAAAACAATGTCTTAGCGAGAAGAGGAAATCTTGAGAACCTTGCCATTGCTATCAACCACGGCACGAACTGAAGATTCGATCATCTTGCTGGTCATGGTTTTTGCCTGCGAGCTAAAAATGAGTAAATAACGGCCATCAGCCTGAACGGAAACGCGAGGTCTTTGACCCGCTAAGCGGGGATAACGCGCAAAGACAGCTTTACAGGCTTTTTCAATTGATCTGGCATCCATATTTACCTCTCTTCGTTCGAGTTGTTGTTCATTTTGCGCCTTAGAAACGTTGGCACAGACAAGTAGTCATCGAAATCGGGCTGGTTTCCGTAGGAGGGCGGTTCTATATGAGCTGGTTTTGGTTTTTCGGGCTCAGGATTTGGCGTAGCTTCGGCTGGCTGCTTGGCCATTTGCCGCGAAGCTTCCTCTTTTCTGGCTCGCGTTTCCTCTAAAACTGCTTCAGTAAAACCTGCTCTACGATGGTCAATCTGTGTTTTTTCAGGTGCTGGAGAAGGGGATTCGTTGCCAATACCAGTGACAATCAATATAACCTGAACGCGATCTTCCATTGTTGGATCTGTAATAATGCCGGGAATGATGTCTGCAGAATTGCCAGCGGCTTCCTGTAAGGCTTTAAGAGCATCAGTAATGTCTTTAAAGGACATATCAGGAGACCCTGTGAAGTTTACAATCATTCCAGAAGCAGAATAAAGGTTGATGTCATCAATCAGGGGGTGATGTAAAGCTTTTTCGATGGCCTGCTGGATCTTATTCGGGCCAGTGCCAACCCCAATTGCCATCAATGCTCTCCCGCCACGTTTCATGATATTGCGAATGTGAGCGAAATCGACGTTAATGAGACCCGTTTTGGTGATCAGTTCAGAAATCCCTTGCACGCCTTGACGCAAGATATCATCGGCAAGCGTAAAGGCCATTTCCAATGGCAGGTCACGGGGTGCTATTTCAATCAGTTTATCGTTAGGAATGACGATAAGGGTATCGCAGTACTGTTTTAGGTTTGCTAATCCTTCTTCAGTGTTTTTCTGACGTTTTCCTAACTCAAATGAAAAGGGTCGGGTGACGATAGCTATTGTAAGAGCGCCAGCCTCTTTGGCTAATTTGGCGGCAATCGGAATAGCGCCTGTTCCTGTTCCGCCACCCATGCCGGCAGTTAGGAAGACCATGTCAGCCCCTTGCATAACGGCTTCCAGTTCGGCACGCGACTCGTCAGCTGCTTTAGCTCCAACCTCTGGTCTTCCGCCTGCACCCAGGCCACGCGTAAAATTTGGTCCAAGCTGCAGTTTTTGAGGAGCAAGATTATGCTTAAGTGCCTGTGCATCGGTATTTGCGGCAACGAAAGTAACATCCTTCATGCCGTTTTCGATCATTCGGTTTACGGCATTAGATCCTCCGCCACCCAGACCAATCACAACGATTTTCGGCTGGCTTGGATCCTGAGATCTATGGTTAGAGTATGGGCTGTTATACATGGGCTCCTCTCGCTTAGTTGGCCTCAATGCCAACGCTATGGATCACTTGCTCATCTACAATGCAACCAGATTGTAACAAGAAGAGGATTTCCTCTTCGCTAAAGGCTTCGTTTTCATTCCAAACGGTAACTTTGCGCGCATTGGCAGCCTCGGCAACAGAAAACCCGATTGTGGGATGCGATTCATGGATGATGGGCCGCAGGCGTTCCAGGGTGTTTTCTGGTACACCCCAAGCATAGCTGGGGAGCAGCAAGTAGTGATCGATGAGGAACACCCAATCAGCAACCTGTGGGGCAATTCGGTATTCATCATCATTAATCAGCAGATTCTCGGGAGACAAACTGAGTTCGTCCAAGCTACCATCTGGTGATAAGTTTTGGCTTAGATTTTGGAGTTTCTGAACAGTTGGTTGAACCCCGTTGTCTTCTTTATGCTCCTGATCAAGCGCCAGGTTACTTTGACTCTCAGCTGATGCTTGATCGTTATGCTCTGGTGCACTGGTTTTAGGTTTGCTTTGTGCCAGGGCTTCATTGATGATTTCCAGCACCTGGGTTTGTTCCTCAGTGAGAGGACCAAAAAGAGAAGGTTGAGACGGTCTATTCCGGGGCGCTCTGCAGACCTGGTGATAGCATATTGCCAGCAAGTTATCGGGCAATGGCATCGCTAAACCATCGGCAGCACGGTCGCGAAGCAATGATTGAATCTCAAGGATTCTTGAAGATTCTTCTGGACTCTGAGAATTCCTGTTCTCTGCACCGGCCCAAAGGAGGATCAGCTTAGGCTTCTTACCAGTCTTATTTTTAATAACTTCTGTGTACCATTGCCAAGTATTGAAACCCAGATGGTCTTCCTGTCCTGGTTTAGGGTGCTGGTACGGAGCAGCTTGCTCCCAGGCTGCAGAAGCCCCAGCTCCCCAGGAAAGCGGTTTTCCAAAGGTTTGAGCCGAGACAGCCATGTGGAAATCTTCGCTGAAAAGCCCCAAATTTTTGGATTCTGCCAGCACAACAAAGCGCTTAAGGAAAGAGATATCCCAATAATCTCCACCTGGTTCTAAGGCCGGGAAGAGTGGAATAAGGTGAGATTGCTCTGCCATGCGCATAAAGGGTACCCAGCGTTCGAGAAATCGTGAAACCACGTCTCCTAAAGCCCAGGCCCCATCAATCCAAGAGCTGCGCATATTTGGAGCACGGAAGAAGTTAATGTACTTAACGCCCCATTTATTGTATGCTTCCAGGAAAAGCCGAAGGTCTACTGGCCGCAGGTCCTCATCGATGCGCAAATCAAAATCCAGAATCGGCTGGATGTTTTCTGCCAGCAAGGCACTGATGAATGACTCGGGAATAGCCACATTACTAGATGCTTTTAACACAAGCCAACTTGCCTGAAAATTTTTCAGTTCAGGCAGCCAGACAGCCAGATCTTTTTCCTGGTAATGTAAATAATCAGGCAGGTAGTGAAAACCAAGTTTGTTGAGCATAGGGCATCCATTCACAGAGTTCATAATTTAAAAAGTGCAATTAATATGCCAAGATCAGTTTGGACTGCTATAATAGCGGCCATGATTTTGATTACTGGCGGAACAGGGTTTATTGGGAGTGAACTTGTTAAACAGTTATATGCCCGCAACGTAGCTTTTCGGCTTTTGGTGCATCCCGGTAGTTCTGACTTTTACTTTCCTAAAGGTGTTGATTTGGATGTGGCTGTTAGCAGCCTGACCGACCTTCGTGGTTTGCGGGCTGCGATGCATGGAGTTGAAACGGTTTATCACCTCGCAGGTGTTGAGCGGACTGGTGTGAGCGGGGAGCTTGAGAGCGTGGAACTTGACGGTGCTGATGCGCTCACACAGGTGTGCCGCGAAGTCGGTGTTCGGCAGTTTTTTTACCTAAGCCATTTGGGAGCTGATCGCGCTTCAGCTTATAGCCTTTTTAAGGCCAAAGGCATTGCAGAACACACAATCCGCAAATCTGGGGTTCCATATACAATTATTCGCAGCAGCTTGGTTTATGGCGTTGGTGATTACTTTACTATCAACCTGGCAACGCTGATTCGCAGGTCTCCCTGGATTGTACTGATTCCCGGAGATGGCAGTGTTCTTTTTCAGCCACTTTGGGTACACGACCTGGTAACGGCATTGATTTGGGCGCTGGATATGCCTCAAACAAAAAATCAAATTTACGAGCTTGGTGGGCCAGAACATCTGAGTTTTTTAGAGATACTTCAAACAATCAGTAAGGAGATCAGATTAAAACGCAGGTTTGTGGAATTTAACCCTCTGCAATTCCAATTGTTTTCCCAAATACAGCAAAACATGGTTAGAGGATTCCCCGGTGCTGCCTTCTGGATGGAATACCTGGCCGAAAACCGTATATGCCATCTGGATAGCATGGCAAGAAATTTTGGCATTAACCCTGCACGCTTGCACACAAAGCTTACCTATCTAAAACCTTTACCCCATGGAGATAAACGCTCATGAATCTTAGTATCCACGGCCACTTTTACCAACCGCCTCGTGAAGATCCAATATCCGATTACATCCCTGATGAGCGAGGCGCCCAGCCATACAGGAACTGGAATGAGCGTATTTTGGCAGAATGTTATGAGCCAAATGCACGTGCTGGTAATTTTGGAAAAATCTCTTTTAATATCGGTCCTACGCTCTTTAGATGGATGGAAAAGGCAGCACCACAGGTAACGGAGCTTATCATCGCGCAGGAAAGACAAAATTTTCTACGTGATGGATATGGCAATGGGATGGCGCAGGCGTACAACCATACGATACTGCCATTGGCGTCCAAGCTGGATAAGATTACTCAGGTGCGTTGGGGCGTGAGCGACTTTGTTCATCGATTTGGACATATGCCGGAAGGAATTTGGCTGCCTGAGACTGCAGTTGACACTGAAACCTTAGCAGTACTTTCAGACTTAGGCCTAAAATTTACTATTTTGGCCCCTTGGCAGGTTCAAGCTGAAGGAAACACTCGTTCGCCATATCACATTTCATTGCCTGAGGGTCGGGATGACTTTACCGTTTTTACCTATGACAGAGATTTAAGTACCCAGGTGAGCTTTCGACCTGAAATGACGGTAAACGGCGATCAATTTATAGAAAATTTGATTGCGAGCAATGGAGAGTGGGGGAATTTCATGCGGATCGTTGCAAGTGATGGTGAGCTGTATGGGCATCATCAACCCTTCAGGAACCTTTTTTTGGACTACCTTTTGAACGATGGCGCAAAGAAGCACGGGGTTTCCTGGAGTTGGCCTGGAAAGTGGCTGCATGAGGTAGGAACAACTCAAGCCGGTGTGCTTTCCGAAGGGTCATCCTGGTCCTGTATGCATGGTGTATCGCGCTGGGGGACTGGCTGCTCCTGTACCCCAGATTCTTCTTGGAAAAGCCCCATGAGACATGCTCTCAATGAAATTGCAGAATGGATTGATGCGGCCTATTTGGACCTGGCTGCACCTTATTTTAATGATCCATGGGAATTGCGGCATCGTTACAGTGATGTACTCACTGGCAAAACCACACGAGTAAACTTAATCGAGGAACTGTGTGACAGACCAATGAACAAAGCCAGGCTGGCACAAATGGACTTACTTTTGAAGGCGCAGTATGAACGACAGCGGATGTTTACATCCTGCGGCTGGTTTTTTGAGGATTTTCACCGCATCGAACCACAAAATAACATTGCCTATGCTGCTAATGCCGTTTAGATTACCCAGAAAGCAACCGGTTTGGATCTGAGCCCAGCAATTTTCCAACGATTAGAGGCTGTTAGAAGCCATCAAACTGGCTTAAGCGCTGCAACTGTGTTTTCGCAAACTCTGCTGCGTGCTAAAGCAGAAGACAGCTACTAGCTTGCATTAACCAGTTCACGAAGCTTTTTCAGTTGGTAATCTGAAGCAGGAGCGGCTTTTTCTAAGGCTGCAGTACAACGTGCCAAGGCTGCCACTCTTTGAACAATGCTTGCTTCCGTAAGGGATTCGCAACTGATGCCTATAAATTGCCAAAGCTGGTAGAGCCACAGAGCTTGAGCAAATTTTTCCTTATTAAACCAAAGGACTTGCTGGTACTCGTTGACTTCAATATAAGAAGCAAACTCAGGTGATTCAAGCCAGCTCTCCAGTAAGCTTGCAGCGTCAGAACCAAGGCTAGCTGGGGTTGTCCTTAACTTCAGCAGCCAGTTCAAAGCAAGCAATCCTCGAGAGGCTTCATATTCGCTGTACCCAATATTGGTGAGTGCTGATCGTAAACGATCGCGCAGGGGAGTAAGCGAGAGCATCTCAAGGAAAGCCTCTATTTGGTTTGGGTCTGCATTCGATGCGGAGACCTGGGCAAGAATCGCAGCTGTTTTGAGCAGGTCTACAGAGCGTGGGTCGGCTTTTATGCCGCTGCGCAGGGTATTGATAAATACTTCAACGGAGGGATAAACTTCAAGGTTGTTTGTTGTGATGAAGCCCTCTAAATCCTCAAGTGTGTTTCGCCAGTAATTCTGGCTGCAAGGGATTTCCGGCAGTTCTAAGCCATAAGTTTGTTGTACTGCCTGGCGGAACTGTGACAGGACAGCAGATTCCGATGAGCTTTCGCTGGTTTTAGCAGATTTATCGGGATCAGGCGTTGAAATTGCAAGGTCTAGTACCTGTGTTAACGCATCAGCTAACGGTGCATAACGCAAGTTCAAGCGCAGGTATTCCAAATCTGAAACTCCGCTACCTTTCAGATACTGATAGATAGCAGCATACTCTTCACCTTCTACAATCTTAAAGCCACTGTAAACATGGTGCTCATAGGGGCCGGCATGCACATACATACCTTTTGTACGCAGGTCATCCAGGGACAAGAGATGTGTTAAACCCGTAATTGAATCTTTAAAAAGTACATAGGCCCATGATGAACCCTCAAGAAAGAGGGCATCTGCTAAGTCTTGGGTATGTAGCGCTGAATCATCACCATATTTGACTAAATAAGGAACTGAGGTTTTGATCCATCCCGAGGTTTCGCCATAGTGGTTATGGTAAATTACCAGGCCGGCTTGTCCATCGGCATAGTTGGAGTAAGCAAATAGGTTTTCGTTAACGGCTCCGCTGGGTGTGCGTAGATCATAGAGGCGGAAGTTTTCAACGTTGGCAAAAATGCGGCGGCGGTGCAAAAGTGGAAAGATCACTTTGCGGTGATGTTCTACAAGCCCCCAATCCGGTGTTTCATCCCAATAGGGGCGGTAATACTCCATGCCATATTTCTCGGTATATCCTTCGATTTGTCCATGACCAAACATGGGCAAGCCAGGCATCGTAGACATTACCGTGCAAATGCCAAAGTACTTATCGCCCTTGCCAAACTGTTCAACAGCTGTTTTCTCGTCTGGATTGTTCATAAAGTTTACGTAACGTTTGAGGATCTCCGGATCATAGGTGAGGGTGTTCTTGATGAGCAGACGGTATTTTGCATTCTCTTCATCACGCATCATATTCATAAAGGCTGAGTTATATACACGGTGCATTCCCAGCGTGCGCACAAAGTACCCTTCCATTAGCCAAAAGGCTTCAGCAAGCAGCAGGGTGTCGGGAACTTCCTTGGCAACTCGTTCAACAACTTCTCTCCAGAATTCTTCAGGCATTGCTTGGTCAAATTCTTCTTTTGTCAAAGCATGATCAGAGCGGGAGGGAATGTCGCCGCCTGAGCCTGGCTGTGGAAACCAGAGCCTTTGGTAGTGCTTTTTGGTTAGTGTCATTGCAGCATCAAAGCGAATGATTGAGAATTTACGGGCTACATCCAGGATGGTTTGAATTACTGCTTCACGCACTTCCGGCAGCAGATAATTTAACTGAGCTGTGTCATTCCAGGGCATTGAGGTTCCATCGTTGCCGTGGTAAATATAGCGATCCTTGCCAGTTTTGTGGTTGTGTAGTTTGAATACAACAGCAGCATCGCTGCGATCGTAATAATGATCATCGATGTTTAGCGAAATATCCGAGCGCTCTGAGAGGTCCGGACCGTTAAATTGGTAAACAGGAAAGGGGCTGTGTTCCTGCCCAATAAACCACTCCGGATGCTCGAAAACCCAATCAGAATCGATACCCATATGATTTGGAACCATATCGCTTGCTAAACGGATATCGTAATGACTGCAGCGGCGGCTAAGATCGTACCAGGCAGCTTCACCGCCAAGCCTCTCGGCAATTTGGTATCGGCGTAAGGAATAAGCAGAAGCAACGGCGTCAGGGTTACCACATAGCTGTTTGATACGCTGCGATGCCGTGGACCGCTCCCAAAGCCCAATCAGCCATAAGCCTGAAAAACCGGCCTCTGCCAGTTGGGCAAGGGTCTCATCGGGCACCTGATCAAGGCGATCAATCTGACGGCCATACTGACGGGAAAGCTGATTGAGCCAAACGTAGGCATTCTTAGCGATCATTACTACACGGGGCATCCAGTCGCTATCGGGGCTAAAGCGTTCAACTTCATCCAAGCCTGCGAATGCATCCTGTGCTTCTTGACCAATACGGGACTGGCCTGGATAGACTGGTACAAAGCTGGGGCCTGGGCCAAGAAAACTGGCTTTTTGTTCCTCACGTAAAACGTCCATGCCGCCTAAGATTTGACGGATAAAATCACCAAGGATGAAACCCCAGTGGCTGCGGATGTACTCAAGCTGTTCCAGGAAGGATCTGGGGGAAAGGAGAGCCGGCTCCCTTAAAAATGAGATCAGGTCTTTATTTTCGGGGCCAATACCAGGCTGTTTTTGGAAAAAAAACTGCATGCCATCAAGCATCTGGTCGTAGGCAGTCTTTTCAGATAAATTTGAGCGGTCGAATAGTTCAAAAAACTGTTCTGCAGCAGGGTTTTGGTTATGGAGCCAATTGATCAGAACCTCATCCATCAGGTGCGCCTCTTGCCCTGGCTGGCTGAGCCAGGTGTATGGACTGCTGATGTTTTGGAGTACTTCGAGCGGGGGAAATTGCTGGACGTATTCCAGGAGCGTCTGCTGGTATCGAGCCGGAGCCAATCCCGACATTAGGGTTGCAATAAGAGTATTTCGAATTTGGAGACCATTTTGTTCAAAGTAATGCTCCAGAATAATATGAAAAGCTTGTTGGATGAGAACTAATGCATTCAATTCACCGGCTTGCATTGGTTCCTGTGGAGGCTTGGAGGTCTTCCGGATATCGTTTATGTGGGCGACGAATTGCCGCATAGCTAGTTTGCTGGTGAAAGAATCCGGTTTGGAAGGGTCAAATAAATTTAGGTTGAAGGCATATTTTTGATAAGCTGGCCTAGCAAGAAACAGTTCCATTTTGGATCCTCCTGGTATGCAAATATTGGCTACCAGAAGAGGTAGCCTTTATTTGCAAATTCTATCATCTCTCAGAGGCGTTTGAGGATATGAGTGGTCACATTGGAGCCGGAGCCTCCAATATTTTGTGCCATTCCATATTTGGGGTCGGGTACCTGCGTAGGACCAACCTGACCGCGAAGCTGCATAGTAAGTTCCACCAGCTGGTAGGCACCTGTTGCGCCTACTGGATGTCCGCGGGCCTTTAAACCCCCAAGGGTGGCTACAGGAATCCTGGAATCAAAGCGAATAGCCCCTTCCAGTCCCAGGCGGGGCCCTTCGCCTCTGGCACAAAAACCAGCAGCTTCCAAAGCTAAAACGGCCATGATGCTAAAGGCATCATGGTATTCAAACAAGGATATATCATCCGGAGTTAAGCCAGATTGCGCGTAGCATTGCTTTGCGCTGTTCTCTGCTGCAGTAAGCCAGGTGGGGTCCGTTCGGTTTTGTACTGAAATGGTATCTGTAGCAGAGGCAGAAGCAACCACTTCTATTACAGGTCGAGCAGCACACGGCGAGGCAGTAAGTAATAATGCTGCAGCTCCATCGCCAATTGGCGAGGCATCCATGAGGTTAATCGGGTCACTAACCATCCCTGCAGACATAAATATTTCTGGATTGATTGTGTGTTGAAAGCGGGCATAGGGGTTATGAACAGCGTTGGCATGTGCGTTGATTGAAAAAGGTGCAAAATCCTGCTTGGTCCAACCGTATTCATACATATAACGGCGCATAATTAAGGCATTTAATCCTAAAAAGGAGACACCAGCATCCCGTTCAAGTTCAGCATCTGCTGCTGTAGCCAGCCAGGATGAAACCTCTGGTGAGGGGGAATCAGTCATTTTTTCCGCACCAACCACCAGTATCGATTCCATCTCTCCCGAAGCAACGGCCATGACACCCATCCGGAAAGCAGCAGCAGATGAACCGCATGCTGCTTCAATACTCAGGCCACTTTTATGGTGAAAACCCAACCAATCTGCCAGCATGGCACCCAAATGCAGCTGATTATTGGCAGTAGGTGCCATCATGTTTCCGACGTAAAGGGCTTGGGGATAGCCTAAACCAGCATCTTCCATCGCAAGGATTGCTGCATCGCCGGCTAGCTCTTTAAGTGATTTTTCCCAGTTTTCTCGGATTGGCACCTGGCCAATGCCCGAAACAAATACTTTTTGCATGATTACCTCATGATGAGTTTACGCTGGCTCTCTATCTTTAACTATCAGAACCCATTTTTCATGAACGATCTTCAATGATGACAGGCATAGTAATCAGATGAAATGCAAGGCTTTCGAGGTCGCGAGCTTTCTTCGAATTGCCTAACTGTTCAAGGATGTCATCAAGACGGGCTTTGATGACCGGGTCTTCGTTAATAAAGGAGTACGGAGTTTCTTTGCTCGTAAAAAGGTCAGGCAGGCCGAGCTTGTCATATAACTCCGAAACCATTCCATAACTCCATTGCTCCGAGATAGTAAGTTCGTCTGCCAGGTCCCGCCTTCCAATCGAGAATATGATAGCCAGGCGTGCCGTTTCGGATTGACGTGGAGTAAGGCCTGGAATTGGACGAGCCTGCAGGACGATGTAAGGCTTGCAGGGTGAAAAGTTCGCCTCAAAACATGCCTGCAATGCGGAGGGCGTATAAACCTGTTTTCCTTCAGCTGCAAAGCTTAGTGCCCAGCCCAGTGAAGAACTTATTTCATCTTTCTGCAAATAACCGGCAAAACTTTCTTCCTTGATGTAAGAGAAAGTGCGCGGATCTGTCCTCGAAGCAACACAAAGCACTTTTGCAGGTGAAAGTTTTTTTAGGCGCTGCCAAAGAATCTGAAATAATTGCGCCGGTTCACGCAAATGATCCAGATCCAGAAGTACCAAGTCGATTTTTTGGTAGTTGTCACTCCGAAGATCTGTAAGTTGGAAGGGGTCATCTACTTCTGCAACGACCCGGGTGCGCCAATCCCGTACGGTTAGCAAAGACATCCAGTTTCGAGAAAAGTAGTCATCGCAGATAATAGCTACTAAAATATCCTTTGCCATCAGCCCTCCTGTCTGGAACACTAGCGCATGAATTATAATAGAGGTGAAAATGAACCATTCTTTAGGATGAACTATGACAAAAAGAGTTGCAGTATTAACGAGTGGGGGCGATGCCCCTGGGATGAATGCCGCCATACGTGCTGTGGTGCGTTGCGGTCTTGCACAAGGGTGGCAAATGTATGGTGTGCGCAGTGGATATAAGGGGCTCATTTCCGGCAACATAGAGTCCCTGAGTACCCGTGACGTAGGCGGGATCATGCAAAAAGGCGGCACAATGTTGGGAAGTGCCCGTGCTCCTGAATTTAAACAAGAAGAAGGCCGTAAGCTTGCGATCCGCAGCTTGAATCAACATGGTATCGACGTCCTGGTTGTGATTGGGGGCAATGGTTCGCAAACTGGAAATCATGCCTTGTACAAAATGGGTTTTAATACTGTGGGTATTGCTTCTACGATTGATAACGATTTAATTGGCTCCGATATGACCATCGGATTTGATACAGCGCTTAATATTGCTTTAGAGGCCATTGACCGCCTTAAGGTAACGGCCACTTCGCATCAGCGGGCTTTTGTTCTTGAAGTAATGGGGCGTAATTGTGGATACCTGGCATTAATGGCCGGTTTAGCCGGAGGTGCGGAAGCTATTACTGTACCTGAAGTTCCTACAGATCCTGAGGCCCTCGCCCAGGAGATGATTAGTGCTTATGAACGTGGCAAAGCTCATGCTTTGATTGTTGCAGCAGAAGGTGCTGAATACAACGCAGCGAAACTTACCCAATTCTTTGATGAAAATAAAGACAGACTGGGTTTTAGTGTGCGCTCAACCACACTTGGACATGTTCAACGCGGCGGTGCACCCAGCGCCTTCGACCGAATTCTTGCAACCAGGCTGGGTGATGGAGCGATAAAAGCCATTGAACGTGACCTTTACGGCGTGCTTGTAGGGCAGCTGAAAGGCGAGATTGCATATACTCCTTTGGATGAGATTGTAGGCAGGACTAAGAGCATCGATCCCGAAATGCTCAGGCTGGCAAATTTGCTTGATTAAAGCTTTATCGTTGAGGTTTCGTACGCAGGTATGCCTCAATGAAGGAATCGAGTTCTCCGTCTAAAACTGCCTGCGTATTACCTGTCTCGTAATCTGTGCGGTGGTCTTTGACCATCTGATAAGGATGCAGTACGTAGGAACGGATTTGGTTGCCCCATTCCACCTTTTTGAATTCCCCTTTAAGATCCGAAATTTCTTCCGCATGGGCTTGTTGTTCTAATTCAAACAAACGTGCTTTTAGAACCTTGAGGGCATTTTCGCGGTTTTGGGTTTGTGAGCGCTCGTTCTGACATGTAACGATCAAGCCAGTCGGAATATGTTTGATGCGTACGGCAGTCATGTTTTTCTGCACGTTTTGGCCGCCTGCCCCTGATGATTTGTATACCTCGATTTCAATATCTTCCGCATTGATTTGAATGGTACTGTTGTCTTCTAACTCGGGCAACACTTCCACCAGCGAAAAGGAAGTGTGACGGCGGTGGGCTGCGTCAAAGGGAGAGAGGCGAACCAGGCGGTGGACGCCTTTTTCGCACTTTAAATATCCATATGCTAAGTTGCCCTGCACAAGGTAGGTTGCCGATTTGATGCCGGCTTCTTCGCCGAGCGTGCGGTCCAAAAGTTCTACTTTATAAGAATGCAATTCTGCCCAGCGTAAATACATGCGTTCAAGCATGGCGGCCCAATCCTGTGAGTCGGTGCCCCCCGCACCGGCATGGATGGCCAAAAGTGCATTTCCCTGGTCGTATTCTCCTGAGAGGAGCAGTTCGTCCTCTTTTTGTGCCAGCTGCTCTTGCAGCTCATCGAGCTGTTCCTCAATTTCGGCAGTAAGACTGCCGTCATCAAGTTCGATTAAAGCTTCAAGGTCTGTGATATGTCTGGAAATCCCCGACCATGACCCAATAGTGTCGGACAGGGATGCGATTGCTTTCATCACTTTTTGGGCGTCTGCAGGCGAATCCCAAAAGCCTGGCTCTTCGGTTTCTTTTTGTAATTTTTCCAGCTGAGATTGTTTTTTTGCTAAGTCAAAGATGCTCCTGGAGTTGGCGATTTTGAGCTGCCAAAGTATCCAAACGCAATTTTTGATCTGACATAGCGTACTCCAGTAGGTTTATTTTTGAAAAATACTATCAACGAAAGATTCGCGGTCAAAGAGTTCCAGATCATCCAACTTTTCTCCAAGACCAGCGTAAATAATGGGGAGATTAAGTTGGTTTCTGATCGCGAATACCATTCCGCCTTTTGCGGAGGTATCTAATTTTGCAAGGACCACGCCGTTGAGATGAACTGCTTTGGCAAAGGCCTCCGCCTGACGCAAAGCGTTTTGACCGGTTGTTGTATCCAGGACGATCCAGGAATGGTGCGGTGCCCCATCAAGCGCTTTTCCGGCAACGCGGTGGACCTTTTTTATCTCTTCCATCAAGTTATAGCGCGTATGCAGGCGGCCGGCAGTATCCAGCAGGATTACATCGAGATCTCGGGCTATTCCAGCTTTAATTCCATCATAGGTAACTGCTCCAGGATCAGAATCCTGGGCTGCAGTAATAATGGGCACATCCACACGTTGAGCCCAAACTTCCAGTTGGTCGATTGCTGCTGCTCTGTAGGTATCGGCTGCAACCAAAAGCACTTTTTTGCCCGTGGCTTTGTAGCGGGCAGCCAGTTTTGCGATAGTTGTTGTTTTGCCTGAGCCGTTTACTCCAGCAACCATGATAACGGTGGGATGATGGCTTAGGTCTGGTTCCTGCGGTTGATCCAAAAGCGCGGCAAGTTCTTCCTTTACCAAGTCCTGCAGTTGGCTTGTCCGGGTTAGTCCGCGTTCGTCCACAAGATCAACGCAGCGGTCAATGAGGTTGATGGTGGTTTCCGGCCCAAGATCTGCCCGAATCAAAAGCTCTTCCAACTCGTCAAAGCTGGAATCGTCAATTTCGGTAGCACCGAAAAAGTTGGCAATTTTGCCAAAGGTTACTTCGCGTGTCTTTTCAAGGCTATCACGCCATTTTTTAAAGATATTTTCCATAGGAGCGATTATATCAGGTGGCTTGTTGCGGGGATGCAAGTTGACCGCAGCCGGCATTGATATCCAGGCCGCGGCGCAGGCGCACGGTGACCCGCACACCGTGCTGTACCAGAATATTGCGAAATGCCTGTACGCGATCCTGTGAGGAACCTGGTGTTGGGTAAGATTTACTCGGGTTCAATGTGATAAGGTTGACAATACAAAGCATCCCTTTGATTAGGCGGGCAAATTGGTGTGCGTGAGCGTCGCTATCGTTCAGTCCCGCAATTAGGGCGTATTCGAAAGTAAGTTTGCGGTTTGTTTGTGCGATGTAATCCCGACAGGCAAGCATCAGTTTATCCAATGGATACTGACGGTTCGCTGGGAGTATTTGCGAGCGCAATTCATCGTCAGAGGCATGCAAGGAAATGGCCAGATTTGCCTGAGGGTGATCACAGCCAAAATCTGCAATACGCGGAATAATTCCTACAGTTGAGACAGTGATACGCCGTGCACCCAAGCCGATTTTTTCAGGATCGGAGAGAACTTGCAAGGACTGAGAGACATTGCTGTAATTCAGAAAGGGTTCTCCCATTCCCATATAAACGATGTTGCGCAAGGCTTCACCATTGGAATGCAGCTGCCTTTGGAAGAAAATGATTTGGGAGAGTATCTCACCGGCACTGAGGTTGCGTTGGTAGCCCATTTGGCCGGTGGCACAAAAAACACATCCCATTGGGCAGCCCACTTGCGTTGACACACAAAGGGTATTGCGACGCTCAAAACGCATGAGCACAGTCTCGATGAGTTTACCGTCCATAAGTTCAAAGAGCAGCTTTTCTGTGTTACCGTCTTTGGAAACCAATCGTTTTGCTACCTGGAGCGGGTTGATGGTGAAACGCTCAGCAAGGACCTGGCGAAATGCTTTTGGCATGGCTGCAAACTGGTCGAAGTTATCATACAGTTTGTTGTATAAACCCTGCTGCAACTGTTTCAAACGGAAACCGGGCCGTTTCAATTCATCCAGTACCTGCTTCAGAGCCGGTGTGCTTAAATCATAGATTAATGGTTTAGTCATGAATAAGAGACCATAGATCGGGAGCTACCAGGTCAATGGCAGGTTGCCATGCCTGTGCCTCTGCCAGGCTGCTGACACCCGTTCCTACAAAGCCGCTCAAGCAGCCGGCAGCTTGTGCTCCGGCAATGTCTGTGCTGAGGCGATCGCCAATGCCCATCGCTTGGTGTGGCTTAAGTCCCATACGTTTGAGAGCTTCCTGGTATAAAAATGGCTGTGGTTTTCCCAGGATCAACGGTTTTTCCCCGCTGGCAGCTTGGATAGACGCTAAAAGCGCACCTGCTCCAGGAAAGAGACCTTGCGGCGTAGGGAAGGTTGAATCGCTATTAGTGCCTATAAAATCAGCGCCATTGCGTATAGCCACAGAGGCGTCTCGCATCTCTCGATATGTAAAATCCCATTGCAAAGCTGTCACAACAACTTCGATATCCGGGGTAGGGGAGAGGCTATCCTCTTTATCGACTGGCAATACTCTAAATCCGCGCTGACTTATCAATTTTTTGAGTGATCTTGTGCCAACAACGTATACTGTGGTGTGTTCAGGATAATTCTCTGAAAGGTAGGAAGCTGCCAGTTCTGCAGTATTGAGTACATTTCCTGCTGGCACTTTAACTCCGAAACTCCGAAGCTTGTTTTCGAATTCCTGCGGTGTTTTGGTTGCATTATTTGTTGCACAAATCCACTGCAAGCCTTGAGTCTCAAGGCTTGCAAAAATACGCGGTAAATCACCGATAGGCTCCGAATCGTTCCACAACACGCCATCCATGTCAACGATAATGCCCTTTAGCTGTGGAAAGCGATCACGAATCACGGCTGAATTCTATTTTTCTGGTTTGCGCAAAACTTTATCTACTAAACCATAGCTAACAGCCTGTTCAGCATCCATATAGAAATCACGCTCGGTATCACGCTTAATGACTTCAATCGATTGCCCGGTAACCTCTGCAAAAAACTCGTTAAGTTTTTGGCGCAGCCGCAGGATTTCTTTGGCAATGATTTCGATGTCAGTTGCTTGACCCTCTGCACCTCCTAAGGGTTGGTGCATATGAATAGTGGCATGGGGCAGTGCATAGCGCTGTCCTTTTTCACCGGCGGCCAGTAAAACTGTTCCAAAGGAGGCAGTTACTCCAACAGCTACGGTGGATATCTTATTAGGTATCATTTGCATGGTATCCAGGATAGCCATACCGGCGTAAATAGACCCTCCGGGAGAGTTGATATACATTTGGATACCTTTATCGGGATCCTCCCGACTAAGATACAAAAGCTGTGCTACGACCAGATTAGCAACCTGGTCGTTAATGGCTGATCCAACAAATACGATACGCTCTTTAAGAAGCAGAGAGTAAATGTCGTAAGCGCGTTCTCCGGCTCCCGATTGTTCAATGACCATCGGGATGACGGATTGAATTGGTTTGTGAGGCATATTTATCCTTTACATCAGAGTTTTTCGTAGTTTAAACCCTGATTATCAGAAATGTATTAGTCGCCATCCTCAACGTTAGCTTCTTTAGCTTTAGCAGCTTTGGCTTTCGAGGCAGGCTTTTTGACGGTTTCGGTTTTAGCTTCCTGCGCTTCTTTGGGTTTTGAAGCAGTTCTTTTCTTTGGTTTATCTTCGGCAGATTTGGTTTCGTCCTTTGTTTCATTTTCGACCGGAGTATCTGCTTCTTTTGCTTCCGCGGCACTGGGATCGGCTAACTCTTTTAGCTTGGCGCGGATTGTCTTTTCCAGGGCCCGATTTGCAGCTTCCATACTTACTGATTCGGCGAAACGTTTCTTCCCCATTTCTTTTTGCATTGCTTCAAACTCACCGCTATAGATCAGGTTATTGACAACTTGTGTAATTTCATCTTGCAATTGTTTTTCGTTCACTTCGATGTCAAATTGCTTTGTAAGCGCATCCATTACCAGGGAGCGTTCCAAGCGGTCAAGTGCCGTGGGTTTTACTTCTTCCTGGATGAAGGTTTCGCGGTCAGTGTTGCGCAACTTTAGGTAAAGGTCCAAATCCAGCTTGCGATGTGATAGGTCATGCTCAATGCGGTGAAGCACCTGTTCTTCCTCATCAGAAAGCATTTGAGGAGGGTACTTAATATTGGATTTTTCACGTAAGCTGTCGACCAGTTCTAAATAGTAGCCGTCTTCGTAGGTATGCAATGCCTCGTGCTCCAGGTGTTCACGGACTGATTTCTTGAAAGCGTCAACATCCTCAGCTCCGCTGACTTTTTTAACGAATTCCTCGTCTACTGCCGGGAGTTCAAGCTCTTTCACTGACTGAACCTCCACCTTGAATTGCAAGGTCTTGCCAGCCAGTTTTTTGTCGTCATCATCTTCGGCATAGCTGTGTGTAAATTCGAGATTCTCACCTGCCTTGTAGCCGATGAGTGAACGGCCGAAACCCTTGAAAGGCCACTCGCCATCGCGTTCTTCCTCGGCAGTGGGAATGAGCAGCTGCTGGGGGCCTGTTTTGATGACCTCTGACTCTGCATCTTCAGCTGCAGAAGTGTCCTTTGCGCCCATGTTCACGAAGACAAGATTACCTTCAGCTGCAGGAGTTTCAAGCGGTACGATTGTTGAAAACTCGCGCCGCATACTATCTATAAAATTTTGAACTTGCTGTTCTTCCACAGCTGGAGGTTGATATTTTTTATTCAGAGCATCCAGACCGCTTAACTCAACTTCTGGTTCAAGAGGAATAGTGAACTCGAAAACGGGCGGATCCTCGCTTGGGATCTTATCGAGGTTTCCAGGACCATATGGCTTAATCTCTTCCGCATCCAAAATTTTAGGGTAAACATCATCCAAGATCAGCTCCAGTGCCTCGCGGACAACAGTATCTTCCCCTAGGTAGATCACTACCATATTGTAGGGTGCCTTACCAGGTCGGAAGCCAGGGATTTTTGTGCGCTGTGCCAGTTTACGTGCGGCACGGCGCTTAAACTGCTCAAGGAGCTCTGGTTCAAACTCGGCTGTTACTTTGAGCTGATGGTCATTGGTGGGTTCTTTGGTGATTTTCAAGGTTTACCTCGTAATAGTTTATGTCTAGTGGGGAAAGAGAGGCTCGAACTCTCACGCCTTTCGGCACATGATCCTAAGTCATGCCTGTCTGCCAATTCCAGCACTTCCCCGACGGGCGTGATTATAGTTGAAGAGGAGGATTCACGTCAAATGATCTGAAGAAATATATGAGTTCAGCATATAACTAAGATTTAAAGACATAATTTAAATGCGCGTAGCCACATCTCCCATCAAGAATGAAGATCACTTGTTTGTAGGAAGGAGGTAAGGCATTGTTGCGTGATGATGGATATAATACGACTTTATGAGTATCAAAACTAATGAAAGCGGAACAGCCTTGCGCAGCCGCTTTACCAGATCGATTGTGTTGGCCATCCGCAACTTGATGGGGCAAAGCCAGCCAGATGCCGGCAGTTTGGACATGGCAGCCTATATCGTACTAGCGCTGGAAAAGATCGCTGAATCCGTGGACCGCAGTGCAGAGGCTTGGGAAAAACGAAATTATTGGCTAAAGGCGGATCAGTTTCGCAAGGAATACCAGTGGATTGAACTTAGTCTGGCAGTGCTGAAACCAGCCTTGTTGGCTGAGGATTGGGTGTCTCTTGTCCCCGAACTTGTACAGGTTGCTCAGCGACTAAAAAACGTGAAAATTGCTCAGAATCATCGTATTGGCACACCCTGGATAGGTGCCTGGGACGCACTCCGTAAAACCTCAAAATCATAGATCTGGAGTATGGTAAAGCTCCTGAATTAGGATGCTATTGCGCATAGATGCGAAATTACACAGGTTAATCAGGAAGATGTATTGGATATAGTAGGGCCACAAAATATTGATAATCATATTCGATGTAATCTATAGTAGTAAACATCTTACCTTTGTTTCGGTACAAGTTTGCATCTAGACCAGGCAGTTAAAGCAGCATAATTCGAACAAGTAATACAGATAAACTGTTCTGGATCAATATCTGTTGTTTGCTGAGTATTCTGTATGGACACTGAAAAAAGTTGAGATCAGTACCATTTGTGCGATTTAAGAAGCTTTTACCCATGAAGGAAACTAGAATTCCACTTATGAGTTTACGACAACCTTGCTTGCGATAATGATACTTATCATAAGCATAGTCTAAATAGCAAAAAGCTAGAGTCCTCCATTGGTTGCGGTTTCAGAGCACCTAAGCCTGTCCCTCAATAACTACCGAATTTTTTCAGGCGTCTTTGCGTTCAGAGTATTCAAGTAAAAGAGAATAGTAGCGATCCCTCGTAGGTTCCGGTTCACTTCTTATTGAGTTTTCTAATAGATACATACATTTGATGAAACTGACTCATAAAGCTATCTTTTCTCAATACCAAAGAATCTATCTGTCCAAGAGTGTGTTTGTGCCACTCTTTTGCGATATACCCTTTTTCTTAATGCGAGAAACGCAATCTAATCCTTTATTGAAAATAATCAAAAGGATAAATTCGTGCATATGAATATTGAAATAACCGAACTTTAATCGAGATTGACGAATACTAATCGTATGAAAAATACAAAAATTTTTCCAAATTGCGATCTCTCGATAAGGCATTAAACGATGTCGCTACTGGCCTGCCCCATATTTGAATAGGCTATAATAGAGTTTAGGTTTTGATAAATTATCAATCTCCTTTATATAATAAACTATGCGCAAGACAAACAAATAAAGCAGGATAAAGTCTATGTTTATCGAGCAATGTATAGAGAAATATCTCAACTCAATTAAACTTTCACGGAGTGCTAATACCTACCGTACATATGCCAATGCTATGAACCTCTTTCGAGAAGTCTTAGTTAAGCATAACCTAGAGCCTAATGATTCGTCTGTTGACCAGCTTTCAGAGGACGCAGTAGCCTGGATGGCTTCTGCACTTAAAGATTTTTCTTCCGCTACGGAACAAGTTTATATTACCGCGGTAATTGGCTTTTACGAATTTATTGCTGCAGATGACCTAGCTCCCGTTAATCTCCCTCGGGTACGTTTAATTGTGAAGCAGCGGACGCGTAGGCCTGGTGTGCGTTTGCCTCAATTTCCAAAATCGGACATTGAAATGGTACTCCAATATGCCGAAACTTTAGCTTCCAAACCAAGTGAAGGAGAGAATGAGCGCTTAATCAACCTGCGCGACCGCGCATTCCTGATTACTTTAGCAGATACCGGCTTACGCGTTCACGAAGCCTGTAAGTTACGCCGCGGTGATATCGATTGGAATGAAGGCCGCGCGATTATCATCGGTAAGGGAAACAAAGAAGCCGTTCTTCGTTTTTCTATGCGCAGCCTTAAAGCATTAAAGGATTATTTGACTACTAGAGCAAGTTTGGATGGTAGTGGCGGTAAATCTCTCAGCGCATTGCCTGTCTTTTCAAGACATGACAAGGGTGCAGGTAAAAAGGTCCTTGCTATTTCCACAACCACCGGACGGGAAATTGTCAACCAGCGTGTGAAGGAAGCCCTTGGCCCAGATGCTGTTGGAAGCATCACCCCCCACTCTTTCAGACATTACTTTGTTACGACTATTCTGCTTGCCAGCGGCAACTTAAAACTTGCCCAGGAACTGGCCAGGCACACAAACATCGCGGTAACACAACGTTATTCGCACCTATCAGATGCGGAACTTGATCAAAAATATCTGGAAATCTTTGGTTGAGCTTATAATTTGCACATATCTTTTCTAGATTGAGGAGTGTATGAGTTTGCATCGTATCGAGTCCCACCCCATTATCAGCGATCCCACTACTCCAAGCATCTATTTCACCTGGCAAGGTCAGCGTTTTTCTGCAAAGCCAGGTGAAATGATTTCTTCAGCTTTGGTAGCAAACGGGGTCACAATCTTTGGGCATCATCCTAAGGACGGTTCGCCACAGGGCATCTATTGTGCTAACGGGCAATGCTCGCAATGTATGGTGGTTGTCGATGGTGTGCCGGTTAAAGCATGTATGACGGCTGTCCATGAAGGCGCGGTAGTTATGCCTATGGATGGCCTTCCCAGCTTGCCTAAGATAGATCCAACTACAAAACTGGAATATACGGAAACGCCCCACTTCAAAACCGAGGTGCTCATCATCGGTGGCGGACCTGCCGGACTATCAGCGGCAATTGAATTAGGTAGCCGCGGAGTTCAGGTTCTGCTAATTGATGATAAGGAACACCTTGGCGGCAAGCTTGTTTTGCAAACTCACCGCTTCTTTGGCTCCAGTGATGCAGTCTTTGCTGGTACACGTGGTGTCGATATTGCCAAAAAGCTTGAAGATCAAGTAAGCAATTTGGAAAATATTTCCGTCTGGACCCGATCTACAGCGATAGCTGTGTACGAAGACAAGACAGTAGGTGTTTACAAGGATGGACACGCTTATACAATTGTTGAGCCACAGGTCCTCTTAGTGGCCTCAGGTGCCCGCGAAAAAAGCCTTACATTTCCCGGGAATACCCTTCCTGGAATTTATGGCGCCGGAGCCTTCCAAACCCTGGTAAACCGTGATTTGGTGCGTCCCTGTGAAAACCTCTTCATCGTAGGTGGGGGTAATGTTGGTTTGATCGCAGGTTATCATGCAATTCAAGCAGGTATCCACGTTAGCGGCCTTGTTGAGGCAGCTGCGGCTTGTGGTGGATATAAAGTGCACTTGGATAAACTTGTTCGTTCCGGTGTGCCCGTTTACACCCGCCATACCATTTTGAAGGCTGAAGGAAAAGAAGGCGTAGAACGAATTGTTGTAGCAAAGGTGGACGATCACTTTCAGCCCATTCCGGGTTCTGAGCAGGTGTTTGAGTGCGATACAGTGCTTATTGCGGTAGGTTTAGACCCAGTTAATGAATTTCTCAGCAAAGCCCGGGAAGTGGGGATGCCAGTATATGCTGCCGGAGATGCCAATGAAATAGCCGAAGCTTCCGCTGCAATCTTTTCTGGAAAAATCGCTGGAAATCAGATTGCAAAAGATCTTGGCCGCCTTGCAGAAGACATCCCCGAAGAATGGATTAGCTTTGAAGAAATTCTTAAATCCCGTCCGGGTAAAGAGCGGAAAGAAGTTCTGCCTAGTAAGTTTGAAGGTGTCTATCCGGTAATACATTGCAATCAGGAAATCCCTTGCGATCCCTGTTCCACGGTTTGCCCCAAAAACCTTATTTATGTGAATCATGCGGATATTCGTAATATGCCCCGCTTTGAAGCCGACTCTGAACAAATTTGTATCGGCTGTGCCCGCTGCGTGGCAGTATGCCCAGGGCTTGCGATCACTTTAGTTGATTTTCGGAAGAAAGAAGGTTCTGCTCTTGTTTCGTTGCCATATGAGCAGGATCCTTCCAAACTGGAAATTGGGCAACTCATTCAAGTAACTGATACTGAAGGTCTTATCTTGGATACGCTGCCTATAAAAGCAGTCAAGAAGGTGCCTGGATATCGTGGTACCACTATTGTGGTTGTTGAAGCACCCAATGCGATTGCCGTTAAGATTGCGGGTTTGCGTATTATCGAAAATAATCCTCCACAGATATTCGAAGAAACTGAAGCATTTCCTGAAGATTTTAGCGATGAGGCATATATTTGCCGCTGCGAACGTGTGAAAGTGAAGGAAGTGAAGGAATTGATCCGTATGGGGGTTCGCGATATCAATCAAATAAAAGCTGTTACTAAGTTGAGCATGGGAGCTTGTGGCGGGAAAACTTGCCTGGCGATGATCCGCAGGATTTTCCAATCGGAAGGTGTCGCGCTTAGCGAGGTAACCGAAACACCAGTGCGGCCTGTTTTTGTAGAAATGCCCCTGGGTGTCTTGGCTAACCTGCCGGACGAGTTCGGTGGAGGTGCAAAATGAACCAAAACAATTATGATGTCATCATAGCTGGTGCTGGTTCGGTAGGCACCCCAACGGCTTATTACATGGCAAAGGCCGGACTGAAGGTCTTAGTTATTGATCAGTTGGCCAGCAGCGGACAAGGCTCTAACAAACATGCTATTGGTGGATTGCGTGCAACGCACTCGGATCCAGCCAAGATCCGTCTTTGCACCGACTCTATTTCGATCGTAGGCAATTGGCAGCAGACGCATGGCGACGACCTAGAATGGCAGGAAAATGGTTATTCTTTCGTTGCCTATGATGAGGAAATTGAACACACGCTCAAAGATTTACTGACCTTGCAAAAATCTTTGGGTTTGAATATTGATTGGCATGATGCTGAGGGCATCATCCGGCTGGCGCCGGATATCAATCCGGAAGGCTTGCGCGGAGGGACCTATTCGCCTCAGGATGGTTCTGCATCACCGCTTAAGACCAGTTTTGCATTTTGGAAACATGCGGTACAAGCTGGGGCCAGTTTTCATTTCAAAGAAAGAATCGAGGGATTAATTCTTCAAGGCGACCGTGTGGTTGGGGTTAAGACCTCTAAGGCTAACTATCACGCTCCGATTTTGATAGATGCTGCTGGCTCTTGGTCTGCGGAGCTCGGCGCAATGGCAGGCCTTAACCTTCCCGTTAAACCGGACGCTCATGAAGCAGGTATCACGGAAGCTGTTGAGCACATGTTTGGACCCATGATTGTGGATATCCGTAGCCGTCCTGGTTCGGACAATTTTTATTTTTATCAGCAACAAAGTGGCAAAATTATTTTTTGTGTAACTCCTAACCCGCAAATTTGGGGTAATTTGATTTTGGATACACAATTTTATCTTCCCCACGCCAGCAGGCGTCTTATTGAAGTGATGCCGCGTCTTGCAAATGTACGGGTACGGCGTACTTGGCGCGCTACTTACCCCATGACTCCCGACGGGTCACCTTTACTGGGAAGAGTAAATGGTTTAGAAGGTTACATTCTTGCCACAGGAATGTGCGGTCAGGGCTTCATGCTTGGCCCGGGTGTAGGAAGGTTGCTCGCAAAGTTGGTTACCAACGCATTGGAGCCGGAAGATGAGATCATTTTGGAGGCCTTGCAGCTAGAGCGAAGCTATAGCTCTACCGAGAAACTGAAATAAGAGGGCAAAGTTGCGCTACAATTAAGCTGCATCATGTCATTCAATAATTTTCTAGATACGCTCCCAGATCAATTTAACGATAGGGACAGGGAAAAGTTTTCTGAAGCGTATGCCATTGCAGAAACAGCGCATGCAGGCCAGACGCGAGCATCTGGCCTGCCTTATCTTACCCATTGCCTTGGTGTAGCTGGCATTCTTGTAGAAATGCAAGCTTCTACGAATATGATCATTGCTGGCATTTTGCATGATGTATTGATAGACAGCAAGATTAAACCTGAAACGATTCAAAGCAAGTTTGGAAACACGGTTGCCCATTATGTGGAGGATCTTACTCGTATTACCAGCTTGCCGCAGCTTCATCGTGCAGATCAGCACGAAGACGAACGTCAACCTTTGCCACCCTCCGATGAAATTCCTGATAGCCGTAAAGCAGACCTAATTGCTGAAACTCTGCGTAAAATGCTCCTGGCTATTGGGGATGATGTGCGGGTGGTGATTATCAAACTTGCGGATCGTCTGGATAATTTGCGTTCAATAGAATATTTGCCGCTCGATCGCCAAAAAAAGATTGCTCAGGAAACATTAGACATTTTTGCCCCATTGGCAAATCGCCTGGGTATCTGGCAAATCAAGTGGGAAATGGAAGACCTAGCTTTTAGGTACAGCAATCCTGAAAAGTATAGTGAGATTGCCAACCAGCTTGAAATGCGGCGCAATGAACGGGAAGAGGAAATAAGCGGAATCATTACAAATCTGGAACAACTGCTAGAGTCAGCAGAGGTTGAGGCCAAGGTGAGCGGACGGCCTAAGCACATTTATTCCATTTTTCGTAAGATGAAGCGCAAAGGCCAGTCCTTCGAATCTATCCGCGATTTGCGTGCTGTAAGACTTATCGTCAACGACGAAGGCTCCTGCTATAAAGTTTTGGGAATTGTGCACATGCACTTTACCCCTATTCCTGGTGAGTTCGATGACTACATTGCAAACGCCAAACCAAACAATTATCAGTCCCTGCATACTGCTGTAGTCTATAGCGATGGAAAACCACTGGAAATCCAAATTCGCACACCTGAAATGCATCAGAATGCCGAGTATGGCGTAGCAGCTCACTGGCGCTATAAAGAAACCGATGCTCGTATGACTAATGATTATGAGCAAAAAGTTACAGCTATGCGAAGCCTTTTGGCTTGGAGCCAAGAAGTTGACGATAGCAATGAAATGCTAGACGGCCTGCGCTCAGACCCATTTAGGGATAAAGTGTATGCTCTTACTCCTAAGGGAGATGTTGTCGAACTTCCCTTAGGCGCAACACCAATTGATTTTGCCTATCAGGTTCACACTCAAATCGGGCATCGCTGCCGAGGCGCTAAAGTGAACGGAAAGCTGGTAACCCTGGATTACACCTTGCAGACGGGTGATCAGGTAGAGGTACTAACGACCAGTAAAGGTGGCCCCAGCAGAGATTGGCTGAACAGCAGCTTAGGGATGGTCAAATCCTCTCGTTCGCGCACGAAGATCAAACAGTGGTTCAAGCAACAAGACCGGCAGTACAACCTGGAACATGGCAAAGCTGCTCTGGAACGGGAGTTTAAACGCCTTAACCTCACAAGCGTGGATCTCGACGTTTTGCTTGAATCCTTCAATGTGCGCAGCATCGAAGACTTATACGTAGGCATAGGTTTTGGCGACATTACCATGGGTCGTGTAATCAACAAAGTTTCCGAACTGCAGAAAAGTGGTGCCGAAGAAGCTTTGTTGATTCCTACTGGCTTTACCAAGCCGGCACCCGGGAGTTCGGTAATGGTTAATGGTTTAAAGGGACTGGCAACTACGCCGGCGCGCTGCTGCAACCCAATGCCAGGTGACGAAATTATTGGTTACGTTTCCCGCGGACGCGGAGTAACCATTCATCGTATTGATTGTCCCAATATTTTACGTGTACAGGATCCAGAGCGTTTGATACAGGTGAATTGGGCCAGTCCGGAAAAGACATACCCGGTGGCCTTACAGCTTTCCGCTTATGACCGCCAAGGTCTAATGACAGATATTTCGACGGTGCTATCCAGTGAGAATGTACGCTTGGTAGACCTTTCTATGCAGACGAGACAACATTTAGTAAAGGTGAACTTGGTTCTGGAAGTGAGTGGTATTAGTCAATTAAGCCGTATATTAACCCGCCTTGAAAACCTTCCAAATGTCATTGAGGCAACCCGCAGCAAACCGGGTTAACTGATGCACCTTTACGGTTACTGGCCTCTAAGGTAAAATGCCTGCGAAATCCTGGAGAAATGGAGTCGACTATGCCAAAGATCAGATGCCACTATTTGGACTGCCTCTTTTTAGATGAGCGGTATTGTTCCGCTGCAGCAATCGAATTAAACCCAGACGCAGGCTGTCTTACCTTTACGCCAAACGAGGAAGCTGATGCGGGAAGTTGGGATGACGATGAAGAACTGGAAGAATGGGACGAAATGTCTCAGGATGAAGATGCCGATGACCTCTGGGCCAGTGACGACGACCCAGACGACGATGATGATACGGATGATTATTGAAGATCATAGAGTGAAAGGTCTTGTGCTTTCTCAAATTTGATAGCCACCTTTTACAGTAAGGATAAAAAATGGAAGCTCGAAAACCAATGCTTGCTATTAACTATCATCTTGAACCTTATTTTCGCAAGGAGCTGCTTCAGGACGTGTTCGGGAGACTGGCCGATTTATCACCGGAATCCCGTGCGGACGCTCTTGCAGCTGTTAAGAAAACAGTACGGGTAAGCGGTTTTCGTAACCCCATGCAGGCACCTGCTACTATCTTGAATAAACGGGTTGAAGAGGCCTTTGAGAAGGACAATACTCTTGCCACTGCCCTTTTACTTGCTTGGAAAGAGCTGTATGCAGATGCTGCTTCACTGTTGACCCCTGTACTGCAAGAGCTTGGCTTTGCTTTAAATGCTGAAGACAAACTTACATTCTCTGTCGGTTGGCCAGATGAAATCGACTACAAAAGCTTGGCAGAAAAGGTACTGACTGCCCAGCCTGCTATCGGTCTTGATCAGGACCAGATTGCTTTACTTACAATTTTGCTTAGCATGCAATTACCTGAGTAATAAGCCAGAAAGGAAAACTGTGGAAACAGATAACACCGGCACAACCACGATTGCACCTAGTGTTTTAAATAGTATCGTTCGCCTGACAACCCTTGAGGTTCCCGGTGTAAGCCGCATGGCAACTACTGTGAAACCTGTAACCATCATCGCAAAACGGCACGATGGTGAAGGTGTGAAAGTATTGGTGGAAAATGAACGTATTTACATTGATGTCTATGTGGTTTTGAAGGCGAAGGACAACGTTCGCCTGGTTGGGGAAGAGATCCAGGCAAAAGTGAAACGGGCGATTTCCCAAATGGTTGGCATGGAAGTTGCCTACATCAATGTGCACATCACAGATATTGACCTAGAGGCCTAAAACCAATGAAGTCACGCACCAAAGCCCGCTTCGTAGCCTTACAAACGCTCTACGAAGTGGATCTTACTGATCATCCTACGGGTGTAGTTTTAGCTGACCGCGCTGAGGAACAGGGACTAGACCAGGCTTTGTACGCGTTTGCTCAGTTACTCGTGAATGGTGTGCTTGAAAATGCAAAGAAACTGGATCAGGCTATCGCTGCGCATGCACCGGAATGGCCCTTGGACCAGGTAGCAGTGATCGATCGCAATATTCTGCGCTTGGCACTTTGGGAAGTAGCCGTTTATAAAAAAACGCCCTTAAAGGTTGGAATCAATGAAGCTGTGGAGTTAGCTAAGGCATTTGGAACTGATAGTTCGCCACGTTTCATTAATGGGGTCTTAGGCTCATTGGCTGAAAACATGGAAAAAGTATCCAATGCCATTGCAAAAAGATAAATTGAGAACCAGAAAAAGGTCTTTTTGGTCACAAGTCCTGCTGGTTTTTCTGTCTTTAATCTTGACGGGGTGCGGATTACGTGTCTTCCCAGGCAACCGTAATATTACCCAGCCTGAACTTGAATTTCCCCGTCGTATCGAAGCACTTCAATTCGTTTCTGTCAATTTTAATGTCAAGATTCTCCAGGGTTCCCAAGACGGCCTTCAGTTTGCACTAGAGTTATTGGATGATCTTACAGGCTTACCTGAAGACTCTTCGCATATTCCAATGAACCCTGTTGGCGATGGGGTTTATACAGCCACAGTAAATTTGCCCCTGGGCTCAAATGTCTACTATCGCTATATCCGCGAACTGCCTGCCCCTTCTACAGAAGTGGACGCTTTGGGAAACAAGATTCAATACCGTGTTGGCACAGTGTATCAGGGAACAAACTTAAACGATTTGATTTTGGGTTGGGAGGATGCACCTTACTCTGGTCCGCTTGGTCTAGTACGCGGTATGGTGATCGACGCTGACAATGATCAGCCGTTGGCAGACGTCTTGGTCAGCATCGCAGGAATGCATGCCTTGAGTGATGCTACCGGACGCTTCTTTTTTGACCAGCTGCCAGTCGGAGTTCACAATCTGACCGCTCTTAGTCTGGATGGAAGCCACCAGAGTTTCCAGCAGGAGGTAAATGTACAGGAAGGAGGCAGCGGAACAGCTGCAATCTTCTTTATGAACGCCTTACCTCCGGTGAAACTTACTTTTCTTGTCAAAGTACCTGACGATGCAGCAGGCGCAGCATTGCGAATGGCTGGCAATCTTAGCCAGTTAGGCAGATCGTTTGCTGAGGATGGCAGTTTGCGCAGTTTACCTGCAAGGATGCCTGAGCTCGAGAAACGTAAGGATGGACGTTACCAGATTGAACTTTTGCTGTATGCAGGAAATGATTTGCGATATAAGTACAGTTTGGGAGATGCTGTCTTAAATGCAGAGCGGAATGAGAACGGCCTTTATGCAGTTCGCCGGTTTATTGTTCCCAATCGTGATATGACAATCCGAGATGAAGTTGAAAGCTGGCGTGTGGCAGATGTAGAGCCGACAGTCCTGCAGGTAAGCACCCCGCCTGAAACACCCCCTGAAGAAACCATCTGGCTTCAGTTCCATCAAGGTGGTCTAAACACTCTGGTACCTGCCTGGCATATAGGGGAAGGTAATTGGATTTACCTGGTATTTGGGAGTCCCGAAGAACAGAGCAAGTTCTCCTATACAGTTTGCCGAAATACAGAATGTGATGTTGCCTATGATCCAGTGAGTAAGGAGGCTCCTTATCAGGTTGTTCCGGGTAACCCCGCTGCAAATTTGCATACGGTTTCAGGCTGGAATGCCTGGGAACCGCTTGCAGATAGCCTTTATTCCAACCAAGGTATTCAGATCTTAAGCGGAGAGCGCTTGTCAGGCGTGGAACTCCTGCCTGAATACCGTTCTGTTTGGTTCCCAAACTATCAATCTTCGCTGGAATCTATCGGTGAAATGGGTTTCAACTGGCTGATTTTGAGACCAGCCTGGAAAGTAAGCGTCCAGAGCGAAGCTCCTGCTATCTTCCCTCAGCCAGGCCAAAGCATGTCTGCTGATGAATTAGTCCAATTAATTGCGGCGGCAAAAGAGTTAGGGTTTAAAGTAGCCCTTTATCCCAGCCTGGATTATGGGGGCTCTACCTGGGATTGGTGGAACTCCACTGCACGCAGTAATGCCTGGTGGGAGCACTGGTTTCTTCACTACGATCGTTTTTTGCTGCATTTTCTCCAAATAGCCAACGATAACCAAGTGGATCAGTTTATTATTGGTGGTCCAGAGCTTGCCCCGGTATTTCCTGGAGCGATTGCTCAAGGAGATGAGGGCGGAGACACCCCGTCATATGTTGATGCAAGTTGGGCAGGCATCCTGGCCTTGGCCAAGGAGCATTTTAGTGGGATGGTAATTTGGGCTGATGTCCTTGGCCCGGGGACTGTATCTGTTTTCGATTTCATGCAGGAGGCAGATGCATATTACATTAGCCTGCCTTGGTCAGGTGATACACCTGAAGCCTGGGGTATAGAGAATATGACTCGCCAGTTAGATGGGCCAGTCTGGGAGTTCAGTCAGGCTATGGCAAAACCGGTATTTCTTGGGCTGCAAGCCGGTTCCATTGCTTATGGAGAATATTCTGGCAGTGAACCCTTGACTCCTTTTGATCCTGCATTTGGAAACGAGTATGTAAACCTTGAAGGTCAGCGTTTCTATTACGACTTGTACGGAAATGGTATTTGGGAAAGAACCTGGATAGCTGGAATGGCAAGTCAGGGTTTTTTCCCGGTTGTGAAGCTAACCGATTTCTCCTCGTCAATCTATGGCAAACCAGCTATGGATATTATGTGGTACCTAAACATGCTGCAATCGGCACAGTGATGCAGGAGATGTGGCAGCGGGCATCCTTTGTACTAATAGAATATGCAAATGCATTGTTCTCTGGTAAAACGGCGAATCAGTAGTAGCCTGATTGTCCAGAAATATGTGGAGGTGTGATGGATAAGTTTATTATTCGAGGAGGAAAACCCTTATCGGGGGAGATAACCCCTTCTGGAAATAAAAATGCTGCTCTGCCTTTGATGGCCGCAAGTCTGCTAACAGATGAGCCGTTGATATTACACAATATGCCCAATATTACTGATACGCAGACCATGATTCAACTGATGCGCAGTTTGGGCGTAAAAGTGCGTCAAATTGGTACATCCAGCTCTTACGAGTTTATTGCAGACGATATTCACCCCTCTGATCTGGATCCAGACCTTTGTCGCAATATCCGCGCCTCAATTCTTCTGGCTGGCCCCATGGTAGCTCGGGCAGGCGAAATCTTTTTACCTCCTCCGGGCGGTGATGTTATTGGGCGCAGGAGGGTCGACACACATATTTTGGCGCTCAAAGCATTGGGAGCCAGTTTCGATTACTCCAATACCTTTAACTTTAAAGCCAATAAGCTTACCGGAGCCGATGTTCTTTTGGACGAAGCCAGCGTTACTGCTACAGAGAATACGATTATGGCTGCAGTACGCGCTAAAGGGCATACAGTTATTCGCAATGCCGCTTCGGAACCGCATATTCAAGAACTTTGTCATATGCTCAATCGCATGGGTGCCGATATACGAAATATTGGCTCGAATACACTGGTGATCAATGGTGTTGACTCCTTACACGGTACAGAATTCACCATTGGCCCGGATTATCTGGAAGTAATCAGCTTCCTTGGTGCTGCTGTTGTAACTCGCGGTGAATTGCGGATCAAGAATGCTGGTGTTGAGCATTTAGGGATGATCCAGTTAGTGTTGCGACGCTTAGGCGTGGACTTTCTCTTCCTTGACGATGACATTTTAGTAGGCAGTAACCAACGCCTGGTAATAGAACCTGATTTAGGAAATGCTATTCCTGAAATTAGCGTAATGCCCTGGCCGGCCTTCCCCACCGACCTGATGAGTATTGCAATCGTTATCGCTACACAATCCAACGGATCAATCCTCTTCCACGACTGGATGTATCCCAGCCGGATGTACTTTACCGATAAATTGGTTTCAATGGGTGCTCAAATTGTTCTCTGCGACCCCCATCGCTGTATTGTGCACGGACCTACTCGGCTAAACGGTGAAAAGCTGGACTCGCCGGACATTCGCGCTGGTATTGCGCTTGTATTAGCGGCTCTATCTGCTCAGGGTACATCAGTAATTCGAAATGTTGCTCAGATTGATCGCGGCTATGAAATGATTGACCTTAAACTACGCGCAATAGGCGCTGATATTGAGAGGTCTACTGATTGAGAAAAAGAGGCTGTCCAAAAAGGGCAGCCTCTGTCATCATAAAAATAATGAAAAGAGAGTTGCTATGCAGCAGCAAGCTTAGCAATATTATGAGAAACACAGAGAATACCCCATTCTGTACTCACTTTCTCTAATCCTCTCAATATAAACCTTCGAAATCCCCAGTTTTGCTTCAATCTCCCAAATACCGCTTCCACTTCTACAGGCCTTTTAGACCGGTACCTTCGTCCTTGTTCTGATTCCAATCTTTCACTGGCTGCTTGCCGATAGCGCTCCAACTCCGCTCCTATAGCTATCTGCCGGTTCCCTTTCCCTTTGCAACCATACTGCTCCTTGACCGGACATCCCGAACAATCAACACAATCCACTCTACTGCAATTCCGTTTGCTTCCATATCCACTCTCTTTCGTCGCTTCTCTTCTTTCTCAAACCTCAGTTTCTTCCCCTGCGGACACTCATATTCATCTGTTTCCTCTTGATAGACAAAAGCATCTGCACGATAATCTTCTTTTTGTAATTGCGTTTCAAAAGCTCATCATCAAAGCTCTTGTATTTGATATATGCTATCTTCTTCTCCTGCAACCAGGCATAGTTTTCTTCACAATGATCCCATATCCGGCATCTGCTATCAAATCCTCCGGATACCTGCCCATGTGCTCATAGATCTTTTCAAGATGCGCTTGCATACACAGCGATCGTTCCGGACTGGCGATGCAAACTGTATCCAAGAATAAACTGCTTCTGTGTCCCCACTTGCACGTTGTATCCCGCTTTGACCAGCCATTTTTTCATCGCGTCTTCTTTCATGCGCATAAAGGTGGCGTCCCAATCTGTTTTACTAAAGCTGTTGCGTCCACTAAAGACTTCCTCATATGCTTCGGATTTCTTCATCCATTCAGAAAGTCTTTCTCTATCTTGTCTCTTGGCAGCTTTCAAAAAGTGCTTTGTTGATCTGCCTCTTCTTTTATACGCTGGTTGATCTTTTCCATCACCTCTTTCAGCTTCTCACTGTCTATCTCTGGCCCTTCCCAAATTTCATTGAGATCTCGATCCTCTTTGTGCTCTTCTTCTCTCAAGCTCGTCTATCCGTTAAGGCATTAGCTTTTTCCCAAGCTTCCCTTTCTGCGTTCGGGTGCTTTTTCGCCATACAAAACTGTATTTGTTCGCGTTCGCTTCTATCTTGGCCCCATCCACAAAATAGCTTTGCAGGTCAATCATCCCCATCTCAAGCAGCTCTTTGATAATCCCATAGAATACTTCATCAATTACCGCTTTCATCACTTTCGCTCTAAACCTGTTGATCGTCCGAAAGTCCGGCCGGTTCATCCCACTCAGCCACATAAAGCTGAGGTTCTCTCTCAGGGCTTTGGCTATCTGACGCGATGTGTATATCCGCTGGGTATAGGCATAGATGATCACTTTCAGGCATCTGAGGATCGTAGGCGCTATCCTCCTCTTTGTATTCTTGACCGCGATCATGCCGTCGATCTTCTATTTACCACAGCGATCACTAAGATCTTTCAGCGATATCGGCTTTTACGCCTCGCAGGATATCATTTTACCACACGCACTAAGTGCCCTTCTGGGATCATCTCGTTGATGTCAGGTGGAAGCAGAAAGCTTTGTCCTTGTTGATAGTCTTTGAATACTTGTCTTTTCATCCCCCCATTATATTAAAGTTTTGAGGCTGTACCCACCTTTTGGGACAGCCTCAATTGTTTCAAAACTTAAAAACTTATCAAGCTGCGTCTTCGCTGTTGCATACATCCAAAAACTGATCAACAACTTCTTTAAGCATTGGTTCGGGCAGAGCGCCGACCTGCCGATGGACGATCTTGCCATCTTTTAGCATTAGCAGTGTAGGAATACCCTGCACGCCGTATTTGCCCGCATATTCTTGGTTTTCGTCAGTATTTACTTTGACGACGATGAGTTTTCCGGCGTATTCCTTGGCTATCTTTTCTAAAATTGGTGCAACCATACGACAAGGTCCGCACCAGGGTGCCCAGAAGTCCACAACTACGGGCAATTTGGATTCAAGAACGGCTTTTTGAAAGTTTCCGTCGGTAACATTAATAGGTTCAGTAATCATAGTTCTCCTCTGTTTCGTTGCGGATTAGTATACAACAGGCAATTTTACATATCTCTTTAAAGCCTGAACAAAAGCATCAGAATTTTATTAAAATCCTAATGTCTGAAGCAGAGCCGGACCCAGAACAATGATGCCGACAACGATGGCAACGATGGCAGCAATTAATACCGCTCCTGCGGCAACATCTTTCGCCAGTTTTGCCAAAGGGTGACGTTCCGGACTGGCGATATTAACGATGACTTCCAGTGCGGTATTCAATATTTCGGCGGTCCATACCAGGCCAATTACAAGGATAAGTACCAGCCATTGCACCTGGCTTATTTTTAACCAAAGGCCTACTGCCCCAACGGCAATGGTAAAAGCAAGGTGAATCCAGATATTTGGCTGAGTCTTGAATACGTGAACCAAACCGGAGAACGCACATTCAAAGGAATGAATCCGGCCGCGCAAAAAGTGCTTTGGATCGGAGTCGTAGGGGTTGGAGCGTTTGATCATGCCTTATCTATCTTACCCTAATTGGCGCTGAGGCAAAAATCGATTAGAATATGCGGACATCTTTGTGCGGGTGTTGCCAAGTGGTAAGGCATTAGCTTCCCAAGCTAAGATTCGTGGGTTCGAATCCCATCACCCGCTTTTTCTAATTTAAGGCCACATGTCTTTGCACACAGCGCGGACGGATATATAATATTATCCGCGATAGCTTTCATCGCCCCACAATTCGAGGGTTCTCCTCTTTGATGATGAGCTAATGCGGATATTTGATTTTCTCGAGAACAACAAAAACAAACTGCCCTTTCCAGGAAATCAAACCGTATCCTAACTTATCTCCAAAGTTGTATATAAATTAGCGGCGCAACATGGCCTGAAGCCACAGGAAGCACAGCAACAAAAGATATGGAAGGATGGATGGATAATGTCTTGTTTATTAGGTCATAAGTGGGACCATTGTAGATGCGCGCGGTGCGGGAAAGTGCGGGATGAACAGCATATCTGGAACAACTCCGGGAGTTGCATGCTTTGCGGAAAACGGTGTAGTCACCAATTTCGACCTGTAGATGACGAATGTAAAGAAAAATGTTCAATTTGTGGGTATGAACGTCAAAACCATGATTGGGACGGATGTATTTGCAGACGCTGCGGCGCAAAGGATTACAAATCAAGAGCTCATAAATGGGAAAAGATCCAGGGAACATGCGAGGTGCGGTGTTCTGTTTGTGGAGAAATGGCGGTTAATCACGATTGGGATAGGTGTATCTGCAAACAATGCGGCATGATTCGAAATACCTACCCCCATGACTGGAAACTTGTTGAGGACAGCTGCGAGGAAAAATGTTCTCTTTGCGGAACAACGCGAGAAAGCCATGATTGGGAAGGTCTTTGTTCTTGCCGGAGGTGCGGAAAAGCAAACGACACAAAAGGCGGACCGAAGCATCATCTATGGGAACCCATCGAGGGAAAGTGTGAGGAAAAATGCTCTCTTTGCGGGAAAACAGATGTGAGGCATGACTGGAATGGTTGTACTTGTCGTGTTTGCGGCAGAGTGAGAGATGCAAACCACAATTGGGATTTCTGTACTTGCCAGATCTGCGGCAAAGTACGAAATGTCAACGAGTATTCATACCATGACTGGCGACCTGTGCCAGGTACCTGCAATCAAAAGTGCGCTGTTTGCGGGCAGGAAACAGTGGATTATAAGGCGCACAAATTTCAAAGAATACCTGGAACGTGCAACGAAAAATGCACGGTATGCGGGAAAGTTATTGAAAAACTGGCTAAGTACCATGAATGGAATGGTTGTGTTTGCAAGATTTGCGGAGCTGGCAGGCATGAATGGATACCAGGCCCGGAGCGCATGGTAGGGAACACAGGCCACACAGTTCAGGAATACAAATGTAGACTCTGTGGGGTAACTCAAGAGCGTACCGGATATAAGGATAACTGGTGATGTTTAGCTGCTCTGGATCAATTTGGCCCAAAGTAGCGGATGAAAATTGAATGACGGAAGAAATCGACATGAGAATATACAGATGGCCTCATGGCTGCACACCCTCGCTCTTACAAAGAAGAGCCCGTTTGTGGGCTCTTCTCAGTTTCTAGAGTGTCTTGCGGTAGACACGATGATTTTTATAAGGTTTAACGCCTAAATTAGCCAGATCCTTGCGCATTTGAACGGCAGTTTCGGCTACCTGCGTTAATTCAGCATGATCAAACTGGTCAGTTTGGTTCATCGATGCAAGAAGTGCATCATAGAGCAAAGCATTACCCCCAAACCCCTGATTTTCGGGAAGAATACCGATGCCGTTAAAGTCCACCCAATCCGTGGTTTTCATTGCGCGCAGCAGACGGATAATCTCGATAGGGCCCAATTTGCCTTTGTTTTTCTGCATTGCCTCCGAAAGATCCGGGAACGGCAGCGTAAATCCTACGATTTCTCCGTCGTGCAAGATTAATTTCAATAATTCTGGAATAATAACCATAATTGCGTTGGAAACAACGAAATCTACCTCGCGTTTACTAAGAGGATAATACTCCCAATTATTAACAAAGGCTTTGTTATACGCCTGGCCCAATTTAGGAGCCCATTTTCGTAATTCGGCTTTGCTTGTAAAAGTTTTAACTTCAAAGCGGCCACGCTTCTTTGCAATCTCTGCTGCCTTAGATACTTTTTCGGGCAGTACAAAGTTTTTTGGAACGACGTAACTGGATACGAAATCAACTTCTTTTACAAAACCATAATTCTCGACCAGTTCACGGTAATAGGGATAGTTGTAATTCATCATGTTCATCATCTGGCGATGTTCAAAGCCTTCAATTTGAATTCCATACCCATACAGAGGACCAAAACCTTTGGGACCAATAAGGTCCGTAAGCCCACGTGCGCGCGCCCAGTTGGCAGCAGTATCCAGAAGAGCATTCGCAACTTCCTGGTCATTGATACAATCAAATAAATAAAATTCGGCGTCCTTTGCATTATGGTAACTGTTAAAAGGACGGTTACATAGTGCGGCAATGCGGCCTACAGTTTTGCCGTCCCTGACTGCCAGAAAGAAATCCGCTTCCGAATGGTCATAAAACGGATGTTTCTTGGGGTTTAGCATCGCGTGAATATCGTTTTTAAACGGTGGTACCCATTGTGGGCAGCCAATGTACAGGTCGTAATGGAAATCTACAAAACGTTTGCGAAGTTCTTTAGTATCTACCGGAATAATACTGATCATAGGATAAAGCCTCTTTCAAGATTTTAATAGTTGATAATGCGTTGATTATACTCATTTGTGCAAGTATATCCCTGGCTACCACAATACTCTGGTGAAACTGCAAATACTTGCCGTTGGAGAGGCGCTGTACTATAATCCCGCCGGTAAGCCTAAGTAGACCGAAAGAGGATTCAAATATGATCGATGTTAATGATTTACGTAAAGGTGTGATCTTCCTGATCGATGGTGACCTTTATAAGGTGATTGAATATCAACACAACAAACCAGGCCGTGGTTCGGCAACAATCCGAGTGAAAGCCCAGGACCTGCGTAAAGGGACAAATATTGAGAAGACCTTCATCTCGGGTGATCGGGTGCAGGATATCAGACTGGATTACCACAATGTTCAGTATCTTTACCGGGATGAACACTTCTTCTATTTCATGGATATGGAAACATTTGAACAGCCAGCTGTTCCAGCCGACCACATTGAGGCATACGAAGGATATTTGAAAGAAAACACAGAGGTCAAACTCACTTTTTATGGTAACGAACCCCTGGATATTGAACTTCCCACCAGCGTTGATCTTAAAGTAGTAGAAGCCGAAGTGGCTGCACGGGGTAATACAGCTACCGGTGTTACTAAGCAAGTAATTTGCGAAACTGGCTTAAAGGTGCAATGTCCTGCATTTGTTACCGAAGGTGATACGATCCGAGTTGACACCCGGACTGGTGAGTACCTTACCCGTGTCTAATTACCAATGAAAATGCCCTTCGGACAAAAGCGCTGCTTTTTTCCGGGACTAATATTGTTAATGGTCCCTGGAAACTTGCAGGGCTTTAGGCAGTGCGAGGATGTTTTGAACTGGACCAGTTATATAAGATTTGCTATTGCTTGGGCCCCGGGCATTCATAAGGAATATAAGAATTAGAGATCTATTAACTTGTCTTACTTTTATATCGACTGCAAAAAAAACCAATGCTGATTGGTATAATTTTCCAGTGGTGTTAAAGGCACCTTTTGGAGGACCTTAGTGAATCAACGCAGACAATCCTATTTAATCTATAGCCTGTTGATGATGGCTATTTTGGCCTTCGTTTTCTTAAATTTTAACCAGGCATCCCAGGAAACCCGCAATATTGGATTAAACCGTGTGGCCGCAGACATTGAAGCTGGCTTGGTATCGCGGGTAATTCTGGACGACTACAACATTAAGGTAATCTACCGGGATGGTGAAGAGAAAACCTCAGTAATGGATGCTCGGTCCAGCCTGCCATCTCAATTAGCCGATTTCGGTGTAAGTCCTGATAAGTTCCAGGCAGAAGGCTTAAGTATTGAAGTAAAACCTGAAAGTGCCTTGGTTCTCTTTTGGAACGCTGTCAGCCTCTTTTTACCTTTTGTAATCATGGGTCTCTTCTTCTGGTTTATGATGCGTCAGGCACAAAGCAGCAATAGCCAGGCGATGTCTTTCAGTAAAAGCCGTGCGCGCATGATGACAGGTGAACACCCAACGGTAACCTTCGCCGATGTGGCTGGTGCGGATGAAGCCAAAGAGGAATTGAGCGAAGTAGTAGAGTTCCTCAAAGAACCGCAAAAATTCGTTGCTCTGGGAGCTCGTATTCCTAAAGGCGTACTGCTGGTTGGTGCGCCGGGAACAGGAAAAACTTTATTAGCGAAGGCAGTCTCAGGTGAAGCCGGCGTTCCTTTCTTTTCGATTTCCGGCTCCGAATTTGTTGAAATGTTTGTTGGTGTTGGTGCCAGTCGTGTGCGTGATTTGTTCGAACAGGCCAAAAAGCATAGCCCCTGCATCATCTTTGTTGATGAAATTGATGCTGTAGGACGGCATCGCGGTGCAGGTTTAGGGGGCAGCCATGACGAACGTGAGCAAACCTTAAACCAGCTCTTGGTGGAAATGGACGGCTTCGATACCGACACTAACGTGATTGTAATTGCTGCTACCAACCGGCCAGATATTTTGGATCCCGCCCTGTTAAGGCCAGGTCGATTTGATCGCAGGGTTATGTTGGACAAGCCGGACATGCGCGGCCGCGAAGCGATTTTAAAAGTGCATGCCCGCGGGAAACCAATCTCTTCTTCCGTAAGCCTGGAGACTATCGCCCGGGCAACACCTGGTTTTGCTGGTGCAGACTTGGAAAATTTGTTAAATGAGGCAGCAATACTTGCAGCTCGCAGAAACAAGCGCGTGATTGAGCCGCCAGAATTTGAAGAAGCGATTGAGCGCGTAATTGCAGGCCCTGAGCGCAAGAGCAGATTAATAAACCCTGCTGAAAAGAAAATCATCGCGTATCACGAAGCAGGTCATGCAATTGTTATCCAAACGATCCCTGAGGCCGATCCGGTTCAGAAAGTTTCCATCATAGCGCGAGGGATGATGGGTGGATTTACAATGTCCTTGCCATTGGAAGACTCGCTTTTAGAATCTAAAAAGGGAATGGAAGCAGACATCATTTCGCTGCTCGGCGGCCGGGCTGCAGAGGAATTAATTTTTAACGATATCACTTCCGGCGCAGCCAATGATATTGAAAATGCAACAAAATTGGCGCGCAAGATGGTTACGCGCTTAGGTATGAGCGACACTATGGGGCCGATGGTTTACGGTCAAAAAGAAGAAATGGTGTTTCTAGGACGCGAAATTTCTGAACAGCGCGATTATTCCGAAGCCATTGCACAAAAAATCGATGCGGAAGTGCAAAGAATTATGAGTGAGAGCTTCCAGCGAGCCAGGGATATTCTGACTCAAAATAAAGACAAACTTATCGAAGTTGCTGAACGTCTCTTGGAAAAGGAAACCATATCACGGGAGGAGTTCGAAGAAATATACCCTGCCCCCTACCCTAAAAACCAAGGTATCCCGGCCCCTCTGCACTAATTAAGATTCAACCAAGAATTGACACGATCCAGCGCATTTTCAAGCAGTGCTGGATCGTCTGCTTTAAGCCATACAATTTGCGGATCTTTTGCTTTGAACCAGTTGGCTTGTCGGCGGACGTAAATACGTGTATTTCGCTTTAGGAGCCGAACAGCTTCTTCAAGGGAGTACTCCCCTTCAAGATAGGCAATTAACTCACTATAGCCAATGATCCCCATGCGTTTGAGCGACTTGCCATATCCGGCAGCAATTAATCCTCCTACTTCTTCTAAGAGTCCCTGGTCGAACATATCATCAATGCGCTGATCAATACGTTTGTACAAGACTTCGCGAGGCCATTCCAAGCCCAATGTAAGCGTGTTGTAAGGGCTGGAATAAATGCCCCTGCGGCTGGAAAACCGTTTGCCAGTACTCAGGATAACTTCCCATGCCCGTACCGTTCTGCGTTTGTTGCGTGGGTCAATAGCTTGCGCTGCTTTGGCGTCAACTATCCCCAGCGCTTTCCAAAGCTGATCGTAACCCACCTCTTCTCCCCAGTTTTCGATAGCCGTACGTAAACGGGGCTGCTCTTCTAACGCTGGAACCTGCCAGTTTTGAAGAAGTGCACGGACATATTGACCAGTGCCTCCGCACAGAATAGGAAGCCTTTTTCGCTGGCTTACGTCAAGGATTGTAGCTCGCGCGGTTTGCTGGTATTGTCCTAAGCTCCAGGGATCATCGAGTGTGGCAATTGAAATCAGATGATGTGGAACAGTATCCAGTTCCGAGAGGCTTGGTTTGGCTACGCCAATCTGAAGCTCCTGGTACAAAATGCGGGAATCAGCTGAAATTACTTCACCATTCAAGTTTTGGGCCAAGTCAATTGCCAGCTTCGTCTTACCGGAAGCGGTAGGTCCCACCAAAACCAAGAGAGGTATCAAAGATCCCGCCTCAGTCATCTAAGCTGGCTCCTACATTTCTAAAATGCAAAAATTCTGGGTTTGAATCCCCCAAGTGTCCTTCTACAACAACGGTATCGATTTGCCAAATTGGTTCTTTGCCCGAATGGTATCGCTCCAGATACGCCCAAACTGTACGTTTAAGTGCCCGTAATTTGCGGGGACCAACTGCTTGTTCGCCTGGGCCAAATCGGTCATTGGAGCGTGTTTTTACTTCAACAAAAACAAGCACATTGTCCTGGATGCAAACCAGGTCTACCTCACCGTAGCGTGTGGTGAAGTTTCGTGCAAGCACCTGATACCCCGAGCTCTCCAGGAATTTTGCAGCCTGTTCTTCGCCCCAGTACCCCAGTCTTTGACGGTATGTCTTTCCTTCCATCATTTGATGATAGCACATTGATCGTCAGTACTATCTTTGCCCCTCCTAATGCGATAAAATGGTTTAATTTTTGCTTGAGAGGTCATACGTGGCAATTGCAGAAATCGTTACTATAGGTACAGAAATCTTACTGGGTGAGATCACCGATACCAATTCTAAGCACATTGCTCGTCTCTTGCGTGATATCGGCGTAGACCTTTACCGTGTAACAACCGTCGGCGATAATATCAGCCGTATCACGGCCACCTTACAGGAAGCACTGATGCGTGCAGATATCGTGATAACCACTGGCGGTTTAGGACCAACGGTGGACGACCCTACCCGGCAGGCTGTAGCTGATGTTTTTAATGTTCCGCTTTGCTTCAAAGAAGAACTTTGGCAGGAAATCACAGATCGCTTTAAGCGCTACCAGCGTGTGCCAACTGAAAACAATAAAAGGCAAGCCTATATTCCTGCTGGTTCCAAGGCCATCAGCAACCCCGTAGGAACTGCGCCCGCATTTGTGTTTGAACTGGGGCTCAAAACTGTGATTGCACTTCCGGGTGTTCCTCGCGAGATGGAATACTTACTCCAAAATGAAGTTTTAGGTTATCTTAAAGAGCGATATGCCTTGGAAGAAACAGTGATTCTGGCACATACTGTCCACACAATCTCTAAGGGTGAATCCAGTATCGATGAAGTGGTAGGAGAAATGGAAACGCTCAGCAATCCAACTGTGGGATTGCTAGCTCATCCTGGGCAAACCGATATTCGCATCACTGCTAAGGCTCATTCGGTTGCAGAAGCGAAGGAGATGATTGCGCCGGTATTAGCTGAAATCTATGCACGTTTAGGCGATTTTATCTATGGTGAGAATGAGGAGACGCTGCCAGGTAAAGTTGCGGAACTACTCCAGCACTCTGGCAAGCGGATTGCCATCATCGAAAGTGGCAGCGGCGGTGAAACTTTGATCAAATTGCGTACGGAGCTTCCGGATAGGGTGATTGGAGAAGTATTAAACATCAGCCTTTCGGATGAAGGCTTGCAAACGATGTTGCAAGAATATTGCACACAAAACCATGCCGACTTTGCCATGGGAGTGCGATTGGTCAGCGGAGACGAGAAAAGTGAATTGGTCTTGGACTTGGTTGGCAAGGATTTATCAAAACAAAGCAAGCTCTACTACGGCGGTCCCAGGGGCGACAGTCCTCTTTGGGCGAGCACTACAGCATTAGGTTTGTTGCGTCGTTTTTTCTTGGACTTAGGAAAGGAGCAGTAGTGACGAATAAGGCTGATCTAATTCTTGAAAATGCTTTGGTTGTAACTATGGACGCCGCCTGGAACCTCTTTCCGGACGGTGCAGTAGCGATCAAAGATGACAAAATTTTGGCAGTTGGTTTCAGGGAAGAGGTATTAAAGGATTACGAAGCTGCGCAATACCTTGATTGTGAAGAAAAAGCGGTTTTACCTGGTTTCGTGAATACCCACGGTCATGTACCAATGACTCTGCTAAGGGGTTTGGCAGATGATCTGCGCTTGGATGTGTGGCTGATGGGTTATATCATGCCCGTAGAGCGGGAATTTGTGACCCCCGAATTTGTACGACTGGGCACTCAAATCGGCTGTGCTGAGATGATACGCTCGGGCACAACAACCTTTGCAGATATGTACTACTTTGAGGACGAGATCGCTCAGGTTGTTGAACAGGTTGGATTGCGCGCAGTTCTGGGTGAAACGGTACAAAAGTACCCTTCTCCTGACTTTAGTTTCTATGAAGAAGCACTTGAATACTGTGAATGGTTCATTCGAAAGTGGAAGGGACATCCATTGATTGTTGCCGGTATGGCACCTCATGCAATCTATACCTGTACAGATGAGATCCTAAAAGCAGTCACCGAGATCGCATTAAGATTAGATGCTCATGTGCAATTTCATGTGGCAGAAACCACCGGTGAAGTGGAAACCATGCGTGATCAGTATGGGATGCCGGTGGTGCCTTATATCAAAAAAATTGGCTTGCTTGACACAAAGCTTACTGCAGCCCATTGTGTCCACTTAGACGAGGGAGAGATACGCACGCTGCAACATTACGACGTTGGCATCGCGCATAATCCATCTTCCAACCTAAAGCTGGCTTCCGGATTTGCCCCTACCAAACGTATGCTTGAGATTGGCTGTGCGGTGGGTATTGGTACTGATGGACCTGCGTCCAATAATGACCTGGATATGATTGAGGAGATTCGGCTGGCAAGCCTGATTGCCAAAGCAGCTACGAGTGATCCCGTTGCTTTGCCGGCACGCCAGACACTTTTGATGGCAACCCGCATGGGTGCCAAGGCATTGCACCTGGATGCGATTACCGGAAGCTTGGAACCTGGCAAGCGTGCAGACCTGATTACCATCGATCTCAGTCCCTTGCACAATCAACCAAAATTCAAACGCGACCCTGACGACGTATACTCTCAGGTGATCTATGCCAGCAAATCCACAGATATCAAGGATCTAATGGTGAATGGTCGCTGGCTGATGCGCGACCGTGAGTTATTGACCTTGGATGAGAACACACTGCCGGTTATGGCCAGCGAAGTAGCAGCCCGCATCGATTCTTTTCTCACTGAAAGAGAAGGCTCGATTTTATCGAAGCTAATTGCCATTGGTGGCGCTGCACAGGAAGAGAGTTTTGAAGTTCAGGCAAAGGTTCGTGTGGAGAATCTCAACCCGGTACTCGAAGCCATCAAGAATTCGAAGCTTCAAATCCTGCGCACACGTCACTACAGGGAATATGATACCTATTACAGCTTTAAAGACCCCAGTCAGGGACGCTTGCGCTATCGTGAAGACGAATTTATTGATGCAAGTGGTACTATTGACGCGGTACGCTCCCGCCTCACATTGATTGGTGAGAGGGTTAAGGGACAAGATGGTGATGCTGAAAGTTTACTTTCACGTTCGCGTTTTTTGGCACCCGCAACCCATAGCCTGCGTTTCTATAGCGAGTATTTTAAACCTATCAGTACGCTTGAGATACAAAAGGACCGTTTACGCTTTTTAGTAAATTTCCAGGATAATGAGTTTTTTATCAACCTGGACACAGTTACAGAACCAGACTTGGGTAAATTTGTCGAAGTTAAGAGCCGCACCTGGAGCCGCCAGGATGCTCAGGATAAAACCAGCTTATTACACAAATTGCTCGAACTCTTAGGTTTAGACCAAGAAGCAATTGTCCATGAAGATTATGTACACCTGGTAGAAGAGAGCCAATAAGGAGAATCGAAAAATGAGAAAAGATCTGTCCCAGATTGAAAAACAAAAAATTCTGTTTGCTACTGCCGAAGCCGCACCATACGTGAAAGTTGGCGGGCTGGCTGATGTGGCCGGTGCACTTCCGCCCACACTCTTGCGCACGCATGCTTCAGAAGCAGATATTCGCATGATACTGCCATTTCATCCGAAATTACGCACCATAGCATTGGATATCCGAAAACTTGGCAGCTTCAAACTCAAATCTGGTCAAGCTCCTCTGGAAGCCGGTCTATACATTACCAGTCTGGATGGCGTTCCGCTTTACCTTATCGAAACCGATGCAATCAATGAGGCCAGTAGTGTGTATGAAAGTGATGCGGCACTGGATGCGGCTAAGTATGTTCCCTTCTCGCTGGCAATCCTGGAGGCTTGCTTATTCCTCGATTGGATTCCAGATATTTTGCATCTGAATGATTGGCACACTGCCTTAACAGCGCATGCCCTAAAAACTCTATATAAGAGTCATCTTCAATTTAAAGATATTAAGACAATCCTTTCTATACACAATCTTCCATATAACGGCTACGGTTCCCAGGTAGTTATGTCAGAAATGGGCTTTAGTCCATCAAATGATCAGGATTTACCATTATGGGCGCGCTTCACACCCTTACCCTTGGGCATTTCCAGTAGTGACAAAGTAGTATTTGTTTCGCGAGGTTATGCTGATGAAGTGCTGCAGGAACCTATGGGCAGCGGTCTGGCCGAATACCTGCAAATGCACAAAGATAAGTTAGATGGTTTTGTGAACGGTATCGATACAAAGGTTTGGGATCCTGCTACAGATCCAAAACTACCCTTTAATTTCACTGCTGATAATCTGCAAGGTAAAGCAAAAAATAAATCAGCCCTGCAGGAGGAACTGGGCTTTAGAGTCGATGAACGTGTTCCCTTACTTACTGTAGTAAGCCGTTTAGTTCGCCAAAAAGGTATTGATATCGTACTGGACGCCTTACGAAAGACTCTTGACTTGCCCTGGCAGTTTGTAATTTTGGGTACTGGTGATACAGACCTTGAAGACGCGATTCGGGCAATGGCTGGAGAATTTCCAGAACGAATCGCCGGCATCATCAAATATGATGATGCGATTGCACATCGTCTCTATGCAGCGGGAGATCTTTACCTGATGCCTTCTTTATACGAGCCTTGCGGGCTATCCCAAATGTTTGCCATGCGGTATGGCAATCTGCCGCTGGCCCGTGCCACAGGCGGCCTCAGGGATACGGTAATCGATTTTAGCAGCTCCTCTGCTGAGGCTACAGGCTTCCTTTTTGAAGGAACTACTGGTGAGGATATGGCCTATTGCCTTCGAATAGCATTGGAACAGTTCAAAAACCAGGACCTGTGGCCCCAAATGCAACAAAATGCTATGCGCAAGAACTTTTCCTGGGATCATGCAGCTGAAGCATACTGGAATTTGTATCGTCAATTGGCTGCTTAAATGCCATGGAGAGCTGCATGAATTCATTCGACCGTGTCGCGGGCGTTCTTATGCATCCCACCAGTTTGCCTGGTCCGGATGGCATTGGAAACATTGGCCCACAGGCGTACCATTGGATTAATTTCCTCAAAAACAGTGGTTCACAGCTGTGGCAAATTTTACCTTTGGGCCCAACTGGGTATGGGGATTCACCGTATCAATGTTTCTCTGCTTTTGCTGGCAACACCTACCTTGTGAGCAGTGAAATTTTGGTAGACCAAGGTTTGTTGGAAGAAGCAGACCTTGTGAATCGGCCTAGCTTCCCGGAAGAATGTATTGACTACAGTTCTGCATTAGAATGGCAGCTCCATTTGCTGCATACTGCCTATCGCAACTTCAAAAAAAAGAGCCCTCAGGGTATCTTTGACCAGTTTCATGCCTTTAGACATGCTGAGGGTTATTGGCTTGAAGATTACAGCCTTTTTATGGCTCTCAAACAAGATCAGGATGGCAAGCCCTGGTACCAATGGCCAGAACCGCTTAAGCGTAGGAAGTCTAAAGCCATTCAAGAGGCAAGCTCGCGGTTGGCTGATCAGATTGAAGAGCAAAAATTTTGGCAGTATCTTTTCTTTAGTCAATGGGAGCGGCTGCATGCTTATGCTAACCGCCAGGGTATTCGTATTGTCGGGGATATGCCCTTTGTTATTGCACTCGATTCTGCGGATGTATGGGCTGAGCCGGGTCTCTTTCTGATGGATGCTGATTTGACGCCTACCCACGTAGCTGGAGTCCCCCCGGATTATTTTTCAGTCACTGGACAGCTTTGGGGTAACCCATTGTACCGTTGGGATGCCCACCAATCTCAGAACTTTCAATGGTGGGTGGATCGTTTGGGTGCTACCTTAAAACTGGTTGACCTTGTAAGGCTCGACCATTTTAGAGGTTTTGTAGCAGCTTGGCACGTACCATATGGCCAGGAAACAGCAGTGCATGGTGAATGGAGAACGGGTGTTTCCGGTATTCTTTTTGAGACCCTTAAACAGCATTTTCCTAATTTGCCGGTGATTGCGGAAGACTTGGGCGTAATCACAGAGGACGTTGATGCTTTGCGCGACGGCTACAATTTGCCTGGGATGCAGATTATGCAGTTTGGTTTGAGCGGTGACCCGGAAGACAAGTTTTTGCCTCACCACTACCCCGAAAATTGTTTTGCGTATACCGGCACCCACGACAATAACACAAGCCGGGGCTGGTTCGAAAGCGCCAGCCCTCGCCAGCAAGCCTTTTGCTGTGATTACCTTAATTGTTCTCCAAGAGAAGTCAGTTGGGAAATGATGCGGGCAATTTGGCAATCGGCCGCTAGAAATGTTGTTGCTCCGATGCAAGACCTTCTGGATCTCCCGGAATCAGCTCGCATGAACCTGCCTGGCACTGAGTCGGGTAATTGGAATTGGCGCATGCGCAAAGATGTCGATTTAAATGAATTGGCACAAAGATTTTGGCGTTTAAACTTCCTGTACAGTCGTTTACCGCTTGAACAGCGCAGGGAACAGACCCGAAGAGTTAACCAGAAAATGGAAGGAAGCGTCAGGCCTCATTAACGGATTTTCGAGGTACGACCGCATAAAAGATCCCGATTAAAATTAAAGCCCCGCCGATCACTTCACTGAGCGACGGGGTTTCTTTCAGCAGAAAAATTGCAAGGATTGTCGTACCAATCGGTTCACCCAGTAAAGCCAGGGATACAAACATGGCTGGCAAAAATTTTAGGGCATAGTTGAGCATTGAATGACCAAAGGTTTGGGGGATAACAGCCATTGCAAATAGGAGCAGCCAGGTACGTGCTTCAAAACCACCCAAAGCTTGTCCAGATGTAAGCGTGAAAACTACCAGGAAAGCTGCAGCAATACTGTAAACAACCGCTGTGTATACAAAGGTATCCATTCCCGCACCAACTTTACGGCCAATAACAAAGTAGGCAGCTGCCATCACAGCTCCCAGGAGTGCCAAAGACATTCCCAGACGTGGATCACTTCCCGTCAGAACCGATTCGAATCTGCATTGCAGACTGCCATTTTCAAAGCTGCAGGCACTGCCTGAAGCGATGATTAAACCTCCTGCCAGGGCAAGGGCCAAGCCAAGATAAAAAGCCTTGTGCACTTTCTCCTTGAGTACGATGGGCGAAACCAAGGCTACCCACAAGGGTACCGTGTTAACAAGAACTGTTGAGGAAGTTATGCTGGTGTACTCCAGGGAACTGATCCAGCTGGCAAAATGGATTGCAAGGGCAAGGCCTGCCAGGAAAAGCAAGCCTATCCCGCCCTTAGGAACTTGGACCCGTTTACGGCTGAACAGGACCATCATCCAGGCTAATATCGAGGCAAATATAAGCCTCCAGGTTGCAATGCTTAGCGAGCCTGCACTTCGTTGGGCTAAGCGAATCAGGATCGCGGCTGTGGATACAGAAAGTATCCCGATTAGTACCAGGAAATAAGCATTAACTCGTTTTTTATCTTCCATCAAAATCCTGTGCGATGAAATTGCGAAAAATTTGTTTTGGAGGCCAGATATGATTCATATTATCATAAATCCTCGCTTGGGAGATGGTATTGTTTTTTCATCTACCCAGTTACCTGGAGTATCCTATCCTTGGATAACCACAAGATGAATGATTGCTTTTGTAATGACCCAAAGACTTGCATAAACTGTGGAATGAGCGTTGGAGAGTGTCCGAATTGAGCTACTGTCTTAGATATCGAATGAGAATATGAATTGTACTACTAGGTTTCTCTCCTAACATATAATAGAAGACGGAAAGGAGAGCAACGATGACAGCTGAAGAGAAAGTAGCACGGCATAAGTTAAGTGTTCTGGAGCTGGCGCAGACCCTGGGGAATGTCAGTGAGGCTTGCAGGATTAAGGATGTATCTAGGACCCAGTTTTACGAATACAAACGGCGTTTTCAAACACATGGATTGGAGGGATTGAAAGACCTGCCGCCAATTCATAAGACGCACCCATTCACTACTCCGCCAGAGGAAGTAGAACGATTGCTTGGTGTTAGCCTGGATCATCCAAGCTGGGGATGTGTGAAGTTGAGCAGTATGCTCAAGCTTGAGGGGATCACAATCAGTTCACCAACGATTCAAAACATACTGATCAAACATGGCATGGCGAGCCGTTATGAAAGGCTGTTGAAACTGGAAGAGAGAGCCGCCCAACAGGCCATTGAATTAACTCCGGAACAAGTAGCACAGATTGAAAAGGCCAACCCCTGCTTCAGAGAAAGGCATGTTGAGAGCAGCAAACCAGGTGAATTACTCTCACAAGACACATTTTATGTTGGAGTACTCAAAGGGGTGGGGAGAGTGTATCTACATGCTGTGGTAGATACATATGGCAGCTTTGCCTTTGGTTTCCTGCATACCTCAAAGCAACCAGAAGCAGCGGTGGCAGTTTTGCACAACAATGCATTGCCTTTCTATCAAGCCCTTGGGTTTGAGGTTACTGCTGTTATTACAGACAATGGCAGGGAGTTCTGCGGAAAGGAAACTCACCCTTACGAACTTTACCTGTCCCTAAACGACATTGAGCATCGTACAACACGGGTGAGGAGACCACAGACTAATGGGTTTGTGGAACGTTTCAACAGGACTGTCCTGGATGAATTTTTTAGGACAGCCTTCCGTACCAAGTTCTACGAATCAGTGGAGGCTTTACAGACAGATCTGGACCAATGGTTGATCCATTACAACACAGAACGTCCACACCAAGGGTATCGCAACATGGGTCGCCGCCCTATGGATACAGTACAATTGTTTGTAAAGAAATCCGCAAAGAAAGAAGCCTAGTAGTACATATGAATTTATTCCGGCATCATCATGATATAGCGGGAATTCTTTGAGAATGAACCCTATGATAATCCGACAATCAACCTTTAACTAACCCAGAACTTCTAAGTCTGCTTCGTGAGCAGCCATAGCAGCTCCGATCATTCCTGCCAAATTTTGCAACTTTGCAGGAACAACGCGCGTATTGGTATTTAAATACTCCTTAAAATGGTCAAAGCGATAGCTTATTCCTCCTCCTATAATAATCAGATCTGGATTGAACAGAAAAGTATAAGTTTGCAGCACTTCATTAAAACGCGCTGCCCATTTGCGCCAGGAAAGTTTTTCTTTTTTGCGGACCAAATCGGAAGCCCTGTGTTCGGCATCGCGTCCACGAATTTGCAGATGTCCCAATTCGGTATTGGGCATTAATTTTCCGTTTACGAATATTGCCGAACCGATACCGGTGCCTATCGTCAAAAAGAGGACAGTATGGTATTTCCTGGCTTCTTCAAAACCAAACCGCATCTCGGCCAGACCAGCTGCATCGGCATCATTCAGCACAACAGCTTTCTGGCAAGTAAGCTCTTCCACTTTTTTTGCCAGGTTCTCGCCAATCCATTTTTTATTCATATTCGCGGCTGTCAGAATGCTTCCGTTCTTAATAATTCCGGGATACCCAATGCCGATTCTGCCTTGGTAATCCAAGATTCGCTGAATTTCCTGGATTGCAACAAGTACTTCCTTGGGTTTGACCAGCGGCTCAGTTTGAAAGCGAATTCGCTCGGAAGCCAACCGGCCTGTGGAAGTATCTACCAGGGCACCTTTTGTAGCCGATCCTCCGATGTCAATACCTAACTGAACCATGGTTCTCCTTATGGGCAAATTTTCTCAAGGTGTTCGTCATAGCTAACTGAAAAGTTATGAAAACCACTACCATCGCAACGTGCAACAAAGAATAAATATCTACTGACTTCTGGGTACAGAGCTGCGTGTATTGCCTCCTGCGAAGGACTGCAAATTGGTCCGGGAGGTAATCCATCATTACGATAGGTATTAAAAACAGAGTCGACCGCCAGATCTTCTCCGCTGAGAGGCATTTTCCACCATGCGCCTGGTCTGCCCAGCGCGTATTGAGCAGTTGAATCCATCTCAAGCCGCATACCTAAAGCAAGCCGGTTGTAAAAAACGGATGCGACCAGTGGCATCTCAGCAGGCATGGGGGATTCGCGCTGGATAATCGATGCAAGAGTAATCAGCTCATGCCAGCTCAGGCCGAGTTCCTGCAGTCGGCTTTGCACATTCGGGTCATTTCCCTGGCATACGCGTGGGCCGACTAATTCAGCCAAGACGGTTTCAGGACCGATTTGAGGCGGAAAAGAATAGTTCCCTGGTTCAATATAGCCTTCAGCAGAGCTGCTGGCGGGCAATCCCAGGATTTGAGCGAGTTCTGCAGGTGGTTTTATGGCAACTTGCTCAAACCTGGTGGCAGGAAACTGGTCTCCATAGATTGCGGCACTTTCGCTAATCTCTTCAATACGCCATCCGGGAAAAACGGTGACAAGAATGTCCCTTGCAGCAGGATCACTGATTCGATTGGCAATGGCTACGGCGTTAAGCCCCCGTGGCAGCGTAAAAGTTCCCGATTGCAGTACGCGGTCGCGTCCGCTGTAGATAAGATAAGCACAGCTTAAATCGCCACGGAGTACAAGTCCTTCATCTTCTAAACGCTGGCATATGGTGCTAACTGATTCATCCTGGCTTATCGTGAATTTTGCATCACATTCAAAGTTTGAAGCCGATAGGAGCTGCTCTTTTCCTTGATAAAGCTTCAGGGAGTACCTTAATCGTTGAATATAGGAAAGCTTTGGTTCAGCCGGACCAAATACTTTTTCCACATCTTTTTGCAAGTGTGCCAGCCAGAATAAGATGCCGATAAGCAGAAGCACAAAAAAGAGCAAGAGCAATGCTGAAAACAAACCTCGCTTATTCTGCATTTGTGGGGCTTTCTGCATTCATGCAATCGAGATAATCCTGCAGTAAAAAGGCTGCAGCTTCAGCATCTTTAGGTGCTTGGCGACGTTTTGTGCTTAAGCCCAGATTCAGACGCATTTGGGCAACCCTTTGTGTAGAAAAGCTTTCGTCCCAGCCTTTTATGATAAGTTTTGGCTCTAAGTCTTGGAGAACCTGAATGAGTTTCATCGATGCGCGCGCTTTTGGGCCAAGCTTACCATCCGAATCGTAAGGAACACCGACAACGACTGTACCAGCTCCCTCCTCTTGCGCAATTTGAATAATGCGCTGCGCATTCATCTGTCGCGATACATGTTGGATGATTGTAAGAGCCCGGGCAAAATTCCCGCAATCATCCGAAATGGCAATACCGAGCCGCTGCTCGCCGGGATCTACCGCCAGTGTTTTCATAAGATTCCACAATGACACATAAACTATTCTATAAGAAATTATACGGCAGACTTAGCAAGGAGATTAAGAGGATTAAGAAAGGCAGGCCCCTATAAATTGAGGCCTGCCTGTAACTATACCTATGCCAATATCTCTGGCCCAGCTGTTTTGAGATGGATGCGAATTGCTAGCTTGTTGCGCTCTCGTAAGGCATCCAGATCACCCAGAGCCTGTGCCTTTTGTAAGGTTCCAAAACTCATACCCTCGCCTGGGATTTCTATATCCTGCTCAGGATCCTTGGTTAGGATTATGAATAAGCCGCCGTCTGGACCGCCCTTGTGCAACTGACCAGTTGAGTGCAAAAACCGCGGACCGAAACCAAGCGTCGTCGCTTTTCCGGTTTGTTTCAGAATAGTCTCACGTACCCTTTGCAATGCGGCATGGGTATCTGCATTGCGTGCCAAATATGCGCTCAACACTACATAGCCACCTTCTGAAAGGGTATCTGTATAACATTCAATTAATTCTGGCAGGTTATTAACTGCTTCAATGCCTTGTACTGAAGCGCCATAAACAAGAGCCTCTTGGTTTTCCCAAATTGGTTCACCTTCAGTGAGTTGACCATGAGTTTGGTACTCGCTGATTTTCTGTTTCGTAATCGATTTATTATCTTGAACATTTGGCTGGTTAAAGGCATTAATGCCCAGTTTGGCGCAGGCAATTGCAGTTGCGTATTCCCAGCGATAAAACTCTGTCCCCAGGTCATAAGGGTCAGAAAGCTGAAAACTGAGTACGGTGTACCCGGTTCCTAATAGTGCTTGCGCAAGTGCATCAAAAGCGCCGTCTACACGCATATAAGCAAAAATACGGTCTTTACCATAGGATTCGATGGGTTGGACAGGTTCCCCTTCGATAGGTAATATGCCTTTTCCTTCCTTACCAGAGCTCTCAGCGATCAGCTGTTCAAGCCAAGGCACCAAGGTGGCCGCAAAGCTATCGGTTAGGAATGTAAGTTTGTCTGCCCCATTTAATGCTGCTTGGGCAAGGGTTAAGCCCAGAACAAGAGGTGGATTTGCTGCATATGGAACGGACAGCCCACTGAAAGAAGCCATGTTTGCTCCTTTGGTTAAGAGCTTGGGCAGGTTAATTCCCATCAGTGCAGCAGGCAACAGTCCGAATGCCGTAAATACTGAGAAACGGCCGCCAACATCGGCCGGGGCTTTAAATACCCTTCGGAAGCCTCTTTCAATGGCTAGCTTCTCAAGGCTAGTTCCAGGATCCGTAACTGCACAAAAGTGTCTGCCAATCTGCTTTAATCCAGCATCCTTACAGGCTTCCCAAAAATAGTTTAGGGCTGCGTTGGTTTCGCTGGTAGTTCCCGATTTACTCGAAACTACAAAAAGGCATTCACTAAGAGAGATACCCTTCAGGCGTTCCTGGATTTCATCCGGGTTGGTTGTATCAATAATCGCGAGCTGCATTCCTTTGCCGGCTGGAACCTCAGGGCTGAGTGCCAAGCTCATTACCTCTGGTGCCAGAGAAGACCCACCCATGCCCAGCACAAAGGCATAACGCAAACCATCCGACATGCATTCCTGAGCAAAGGCCTGGTAATCTTGTACCAGTTCGAATTGTTTGCCGGGAAGATCCAGCCAACCAAGCCGCTCACAGATCTCTTCATGTTCCGATTTATTTTGAGTCCACAAACTGGGGTCATGGTCGAAAAGCCGGGAAACATAATGATTATCGGTTGCTTCCCGCACCACGGCAGGGATCTGATCTGCAAGAGGACCTAATTGAGTTACGAAATTCTGTCGTTTGGTATCAATGGTTGCTAAAAGCCCTCTAAAGGCCACTGCAAACTGCTCAACCCCATCGTTTTCCAGCTTATCTGTAATAGCTTTTAGGCTGATTCCTGCACTTTCCAGGGCCTGCAGCCGCTTTCTTGCCCCCTCAAGATCATCTTCAATTTGACAGCGACTTGCATCCCCATGGTCTAGAAAAGCCTCAATTGTATTGGGTGGTGCTGTATTGACACAACCAGGACCAATAAGTTTGTCTACATACATCACGTCGCTGTATGCCGGATTTTTTGTACCAGTAGAAGCCCATAATGGGCGCTGGCGCTGGGCACCAGCCTCAGCAAGTTTTGCAAAACGTTCGCTATCAAAAACAGATTTATATGCTTGGAAAGCCATTCTGGTATTGTCAACCGCTGTATGGCCTTTTGGCAAAGCTTGGCAGCTACTCAGCAGATTGTCTACGGCAGTGTCAATCCGTGAGACAAAGAAAGACGCAACAGAAGCAATTTTATCGAGGGTCAGCCCATTAACATGCCGCTGCTCCAACCCTGAAATATAGGCTTCCATTACTTCATAGTAACGTTCAACAGAAAAAATAAGCGTGGCGTTTGTATTTAAACCTGCTGCTGTCAGTGCTTGAATTGCAGGTATGCCGGCATCAGTGGCAGGCACCTTAACCATTAGGTTTGGCCGGTCTACCAGGGCCCAAAGCTCCTTAGCCTCCTGAATTGTCGCCTCTGTATCGTGCGCTAAAAGGGGACTTACTTCCAGGCTCACATATCCATCCTCGCCTTTGGTCTTTTGGTAAAGTGGTAAAAAGAGATCTGCAGCACGTTGGATATCTGATATTACCAGCTGCAAATATATTTCCTCAGTATTCATGCCAGACCAGCTCATGGCCTGCAATGAATCATCGTAAGCCTGTGAATTCCCGATCGCTTTCTCGAAGAGACTGGGGTTAGAGGTCATTCCGTAGATTTCACCAGCTTCGATCTTCGCGGCAAGGCTGCCGTCATCCAAAAGTGTCCTGTCAATATTGTCGAACCAGATTGACAGCCCCAGTTTGTTTAACTCCTGTGCCTTGTTCATATCACCTCACTTGGAATTTTTGAGCAATTTACGCGCTTGTTTTACTACATTCTCTACTGTAAAACCAAATTCCTCCATAACACGACTGCCCGGGGCAGATGCTCCAAAGCGATCGATCCCGATTGAAATTCCTGAATCGCCAACCCAGCCTTGCCAGCCCGTGGTTACTCCGGCTTCAACCGAAAGACGGGCCTTTACCTCGGGAGGTAATACTTCATTGCGATAAGAAGCTGGTTGTGCTTTGAATAACTCCCAGCAGGGCATCGAAACAACACGCACATTATGTCCTTGACGCTTTAATTTGAGAGCAGCCTCAACTCCAAGCTGTACCTCGGTACCGGTGGCAATAATGATTAGGTCCGGGGTTCCGGATTTCGTTTGATACAGGGTATAGGCCCCTTTCTGGACGCCCTCAGCACTGTTTACCCAGCTGCGGTCGAAGGTCGGTGTGTTTTGGCGGGACAGTGCCAAAACAGTTGTTTTATCGCGGTTTTCAACAGCATATTTCCAAGCCTGTACGGTTTCGTTTGCATCAGCAGGTCGGAATACCATCAAGTCCGGAATCAGACGCAGGCTCATAAGTGTTTCAACCGGTTCGTGCGTAGGGCCATCCTCGCCTACTGCGATGGAATCGTGCGTAAACACGTAAATAGATCCCATCTTGGAAAGTGCAGAAACACGCAAGGCGCCGCGCAAGTAGTCAGAAAATACCAGGAAAGTTGCGCAGTAAGGAATGAGGCCTCCGTGTACGTAAATTCCATTTGCTATGGCAGCCATTGCCATTTCGCGTACTCCAAAGTGGATGTTGCGTCCTTCAGGGTTTTGAGCCGAAAAAGCTGGGTAATCGTTCATCCAGGAATTATTAGACGGAGCAAGGTCTGCAGATCCTCCAATCAGCTCAGGGACTACACTGGCGATTGCGTTAATGGCTTTTCCGGAAGCCACACGTGTGGCAATTCCCTTCTCATCTCCTTTAAATTCAGGAAGTGCTTTTTTCCAGTTCTTGGGCATTTTTCCGGCAAGCCGGCGTTCAAATTCGGCTGCTAACTCTGGGTAGGCCTTGCGATAAGCCTCAAACTGCTCTTCCCATTCGGTTTGTGCTTTTTGACCGGTTGTTTTCGATTGTGCAAAATGATTTAAGACGGACTCTGGGGCAAAGAACAATGGTTCGGTGGGCCAGTTGACGGCTGTCTTCGCTGCATTTAGTTCATCCCATCCAGCTGGTGAGCCGTGAATACCCGAAGTGCCGGCTTTTGTAGGCAGACCATACCCAATAACGGTACGGCAAATAATAAGCGAAGGCCGGGAATCAGCTTGGGCAGCTTTGATGGCGGCGTCTAGAGCCTCAACATCATTGCCGTCAGCAACGTTTTGAACATGCCAATTATAGGCTTCGAAGCGTTTAACAATATCCTCGCTAAAGGTTAAATCAGTGGATCCTTCAATCGAAATTTTGTTGGAATCATACAGGAAGATAATCTTTCCCAGCTCCAGGTGACCTGCCAGAGAAGCAGCTTCCGAACTGATCCCTTCCATCAAGTCGCCATCAGTTACGATGGCATAGGTGTAATGGTCAACGATTTCATGCCCAGGCCGGTTAAAATGTGCGGCAAGGTGTTTTTCAGCAATGGCCATACCTACAGCATTTGCAAAGCCTTGCCCAAGCGGTCCGGTAGTGGTTTCTACGCCCACTGTATGGCCATACTCTGGGTGTCCGGGTGTTTTTGAACCCCACTGGCGGAAAAGTTTTAGGTCTTCTAAACTTAAGTCATACCCGGTAAGGTGGAGCATCGTGTAAAGCAACATGGATCCGTGACCACCGGAAAGCACAAAACGGTCTCGATTTGACCATTTTGGGTCACCGGGATTATGCTTTAAATTACGCATCCAGATAGCATAGGCAAGCGCTGCAGCCCCCATGGGGAGTCCGGGGTGTCCAGAGTTGGCTACCTGTACTCCATCAGCAGAAATAAAGCGGATGGCATTCAAGTAATCTGTCATCGCGGTTTTAGGCATGTTTATAAACCTCCATCATCAATTTTAGGAATGTTAGAATTCTACCATCCCGGTATTTTAAAGATAGGATCAACCCTGTTCAGTTGCGGAGAAAAGGATAAAGATGGACATAAAAAATAAAATTGCGCTGGTGACCGGCAGCGGCATTCGGCTTGGACGCGCTATTGCAATAAGCTTAGCTGAAAAGGGATGTAACCTGGCTTTGCATTATCACAGCAGTCAGAAAGATGCGGAGGAGCTAAAGAACTTGGTAGAAAGGATGGGAGTAGAGGCGGAGCTCTTCCAAACTGATTTGGGGAATCCTGAAAATGCTAAGAATCTTATAGGTGATGTAGTTGACAGATTTGGCAGTCTTGAGATTTTGGTTAATAACGCGGGTCTTTACGGAAGAGGACGGGGACTTGCTACAGACCTTTCGCGTTTGGAAGAACAATTCCGGCTTAACCTTTTTACACCTATTCTGCTGATACGCGCTTTCGCAGAGGCACTTGCTTCAGATAGTCAGGGTAAGGTGATCAATATCGCTGATGCAAAGGTGCTCCAAATCGGATATGATCATTTTGCATACCGGCTTACAAAACGAGGTTTGATAGATATTACCCGGATGTTTGCCCTGGAATTGGCGCCAAGAATTACTGTAAACGCGGTTGCCCCTGGCGTTATGATGCCTCTTGCTGGTTTTGAAGACGTCGATATGGATGCTCGTGCGCAGCGCCTGATCCCTTTGAAACGTATTGGTGCTCCAGAGTTTGTTGCACAAAATGTTTTGCACCTGCTGGAGCAGGATTTTATGACCGGGGTAGTGCTCCCGGTAGATGGCGGAGAGAACATCTAAGCCTCACACTCAAGAGACAATGGGACAAGTAAGCCTATGCGCTTAAAGTCTGCCCACTCTGGAGTGTCTTCAATAAAGCCATATTGAGCTAGTAGCTGGAGCATTCTTTCCAGCATGGGCAAATCCCGTTCGGTATACCACCTTGCGTGATAATCGTGGTACAAGGCATTATCTTCGTGATAAACCCAAGGAGCAAGACCTAGCCTCCTTTTATCCTTAGGAGGCTGGAATTGGAGAAGAGGGCGAATTTGTGCCTCGAGGATAACTTTGGTATACGCTTCCAGTTGTGATTTGGCAGAAAAATGTTTTGCAATCCTCTCTTGGTCTTTTTCCAAGACACGCTTTTTTGCCCTAAGTGCTTGAACTGTCTGGTTGGCCGCGTCCTCCAGGTCTAATGGTCTCGCTTTGAGCAGGAGATTATCTGCTAATTGACTGCGATGGGTGCCGATTTTATAAACCAGGCTAGGCGTTCCGCAAAGCAGCGATTCGTAGGCCACATTTCCAAATGCTTCAGGTGCCGTACCCAAACAAACGGTAAGGTCGGCTAAAGAGTAGTATGCCGGCATCTGATCTGGAGTCAGCCATCTGTGGAAAATGAAATTCTGCTCTAAACCTTTGCTCCGAATAAGCTCTTTGCAAAAGGAGAGGAACTGGTTTTCATCCTTACCACGCATCTGGTCTAAGCCATGCGGAACCAAAGCCTTTAAATTTGCGAATTCGGGCATTTTAACGAGCTTTGCTACGAGATCAATCGCAGAGAGCAGACCTTTACCTGGTTCCACGCGATGGGGATGGACGATTATAGGTTCAGCTTCTGGACAATCAACCAATAATTGCCTCCGCAATTCCTCTGCGTTGCTTGGCTGATACAGAGCGGTATCCAAGCCATTGTTGATTTGGTGAAGCCTTTGCGCAAAACCAGACAGATACATGCCAGCTGTGGCTCTTAGAACCTGAGCAGAATATGGTGAGACAGCGATGATTTCATCTGCCTGAGATAAAAAGCTTCCCAAGATCGATTCAGGGTAAAAGTTATCTCTGAATGAAGTGATCACCGGAATCTTAGAGAACTTATGCGGCAGCAAAAGTTCTCCATCATGAATATATAATCGGTCAGCCTGCTTGATTTCTTTTGCTATGCGGGAATAGATGTAACTGAGGTCAGCAGGTGAAACGGCGTAAGGCTGCGGAAAAGGCTGATGGAATGGCAAAACGGCTTTGACCTGGTAGCCTGCAGAAGTAATAAATGACTGCGGACCATCCATGGGTTGGGAAGAAATGATTGTAAGATCATGTCCAAGTGAGCTCAGGTATTCAGCCAGATTCATAAGGTGCTTGGACGCACCTCCGCTAATGTGCTCTTGGAAGATAGGATTGATCGAAAAGGCTATTATTCGCATCGCTCACCTGATAGAATGGTGTCCATAATTTATTGAGGTATTCATGGACAAAATCATAATCACTGATCTGGTTGCCCGAGGAGTCATTGGGGTCGAGCATCCCGAACGTGACAACGCGCAAGACCTACTGATTAATCTTACCTTAGCCCTTGACCTTTCCCATGCAGGCTTAAGTGATTCGATCTGCGACACTGTTTCCTATTCAGCGGTTGTCAAAGCTGTGCGTCAAAGAGTTGCAGAAAGTAGTTATCACCTGGTGGAAAGCCTTGCTGAGAGTCTGGCGCAAATGCTTTTGGAACAGTATCCCTTCAATACTGTAACTGTACGTGTTGAAAAACAACGCTTTGTCAAGGGCACGGAGAGAGTTGGGGTAGAAATTGAGCGAGGTCGTTAAGCTTGCGCTTCAGGCTTTTGAAGCGATATGATTGAGGAACTCCATGCGGGTTTCCAGCTTGGAACGGAACACACCCAGCATTGCTGAAGTAGTCATGCTGGCTTCTTTTTTACGCACACCGCGCATCATCATGCACAAATGTTGTGCCTCCAGCACAACAGCAACTCCTTGCGGCATAATTGCATCCTGAATAAAGTTGGCGATTTGCTGCGTCATCCGCTCCTGCACCTGCAATCTGCGTGCAAACATTTCAACAATCCGCGGAATTTTTGAAAGACCGATCACTTTGCCATTTGGGATATAAGCTACATGCGCGTGTCCAAAAAAGGGCAAGATATGGTGCTCGCACATGCTGTAAAACTCGATGTCATTCACGATTACCATTGCATCGTAGTCCACCTCGAAAAGCGCACCATTGATGAGCTGATTCGGGTCGATTCGATAACCTGCCATGATCTCCTCATAGGTCCTTGCCACGCGGTCCGGAGTCTTAAGCAAGCCTTCGCGATCAGGATCTTCTCCGATGGCCTCAAGAATTTCACGCGCAGATTGAGAAATACGCTCCTTATCTAAGTCGCTATCCCTGAATAATTCTGCAGACTGACTTAGAGGGTTCTTGCAATTCATTGTCTTGCTCCAAAATAGATACAGACCCTGGCCCATTGACCAGGGTCTGGTCAGATTTATCTAGGCAATTTCAGGGTCGATAAGACCGTAGGTGCCATCGCGACGCCGATAGAGAACATTCACCTTATTACTCTCAGCATTCAGAAATACAAAGAAATACTCGTGCCCAAGCAGCTGGAGTTGTTCCAATGCTTCCAGTTCATCCATAGGTGTAAGAGCAAAAGTTTTGCGTCTGACGATCCGCGGTCCTTCAACAGGTTCTGGTTCTTCAGCATCATGAGTAGCGATCTTCGAAATGTCCTCACCGCGTTTCCCCCAGTGTTTACCCTTAAAACGCTCGATCTGGCGGGTCATCTTATCTACCGTAGCATCAATGGCAGACTGTATGGTTTCAGCCCGTTCTTCCGCACGTAAGATGAAGCCTTTGCCACGGATAGTAACTTGAGCAATGTTGCGGTCGGCAAGGTTCCGTGCTGACTTCGCATGGGCAAGATCTACACGGCATTCATCGATCTCATTGAGGAATCTTTCGAGGCGTCCGACTTTCTTATTGACGTAATTCCGAATTGGAGATGTTAATTCCAAATCTTTAGTGTAGATATCGATCTTAAGAGCCATAGCAACCTCCAGGGAATTTTTAATAATTATAACCATTTCTTTACCTGCTTTAACTACTGAAGTTATTTTCCGGCTTATCCAATGCTTTGGCCAGGGTTAATCCATAGACACTGTTCGCACCGCTTGCCTTTAATGCCCGCGCACATTCGTTCAGCGTGGCTCCCGTGGTAAAAACATCATCGACTAGCAAGACATTCCGATCGCGTACCAGAACCTCATTGCTTTGAAAAGCATCGGCTACATTTGCCTGACGCTCATAAAAGTTAAGCGTAACTTGCGATTTAGTTTCACGGATGCGTTTTAACGCATTTCCAAAATAAGGTAAACCAATGCGACTGGCTAAGGGGCGTGCCAGCAGGGCTGCCTGGTTGTAACCACGAGACCTTTTGTGCCGCGGACTTAATGGAACAGATGTAACCAGGTTGGGCTTCCAATTTGTAGAACGGAAAGTTTTAATAAGAAAACCAGCTAACTGTAGACCCAGAAAAAGATTATGTTCGTACTTTAAAGACCGGATTGCCTGAGCTAAAGGCCCTAAATAAAGTCCGAACTGGCGTACTTCATCATAGTTCCATTCCTTGCCGGAGCATCGCTTGCACACTCCTCGCCGGGGCAAAACAGTACCGCAATAGATACAAGCAGGCTGGAGCGTAACTTGGATTTTTGATTGGCAATCAAAACAGAATGAGTATCCCTCTGTTTCGCATGTGATGCATCTGGGCGGAAAAAGCCAATTTATGGCATTTTCACAGAAGGGAACCAGATTCTGCCAAATCCAGGGCTCAAGAGACATCACTGCAGGTTCGTCTCATAAAAAAGTCTTAGGGCGGGCCAGAAGAGAGACAGGATTGTAAACAAAATCAACGCGAGGAGGATGATTAAAAGCACATATTCTAAAGGCTCCAGCGAGTTGCGTCGTCTGTTCATAAACCTTCTCCAAGGGTTAACCGATTCCTAGGCACCAATTATAATAAGTTTCAGGTATGCACATAAAGGCTAGATAATCTTGCCTTCCACGCTGCGGAAGCGTTATAAACTAACAGAAGGACTTTAGCGAAATAAAGGAGAATAATGAGCGATATTTTTGACAAAGTTGCCCAGAACCACGATTGGTTCAAAAAGCTGGGAGATAAAATACCTGGCTTTAAAGGCCTTATTGAACGTGGTGATCGCCGTATGGCCGATAAAATTTTGCGAGAGCAGATTGCTAATGACTATGAAGCACAATACCAACGCCTTTCAGGAATTCAACGCGATTTGATTTCACAAGGTGGTATTGAATACATGGCCAAGCTTGAAAATGCTGCCCTTAAGATTCGTCAGTTTATTGATCGCATCCGCAATGCCAGCTATGGCTATGCCGGCGTGTTTGATGCCGTGAAGGTAAACGAAGAAGAACTGGCCCAGGGGTATGAATATGATGCTTATCTTTACAGTCTGAAAGACAGTGTAGAGCGCGCATTAGATAATCTTGAGGCTTCTATTGGCGGTGAGGGCTTGGACGCAAGCATTCGAAACCTTACTGCGGTTGTTCAGGGGGTCCTGGATGCATTAAATAAACGTTCGGACCATTTCAAAGGTCTTGAAAACAAAGCCAGTTAAGGAGTGAATTATGGCTAGAATTTTTGATGTAGTAGAGTATCCCAGTGAGATGGCCGATGAGATCGTCCATCGCTTTCCAGAGACTGGAATTGCTGACCTGCGATTTGGCTCACAAGTTATTGTGCGTGAATCCCAGGCCGCCGTATTCTTCAGAGATGGCCGAGCCTTAGACGTTCTTGGCCCTGGCCGGCATACCATCTCAACGGCAAATGTACCCCTGTTAACAGGTCTTTTAGGAAAGGCGTTTGGAGATCGAACTCCATTTACTGCCGAAGTTTATTTTGTTTCAATGCGCGAGTTTGCAGACCGTAAATGGGGCACCCCCCAACCCATCATTGTACGTAACCCTGGTGTTGGGCTCGGAATAGCTTTACTGCAAGGCTTTGGCACGTATAGCTTCCAGGTGCGCGACCCACAACATTTTGTAACCCAAATTGTTGGCCAGCTGGGTACCTATCGCACCTCGGATATCGAAACCCGCTTACGAATCATGCTACTTTCTAAGCTGCAGGATGTTCTGGGCGAAACGGCTTCGAACAATAAAAACGTTTTAGACCTCATCGGTCTTACAGAGGAACTTTCTGCAGCTGTCCGTGCAAAAGCGCAGGATGACTTTGCTGCTATTGGTTTAACCCTGAAGAGTTTCTATATTGGCAATCTGAAGCCTTCTGACAAAAGCGCTGAGGAATTGCGCTCAATGGGCATGCTTGATATGCAAACCTACACGCAACTACAGGCTGCCGATGCCATGCGTGATGCAGCTCAAAACCCCAGTGGCGGAGCGGGATTAACAGCTGGTATCGGTGCTGGAATGGGGATTGGCGGTGTGCTCAGTCAGTCTCTGCAGAATATGAATCAAGCTCAGCAAGCCCAGGCACCCAGCGCACCTGCTGGCCAAATGGGAACACCATTAGTAATGACTCCTTCTGAAGCTGCCGCTGTTCTTCGGGTTTCTGAAGAAGACGTTATGGCTGCGATCAATGCTGGGGAGTTAAAAGCCCGCAAGATCGGGAATGCATTCCGCATCAGCAAAGATGCCCTGGATGATTACCTAAGGGGCTAGGAGCTTTAATAATTTCTTAAAAGATTGAGCCGCTGGCTTTACAGCGGCTCAATGATTCAATTTGCGAGTCGCCGTAATGGGTTAGCCCTTCTCGGCAAGTAACTTATCTACCGCTGCGACTGCATCACCCACGGTGCGGATCTCAATAGCAGCTTCATCTGGGATGTTGATGTCAAATTTTTCGCACAATCCATCTACCAAAAAGAACTGGTCCATCGAATCGGCTTTTAGGTCTTCAATAAAACGAGTTTCAGACGTAATCTCAATTTCGCCCTTAGGTTTGATGACCTCCATAATTAATGCTTTGACGGTATTGAAGGTACTGTCCATGTTATTCCTCACTCTTTTGATCTATGTTTAGTCAATTATAACAACCGTTGACAATTATGCCTGTGGAGAATATAACCCAAGTAAATGAAAGAAGATACGCCGATTACAAACCGAAAAGCAGACCATATTAGTATCAATCTTGAAAAAGATGTTTCCTCAGACTTAAGCACTGGCTTGGAGGCATACCGACTGGTTCACAATGCCTTGCCTGAGATAAGTCTGAATGAGGTCGATACCAGGCTTCGATTTCTGGGGAAACCCCTCTCCGCGCCTCTCATGATCGCATCGATGACTGGCGGAACAATGCTTGCAGAATCACTGAACCGCACCTTTGCTATGGCTGCGGAAAAGTATGGGATTGCCTTTGGCCTTGGCTCCCAGCGTGCTGCCATCATGCAGCCAGACTTGCAGAAAAGCTTTGCAGTCAGGCAGTGGGCGCCGAAAACCTTGGTTTTTGCAAATCTAGGCGCAGTACAGCTAAATGACGGCTGGGGCTATGATGAATGTATGACGGCTGTTGAAATGATAGAAGCTGATGCCTTGATCTTGCACCTTAACCCCCTCCAGGAAGCCTTGCAACCCGAAGGAGATACAAATTTTGAAAATCTGTTACCAAAAATTGAAAAGATTTGCAAGCAGCTTCCAGTACCTGTCATTGTCAAAGAAGTTGGTTGGGGCATCAGTGGGTCACTAGCTGTTCAGCTTGAATCGGCAGGTGTATCTGTGATCGATGTGGCTGGCGCCGGAGGAACAAGCTGGTCTGAGGTAGAAAAGAACCGTCTCAATATTCTGCAAGATCAAGCTGTAGCCAGCCGTTTTAAGTCTTGGGGAATCCCAACTGCAGAATGCTTACGACAAATGCAAGCAGCAGATATTAAAGTGCCAATTATTTCCTCTGGGGGGCTTCGAGACGGCCTTGACCTTGCTAAATCCCTGGCTTTAGGTGCTACACTCGGCGCTTATGCGCGCGTCTTTTTGCTGGCTGCTCACCAAGGGCAAGCAGCAATGAATGAAAAAGTTGAAAGTCTCATACGCGAGCTGCGAATTGCAATGTTTAGTTGCGGAGCCGCCAAACTTTCAGACCTTGGCCCTGATAAGATCACAAAGGATAACTGATGTCGGAATTGTATCCACCTCAGGATCTGTATGCGCTTTTTGAGGAATCCTTTCAGGCGCGTATTCACGCTCTGGAGCCAGACTGCTCGCTTGCAAACATGGCTAACTATCAGTTTGGATGGGCTCATGGCGGTGGTGGAAAGCGAGTGCGGCCGCTCTTAGTTCTTGCGCTTGCTCAGGCCTTTGGAGGAGAGATAAGAACTGCCATGCCAGCTGCAATGGCAGTGGAAACCCTGCATAATGCTACCTTGGTGCATGACGATATTGAAGACAATGGTCCATTGCGCCACGGTGTTCCAGCACTATGGAAGGAATATAGTACACCACTAGCACTCAATTTTGGTGATTACCTATACGCACTTAGTGGAATTTTTCTATTGGAGACCAACTGGGGTCTCGACAACCAGGCGCGGGCATATCAGTTTTACCAGGAGGCTTTTCTTGGTGTAACACGGGGGCAACATCTTGACCTACATGGCAACCCGGACAGCAATCGTTACCTGACTATGATCCGTCTCAAGACAGGTGCGCTTTTCAGGCTCTCATTTCAGCTTGGCTTTCTGGCATCCGGGAGGCAATTTAGTAATGAGCTAAAAGAAATTGCTGATGCAGGTATGCTGCTGGGAATCAGCTTTCAGGTGCAGGATGATATCCTGGGTATTTGGGGAGATTCAGAAATTACAGGAAAGTCCAATCGTTCGGATCTTCTGGAACAAAAACTTAGCCTTCCTGTGGTATATGGTTTAGAAAAATCTCCGGGATTTCAAAAATTGTGGCATGAAGGCATACATGACCGTGCCCTTGCTGAGCAGGCAGCACAGCTTCTTGATGATCTTGGAGCAGAGACCTTTTGCAAAGAGAAGGCTGCAGACTGCCAGGCGAAAGCAGAACAGCTTTTGGTCAAGTACATCAAGAAGCAAGATCCCCTTGCACAGCCTTTTTATACGATTTTGGAGGCTATACTAAAGCGAGAACGTTAAGCCTTTTGCATTTGATCGGCTTGGTCAGCTGCAAAACAGCGCCAGGCTACGGTTGACAAACCAAAAGAAATCCAATAATAAGGCAAGCCAAATGTATCCAGGCTAAAACCCTCGAGTAAAAACGCTAAGAGTGTGAGGCCACCAAATAAACCCATGGTTTTGCCAAACGATGATCCCCCTTGTTTATACAGATAACGAGCATCCTGGGCAAATTGGAAAAGCCAACTGATAAAAATTGCAAAGCCAAGGATGCCTGTTTCACCTAAGAGCCTGGTCCAAAAATTCTTTGCATTGGTTAAGCCGGCATTTAAACCGATGACCTCATAAATTTCAGGAAGCCCAAAGCCAAAACTGGGTACGAATGCGGGAAAGTAGAAGCCGATGCTTCCCAAGCCAGCGCCTAGAATTGGGTACAACAAGAAGACTTCATAGCCTACTGCCCAATACATAAAGCGCTCAGCCAAACTAAGACGGCTTAACCAGCCCATCAGACCAGCACGTCGTATGATCTCAAAATTGAAAATAGCACGCATTTTCGGGTCAATGTGCGCTGCAATGCGGGCAAATGCAAGCACCAGTGCAATTCCACCCGCAATCAAAAGCATCCATACCAAGCTTTGCGGTAATGCTTTGTGCTTTGAGCTGCGTTGAGATACTGCGAATACCCATTGTTTCAGAAGAGGCAAGGCTGCAAAAGCAGCCAGCAGACCAGCGGTGATCCAGCCAATGCGTGAAAGCGTACTGAACAGAACTGCAAACCCAGCCATCACAAACAGGTTTTCAGCGGTAAACCGTTTTGCGAGACGCCAGCGATATATTGATTGGCCATTTACCGTAAAAGCTAGCCAGAGCGGCAAAAAGAGCATATTTAGTTGATGCGCAAGCCAGGAAGGCTCCATAGCTAAACCGGTGCTGCGGCGGATAAAAAGGGTTCGTTTTACTGAAACCAGGCCTTGCAATCGCCACAGGAACTCAGGGTAAGAACGCCAAAACAGCCAGGAAAGCGCCTGCATCAGACTAACGGTCAGAATAATGATTCCGGCAATATTAATCCATTTGAGTGTTCGCTTTAGTTCGGCTTCGTTATCGATGATGAGTGCAGCTACCAGATAAAAAACAATCCCTGTGCCTAGAGTCAATAATCCTTCTACATTGTTACGCAGGAAGCATGCTTCCTGGAAGCTAGGGGTTTGCCGAAACCAGGCCAGGGCAGTTGAAAGTAGTGCAGCAAGAAAGAAAAGCAGCAAGGGTATGCTTTGGACCGGCAAGGACTTATTTTTAAAGATATGCGGCAATAAGAAGGTAAAAACAAGGGGGATCAAAAAGAGTAATGATAAAGGAGCTACGTTAGAGCCCCCAAACAGCATCGCGATTGCTGGAAAAGAAGTAATGGGCAGCGCTAATAACAGAGCTGTCCAAAGAATTCGATTCACAAGTGCTAAGGATTTAGATCTCATCGCGTTTTTTTCGCGGAAGAAGCTCGGTGAGCACTACGCCCAAGCTAAAGCCAGCCAGGGTGCCTGCAAGGATAAGAGCACCTCTGCGGTTTGCCACCTGAGGTGCAGGATTGGCTGCTGGAATTACCGAACCTGGATTGAGATCCTTGGTAAGGCCTAAGGAATAGCTGAAATTCTCTTCGATGACCAAATTGGCTTCACTAATCATAGTCGCTGCATTTTGCTCATTCAAAGCGATACAGAAAGGGAGCATGGTATTTTCAGGCTTTAGTCTGCAGTCTTCAATTGCAGTAAGCAGCTCTTTTGCTTGGGATACTTTGAGTGCATAGGGGTAAGCAGCCTGGATGCGCTCAAAGAGGGACGAAGCCCAGCTCGTAGCTACATTCGCAGCAGTGCTGGAGTCGGCGCTGCGGTACTTCAGGACGGTATTCATTAGCTGGCGTTCTACGCTTCCATTACGACGCAGGCTTTCCTCGTCGATAGCGCTTTCTGCTGCAAAGAGGCTGCTTAAAACATCCGGGTGCCAGGCGAGTTCACCAATGTGATTGATTTCTGCATCAACCATGATTTCAGTAATATTGTTCCCCGGGACTAACTCCATATTCATGGAAAGAATCGCTTTGCCTTCGTACACCGGGCTTAGAAAAAGTGTACTCAGGTACCCCAGTCCAGCTCCAAGGAGCATTGCGATCAATACAAGCAGCCAAGCCTTGCCTGAATTTCGCTGTAGCAAAACCGGATAAAAATCGCGTTTTAGGGACTGCTGGTCTGGGAACATAAATGTCTGTATCCTTGTTTTTACTGGTTAGAATATATCATATCCAAAAAAACAGCAATTTGGAGGGAATGTTCTGTGAAAACCTATCAGATTGATACACCAATTTCCGAAGAGCGATATATTCTGGGCGAAGGCCCGCTGTGGCACCCGCTGGAGCAAAAACTTTATTGGTTAGATATCGATGGCTGCAGTCTGCAAGTGCTCGATCCAAAAATAGATGCTATCCAGAGCTACAACCTGGGCCAACGCTGCGGAGCGTTCGCTTTCAGAAGACAAGGGGCTCTTTTGATTGCCGGGGAGCACACTCTGGCCTATTGGGACGAAAGAGACGGTCTTGGTTCGCCAATTACAAGGTTTTACCCTGATGATGCCCCCCAATTGATGAACGATGGAAAAGCAGACTCTTCCGGCCGTTTCTGGGTAGGCTCTAAGGGTCCATTCCAAGGCTCCAGTCTTTTCAGGATTGATGAAAATATTGAATCGAAAGAGGTCTTAAGTAAAGTGACCATTTCCAATGGTCTCGATTGGGACTTGGAAGAAAAATACTTCTACTATACCGACTCCTACGCGCAAACTATTTACAAATACAGGTATAACCCCATATCCGGAGACATATCTGAACCAAACATATTTTTCCATATCGATGATGGAACTCCTGATGGACTCACAATGGATAGTGCAGGAAATCTCTGGGTTGCAGTATGGGATGGTTGGAAAGTCTTGTATATCAGCCCGGAAGCAGAAGTATTGGCAAAAATTGAATTGCCTGTTCAACGCCCTACTTCTGTAACATTAGGCGGTGCAACGCTTACTGATCTCTATATTACATCCGCATATGTTGGACTAACGGAAGATGATTTAAAGATTCAGCCGTACGCCGGATGCCTCTTCAAAATTCCTGTAGAAACCCCTGGCCGTCCCTGCAATTTCTTTAATGGTTAGCTAGACAATTTCTACATTACCAGTTTTTTCGTAGCGCATTCGCTCATGCGTATCCAGGATGCGCTTGCGCATCCGCAGACTCTTAGGAGTAACTTCGAGGAGTTCGTCATCATTCAAATACTCGATCATTTCATCCAAAGATAAAGATCGCGGCGGATCCAGACGTTCGTCCAAATCCCGGATGGACTGGCGCATATTCGTAAGGTGCTTCTTTTTCGTTACATTGATTACTACATCTTGGGGACGCTGCGTTTCGCCTACAAGCATACCTTCGTAAACTTCGGTGCCTGGCCCAATAAAGAGTTGGCCTCGCTCCTCAGCATTTTTCAAGCCAAAAGTTGTTGCCGTACCGGTCTCGATAGCAATAATCGATGATGCCTGACGTACTTCGATGCTGCCCTCAAGCTTTTGATTACCAATATAAAAACTATTGAGAATGCCTCTTCCATGTGTGATGTTGAGGAACTTATGCCTGAAGCCAAGCAAACCGCGTGTAGGCATGGTGTAGATGAGATGTACACTTCCATCAGGGTTATTGGTCATATTGTTCATTCGCCCACGCCTTTGGCCTAAGATCTCTACGATAGCCCCAAGGTAGTCTGAGTCTACATCGATATGCACTTCCTCAAAAGGCTCCAACAAGCTTCCATCTTCCCCAGCAATCACAATCGCTTCAGGTCGGGAGACTTGAAATTCGTAGCCTTCCCGCCGCATGGTCTCGATAAGGATGCTAAGGTGCAATTCTCCACGTCCGGACACCAAAAAGACATCGTTTTGTTCTGTGGGAGCAACACGTAATGCGATATTCGTGCGAAGTTCAGAAGAAAGTCTTTCGGATAGTTTTCGTGAAGTGCTCCATTTTCCTTCTCTCCCAGCAAACGGAGAAGTGTTCACTCCAAAGGTCATTTGTACGGTTGGCTGCTGCACTCTGATAACCGGTAAAGCTTTGGGTGCTTCCAGATCGGCCAGTGTTTCGCCAATTTGAATGTCTTTCAAGCCACCAATGGTGATGATTTCACCGGCTTCTGCATGATCTACCGCAACTTTATCCAGGCCTTGAAATGTGAACAGATAACGTACCTGAATCTTCTCCATACTGCCATCGTGGTGAATGCGTTGAACCCACTGTCCTGGCTTTATCTGTCCGGAATGGATTCGCCCGCTGGCGGTAACGCCGCTGTACTCGTCATAGCCCAAATTCGTGACCAACATTTGAAAAGGTGCTTCTACATCTACAAAGGGCCCCTTTATTTCCCTCAAGATGCAATTGAAAAGAACTTGCAAATCTGAGTCTAAACTTGGAGTAAGACCTGCCTGACCTAGCAGTCCATTTGCATAAATAATCGGGAATTCAGCCAATTCGTCACTGGCACCTAGTTCGATAAACAGGTCAAAGGTTGCATCCAGCGTACGTGTTGCATCAGCATCTTTGCGGTCGAGCTTGTTTACCACTACGATGGTTCGCAAATTCTTGGCAATTGCTTGCTTGAGGACAAAGTGAGTTTGTGGTTTAGGACCTTCAGCAGCATCTACCAGTAGTAAAACGCCGTCAACCATATTTAAAATACGCTCAACTTCGCCTCCAAAATCTGCGTGTCCAGGTGTATCCACAATGTTAATTTTCACCATTTCCCCAGTTTCGGGGTCGGGAATAGTAATGGCGGTATTCTTCGCTAAAATAGTTATGCCCCGCTCGCGTTCCAAATCGTTTGAATCCATGACCCGGTCCTGAACACGTTGGTTGCTGCGAAAAATCTTTGCCTGACGCAGCATCGAGTCGATAAGCGTTGTTTTACCATGGTCTACATGGGCGATAATTGCTAGGTTACGGATGGTTTTAAGTTCCTTGATCATTTCTCTCCATAAAAAAACCCGGTTGCCCGGGTCGTTTCTGCACATTCCTTTAGTCTTCCAGTCCGATAACATCCCAGAAATAAGGCGGCGGCTCCACCGGCACTTCACTGATGCGAACGGCTTTTTTCAATTTCACCAAAACTTCATCGATCTTGTTTTGGTCATTGGCCAGAACTTCAAAAAGAATCTCGCCCTCTCTTACTGCAGCACCAACTTTAGCTCGCACGTAAATACCTACAGCTAAATCAATCTTATCTTGCTTTTGAGCCCTTCCTGCCCCCAGAATGACGGCACTTTGCCCAACTTCGCGCGCATTGACCTCGGCAATGTACCCACCTTCTTCTGCGACGATGGTTTTGCGAATCTTCGCTTTCGGCAGTTTATCCAGATCTTGGATAAAACTGAGGTCTCCGCCTTGAGCAGTAACCAGCTCACATAGCTTTTTATATGCCGAGCCGTCCTTAATTACGCATTCGGCCATTTGGATGCCTTGTTCCAGAGAGTTTACTTTCCCGCCCAAAATCAGCATATATGCAGCCAAATGGGTGCAATGACAACGGTAATCTTCGGGGCCTTGATCGTGCAGTAGTTCAACAGCTTCGCGCAGTTCAATAGCGTTTCCAACCGCATATCCCAAAGGCTGGTCCATGGGGGACAGCAAAGCAATTACTTTACGACCGCTTCGTTTTCCAATTGCGACCATCAGACGTGCTAGCTCACGGGCATCTTCCAGGGTACGCATAAAAGCGCCCTCACCAACTTTTACATCCAATACTATCGCTTGCGCTCCCGCGGCTATTTTTTTGCTCATAACGGAAGAAGCAATAAGGGGGATGGAATCCACTGTTCCAGTAACATCGCGCAGTGCATACAGCTTGCCATCGGCCGGAGCCAGGTCGGCACTTTGTCCCGTAAGCACAATACCATGTTCTTTAAGCTGGCTGATAAATTCCTGAGTGCTCAGGTCTACCCTATAGCCAGGTATCGATTCAAGTTTGTCAATCGTTCCGCCGCTAAAACCAAGGCCTCTGCCAGACATTTTGCCAACAGGCAGGCCGCAGGCTGCCACGATCGGGGCCACAGAGAGGGTTGTCTTGTCCCCAACGCCACCAGTAGAGTGCTTGTCCACAACCAGTTCATTCAAGCTGCTTAGATCCAAAATTTGACCTGAAGCTGCCATGGCCAGCGTTAGATCTGTAATTTCCTGTTCGTTCATACCGTTCAGCAAAACGGCCATCGCCCAGGCTGAGATCTGGTAATCGGCAATCTCTCCGTTGGTAAATCCCTTAATCAAAAATTGAAGCTCGTTTGCTGAAAGAGCAAAACCATCACGCTTTTTGATGATCAGGTCAACTACACGCATGAGAGCTATTTATCTTTTGGAAAGATGCTAATCTTACGGTTAGGGTCTTCCCCAACTGATTCCGTATTAACCTCAGGGCTACTGCGCAGCTCCATATGAATGATGCGGCGTTCGTTGGCAGGCATTGGTTCTAAAAACTGTCTCCTGCCGGTACGCTTAACCTGTTCAGCCATTCGTCGGGCTAATTTACGCAGTTCGTTTTCACGGCGGCTGCGGTAATTTTGGATATCAATTTGGATCGGAATCCATTGCTGCATACGGTGGCTTACAATCAGGCTTGTGATGTATTGCAGCGCATTCAGGGTTTCGGAACGTCTTCCAATCAGATAACCCAGGTCATCCCCTTCCAGGTTGATGGCAATAACTTTTCGATTATCAGACTCGGAATAAATTTCTTCAATATTAAGGCTGGCTTCCACTTCCATCCGGCGCAAAAGTTCTTCCAGAACTGCCTTGACAGTTCCAATAGTATCTTCAGGGTCACCCGAAAGTGTCTCAAGGAAATGATCTGTGTCGTTTAATATTGCCTGGTCCTCATCCGAAAGGAAGGTTTCTTTCTCTTCCAGTTCAGGATGCTCATCAGCGTAAGACTCTTCATCAAAATCAAACCCATCATTGCTATCCCCGACAACATGGATTTCGTGGTTGTCCTGCACCTGTGCACCCTTCAGAATTAGGCGGACGCGTGCATTGCGTGAAGCAAAGCGGAATAAATTACGCTTGCCTTCATCCAGGACTTCTACATCCACCTCTTCACGCTTAAGGCCCATTTCTGCCAGGCCTTTCTCTATTGCCTCTTCAACCGTAGGTGCGACGGCTTCTAACACGGTGTTTTTCATATCTCTCCCTATGTATCGCCCCGGTTTATTTTTTGCGTTTTGGTCTTTGCTGTTTTGTAATGGACCGGGCTGATGGCTTGGGTGTTTTTGCAGGTTCCTGGTTGTCCGAATTGATGACCTGTTGCCTGTCTTTATCTTCCCGGAATTCCTTAGCACTGCCTGTAGTTTCAGTAATACTTAGTCCTGTACCTTCTAATTGCTTAGTTTTAGTGGGTTTTGTCGACGGTCTGCTTGCTGTTGCCGGAGCAGGAGAATCGAAACTAAATATTTTCGACCAGTCAACCCTTCCCATTATCGCGTATTGAGCAATTGTTATCAGGTTAGTAACCAGGAAATAAAGTGCTAAACCTGCAGCCAGGCTATAAGCGAAAAAGCCCATCATCAACGGCATGTACAAATTCATCGATTTTGACATTGCAGCTGCCTGGTCGCCCGCACCGTCGGTGGGTGGAGCCATCACCTTTGTTTGTACAAAGGAGGTTAGTACCACCAGGATAGTTAATACCGGAACAGCAATTCCAAATACATTCAGCCTTTCTGGTTGCCCTAAGTCCATCCACAGAAATTGGTTTTGAATGGGCAGAATTTTGTTTACGTCTAAAAATGGATAAACCAAACGTTCAAGATTGAGCAGCTCATAAGGTGTACTGGCCATAGCTCTCATGATTGCCTGGTAAAGCCCAATAATAATAGGGAACTGTATCAGAGTAGGCAAACAGGAGCCAAAAGGACTAATTCCGAGCTCTTTATACAGGTTCATCTGTTCCTGGGCAAAACGTTCACGATCATTGCCATACTTGTCTTTAAGGCGTTTGTAGCGCGGATCGTTTTGCAGATCCTGCATCTTTTGAGTGGATTTAAGCTGGGACTGTGTGAGCGGGAAGGTGATAAGTTTGATCAAAATTGTGAAAAGAATAATGGCAATGCCAAAGTTCTTTACCACCATAGTGATCATAAGCAGGACGTTAGTAAATGGTTGTACGATTAGAGTGTCAAACATATCTCGCTACCTATTTCTCAGGAGTGAAAGTGAACTGCTGGTTGCCATTTTGGTCAATGCCTACCAGAAGAACGTTGGCATTGCGATCCATCTGCGCCGCAACAATGATCGTATCACCCGCTAAAACCGGGGTTGTAAAAACCTGGATATCTTTTTTATCTGTGTAAGTAATGCTCTGTGTCCAACTTGGTTTTAGGGCGCCATCTTTATAGGCTTTTACTGTCCCATCTTCTGTCACAACTACAATTCCATCTTCAATAGCAAGGGGACCGGCCATCATTTTTCCGCTGCCCTCGATGACCCACTGTACAGTACCGGTTTTTGGATCCATGCCGAAGATTTGGCCTTTTTCATCAGAGACCACCAGGCTGCCATTTACTATTACAGGCGTCCCCCACACTGATGCCATCTTTCCATCGGCATTGGAAGACCAGAGTATCTTACCGGTCAAAGCATCAACTGCGCTTACTGAACGGCTCAAACCACCTACAAATAAAGTTTGCATGCCTTCATCATAAAGTGGTGCTGCGGGCAGGGCACCGTCAAAAGCAGCCACCCATTTTTCGGCTCCTGTGTCTAAATCAAGCGCTATTAAACGCTTGTCCTGGCAGGAAACGTATACGAGATTGTTGGCTACAACTACATGGTCAAGGTACGCAAAACTCGAGGTATACGTCCATGCAATCTCGCCATTATCGCGAACAGCATAAATGCTTTTATCGTTGTTAGGCACAATTATCAGGTCTTTTGCCCGCACAGCTTGCACCTGATACCAACCTGAGGCTCCTGTAAAAGCATTTCTTTCCTGGCCACTTTCAGCATTGATGGTTCGCAGAACTTTTGCAAAATCTCCCACAATCAGATTCTTGCCATCAACCAGGACCGGTGCGTTAATCTGCATGGATTGGGATCCTTTTTCGGGATAGCGCCATGCTTCGCTGAGCTTTTCGCTTTCGAAGCCGGTAGCCTTGTAAAGGTACGGTCCGTAGGAAACATATACGGCATCTTCAGTAGCTGCGATCCCGGGGATCGTTGCTACACGAGGGCCCATTGCGCAAGCGCTTAAAAGCCCCATGGCAAGCACGAGGGTCAGAATGGTAAACAATTTTTTTAGCTTCATTAATTCATTCTCCGTTACGGTACCGGGTCAATCCCACCCGGATTCCATGGATTACAGCGAAAGATGCGTTTGAGTGCCAACCAGCCGCCCTTTAGAGCACCGTATTTGTAGACTGCCTGGTACCCATAATGGGAACAGCTTGGATAAAACCTACAGGTGTTCGGCGGTAAGGCCTTTGAGAAAGTAAGCTGATATCCGCGAATCAGTATGAGTAAGCCTAGTCTAGGCAAATTTGCAAGGGTAATCTTTAGGCTTGACAGCGGGGGATCACCCTGATGATAGTGATTGCAATTATCTAGGCTTTCAGTCATTATTGAGCAAATCTGCCTTTTCAAGCAAACTGCGAATTACCCTGTCCACTTCCATTGGGGGAGCATCCAAAAGTGCTCTTCGGGCGATGAACAAAACGTCTCTGCCAATTACCTGTTCCCCAGCAAGAACTTGAACTCTGGAACGAATTCTGCGCCTGCATCGGTTACGTTGGACAGCTCCGCCCACTGCACGACTGGAAATGCAAGCGACACGATGGTAGCGCAATCCATTCGCTTGGGTAATCAAGACCATGATTTTATTCGGAAAAGAATTTCCGAACTGCTTTACTGCGCTGATCTCACGCGAATCTTTCAATCTGTGAAGGTGCGTTTTCACTTCTCCCGGCATAGCTTGCGCCGGACTTTAGCGGTCACTTACCAGCGCACACGTTTAACGTGATTGTTCGCTTTGCTGGCCAAAACCAAACGGCCGCGTAAACGACGGCGCTTGATAACGGCTCGCCCATCGGCAGTAGCCATGCGGGCACGGTAGCCATGCACGCGAACACGGCGGCGAACCTTGGGTTGATATGTACGTTTGGGCATTCCAATATCCTTTCAGAAAACTGGTCACGCAAGACCAGAGTATTTTCTAATGCTCTTGATTATTGTTTGTTTTGTAACAATTAACCTTTGAATTTTACCCGATAAGCGAATAGCGTCAAGAGATTGAGCTTTATCCTGCTCAGAATTACCTGAATAGAGGAAAAAATAAAAATGTCCAGCGCCAATAAGGATATCTGGGTTAGGAGGCGTCTTACCTAAGCACTTACCAGCTCACCTTCAAACAAATCTGCTCTTAGCTTACTTAACCGTACATTCAGGATTCGATTTTGTAAATTTTCATCGCTCAAAACTTGCACACGCTGATACTGCGGACTATGTCCGCTCGCAACGCTATTTTGCTGCGCTTCAAAGAGTACAGGCACTACTTTTCCCAGCCAACTTTGATTATATGCATTCTGGCTTTCAGACAGTCTATTTCGCAGTTTTGCACTGCGTTCTTTTTTTACAATGGAAGGCACTTGCAGGTCAAAATTTGAAGCGTCTGTTCCTCGGACTGCGGAGAATTGAAAAACATGGCCGCGGCTGAAGCAAGCCTCATCAACAAAAGCCATGGTTTCACAAAAGTCTGCATCCGTTTCACCAGGAAAACCGACAATTAAATCAGTAGAGATTGCCATTTCGGGCAAAAATGCCCGGATCCCGCGCAGCATATTCAGGTAGCTGCCAGGATTTCCCGGCCGGCGCATTGTCCGTAAAATCTTTGCGGCTCCACTCTGTACTGGAATATGCAAATGCGGCATGAGACGCTCGTTTTCCCAAAGTGCAATCAGATTTGGTGTGATATCCCAGGGTTCAATCGAAGAAAGACGCAAACGCGCGATCTCCGTCCGGTCAAGAATGAGCTTTACAAGGCTTGAGAGTTCATCTCGATGCTCTTTACCCCAGGACCCCAGTTGCACGCCGCAAAGGACTGCCTCTTTTACTCCAGATTGCACCAGGTCCTGAATTTGTAATAAGATTTCTTGCGCATTTCGACTTTTTGAAGGTCCCCTGGCCAGCTGCGTAGCACAATACGAACAGGAATTATTACAGCCATCCTGCACTTTAACGAAAGCGCGTGTACGCTGCCTGTTCCCGAGAAGAGGTCTGCTTTGTCGTTCAGCATCAAAATGCTTATGACATTCGGGTACATTAGGGACAGCAAAGGTGTTCCCAAAGGCATCCTTTGCGCTGTTATGCACCAAGTGTAAATTGGGCAGCATTTTTCGAGCGTCTTTTTCAAACAGGGTTGTCCAGCAGCCGGTAGCAATTAACTTGGCTTGGGTCTGCCGGGCATACCGGCGGATCATCTTGCGAGAGTCGGCTGCTGCCTTTTCTGTGACGCAGCATGTGTTTATTACGATGTAATCAGCATTTTCAGGGTTTTCAGTAATCTCAAAGCCGCGCACTGCCAAACTGGAGGCCATTGCTTCTATTTCTGCCTGGTTCAGGCGGCAACCCACCATATCAAAATAGAGTTTACTTTTTGTCAATTCCAACCTGCCAGATTATAAAAGATGCCGGGTATTTTCCCGACATCCTCTGAGTCAGTATTTCAGATTGTTTCTAAGTAGCGCTTAACTTCCCAGTCCGAAATACTCATTCGGAAGGCATCCCATTCAGCCTGCCGTGCGTTGATGAAACTGTTGTATAGCGTCTCTCCCATGCTTGCTTTGAGGTATTCATCTTGGTTAAAGGCATCTAATGCTTCCTGCAAAGAACCGGGCAGACTCTCAATACCCATTGCTGCACGCTCTTCATCTGATAAATCATATACGTTGACATGGTTTAGCGGTGGAGGCGGGTCCAGGTTCTGCTTAATCCCGTTTAGACCAGCAGCGAGCATCGCATTGAATGCGAGGTATGGATTAGCAGATGGGTCAGGACAACGCAATTCTATGCGCACATTACTTCCGTTTGCCGTTGTATTCCTGGGTATGCGGATTAATGCAGAACGATTAATTTCGGCCCAGCCAATATATACCGGTGCTTCAAAGCCAGGCACCAGTCTCTTATAAGAATTTACGGTGGGAGCAACAATCGCAGAAAGTGCGCGGGCATGTTTCAGTTGTCCAGCTAGGAATTTATAGGCCAGGTCAGAAAGCTTAAAAGCATCATTGGCGGCATAAAACAAATTCTTGCCGTTGAGATCAGAAATCGATTGGTGACAATGCATGCCTGAACCAGGCGCGTCCACCATTGGTTTGGGCATAAAGGATGCAATCAAACCATTTCGAGCTGCTATTGCTTTTACCGCGCTCTTGAAGGTTTGAACATTATCGGCGGTTCGAAGAGCATTAGCAAAACGAAAATCTATTTCATGTTGTCCAAGCCCAGATTCGTGGTGCCCAATTTCAACCTCAAGACCCATTTGAGCCAGAGCAGACATCAACTCTGTGCGGACACGTACAGCGGCATCGTCCGCCGAAAAATCGAAGTAAGAACCGACATCATAGGGCACAGGATGCATCTGCTCGTTCCCGTCCCTTAAGAATAAGTAAAATTCCGGCTCAGGTCCAATATCCAAAACCCAACCATACTCTTCGCGCAGTTTTTGCAGGTTTCGCTTCAGAACCCCGCGCGGATCCCCATCAAAGGGTTCTCCACTTTGCTGGTAAATATCGCAAAGCACTCTGCCTCGCCGAAATTCATCTGAAGTCCAGGGCAAGATGGAATATGTCTCGGGGTCCACACGCAAGTGCATGTCGCTTTCCTGTACACGGGCAAAGCCCTCCACTGAAGAACCATCAAACCATATTCCGCGCTCAAGAACTTGCTGAAGACGTTCTACAGGAGCATCAAGAGACTTGACTACGCCGTTTATATCTGTGAATTGGTAAGAAATAAAGGAAACCTTGTCTTCTTTAACACGTTTGATCAAATCATCTTTGTCCATCGTTCCTCCACGCTTAATGCTATTAAAGCTTCTGTTTTCAGCACGGAGCCTTACTGTTCACCTGACTCCTTTTGACCCGCTGTCATCATGGGTTTTTAGTTGTCAGTTTTGGAGGAAGAATGGAGCCGGTCATGAGCTCCGAAGGCATTTGCTGATCGATTAATATTTCCTGAATAATTAAATCAACATATCCCTTGCGGGAACGAATCTTTACCTCGTCTTCTTGTTAAGAGACTTAACTGATAAAACTTCGTTAAGCACTTTTGGCCCATCTTTTCAGATGATGCCACCCCGCTATGCCGTGTGCTGGATGGTTTTGAACCTGCAAAAGCAGGAATTGTCCTACCTCCAGGATCAATCTTGGCAAACCTTACGCCTATCACGTCACCTGGTGTGAGATGAGACATTTTTTAAAAGTGTTGGTACAAAACTTTATGCCGCATCACAAACACAGCAGGGTAACTTTCTTATACCATATTTTTCCAAGTCTGTCTTGCTTGGATCAAGGTAAAATCCTTTTATGCGATGCTTTCTTGCTATATCTTGTTCTAGTTCTGTTAGAGATTTTCTTAATAAGCAAAACAAAGACCTTGCCTCGGAATTAGGTGATCTGAGTACAGTTTCTTGGACCAAACCGCAAAATATGCATCTTACCTTACGCTTTCTTGGTGAGCTGTCTGCAGGCACATTGCCTGTTTTAACACGTGATTTGGCTGCGCAGCTTGCTGAATGCTATGAATTTCAAATGAAATACTGTAGTCTTGGTATATTTGGAAACCTGCATCAACCGCGAGTGCTTTGGGTCGGGGTTAGTGAACCTTCGCAACAGCTTTACACGCTTACGCAATCGCTTGAGAAGACTGTTAAGCCTTACACGAAAGAAGCCTCTGCCAGATACATGCCGCACATAACGCTCGCACGCTTTAAATCCAGGCTTGATACAAATATGGCTAGGCGACTTGGATTATTGTTGGAAGAACATAAAGAGAAATCTTTTGGAACCCAGTTTGTAAACCAAATTGAACTCTTGCAGAGCATATTCAGCCCTCAGGGTGTCAGCTACAAGCCCTTGGCAACTTTTTCCTTGCGCAAAAAATATGTTAGACTTCCCTGCGAGGTGAAAACTGAAAGCGCTTGAACTTGCACGAACAATTGTTGAAATCCTTGAAGAAAAATTAGCTGAAGACATTCTGTTGCTTGACTTAGAGGGTCAATCTGACTTTACTGACTTTTTTGTCATTGCTACAGGCAGCAGCGAAAGGCAGCTAGGCGCCTTAGGCTCCAGTGTTACAGAATTAATCAAGGCAGATGTAACTGGTATGGCCGTAAGTGAAGGCAAACCAGAATCAGGCTGGATAGTGCTGGATTTTGGACAGGTTGTTGTGCATTTGCTTTCACCAGAAATGCGGGCTTACTATGACCTTGAGGAGCTTTACAAGAAAGCCCGCACCATACTGCGTTTGCAATGAGACCTGGACTGTTTTTTTTACAGGCCTAACAACTTAATGATTTCCTGGGCATGCACTTCAGGTTTTACTTTTTTATAGATTTCTAAAATCTTTCCATCCTCATCCAGAATGAAAGTAGTGCGTACTATTCCCATATGCTTTTTACCCATAAATGTCTTTTCCTGCCAAACGCCATACGCTTCCAGCATACTGTGCTCTGGATCTGCCAGCAGTGTAAACGGCAGTTCGTACTTTTTGTGAAATTTAGCATGTGAGCTGATGCTATCTGCACTCACACCGATTACAACTGTGTTTCCGCGATTAAAACTTGCAATGTTGTCGCGGAAGTTACAAGCTTCTTTGGTACAGCCTGGAGTGTTGTCGCGTGGGTAAAAGTACAAAACAAGCTTTTTGCCCTTGTAGTCTGCGAGGTGATGCCAGTTTCCGTCCTGATCTTGAAGCTTGAATTCAGGTGCTAAATCACCTTTTTGTAGTTCCATAGTCATTTTCCTTTCCATCTGTTACGCAAACATCGTTAAAATCAAAATATAGATGATGCCAAAAAATTGAATAATGGACATCGCCGAAAGCAGAGGCAAGTTTGGTTTTACGCCATCATCCATCTGTCTGAACAAAACAGCCTGAATCAGGCTGGCAATCAAAAGTCCAAAAGCTGGCCAAATGGCTGAAAATGTACCTGAAAAGTAAGCATACGCAGCCAGAGTGAGAAAGCCGCTGAGGCTGAGAACCAGCACCAGATGGGCTCCACGCTGCCAGCCCATTCCCACAAGAACTACCTGACGTTCATTTTCAATATCACTGCAAAGTTTATTAAAATGTAAAACAAGCGCAGCACTTAAGTAAAAGAGCAAAACTGCGGCAGAAAGCAGAATTAACCGTGGATTTGGCTCCAGTTCTTGCGTTCCGGCACCCAGCAGCAGCGCAAAAGGAGATAACGCGAACCCGTCCAGGATCCAGGAAAGGAAGTTGCGGGGCATTATTCCAGAATTGATGGCTGAAAAGAAACTAAAAAAACCGAAGCCTAATATCCAAATCAGGTTCACTCCAATAAGAACTTCCTGACGCAAGAGGGCATATAAAAAGGCGAAAGCCATACCCATCAGAAAAAATATCAAAATGCGCGTATTTAACGGACTTCCTCGCAATGAGCGGTTGTCTCTTTCATAAGAACGGTTTCGATTGCTCCAAACTTGGGTCAAGCCTGAAAAATAGGTCGTTCCTAAAATACCAAAACCACAAATGAGGTTAGCCCAAAGGAGTTCACTGGAATACCGACGCGCATATGCAGCCCCCAGAAAATAAACAGCCACCAGACTGATGATGTAAAACCAATCCAGGCTTTGTGAAAAACGACGCGGTTCCATAGAGAAATTTTAGCATAGCCCAAATGTTATAATCTCTGACATGCAGGCTTTATACAGGCGACCTAAGGCAGAGCTGCTCCTGCCATTCATTACAGTTTTTATCCTTACCTTAACCGCAATTTGCTTCCACCCTAAGCTATTAAAACCTGTTTCTGCAATGCCTGATTATCAGGAACTTACAGTCTACGTTGCCCAGACCCAATCTGCTTGCGAACCGTATATGCCTAACTGCCTTTTTGATAATGCCGAGGGCGAAGCCCTTACACGAGCTTTGGAGGCAAATGGGTACCAAAAGATCCTGATTGTTGGATCGTATAAGGTTACGCAAATTCCTGTGCAATTAAACCGCCCGGTAACTCTTGGCAGTCACTCCAATGGATCTATAACAACTGAAAACACTGATTGCAGCAAGCCACTCTTTGAAATAAGCAGCGGAGTAAGCATTGTTGACTTAAAGATTAATGCTGGTATGGCTTGTTCAAACCCTGGCCGTGTTATGTTCCGTATTAACAGCACTTCGCCTGTTACGGTTTAGCACAACACACTTGAAGGCGGGAGCCATGTATTTGAATATTTGGACAACATGGGCAGTCTGACTATCGCTGCAAATCATATTTCTGGCTTTGAAAATATGGCCGTGCAAAGAGCTGGTGAAAACCCGTTGGGAATGCTTCGCTTAGTTGCTAATAATATTCTCGGGAAGAATACTGAGCAGCCTGTAGTAAATTGCTCTGGCAACGGTAATGTAGACCATAATTTCTGGGGTTTAAATAAACTTCCCTCTCAGATGACTACTGACTACGAATTGCAATGCTCAGGATCCGAAGCGTTTAGGTGCAGAGGTTGCGAAGGACCCCGCAGGTGTTAAGGCAAAAGAAATTACGATCAACAATACCTCTGCTGATTTAAATGCTCCCATTTCCCTTCAAACTGATACAGGATCGATCCATGCTTATTTGGTGGACCACGGTTTTCTTTCAGCGCCAGCCTTTCCGGAAATATCTGCTTCCATAGGTACAGTTTGCAGTAACACCTATGATCTCTTTATTACCTCAATTAATCATGCCAACTTTTTAGATATCAATTTGAAATTAAGTGACACCTGTGTGGCTTTGATAAATGGTCCGCTGAAGAATCTCAACTACTGCGAGGGAAACCCTCAAAAAGTACCTCTGCAATGGCTTGACCCATCGCAGACTTTCACCCGTGGCTCGGATCGCATTGGGGAAGTTGAGTTTGTTCCAGGTGCACAAGCTCCTTTTAGCGCTTGTGATGCCTCCAGACGTAATGTAAGCGTACGTATAGACAATAACCCGGTTGTACATCCAGGTCTCGCAGATTTAGCCTATACTCCCATCGTGCTTGCACTTGCCGAATCCGAAGTCCTAAATTTTGCACTCAGCTTTGGTAATGAGCGAGTAAATGTGACCTGGACTGCGATGAATGAGGATGCCATTAGTGGTTATTATGTTTTGCGCAGCGATTCAGCTGAAGGCACATATGCACGAATCTCGAATTTACTCACTGCCTCTCAGGCTACAAATGGTGTTTACTTATTTCGTGAGCCAGCTCTTCTTCCTTATGGTCTCACCTATTGGTACAAACTTGAGTTAATGTCCAAAGATGGCCAAACTATTATGACTACACTTCCCTTGCATATCCACGTAGGGTCCGAAGCTCAATCATCAACTCAAACCTACCCTATCGGACCTACTTTAATTTCCCCTGGCGCTACCAGCTACCCCTTTATGCCAGCAACTCCTGCGGCAAATCTTTCGCTTACTCAAACTGCTTTTTACCAGCTATATCCTCAGACGGCAGAACCCGAGGCTACGGTTTATCCACTCCAGTTAACACCTATGGCGAACGAAATAGAGACAATTGCCCTTACTCCTGTCTGCCTAGCCTTATCCCCATATCAACGCTAACTCCTACAATCGTATACCGCTCTACTCCAATGGCTGAAGACAAAATTCTGGAACCTTATCAATCTAAACAGCTCCGTTTTTGGTGGGCGTTACCGGCAGGTGCAACGGTAGCATTGCTGCTTTTGCTTCTTAGCGGTGCTTTCGTGAGTCATAAAAAACATTGAAATTTTGACTTTTAAATGGGCTTATGCTATCCTACCCGCACTATTGTTCAGGTAGGAATAATGCATAGAGAACGCGTCTCCGAAAATGTATACTGGTTTCAAAGTGATATTTACGCCCAAGCAACTGTGGGAGCAATCATCGGCCCGCAATGGTCGGTACTGGTAGACACTTTAATGCCTCAAGAGACTCATTTGATCAAACAGTTTTTGGAAAATGATCTTTTGTCTCCGGTGCGCTATATCATTAATACTCATCATCATGCAGATCATTCCTGGGGAAATTGCTACTTTCCCAATGCTACCGTAATTGGACATGCTCTTTGCCGAAAATTCATGCTCGATAGAAGTGAAACAGCCCTGGCTGAAGCAGGAGAAGATAACCCTTTTTTCAAAGATGTATGCATCATTGCGCCGCAAATTACCTTTGATGTGGGAACGCTTTCACTTAAGGTTGGCAAGAAGCAACTGCATATCTTCTGCACACCAGGACACTCACCGGATGGTATTTCTGTACTACTGGAAGAGGACCGCATTTTGTTTGCTGGCGATGCCTTTATGCCTGTTCCCTTTATTGTGGGTGGTGACATTGAGCTCTTGGAAAAAACGATGCTTAGTTTTACCACGTTAGGACTCGAAAATATTATTCAGGGCCACGGAGATATTATTCTCCGGGGTGAGGTTGACGACACAGTCCAGGCAAATATCGCCTACTTGCGGACACTGCAAAAATTAGTGCGCACAGCCTCCAGACGGAAATACCCGCTGGAATTTTTGAATGAACAAGATGTAGAAGCTACTGGAAAACCCCGGGTAACGCTTGGTGGTCTGGCACAAACCCTCCACCTGAAAAACCTTCTTTGGCTATATAAGAACCAGGAAGTAGAATCTGGTACTTAATTCAAAAAAAAGCGAATATCAGGATAGCCACGGACGCTGTCACGACTTCGATCCAAGTGGCTTTATTAAGTTTTCCTTTGTGTGTAGCAACTACAAGCGCATTCCCAATAAAAAGAGTTCCTGTAAGAATAAGGCCGTATTGAACGGGTGTTAGAAAAAGGTAGTATAGAACCGCTGCAATTTGGGTAATCAAAACAGAAACCAACGCTGCCCAGGAAAGCGAAGGGCGTTGCTGGGTACGTAAGCTGATCGTTCTTAGGCTTACAAAGCTGGCCGAAGCGGTGAGCAGTGGCAGCAACAAGTAGAGGCGTGCAGTTGCCGTGCGTACCGAAATTGATAAGATCAAAAAAAAGGAATGTGCTAATGCAATCAGAGCAATAATTGCAAAAGGAGCTTGTTCGCTGGCTCCGCTTAAAGTTATATATTCCGCTGTCAGAACCAGACCGAATAAAATTATGCCAAGCGCCAGCACTGCCCACCATAAGGGTGTTCGCGCCATCTCGCGTAGAACTACTACTAGCACCAAGACAGTTACAGCTGGTAACAGCAAATGATAAAAAAGTTCGATTTGAAGACGTTTTTTTTCTGTTGCTTTACCGTTCACCTGGAAAACCCAATGCGCACCAAATGTAGCTAGTAATACTGTCATCGCTAAAACCAGCGAAAAAGTATCAAGCTTGATACTGAAGATAAGCCGATTATTTATTAAGCCGCTTCTGTCAACTGGAACAAAGTATTGCACAACCAAAGCAAGGCTTACGCTTGCTAAAACAATACTTAGACGATCAAGAGGAACGTTTGTTTTTTTCATTTACGCCTCTCTGATTCTATCATCGATAAAGACGGGTTTTAACTGGCTGTTTTCTCGATGAGATGGTAAAATTAATTGGTTATAGAGCGGCAGTTTATTGCTTGGTAACTTGAAGAATTTGCGTGGTCCTGCCCCTATGAAAGGGCCCCGGTTTAGGAGTAAAAATTGACTAATTCAACCCATTACGATGCTGGAGATATCCAGGTCCTCGAAGGGCTGGAAGCGGTTCGCCGCCGCCCGGGCATGTATGTTGGCGGCACTGATACAAAGGCACTGCATCATCTGATTCACGAAGTTGTAGACAACTCGATTGATGAAGTATTGGCCGGAGTATGTAATTCAATTAAAGTAACCATCCATCCTGACGAAAGTGTAACGGTAAAAGACAACGGCCGTGGCATCCCAACTGATATCCATCCCGAAAAGAATGTTTCGGCTTTACAGCTTGTAATGACTGTTTTACATGCTGGAGGTAAATTTGGCGGTGGCTCTTACAAAGTCTCTGGAGGCCTGCACGGTGTAGGTGTTTCAGCCGTTAATGCATTGTCTGAGTGGATGGAAGTGACCGTACATCGGGAAGGCAAAGTGTTCTTTCAGCGTTATGAACGCGGTATCCCGAAAGCACCGGTGAAAGTGGTTGGGACCTACACTGGTGAAGGAACCGGTACTTCAACAACTTTCCGATTTGACCGAGAAATCTTTAAAAGTGAAACCGGCTATAAGTTTGAAACATTAATGCAGCGCTTTCGTGAGATGGCCTTTGTTACCCGTGGTGTCACGATCAGCCTGGTAGACGAGCGCGACGACCGCGAGATAACCTTCTATTTTGAAGGGGGAATTGCATCCTTTGCCCGTTATCTCAATAAGAACCGACAAGTTGTTTGCCCGGTTATTTATGGAGAAAAAGAAATTGATGGCATTGGCATCGAATATGTTGTGCAATATACCGATACTTATGCTGAATCCGTCTACACATTTGCCAACACAATTCATACCATCGATGGCGGCACCCACCTTACAGGTTTGCGTGCTGCAGTAACTCGGTGCATTAACGATTACGCTAAAAAATCGAACTTGGTAAAGGAAGCCGACGGATCCTTCAGCGGGGATGATACGCGAGAGGGGATGACTGCGATTGTAAGCATCAAGCACCCCGATCCGCAGTTTGAGTCGCAAACCAAGGTTAAATTGATGAACCCAGAGGTGCAGACTTACGTTCAGCAAGTGGTTACGGAAACGATGGGCGCCTTCTTGGAAGAAAACCCTTCTGCCGGTAAAGCGATTGTTCAGAAATGTCTGACCTCAGCTCGTGCACGTGACGCGGCTCGTAAAGCCCGTGATTTGGTCATACGTAAAAGTGTTCTTGAATCGATGACTTTACCAGGCAAACTGGCTGACTGCAGTGAGCGGGACCCTTCAAAAACGGAGCTTTATATTGTTGAGGGTGATAGTGCAGGCGGATCTGCCAAACAGGGTCGCGATCGCCATTTTCAGGCAATTCTTTCCCTCAGAGGGAAGATCCTCAATACTGAGCGCGCTAGACTGGATAAGGTGCTTGGAAACCGTGAAGTCAAGTCGATCATTTCAGCTTTGGGTACCGGCATCGGTGAAACTTTTGACTTAAAAGGCCTGCGATACGGACGCGTCATCATCATGACTGATGCAGATGTGGATGGCTCGCATATCCGAACACTCCTGCTAACCTTCTTCTTCCGCTACATGCAGCCGCTTATTGAAGAAGGGCACTTATACATTGCCCAGCCGCCTCTTTACCGTATTAGCAGCCGTAATCAGGTGCACTATGCTTATAGTGATGCAGAAAAAGATCAGATTGTGTCCAAGCTTGGAGGCAATACAAAGGTTAGCCTCTCGCGGTATAAAGGTTTAGGTGAAATGAATCCCGAGCAACTCTGGGATACAACCCTGAACCCTGCCAATCGCACTCTGCTCTTAGTAACCCTAGATGATGCCTCAGAAGCTGACCGTACTTTTGACATGTTAATGGGTTCTGAGGTTCCTCCGCGCAGGCGTTTTATTCAAACACATGCAAAAGAAGTACGCAACCTCGACACAATTGGTTAACGCTACAGCCCGCCTTAGAGCGGCCTTTTTGATAAACAATGCGCGAGCGTAAAATCCTTCATCTCGATTTAGATGCGTTCTTTTGCTCTGTAGAAGAACTCTTACAGCCAGAACTGCGTGGCAAAGCTTTCGCAGTAGGCGGAAGCCCAACTGGACGGGGAGTGATCACTTCAGCCTCCTACGCTGCCCGATTATTTGGTGTGCGCTCGGCAATGCCTTCAGCCCGTGCAATTGAAATTTGTCCGCAACTGATATTTGCTCCGCGGTCCCCCGTGCACTACAGTGACTACAGCAATCGTGTAATGAAAATCCTGGAAGATACAACTCCTCTGGTACAGCAGGTTAGCATTGACGAAGCTTTTTTGGATCTAAGTGATATGTCCCAACCCCTTGAGCATATAGCACTGAATATACAAGCCCGCGTGGCAAACGAGGTTCAGCTTCCCTGTTCCTTAGGGGGAGCAACAACAAAGCTGGTTGCAAAGATCGCTAATAATTTTGGAAAGTCAAATGTTCGTACAGGCAGCGCACCACGTGCTGTCACCATCATACCTTCAGGCGAAGAGGCAGCATTTCTTGCACCATTGGATATCCAGGAGCTATGGGGTATTGGCCCTAAATCTGCTAAATGGCTTCGCAGCCGCGGTGTTCACACCATCGGGCAATTGGCTGCGTTAAACCAGCTGGAGCTGGAAAACCTCTTTGGTAAATATGCTAATGAAATGCGCGAACGTGCACTTGGTATTGATCGCAGTCCGGTAAGCACAGAACGCGAGGCAAAATCGGTAAGTAACGAAACCACATTTTGGAAAGATATCCAGTCGCTTCCAGACTTACTTAAAGTATTACGCCAGCTTAGTGACAAGGTAGGATTTAGACTACGGAAGATGGGAATGGCAGGTAGTGTCGTTCAGATAAAGGTCCGTTATTCAGACTTTAGCACAATCACACGCCAAAAAGCATTATCAAAACTGACGAATATTGACGATGAAATCTATGAGACGGCACGCCAACTTCTGGAAAAAAACCTGGAACGGGAGCGGCCTGTTCGATTATTGGGGGTTGGCGTGAGTAATCTTGATCTGCCAGGTCAACAGCTGGGCCTTTTTGATCAAAATGTGGTTAGAAAACAAGAACTTTTGCATGCAATTGATACACTAAAGGACCGCTTTGGAAGAGACATTATTGTCCGGGCAAGCAACCTTAAAGAGGGGAATTATTTTGATGATGAAGAAAGATAATGAGACCTTGACAGATGTTTAATGCCCTTTGGTATAATGAAACACCTCCGCGCCAACGTAGCTCAGTCGGTAGAGCAGACGCTTCGTAAGCGCCCGGTCGGGGGTTCGAATCCCTTCGTTGGCTTTACTCTTTGAAGATTGTATTGCATCGTCACATAATCCCTGTTTCTTGTAGGATTTAAGATCACGCGTCCAGACAAATAAGCAGCTTAGTTAAGAATCATACGGCTATCCAAAGCAACAGCCCCTTTACCGTCAGCATATACAACCAATGGATTAATTTCAATTTCGCTGATTTGAGGGTTATCCTGGGCTAAAATACTCAGCTTTCTAATAACATCTTTAACCGCATAATGGTCAGCTGGTTCCGTGCCTCGGAACCCTTGCATGAGCTTCCCTGCTGTGGTTACATTTATTAATTCGTCAATATCGGTTTCATCCAATGGAACCACACGTGTGGCAATATCGCGCATCAGTTCAACCATCACTCCTCCCATACCAAAAAGAACCATGGGGCCAAAAGTTTCATCCCGTTTCATGCCAACGATCAGTTCCTGGCCCTTAGCCGCCATTTTTTCAACCATCATGCCAATAATCTTAGCATTTGGATTTGATTTCACGATTCTTTTGGTAATATTTTTATATGCTATGCGCAATTGCTTTTGATTGTGGATGTTAAGTTCGATTCCGCCAGCATCGCTCTTATGCAGTATATCTTCGGCTACAATTTTCAACACCACCGGGTAACCCAGTTCTTTTGCAATATCTACTGCTTCATCTTCACTTTTTGCAAGTGAACCAGGCACATTCGGGATCGCATACAAGTCCAGCAATTGTCTGGTTTCAACTTCACCCAGAGCTTTGGCCGGCCCAAAGCTTGTTAATAAGTCTTTGGCCTTTGCAGCCATGTGACCATCCGTGGTGATCCGTTCTTTCTGTGGCCGATTTAGAAACTGAGAATATCGCTGCATGGCTGCTAACACCTCTCCACCTTGATGTGGATAGCGAAAAACTGGAATACCAGCGGTATTAAGAAGCATTTCCGCTTCATGTGTTGAACGCTGCCCCAGCAATGAGCTCAAAAATGTTTTTCCAGTGCTGCCGGCGGCCTCTACCCAGGAACGGGCGATATCTGTTGGGTCCACAAGCGCCTGCGGCACATAAATAGGATACAAAATGTCGACCCCATCATCGGCGGTCATATGTTTAAGTGCCCAGCGATAATCTTCCGGGCTGGCTGCACCAAGCATGTCAATAGGGTTGGCTACCTGCGCACTGGGGTTCAGTTTTGTACGTAATGCAGCCTGATTATCTGGTGAGATTTCTGCAAGTTCAAACCCGTTTTGTGCCAAGGTATCTGCTGCAAGCGCAGCTCCACCGCCAGCATTGGTTGCAATGGCCACTCGTTTGCCTCTTGGTAAAGGCTGTGTACCGAGTGCCCAGGCAACATTGAACAGTTCACTCAAAGACTGTACCTCAAGCACCCCATTTTGTTCAAATGCTGCCTGATAGGCTGTATAAGAACCAGCTAAGGATCCAGTATGTGACGAAACAGCCTTTGCACCAGCATTGTTCTTTCCTGCTTTAAGCACCACGATTGGTTTCTTTTGAGATACAAGCCGTGTTACCTCCATAAAGCGCGGTCCGTTCTGGACGCCCTCAAGGTACACGGCAATTACCTTTACATTGGGGTCCTGGCCAAAATACTCAATCATGTCGGACTCAGACACGTCCATCTCATTTCCTAAACTGGCAAAGTGGCTAAAGCCTACTTTACTTTCAATTAGCAGGTCAATCACACCGCCAGCAACTGCACCACTCTGAGAAACAAAGGCAATCGGACCCGGCACTGGCATTCCACCAATAAAAGTAGTATCCAGACCAGTCCGGCAATCCATCGTTCCCACACAGTTTGGTCCAACAGCCCGCATGCCATATTTGCGAATGATTTCGAGGCTCTTGCGCTCTAATTCGGCCCCTTCAGCTCCTACCTCACGGAATCCACCTGCAATGATTACTACAGCCTTAATACCACGCTGACCGCACGCTTCAAGGGTTTCGAGGATTAAACCAACAGGCAGAACAATGACAGCCAGCTCAACCGGGTCGGGGACCAAGGAAATCTGGGGATAAGCTTTTATGCCCAATATTTCGGAAGCATTCGGATTTACGGGATAAACCTTTCCTTTATAGCCATGGCTCAAGAGGTTTTTTACAGTGCCATGAGATAGTTTTTTCGGGTCGCTCGAGGCACCTAATATGGCTACCCCGCTGGCATTAAAGAAAGGTGAAAGTGATGATGGCATGAGAGATTGACTCCTTTAAACAATTTAGGCGCGGCTGATTATACCTAAAAGGTCTTCGGCAGATATCATACTCCTACAGGCTATAATTCTTTTATGACTTCGTTGTTTATGTCTTATCCTCCAAGTTCCATGCAAAACAAACTTATCGAGTGTCCCTTACAAAGCCGGATATGGCTGGAAGGGCCTGCAGGAACCGGTAAAACCAGCGCTGCCGCTTTTTGGATTGCCAATCGTATTGAAAGACTTCCTGATGATCGTTTTCTTTTATTTACACCGCAGCGCACGCTTTTAGGCCCTTATCAACAGCTTCAAAAGCTGCTGCCTTTTGATCAGCAAGAACGTTTGGAGCTGCGGACATTTGGAAGTTTTATCCGCCAAATGCTAAGTCTCTTTTGGCCAGAGCTAATGCCGCTGGCAGGTTTTAACCGTCCCCATGCAGAACCTACCTTTCTTGCTGTTGATTCGGCTCAATACCAAATGGGCTTATTGGTGAACCCGCTTTTGGCATCCGGTCACTTTGAAACAGTGCGTTTGGCACCCAATCGTTTATACGCGCAATTGCTTGACAATCTAAATAAGTCTGCCTTGGTTGGATTTTCTCATGAGGAAATCGGGATGCGTTTGAAGAGCGCCTGGAGCGGTAGCCCCTCTCAAATTAAAGTATATGATGATGTGCAAACTGCCATTAATCTTTTCCGCAACAAATGCCTTGAAGATGGCCTTTTAGACCTCTCCTTACAGGTTGAACTATTTACCCAGGTGCTCAGCAAGCTAAGTTGTTTTCAGGACTGGTTCAAACGACGCTATCAGGTTCTTGTTTATGATAACTGTGAAGAAGACCCTCCTGTATATCATGATCTGATGCTTTCCTGGTTAGAGCATTCCCAGAACGCATTAATGGTATTTGATACAGAAGCCGGGTTTCGTAGTTTCCTAGGTGCAGACCCTGCCTCGGCACGACGAATAAAAGATAAAGCTAATCAGGTTCTCCGATTCGAAAAGGCAATCTTCCATACACCTGCCATCGATGCTTTTATCCATCAGGTCGAAACCTGGCAAAAAAATGACAGGAAACAAAAGCTTCCACGTCCGAACAACCTGGAACTGCTCTCCGGAAATTACCGTTTCTTTCCTGAATTACTGGATAACGTCGCCGATAAGATTGCAGAGCTGATTGATGAAGGGCAGCCGCCCGAAAGCATTATTGTTCTCTCCCCCTTTGTTTCTGAAGTGCTGCGTTATTCCTTAGAGGTAAGGCTGCAAAACCATGGGTTGAGTTTGCAGACCCTGCGGCCTTCTGCCGAAGGAATTGATGATCCTGCCTTACGCAATCTCTTGACACTCGCTATTATGGCGAACCCGCAATGGAATGTCCCTATCCATCAGTGGAATATTGCCAACGCACTGGCCTATTTTGTCAACGACTTGGATATCGTCCGTGCCCAAACTGTTGCAAGTAATCTGGTTGCAGACCAGACTGGTCGGCTTAGTCTTGGTGAAGCCACACAAAAGCTTGCAAAACCACAATCTGATGCGTTGAGCCGTTTGTTTGGCTGGCTGGCTGGCTGGCAGGCACAGGACGACTTACGTGTTTTTTACGCCCGCATATTTAACGAACTTCTTGCAAGCAAAGGTTTTTCGTGGTTTCAGGATCCAGTTGGCGGCATGGTAACAAACAGGCTGATCCATGCTATTGACCGTTTTTTGGACGGCTTGCCAGCGAAAACGAACATAGACGTGGCGAATGAAGAGTTCGTCCGGGTCAGTCTTGAAGGTCTGATTTTTGGATTACATCCAGCGCAGTGGAGTTTGGAGCCAGGCAAGGTGCTGTTGCTGCCAACAACAACCTTTTTAATGCGAAATATTGCGGTTGCTTATCAATTCTGGTTGGGTATTGGCTCTCCCGCCTGGTACCAGCGTCTGGAGCAGCCTCTTACGCACCCCTATGTGCTTAGCCGAAACTGGTCAGCCGGCAAACAGTGGACTGCCTGGGATGAACAGGCTTTGAGCAAGAATAACATCGAGAAAATTTTAAAGGGTTTAGCACGCCGATCTACGAAAAAAATCTTTTTATGTCATAGCCAGTATGGCGAAAGCGGTCAGGAAGAGCGCGGCCTGATGATTAAATTACTTCAATCTATTTTGAAACAAAGCATGGACAGCAGATATGCCTGAACCACGCCTACGATCAGCTCAAAAGAAAATTCTTGATTACCGGGAAGGCCTTATGGGCGTTTCAGCTGTTCCAGGAAGCGGGAAAACCTGGACACTATCGCGTTTAGCTGCGCAGCTCATCCTTGCTTCCGACCTCGCACCTGATCAGGAGGTCCTTGTAGTCACGTTTTCGAATTCTGCCGCCGATAATTTTTCTCTTCGGATCGGAGAGCTGCTTCAGGAATATGGTCTCCTCCCCGATGTAGGATATCGGGTTCGTACATTGCACGGCCTTGCAAATGACATCATTCGTGAACGCCCTGATTTGGTTGGTCTATCGGAAGAATTCAGCATTATTGATGAAAAGGAAGCCTCGTTAGTTTTGGATTCGGCTATTGCTATCGCTGAGGAAGCATTCCCGCAGCATTTTGAGCAATATTTGGATCCTAGCTTGTCTGAACGTAAACGTGCTGAGCTCCTCAAGGGTGCCTTACCTGCCCTAATTCGTAATCTTGCTACGGCATATATTCGGACTGCGAAGGACGAATTGCTTAATGTGGCATTACTTGAAGAAATGTTTGCAGCCAACCCAGCTGCTGACAAATCTTTACAGTATTTACAGAAAGTTTTCCAGGCCTATCAGGCATCGCTTGCCTACCGGGGAGCCGTTGATTTTGACGATCTTATTTGCTACGCTCATTCCTGTCTTGCAGCCGATCCTAGCTTAGTTAGCCTATTGCAATACCGCTGGCCTTTTATCCTAGAGGACGAAGCACAGGATTCCAGTAAATTGCAGGAAAGCATTTTACGCAAATTGGTAGGCAAACAGGGCAATTGGGTACGAGTGGGCGATCCCAATCAGGCAATCTATGAAAGTTTCACTACTGCCGACCCAAATTTGCTCAAGCGCTTTGTGAATCACCCAGCAACAAGGCAGCAAACTCTCCCACAATCCGGACGGTCTGCTAGAGAAATTTTGGAATTAGCAAACGAACTTAACCGTTGGGCGTGTGAAAGCCACGAAAACCCTGCAATAAACGACGCTCTTGCGCCCCCGTATATCTTGCCCACCGATGCAGATGATCCCCAACCTAATCCGGAGGGCATTGTGCCTGTAACAGACCTGGTTATGCAGCGCTTTACACCCGAACAAGAACTCAATTATGTGGTCAAGCAAGCAAAAGCCTGGCTTGAGAAATACCCCAATCAAAATCTGGCTGTTCTGGCTTTTTATAACGATCGGGTGGCTGAGTTTTCCGATGCTTTTCGCAAACAAGGTGTTCCTGTTGCAGAAGGCTTGCTAAGTTTGCCTCAAAACACACGTCTCTCAGCTGGCGCAATTGCGAATTTGCTGATTAGCCTCTTTCACCCCGGCAATTCAAAAGCCCTGGCCAATGCATACGCAGTGGTACATCGCAGGGATTCCACGGAAAAGAGTGAACGAAATCAAGCAGCGATCCAGCTCCTGCGAGATTGTCCTGACTTGGAAGAATACTTGTATCCTTTGGGAGCGAGAGATTACTTAGTTCAGCTCAAAGAACAGGGACAAGTTGCTGAGACCCTGCAAGACCTGATTGAATTCAAGGATTTGATAACCCGCTGGCATTTGGCCAGGCAATTACCCCTTGACCAATTAGTGCTTACACTTAGCCAGGATTTATCCTTAGATCATTATGAAACAGCTACAATCTACCAACTAGCCAGTTTGCTGTGCGAATTGAGCCGCGCCCATCCGGAATGGACTCCTCTTGACATCAACCAGGAATTAATCCAGATTGCGAAAAACCGCAGGCGTTTTGTTGCTTTTTCGGAAAATGAATCCGGTTATGATCCCAATAACCATCTCGGTGCTGTTACTGTTGCTACTATTCACAAGAGCAAGGGCTTGGAGTGGGATAAGGTATTTCTTACTTCAGTAAATGACTACGATTTTCCATCTGGTTCTGATACCGAGATCTACCAGGCTGAAAGATATTTTTTGGAAGATAGCCGCAATCTTGAAGCAGAGCTGCTTGATAAATTGCGTAAACTCATTGCCTTCAGCAAGAACCAAGCAATTCATGAGACCGATCCGGCTTACGAACACCGCCAGCAAATCGCCCGGGAGCGTTTGCGTTTGCTTTACGTGGGCATTACTCGAGCAAAACGCTCGATTACGCTCACTTGGAATACTGGCAAACTGCGGCGTTCATGGCCAGCAAAAGCCCTTGAGCATCTGAACAGTTTTCTGGAGAACCAAGATGCCTGAACTGTTGCCCACCTTTACTTTCAGCCAAAGCAGTCTTCAGTCTTACATGGATTGTCCACTGCGTTTCCGTCTGCGCTATATTGACGGTTTGCAGTGGCCAGCCTCTAGGTCTCAATCAGACCTGGAGTTTGAAAATGAACGAAAAGCAGGTATTGCAATTCACCGCCTGATTCACCAATATTTTATGGGATTAAATTCTGATAAGCTTTTTCGGACCGCTGAGTTATATAGTGAAGAGCTGACTGAATGGCTGAAAGCGGTTGTTTCCGCGTTTAGCCTTGAAGAAGATGAATGCAGATACCTCTCTGAGTACAGGCTTACACGCTCTCTTGCTGATCACAACGTAACTGCTATCTATGACCTTATAATCATCAAAGACAATCAATATACGATTATCGATTGGAAGAGTTCTGCCCGGCTTCCCAATCGCACACAAATCATGAAAAGCGCTCAAAAAAGACTGTTTCCTCTCTTGATGGCTTCATGGATAAATACGCAAGACATCCCGCCAGAATCACTCAAAATAATCTTTTGGGAACTTAACTTTCCAGAACTCTCATTTAGTTTTCCCTATAATCTCAACTCTTTCAATGAAGACCTGGCTTGGTTCACAGCGCTTTCTACTGAGATTCAATTGACTCCCTATGAAGGTTTTTGTGAAACCTCTCAGCCTGGTCATTGCCGTTATTGTCAATACAGGTCTTATTGCCAGAAGATGAATACCCATGGATTGGAAGTTTCTGAGGAATCTTACGCACTAGCTTTGGATTCGATGATAGACCAAGACCTGCAAGAAAATGGGGAAAGAACCAATGAAACGTTATAATTCAAAATATGGGCAGGACAGGGCTCGAACCTGCGACCTCATCTGTGTAAAAGATGCGCTCTAACCAACTGAGCTACCCGCCCAAGGACCGTTATTATACATGAAAATTGTTCGTTTTCGTACACGAGAAATTGGCCCGCAATATGGCTGGCTTGATCTGGACAGAATTGGCGTAATTCAGGGAGACCCCTATGGAGAATTCCGCCGTTTTGATCCTGAATATAGTCTGGATGAAGCGGAATTGCTCTTGCCTTGCGAACCAACCAAGATTATCGGCGTTGGTTTTAATTATTTAGATCATACCCAGGAGATGCAGCAGGAACAGCAAAAAATGCCGCTCCTTTTCTTCAAACCGCCTTCTGCAATGATTACGAATGGTGAACCTATTATTCTGCCTGAAATATCCAAGCGTGTTGATCACGAAGCTGAGCTGGCCTTGGTAGTTCGTAGGAAATCGCGGCATCTTAATGCAGAAACAGCCCGTAATGCTATTTTGGGCTATTGTATTGCCAACGATGTAACAGCACGAGACCTGCAGGAAAAGGATTCCCAATGGACACGAGCTAAGGGTTTTGACAGCTTTTGTCCGGTAGGGCCTTGGATAGAAACTGAACTGGACGTTTCAGATGCCTTGATAAGCTGCCATGTCAATAATAGTCTTCGACAAATGGCTTCTACCCGGGATATGATCTTTGACCCTGTTCAGCTCCTGGTCTTTATATCCTCGATTATGACTCTCAACCCAGGCGATCTGGTGCTTACCGGAACGCCAGCTGGTGTTGGTCCCCTTAAGCCGGGTGATCTTGTTTCGGCACATATCGAAGGCATTGGCAGCCTGAATAACCCGGTTATTGCCGCTTTGGACCGTCAAGAGTAAGATGGCATTTGCACTGATTAAATTGCGAATCCGTTTGCCGGGAGTCCATTCCTTAAAAGAAAAACGTTCCCGCTTGGCACGTATTCGCACTATGGCATTAAAACATAATTATTCCTTTGCTGAGATTGGAGATCAGGATACTTGGAACGATTCACAGTTGGGCTTTGCAATTGTTTCATCAGACGGTCATGCCCTGGAGCGGCAATTGTCTGCCTTTGAAAAGATGCTTTCACAGGTAGATCCAGAGCTAATGGTTGTAAATATAGAAATTGAACGTTTATAAATATGCAGTTACCAAACAAAATCGAACAAATTCTCTATAAAGTGGAAAAGCCTGGCCGTTACGTAGGTGGTGAGTACAACCAGGTGTGTAAAGATTGGAATGCAACGGACTTACACGTTGCACTTGCATTTCCTGATATTTATGACCTTGGCCAGCCTAATTTAGGCTTAGCAATCCTCTACGATTTGATTAATCAACGCGAGGATATGCTCGCTGAAAGGGTCTTTGCCCCCTGGCACGATATGGAAACTGCCATGCGTCAGGAATCTTTACCTCTATTTAGTTTGGAAACGAAGCGCCCAATCATTGATTTTGATTTGCTTGGAATAACATTGCCTTACGAATCGATCTACACGAATGTCCTCAATATCCTGGACCTGGCTGGGATTCCTTTGTATACAGAAAATCGAAACTCCAAGCATCCTTTGGTGCTTGGCGGAGGTCAGGCTGCTTATAATCCCGAACCCATGGCTCGTTTTTTTGATGCTTTTGTAATCGGTGAGGGTGAAGAAGCCCTGTTTGATGTCCTGGAGGTTTACCGCGCTTGGCGACAAAGCTCTGCTGAACGATTATCGCTGCTTTTCGCGTTAAGTCAGATTCCTGGTATCTATGTTCCATCGTGCTACGAGCTGAGATATTTGCTTAATGGGGAACTAAAAAGCATTTCGCCACGTGAACCCAGTGTGCCTAGGAAGGTGACAAAGAGGATCGTAGCGCAACTCCCTAAACCGGTAACCAGTTTTCTCGTCCCAAACATTGGTACTGTACATGACCGAATTGCCATTGAAATTATGCGTGGCTGTACTCGCGGCTGCCGTTTTTGCCATGCCGGTATGGTCAACCGACCGGTTCGTCAACGTCCAGTCGAAGAGATCGTGGATGCCATGCAAATGGGTTTAGAAGCCACCGGATACGAACAAGTGGGTTTGCTTTCCCTTTCCTCTTCGGACCATACGCAAATTTCCGAACTTGTTAGTGCAGTACATCAGCGCTTTGAGGGCCAAAAAGTTCAGGTTAGCTTACCTTCTCTACGAATCGCTTCTTTTTCTGTTGAGCTCATGGACCGCCTTCAATCTCTTAAACCAGGAGGAGGCTTTACACTGGCTCCTGAGGCAGCCACCCCCCGAATGCGTGCAATCATCAACAAAGAGCTCGACGAAGCTGTACTCTTAGAAACTGTTCAGCAAGTCTTTGAACATGGTTGGTTGAATCTTAAGCTCTATTTTATGATTGGCTTGCCCGGCGAAACAATGGATGATGTTTTGGCAATTGCCGAGCTTGGAAAGAGAATCCAAAGGATTGGCTGGAAAGTCAAAGGCAAACGTATCTCAATTCATCTTGGAATTGGGTCTTTTATTCCCAAAGCACACACTCCTTTTCAATGGTGCAATCCGGACAGCAATGAACAGCTCTTGGAAAAAATCTATGCGCTTCGGGACGCTCTTTACCGGACAGGGATAAAAATTTCATATAACCACCCTGACAGTAGTTTGTTAGAAGCCTGGCTATCCCGCGGAGATCGGCGCCTGGGAGAGGTTATCTATGCTGCCTGGAAAAGAGGAGCTAAGTTTGATGCCTGGAACGAGCACTTTAGCCTGGACGTATGGAAGGAGGCCTTTTCAGATGCCGGTCTCGACCCTGATTTTTATGCGAAGCGTCAGCGGAACCTGGATGAAGTATTGCCCTGGGATCATATCGATATCGGAGTTAAAAAAGCCTACCTCAAAGCAGATTGGCTGATGAGTCAACGAGGGCAAACCCGCAGCGACTGTCGAGAAAGCTGCTTCCAATGCGGAATTTTGGACAGTTTTGCTGATCTAAAGCCGAAAGAAAATGAATATTACTGGGGTTGCCCATGAATCTAAAACAGCCTGTGCGTGTGCGGATAACTTTTCAAAAAAGAGGTTCTTTGCGTTTTCTTGGGCATATCGACTTACAGACACTTTTTGAGAGGGCTCTGCGCCGTAGCGCATTACCCCTGCGTTATAGCCAGGGCTTCCGACCCAAGGCTCGGTTAAACCTTGCAAGTGCGCTTCCTCTTGGGTTTGAAGGAAGGGCGGAAGTATTGGACATTTGGCTAAACGAACCACTTGATCCAGACATGATCATGCAAAAACTTTCTCAGGCCTTACCTCAGGAATTGCCGCTGACCGAAGTAAAAATCGTAGACAATGCCCTCCCAAGTTTGCAGGCGAGTTTAAAATCTGCTGTTTATACGGTTACGCTGCCGGAAATCATTTGCAAAGATTCCAGAGCAGCAATTGATTCAGCGCTCAGACAGGATTCCATTGTAGTTGAACGCCGTGAGAAACAGATTGACATGCACCCGCTGATTGAAGAATTTGAATGGTTAAATGCCTGCTGTTTTCGACTGCGTTTACGCTCAGTGCCTCAGGAAACTGGCCGCCCTGATGAACTGTTATATTATTGTGGAATTGACCCCGCTCAAACGGCAATTGTTCGTGAAGAACTGATCTTTCAGGAGGAGTAAAAAATGACGAAAGAATGCATTTTTTGTAAAATCGTTGCATCAAAGGCTCCGGCAGCGGTAATTTACGAGGACGAGATATGCCTGAGCTTTCTGGATATTAACCAAGCTACAAAGGGCAAAACACTGCTTATCCCCAAAACACATTATGCCGACATCCGTGAGATTCCTGATGAGATCCTGATGCACATGGCCGCTGTTACAAAAAAGATTATTCTGCACTTTGAAAACATTGGCTTAGCTCAGGACTTTCAAGTTTTTAACACCTGCGGAGCCATTGCTCAGCAATCTGTATTTCACATCCACTTTCACATTATTCCCCGCACAAAGGATGACGGCGCCGATATTTGGCTGCTGCGCAACCCAATGGACAGCGTTGAGCTGCAAGATTTGGCTAAGAAAATTCGTTTGGGTTCAGCATAGTTTAAGTCCGAAGGAAGGTATAATTGCGCAGCATGTTCCCGTGGCCTAATGGATAAGGCACTGGCCTCCGAAGCCAGTCATGTGGGTTCGACTCCCACCGGGGACATTCTATTTTTATAATTTAACGTTTGTAGCTACCATTGATCAGTTTCATTCTTATGCGCAGGAGGAAGCATGAACGAGCAAGAGTTGAAGACGGAACTGGCCTCCTTAAGAAAACAAATCAATTATCACAATTACCTTTATCACGCTACTGATCAACCAGAAATCAGTGATCATGAGTACGATCTGCTTTTCAGACGCCTGAAAGAGATTGAAGCGCTGCACCCGGAATGGATTACGTCGGATTCGCCCAGCCAACGTGTCGGTGCAGTAGTTTCAGAGCGTTTCCGGAAAGTAACACACCCTGCAATAATTTTTAGCCTTGCAAATGGTTTTGGGCCCAAGGAAGTTATGGATTGGTACCAGCGTATATTACGTATTGACCCGCGTGTAGCAGCAACCCAATTCATCCTTGAACCAAAACTAGACGGCCTTACCGTTGTTCTCACCTATGTCAACGGTATTTTCCAACTTGGCGCAACGCGCGGCGATGGAACTGTAGGTGAAGATATCACCGAAAATCTGCGCACCGTACGAAGTCTGCCTTTACAAATACCAATTCAGGGAAATGTAACGCCCCCAGAGCGACTTGTTGTTCGCGGTGAAGTCTTTATCAATAAAAATGATTTTGAAGTTCTCAATCAGGAGATGGAATCACGAGGTGAAAAGACCTACCTCAATCCCCGTAATACAGCAGCAGGGTCTTTAAGGCAGCTTGATTCTAATATTACCGCCCAAAGACCACTACGGCTGTTTCTCTATCAGGTATTGGAATGTACCGGGTCCCTGCCCCAAACCCAGGCGGAGCTATTAACATGGCTGCAGGCCTGGGGTTTTCCGGTAAATCCCAGGTATTGGCTCGCTGCGAATATCGATGAAACGATTGCAACATGCGAGCAGGCAGGGCTGGAAAGGCATAGCTGGCCTTATGAAGCAGATGGTCTGGTAATTAAAATCAACGACCTTTCTTTAGCAAACGGCCTTGGTTTTGTTGGAAAAGACCCGCGTGGAGCATTAGCCTATAAGTATCCTGGGCAGGAAGTCGAAACAAAGCTTATCGAGATTCGAACGAATGTTGGCCGCACCGGCGTGTTGACGCCACTTGCAATCCTGGAACCAGTGAATATCGGCGGTGTAATCGTTAAGCAAGCCACTTTGCATAATTACGATTTTATTCAGGAAAAAGACATCCGAATTGGCGATCACGTACTGGTAAAAAGGGCTGGTGAAGTTATCCCCTACATTATGGCATCGCTTCCAGAAAAGAGAACAGGGGACGAACGGGTATACCAAGCTCCTTCCCATTGTCCTTCCTGCGGATCAGAAGTCGAGAAGATTACCGGAGAAGTCGCTTATTATTGTGTCAATTCCGCTTGTCCCGAACAACTGGCGAGAAACCTGGAACATTTTGCCTCGCGTTCAGCAATGGATATTGAAGGTCTGGGGAGTCAGATTGTCCAACAGCTAGTGGATGCCGGACTTGTGCGTTCTTCTGCCGACTTATACCGCCTGAAAGCTGAAGACCTGATAGAACTCGATAAATTCGGGGAGAAGAAGGCCAGTAATCTTTTATCCGCCATCGAAAATTCGCGCAAGCAGCCTTTGGAGCGCTTGGTTATTGGTCTGGGTATTCGTTCCATTGGAGAGGTAAACGCACGCAACATCATTGAATGCTTTCATAGTTTAGATGCGCTAAAAATGGCCAGCCTTGAAGAACTTCAGTCCATCCCCGGTGTGGGTCCTAATACGGCACAGGAAATCAAGGATTGGTTTGCGCAGCACGACAATCTGAGCTTGATTGAAGACTTTAAGGCATTAGGAATTTGGCCTTTGGCTACTCCCTCTGTTGACAAATCTAATTTAGCCTTGAGCGGACTAAGTTTTGTTATCACAGGAACCCTTCCTACACTTAGCAGGGAGCAAGCAGAAGCCCTGATTAAAGATAACGGAGGTAAAGTAAGCAGTGCTGTCAGCAGCAAGACTTCATATTTGGTTCTAGGTTCCCAGCCTGGCTCAAAACTTGTCAAAGCAGAGAAATTAGGGGTAAAAATCATTGACGAATCAGCTTTGTTAGCGATGCTTGCTTAAACACAAAACTGCCCTTTTCAGAGCAGTTTTGTTGTGGAGATGGCGGGAATCGAACCCGCGTCCGAAAGAATAGGCTCTCGAACCTCTACGAGCGTAGTTGATCTTTTCATTTAGGAAGCAAAGAGGTCGATCAACCAAACTGTTTGCTTCCGATCCGCTTAGTCTCGAAAGACCGCTTGGCTCTGCCCCGCGGCTTGGCAGAGAGCAACCTGGCTTTTATGACGCTCTTGCAGATTCCGACCAGGTAAACGGCCTCTGGGAGCGTCGCCTCGGATTAGGGAGGCGATTGCCGTCCTCCGATCGCTTATGCAGCGAGGGGAAGAGCAGCGTAGGAAGTGCGATTGTTGGCACTTGTTTTTGTGTACTGATTTTACGGTATCGGTACCTACCGGCTCGCAATCCGGAACCAGCCTCCCCCGTCGAAACCTGGCATCCCCGGTAACTTAAGTATAACAAAAAAGCATCCGCCTTGTCTACTGCCGGATGCTTTTCTTATAGAACTACTATTTATTTACTTCAGCTGTTCAAGTTGTTCAGCCAGAATTTGGTTTGCTTTTTCGTTAAGTTCAGTGAGTTTGGCCTTTACATCTGCTGTGGTGTCATCCACAATTGCAGCCATTGTCAGCTCAATCTCGTCGCGAACAAAGTCGTAACCAGGTACGCCAGGTTCAAAGTAACCATAGGACAACAAGTCGTAAGCGGTCTTATAGGTGGGGTTGGCGTCCATGTACCCGCTCATCTTTTCTGCAACACTCTTGCGTACCGGGAAGTAACCGGAAGCCTCAGCCCACAAAGCCTGTACATCAGGCGATGTGTAGTATTTCAGGAAGATCCAGGCTGCCAGCTCGCGTTCCGGAGTGCTCTTGGGAATAGATACCGAGGCACCGTAAACGTCAATAACCGGGTCTGCAGTGGTGTGCGGAACAGAGGCAACAGACCACTCAAACGCAGCACCTTTATCCACAGCGTCCTTATAATAGGGCAAGCCGGAAGAAGAACCGACGGTAAAGAGCTGAGTACCATTTCCAAAGTTAGTCTGATCACCGTATCTCTCGGTGACTACCCGTGCACATCCCTCTTTGAACATGTCTTGCAGGAATGTCCAGGCTGCTACAGCGCCTTCGCTGTCCGTAGTGAATTGGTTGCTTGCGCCATCATAAATGTCGCCGCCAAAAGCATAGGTCCAGGAGGCAAAACGGCTGGTGTCAATACTAAGTTCGTAACCAATCGAACCTTCTGCAGTTGCTTTGCTAAAGGGTGTAGTGGTTGCCTTACAGGCCATTTCTCGAAATTCTTCCGGTGTTGTTGGCGGACCATCATAACCGAGTTCTTTCAGCCAATCGATGTTGTAATACATCACTTCGGCAGAACGGTTGGGGGCCAGACCTAAGCGCTGGTTGTCATAAAGCGGGTAAACGTCTTGAGCGAAGAAACCCGGGAAGAAGTCTTCCTGGTCCTCTTTGGGCATCCCGTATACGGGGTCATCAATCACAGTGTTCATATCGAACATTGAATCTGCCAGTTGGTAGGTTGCAATCTGGTTTTGGTATCCAACGACGATATCGGGAACATCAGCGGTATTGAGGATTGGCAGCATTTTGGTGAAAATATCGCCGTATCCTCCAGCATATTCCGCTGTGAGGGTGATGCCATACTCATTGGTACTGTTGAAATCTTCAATAATCTTAGCCATCGCCTCTTCACGAGCAGCACCAGTGTGCTGGTGCCAGAAGACGATTTCTTTAGCTGGCGTGACATTTGCCCAAATAGATTCTGGCTTTTCCTCCTCCGCCGGCTTTTCAGGAGCGGCAGGCTGTGCAGCTGGAGCTTCTGCCGGGGCAGCAGGCTTATCAGCTGGTTCGGGTGCTGCGGTTGGTGTTGGGCTGGAGCATGCTCCCAGAACCAATGCAGCTACCATGAAAACTGCAAAAAAAGCGATCAACTTTCTCTTCATTTGTAAAAACCTCCGTTTTAACTTGTGAGTTCCGATATCAGAGTTCGCTTTAACTCTGCAATATCCTGCAAATGAATCCTACCCCTTCAAACCTGTAGTCGCAATACCTTGTGTAAACTGTTTTTGGGTCAGGAAGTAAATAATCATTATCGGAATCAGTGTAATTACCGCTCCAGCCATCAACAAATGTGTCTGCGGTCCGGCTTCAGTTACAAAGTTCCATAAGCCCACCATAATTGGACGCCAGGTGTCGCGCGTAGTTACGAGCAGTGGCCATTGGAATGCGTTCCACGAGCTGGTAAAAGAAAAAAGTAAAACTGTCATGATAGGTGCCTTTGAGATTGGCAGCACCACTTGCACAAGAAAGCGAAAATGATCTGCGCCATCGATGCGGGCTGCATCCCATAGCTCTTTAGGCACCTGAGAAAAGAATTGCCTAAGCAAAAAGATGCTGAAAGCATTAGCCATAAAAGGAACCGTTAGCGCCCAGTAAGTGTTCAGCCATGAACCGCCTGGTCCAGGCATAGGGAAAATGTCGCCCCGAATTAACATGTAATTTGGGATTAGCGTAACTGACTCGGGAATCATCATTGTTGAAAGCAAAATCGTAAAAATGATATTCTTCCCCTTAAACTCTATTCGTCCAAAAGCATACCCAGCCAAAATGGATGTAAGCAGTAAGCCAGTTATTGTGCCCAAGGTGATTAGGATACTATTCGTAAAATATTTGCCAAAGTTGCCTTGCTTAATTGCTTCAGTAAAATTTACCCATTGAGGAACCTTTGGAACTAATGCCCGCGTAATAGTCTCCCCAAGAGTCATTAATGAAGTTGAAATCATCCAAAAGAAAGGAAAAATAAAAACAGCTGCACCAAATATCAAAATGAGATACATAATCAATTTGCCAGGCCAGCTAACACCTTTCTTTTGACCAACCGCATACACCTTCATTTTTTTTCTTTTGGGTTTTGCAGCTGTGTAGACCTTATCCATAGAAGACCCTTTCTCCCATCAGCTTATTTTGGGCGAAAGTCAAACCCAAGATGATGAAAAACAGAACGATGGCTTGGGAAGTAGCTACACCAAATTGATTTGCTTTGTAAAAACGGTCAAATATCAGCAAACTGGTGGTAATCACTGAGTCTTGTGCACTTGGAGTGCGCATTACATAAATGTGGTTAAAAGCTTTAAAGGTGCCAATAAAAGCGATCAGAGTCAAATAGAAAGTAACCGGGGACAGCAGCGGAATGGTGATATTAGTAAATTTTTGGACTGTCGAAGCGCCATCGATATCTGCTGCTTCATAAGTTTCTTTTGGAATATTCCCTAAACCAGCCAGGAAAATAATCGTGTTGTAACCTACAAAGGACCAGATTCCATAGATGATGATTGAAACCAAGGCCAAGCTTGGTCCTGAGAAAAATCCGCTTATGTCCAACCCCATCAGTTGCGTAACTGGCTTAGGTTCAAAGCGCCAGCGCAAAGGGTCCATGCCAAACCAACCGATAAGCGTATTTGCAAAGGAAGTCTCGCGGGAAGAAAAGATGATTTGGAAAACTATGGCAGTAGTGACCGAAGGTGTTACATAGGGTAAGAAGTAAATCATCCTAAATACTTCTTTGCCAATAATATCCTGATACAAAATAAAGGCCAAGATCATCCCAATGATAATCTCGGCCGGTACAGTTCCTAAGGCATAATAAACCGTAACGATTAAGGATTTTAGGTAATCAGTATTACCAGTATCCCACATTCGTCCCCACCCAGTCAGGAACGCCACCCCTGCACCAATCAGCAAGACTGCCGCTACTAATTTAGCTATCAGAGCCCCTTTGTTCAGGCTTTTGAACGCATTATTCCAAACCCAAAATGCCAAAATTAATAGCGCAATTCCAGCTAGGGTGATAAGCAGGTTTTCCCATGAGCCAAATATTTTTAGGTAGTTTTTTGCCCCGACAAAAGCCCCTTTGCGGACATTCCAATTGAACAGGCTCATATACAAGGAATAACCGATTGGGAAAAGCCCGAAAATTAGGATAATAAAAAATGCAGGTGCAACGAATAAGTATCCAATAATCTGGTCTTTAATCAGTTGCCTGTGTAGATCATTGCCCCTCTTTTGTATGGTTTTTAGCGTTTCCTGAGCCAAAAATTCCCTCCGATTGAACGGCACTCTACCAATATGATATTCTGATTATACAAGGCAATCTTGAAGAATAGACCAATAATTCGTTAACAGAATTCATTTTCATAATTTTACACTATTTCATTTCGCAATTATCTTGAAGATTATTCGGGTTTATCAAAATTAAAATGCGCTATGACGGGATCATGGTCAGAGATTTGTTCGGTTGCAATCTCGAGTGAATTGATCGTTAAAGGTCGGAAATACAGCAGCTTGTCAGCGATTGCAGGACTCACCCAAATGTGATCCAGCATCTGAGCGTTGCCCTCATAGTTATAGGTATAGCGTTCGTTTTCTTCTAATTTCTGAGCCAAGTTATATAAGCCGGCTTTATAAAGGGGTTCCAGACTTTTTGCCCATGGGAAATCATTAAAATCGCCAGCTACAACCAGGTTTGTATTTGGATAGGCATTCAGAACCGCTGCTGAAAAATCGGCAATTGCTTGAGTCTGGCCTTGTCGTTGAATCGCGGTAGGTTCCGGGGGTGGTTGCTGATCACCAAATAAAGGGCCATCCTCGTATTTAGATTTTAAGTGTACTGTAATCACAATGACTGGTTCCCCCTTATAAACAAACCCAGCTAATACAGGTTTCCGGCTAGCTCTAAAAGCGCTCAGCTGGTTTCCAATACGTGCCGGGTTGAGGTTAAACATCTGGGTCTGGTTTGCATCCCTAAGTTCAGGATCATCTAAAGCAGTTCCTGGCACTCCAGGCATGGGCGCTAATCCTGTATCACTGCGGTATAAGATTACAGAACGGATGTTGCCTCCTCGAACTCCTCCGTCAGAGTTGTTTATTGGATCAACGGTCATCACCCGATAAGCTGGTCCTCCAAGATCTTGAATTTCCTTGATTAGAAAAGAAATGTTTTCATCCGCGCTTGTTTCGCCGCTGTCCAGGACGCCATCATCGTCCAATATTTCTTGAAGAGCCAATATATCCGGTGAGTCCATAACACCAACGATCTGTTCAGCTATCTTTCGGTGTTGCTCAGGATAGAGCGAAGGGTTAAGATTTTCTAAATTATATGAGGCAATACTTAAAGTTCCACTTTTCCTCTCAGGCAGCTGAGGAATTTCCAACGGGGCTGCTTCGGAATAAATCAACTTTTGAGTTGGAGAGCATTTATAGTTGCCAAATGAATACTCAATAATACAAAGAATGGGCGTTGTAAATTTAGTACCTACGCGCAAATACGGTATATTTAGAAGGCTGTCATTTAGAATGATTCGTTCCGGGTTAGAATCATTTTCTCTCAGCACTATGGCCCCGCTTGATGCAAAAATGCCTGCATTTTGGCCGTTATCAGCCACCACAGCAAGTTCCCGATAGCTGTTAGTACTGTTTACAGCAATGGCGTTATTTATTTGCACCCGCATGCTTTCCAGGCTTTCAAAAAAATCGATCCCATCGTTTTCCGGGTCAAATTCTCCGTCATTTCTCCCTATGTAGCCCTGAACGTCATCACAAATAATCTTGTTGGGAATCCAACGTCCGTTTACACCTAATACTACTGGTTCCGGTAAGGGTAAGCCTTCTTGAATAACTTTAATGTTACGGCTTTCAAGTGTTGTGATAGTAAGCGAGTTGCTGCCCACACCTGCAGGATTTACCTCACGCACCAGAGCATTGTCTACACGTACCAAGTCACCAACTTTAACATTGGTATATCCCAGCATCTTCACAAAAATAGCGTCAGAACTCGACTCGTCGTCATCAGGTTCGGGATCTTGCATGTAAAAACCCCGCTCTTTTAGGGCAGTAACAATCCCTTCTACGCCACTTACAATTTGACCATCCATTGGCGAGCGGTGTTGTGCTCCCTGAATTGCAGAAATCTTTATTCTTACCGGTTTTGGATCTATGCTTACCGGTTGCGTAGCTAATGCCGTCGGTTCCGGCGAATTAAGCTTTTGCATTAATGAATCAGCCTTGCATGAACTAAGGCTGAATACAAGAAGCGCAAGGTATCTTACAACATGTTTGTACATGTCTAAATTTTACCCTTTTACTTTTCTGCACAGTAAATGGATTCACTACATAAGCTGTAAAATTCGTCTGACGCCCTAAACTCTAGGGGTTTGAAACTAATCCTATTGCAGAGACAACGTCACCTAAGTATTAAAATGTGCTTAAGCTCGAACCTTTAGGTTAGAATCAAGTTATGGAATTTCAAATTGCAATTGCAAAGGTAGATCGGTACTCTTCTAATGAGGAGGGTGACAAGGTTGAGGTTATTGAGCGTCCACTGGGTGGCTTAAGCATCATACTTGCTGAGGGCAAACTAAATGGCAGACGCTCCAAAGCTGTGGCGCTTAAAGCTGTGCATAAATTGCTCACACTAATCAGTGAGGGCATTCACGATGGCGCTTCAAGCCGTGCCGTTCTTACCAATCTCAACAATGAACATGGCGGTAACGCAGAGCTGAACCTTTCAGTAATCTCTTGCGACCTTGTTTCCCAAACTCTTGTTATCACCAAAAACAACCAGCTGCCAGTTGCCTTAATCCGTGATGAAAAAATCGACTACTTGCGCATTGAAGACGAAGAATGCAACCTGGCACTCACGCCCAAAGTATTCCAGTTCCAGCTTGAGGAGGGTATGACGCTGGTAATCTGTTCTGATGGAATCTTTCGGGCTGGTTGTCAAAATAATCAGCCTTTCAACCTTACATTAAATCTTGAAGCACTCTTTGAGGACGACGAACCCAGCGTTCGCGTGCTTGCCGACTATCTTCTCACCCAGGCTATCAGCCAGGATATCGGCCGCCCGCACGATGACATGAGTGTAATCGTCTTACGAACAGCCGACAAAGGCAGTCAAGGCATCCGCAGGGTAGATATTCAATTTCCAATCACAATTAACTAAGGAGAGAATTTATGCGTGAAGAAGTCATTCTTATCAGCGGTGCCAATGGTGAAATAGGCCATGGCCTTATTCGCCACCTGGCGCAGGAAGATGCAACCATTGTAGCTCTGGATGTAAACCCGCTGGATAAAAATTTGCGTGATTTGGTAAAAACATGGATTGTAGGAGATATCCTGGACCAGATTCTTCTGGGCCGCCTGGTTGTGGAGCACCAGGTTAGGGTGGTTTATCACCTGGCATCGATTCTTTCCACCAAGGCTGAATATAATCCGGAAACCGCTCACCGCATCAACGTGGAAGGTACGCTTAATTTGCTGCGTTTAGCTGTTGAACAATCGAACTGGCAAGGAGAGTCGGTTAAGTTTATCTATCCCAGCAGTATCGCTGCATATGGCCTGCCCGACTTGCAAACCAAGGCAGCTGCTGGAAAACTGGAAGAGACCCAATACCTCAATCCCACAACCATGTATGGATGCAACAAACTGTACTGCGAACATTTGGGACGCTATTACAACCATTATTACCGGCAATTAGCTAAAGATCAGGGCCCAAAAACCCCGGTGGACTTTCGGTGTTTGCGTTTTCCCGGCTTAATCAGCAGCGAAACAATGCCAACGGGTGGAACCAGCGATTTTGGCCCGGAAATGCTGCATGCTGCGGCAAAAGGTGTCCCATATAGTTGTTTTGTTCGCGAAGATGCCCGCCTGCCATTTATGGTCATGCCCGATGCCGTCAAATCACTTACTATGCTTGCCGCCGCAGATAAGCAACGTCTTACACGCTATGTGTACAATGTCACAAGTTTTAGTTTGACTGCTGGGGAGATCTACGCAATTACCGCGAAACATTTCCCGAATCTTCAAATCGAATTCGAACCGGACCAAGCGCGTCAACAGATCGTAGACACCTGGCCTGCCGATTTAGACGACAGTGCTGCACGAAATGACTGGGACTGGAAACCAGAATATGACTTGCAGAGGGCCTTTGATGAATATTTGGTCCCCGCAATTCGGGAGCGCTACCGAAAAGGATAAGATATAGAATTATTTACTTTATGAAGACTAACTACTTTCTCAAGAAAAAGGTTCTCATTACTGGAGGGTCCAGTGGAATTGGCCTTGAGCTAGCCCGACAACTCCAGGTTCTTGGGGCAAAGTTGATTCTTTTAGCCCGTGATGAGGACAAACTTCAAGCTGCAAAGTCTATTTTAGAGGGTCTTGGATCTGCACCGGTTGCTCTTGTATCTGCTGACATCAGCAAGCCCGCGGCCCTCCAAACAGCATTAGAACCTTTTTATGAAGTTCCAGCGCTCCCAGATATTCTCATCAATTCTGCAGGGTTTTCACGACCAGGGTATATCGAAGAAATCCCTTTAGATGTATTTCAATCCACAATGGATGTCAATTTTATGGGTACCGTTTCGGTAACCAAAGCTTTCCTTCCGGGTTTTCTAAAGCGAGGAACTGGCCAAATTGTAAACATTTCTTCCCTGGCCGGTGTCATTGGGACTTTTGGATATAGTGCCTACGGAGCCTCAAAATTTGCGATTCGCGGTTTCTCGGATGTACTTCGCGCAGAACTTAAGTCCCGCGGTATCGCTGTGTCCATTGTTTTTCCACCCGATACTGATACACCCCAATTACATTGGGAAGCCCAGTACAAGCCTTTCGAAACCAAGGTCCTTGCCGGAAGCGATAAACCTTTGCCGGTCTCCCTTGTTGCCAAAGAGATATTGACTGCAATAAGCAAGAAAAAGTATATTATTGTTCCTGGTGCCATGGCCAAATTGCAATATTGGCTGGCTACCCATACCGGTAAATTGCCGTTCTGGGTTATGGATCTGCTGGTAGCTGATGCTTGCAAAAAGAAGGCGCGTTTACCAGACCAGCAAAATGAATGAAACGCAAAAAAGCATTGAAGAGCTGCTTAGCCTTTGGTCAAAAGATCCTGATTTTCTTGAAAATCTAAGTTCTTGGCAAACCACGCCGCCTGCGGATGCTGTTTGGGGAAGCTTCCCTGCCTGGTTAGACGCCAATTTGATAAAAGCCCTTCAGAATGCCGGTATTCAAGCTCCTTATTTGCATCAGGAAATTGCGTTTGAACATTTGCACGATGGGCGCAATCTAGTAATTGCTACTGGGACTGCCAGCGGAAAAACCCTTTGTTATGACGTCCCGGTTTTGGATTCCTTGCTGAAAGATCCCAAGGCACGCGCAATATATCTTTTTCCAACCAAGGCTCTTGCCCAGGATCAATTGGGCAGTTTGCAATCCCTTCTAAGTCAGTTTCCTACAGGAACAGCAATCAAAACCAGAATCTATGATGGCGACACACCCAGAAACCAGCGCCTTTCAATCCGTAAAGAAACCCGTATCCTCCTGACTAATCCCGACATGCTGCACCAGGGGATATTGCCTCACCATACAAACTGGCAGGCACTTTTTAGCGGGCTACGTTATGTTGTTATTGATGAGGCACACATTTACAGAGGTGTTTTTGGCTCCCACATTGCAAACCTGTTGCGGCGTTTAAAACGTATTGCTGCCTTTTACCATTCCTATCCACTTTTTGTTTTAACCTCAGCAACAATTGGGAATCCCGCAGAACTTGCTTCTGCACTCATTGAGGCACCCGTAGAAGCTGTTCTTAATGATGGTTCTCCACATGGAAGGCGACACTTTTTGGTGTATAACCCTCCGCTTGTAGATCAAAAGCTTGGTATTCGCAAAAGTGCTCTGCAAACAGCAGTCTCGTTTACGAAAAAACTTCTGGTGGAAGGAAAACAAAGCCTTGTATTTGCCAGAACGCGCCGTACTGTAGAGATGCTGCTCACCTATTTACTGGGTCAATTACGCTTTCAAGAACGTTCGCTTGTACGTGGTTATCGTTCCGGATATTTGAAAGAGCAGCGTCGCGAAATTGAATTAGGTTTAAAAAATGGGAGCATTCGCAGCGTAATTGCTACCTCGGCTCTCGAATTGGGGATAGATATCGGGGATTTGGAATCGGTCATTATGGTGGGCTACCCAGGTTCCATCGCTACTACTCGACAGCGCGCTGGCAGAGCAGGCAGAAAACAGCAGGAATCTCTAGCCATACTGATCGCCGCACCAGACGCGATGGACCAGTACCTGGCCAGGCACAGTGAATATCTTACAGAGAATAATCCTGAAAATGGCCTGATAGACCCCAATAACCTTTTCATCTTACACCAGCATATCAAATCTGCTGCTTTTGAACTCCCCTTTTGCAATGGGGATCGGTTTGGGGCTGTTCCTGATAACTTACTTAACTCAATGCTTAAAATCATGTGCAACGAAGGCTTATTGATCCAGCAGGACACACGTTACTTTTGGATAGCTGATAAATATCCCAGCGCTGAAATATCACTGCGTTCCAGCTCCGGGAAGCAAGTGACTTTGATTGAAGAAAATACGACTGGAACTGTGCGCATAATAGGCGAAATTGATGCCAGCTCTGCTCCATTACTTGTGCATCCCCAGGCTATTTACCTGCACGAGGCCGAGACCTACGAGGTAAAAGAGCTGGATTTGGAGCAAGGGCGTTGCCTTCTGCTCCCAGCGCAACCCGAATATTACACAATTTCTAGCACCAACACCGAGATTGAACGCTATTCCAGTTTGGATCACCAGGAATTTAACCATTTTCGCAAGGATTACGGTGAGCTAAGCTTACGGATCAGTGTAGATAGCTTCAGAAAGATCCGCTGGTTCACAAACGAAACCATTGGAACGGGAACTATCGAATTGCCGCCAAGACACCTGGATACAACTGGCTTTTGGATTTACCCTGCAAAATCCCTTGTAGATAGCTTAGAGGAGCAAGGTTTATGGAATGCAGCACCCAACGCCTATGGTGCAGACTGGCCATCTTTAAGACGCAAAATACTTCTACGCGATTCTTTTCGATGCCGAGCCTGCGGGGGAACATTTCCGGAAACCCAGCTGGAAGTGCACCATATTAAACCATTTCGTACCTTCTCAGACCCGAATATGGCGAATGCTGCTTCCAACCTGGTCAGTCTGTGCTCCAGCTGTCATCGGCTGGCAGAAATTTCAGTACGGGTGCGATCAGGCCTGGCAGGAGCTACTTACGCCCTCCATAATCTGGCTCCTCTTATGGTAATGTGTGATACCGGCGACTTGGGAATGAAGGCTGAAATGCGTTCTGTTCTTGCTGAAGCTAATCCCGCTATATTGATTTACGATAACGTTCCCGGTGGCATTGGCCTTTCACAGCGCTTATATGAAGAACACCGCAATTGGTTTGGAAAAGCAGCTGAAATGGTTATGGATTGTCCCTGCGATGCGGGATGTCCGGCATGTGTTGGCCCGGTGGGGGAAGACGGTTATGGCGGCAAAGACGAAGCTGCAGCCCTTTTAAGGGGGTTGCTGTGAGTGATTGGCTGGAACTTACCGAACGTCTGCGCCGCATGGGAGTAAGTCTTGGTCTGCAAAAGGAAGGAACCATTCCGCAACCTAAACCAAAACCGATTGAAGCGGTTCTGGACGGCGAAGATACACAAACAATTTTTGGACCAGTATATACAGTTACGCATGACTATGGACTGGACTATGTTCATGGCATCACATCGCTAGCCCCTATTAAGTCAATCTCGCGAATTTGCCGATGGGCTAAAGCAGAAGCATGCGAAAACACAAACCCGGAAACCTTGACTTTCTTGGATACAGAAACCACGGGTCTCTCTGGTGGCACGGGAACGATAGCCTTTATGATTGGCGCAGCACGCTATCGAAATGGGAGATTACAGGTTAAACAATTCTTTTTACGAAACCCTGCGGAAGAAAATGCGCAATTGGCAGCTCTTGATGCCTTTTGCGAAGGCAGTTCAGCTGTGGTGACATATAACGGAAAAAGTTTTGATTTGCCGATCCTCAATACACGCTTCATTTTGAATGGCATGCGCAGCCCCTTTTTAGATATTAGCCACTTTGATTTGCTGGGGCTTACCCGGCGCATTTGGCGCTCGCGCCTGGAAGCTTGCACCTTGAATAATATTGAAAAGCAAATTCTAAGAGTTCAACGTAGCAGTGCAGAAGTTCCTGGATATTTGGTGCCGGAATACTACCGTGAGTATTTACGAAGCGGGAATGCTGAAGCGATCAAAGGCGTTTTTTATCATAACGAAATTGATGTCCTCAGTCTGGCTGCACTCTTTAAGTACTTGGCACTGATGCTTGAATTTCCCTATGAATGGGAAAACAGCTTTGGTCAGGATCGGAATGCTTTGGCATCCGTACTTGAAAAGATTGGAGACCTTGAGGAAGCAACCGGAGTTTACGCCCAAAGCTTAGAAAGCAGCGATAGCAATATCCAGTTAGATGCTTTGTTGCGTACAGCATTCATTCACAAAAGAAAAGACAACGCAGAGCTCGCACTCTCATTTTGGAAAGAAGCAGCTCAAATGGGCTCAGTAACTGCCCTGATTGAGTTGGCAAAGTATTATGAACACAAAATACACAACCCTGTTGAAGCCTTATACTGTACGACAGAAGCTCTTAAACTCTGTGGTGCTGACCTAAAACTCCTGAAAGAACTTGAACATCGGAGCAGGCGTTTAGTCCGCAAGATCAATAGCTTGAATAATTCATAGCTGAACAAGAATAGAGCACGCTTAATTAATAAGAAGGTTTATGGCCATTCTTTTTGCTTTGATCAATTCTTTGCTAATGACTATCTTCTGCTTTTTCCCAGCCCATAACGACTTCATTTCTGAACAGGTATTTAGATGCTGGGAAACAATATGCGCTATGATAGAATTTAAGGTCAAGAAACTATTACCCAACTAAGGAGTTGCTATGTCTGGACATTCTCACTGGTCCACTATCAAACGCAAAAAGGGCGCTGCTGATGCCAAAAAAGGAGCTATGTTCACGCGTTTAGCACGGGAAATTGCATTGGCAGCACGCGAAGGCGGGGGCGATCCTGGAATGAATGTAAGCTTAGAACTTGCTATCAATCGTGCCCGGGCCAACAATATGCCCAAAGAAAGTATCGACCGTGCAATAAAGCGTGGAACAGGCGAAGATAAGGGCGCTGCCGAACTCGAAGAAATCACCTATGAAGGCTATCTGGGGAAAGGCGTATCTGCTATTATCGAATGCGTTACTGAAAACCGCAATCGTACTGTAGCAGATTTGCGACACCTTCTTTCACGTGGTGGCGGCGATCTTGCGAGCAATGGCTCTGTTGCCTGGCAGTTTGACCGCAAAGCTATCTATTCTGTAGAGTCTGATGGAAAGAACTTTGATAAAGCCTTTGAGGCTGGCTTGGAGGCTGGTGCCGATGACGTTACTGAAGAGGATGGTTATATCGAAATTGTCGGCGACATAAGCACCTTCAAAGCTATTCACGATGCATTAGCCGCTGCAAATCTTAAAACAATCGAAGCTGGTTTGCGTATGGTTCCGCAACAGGAAGTGGAACTCGAAGTAGACCAGGCTCTTTCTATCCTCAGGATAATTGAAAACCTTGAAGAGAGTGACGACGTGCAAAACGTCTACCACAACCTGAAACTTACGGACGAGGTAATTGCAGCACTAGAGAGTGAATAAGAACAATGATCTTTCTGGGGATTGACCCTGGCATTGCCATAACCGGTTATGGTTTTCTTGAAACGACTGCACAGGGAAACCCTGTCCTGATTGATTATGGCGTAATCGATTTAACGGACGAAAAGGATGCTTCCAATCGTTTGTTTTTCCTTTACCAGGAAATCGAAAAGCTCATCTTGCATCACAAACCCCATGCCGCTGCGATTGAGAAGCTCTTTTTTAAAAAGAATGTCAAAACGGCAATGGCAGTTAGTGAAGCCAGAGGTGTAATACGCTATTGCCTCACTAAGCATAGTATTAAAATAAAAGAACTAACTCCTAACGAAGTAAAACTTGCAGTTACATCTTCCGGCTCAGCGGATAAACGTCAGGTGCAGGAGATGGTAAGAATTCTGCTGGGCCTTGAAGATATTATCAGACCGGATGACGCGTCGGATGCGATTGCAATAGCACTTTGCGCGTTAGGTAGTTACAAATTTGACAATCTGGTTTTGGAATGATTACACGAATCACCAGCATCTCCAACCCCCGCATTAATCTTGCGCGAAAACTTTTTGATCACAAACACCGCAATCAGGAGGGCTTGTTTCTTGCTGAAGGCTTAAAAGCTGTGGGCCAGGCTTTTGATTCCGCAGCCAGTATTCAAAGCCTTATCTTTGCACCAACTCAACTTCAAAGCCGATACGGGTATGAATTGCTTGATAAGGCTAAAGCGCTGGGCCTTGATATCCTGGAAGTTCCTGACTATGTTTTGGAAAGCTTAGCCCGAAAAGACAAACCACAAGGAATCCTGGCGGTAATCAAGCAAAACTGGTCGTTTCTGGATGATCTTGAGGTTGTACAGGGGCTATGGATTGGCTTGGATTCCATTCAGAATCCTGGCAACTTAGGCACTATCTTGCGAACCTGCGACGCAGTAGGAGCAAGCGGACTGATCCTAATCGGAGAAAGTACTGACCCCTACGATCCCGCTGCAGTAAAAGCCTCGATGGGTTCAATATTTACAGTCCCCCATTACAAGCTGACCCAGTCTGCATTTATCAAATGGCTCAACTCTGCACATTCGGATCTCGGCGTTTATGGCAGTTCAGATAAGGCAAAACAAGATTACGCCTTGATTGATTATCCTAAGGACCTGTTGCTATTGATGGGTTCCGAACGTCAAGGGCTTAGTCAGGCTTTGCAAGGGCTTTGCACAAAGATGCTTGCCATTCCCATGCAAGGCAGTTGTGATTCCCTAAATCTGGCCGTGGCAACCGCGCTGATTGCCTATCAGATCTACAATAATATGAGGAGCAAAAGGGTATGATCGCTATTTTGAACGGTCGGGTCATTATGGTAGGAGAAGAATCAATTGTTCTGGATGTCCAGGGCGTAGGCTTTGAAGTATTTCTCGTCAAAGACTGGCTTTCTGAAATTGAACCAAGCCAAACTCATTCCGTTTACACCTACATGCAAGTTCGCGAGGACTCCATCTCCCTTTATGGTTTTAAAACCATCGATGAAAAAGTTCTCTTTACTCAACTATTAGGTGTCAGCGGCATTGGCCCTAAGTTAGCGCTTTCTGTTTTATCCTCGCTGTCGGTGGAAAACTTTAAACGGGCAGTTCTCAGTGAACAGCCCGACTATTTTGCCCGCGTTCCCGGGATTGGAAAAAAGACAGCCCAAAAGATAATTATTCACTTCCAAGGGAAGTTCGGTCCTTCCTCTCCTGACAGCGAATTTATAATCAGTTCCGGGGTCAACGAGCAGGTATTGGAAGCGCTTGTTGGGCTTGGCTACAGTATCGTAGAAGCCCAAACAGCAATTCAAAGTTTGCCAAAATCAACGCCAGACACAGTTGAGGATAAGCTAAGGGTCGCTCTTAGTTATTTCGACCGTTAGTTAGTACTGGAACTAGCAATTGTTTTGGTAGAATTAGCCGCATTCTAACGAAGGACTTTTGATGGCCGCATTTTCACGCGAATTAGGTGTTGACCTAGGCACTATTAACACACAGGTTGCTGAGGGCAACCAAATACTTGCGCAGGAACCAACTGTTGTTGCCATTGTGGTTAACGAGATGAAGTTAGTTGAGTATGGCACCACTGCCCTGGGCATGATGGGCCGCGTGCCTGAAACAATTGATGTTGTGCGGCCTTTACGCAGTGGGGTAATCGCTGAATATGAGCTAACCGAAATTTTCCTTCGTGAGATTGTGCGGAAGATTACCGGTCCTACGCTCTTTTTTAAGCCCCGGATTCTTATTAGTGTTCCCTATGGCATTACATCGGTTGAGCGCCGTGCAGTCCAGGAAGCTGGTCTGGGTGCTGGCGGTCGTGAAGTTAATTTAATCCCCCAACCCTTGGCTGCTGCACTTGGCATTGACTTGCCTATCAGCACACCTACGGGCAACATGATTATCTCGATCGGAGGTGGCACGACCCAGGCAGCTGTTATCTCGATGAACGGTCTTGTCAGCGCCGAAACATCTCCGGTTGCCGGCTTAAAACTGGACGATGCAATCATTGCGTATGTACGCAAAAAATACGGCCTTATCATAGGCCAGCCTACAGCCGAATCACTGAAATTACGTATCGGGGCTGCCTTGCCAACCGAAGATGAAATGACCATGGAAATCCAGGGGCAAGACCAGGTTACCGGCCTGCCCAAGCCAGCCAGCTTGACGACTAACGAGATCGTAGAAGCCATGCAGGGATCTTTAGAGGAAATTGCTGCAACTACGCGCAGGGTATTGGAAAAAACGCCCCCTGAGCTGATCTCGGACATCATCGACCGCGGTGTCGCAATTTGTGGCGGTACAGCCATGATGCGCGGCTTGGACAAGTACCTCACTATTTCCCTGGGAATCCCAGCTTATCTGGTAGATAACCCAGTTACTTGCACGGTGGAAGGCACCGCAAAAGCATTTTCGATTTTAGATTTAATTTTGAGGGCCTATTCCCACTAAACCAAGTAATAGGCCATTTTTTGCAATACAAGTACCGGATCGATATTTGAAACCTTTATTTCTTCAGGCAGCATAAGTGTAGTTGGGGCATAATTCAACACGGCCTTAAAACCGCATTTTACCAATCGGTTCGCTAATTCTTGTGCCTCCGTTGCTGGGACAGTAAGGATGGCAATTTTTACCTCGCTGTCGCAACAGCACTCCTCAAGATCTTCTATATCCTTTACCGTGATGCCTTCTATCTCCTTGCCAATCAGGTCTGGGTCATTATCAAAAGCAGCGACAATCTCAAACCCCTTGGATGCAAAGCCCTTATAGCTCAGTAACGCCTGCCCCAGGTTACCGACCCCAAAAACAGCCGTTTTCCAAACCCTGTTCAGGTTTAGAATGTCCTGCAAGGATTCCAGCAGATTGACAACATTATAGCCAGACCCTTGCTTGCCAAACCCTCCAAAATTGCTGAGATCCTTACGTATCTGGGTAGCGCTAACCCCCAGATGATCAGCTAGCTCCTGAGAGGATATGATCGTCTTGCCTTCTTTAAGCACCTGGTTAAGTTTTTGTAAATAAACAGGTAATCTTGAAATAACGATCTCAGGAATCTCTCTCTTTTGCAATGACATCTGCTACCTTTCGATTTTCATTTTGAATGTCCGCTTATAATAAAATGGCAATAACCAATATTATATAGGGAAACATTACCCGATTTGCTTTAGAAATATACTATAGCAAAAGGAGATCTCATGAAAGCTGCAAGCACAATTTCTTATATTCTCGCTGGTATTCTGATATTCTTTTCGCTGCTCTTTGTATGGGGCTCTTTCAGCCAGGCTGGCCAAGCTTCCTGGCTGGCTGTTGGTATTCTTGGCATGCTGATTGGTTTTGCGCTCATCTTTGCTGGTTATCGTTTCGCTGCAAAGGCAAAACCTGTGAAGCAAGAAATAAATGTTAAACTGGACCTTCCCGGTAATGTAAAGCTCGACACCATCAAGTGCGAATCCTGCGGTGCCCCGCTTTCGCCTCAAGATATCACGCTGCGCAATGGTGCTGCAGTTGTAAGCTGCCCCGCGTGCGGAACAACGTACCAGATCACAGAGGAGCCTAAATGGTAATTAAGTCTAAGCGCCTTTTATATCTAATAACAGTCCTGTTTTTACTTTTCACTTTCTTTAGCCCTGCTATTAGCGTTTCAGCTCAAGATTATCGCTTTAGCCTGCCAGAGTATGAAGTTGAAGCGTATATTGAGGCCGATGGTTCTGTTACGCTCTACTACTATATGGTTTTTGATAATGCGCCAGGTGCCCATCCAATCGACTTTATTGATTTGGGCTTGCCTAATTCGTATGTGGATTTCAATCGTATTGAAGCAGATATCAATGCTGCGCCAATTACATCAATTAAGCCCTCTGCCTATGTGAGTGGTGCCGCCGAGCTGGGCTTGGGAGCAAATGCCATCCCTGCCGGACAATCCGGTACGGTTCGTGTTTACATACGCAAGATCGAGAAAATGCTTTATCAGTATGATCAGCCTGACCAAACGAACTATGCTAATTTTCAGTTCGTACCGAACTATTTTGGCGCTGAATTTGATCGCTCGAAAAACACAAAGTATCGTGTAACCATCATCCTGCCCCCAGATGTGGGAGCTGAAGACGGTGTATATTACGAGCCTAATTCCTGGCCGGGAAACGATGCACCTGAAGCCTCGCTCACCACTGATAACCGCGTTTATTACTCCTGGTACACCGAAAATGCAGATGTCCACACAAATTATATGTTTGGAGCTGCATTTCCAGCCTCTGCAGTCCCCGATAATACTGTAATGGTTGGTAGCTCCAGTACAACACAAAGCTCTGGAAGCACAGGAACCGGAATCAACTGGGGTGCTATCCGTTCAGCACTTCCCTGCCTTTTTGTGTTTCTGCTCTTCATCTTTAGAACCTTTTCTTCCGCGCGAAAACGCGTTCAAGGCAGTTCCGCTAACCGCATGAAATATATGCCGCCAAAGATCTCCATTGAGGGTCAGGGAATCAAACGTGGTCTCACTGCAGTAGAAGCAGCTCTACTTTTGGAACTGCCAATCGACCGGGTATTAACCATGATATTATTTGGACTGCTCAAAAAAGAAGCTGTAACTGTCACCAGTCAGGAACCTCTTGAGCTGGAACCCATTACACCGCTTCCGGAAGGTCTCTATCCTTACGAGCAGGCCTTTATCAAGTCGTACGAACCAACTGCCACCAGTGAACGCCGGCGCCTCTTAAAATCGATGCTTATCGACCTTGTCAAATCGGTCTCCGACAAAATGAAAGGTTTTAGCAAAGCTGAAACGAAGGCCTACTATAAAGATATTATCAATCGTGCCTGGACTGCTGTTGAAGCTGCTAAAACACCTGAAGTAAAGAGTGCTCAGTATAACGAGACCCTCGAATGGACAATGATGGATCGCAAGTTCAACGAAAGAACCGAGCGCACATTTACAGGCCAGCCAGTTTTCCTCCCTCGCTGGTGGCCCCATTATGATCCGGTATATCGCAGAACAGTAAGCACAGAGGGCATGATGCGCCCAGTACATACTCCTGCTGCTTCCATGCAAGGGACAGGCAGCAAAGGGGGTACACCAACGCATTCAATGCCAAGCCTGCCTGGGGCTGATTTTGCTGCCAAAATGATTGCTGGCACTTCGAATATGGCTGCAAGCACCATCGGTAACCTGCAAACATTTACCGGCGGTATTTCAAGGATGACAAATCCTGTGCCCGTGCAATCAGGCCGTAGTTCCAGCGGAAAAGGCGGTTTCAGGGGTGGCGGTGGAGACGGCTGTGTTTCCTGTGCCTGCGCATGTGCATGTGCAGGATGTGCCTGTGCCTGTGCTGGCGGCGGAAGATAAAGACCTCAAGATGCAATTACCTTCCTGGATTTCAGGTGCAACACCAAAACCTTTTGAACCAGGTCTCTTTGCTTTCAAAAAAGTGGACAATGGCTCTACGGCTCAAATTCACTTGCGGGTAGATCCGGATTTAAGTGGTCTTTTGCTGGTAAACGCCTCCAGGGTTATGCATTTGAATCCTAGTGCAGCAGCAATAGCCTGGTGCCACCTCAATGACCTGTCTCCGAAAGCAGGGAAAAAGTTTGTATCAAAATTGTTTGGCGTAAGCTTAGAATTGGTTAATAAGGATTATGAAGAGCTCATACCAACGATTGACGCCCTTACGGATCCAAATTCTGCGGCATGTCCCGTTTGTGACCTAAACCTGGAAATAAATCGACCCTTCAGTGCTCAGCTAAGTGCACCCTACCGCATGGATCTGGCCTTAACCTATCGCTGCAACAATGACTGTGCCCACTGCTATAACGCACGGCCGCGGAACTATCCTGAATTAGATACGGATACCTGGAAGCAGGTGCTGGATAAAATTTGGAGCCTTGGGATACCGCATGTTGTTTTTACAGGCGGAGAACCTACCCTGCGGCAGGACCTTGTCCAGCTCGTAAGCTACGCGCAAGACTTGGGTCTGGTAACCGGCCTGAACACCAATGGCCGCGCCTTAAAAGACAAAGATTTGGTTAACGAACTTGTGACCGCTGGACTGGATCACGTCCAGATAACGCTCGAATCCAACCTTGAAAGCATCCACAACCAGATGGTGCGCAATTCCAAGGCCTGGGCAGAAACCCTGACAGGCCTGCGAAACGTTCTTAAAACGCGTCTTTACGTAATGACAAATACGACACTGCTTAAAACCAATGTTAAGGATTTTGGAGATATTTTGGATTTCCTGGCAGCAGAAGGCGTACCAACGGTTGGAATTAATGCGCTCATCTATTCTGGCAGCGGTGCTACCGTGAATACAGGCATCGCTGAAAAAGACCTGCCTCCATTATTAGAACTAGCGCACCAGAAAACGCAATCCAATGGCCAAAGGCTAATTTGGTACACCCCAACTCAATACTGCCATTTCAATCCGGTACTGCTTGGTTTCGGTGTAAAAGGCTGCTCGGCAGCTTATTACAATATGTGCATTGAACCTGACGGAAAAGTAATTCCCTGCCAAAGTTACTATGAAGCCGTAGGCGATATTCTTAAGGATACCTGGCAAACAATCTGGGAGCACCCCCTTTGTTTGTCTCTGCGCTCACGCAGCAAGATTGATCCGGTCTGTAAACAGTGTGACTATTTGCGCGAATGCGGCGGAGGTTGTCCTTTAGCACGGGAGCACCAATCTACTCCTGAACCTATTATTCAAAGTGAAATCTGCATTCTGGAGGAATGATGCCAAATCTTCTCGAAGTTTTACTGGGTAAGTCCGAACCATTGAAACCACTCCCCCCAGGAATGGTCTCCTACCACACGCCTCCTGAAGCTGAGCCACAATACCGCTTACACCTCCGCATAGAGCCAGATGGTGAAGGCGTCTTGATTGTTAATGCCTCATCGATTCTGCACCTTAACCAGACTGCTACAGAAATGATTTGGCACTTTATTCAGGGGCATACTGAGCAAGAGACTTCAACACAAATATCGAAGCGCTATAAGGTTTCGCCCTCAGTAATCCAACAGGACCTGCAGCAATTCAAGAATCAGCTCTTTAATTTTATCTTGAAGAAAGACCAGGAGCCTGTTTCCAGTTTTGGTTTTGAACCGCATTACAATCTCGATCATCTTTCTGCACCTTACCGTCTGGACTGTGGTTTAACTTACCGTACAGATGCTGACCAAATACCTGAAAACGAATTAAACACCCAGCAATGGAAAGTACTTATTGAAAAAGCCAGCCAGGCTGGTATACCCCATCTCATCTTTTTTGGCGGTGAGCCAACATTGCGCAATGATCTCGTTGAAATTCTGGAATACACGGAAGAGCTTGGACTGGTAAGCGGTTTGGTGTCTAATTCAGAAAAAATATACGATGATGCCTACATCTCAGCACTCATCAACGCTGGTTTAGACCACATCATGATTCCCGCAGGCAGCACAAGAAAACTTGTATTAGAAAACCTTCAGCGGGTTGCGGATAAAGACCTCTATACCTGTGTTCACTTTGATGTTGACAACGCACATGATTTTGGTGCAACTCTCCAGGAATTAACGGATATGGGAGTAAACGCTTTTTCTTTGCTACCTGCAAGTGATGAACTGTTGTCCATAACGCAGGATCTGGCTGCCTTTGTAGAGCAGGAGCAGCTTGTTTTAGTGGATGATATGCCGCTGCCCTATGCACATCCTTCCAGAGCACTCCGTATGCAGGAAGGGAGCATTTCGCATCCTGATGAGGAATTTGTATATCTGCAGCTTGACCCCTCAGGAAACCTTCGTTCCCGAGATGGACATCATTTGGGCCACTTATTAAATGAATCTTTTGAGAGCATCTGGGCACGACGCCACCAAAACAGCAGATGAAATTGAGTGACTGGCACCAGCGTTTTGTATTACAAGCCAGCTGGACAGCTCAGATGCGCCGTTTTATCCACACGCATCTGGTTATTCCACCCCAATCCAAAGTGCTGGAATTAGGTTGCGGTACTGGTGCCGTACTTTGCGATCCACTTTACGATGGTTCAGTGCGTTTTGGAATCGATATCGATCCAGATCGATTGCACTTTTTCCATAAGGAATTGAATGAAATTCATCTGACCGCAGCAGATGCTGCAACACTTCCCTTTGCTTCTGGCAGCTTTGATCTGGTTTTTTGCCATTACTTTTTGCTTTGGCTGACGGAACCTCTCCCGGCCATTGCTGAAGTTAAACGCGTTCTAAAATCTGGCGGCTATTTCGCAATCTATGCTGAACCTGATTATCTGGGCCGCATCGACACTACACCGCAGATGAATTACCTGGCAGAGCAGCAAAACAGGTCACTTAAGAAACAAGGAGTTTGCCTGACGGCAGGCCGCGATATGGTGAACCACATGCAAAACGCCGGATTTGGGCAGGTACAAGCGGGCATTTATGCATACCACTGGCAAGCGGAGCAGGAAAAGGATATCACTTCAGAATCGGAAGTTCTCCGCTACGACCTCGATCAACTGAACCTGGGCAAAGCTGAGATGGAAAGCTTAATCGAGCTGTTTCGCTCAAGCCCTGGTTTTACGTACATTCCCACCTTTTACGCCTGGGCTCTTAAACAATAAAGGGGGCTTCTCTGAACTGAACCCCCAAATCAAGACACAAAAAGAAAACACTTCGTGCGACAATAAAGCAGAAGGTGTTTGTAGTCGGGAAAAAAGGGATGGTTCATTGCGATCTGGTAATCAAACTTGAAGCTGTAAAGCTAGGTGAGGAGGATCTGCTCTGCCAGCGGAAAAAGAAGTACTTGAAAGAATTAGAGCACGCTACCTGAAAGCCAGCAAAGCAGAGAAGGGGGTCATCCTGGATGAACTGACTGCGACAACGGGATATAACCGTAAATATGCGATCCGGGTTCTGAGGCATCCCAGACAGAGCAAGGGCTTGAAAAAAGCTGGACGCAAGCGGCGATACACTGGGGAAACAATCAGGATACTTGAGCAGCTCTGGGAGCTGGGAGGGTGCATTTGTTCAAGACGTTTGCAACCCTTTCTGCCCGAATGGATACGAAAACTGGAAGAGTGCGGGGAGATCAGTCTGACCCAGGAGGTGAGGGCACAGCTTCTGAGCATGAGCAGAGCCACCATGGACCGGCGTTTGCAGCCAGTGCGTTTCAAAAAGAAGAAGCAGGGACTTTCGACCACGAAACCGGGCACATTGCTCAAGCGGCAGATCCCCGTACGGACTGGAGATTGACCTGGTGGCCCATTGTGGTGAGACGACAGCAGGCACTTACTTGAATACGCTGACTGCCACGGACCTGGCGACTGGATGGACGGAATGCCTGGCATTGCCCAACAAGAGCCAGACGGCAACTGTTCAAGCCATCAAAAGTCTGCAAAAAGATTTACCTTTTCCCTTGCTAGGCTTGGATTCTGACAATGGCTCGGAGTTCATCAACGATATGCTCTACCGCTATTGTTTGGAGCATCAGATTACCTTTACCCGTTGCAGACCTTATCACAAGAACGATCAGGCCCATGTGGAACAGAAGAACTGGTCTGTCGTGCGTCACACCGTGGGATACGATCGTTCCAAGACCAAGGCAGAACTGGACTTGATCAGCTCAATTTATGCGGACCTACGCCTCTTCGCCAATTTCTTCCAGCCCATAGAAAAGCTGATTGGCAAATCCACTGTGGACGGTATAAAGTGCAAACAGTATGATCAGGCGAAAACACCCTGTCAAAGGGTACTGGATGACCCAAGGGTTGATGAAAAAAACAAGACCCGGCTGCGGATCTTGTATAATTCCCTGAACCCTGTCACTATCAGGGAGGCTTTGATTGAGAAAACTGCCCGAATGTTAAAGATTGCTTAGTTACTTTTTCATTTGAGGCAAGGTATCACCCAAAGTTACTTTTTATTATGAGGCATTACGAGCTGTTTCCTTTTGTACGAAAGAGTTTATGTACCTTCTTCCCAGGAGTTGAGGTAATTCACCTGTTCCTCGGTAAGTGTGTCGATGCTTACACCCATCGATTCCAGCTTTAAGCGTGCGATCTCACGGTCAATCTCTTCTGGCACATCATAGACCCGTTTCTCAAGTTTATCGGCGTTTTTGAGCATGTATTCTGCGCCTAATGCCTGATTGGCAAAGCTCATATCCATCACCGAAGCAGGATGACCTTCGGCTGCAGCCAGGTTAAGCAACCGGCCTTCCCCAAGAATGTGGATCGATCTTCCATCAGGCAGGTCAAAAGCTTCAACAAAGGGGCGTACCAGGCGCTTTGATTCGGCCATGGCTTCAAGGGCCGGGATATCTATTTCTACATTGAAATGCCCGCTGTTTCCAACCAAGGCACCATCTTTCATCAGCTCAAAATGGTGTTTATCAATCACGTTCAAATCACCGGTAACCGTGATAAAGACGTCTCCAATGGGAGCTGCTTCCATCATGGGCATCACGCGGAAACCGTCCATTACGGCTTCAAGCGCAACCACAGGGTCAACTTCAGTTACGATAACGTTCGCACCCATGCCTTTTGCGCGCATTGCCAGGCCGCGGCCGCACCAACCATAACCGGCAACCACAAAGGTCTTCCCCGCCAAAAGGATGTTTGTCGCGCGGATAAGACCGTCCACTGTGCTTTGTCCAGTTCCGTAGCGATTGTCAAAGAAGTGCTTGGTCATAGCGTCATTCACGGCCATAATAGGGAATTCAAGCATTCCGTCAGCAGCCATCGCACGCAGACGAATCACACCTGTAGTGGTTTCCTCAGTTCCCGCAATCATTCCCGGCAGCAAATCGCGTCGTTCACGGTGCAGCGTGCTAACCAGGTCAGCACCATCGTCCATCGTAATCTGAGGTTTATGATCTAAGGCAGCCCGTAGATTCTTGTAATATGTCTGGTCATCCTCGCCTTTAATTGCGAAAACAGGAATCTCATATTGCGCAACAAGTGCTGCAGCGACGTCGTCCTGGGTCGAAAGCGGGTTAGACGCGGTAAGAACGAGGTCGGCACCACCAGCCTGCAGTACTCGCATCAGGTTCGCAGTTTCGGTGGTAACGTGCATGCAGCAGCTTACCCGAATGCCTTCAAATGGTCTTTCTTTGCGGAAGCGTTCTTCCAATGATTGCAGAACAGGCATTTCACGTGCTGCCCAGTCCATCCGGCGACGGCCGCCCTCAGCTTGGTTAATATCTTTGATGTGGTAATTGTCCATATATCCTCTTAGATTTTAGGTTTAATAACGATCAAACTCATCCTGATCATCAAAATAACTACGGTAATAATCTTTAAAACTGTCCCAGGTAAAGGAATGATTTTGTGTACCATTCTCGGCAATACAAAGAGCAGCAGCAGTTGTACCCATTTCCCCACAATGCTGATAGTTTTTTCCAGCCATATATGCATGCAAAAAACCCGCCCGAAAAGCATCACCAACTCCGGTTGGGTCTACAACTGGCGCCTCTTCAATGATGGGCACAAAGCAATCTTTTCCATGGCTATGAATCCGTGCGCCTTTATTTCCAAGCGTAATCACTGCAAACTCCGGTTTATCCAGAATCTTCTCTTCGCTAAGCCCCGTCGCTTTTTGCATCAGTTCAAACTCATACTCATTCACAAAAAAGGCAAAGCAGGTTTCCACACCACGAAGCACCGTCTGTGCATCCATACGAATAATTTGCTGCCCGGGGTCAAAGATCATACGCAGTTGAAGTGCAGCTGCTTCTTCGATATAACGAGCCATCGCACGCGGGTCAGTAGGCGAAACCACCACAAAATCGCCCTTGGTACAGCCACTGGCTTCCAGAGGCATTTCAGCGGCATCCGCCATAGCGCCAGTATAAAAGGAGGAAATTTGGTTATTGTCTAAATCGGTATTTGCAAAAAAGGAGGCAGTAAACTTGTTCTCCACGATCTTCACCTTGGATGTATCAACACCCACTTTGTCAAGCTTGCTGCGGAATTCTGAAAAGTCCTGTCCGGCAGCCGAATAGAGGATCGGCTTGCTTCCTAAGAGCGCCATGGTGTAGGCAATATTCGCCCCTACCCCACCCTCACGTTTTACCATATCGTCTACCAGAAAAGAAAGGGAAATATTGTCTAGGTGCTCAGGCAGAATCAGCTCTTTAAAATGCCCGGGGAAGCGCATCAGATAATCAAAAGCAATTGAACCAGTATGTATGATTTTCATCGTAATCCTATTTTGGCCGATAGATCGCGAGGTTACGGAAGAAAGGCTGGTACAAAACACCTTTTTCGGTAACCAAACCACTCAGCAACCGATGCGGGGTCACATCAAAAGCATAATTCTTTGCAGTAGCTTCAGCAGGATATACCGATTTGCCATCTATTTGCAAACCCAATACTTCCTCCGGGTTCCGTTCTTCAATGTCAATTTTATCTCCGCTGGAGCAATTGAAATCTACGGTTGAAAGCGGGAACACTGAGTAAGCTGGTATGCCGTTATCGTAGGCGGCCAATGCGAGCATATAGGTGCCAATTTTATTGACTACATCGCCATTAGAAGCCACCCGGTCAGCGCCAAAAAATACTTTATCCACCTTTTTCAAGCGCATCAAATAACCCGAAGCAGAATCAACGATCACGTCATAGGGAATTCCATACTGACTGAGTTCCCAGGCGGTAAGCCGGGCTCCTTGCAAGCGCGGCCGTGTTTCGTCTACATACACATGGATCTTTTTTCCTTGCTCATGCGCCATTCGGATAACACCCAATGCAGTTCCGTAATCCACGGTGGCCAAAGCACCTGTATTGCAATGATGCACAATTTGGTCGCCATCCTCAATCAAATCAGCACCAAAACGAGCCATTGCCAGGTTCGTTTTTACATCTTCATCAGCCATCTTGTAGGCTTCCGCCAGCACAGCTTCCCGCAGGTCATCGGCAGAGCCTCCAACTGCATTGCATAATTGCAAAATCCTATCCGTAGCCCACTTCAGGTTTACTGCTGTGGGACGGGCCTGATTTAACAATTCAGCAGCCTGGCTTAGTTTCCCCTTCAAGGTACTTAGCTCGCTTTCCTTCGATCTCAGACCTGCAAGCGCCATTCCGTAGGCCGCTGCAACTCCAATGGCTGGCGCTCCGCGCACAACCATCGTGTTGATAGCCTTGGCCATTTCTTGGTATGTAGATAAAGCAATCTTCCGAAATTCCGCGGGCAACAAGGTCTGATCAATCAGCAGCACTTGTTTGTTTTTTTCGTCCCATTCAATTGTGCGCATTTTTCTCCCATAAAAAGACGCCCAATGGGGCGTCACAATCCCGATTGAGTTTATCAAAGCTATGACTTTCTGTCAAAACAAAGAACATCACCAAGAACATCCCTTTTACCAGGAAAAGAAGTACCCATCAAAGCGCCTAAAAGCCTTAAAAAACAATCCCGAAAGCCTGGCAGTATAATCAACGCAATGAGACGACGCGATTCACTTGTCCGCTGGATTGCCATTGGCCTATTATTGATGGCATTGTTCCTAACGATAGTCGAATTGGTAAGGTATGGACAAGTGCGCAGCACCTTCCCTACCGGCCTTCGAATAGCAGGAATTCCCGTTGGTGGTCTTTCTTACAACATGGCTTCCGATCGCCTTATTCAGGCCTATCTCTCGCCTATTGAACTGCAATACGGTGATGCGCGCATTCAGGTTCGCCCTGCGATCCTGGGCTTTGATATCCGCCTGGATAATATGCTCGCACTGGCAGACAAACAGCGGACTTCCGAATCCTTTTGGGTTGGTTTTTGGAAGTACCTTTGGAATCAACCGATTTCTTCGTACGATATCCCACTGCAGGCGCATTACGACGATCAACGCATTCACAGCTACCTTGAAAGCGAAATAGCCCCGCGTTATAACCTCCCTTCCTCATCGCCCATGCCACTCAAAGGAGAGACTACCTTTAACCCTGGCACCTCCGGTTCCGATATCGATTACCCGGCAGCTATCGAGCGCATTAAAGAAACCTTGGCCTCCAGTTCAGAGCGCCATACGCAGATCCCGTTAACCCGCACACAAACCACCCGGCCTACATTGGCAATGTTAGATTTTTTGCTCAAAGATGTGATCGAGAATTCAGCGTTTGATGGCTTAGTGGAAGTTTATATGAAAGACCTCGGAAATGGGAACGTCCTGCACTTCACGCATTCAAAAATACGTGAAGCGGAGCCTGTTCCTGTCAACGTTTCTTATTCTTCCTGGTCTACCATCAAAATTCCGGTTCTGGTTTCAGCGTTTGCACGCATCCAACCGCCCTACAATCCGGAGACTTTAGTGGAACTGGAAAAAATGGTGGAACTGTCCGATAATGATTCAACCGACAATGTTACTGCCCGCTTAATTGACCGCAACTTTGGTCCCTTACGTGTTACCGAAGATATGCAGAAGCTCGGCCTGGTCAATACCTTTTGGGGTGGTTTTTTTAAGTTTGGCTCCCCGCTTCTTCAACGCTATAGCACACCAGCAAATCAAAGGACGGATTACACCACCGACCCAGACCCTTATTCTCAAACCACACCTTTGGATATGGCCTTGCTGCTCGAAGAAATCTACCGCTGTGCGGAAAATGGCGGCGGCAGCTTACCCTTGGCTTTTGAAGGCCAGATCGACCAGCAGGACTGCAGCCTCATGGTCCAATATCTGGAAAAGAACAAGCTGGGTTCGCTTATTCAGGCTGGCATTCCTGCTGAAGGCCGCGTGGCCCATAAACATGGCTGGGCCAATGAAGCTCAAGATGGGCTTATCCATACCATTGGCGATTCTGCTACTGTGTACTCCCCTGGTGGCGATTTTATTCTCAGCATTTTTGTTTACCATCCGGTTCAGGCTATTTTTGATAACGCCAATATCCTTTTTGCCCGGCTGGCAGCTGCAACTTATTCTTACTTTAATCTCTAATGGTATTCGGATATTTTTACTAGGCAATCTGAAGAAAAAATTACTTCATATTTAGAACTACGGTCGGGTATAATCGCTTCGCACTATAAATTGCCCCCGTAGCTCAATGGACAGAGCAGCAGCCTTCTAAGCTGTTGGTTGCGCGTTCGAATCGCGCCGGGGGTATTTATCCGCCATATGTAGGGGTTTCCTGCTTCTAAAACCGCCATATATACCGGTTTGGAGGGAACCCTTTGTTTACCTAAAACAGTAACAACCAACAGCTCTTAAATTTATTGAGCGTTCAAAACTGCCTAAAAGCCTTTTTTGAAGCAAAGAAATTGACCTGTAAAAAGCGGTCCTTGGATAATTACAAGTACCATTTACAGCATTTTGCCGGCTGGCTGAAAAAGCAGGAAATCACAAGTGTTCTGGATATAACAGCGATACATATCCGCGTTCATTTAGCAGAACTGGCAACCCGCAGGAACCAAGGCGGAGTCCATGCAGCATACAGACCAATAAAAACATTCATGCGCTGGGTTTGGGATGAATTTGATTTGGAAATGCGCAATCCAATTGCCAAAGTGAAGGTAAAGCGTCCTGATCCTGCACCAATACCAGGCGCCACAATTGAGGATATCCGCAAGCTCCTTGAGGTCTGCAACACAAGGGAAGGCCTCCGCGATGAAGCAATCATCCTGTTGCTCCTGGATTCAGGCATTCGGGCTACAGAATTAATTCAGCTTAGATGGGAAGATATTAATCTCATGACCGGTACAGTCAAAATATTACATGGTAAAGGTGACAAATTCCGCTTATCCTTTGCCGGCCGGCGTACGCGATTGGTTTTGCGGAAATTGTTGAAAGCTTCCGGCTCAGTATTAGGGGTGCGCTCCTGTTTTCATGTCTACACAAAAAGGACCACTACTCACCTTTTGGGGCTGCACAAGATTATCAACAGGGGGGCAAAACAGGCCGGCATTCCAGCACCTGGCTTATATGACTTCCGTAGGGCTATGTTTCTCGAAATGCTTCGGAATAGCGCTTGTTTGGTTTAATCCAATGTGGAGTTACCTTTTTAGATGATTTAGGAGGGTAGCGTTTATCATCTTAGGGGGACAGACCCAACCCCTTATTATCATGTTGTAGTGTTTTCTTCAGCTAAGTCTGGTGATCATTGATTCCTTGCCTGACACCTGAGTTCATCTAAAACATTACCAGATAGGACTACAGAATTTGTGCCGGGTGAGGTTTTTTTATTTCTAAGGATTGTTAGGTAAAGTATAGAAATGTAAAGATCCTGTATGAGATGGACCTCAAGCCCTTATCATGCAAAGGAATTGCTTCAGATATCACTGTTCAGAGAATCAAAGAAGGTCTGAGGCAATCATTGTTAAACGGCCAAGATGAATGGTAGTGTTCGCTCATTCGAGCTAAAACAGAAGCAAATGAATAACTGGTGCCTCAGGTTTCCGCCCTGTGACGTTCGAAGTACTGGAGATCACAGCTTCATCAATCAAATAAACATCCAAGCATACATGATCCAGATGCTGTGCAAAATGAAAACGTTACATTAGGACATCTCTACATCCCCCTCACAACCCCATCACAATTGAACCCATACAGAGACTGTTGAAAAACAAGGTACAAAAACATTTCGAACAAGAAAGATAGATGGTCTAATTCATCCATACTGCAAACGAAAGGTAAATAGCGCAGATGACAAACCCACGGTTCATCCAGACAGACCAGCAATCCTTCTATGGAGACATCTTTACAACCAGATCGTACCCGAAGAGCATTTTTTACGTAAACTTAATACCCTGATTGACTGGACATATTACACCAAAAAGCTGAGCAAACAATATAAGGGAGAAGGGCTGGCAGGGAGACCAGCCTATGACCCGGCACTCTTGCTGAGAAGCCTGCTGATCAGCTACCTGTATGATCTCTCTGATCGGCAAACGGAGGTTTATCTCAATGAGAACCTGCCAGCCAAATGGTTTGTGCGACTGGCAATCGATCAGAAAGCACCGGATCACTCTACCCTGAGCGCGTATTGGGAGCGATTACGGAAAAGAGGGAAGCTGAAAGTATTCGAAGAGATGCTGGCAGAGATAGTAGAAACAGCCCGCAAACAAGGGGGACGGTTTGGCACGATCCAGATCATCGACAGCGTCCGCAGTGAAGCTAATGTCAATACGGATAAAGATGACCCGGAGGATCCGGATGCCAGATGGGTGTCAAACAGAATAAAAAAGTGCAGACCCCGGAAGGGAAAGAGGAAGTAAGGGCGGATTACTTCTATGGTTATAAAACACATGTGAGCATGAACGCGGAGAGCTATTTGATCACAGGACTGGAAGTCAGCGGCGGGAATGCCTGGGATGGGAAACACTTTACCAGCCTGGTGGATATGGACATCAGGCAGGGTTTGCCGAGCGATCTTGTTGAAGGATAATCGCCTGAAAAAGAAAGATAGCAACAAACAGGTCTGGCAGGAATTAGTCAGGACGGAGGAGTACCAGCAGGGGAGACGGGAGCGGTATCAGATTGAGAGCAAATTTGGGGAACCCAAACTGCAGCATGGCCTGGCCGCTGCCGATATATTGGATTGGAGAAGTATGGGGTTCAGGCATACCTGACAGCGATCGTGCTCAATTTGAAGCGGATGGTGAAGCTGATCAACGGGGTGGGATTCAACTGTCCGAGTTATGGGACATCTTAGCTTGAGTGAGGGAGAATTGTCGATGATGGAGGAAAAGAGGTGAAAAAGGAGCTGAAAGACCTGATAGAACGAGGCTAAAAGACCCAAAATGATGCCCTGATCCGCTTCACAACTGGAATCAATAGCGTTCCTGCTGAATAAACTACTTTTTTCAACAGCCTCCATACAGGGATTTGACCGGAGTACACTTAGGATATTTTTAATGAAAAGAACTGGTGACAAATTTACAGAAAAAATGGCACGCAATCGCGTAATTTCATAAGGCTCATCTTTATCAAATACTTCTATTACTCAATCAGTATTTTGAATTTAACTAATGTTAATTTCCATGATAAGAATTATAAAACAAATTAGTTGCTAAATCTGGGAACACCAAAAAGGAGAGATAAAATGAAAAGAAAAGTATTAATTCTCATGGTTATTTTTTTGATCGCATCCAGCATAATTGGTTGCGCCTCCAAGGTAGCCGAACCTACCCAAACTATTGATGAGCAGCAATCTGCCCAGTCTGCAACGGACCCACAAGCTGCTCAGGCAGCTTCCGATCAGCAGCCTGTGATAAAAGAAACCCTTACCATTGCTACGCATGGTGAACCACAAACCCTCGATCCTTATGCCCACTCCAATGAACTTGGTTTCTATGTTACCCATCAAATTTACGAAAACCTCATAAAAGTTGATGAGGAAGGAAACTATATACCATGGCTTGCTAAAACATGGACCCAGGAAGATGAATTGACCTTTGTTTTTGAGTTAAGGGATGATGTCTATTTCCACGATGGAAGTAAGTTTACGGCAGAAGATGTTGCTTTCAGCCTAGCACTTGCATCCACTAGTTCCTTCACCACCAATCTTTTTGGCCCGATTGATCCTGAGGGCTTTGTCATTCTAGATGACTATAAGATTGAAGTACACCTCAAGGCACCGTCTGCCCCACTTTTGGCGGCATTGGCCACAACCCAACGTGGAATGGTGAGTAAGAATTATTACGAAACTGCATCTCAAGAGGATATTGCCAGAAAACCAATGGGAACCGGTCCAATGGTTTTCCAAGATTGGGTAGTTGGCGACCGTATTGTTCTTAAGGCTAATGATAATTATTGGGGTTCTCCCCTAGCCTATAAGAGTTTTGTCAGCCGATTCATCCCTGAAGCCTCATCCCGCGCCATTGAACTCGAAACAGGTGGTGTGGATATCGCCATGAATCTTGCCCCAGCTGATTGGGAGAGAATTGATAATAACCCTGATACAGTGTTGATTAGCGGGAATACCCAGGGAACTGTTTTCCTTACATTCAACAATTCGATTGAGCCTTTTAATGATATTAATGTGCGTAGGGGGTTGGCCCATGCGCTAAATTACGATGCTTTAGTACAGGTTGCATGGTCCGGCCAGGCAACAGTTGCTGACACCTTCTATGCACCTGCAATCTTCGGGCACAAAAAACTTGGTCCTTTTGAATACAACATTGAAAAATCTAAGGAATACATGGCCTTAGCAGGTTATCAGGATGGTTTCACCTTCACATTCAACACCTATGAGTCATCTAGAAATCAGAAATTCGCAGAAACTGTGCAAGCTATGTGGGCTGAAGCCGGCTACACATGCAATATTGAAATGACTGATGTAGCTCAATTCACGACAATGAATAATGATGGCAAGTTAAATGTATCATTGTTGACCACTACAGCAGTAATCCCTGATCCTGCTGCAGCGCTACTAATCTTTCCAACTTCTCGGACAATATCAGTTCGGCACATGGATAAACATGTTGATGAATTGTTAGATAAGGGCCTTACTACTTACGATCAGGCTGAACGAGAAAAGATATATGGTGAACTTCAAGAATATCTGTGGGAAAAACTGTATGTAGTTCCAGTTGCTTTTCCAATGGAAGCATATGCTTCAACGAAAAACATTATAAATCTTCCTTTCTATCCGAGTACTTTTCCTGACTTTACCTTAATAAATTTTCTTGAACCTTAATAGATCTTCTCAACCGAACTAATGATACGCAATACTTGTGGTTTTTGTAAAGACCACAAGTATTGCACAAGTGAATCAGTAAGAATATTATTCTTCAATCCTAGTTTTGTTGATTGGAGTAGACGAAATGGTACGATACGTAATAAGAAGATTAATATTGATGATTCCTGTTCTCATTGGTGTCACAATAATCATTTTTACAATGACTTATTTCACACCAGGTGATCCGGCTCGATTAATATTGGGCGATATAGCCACTGAAGAGCAGGTTCAAGAATTACGCGAAGAGATGGGCCTCAACGAACCTTTTCTAACCCGATATTTCCTTTATGTGAAAGGGTTATTCCAAGGTGATCTAGGCGTCTCATACACAACAGGTTTACCGGTAAGTGCAGAACTTGCAGCCAGATTGCCTACTACTATTAAGTTAGCACTTATAAGCATGTCTTTTGCTGTCGTGGTAGGCGTACCAATAGGTATTATTTCAGCCGTGAGGCAATATTCATTTCTTGATAACATAGCCACCGTCCTAGCTTTGATGGGAATAACCATGCCTAATTTTTGGTTAGCTTTATTGCTTATACTCTTTTTCTCAGTTCGCTTGGAGCTACTCCCACCCTCAGGCTTGTACGGTCCTGAATATTATATTATGCCAGTTATCGGAATTAGTGCCGCATCATTGGCTACTTTTTCTCGAATGACTCGTTCCAGTATGCTTGAAGTCATCCGGCAGGATTATATTCGTACAGCTCGATCTAAAGGATTGAGCGAAACAGTTATTATTTTTAAGCATGCATTAAAAAACGCATTAATCCCAATCATTACCGTCGTAGGGCTCCAAACTGCAGGAGCTCTAAGTGGAGCGGTTGTCAACGAGACAATATTTGCTATTCCAGGTATGGGAAAACTGATGCTTGACGCTATCAAAAACCGCAATTATCCACTTGTACAAGGCGGAGTTTTAATAATTGCACTTCTCTACAGCCTTATAAACCTGATAGTTGATTTGATTTATGCTTTTGTAGACCCAAGAATCAAAACTCAATACAAGAAGGATTCCAAAGATAAGAAGAATGGCTCTGTTCCTGTTCTTGGCAACTCGGAGGGAAAATAATAATGAACCTCTCGCATGAAAAACAAAGTATTCCTAACAGTATTGTCAGAAAAAAGAAAAGCCAGATTTTGGTAATATGGAAACGGCTCAAAAGGAATAGATTGGCAGTTTTCGGCCTCTTCATCCTTCTAGTCCTTGTCTTGCTTGCAATTTTCGCGGATGTAATATCCCCATATCCATATGATTTGCAAAACTATTCTGCACTATTACAGACCCCTTCGTGGCAACACCCCTTCGGGACAGATCAATTTGGAAGAGATATTTTAAGTCGTGTGATTCACGGAGCCCGAGTATCTCTTCTCGTTGGCTTCGTTTCACTCGCCAGCGGTGCTATAGTCGGGTGTCTGTTAGGCGTCATTGCCGGATACTTTGGGGGATTTGTTGACACTTTTATCATGCGCAGTGTTGATATATTAATGTCCATCCCTGATTTAGTACTTGCGATATCGATAGCCACTACTCTAGGTCCTGGTTTAGTGAATGCTATGATTGCAGTCGGAATCAGTTCCATTCCAGGATTCTGCAGAATTGTCAAAGGATCTACTATGACAGTTGTTGGTCAAGATTATGTAGAAGCAGCCCGAGCTATTGGTGCCAGTAACACTAGAATTATTAAGAAATATATCTTTCCCAATATACTCTCGCCAATTATCGTTAGGGCTACCCTTGGTATAGGGGTTTCTATAATAATGGCAGCTGCTTTGAGTTTTTTGGGTTTAGGTATCCAACCACCTACTCCTGAATGGGGAAACATGCTATCCTCTTCACGGACGGAGATGAGGAATTTTCCTCATTTAGTGATTTTCCCTGGCCTTGCCATTATGCTGACAGTTCTGGGTTTCAATCTTTTTGGAGATGGATTGCGCGACGCACTTGATCCAAAACTTAAAAACAGGTAAAAATTATGGATCTCAACACTCTCTTATCAGTCGAAAACCTTTCTATTGAATATGTCACTGATGACGGTATTGTAAAAGCCGTCAATAATCTCAGTTTTAATCTCATGAAAGGTGAAGCGCTCGGATTAGTTGGAGAAACTGGAGCCGGGAAAACCACAACTGCCTTGGGTATTATGAGGTTGGTGCCAGCCCCACCAGGGAGAATAGTAAGTGGGAAAATCCTGTTTGGGGAACGAGATATTTTACATACGAGCCAACTGAGAATGAGATTTATTCGTGGCAAGGAAATTTCAATGATTTTTCAAGACCCCATGACTGCTCTCAACCCTATCCTAACCGTTGGTGAACAAATTGCTGAAACGATTAAACTTCATTTGAAAGTTTCTAATAAAGATGCGAGTATAAAGGCAACTGAAATGCTCGAACTCGTAGGCATTCCAGCTGAACGCTTGAACGAGTATCCACACCAATTCTCAGGGGGAATGAAACAAAGAGTGATGATTGCGATTGCTTTAGCATGCAATCCATCCCTCTTGATTGCCGATGAACCCACCACTGCATTGGATGTTACAATTCAAGCTCAGGTTATTGATCTGATGCGTCAGTTAAAAAAACAATATAACACTGCCATGCTATTGATCACCCACGATTTAGGTGTTGTTGCAGAAATATGTGAACAGGTAGCGATTATGTATGCCGGTGACATTGTTGAGATTGGTTCCTTAGTGAATGTCTATGATGAAACCCTGCATCCATATACCAGGGGTCTTTTTGCATCCTTACCAAGCATGAACGTCAAAAACACCCGCCTTGATCCAATACCGGGGTTAATGCCAGACCCCATTAATTTGCCTTTGGGTTGTCCATTCCATCCACGGTGTCATGAAGCTATGCCTATTTGTTCCGAAAGAAGACCAACCTTTAAGCAGATAAGCCCCGGGCATTATGTAAAGTGTATGTTGTATGAAAAGTAATTATCCTAATATGTGTGACTTGGAGCATGATATATGTCTATTCTCGTTGACGTTCAAGGTTTAAAGAAATATTTCAAGACCTCCAAAGGTTATTTGCATGCTGTTGATGACGTCTCCTTCACCATTATAAAGGGAAAAACCCTTGGTGTTGTGGGTGAAAGTGGTTGTGGTAAGACTACTCTCGGGAGGGTTATTATCAGATTATTGGAACCAACTTCAGGACGTGTACTTTACAATGGCGAAGATATTTTTCTTCGTGAGAATTTATCCTTACGGAAAGATATGCAGATCATATTTCAAGATCCATTCTCTTCACTTAATCCCAGAATGACAGTTGGAGAGATTATCACAGAGCCGATGTTGGTTCATCGTCTGTATCAAAGCGTTCAGGAAATGGAAAACCGTCTTATGCAACTGATGGAAACGGTTGGACTGGATGCACGTTTTGTCAATTCATATCCTCACGAATTGGATGGGGGTCGTAGGCAAAGAATAGGGATTGCAAGAGCACTTTCATTAAACCCAGAGTTTATTGTGTGCGACGAACCGGTTTCAGCTCTAGATGTATCCATTCAGGCTCAAATTCTCAACTTATTACAGGATTTGCAGGATGCCAATAATTTAACATATTTATTTATTACCCATGACCTAAGTGTAGTAAGACACATCTCAAATGACATCCTAGTGATGTACTTGGGCAAGGTAGTGGAAAAATCGGAAACCGAAGACTTGTTTACTAACCCTCTTCATCCCTATACAAAGGCTTTACTTGATTCTATTCCTGAACCAACTACCAAAAAAACCAGGAAACGGAAAATAATATCTGGCGAAATTACTTCTCCAATAAATCCTAGACCTGGTTGTAGATTTGCCCCAAGGTGCATTTATTCAAAACCAATTTGCTTTTCTGAGAATGTTACTCTGGAGGAGGTTCTTCCAAATCATTTTGTGGCTTGTTTCTTTGTTAGGGAAATTAACAATTTTATTTGATAATAGTGCTTTCAAAAATACAACTATTTGTATTGACAGATTAGGTTCTAGGCTATTGTTCAGTATCAACTGATTGTGATCGGTTTTCAGTATAGTAATAGTAATGTCTTCTATCAGCAGTAGACACCAGTGTTTCCACTTCCTGATAAAAGACTCACTTTTCGAAATCCAAATGACCAAAAGAGAATCGTTAAGATGTCACATATTTAACTGGATAATCATGTTAGTGTGTCTGAAAAACTTGTAGACGTAGCATACTATACATACGATGGACAATGGTTGCTAACGTGTACTCTAGTGAAACATACCTAACATCGTGAATAACTAGTAGAATTATACAAGGAGATCACGATGGACGCAGGATTAAGAGTAGCACATCAGAAACTGAGTGTCTTGCAGCTGGCAGAGAGTTTGCGCAATGTTAGCGAGGCTTGCCGCCAGCGCGGGGTTTCGCGCACCCAATTCTACGAATACAAGCGCAGGTTTCAGACTCACGGGATCGAGGGATTGAAGGATCTCCCTCCCATACCCAAATCCAATCCTCTCACCACACCTCCCGAGCAAGTAGAGCGGATCTTGGAACTTAGCCTGGAACACCCCACATGGGGATGCAACAAGCTGTGCGACAGCCTGGCTCTTGAAGGGATCAAAATCAGTTATCCCACCATTCAGAATATCCTCAACAAGCATGAGATGGGTACTCGCTATGAGCGGCTACTCAAGCTCGAAGAGCGAAGTCTCGAACACCAGATCGAGTTGAGCCCCCAGCAAGTGGCCTGGATCGAGAAGGCCAATCCCTGCTTCCGGGAGCGGCATATCGAGAGCAGCCGGCCGGGGGAAGTGCTTTCCCAAGATACGTTTTATGTCGGTGTGCTCAAGGGCGTGGGGCGGGTCTACTTGCACGCAGTCGTGGATACTTATGGCAGCTATGCCTTTGGCTTTCTGCACACCACCAAACAGCCAGAAGCAGCAGTAGCAGTTGTCCACAATGACGTCCTACCTTTTTACAAAGAAAAAGGGCTACCGGTGGATGCGATCTTGACCGATAATGGGCGTGAATTTTGCGGGAAAGACACCCATCCATACGAACTCTATCTGGAGCTCAATGACATCGAGCACCGCAAGACCCAGGTGCGCAGACCGCAAACGAATGGGTTTGTTGAGCGCTTCAACCGAACGGTCCTGGACGAATTCTTCCGCATCGCCTTTCGCACGAAGCTGTACGAATCTGTGGAAGCACTTCAGGTAGATTTAGACGCCTGGTTGGTCCACTACAATACCGAGCGACCACACCAGGGCTATCGTAATCAGGGTCGGCGTCCTATTGAGACGATTGAGTTGTTTTCAGCTCAGGGTGTTAGGAATGAGTCCTAAGAGTACAGCTAACGCACTAACGAAACCAATTTCCAGACCACATTCTTTCAACAGTCGCGGGAAATATCACAGGTTGTCTTTGTTATTATTCAAAAAAATATCAAATATGGAGACCTATGGATTTGTCGTCTAAGAAAGCGTCATACACTCAATTAGTTCTCGGATTGAAACCAGAGTTTCCAGCCGCCAAATCATATTAATCACTTCATCCAAGCGCTTTGCTGGGATTGAGGACCCAACTAAACGTCGGAATTTTTGCTCTAATTCTGAATCACTGGCTGGATGAGATAATCCCCAGCGAGGATCGTTCGTCAGAGTCGAAAGAGTATTGCCGTCCTTTAGAAAAATGGTTACCTGAGATGGCCGTGACCTTCGCCGCAGATCACCAGAAGCGCCAGGATATTGCCCCAATCGTACCCTAGATGCTAAATCTTGTAGTTTTGAATCCTTAAGATGGGTAGTGTCGATTTGGTCTGGTCCTACTTCTCCATTCATAATCATCGCTGCCACGAGAATAGGAAGATTTACTTGAGCAGAAATCCGGTTGTCGCCTGGGCTGTCCTTGCTCAACGCAAGGGCATAATCATAGGTTAAAACCTCAATTTTTTCGATTTGATCGACTTCAATACTCGGGTTAGCCAGCATCAGGTCCTCCAGAGCAGTTAATGTCGACTGGGCAGAAAGATTCGTTGCAAAATATTTAAAATGTTCTTCAGTTGTTCCGGCACTCGGTTCAAATGGTAAGGCCGCGTTAACTTCTTCTGTTGTTATGGCGCGATGCAACCATGTCTGACCTAAGCCTCGGTTTCCTTCTATCAAGTTCATTGGGCCACCGCAACCAACCGAACTCCATTGTTCTGCCAGCAACCCCAGCATCAAACCCCAACCACCATAAAAATTTTTTACTCCAGCCCCTTGAATAAATGCTTCAAAAGGTGCAACCGGTGTTAAGCAGCCAGCCAAACTAAGCGCTGCTGCAGTGCGAACAACATCAGCTCGACTGATCTTGCATGCTGATGCAGTTGTTGAATATGCCACTGTTTGAGCTGGCCAGTGTAGTTTATGTGCTTCATACTCTGAAGCAAATAACTTAGTAATCGCCCCTCCAGTATCCCTGGCAGCTACCATCGCTCCAATCACATCCATACCAGACCGGTTATATACTTCCCCTAACACAAAAGCTGGCACAACCGCGCTATCGGATCCACTATATTCCAAATGTGAGCCCAGCACACCAAGAATTAGCACAACGGTTGATGCTGGCAATCTTCGTCCATCTGTCCACAAGGTTGCTTGTGGTGAGCCCCCAGTAGACGCAATTTTCTCTACTAAATCATTCAACTCCCCGCTTCGCCATGCGCCAACTATACCACCTAGGCAGTCAAAAACCATTCTCTTTAAAATATGAATTTTATTGGCAGACAATTGAAGAGGATCTACTTGGCTTACATTCTCAGCCAACCTCTCAATAAATGTTCTTGTCTCTGTGAGTGTCATATATTCCTCTCCAATTTATTTAATTATTGAAGTCAGCATATTTACGCATCTGTTGATCATTATAGAAAACATAATCCTGAATGTCTAATAGAATATTCAGGATGAGTAATTAATTTTTTCTATTTCATACCTAGGTTCAGGGAATTAGTGCAACGGATGAGGAGATAGAATCATTCGTATGCAATACACAAGATAGAGTGAAGAAAGAAGAAAAACGATTAGCAAGAGACTTGTTCACAATAAGTCCATACGGTCAATTGCGAGGAACTAGGACGTAGTCCCTGCAGCATATCGCGGGAGATAAACCGTAATCAAAGCAGGAGCGGTTATTGGGCTTTCACGGCAAACCGAAAAGCGAAAACCAATACGAATTCCAGAAGAAAAAACAAAAGACGGCTGATGCAAAACCAAAGGCTTCGCGACTATGTGGAAGAAAAAGTGAAACAGGGATGGTCACCCAAAGCTATTGGCGAAAGGTTGACAATCGATTATCCTCATGACATGTCGATGCGCATTTCACACGAAGCGATTTACCAATACATTTATGTCTTGTATGTCTTGCCGCGTGGTGCGTTGAAACAAACCTTGATTGAAGGGTTGCGTCAGGAACGCAAGTACCGTAGAGTACAAAAAACAGGGCAATTACCTAGTAATTCAAGAATAATCTGTGTTCTGAAAAGCTAAGCTTCCCCAAGCCGCTTATATTGCGCCTCTGCGCCCAAACTGTCTCTCCAGCAAAGCAGCACTTAGGTGGATCATCGTCGGTCGCCCATGCGGACAGGTACGCGGATTTGGGCTCGCTTCTAGGTCTGCCAGCAAACTGCGCTGCTCGGCATCGCTTAATATCTGGCCGCCTTTAACAGCCAAACGTTTGCAAATCCGTGCTGCCAATCGAGCTTGTACAGCATTTTCCAGCGGGCTTTCATCCTCTTCAAAAGCAGTAACCAAAGCCTCAAGCGCTTCTTTGGGGTTGGCGTTTCCAAAAATAACCGGGATGGAGCGCACCACAAAGCTGTTTGAACCAAAGTTTTCAACATCAAAACCCAATTCCTGCAAATAGGGAAGCTGCGGTTCCAAGAGCCCGCATTGTTCCTGACTGAGGTCAACCGTAACCGGTTCCACCAAAATCTGGGAGCTTATTTTTGCAGCCTGCGCCTGTGCCAGCAGTTTATCAAACAATACTCTTTCATGCGCCGCATGCTGTTCAATCAAATACAAACCATCAGGACCTTCCGCAATAAGGTAGGTTGCTGCAACTTGTCCAACCAAACGCAATAGCGGCAAACTGCTCAAACCTGGTTGGATTCCTTCCTTAAAGGCTTGTTTAGGGGCGATGGGCGGTGCAGTTTGTGGGGAACCATCCGAAGTTCCACTCCATTCCAAACGTTTATCCTCGCCTGAAATTGGCATCTGTTTACCCCATAATGCAGTGGTATCCAGATTAGGAACTGGCATATAAGCTAATAACGCCCGTCGAATCGTGCGCTGAAGGGAACTGAAAAGCCGATCTGAATCCCTGAAGCGTACCTCAGCCTTGGATGGGTGCACATTCACGTCTACTTGGGTAGTCGGAATCGTTAGAAATAAAGCCACTACCGGGTAACGGCCTACCATCAACATGGTGTTATAAGCCCGAATCACTGCCGCGGTAAGTGCGGAATCCTGCACCCAGCGGCCATTTACAAAAAGGGTAATATCCTTACGGTTGGAGCGCGTTAGCTGTAAGGAAGAAATGTAGCCCCGGATACTAAAATCCTTTTCTTCGTAACGGAGCGGCAGCAGCTCTTTTGCATCTTCATTGCCATAGAGTAATTGCAGGATTTCACGCTCCTCCCCACTGCCTGTGGTTTGAAAAATGTCGTGCCCATCTTGTTCAAGTTGCCAGCGAATACCGGGATAAGCTAATGCATACCTTGTTACCAGTCCATTAATCAAACGGGACTCTGTAGTGTCAGCTTTGAGGAATTTAAGACGCGCGGGTAAGTTATAAAAAAGATCTTGCACCCGGATTATTGTTCCATTAGCGGTACTGCAGGCTTTTGGCTGGGAAAGGTCACCCCCATCAACGGTAATGCAATATCCCTGAACTTCAGATGTCTGTTTTGATTGAATCTGGAGGCGAGAGACAGAGCCTATTGAAGCTAAGGCCTCTCCTCGAAATCCAAGTGTGCGAATGTCGTTCAGGTCTTCGGACCGTGATATTTTGCTGGTTGCATGTCTGGCTACTGCAAGAGGTAGATCCGCAGGGCTGATGCCAACGCCATTATCGCTTACAGCGATTAATCGTTTGCCAGCGCCTTCAACCACAAGATTAATGCTGCTTGCCTGTGCATCAATCGCGTTCTCGATCAATTCTTTAACAACTGAAACCGGCCTTTCAATAACCTCACCAGCAGCAATTTGTGAAGCAAGTGTATCGGATAAGACTTTGATGGACATAGGTTGATTATAACGCCCTGTTAAGCTGGTACGTCTTTCAAGCGAGCGGATACATGTTGGTTTACGATACATCTTGGACAGTGAAGTAAAAGAATAATGCAGGAAGTGGTATCACTGATATTGTTATTGCGCTGAACAAAAAACAATATGGAGGAACCACAACCTGCAATGGATAAGATAACACAGGAGATGAAATACCGGTACTCTTTGGTGAACTACGCTCTCAAATATGGAGTAAGCAAAGCAAGCAGAAGATACAACCGGGCGCGAAGTTATATCTACTATTGGCTCAAGCGGTTTGATGGAGCAATAGGCTCTTTAGCGGCCAAATCGCGCAGACCTCATCACCATCCCAATCAACATACCCAGGATGAGATTGCCCTGATCATTCGCTGCCGCAGGCGGAATGCGGAGCTGGGATTGTTGGAGTTCTGGTTCAAACTGAGAAAGCAAGGCTACACCCGTCATTACGTCAGTTTATATCGCGTGGAACGAAGGGAAGGGTTAGAGCGTTCCATAAAACCCAGGAAGAAAGGGCCTTCTCCCAAACCTTATGAGGCGATGCTGTATCCCGGCCAGCGGGTACAAATTGACGTCAAACATGTTCCCAGAGAGTGTATCCAGGATAAAACATGGGGAAAGTATTATCAGTACACAGCCATTGATGAATACAGCCGCCTGAGATACCTGGCTGCTTATCAGCAGGCGGACACCTTCTCCTCAGCTGATTTCATCAGCAAGGCCGTCCGTTGGTTTTCCTCCCACGGTATTCGTATTGACTGTGTCCAGACGGACAATGGCCCGGAGTTCACCAGCCACTACAGCAAGAGGGAAGACAACGACAGACCTAACCTCTTCCAGAGATACCTTAGCGAGCATGCCATCAAATACAAGCGGATCAAGCCTTATACGCCGCGGCACAACGGCAAGGTGGAAAGGAGCCACAGGGAAGATCAAAAACGTTTTTATGACCGTGCTAAGTTCTTTTCCTTTGAAGATTTTCAAACACAATTGAGAAGACACAATCAGCGTACGAACAAGATCCCGATGCGACCGCTTAAGTTCCTGTGCCCTTTAGATTATTTGAAACTCACTGTCCAATATGTTTGACAAACCAACAGTACGTCTTTCAAGCGAGCGGATACAATAATGTAATGGAATTGCCAGAGAAGTTAAAAGGGATCCTTGCCAATTTGCCGGATAAACCAGGCTGTTATCTTATGTATGATAAGGCCGGAGAGATTATCTACATCGGTAAAGCCATTAATCTCAAGAACAGGGTACGTTCGTATTTCCAACAATCAAACGACCATAGTTATAAGACCCGTCAATTGATTCGCAGGATTGCAGATATTGAAACCATCCTGGCAGGTTCCGAGCTGGAAGCCTTAATCCTGGAAATGAATCTCATCAAGGAGCATCGGCCTTTCTTCAATGTGCGGCTAAAAGACGATAAACGTTACCCCTATATACGGGTTACCTGGCAGGATCCCTTTCCACGGCTTTCTGTCACGCGCATGATGATTAATGACGGCTCGCGGTATTTTGGACCCTACACCTCGGTTTGGGCAGTGCATCAAACTTTGGATGTCCTGCGTAAAATCTTCCCATACCTTACTTGTGCCCGCGAAATCACCGGAAAAGACTCCCGTGCCTGCCTTTTTTATGATCTTAAGCTATGCTCCGCTCCTTGCATTGGGGCAATTGGCCAATCCGACTATCGCGAAATGATGGATAATCTTTGCGCCTTTCTGGAAGGAAAAACAGATCCTGTCATTCACCGTTTAAAAGAGAATATGGAGAAAGCCTCAGATGCAATGGAATACGAGCAGGCTGCCACTATTCGGGACCAGCTCAATGCCATTGAACGTGTGGTTGAAAGGCAAAAGATTATTAGTGACACTCAAAAAGATTCAGACATCATCGCGATGGCCCGGGACAACGGCGAAGCCTGTGTACAAGTATTCTTCGTTCGTAATGGAAAATTAATCGGGAGAGAATATTTTATTCTTGAGGGTACGGATGACGAGCAAAATGAAGCGATCCTGGAGGAGTTTGTAAAACAATTTTATGCGCAGGCAGCTTATGTTCCCAGCCAGGTTTTGCTACCTGAAGAGGTAGAAGAAGCTAAAATCATCAAGGAGTGGCTCAACACAAAACGCAACGGAGAAAAAGTAGAACTCACCGTCCCTAAACGAGGAGAAGCCTGGGAATTAGTCCAAATGGCAAGCGAAAATGCCGCTGAGACCTTGCGTTCACTCAAGAGCCGCTGGAAAGCCGACCGCGAAAAGCAGCACCAGGCGCTTGCCGAACTCCAAAGCTCCCTTAAATTACCGGCTGTTCCATTACGCATTGAATGCTATGATATTTCGAATACACAAGGTACTGCTTCGGTGGGTTCCATGGTCGTCTTCGTGCAAGGGGTTCCCAGCAAAAAGGATTACCGTCGCTTTAACATACGCAGTGTCGTTGGACCGGACGACTTCGCAAGTATGGAGGAAGTGCTGCGGAGACGCTTTAACCATTATCTTACTGCCAAGGAAAAAGAAAAAGAACCTGGCAGCAAGCCGGACACTGGCTTTGGAAACCTGCCCGATCTGCTGATTGTAGACGGTGGCAAAGGTCAGTTGAGTCGAGCAGTAAATGTATTGGCCGAGTTTGATTTTGCAAAAGAGATAGCAATCGCAGGCTTAGCCAAGCAAGAGGAAGAGCTCTTTTTACCCGGAAAGTCTGAAAGCATCCGCCTGCCGGAACGATCACAAGCTTTGTACCTTGTGCAGCGAATACGTGATGAAGCCCATCGTTTTGCGATTACAGCACATCGTAAGCGGCGTGGTAAAATCGGCTTAAGTTCCCGTTTGGAGAACATCAAAGGCTTGGGGCCTGTAAAACGCAAAGCACTCCTGAAGAAATTTGGTTCCATAGAAGGCATCCTCAAAGCACAACCACAGGAGATTGCTGAAATTAAAGGGTTTTCCATTGAGATGGCACAGGCTATTCAGAGCCAACTGGAGTGAAAATGGCACGCAATAACAACAGACAAGGAGTTTATCGTATCGTGATGGCTGTTTTGGCTGTAATCATGATTTTAGCGATGATTCTTTCCGCAGTGAGGTTTTAATGATTGATCAAAAAATAAAACAAATTCTCGAAGATACTGGACATAAATCGCCCAAAGCAGCTGAGACGCGCGGCGAACCAACCCCAGAATTCCTTTCTGAAATTTTGGCTGAAGAGCCATTAGTCGCCTTACCCAATCCGCATTCTTTAGATTACTCTGGCAAGGATCTGCGAAAATCTATAGAGGAACGTCGAACCCTGCGGCGCCTGGATCCTGCTGATCCAATCAGTTTAGACGAACTATCGATTTCACTCTGGCTTACGCAAGGGGTAATAAAAGTTGACGATAAGCGTCAGGATACCTTGCGTAATGTCCCGGGAGCGGGAAGGCGTCATGCCTTTGAAACCTTTTTGGGCATTCGCAATGTTCCTGGTTTAGAACCCGGACTTTATCATTACATCGCGCAGGAACATGCCTTACAAAAAATCATCGCTTCGGACAGCATTGTAGACCAGGTTGCTGAGGCAGCTTACAAACAAAAGCAAATGCTCAATGCTCCGGTAATTTTCATATGGGTTGCTTATACCGAGAGAATGACCTGGCGCTACTCCTTGCGAGGCCTGCGCTATCTTTTCCTGGATGCTGGTCATATTTGCCAAAATTTATACCTGGCCGCAGAACTCTACAATGGCGCAGTCTGCGCTATCGGTGCTTACGACGACCAGGCAATCAACGCATTACTTGAATTGGATGGCAGCAACCGTTTTGTGGCCTATATGGCTAGCCTGGGCAGGAAAACACCCGAAGCTTAAAAGAACTGGCTAGCAAAACCTCTTCGGCAAATAAAAAACTATTTAAGCTTAACACTATACTCCCCTGACTTAGGGGAGTATACATTTTTTGGCTACTCAATTTGCACTGAGCAATGCATTCTCTTTATCGTCTAACCAAGCCTGCTGCGTTCTTCTTCAACAATCTTATGGTCCAATTTTGTAACCAGAGGGATCGGCTTTTCAAAAGTCATACCGCCCACCAGTTGAGAAGCAAACCACTGATCCTGATTTGGACCACCTATATATCGCAGGACCTCATGCGCATCGAGGGGATCATCAACCATTTCAATCTGTTGTTCTCCGAAAATCTTTTCAGGATAGCGGAGGATCGCATGCAGCTTTTCACTGATATGCGGCAAAAATGGCGCGAACATAATCTTCAGCCAATCGATTGCCTGGATGGCAGTAAACAAGGAGCGCGCAGCTTCACCTTTGTCCGTCTTAATTTCAAACCATGGAGCTTGCACATCCAGGTATTTGTTCACTTCTCCGGCTAATCCCATTACATCAGAAAGAGCAGCTTTTAGCTGAACAGCCTCGAGCTTTTCAGCAACACTGTCAAACCCTGCGCGCAGCTTATCCAGCAATTCAGTATCTGCGGCACGGAGGCTTCCAGGGTCTGGAATCTTTCCTTCAAAATTTTTGTAGGTAAAGGATAAAACACGATTGATAAGATTTCCCCAGGTGGCAAGCAACTCATTATTATTTCGCTGGTAAAACTCTTCCCAATCCCAATCGCTGTCCTTAGTTTCAGGCATAGAGACGGTGAGATAGTAGCGAACCGCATCTGCATCATAGCGATCCAATACATCCAAACCCCAAACGGCCCAGTTTTTGCTTCCGCTAATCTTGCGGCCTTCCAAATTCATAAACTCATTGGCAGGAACGTTATAGGGCAGTACCAACGGCTTTGGGTTTTTGGAACCCATCGCTTCATCAAAGCTGGGACCCATTCCAAGCAATTCAGCCGGCCAGGTTACCGCATGGAAAGTAATGTTATCCTTGCCTATGTAGTAAAAAGCTTTTGTGTCCGGCTCTACCCACCATTTTCGCCATAGCTTGGGATCACCAAGAATTTTTGCATACTCAACAGACGAAGAAAGATATCCCATTACCGCCTCGAACCAAACGTAAAGGCATTTGCCGTCCCAGCCTTCCAGAGGCACAGGAATTCCCCATTCAAGGTCTCGCGTAATCGGAGTTGGTTTAAGACCGACAGAATCAATCTGTCCCAGGGACTGCCGCAGTACGTTGGGCCGCCAGTACGAAGCCCGTTCTTCAAGAAAGGCCTGAATCTGTGGTTCCAAAGAAGAAAGATCCAGGTAGAAGTGTTCTGTCTCCCGAAGTTCAGGTGTCTGGCCATCCAGCTTTGAACGAGGTTCGAGAAGCAATTCAGCTTCCAAAACATTTCCGCACTTTTCACATTGGTCAGCCCTTGCATCAGGGTTCCCGCAAATGTAACAGGTTCCTTCCACATAGCGGTCGGGCAAAAAACGTTCTAAACTGGGGCTGTACCACTGCTTCGATATCGCAGTGGTTAAAAATCCATTTTCTTTTAAGGCCAAAAATACTTTTTGCGCGACATCAAAGTGCGTACTGGTATGTGTGCTGGTGAACAGATCGTAACTAATTCCTAGTCGCTGAAACAGTTCCAGGAAACGAGGATGATAATAATGATAGATATCTTTTGGAGTCTTGCCCTGAGCATCAGCCTTAATTGTTATCGCTGTTCCGTGCGCATCGGATCCAGACACCATAAGCACGTCTCTGCCTCGTAAACGATGATACCGGGCACAGATATCTCCTGGTAAGTGGGAGCCAGTAATATTTCCGACATGAATATCCGAATTGGCATAAGGCCAGGCAATAGCGATTATTATATTTTGGGACATGCAAAAGCCTCCATCAATGGTCGCAGAATTTTACCATCATGAAACAAAGAAAAATTAGAATTCAATATGGATATGGGGATCGTGATGACCGCAGTCTTCCAAGTTGAGGTTCTGACCGCATACGGTGCAGATCCCTTTACAATCCGCCTTGCAAACATAATTTATGGGTAAGGCAAGCAGAAGGTTATCCCGAAAAGTATCGGAAAGATCAATATAGCCATCTTCAGGGATTATTTGATCTGCGTAATCACGAACGCGTTCAGCAAAGAAGAACAATTCTTCGAAGTCCGTTGAAACATCCGCGTACCCTGTCTCCAGGCAACGACCACATTGGGCCTCAATGCTGCCGCTCAAGTCTCCCCGAAAGAGCAAGCCTTCCTGCGTGCGGGAGATACGATAATCGCAAACTAAATTTAATACGTTTAAATCTGGCGCAATGAAAATTTCAGGGAAATGCACATGAAAACTGCGTTCAAACCCGATCGGTTTCCCTAAAAAATACCCGATGTTGGTCTTGAGAGGATAACGTTTCTGTTCCATGTTTAGGTACAATTCTTTCTGTGACCGGCATTATAACAGGTTCGAATAGAGGTAAGATGCAAAAACTATTACTAGCCAGCAATAACCCAGGAAAACTTCGCGAAATTCTGGCAATTTTGGCAAACCTCAACCTAAAGATTTTGCAGCCTGCAGCTTTAGGACTAAAACTGGAAGTGCTTGAAGATGGAAGCAGCTTCCTTGAAAATGCAAGCAAAAAAGCTCTGGCCTTCGCAGAAGCAAGCGGAATGGCAGTACTTGCAGACGATTCCGGGCTTGAGGTAAAAGCCCTAAACGGAGCTCCAGGTATTCATTCTCATCGCTTTAATCCTCAGCCAAATGCTAACGATGCAGACCGCTGTAATTATCTTTTAAAGCAATTGGAAAACATACCGCAACCTTGGTATGCCCGCTTTGTGTGTACTGTGGTTATTTCCTTGCCCGGACGCAGCCTGGTAAGCTTTGAAGGCGACTGTCGCGGTCAAATCGTTCCAGAGGCCAAAGGACTGAATGGTTTCGGGTACGATCCCATTTTTCAAGTTGAAGGCTTAGAAGAAACCATGGCACAGCTACCAGATAACATCAAAAACCACATAAGTCACCGTGCTGTGGCGCTTGGAAAAGCACTTCCCTATTTGTCTCTTTATGCCGCTCATGCCTTGTAGCCAAAGTGACGCAGCAAAGCCTTTCTTTCTTCAATGTCCTTTGCATCTTCTACGCCCAGAGGCGAGCCGCCGTCAATTACGCCCATAATTCCGCGCCCGTCTCCATCCTCAGCAATAAGCACACTTGTTGGGTTCGCTGTGGCACAGAATATCTGACATACCTCAGGAACCTGTTTGACAGAATTTAGGACGTTGACAGGGAAATAACCTGGGGCTAAAAAAATAATAAAGCTGTGGCCGGCAGCAATCGCCTTTGCATTTTGAATTGCCAAGTCAATGGAGACTTGATCGGTTCCCGACCAGCGGATTAAGTGTTTCGTAGAAGCTTCGCAGAAAGCCAATCCAAATTTAATACCAGGTACAGCTGTTACAAGAGTTTCATGTAAATCTTCAACGGTTTTAATAAAATGAGATTGACCCAGAATAAAATTGACCTCTTCAGGTTTCTCAATTGTGACGAGTTGGATATTCATTGTTCCTCCATACATTTTACTTCGGGATAAGAAAAGCCCAGATGAGGTAGAATCTGCCCATGCCATTGTTATCCCGGCGAAACTATTATTCCATGTTTATTGTACTTTTTTTCCTGGCGTTAACTGTCAGCTGCAGTTTGGGTCCTTCAAGCCGTCCTCCATCTGGCGAAACAACCCCTTTGCCAGTACTAACCGAAATACAAACTCTACCGACCTATACACCGACCCCGCAGGCCCTCGGCAGCCAGGAGAACCCGGTATTAATTGGTTTTGTCAGTCCCAGTAATAATACAACAACCGCGCAGTCTCAATCGCTGGAATGGATCAGCAAAAACATTTCTAATCTCAGCGGATATGATGTCAAATTCATCACCTTTGAGCACTACATCCTGCTTGAGCAAGCACTTCAGGCTGGTGATTTACAAATGGCCTGGGTTCAGCCCATAGAGTACCTTCTAGCATCAGAAAAAGGATTGCTTACCGCTTTGCTGGTCAGTAACCATTTAGGCGTCACCGCTTATGGTGTTCAGTTTGTTGGCAACGCATCCAGTAACTTCGTAAATTATTTTGATGCCGGAACCAATCAGTCCACAGCACCTGCCGAAACAGCCTTAGCCCAGTTGGCAGGTTTAAGACCTTGCCTGTCCAGTACGACTTCTCTTTCCGGCTATTGGGTGCCAATTGGCTATATGAAGAGGGCAAATATTGGTTTTCAGGATCCTGTTCTCACCCATAGTCATTCTGCAAGTCTTAGAGCTCTTTATATTCGCGGAGTATGTGATTACGCAGTAACCTATGCTATCTCAGCCGACCCGCGCACTTCCTCTGAAGTAATTCAGGATCTCCCCGACGCACTCAGCAAACTGCCCATTATCTGGGTGTCTCCACCAGTGATACCCAGCCTTGTCCTGGCAAGCTCTCCCAGTTTAGATTCTGTCATACAAAATCGTATTGTTGAGGCTTTACTCTCGATGATTCAAAACCAAGACGGCCGTGAGCAGATTAGCTTTGGCCTCAATTATGAAACTTCAGGCCTTCAGCCCTTTCAGGATTCTGGGTTTATAGAATTACGCACCTTGCTTTCAAGTGTAAATCTGCGTCTCAACACTTTACTGCCACCGCGCTAAATGTTCCTATGAAACGGTTACGTATCCTAAGCTGTCTAATTTGCATCATCTTTCAAGGAATTGCTGTTGCCCGTGTGTTCATGCTGGCGGTCCATTTCCCTCATATTGTCGAGTTGCAGGATATAAAACCTGCCTATACTGCTCTGGTACTTGGTGCTGGTATCAATCCCGACGGAACCCCAACTGCACCGCTTAAGGATCGCCTGGATGCTGCGTATGAACTATTAATCCACAATAAGGTGCAGAAACTCTTGCTCTCTGGCGATAATCGTACTCTTAGCTATAACGAACCTGGCGTAATGCAAGCTTACCTGCGCAAATTGGGTGTTCCCGATGATGCGATGGTTTTAGATTATGCCGGACGCCGTACATATGATAGTTGCTACAGAGCAAAAGCAATTTTTGGACAAAGCTCATTAATTGTTGTTACGCAACGCTATCACCTGCCCCGTGCTCTATATCTTTGCAAAAATTTAGGTATCGAAAGCCAGGGCTACGCTGCTGACCGCGCAGATTATTTGAAAAGGCGTTATATTTATTGGAATATCCGAGAGATAGGTGCAAGCTTGGCCGCATACCGCGACATTTGGCTGAAACCAGAGCCTGTTCTGGGCGAACCTTTGCCTATCCCACAACCTTAGGAGTAAGAATGGACCGGAAACGAGCACTCGAGATTGTAAGACAGCATATAAAAAATGAAAGTCTTATTCACCATATGCAAGCAGTAGAAGCTGCAATGGTTTACTATGCCGAAAAGCTAGGCCAGGATGTTGATACCTGGGCTATTGCAGGTATCCTGCATGATTATGATTGGGAGATTCACCCCAGTTCCGAGAGCCACCCTTTGGATGGCTTGCCATACCTGCGGGAACAAGGCGTTTCAGAAGAAATCCTATATGCTATTGCTGCACATGCAGACCATGCAGAGTATCCTCGCAAAAGCCTCCTTGACCGCTACCTCTATGCCTGTGATGAAATTACTGGGATGATTACCGCAGTTGCCTTAGTACGGCCGTCCCGTTCGTTATATGACCTTCAAGCCTCCTCGGTAAAGAAGAAATGGAAAGATAAGTCTTTTGCTGCCGGAGCCAACCGCAATATAATGGCCCAAGGCGCAGCGGAAATTGGACTTGATCTTTGGACTCATGTTGAGAACGTTATTACAGCTATGCGAAAAATAGCCCCTGTTCTGGACTTAGAAGGAAATATCGCTCCCCCTGCCTAATTCTTTGTGCTTATTCCCAGAAGGCGCTCAGATCATCCAAGGTGGTAAAACCAATGACCTCGTCGTCAGGTTTAAGGTTGAAAAGTGGCTGTCCGTTTGCTGCTCGTTTTCTTGACGGCGCATTCCTAAGTGTAAACACTTTACTGGCACTGCTTCTGAAATGACAAATTCCGCGGTCAGTCAATTTGCCAATCAGTTGCGCAACAATTTGGTCATCTTTTGCAAGCTTCCAGGCAATGACCCCCTGTCCATAACGGTTTTGCCTGGGGTAATCAGCCCCGTCAACGCGTTTAGCCAAACCAAGCCGGGTGATGAGCCCAACCTCTTGCTTCTCTTCCAAAACACTGGCTCCAACAACGTAATCGCCATCTTTTAGCTTAATTGCGTTTACTCCAGCGGCTATCAAGCCCATAGGACGGATATCTTCCTCATTAAATCGTATCGACATCCCCATAGCAGTGGTTATCAGCAAATCTTGTCCACCATGGGTCATCAATATTTCGAATATCTCGTCGTTTTCGTTCGTTTTGGCAATGACAAAATCGCTTGCTGAAGGACCAGGCAAATCTTGGAGATTAGAACGTTTTACCATGCCTTGACGGGTCACGGTTATGTAATACTTCCCAGTCAATTCTTCCTTGTCAATTGGAACCGCAAAGACCGATTGCAAAAGATCATTAGCTTGTAAAGGAGCTATTTTAAAGGCCGGCACTCCATCTTCATTGCTCCGCAGGGTTGGCACAGATAAACTGTGAATGGAGGCGGCCTTTCCTTCCGTTGTAACTAGGAAAAGGGTTTGATGACTATTGGTACGTAACATACTCCAAGGGGCATCAATGCCACCAAGGCGGCTAGTTGCATCGCCTTCAGTGCGAGAAATGAGACCGTCCTGGCTTACCTGGACCCAGAAATGCTCCATAGGCATTACATCGGTCTGCGTAAGGTATTCTGAAGCGTTTTCGCCTTCACCGAGGCGGATGATCTGCGTCCTGCGGGGGTCGCCAAAATTTTCTTTCACTTCTTTTAGTTCGCTGATTACAAGCTGACGCAAGCGCTCAGGAGACTTCAACAAATCTTCCAAGTCGCGAATTGCAGCACTCACCAGCTTATATTCGTTCTCAATTTTGAGCCGTTCCAGATTGGCTAGTCTGCGTAATGGCATTTCAAGAATTGCATTGGCCTGAATTTCGTCCAGTTTATAGGTATCAATCAAGCCACGCCGCGCTTCATCCACGGTAGCGCTCTTTCGAATGAGAGCGATAATGGCATCAATATGTTTTAAAGCAATTTTTAACGCTGCCAAAATGTGCAGCCGCTCCTTATTTTTGCGCAAATCAAACTCACTGCGTCTGCGGGTTACTTCCAGACGGTGTTCAGCATAAACGCGCAATGCTTGTTTTAAGGTCAATTTGCGTGGCCCGCCATCAACAAGCGCCAGAATATTGATGCCAAAGGTGGAATGCATTTGGGTTTTCTTGTATAAAAGCGCAAGCAATTTTTCTGGTTCAGCTGTCTTGGCTAATTCAATGACAATCCGCATTCCCTGCCGATCCGATTCATCGCGCAAGTCGCTGATGCCTTCTAAGGTCCCATCCCTGGTTAAATCAGCAATCCTTTCAATAAGGCTGGTTTTGTTAACCATATAAGGCAGCTCACTGACAATAATGCGCACTCTGCCGCGGCTCATCTCTTCAAAACGTGTTCTGGCGCGCATCTTTACGAGTCCATTTCCAGACCCATAAATTTGCGCCAACGGCTCAGAACTGTCATCCTGAATGATTAGCCCTCCAGTAGGGAAGTCCGGCCCTTTGATGCAATGCATTAACTCTTCAACCGTAATGCTTTCAACCTTATCCCAGTTTTCGAGCAATAGCACCAAGGCATCTACAACCTCTCCCAGGTTATGCGGAGGGATATTTGTTGCCATGCCTACGGCAATTCCTGTAGCGCCATTTACAAGCATGTTAGGAATGGCGGAAGGCAAAACTTCCGGTTCTTCTAAGGTGCCATCAAAATTAGCAGAAAAGTCAACCGTATCAAAGTCGATCTGTTTGAGCATTTCCATGCCAATAGTGGAAAGACGTGCTTCGGTATACCGCATGGCAGCCGGAGGATCTCCGTCAATCGATCCAAAGTTACCCTGTCCTTCCACCAGCATATACCGCATGGAAAAGTCCTGTGCCATCCTTGCCATCGCTTCATATACGGCTACATCACCATGCGGGTGGTATTTACCCAGTACTTCACCCACAATTCTTGCAGATTTTTTGTGGGGCGTATCAGGGCGAACACCCATGTCGTACATAGCATGTAAAATCCGCCGTTGGACAGGTTTGAGGCCATCGCGAGCATCCGGGATTGCACGCGAAACAATCACACTCATCGCGTAATCCAGAAACGCTTGCTGCATTTCTTCGTTAATATTGACCTTTTTGATCTCGGTCGATTCCATACTTATCCTTGCATTTTTCTCATCGAACCGCATAACTATAGCATAAAAAACACCCAGGCGCATGAGGCAGCCCGGGTGTTTGTACCTATAAGGGTTTAGTTCTAGAGGTCTTCCTTCTCATCTGTCAAATCATCGACTGCATCGTCTTCATCAACAAAGTCGAGTCCATCCTGCGCCTCGTTCTCAAGCTCTTCCTGAAGATCGAAATCGAACTCAGCTTCATCTAAACCGGCATAATCCAAATTGATTTGCTCACCATTCTTCGCGAAAATGTCCAGTTGCTCAACAGTAATGTTCTCTTTCCCTGGCTCCACCTCAATGGTTTGGTCTGCGAAACGTCCTGGCTCAAAACCAGTACCCGCTGGAATCAGCTTACCGATAATTACGTTTTCCTTCAAGCCATACAAGGGGTCTTCCTTGGAAGCAATTGCAGCACCAGCCAATACCTTGATTGTATGCTGGAAAGAGGAGGCACTCAAGAAGGAATCAGTCGAAAGTGAGGCCTTTGAAATACCTAACAATACTTCAAGATACCGTGCAGGACGTTTTCCTTCGGCAACAAGCTGCTCATTCAAACGACGAATCTCTAAACGATCAACCAGATCCAGCGGCAAATACTCGGTATCCCCTGGACGTGTAATCTGCACCTTATTGAGCATCTTACGAATAATCACTTCAAAGTGCTTGTCATTAATGTTCTGCCCCTGTGTACGGTAAACCTGTTGGATTTCCTTCAGCAGGTAAAGTTCGGTTTCATCACGACCTTTAATCCGCAGAATCGTATGCGGGTTCAAGGAGCCTTCAGTTAATGGTTCACCTGCTTCAACTTTCTTCCCATCAGTAATGATCAGACGTGAAGTTGTAGGGATCTCGTATTCCTCCGATTCGCGGTTTTCGTAAGAAACCACAACATTGTTATTTTCGATGCGCACACGGCCACCGTGCGTAGCAGCAATTTCAGCACCCTCGAGCTTTGCAAGCACGTCGCCAGCCTGCACTTCGCCTTCATCACTAACCACGACATTCCAATCTGCAGGAATCTCGTAGGTGTCCGAAACCATCTCGCTAAAATCGACACGAACAGAGCGTTGTTCCGGATTCTTATCATTCTGTAAAATATGGGCTGTGCCTTTAATCCGGCTGATAATGGCTTCTCCTTTAGGCATTTTGCGCGCTTCAAAAAGTTCCTCAACGCGTGGCAAACCAGTAGTGATGTCACCGCCAGCTGCAACACCGCCAGTATGGAAGGTGCGCAATGTAAGCTGAGTGCCAGGCTCACCAATGGACTGTGCTGCAACAATTCCCACTGCAGACCCAAGGTTCACCATCTTACCGCGACCCAGGTCCAAACCGTAACATCGCGCACAAATACCATGAATGAGTTCACAGGTGAGTGGTGAGCGCACTTTGACCTTTTGGACATTTGCATGGAGAATTGCACGCATCACTTCATTGTTTATGAGGTCATTCCGATCTGCAATGATCTCACCAGTACTCGGGTCGACCACACGCTCAGCAAGCAATCTTCCATAAATTCGTTCATGGAAGGGCTGTCCGGCCAGATCATCCGAAGAATCAATGAATATTCCATCTTCAGTACCGCAGTCTTCGTTGTTAATAATCATGTCCTGTGCAACATCAACGAGACGGCGGGTAAGATAGCCGGCATCTGCAGTACGCAGCGCTGTATCGGCCAAGCCTTTTCGAGCACCATGGGTAGAGATGAAATATTCCAGTGCCGTTAGGCCTTCACGGAAGTTAGAGCGGATAGGCATTGGAATAATACGACCAGAAGGATCAGCCATAAGACCACGCATCCCAGTTAGTTGAGCAATTGGACTAAAGCCACCTTTGGTTGCACCTGAAACAGCCATGGTGCTTAAGTTACCATTCGGGTCAAGATGCTTGCGCACCGCATCACTAACACGCTTCGTTGTATCTTGCCAAATATCGATAATCCGCTCGTTTTGTTCCTGCTCAGTCAGCAATCCACGCCGGTAATCCTTTTGTACCTGTTCCACACCCAAAAGCGCCTCTTGAATAATCTCGGCTTTCTCAGGCGGAACAGTAATATCAGCAATCGATAAGGTAGCACCAGATCGAGTTGCATATTTGAAGCCAATATCTTTAATACTATCTGCAACACGTGTTGTTACTTCTTGGCCAGAAATTTCGTAAATATCGGCGATCAGGTCACGAACTCCACCCTTGTCGAGTGTTTGGTTAATAAAACGAATTTCTTCCGGAAGGATATCATTAAAGATGGCACGCCCGACCGTTGTGTCGATCATACGAGTTTCGGGTTCCTTTAAGCGATTATTCTGCTCATCAAAATATGTTTCTGCTCGCAGCTTGATACTGGCGTGAATGTCAACTTGGCCTAACTCATAAGCCATAATAACTTCAGGTATATTTCCAAAAATACGCCCATCTCCCTTAGCTGCGAGTGAAGGTTTAAGGGTTAGATAGTAAACACCCAGTACCATATCTTTCGCCGGGCTGATAATCGGTTCACCGGAAGCCGGTTTCAACAGGTTTTTACTAGCCAGCATAAGCTCTCGTGCTTCAGCAACAGCTTTCTCTGATAAGGGCACATGTACAGCCATCTGGTCGCCATCAAAGTCCGCATTAAAGGCAGTAGTAACAAGCGGATGCAATTGAATGGCACTGCCCTCAATGAGAACAGGTTCAAAAGCCTGGATACCAAGACGGTGAAGCGTAGGTGCTCGGTTCAAAAGAACGGGGCGTTGTTTAATAACCTCTTCCAAAACTTCCCATACTTCAGGGCGATTGCGTTCTATAAAACGTTTGGCCCCTTTGATGTTTGAGGTGTAGCCATGGCGATCAAGTCCAGCGATCACAAAGGGTCGGTAAAGTTCCAAAGCCATTGTTTTGGGCAAGCCGCATTGGTAAAGCTTGAGATGCGGGCCGACGACAATTACCGAACGTCCACTGTAATCTACACGCTTTCCCAGCAAATTCCTGCGGAAACGCCCCTTCTTTCCCTTAAGCATATCGCTCAGCGAGCGCAACTCTCTGCGTCCGCGGCGGCTTAACATCCGTCCGCGCTGGCTGTTATCAATTAGAGAATCGACAGCTTCCTGCAGCATGCGCTTCTCGTTGCGCACAATTACATCTGGCGCACCCAGCTCAAGCAAGCGCTTTAGCCGATTGTTACGATTAATTACGCGGCGATAAAGATCGTTGAGGTCGCTGGTCGCAAAACGCCCGCCATCCAATTGCACCATAGGTCTAAGGTCTGGTGGAATCACCGGCAAAACCGTCAGGATCATCCATTCCGGCCGGTTCGTTGAGCGGCGGAAAGCTTCTACAACCTTAAGACGGCTGGTAGCCTTCTTGCGTTTCTGTTTGCTACGAGTCGTACGGGCCTCTTGCCACAGGTCTTCAGCCAAAGCATCCATGTCTAAACGACGCAAGATATCATGAAAGGCTTCTGCACCCATATCGGCCTTAAACACATTTCCCCAGCGGCTTTTAAGCTCACGATAGCGTGTTTCCGAAAGGAAGGTGAAGGGTTGTAATTCGTACAATTCGTCACGCTGTCGTGCATTGTCGGTTTTGGTTACAGCCTCCTGGTCTTCTAATTGTCCGCGAATGCCTTCCATTACTTCTTCAGCTTCTGCCCGAATGCGCTCTTTTTCTAATTTGATCTCTTCAATCTTTTGGTTCTTTTCGGCTTTCAGGTCTTTTTCAAGGTCCTCCATGCGGTCTTTAACCACCTTTTGAACCTTGGAAATATGCTTTGAACTCACTTCTTCATTTGCTGCGACAATTACTTGCTCGCCACCGTCAACTGAGAAGGTGATATCTTTTCTGGCTAGTTTGCCGGCGCTCTCTTTAAGTTCGTGCTCAAGACGCTGGCCCTCTTCAATAACCGGTTCAAAGCGGCTAGCAATTTGTTCGTCGTACGCATAGCTGATTTCCTCAATGCGTGCATCCAGCTCTTTCAAGGTGCGGTCACGTTGCTTTTTGCTCTCCGCGATCTGACCGTTAATCTTTTCGATTAATTCGCGTTCAGAAAGACTAATTTCGTCCTCAAGGCGTTTTAAAGCCTTTTGGCGTCCGTCCTCGTCCACGTAGGTAACAATGTATTGGGCAAAATAGAGAACGCGGTCAAGATTGCGCCGGGAAATATCCAGAAGCAACCCCAGATAAGAAGGGATTCTTCGCGTGTACCATATGTGGGCAACCGGAGCAGCTAAATCGATATGCCCCATGCGTTCCCGCCGAACAGAGGAACGAGTAACTTCAACACCGCATTTATCACATACAATTCCTTTATAACGCGGGTTTTTATACTTGCCGCAATAACATTGCCAGTCACGGGTTGGTCCAAAAATGGCTTCGCAGAAAAGCCCGTCCTTCTCTGGGCGCAGTCTGCGGTAGTTGATTGTTTCGGGCTTCAGCACTTCTCCATACGACCAGCTGTGAATCGTTTCGGGAGATGCCAGATTAATTCGAAGTGCTTTCATTCCTTTAGTTTCCACTCATACCTCCATACTCTTGAGGGCGATTTAACACATGAAAAACCGCTGGAGGCCGCGCCCCAGACGATTTGCGTGGTAGGTGATTTAATTCATGCAAATTTTGATTATATATCGTCACCTGTTTACTTGTCAAGATTTTGTTGTGAGGGGGTTGTGAGGGGGTCATGTTATTGTTTACCACTCGATATACTGTCTGGGCCCAAATAGTCCAGCCCACGATGGGGTAGATAGAAAGCGGGATCGCTCGAGAAGATGCTTCTAAAACTGTAAACTCTCCACTTTCTTCCTAGAGGGATACAAGAATCTGATAGGAATGCACAGCTTCAATTTCTTCTGTTATCCAAGGTCTTTTGCGTATACGTTTCGGCAACCACCATCATTGCTTTATGACTTGCCACCATTTCCTTTCCCAATCTCCTTTCAAACGGTATGGTTGACCTGAGGACCTGAGATATCACCAAGAACACATTGGCCCCTTTGCAGCTGCTTCCTTTGCCACATAAGGCTTCTAGGAGCCAAAGCATCTCTTCCCGCTTCAGCGCTCCTTCATTCGGTTCGATAATCACTTTCTTATCTAGATGAACAAATTTCAAAATTATTAATTTAGACGGAATAATCAACCACCAATTCTCTTGAATGCATTTGATGCTACCCGTTTGCTCTCAACTGTTTTTTTCACAACCAGTTCGTAACTCTCATGCACAAGCTCTCTGATAATTTCTTTTGGCACGGCTGTATCTTCGCGCAGGCTGATCCAATGCCGTTTGTTCAGGTGGTATCCGGGAATCAAGTCAGTATATTGCCTTCGAAGAGCAAGCGCATCCTGAGGATCGACCTTTAAAGTGAACAGGAGCGGGTCAAAGTTCAAATGAATGAATAAAAAGATTTTCCTGTATACCTTATAGGTATAAACATCTGGGCCAAAAGGCATATCCAGATACGCATTTGGAAGCTCCTGTGCCCAAGCGCAGAGCAAATCAAACATTTTTAATCGTATCCATTAATATCCGTTCAAATCTTTTGCTTTGCGTATCAAGAATACCAAAGCTACGCGCATCTCGTTCTAAACCGCCCAAGGCACCCGGATTGATCACCCGTGTATCTCCATGCTTTTCATCACAGTAGCAATGCGTATGCCCGCAGATGACATATGCATAACTGCCAGACTTTAAAGCTTGGTTGAGTAAAGCTTCCTGGTGTCCATGCGTAACGAAAAAGCGTTCACCAGCGAGCTCAAGATCTAATGCCAAATCAGCCCTGTTATCTTTGTCTAAGCATTTAAGCTGGTAATCGATTTCGCCGCTGTATGCATCCCCATTTCCAAAGGCGTAGTAAATCTTAAAACCCCGCAGGTATTGTATGAGTTCCGTGTCAGTAAGATCGCCGCAATGAATCAGAGTTTTTACGCCCATCTCTCTTAACCAGTCAAGCGCTGATTGCAGGTTCTCTTTTTGGTTATGTGTATCACTGATAATTCCAATTTTCATATTTGCCTTTCCCGGGTATTTTAAGCCTGCTATGATAAAATTGGCAGGGTCAATTGGTATAAAGATTGCACGATAGTCTATTGGAGACAATTCGATGAGTTCTGCGCTACAACGAGGTATCAATGCGGCTAAAGCAGGCCAAATGCGGCAGGCACTTGACCATCTCAAAGATGCAATCGTTGAAGAGCCTGAAAACGCATCGGTTTGGGTATGGCTTGCTGCAATCATTGAGGATGAAGATAAACAAACCGTTTTTCTTCGAAAGGCTCTTGAGTTGGATCCCAATAACCGTCCTGCACAACGCGGCATGGCTTTTATTCAGCGGAAAAAATCCTCACCTTCATTACAGGGCAGCCGCCTTTCGGATTATACCCACCCTGTTGGTACCTTTAAAGCCTCTGTTCCTCCTATACCAGCCGGAAAGCTGGGATACGGCTTGCCCGAGCCTGTCATTATTCAACAAGTACCAGTACCCGAACCAGTTCCCATTCCCATGCCTGCCAAATCTTTCTCCTGGGAGCTATTGCTGTATGCGCTTACACTTTTAATTTTTATCGTGATCGGCTTTTTGGTAGGCAACACCCTCAAGAACATAAACTTTCGACTTTCCAGTCTGGGTATCTTAATTGGGTCTGACGCTGCTATCGAGTCCGGCTCCCCCCTACAGGTAAATCCGGTTGTCACAGCTGGAGCAGCTGCCTCTGATACTACACTTATCAACTATCCGGCACCTCAGAAAGATGGCGTTTACCTCATTGACGGCAATTCACTTAACGAGATGAAGCTCTATCTCAATGCTCCAACCAGTGATGTCGGAATCCCGGATACCAATCAAGCTCAACCCGCAATTCTGGTGAAAACTATCACAGTAACCGATCCTGCAAAACTGCGGATGATCAATGCTGAAGGGAAGGATTTGGTTTTCGATGTCTTGGCTGGTCAGAACGGAACACACATACTCATTCCTTCCATAAAGATGAGTAAGGGTAAATACTGCCTGGTTAACATCTTGAATTCTGAACAAAACCAATCCCTTTACTGGTGCCTTAAAGTAAAATAGTCACGATTGAGCCAAAATACAGCCCTTATGACCAATAGGAGATGACAATGCCTGTTGATATTGACACTGCTGAACTCCAAATTGGAGAAATTGTTGAACACGAAGAGCTGGCAGAACGTATCGTTCGCATGCGCATTTATGCTCCCCAGATTGCAAAAAAAGCCCAACCGGGGCAGTTTGTAATCCTGCGTTTGGGTGAATCTGGTGAGCGTGTTCCGCTTACATTAGTCCAGTCGGACCTTGAAGCAGGCACAATCACGCTGATTATTCAGGCTGTTGGCAAAAGCACAAATCAGCTGAATGCCATGCAGGTTGGCGAGGTAATCCAGGATGTGTTCGGGCCGCTCGGTAACGCCTCGGAAATTAAAAATTATGGAACTGTGGTCGTAGTCGGAGGAGGTGTAGGTGCCGCTGTCGCTTTTCCAGTTTCTAAGGCCTTGAAGCAGGCAGGAAACCACGTTATTTCTATCGTTGGAGCCCGCAATAAAGACCTGGTGATCCTCAAGGCAGAAATTGAAGAAACCAGTGACGAAGTTTACTTTACAACGGATGATGGCAGCTTTGGCTTGCATGGTTTTGTAACCGACCAGCTGCGTATTCTCATTGAAGCGGGCCGAAAGATTGATTATATTCTTGCGGTGGGCCCCTTACCGATGATGCAGGCCATTGCTGAACTAAGCCGCCCTTACAAAATACCTACCACAGTTTCTTTAAATACTATTATGGTTGACGGCACCGGTATGTGCGGCGGTTGCCGCGTGCAAGTTGGTGATCAGGTCCTTTTTACCTGTGTTGATGGTCCCGAATTTGACGGGCATCTTGTCGATTTTAAAACTGTTCGGCAGCGCAACCGCTCCTATGACCACCCCGAGGATTGTCGCTTGGACCGGCAAATTGAGACTTTACAAGAGGATGAGGAAACAGAAACACTCCCTCATGACTCTGCAAAAAGACAAATTCCAATGCCAGAACTTCCAGTGGCAGTACGTAAACACAACTTTGACGAAGTAGCCACTGGTTATGATCACGCAATGGCCATTGCTGAGGCAAGCCGCTGCATACAGTGCCGCAATCCGCGCTGTGTAAGCGGGTGCCCGGTATCTGTCCAAATTCCTACCTTCATCAAATTACTCTTGGAAGGGAAAATACTCGAGGCTGGTTTACTGGTCAAGGCAGATAATGCGCTTCCGCGCGTTTGCGGCCGGGTTTGTCCCCAGTCGGATCAGTGCCAGGGCGCTTGTGTTCTCAACCGTAAGGGCGACCCTATCGCCATCGGTGCTCTGGAACGATATGTGTCCGACTATCTTGCAGCACATACCGGCAATGAACCTGCACCAATAAAGCAAAAGAAACTGGGCAAGGTTGCTGTTGTCGGTTCCGGGCCGGCTTCCCTCGCCTGTGCAGGCGACCTGATCAAAGCTGGCTGCGAGGTTGTAGTGCTTGAAGCATTCCACGACTTTGGCGGTGTCTTGCGCTATGGCATCCCTGAATTTCGACTGCCGAAACAAATTGTAAGTGACGAGGTAAACTCGCTCAAAGCTCAGGGAGTTCGTTTTGTTGCCAATACTTTGGTTGGTGCTACCTACACTATCGATGATCTTATAAAAACCGAAGGTTTCGATGCAGTTTTCATTGGAAGTGGTGCCGGTTTACCAAATTTCCTAAACATTCCGGGAGAATCTCTGGTCGGTGTATATTCCGCAAACGAGTTCCTTACACGGGTAAATCTCATGAAGGCTTATCAATACCCAAAAGTCGATACTCCTATTCTTAACCTTCTTGATAAGCAGGTCGCGGTGTTAGGGGGAGGTAACACTGCTCTGGACTCGGCCCGTGTAGCTGTTCGAATGGGCGCCAAGGAGGTAAGTATCGTCTACCGCCGCTCTGAGGCTGAGATGCCCGGCCGCGTGGAGGAAATTGAACATGCCAAAGCTGAAGGCGTAAATTTCGCTTTCCTGCAAAACCCTGTTGCCTTCATCGGCGATGCTGAAGGCCGCTTAACCGGGATGCGTTTAATCAAAATGGAACTTGGCGAACCGGATAGCAGTGGTCGCCGCAGGCCTATACCGGTGCAAGGTTCCGAATTCGACATTGAAGTTCAGGCCGCTATTGTAGCAATTGGGAACGGGTCGAACCCCATAATTGCTAAAACAACACCTGCTTTAGATGTTGACAAACGTGACCGCATCCTTGTTGATGAAGATACTATGGCCACATCCATTCCGGGAGTTTTCGCGGGCGGCGATGTTGTAACGGGCGGCGCCACGGTTATTTTAGCTATGGGCGCCGGAAGAAAAGCAGCTCATTCCATTCTCGCTTACCTTCAAGCGAATAAAGCGGAGGACTGATGCCCAAAATTGTGTGCCTGGGAGCTGGCTCCTTTTCTTTTGGCCTAAGCACATTACTCACTCTTTTACAATCAGAGCAGCTGAGAGGCTCTCAGATTGTGTTGGTCGATATTGACCAGCAGGCTCTTGACGTGATGAGTAAATTGGCCGAATGGTTGAACGATGCCTGGGATGCAAAGAAGATAATCTCCAGCTACAGTGACCGTAAGGAAGCTTTAAGTGGCGCGGAATTTGTTATCTCTGCCATTGAAACTCAACCCCGGGACGCGCTATGGCAGAAGGATCAGGCTCTTACCGAAAGTTTTGGTTTGCGGCAGCCCTATGGCGAAAATGGAGGTCCCGGCGGGTTTGCCCATGCTGCCCGTAACGTAAACATGATCCTGGACATCGCCCGGGATATGGAAGCACTTTGTCCAGACGCCTGGTTCTTAAACTTCACCAACCCAATGCACAGGGTATGTTATCTGATTAATCACTATACACGTCTTAAAGTTGTGGGGCTTTGCCATCAGCTGAATATGGGGTATGCCATGGTCGCAAAAGCCTTTGCGGCGGAATTCGGGTTACAAGGCGCCGCCGATTTTGTGAGCACACATGCCGACCCTGCCAACTATGGCCCCAGTGCATTAATGGCCAAATACGGACAGGAACATTTTAAAATTACTGCTGCTGGCCTGAACCACTTTACCTGGATGCTCGGTTTACACGACCGAAAGACTGGGGAAGACCTCTATCTGCGATTTCGGAATCTCTGGCAAAAGCTTGACCCGCAATTCGAGCCACTCACCCAGGAAGTATTTCGCATCTTTGATCTGTTTCCCATCCCTGGTGATGAACATCTCTGTGAGTATTTACCCTGGATGAGCAATCCTCAGACAAAACCATGGGAGCGTTACGATCTTTCCTTGTATAACTATGAGCTCATGTCTGCAATACGTGATTTCCAGTGGGAGCATGTATCTGAATTAATTCAATCCCGCAAATCACTGGATTTGTTCGAGGACCCGCATTCCGAGGGTGCAGTCGAGCTGATTGAGAGCATTGCTTATGATCAACCACTCTACTGGGAGGCACTTAATATCCCCAATAACAATTATATCGATGGCCTCTCCAGTGAAACTATCGTCGAAGTCCCTGGAAGGGTCTCTGGGAAAGGAATGATAGGGGAAAAAATCGGCCCGCTCCCTAAAGCAATCACAAATCTTTTACAGCGCGAAGCCGCTTCCAGCCAATTGGGGATTGATGCGATTGTAGAAGGCGACCGGAATCTGGCAGTTCAAAGCCTGCTATTAGACCCAGTAGTCAATGACATTGAGCTTGCGAAAGCAATTCTCGATGCCATCCTGCTTGAAAATAAGGCCTATTTACCGCAGTTCTGGTCATAATGAGGACCCCCATGGAAGACAAACCTAAGGTCGAATTTGTAAATGATAGTGATTCATCTCAGCCGGAATTTCTTCGAAATTTATTGATTCCACTCTCCAAACGAGGCTGGCCAAAATGGCTGGTCTACGCGCTTGGACTTTTAGGGATCGTCTACATTCTGAACCCAACGGCAGGTTTATTTGAGTTGATTCCGGATAATTTGCCCCTTATCGGTAATTTGGATGAAGGCTTGGCATTCATGCTGCTGCTCACAGGTCTGGTAGAGTTCTTTGATGGCAAGAAACGCCAGCATTAGAGCATCGTCTCGGAATTTTAGCTTCAAAACATTGACTAAACCTTTTGTTTGTAGTATAAAAAATTCGTTAACGGAAGTTCTTTCTAATAAGAAAGTGCATAACGATCTGGGATTGAATCTTCTGTAACAGACACAATCGTTTTGGTTTTATGGAGGATCAGAAAGTTATGTCAGACCGTGAAGTTGGAACCGTAAAATGGTTCAATGGTGAAAAGGGTTATGGTTTCATCGCCCGCAATAATGGCGAGAAGGACGTTTTTGTCCACTTCTCAGCAATTCTCGGAGAAGGTTTCAAAACCCTTAAAGAGGACCAGCATGTAGAGTTCAGCGTTGTTCAGGGTGCCAAAGGTCCCCAAGCGCAGGACGTAAAGGTCGTCGATTAATCGCGCCAATAAATCAACGGAGCCGGCAAAAGTTGCCAGCTCCGTTGATTTATTTAATCTCGCGTAAGTCCGCGATAAATTGGTTTACTGCTTTTCTCGCCATAGCGCATAATTTGATCTGCTTCAAAATCGGACCAATTTCCCAGGAACAGATGCGCCTTACCTTCATGGCCCAGGGCCAAAATGTGCGTCGCTATTCGATCCAGGAACCACCGGTCATGGCTGACAACCACCGCAGAACCGGCAAAGTTTTCCAGTGCTTCTTCAAGCGATCGCAATGTATTCACGTCAAGATCATTTGTCGGTTCATCCAAGAGCAGTACATTTGCACCCGTTGTAAGTGTTTTCGCCAGATAAACACGGTTCCGTTCACCGCCCGACAAATTGCCTACCAGTTTCTGCTGGTCGGACCCGGTAAAGTTAAACGAGGCACAATAAGCCCGTGCATTCACAGTCATATCCCCCAACTGCAGGTTATCCGAACCACCACTGATGGTTTCAAAAACCGTCAAATCTGGGTCCAGGGTACGGCTTTGATCTGCATAGCCTAATTGAACCGTTTGACCAATGTTGATCTTCCCCGAATCTGGTTCTACCAGCCCAGCGATCATTTTAATCAGAGTGGATTTCCCTGCTCCATTAGGCCCGATAACTCCAACAATGGACCCGGCAGGTATCGAGATATTCAGCTTTTCAATCAATTGCCTGCCGTCATAAGCCTTGGAAAGGTCTTCGGTATCAATCACCAGATCCCCTAAACGAGGGCCAGGAGGAATATAAATTTCCAAATCCTTGCGTTCCCGTTCATATTCCTGTGAAAGCAGCTTTTCATAAGCGGTAACACGTGCCTGTCCTTTGGCCTGGCGTGCCTTGGGCGACATGCGAATCCATTCTAATTCACGCTGCAATGTGCGCTGCCGCTTGCTCTCGCTCTTTTCTTCTACGCGCAACCGTTCTTCTTTTTGGGCTAACCACGAAGAATAGTTGCCGCGCCACGGGATCCCATGCCCTCGGTCTAACTCTAGAATCCAGCCAGCGACATTATCCAAAAAGTAGCGGTCATGGGTTACAGCAATTACCGTGCCCTTATAATTCTGAAGATGTTGTTCCAGCCAAGCAACAGATTCAGCGTCCAGGTGATTGGTAGGCTCGTCCAGGAGCAAAATATCTGGCTCGGTAAGTAATAAGCGCGTGAGTGCCACCCTCCGCCGCTCCCCCCCGCTTAGATAGCGGACCGGTGTGTTGGGAGCCGGGCAATTCAACGCGCCCATTGCAAGTTTCAAATTGCTTTCCAGATTCCAGGCATCATGCTTTTCAATCTCTTCCTGCAAGCGCGCCTGTTTTGTAATCAGATCGTCAAAATCGGCGTCTGGTGCACCAAAAGCTTCATTGACCTTATCAAACTCCTCTAGCAGGTCCGTAATTGGTTTTAATGCCTCTTTAATCACCTCAATAACGGTTTTATCGTCATCCAGGACGGGTTCTTGTTCAAGCAATCCTACGGTATAGCCCTTGGATTGTGCAATCTCCCCCACATAATCTTGATCTTTCCCTGCCATAATCCGCAGCAGAGTTGATTTCCCTGACCCATTAAGTCCTAATACGCCGATCTTGGCGCCATAATAAAAGCCCAGGGAAATATCCCGCAAAACCTGCTTATTGGGTGGGTAGATTTTTCCTACCCGCATCATGGAATATATTACCTGCGTATCACTTGCCATATTTGTTCTCCCTTAGCCTTATTCTATCAAGGGGTATAAAAAAAGACAGGCTTTCGCCTGTCTTGTCGGGGCGGGCGGATTTGAACCGCCGGCCTCACGGACCCGAACTTTGTCTCGTTTTAGCCGACTTGATGACCTCACGGCTATTGAAGATTTGAGCCGTGCAGGATAGTCAGTTCTTATCCGTGCGGTCTTGAAGCCAGAACCAGTATGCGGTGATTTATTGGTAAAGTGCGACCTGCTTAATTCATTTCAGGATGTCTGGCAAAGGTTCAAAAGTCCAATCCTGGACATCCACTTTGAAAATAAAATCATTAGTCACTTTTTTTCCGTCGGACTCAAAGTAAGGGAGTTTGACCACTACGTTGGATATTTGGTTCCAATGATGCATTCTTATTCCCACCCAAACGGGTGCCGTAATTGTTGAGCCTGGCAAAATAGATTCGGAAAGGGAGTGCCGTATAAAAATCGGCACAAAAGGACCTAGTGAAACTTGTTCACCATTTGCGGACACGAGCGTGCCCTGGTAGTCCGAGACCTTAATTTGTTTATCAGTATTATTTGTGATGATGAATATAGGCTGGACATAGGACCGGGAACCCTCGAAACCATATTCATCCAGATTACCGCCTTCTTTTTTCTCGGGATCTGTGATCAGCAGCCTTACAAGGTTAACTTCAACCCCATTCTGTTCTTGGGTCATAAAAACATTTTTTGCAATGATCTCCGGAGGTGCAGCTGTAGGGGAAGGCTCTGGTGTGGGTGGAATTGGGGTCTCGGCAGGCAGCGGTGTAGCTGTTGAGGTAGGGACCACCGTGAATGTAGGATAAGGAGTATAGGTGGGCTGGGGCGTATAGGTTGGGTAAGGCGTTGGGACTTCAGGGGCTGGAGTGCTGCAGGCAGCAAGAACAAAAGCGATGACGAAGCATAACCCCAACTTCTTAACCACAATCAAAGCCTTCGGCGGATTTCGATGACCCGGCCAACGATAGTGACCGGGAGGGTTTTTATCTGTTTTGAATTGAAGAACATGGGCTCGAAACTCGGATTGCGGGGAACGAGCATGATGCCATTGCCTTTGACCTTGACGCGTTTGATAGTGACATCTTCGCTGTTGACTTTAACAACGGCGATATCGCCATCGGAGCAAAAATCTTGTTTGAGGACAATGACGATATCCCCGCTGAAGATCTCGGGCTCCATGCTTTTGCCTTTGACCTTTAGACCGAAGACCTCACCATCGGGGACAAAATTGGGGTAAAGATCGATGTACTCTTCGACATGTTCGACCGCATCGATAGGCACGCCGGCAGGGACCTCCCCCAGGACGGGGATAAGCCTTTGATTAGTTTTACTTGCAGGTGTAGAAGTTTTTCCAAGAAGAAAATCGATACTTACACCAAATATCTCGGAAAGCTGAAGAAGCTTCACATTATCGACCTGAATTTCACCGCTCTCGTATCGTGTGTAAGTTGTGCGGTCAATATTCATCAAATCAGCAACTTTCTGCTGAGTAAGCTTTTTCATTCTTCTGGCAACGCGTAGATTATTCATACTCACCTCCTCAAATCTTAGTGTGCTTATAAGGCACATGCAAGGTTTAGACCAGATAAGTGAGTAATCTCCACAATTACCCTTGACAATGTGCGTTAGACGCACTATTATTGTGCGCTATACACACAAGGAGCAAAAATGAATTGGATCAGACCATTACGCAAGAGCGCTGAACTATCCCAAGAAGAAGTTGCAAAGCTGGTTGGAGTGAATAGAGCAACCATTACAAAAATTGAGAACGGTAAATTATTGCCCTCAGTAAGTTTGGCCAAACGGATTGGTTCAGCCCTGGGATTCGACTGGACGCGCTTTTATGAGGATGAGCCAGAGGAAGCAAAAAAAGAAGAGGTGCCGGCATGAGTACGGGGCCTCTTTTCATTGTGATCTACATCGTGATCGGGATTGCCGCAGTAACACTGGCCTGGTTGGAAGAAGAACTGGGGTTTGGGAAGTAGCCATGCTTAGCCCCAGCAACGACGTGGAACGCAGCAGGATCTGGAAGGATGCGATTGAGCTATGGCTTAACCGCCAGGGCTCCCTCAATACGGCTGCATCCTACCGGACGGCGCTGGTTGGCGTGCTGAGCTACACCCGCAAGCGCCCCTGGGAGCTGAGCCGGCGGGACATAAACGCCTGGATCGTAAGCATGCAGAAGAAGGAGCTTGCCAATTCCACAATTGCTTTGCGCGTGTCAGCAGTGCGCGCGTTTTACCGCTTTGTGATCACGGACTACATCCTGACCGGAATTGAAGACGGGAATGAATACCGCCTGCGTGAAGATAACCCGGCGGAAGGCTGCCGGCCGCCAAAGGTGGAACGTTATGGCCGGGCGGTATGCCTGGACCGTGACCAGGCAGTGGCCCTGCTGCAAGCGATCAAGACGGATACGCTGGTGGGCCTGCGGAACAAGGCGCTATTTGCGGGGTACATGCTTTTGGGGCTGAGGAACAGTGAGCTCAGGCTTTTGAAGCATGAGGACATTGAGGTGCACCGGGACGGGATCTATATGCGTTACCAGGCCAAAGGCGGCCGAATGCTGACGAAGGAAATCTTCCCGCCGGTGTATGAGGCGATGATGGCTTTCGCGGAGGCAACCGGGCGCAGCGAAGGCTATGTGTTCCACGGCTTTGATAACAAGGGAGAGCCGGTGAACAGGCCGATCACGGACCAGACGGTTCGGAACGCGCTGAAATACTATGCCCAGCAGGCGGGTTTGAGGACCCAGGGCCTGCGCGTGCACAGCCTGCGGCATACGGCAGCGATCTTACGCAAGGAGGCCGGAGACAGCGACGAGAATATCCAGAAGTTTTTGAAACATGGCAATGTGGCGACAACAAAGATCTATTTACAGCACTTGAAACCGGACCCGGACAAGACTTGGATGACGGTGGCAGAGATGCTGGAAATGGTGCGATAAGGAGCGTTTTGCATAATGATGATTATCCCAAATGACGAGAGAAAAACCGAAGTTGTTAACAATCAAAATCCGGATCCGAATGCGCTGCCCAAGAGCTGTGAAGCGTGCCAGTATGTGATCCTGAAGAGCGAGGATTTTGGGCTGTGCGAGAAGCTGGTAAAAGCGCTGCGGCTGCCCAAAGCCGGGCGCCTGGCGAACTGTCCGCTGGAGGCGAAGGCAAATTTCAGGCCCCTGGTGGAGGTGCCTAATGCTTGATGAAAAGGTAAAGGAATGGCTGCGTACTGGTAAAAGAGGCGTTTCATCCGAGGCGATTGTTTCGGTGATGGAAGGAATTCCCCTGAACCAATATGGTTTGCGCCATCCCGTGGACCCTTCTGACTTCATGCGATGTTACCTGCTGCTGGAGGCTGTTCCGGAGTATCGCAGCCGGCTGAAGGAAATGCGGACTGTGAGCAATGAGTGGATGGTCCTGGTGGACCACTGGGAGGAGCTGGAAGCGCTTTACCGTGAGGAAGCAGAACAGGAATTTGCCACTAAGCTTTACCATCGCATGCGGGAACTACTGTTTTGGAATGTTCCATTCACAGAATGCATGATCTTGAAAAAGGAGTAATCGAATGACGGTAGACATGGAAAGAGCGCGATTGAAGCCAACGCCTGTGCTGACGCGAGTATTTTACGGCGACCGGGTAAGGACCCCCAAAGGACTGGGGACGGTGCGGGGAACGCAACGGGTCACAGGTGAGCCTTTGCGGATCCTGGTGGCGTTGGACGAAGCGCCCAAGGACCGGAACCTGGGCTGCAGGCAAGTGTTCGCATTCCGGCAGGAGGATCTGCAGCGGATCTGATAAGAGCGAGCCGGCCCCAGTGCGGGAACACCGGGGCCGGGTAAAACAGGGTGTGATCCTTGGGGAACACACCTCCATTATAAAGACCGGAGGTTATTATGCCCAGGCAAAACGCATGGGAGCCTATCCTGAGCCCGTCCAACTTTAATAGCCTGAAAGACGCTGTGCTGGAGATCATCGAGCAGAGCAGCTGGGAGGAGCCGATCCTTGGGGATAAGATCACTAGGATTTTGAAGCGGGGAGCCGGCATGGAGATCAGCCAGCGCAAAATGCGGGAAGCGATAAAAGAACTGCGCCGGGACGGGCACCTGATCGGGAGCCGGCCGGGGACATACGGGGGATATTTCAAGATCCGGACGAAGGAAGAATACGACACCTTCGCGCGCATGGAGTTTGAGGCAAAGATCAGCGACATGGCCGAGACCCTGCGCTCGATGAACAAATCGGCGGCGGAAGCCTTCCCGCTGGTATTGCAACCCAGCTTACTGGACTGAAAGAAATAATGGCGAACTACTGCCCTCCCCCGAGGTATGTCAACGCCCCTACGGGCATGGTTTACGACCCCCGGCTGACGCCTGCGGTGTGTCATACGGGGATCCAGCTGATCGGGCTGGCCTGGGAGAGCAGAGGGAAAGTGATTGAAGAAGTTGAGATCTCAAAATTAGAGGAGGTGACGGGGAAGAGCAGGTCCACGGTCTATGGGCACCTGGCTGCGTTGAGAGATGCGGGTTGGCTGCAGTTCAGCTCGTCTCGGCGTGGCGGCTTAACGGTCCGGTTTATGGAACTGGATTTGGCCCATGACTTCGGTTCCGTCCAGAAATCTGGACAGTCCGAAAATCTGGACGCGCTTAATGAAGTAATTAAAAGAGATTCTGTAGTTAAGGACTTACTTACTTGTAATAATGAATCAGTAAGCGCCAGTTGCGTCCGAAATTCTGGACTGGCGTCCGAAAACCTGGACGGAAGGCTGAAGGTGCTGGACGCGCAGCTGTGTGAGGAGCTGCTGGAGCTGGGGGTGTTTCGAGAGGCTTTGGCCAGGGCAGATGCGTTGGCGGTCCAGAACGGCTGGAAGGCTGAGCATATCCGGTTATTGATTGATGAACTGAAAAAGAGCACGGCGCGGGAGCAGTGCGGTGGCCTGGTGCTTTACCGCCTGGAGAAGAACATGCGGCCGGTGACGAAGGACGAAGCAAAGGAGACGGAACTGAACAGGTTCCTGAATTATTTCAAGCTGGCGCCCGGGGAGGCTTAGGAATTGGACGAAAAAGTGTGCAGGAAGTGCAAGTGGCCATCGAAATCGGTGCGCGGGAATTTGCTGCGGCATCCGTACTGCATGAACATCCGCTCGAGGCGGTTCAGGCGGTATGTAGACCCGGATGAGAGCTGCGAGCGCTTCGAAGCGGAAGCAAGGGAGGAACCCAAAGATGGACGAAGAGACTGATCTTAGCGAGCTGGCCTGGTGGCTGGTGATTCTGACGGTGTGTGTGATCGGGGCGTGCCTGTTTTTGAGTTTTCTGGCCGATTTAGTGAGGTGGTGAAAGGTGGCTAGGGAAAGTTATATCGGCTTTCAACTCATGGATCGTGAACCAGGAAAAAAGACGGACAAATGGGTGGTTTACAGCACTTATACCGGTGAGCCATTGGGTGAGATTGTTTGGTACAGCGCCTGGCGCCGATATGTTTACCAAACAGAGAAACCGCTGGTGATGGATGCAGGCTGTCTTGAGGACATTGCTGAGTTCCTGAATGCCAAGATGGATAAATGGCGAAATAGCTATAGCAACAACAATAAGGTGATGGGATGAATCCAGAGCTAAGACAAACCCATCTCTTGCATGGTCAAGGCAGTGAGTACAGCCTTAAGCAGCTCGATGGTTATACCAAGGCCTTTTTCAGCAATGAGATCTTTAGCCTTTTTCCAGAGCGTGTCATCACGTGCCTGAGCAAGAAACTCATGTCCAGCATAAGTGAGCCTTTGGGGAATAAGGGTAGTTGTAGGATCAGCAATATAAGCACGCTGCTTGTAGATGATGAATTCTCGGTCGCTCAAAAGTCGTTCATGATAAACGATTTGCTCTCTTTCATAGCCTTCCACATCAATCGGCTCATGGCTTTGCCCTGGAGCCAAAGGAGCGTAGGCTTCGAGGATCTTGCGCATCAAATCAGCATCAAAGGTGTCTTTAGTCATTTAACCCTCTCTTTCAATAGAGATTCTACTTTATCTGGAATAGATTATTCCATGATTGGGCAGCTTGGAGGAGGTCAATCATGAGTGAGAAAACAAATATCGACTGGTGTGACAGCACTTTTAACCCCTGGTGGGGATGCCGGAAGGTAAGCGAGGGCTGTCTGAACTGTTATGCGGAGCGGGAGAATGCCGGGCGCTTCAAACGGGTGCGGGAATGGGGTGTTGATTATTGGCGTACGGGAAAGAGCTACTGGGACAAAGCTGAGACCTGGGCCAAAGAAGCAATGCGCAAAGGGAAGATGCGCCGGGTACTTGTGGGGTCGATGATGGATCCCTTTGATGCGAACGCCCCGGCGATCTGGCGCAGAGATCTCTGGCGCCTGCTTGGCCAGGTGGTCAAGTACGACAGCATTGAATGGATCCTGCTGACCAAACGGCCGGAAAACATCTTTGGGATGCTTCCGGATGAATTCCAGGGCAATCCGCTGATCAGGATCGGGGTGAGCGCTGAAAATCAGGCGCGCGCTGATCAGCGCATTGAACAGCTATTAACCTCCTGGTCGGGTCCTAATTTTGTATCGGTGGAACCGATGCTGGAAGCGATCGAGCTGCCGTATATGAACCATCTGCAGTGGGTGATCTGCGGCTGTGAAAGCGGTCCGGGAGCACGGCCGATGGAACTGGGCTGGGTGCGAGGATTGCGGCATCAGTGTCTGGCCTGGGAGGTGCCGTTCTTTTTCAAGCAGGCGTTGATTGACGGCCAGCGGGTAAAGATGCCGGAACTGGACGGTAAGGTGTGGGACCAGAAGCCTGTGATTGGAGGCGGATGGTGAAAATACCAATCAGTAATATCCTGGCCAACCCGGAACAGCCGAGGATTGAGTTCGTAAAGACTGAACTGCAGGCTTTGGCCAACAGCATTCGTGAGGAAGGTTTGATCAACGCGATTGCAGTGGAGGAAGGGTCCAATGGCCAATACACTCTGATAGATGGCGAACGGCGATTGCGAGCCTGTAAGCTGTTGGGATGGAAGGAAATTGAAGCAACGGTCCTTGAAAGCCGCAGCAGTGCATCGGGGAGATTATCGAAGGCTCTGGTAGCCAACATCCAGCGGACGGATCTGAACCCGATAGAGGAAGCAAAGAGTTATAAGAACCTAAAGCAGATGGGGCTTTCAAATGCCGCGATCGCGCATCGCACTGGCGTATCTGCTCCGCGGATCCTGAGCCGGATGAAGTTATTGGAAATGCCTGAAGAGATCCAAGACCTATATGCAGCATCTCGGCTCCCGGTTGATGTAAGGGCGACGGAAGCGCTTTTGAAGGTGGAAGACAGGCAGGACCGGATTGAGTTGGCGCAGCGCCTGGCACAACCAGGTACAACAATAAAGACTATCGTAAAGGCCTGCGAACATTACAATGCCTTGAAAAATGCCAAGGCACTCCCCAAGGGAACGCCAGCCATTACCCTGGCCAAAGTAAAGATCCAAAAAAATCAACGGGAAGTACCAGCCTGGTCAGTACTGACTAAGTTAGGCAAGCTGCCTCCCTGGGATGTGGTTGAAAAAGCTGCAGCAACGATGTGCGAGGCCTGCCCGCTGGTTGAGGGCGCGAATGAACAGGTGTGCAAAGGATGTGCAGGCCTGGAGATGATCCTTGAAATGATGAGAGCTGCCGATGAGCGCAAGTGAGCTGGAGCTTGACCTTGCTGTAGGGCGTGCGATGGCAGAGACCCTGGATCCAAAATGGATTAAGACCCGCGGCATAGTCACTTCAGGAGCGGAGCGTGTAAAGACCAGAATGCCAAGATGGTCTGAAGAGGAGGATCAGTTCCTGCGCGATAACCTCCAGAACCTGACGATGGATGAGATTGGGGAGAAGTTAGGACGATCAGGAACAGCTGTGAAAATTCGGCATGTTCGCAAGCAGATGCCTTCGCCAAGCAAGATGCCTGGATATCTTACCGGGTACCAGTTTGGGCGACTGTTAGGGCTCGATATCCACAGTGTGGTACTGCTTTTTGACCGGGGCCTGCTGCAATTGAACGTGTTGCCCAATAAGCGGAACACCTTGCAAATCAGCAGAGAAGCGGCACTCCGCTGGGCGGTGAACCCCGAGAATTGGATTTATTACAAACATACACGCGTGCGGGATCCACATCTGAAGCGCTTACTGGCTTTGCGCCGGGAGCGTTGGCCAGATCGCTGGCTGCGTATTGGCGAAGCTGCAAAAAGGCTAGGGACAAATACTGGCGTGCTCAATAAGCGAATACAATCAGGCGAGCTGCCAGCCAAGCGATGGGGGAATTGGTGGATCAAGGAAAGCGCCCTGGAAAAGGTGCGCGTGATCACCAGGAAGGGACGCCGAGCTGGCGATAACCTGCGCTTTACGCCCGCAGCCGATGCGTTCATCCTGAAGAAAGTACGTGAAGGATCCACGATGATTTCATTAGGGCGGTTAATGAAACAGCCACCAGAGTTGGTGAGGCTACGCTATTTCAGATTGATGAAGATTATGGAGGCGGATAATGAAAAGGATAATTATTGCCAGTTCAGAGATTATTGCGGCAGATGTAGATGGCAGTCAAATGCAGGTACGGCTAAGGAACGGGGAAGTATATAAGATTGGTTATTTATGCAGTATGGATGCGAATGAAGATATGCAAGAGATGCGAAAGAACTTGTTATCCAAGAAAAGATGGATCTATTTAAGCGGATACTGGTCAATTGACCAGGTGAACAGATGATTAAACCGCTCGTTATTGACCCGAACCCGGATAAGTGGGAGCTGTGCCCCTCCTGCAGGACGAAGCATCTGGCTCCGGTAAGGGAGGCGCTGCGCACCAGCGGAGGCCGGCTATACCGCATCCTGTTCTATCAGGCGTGCATCTGCGGGTTCAGCACACGGCCGGAGCTGAAGCCATGCCGCTGGGATGAACCATTGCCGAAGAGCGCTGCGGGTTCTGAGGAAAGGTTTGTGCGGAAGCCGGCAATCCATGCGCCGGTGGTGGTAAGCCGGCCGGCGGCTGCAACTGGAAGCAATCCGGGGGTAAAGAGTGCTGGCAAGGGGAAGACTGTGTCGAGCGGGAAGCAGGCAGCCCTGCCGGGGTTCGATCTTTGAGACCAGGAACCAGAGAAGTGGAAGACTGGGAGGAGGCTGTTCAGCGGCTGGTGCGTATGATCGGCGTGCAGGGAGTGCTGCAGCTGGAGGCACAGATCCGCGCTGTAGTGGAGGGGACGGGGTATGGAGCGGTGCAGGTGGAGATCCGGGACGGGAAGCCGTCGATGATAAATACACAAAGCCATCTGAAGTTTGGGAAGGAAGCTGACGGTAGAAATACTTGAATACCTAGATTCTTTGTGCTATTATTGATGTGTAAGTAAGCAATTACTTGCCTGCCTACGAGGCATTGATCCCGGGGCTGATCGCTTGAAAAGGCGTCAGCGTCGGGTTTTTTGTTTTAAGTTTTTGGAGGATAAATGGAATTCCCAAAGGAAGTACTGGTAATTAGTCTGGCCCTGGCTGTGTTGGCCAACAGGATCGTGGCTGCATTGATCACTCCCCTATGGGAGAAGTTCAAATTGGATAAGTTTTGGCTGATGTACGTGGCCTGGGCTGTGGCCGGGTTCCTGGTGTGGCTCACTGGGTTTAACATCTTTGCCCAGTACATTCCCAACGTTCTGGCCGGGCAGATCCTGACTGCGATCTGTGCAGGCGGCGGGGCGAACATGTTCCACGACCTAACTGACAGACAGCTGTTGAAGCCATAATCCCATGGAAAACGGCGACTGGTTGCTGAATCTTCCTCAGACCGCCTGGGATGATGGGCTATTCGTGATCTTGTTCATCTTCCTGGTGATCGGGCTCCTGTATTGGTTTTCGAAACAGAGTGATAAGTGGCAGGGCTTCCTGGCTTTACAGGACGATAAGTGGAGGGATTTTTCAAGAGAGCAACGCAAGGAAAACAACGCCGTAGTCTCTGAGATGCGCTTTTCGGTTGATTCCCTGGATCAAAGTATCAAGCTGCTCACAGTCCGATTGGACGGGATTCAGGCATTCTACCCAACAGCTCAAAAGAAACCCAGGGCCATCAGTCAGCGTGAGCGGGCCGAGGCTGAAGGGAGTAATCAGAGTATTGTCACCTAGTGCTCCACTGCGCCCCTGCAGCTATCCTGGCTGCCCTAACCTGGTGCGCTCAGGCCGATGTGCTGAGCACCAGGTCACTGCTGATTCAAGATGGCAGCGTGATCCTGAAAGGCAGAAGCTATATGACACCGCGCGGTGGAAGAGGTTACGCCTCACCCACTTCGCCGCTCATCCTTTTTGTGTAGAGTGTATGCGCATAGGTATTTACACGCCTGCAACTGAACTTGACCACGTAGTTGATCACAAGGGCGACCCCAAATTTTTCTTTGAAGGACCCTTCCAAGGGCTGTGTAAGAAGCACCACAGCGAGAAGACTGCGCGCGAAAATACCCCAAGGGGGGTAAAAAAGTTTTCACTTGAGGGGGCCCGAGCGCGGGGAGCCAACGGAAGAAAAAAAGTTCCCAATGTGGGAAATCCTGGCGTTAAACAGGGAGCAGCCTGAAATGCCAGCAAAAAAACCTCTGGAATTACAGGTCGGACACGACACAGAAGACGAAAAAAATCAGCGATTTTCGGAAGAAAACCGCATGAAATCGGAACGAAATTTGCCTGCTTCCGCCCCACAGGAGCTTAAAAAGCATCCGGAAGCGAAAGCAGCCTGGAAACGATTGATGCGCGAGTTCAACGCCATCGATGGGCGGATCGTAACAGCCCAGGACAGAGATCTTTTGCTTGGGTTGTGCATGTCCATCCAGGAAGAAAGCGAGCTGGTGGAGATGCGGGTTACTGCCCTGAAGCTCTGGCGAGATCTGCAGGTTACAGCGCAAGGTTTTGAGGAACTCGTTGAGCGGCTCAGTGATGAAGAGGATCTTAGTAAGGGCGATGAGCGTGAGCTCTATAAAGATGCTCTGGATTGGGTGAACCGGGTACAGGCTGCATATAAGACAGTACTAGATTTAGATAGCAGGCTGGACCGCAAGCGCGCGATGATCCGGGATTACCTAGAGAAGCTGTATTTAACCCCCAGGTCACGCGCAGGGGTTGCCGCTCCGGTGAAGGAAACGCCGGAAAAGAACGTGGACCCAATGGAAGCTTTGCTGGCTTCACCGGTTGGCCAGTTTACGATGCTGGCCAATGGAGGGAAGAATGCCATTTGACCAGGGCAAAGCTGACCGCGCGGTGGCGTTCTTCAATCAGCTGCGGCATGTGGACGGCCAGTTCTTCAATCAGCCTTTTGAGCTCTTACCCTGGCAGGAGAAGATCATCCGGGATGTGTACGGCACTGTGAACGAGGATGGTACCCGCCAATACCGCACAGTATGGGTTGAGCTACCCAAGAAGAATGGCAAATCGGAATTAGGCGCAGGCGCTGCGCTTTATGGCATGTTCGCCGATGGGGAAATCAATGGCGAGGTTTACGGCTGCGCTGCGGATAAGAAGCAGGCGGGGATTATTTACAAGGTGGCAAGCAAGATGGTCGACCTGGTGCCTGCTCTGGCCAAACGCACCCGCAAACGCGATTCGACCAAGATCCTTGAAGATAAGGTTTCCGGGACTTTTTACGAGGTCCTTTCTGCCGAGGCTTATACCAAGCACGGTTTCAAGCCCAGCGCGATCATCTTTGATGAGATCCACGCGCAGCCAAACGCTGATTTATGGAATGTGATGACCTTTGGGTCCGGCGCTTCCCGCCTGCAGCAGCTGATCTGGGTGCTGACCACGGCCGGCGATGATCCGGACAGGACCAGCATTGGATGGGAGCTGCATGATAAGGCGCTGCGGATCCTGAACGGCGATGAAGTTGACCCCACTTGGTATGTGGCGATTTACGCCTACGACGGCGATGATATCTACAACGAAGATAACTGGCATGTGGCCAACCCCTCTCTGGGGGTTACGAAGTCAATCGAATCGATGCGCGCAGAAGCAGAGCAAGCCAAGATCAGCCCTGGCCAAGAGAAGCTGTTCCGCTGGCTGCACCTGAACCAGTGGGTAACTTCCAAACTGAGCAGCTGGATCCCGCTGCAGTATTTTGATCAGACGACAGACCCAAGCGTGACCCTGGAGATGCTGATTGGCAAGGACTGCTACATTGGCCAGGACGCAAGCACTACCACTGACCTTTCGGCATTAGCCGCATTATTCCCTCCGCAAGAAGGCTTACCGAATGGATACATCCGCTGGAAAGCGTGGATCCCGGAAGAATCGATGCAGGAGCGTATCCGGCTGGACGGTGTGCCTTACGACCGCTGGGCCGATAAGGGATGGGTTATTCCTACTCCCGGGAACACGATTGATCACTGGAAGATCCTGGACCAGGCTGTTGAATGGCATGAGCAGTACCATGTGATCGAGCTGGTCTCGGATCCGGCGTTTGCGGTAATGCTGATGCAAGCGGAGATCAAGGCCGGCATCAATGTCGTGACGCTGCAGGGGACATTTGCCAACACAACGGACCCAATGAACGAGCTGGAAACCCGCTTTTTATCCGGGAAGATCGCACATGAAGAGAATGAGCTGGCGCGGTGGGCTTTTGGGAACATGGCCGTGGCGGTGAACGGATCCGGGCTGAAAAAGCCGGTGAAGGAATCCAAGGGAAGGACCGTACTGCGCACGAAACGTATTGACCCAATGGTGGCCACGATCCTGGCAATGGCCAGGGCGATCCACTACAAAGCCGGGCAACCGGCAGATCTGAGCGAAGCAATCAAGGCCGAGGACTGGGGGATGTAATGGGCAGTCAAGTGGAATTGCGCCTGGGCGATTGTGTGAAGGTGATGGAAGAGATCCCGGATGGAAGCATCGATGTGATCCTGACCGATCCGCCTTACGGCTACCTCAAGCATAAGCTGGACCAACCCTTTGACGAACCGGCTTATTTTGACCATGTGGCCAGAGTGCTGAAGCCGGACGGTTTCCATGTGACTTTTGGCCGCGGCACCTCCTTTTATGGGTGGAACGTGCAGCTTGCCAATCGCGGCCTGGAGTTCAAAGAGGAAGTGATCTGGAATAAGCGGATGCCCTCCAGCCCAGGATTGAAACTGCTGCGTTTCCACGAGACAGTATCAATCTATGCCAAAGGCAAAGGAAAGATCCGCGAATCGATGATCCCCTACATCGAGATGCGTGGCGCTGATCTGGCCAAGATCCAGGAAGATCTTGAGCGAATCAGTTCCGCTTTGGGCGCCAAGAAAACCTTTGCTAATCTCAAGGAGTTTATCGTGAGCTTCGAGCGTGACGGCAAGATTCCCAAGCCAGTCTACAAAGAGGTTCAGGCCAGTAAGCATGGTGTGACGATCAGCAAGACCTTTGGGCGAAATGATAAGAATGTGGGCACGCTGAAGCCGATCGCGGTGGGCATGCGCGAGCGCAGCATCATTGAAGTTACGCGTGATCACTACAATGAGGAACACCCCACCCAAAAGCCAGTAAGGCTATTGGAACGTTTGCTGGAATTGGTCAGTGAACCTGGCCAGTGTGTACTGGATCCCTTTATGGGTTCCGGTTCGACCGGTTTGGCCGCCTTGGCAACCGGACGGACTTTTATCGGCATTGAAAAACTGGAAGAGTACTACCAGCTTGCCAACCGGCGTTTTGCCAGAGCAGCAGGTTTCAGTAATCTGGATTCTTTGCCCTGGTGTGTGTGAGGTGGGATGAAAAAAGCAAGGAATACAAACCCTCCCAATGTGCAGACTCTGGCGGCGGACGTGCCGGTACCTGCTGAATTACGCCCCAATGATCAGCAGCTGGTGTACTTCAGCCCGGTGATGGATGGGTTAATTCCCTTCGCGGGTAGTGTGAGCCCGGAAGCGGCCAAAAAGCTGGCTACTGCCTACCGCTGCATGAACGTGATCTCGGATGATGTTGCCGGGCTGCCTCTGCAGCAATTTAAGCGCCTGGAACGCGGCTCCCAACGTGTGAAACCTGACGGCCGGGCGCGCAATATGGCCTACCTGGTAGAGGTGCAGCCCAACCGCTGGAACACACCCTTTGTTTTCAAAAAAGGCATCGTACTGGACTTATTGAGCATGGGCAATGCCTACATCTGGCGGCCGGTTTCGAGTTTCGCGGAAATCTTCAAGATCCATCCGCGCTGGGTAAGCGTGCGGCTGGACAGAGAAGGCAACCGTTACTTTCTGGTGCGCTTTCCAAACGGCAAGGAGCGCGCAATTCCCGACCCGGAAATGATGCACCTGATGATCAATCCGGATCCGGAACTGATGATCGGGCGGTCGGTGCTGGCGTATGCGGCTGAAACATTGAACCGACAGGTTAACACCGGGATCTCACGCAATAAGCTGCACGGGAATGGGCTGCTACCCTCGGCTGTGCTGCAGGTAAACGGGACAATCGACAAAGAAGCGCGGGAAATCCTGAAACGCAGCTACATCGATGCGACAGCCGGCGGAGTGGCCGTGATGGATAACAAGATCGCCAAGTTTGATGTGGTGACAATGAAAGCCACGGACGCACAGTTTTTGGAAGGGATCAACGCAACGGACCGGGAGATCGCGAACTTTTACGGGGTGCCAGAATACAAGCTGAATGCCGGCAAGCAGAGCTACAGCAGCAACGAACAGCAGCAGCTGGACTATCTGGGAACGACCCTGAACCCTTACCTGATCCAAATCGAACAGAGCGCGCGGCTGGCATGGCTGGCGATCGAAGAGCAGGCGGATCTGTTTTACCGCTTTGAGCGCCGTGCGCTGCTGCAGGTGGATGCCAAGACCCAGGGTGAGACGATCCACCAGGCAATTATGGACGGCATTTACAGCCCGAATGAAGCGCGGTCGATCTATGACCTGGAGCCTTACGAAGGCGGCGACGCACACTTCTTCCCCATCAATATGGGAATGATCACAAAGGACGGTCTGAAGATCGTTAGCAGGACGGAGGAAACGAATGAAGGCAAAGTTCCGGAACTTTCTACGCCAGGACAAAGGGCCTGAGATGGAAAAGAGCCTGCGCGTGGTAAACGCGAAGGAAAGCGAGAGCGGGGAAACCGAGATCTGGATCTACGGCGACCTGGTGGACAGTTACTGGTTTTTGGACCCCCATAATCCAATCGAAGGTTACATAACTGTAGAGGTCCTGAAAGACGCCCTGGAGCAGGCGAATAAGGAGCCTGTGACCTTACGGATCCACTCCCCTGGGGGTGACGTGATGGTAGCCAGCGCAATGCGCAGCCTGGTAATGACCTACCCGGCAAGGGTGACCGCGCGCATTGATGGCCTGTGCGCAAGCGCAGCGACAATGCTGGCCACAGCCGGAGACCGTATCCTGATGCAGGACAGCGCCTTCTTCATGATCCACGATCCGTGGACCTTTGCGATGGGATCGGCAGAAGAGCTGAAGACAGTGATCCAGGCGCTGAAGGAGATCAAGAACGGGATCGTGCAGAGCTATCAGAGCCGCACGGGACTGGAAGCCAGCGTGCTGGAAAAGATGATGAGCGATGAGACCTGGATGAGCGCTGAGAAAGCGCTTGAACTCAAGTTCATTGATGAGGTGATCAGCAAGCCATCGAAGGCCCGGGAAG
>JAXGYK010000003.1:0-166452 GCA_040772305.1 Anaerolineaceae bacterium
GGATATCTTCCTCGGTAGAAGATTGCGTATAGACATGCATGCACGGCCCTGCCAGTTGTTCAAAAATTGTGTCGGCATGGTAATCCGAACCGCATACAGCCATAATTTTGCGGCCGGCCTTTAACTGGGCATCCCAGTAGGCAATAGACTGCAGGTTGGCCGGACGCATGGGGCCGTTCCAGACCTCGAAAAGGTCATAGGGCAGGTTCTCAAAATTGAACCTGAAGCCATAGCGTTCCTCAAAAGGGTGGTTAATCACGATCAAAGCACCGTTCTGGTGGGCTTGTTGGAAAATTTTGCCGGCTTCTGCTTCTGAATTTGCGATAAAAGCGCCCTCAAAAGGCGCCTCATGCCCTAAAAAATTGCTATGACCCTGGTAATGGGTCCATTCCAGACCGGGGATGAGGGTGAGACCGGGAAGCTGCGGCAGAGAGGCGCGGCTGATGGGCTGGTTATGGTCGGTAATGCCCAGGAAATCCAGCCCGATTGCAGCGGCATGCTCGGTGAGGTGCTGGAGACTGTGGATGCCATCCGAGGCGCTCGTGTGGGTGTGCAGGTCGCCTTGGAGCCAGTGCGGCTGTTTAGGCTCGAAGCGGAGGGTATAGCTAACAGTGACGCCCTCAGGAGCGACGAAATAGGCCCCGAGGATGATCTGCCAGGTGCCGGGCGTCAGAGGGGTGGGGCGGTATCCCTCGGTGGCAGACTGGGCGCTGATGCTGATCTCGCTTTTGCTTGAACCGCTGGCACCGACCTGTTGTCCATCCGGGCCGATGAGGCCGAGATCGATGATGTTTATGCGCTCGCGGGTGGTAAATTCTGCGCCGGCTGCTTTCGGTTGCTCTGTGCGTTCCCGAGAGTAATGGTAGGAAAGGGTGAGGCGCTGGGTATTGGCAGGCATCTCGAAGGGCAGGAGGAGGTACTGTCCCTGCTCCTCGCGGGCGACAAAACGCTCGAAGCTTAATTCAGTGGGGATGGCTTCAGTTAGCATCGTCTTCCTTTAATAATACATAGTGCACGAAGCCATCTAATTGCTCCTGCCAGAAGTGCCAATCGTGCCTTCCCGGTTCCTCCTGATAATCCAGGGGGATGCCGGCGCGTTCAGCGGCGGCGGCGAAGAAGCGGTTGGAGGGCAGAAGGTCATCGTCGAGGCCGCAGACGGCATAAAGCTCGGGCAGGCTGCCAGGGTCGGACTGGGTCATCTCCAGCCAGCGCAGGGGGTCGTTGATACTGCCGCTGATTGTTTCCAAACCGCCGAAAACCATTCCCAATTCGTGCATAAGGGCGCTATCGCGCACTTTGGCAGTGTTATCGATCGCCGGACCCATGGCAAGGGCACCGCTCATGCTGAAGGCGGCGCGGAAGCGTTGAGGGTAGTTGAAGGCGGCTTTGAAAGCGCCATATCCGCCCATGGAGTTGCCGGCGATGCAGGTGTTGTCTTTGCTGAGGTTGAGGTGGAAAAGAGCTTCAAGGTAGGCGGGAAGCTCTTCCATCAGGTAGGTGAAATAGGCCTGACCGTTGGCCTGGTCGGCGAACATGCTGCGGCCGCCGGTAGGGAGAATGGCGGCGAAGTTCAGCTCGCGGGCGAGGGTCTCGAGGTTGGTGTAGCGCTGCCAGGCGCTGGCGTCGTCACTGAGGCCGTGGAGCAGCCAGAGAACGGGAACTTGGGGGAGGGGACGGGCTTGCAGGTCTTCGGGGTCTGGGAGGATGAGGTAGAGGGGGGTGTTGACCTGGATAGTTTCGGGGTAGTGATCGATGCGAATGAGGGCCATATTTTCTCCGTAGTTTGGTTTAACGCCTTCATTATAGCGAGATTGGATTATGGGTGAGCGGCCAGTGTATAGACGTTTGCAAAATGTATGCTCGTTGATTCAGTACCTGTTTTTGCAAACACGAACTTGTTTAACATAATTTTGGAGACTTAAAAAAACCATTTCAGCCCTGCTCGATGACGAAATCAAGCCAGTGAAGCGGCTGACGATGCCCTCCCATATAGCTTAGGCGAGCTAAGTTGAGCATCAATGTGCTGGGGCAGATTAGCTGAGTGACCGCGCTGGAACAAGCCCGAAAGGCTTTGCCTTTTTGTTAAAATCTGTGACGCTGTCTGGTGCTTGGATGCAGGAATCAATGAATTTCACCGCTAAGCTGTGCTTTGTAACAACAGCAGGGGATGCCTCAGCCAATGATGGTTCATATTCTTGTGAGCCTGCGTGGCTTTGGTGATCATCGTAAATAGTTAACTTAGAACAAAATATAGATTTATTTCCACCCAATATTTTGTCATATGCTCGAAACGTAAGCAGCGCACAGGTATAATAAAGTGCATGAAGATCGCCGTTATTGGGGCCGGACCAGCAGGTATGGCCTGTGCGCTCACTGCCGCGAAGGGCGGTGCTTTGGTCACCCTCTTTGAACAGGAAGAAACCCTGGGGCGCAAACTGCTGGTGACCGGCAGCGGGCATTGCAATTTGAGCAATGCAGCTGTGAATGCAGGTGCCTATGCCTGTAAGGACCCGGATTGGCTGGCCCAGACGCTGGAAGCCTTGCCGCCGGAGGCGCTGCTGGAGGTGCTGGATGGGTGGGGAATCCCGAGTTTTGCAACGAGTGACGGCTGGTATTACCCCCTGTCGGAATCAGCGGGGGCGGTGGTGCAGATATTGAGCGAGCAGCTGGCAGCTGCCGGCGTAGAATTGCGCGTAGCCACTAAGGTAAAGGGGTTTCAGACACTGAAGGGTGGGGGAGGGTGGAGCCTGGAGCTGGCCGGAGGAGAAATGGGCCAGGCGGCCTGCGATCATCTGGTGGTGGCCAGCGGCGGGCGCGCATATCCGCATCTGGGTTCGGACGGAGCGTTGTTTCCTGTTTTGCGCAAGCTGGGGCATACGGTTGCGCCGCTTTTACCTGCCTTGGGCCCGATCTACGCTGAACTGGGAGCTTTCAGCGCGTTAAAAGGTCAGCGCTTCGATGCCAATACGGCTATCTATGCCGGAGAAAAGCTGCTGGGCAGCTCGCAGGGCAATCTGATCGTTATCGCGGGGGGCTTCAACGGACCGGGAGTGATGAACCTGAGCCACCTTGTAGCCCAGCATGGCGCTCAGGAGTTTAGCTTAAGCCTGGATCTCTTGGGTTCAAAACGCAAACGCCTGGAAAAGGGCCTTATGCACGCCCATTGCACGCTGAGCGCGCTGCTGTGCATGTTCTTCACCCCGAAGGTGGTGACGGTGCTGCTGAAGATGCTGGGACTGCACCCGCAAAAGCAGGTAGGTCAGCTGAATCTGCGCGAAGGTATGGCTCTGGTGAACACCTTAAGCGATCTGCGCTTCAAGGTAAATGGCGCAGGTGATTTTGAGAAATCTCAGGTTAAAACGGGTGGAGTGGCAGTAGATGAGGTGCACCCGATCACACTGCGCTCGCATAAACTGCCACGGCTGAGCCTGGTGGGGGAAGTACTGGACGTGGCCGGCCCCTGCGGCGGGTATAACCTGCATTTTGCTTTTGCTACCGGAATTTTAGCAGGCCGGGCGCTCACCTCGCCGGCCCTTCAATCGATTGACCATAAGGAGAGCGTATGACCATTCCATTCATCGAGCCGTTTCGTATTAAAGTAGTAGAAAAAGTAAAGATGACCACGCGCGCAGAGCGCGAGGCTGCCCTGAAAGCTGCGTACTATAATCTGTTTATGGTGCCGGGTGAAGATGTGTTCATTGACATGCTTACCGATAGCGGCACCAACGCGATGAGCGATGAACAATGGGCCGGCATCATGCGCGGAGATGAAGCGTATGCCGGCGCCAAAAGCTGGTACCGCTTCGAAAAGGCGGTTCAGGATGTGCTGGGCTTTCCCTATGTGCTGCCTGCTCACCAGGGACGCGCCGCAGAGGGAATGCTCTTCAGTGCGATGGTCAAGGCTGGGCAGAGTGTGCCTAATAACCGTCATTTCGATACCACTATGGGGAACTTGCAGGTTCTGAACGTAAACCCGGTCGATTTACCAGTCCAGGAATCCGAAGATTCCAGGCTGGACGCTCCTTTCAAGGGCAACATGGACCTGGCTAAACTGGAAGCCTTCATCCAGAAAACAGGTATCGAAAACATCCCCCTCGGAATGCTCACCATCACCAATAACAGCGCTGCCGGACAGCCGGTCTCGATGGATAACATCCGTGAAACTGCGCAAATTTATCGCAAGTACGGCATTCCTTTCTTCATGGATGCTGCACGCTTTGCTGAAAATGCTTGGTTTATAAAACTGCGCGACCCGCGCTATAAAAACGTCTCGGTGCGCGAGATTGTTCTTGAACAGTTCAGCTATGCCGATGGCTGCACGATGAGCGCCAAGAAGGATGCTATCGTCAATATCGGCGGTTTGATTGCTTTCCGCGACCTGGAACTCAAGGCTCGTATCGGCGCGAATTTGATTGTGCGCGAAGGCTTTTTAACCTATGGCGGTCTGGCTGGGCGCGACCTGGAAGCCATTGCTGTGGGGCTGAACGAAGTAGTCCAGGAAGATTACCTGGCTTATCGCGAAGCACACACCTGTTACCTGGGAGAGGTTCTTTCGCAAGCGGGCTTGCCGGTTTATAAACCCACCGGAGGCCATGCAGTCTATGTGGATGCGGGACAGGCCTTCCCTGCGATTCCGAAAACACAATTCCCGGCAGTTGGCTTATCTAATGCCCTTTATCTAGTAGGTGGCATCCGCACGGTGGAGATTGGCTCATTGATGTTCGAGCACAACGACCCCGTTACAGGCGAGCATATGCTGGCGCCTTTGGAGCTGGTGCGCTTTGCCATCCCGCGGCGGGTCTACACTCGCAGCCATCTGGATTACATCGGCGAAGCGGCTGTGGAGCTGATGCGCCACCCGGAACTGGTCAAGGGTACCCGCGTAGTGTGGGCACCGTCCGTCCTGCGTCACTTTATGGCCCAGCTGGAAGAGGTGGAATAATCTAAAGCAAGGGGCAGGTTTGCTGCCTGCCTCTTGCGCCTTCAATGTGCCAGAACTGGTCCAGGGTTTATGCCGACCCGTTTTTTACTTTTCCTCCCGGCTTTGGAGGTATTCCCGAATTACCGCACGCCCCGTCTCAACATCCATCTTGTAAGTAAGCACCAGCTTTTGAATAAAAGCCACAAAGGGTTCGGGCTGTTGCTGTTCGGAAATTTGGATTTTCTGGATCAGACGGTCCAGGCGCAGGCGCAGGGTGGGGTAGCTTACATTGCAGAGCTTGGCTGTTTCCTTCAGCGAACCGGAATTCAGCAGGAAGCGCTGGATAAACACTAGGTCTTCTTCTTCCAGGTCTGCCATCCAGGGGGGTACCTTATTTACACTCATAAAAATATGCCTTTCACTTAATACTTAATTAAAATATGATATGTCTTCAATAAATTAAAGTCAAGCTTTTCATTTCGCACACTTAATGGTTTAATAGCCCCCGAAACTGAATAATGAGGAGCAAGATGCGCATATTAATTATTGGTACGGGTTATGTAGGCTTGAATACCGGCGTGATGCTGGCCTATCTGGGGCACGAGGTCACCTGCATCGATGTAAATACCGAAAAAGTCAAACTGCTGCAAGCTGGTATTGTCCCTTTTTATGAGCCGCACCTGGAGGAGATCTTTAAGGAGGTAGGCCCCAAGATGCGCTTTACTTCCAGTTATGACCAGGCCGGCATCGAAAACACCGATGTGATCTTCATCGCTGTAGGAACCCCGTCGCTTCCTGATGGTTCGGCCAACCTGGAGTACGTGCGCCAGGCTGCCGAATCAGTTGCCGAGCGCCTGGGCGAGGGCTTTACCGTCGTAGTCAATAAGAGCACAGTCCCCATCGGTTCGGGGAACTGGGTGGGAGCTATTCTCAAAGAGCACTACGGAAACAGTCATGGTAAAAAACCTAATGGAAACTATGCTGTTGTTTCTAATCCGGAATTCCTTAAGCAGGGGGCAGCTTTGCAGGACTCGTTTTATCCCGACCGTATCGTCATCGGTGCAGAGGATGAACAAGGCGCCCAAAAACTCAAGGATCTTTACGAGCACCTGATTCAACAGGATTTTCCAGCCCCTCCCGGTTTGCCCCGCCCCCAGGGTATGGGCACCGTACCGGTCCTGGTCTGCGACCTCACCTCAGCCGAGGTAATCAAATACGCTGCCAATGCTTTTTTGGCGCTCAAAATTTCCTTCATTAACGAAGTCGGCCATCTGGCGCAGAAGGTTGGCGGGGATATCACTGCCATATCCAAAGGCATCGGCCTGGATAAGCGCATCGGTCCAGCCTTCCTTGAGGCGGGCATTGGCTGGGGCGGTTCCTGTTTTGGCAAAGACACAGCAGCCTTGGTTTCCACGGCTCACGAGTACAAACTGGAAATGCCGATCATTCAGGCCGCCCGCGATGTCAACTACAACCAGCGCGCCTGGGTGGTGGACACCCTGCAGGAAACGCTCAAGATATTAAAAGGAAGGCGCATTGCGCTATTGGGCTTCAGCTTTAAACCCGATACGGACGACCTGCGTGATGCCCCCAGCCTGGACATCAGCCGCCTGCTGCTTTTGCGGGGGGCATTGGTGCGTGCGCATGACCCTATAGCCTTGGATAATGCCCGTCATCAATATGCTGATTTGGGGGTCACCTTCTGCCAGGACGTAGAAGATGCCTTGGATGAGGCTGAGGCGATTGTGCTGGTAACGCACTGGCCCCAATACCGCGACTTGGACTGGGAGCATATCCAGCCCGTACCCATAGTTGATGGGCGCAACTTCCTGGACCGCGAAAAACTGGAAGGCCTGGGCTTTAAGGTAATTGGCGTGGGCCGCTAGTTGCACACCTGCTTAGGCATAATAAAAACCCCCGACTTTTTAAGGCCGAGGGCTTTGAATGCTTATCCAATTGGGTTTTGCTGACTTACAAGCCACGAATATCGTCACATAGTTTGTCGAGTTTTTCTTCCATTATGCGCTTCTTCAGTTCGCATTCCCAGACAATGAACACGCGCCATCCTTCTTTTTCGAGCTGATTATAGTTGCTCTTATCACGATTGATATTTCGCTGAATCTTGGGCTGCCAGTACTCAAGATTTGACTTCGGAAGTCGCGATCTTGAACACCCATGCATATGCCAGAAGCATCCGTTGACAAAAACCACAGCTTTATATTTTGGGAGAACAATATCTGGTTTCCCTGGGAGCCTTCTGTCATTTTTCCGATATCTGAATCCTTTTGAAAACAGATACTTCCTAACTTTTTCCTCAGGCTTTGTATTTGCGCTGCGAATACGAGACATATTCAAGGTGCGTTCTTCCGGCGACTTATTATCAGCCATAATGACGCTCCTTGTACTGAAAGCTTATCTTAAACTGTCTCTCCGCTATAATAAGCATAATCACCAGGCAGCTTAATGTTAGGAATCCACAGTTGCTGTCCGTCCCATCCCTTGGATTTGTTGCCTGTTATTTTATAGACAGTAAGAACGACTTGCTCTGTGAAACCATCTCCGATTTTTCGATCGGCCGGGGACAGTAATGTCCCAGTTCCTTTTCCAATATCTCTATTCCTACGAACGATTAACCTCCCTTGAGCAGCCGGATTATCAGCCAGGAAAGTATTCACAAAACCAATAAAGGCTTTTGCGTTCCAATCTTCAACCTCCGAATCCATTTGTTCAAGGAGCTTCACTATGAGTCGCAAACTGACAACATAAGTGTCTTCAGAAAAGCTTTCGAGCAGTTTATCTATTGCCTGAACATCTTTGTTTGTTGGGTAGAACGGGAAATAGTTTACCCCGCCCGAATAGATGCCGACAGCTTTTTTATCTAAGACATTTTTCCGTGTAGGCTTAAGCCCTGTTGGATAGAAAATCTTGATGTCGGTTCCGTTACTCTTGCTCTCAATCTGTTTAATGATATTAGTATTCGTTCGATTGATATCAGAAAACAGTTTGAACAGTTTCGGAGGCATGAAAACTCTCATTAAATCTGGGTCTCTATCATATCCAAACATACGTGCATGCTGCCACATAGTGTCCGCTTGAGGGCTCTTTGCAACTCTGCAATAATAAATAGTTTGGAGCTGGGGAAATGTCACTCCGCGGCCTAAACTGTTTCCTCCGACTATAACATTTATGCCTTCTTCGTACTGGGTATTATCATTATAAGAAACCACAGAATTAAGCGTCAGGATCTTTATTTGATCTTCGCAAAGCTGTTCTGCGAGATATTCGTAAACTTCCGAAAATGGCAGCATTTCCATTTTTGTTTCATGCAAAGATTCATAAACAGAACGAAATGCATCCCTGGTTTCAGGTTCCTCATAGGAATGGGCAATCTCATTTAGATAGTTCCCTATTTTTGCAGCAAAAGCAGAGTGTTGATTTGTCTTGACGCTGGGATGAATCAGAAAATTGCAAACCCTTCCACCAGTAAGCATGATTTGCCCTGATGTAATGAGATGCATAATCAATGCGGTCTTCAATCCATTTTCCGGGAACTCATCATCGTTCAGCAGTTCCTCGGCCTCATCATTGTCGGTAAGGATGACATGATTCGGCGGTTCATCTGGGAAAAAGAAGTTTCCCCCAAGATACCCCTTGCCAGGCTTGAAATAGTAAACAAAGTAAGGTTTCCAACCGCTCTTCATAGTTTGAAGCAAAATGGATTGCGGTGTTCCGGTTACTTCCATATAAATGCTGCTTGATGTGGTCTTCTTTATAGCCTCTAAATGCTTGTTTATTGTACTTTGCTTGTTTCTATTAACTTGTGTATTCAGACTGGCAGCATCAGCCTCATCGTCAATAATAAAGAGAGGATTTCCTGCACAAAATTTCGTTGAAGAAAAGTTGTTCTTCCATTGTCTTAATACTGAAGAGTTTTTCTTAAGTACAATTACAGCCGGTTTCTTCAAGTTGTTCTCAACAAATTTCTGATAATCAAACTCATCACAAACACAAAAGTCGCAAAGATCTCTCTGCGCTCTCTTAAATGTCTGCTGCTGAAGAAGAATATTATCTGTCGTTAGTAAAACAAAATTCAGGAAGCTCTCATCAGCTGCAGCACACATTAAGCCGAACATATGGCTTGTTTTACCGCTTTGAACATCTCCAACGAGAAGGCTGACCACATGATCCATAAACGAAAAATTGGATATATACTGAGGAACAATGTCGTCCACTGTCTTCCTTATGGCATCGGCCAATGCTGGATTTCCTTTATCGTTGACCCGCTTTAAATAAGCCTCTAAATAACCCATTTTTACACCCCAAAATCAAGGAACCACGGATAATTTGTATCCGTGGTTTTTGTTAAGGTAAACGTACTTCTTCCATATTGTGTTAGCATAGCTTCTGTCACGGGTTCTCCAACCTTTAGGACCCCCGCATTTTCCAGCCTACCCTTCAGCCATTTACCTAATATTTTCAAATCACCCTTGGAACGGAAGTTTTTACTATTGTCTCCGCTCACTTTGCATTTGAAAGACCAGCCATCATCTGTTATCACGTCGAAAACTGCGTCGACAGATTTACTCTGAGGATAACCCGGACGAGATGTGACATCTTTGGGAACAATGAGTTCGACTTCATACCAAGGTCTCGGCTTTAATAATCCATTTTTTCTTTTTCTGCCTTTTCCAAAAAATACATTCAAATTGCTCTGCGGAGTAACCTCGTAGGGCTTAATTGGTATATCAAAAGATGTCTCGGTCTTCTTCCTCGTAACTAAAGCAACAGCATCAGTTGTCATCCTTTTTACGAACTCATGTCCTTCAAGCAACGGATTCTCATCGTTGAATTCATTGATCTCTAATTCATTAATGCTCCTCGACGCAGACAGCGAAAGGCTTTGAATAAAATCGTTCATCTTCTTAGCATAAGAACGATCATCCAGAAGCAGCGAGCTTTCGTAAGTCCTGGTTCCTCCGTCAACGATGCTGCTAAGATTGTCAGATCCAATAATACCGGCAAATGGTCCCTGTGCATCGCTGTATGAGTATAGTTTCCCGTGATATCTGAACGCAGTTACAAGCCTAACCTCACCCATTTTTTTCTCCTGAAGGAAATGGCTGAGACTATTGGCTGCATTGTATTGCATTTTCGTAAACCTATCGAAATAATGCATTCCAATAATAAGGTTTAACCGCCTGATATTGCTGTATAGCTCTATAGTCTTTTGTAATTCAGCAAGGGAATCAGAAGTTACGTATCCGACGGCTATTTCCATAGCAGATGCTTGATCAAGCAAACTGTAAAAGGCATCTGAAAACGTCTTGCATCGCGTTTTTACTGGGGGATAGTTATTAAATAAGAATTCCATAAGCCCTCCTTTTTATTAGTTCATTTGAGCCGTCACATATTCAAGCCGCTCTTTGGTGGACATCGCTTTCATTTTTTCATATTCAGGCATTAAATCAGCCGGAGTGTAGTCTCCTGTAAATAGAGGAAGCAAACGCTTTGCAACTGGACGGGCACCAACAGGAGGTACAGCATTACCAATCTGTCGGCGAACTTCAGTGACACTGCCTTCAAAAATGAAGTCGTCAGGAAATGACTGCAATCTTGCACGTTCTCTATTAGTCAAAGACCTAGGTTCCGGATAATGGTATCCCCATGTGCCTCCACCGCCTGCGGCAATAATTGTCTTTGCTGGTTCATCAAGCTTTAACCTTCGATAGACATGGCTGATCATTCCTTTCACATACAACGGATGATCTTTGGGAATGTCCGTAAAGTTTCCGCCTTCAGGAATTAGCTCAAGCATCTGCCTGGTTTTTTCCTTGATGTTGATATGCTCGTTATTCATCGGAACATCTTCTACGCCGGCCAAAGCCTCTCCTGCAGTAACATAAGGAAGCTCAGTATTAGGACCATGGGTGGGCTTGGGATGAACAAAGTCAAAGCCCGTGTCAATTCTGACACCGACGAAAAGAACCCTTTCTCTAAACTGCGGAACGCCATAATCAGCAAAATTATAGAGATGTGGTTTTACTACATAACCAGGAACAATACTTTCGAAATCCTTTACTATGGTATTGATTGCTTTGCCTCCATTTGCCGTAAGCAGTCCTTTGACATTTTCCGCAACAAATGCTTTGGGCTTTTTAGCATCGACAAATTCAGCAAAATGACGGAACAAGCCGCCTCTTTTTCCATTCAAGCCGGGTTGTTTCCATATGATGGAAAAGTCCTGACACGGAAATCCGCCCAAAATAATATCGCAATCAGGGATCGATTTGTCAGTATATGGATCTATCTTCGTGATGTCACCGTACTTTATAACATCTCCGAAATTTGCAGCAAATGATTTGACTGCCCATTCCTCAAAGTCATTCGCCCAAATGATTTCATATCCCTCCATATGGAAGCCAAGATCCAATCCGCCGCATCCCGAAAAAATAGAGATCACCTTAGGTGCATAAGATGTATTATCCTGGTTCATCACATTACCTCCGCAACATCAGTGCTTTTGTCTATCACAAGAAGTGAACTGACTTCACAGCTGAATAGTTCACAGAGCTTTGCAATGGTCTCATAATCTACCCTAGTGGCTTTATCATTGTACAAATTGCTAATAGTGCCGCGTGACAAGCCTGTTTTCTCGTGGACATCCTTTATGGAGTATCTTCTTGCTCCCATAAGAGTTGATAAGTTGCTGCGTATAATCATACGTTTCTTGTCTCCTTACCTATAAAACAACATAATGCCGTCCGTATTATAGCATAGGCCATTTAAATTGTGAGCAGCTTCATGTTCATATTGGCCACTAAGCCATTCATTATGACTATCTTTATAATTAGTATATCTACGTCGTCTTGTTATTCCATGTAGTTTTCCGTAATCACCGGACGCCTTACGTCTGGTCTCACTTTGATGTTAGTTCGGATGGATTGAGACTCTGGACTTCTGCATGATAAAAGAGGGCGAATGGTTCGCCCTCCTTCTATATTAATTAACTAAGAGCAAGCAATTGCCCTGTTCTGCAAGGCAGTTAAATGATAGCCAAGTTTGTTTTACGCGCCGCAGTCATCGTGGAATTGATGCTGATGGCAAACGCTGCCGCTGGATTTTAGCGTGCCTTGCAGGTATGCTTCAACGGCTGCCCGTGCATTCCCTTTTGCTCCAACAACAACTTCAACATTTCTATCATTAAAAATATTGATCGCGCCGCCGCCCATGCCGCCCGAAATAATGACATTCACGCCCTGGTCAGCAAGAAAATTAGGCAAGAAACCAGGTTTGTGTCCCGGGCTCGCAACGGCCTCACTTTTGCCAATCTGCTTATCTTCAGCATCAAAAATCATAAACTCTTCACAGTGTCCAAAATGCTCTGCGACCATTCCCTTTTCGCTTGCTACAGCGATTCTCAACATTTTCTAATCCTCCATGTTTCTAAAATTATCTGCCTCCGAAAGGCAGCTTCTAAACCAATTTTCTCATCAGGCAGCCGAGTACGGCCTTAATGAGCCTTCTCTGATTCGTATTCGTAAAGCAAGTCCATTGTCCTGGAATACAGCTCTTTTACGGCAGCTCCGGATTTGCAGTCGATGTCTATAATCGTCAGCCCGTTATTAATGGCTTTTACTGCGTTAGTATCAAAAGGAACCTTGCCAATAAAGGGGATCCCTTCCTTTTGACAAAACGCTTCGATGCTCTCTGTGTTTGCCAAATTGGTATCGTATTTATTGATACATACGGCCGTTTTTGTTCCGAACTTCTCAGCGGTTTCTAAAATTCGTTTCATATCACTGATGCCCGATAAGGAAGGTTCCGCAACAATCAAAACCATATCAACGCCGCTCAGGGAGGCAATAACAGGGCAGCCAATCCCCGGGGAGCCGTCAATAATAGCCAGCTCAGCATCAGCAACAGCTGATTTCATCTGCTTTTTTACCTCAGTCACCAGTAAGCCGGAGGTGCCGCTGCCCATTTTAAGCTGGGCTGTCGAGAACGCCTTTTGCCGATTGGAGTAGAGTTTTAACTCGCCGGCCACAGCGGGCAGCATCTTGATTGCTTCAACAGGGCAGAGGTAGGCGCATACACTGCAGCCTTCACAGGCGAAAGAATCAACCTTGTATCCTGCGTCAACGACAATCGCATCAAAGCGGCAGTTTTGCCGGCACTGATCACATGCAATGCACAGGACGGGGTCTATCTCCGCTTTTGGCAAGCCGTAATAGTCCGAATTTTCAGGCATGGTGTCCCAAGCACTAATCAGGTGCAGGTTAGGGGCATCTACATCACAGTCGGCATATGCCCTGGCATCCGCCAGCTTAATGAAAGCGCTTGCGATGGTGGTTTTCCCGGTACCGCCTTTACCGCTCAGGATTAACAGTTGTTTCGTGCTGCACCTCCATTCTCACTGCTTCCAGCAAATTAGTAAACATGTCACGATATCTTTCATCTTCTCGAACGGCAATCTGTGCGTTTGAGTTCAGCATTCCCAGCTGCGTGTCAAATGGAATTCGGCCTAATATCTTTATCTGCCTGGCTAAGCAGAACTTTTCTGCAGGGTTTTCATCCTGCAGGCATTTGTTCAGCACTACTCCAAAGGGCTTATCAAAGAGCTTTACCAGTTCATACACCATATTGAGATTGTGAACACCAAACACTGTAGGTTCGGCTACCAGGATGCAGTAATCGGCGTCCTTGATGCTCTCCATAACAATACAGGCAGTTCCGGGAGGGCAGTCAATAAAGGTTTCTTGGTTTCTAGCTAAAACATCCTCAGTAAGCAAGTTTTTGATAATGGGGGTGCCCGACGCCTCACCGGTGTTTAAGCGTCCTGTGAATACAGCTACCTGATCCGAAATTCCCCTTTGAACTGTGCCGATTACTCGTTCTTTTTCCGTGAGGGCCTTTTGAGGGCAAACCAGGATGCAGCCGCCGCAGGAATGACAAACTTCTTCAAAGACCATCAGTTTCTTATTGATATAGGCAAGGGCATTGAAATTACAAAAATCAACGCACTTCCGCGACCCTTCACACAACTCGGGAATCACTTCGGGAATTTTTACGCTGATATCTTCTTCCTGAACTCCCTGAGGCTTAAAGAAAAGATGTCCGTTTGGCTCTTCTACATCACAGTCGATATAGCTTGCCTGACCAGCGGCCGCAGCCAAATTTACTGCTACCAGTGTTTTACCAGCACCGCCCTTGCCGCTTAGTATGGCTACCTGCATCTTAATTGCCCATCCGCCCATGGAATCCGCTGTGCACTTCGCTTAGCACAGAAAGTTTTCCGGCATGAAAAGCCTCGATATTTTCCATTGCCGGGGCAGCGATGGTTTTATAGATCTTGATTTCAGCAGCAGTGAACAGATCAGCTGCATTGTTTCCCAGACGAGGCGTAAGCAAAGCCCCTATTTGATGATCTATCAAGGTTTGAGCTGCCTTAATGCCTGCGCCTCCTGTGCTTGCGGCGACAGCGTTGTCAACAAAGAGACTTTCTTTACTTTCTAAATCGTAGATCAGAAAATAAGGCGCTCTTCCGAAGGACGCGCATACGCTCGTTTCAGTTTTTTTCTCATCTACTGGTATAGCTATTTTCATAAAAATACTCCCTTTCTTTTGATTTCAAGACGTAAATTATTCCGGCAGACCCAGCCATTCTTTTGAGCAGCGGGTCTCAATTGCAGCAAGCCCGTAACCTTTTCAGGTGCTCAATCTTCAGGGCCAGTAAAACACCTGCCGCGGCGGTGCCGATGACAGCCGCGCCCGCGACCATTCCATAAACCTTCACAGAGCTGGTACTCGCCGCCCTTAACGGAGAGCACTTTGCCATGTACCAGCGCTTCCGCCAGTTTTTTTCTGGCTTCAATGTAGATGCCTTGAACTGTACTGCGCGCCACTCCCATTTGTGTGGCGCATTCTTCCTGAGTATATCCTTCCAGATCAATCAGTCGTATTGTTTCATACTCGTCTACGGTCATGGACAAATGGGTTTCATCGTTTGCAAAGGCATCCAGCGGGCCAAATCTGGTGTTTTTGGGTAAACCGCAAACTCTCCTTCTCTTCATTGGTCGTGCCATCTTCTATCAGCTCCAATTAATGAGAAATAACCAGAACAGCTCCGGTTATTTCTGGATTCATTACAGGTTTTCTAATTGTTGATCAATAAGATTCAGGCTATCCTGCAGCCGGGCTTTTTGTTCCTCAAGCGCCTCTTTTTGTGTTTTTGCAGGTTTTCGACCTATTGCAAAACCTCTGCCGAAACCGCATCGAAAGCCGCGTCCGCGTCCAAATATCCCTCTGCGTCCAAGCCCTGGCCTGGAACCTTCACAAGACCCCAGTCCTCTTCCAGTTAATGGTCCCTCACTATAGGGGCCGGTACCATCTCTTGCTGGCATTTTCTCACCTCCTTTATGTTTATGGCATATGCCATTTACTATATTGTACACTGTTTCTGGCATAAGTCAATAACTATTCCAGCTGATTTTGAATGCGGCAAAACGAAGGAATCCCTACTGCAGGAAAAAGATAGCGCCGTTGAACTTGACTTTCGCTATTTTTGGATTTACCAGGAATCCCCGCCTCTATATTAACGATTATTAACGACAATCAATCTTATTAATCTATTGACAATGCTTGTATGAATCGCTACAATATATACAAAATGAGAGTTATTGTATACATTAAACACAATCCTAAAAACATGATTAGAACTTAAAGGAGATGCATCAATGAATCAGGAAGGTTTTTGGGTCAGCCCTTATAACGAAACAGAAGAAGTCCGCGCTCAACTGGTAAACCTGCCCAAAAAAGTGAAGATTTATGACACAACCTTGCGCGATGGGGAGCAAACTGTTGGTGTCAGCTTTACAGCAGAAGATAAGCTGCGCATAGCGCAAGCTCTGGCAGATGCCGGGGTAGATCGTATTGAAGCTGGCTTTCCAACCAGCAACGAGGATGACAAACGTGCCATCAAAAATATTGTAGAACAGGTAAAAGGTCCTGAAATTTGGGGCTTTGGTCGCTGCAACGTAGGAGATGTCCAGTTGAATATCGAAACTGGTGTTCGCCATCTTGTTGTAGAAATTGCTACAAGCCAGGAAAAGTTTAAGGCCTGGGGCATGACCGAGGAAGTTGTATTGCAGCGTATTCGCAATGCCGTCAACTTTGCTAAAAAAGAAGGTATCTACACTGCTTTCTTTGCCGTAGATGCCTCTCGTGCTGAGGAGCGGTTCTTAAAGCAAGCCTACGATGTAGCAGTTAAAGAGTGCGGAGCGGATGAGATCGTCCTGGTAGACACCCTGGGTGTTGCTTCTCCCGAGGCGATGGGATACCTCACGAGGAAGGTTAGGTCTTGGGTTGATGTTCCTATCGCAATCCACTGTCACAACGATTTTGGCCTCGGCGTAGCTTGCACATTGGCCGGTCTCAAAGAAGGCGCCAACTGTGCGCATGTTACTGTGAATGGCCTGGGCGAGAAAACCGGCAATGCAGATTTAGCTACATTGGTATTGGCCTTAAATGGTCTCTATGGTGTTGAGACCAACGTAGACCTCAAGAAAACCAAGGAATTAAGTCGCTTGGTTGAGCAGCTTTCACGTTTCCCGGTTTCCCCAATGGCTCCGGTGGTAGGTGATAAAGCCTTTACACGAGAAAGCGGTTTGGTGATCGCACAAATGCTTACTTATCCGCCATCTGTCGAGGGTTATGCCCCTGAGGTTGTTGGTCGAGAGCGTGAAGTTGCTCTGGGTAAGAAAAGCGGCAAGAAATCGATCGAATATGCTCTCGAAAAAACAGGGATGCATGTTTCCGAGGACAACTGGGATGCCCTCCTGCAGGATGTAAAGAATGCGGGAATTGAGAAGCATTCCAATATCACCCCGGAAGAATTCATCGAACTTGCGAAGAAATATCAGAACTAAAATCCTTCCGCTATGATGAGTCTGCAGCATCAAGGAGTGCAAGTTAATACCATTCCTTTTTGCCTGCAGACTTTTAATAAGCACTTAAATTGCACATTGAAAAGGAGCATGGTTAATGCCTAAGAAAATTTTGGTAACAACGCCTTCTTTTGGAAAGTACTCCTCCAAACCTATCGAGCTAGTTCAGAATGCTGGGTACCAGCTCTTTAACGATTATGGCCTTAAAAAACTCTACACATTATCCGCTGAGGAACAAGAGGATATTGTTGCGATAATTGTTGGTTTGGAGCCAATTACCACTCAAACATTCCAGGTGCTTCCCAACCTCAAAGCCGTCTTAAAGCATGGGGCAGGCATCGATAATATCGATCAGGAAGCCGCTGCCAAGGCTGGAGTAAAGATATTTAATGCACCTGGCGCCAACGCAATTGCTGTCGCTGAATATACCATCGGGCTGATGCTCGCTCTCTCGCGCTCCATCGCAAAAACGGATAATGATATTCGATCCGACAAATGGATTAAGTATTATGGCTTTGAGCTTGCCGGTAAAACACTGAGTATTATAGGTTTTGGAGCTATTGGATCTATCGTTGCGCGTATCGCCACGGGCTTTGGTATGCGCGTGCTTGCATATGATGTCCTCAAAAAGGACATAACTGGAGCGGAACAGGTAAGTTTTGAAACCGCAATTCGTGAAGCTGACTATATCAGTTTGCATACACCCTTATTGCCGGAAACAAAGGACATGATTAACGCAGAGAGTATCAGCCGTATGAAAAATGGTGCGTTTATTATTAACACAGCACGTGGCGGCCTCATCGATGAGGAAGCGCTTTGCCAGGCTCTAAGAACGGGCAAGCTTGGAGGAGCAGCCTTAGATGCCTTTGCCACGGAGCCTAATATTGCCCCGGCTTTGCTCGAAATGGACAATCTGGTTCTCAGTGCTCATAATGGAGGGTTTACCCAGGAAGCCCTAAATCGCATTTCAGATATTACGGCGAAAAATCTAGTCGAATATCTAGGTTCTGTCTAAACAACTGGATTTTTAATGGACGTATTCACAAACGAAACAATCGAGACGATGCTTCAGCACCGTTCTGTGCGCAAATACTTACCCAAAGAAATACCGCCACAACTGGTTGACACCTTGATTCGCTGCGGCCAAATGTCAGCCAGCAGCAGCTTGGTCCAGGCCTATACAATCATCCAGGTAAAAGATCCTGCGCAGCGCAATGTCCTGTTTGAGGTGTCCGGAAAACAAAAGTGGGTTTTATCTGCACCCCTTTTGCTGCTCTTTTGTTGTGACCAAAACCGTGCGAACAAGTATTATCCCGGTGTCGACAAGCAAGTTCTGGGCTTTGCAGAACAGTTATTGATTGGTGTTATCGACACAGCTCTCGCAGCTCAAAATATTGCTCTTGCGGCAGAATCTTCAGGTTTGGGACTGACATTTGTGGGTGGTATTCGCAACGATACAGAAGAAATCATCCAAGCTTACCAATTGCCTCAATTCGTCTATCCTCTTTTCGCCATGTGCATAGGGTACCCGGATGAGAAAAATGAGCAAAAACCGCGGCTGCCTATGCCTGTCATCCTCAAGCAAGATCGCTATACAGAGGATGAAGACCCTGAGCTGATCAAAGAATACGATCATACTACTTGCCAGTATTATTCTAACCGTACGTCTGGTGCCCAAAACGATAGCTGGTGCGAACATTCCGCGCAACTCCTCTTAGCGAAAACACGCCCAAATGTTGGTAAAAGTTTGCGTAACCAAGGCTTTCTGCAAGGAGACGATTTAAGATCTTAGCCTTACTAATTAACAACGTTAATAATTGCTAATATCGTATTGACAAAGGATATTTGACTTCGTATAATGTATAACCGTAGCATGAGTTTGTATACAATTTTGTGAACAGGTATGTATGGACAAACCTACTCTCGCCGAACAAGTTTATTGCCAGATAAAAGAAAAAATCCTTCAGGGCAGCTATCCCATGGGCAGCGCACTCAACGAGGTTGAGATCGCAAACCAACTTGGCGTTAGCCGTACCCCTGTCAGAGAAGCTCTGCGAAGGCTTGAAAAAGACATGCTTGTCGACCATCAGGCTTCTCGCGGTGTGTCTGTTATTGAGTTGAGTCTTCACGATATTATCGAAATTATGACTCTCCGTGAAGTATTAGAAGGCCTGGCTGCACGTCAGGCAACAAAATGGGCGACTGATGAAGAGTTACATGCTTTACGCGACAGCTTCCCAAAACTTAAGTCTCCAATTAGCCAAGAACAATTGAAACTTGCTTACCAGGCAGGGGAGGAAATGCATGATTTTATTTTGCAAAAATCCCGCAACCAACGCCTGGTTGCGATAACAGAGAGTATCTTTTATCAAACAAAAATGCTAACAGAATTGAACGCAATTATCCCTGTCCGCCACCTAAAAGCCTATCGTGAACATATGGCGGTTGTGAATGCTATGGTCGCTCGTGACGAAGTCCGCGCAGAACGAGCCATGCGTAAGCATATCCAGCTTGTATTGTTAAGCATTCTTGAGTACCAGCGCTTTGAATGAACTGATCCTTCTATTTGAAGGCAGAAAAGAACAAACAAAAGAATAGGAGAAAAATGAAAAACAAAGTCGTTAAGTTCGTGTTGTTAATTCTAGCTCTTGCCTTATTGGCTGCATGCACAAGTACACCTGCAACCCAGGCTCCGGCAGCTGAACCGGAGAAAGCTGCAGAAGCCCCAGCCGCGCCTGCCAAGGAAGAGGAAGAGGCAAAACCGGAACCCGCAGACCCTGCTGCTGATTGGCCCTCCAAATCGATTACATTAATTGTGCCCTTCTCGGCTGGTGGAGCTACAGACGTCACTGGGCGTGTAGTTGCTGATTATTTGTCCAAGGCCTTTGGCCAGACAGTGGTTGTAGTCAATAAAACTGGTGCTGGCGGCAGCGTTGGTACTGCAGAAGTAGTTAATGCTAAACCAGATGGTTATACTATCGTCGAAACTTCCATTGGACCTACTACTATTGTCCCCTATCTTTCGGATGTTAAGTATACCTATGAAGATCTGACACCTGTAAGCCAACTCTTTGATGTCCCGGTAGCGCTCACAGTAAATGCCACTTCAGACATTGAAACCCTTCAGGACTTTGTAGATTTTGCCAAAGAGAACCCAGGAAAGGTCACAATTGGTACCTCTGGATCGGGAAACATCCATCATCTGGTTACAGAACAATTTGCCCAAACAGTCGGCATAGAGGTTACCCATGTACCTTTTGACGGTGCCAGTCAGGCAGTAACCGCCTTGTTGGGTGATCATGTAACGGCTATTGTCTCCGCTACAGCTGAAGTAGCTCCCCACCATGCATCCGGTGACTTTAAGATTCTGGGTCTTACTACCGAAAAGCGTTTCGAGTTGCTTCCGGATGTTCCCACATTCAAAGAAGAGGGTATTGATGTGGTTGCAGGTGTTTGGTATGGCATCTTTGCGCCAGCAGGCACACCCGAAGCCATTGTTGCTAAGCTTGATGCTGCATTCAGAGACGCTTTGGAAGATCAGAAAGTTAAAGACGGCTTTATGCAGATGAGCATTTTGCCTGATTACCTGAACTCGGCCGATTTTGCTGCACGTGTTGCTTCTGAGGCAAAAAACAATCAACAACTTCTTAAAGACATTGGTTTGATCAAGTAAATCATTAGAGTCTGCCTAGAGGCTGACCCAAAAGCAAGTTGGATCAGCCTCTTATTATCTCGAATTGGTAGGGAAGCAAAATTAAAAAAGGAAGGGAACTATGCAACAGCCAACTTTTTCAGATTGTGTGCCATACTCAGAATTCCCCACTCAACTTCAACCTTCTCAAGACCTCTCAGGTGGAACCTTCTAAACCCGCCGTTCTGTTTCAGCAAGCCAAAAACGGATTCAACTTCCGCTAATCTCCGCTTTCTCAGTTTCTCCCCAAGCTCACTGGTGAGTTTCTTGAAGGCTATTCCTCGTAAACGCACTAATTCCGGACCAATACTTAGTGTTCGACCATGTCTTGACTTGGGACTGCAGACCGCCCTGGCAACACAGCCCTCGCATTCCCCACAACGATACTCCCGCTTCACACTGCGATATCCCGTGGCACTGATTTCCTCAACCTCGCGTTCAAAACACAGCGGCTTTCCCTGGGGACAGACATATATATCTTCATCTGGTTGTAGTTTGAACTGGCTGGACTGATACTTTTCTTTCTCACTCAACTTAGCCCTTTTTTGCTTCTCCCGATCGAAACCAGGATACTTCAGATAGGCTTCCACCTTCTCACCTTCCAATAAGCGATAGTTCTCTTCATTGCCATAGCCAGCATCCGCCACCCAGATCTTGGGCAGTTGTTTCAAGTTGTTTCTCAGTTGTTCCAGATGGGCACGTAAGGTGACGTTGTCTGCCGCGTTCTGATGCACGCTGAAACCAACTATGTATTGCCCTTCTGTCCCCACCTGTACGTTGTATCCCGCTTTCAGACTGCGGTTGCGCATGTGATCTTCTTTCATTTGCATGAAGGTCGCGTCCGCATCCGTCTTGGAACAAGAGTTGCGATCTCCCAGCATACCTTCATACTGTTCATACTTGATTAGTCTGGGCAACAGCTCCTCGTCAATCTGCTTCTTTGCTTTTTTGACTTCCCGAGTTTCCTTTGCCTCAGGATTATCTGCCAGTATCTGATCCAGCCGCTTGGCAAGTCGCTCCAACGCTTCACTGTCGATCCCTTTTCCTCCCCCCATTTCTTCCAGATCTTCATCCCCATAGTCCGCGTCTTCCTCAGCTTGCAGTTTGTCTATCTTTTCAAACAACTCGCTCACTTTTTGTTCCAACACCTTTCGCCGATTGTGGGTGCTTTTCTTCCAAACAAAACTGTATTGGTTGGCATTGGCTTCTATCTTGGTGCCATCCACAAAGTAGTGTTCCAGTTTGACGTATCCACCCTCAATCAGCTGTTCCAGCACTTCCGTGAACACTCCCTGGATCTTGCCCTTCAGGCGTTCACTGCGAAATCGGTTGATCGTACGGAAGTCTGGCTGGTTCCCGCCACTCAACCACATGTAGTGGATGTTCTCCCGCACTAACTTGGCTATCTGTCGCCCGGAATAGTTCTTCTCAGCGTAAGCATAGACGATCAATTTCAGTAGCATCCTGGGGTGATAACTGCTCGTTCCGCCTCCTTTATAGGCGCTTTCTATCGCCTCCAGTTTCATCCTGTCTATCAGTCGGTTGATCACCCGCACTAAATGCTCTTCCGCGATCAGTTCGTCCAGCCTCGGAGGTAATAGTTGCGGCTGATCCATTTCATATCGTTTGAATATCACTTTTGTTCCCATGCCATTAATTGAATCATAATCCCCTTAATTTGAAAAGAGACTGTCCCTTTTGGGTCAGCCTCACTATGCATAGAATTCGGTCAATGCGGCCGAAATCAGATTTGGAGGTGTAACTTGAGTGCAATCATTTCTTTAGTCCCTCTGGTTTTCGGTATTGTCTTTGCAGTGCTGTCTTCTCAGCTTGGTTTAGGGACTTTTCGCAACCCTGGCGCAGGTATGTGGCCTTTTATTTCCAGTCTTATCATTGTGGTTGCTTCCGCCCTGGCTTTGATTAGCCACCGCAAAGATAAGGATTACGAACATTTCACCGCCCAAGCCCTTTATGTACTGGCAGCTGTTGCTTCAATGCTCCTTTTTATCTTCTTACTGGACAAAATTGGCATTATGCTCTGCTGTCTGCTTTTACTCCTCTTCTGGCTTAAAGTGCTTGGAAAGTCGACTTGGAAATCGACAATAATCGCTGGTGCAATCACTTTAGCAATCATTTATGGTGTTTTTGTTTTTGCCCTAAAGTTGCCCTTTCCAGAGGCAGAATGGTTAATCGGGTAGGTAGCTATGGGAATTTTTGATGGATTAATACATGGATTTCAAGTTGCGCTAACCGGTCCAAATTTACTCTATTGCCTCATTGGTGCTACCTTAGGAACAGTGATCGGCATTTTGCCAGGTTTGGGGCCAGTGGCCACAATTTCGCTTCTCTTACCGGTTACCTTTGGCCTTGAGCCCAGTTCTGCCATTATCATGCTGGCAGGCATCTTCTATGGTGCGATGTATGGCGGTTCAACCACTTCGATTTTGGTGAATCTGCCTGGAGAATCAGCGTCTGTAGTTACAACATTGGACGGCTATCAAATGGCAAAGCAAGGCCGCGCTGGCGCCGCCTTAGGTGTAGCTGCTATTGGCTCATTCTTTGCTGGCACCATTGCTGTGCTGGGCTTAACCTTTTTAGCCCCCTTGCTCTCAAAGTTAGCCATTCGCTTTGGGCCTCCTGAATACACCACATTGATGATACTGGGCTTAATGCTTGTTGTTTACCTGACCTCAAAATCGCCCCTTAAAGGTGTCATTATGGCTGGGTTGGGTTTACTACTGGCTACAGTAGGCATGGACCCAATCACTGGTGTGCCCCGGCTCACATTTGGCTCCTTGGATCTTTTTGACGGTTTTGACTTTGCACCGGTTGCTATGGGCGTATTTGGGATTGGTGAAATATTAACGAATGTTGAATCCTCAGAAGAGGCAACACTGCTTACTGCCGAACTTAAAAACCTTTGGCCTACCATAAAAGATCTTGCTGAATCAAAATGGGCAATTCTACGCGGTTCAATACTTGGTTTTTTTATAGGCATCATTCCTGGCGGCGGAGCAGTAATTTCTTCCCTTGTCTCTTACTCCGTGGAAAAGAGTGTTTCCAAGGAGCCGGAAACCTTCGGTAAAGGCAATATTTGTGGCGTAGCTGGGCCTGAATCGGCCAATAATGCTGCAGCAACATCTTCCTTTATTCCCTTGCTCACCCTGGGAGTGCCAGCTAATGCAACGATGGCTATAATATTTGGCGCATTACTGATTCATGGCATCACCCCAGGACCTTACCTGATTGCTGATCACCCAGACGTATTCTGGGGCGTGATTGCTTCGATGTATATCGGAAATGTTTTCCTTCTGATTGAGAATCTTCCAATGGTGGGGTTTTTTGTCCAACTCTTGAAAATCCCATTCAGAATTCTTGCGCCATTTGTGGTTCTAATCACCCTGATTGGTGCCTACAGCATCAATTACAGCACCTTCGACATGATCTTAGTTGTGGCTTTTGGGGTGCTGGGCTACTTACTTAACAAGACCGGCTTTGAACCAGGTCCTTTACTCCTAGCATTGGTGATTGGACCGCTGCTGGAGAGCAATGTGCGCCGTTCTCTTCTTATCTCTGGCGGAAACCCCGGAATATTTGTTCGCTCACCTCTTTCAACTGTCTTCTTAGTATTGGCCTTGTTGATACCGGTGGTTCAAATTGTTCGGGCGTTAACGAATAAGAAAGACATTTCTCTTGAACAACAGCTTGAGGAAAAACTCGCAGGGAAATAAAATCTTTCTCGTATCCCCTCCACCTGCGAAAGGAATAAATACTAATATAGGAGACGAACATGTTACTACAAGATAAAAAAGTAATTATTACCGGTGCGGGTGGGGGGTTGGGTCGTGCAGTCGCAGAAGTGTTTGCCGAGCAGGGCGCTGTGCTGGCGCTTACGGATGTATCTATTGATTTGCTTAAGGAGATGCAGGCATCCTTTGAGGAAAGGGGGTATTCTTCGCAGGCCTTTCCTTTAGATGTGTCGGATAAACTGCAGGTAGAGCAGGTAGTACAGTCTGTAAACCAGAAATTTGGAGGCATCGACTGCCTTGTTAACTTGGCTGGCGGAAGCCTGTATACACCTAAGCATTTGCCCCAGATTACTGAAAGTGATTGGGACCTTGTCAACGATGTAAATATGAAAGGCACATTTTTTATGTGCCAGGCTGTTGCTCCCATCATGATCCAACAGGGTGGGGGAAAGATTGTTAACATGGCATCGATTGGCGGACGTTTGGCTAGTCTGGTGACCGGGGTGGCTTATGCCGCGGCTAAAGGCGCGGTGATTTCTTTTACGCGCCGTCTAGCAAAGGAACTGGGCCCTCATGGCATTACCGTTAATGCCATTGCTCCTGGGACCGTTTTAAGCGGCGCGCGCATGGAAGCAATGTGGGCCGACATGAAACCAGAAGATCGTGAAGATATTCTCCGTGCTATTCCCTTGGGCAGGCTATCTTCCGCGGAGGACCAGGCAAACGGCATCCTGTTCCTTTGTTCTCACATGGCAGATTACATCACAGGTACTGTTCTTGATGTCAATGGGGGGCGCTACATGAATTGAGTCTGTTTCCCAGGAGGCTCTTTTCGTGAGAAAATATAACTTATGAGAATACATATTCTCGATAGTAATACGACAAAAATTTGCGCATAGTCTTTTATGTCAGCGGCTCATCAGCTGCTGACATAAAAGCACGCCTATTTTTTGGCTTAAATCATCAACTGGATGCAATTTTTTTGCGCAGGAACGCGCAAGATCGCCCAGGATTTTGAAAAAGACAAAATTACCCGGAAATTTCGTACAGAAAATCACCAGCACAGAGCAAGTTTGCCATCTAATTGGGAAAAATATGCTGTAGTGATCCTGCAGCCTAAGACGTAGATCCAAATCATTTCTTCCCAGCAATTTTTCAACAGCGCAAGCAGCTTCTATTTTTCGTTTCGGAATTCTTGGACGGACTAAGTTTATAATTACTTATGAGAATAAAGATGTCAGCGCACATAACGCCTCTTACCAGCTATTTGCCTCCGGAGCTGATTCTGGCTGAGCCCGGCTTCCCTTCCCCTGCCGAGGCATACCTCAACACCCTTTCCCCTTCCGGGCGGCGCACCCAGGCCACTGCTCTGGCGAATCTGACAAGTATCTTCTCCAATGGAAAGTTAAGCGATCCCTTCAAATTCGCCTGGCAAAACCTCAGTTACGAGCAGACCTCCATCTTACCGGCTTATATGATCCACATCGGCTATGCCAAGTCCTCGGTAAATAAGCACCTTGTCGCCCTTCGGCGTGTTCTGGAAGAAGCCTATCGCCTGGGACTGTACAGCGATCACAACAGTTACTATCGTGCCGCTGCTGTCCGTTCCCTGCGCAACGAAACGCTTCCCCGCGGCAGAGCGCTCAAAGAAAGCGAACTTGACGCGCTTATCGAAGCCTGCCTCTCCGATACCCGTAACCCTAACCTGGCCCAGCGCGACGCAGCCCTCATTACCACGCTCTATGCCGCTGCCTTGCGCCGTCAGGAGGTAGTCGACCTTAACCTGGCGGATCTGTCTTTGGAGGAAGCCCGCCTGCGGGTGCAGGGTAAGGGCAGCAAGCGTCGTTATGTCTACCTTTCTTCTTCAGCACTGAGCAGGCTGGAAGCCTGGCTGACTTTGCGCGGTAAGCGTTTGGGGCCTCTCTTTTGCCGGATAAGCAAAGGAGGCAAGCTGGTTCTGCGCCGGCTTACACCTCAGGCGGTCTACTACCTTTTGAACCGCCGCGCGCTTCAGGCAGGACTGGAGGCTTTCAGCCCGCACGATTTGCGCCGTACAGCGATTACTCACCTTTTGGATGCGCAAGTGGATGTGCTCACCGTCAGCGCCATTGCAGGACATTCCTCCACCGATACCACTCGGCGCTACGATCGCCGTTCCGAAGAAAGCAAACGCGCTGCTGCCCAAAAGCTGCGTGCGCCCCTGTCGCCGGATTTCAAGAATAGCGAGAACTAATCGGCAGAGCCTTGCAAGCTCGACTCTGCCCTACCCCGCACATGCAAGGGCATGAGTAATTATGGGCCCTCGCGCTTTCCAACGAGGATTTGATAGTCAAAACAGGGGTGTGTAAAAGTGACGAGGGGCATAAAAGCGGCTCCGCTTGCGAAACCAAGACGCTAGGCGCTTCCCAGATCCCGGTACTCCAGAATATCGCCGGGCTGACAGTCCAAAGCGCGGCAAATCGCGTCCAGCGTGCTAAAGCGCACCGCTTGCGCCTTGCCCGTCTTCAAGTTGGATAGGTTCGCCAAGGTGATCCCCACCCGCTCCGAGAGCTCCGTAAGACTCATCTTACGCTGCGCCAAGACTACGTCTAAATTCACGATGATCGCCATCTCACACCGTCAGGTCCACTTCGGCCTTGTAGCTCACCACGCTGGCAAACAAGGCACCCAGCAGCATGAACAAATTGCCCAGCATAAAACAAATGGCGATCAGCCCGTAAACGTACAAATTGGTGATCGAGCTGGCCACATTCTTCTCGGTGTAGATAGCCAGGCATGTCAAGGGCAAAATAGCCGCGAAGCAGAGCCAGCCGATGCGCCGTAAGTCCGCCACCGTCTGCGGTACAAAGACCTGGTTGCGGCGGATGCGCTCCAGCAGCACGAAGCCCAAAATAAGGACTCCCCAGGCGCAGATCAGGCAGGGAATTACCAGCGCCAGGACTGGCCCGCGCATATAGGCCACTTGCGGGTTCGCAGCAGCAAATTGCTCCGAGAGCGGAAAGATTGCGATGCTGATACAGGCCAGGATCAAGATCCCCAGCCCTACCCCCACTTGCAGTAGTATCGGACGTAAACGTGTCATCATGCCACCTTCTTGAGAGGCATTATATGACAGTAATTATCGTATGTCAATAAGTATTTATCGTATTACGATATATTTAATGCCTGCAACTAATACAGAAGACCAATCAATTCGTCCAGGCTAAGGTTTACAAAGTAATGCCCGATTTCCACATCCGCCAGGCAAACCCTCAAAGCCTCCGGCTCGTAACAGCATCCGATCAGCTTCTCTTCCAGCTCGGCGACGTCACGCTGGCCAAAAAAGTCCCCATAGAACTTTACACCCTTAAGCATTCCTTTCTCCACTTCCAAAAGGGCTTCTATGCCTCCCCCGCCATAGCGCATCTCCCGCCTCAGGTTGAATGCCGGCGACCTGCCGTAATTCCAATCCCAGCTTTGGTAGCGTTGGGCTGACAGTGCATGGATTGCCTCCCAGTCTGCTGCTGTCAGCTGATATTGCCGCAGCTTTTCCCCTGCAAAAACGCCTTCAATGATCTTTTGCCGAAAATCCAGAATATCCATTGCCGGATCAGGAAGAAATTCAGTAATGTTTGCCACCCTGCTGCGCACACTTTTGATGCCCTTACTCTCAATTTTGGCCTGTTTTACGCGCAAGCTTTCGGCTACCACATTTAGTTTTGTGTTCCATAAGAGAGTCCCGTGGCTCACCATGTGCGGCCCGCTTACGTATTGGGCATTGCCGCTGATCTTGCGCCCCGCCACCACAATATCATTGCGTCCTGAGAGCTCCGCCGGGACGCCCATCGCCTGCAGCACATCGATGACTGGCTGGGTGAACTTGCGGAAGTTGTGGAAATTATCCGTTGAATTAGGGGCAATAAAGCTGAAATTCAGGTTCCCCAGGTCATGATAAACCGCCCCTCCGCCCGAAAGACGCCGCACCACCTTGATATTGTTCGCCCTCACATGGTCGACATTAATTTCTTCTACGGTATTTTGGTTGCGCCCAATAATAATAGAAGGCCCATTGATGTAGAACAGCAGGATCTCGTCCTCAAGAGCAATATTTCGGATCAGATATTCTTCAATTGCCAGGTTGATGCTGGCGTCATTTTGGTTTTCATTGTCTACAAAAAGCATAAGGGTCCTTTGAATATAAGAGTAAAGCAAGTATAACGATTGCCCGCTCACAGTGAAAGGTGGATTGCAGGCGCTGTTTAAAGCCGGTTTTCCCCTACCTGAATTCCAGGCAGCTGAAGTGTCAGCCAGCAGATCTTTTTAATCAGCCTGCCTGCCCCCGCTTAACTCCCGCTGTTTCATAGATTCAGTTCATGAATATGGAAGAAGCTCTAATGAAGACTGCCATCCTGGCTCACACCCAAATTGCGTAACCTCAGCAGGCTTGTTTTGTAACTGCCTAGTTTGCACCTGCAAAAAATCGAAGGCCAGCTATTGCTGACCTTCGATATGAATAAGCATCTTCTAATAGGAGCTGTTTGCGTGAGAGATCTCAATTCCATCGATGCAAATAAAGCGCGGCAGCAGTATCGCGGTGGGGTTGCGCCGGTCATAAGAATCGCTGGAGTTGTATACTACCTGCTGCTTGCTCAGCCACAGAAGGCGCTCACCAAAATAGTCAGAAAACGTCTGGGTTAAGCGCACATTGTAAGGCACCTGGATGCTGCCGTCTTTTTTAAAGAGCAAAGCTCCAAAACGGCTGCTGCCCGTTATTAAGCCCTTGCTGCGGTTCACCATGTTCAGGTAGTGAATATAGGGAATGTAGAGAATGTCCTCATCTTTGGGCAGAGCAGCCAAGGCTTCCAGGCTGCCGCAATCCATTTCACCGCCATCGATAACGAGGCTTTCGTGCGGGGTGTCGTGGCCTGTTGCTTGCTTGCCAAATTCGTCGGCACTGTCCTGATCCCACAAAAAACCCTTAAACACACCGGCTTCAAAAATCGGGAAGCGTTTTCTGGGAACACCGCAGAAATCGTGGCTCTGTGCAAATAACTCGACGCGCTCCGGGTCATCCCTTAGGTTGAACTTCTCCGAAAAAACCTGCTTTCCAATGTCCTCTTCCTTTAAGAAGGAATTGCCCCGCATCATTGAGCCGCCGTTGGTACCTACCCAACCAAGATAAAAGAGCACATCGCCGACCGCTGCCGGCCCCAGCACCACGCGGTATTTACCCAAGGGTAACTGCAAGGCAGGGCAGTTCTGGTACTTATCAACCATGAAGGCCAAGTCCTTATGCAGTTCATCCGCATCCAGATCGCTCTTTTTCTGCGCCGAGCGTATTCCGTTTACTTCCCATTTATTCGCTTCTGAAGAAATCACCACTGTCACCTGAGCGTCGGTACTGGCGAAAAACTGGGTATGCGGGCTTTTAGTGCTTATCTGAGCCATAAAGGCTTCGCCATTCATAAAATTGCCGCTCAGCCGCAGGTCTTCGCTTTCCAGACCGGCTGCTGCGCGATTAAAGTAATCCAGACACTCTTCGTTGCTCAGTGCTGCTAAAGCAGAGTCGTATGCGCGTGTGTCAACCACATCCTCCTGATAAACAGGTACGCTTGGCTCATAACTGAGTGCCTGTACATGCACCAGCATATCCCTTGCCGTATCAATCCCGTGTTTCATGGTGCTCAAATCTGCAGCGTCAACAATCAGGCTCACATTGGCTACTCGCCGTCCTTTAAAGACTTTTATATCTAAACGACACAAGTCCTCGCTGGTGTTCAGCGAGATAGCGCTGTTAGCAAAACGCATAAAATGACTGTGTTCAGCATGGTACTGGATAGCAGCGGTGATCCCTTTATCAAGGGCATAGGCGCGCAAGTCCTGCAGCAATGCAACTGTTTCTTTTTCCATGCTTATTCTCCTACTGTTACCTGATCAAAGCGACAAACCGGAACACCGTGCCCAAGCTGCATCGCCTGTCCCGGGGCACCCTTACCGCAGTTGTCTACGTATTTCAGCTCCCAGGTGCTTTCATCCCCAACGGCAGAGAGTGAGTTATAGAACTTTAGCGTATCGCCCTTATAGGTCGCGTTCTTTACAACTCCAGTAACCTTGCCATCCTCTACCCGCCAGCCAATTTCAGTGCCAAAGTGGAACTGCTCGCGGTTGCTGCCAATGCTCCAGCTCCTTTCACCATCCAATACCACGCCGCGTTCAGTTTTGGCAATAATGTCTTCCAGATCGCCATCACTGCCCGGGTCAATATTGATGTTGGTCATCCGTTCAATGGGCACGCGGTAAAACGCTGTAGCGCGGTTGGCTCCGCTGGAGCCATCAAATATTTGCCGTTTGGCTTTGGCATTGGCCTCTTCAACCATCTGGCGGCTGTTAATCGCTCCGACCAAAATCCCGTTATCAATTAGCAGGTTGTTCTGTGCCGGCACACCGTCATCATCATAACCAAAGCTGCCTGGACTGTTAGGCAAGGTGGCATCGGCCCGCACGGTTAACTTTTCACTGCCATAGCGCAGTTTGCCAAAGTCTTCCAGACGTACAAAGGACCCACCAGCAAAGGAAAGCTCGTAGCCCAGAATGCGGTCCAGTTCCAGGGGATGGCCAATGGTTTCATGTGTTTGCAGGAACATCATGCCCGGCAGCAAGATGACCGAACGCGTATCTTTAGGGCAATCGGGAGCCGTGAGCAGCTCATTGAGTTCCTTTACAATGCGCTGAGCGTTTTCCAAAAACTCAGCTTTGTTCAGAGTCTCCCATCCCCGCGTTGGCCGGTTGATGGTGGGCTGCCACTTACGTCCTTGCATCCCTCCGTCTTTATCCAGGCCGCTTACCCGCAGCCTCGGGAACACTTCGATAATCTTCTTCTCGATTTCACTGCCCTCAGAATCCAGGAAAATAATCTGCTTTTTCATGAACTCTACCCCGGCGATGCGGTGATTTACCCCAGGCTGATCAAGGGCCTTATCCATCTCCTGCAGAAAAGCCACTTTTTCGTCCAAGGCTACTTCAAAGGGGTCGATTGCGTTTGGGCTTGTAAAGCTGGCTTGCAATGCGTCCTTCTCTGCCAGCCGCACTGGAAAACGCACCCGTTCGGCCGCAACGCGGGCATTATCAAAAGCTTTTTCAAATATCTTACCTGCACACCCCAGGTCCGAACTGGCTGCAAAGCCCCAGGCGCCTTTGTAGAGCACGCGCACACCCACTCCGCTCTGCCAGGAGCTATTGAGCGTCTTTAAATTGCCGTTCACCATGTAGAGTGTGTTCGATTCTTCGTAAGGGTACCAACGTGCATCGACGTAGGTGGCCCCTCTTCCTTTGATCTTCTCAATTTCAGCTTTGAGTGCTTGTTTCACTATTATCTCCTTATCGCTTTAAACACCAGCTAAGTATAGTCGTAGGAGTCCAAACCTGGATTGTAGGATTGTCAAACATATTGGACAGTCTGAGATAAAAATTGAACAGGTGATAAGAACTTCAATGGACGCATCGGTATATGGTTAGAACGCTGATTGTGTCTTCTCAGTTGTCTTTTGAAATCCTCAAATGAATAGAACTTTGACTTGTTATAGAAACGTTTTTGATCCTCCTTATGGCTTCGTTCTACCTTCCCATTATGTCTGGGAGTATAGGGTCTGATGAACTTATGTCTTATCCCTTTGTCACGTAACACAATCTCAAACAAGCTAAGATCATGCGCGTTTTTGGTCCTTAGAAAGCGTTTAGTGAACTCAACTCCATTATCCGTTTGCACACATTCAAGCTCAATTCCTCTGCCCTTGAACCAGGCAATGGCGTGCTCAATAAAGATTGCTGAAGAGAATGTGTCTGCTGTCTGAAAGCCTTCCAGATATCTCAAACGACTATATTCATCAATTGCGGTGTATTGATAATATTGTTTCCACTTTTTATCGACGATACACGCTTTGGGGACTACTTTTACGTCGACTTGGATCCTCTGTCCGGGATATTGCATCTGTTCATAGGCTTGTGCCTGGTATCTTTTCTTTGTGTGCTTCTTTTGCCTGACCAATCCTTCCCGCTGCATCACTCGGTACAGACTGACATAATGGCGGCGATAGCCTTGCTTTCTTAGTTTGAACCAAAGCTCATATAATCCCAGGTCTTTATTCCGTTCCTGATAGCGTCGGATCAAGGCGATCTCATCCTGGCTGTGTTGACGGGGATGATGCTCTGGCCTTCTCGATCGACAGGCCAGGGAACGAATATCTCCATCATAGCGCTTGAGCCAAAAATAGATATAGCTGCGGCTTTTGTTATATTTTCTGCTGGCTTTGCTCACCCCCTGATTGAGCGCATATTTGACCACTGAATGTCGGTATTTCATATCTTGTGTTATCTTATCCATAGCAGGTTATGGTTTCTCCTCATTGTTTTGTTTCAGCGCAATAACAATAACGGATACTTCCATTCCCTGCTATTCTTTCTCACTCACTGTCCAATATGTACTGTAATCCTACAATAGTCGTAGGAGTCCAAACCTGGATGAAATTGCACATTAACATGTACAATACTGATCTGCCTACTGGGATGAGAAACTGGTCATTGCTATGTACTTGTTTGTCCTTCCTTTTAATAAGCCTGCTTTCCATAGAATCAAGAAAGCCTCGTTTCCAACGGGGCTTTCACTGATCCACTATTTGTCTTTAACGGTTATTTCCCAAAATCCACATCTGCGGGCATGCCCGGCTTTAACTTCAAACTTGGGTTAGGAACCGCCAGGGTAACGGCATAAACAGACGATCTGCGCCCATCTACGGTTTGCACGTTGCGGGGAGTAAATTCTGCTGAGTCTGCAATTTTCAAAATTGTGGCTCTAAAGGTCTCATTAGGGTACGAATCAACCTTGACCGTTACAGCATCTCCCAGCTGTACCTTCCCATAACGATCTTCGGGTAAATAAACAACCAGTTCCAGCTCTTCCAGGGGTGCCATACTTACCAAAGCTGCTCCGGCTCCGCTTAGCTCCCCTTCACGGATGGCCAGGTCCATAATAGTGCCCGAAATTGGGGCCTTGATCTCCGTGCGTTCCAGCTGCAGATCCAGCAGCTTCAGGGCTGCCTCGGCCTGCAGCGCGCCAGCCTTAGCCTGCTCCACAGCCGCCAAAGCCTGTTCCAAGCCCGCTCGGGCTACCTTTACCTGATTTGACTCTTCCCCTACTTCCAGGCTGGACAGATAATCCTGGGCATTTTCATAGGTAGCCTGAGCTACCGCCAGTTCTGCGCGTGCTTTATTTACTGCTTCTGCATCGCGGCTGTTCAAAGCGTTATCATAAGCCTTCAGGGCCAGCTCAAAATTTGACTCTGCCAGATCAGCGGCTTCTTCAGCTGCATTCTTCAATTCCTCATTTCGTGCTGCTTCCGCACGTCTCAGCGCCGCCTTCGCCAATTCCCAGGCAGTTTGTGCGTCAATTAGACGCTTTTCAATCTCCACAAAATTTTTATTACTGGTGTCTTTCAGCACCTTCTCCAGGGCTTCAGCCTTCTCGTTCACTTCAACACGCGCATCGCTCAGCGCGTTCTGAGCAGCAGCGATTTGCTCGTTCTTTTGGAAGTACCAGGCTGGGCGGTAGTCATCAGATACCCGAGCTGACCAAGCTCCCATTCGGGCCTCAAGGTCCTGCATCCGCGCGCCCTGCAGTGCCAGATCGAGCTGGCTGCGCGCATAGGCTGCCTGCTTCTCTGCTGCGGTCACCGCAGCATTCGCCGCATCCACGGCGGCTTGTGCCTGGGCTCTCTGTGCCAGGAGGATCTCGTCATCCAGACGCAGCAGCACGGTACCCGCTTCCACAGTGTCTCCTTCGCTTACCAGCACCTCGCTTACCGTACCGCCAATCTCAGGCGCTACGCGCACAAGTTTTGCTGTCAGGTATCCGCTGGCCTTTAGCTCGTTCCCGTTTCCGGGCTGGCAAGCTCCCAGAAGCAAACTAGCACTCAGTAATAAAACGATAAGAACAATCCCTTTTTTCTGCATTACTGCCTCCATTAAATGTGCTTCCGGAATGCGAATATAGAAGCGACAAAATATAAAATGCTCATTGCCACCATTGGAATAGTGGATGTATACAAAAGTGTATTGGCGTTAGTCCCGCGCACAATCAAGCCGCGCGTAATTTCCAGGTATTGTGTCACTGGCAACAACTCACTGTACCAGTAGGTTACTGAAGGCATGCTTTCGCGGCTGAAGATCAGGCCGGAAAGGATAATGGCCGGGATAATCACCACAAAAACCGAAATATACACCGCCTGCATCTGCGACTGTGAAATATTCGAAATTAACACGCCCATTCCCAGGGATCCCAGGATGAAGACCACACTCAGCCCAATAAGCTCGGCAAAGCTTCCGCGGACTTCCACATTAAAGAGCCAGCGTCCCAAACCCAGCATCATAAGCAGGTCGATGATGCAAATGAAAAGGTAGGGGATAATTTTTCCCAGCATCAGCTCCCAGGTTTTAATCGGGGTAACAATGAGCTGTTCCATCGTACCCTGCTCACGCTCGCGCACAATAGCCAGGGAAGCAAGCAAAAGGGTTTGCACCTGCAGAATAATGGGTATCAGTCCTGGAATCATATACAAAGTAGAGGTGTTGCTGGGGTTGTAAAGCGTGCGTACACTCGCATCGATGGGCATTGCAATCCTCTGCCCGATGCCCGCCATCTTATATTGCTCTATCAGGATGTCTTGCGATGCCGTCGCAGCAATTGAAGCCAGCTTAAGCTGGATCGTCATCGAATCGGTTGGGTTAACGCTCCCATCCACCAAAATTTGCACCCGGGTTTGTTTTCCTGCCAAAAGGTCACGGCTGAAGCTTTCGGGAATCAACAAACCAACATCAACCTCATCAATCTCAATCAAAGTCTGCAGCTCTGCTTCGCTTAATGCCTCTGCCCGCCAGTCAAAGTCCTGGCTGGCTGTAAAGCGTTGGATGAATGCCCGGCTGGCATCACTTTTGCTCATGTCAACCACACCCATGCTAATGTTCAGACTGTCGCCTGAAATACCATACCCAAGCAGCAGCAGCAAAATGGCTGGCAAACCCACAATGAGCACCATTGTGCGCGGGTCGCGCCAAATATGCAGCAGCTCCTTTTTCATAATTGTCCAAATTCTGTTCATAGAGCTTCCTTTTCTTGCGGGCGCTGTTGGCTTACAATGGCTGCAAAGACTTCCTCCAAGGAAGGTTGAATTACCTCGCCATCTTCAATCGCATGACCAGCCGCTCGCAGGCTGGCTTCCAGACTGGCCTGGTCTTCGGCGTGCTGCAGGGCAGCATGTACTTGCACTCCGTGAATACTGGCATTGAGTACGCGCGGGTCTTTAATCAGCAAATCATAGAGCTTGCCCGGTTCTTCACTGTGCCATTCCAACAAGGTTCCCGGCAAACTATCTTTTAATTCATCGGGGCTTGCTATTGCGGTCAATTTGCCCTGGTACATCATCCCAATCGTATTGCAGTAGTCAGCTTCGTCCATATAATGCGTGGTCGCCAGCACACTGATCCCTTGTCCGGCCAGGCTATAAATCAGGTCCCAAAAACTACGTCGGCTTACGGGGTCGACACCTGCTGTGGCCTCGTCCAAAAAGATCATCCGCGGCTTATGCACGATTGCACACACCAGGGCTAAACGCTGGCGCCAGGCTCCCGAAAGGTTGCGGGTGCGCGTAAAGCGCATTTCTTCCAGGTTTGAAAGTTCCAGCAGTTCGTTTACCCGTTCCCGCATTGTGTTGCCCCGCAAACCATACACAGATGCGTAAAACGACAGGTTTTCTATCGGAGTAAGGTCGTTATAAAGCGAAAATTTTTGCGACATATAGCCAATGCGCTTTTTAATCTCTTCCGGCTCTTTACGGACATCAAAGCCCAGAACACTGGCCGAACCGCTGCTGGGCAGCAGCAAGCCGCAAAGCATTCGGATAGTTGTAGTTTTGCCCGCCCCATTAGGACCCAGCAGCCCAAATATCTCACCTTGCGGAATATTAAACGAAACTTGATCCACCGCTTTAAAATTACCAAAGTTGCGGCTTAGGGCATTTACAAGAACCGCATCAGCCATTTTTGCCGCCTTCTTCACGCACAAAATGGACAAAAGCATCTTCCATGGTTTTACGAGCAGGCCGCAGGGTTTGCAGTGCGGCATTGCTTTCTTTAAATGCTGCACTCAGTCTTTCTTGTACAATGGGTTGGGAACCGTTCCCCTCAGTGGCTACGCGCAGTCTATCCCCTACCGGGTACCAGTCCATAATCCCCTCTGTTGCATCTACTACTGCGCGCATCAGCTTTCGCGGCCGGGCTTTTACTTCCAAAATCTCAAATGGCAGCTTTGCCGTAATCTCCCCTGGAGCACCACTCACCATCAAGTGTCCCTCAAACAGCATTCCAACATTGCTGCAGCGCTCTGCTTCATCCATATACGGGGTCGAAAGCAATACGGTCACCCCTTCCTGCACCACCTGACCTAAAAGCGCCCATAATTCGCGCCGGCTCAAGGGGTCCACGCCCGTTGAAGGCTCATCCAATATCAAAAGCCGCGGAGAGTGCACCATCGCACAGGCCAGCGCCAATTTTTTCTTCATCCCCCCCGAAAGTTTTCCTGCGCGCCGCTTGGCAAAGGGTGCCAGCTGGGTAAATTCCAGCAGAAAACGGATCCGTTCCGCTTTTTTATCCAGGGGTACGCGCTGAATCTGGGCAAAGAAATCCAAATTCTCCTCCAGACTCAAATCCGGATACTGGCTGAATTCCTGCGGCATATACCCCATCAGCGGCCGAATGCGTGCAGCTTCCTTTTGTACGTCATACCCAGCTATCTTTACGCTGCCGCTGCTTGGGGGCATCACCCCTGAGATAATCCGCAGCAAGGTTGTTTTACCTGCTCCATCCGGACCAACCAGACCATACAAGCTGCCTGCTGGTACGCTTATTTGCACGTCCTGCAGAGCTGGTTTTTTCAAACCCGCAAAACGTTTGCTTAATTCCGAGCTTTCAATCATTATTGTCATGCTTTACTCCAATTCAGAACTATAGTAAATCCCCCATCATGCCGGCAAGTGCAATCTATCCCTATTCCAGCCCGCGCATGTCATCGCTTTTGATGACATTTGTCATACCCTCTTTGAATGCCTTCGTCCTTTATCGCTTCGGTGGTAATATTTTTTCATGTTCAAGATTTTTCGCCGCCCCCTGGAACCAGGCTTGATTAAGATGCTGCGTTACTTTGCCGGCGTGGCTTCTTTTTACTTTTGCATCATCTGGGTTTATGGCCTGCTCACCATGGGCCGCAACTTTTCCCTGGAAGTGCAGGCCTGGATCAACCTGGTTGCCAATGCCGGGCTTTTCATATATTTAAGTTTTCCCATCTTTTCCCGTAAGCTCAAGCACTATTTCCTGCCTGTTGGTCTGGCCGCCTATACCCTGGCCAGCACAACCAGCAGCCTGATGTATCTCTTGGAATCCTCTCCTGACCATTACCTCTACATCGCCCGATCCTGGTCACTTATGCCCGTACAAATTGTCATCCTGGTAGTCCTGGCCTGGCAATATGGGTTCGTACCAGCCATGGCCTACACTGTCTTTAACACTTTGCTCGAAATCGGGGTGGTCTTTCTGGTCTTCAAAGGCATCAACCTGGAAATTCTGCCCATCCTGGGTATGCCTGTTGTCCGTGCCTTTGCTTTTGGTTCAGTAGCGAACATCATCACTTCGCTTAACCAGGCCCAGCGCGCCCAGAAGCGCCAGCTCTTAAAAGCCAACTTACAGCTCGGCCAAATGAATGCAACCCTGGAGCACCTGGCTGTAAGCCGGGAACGCAACCGTCTTGCCCGCGAACTGCATGATACTCTTGCCCACACCCTTAGCGGCACCGCGGTCAACCTGGAAGCCATGAAAACCCTCCTGCCGGCACAAAGTGAATCCCTGGAAGTTATGCTCAATCAATCCCTCCTGGCGGTACGTACCGGTTTAGCCGAAACCCGGCGAGCCCTGGCTGACCTGCGCTCGCAGCCACTGGATGATCTTGGCCTGGAGCAGGCCTTGCGGGCCTTGATGCATAACCTTGCCGAACGCGCCGGGATCACCACCGATACAGAAATCATCCTGGAAAATGCCACCCTGCCCCCCCTGGTGGAACAAACTTACTTCCGGGTAGTCCAGGAAGGTACCGAGAACATCTTCCGTCATGCCAATGCCACGCATGCCAGCCTCTCCTTGGTCTGGAAAGGCCGCAAACTGCAGCTGGTCCTCAAGGATAATGGCCGCGGTTTCCTGCCCGATGAAAACCCAGCCCGGCATCAGTTTGGCCTGCAGGGGCTGAGCGAACGCGCAACCTCTATTGCCGCAGAGCTCCGCATCCACAGCCAGCCCGGCATAGGCACTGAGATAATTCTAGAATGGGAGCAAGCCGATGAAACGCCTCTTGATTTGTGATGACCAGGAAATTGTCTGTGCCGGTCTGCAGCGTATCCTCGAAACTGATCCCCAGCTGAGCATCGCGGGCATCGCCCATAACGGCGAAGAAGCTGTAGAGCTTGCTGCCTCCCTGAAACCCGACCTGGTATTGATGGACCTGCAAATGCCCGTCATGAATGGCGTTCAGGCCATCCGCCGCATCCGCGTAAGCCAGCCTAAGCTGCCCATCTTAGTCCTTACCACCTATACGGACGATAAATGGCTCTTTGATGCCCTGCACGAAGGCGCCTCCGGATACTTGCTTAAAGACCGCCCGCGCGACGAGCTCATAGCCGCGATCAAAGGTACCCTGGAAGGTAATAACTATCTGGATCCAGCCATCACCGGGCGTGTGATGCAAAGCGTCCTGCATCAGCCTGCTCCTATACAAGCGGATAACTTCGATCTCAATGAGCGGGAGCGGGAAATTCTCAAATTGCTGAGTGCCGGTTTAAGCAACAGTGAGATTGCCAGCCGGCTCTACCTTTCCGATGGCACGGTACGGAATTACCTGAGCGGTATTTTTAATAAACTGGGGGTAACCGACCGCACCCAGGCCGTTATTATTGCCCTGCGTTCCGGCATTGTCCCCTTCGAGGGCGCTGAATAAACTTTGCTTAAAAATCAGCATATCCGACCCGTACTATAATCTCCTTGTTCTTTTGGGAACAAACTGTGCGGCTGCTGCGTCCTATTAAAGGCGCAAGAACCTTATTGATGAGGCTTTTATGACTCTGGAAAATGAACCAAGCACTCAAACTTCAAACCCTGTGGCTAAAAAACCCCGGCGCGATCCCATTGCCTGGCATTTCGATTGGATTCCCGGCATTCTGACTAAACCCAGGGCCACCTTCCAAAAGATTATTGCTCAGGAAAAACCAGTCTGGCTCACCCCGCTCCTGCTTATTTCCTTACTGGTGCTGATTAGCGCAGCAGTAGCCGTACCTGTTCGCACCCAGCTCACGCAAAGCGAAATTGGAGAGCTGCCCGAAGGCTTCCAGTACTGGACAGACGAAGACCAGGCGAAGTTCTTTCAAAGCCAGGAGAACAAGCTGGGCTTGATGTTCATGTTTGTTTTCCCGCTGCTTAAAGGCATTGCCGGTTATTGGGCCCTTTGGTTCTTCTTTACCTCGATCTGGCATCTGGCTCTTACGCTTACAGGTGCGCGTGTTCCCCGGGTAAAAGCAAGTAACTTTGTTGCCTGGGCAATGCTGCCTTTCACGGTTCGTCTCCTCGTGCAGGTTATCAATACCCTGGCAACCAAGTCCTTAGGTGCAGCGCCCGGCCTTTCTTCGCTGCTCCCTGCTGATGCCGCAGGATTCATGACCTTTTTGCGCGCTGTTCTGGCAGCAATCGATGCCTATTGGGTTTGGTTTACGGTACTCATTCTGCTGGCTGCCGCGCCGCTTTCAAAGCTCAAAAAATCCAAAGCTCTGGCTGCCACGCTGGGCACGGTCTTTCTTGTACTGATTCTAAGCGCCATACCTTCCTTACTGGGAGCCTGGCTTTCGGCTGCTACCAGCAACGCCAGTTTTTAACGAGGTTGGATGAGCGACTCTGCCTTCGTCCTTACCCAGGACTTGTGGAAAACCTATACCATGGGCGAAACCGAGGTACATGCCCTGGCTGGTGTCAGCCTGGAGATCAATCGCGGTTCTTTTACCGTCCTTATGGGACCCAGCGGCTCCGGAAAGAGCACCATGCTCTACCTCATTGGTGGTCTGGACTGGCCCAGCAGCGGCAAGATTCTTGTGGACGGTGAGGAAATCCAGGCCATGGACGAAAATGCCCTGGCCCATTACCGCCGTACCAAACTGGGCTTCATCTTTCAGTCTTTCAATCTCATTTCTACGATGACTGCTGAGGATAATATTGGCTTTCCCCTGCGCTTCTCGGGCGTCCCACGCGCCGAGCGTTACTCCCGCGCTGTCGATCTGCTTAAACAGGTGGGGCTGGAAAACCGTATCGGCCATAAACCTACCGAGCTTTCTGGCGGCCAGCAGCAGCGTGTTGCGGTAGCCCGCGCCCTAGTAAACGATCCCGAACTGATCCTGGCTGATGAACCCACCGGCAACCTGGATACTGCCAGCGGGGTTGCCATTATGCAGTTGCTCGATGAACTGCACCGTACAGGAAAAACGATCCTGGTAGCCACCCACGACCCGCGTATGCTCAATTTTGCAAGCGATACCATCTATCTCATGGACGGTAAACGGGTCAGCACCGAAGAATATCAGGCAGCCAACCTGAAACTTGGCGGATGAGGTACTTAATATGAAAAAGAACTTCCTAAAACTTCTGCTGCTTTTCCTGGCCATAGGTCTTATGCTTAGTCCTGGCCTTTCGATTAGTGGCTATGCGCAAGAAGCTACACCTACCCCTACGCTTCCTTCCTCAAGTCCAAGCACCCGTCCCATGCTCTATGTGGTTCAATACGAACCGCGGCCCAATGAGGTGGTTTCGCCCTGGAAGCCCTTTACCGTCCAAATCGACCTCTCAAATAACGGTGATGCCCCAGCGCACAACATTGTGCTCACCTTCTCCGGCCCCGATTTCGAGCCCCTTGACGGCGGCGTTTGGACCCATCCCAGCATCGCCCCCAGCACCAGCGAACACCCAAATGTCTCCAACGTCTCTCATGCCTTCCGCGTCTCTGCCGAGGGCTCCTGGAAGTACAGCGCACCCCTTACCGCCAATGTCAGCTATACGGACGATGCCGGTAACCCCTATGCGCAAACCTTTACCTTCACCATCGCCATCGAGCAGGCCGGAACTACAGCTGCCACCAGAACCCCCACGCCCAGTTCCGCACCCCGCCCGCTCATGGTTGTAAACAGCTTCGAGACCGACGTAGACCCTCTGCAGCCTGGCACAAGCTTCAAGCTGAAATTGCGGGTCAGCAATATGGGGCAGGCCGATGCCAGCAACGTTTCCCTTGTTTATGGCGGCGGCTCCGTAAATTCCAGCGAGCTGCAGGGCACAATGCAGCCTGGCGGCATATCCGGCTCTGCGGCCGACATGAGCAACTTTTCGCCCCTTGGCTCCTCCAATATCGTGCTCCTTGGGGATATGCCCATTGGCAGTCAAAAAGAAACCCTCCAGGATTTCATCGTCAATGTTTCTACTGCCCCCGGAATCTACCCGCTCAAGGTCTCGTTTATCTACACCGACCCAAAAGGCAACCGCCTCAGCGATGACCAGGCCATTACTCTGCTGGTCTACGCCCTGCCGCAGCTGGAAATCAGTTTCTATCGCGATCCAGGCCCCTTTATGGCCGGCCAAACAACACCCCTGCCTATTCAGGTGACCAATCTGGCGCGTAAGCCCGTCATCCTCGGAAACCTCACCGTCAAAAGCGATGATGGCGAAGTTCAGGACAACACCGTTCTGGTAGGCACCCTTGAACCAGGCGGCTACTTCACCCTGGATGCCTCCTATACCCCTGCCACGCCTGGTGAGCATAAGCTTCTGTACGAAATCCGCTACACGGACGATTTCAACCAGTTACGCACCTTTAATGCCGAAAGAATCGTCTCGGTCGAAGAAGGAATGCCCATGGGCGACGGACTTACGCCCCTTATCGGCCCGGACGGTAAACCGGTCATTGGGCCAGACGGTCAACCAATGATGCAGTCCCCCATCGATCCCCAGGGCGGAGCGATGTTCCCGGACAGCAGCCCGGCCGAACAGAGTTTCCTCACAAAACTATGGACCGCAATCAAAGCCTTCTTCGGTTTTGGCAAGGGCGAAACGGGCATGGACAGCCCGGATGCTATGCCGCCCTTCCCGCAGGAGCTGCCTCCTGAACCCAGAGGCTAGGAGCTTGCCGGGCAAAGCTATTTAAAAGGAAGACTCATGCGCTTTTCTGACCTTTTCAGCCTCATCCTGGATAACCTCAACCGCCGCAAAGGACGCGTTGTGCTTACCGCTGTGGGTGTGGTTATCGGAACTGCGGCTATCGTTACCCTGGTTTCGCTCGGCCTTGGCCTCCAAAAAAACGCTACCAGCCAGTTATGGGGTATCAGCGACCTTACTGCTATTGAGGTTTATCCAGGTTACCCGCAAAATGTAACCGGAATGATCACAGAATCCGATATCAAGAAGATCGACGACGCGGCGATTGCCAATATTCAAGCCGTTCCGGGCGTAAAAGAGGTCGTCATCTATGATTATTACCGCGGCCCTCTCAATGCCACCTACGGCCGTCTTGAAGCTTACCTTAGCCTCACCGGGGTAAACATTGACGACCTCGCTCTGATGGGCCTTGAAGCCAAACAGGGTGTAACTACGCTTGCCCGCGGCAAAGTAGTTATTGGTTCATGGGTCCCCCGCAACTTTTACAATCCTCAGCAGCGTCCTAACGACCCTCCGCCCGAAGTCCCCGACCTGATGGGCAAAACCATCAAAGTGGTCCTCTCAAAATGGTCCTCCGATGGCATCGAGAGCAAAAAAACCGTCATGCTCGAAGTGGTGGGTGTGCTCAAAGAAACCCGTGGGCAGGCCGATGGCAGTGTTTTCATTTCCTTCTCCGAACTCAATGCATGGAACGAGTGGAATATGGGCAAAAAGATTGACCGCCGCAAAGAAGGCTACCAGCAGCTTCTGGTCAAAGCCGAAGATCCCAAAAAAACCACCGAAATCACCCAGGCAATCAACGACCTTGGCTTTCAGGCTTATTCACCCCAGTCCACAGTAGAGGGAATCAACTCTTTCTTTACCGTCATGCAGGTTGTCTTTGGCGGGGTTGGGGCCATCTCCTTATTGGTCGCTGCAATCGGTATCGCCAACACCATGACGATGGCTATCCTCGAGCGCACGCGTGAAATTGGCATTATGAAGGCTATTGGTGCTTCCAACAAAAATATCCTGAGCATCTTTCTCGGCGAAGCTGCCGGAATTGGCTTTTTGGGCGGTATTGGCGGCGTAATTCTGGCCTGGTTAATCAGTTCCGTGATTAACACCCTCGCTTCTTCGCAGCTCTCGGGCTACGGAGGCATGGGGATGATGGGCGGCGGCAGCCTGGCTACCGTTACCCCCTGGTGGCTGCCGATCTTCAGCATCCTTTTCGCTACGCTGGTCGGCCTGCTTTCCGGCCTCTACCCCGCCCTCAATGCCGCCATGATGGTACCGGTAACCGCATTGAAGTACGAATAAACGATGCATCCTGGAAGCTATGCGTAATGATCTCTTCCAGATATGCACAACGGTTGGCCCAATTAGGTTCCTGCTTTCCTGAAAACTCTTTAAAAGGTTAATTGATCGACAACACCTTTTAAAAAGATGTATACTTATGATATCGTTATCATATATTATTCATACCTAGACTATGAAACCCAGAATAACAGTTAGAGACATTGCAAAACAGGCTGGTGTTTCGCACGCCACGGCTTCGCGCGTTTTGGGCGGATATGGCTATGTTAGTGAGGAAAAACGCGAGGCAGTCTTAGAGAAAGCCCGGCAAATGGGCTATCGCCCTCATGCCATTGCACGCAGCATGGTGCATGGCAAAACCAAAACCGTTGGCTTTGTTGTAGGAGATATCGAAAACCCCTTCTTTTCCAACCTTGTCATGAACATCAACGCCCTCATCAGCCCGCAAGCTTACACAATGATGGTGTACACAACCAATGAGAATCTGGACGAGGAAATTCACGGGGTTGAAACACTCCTGAGCAAACAAGTAGATGGTTTAATCATTGCGCCTTGTTCTTCCCAAAATTATTCCCATATCGTTGAAGCACACAATTCCGGCACAGCAGTTGTTCTGGTTGACCGAGTTCCTGACTCCTTAAATATAGATAGCGTAAGAGTGGACAATGCTTTGGCAATCCAGAACGCGATGCAGCACTTATTTGATCTGGGACATAGGAAAATTGGTTTCCTCAGCGATTCGCTTGATATCGCCTCTAATCGCGAACGATTAAAGGGCTTCAGGGAAGCTTATCAAGAACAATCGCTTTCTTTGAATCCCGAATTGATCAAGATTACCGGTCATACCGTCTTGGACGGGTACCGCGGAAGCGTTAGCCTCCTGAGTCAGTCCAACCGGCCTTCTGCGATAATCACAGCCAATAACTTTATGACGACAGGGTTTTTACTCGCAGCAAAAGACATGCTCTTTAGAATTCCCGAGGCTATTTCCCTGATTAGTTTCGATGAACTGGACTGGTACAAATTAATCGACCCGCCTATAACCACAATAGCCCAGCCCCTTAAACGCATAAGCCAGGAAGTAGCTCGCCTTCTCCTGCGGCGGATGCTGGAAAATGAAAACATCGCACAATTCGAGGATGTAGTGCTTAAAACATCCCTCGTTACACGTAAATCTACCGCCGAGGCAAAACAACCATGAGGCCAGTTTATTGAGCCAGGGAGATTCCTCAACCTGGTCTGGACGAAGTTCTGGTGAAGGTTATGGCCTGAGGCGTATGCGGTACGGACCTGCGTATTTGGAGAAATCTTGAACCTGCAGCCCGCAACATCGCCCTGGGACATGAATTTGCGGGAGAAACAGCCGCAATTGGTCTTGTGGGTCAGTCCGGTTTCTTGCACCCGAAGATCCAAACTCTATCTCAGACACATCAATAGGGGGCTGTGCGGAGCGGTTAAAGAATAAGCCCTCAGGCATTTTTATAAAAATATTTCAGAATCTTCCCAGGCACCTGCCAATACACAGGTCTTTGCTGCAGCTTGTGTAGCTGCTTCCATGCATAAAACAATATCTTTCGTTTGCAGCCAGCTTACAAGAAAGTTGGCAATATAAGTGTCCCCAGCTCCAAGAGTATCGACAGCCTCGATCGCTTCTGCCTCACAATAATATAGCTTGGCTCCGTCATAAGCCAGGGATCCCTTTTCTCCCATCGTAACCACAACAAGCAGCGGGCCTTGCTCAATAACATAACGAGCCACTGACTCAGCCTTTTCGTGCTCTCCAAGATGGGTAGAGAAGAAAGCGATGTCCACCTTGGCCAAGGTCTGTGCCAGGAACTGATCGGAGTATCTTTCCCCATAATCCATCGTGATAATCTTTTTTTGTCCGTCACAGAACGCGGCGAGGTGCTTTTCCGTTCTGCCTAACCAGGTATTATGAACCAGATCAAAGCTGCGGATATAGGACAAGCTCTCAGAATCGATCGTAAGACAATCAGTAGCACCCGGGTCTTCTCTCAGGAAAACACGGTTTCCATCCTCATCCACTCCCACATCGGTATAAGCAGTATTAGTATCGTAAGTTTGGCAATACGATACATCGATACCTTTCGATGCAAGTTTCTCTAAAATCGCAGATCCTTCTTTGTCCCTTCCAACAGCACCCATATATGAAACCTCGCCCCCTGCGAGTTTCATATGCACAGCAGTATTGACCGCATTGCCTCCAGCATAGCTTTTCGGGACTGAGGTCAAATAGCGGTCAATACAATTATCACCAATACTCAAAATTCGGCTCATGGCCAGGTTATTTTACTGCCTTTCCCCATGATTCCACGCCCCATCAAAACACGTTCATCCAAATCATAGATGCCGCGCAAGATTGCTGAATGTACCGCAAACCATTGCAGTGGGATCATTAAAACAAAGGGAGCTAAGAGAGGATCAAATCCAGGGTAGTCTGCGGCATCAAATGAGATCACATCCGCCTTATTGTTCGTCAGAATTGACCTTACCCTTTCTACCATAGGCCGGGAAGAGTCATTTCCTAATAACACGATAGCTGTCGGCTTTTCACGTTCGAGCATTTCCGCCGGCCCATGCCGGAACTCCGATGCATTCATGAAAGAAGCATGCACACGCATGTTTTCCATAAAGACTGTCAAGCCAAACTTGTAACCAATGCCATATAACGGTCCGCTTGCTAAAACGTAGAACAGTTTTTCATCTTTGTACTTTTCAGCCAGAACCCTTGATGGCTCCTCTAACTCGACATATTGTCTTGAGAGCAGCTCCGGCAACTGGTAAAGCTGGTCAATCACATGCTGAACGTCTGCACCCTGTAATTTAGCAACAGTAAGTGAGAATAAATAAGCTGCAGTCAAAGGAAGAATATACAAAGCTTTCGAGTTGTAATCAATGACAACATCGGCCTCTTTACCCATGACACTGTCCGCTTTATCAACCAGCGCAATGGTCCGTGCATTATGCTCATTGGCAAACCTCAGTGCTGCAACGGTATCCTCAGTGGCCCCGGAGAACGAAGCCAGGAAAACCCAAGCCTTATCGTCCAAGCGTTTTGGCTCACGCCAAATAAACTCATAGCTGATATAGCAATCGCTGGTTAAGTTGGTGAACTTATCCAATAAGTACTTCCCTGAGAGCAAATTTACCCAGGAGTTACCAGCACCCACCCAATAGATGTGGCTGACTTTCTTTTCCACCGCCTCTTGCGCCAAAGCTTCAATCATTGGAGCTTTTTCCTTCAAGAATTTTTCGAGATGCGGTCCGAGGATTGGCGAAGTGAACAGTTTACTGTTTCGAGCAATATCTACATATTCCTTTATATCCATAGCTTAATCCTTTCAAAATCTTTAGTTGTGAGAGCGCTATCACAATTATATCATGACATTCTCCCGATTTGATTGTTTATGCCCAGACCCATTACGAATGGATTCTTCATTAATTTCTCATTACAGCTAAAACGATCAAATTGCTTACCTCTGCTCCTTAGGCAAAACTCTCCATAACACGCAATGATTCGCTTCAGCCAAAGAAAAACAATGCATTCACAGATCGTCAGACGGCGCCTTGTATTCATACTGCCGTCTCCTTTGTACTGATTATTGTTAAATACACCTCCCCAAAGCCTCCGCCAGATCATCCCGCAGACCTGGCTCAAGCCTCCGATGGCAATTCCTGTGAAGGCATAAGCGGATGAACTTCACGCCTCTGCTTAAAGAATTGAGATGCTTGCTGCAAGCATGCTTCGCAGCCGATATCGAAGATACGATTCCTGCTAAGCCTGCCAAATCAGTGCTGAGCTGCCGGCCTAAAGTTTCACCTTTCCCGGCAATAGCCTATATCCTAAAAAGTACAGTTTCTCTTTCAAAATATGCATATGGGGTGGATTCCTGTAAGCGCCGCATAACTTGGTCCCGCGGTATAATACGCTGCATGTACCAAGACACCTATCAAAAAATCCTCGATTCTGCCCAGGCAAAGTTAGCCTTCTTTAAACGCAACCAACTCGGTTTTTGGGCAGCTGCAGCCCTGGCCGGCATTTATGTCGGCTTTGGTGTGGTAGCCTATTCCATTCCCGGTGCCGCCTTCGCCGGCTTGCCCGGGCAAAAACTGCTCATGGGCGCGGTATTTTCCGTCGCTCTCACCCTGGTAATTTTTGCCGGCGCCGAGCTCTTTACCGGCAACAATCTTGTTTTAAGCCTCGCCTGGCTAGGCGGCAAAGCCAAGGCCGGGCAGGTACTGCCCTACTGGGGCATCTGCTACCTGGGCAATCTGCTGGGCAGCATCCTCTTTGCGCTCCTCCTCCATGGCAGCGGCTTCCTCAAAGGCGATTACGGGCTCTTCGTCGCCCAAACCGCGCTTACAAAAATCAGCTACCCTCCCCTGGAGCTTATCCTGCGCAGTATGCTTTGCAACCTGCTGGTTTGTTTGGCCGTATGGTGCAGCTACCGCCTGCAGTCTGATAGCGGCAAATTCATCGCAATTATGCTTTGTGTGGGCACTTTTGTTGCCGCTGGTTTTGAGCACGTCGTCGCGAACATGACCCTGCTTACAGCCGCCGTCCTGAACCCGCACGGTTTAGCCATCCCCCTTAGCGGCGTGCTTTACAACCTTGTCCTCTCCGGATTGGGCAATTTGCTTGGCGCCTTCCTGCTCCTGGCCCTGCCCTACTGGCTTACCACCCGTAAATCCGCTTAACCCCTAGTTTCAGCAGCCCAAAACCGAAAACCTGGCATTAACTTGCCAGGTAAGTTGATTATTACCCTGTTCATTAACGCTTAACATTGTTAAAATATCCCCCGCGCCTGACCCGAACAATTATGGACTTCATCGCTGAACTGCTTCGTAATCCTGCCTTGCTCATCACCGTAATCCTCACCATTGGTGTAATTCTGGTTAACGGCTGGACGGATGCCCCCAACGCCATTGCTACCTGCATCAGCACACGTGCCATTAAGCCCAAGCAGGCCATTATCATGGCTGCTGTTTTCAATTTCCTGGGCGTTTTCGTTATGACGCTCTTTAACTCCAGCGTGGCAATGACTATCTCCAAGATGGTCGACTTTGGCACGGACATCCGCGCCAGCACAATTGCGCTATGCGCAGCGCTTTTTGGTATTGTGCTGTGGGCTACTGCAGCCTGGTATTTTGGCATTCCCACCAGTGAAAGCCACGCCCTGATCGCCGGCCTTACCGGGGCTGCCATCGGCTTCCACGGCAATCTCAGCGGGGTAAGCGGCAGTGAGTGGCTAAAGGTGATCATCGGGCTTTTCCTCTCCACATTCATGGGCTTTGCCCTTGGTTATTTAATCGTAAAGCTGGTTGAAGTGCTTTTTAAACACCAAAACCGCCGAAAGACCAACCGCATCTTTCGCCGCGCCCAAATTGGCGGAGCCGCCGCGATGGCTTTTATGCACGGTGCCCAGGACGGTCAAAAATTTATGGGCGTCTTCCTCATTGGCATGTACATTGCCCGCGGTCAGGCCGTACCCGAACACTTCAGCATTCCCATTTGGCTTATGCTGCTCACCAGCATCATCATGGCCCTGGGCACCAGCATTGGAGGCTATCGCATCATCAAGGCCGTGGGATTGGATATGGTCAAGCTGGAAACCTATCAGGGCTTTAGTGCCGACATCGCTGCTGCCTTATGCCTTCTGGCTGCCAGCCTCTTTCGCGGCTTGCCTGTTTCTACCACCCACACCAAAACTACCGCCATCATGGGCGTAGGTGCCGCCAAACGCCTGCGCAGCGTGAACTGGCGCATCGTTCAGGAGATGGTGCTTGCCTGGGTGCTCACCTTCCCTGGCTGTGCCCTGGTCGGTTTTATCGTAACGCGTCTATTCCTGATACTCTTTGCATCATAGGAGCTGCTTATGGCACGTAAAAAGTCCAACAACTATTTTCAAATGTTCATCGGTATGGCCGAAGATGCCATCCGCGCCTCCCAGCTGCTGGAAAAAACCGCCAAGTCCTACAATCCGGATAAAATCGAACGCCAGGTCAAAAGCATCCACGAAATTGAGCATGGCACCGACGAAAAAAAACACGAAATTATAAAAGCCCTCGCAACCGAGTTCATCACCCCCATCGAGCGTGAGGATATCGTCTCGCTCACCTGGGAGCTGGACGACGTTCTTGACCTCATCGAAGAGATCTTTCAGACCTTTTACATGTTCAACATTCAGGAGATCCGCCCTCACGCCATCGATTTTTGTGACTTAATCGTGCGCAGTACTACCGCCATGAAAGCCTGCTTTGACGAGTTCGAAAACTTCCACAAATCCGAGACCATTATCGGCCGCATCATCGAGGTAAATGTGGTGGAAGAACTGGCTGACGCGCTCTACCTTAAGGCCATGCGCGAGCTCTATACCAAGGAGAAGGACCCCATCAAGATATTGGCATGGAGCACCATTTACGACAAGCTGGAGCGTACCTGTGACCGCTGCGAGCACGTAGCCGATGCCATTGAACGGGTAATCATGAAAAACAGCTAAGCGTAAAGCCTCTTAAAGCGCTGCTCAAGCAATGCTGCCCTTCCGGACAGCATTGCTTTTTTAAGGTTCTCTTTTAAAGGAAAGAACAAGGAAAAGTTTAGCTCTTAGAACAGTACTGCAGGTATTGGCTTAGAGCCTGGGGTACTACACGAGGCAGATTTAACTGTGCAAGGTGCCATCTCAGCATTCATGCCGCATCTGGAAGCCTCGCTGAAAGGGGCCTTTACCAGAGCCGGCCTCTTGCGCATTAATGGGCAATGTCGTCAAAGTAGCCCTGAATGTAGACAAATGGCGTGCCTTTATCGCCGCTGCCGCTGGTAAGATCGCAGAGGGAGCCCAATAGATCGGTGACGCGGCGCGGGGTGGTGCCTTCGGTTTCCATGCTGCCAATGTCCTCGTTGGATTTGCCGGCCACACGCTCGCGCAGCGCCTCTTCCAGCTCCTTGCCCCTCAAACTGGCAAACTCGCCATCGGCCAGGTATTTCAGCTTCAGCTCGTTGGGCTTTCCGCCCAGCCCGCTGGTAAAGCCGGGGCTTACCACCGGGTCAGCCAGTTCCCAAATATGGCCTACCGGGTCCTTAAAGGCGCCATCGCCGTAGACCATCACCTCAATCCTGTGCCCGGTACAGCGGAGTACCTCGGCTTGAATCGCCTCCACCAGAGGCTGGCAGTCGCGCGGGAAGAGCTTGAGGGTCTCCTCACTGGCTTTATTGCTGCCCAGCAAACCGTACTGCGGGTTGTAGCCGCTGCCATTCACCGGCTCGGTAAGGATCTCATCGAGGCCGAGGACATAGGCGCCTTTCTCACGCAGGATGCGCTTGCTGCGGGCGCGGCTGTGGATATCGCAGCTGAGAACCTGGGTAGTCGCGGACAGGATCGCTTCAGGGCGGTTGGCGAAGATGATCTCGCAGTCCTTGCCGGCCTCAGCGACGATGTTCTTGTAGTAATTGATGTAATCAACGCCGGTAAAAGGGTGCAAACGCTTGCCAAACCGGGTCCGGTATTCCTCCAGGCTGAGCACATCGCGCCAGGGGTCCACGCCGGCCTCATCGAGCGCCTCCAGGGGAAGCAGGTGGTTGCCTACTTCATCGGCGGGATAACTGAGGAGGAGGACCAGGCGCTTGAAGTGGGCCTGGGCGGCGGCGCGCAAAATAAGCGCAAAGCGGTTGCGGCTGAGGATGGGGAAAACGAGGCCGAGGGTATCCTGGGGAAAGCGGGCATCGAGGTCCTGGCTGACGGCATCGAGGCTGGCGTAGTTGCCCTGGGTGCGCGCGACGACGCTCTCGGTGATAGCAAGGACGTCCTTGCTGCCCACGCTGATGCCCTGTGCCTGCCAGAATCGCTCAAGGATGGCAGGAATACGCTGGACAAGGTCATCCCCCTCATGGAAGATAGGGGTGCGGAGGCCATAGACAGAGGTACCAACGAGACGTGGGTTCATAGGATCAGCTCAGCTCCTGGCAGACGTATTGGCTTGAAAAGGACTGCCACTTGAATTTTAACCCAGTATGGCAGGGATAGATACCTGAGTTTTAAGGAAAAGAGTTTGGGAAATGGACGCTATTCAGCAGCAAGGGAGCGCTGAATGGCCTCGCGTTCCCTGGCCAGCGAGTTGTCAAAGCGTTCCAACCGGGAACCTGGGCAAAAAGATTCCGCTTTCGGAATCTGGCAGCGGAAAAGGATTCCGCTTTTGACGTCTTGCGCAGGCAGGAAAGCGCCTTAAAATAGAACATGTGTTCTGTTATAAGGAGGCGTATGGAAGGTAATGTGATGACGCTGCTGGCGCGGGGAAATCCGGAGCTGGAAGGCCCAAGGCAGAAGAACGAGGCCGGAAAGGAAGCTGCGCTGCGGGGACAGGGCGGCTTGAAGGAGAGGGAAGACGTCCGCGAGGGAACGGTGGATTACGGGCGGATGGCGGACGAGATCGAGGCGCTGGGGCGGTATTTTATGGCCAAGTACGGGCGCCGCAGGAAAAGGCAGCGGCCTGTTGTAAGGTAAAGGGGAAAAGCCCGGAAAGAGGGAAAAGGACTGTTTATATTCTCCAGACTTTCGATCAACATTCGAAAATCTGGAGAGAACATGATCAAAACAACCCAAATGCTCTATGAGGAAACGCGCGGCTACGCCTGCCCCAAAGACCGCATCAGCGGGCTGGTGAAAAAGGGCGATCTCTTCCCGATCGTCAAGGGTTTATACGAAACCGAGCGCGACACCCCCGGCTACCTGCTGGCGGGCAGCATCTACGGGCCCTCGTATCTCTCCTTCGATTTCGCGCTGGCGTGGCATGGGCTCATCCCCGAGGCCGTCTATACCTTTACTTCGGCTACCTTTAATAAGAACAAGCACAAGCATTATCAGACCCCCTTTGGGAACTTCAGCTATCGCAACGTGCCCAGGCGGGCCTACCCGGCGGGCATTCAGATTATGCGCGAAGGCGCCTACACCTTTCTGATCGCGGACCCCGAGAAAGCGCTTTGCGACAAGCTCTATACTTTGCCCCCCCTGCGCTCCGCAGCCGAACTGGAGAATTTACTGTTTGAAGACCTGCGCCTGGACCCTGAGGTATTTGAGCAGCTCTCCAGGGCCAGGCTGCAAGCCTATGCACCGCTTTACCGCAGGGCGATCCATCAGACCTTCCTGCGCTGGTTAGAAAGGCAAGCATGAACACGATCCTGGAAGCAATGCTCAATGAATATGTGGCAGTCAGCCTGCACGACAGAAAAAACGCCTTGAAGGAAATTTTTCAGGAACTGATCCTGGCGGGGCTTGCCAGGGCTGGCTTCTTTAAAAAGGCGGCCTTCTATGGCGGAACCGCCTTAAGGATCTTCTATGGTTTGGACCGCTTTTCTGAAGACCTGGATTTTTCGCTGCTGCAAAAGGACAAAGATTTTGAGCTGAGTTCTTTTTTTCCGGCTGTGCTGGACGAAATTGAATCCTATGGATTAAGCGGCGAGCTGAGCGCCAAAGCCAAAAGCGGGAGCCCGCGGATTCGTTCGGCTTTCTTTAAGACCAATACCCAAAAACACCTGATCCTGCTGTATGGCAGCGAGACCTCAGGAGCAGTCCACGCCGGCGAACTGGTTAAGATCAAGATAGAGGTAGATGTAGACCCGCCGGAAGGCGCAGGCACCGAGCACCGCTACCGCCTTCTGCCCAGCCCTTACGAAACAAGGCTTTACGATGCGCCCTCCCTCTTCGCGGGAAAGATCCACGCGGTTTTATGCCGCGCATGGAAAAACCGCGTCAAAGGCAGAGACCTGTACGATTACCTCTTCCTGCTTTCACGCAGGGTGCCGGTGAATTTTGCGCATCTCAAGGCGAGAATGCTGCAGACGGCCTGTGCCGGCGCGGATGAGCGCTTAAGCTTTGCAGAGCTAAAGCAGCTGCTCTATCAGCGTTTTGAGCAAATCAATTACCGCGAGGCAAAGGCGGACGTAGCGCCCTTTTTGCGCCGGCAGGAGAGCCTGGGGCTTTGGAGCGCGGATTTCTTCCGGCAGGTCAGCGAAGAGCTCCAGGAGGTCTAAGCAAGCCAAACCCTCTCCGGCACATGCTGCCCAATGGCCTGGTTTTCTACTATACTTAACCCTCAGGAGAGAATGGGAGCAGCTATGATCCTTTGGGATGAAATTCAGAAACGCGCGCTTGCCTTTCAGGCCCGTTAGCACAACACCCCCAACTACGAACAGCATTTTTTGCAAGTACCAAACTTTAGCAAAAACCCAATCCAGGAATTAGCCGCTTGACTGCCCCAGAGGAGTATATAGCGTTTGCTACATTTCTACGATTCTTTATAATTAGGCTAAGTTTTCCATCAATCGCGAATCTACGAAGAAAAGTGAGCTCTTAAAAAACATGGGAAACACAAATTTCTTTGCACACACCAACGAAAAGGGGCCTTGGCAACCCCTTAAAGAACACCTGGAGCAAACAGCCGCGATCGCCAAAGGAATGGGACAGCGCATCGGACTGGGCGACTATGCTGCATTATGCGGTTATTTACACGACATTGGCAAATACTCCCAGGCATTCCAAAGACGCCTCAGAGGCATCGGCGGCCGCGTCGACCACTCCACGGCTGGCGCAAAGCTGGTAATGGAGCTGGATAGCCTCGCAATCCCTGAGGTTTTACGCTCCATCATCGCCTTTTGTGTAAGCGGCCATCATGCCGGTCTCCCCGACTACGGTTCAATCATAGATTTAGGGTCCGAAAACAGCTTGTGCGGCCGCCTTAAAAAAGAGGTGGAAGATTTTAGCGCTTACCAGGATGAACTCGATTTTTCGGCATTCAGGCAAATTCGGCTGCCTACATTAAAAGCCACATCCAAAGAAGCTGTCCCTTATACTTTTGCTTTCATGACCCGCATGCTCTATTCCATCTTAGTAGATGCAGACTTTTTGGAAACAGAGGCAGCTCTCGGCCAAGGCCGTGAACAGGGGGATTACCTCCATCCTGACCAGCTTCTGGAACCCTTTAACGCATATATGAAGATGCTGGGCACCAGGCAAGGGAACTTAACCGCATTGCGAAACGAAATTTACGCAAGCGCAGCGCTCAAAGCGCAAGAGGCCCCAGGCTTTTTCACAATGACTGTGCCTACCGGCGGCGGAAAAACCTTGGCATCGATGGGGTTTGCACTTAACCATGCCAAAGAACACCAGCTTGAACGCATTATTTACATTATTCCTTACACATCCATTATCGAACAGACAGCCGCAACCTTTAAACAGATCCTTGGTTTTGATAAGGTCCTTGAACATCATTCCAACTATTCCTGGGAAGACATCAGAAAGCTAGGGCTAAACCATGCGGACGATCAACCCAACGATGCCGACGATGCCACCAACCAAACCATCCACAAACTGAAATTAGCCACCGAAAACTGGGATCTGCCCATCATCGTGACCACAAACGTGCAGTTTTTTGAGTCAATTTATGCCAACCGCAGCTCTCGAAGCCGAAAAGTACATCGCATGGCCAATAGCGTCTTAATCTTCGATGAAGCCCAGATGATCCCGCGTGATTTTCTGCAGCCTTGTATGGCTGCCGTACGGGAACTGGTGCACAATTATGGCTCCAGCGCCGTTTTTTGCACGGCAACACAGCCCAGCCTTCAGCGCTTCTTTCCGGGAACAAATTTCACAGAGCTGGCAAGCCAACCAAAGCAACTGTATCAGGATTTGAAACGAATCAACCTGAAACAATTAGGACTCTTAAGCCCGGAGGAGCTGGCCAGCCGGATAACTGCGCATAAACAAGCCCTGTGCATTGTGAACACCCGTAAGCATGCCCACGAGCTCTTTGCCCTCTTGCCCAGGGAAGGCAGTTTTCATCTGAGCACACACATGTACCCCAAACACCGCAGCAGGGTAATCAAAACCATCCGAGAAACCCTGGCAGCCGGAGAAACCTGCCGGGTTGTTTCGACCCAGCTGCTGGAAGCTGGAGTAGATCTTGATTTTCCGGTAGGGTATCGGGAACAGGCGGGCTTGGATTCAATCATCCAGGCAGGCGGAAGGGTAAACCGAGAATTTCGAACCTCCGAAGCTGACCTTTTCGTCTTTAAGTATCAGTCTGAGAGTGCAAAGGGCATCCCGGGAGAGATTCGCCAGCAGGCAGCCGTAGCCGATTCGATTTTTCAGGAGCTTTCAGGAAAAGACCTGACCAGCCTTGAGGCGGTGGAAGCCTATTATAATTTGCTCTATGATGTCAAAGGGGAACAGGCATTTGACCGCGAAAAGATCATGTCCTGCTTTATAAAGCCGAAGATGAAAGCGGCAGAATTCGACTTTAGAACAGCAGCGGAGCGATTTCGCCTGATCGATGACAACACTTTGAGCATTGTTGTACCTTTAGAAGAAGAAGTAAATACTCTTCTGCATTTCAGCCCAGAGCTAAGCAATCGCGACTTGGCCCGTAAATTACAGCTTTATTCTGTAAATATCTATGAGAATGAGTACAAGACATTAAGCAACTTAGGCGCAATAGGGGTAGAAAGAGAGGTTTTTATTGTTCTGAACCAGCCAGAGCACTATTATGACCCCCAGGAAGGACTGCGGGTTCCAAAAGTGTCTGGCAGTGATGGCATCTTCATAGACATATAAGGAGGCATCCTCAAAATGGGATATGGAATCCAAATAAAAGTAAGTGCTGAGTATGGTTTGTTCAGCCGGCCAGAGATGAAGGTCGAGCGCATGAGCTATGAAATCATCACTCCTTCTTCCGCCCGGGGAATCCTGGAAGCCGTGTATTGGAAGCCGGCTATCCGCTGGGTAATCGATAAAATCACGGTGCTCAAGCCTATCGCCTTTACCAACATCCGCCGCAACGAGGTAAGCGAAAAAGCAATAGCCCCCTCGCAAAGGGAACTCATCCGGAGGCCCAGCAGACCCCTCTTCATATCGGCAACCGAAACGCGCCAGCAGCGTGCCGCTACTGTCCTGCGCGAACCGGCATACCTTATTGACGCACACTTCGAAATCGTGCCCGAAAAAGCCGGGCAAAACGATACCCCCGAAAAACATTACAACGTCATCCTGCGCAGGCTTAGAAAAGGCCAGCATTTTATGCAGCCTTGTATGGGCACCCGCGAATTTGCAGCCAACGTAGAGCTGGTTGAAGAAAACAACTCTTACACCAGCCCGCTGAAAGGGGAAAAAGACCTGGGCTGGATGCTTTACGACCTTGATTTTTCCGACCCTGAAAACATCACCCCCTTCTTCTTCCGTGCCGTGCTTGAAGATGGGGTCTTAGACCTGGGCAAGGTAGACAGGTGGGTGCAATGATCATTCAGTCCCTGGCCCGATATTATGATATTTTAGCCAAAGACCCTGACAGCGGAATTCCAACCGAGGGATACAGTGTAACCGGAGTGCACTTTGCAGTGGTTATCTCACCGGAAGGAAAACTGCTCAACCTCATACCGCTTAAAGAAAGCGTAACCCGCGGCAAAAAAATTGTAGAGGTACCCCAACATATACAGCTTCCTGCCCGGGTAAAGCGAGCCTCAAATATTCTTTCAAACTATTTAGCAGACAACGCAAGCTATGTTTTCGGCCTAGGAAATCCCGAAAAGAAGGATGCGGATTATGGCAAACTGCGCTTCGAGGCCTTTCGTGAGAAAAACCTGCAGTTAATCGAAGGCCTGCAAACCCCGGCTGCGCTTGCCCTTAGCCGCTTCCTCCAAACCTGGACTCCCCAAATGATCGAAACCAGCCCGGTCTTGCAGGAAAACATGGAAGACCTGCAAAAAGGCGGTAACCTGGTTTTTCAGTTGCTTGGCAACCCCGGATACATCCATGAGGATCCCGAAATTGCAGCTCGCTTCACCGCACCTGATGAAGTGGATGAGGCAAGAAAGCGGCAATGCCTGGTCACCGGAGAGCAGGCACCCATTGCACGCCTGCACACGAACATTTCTGGGATTGCAGGAGCTACGTCTACAGGGGCGGCCTTAGTTGGTTTTAATTTACGTGCTTTTGAATCGTACGGATTAAAACAAGGTGATAATGCACCCGTTAGCGAGGCAGCCATGTTTGCCTATACTACTGCATTGAACTACCTTACTTCGCCAGCCAATCCCCACCGGCCCCTGCGTCTGGGAGAAACCACCGTGGTCTACTGGGCTCAGAGCAACTCGCCGGCTTATGCCGACGTCTTTGAAGCGCTTCTGAATCTTGAAGGCTCCGAACCCAAGCAGGGAGAAGAAAGCCAGCGCGACCCCGGCGCCGAAAGGCTCCTCGCTGCAATTGCCGGCAAAATTGAAAAAGGCCTGCCCATCGATAATACTGAAATAAAAAAGAGTGCGCTGGACGAGCAAACAAAGTTTTATGTACTGGGAATCTCACCGAATGCCGCACGGCTTTCCGTGCGATTTTTTGAAGAGGCCGCCTTTGGACAGATAGTAGCACGTATCGTTCAGCACCATGAAGATATGCGCATCACAGGACGCAGATACCCCATCTCCGTCTGGAGACTCTTAAACGAAACAGTTTCTCCCAAGGCAAGCAAGCGCGAGGCTGCCCCCCTTTTGGGCGGGGCAGTGATGCGTTCCATCCTAAGCGGCCTGGCCTATCCTGCAGCGCTGCTTTCCAGTATCGTATTGCGGGTAAAGACCGACCAGGATGACCCAAACAGTGGTTTTTACAAGGTAAATGCAAACCGGGTAGGGGCTATTAAAGCCTGCCTGTTGCGCAAGTATCGCTATCAAGCAAAAGCTCAAATATTGGAGGCGTTAAATATGTCATTAAATCCTGAAACAAACTATAAGCCTTATGTGCTCGGCAGGCTCTTTGCCTACCTGGAAAAAGCGCAGTTGGATGCCGCCGGCGGACCAGCTGCCTTAAATACAACGATCAAAGACCGCTATTTTGCCTCGGCCTGTGCCAGTCCAGCCACAGTCTTTCCTACGCTTTTAAAACTTTCCCAGCACCATGTCGCAAAAGCGGAATATGGAAAGTCTTTAGACCGCGGCATTGGAGCTGTACTTGAAAAGCTGGATGAAACCCAAAGGCCCTTCCCCGCACATTTTTCCCTGGATGAGCAAGGCGCGTTCATCCTGGGGTATTACCATCAGCGCTCAGATTTTTATAAACCAAGAAATGCAGATAGCCCCACTGAGGAAAACACCATAATAAAGACCCAAGCAGAAGAAGAGGAGCGATAATGAGCAAGCCTATCCAAAATCGGTATGAATTTGTATTGTTGTACGATGTTGAAAACGGCAACCCCAACGGAGATCCGGATGCCGGAAACCTGCCCCGCATCGACCCGGAAACCGGGTTTGGGATTGTGACCGATGTATGCCTTAAGCGCAAGATTCGGAATTATGTGGAAATGAAGCAGGAAGATGCTCCTGGTTTTAAGATCTATGTCAAAGAAGGGATAGCATTGAACAGCCAGCACACTCTGGCATATACAGATTTGGGCATCGACCCAAAAAAGCCGAGCAAGGAGGAGATCGACGTTGCCAGGTCTTGGATGTGTAAAAACTTCTACGATATCCGCTGCTTTGGTGCGGTGATGACCACCGGCGTAAACTGCGGCCAGGTAAGAGGACCCGTACAAATCAATTTTTCACGCAGCATCGACCCTGTTATCCAGCAGGAAGTTACCATTACCCGCGTAACAGTAACCCGCGAAGAAGACCAGGAAAAAAAGACCACAGAAATGGGCCGCAAGTTCATCGTACCTTATGGCCTGTATCGCGTCGAGGGATATATTTCAGCCAAATTAGCCAACGATCAAGCCAAAGGCACCGGTTTCAGTGAAGAAGACCTGGGCTTGCTTTGGGAAGCCTTATTAAACATGTTCGAGCACGACCGCTCAGCATCAAGAGGCAAGATGGCAACCCGCAAACTCTTCGTCTTTAAGCACGATTCGGAATTAGGCAACGCAGCAGCCCAAACACTCTTCGACCTGATTACCGTGGAAAAACTGGACCAGGCTAAAGCACCCAGAGCGTTCTCAGACTACAGCGTAAAGGTAGAAAAGGAGGCCTTACCTCAGGGTGTTGAACTGTTCGAACTGGCATAAGCATGTTTGAGGAATACACGGCAGAAGACTTGCTGCCTCTGTCAGGGTTGCAGCACTTTGTCTTCTGCCGCCGCCAATGGGCACTGATACATCTTGAGTCTCAGTGGAAGGAAAATTATTTAACCGCCTCTGGGCGTCAATTGCACGAGCGGGTAGATGACCCTTTCTTTAATCAAAGGAGAGCCGACTTAATCATTGCCCGCAGCGTGCCCATTGTGTCATACAAACTGGGCTTAACCGGCATTTGCGACTTGGTTGAATTTAAAAGCTGTAAAAACGGTGTGTCCTTGCCAGGACATACAGGCTGCTACTCTGTGACACCGGTGGAGTACAAACGTGGTGAGCCAAAAACCGGAATGGAAGATTTGGTTCAAGTGGCAGCGCAAGCGCTTTGTCTGGAAGAGATGCTTTCAACTCAAATAAGTAATGCCTTTCTTTTCTATGGGAAAACGCGGCATCGTTTTGAGGTGATCATCGATGCAGAGTTGAGAAATAAAGTTCTTGAAATTTCCTCTGAGATGCATGCTCTTTATAAAAGGCAGCATACCCCGCAAGTGCGTACGAGCAAAGCCTGTAAATCGTGTTCGCTTGCAGAACTCTGCCTGCCGGAACTGCAAGGCAAAAGATCGGCCCTTGGATATATCCACGCAGCTTTAGCAGAGGATGACAATTAATGAGAAAGCTCCTGAACACACTCTATGTGACTTCCCCCGAGGCTTACCTGGCTCTGGACGGGGAAAATATACTGGTTCAAATAAAGGATCGCCCCGGGGTGCGCATTCCGCTGCTGAATCTGGAGGGCATTGTATGCTTTTCGTACCAGGGAGCCTCACCAGCCTTGATGGGAGCCTGCGCCGAAAGGGGCATCAGTTTGGTGTTTTTGCGCCCATCGGGCCGTTTTTTAGCCCGCGTGCAAGGCAAGGTGCGCGGGAATGTACTGCTGCGCTCGCGGCAGCACGAGCTCACCAGTTCGGGAACTGAGGCGGCTGCAATTGCCCGGAACTTTTTGACCGGAAAAATCTACAATCAACGCAGGGTGGTTCAGCGTGCATTACGCGACCATGCTTTGGTAGTAGACAGCGAAATGCTGAGTGCATGCACCGCTCAGCTGAAAGAGATTATTAAAGCTGTACAAGCATGCGAAACACAAGAAGAGCTGCGTGCCTATGAAGGCCTGGCAGCCAAAGAATATTTTAAAATCTTTGATCACCTGATTTTGCAGCAAAAAGACTCTTTTCGTTTTACCGGGAGGAACCGAAGGCCTCCCCTGGATCCCACCAATGCCTTGCTTTCCTTTGCATACACCCTGCTTGCCAATGAGTGCAGCTCGGCCCTTGAATCCGTTGGCCTGGACCCCTATCTGGGATTCCTGCATCAAAAAAGGCCTGGACGACCCTCCTTAGCCCTGGATTTAATGGAAGAGTTGCGGCCGGTTTTGGCAGATCGGCTGGTACTTTCATTGATAAACACCCAGCAACTGAGTTCAAAGGACTTTTTAAGGAAGGAGACTGGCGCAATATTAATGGAAGACGAAGCAAGAAAACGTTTTTTGTCCGCCTGGCAAAAACGAAAACAAGAATTGTTAACCCATCCTTTCACGCAAGAGAAAATTAGCCTGGGATTATTACCATACGTCCAGGCCTTGCTGCTTGCGCGTCATTTGCGCGGAGATTTAGATGCATATCCGCCCTTCTTCTGGAGGTAAACATGCTGGTTCTGGTAACCTATGACGTCAACACAGAAAGCGAGGCTGGCAAAAAACGCTTAAGAAAGGTGGCAAAAATTTGCCAGAACTATGGGATTCGTGTGCAGAACTCCGTATTCGAATGCGTCATCCAGGCTGAACAGTGGGTAACACTCAGGGCACAATTGGTAAACGAAATTGATGAAAAACATGACAGCCTGCGCTTTTATTTCCTGGGAAACAACTGGAAAAAGCGCTTGGAACATATTGGTGCCAAACCAACAATTGACTTGGAGGGCTTTTTGATCGCATAGCGCGAAGCATACGTGAACAGCTTTGATCGGGGAGCTTCGCGCAAAAAAGGAGGGTCGGCACTTTAACAACTGAGAGAAAAAACTGATAAAATAAACAGACTGGTATTCTTACCGCTACATATAGGCAAGATGAGCTCGTGATGGGCTAAATCTTGCGGTCGCTCCCCGCACAGGGGAGCGTGGATTGAAACAAAACAGAAAAAAGCTGGAAAGATTAACTACTGCCTGTCGCTCCCCGCACAGGGGAGCGTGGATTGAAACACTCTTTCAGTGTCAACATCGTGTCCATCTATAAGTCGCTCCCCGCACAGGGGAGCGTGGATTGAAACATCGCAGACTATGCAGTTATGCATATATCTGTCCGTCGCTCCCCGCACAGGGGAGCGTGGATTGAAACTAGGCTTTGCTGGTATGCGCCATTTTTGCCCAACGTCGCTCCCCGCACAGGGAGCGGATTGAAACACCTTGATACTGTTGCTGACTTCGATTATCGGAAGTCGCTCCCAACAGGGGAGCGTGGATTGAAACCTCTCGCTGCATACAGCCGGAACAGTAAAATGTAGTCGCTCCCCGCACAGGAGCGTGGATTGAAACATATTATCTTGTAAGTGCTCTTCGTTGCAGTTGGCAGTCGCTCCCCGCACAGGGGAGCGTGGATTGAAACGAATGTTACTGTTACTCAGCGATACCTGGTATCTCAGGTCGCTCCCCGCACAGGGGAGCGTGGATTGAAACGCCAGAACGGCATTTAAGCGTCCCTCAGTATTGAGTCGCTCTCCCCGCACAGGGAGCGTGGATTGAAACAAGCTCCACGTTATCCCATCCATTACGCCCACTGGTCGCTCCCCGCACAGGGGAGCGTGGATTGAAACCGAGTTGAGGTCAACACCCCAAAGTCTCCCGATAGGTCGCTCCCCGCACAGGGGAGCGTGGATTGAAACTTTTTACCGGAGGTTGGCTTGCTTATTCCCAGGAGTCGCTCCCCGCACAGGGGAGCGGATTGAAACATAACAACCTAAGCAAAGAACCATATTATCTACATGTCGCTCCCCGCACAGGGGAGCGTGGATTGAAACTATTAGGCAGTTTTGGCAGATTCTTCCGAACCTACTGGTCGCTCCCCGCACAGGGGAGCGTGGATTGAAACACCCCAAAGCGCTGTGATACCGGAAAGGTACGCGTCGCTCCCCGCACAGGGGAGCGTGGATTGAAACATCCCCGCAACGCATGGGATGATCGTACCGAACGGTCGTTCCCGCACAGGGAGCGTGGATCTGAAACCATCTCTCCCTGTGCCGTGGAAAAGTGGTGTATGTCGTTCCCCGCACAGGGAGCGTGGATTGAAACTTTGTTGAATTAATCGAGTAAACCATTCCTCTTGTCGCTCCCCGCACAGGGGAGCGTGGATTGAAAACGTTAATATTTAATCTTGTATCCTAGACTTAGAGTCGCTCCCCGCACAGGGAGCGTGGATTGAAACTATACGTACTAGTCAACGAGTACGTAAAAGACCTGTCGCTCCCCGCACAGGGAGCGTGGATTGAAACAGATATCTCCCATCTCACTTTGTTCCGAGGTCGGGCACTCCATGTCGCTCCCCGCACAGGGAGCGTGGATTGAACTGCCCACAGGGCTTAGTCTATCTTTGGCTGTTTTTGTCGCTCCCCGCACAGGGGAGCGTGGATTGAAACATAAAATTCTGGAAGACTGTTAAAATATCTCTTCGTCGCTCCCGCACAGGGGAGCGTGGATTGAAACGTATTGCATTATTTTCTCTTTTGCGTTGGTTTTTTGTCGCTCCCTGCACAGGGGAGCGTGGATTGAAACATATCCAACATTAAGGTCGTAATCAGATTTTAAAGGTCGCTCCCCGCACGGGAGCGTGGATTGAAACTTAGACCAGAAAAAGCTGGAAAGATTAACTACTGTCGCTCCCCGCACAGGGGAGCGTGGATTGAAACACGTACTCCATACTAAGTCCGTTCACTGATACCGTGTCGCTCCCCGCACAGGGGAGCGTGGATTGAACATATACATCACCGATAACCGAGTTCACGTTATCGGTCGCTCCCCGCACAGGGGAGCGTGGATTGAAACTGTTCCATGATTTTGGGGCTTTGCTGGTATGCGCCGTCGCTCCCCGCACAGGGGAGCGTGGATTGAAACTCCTCTTTTGCTTGGTTTCTGCCTCCACCTGGTTCGTCGCTCCCCGCACAGGGAGCGTGGATTGAAACATATTGAGCATGGCACTTGTCACACTCTACGTCGCTCCCCGCACAGGGGAGCGTGTATGGAAACCGGGTAAAACCGTCACCTATTTGATGGGCACCAGTCGCTCCCCGCACAGGGGAGCGTGGATTGAAACAATAACTCGTTTGGGATAATCGCGCGAATTGCGAAGTCGCTCCCCGCACAGGGGAGCGTGGATTGAAACATCGGTGCTGTAATACCTGCGCTTGGTACAGCAAGTCGCTCCCCGCACAGGGGAGCGTGGACTAAATAACTCCAGCGACGGATTTTAAGTCCGTTGTGCCTGATTGCTCATTGGCCACGCAAGGAACCAGTTCCTGAACATAAGAACGATGGTCTTAGCGAAATTAACCATTCCCGATTTCAGCGGGTTTATACTTGCGTCTGTTATGCAAGAAAAAGAGCTTAAAGCCAAAAATACAATCCATAAGCTGGAAGGCCGAGGATTATTGCTGCTGTGCGCGATGATCTGGGGCAGCGGTTTCGTAGCCCAAAGATTGGGGATGCGCGCCATGGGATCCTTTAGCTACATGTGGGGCCGCTACCTGCTGGGCGGTCTGATCCTCCTGCCCGGAGCCCTGCGCAGCCTGAAAACAGCAGGAGGAAAAGCTGAATCCGCCAGGCTCAAGGCCATTCTCCCTGCAGCTCTAAGCTGCGGTCTGCTGCTTTTTACTGCCAGTTCCATGCAGCAAGCCGGTCTGCAAACCACTACAGCCAGCCGTGCGGGCTTTCTTACCTCAATGTATCTGATCTTTGTACCTCTGATCGGCCTCGTCTTGGGCAGACGTCCGCGGCCGGAAGTTTGGCTGGCGGTATTGATGGCTGTGGCTGGGGTGTACCTGCTATCTGTAAGGGAAAAGCTGGCGCTTGGTGCCGGCGACCTGATACTGCTGATGAGCGCCTTTTTCTGGGCCGTGCATATCATCGTCATCGACTACTTTAATCAGCGTACAGAGAGTATCTGGGTCGCTTGCGGACAGTCCCTGGTTTGCGGAATCTTGGCGGGGACGGCAGCAATGATCTTTGAAAAGCCCTGTATTGCCCAATTTCAGCAGGGCTTTTGGGCAGTAGCGTATTCCGGGGTCTTTGTGGTTGCCATCGCCTATACTTTCCAGATACTGGGGCAAAAGAAAGTTTCCCCCAACCTTACAGCCATCATTTTTTCAACCGAGGCCGTATGGGCGCTGGTTTTTGGAGCAATCTTTCTTCATGAGCGCTTGAGTCCGCAGGAGCTTATCGGCTGCGCTCTGATCCTGGGGGCCACTATCATCGTACAGATCCCGTGGAAAAAAGACGGGCAGGATGCGCAGGAACAAAAATAAGCACGAACCTTGCAACAAGCCATTGAAATCGTTTTTTTTTGGAGATGGGTATGAAACGCGTTTTAATGTTCTGCCTTACGCTGCTTTTAGCTCTTGGTCTGGCAGCTTGCAACCTGCCGCCCGAGGCTTTGGGACGCACGGAAACAAAGGGACAGGATGCAATTGAGACTGTGGTCGCATCCACCCTGACTGCAGAGGCCAATCCAAGAGGAGCTCAGGGCGAGGCCGAAGCCGCGGCAGCGAGCCCGGATGCCAACAGCACAAGCCCAGGCAGTACGCCGGAGGCCAGCCCAACGTCATCTCCTACCGCGGTTCCCACCCTGCCGCCCCCTGCCTATCAGACGTATAGCCTAACGCCCAAGGAAGAGGTGACTGCCTTGGCGATCGACACCCAGGCCTTGTATTATGTGAGCAGTCAGGCAGCAGATCGCATTTCGCGCATCAGCCTGGATGGCATAACAAGTGACTTGATTGTAGACCTGGAAGGCAGCGGCCTGGAAATTAGGGGGCCCATCCTGGCGAATGGAATTTGGCTGATCTATAAAGCCTGCAGCAGCGCTGAGGGATCGAACGCTTTCTCCCTGAACGCGGTTTATCTGGAAACACATCAGGACTTCCCCCTGATCGTGGGCTTTGAAGGGGGAACGACCCTGCGCGAGAGCGTGGAATATGCCCTGGACGGCGGGCAGCTGCTGGTAACGCGCTGCGAAGGTACCGCTGAGGGCCCAACCAGCTGCCGGGCGGACATTTTTTACCTGAGCAATGGCGGTCAGATGATGCTTCAAGCCCAGGAAATGAGCAGCGGCCAGCGCTGGACAGCCCCGGCCCTCACCGGAACCAATGCCCTCTGGCTGGAAGAAAGAAATGCTGAAGGGAAGCTGAGCACCACGCCGCTGGGCATGGACCTGATCACCTTTGAAACGATCGACCTGGGCGAAGGCGTGGAACCGGCCGCATGGAAGGCCTCGAGCGGACTGCTGCTCTGGAACACTGCTGGCAGCAATGAAGCGGAACCCGTTTACAAGCTCTATGATTTCGAGAGCGAGGAAGAAATAAGTATTGAATGGCCCGGCAAACTGGTCAGCGCAGTCTCTTTGACCGCCAAAACAGCCGCAGCGGCAGCCGAAACGGATGGCCTGGTGCGGATGTATACCAGCCTTGCGGGCGCGGCGCCTCAGGGCCTCATCGGCTCGGAACAGGAAGGCAGCGTCGTCGGACTGCTTGACCTCTCGGATACGATGCTTGCCTGGGCGGCCCAAGACGAAAATGGCGCAACGCAGCTGCGCTGGATGCCGCTGCCGAACAATTGAGCTAAATGATGCAAACAGAGGCCTGTGTCAGCGAGAGACGAGGCACAGGCGGATGAGCTGCTGCCAGCCTAAAAGGCAGTAAGAATCAAAGAAAAACAGTAGAACCTGCAGGCGGGACAGGGCAGGTTTCTTAAGATTCCTTTGACCACGTGAGTATCTGTTTCAAAAGTGCGTGATTTAGGAAGAAAGAGGAAGGTCATCATTGATTATACCCTTGAATAAAGAGGCATAAGGAGCAGACAACTTACCAGATTTCAGAATTGGAAAACTGGCGGAATGTACTGTGCCGCGATATGGCTTTGCCCTTGTTTTTTTAGAGTTTGCTTGCATGGCCTTTGAAGTGTGGAACTGAAAACTATTTGAGAAGAGTTCCTTTTTATGTTCCAGAATTGCCAACATAGCTCTGGCGCCGTCAAGGCTCCAACTGACACCGCGGGTCTTCATTCTTTGGGCGACCAATTTGCCAACATTCGATTCAATGGCACCAAGGGAAAAGCCTTGAAGGATTTCATCAGCATGGTTGCGCAAGTATTGCAAACAATCTAATCTGGCTTTAGCCTTTGCATCAGGAAGCCCGACACAGGCCTTCAACAAGGACTTTTCGATAGAAAGAAAGCCTTGGGAATAGAGCTTTTGGACCACCTCTTTGGCAGGCAGACTTGTCCCAAAAGCTGAGGAGATAGCGCGTTTCACATGATAGGGGTCCAGAACCCTGATCGAATTATTGATTCCCAGCAGATCGAAACTAGTGCCCACCCAGGGACTGCCATCTCCGCCAATCACCAGCGTCTTTGTGCTCTGCAGATCGTAGCGGGCGTAGAGCCTCTCCCTGATCATTTCCTGCCACTTCTGAGCTGGCAAGCCGATAGAAGTGATGCAGACTTTGTCCTTCAGCCTTTTTCTGCTTCCGGAGATGTATTGTTTCCCTGTATATGCGATCGCCATCCTGACTTCCATCTTGCGCTGTTTCTCCTTTTGCAAGGCTACCCAAACCCCGTCGGCTTCACAATACAATCGCGGTGCTTTGATCTGACCAGGTTGTTCTGCCTGACAGCTCTGTTCCTGCGCAGATAAGCTCTGACCAATTCTGCGTACCACCCAACCCACAGTTGAGGGACTGATGCTTTGATGACTGACATACCCGTTTACCTCAGCTGTATCACGATAACTGAGGCTGGCTGCCAGAGCACTGATCTGTTCTTCTGCTTTTTGCGTGCGCCGTTGATAGGGAACGAAACCAAGCAATTCATCCAGAGGAGTCCAGACCCTGCCATCCGCCAAACGATAGCTTCGCCTTCGGTATCTGATGCTGAACCTTTGGAATTGGTAACAACGTTCTTGGGTGCGGATACTGACCCCTTCCGGATACTGACTGGCTTTCATCCCCTTTTCGAAATCTGAGAAGGCTGCTTCGGCGACCGCCTGGGTCGTTTGGTTTACGATCTCCCTGAGGTCTTCTTCAATATGTTCTGACCGTACTGTTATTTGAAGAACCTTACCCTCACCATTTTCCCTTTGTACGTGTATACTCATGGTGACTCTCATAGTCATTGGAAGTTCCTTTCGCTTTGTTTTTTCAGCAAAAACTAATTGTATTGGAACTTCCTCTTTTTTTCTCTTGACTACGCTCTTTTGAAACGCATACACCACGTGATATATTTGTGACTCTTTACCTAATTTCAGGTACAATTAAATTACCCACGCGGAGAAGAAGCAAGAAGAAAAATCCTAAACAGGAAAGGAGTGACATCCCGCCAGTGAGCAGAGTACTGAAAATAGTCCTTGTCACAATTGGTGTCGTCTTGTTGCTTTATGGGGTGTACTTCCTCTTGGGAAGGCCGGCAATACCGGTCCCGACCATTCAGCAAAAGATTGGCCCAGAAAATCAACTCTATAGCCTTGTAAAGGCCACCGAATCAGACCAAATTAAATTAACTTTAATTACCAGCGGCAAAATCATTGCCAGCTCCGATGGCGATTCATTGGCCACAATCAATTACACACCTCAAAGCCTGGATAACGCCATCCGGCTAGCCGAGCCCTTCCTTAATCAGGGTGATTCCCAGAGCAGGCTAATCAAAATGCTCAATAATCCCCTGATCCGCAGGATTCCTGTGAGCGCAGTGGCTTGGTTTTATCACATTGTCCGCTTTAATTTTTCCGTTTTATTTGATGCACGTTAGATCTCTTATCGTCAGTTTTTTAGACCATTGAAATGAGGATGCCAAGAATGAAAAAATTACGAAATCTTCTCCCCATAGCGCTGACCATTGTGACCGTTCTTGCGCTTTCGCTGATGTTACAAACTCCCCTGGTAGAGGCAGCACGCAACGCGCAGGATGGACCTACCAATCGCATTTATCTGGATGTAACCTACAACCCTAATACGATGAACTACAGCATTGGCGGGCTTACCAAGGATCAGCTAACTGAGTTGGGTGTTCCTGAGATTCCGGCAGACGCCTGGGACCTGGTAAAAAACCTAAAAAGCCTGAGCCTCAAGATTAACAACACCGAAATCAACCTGCTTGCTGATGGAGTTCAGTTTGCTACGATCGACTGGACCAAAGAAAGCCGCGCCTGGCTTTACAGCATCGTGAGTGCCTATGCCGATGACCTGCCCATGGACGAGGCCAGAGCCGAAGAGTGGTTAGACAAAGTGGATATTGAGGTGACAATTCGCCGCGCAGACACTTTGAGCGACCCCCTGGTTATCGCTCTGGATACGCCGCTGCATGTGGATATCACCCAGGCCGGTGTACTCAAAGTAGAAGGCATGGATACCGGCCATAGCCTTGCGCCTGAGCTCAAAAAGATGCTGGTAACTGGCAAGGTGAAACATGCAGCCATATGCTGGAGCAGAGGTGTGCTGGATACCGCTGTAAATGGTTCCTCGCTCCCTCAAATAACCCTGCATCAGGAGGGTATTGAAATAGTGGATCAGGCTTTTGACCTGAACATGGGCGACCTGAGCTTGCTTTTCCAGACCCAATTGGGCGTGGATATTGTTTATGGTGATGGCATGCACGGCATGACACGGTGCGGCGGCGAATAAAAGACTTTTCATTGATTAACTATTAACAGACCGGCCAGCCGGTCTGTTAGTTTTTAATTAAAAGAAAGATTCCAAGTTTGATTTCAGTTCATTCACCGCTTCTCGATATCGAGCTCGACTTTGGATGAAGTTATCACGAATATTTTGTTCTGAGTTGAGCCACCGCCCGGCTCAAGGTACAGCGGAATGGCAGCTCCGCTGCATCGTCATATACAATTAGCCGGTATCAATAATATATTTGTAATCAGGAAGAAGAAAAGAGCCAGATAGCCATGAAAATTTTTTATGCTCCACATGGATTTCGACTGAAAAATCTTTGGCCTCTGCTGGGGTTGCCGATTTTTATTGCAGTTGTTTTTATTATGCTGTTCGACAAGGGTCTGTTAGACGAAAATAACCGCCCTTATACCCCCATTCACTCCGCTTTTATTATCATCGTAGCCGGTTTTTTTCTTTGCTCATCGTTGCTTATTTCTTTAGCCTCTTTAAAAAGCGGGTGGTATTAAGAATCGAAAACGAACAAATCAGCTGTTTTGAAAACTCACCTGCTTTCTCCAGAAACTTGCCTTCCAGCTCTCTTGTCGGCTTCACACATTTTTACGAACACAGTTTGGCGAAGAAGGTAACGGGCACAATGATTAACCTTCCGTATCGTTACATTATCTTGCATTTCAAGCAGCCTTATTGTGCCTGGATGATTCCCGAAAAGTCTTTTAATGAGATCAAGGAATTAAAAGACTTCCTTCGTTCTGCCGGTATCCCGGAAATTCCCTTTGCCCGTAGTATGTATCCGAAGGATGCATTGTATGTTCCGGTAAATTTTTTATACGTTCCCGATGAGGAAGATTGCGGCATGATCGTGAATCGATGATAAGAACCTTACCGGAATAGCAACAAGCAATGAGGAGGTCCGACTAGTCCGGAAGGTACCTGTCGGATAAAGACAGCGGGGAGAATGATTCAAGAAAACCCGCACGGTCAGTATTTTTTTGGCTATACCAATCATCTGGAGGCCTCAGCAAAATGCACTTTTGGGCAGCAGTCAGGTTTATTGAATATGTTTTTGTGAAGCAATCTCGTAAGCACTCAAAATTGAACAATGCACTTGAATTGAATCTTGCACCCAAGGCAAACTTTTATGGGGATTGTATTTTTTTGGCGTCCTTAGCCAGCTTATAAACCAAAACAAGGCAATTAGCCGCCCTAAATGAGAACTTTTAAGCCCTGGTTAAATAAGTGAGCATGTTCTCAGAAAATTGGCGATGGGTTAGGTTAACAATTCTCTAGCCTGGCCTCTAAGGTGATGAGCCAGCACATGGTATCCACTCCAATCGCCGAGTTGCACAGAGATCAAGTCCAGGAAGATAGGAGGGGCGAACCTGATTTTAGCATGGAGATCAGGATTATTCTTCAGGAGGAATTGCCATGGGGAGGCTCGGCTAAGCGCTGAATGCTTCCTGACCACATTGTAGTAATAGAGATAATTCATGGCCTCAAAGAAGAAAGCCTTGGGCGAAGGGATGGATAAGAGACGAGGGATGTAAAACTCCTCATCATCCGTGCGGTGAGATCGTTCGACATGCGCATTCTCCTGAGGGGAGCCCTTATGGTTCTGGATGAATGAACAGCCAAAAGACGCGAGCAGCTTTCTTAGTTCGCTGACCTTGAGCCAGGAGCGTCCCCCGAATTCCTCACCATGATCTACGGTGAAGACAATCGGGACAGAGACATTATGCGATCTGAGCCAGGAGAGAACCCAGAGGAAGAACATCAGCCCATTGTTCCAGTTGCGCTCATAGGAATAGGCAATCAGCTTGAAACGGGAGTTCACATCGATAGCAGACCACTGATAAAGGGGCAGATTGCGGGCATAGTGGTGTTGAATTTGCTCCATGGAAAGCGCTTTTTGGTCGACTATGTACTTGAGGTCAATCTGGACAATCTCAAAAGCTTTGGCCTGATACCAATCCACGAAAGGTCGTTCACCTTTCTTCTGAGATTTATGAACTGCTAATTTGGCCAGGTTCCGTCTGAGGATATTGCGGATGGTGTGCTGGGAAAGCACTATCCCATCCGCTTCTTCCAGTTCCTCCTTTAATCGCAGAGGGCCATAGCGGGTCTGCCTGCGCAGAGCCAGAACCCGTTCCTCCAACTCAGCCCCCGTTTTGTTGGCAACTCGCTTTGGCGCCTTGCTCTGATCCTTCAGGCTTCCTGCGGCTTTTTTACTTAGCGCTTTGTACACCGTCGCCCTGGTAACGTTCAGGATACGGGCTGTTCGGGATACATTCCCGGATTGGGCTTTGTGAACCTGCAGGATCGCTCGCCGTGCTGCTTCCGGACTGATCTGCCTCAGTTCTCGGTAGTCTAAGTGGGTGATATCTTTGATCAATATATACCTCGATGTCTCTATATCCTATCCCCCATAATTCCAGACATCGATCTCTGTACCCCAGGTAATTCCAGTTCATAAACTGTATACTATGTGCTGACCCCCTCACAAGCCTGGCCTCTAAAGTATTGACAGCACCTCAATAAGACATTAAACTAGGTGATATAGAAATTCCTTAACTTGTTATGTCTGGTTTAAATTTTTATGAATTCGTCAAGCCCTGATCCAAGCACTCACCAAAGTTACTATCAGGGAACAAAATCTAAACAAACGGAGGAATTATATGAAGTCATGCATGTTTACAGCTGGTTTTTCGCGCTACCCACTGGAGGAAGCGTATAAGGCCGCAAAAGAATCAGGCTTTGATGCCATTGAGATTGGCGGGTTCCGTCCCCATGCCCACACCTGGGATATTTTGGACGGTCTGGGAGACGTAATCAAGGGCTATTCCAAGAAGTATGGCCTGCCGGTCGTCAGTTATGCCCCGGAAAACACTGGCTCCCCCCATAGCCTGGTCTTTGAAGACCCCAAGCTGAATGCCGATAGCCTGGAGTATTTCAAGCGCACGCTGGATGCTGCCAAGGCAATAGATTCGGAATACTGCATGTTTGCCTGCAATCATCCCGGATACGGGCGACGCGAGCGCGATGTGCGCAAACTCTTCATCGATAACATCAAAGAACTGGGTAAATATGCCCAAAATATCGGCCAAACCATCATTCTGGAACCCGTAACACCCTATGAGGGAACAATTTTGGTCTCCAGCGATGACCTGGCCTGGGCCCTGGAAGAAGTGAACAACCCGCGTGTGAAAGCCATGCTCGACCTGGCCTGCCCCATTACCAATGCCGAGCCAACCATCGACTACTTCACGAAGTGCGGCCCCGAGAACATCGTCCATATTCACTTTATCGACAGCACCCCTGACAGCGAAGATCATTTGATCCCTGGTGACGGCGCCATTGATTTTGAGGGCACGATGCGAATGCTCAAGCAAGTAGGCTACGACGGTTACCTTAGCCTGGAACTGTTCAGCCGCTATATTAATGAGCCGTACTACGCTGCAAAACGCGGCGCCGATATCATTAATGGATTAATTAAAGGGGCATAAATGGACTTTAAAATCACACGCGATGAATTGTTCAAGTGGTGCAGTATTCCTTATCAAGAAATTGAGGGCCACCCGGATTTAAAGTGTAAGCTGGCTCTCTACGAGAACCGCGAAGTGATGATGAAAGCGGTTGGCAACCTGATGACCGATGAGGTGATCGAGAATAACGCCAAGGGCCTGCCCACGCGCTGGATTCTTCCTGCGGGCCCGATGGATGAGTACGACACCTTCATTGCCCGCGTAAATGCCGAACGCATCAACCTGGACAACCTGTACATCTTCCATATGGATGAATTTTTGGACTGGGAGTGCCGCCCCTACCCTATTGGCGACACCTACGAGAGCCTGGAAGGCACCATGATAGCTGGTTTTTACGACCGCATTGACCCCGAGCTCGCCATCCCCATGGAAAACCGCTTCTGGCCGCGGGTATCCGACATGGATGCCGTGGATAAGAAAATCGAAGAGATGGGCGGAATTGATACCGTATGGTGCGGGGTAGGCGCGCGCGGACTGATTGCCTTTAATGAGGCGCCGCGTATGTACCACCATCGGATCTCCATCGAGGATTACAAGCAGTCCAAAACCCGCATTGTAGCCATTAATCCGGATACCATCGTGGCCCTTTCGGAACGCACTTTTGGAACCAACTACGACCGCGTACCGCCGCTTTCTGTGACGATTGGCTTCAAGTCAATTTTGAGCGCCAAGCGGGCAGTATTCATGGTGGCGACTGGCTCCTGGAAGCAGACCTCTGTGCGTGTGGCTCTGTTCAGCGATGAGACCCTGGAATTCCCGGTAACCTTGCTGACAAAGTATGTTCCTGAATGCATTATGTATACTGACGTTCGCACCCTGGACCACCCGATGTCCTACGAAATCCGCGGCTGGTGACCTTTAATAAGGAGTACGCTAATGTTCAATAAAGAGCGCCAGGAAACTATGGCAAGCTATGTTAAAGAAGGTCCGGAGCGTATCCGCAGCCTGGTGGCAAAAAGGGAAGAGCTGACCGGCGAGCTGGTGAAACGCTTCTTGGAACGTCCTTATGACACCATTTGGATCGTTGCTTCGGGGTCTTCGTTTAATGCTTCGCTATGCAGCCGTTATTACCTGCGCAATATGCTGGGCGTAGAAGTTAAGGTGGTAAGCCCAGGTATTTTTGCCGCTTACGAAACCCCGTTGCGGGAAAATGAATTTTTGTTTTTCATCAGCCAATCCGGATACAGCACCAATACAATCGCTGCCCTGGATAAAGCCCGGGAGATGGGACGCGAAGCCATCTGCCTGACCGGTAACGTCGAGGCGGATGTTAAGAATCACAGCGATTTAGTGGTGGACTATGGCGTGGGACAGGAAAAAGTGGGGTACGTAACCCTGGGAGTAACCAGTCTGGTTACCTTTTTGACCCTCTTCGCCATCGAAGCTGCCCAAAAGAGCGGCCGCATCAAGGCCCAAGAGGCCAATGCTTGCTTTGATGAAGTCCTCAAGGCGGCTGATTTTAATGAAAGCACCCAAGAAGCAACCTACAAGTTTATCCAGAAACACTATAAGGCCTTCACAGCGATGGACCGCGTCTTTTTAAGCGGCAGCGGAAGCTCTTATGGCGTGGCAATGGAAGGTTCTTTGAAGCTCTCGGAGACCGTGCAGGTAATGACTATCTGCTACGATACCGAGGAATTCCTGCATGGGCCGGCCTTGCAGCTTACGCCCAACCACACAGTCTTCCTGGTGGACAGCGGCGATGAAAACAGCGAGCGGGTGCATCGCATCTATGCTGCTGTGCGTTCGGTAACCGACCGAGCCTTCTTGCTCACCCCCACCAAAGGGCCCGACGATGACGAAAATGTCCTGGTTTTAAAGAAGGCCCCGCGGGAGGAACTGACAGCCCTGGTTTACCTGCCTTTCTTCCAATTACTGGCTTACCAGATCACCGAAGATATGCAGCTCTGGACCAAGCACCCCTTGTATAACATTTATAAAAAGATGATTGACTCTAAAACCGCAAATTATGTGGACGTAGAGTGCTAAAGGAGAGGAGGAATATGGATCATAAAGTAATCGTATTAAATAGTCATGGTGTAGGGCAATTCTGCCGGATTAAGCGCCTGCCTGTTTTGGGTGAAAGCTTGCGTGCCTGGGACTGGCATATCCCCAATGACGGAGGGAAGGGCTCGAATGTTTCGGTAGCTTTAGGGCGCCTGGGGATCAACACGGCTATTGTTACCAAAGTGGGTAATGACGCCTGGGGCGACTTGGGTGAAAAGTGGATGAGCGATGCTGGTGTGGACTGCAGCTTTTTATACCGCAGCGATGATGTGTCTACCGGAACCGGACTGGTGATGATCGATGATGAAGGCAACAATACCATTATCGACGGGGAAGGCAGCGGCAGGTTCCTTACACCCGAAGAAGTGATTGGCGCAATCGACGGCATTGCCGGAGCAACCCATTTGATCACTGGTTTTGAAATCCCGGAGAAGCTGGCAATTTTAGGTCTTAAACATGCCAAAGAAAAGGGAATGATTACGGTCCTGAACCCCAGCCCGCTCCCTGAGGAAGATTATGATGACCTTTCCTTTGTCGACTACCTCTTTGTGAACGAGTTGGAAGGCCGCACTCTGCTGCACGAGGACGAGGATATTGACGACGAAACAATCTTAAGGGAACTTCATGAGCACCTGGGTGTTAAAACTACTGTGATGACCCTGGGCAAAAATGGGTATTGTTTCCTGGAAGATGGGCACTATGTGGTGAAACCCGGCATCAAAGTGGATAATGTTAAAACCACTGCCGGCGCTGGCGATGGCTTTTTGGCCGCCACGATGGCACAGCTCATCAAAGGCAAGAGTTTGGACGAAGCCTGCGATTGGGCCCAGTACTATGCTGCCCTGTCAATTACCTACCCAGACACGATGCCCGGCTATCGTTACCCGGAAGAAGTGGAAGCGTTTAAGAAAAAGTATTTGCCCTAACGATGTTTAACGGAGATTTGGATCCTAACATTTTCATCTATATTGCTGTGGTTGCAGCAATTGTCGTGATTATGCAGCAAATAAAAACCAATAAAAAAACCAACGCTTTGCAAAACGAAAGCCTTGAGAAGCTGAATAAGCGTTCCGAAAAACCGGTCGTGCTCAACAACGCGAATGAGCGTATATTGGTTTACGGAATCATGCTTTTTATGGCCTCGATGATGGTTTTTTTGCCTGATTCAACACCCTATCAGTGGATCAGGAGCTTTGGGATTATTATGCTGGGCGCAGGCATCAGCCTGATGTTATCCATTCCAACGCGTAATGTAGTGCGTTTTTATAAGCGCGACTTTCTGTTTATGGGACATGTTTTCCGGTATAAGGACGTTCAAAAAGTAGCTGTAGTAAAAAATCGCTTTCAGAACGGCAAGGTCATCATGGCCGATGGTTCTGAGATTATCATGTGGAAGGGAGCTTTAGAAGCTTTAAAAAAGAGAGTTACCGGCTTCTACAACAAGCAAGATGTGGATCGTATATCCCAACCCGAAAAGAAAGGAGGTGGGACTGACTAAGACCTATTAAGCTTGTGTTTTATTGGATTTCTTTTAAAAGCTATTAATCTAAGGAGAAAAAAATGTCCGAAAAGCAAGTAGAACAACATCAGGACCCCAATGGAGGACAAGCTTTAACCAGAAAGCTTAGCCTCGCAACGGTCGTTGCCATTAGTGTAGGAACCACGATTGGTTCCGGTATCTTTTCTTCCATTTCGGAAGTTGCCGGTGCTGCTGGCTCCCCCATTTTGGTGATTTTGTCCTTCGTGATTGGTGGCATAATCATGATCCCTCAGAACATGCTTTATGCCGAAATCTCCACCGCATACCCGGATAACGGTGGTATGTTCGTGTACTTCAAAGAAGCTGGAAGCCGCCCGCTTGCTTTCCTGAGTGGTTGGATCAACTTCTTTGCGACCGACACCACGGGTATCGCAATTATGGCCTTGACCATTGCCAACTATGTCGCCTTCTTTACCCATTGGGAAGGCCTGGCAGTCAAGATTACCGCTGTAGTTTTCATCCTCATTTTCATGGTTCTTCACATGGTGAGTGTTGAAGGCGGTGCCAAGTGGCAAAACTTTATTACCGCAGTTAAAGTCCTGCCCTTCTTCATCATCATTGGTCTGGCATTGTTCCACGCTGACTTCAGCATGATCAATGCTAACCCCTATGAAGGCGCACCAACGGGCATTGTAGCCCTGTTAGCAGGTATTTCGGCCACCACCTGGTCGTTTGACGGTATGCAGAGTGCCACCGTTATTGCCGGTGAGGTCAAGGATCCGGGCAAGAACATGCCAGTGGCAATGATCAGCACCGTGTTCTTCATTACTATCCTGTACTCCTTGCTGGCCACCTCAGCAACTGGTCTGATGACCGTAGATGAGCTCCGCCAGTCCAGCGCCCCAATCGCCGAAGCTGCTTCACGCATTCCGGCCATTGGTGATAAAGCCGGTACCTTTGTTGCCGTAATGGCAATCATTGTTGTGATCGGTTCACTTTCGAGCCTGATCATGTTCCAGCCCCGTATGCAATACGCTATGGCCCGCGATGGTTTGTGGTGGGCAAAGTTCGGGGAAGTGCACCCCAAATGGGAGACTCCTGCTTTCTCGATCGTCGTGCAGTGCGGCGTTTCCCTGCTCTTTGTCTTCGGTACTGAAGTAGCAGACCTGCTAGGCTTCTTTACTTTTGCTTCGCTGCTGCGCAACACATTGCTGTTCTTCACACCCTTCATCTACCGCTCCCGCAACAAGGAAACCTACAATCCTTCCTACAAGATGCCCGCCTGGAAGTTCACAACCGTACTGGCAATTCTCTTCTCGCTCATTCTTCTGGTTTCGACCTTTGTTTGGGCACCTGGCCCGAGCCTGATTGCAACAGTGATTGCAGTTGCCACCGGTATGCCAGCGTACTACTACTTTGAGAAGAAGAACAATCCTCAGTATTTGAAGAAGGGTTAATTAGTCCTGAAAGGAGACAAAGGTGAAAGAACGTTTATTCGAAGGTTTAGTTTCAGAGTTGATCACGCCATTTCATAAGGATGGGAGTATCGATTTCCCATTGCTTGGTGAGCTGATCGATTTTCAACTGGCAAATGGTGTCGGTCACTTCTTTGTGAATGGCTTGGGTGGCGAAAGTCACGAACTGAGCTTTGAAGAACGCGTTGAAGTGCTTGAAACCTTTGTCGAACATTGTAAGGGCAAGGCCAAATTAATGGTCTGTGTATTTGTTTCAACTGTCTTTGAAGGCAAGCGCCTGATGGACATGTATGCTGGAAAAGGGGCGGATGCCTATTGCTTTACGGCTCCGCCTCTCTTTACCTATACGCAAGAAGGTCTCTACGACTTTACTTCACAGCTCTTGAAATATACCGAATTGCCCGCCTACATTTACAACTGCCGCGAAATGGGCACCCAATACTCACCCGAACTATTGGAGCGTCTGTGGAAAGACCACAGCAACCTGCGCGGCTACAAAGACGCTACCCGCGACTTCATCCATTATGTGCAGACCCTGATGCGCATCCCCGCCAAGGAATTCGAGTTCCTTGCCGGCTGTGATGCCACCATCGCACCAATGATGATGATGGGAGCAGTTGGCTGTGTCTCGTTTATGGGTAATCCCTTCCCGCGCGAAACACAGAAGATTTGCGATCTGGCCAAAGCCGGCAAGTTCGAAGAGGCTATGCAAGCCCAATTTGACCTGCTGCGCCTGCGCAATATCCTTAAAAAGTCACAATTCAACGCTGCGTACATGTACGCCAGCGAAGCTACCGGCGCCCCGTATGCCAAACACTCACGGATGGTTCCTGACCAGGACTACGTGAGCGACGCAGTGAAGGAAGAATTACACGCCGAACTGCGAAGGCTGGGATACGACGCCTAAGCTAGATCGTCAAAAATAATGGAAAGAGGTACCGCTGAATGACTAAACGGTACCTCTTCTAAAAAGGAGGGAAAATGGAAACCAGGTTCAATCTGGTTGATGCCCAATTTAGTGAAAAAGAGAAAACCTTACTGGAAAACGCAAACTTTCAGGTGAGTGGCTTTCGCTATTCCAGCGGTGTAGCCGCTCTGCGGATGAAAAACAAACACTGCGAGCTTATTGTGCTGCCTTTCCAGGGTCAGCAGGTCTGGCGGGCCGTTTTTAATGGCCGCGACCTGACCATGCGCTCCATCTTTGATGAGCCGCGCAAAACAGAACACTTTGGTTTAAATTATGGAGGCTTTTTGATTCACTGCGGGCTAACCGGCTCCGGAAATCCCACTGCTGAAGATAGTCATCCTCTGCACGGGGAATTACCCAATGCAGCTTACGAAGAAGCCTTTTTAATAGTAGACGAAAAGAGTTTATCGCTTTCAGGAACTTATAGTTATAAAAATGCGATTGAATACGATTACGTTTTCAGTCCCAGATTAACTATGGGCGCCGATTCTTCAGTATGTCAACTGAGCTGCGGGATCGAGAATAAAAGAAGCAAACCCTTTAAGTACATGTATATGTCTCATATCAACTGGCTGCCAGTAGAAGGTTCGCAACTGGTATACAGTGCCAAGAAAACAATGGACAAATTAACGGTTTACGACGATACCTTTGGTTTGCCGGCAGAACAGCAGGCTTTCAGTGATTATGTGGCCAAAGTTAAGCAAGATCCCTGGATTAGCGACCATATTGATCCAAAAAACCAGGTATACGATCCAGAATTTTGCCTTTTTATCCATTATGAGGGCGACAAAGACAACTGGGCCCATGCCCTGCAGGTCATGCCCGAAGGCGATGCCTGTTATGTAGGCTTTGACCGCACCCATTTGCCTGACGCGGTACGCTGGTATGCATGGACCGGGGATGAGTATGCCTTAGGTTTTGCCATCCCCAGCAAAACCGACCACCTTGGCTTTAGCCGCAACGACGCTAAAGGCGTGATCCCGGTGATCGGGCCCAAGGCCAGCATTGAACTTAATTATTGCTTCGGGTATCTAAACCCCGAACAGACGCAGGAAAAAATAAAAGAAATCGAGGAGATCCTTAACTAAATGAGTAGAGCATATGATGTCATTGTAATGAACAGCCATGGCGTTGGTCAGGTCTGTTATGTCAAGCGCTTACCCGTTTTGGGAGAGAGCCTGAGAGCCTGGAACTGGCATATCCCCGAAGACGGGGGCAAGGGCTGCACCGTAGCCGTTTCTTTGGGTCGGCTGGGCGCCGATACTGCTTTTATTGGCAAAGTCGGCAACGATGCCTGGGGTGAGCTGGGCTTTAAGTGGATGGAAGCTGCAGGCGTAAACTGCGATTACCTTTACACCACCGATGAAGTTGCCACCGGCACCGGCCTGATCATGATCGACGAGGAAGGCAATAACACCATCGTCGACGGCGACAGCAGCTTCGAAAAGCTGGAAGAGAGCGAAATTGATACGGCTTTGGAAGCCATGAAGGGCTCCAAATACTTTATTACCGGCTTTGGAATGCCGGAAGGCAAGGCCCTTTACGGCGCACGCAAGGCCAAGAGCCTGGGGATGACCACCCTGCTCAATCCCAGTCCCTTGCCCGATCATGACATGGGCGGGATTGACTACATCGACTTTATCGTGCTGAACGAGGTAGAAGCCAAGGCTTTGGCCGGTCTGCCCAACGACACGGATAAAAGCTATGAAGAAATTGCCCCGTTGGTCAAAGAAAAGCAGAAATGCCAATCGGTAATCATGACCCTCGGCGAGGATGGAGCTGTAACCTATCATGATGGCAAAGTTACCCGCTTTGAACCGATCAAAGTGGATGTGGTAGACACTACCGGAGCAGGAGATAACTTCCTGGGTGCCTTTACGGCTCAGTTAGCTGCTGGTAAAAGCGTTGAAGAGGCTGCCTATTACGCAGTACGCTCGTCAGCTTTGAAGGTAACTCGCCAAGGCACAATCCCGGCATTCCCCTTTAAGGCCGAAGTTGAGGAATTCATTGCGCAAAATCCTTAAGCCACAGGCGCTGATCCTGGACATGGACGGCGTGATGATCGATTCAGAGCCGCTCTATGCATTTCGTTTGTCCAGTTTTATTTACTTTGGTCTGGGTTACGAGCCCGATATGTATCTGATTAACGAGAATGTCGGGCTGGGCCCGGTGGCGGTGTGGAAATTGACCGAAAAACAGATTGACGGTTCCATGGGTTATGAGGAGTTTCAACAGCGCATGGACGCCTATACAGACCAATTCCCCATCGACTACATGTCCATTAAGAATCCAGGTCTGGATGAATTGCTGGCATTTTGCCGTTCTAACGGCATTAAAACCGCCATTGCGTCCTCCTCAGACAAATCTCACATTGAGACAGTGATTGATGGGCTGGGAGTTGGCAGGCAGATCGACTATTACCTCAGCGGTGAGCATGCAAAACGGTATAAACCACACCCGGATATTTATCTTGAAGTTGCCGAGGAACTAGGTGTAGTCCCGGAAGCATGCGTAGTAATTGAGGATTCAGAGGCAGGCATCCTAAGCGGTACCCGTGCTGGAATGACTGTAATTGCAAAGCGTGAGGAACGCTACAATTTTGTTCAGGAGGGGTATGACTTCATCATTGATCATTTATACGAAGCTATCCCTATTCTGGAACAAGGTTTAACCCTTTCAATGAATAACAAATCAGTGAATAACAAGATGGAGGAAACAAAATGTTAAAGTTTGACGAAGCAGCAAAGATTCAAAGTGTAAATGATGCCCTGGCATGGCGCCCGAAGATCAATGAAGTTGTAGATGCGCTCTGCCAGGCAGGCTACAAGAACATCTGCTGGATGGGTATCGGAGGCACATTAGCCTCAGCCTGGCAGGCAGAGAATCATATGAAGGAAAGAACTGCCATAGAAGTTTTTGTGGAAAATGCTGCCGAATATCTCACTACCGGCAACAAGCGCGTGGGCAAAGGAACCATCCTTATCTTCTCTTCCTATTCGGGAACCACGAAGGAGATCGTTGCCGGTCTGGAAAAAGCCAAGGCCGATGGCGCAACCGTACTGGGCTTCGTGGATAATGCCGATAGCCCCCTGGCCCGCATGAGCGACCACATGTTCAGCTTCCCTGTAAATGAGCAGCTCAAGTTCTTTATGACGGCTGACCGCTTTATGTTCAATGCCGGCGAGTTCGACGGCTACGAGGCCTATTATAAAGAGATGGATGCCCACCTGGCTCAGGCTCTGGTAGAAGTGGAAAAGAAGGCCGACGCATTCGCCCTGGAATTTGCCCAAAAGCACCACGATGACAAGATGCATTACTTTGTGGGCGCCGGCAACCATTGGGGCGCAGTTTATTCCTATGCCATGTGCTACTGGGAAGAACAGCACTGGCTGCGCACCAAGTCCATCCACGCTTCCGAGTTTTTCCACGGCACCCTAGAAGTTATCGAGCGTGATGTACCGGTTACAGTCTATGTTGGCGAAGACAAGCAGCGTCCCTTAAGCGAACGTGTCGCTAAGTTCCTGCCCCAGATCTGCGGCAATTACACCATTATCGACACCAAGGATTATGAACTGGCCGGCATCAGCCCTGAAAACCGCGGTTCAATCTCTCACCTTGTCATGCACGCAGTGAACAACCGCATCGATATTCATATCGAGCATATCAACCGCCATCCCATGGACATTCGCCGTTACTATCGGCAGCTAGACTATTAGGAGGAAAAACTTTCATGAAAGAAAAAATATTTGATCGATTGGCAGCGATGGACGTGCAGTACGTTCAGTATTCGCTGGACTACACAATTGACTCTTTCAAGCGCTGCGGGCTCCATTTCATCGAATTTTGGGGCGCAACGCCACATTACTATCGCTTCGATTACAGCACTGCGGCCGAAGCCCACGAGCGCCTTACCCAAATCCGTAAGCAGCTCGAGGAAAATGAAATCTCGGTCATCATGTACACCCCTGAAACCCTGGGCTACCCCTACAGTTTCAGCCATCCGGACCAGCGCGTGCGTGACCGCACCGTAGCATTCTTTGACCTGGCCTGCCAGGATTCGGTAAGCCTGGGTTGTAAACAGATTTTCCTGAATTCCGGCTGCGGCCTGCGTGACCTGCCGCGTGAGGAAAGCTGGGCCCGAACTGCCGATTCCTACCGCAAGATTTGCGACATCGCAAAAGGATATGGCATCGATATGGTGCTGGAACAGCTCCAGCCCTACGAGAGCAACCTGGTTATCACCCTGTCCGACGTTAAGCGCATGCTGGAAGACGTAGACCGCCCCAACCTCAAGGTCTGCCTGGACCTCACCGCCATGGAAGTGGCCGGTGAAAAGATCGAAGACTACTTTGAAACCTTTGGAGACAAAGTAGCCCACATCCACCTCGCCGACGAGAACCATCAGATCCTTGGCACCGGCAGCTACCCGGTAGACGATTACATGCAGTATCTGGTCGATATCGACTTCAAGGGCTATACCTCGCTGGAAATCAACGACTCGATCTATTGGCTGGATCCGCATCAATCGATGATGGACACCATGGAATACATCCGTGCCTGGGCCGCGAAGTAAGCTAAGGAGGAATGAGCAATCATGACTGAACCCCTGCGCATCGCTGCAATTGGCGATAATTGCGTAGACTACTACAGCAATCTGGAACGCTACTATGTAACCGGTAATGCGGTGGATACCGCTGTAAACGTTGCCCAGCAAGGCATGCCCTGCGCGATTATTACCAGCGTGGCAACCGATGCCTATGGCGACGAAATGTACGCCGAGTTTGTACGCCAAAACCTGGACATCACCCGCGTAAAGCGCGTACCAGGCAAAACGGCAATCACCTATATGGAGCTCCACGGGAACGAGCGTGTGCATGGCGAATACGAAGAAGGTGTAATGGCCGATATCGTCTTTGACGATGAGGATATTCAATTTGCGGCCAGCCATACCCTGGTGCATTCAGCTTATTGGGGCATGGCTGAAGAAGCGCTCAAGCGCATTAAAGCCGCAAACCCAGCAGTGCTGATTTCCTATGATTTTGCCGACCGTCTGGACCACGAACGTCTTGACCAGCTCAAGGGAGTTGTAGACATCGGATTTTTCTCCTATGACCAGCGCGATGAATGGATTGAAAAATTCCTTACTGAGCGTGTGGCCGAAGGAATGAAAATTGCAGTAGCAACCCTGGGTGAAAACGGTTCAGTGGCCTATGACGGCAAGGAATTCTATTCCTATGGCATCTTTGAAGCTCAGGTAGAAAATACTATTGGTGCTGGCGATAGTTTCATTGCCGGCTTTATTGCTGAGTATCTGCGCAGCAAAGATATCACAGCCAGTTTGGCCAACGGCGCCCAAATTGCCGCAAAGGTGATTGGGGTGTTTGGCCCTTGGCTCTAAAACAGAAAGGTAAGAAATGAATAAGTTTGGATTATTTACATCTGGTTATCAGCGCGGCCCTCTGGAACACGCCTTTGAGGATGCCAAGCGTTTTGGGTATGACTACGTAGAGCTTTGGGGCGGCCGGCCGCATGCCTATCCTTATGATAAGTATTGCATTGATGCCGTGAACGATCTGATCAAGAAATACGATATGCCTGTTCCGGTTTACACCCCCGAGATGAACGCTTACCCCTATAACATCATGTCTGGCGATGAGGCCATGCGCAAAGATTCAGTAGCCTATACCAAGGCAGCCATGGACTTTGCAAAAGCGGTCGGGGCAGAATACACACTGATATCAGCCGGCCACGCCGGGTACTTTAGAGGGCCCTACGAGATTAAAGAACGCCTGATGAAATGCCTGGAAGAGCTGGTAGAGCATGGCGAGAAGATCGACCATAAGATCATCTATGAACCCCTCACAACTTTTGAATCCAACGTAACCACCACCTCTAATGGAATGGTCGAGGTTCTGGATGCAATCGACTCACCCTATCTGGTTGGCATGGTCGATATTGTGGTCCCCTATATTCAGGGTGAAAACATTGCTGCGTACATGACCAAGCTTGGTGATAAGATGGTGCATATGCACATCATCGACAGCGACGGACAAACTGAAAGCCACGTTTGCCCGGGTGAAGGCAGCCTTCCCCTGCCTGAACTGATGGAAGAGTTAAAGTTCAGCGGATATAAGGGCACGATCACCATTGAACTGGTAACCAATTACATCACCGAGCCGCGCTACTATGCCGCTCGTGCACTGCGCAACCTTAAAGGGATGCTCTAGGATCAACAATGAAGATCGATATCCATGTTCACCCTAACTTCTATGAAGCAATTTGTGATTCTGATGAGGAGTTTGAGCGCAGCCAGGAAGCTCTGAACATCCATAAAAACGGGTATGCCAGCCTGGAACATATACGCAATCAGATGCGCCTGGCCGATTTGGACCGACTGGTTCTGCTCGGTCAGGATGAACGCTCAGTTTATGGCAGACCCATTTTGGACAACCGGCGTATCGCGAAACTTTGTGATGAGCAGCCCCAAACCTTCTATGGTTTCGGCAGCGTGGACCCCTGTGCAGAGGGTGCCGCTGAGCAAGCGGATCTCGCCCTGGGTGAACTGGGCCTTAAAGGGCTCTCGATCAACCTTTCCAAACTGGGTCTTTACCCGGACGATAAACGAATGGAGCCGGTGTACGAGGTGGCAATCGCCCACAACCGGCCCATTCTCTTTCATTGCGGAATAAGTTACGAAAACGATACCCTAAGTGAATTTTCGCACCCGTTACGCTTTGAAAACTTAGCCAAAAACCAGCCCAAGCTCCGTATTGGGCTGGAACATTTTGGCTGGCCCTGGGTAAAAGAAACTGCCATGCTCATGCTGAAGTACCCTAATGTATATGTAGATACTGCGGCACTCTACTTTGATAATGCCCGCGAGTTTTACCATTACATCTTTAATTACGAATATCAAAAAACCTGGGTAGAGCGCAGCTTGCGTCATCAGCTGCTCTTTGGCAGTAACAACCCGCGTTTTGAGCAGATCCGAATGGCTAACGCAATCTGCAATATGGGTTTTACAGAACCTACACTGCAGTTAATTATGGGCGGCAACGCCCTGGTATTTATGGGAGAAGACGGTGTATCAATTAATTAAAAAAGAGCAGCGCACCAGCGAATATAACCAGTATTTCATCATCACTGCAGAACTGGAGGCTGCACTTCTTGCCAGCGGCCTGCGCCAAGGGATGCTAACCGTGTTCAGCCCGCATACAACTACGGGCGTATTCGCCAATGAGCACCTCGAGTGTCTGGAGCAGGACATTAAGGAGTTTCTGGAGCGGATGGCTCCTGAAGATCACCCCTATCACCATGCACGTCTGCTGCCCGACTACGGTTCCACGGCCGGTAATCCTACCGGGCACATAAAAGCCCTGATTTGCGGCAATCATTGCCATTTCCCTGTCGTTGATGGTAAGCTGGTAAAGGGCGGAGCTCAGGAAGTATACTTTTGTGAATTCGATGGGCCATCCTTACGCCATTATTACATTCTTCTTGAAGGAGAGAGTTAGAAACACAAACTATGGGTGCCAGACAGTCTAGTAACCGCGACGAAATCGCCGAGCGTCTTATCGTGCTGATACAGGAAGAGGGACTGTCGGAGCATGACAAACTGCCTTCAGAAAGAGAGTTAGCTGCACGCTGGAATATCAACCGTTTAACCTTACGTGCTGCACTGGAGCGCTTAATTTCCCAGGATCTGATCTATTCGGTCTATGGCCGCGGTTATTTTGTGCGCGAAAAAAAGCTGGTGCGCAACCTGCAGGACATGCGTCCTCTCAACGAGCTGGCAGCCGAACAAGGCATCAAGATAGATACCGTGATTTTGAAACAAAAAGAGGTAGAAGCCGATAGGATTGTTTCAGATTACTTAGAAATAAAACTGGGTGCGCCGGTTTTAGAAGTGGTGCGTATGCGCTACATTAAAACGGTACCCTCCGTGCTGGAGACGATCTATATCGATACACAGCTGATGCCCGGCATTCCGGATTTATATGACGAGCACGCTTCCTTCTATGAGATTTTTGAGAAGGAATACGGATATAAACCCATTTACGGCTGGCAGCGCCTTTCTGTAAGCTTTGCAACCAGCAACGAATCAGCCCTTTTGCAGATTCCCGTAGAAACACCGGTGGTCTTTTTACGTGGAACTACCTATGCGCAAGATTATCCGCGCCCAATCGATTATTTTAGTTCCGTAAATCGCATTGACCGCATGAAATTCAGTTCAACAATACATGAATTTGGTACAAGGAGAAAAGAATGAAACTGGTAGCCATTGGCGATAATTGTGTAGATTACTATCCTGCTACAGACAAGAGCTTCCCGGGCGGGAACGCCGTCAATGTGGCAGTTTATTACCGAAGAATGGGCGGCGAGGCAGCCTATATTGGCGCTGTAGGCAACGACAAATTCGGAAAGATGATGCTGGAACGCCTGTCTGATAAAGGAGTAGACGTTTCTCGGGTGCATGTAGAGGACGGGAAGACAGCTGTAACCTATATTGATTTGGTAAACGGCGATCGTGTTTTTGGAGATTACATTGAAGGTGTAATGGAAGATTTCAGGCTCAACGAATCCGACTTTGCCTACATCAAAGACTTCGAACTGTGCTTTGGAGCAATCTGGGGCCATGTGGATGCTGATATGCAGCGCGTCAAGGAGAAGGGCCTGGTGACCGCTTTTGATTACTCGGATCAGTTGAACGATCCGATGATCGCGAGCAGCTGCCCTTATGTAGACTATGCCTTCTTCTCGGAAGATGAAAAAGACGACGAATGGATCAAAGACTACATGCGCGATATCCACCAGCGCGGCACAAAAGTGGTTATCGTCACGCGCGGCAGCAACGGCAGCATGGCTTATGACGGAGAGCAGTTCTATCACCAGGGAATTGTTTCCTGCCCGGTAGTCGACACAATCGGTGCAGGCGATAGCTACATTGCCGGCTTTTTGTACGGCATAGGTACCGGCAAAAGCGTTCCAGAGGCAATGGCCATGGGTGCAAACAACAGTGCTGTAACCATCCAATACGATGGTGCCTGGTAAGCGATGAGTCCTGAGGAAAACCCGGCGTTTATTGAGCAATTGCCGCTCTATGTGCAAGTGCGGGATCGTTTGCGCGACCGCATCGAGATCGGCGAATTCATGCCGGGTACAACCATCCCTTCAGAAAAGGAGCTGGCCGATAGCTACGGCGTGAGCAGAATGACTATCCGTTCTGCTATTGAAGAACTGCGTAAGGAAGGTTTGCTGCAGCCTATCCAAGGCAAGGGAGTATATGTGCTTGGGAATAAGCTGGAAACAATGCTGGACATGGTTACAGGCTTTTCGCAAAGCATTATTGGTCCAGACCGTAACATAAAGAACAGTCTCGTATCAATTAACCGACGAGCCGCCGGACCTCTCATGGCAGGCATCCTAAAAGTAGATGAGGACGCAGAACTTTTCTCCATTAAACGCCTGAGCAGCACAGAAGATACTCCTGTTGCCCTGGAAGTAACCCAAATTCCAGTGGACTTAATCCCTAACCTGGAAAACCTGAACCTGACAGATTTTTCACTGGGTGATATTTATGCCTACTACGGCTTACAAGTTCATTCCGCAGAACAGAACCTGGATGTAGTAACCTTGGGGCGTAACGAAGCGCGTTTGCTGGGCATCAAAGTAGATACGCCTGTTTTTTATTTTGAAGGTTTGCGTTCTTCTGCCGCCAAGCCGCTGGATTTTCAACGAATCTACGTACGTCCGGATGTTTGCTGCTACACAGTTTGCTTTAAGAGTACTGATAATAACTTGACGGTACTTGATTACTGTGTCAATCAGTGTATCTAATGAATTTTCCGATGAATTTGGCTCATTCCCCCCAGCACAGCACAGGACATAAAACTTCAAAACCCCGTACTTTTCGGGGTATTTTCAAGCTCCTGCGCCTGCAGTATAGCTTTAGCACCCCATAGACAATGTAATTCCCGGTTCGCAGCTGCGGTATGATTAAAGCATGGTTTATGCAGCGATTGAAGGCGGAGGAACCAAGTTCCTGTGTGCAGTCTACACCCCGGAACGGAAACAAATCGCGCAGCTGCGCATCGAAACAAGAACCCCGCAAGAAACGCTGGATGCTTGTGTCCAATTCTTTTTACCTTATCAAGAACAGCTAGAGGCCATTGGTATCGCCTGTTTTGGGCCATTGGAGCTTCGGCAGCAATCGCCGCGCTACGGCCATATTTTGGCAACGCCAAAAGCCGGCTGGAGTGATGTAGACCTTCGTTTCCCATTTCGACAGGCGGGGTTTAAGCAGACAATCCGGGTGGAAACCGATGTGAATGGAGCGGTACTGGCTGAAGCTAACTGGGGCGCGGGAAAGGACTGCCGAAACCTGGTTTATTTCACAGTCGGGACAGGTATTGGGGGCGCTGCACTGGTAGATGGCAGCCTCTTACAGGGTTTTGCGCACCCCGAGATGGGTCATATGCGCGTACGCCGCCTGCCTGAAGATCTTGACTTTCAAGGAAGCTGCCCTTTTCATGGGGACTGCCTGGAAGGTTTAGCCAGTGGACCGGCCATAGCCTCGCGCTGGGGAATGCCGGCAGAAATGCTTCCTCCGGAACACCCTGCCTGGGACCTTGAGGCAGCTTACCTGGCGCAGATGCTGCAAAACACAATCGCGATCCTGGCACCAGAACGAATCATCCTGGGCGGCGGAATCAGTAAGCAGCCATTTTTAATCCGCTCCTTGCGCCAGAAGCTGGCAGCAGACCTGGGCAAGTATTGGCCGGAATTCGACCCCATGCTGCAGGTGCTGCCCTCTGAACTGAAGGACGAAGCCGGACTGCTCGGTGCACTCGCGCTGGCAATGGGACTGGCTTAAAACAGGAGGAAACATGAACGAAGAGAAATCCTATTTTGAACAGAAACCTGATGAAAGCAAGCGCCCTTCCTGGGGAAAAGCCGCCCGCCGCGAGCTGGATGCCTGGCTGGGTCAGGCTTCTCAGGAACTCAAAGTGGCAGGAGCAGAAGCTAAGGAATGGGCTCAAAAAGCCCAGGAGGAGCTTAGGGATGCAATTGAGGATAAGCCTGAAGATCCCGGAAACCCCAACTTTTTCAAAGAGTTAGGCAGGAACGTTAAGGACATAGGCCAGAACCTCATGGATTTTTTTGACGGCGACAAACCAGATAGTCAGTAAACAACTCCGCTTTCAAGCAGCCCGCAGGCTGCTTTTTTGTTTAACTTATTATGGGCGGCGATGCTATAGATAAAGCATTGCGCATGACTCAGTAACACCCTCACAGGCTTTTTGGAGCGTGCAACCGGAAGGAGCCATTGCTCCGTTTTATCTAATTCCTAAGGCGCTGGCATATTTGTTGCTCCCCATACCTTGGAAAGGCAAGGTAATGATGACCCAAAAAAAGATGCACTGGGAAAAACAGGTGCTCATTTTGGTATTGGCAGGACTCATAATCCTTGGCTTGGGCTCTGCTGTCCAGCCCGTAGCCAGCCAGGCCATATTAGAGACACCCAGCGACGAGGAAGCGATCCACAACCTGCTCAGTGAGTACTTTGAGATGCGTTATGCCATTTTTAAACCTGGTTTTCTGCACCCTCAGCCAGCCAGCCTGGCACGTTTTGTAGCCGGGTCCCCACGAGCCCAGGCCTTCTTGGCCGCCGAACAAGACAAGCTGGAGATCCAACAGGCTCATGCACAAAAAATGGGGCTCACCTATGCAGAATACAGTTTTGACCTGGAATATCTTTCAATCGAGCGCGACGAAGTGACTGATCTGGTAACTGTAGAACTGCTCGAAAGCAGTGAAATTGTCTATAGTTTAAATGCCAGCGAGGAAGAACCAGTGGTTACACGCTCCGGTAATTTGCTGCACACCTTGGTGCTCGTGGAAAGTCAGACAGGCTGGCAGATACTTAGCGACACCTACGAGGACTATTTATGGCGGATGCTGAACGCCAGTGAGGAAAGCAAGCAGGATTGGATGAAATCGATTAGCCTCCTGGAGCCCGAGGAGGAACTCCCTCCAGAAACTGGTGGGCAGGGACCCAACTGTGACTTGCCCCCAGATAGCACTACACATATGTATGACCGCCAGGCCGCTGTGGCTTACGCACGCCAATATGCCCTCAGTTACAACCCCGCTTACCGTGATTTTTCCGGTGTAGACTGCACGAACTATGTTTCGCAAGCCATCTATGCCGGCAATGCTGACCATGCCTGCAACCTAGCCAGTGATGGGCTTTGCAGCGGCACCGCAGGTTGGTATTACGTTACCGGAACCCGCTATGCTCATGCCTGGACTGTAGTACCTTCACTTTATAACTTTATAACCAACCCTGCCGTCCAGGCACAGTGGAGCACCGGACCTGAAGGCTGTGAAACCACACACGCGGCAGCCATGCTAGGCGACCTGATGCAGTTTGATTGGGGATATGATGGCCGTTACGACCACACTGTAATTATCACCCGCATCAGCTACGATAGTAGCGGGCGTAAACTGATTTATGTTTCTTCGCATGATCAGGATAAGCTGGATGTACCTTCAAGCTACTTTACATATAGTAACCCAGCAACCCGTTACATTCACATTGCCCGAATGGACGGGCCTAACCTGCATGAAGACCATAATTTGGAGCCAAGCCTTTACCTGCCGGCAATCAGCCGCTAAACCAGACTGTACTGTAGGCAACAAGTTCTGAGAGGTTAAGCTACGACCTTAGCATCATAAAAACCTGATTATCAAAGAGCTAAGTCTGAATAAAAGCCAAAAAACACAAAAGTCTTTGTCATTCAACCTTTTAAAGCAAATGGTCAGGCCTAATGCCTGACCAGCGTGTCTAGGCACAAGCGAGCTTAAGCGTCGCGGTTTTCAGCTTCGATGATGTTCGCAACGGCATCCGAAATGCGCGTTGCGGTTTCTACGTTGTTCATCGTATAGAGGTGAATGCCACGCACATCGTGATCGATCAGGTCAATAATCTGGTCAATCGCATAGTGGATACCAGCATCGCGCAGGGCAGCCGGCCGGTTGGCATAACGGCTAAAAAGATGAGCGAGCCGTGGAGGCACACTTGCCCCACTAAGCGACACTGTACGTTCTATTTGGCGCGAAACGGTGATGGGCATAATGCCAGCCGAAATCGGCACTGTAATGCCAGCCGCATCCACACGATCTTTAAAGCGGTAAAAAGCTTTGTTATCGAAGAAAAGCTGGGTAACCAACTGGCTTACACCAGCGTCAATCTTACGTTTGAGATTCTCGATATCCTGATCCAAGCTCTCGGCCTGGTAGTGCATTTCAGGGTAGCAGCCGCCCAGAAGGTTGAAGTCCGGTTCTTCAGCCCTGATAAAGCTAGCTAAATCGGAAGCGTAACGGAAAACATTTTTAGGTTCCAGGTTTGGATTAAGATCCCCGCGCAGAACCATCAAGTTTTGAACACCAGCCTCTTTAAGACGGACAAGCATACCGCAAATGTCTTCTTCGTTGCTGTAAAGACAGGTAAGGTGCGCAACAGGCTCGATATGATACATTTCTAGGATGAGCGCGGCCATTTCGATGGTTTTATCGCGCTGGGCTTGAGTTCCGCCCTGGCCAAAGGTGACCGAAATAAAATCTGCCGGCAGACCACGCAAACGCAGGAGCGTATTGTAAATAGTGTTATAGGAGCTATCTTGTTTGGGGGGAAATATTTCCAGCGAGTAAACGACTTTTTTGTGTTCAAAAATCTTTGAAATGTTCATGTTACCTCAATAGCAAGGATTATACCGAGGGCTTCAAGGGGATGCAAACAATTCTAGGCATAGTATAGATGATTACGGAGCCTGGTTCTGTGTCATGGAAATACTTCACCCTGACAAAACAGAAGAGATGCGCAGGAGAGAATGCAAAGTTAATAAATCATTGCAGGCCTTTACTCAAATCAGGCCTGCAATGATTTAGCTGTCTTAAAATACTATGCGCAATATAGGCTGACGCACAGCTTATGCAGGAATAGATTCCTGGATGAAAGCAGTAAGATCCTTGCTGATTTTGCTCAAGGAAGCTAGCTGCAGGTACATCATATGGCCAGATTCGAAGTATCCCATCTGGATGCGATCTCTAAGCGGTTCGGGCAAACTTAAGTGGTTGACGGTGTACTCGGTCGCAAAATAAGGGGTAGCCATATCGTAGAATCCGTTCGCGATATATACGCGCAGGTTTGGATTGAGCAGGAAGGCCGTACGCAAATCGGGGGAAACATCAGCGTACTTTCCTTCTTCAAAGGTCCATTTCCCGAGATCGGCAATAATTTCGTAAGGGATGTCGAACTCAAAGCCCAGATCACTGCGAACGTAATCGTAAAAAGCGGCCGTATAGGGGCCAAGAATGGCACTATAAGAGGGGTCACGTTCAATACCATCGCCGGATGGGTTTTTCTCGTAACCAGTGAACCTGCCATCCAAACGACCAACTGTGATGTTCTCGCTACGGCGCAGCTCCTTGCAGAACTGCCGGACGTTCACGCGCATATCGTAGATATCCAGATAGTTTTCAGAAAGGCCCGTGAGCCGGCTCAGTTTTTTAAGCAGCTTAGACCTTTCATCCCTTGTGAGGGCACTGCCTTTCATTAAGCCCAATGTGTAGTCGCCAGCGGCAAAATTTTCTGACTCCTTGAGGACTGCAGCAAGGTCATTGAGCGAGGGGTCCAGTTTGCCGTGGTACCAGGCAGTAGCCGTATAGGTAGGCAGCAGCAGCGGATAGGGCAAGTCATTACCGGAGTCAAACTCCAGGGTTGCAAAGTTCAGCACGGCACTGATAAGCATAATCCCATTGAGATAGAGACCGTGGCGCTGCTGCAGATAGCGCGAGAGACCGCTGGCACGCGTGGTACCGTAACTTTCGCCAATGAGAAACTTGGGGCTGGACCAACGCTTGTTGCGCGTGGTATAGCGGACAATAAAATCGCCTACTGACTGGATATCTTCCTTGAGGCCGTGAAAATCCCCTGCCTTTTGGCCGGATACCGCGCGGCTGTAGCCGGTAGAAACCGGATCGATGAAAACCAGGTCCGAGGTTTCGAGCAAGGTAAACTCGTTGTCTACCAAGCGGTAAGGCGGTGGGAAAGGCATGCCTTCGTCGTCCATCAGGACGCGCTTGGGACCCAACATTCCCAGGTGCATCCAGACTGAGGAAGAGCCTGGACCTCCGTTGAATGAATAGGTAATTGGCCGCTGTGCAGCTGGTGTGTCTGTTTTGAGTGTGTAAGCTACATAGAAGATCGAGGCACGGGCTTTTTCGCCCTCTTTTTCGTCCTCATCCTTCAAAATCATGGTACCGGTAGTAACCGTATAGTTAAGGGTTTTTTCGCCTATTTTGATGCTGTGTTCTGTAGTGACAGCTTTATCTTTAGGTACCGGGGGTTTGGATTCAATCTTTGCTTCACAATTTAGATCGGTTGCAGGTTTATTATCTTCAGTCATTATTCCTCCTAACAGCAGAATTATACGGCGATGACGCCAGATGCGTGCACTTTCATGCAAAAAGAACAAACTCTGCCTGTTTTTCGACAGACGAGAGATTCGAGGATGCGAAATTTTTTCGGTGCAGCTTCATGCTTTATGATCGGAAAATCATGCGCTAGGTAAGGATAGCTTGTGAAATGTTCCAGATAGAGAGAGATTCAAGGTTGCCGAAGCAAACGCTGCAGGGAGTACAGCTGCGGATTGGTAAAAGGAATGTGGACAGCTAAAAGCTAAGAGACCACGGAGCTTGAGTTCCTGCGACATTTCACTAAGTGCCTGGTGGGATAGAAAGAGCTGCTGTTTATTGAACAGCTGTCTTGGAACAGGGTATGAATCTATTCCAAGACAGCTAATAAAAGCCGAAATAATCATATCGACAGTTTAGATAGGAAACAGAACTCAAGCTATCCATTGAATCTGCAAGATGTCTGCTGTTGGCTTATGTGCCCTCTCGTAGATTCAAAAAGTGACATTCCGACGACCCAACCAGAGGAAGGCAGTACTGATGAAAAGCGGACTTGATGCCATTCCCTTCTGCATTGATCCATTCCAGCGGGAACTTACGCTCATGATTGGCCACATGCTCCAGCGGAACCAAGCGTAGCGTAAAAGAAAAGTCTTCGGCCTCGCGATGTCCCAGGATGGAAACCATGCTTCCGCTTTGTCCATCCACAGCTGATTTAACAGCAAAGCTTCCTACCGCAATAGCTTCCTGACGGTCTACCTCGGTGACATGAGCAATGCTGACGCGTCCCAATAAACCTGGCTTTTCAGCACGGGCTCGCAAGTCAGTTTCGGCAATGATCAGGTCAGCTAAGGCTTGAGCAACTCCTCCTGCTATTTTGTGGCCAAAACCATCCTCAATGCCTGTATCGGCAACTGGGCGACCATCGCTGTCCTTAAGACCTTCACTTACGGTTACCAAAAGGCCACGGCCTTGCGCCATAGCGGATTTGACATCGTTAAGGAAAGTTTTCTTTTCGATAGGTAGTTCAGGAAGATAGGTTAGCAAGTTACTGTGCATCTCGTCCTTGTAAAGCGCCGATGCCGCCGTGAGCCAACCGGCGTTACGACCCATTACTTCCAAGATCACAACATGAATCGGCAATGCCGAAGCATCAGCAGAAAGTTCCAATGCAGAAATAGCAGCGTAACGGGCAGCACTCCCAAAACCAGGACAGTTATCAGTATCTACCAAATCATTATCTATCGTCTTAGGAATTCCAATCACCTTTAGGTCGTAACCCTCGTTTTCAGCAAGCTGATGGATCTTGTGGCAAGTATCCATGGAGTCGTTCCCGCCGTTATAAAAGAAATAGCGGATATTATTACGACGAAGATTCTCGAGCACCAGCGGATAATCAGGTTCTGTCAGCTTGCGCCTGCAGGAACCGATCGCGGATGCCGGTGTATAAACCAGATTATTGAGCTTATCTTCCGGAACTTCTGTGAGATCAATGAGATCGTTCGCCAGAATACCCTCTGCACCAAAGCGCGCAGCAAAAACCTTTTCAATCTGCTGGGGGTGCTGACGAGCTTCCTTCAACGCTCCAAAAAGGGAGCTGTTGATTACTGGAGTTGGTCCGCCCCCATGGGCGATGAGCATGTTACCGTTCATGAGAGTCCTTACTTTACTGCATTCTGGTAGTAGTCAGCCATTTCTGCCAAGGTGCGCAGCTGTACATTTTCGGCCTTGCCATGGGAACCAAACTCAATGATTAGGCTGCCAACAGCTTCACGTACGCCGCGTTTGACCAAGTCCTCCAGGAGTAGAACATCAGGATCCTTGATCTCTACATCATTGATCATCAGGTCCATAACAGGCGGTAAAAAGACACGCGGGTCGAATTTGCCAGGGTTTTCAGCCATCAATTTGAAGACAGGGCCTATACTCGCGCTGGTTTTTTTCTCCGGGTGTTTATGGAAGAACTCATAAAAATTGCGTGTGATAGCAAGGCGAATATCGGTATCGATGTTGATTTTGCATATTCCGTGGGGAATGACTGCCTTTAGTTCTTCCATAGGAATGCCGCTCGCATTCGTCAGATTTCCACCCAACTCATTAATTCTTTTGACCATATATTGGGGAACCGTTGAAGAGCCATGTGAAACTAGGAGAGGTATCATATCTGAATGTCTTAGGTTCTCACTGATAGCAATGGCAATCTCTTTGCGCAATTTTACATTTTTGCCTTTTACGGCTCCGTGTTGGGTGCCATAAGAAATCGCCAAGCAGTCAACACCTGTTTTTTTAACGAAATCATAGGCCAAAACTGGGTCGGTATAGGTGGAAGAAGCTGCAAAGACATGATCTTCGACACCAGCCAGTATCCCTAATTCGGCTTCAACGGTAACTCCCAAGGGATGTGCATATTTGACTACTTCCCGAGTCAGGGCAAGGTTGTCTTCATAGGGCAGCGAAGAACCATCGATCATCACGGATGTATACCCGCCATCGATAGCTGCAACTACCGATTCAAAATCCTTGCCATGATCAAGGTGTAAGGCAACCGGAATTTCCAGGTGGTCAGCATACTTGTAGACTGCATCAGCGATGCGCTTTGCGCCTACTTTTTTATCCTCTATGGTGCCATTGGCAAAATCCGGCCGCCCCCCCATAAAGGCATTAGCCAGATCCGCTCCCTGAATGATTGCCGGGCTACGGAACATGTCGTGGGCTTCAATTACTGCTTGGGCTTGTGCAATCGTGTTTACGTTAAATGCACCTTGTGCATAACCTTTCTCTCTGGCTGCTATCAGAATGGGCAGCATTGGAACAACTGGCATTATTATCCTCCTGTGATCAAGATGGTGTAAGTGTTTGTAAGGCAAGTCATTTAGTTACTTATGTGAGACCTGCCAATCCATGTTTTGTTAAACTGATACCATAATTGTATTCCATTCACGTAAAAAAGGATACAAAAGCTATCGGGCAGTTATGTAGGATTGTCAAACAGCTTGGATAGTGAGTTTCAAATAATCTAAAGGGCTCAGGAACTTCAGCGGTCGCATCGGGATCTTGTTCGTACACTGATTATGTCTTCTCAATTGTGCTTGGAAATCTTCAAACGAAAAGAACCTTAGCACAGTCATAAAAATTCCCATTATGCCTGGGAGTATAGGGCTTGATCCACTTGTGCCTGACAGCATGCTCGCTAAGATATCTCTGGGAGAGGTTAGGTCTGTCCTTGTCTTCCCTCTTGCTGTAGTGGCTGGAGAACTTAAACCTACTATCCATTTGCTGGCAAAAGTGTACTACCTTTTGAACGAAATTTGCAGGACAAAAAGTGTCTGCCTGTTTAATATGCTCCCAAATATCTTAGCAGCTATATTGACCAGTTTAGTTTGCACCCTTTTTACAGGCTCTAGGAAGATATTTAATGCCTATTTACATCCGTTGTCCCATAGGCATGAGACAAGAATCAACTATAGCCATCCTGCGGGCAACGAAGATCTAAAAAGTTAATTATTCGATCATATTTTTCCGCCTTTTAACGAGGCTGCAGAGGATATAAGGCGATATTGTTATTACCGTAGCATCACTCGCATGTATCAATAAATCAATAACTGGTAGGGCTCTACATAAAAAACTATGAATCAGAGCTTAAACTGGTCATCAGATCCTTTGTTTTGAGGTATAGGTCTGTATAAATCTGCAATTGCTTCCTGTAAACCGGGAAGGTACTGGGATCCGGACGAACGATATCTTGAAATTCGAGGATTTTATCAACCTGTGCCAAACTATCGAATTCGCCAGTTGCATAAGCAGCCAAAATAGCATTGCCATAGGGAGCCCCAAACACACTACCGATATATATTTCCTTTTCGGTAACGTTTGAAACTATCTGCATCCATTTCTTCGAGAGCGTTCCTCCTCCTACAGCAATGATCCGCGATGTTGACATCCCGATCTCACGGTAGCCTATAAGGTGCTGAGCAATCCCAAAAGCCACTCCTTCCAGGATGGCATTATACATATCGGCCCGAGTATGCTTGAGAGTCAAACCAAAGAATACACCCTTGGCGTTGGGATCATTAATTGGTGTTCGCTCTCCGCTAAAATATGGCAAAACAATCAACCCATTTGAACCTGCAGGAACATCTTTAATGACATCCTGCAAAAGGGTATAGGCATTGATACCTTCTGTAGCCTGCCTTTCAAGCAGGTCAGGTGTAAGGTTATCCCTGAACCACTTCGTAAGCGTGCCTGTTGTAGACATTCCAGAAGCAACCATATATGTATCTTCGAAGTGGTAGGGGCCAGCCCAGTATCGCTTGTCGGTAACTAGTTGTGGCACTACATGGATCATGTAGACAGAAGAGCCAAACATAATGAGAAGATCCCCCGGGTTGATAACACCAGTACCTACAGCATCAGCAGCGGCATCCGCCGTTCCTACAATAACCGGTGTACCAACCAGCAATCCGGTAGCCAAAGCAGCTTCATCAGTCACGTAACCAGCGATCTCGTTCGTCCATTTAGTTTCTGCAAGCTGATCTGGGCGACAGAATTCAGCCAAGTTTTCGTAATCCCAATCGTTTTTATCAAGATCGTACATGGGCGTGAAATAAGCAGCAGTATAGCGATCAATCACATACTTACCTGTAAGTTTTGCAACCATGTAGGTTGATGCGGTGATAAAGCGGGCAGTTTTAGCATAGATTTCGGGGCGATTTTCTTTTATCCACAGTATTTTTGGGCCTATAGATTGTGAGGTAATGGGATTGCCATATTTTTCGAGAATGTAATCATCGCCCAATTTGTTGCGCAGGTATTCGATCTGTTTTTTGGCTCGTACGTCGATACCATAAAGGATCGCTTTCGAGAGAGGGTTAAGGTTTTCATCCACAGGCAGGCAGCAGGGACCAATGGCACTACAACCAACTGCTTTGATCATTTTTGGGTCAACACCAGATTCGAATAAAATCTCCCGGGAGATATAGCACAGATCACCCCACCAAGCCGTTTCAGCATCATGTTCCGCAAAACCTGGTTGAGGTATAAGCATGTCATGTTTACGACTTGCTTTGGCCACAATTTTGCCAGTCGCATCCATGAGCACACCCTTGCTTTCATAAGTTCCAGCATCAATACCGAGATAATAGTTCACTATTTCTCCTACTTATTTCAATCATAGCTTGATGATTTGATTACAGTCGGCGGATTCATGCAAGGCATCAATCATCCTAATCACCTCCAGACTTTCGTCCGGCGTGATGATCGTAGGCTGTTCGCCTTTCTGGACGCATGAAATGAAGTAATCCATTTGAATCTGATATGGATCCAAATCACTATCGAATGGTAGGCTCTGCTTACCGTGCTCCTGTGTCCAAGTTTCCAGCTTGCTAACTGTTGATGATCGATCGGCGATGGTAGCACCGGCAGCATACATATACTCCAAGGTCATTCGAGTACCTACAATCTGAACAGAGAAACTAAACGGATAACCTTTTTGCATGTTAAAAGAGACTTCGGCAACTGCATGCGTGCCATTCTTATGAAAAATGTTTGCAAACACATTATTGTAACAGCCGGTTTCATCTTGTTTGGCATTGGCAAAACAATAGCTAAAAGGCCCTAAGAGGTATCTGAGATAGTCCACATCGTGCACAAGCATATCGTGCATAGCACCACCACCCAGCTCAGGGTCAAAAAGCCATTTGCTATAACTAGAGTCTCGAGAAGATACGCGTCTCAGATGAATCATAAGGATTTCACCAAACTGGCCTTCATCTGCAAGTCTTTTAATCACATCGTAACCTGGCCAGAAACGTACAACTTGTGCAGTCATAAAGATAATACCTGTACGTTTTACCGCATCGATCAAGGTTTGACACTTGATTTGATTGCGTTCTAGGGGTTTCTCGCATAGAACATGAATATCTCGCTCAGCGCAGATACGGACATAATGCTCGTGCAAAAAGGTAGGCACACAAATCACTGCAAAATCCGGCTCCAGATCATCTAACATATCTATTGCGTCTGTATAAAAAGGAATGTCGGATTCTTGAGCTAATTTTTGTGCCTTGTCTGCATCGATATCACATACCCCGACAAGCTCAGCTTCTGTATTGTTTTTGATTGCTTTTACATGACTGCGGGCAATCAAACCACAGCCTATAATCACTGCACGCATAGTTCTCCTTATTGAGACGGACCGAGTCTAAATCTAAGCTATCATCTGACTAAAATAATTATTTATTGCGCATTTTTGCAGTTGTAATACTATCGAAAGCGATTGCCAGAGCTAAAACAAGACCCTTAATGATCATTTGATAGTATTCACTCACGTTCATGATGATCAGGCCATTGCTAAGCACGCCAATGATCAAAGCACCAATGATGGCACCAAAGATCTTGCCTTCGCCACCACTGATACTGATACCGCCCAGAACGGCCGCGGTCAAAACATCCATCTCGAAACCTTTTCCAACCACTGGGCTGCCCGAATTAATTCTGCCCATCATGATGATTGCAGCAAGACCGCTGAGAAAACCCGAAAGCGTATACGCAATTGTTTTGACTTTTTTGGTATCAATACCCGATAACCTGGCTACCTCTTCGTTGCTGCCGATCGCGTAGAAATAACGACCGATATAGGCCTTATTCAGGATAAACCAGCCCAAGAACACAACAATTGCAGCGATGATTACCGGAACTGGAATAGGTCCGATGTGTCCCTGACCCAAATATTTAACGGAATCGGACAAACCATAAATATTGCGTCCTGAGGACACAATAAAAGCGATGCCTAAAAGAACCTGCTGCATGGCAAGCGTGGCAATCAGGGGTGGAACGCGTGTTGTGGAGATAAACAGTCCATTCAGCAGCCCTACTAATGTTGCAAAACCAATCCCGATCAAACAGGCAAGCAAGGGGTTTACATTGTAGTTGTACATCAGGGTAGCTGAAATAACGCCAACTGCGGGCAGCTGAGCACCTACCGAAAGGTCAATACCACCTGAAATCAGCACGAAAGCCATTCCAATAGTAATGATCACCAGCATCGAGATCTGTCTGAGGATATTGATACCATTACTGGCAGTAAAAAACACCGGATTACCTAAGGTGAATGCTACAACTAAAAATAGCAGGATTATTACAATGCCATACTTTCTAAAGAAAGCGTTACTGTTCATAGGACCTCTTATCTTATTTCGTACCTGATGCGTAATCCAGGATCTGTCGTTTTACAAACCTCTCTCGAGGTAGTTCAGTCACTGCTTCACCCTCAGAGAGGATGAGCATTCGATGGCAAAGGCCAATCATCTCGTCAATTTCTGAGGAGATCAGGATGATAGCTAAACCTTGCCGCGCCAAGTCGTTAATGAGATAGTAAAACTCTTTTTTGGCGCCAACGTCTATACCGCGTGTGGGCTCATCCATTATGATCACCTTTGGTGTACTTGCCAGCCACTTTGCCAGGACCAGTTTCTGCTGGTTCCCGCCACTTAATGTAGCAGCTGCCTGAGAATCTTCCCGTAAGCGAACCTGAAGTAAGTCAATATACTGATCGACGATGGCTTTTTCCTTGCTGGCTGAAATAATCGTATTCTTCTGAATTTCTCTTAGAATAGCCAAAGTGACATTCCAGCGAACGGAAAGATTGCCGATAATGCCTTGATGTTTGCGATCTTCCGGGATCATCACAATGCCATGCGCGATCGCTTCAATGGGATTGCTAATTGAGATCTTTTTGCCTTCCAGATAAATATCACCACCTAAAAGCCTGTCGGCCCCAAAGATTGCACGTGCTGTTTCAGTTCGCCTTGCTCCTACCAGACCTTCTAATCCGAAAACCTCACCCGAACGGACTGAGAAACTGATGTCCTTAAAACTGGCCCCCTTCAAGTTGCGGACTTCGATCACGGTTTCCCCTATCTCGGTATTAATTTCAGGATATACATCCTCAAGGGTTTCGTTGATCATGTCACTGATGATCTGGGCGCGATTTGTATCCTTGGTCAGATACGTAGATATTTTTTTACCGTCTCGCAATACTGTTACCCGGTCACTGATCTCAAATATCTCTTCCAGTCGATGCGAAATATAAATGATCGAGACACCCATCTTTTTGAGCTGTTGGATGATCTTAAAAAGAATCTCAACTTCTTTCTCTGTGAGCGGGGCTGTAGGCTCGTCAAGGATGAGCACTTTTACTTTTTGACTGATGGCTTTGGCAATTTCTACCACTTGCATATGGGCAACCGGAAGCTCTCTAATCAAAGTCTCGGGATGGATATCCAGTTCAAAAACTTTAAGCACTTCCTCGGCCTTGCTGTAAACCTGTTTGAGATCAAAAAGACCGTTAGGGAAAAGTTCCTGGCCTAAGAAGATATTCTCTGCAACTGATAAGGAAGGAATGAGATTCAGTTCTTGATATACCACCTCGATTCCAATCCTGGTAGAAAGTGCAGGTGTCATCTCGCTATAGCTTTTGCCTTCATACATGATGCTTCCACCATCGGGCTGAACTGCACCAGAGATAATCTTGATCATGGTTGATTTTCCAGCACCATTGGCCCCAACCAGGGCATGAACTTCGCCCCGATTGATATCAAAGTCGATGTCTTCAAGGACCTTGACACCAGAATAAGACTTGCTGATATCGGATAATGAAAGGATTCTCGCATTCATATGTCACCTGGAAACCCGGGATGATCAGTCTCGAAGAGAAACTGACCATCCCTAATACTAAAGTTGATTATTGAAGGAAATCCTTCGCATTGTCAATAGTGATCTGAATCTGCGGGAAATACACGACAGCTTCGAAGGGATTCCCATTTTTGATGTCGTAAGCAGTTTGGATCATCTGTTCGCCGATAGCATTGAGGTCAAGGTGGATAGTAGATCTGTAGATCGTGTTCTCTGAGATCAATTTTACTGCCTCGGGTAGTGCATCTACAGCAAAGAGCCCAAAGTCGTCAGCCGCTTTACCAGCTGCAACTACTGACTCGTAAATACCCAGAATGCCAGCGTCATCGATACCAATCACGACCTTCATGTTAGGGTGTGCTTGCATAAAAGCTTCGCCAACTTCAATACCTTCGTTCTGGTAGCCTGCCTGGGCAATGGCAACGATTTCAGCATTGGGTGCCTCAATGGGCAATGCCTCCGTAATACCCACTTCCCGGTCCAGACAAACCTGGTTGAGAGGATAGTTAGCTATACCAACCTCAACCCTTTCGCCTTCGGGGAAGGTTTCCTTGATCCAGGCAGCAGCATTCCTAGCGAGGGTACGGCCGATTTCAACGTTATCCAGGCCAAAATAAGCATCATCATATTCCAAATCGGTATCAAAGGCGATTACGAACATGCCCTGATCTTTTGCTTTCAACAAGATATCTTTCGCCGACTCGTTATCGAAGGCATGGATGATAATGCCATCGTATTTCGCATTAACAAAATTTTCGACGGCTTCTCTCTGCTTCAGCGGATCTGCTTTGGCGTCGCTCATAACCAATTCGATATTTAGCGATTTGGCCTTTTCAAGCATGTAGTTATACATGTTTGCATGAGCAGGGTTAGAAATATCTTGGAAGGAAACTCCAACTGTCATCTTTTCAGTAGCTGCAGGCGCTGCAGCCTGTTCTGAAGCAGCTGGGGCACAGGCGGCTACCAAAATCGCAATTAATGCGATTGACAAAATCCTATACAAATTCTTTTTCATTACTTCTCCTATTTATTTTAGTGTTTGATTTTCCAATTCAAAAAAAGGGGCAGTATCTTATCAATGTCCTCCTTTCGAGATAATCTTTCTCATCGATTATCCCTGTACAAATCAGTACATCAAAATATTTGATAGGAATCAATACCTTTCCAAAGAAAAACTTGCATCAATCGACTGGATTGTCTTTGCACACAGATGCCCTAAGTTAACGATATCGTTGGTATCGCAAACTTCACAGGGCGAATGAGCATATTTTACTGTGTTGGTTTACGATACATCTTGGACAGTGAAGTAAAAGAATAATGCAGGAAGTGGTATCACTGATATTGTTATTGCGCTAAACAAAAAACAATATGGAGGAGCCACAACCTGCAATGGATAAGATAACACAGGAGATGAAATACCGGTACTCTTTGGTGAACTACGCTCTCAAATATGGGGTAAGCAAAGCAAGCAGAAGATACAACCGGGCGCGAAGTTATATTTACTATTGGCTCAAGCGGTTTGATGGAGCAATAGGCTCTTTAGCGGCCAAATCGCGCAGGCCTCATCACCATCCCAATCAACATACCCAGGAAGAGATTGCCCTAATCATTCGCTACCGCAGGCGGAATGCGGAGCTGGGATTGTTGGAGTTTTGGTTCAAACTGAGGGAAGTGGGATACACCCGTCATTACGTCAGTTTATATCGCGTGGAACAAAGGGAAGGGTTAGAGCGGTCCAGGAAACCCAGGCAGAAAGGGCCTCCTCCCAAACCTTATGAGGCGATGCTGTATCCCGGCCAGCGGGTACAAATTGACGTCAAACATGTTCCCAGAGAGTGTATCCAAGATAAAACATGGGGAAAGTATTATCAGTACACAGCCATTGATGAATACAGCCGCCTGAGATACCTGGCTGCTTATCAGCAGGCGGACACCTTCTCCTCAGCTGATTTCATCAGCAAGGCCGTCCGTTGGTTTTCCTCCCACGGTATTCGTATTGACTGTGTCCAGACGGACAATGGCCCGGAGTTCACCAGCCACTACAGCAAGAGGGAAGGCAACGACAGACCTAACCTCTTCCAGAGATACCTTAGCGAGCATGCCATCAAATACAAGCGGATCAAGCCCTATACGCCGCGGCATAACGGCAAGGTGGAAAGGAGCCACAGGGAAGATCAAAAACGTTTTTATGACCGTGCCAAGTTCTTTTCCTTTGAAGATTTCCAAACACAATTGAGAAGACACAATCAGCGTACGAACAAGATCCCGATGCGACCGCTTAAGTTCCTGAGCCCTTTAGATTATTTGAAACTCACTGTCCAATATGTTTGACAAACCAACACACAGGGCGAATGAGCATATTTTACTGGAAAGCTAAGGTCGATCGTCGCAACGCCTTGACCTACATTTTGGACATAGGTGGCATCGGTAAGAATGCCTCGCGATGCAAACCAGGAATGTTTGATCTTGTTCTCCTGAGCTACTCTTTTTACGAGCTGTACTAATCCAGGAGGTGGAATAACCCCATTTAGAGTTCCCCGTCCATGAAATGAATACATGTTAATTGCCGGCCCATCGCCGGTTGCGGAGCTGAACACCTCTTCAAGCCCGGGGCTATCTGAAGCTAAACAGACGTCCAAGGCAATTGCAATATCTGGCTTGATCAAATTGGCTGCGGTCATTGCCCCATGCATATTATGTTCTTCCTGAACGGACCCAACAATATACAGATCACAATCCAGAGCAGAATCTGCTAGCTGTTCCGCGCATAACACAAGCGCCACACAGCCACCACGATTATCGATTGAAGTGCCAGTAACATAACTACCTTGGAGTTCTTCAAAATGAGGCCGGTAAACCACGGAATCGCCGATGTTGATGCCTAGGTCAAGAACCTCCTGTTTAGTACGCACTCCAACGTCTACAAATAGAGAGGGGATGGGAGTAACAAGTTCCTTCTCGGAAGCACTCATCACGTGGTAAGATTTTTCACCCACCACTGCATTAATTAATCGGTCGTCCTGCGTTTGGACTAACAAGGCCAAGCCAGGAACTATTTTATCCGGTACACTGCCGTTTTTATTCAATCGTAAATAGCCATTCTCAGCAATGTTGGTTACAACAAACCCGATCTGATCCATATGGGCAAAGAGCATGACTTTGGGTTGATTATTATTAGAGGAAGCTGCCTTAAAGTAGGCTATCACGTTTCCGAGTCGGTCAATTTTTACTTCATCAGCATACTTTGCTAAGTCTTCTTTTAATCGGTATGCCATTCGTTTTTCATAACCAGACCCGGATGGAATAAGCATATAGTCTCTAAGCAAATTCTTTGCATTTAGCATAGCAGCTCCCTCTTATCTTCTGATCAGAATCAGATTACTAGTTCTGGAGTCTTTGCGCGCCAGTCTGGCATTTTTACAGGCAAAGAACCACGCTGAATAGAAAGCTCGGAAAGGTTGGCAACTGAACTCCACTCACAAGCTTTATATACGTCCACTGGATTGCTAATCTCGCCCCGAATGGTTTTGATGAAATCTTGGACAACGTAGTAGTCGCCCCCACAGGAGTTATAGTCACCGTTAGCCGCAAGTTTTTGGGCTCCAAGGGGCATATTGCGGTAGTTTTCGGGTAAGAGGTCGCTGTAACTCCAGAGATCTTCCCAAAGAATGCCTCGCGAGGGTTTTACTTTTCCGTCTGAAAAGTAGATGCGGTCCATGGATTCCTGACCCAAAGGACCTCTGCCCGTCTCCAAGGCTCCCTTAGTACCCTGGAGTGCAAAGTAAGCATTTTGATTAGGCCGAGGCGACATTACATCAACCCGGATATTAATAAATTTTCCACTCTTCAGACGAAGTAAGGTGGTAGTTGTGTCTTCCTGACGAAAATCTGGATCAACATAATTGCCACTGCCATAGCTAACCACGGTATCTATCTGGTCATCCCGAAAGAAAGACATCAGGGGACCGAGGCAATGAGTTGGATAGAATGAACCCCGTTTTCCTACTTGCCAGTATTTCCGCCAACTATCTTTCCCATTGGGGTAAACAAGCCAGCTACGGATATCTTCAATGTACTCACTTTCACCATAGTAAATTTCGCCAAAACGTCCTTGATCGATCAATTTATTAACGAGGACAACATCTGGGCGATAATTGTAATTTTCGCACATCATAAAAACACGATCTGAAGCCTCAACAGCCTGTTTCAACCAAAAGAGTTCCTCAAGGAAAGAATTGGCAGGAACTTCACACAAGACATGTTTGCCGGATTTGAGGGCTGTGATCGACTGAGAAACGTGGAGCTGCATCGGAGTAGCAACCATAATGGCATCTAAATCGCTATCTGCCATATCTTCAAAAAAACGGTATCGTTTGTCAATCTTATACTGATCTGCAAGACTCTCCAACTTAGCCGGATCTGCCTCACAAAAGGCTGCTACCTTCACATCTGGCATATCAACAAAGCCATCAAAATAATTTAAACCTCTGGCACCTACTATTCCTAGTCGGATCATCATCCCTCCTTAGTTTTGTTTCTATAAGTTTTGTTCGCGCCAGGTACGGACAACATCCATAAACTCAACAACACGCGGTTTGTCGATCTGGTTCTCAAACTTGCCATCGTACTTAAAGGTAGTACCAACAACAGCACCGTCAGCTACCTGAAGGATTCTTTCAATGGTATCCTTTCTGCAACCGGTATTCGCAAAAACGGGCACCTTACCAGCGGTCTCTTTAGCCCGTTTTAGGATCTCAGGGTCAGTAGAGCTACCAGCTGTCGCACCAGAGACACAGAGTGCATCAGGTAAACAGTTGAAAACGGTAGTTTTGGTGATGGATTCAATGCTGCGATCAGCCAAATATGCCGCGGCTTCCGGAACAATGTTAAATAACATTCTCACATTGCCAGCCTGGATTCTTTGGCGATGGCGGGCAGTGCGACCAGCATTCGTATTCCATAAGCCAAAATCGCTGGCGTAGACACCACTGATAATCTCACGAATAAACTTTGCGCCAGTAGCAGCAGCCAAGTCAAGTGATGCAATGGGATCCCAAAGACAGTTAACACCAAACGGGATCGTAATATCAGCCATTAGCTCACCGATAACACGAGCCATACTCGCAACCGTAACATTGTCGACCTCGGTCAGGTATGGAAGGCTGTATTCATTGCTGAACATCACGGCATCCACACCACCTTCTTGCAAAGCAAGCAAATCCTGACGTGCTTTGGTTATCACGTTCTTCATACCAGCAGCAGTATCGTAATTAGGATCGCCAGGCATTGCCTGTAAGTGACACATGGCGATAATCGGTTTCTTTGTTTTAAACACTTCTATAAGCCAATCTTGCATTTTAAATCCTCCGGTTTTATGTGATTATGATTTTTATCCCTTTATCTCTAAAAGATTCCAAGATTTCAGGGTTAGCATTTTTATCTGTAATGATCATGTCCAAAGCCTCAATCGGAGCAACCTGGTTCATGGCAGTAACACCAATTTTGTGGCTATCAGCTAAGGCTATTCTTTTTTTTGCACAACGTATAATGTGTTTTTTGACCTGGGTATCATCAAGGTTAAACTCAGTTAATCCATTTTCGGGATGCAGGCCACCGATCCCTAAGAAGGCAACATCAACGTACATAACATCATAGGTCGCTTGGGCATATGGGCCAATTAGCGATATTTCACCCTGACGCACAATACCACCTGACACGATTAGTCGCAGATCCGAACCCACTACGAAGGTTTTGAGCACCTCATTTGCAATCATCAAGCTGGAAGTAACAATCGTAAGGTTATGTTTTCCAAGCAAGTTGGGGATGATTGATGCGACAGTTGTTCCACTATCCAGAATAACGCTACTACCATTGTAAACATAATCCGCTGCAGCTGCTCCGATCTTTTTTTTGCTTTCTACATTAGCCATTGAACGCAGAAAGAGAGGCGGTTCATAACAACGTCCCAAGTTTGCAGTTGCTCCACCATGAATCCGCTTAAGTAACCCTTGCCGGTCGAGTATGTTTAGATCGCGTCGGACCGTCATTTCGGAAACATTTAGCTGCTTACAGAGCTCATCGACGCCAACACTACCTTTATTATTAACATATTCGACAATTTTGTTCCGTCGGGCATCAATTGTGTTCATTGCTAGTCTGTATTTGTTTGATTATTGTTGAATGATAATATTTAATTGGTAGTTTGTCAACATATCTCCCATACTAATTAATTGTATTTTAACATTAATAGCCTGTTTTTTACTAGTTGTTTACTATATTATAGTATCAAATTCAAGATGATATATTCATGGATTCATGGATTTTTTGAGATTACACAACTTATTTCTGTAACAAAACACCCTGCTCTTTTAGAAATCTTTATTCAGGTCAGTACTATAGTGCTTCCCAATCAAGGAACATAAATCGATTATTTTCCAATGTTCTATCGCACCATTGCTGAATAAGGACCTTATCCAACCGTCCTATTGCCAGAATAACCTGTGAAGCCAAGGCATCGAATTTGCAAAGCTCTTCTGTGATCGCCTTTGCTATTCCTGTAGATTTGCCTTGAATGTAATTCTCTTGAACAAGGCTGTTTTCAGGTCTCTTTTGCTAAGCATTCCATTTCTAGGTTGAAGAATAGAATCCACTGTCGCGAACATGAGAAATGACGAATTTAATTTATCCAATATACGTTTTGAACTATTAGGTTTGTAGCCATTTGCATAACTAAAAGTTCTAGTGTGTATTTCATAGAGTTTGGCTTTGAGCTATTCAATCCCTTCTAGTTACGTGGTATCGCCTCGTGCTGATACAAGCCAGATACGTGTTGGGTTTAGCAAAGAGAGATATGTTAAAGCGATTTATAAACACAGTCTGCAAGGTCGTATTCTTTGCAGACTGTGTTTTAGGATTTGACAGTAAGTTTCTTGCGGAATCTGCTAAGCCAGCACTTTTTCGTAAAAACCGTGGAGATCCTTCATGACCTGAACCAACGAGGGTTTATGCAGGTACATCATGTGCCCGGCTTCGTAAAAGCCCCATTCCACATTTTCCTCCAAGTTTTCGGGCAGGCCCATATGATCAAAGGTATAGCACGCTGCAAAATATGGGGTCGAGAGGTCATAGAGGCCAGCACAGACAAATACCCGCATCTGAGGGTTCATAGCAAATGCCTTACGCAGGTCCTCGGCAGCATTATGATAGCGGTTCATCTGCTTATCAAAGGTCCAGCCCTTAAGTGACTTGATGATTTCATAGGGTAAATCGGTTTCAAAACCGAGTTCCCGGCGCACATAATCGTTAAATTGGGTAGCGTAGGCTCCCAGGGCTACATAGTAGCTGGGATCACGTTCATAGATATCATCTGCATGGTCATAATCCTGGCCGGTAATTCGGGTATCAAAACGGCCGATCGTCAGACGATCCTTACGGCGCAATTCCTTGCAGAAGCGGTGGATTTTAACGCGCAGGTTGCTTTCCTCCAGATATTCACGGGAGAGGCCGGTAAAGCGCGCCAACTTGCCCACAATGCGCCGGCGTTCACTTTTGCTCAAGCGGCTGCCCTTGGCCAAGGCCAGCATGTATTCTCCCAGGGCGAATTCTTCAACATCCTTTTGCAGGCGCGGCAGATCATCCTTGTATTCCGGAGCCCCAAGACCATGGTACCAGGCACTGGTGGCGTAAGTGGGTAAAAAGAGGATATAAGGCCAGTCGTTACCAACATCAAATCGCGCAGTCATAAAATTGAGAATGGTGGACACCAGTACCACACCGTTCAAGTACATACCGTAGCGGCTTTGCAGATGCTCAGCCAGCATTGAGGCACGCGTGGTGCCGTAACTTTCGCCGATAAGGAACTTGGGGCTGGCCCAACGCTGATACCGCGTTACCACCAAGGCAATAAAAGCACCTACTGACTCCGCGTCTTTTTCCGGTGAGTGGAAATCTGCCTCGGCTTCCCCAGGTACGGTGCGGCTGTAGCCGGTGGAGATGGGATCAATGTACAGCAGATCGGTGCTGTCCAGGAGGGTGTACTGGTTATCCACCAGTTCAAAAGGCGGCGGGGTAGGCCATCCATAGTCCTCCATCTCGACGCGGCGGGGACCGGTCATACCCATGTGCATCCATATCGAGGATGATCCCGGGCCGCCGTTAAAACTGACCGTCAGGGGGCGTTTGGAAACAGGCTGTTCACTCTTTAGCTGGTAGTAAACATAGAAAAAGGCGGCTTTGGGTTTGACACCGAGTTTTTCGTCTTCAGCCTTAAAAACCATTATGCCAGTAGTGGCGCTGTAATCCAGCTGCTTGCCATTAACGATGATGCTGTGCTCTGTAGTAGTCGCTTTATCCTCAGGCATCACAGGTTGAGAAGTATTATCAGGATTTTTCTCAGCATTTTTGCATTCTTCGGTCATGATTTTGCTCCTTTTCAGCGGGATCAGGGGAGGTTCTGGCCCCTTTTCCGGGATTATACGATCGCAGATCAGTCAGCGGGGACTTTACAGCAAAAAATGTCTTCTGAGGCAGATCCAAAGTGTTTCGTTAGGGTGTTTTAATTCTGTAAAGCAGATATTGGTCTGCTTCTGCCCAAAGCTCATAGTTTTCCCAGAGATAGTCCAGAACAGCGTATAAGTTGTGATGCCCGGCAAAAGTTTGGCTTTGAAGGGCACGCTGTGCGGGGTTGATGGCCGGATAGTCGGGATAAACCCCGCTGGCATCTACAACTACTGTCGGTTTCTGGCGGATGAGGTTCTCGAAGATGCGATCCTGCTGTGCCAAACCGATTGGGTCATTTTGGAGTTGGGGGTAAGAAAGGGCCCCATCAATCGAATTGCGATTTGCCAGGAGATTAGGACGCACGCCCCCTGCTAAAGTCCAGACAAGATCATCGGGTTGGGTATTCTCTGCCAAAAAAATGGAGAGTTCATCATGCAATGTGGCGCTGGGCCATCCTTGCCTCAAGCCAAGAGATAAGGATTTCAACGTAGACATCCATTCCGCTCGAAAAGCTATCAGCAAAGTAAGCAGAAGGAAGGTATTTACAGCAAGAGTACGCCATGTTTGACCTTGTGCTGCCGATAAGCTCCAATGCTGCAGGAGGCGCGCAAAGAAATAGGCGATCAGCAAGGTCATAATTGGACACCAGGAGATGTAGTAATGGGTGTAATTTCGCGCTGAGATGGAACTAAATGCGATTTCTGCGATAAATCCCAACACAAGCAAGGCCGCCAAGGCACTTTCTTGCGATTTTTTCTTGAACAAATCATATACGCTGAAAGCAAGACCCCCTGAAACAAAGATAAAGGTGGGCATAAACAGCTTGAATACGGCCAGAGTAGCTTGCGAAAACACCCTCTGAATAAAAGGAGGCCCTGGCGCAGAATAAGCAAAGTTATAGATGATTGCCGCTTCCCATAAAGCCTTCAGATTCCCCTGAGCCCAGAAGAATATCAGTAGCGGCAACGTAATCAGGATAAAGCCTGAGAAGACAAAGATGCCGTTCCGCAGAGCGGCTATAAAGCCATTGCGCCTCCAGCCTTGCAGGAGCAAGACTGCTATTGCTACTAATAGAGTAGCCGTATTGTTCGCCCGGTAGAAAAAGTTAATAGCCAGGCAGGCCCCCAAAAGGAGCCATTTTAACGTTTGAGCAGGCTTCTTCAAGAGTGAAAAAAAGGCCAGGAGCCCTAGCCAGGTAAATGGCAGCGAGAAGCCTTCAACCGTATTGCCCTGACAGTAAACCTGTCTGAGGGCCAAATAACCAAGAAAAACACCCATGCTTGCAATCATTGGCCCCCAAAGGCCTGAAAGCAGCCGATACGCAATAAAGATGGTCCCCACCAAGGAAAAGAAATCAAGAAACCAAATCCCCCATGGTGTATCGTTCCCCAGAAACATCCCCAAAGCATTGGTAAAAAAGATGAGAGGAGGCTTGTTATCCCAAACCTGATCGTAGAGTCTGATGCCATTTAAGAGTTGGCGGCCACCGTACATAAAAAAACAGCTGTCAATTAAAGGCAGGTTACGGTTTGGATCAGCAGGAGATATAACAATAAATGCCAAAAGGCACAATAATGCGAGCAGAACCAAAGAAACGAACCAATTTGCTCTGTTCTTTTCTGCGCGTACAGGACGCCCTTCGCTACGATTTATCAGCATTTAATTCCTACCTCACCATCACATATAACAACATCATTAATCCCATTATATGGCATACGGTATCTATCAGTTGTGTCAAGGACTTAAAACAAAAAATCTTTTTACAAAATCCGTTTCAAGGGAACTTTGTAAAATCCATTTTTTGAGCTCTCTTTATCACAAGGTAAACCCATACACATAAGTTCATTTCAGAAAAATGGCTGCTAATACCTTTTTCGAATACCTTGATAAAGGAGAGACTGCTATATGAGTATTTCGCGCAGAAAAGCCTTGTTTTTGACTTTACAAGAGTTGCTTAGCAGTCAAAGTGTTCCCCTCATCCTTTATCGAAGCAAGATTTGTGCTTTACACAAGTCTTTGAAGAATCAACTCACCTGCTTTCTGATGAAAGTCCTTCCCTTCAAAGAACATGGCTCCAGATTATTGTGACCTATATTATACCTATACGCAATATTATAATCTAAGGAACACAATAATAAACACTTACGCAGCTGTTTGCATTGGTTTCAAAGAAAGCGTTTTGTTCTCTTTATCAATATGATCGCAGAGAAGTTAATCGTATTTGTCATTTTGAGACTATGCCTGTGCCCATGGGCACAGAGCTATGAAAAAAGGAGCTGCTCCAGTGGATTCAGCTCCCTTAACTGGACAAGATAATATTTGAAAATCTTCTTAATTTTGAATGCGGACTCTTAAAGCCTCTTGCAGGGCCTCCAGATTCGCCAGCAAAGCAGGCTGGTCCTCCTTACGGGTCTCGGAGAGCAAGGCATCGGCAATTGCACCGGCTTTATCTTCCTGGGGCACTTCATGGAAGCCAGTCAAGGCCTTACGCAAGGCCCGTCCATGTCGGGTCGCCGGGTCCAACGGTAAGCGCACAGCACGCTCGCGGGATCTGCCAACCAGGCGCTCCAGGAAGGCATGCACATCCAGGTAGGTGCGCCCGGGATGTTCAGCGTAATACAAAACTGCGGTCTGCCAATGCTTGCTGTCGTAAGCCATCAATTCGCGCAGGACACGCTCCGGCATCTCGGATCGATCAGCTGTTTCCAGGAGTTCGGGGGGCAGTTCAAAAAAGCGCATCAGGCGTCCATAGTAGGTGCGTTCCATACCTAGGACCTTTTGAAGCAAAGCACGCGTCTCTTCGCTGAGGCGCAGCTCGCTCACCTGACGAAAGTATTCCGTTTCGTCTTGTCCGGGCTTGGGAACGAGCCCATTGGCCTCCAGAACCAGGCGTGCTGCTGCACGAGCTTTGCCCACTGGAGTCAGCTCTTTATAAGCCATGTTTTCCATGATCTGCTTTTCGAGACTGGGGGCATTATCCAGCAGAGCGAGCACGCAGGGTTCCTCGCGGTTGTCCTCAGTCAAAGCCCGGATGGCCGTAGCCCAAAAACGGCGTTCTCCGGTAAGCAGCATAAAGACGTCGCGTCCGTCTACTTGCATAACCTGACCAGTTACCGGCTTGATCTGCCCTACATCGTGCAGCGATTCGCCTAAGGCAGCAAGCTCTTCCAGCTCGCGCTGGATAAGGGGATCGCTCTCACCCATAGCCTGCCAGAGCTGCAGAGTTTGCCGCCAATCACGGGCACCCTTATAAAAACCTTCCCGCAAGGCATAGGGGAGCATAAAGCGCGCCTGAAAACGATCCGGCCGCACCATAGAAAGAGGGACTTTATAAACACTCTGGCGGTTATTGACCAAACGCGGTCCTTCAGGCAAAGTGGCGCCCGAGTCTGCCAAAGTCCCCGAAGAGATGCTAAAGGCTTCGGTTGTACGGTTGATTAGCTCATCAAATTTTGGTTTTGCGGGGCTCATGGTCACCTCTCTGTGCCCACGGGCACACTTATTCCTGTCCTAGCTTGCCCAGCACTGCATCCACAAGGTTAGAGAAACAGCGATAGGCCTGGGATTTCTCAGGACAGAAAGAAAAGACATCTGTACCAGCTGTTGTCGCAGCAGAAATATCAGCAAGATCTTTAATATAAGGAAGCAGCAGGTGGCCGTACATGCGCTCCATCGATTCGATCACATCCCGGCTTTGGCGGCGTACAATGCGGAAACGGCTGGGAATAATACCCAGAACGGAAAGGCTGGGATTCGTGCTTTCCCGTACAGCTTCTATCATACGCAGGATATCGGCCAACCCGATCAAGGACAGGCCGTCTGGCTCAATGGGGATCAAAACATGACTGGAAGCTACCAGAGAGTTTAGCGGAAGCATGCCGGCAGAAGGCGGGTTATCAATGATGATGTGGGCGTAATCGTTGCGGATAGGCTCCAAAAAGTAAGTCAGCTGAAAAGCGGGATCACTCTGAGCTTTTAAAGCCGCTTCAAGGCCTTCCATGCTGGATTTATTGGTGAGAAACGTTTTCACTTTCTCCTGACGGTTACGAGGTATCAGGCTGTCAATGATCAAGCTCTCTGAGGCTATTGAACCCTCAGCGAGAGCCTGGGCAAAATTGGGCTGCGCAGTAATCGCGCGCTGGAATTCCTGCCCAAAGCCGCCCCCCATTGCTGTAATCGTGGCTGAAAGCTGGTCATCCATATCGATCAGCATCACGGGCCGGCCGCCAGGCTTCCGCGCCTCGTGCATTGCCAAACCAGCCGCCAAATTCACAGAGATTGTGGACTTGCCCACACCGCCCTTACGGTTGATCAAAGAAATGATCGCCATGTTTACCTCCGCAGTTCTTTCTCTATTTTACTTGAGTTGATTCTTTTTTCAAGGTAGACTGTTCTTATGACGTTATTTTAGAAGCACTTGATTCAAGTAATTTGCTTTTCGATTTAACTTGACTTAAGTGAGCCTGTCATTGATACTCTTAAGGTAAGAACATGAATATATGGTGAGTTATGGCAACTGTAACTGATTTGCTCAATGCAAGTTTCTTGGATCATCCTTTCCAGAATTATACCGATACCCGCCTTTTTTATCCCGGACTGGCTGAACAACGCCGCGTTTTAGAACAGGCCGTACGCTTTCTGGAAGACCGCAAAGACCCGGCCAAAAACTTGGGCGTGATTGCCGGACCCAATGCCAGCGGAAAAAGCATGTTAGCCATGAAGTTGGCGGAATTGCAATTCACCTACCAGCCTAATGCAGGACATACCTACGGCCTGTACCTCAACACCAATAACTACACAGAGCCGCGCCACTTTTTAATGGCGGTTTTGGATCTCTTGGGCGCTCCCAGCCACCGCGCAAACAGCGTGCGCTTGGAAGCAATTTGTGAGCGCCTGGAAAACAATGATGACCGACTGCTGATTGTTTTTGACGGCCCGCCTTTTGATCAGGAATATCTCACTTTTCTGCTCAATTGGAGCGCAGAGAACTACAAAAAAATTCAGGCGCTGATCTTCTTACAGGATCTCTACAACACTACCGCCAACATTGGATCTCTTAGCGCATTTTTGGGGCTCTACCTGCCCTTCCGAAGCCCCAGCCCGGTTGAGCTGAGCGCCTTGCTTTACTGGCGCATGCTTCTGGCTGGCGGTCAGGGCACCATGCCGCTTGACGAGGCGCGTCTGCTGGAAATTGGGCAAGAAGCAAAGGGGAATCTGCATACTGCCCTGGAGCTGGCCCGCCGCGCTTTGGACGAAGTTTTAGAAACTGGACGTGATGCTGCCAGTTTAGCAGCCTTACGCCAGCAAATCGCTGGCCCAGGCAATTAACATGGGTTTTGCTGTGCTACCCGATTATTAAGCACAGCCACATGTATGGAAAAAGCAAGTTTAGACTCTTGGAGTACCGTTCGCCAGCATCTTGATTTGCACGCACCCGAAGAGATTTCGGCTCTTTTAGATTCAGCACAACTCGCTTTTGACGGCAATTTCACCCTAAGCGCACCCTTATCAGTTTATAGTCAGCTTTGTCAGCTTTATCCACTCCTTGAAACCAGTGTCCAAGATCTTACGGGAGCGCACCTCTTCCTGGCGCTTGAACCAAGTGTGCCCATGGGCACAGATGACGATTCACTCGAATTAAGTCTTGGAGCAGCAAGCCTTACCGAGGCAATTCTGGCCCCCGAATCCATTGCAGCGGTACCAGCCTACCTGCTGCGCTTCGTACCTTATGTAGGTTCTGGAGCAATACTCATCGCTACGGCACTGCGTCAGGCCTTTTATCGATCGTCTCGCGAGCGTGGTGGAGATGCACTCTACCCGAAGCAATCCGATCGTGTGCGCATTAATGTACAAGCAATTCTTGGATCATTAGGCGGATGTATCAGCCGTGCTAAGTTTTTCCGCATCTTCCAGGAAGGCCGCATGGACTTCTTTGTCCGCCGCGAACCGGCCAGCCACCGCATGGTTCAGGGACAACTACGCCGGGAAGCAACCACTTATGTCTACCGCGGCTTGCTTCTGACGCCTGGTGATGCTTTTGATTTACGCAATTATTTGCAAAAACAAGGCTTTGCAGAGCGGCCCCTGGAAACGCTTCAGCTATCTTTGGACACCCCCCGCGATCAGATCCTGCAGTTTCCATACCGCCTGGCCCAAGACAATGACCCAAGTACAGCGTCCAGTGTTACAGATATAGTGCTTAGCCTCCTGGAAGGTAAAAAACCCAGTGCTGCTCTGCTTGCCCTGGCCGACAAGCTGGCCTTGCAGTTGATACGACCGGAAGCCTTCCTGGCGGTGCCCTGGTATTGGTTCCGCAAGGTGTTGCCAGAAATGGGAGACGATCTGGGAGTGCTATATTTGATGGCCCGGAACTGTTGTTATATTGACTGGGCCCGTGGGCGCGACAGAGACCAGTTTTGGGTGCAGAGCGGTTTAAGTACACTGCAAGGCTGGATTGGAAATGAAACTCTGCCCAAGCGTCTGCCTCATGCACAGCCCAGCAAACGCGGACGGAAGCGCCAAAAAAATGTCAAAGAAGCTTCATCGTATACCCGGAACTGGCGTGACGCCAACCGGGATGCTGCCCGGGGTTATCTGCTGCGACAGGCAACCCGAGCCGGTAAGGATGAGCCCGACTGGCAACTCAAGGTAGGGCCGGTTAGTCTAACTCCCCAAGACGAAGCACTGCGACAGGCCCTTCAAGCCTGGCTTTTGGAACCTGATAGGTCCCTGCGCGAAGCCTTGGCCTGCTTTGCCCAAAACCAGACATTGCAACAAGCCCTGGAACGTGCAGCATACCTCGATCAAAAGCATATATGTCATTTTGAGACCTTGAAAACAAAAGCTATTTGTCAATTTGAGACTTTGGACAGGGAACTAATTGGTCATTATGAGACCCTGGCAACAGCCTTAAATAGTTATTTTGAGACCCTGATCGAGGCAGGAATATGTCATTTCGCGACCATAATTAAAATACTTAAACGGATTAAAAACAACTTTCTTGAACCTCAAGATATCCTTCCAAGCTTATATTCGCCGCCACAGCGGCCAGAAAAGCGGAAGGACTGGGATTATCAGTTTTTCCTGGCTCAAATAAGCCCTGTATTATCAGAACGAATCCGATCAGAAAAACTTGAAGAGCGGTTTTTAGCAGAGCTGATTGCTGCTGCCCTGAACCCACAGGTAAATGCTCCCCTCAGTATGGCAGTAAGCAAAACCTTACAGCAAAACCAGAGTGCACCGCAGGCAGCTATTGACCTGGCTGCACTGGGACCTCAAGGCTTGCATAGCTTAGTAGGGCAGGCACTGGATCGTCTGCGTTCTGGTTACTTGGGAAGCTTTGCAGTGGGGGGTAAGACCGCCTTGAGTCAACTCCTGAAAGACAGCATCGGGTCAGCAGCTCAAATTCGTATGCTGGAGCGTTTGCAGGAAACCTTATTTCCCGAGCCTTAATATCCCTAGAAGAAAATATTTTTAAAAAAATGAAAAACAATTCTCTTCCCTTTTGGAAGAAAAGAAGTTATTTTTCAAGTGTCTGCATCTATGAAAGTATGGCTCAGTAAAACTCTTTGTTATTAGTTAATTGCGTATAGATTTAATTTGACAAGGAACCATTGAAAAGGGTCCCGGCATTGAAAGCCAAAACCCTTCCCGGATAAGCTCTTGCGTTACTAAGCTTTCTTCCCGTTTATAATGCAGTCAAAACGAAGCGGAGGTTGCATATGGATTACGCCATTATTATGGCTGGTGGGGCAGGCACACGTCTGTGGCCGCTTTCGAGGAAAAAGATGCCTAAGCCAGGGCTAAAGCTTTATTCAGAGAAAACCATGTTCCAAATTGCGGTCGAACGTCTGCATCCGCTTTTTGTTCCCGAACAAATCATTGTTGTAGCCGGACAGGACCATGCTCATTTTCTGCAGGAACAATACCCTGCCATTCCTGCTCAAAACTATGTGTTGGAGCCAGAGGGGCGGGGTACTGCCGCGGCGGTAGGCCTGGCTGCAATCCATCTGGCTAAAAGAGATCCTGAAGCGCGGATGGCAGTTCTTACTGCTGACCATGCCATTGGCGATACGGAAACCTTTCGCAGTGCGATTGCTGCCGCTTTTCAGGTCGCGGACGCTGGCTATTTAGTAACCTTGGGTATTCATGCCACTGAGGCTTCTACTCAGTATGGTTATATTGAGGCTGGAGCCCAACTGATGGAAGCAGGCAAGCATTTAAGTTATCAAGTTGAGCGATTTGTGGAAAAGCCTACCCGAGAGGTTGCAGAAAAAATGTTAGCCCAGGGAAACTACTCCTGGAACAGCGGCATGTTTATCTGGCGCTTGCAGGATATCATGGCTGAGTTTCAGCGCCAGATGCCCGAACTTTATGCGGTCCTGGAAAAGCTGGCTGCATGTATTGGTACCCCTGATTATCAGGCCAGTATTGGCGGGCTGTGGAATGGCTTGGCAAAACAGACTTTGGATTATGGCATTATGGAGGGCGCAAAACGGGTTGCCATGATACCGGTAGAAATGGATTGGCTGGACATTGGCAATTTTGGCAGTTTACAAGGCTTGCTGCCTGGGGATGATTCCGGCAACAAGTTTCGGGGGGATGTCCTGTTAGAGGACTGCGAAGGCAGCATGGTGCTTAGCACCGGCAAGCGTTTAGTGGCTGCGATTGGCTTGCAAGACCTGGTAGTTATTGATACGCCGGAAGTGGTTTTAGTCTGCCCCAAAGAGCGAGCGGCAGAAGTACGCAAGCTGGTAGCCAAGCTGGAAGAAAGCGGCCGCAGCGAACTGATTTAATTTAAGCGGTCATCGCAAGAAAAACGGGGCAGACCTACATTCGATCACCCGGCATAAACACCCGGCTCTTGAAATACTGCTCCTGAAAAGCAACTGCAGCGGCAATTTCTTCGCGTGTGAGCAGGACGTCTGGCGGGGTGACTACCAGCTTGTCTTCCTGGTCATCTTCACGCAGGATCACCGCCGCCACGATGCCCTTAAAGGCGATCAAGGCCTGGTCCACACCCAGAACGTAGGCATCCTGTTCTTCCCCATCCCCGCCGAGAAAGTCCTGCAGATGGCCGTAGTTCACAGGATAAACAAAACCATATTGCGGATGTCGGCTGCCCATAGGGCGGTCCATGATCACCTGTACCTGCAGCCCCAACCAGTCCAGAATATTTTCACGCTTCATGTCTTCATTCTACCTTCTGCCAGGAGAAAGGAAATACTGAAAGGCATCCTTAACGATAAGGAAAAGCATCGCTTATTTGAGTGTTCGTGCCCTCATAGTATCAAGCTCCTGTTTCCTATTGGAGGGTTTTTGTACCGCCGAAAATCAAAGGGTAATAGGAAAAGCAATCCCTTACTAGCAGGGTTATTTAGCAGGACTGCTGCTTTTTGTCTGAAAGGGACCGAATTGCAGCAAGGCTGGATATACTCTAGCTAACTCATCAGAATAAGGAGCTCTGTTTTTATGACCCCCGAACAACTCATCTGCGAACGTGTCAAAGCTTTTTATCAACTGATCTCCGGTCCTGCCGGCGCCCCCAGGGACTGGGAAGCCTTTAGGGCTCTCTTTTACCCCGGTGCTACGCTTTGTTCCTACCGTAAGGATGCCGACGGCAAAACCGTATCGAAAATCCTGAACGTGGAAGACTATATTACCGGTACCCAGGCCAGCGTTGCCGCCCGTGGGCTCTTTGAATTCACTGCGAACGAACGTGCGCAAGTGTACGGGAATATCGCCAAACTCTATAACGAATACACTGGTTACGAAGATGCCGAGAAGCAGAACTTGCTTTTCTCAGGAAAATGCGTGGGCATCATGCAGCGTGCAGGCGATGATTGGAAGATCGTGAGCATGCTCTGGGAAAGCCAGATTCCGGCTTAAGCGCGGATAAGCAGGCTGGCTTTTTGCTTCTGACGCTCTAAAGACTTGCAAAAGATTAAGCAGCTTTACGAAAACGCCAGGCAGCCAGCCCAAAAAACAGCAGGGCAAAACCGAATAACACAGCAATCTTTGGCAGGATATCTAAGAGTCCTCCGCCTGAAAGGCTAAGGTCCAGCATACCCTGCATTGCCCATGTTGAAGGCAATGCCAGCGTGATATTTTGTACCAGCTTCGGAAAAAGCTCCCGGGGGAACCAGCATCCGCCCAGCAAAGACATCATCATTCCTAATGTTACGCTTAAGCCATTGGCTTGGGCTGCGCTTTTAATGATGCTGCCCATCCAGGTGCCCAAAGCGGCAATAGAAAAGGCAAAGGCCAGCAAAAGAACCACCAGCGCCAGGGGGTCTTTACCCCAATTAATCTTCATAAAAAGGCTGCTGATTCCAAGAAGCAATCCCATTTGTACCAAAGCAGTAAGCACTTGGCCTAAAATGGTGCCTGAAAGGTAGGTGCTTCGGCTGGTAGGGCTGCTAAGTAAGCGGTTAAGAGTTCCTAAACGTCGTTCCTGGGCAAAAAACTGGCTAATTCCCAAAAGGTTTACGGTTACCCAGGTAATCATCTGCCCCGACGCGCTGTTTGCATTTGGATCATAACGCACCTCAAAGGGGGTGCCGCCGTCAGCATAAGCAATACGTTGGGGGGCGTTATGGAGCAGCTGGTATGCCTGGCGGCTTGTTTCTGCTTCAATACTGGCCAAGTCACTTTGATTGACGTCCAGTTTTTGAGCTTGCGAAACGACAAAATGCACAATCTCCTGCTCTGCGTTCAGTTTTGTAAGGATGCGGGACAATTCCTGGTGAATGGACATGCCATTGAAGGTGTTCGGTGCAAGCAGCAGCCGCAGGCGCCCGCCCTGGCTCGTAAAATCTGGAGCAACCAAAAGCAAAGAATCGGCAGTCCCAAGTTCTGCCTCCTCAAAGCTCCCTTTGCTTGCAAGGGGATCTAAACGAATCAAATCCGACTCGCCAAGTGCTGCAAAGAGCTGCTCGGTTGAACCAGGCTGGCTGTAATCCATCACCTTCAGTGCCAGGCGGCCATCACTGTAAACTCCTGTTGCTGCGGCCAGAACCACGGTAAAAAGCATTGGCAAAATGAGAAAAAAGACCCACTCCACCGGGCTGGAAAACCGCAGCAGGGTGTCTTTACGAATGATGCTCCATATCTTTTGCATCTTTGTTTATCCCTTCAATAAACCGCGGCCCTGGGCAATCAAAATGGCAGACACCAGGAGAACGGTACCAATCACAAACAGTGCCAGAAGCTGATTACCCAGCTGGGGTAGTCCAGCGCCCTGGGCAAGCAGTTTAAAAGCCTCGTTACCCCAGTAATTTGGGGTTATTTTGGCTATTGTATGAGCCCAGTCAGGCAAGCCTTCAATGCTGACCAGCGAGCCGCCCAGCATTCCAAAGCTAAGCATCAGGGCAGAGCCTGCGGCATTTACCTGGCTTTGAGTTTGTGCAAGAGAGGCCAACAGCAGTCCCCAACCTGCAGCCGCGTAGACTGCCGCAAGGATAAGCAGAATCAAAGGAAGAGGCTTACCCCAGCTGAGGCGAAACAGGAGCGAGCTGGCAGCGATCAAGATGCTCATCTGAGCTATTCCGTTCAGTAGAATCCCAAAGCTCTTCCCCCCCAAAATTTGGAAGGGTTTGGTGGGACTGGCTATCTGGCGGGCCAGGGTGCCATTAGCGCGTTCCAAAAGCAGCGAACTTGCCCCGTGCGTAATGGTGTACATCAGAAACATCAGGGCCAGGCCAGGGGAAATCACGGCCAGGGGCTCATAATCGTGGCTCAACGTGGAACTGTCAGCACCTTCCAAGCGGAATGCCGGGCTGGAATCGGTCGAGGAAAGCGTATTTTGCACACTATTGATATAGGCGCCAATTTCGTCTGCATTTAATACACCATGCCGTATCAACTGTTCAACGCTCACCCTCCCTTTGACAACACCAATCTCAAGATGGGTCATGAACTCGTTGAGAATACTGCGCACCAGGGTCTTTGTAATTCCCGCGGCCTGATCTTCGTAGACCTGGATTTGTTCCAATGGAGCCGCTTCTCTTTGGCCGGGAGCAGGAATGATGCTGGCGCTGAAACCGCTGGGAATCAGGATGGCGCTGACAAATTCGCCGTCATCAACTGCTGTTTTAGCCGTTTCGTAATCCGTGTACATACTGGGCAGTACCAGCTTGCTCAGCTCCTCGGAGTTAAACACCTCTTCCAGGGCTTGTCCTAACTGGCCTTCGTCCTGGTTAATAATCGCGACCGGTATAGGGTCAAATTCAGCTCCATCGCTGCTAAAACTGCCGGTCACAAACCCCATCCCAACAGAAAGTAATAGCGGCGCCAGCAGGCTAAGCAGCAATGCCGTGCGGTCTCTGAAGAGGAGCTGCAGGTCTTTGAATCCGATCAAAAAAAGCTTACGCATATTAATCCCGTAAAGCGCGTCCGGTAAGATGCAAAAAGACCGTTTCGAGGTTGGGGGCATGCACATCAACATTGCGGATATGCCCTCCGGCTTCCGAAACAGTGGTTACCATCGTTGCCAGGTTCTTCTCGGCACTGGAAGTAATGATACTTAAGCGGCCTTCGTTAGCACTTGCCTGCAGCGTACCAGGCAGCTTGCGCAAAGCTTCCAGGAGGACCTCCATATCATCCTGTTGGTCAAGGGTGAAGGTAAGGGTGTCATTTTCACCTACCTGTTGTCTCAGCTCCTCCTGGGTGCCAAGCGCAATCAGCTTACCGCGGTCAATAATGCCCACCCGATGGCTTAATTCCTGCGCTTCTTCCATGTAATGGGTGGTATACAGGATGCTCATTCCTTCGGCATTGAGGTCCTTTACCATGTCCAGGATTGCCCGGCGCGATTGAGGGTCGATGCCTACCGTTGGTTCGTCCATAAACAGCAAACTGGGGCGATGCAAGAGACCCGCAGCAATGTTCACGCGCCGTTTCATGCCGCCGCTAAAAGTGCTTAGCCTGCGTTTTGCCTGCTCAGCCAGACCAATCCGCTGCAGTACTGCCGCGATGCGCTCACGCAGTTCGCGGCCTTCCAGGTTATACATGTGTCCCCAAAACAGAAGGTTTTCCTCAGCGCTCAGTTCGGAGTACAGTGCGATATCCTGCGGAACAATGCCGATCACTTTTCGGACAGCCATCGGTTCACGCAGAATTGAATGCCCGGCAATGACCGCGTCGCCCGAGCTTGGCGTCAGCAGGGTGGAAAGCATCGAGATTGTTGTGGTTTTACCAGCACCATTTGGGCCGAGCAAACTAAAAATCTCACCTTTTCTGATCTCAAAACTGACTCGATCTACTGCCTGAACATCCTTATAGTTTTTGCTCAGTTCCCTTGCATTTAAAATCGTATCCATAACCCATCCTTTAGTAACGCCCCACAGTTTAACATCCTCAGGCAGGTTAACCACAAATGTAAGAAATTATTTACCTTTCTTTGGTATCTAAATTGCACCTTAACATGTGTGGAAAAGCGCGCTTTTGGTATCGATATTTCTTTTGGCTATGCCGGGCGCAGCGGCAACCGCCGCCTCAACTTCCAGCGTCTTAAAGCACGAGACGACCTGGCTTTTATTGCTGCTCATGTAGGCGAAGGCTATAGCCGGCCAGACCCGCTCTTTGAATGGCACTGGGACCAGATGGCTGCTTTAGGGATTGGCCGCATCGCGACCTTTACCCCTTACTTTGGCGAAAGCGCCCTGAGCCAAATGGATGCCTTTTTTGAGCCTCTGGATCCAACAGCGGATTGGTCCCAGGACCGTGCCGCTCTTTGGCTTACCGAAGCCGGTATCAACCCTCCCGAGCTGATTACGGCGACCACCTTAAAACTGCTGGAGATCATCCAGCGCCGCAGCGGCCGCTTGCCCCTCTTGTATAGCAGCAGTAAGTGGCTGGATAAAAACCTGCGTATAGATGCATTGCCGGCCGTAGACCTTTGGCTCTCCGAATCAGGGCTATCGTTGCCGCTTCCTGGTTTCGAAGATGCCGGCTTGCCGCGCTTGCCTCAGGGTGCAGAAACCTGGCTGATCCAGCGTACCAATGCCCACGGCAGCGGGTTTGGCCTGGGGCTGCCTTTTGGCAGCGTGGGATATAACCGCTTTAATGGCGACCGCCAGGCTGTGAATGCGTATTTTGGGCGCGGAAATTACAGCCTTCCCCAGCGCAGCAAACCGCTTTACAGCGTTAAGTGCGTGGTGCCGGCGCTGTATAAACGCGGCGGGCCGGGCACGGACTACCCTGTGGTAGGCTCCCTGCGATTGGGAGAAGAGTGCCAGGTTTACGAGGAAAAGGATGGCTGGCTGCGCATGGATGCACAGGCGCAGGTTTGGTGCATGGACGACAGCCAGTATTTTGAACGCGTGGGGGTGGCCAAGACAGCGCCCAAGCCGCTATGGTACGGGCTGGTGATCTCCCCGGCGCTGTATACCCGGAGCGGACCGGGCAAAAATTTCACCACTACCGGATCGCTCAGGCGCAATACCGAAATTGCAGTATATGAAGAGCGCGGGATCTGGTTGCGCATAGCCGCAGACAAAGAGCTTTGGTGCAGCGGCGAACCACAGTACGTGATGCATTTGCCCGAAGCAGCGGTAAAAGGCAACCCAACGGAATAAATACAGCGGGTACTGCTGCAGAGCAGGGGGGTATCGCCTGCCCACTCTGTTTTTCGAGATGCTACCCTAGAGATCTTTTAGGAGAACGCTCAGCGCGAGTACAACCCAGGCAGCGATGAAGAGACAAACGGCTAAAGGCTTGATGAATGCCAGCACGGCAAACTTCCCCAGGAGGGCAAGCAGGATCAAAAAGGTCGAAACCAGAAAAGTAGAAAATTTGGGGGAACTTAAACGCATAATTTCAACTCCTCTTGGGTAATTCTGGCAATGAAAGACGCAAGCCAGGTGCCAATTGGCAAATAGACAGTGGGGAAATATGGAAGTCCCCTGAAGATTTGAGACTCCCGCTCTTTTCAATTTGTGCGCTTTGGCAAGTGACAATATACAAAAGTTACACGTTTGTTAAGAAAAGTTAACCTCTTGACAAAGATAGTTGATGTGTGGTTATAATTGGTTGAATCATGAACTACTTGGATAAATTGCCTTTATGACTGAACCTGTCACTACACTCTACAACTCACTCAAGGCCATTTTCCTGCATATCGATAACCACGAAAAGGCTTTCTTAGCCCGATTCGGACTTACACTTCCCCGCTTTTTTGTCCTCCTGCATGTTCACAACCATCCCAGGATCAATTACATTGAGCTTTCAGACCTGCTGCTCTGCACCAAAAGCAATACCACCAGGGTAGCGCAGGGTCTTTTGGCAGATGGTCTGCTGGAGCGCAACGTTCATCCCGATGATCGGCGTGCCTACCAACTTAGTCTGACTCCGCAAGGTCAAAGCCTGCTGGATGAAGTGCTGCCGAAATACGAAGCACTGGTTGCAGGTCTGATGGGTTCTTTTTCAGAAACCGAAATCAAGCGTTACACCAGGTTCGCAAAACACATCGAAAACACCTTAGCACCCAATCAGGTCAATGCCCGCTATAGGGGTTTGCCTGGCAATACAGAGTATGGAAAGATTAGCTAAGATGTCCAATTACCCAACGGCGCTTTGCGCCCATCTCTTCAAGATTATTTTAATAAGGAGAAACGTATGAAGAAAAGCTATTTTGTTGTTGCGATCTTCCTGATCGCTGCCATGGTCCTGGGGGCTTGCTCTTCCCCGGCACCAACTGAAGCTCCGGCCGAGCCGGCTGCCCCCGCAGCTCCTGCAGAGCCGGCCAAGCCCGAAGCTCCCGCCGAGCCGGCTGCCCCTGCTGCCGAGGCTGTCACCATCAACCTCTGGACCAAAGAGGGCGAGAACGACGGCGGTTTGCAGTACGTACAGGCTCTGGCCGATGCCTACACCGCTGCTAATCCCAATGTGACCTTTGTGGTCGTGAACAAAGACGTTGAAGCCCTGCGCGAAGACTTCCAGACTGCCTCGCTGGCCAATGCGGCCCCTGAACTGCTCTGGACCGTCAGCGACCATCTGGGACCCTTCACCGCTGCCGACCTGATCCAGCCCGTGGACGACCTGGTTGACCTGAGCACCTATGTGGGTTCCGCTGTAGATGCCGTCAAGGATTCTTCCGGCACTACCTGGGGTGTACCGATCAGCAATGGCAACCACCTGATGTACCTTTATAACAAGGACCTCCAGCCCACTCCCCCCGCAAACATCAAGGAATTGATCGCCATGGGTAAGGACTTCCTGGAAGCTAACCCCGACTCATTCCCCCTGGTTTTCAACCAGACTGAGCCTTTCTTCTTCGTGCCCTGGTTGGGTGGCTTTAAGGGTGAGGTCTTTGCTGAAGATGGTTTGACCCCTACCCTCAATACCCCTGAAATGGTCGCTGCCCTGCAATTCCTGCACGACATCAAATTTGAAGACAAGCTGGTACCTTTGGAATCCGACTACGACGTTGCCGATACGATGTTCAAAGAAGGCAAAGCTGCCGCCATCATCAATGGCGACTGGAGCCTGGGCGGATACAGGGAAGTATTGGGCGATAAACTGGGCGTTGCCCCCATCCCCGAAGTTGTCCCCGACGGTACCTGGCCGGCTCCTTACACCTCTGGTGTTTTCTTCATGATCCCTCAGGGTCTTGAAGGCGCTAAACTGGACGCTGTGGTCGACTTCATGAAGTTCGCCACCAACCTGGAAAACCAGGTCGACATGGTCACCAAGCTCACCCGCCTGCCCGCACTCGAGGCAGCCTTGAGCGATGCTGTGATCACCGCAGATCCCATCCTCTCTGGTTCCGCCGAGCAGATGACCTACGGCACCCCCATGCCCACCGTGCTGGAAATGCGCTGTGTCTGGGATGCTCTTAAACCCGAAATGCAGGCTGTGTTTAACAACACCAAGTCCGCTGCCGATGCAGCTGCTGCTGCCCAAAGCGCAGCCGAGGCCTGCATCGCCAACCAGTAATTGGTACCTTAAAGGGCCTTAGGCCCAAGCGATAAATGAACTTGCCGGGTTGCCTTTGGGCAGCCCGGCAACGCATGTGAATCGGAGGCGCTTGCATGATCACCATCCAAACGATGCTTACGTCCCTGAAAGAAGTAGGCTCAACCGTATTTTACATTGTGGCCGCTGCGGGCATCCTCGAACTTATCCTCTATTTTGTCCTGGTCAAGTGGTTAAAATCCAAATATGCCTTTGCCTTTATGCTCCTGGCTCCGGCTGCTGTAGGCCTGATCCTGCTGGTGATTTACCCCCTTATTTGGGAACTGCGGCTGTCTTTTACCAACATGTCCCTGCGGGCGTTCCGCAACCCTGTTTTTATTGGCTTGGATAATTACGTCAAGGTTTTCACTGCCCCGGTGCTTAAGCAAAAACACTTCTTCCCCTTGCTCTGGCAAACCTTGCTGTGGACTTTTATCAATGTTTTCTTCCATGTTACCGGAGGACTTGCCTTGGCCATGCTGCTTAACCGCAATATGCGCGGGCGCGGCATCTATCGCACTATCCTCATCCTGCCCTGGGCTATTCCGCAGGTCATTGCTGTGTTGGCCTGGCGCGGCGAATTCAACTACACCTACGGCTACATCAATGTGGTCCTGCAAAAGCTGGGCATGGCCCCCGTACAGTGGATGACGAACCCCACGGCCAATTTTGCGGCCATGTGCATCACCAATATCTGGCTGGGTATCCCTTTTATGATGGTTACCCTGCTGGGCGGTCTGCAAAGCATCAGCGGCGAATACTACGAAGCCGCTGATATGGACGGCGCCAGCGGCTGGCAGAAGTTCAAAAGCATTACATTGCCCCTGCTGCAGCCGGTGCTTACACCAGCCATGCTTTTGGGGACCTTTTGGACCTTCAATAACTTCAATGTGCCCTTCTTTATCAACCAGAACGAGCTTGAGACCAGCGACATCCTGGTTACCGGACTGTTCAGGGCAGCTTTCCAATACAACCGCTACGGTTTTGCCGCAGCCTTTGCCTTTGTGATCTTTGCCCTGCTGCTCTTGTTTACGATCTTTTACATGCGCTACACCAAAACGCTGCAAGGAGGTGTTAACTGATGAGCGCCACAAGTCCCGCAAGCACGGTTAACAAACCCAAACGTTCCTTTTTTAAGAGCGGCAAGGAAGATTCGCCTTTTAAGCGCCTGATCATCCATGCCATTCTCATCTTCGCCTGCTTTATCGCGGTCTATCCCATCCTGCGCGTTTTGGGCATCAGTCTGCGTCCCGGCAACCGCCTGCTGTCGACCGATTTGGCCATCATCCCGCCTGATGCTACCTTAGAGTCCTACCGCATTGTGCTCTTTGACCGTCCCTTCCTTACCTGGATCTGGAATAGTCTGATTGTCACCCTTTCTACTGCGCTCATCGGCGTGGTACTGGCTGCCAGCGGTGCCTATGCCTTTAGCCGCTGGAGGTTCCCTGGCCGCAATGCCGGTCTGGTGTTCCTTCTGGCCACACAGATGATCCCGGCTTCAATGCTCATGATCCCGCTCTACATCCTTGCGATCAAGCTGAACCTGATTGGCACTTATCGCGGGCTGGTCATTGCTTACTGCGTTACCAGCATTCCCTTCAGCATCTGGATTTTGAAAGGTTACTTTGACACCATCCCCATTGACCTGGAGGAGGCCGCCCGTATTGACGGCGCCTCGCAGCTCAAAACCTTCCTGAAGATCATCGTGCCGCTTTCCACACCGGCGCTGGCTATAACCTTCCTCTTCAACTTCACCGCTGCCTGGAACGAGTTCATGCTCGCCCGTATTATCCTGGGCAGTAAGGAGGAGCTGATGACCTGGCCGCTGGGTTTGCAGCGCTTACAGGGCCAATTCCAGACCCAATGGGGCCAGTTTAGTGCTGCTTCAATTATTGTGACGATCCCGGTGGTCTTGCTCTTCCTTTACTCTTCCAAGTACCTGCTCAGCGGACTTACCCTGGGCGGTGTGAAGGGTTAAGAGAAGCTCATGCCGCTGTGCACCCCGTCACCTGCTTAGGGGCGGGGTGTGTGGATTAAAAGGAGCCTTGATATGAAACTTATCTCGCGCATGTTTGCTCTGATCATCATTACTGCCATGCTGCTTTCAGCTTGTGCGGCGCCGACAGCTGCGCCTCAGCCTGTGGCTGCGCCGGCGGAATCCGCTGCTGAACCTGCTGCGGCTCCGGCCGAGCCGGTGGAGCCAGCGGCAGATGCCGATCTGATCTACCTCAACCTCACCTGGCATCAGCATCAGCCCTTGTATTACAAGGATGAAAACAGCATCTATACCCGCCCCTGGGTGCGGGTACATGCCACCAAAGATTATTACGACATGGCGGCCATGATTCAGGACTACCCTAATGTGAAGGCTACTTTTAATATCACCCCGGTACTGATTCAGCAGCTGAACGATATGGCCGTAAACGGTGCCAAGGATCTCTATTGGGTCCTGTCCGAAAAGGACGCCGCCGAGCTGACGGATGAAGAAAAGAACTTCCTGCTTACGCGCTTTTTCGACGCCAATTACAGCAATATGATCAATGCGCACCCTGGTTATAAGCGCTTGCTGGACCTGCGCGGCGGGGGCGACCCCGAGAGCGTGGCCGCGGCGATGGAAAAATTTACCGAGCAGGACTACCGTGACCTGCAATTCTGGTTCAACTTGGCTTGGATGGACCCCTCTTTCCTGGCCCAGGAGCCGCTTGCAGGCCTGATCAAACAGGACCGCGGCTTCAGCGAAGAGCAAAAACCGCTCCTCTTTGATGAAGTAAAACGCATTATTGCCGCAGTGCTGCCCCTGCACAAAGCCATGCAGGAGAGCGGCCAGATCGAAGTGATCACCACTCCCCTGGCGCATCCCATCCTGCCCCTCATTTACAACACCAAGGCTGCCCTGGAGGGCAACCCGGAAGGCGAACAGCCCAAGCAGTTTATGTATGTGCAGGACGCGATTGCGCATCTTGATCAAAGCGTCGAGATCTACAAAGAAACTTATGGCCGTGAACCGCGCGGCTTGTGGCCGGGGGAAGGGGCTGTATCGCAGCCCATCGTGCCCCTGGTGGGCAATGCCGGCTATCAGTGGATGGCCAGCGGTGAGCAGGTTTTGGCTGCCTCTCTGGGTATGGGCGGTTTTACCCGCAATGCAGCCGATACCGTTCAGGAAGCCGATGCCCTGTACCGGCCTTACTTCGTCAGCGGTGCGCCGGACGGCCCCATCAAAGGCCCCGAAGTGATGATGGTCTTCCGCGATACACTCCTGAGCGACAAACTGGGCTTTACCTACAGCGGCACGCCCGGCAAAGAAGCCGCTGCCGACTTTATGCAGCGTATTGCCAATATTCGCGAGCAGCTCAAATCCGAAGGTGCCCAGGGCCCGCATTTGGTCAGTGTGATCCTGGACGGTGAAAACGCCTGGGAGAACTACCCCAATGACGGTATTGACTTCTTAAGCGCGCTCTATGAGGAGCTGAACAAGAGCAAAGATGTGGTCATGGTGACCCCATCCGAATACCTGGCCATGTTCCCCGAACAGCGCAAGCTGGACAAGCTTTTCAGCGGCGCCTGGTTCAGTGCTAATTACGATACCTGGATCGGCGAACCCGAAGAGACTGCCGCATGGAACTACCTGGGCAAAGTGCGCGAATTCCTCAGCGATTACGAACGCGGCAAGAAAGAAGCCCCCTCGCCTGAGGCCTTGGCCGAAGCCTTCCAGTACATGTACTTTGCCGAGGGCTCCGACTGGTTCTGGTGGTATGGTGCTGACCAGGACAGCGGTAATGACAGCTACTTTGACCTTGGTTTCCGACAGCTTTTAGCCAAGGTTTACGAGAGCCTGGGCGAACCGGTGCCTACTTTTGTGCAGGTCCCCATCATCGCGGCCAGCGCGGCCGAGGCCCAACAGCAATTCAGCGAGCCCTTCACCCCTGCCATCGATGGCATAGCAGCTCAGGGAGAGTGGGAAAAAGCCGGTATGGTCGCTTTTAGCGGAGGTTCCATGGCTCGGGCTGAAGATCTGCTTACAGAAATGTTCTATGCTGCTGATGCAAAAAACCTCTATATCCTGGTCAACGCCAAGAGTGACTGGTCCAGCCTGCCGGACGCCAAACTGGGTCTTTATATCGATAGCCCCACAGGTAAAGGAGCCCTGGGCGTTACACAAAACACTCAGGCAGCCGCGCAGCCCTTCCTGTTGGGGTTCAATGCCAGCCACCTGGTCGAATTTGACCTGAGTAGCGGCGAATCAAGTGCTTTTACGGCAGGGGCCAATGCCTGGTTAAAGGCTCATGCAGCAGCCGAAGGCAAAGCCGGAGCGCGTGCTATGGAGCTGGCCGTCCCGATGGACTTCCTGGGTGAACTGCAAGCTGGCGACCAGTTAAAATTGGCTGTCGTGCTCAGCGATGGTCAGCGTGACCTGCAGGGCCTGCCTGAGGCGGCGCCGGCCAAGATCAACCTGCCCGAACTGGGCAATACCACCTGGATTCTGGAAGTTGATGACCCTGCCGGGGATGACCACGGCCCTGGAAGCTACCTCTATCCCAGCGATGGAGTTTTCAAAGAAGGCGTCTTTGATGTGCTCAAGTTCAAAGTGGGTCTCTCCGAGACCGATATCGCCTTTGCCTTCAGCTTTGCCAGTCCTATCGAAAACCCCTGGAACAGCGGCAGCAACTTTAGTGTACAAACCCTGGACGTGTATATCGATAAGGACCCCGGGGCCGCTACCGGCAGCCGGATCTTGCTGGATGGCCGCGGTGCCGCGCTTAGCGAGGGGAATGGTTGGGAGTTTGCGGTATGGAACGAGGGCTGGACGCCCAATGTCTATGCTTCGGATGCCGAAGGAAGGCTTAACCCCGTACCCGGCGCCTCAATGAAGACCGTAGTGAATGCCGCGACAAATACGATTACCTTCAGGGTGCCGCTCAGCTTGCTGGGCGGGGGCGATCCGCGCAGCTGGGGCTACGCCGCGGCTGTGCTCAGTCAGGACGGCTTCCCCTCACCGGGTGTGCAGCGGGTGCGCGATGTGCAAAAGGTTGTGGCCCAATGGAAGATTGGCGGCGGTCTGGACGGTGTAACCAACCAGACACGCATCATGGACCTTGTTTGGGATGGCAGCCCTACGCAGGAGGAAATGCTTTCGACCTTTAAGCCTACCGGCGACAGTCCGGATACCCTGAGCGCTGATTCTTATGCACAGATCGAATTGCTATTAATTCGCTAAGCATGCCCAAGCAAAACCGGCTGCGTTCCAATAACAAACGCAGTCGGTTTTTGATTCATTATTACTTGTATTCCAAAAAATTCCAGTAAGTCTCCTGCAGATAGATTTGCCATTGCGCAGATCTGCAAAGGGCTGATTCAGGTCTTTATAGGGATTCATATAAGATGAATTCGTTCCTAGCTACCGGCTTGCGTAGCAAGGGTAGATATATTTATATTTTCCAGGTTTAGTCTTCTTAGATTTCCTGGATCTTAGACCATAGTGTGGATTTAGGCTGACTTTTTTGGGTATATAACGGATATGAGTGTTGGAAATATTATGGTACTGCATTCAGGATCAAGTGCAGGGGAAACTCTCTTGCCGGTTGTCAAAGTGCTTTTGTGCGAATAAAGCAATCATTTATATACTGCGATAGTAAGTAGTTAAAAGAGACAATAAAAGTGCAAGCTTATCCAAAATCCCAGCCCCCTGTTTTCGAGAAATTGGACCCTGTGTATCCGACCAATATAATGTGAATCTGCAAAAATAAATACAGATTACTAATTTACATAAGTTAATCGTTAACATGATCGTTTACCAAAATTTAATGATTAAGGGGCAAATTCTCTGATTTATTGAGGAATTTGTACTATAATCGGACTTATTAATTCCTATTAAGTAAGTTTCCTAAGCACTTCTTCGGAGTTCTATAATGGAAGACCCGCGCGTAAGGCAATTGGCCCGCTATATCATTCAAACAGCTACCCAAACCCAAAACGGTGAAAAAATCCTTTTGGAACAACATGGCGGTCAAGACTACAGCCTGATCAAAGCTCTTATTCAGGAAGCATACGCTGTTGGGGCAAAACCCCACTTTATGCTTAGCAATCGCGAAGTAGAAGCTGAGCAGCTGCGCGGGGCAGACCTGGCCCATATGCAGGATGTCACTCAATACGAGATTGCCCGCATGCAAGACATGCATTCCTATGTGGATATCCGTGTGGACGAAAATATCTACACTTGGGGCAACCTGCCTGCCGCGTCCCGCGATGCCTGGGCACGCGGTTATTGGGGCCCCTTGCACATGGATATACGTACCCAGGAAACCAAATGGACTGTGCTCTATTGGCCAACGCAGGCTACAGCCCAACTGGCTGGAATGAGCCTCACAGAATTTGAAGACTTCTTCTTTGATTCGGTGCTGGTAGATTACACAAAGATGGGTCAGGCCATGCAAGCGCTGGTAGCCCGCATGCAGGCAGCGGATAAAGTGCACATTCAGGCTCCCGGTACCGACCTGGAATTTTCCATTAAAGGCATTGGTATCATGGCCATGCATGGCAACCGCAATCTTCCCGATGGTGAAATCTATACCTCCCCTGTCCGCGACTCGGTAAACGGGACGATCCGCTTCAATGTTGATTCACGCTACCAGGACTACATTTTTAAAGACGTGCAGTTTACCTTTAAAGACGGCAAGATTGTTGATGGCAGCAGCAATGCCACCCAGCGCATGAACCAAATCCTGGATACCGATGAAGGTGCGCGCTATATTGGTGAGTTTGCAATTGGCGTTAACCCCATGATTACGCGACCCATCACCAATATTATCTACGATGAAAAAATGGCTGGCAGTTTTCACCTTACACCAGGCAATTGTTACAACAATGCGGATAACGGTAATACTTCCAGCATTCATTGGGATCTAATCCAAAGCCAAAGGCCGGAACATGGTGGGGGTCGAATCTACCTGGATGGCCAGCTTATTCGCGAGGATGGACTTTTTGTTCCTCCAGATTTGCAGGTGCTCAACCCTGAAGCCCTGCGCTAAGCCTTTGGCGCAGCCCCGAAAGGAGTGTTTATGTGGAAGTATGTTCTTAAACGCATTGCCTTATTAATTCCTACTTTGCTGATTATTAGCTTCATTGTGCTTTTTATCATGGAGCTCACTCCTGGCGATCCGGGCACCTTAATTCTGGGTGATCGTGCTACTAAAGAGGCCATTGCCCAAAAGAACCGTGAGCTTGGTTATGATCAGCCTTTTTTGCTGCGTTATGTGAAGTACGTTTGGAATGCCGCGCGCGGTGATCTGGGAACTTCCTGGTCCTCTGGCCGGCCTGTACTGGGCGAGATTATGACTCGTTTCCCCACCACATTTACCTTGGCAACCGGCGCGGTTATCATTGGTATTTTTGTGGGCATCCCCCTGGGCATCCTTTCTGCTGTTAAGCAATACAGCGTATTGGACTACATTGGCACTACCTTTGCCATGTTCCTGGCTTCCTTCCCGCCTTTTTGGATTGGCATGATGCTCATTATCATCTTTGCACTTAAATTGGGCTGGCTGCCTTCCTTTGGTGCTACCAGCCTTAAAAGTTTCGTCTTGCCTTGGATCACAACCGCTTGCGCATTTATTGCCTCGCAGCTGCGCATGACGCGTACTTCTATGTTAGAGGCAATTCGCATGGACTATGTGCGTACTGCGCGGGCCAAAGGCCAATTAGAGCGCAAAGTCATCGTAGATCATGCCCTCAGTAACGCTCTCCTGCCTGTGGTTACCTTAATGGGGATTGAATTTGGGGGCCTGATGGGTGGGACAGTTACTATTGAGACCGTTTTCTCTCTTCCGGGCATTGGTTCTCTCATTATCGAAGCTATCCGCCTCAAGGACGTCCCAATGGTGATTGGGGCTACCATCACACTGGCTTCCCTTTTTACCCTTTTGATGATCGCAGTAGATATTCTTTATGCCTTCATTGACCCACGTATCAAAGCCCGCTACGTTAGCGCCAGGAGTAAAGCATGACTGCCACAACCGTTAACCAATACAACGCCGAATTGGTACGCATCCGCAAGAAAAGCCGCTTTGGTGAAATCTGGGGGCGCTTTCGCAAAAATAAGACTGCCGTTATCGGCCTGGTGCTTTTTAGCCTCATTCTGGCGGTCGTAGTTTTCGCCGATCTCATTGTGCCCTACCAGGTCTCGATGGAGCAGGTGATTAAAGACCGTCTGCAAGCTCCCTCAGCTGCCCATATTCTGGGGACCGACAACTATGGTCGTGATATCTTTGCCCGCCTGGTGCATGGCTCGCGTAATTCGCTCCTGGTAGGACTGGGGGCAGTGGCTATTGGCATCACCATCGGCGGACTGCTGGGCTCCATATCGGGGTATTTCGGCGGCTTTATCGATAACCTTATCGTGCGTTTCACCGATACGATCATGTGTATTCCGCTGATGCTTTTGGTACTTACGATTGTGGCCGCACTGGGGACCAGTTTAATTAATGTGCTGCTGGCAATGATGATTGCCAATGTGCCCACCTATACCCGCATTGTGCGTTCAGCTATTTTGCCGGTCACCTCGATGGATTATATCGAAGCTGCCCGTGCCAGCGGCTCCAACAATCTGCAAATTATCTTCAGTCATATTTTGCCCAACGCCATTGGTCCGATTATTGTGCAAGCCACCATGGCCGTTGGCACGATGATCATCAATGCGGCCAGCATCAGTTTTTTGGGAATGGGCATTCAGCCGCCCACGCCTGAATGGGGAGCCATGCTTAACGAGGCCAAACAGTATATGCTGCAATACCCCTATATGGTCATCTTTCCCGGTCTGGCTATTGGTATTACGGCGCTCTCACTCAACCTGATGGGCGACGGTCTGCGCGACGCCCTCGACCCACGGCTTAAGGACTAGTTATGAGTAATTCAACCCTTTTAGATGTAAAAGACCTGGAGGTTATCTATACCGGTGATGGCGGTAAAGTACAGGCTGTGAATAAGATTTCCTTTGAACTCAAAGAGAAGGAAACTCTGGGTCTGGTTGGTGAAACCGGCGCAGGAAAAACTACCACCGCTCTGGCTATCATGGGTTTGCTGCCCGAACGCAACAGCCGCGTAATGGGCGGTGAGATATTCTTTCAGGATGGCGACCTGCTCAAGAAGAACAAAGATGAGATGCGTCTCATCCGCGGCGCCCTGATAAGTATGATTTTCCAGGACCCCATGACTGCCCTCAATCCTGTCAAAACGGTGGGTGACCAGGTGCTGGAGAGCCTAAAGATCCACTTTGCCGGGGAAATGACCTCTGCGGAGATGGACAGCCGCGTAGATGAACTTTTCACGCTGGTGGGCATTTCTCCAAATCGGAAAAAGGACTACCCGCACCAATTTTCTGGCGGTATGAAACAGCGTGTGGTAATCGCCATTGCCTTGGCTTGTGAACCACTTTTGATGATTGCCGATGAGCCTACTACTGCCTTGGACGTAACCATTCAGGCACAGGTATTGGCCCTGATGGAGGAACTCAAACAGAAACTGAATATGTCCATGATCATGATTACGCATGACCTGGGCATCGTAGCCGAGGTTTGTGACCGCGTAGCCATTATGTACGCTGGTGAGCTGGTGGAAAGCGGTACTGTCAAGGATTTCTTCCAAGGCAAACAGCATCATCCCTACACGGTGGGCCTTTTGGGTGCCCTGCCCAGTTTAACAAAACATTCCCGCCGCTTAAGCCCTATTCCAGGATTAATGCCCGATCCTACTAATCTGCCCCTTGGCTGTAAATTTCATCCTCGCTGCCCGCATGCAATGCCTATTTGCGAACAGGAGCAGCCCGATGTATATGAATATGACGGACACCTTATCGCATGCCACTTGATGAGTGCCCAGGAAGGAGGGGTCTAATGGAGCCTATTGTTGCGACCCGTGGACTGAATAAGTACTTCAAGGTCTCTGGCGGACGCTGGTTACATGCCGTGGATGGTATTGACCTCAGCATCACGCGCGGCAAAACCCTGGGTGTAGTTGGCGAGAGCGGCTGCGGTAAATCTACCCTGGGCCGCCTGATTGCCAGATTGTTGGAACCAACTGCTGGCGAAATATTGTTCAATGGTCAGAGTATGTTGGAGCAGGGCAGAAAAGCTCAAAAAGAATATCGCCGCAAAGTGCAAATGATCTTTCAGGATCCCTATTCCAGCCTGGACCCGCGCATGAGTACTTTTGAACTGATTGCCGAGCCGCTGCGCCGCTATAAAGTACACAAAAACAAGAACGATTTGGTGGAAATAGTTGTGGAACTGATGCAAACGGTGGGCCTGGATCTGCGCTTCATCAATTCCTATCCCCATGAGATGGATGGCGGTCGCCGCCAGCGCATTGGGGTGGCACGTGCCCTGGCGCTTAACCCGGAATTTGTTGTTTGTGACGAACCTGTTTCGGCCTTGGACGTTTCGATTCAAGCTCAGATTCTCAATCTGCTAATGGACCTGCAGGAAGAGCGGAATTTATCCTACATGTTTATTACCCACGACCTCTCAGTCGTCAAACATATCTCTAACGAGATCATGGTGATGTATCTGGGTCAATGTGTTGAAAGGGCTAAGACTCAGAATCTCTTTGATGAACCCTTGCATCCGTATACGCAAGGTTTACTAGCTGCTATCCCTCTGCCCGAGCTGCGCGAAAACAGGAAGCGCATTCTGCTGCGTGGAGAGGTGACCGACCCCATTGATCCTAAACCGGGGTGCCGTTTTTATGGAAGGTGTGAACACGCCAGACCGCAATGTGTAGCCGGGCCAGTCGCGACGACTGAGGCCAGCCCTGGCCACTTTGTGGCTTGCGTGCTCTATCAAAAAGAAGATTCTGGAGGAAAAAATGAAGAAAGTAATCACTAAAGCCATGGTGGTGTTTTTGCTGCTGGCAATGGTTTTGAGCGCTTGCTCACCTGCCCCGCAAGAAACCGCCGCACCTAGCAAAGCTGAAGCCGAACAGGCTCCGGCTGCCGCAGGCGAAGCTCCAGCCGCCGCCGATGGCATCGATACCAACCGTGTAGTCAATGTTGCCTACCCGGCAATTTGCAAACACTTTGACAACACGGCCAGCTTTGGCGTTGCCGAACAAGCCTGCTTAACCCAAATTTATGATGGCCTGCTTACCAGGGATTTTGAAGGCAATCTGTACCCCGGACTGGCCACCGAATGGACCGTCTCGGATGATTCCGTCACCTATACCTTTAAGTTGCGTGAGGATGTCAAGTGGAGTGATGGCGAACCTTTCACCGCTGAAGATGTAAAAGCCAGCTTTGATTATTACGCCAGCCAGCCAGCCGTTTCTTGGTTCTACGCCGATGTGATCAAAGAAACCAATATGATTGATCAATACACTGTGGAAATTGTTTTGCACAAGCCTAACGTACCCTTCCTGCGCAGCATGGGCCAGGATCAGTACGGCTTTATTATGGCTAAGCATATCCTCGAAAAATACGGCGACCAGGTTGGGCGCACCATGGAATCGGTTGTGGGTACTGGCCCCTACATCCTCACCGATTGGAAAACGGACACCTCTGTGACCTTCAAAGCCAAGGAAGACTACTGGCGCGAGCCCGCTGAGGTGAAAAACCTCGTATTCCATAAGATTCCGGATATGAATGCCGCCGTGGTTGCCCTGCAAACCGGTGAACTGGATGTGTACTACAATCCGGTTAAAGGCACTGCTTACGAAACCTTGAAAGCTGCCCCTAACGTGGTGATAGATGAATTTGTAAGTGCCCGTAACGAAGGTGTTTACATGCACGTACCCACAGGTACTTTCTCGGACGTGCGCATGCGCCAGGCTGTAGCTTATGCGATCAGCAAGGAAGACATGATTACCGTTGCCGCTGAAGGCCTTGGGTCACCCATTCAGTACCCTGGTGATATCGGTACGCGCATGGCGGGTAACCCCAATGTTGTTCCCTCGATCACCTATAACCAGGACCTCGAAAAAGCCAAAGCCCTCGTCATTGAGGCGGGTATGGAAGGCGCTAGCGTGGTTGTAAAGTCCTACAACACCGAGCCCTATGCTACGATGGGTACTTATTTGCAGAACGTACTTTCGCAGATCGGTTTGAACGCTACGGTTGAGCAGATGGAACGGGCTACCTTCCTCGATCAGCTGGAAAAAGGTGAAGTTGAAATCCTGCCCTTGGCCTGGGTAGGCTCAATGTACGATATCGACGAAGTGCTCAATACTTCTTTGTATTCTAAGAACGCAGGCACTTCTGCCAACTATAGTTTCTACAGCGATCCCGAAATGGATCAACTGATTGATGATTCGCGCGCTGCCACCAGCCAGGAAGAACGTCTGGCTCTGGAAAGCCAAATCATCGAAAAGTTCATGCAGGATGTGCCCTTTGTGAGCATTTATGCTGTAACCTATGCCATCCCGCACTCTGCTGAACTGACCATGGATAACCCCCAGTCCCTGAGCGGCTATCTGCTTAAGTGGGCCAAGTAGACTCAAAACTTTTGAATAGAGTTAAGGGCGCGGAAACCCGCGCCCTTAAACTTTTAAATAAGTGCGATACGATCATGGCTGCAGTTTAAGGCCAACAATTCCACTTTTAATTACCTTTAAAGCACGCGCCCTAACCGCACCTTTTTTAGCTTCAAATTCAGACTTGTTTTCTTCTCTTTGTAACCCCGATTTGTTATAGAAGGTTAAATATTTTTACTTTTTGGGGTATCATTATTCACAGGCTTACAAAGATTTGTAAGCCTGTAATGCAAAACAGCACAGTTTCATCCAAAACGGGTTTTACGCCATTCTAGAAGAAAGGATGTGTACTGGGTCAGCACCTTGCAAATGAACGTTCTCACCATTTCACGTTCCTATATCAATAGCGTCCGTATTCGGGATTTATTTGATGCCCAAGGTACCGATTTCCAATGGTTCTTTGAACTGAATGCCATTGCTGGTATCGAAAAAGTGCATGAAATCCGGCCTCAGATTCTGGTTCTGTTCCTTGATTTGGGTTGGATTGGCGTGGTAGATTTTTTAACCCAGGCAGCTCCCGCATTGGATAGCAGTGTCATCCTGGTAGTCACTCCAAATGCCATTGATGAATGGCAAATGCAGCAGCTCTTTACTGATTTGCTTGCAGTCCGTTCTGATTTACAAAGCCGTGTCATTGTGGAACGCCTTGAAGATATTGGTTCGGACCTGATAGAGCAAGTAATGGACAAAGCAGCTAGCCTGGCAGTGAGCGGCGCTACGGAACCCGCTGATCAATCCCACAAATTGGCTCTTGCCGAACCAGCTTTTGTGCGCTCTCAACTGGAGGCCATATATAAAAGTCTGCTGAAGGCCAACCTGAATGATTTAGTCCTGGCTGCCTGGGTAAGCAGTGCTGCTAACTCGATTAGCTTGGAGGTACCGGGCAAGGTGCTGAAACGCTGTTTAGCACCGAAGGCTTTTTTTAGTACCGATCCCCATACCATCTTTGCTGCTGTGGACTTACACACCCTGCCTGATTACGAACACAAAGTGTTTCTTGCCTTTGAAAACACCTTCTTTCAGGAAAGCTCAGACTTGCAGGCACAGCTGCGGCTTTTTTATACCAACCCCATCAACCTGAGCGCCTTTTTTGACAGTGTGGAAGATATAAAACGCGAAGCTGCCCAGCTCTTCTTTTACTCCTCCCATAAGCCGATTCTTCTGCAGGCAGAGGCTGCCGGTTCTTTCCAAGCAGAGGTCTGGACACAGCTTTTCCGCCAGATGTTCCAAAGCCTTCTTTGGAGAGATTGCACAAATCTTTGTAGGCAGGTGCAGACCCTGTTTTTGGAACTAGTACGGGCTGAGAGGTCCTGGGTCCTGTTAGGATTGGCAGAACGAATTACCTTGGATATCCTCCAGGCAGCTTATGCCATTGGCATGGCAGGCCAAAAGATGCAGCCTGTAACCACAAGTTCCTTCAAGGACCTGGACGCGCAAACAGAGTTCTATTGTGAAAAACTCCGTCAGTGTTTTGAGTTAGAGCAAATTCATTCCTCAAAAACCGGCGATACTATCAGCAAGGTTATTGATATTCTCTTTTCAGAATACTCTGCAGATCAAAACCTGCTTAATCTTTCCAGCAGGGTAGCCCTTGCGCCTGCATATCTAAGCCGTGCCTTTCGGAAAACGACAGGCATTGGGCTTAATTACCTCTTGCAGGCAATACGCCTCGATCACAGTGTCTTGCTTGCCCGCGCTGGTATACAGCATGTGGAAAAGCTGGCTGAAAGGGTAGGTTTCAGTGATCCCAAATACTTCAGCACCAAATTCCGGGAACGTTTTGACTATCCTCCTTCAGCAATGATACGTGAGATTCAAGCCGAACAGAAAGGCCGCAAATGAAATCGGTACGCCTGGACTACAGTGGTCACCTGGTTATTGAAGATGTGCCTGTCCCACAGCTTAGCTCCGATTCCCAGGTAAAGATTCGAGTACGCTATGCGGCAATCAATGCTGATGATTACGCAATGTACACCGGTCGACTGGGTACCCGTTATGTAAATGCGGGTTTGATGCATGAATTCAGCGGCGAAATTGTCGAAACTGGGTCTGCTGCAGCCTCTATGGGCTTGAAAGTTGGCGACAAAGTAAGCGGACGCCCCTTGATTTCCTGCGGAATCTGTCATTATTGCCGTACCGGAAAGCCCAATCTCTGCATCGAGGCTCGTCAAACGGGTGTTTTGGACGAATACATCTTGCGCGATCTTTCCGCTGTGGTACGTTTACCCAAAGGCTTGTCACTGCAGGCAGGGGCATTATCCTGGCTGGCTACGAATACACTCACCGCTGTTGAGCGTCTGGGAATTTCGGCAGGGCACCGCGTACTTATTCATGGCGGGGGTGCGACCGGTTTGCTCTTCCTTTCGGTCATTAAAGACCGGTATCCCAGCTTGCTGGTGGTTAGCGAACCCATTGAAGCCAAGCGTCATCTTGCCCTGGAACTGGGAGCTGATGTTGTTTTCAACCCTGATGAACGCAAAATCCATGAGCAAACTCTGGCCTATACGAACGGTTTGGGCTTTGACTACATCATTGATGCTGCGGGCAATGCAGAGATTTTCAAATACACCCTGGACTGTCTTGCCAGGGGCGGGAGCATCTTGCTTTTTTCCAATTACCCCCTACAGGAAAAAATCTCCTTCACCCTTTCCGACATTTATTGGAAGGAAGCTACCATCCTATCGGCCTACGGCAGCCGGCATAGCAGCTTTACCGATATGAATGCCGACTACCTTGTGCATCTGAACCTTGAACGCTTCATTTCACGGGTAATGCCTGCAGAGCAAATAACCGAAGCCCTGGAACTCTATGGTACCCGTCAGGAACTCCGAATCCTTATCGAATTGTGAACACGAACTCTGGAGAGATCCAAAAAGCACCCTTGGTTTTTGCCAACGGTGCTTTTATGGTTCAGTACCAGTCAAAGAAGGGTCCGAGCTACTTGCCGGTGGGCACTACGCCGCCTAGCTGGTGCTCCAGCCGGCCGCGAATGCGTGCAAGCATCTTTTCGATCTCATGAGCATTCAGGGTGTGATCATCAGCTCCAAACCAAAACCGCAGACTTAAAGAACGTTTACCCTCTGGAATACTTCCGCCGCGAAATTCTGTAACAAAGGCCAGGCGGCGTACCATTGGTTTTACCAGAGCTTCTACCTGCTCCCAGCTCACCGCATCATCCAGGATCACACTCAGATCTTTTTCAGTTTCCGGGAAGGTAGGCAAGGCCTGGTAACGGTTCTCGCGGCTAGGAAGCGGTGTCAGGGCATCCTGGTTCAATTCCGCAGCCACAAGAGTAATACGTTTTATCCCAGCCAATCGCAGTGCCCGGGCAGAAACCAGCCCATAGCTGCCAATTACAACGTCTTGGGCAATGATGTTCATCCACAAAGCTTCTTCAGCCCAGGCTGGTGCTTGGCGCGCTTCAAAATGCAGCTCCTCAAACTGAGCCAGGCGCGGCAGAGCTTCCAGCAGGCCTTTCATTTCGCGCAGCAGGGCTTCAGGCTTGTGCCCCGCTATGATCAAACCCAGATGGGTGGGTTCCTGCTCCAGAGAGGGGAACACCCGTCCCTGCTCGAAGAGCTTGAAGGTCTGGCGGTAGCGCAGGTTGATCACTGCAGCCTCCAGCAAACCAGGCAACAGGCTGGAGCGCAGATGTGCCTGGGCAGGTGAAGGCGGGGTGGCTAAGCGCAGCAGTTTGTCCAGGTCATCTCCGCTTGCCTTCAGGTAGCGCTCGTCCACCCAGGGGTAGGTGAACACCTCCTGCAAGCCCCCGCGGTCCGCAAGGATTGCGGCAATGCGCTCAGCCATCTGAACGTGCGGTTGGTTCAATGCTCCATCCAAACGCAGTTTTGGGGCCTGAAAAGCAAAATTTTCGTAGCCGTAAATACGGGCAACTTCCTCCAGAATATCGGCTTTGCTGTCTACGTCTCCAGTGGCGCGCCACGAAGGTACCTGGCAATCAAGGAGTCCATTGCGGTATTGAGTAACAAAGCCCAGGAGCTGCAAAATAGCTTCAATTTCTGAAACAGGCAGCTCCTTGCCCAGGCGGGTATCCAGATAAGCCTTGTCTACCTGAACACTCAAAGGGGCAGTAGGCACCAGCTCCAGATCCGTAAGGCCAGTAAAGCTTACTCCCGGAACCAGCTCTTTAAAGAGTGCAGCGCTCAAGCCCAAGGCCTGGTCAACTCGCTGGGTATCCAGCCCTTTTTCGTTACGGCTGCTGGCTTCGGTGCGCAGGCCAAAGTGGGTGGCAGTGCGGCGTGTGCCCAGGGCATCGAAGTTGGCAATTTCCAGGATCACATGGGTGGTTTCGGGCAGGATTGAATCGCGTTTACCGCCCATCACGCCGGCCAAAGCCAAAGGACTGCGTTCGTCGGCAATTACCTGGTCGCTGGGACGCAGGTCCAAAAGCTCTCCGTTTAACAGCTCCAGCTTTTCATCCTTTTTTGCCATACGCACAATAATGCCGCCATGTATGTGTTCGGCATCAAAGCCGTGCGTTGGTTGTCCTACTGCCAGCATGACATAGTTGGTGACATCCACTATCAGGTTAATAGGTCTTACGCCAACAATAGCGAGCGCATTCCGCAGCCAGTATGGCGAGGCAGTATTGCTTAGACCGTCGATTCCCAAGGCAATGTAGCGCCGGCAACGTTGCTCATCCTCAATTTGTACTGGGATTCCCGGCCCAACTTCTTCGTTAAAAACCGGCAGAGGCTTGAGCGGCAGCTGGTAGATGGCTGCCAGTTCCCGTGCCACTCCATAGTGTCCCCACAGATCCGGTCGATTGGTGATGGACTTATTGTCTATTTCCAGGACAATGTCATTGCGCTGAAGCAATTCTGCCAGGGGTTGGCCTGGGTAGGTCTCAAAGCCAGCCAGGTCAATCACTGCATCAGGGTCAGGAGCAGGAAATAGTTCTTCCAGGTCCAATTCCTCAGCGGCGCATACCATACCTTCGCTGATCTGTCCGCGCAGTTTAGTGGTTTTAATCTCAACTGGCTCTCCCTCGCCATGCCAGCGCACATAGGAGCCGGGCACGGCCACAGCAACCCATTGGCCGATTTCCAGATTGGAGCCTCCGCACACAATCTTTGAAGGCGTTCCACTGCCGATGTCTACCTGCACCAGGCGCAGGAGGTCAGCCTGCGGGTGCGGCTGTACGTCAATCAGCTGTCCAACTACAACTTTGTCCAGGCTGGCAGCCAGATCCACTACGCTCTCAACTTCAACAGTGCTCATCGTTAAGTCATATGCCAGCTTTTCCACGCTCAGGTCAGCTGGTAGATCAAGATATTTTTTTATCCAGTTCAGAGATAGTTTCATGATGCCTCCTATTTGAACTGTTCTAAAAAGCGCAGGTCAGCGCTGTGGAAAAGGCGCACATCATCGATGCCGTAGCGCATCATGACAAGACGGTCGAGGCCGATATTGATGTAAAAGCCCGACCATTCCTCTGGGTCCAGGCCGGCTGCCCGCAGAACGTTGGGGTGAGGCACGCCGCCTGGCATGATCTCGATCCAACCTACCTGCTTGCAGACACCGCAGCCCTCGCCCCCGCAGACCTGGCAGCGCATGTCGATCTCGAAGCCGGGCTCCACGAAGGGGAAGAAACCGGCGCGCATACGCGTTTCGACCGGGTGGCCAAAGACTTTTTCAAGGATGGTTTTAATGAGCAGGTGTCCGGAGGAGAAAGAAAAGTCCTTTTCCACGATGAGGGCCTCGTACTGGTAGAAGGCGCGCTCGTGGCCGGGGTCGGTGCTTTCGTTACGGTAAACCATGCCCGGGTACACAAAGCGCGCGGGTGCGCCATGCTCGCGCAGGTAATGGACGCTTGCCCCGGTAAGGTGTGGCCTTAAGCAAAGCCGCTTTTCGGCCTTTTCATTTTCTGTACCGGCCAGCCAATAGGTATCCATGGTCTCACGAGCCGGATGGTCATCTTCGAAATTCATATTATCGAAGGCATCCTTTTCGGTTGTAATCTCCCGGCCTTCGTAAACTTCAAAGCCTATTGTGGCAAAAGCAGCATTCAAATCATCCCGCATCTGGCGGGTGGGGTGCAGGCCTCCGCGCAGGAAGTCGTAGCCGGGAAGGGTAAGGTCGATAGCGGGAGCAGCTGTTTGGGCATTCAGTAAATCTTCCTCGCGATCTGCCAGTCCTTCCGTCAAAAACTGTTTAATTTGGTTTGCCCCGCTGCCAACGATGCGTTTTTCTTCAGGGCTCAAGCTAGGGATTGCCCTCAACAGCTCTGTAAGCTTGCCGTTTTTTCCCAGCCAGGTGCTTTTAATTTTCTGCAGTGCTTCTATGTCTTGCGCGGAAGCCAAACTGGCTTCGGCTTCTGCGCGCAGTTCTTCTAATCTTGCTAGCATTGTTCCTCCTAAGATAAAAAAACGCCCCAGAAGTATGGGACGAATAAAATCCGCGGTACCACCCAAAGTGCACGCACTGCGTGCCGCTCATTTGCCTCTAACGGGGCAGGCGTGCCGGGCTAATATCACCAAGCCGCTCTGGAGTGAATTCCATCCATTGCCGGGCCGTTTCACAGCGGGTACGGCTCTCTGTACCGGCAAAAAACGATGCACGTTCTCCTTCAACGCTTTCTTGCCTAATTGTAACACGCTCAGGCGTCTTGAGGCTGTAAAATAAAAGCCTTCTGTCCTTTCCTTGGCTGAAATGAGCAGTTCACCCAGACGTAAAATCAAGGTTTTGTAGGGGTGCAATAGATCTGAGTTAGGGGTCAAATCAAATGAATACGGTGGAGTCCTTTCGACCCTGCCATTCATTTGGCAGTCTTTACGTATTACTCCTCACTCTAACTTTAATGTTTTGTTTTTACGTAATGACGTGTACTAAGAGGACAAAGCGCTGCTATTTATCAAAAACAGGATCCTATACTAAACCTATACCCTCATTTTTCCCGCCTGTGCTCTTTCTGGCATGCAAATCGCATTGCTTTATCGGTAAACTGTATTCGTAGGGTACCCGCGATGCCGGAGGGGGTATAAGTGCACGTCGGCATCGCGGGAACTTGAGTGGGAGGGTAGTAGGATGAGAAAAGATAGGGCAACCGCACTGCTGCTTATCGTCGTTTTACTTTTGACGCTGATTTTGAACGGCTGCAACACAGGAAAACCGCTCTTTGGGTTTTACGGGGATATGGTAAAGGTATGGGAAAAGAACTATAACAGGACTTCTCCGGATGCGCTCAGCATCCATGTCGAGCATAATGGGGTGCCGGCATCGCCGCAGGTAATATCAAGCGCCGAGGTCACGAACGAGGTGTTTGACGCGCTATCGTCTTTGCGTGTAACGGGTGAATACATCTCCCAGGGTGCTGAAGCAAGCACCCCGCAACAGACTGTGACCTATCGATTCAGCTCTCTCGGAGGCGGCTCGGTCGAGTTCACGTTCAAGGACGGATATGCCGCCATTGACGGCAAGCTCTATATCTGCTCGGGGACAGAAAAACTGTTTGGGATCGGCGGGATAAACCTCTCTGCTTCGGCCGGTACTGCATCCCCCGAACATAGCTCGCCGCCTGCACCGTCAGCCGGATATACTGTGTTTTCCAACACGGCGCATGATTTCTCCTTCCTTTACAACAGTGCCTACTCTGCCGAATGGAGCGATGAAAACGGCGCAACAATATACACTGAAACGATAGGCTCTATCCCGTATCTGCTTGTGTACCGTAATCAATGGAACGGCGACTTCAACGCGCAGGCGCATTTTGATGCATTGACAGCGCGCATGCGCACGGAATACGGCTCCAGACTGATGAGTGTGGGTGAGTTTCAGACATATTCGGTATCGGGAAAAGAAATGCCCGGCGTCATATACACCTACACGGTCGACTCGTATACGGTGGAGATGCTGGCTTTAACGGAGTATACCGGGGATTCGGTGATCCAATATACCTGTAAGTATCTGCAGGGTATGGGAGATGCAACGATAGACGCACTTTTGGAGGCAGCTGCCTCCTATCAGCCGAGGGCAAATTACTATACTGGCGGCGATCAAGGTGCGGGCGCTGGTCAGGGCGAGCCAATCGATCCGCCGCAGCCGCAACAGCCGCAGCAGCCCGCGAGAAAGATCAATCTTGTGCAGTATAACGGCGGATACTTTGCGCTCATGCTGCCGGAGGGCTGGCAGATAACGACCATGGGGCAGTATACGAGCTTCGGCTTCCGTGCGTGGGATCCGCAAAATCCAGACTATGAGATCTTCTATTACGGCAACTTAGGACCTCTCAACAAGAGCCGCGAGGCCAAAAATGGCTGGGCAGGCTATATCGGCTTCATGGGATACCCCGAAGCCGAACTGAACCATGACTCTCCGGTTGTGAGGATGGATAGTGGGAGCAGCGTATTCTATGTGTTTGATGAGCTTCAGGCGGTATCGAACAAATACGGCTTCGGCTTCAGTTTTCCTGCGCTTGGTGGCCTCATGCCCCAAATGAGTATACCCATCGAAACAGCTTATGCCGGGGCTTCCACTGGCGAGACAATGATGTTTGCCGGAGTTCGCGGCTCGAATGGCGGCGCCTGTGGCGGGATGTTTATGGCGTCGCTGTGGAACACCAATCCGTTCTATATTGGCGGCGTCGATATGACGCCCACCTCCGCGATAAATGTCATTGGTGTGATCGCTCCCGTGGATGATTTTCTGAGCGTGGAGGCAGCGCTGACGCAGGCGGTTTTCAGTCTGCGCTTTAGCGAAGAATACATTCAGGATGGTATTGCCTACAGCAGAGCTATTGGCGAAGCGGCAATGGCGAGCAACGCGGCACGTCAGGCCGTATTCGACAGAGCGAACAAGGCGTGGAGCGAATACTTCCGCGGAAGCTCCACTGCGGGTGGAGATGACTTCAACGCCAGGATGGACGAAATCAATAATATGCTGGATAGAATCAGGTTTACGCTGGATTAAGCGCTAAAAAGACGCGGACACCAAACGGAGGACGAAACGGTCATCGCCATAAAATGATCATTCTGACCAGGAAAGAAACGAGGGAATAAAATGAGAAAGTTCAGCTTTTTGATTGTTCTGCTGCTTGTCTTCTCTATGCTTCTGTGTTTTGCGGGCTGTACCCAAAATCCGCCCGCAGGCTCTGATGGTGGGGCATCCGGTTCACCTGTAACAACGGAAGCCACCGTCGAATCTAAACCGGAGGAGAGTCCCGAGCCAGAGCCTATGAAGGAACCTTCGTTTGTCGAATACCAATCCATACAGTCCGCGCTCCCGTCACCCGGCGACGCCACAGTTACAATGATCGGAGACGAAACAATCGACCTTACCGGTATCCCGCTTTTGGGGCGCAAAGAGATCATCCTCGCCGGCCATACACTGACGCTGACGGGCGCTTACGGCGTATCAGCAGACGCGGTACTGGATATCAAGCCTGGAGAAGGTGCAGACGGAGGTACTCTCAATATAGCAGGAATGAGCTTTGATTTCGGATTCCTTGACGGAGAGCTTCCGCCCGAAAAAGCGCTTCTAGAAATACGCCCCGGTGTGACGTTAGTTGAGCCGGAATACCCGGAAGGTGTCAGCCTGAGGGAATTTCCAGGCATATTGACGGTCATTCAATGCGATTGAAGAGACTGATAATGAATAATGGGGAAAAGTATGAGCACAAATAAAAAAGGAGTGATATTCGTCTGTACCCTTCTGCTGATAGCGGCGCTGCTTTTCGGCTGCAAGCCAAAGACTGGATTGCCGAGATGGTATTTCGGCGTGGAAGGCGCGGAAACAAAAGTGTTTTCATCCTTTGATTACGCCAAGCTCGATGAAACGAGCATAACGGTGGAACGGGCGCAGGAGGGCGTTTCGGAGGAACTGCGAGGAGTTCGTTTGAAGGATGTGCTTGATTACCTCAATGTGTCCGAGTACTCGTCGATAACGCTGACCTCGCGCGACGGTTCTTCCATTGAATACATGCCGAAGGTCATCGAAGAACCCGCCACTCTGCTCGTGTTTGAGGTTAATGGCAGGACGCAATGGGAAAACGGTGTTGAGATTGTTCAGGTGGTTGCGGGAAATCAGCCGGAGGAACTGTGGCTGTGGAATCTTAAAACACTGACGGTAAACCCATAATATGCCTCAGCGCGTGTTCCCCAGTTTATAGTCGGTGATCAGTTCACTGCGGCGTGTAAAGCCACTCTTTTTGAAGATATTACCGATATGGAATTTCACGGTGCTCTCGGTGATATATAAGGTTCCGGCGATCTCGGCGTTGGACATTCCCTGGATGATGAGCGCGAATATCTCCTGTTCCCGCGCAGAGAAAGCAAAGCGCGCGGAATACTCGGTCAAGCGTTTCTGTTCCAGTTCCTCGGGGTTGGCGGCAAAGGTATAGAGCTTCTGATACAGCACAAAGAACAGTCCGATTACCAGAACAAAAACAGCGCTGGAGATCAGGATCAGCGATGTTCCGCTAAACAGCTCTGCGCCCAGCGTACCGGCTGCCTCACCGAGGCGGCCGAACAGCAGACCAAACACGGCCAGCGCGGGCATACCGGTCCTGTCCGAAATATCGGAAAAAACGAGGATGCGATAGACCGACCAGAATCCCAGGAACAGGTATGCCAGCATCCACATGATGGTTTCTCCAGCCATATTACTGCCGAGAGCCAGCGCACCGAAGGGAAATGCAAGCGCAGCAAGGCAGCATATTGCGCCGTAGCGGCGGTTCTTATCGCTGACAAGCCCGGCGATAACAAGGCCGACACCATAGAATACCCGGGTAAATTCGATATATACACTTTCTGACGCGCTTTTAAGCGGGAACGCAAACCCGAGCGTGTTTTCCATGGACAGCAGGAACAGAACTGCCGCAGCCAGGAAAATGAGCTTCTTTCCAAACTCTTCCCGCGGAAGTTCGTCGATCTTCTCCTGAACTGGCAGCATAGGAAGGCGTAGAATAAGCGGCAATGTCAGAGCCGCGAGAGCTGTTATGGCAAAGAAGCTGCCCCTGTGCCACAGGAAGCGGCTGCCCATCGGCAGTGAGATGAGCCATGTACCGATGCTGCCCAAGGCATAAGCAAAGCCGAACACCGCTCCCCGGCGCTGCTCCGGGATGTCCGTTGAGAGCCGTGTGAGATAGCAACCGGATAATACTCCGATGGCCAGGTTGAGCAGTGCGCCGAAGATGATGATTACCATCAACGAATTGGAATAAAGGGATACAGCGGTGCAGATCACCGCAAAAGCTGTAGCATAAAGAGGAAGCACCTTGCCGCTTGAAATTAAAGGTCTTTTGGCAAAAAGCAGGGCGACGGCAGCTATGCCCGCTGCCTGGCAGACATAGTAGGCTCCGCAGGTGATCAGATTGACTGTGCCTCCGTCGAGCATGGTAAGCAGCCTGTACGCCTGCGCAATATACGCCGTTCCTGTCCATAAAAAGCCAAGGCCGATAAGCAAAATCAAGAAAAGGTATTTATTTACAGCTTCTTCACGGTTGTTTATCACGAATCCCATCTCCCGGCTTTCAGGTAGGAAAGCGCCGTATGTCTATTCATTGCTCTATTATATTTAATAGTTTAGAGTTTATGGGCTCAATATGCAGCTCTTGAGGCCATTGACGTTGGCGTACCTGTTCAGGACAATAACTTTGCTCTACTAAACTTCCCCGGCCTTCAACTGCCGGCGGGAAGGATGGCATAATAATGCTAAAGGGAAAAACGAGGGAACAAATAGGGTTTTTTAAAGCTTCTGCAAAGTATAAAATTCAAAATGCTGTGTTATCTAAGGGAAAAATGGATGATGACTTGAAAGAGGATATAAGGACAAACTATTACGATAATGGAAGAGAAACAGGAACTTGCAGAGGGTTAATGGAGTGAAATTTAGATTAGCAGAATATCAAGATTTAATCCAATTAAAGAAGATGTATGAGCAAATCATCAAAAACATGAATGAAAATGGAATTCAAATTTGGGATGATATTTATCCTTGTGAATTCTTTGAAGACGATATAAAAAGTAAACGACTTTATATCCTAATTGACGACCAAGAAATTATATCTGCGTTCGCTTTATGTGATGAAAACCGTGGGGAAAAGTTGGTTAAATGGGAAGATGGCAATGCTAAGTCACTTTATTTGGATCGTTTTGCCGTTAATGTAAATTATTCCAAAAAAGGCATTGCTAGCTTGATGATTAATAAAGCAAAACAAGTGGCTACAAACTTAGGAGCGGAATATTTAAGGCTTTTTGTTGTCGATATCAATAAACCGGCTATTCAGCTTTACGAGAAAAATCATTTTAAAAGAGCTATTGGTGTGTATAACGAGGTTTTCGATGATGGCTTTGAACTTCAAGAATTTGGATATGAAATCAAATTGTGATTGATAATAAATTTCATAAATTAAAGTTTGTTGTACCCGAAGCCATTAAAATTCTTGATGTCAAACAAATATTACACGGGCAAGATCTTGATTTTAGAGGCTTTTGCTTGATTTAAAAACAGTTTAAAATAGCATTTTATCCATGGCTTTGCCTCTGGAAAGGTTGTCATAATGATGCTAAAGGGGATAAACACAGTAACGAACAGGGTTTCAGACCTTTCACAAAAAATAAATTAGTGGAATCAATGAAAATATCAATAGAATAATAAGCAGATAAATGAGTATTTGTAGAGGAATAATATATGTTTCAATCGAAAGACCGGATGACCAGTGAAGTAAAAGAAAATATAAGGGGCGGCAATGGAGCTGTCACGTTTAACCATGTTTTTACGGCGCAAGAAACCTTTAATAAGGCAAGGCTTTGCGCCGTACTGGAATTTCCGCCCGGTGCTTCAATAGGATCCCATGCACACAATCCTGATGCCGAAATGTATTATGTTTTGGAAGGAGAACTTACGGTAGTTGAAAATGGGATCTCTAAAGTCTTAATGCCGGGGGATGCCGCATTTACCGGAGGCGGCGACACCCACTCGGTTGCGAATCTTGGAAAGAGTCATGCCAGGATGCTGGCAGTAATATTTGAATAGCTAAGGATTTGCAGCTTTTCTAAAAGAAATAGCTATTTTTATTGCCTGTTTTGCTGCGCATGAATCGATGTGTTTGATATCCCGAAGCAGGCCGGTTCATAATCGTTGTTGACATCACATGCATCAAATCGGAACTTGTACGTGCTAAACCTGGTAGAAATTCAGGTAAACCACAGGTCTACCGAACTAAACTGACAGTCGGTTGAGGAAACCAGGAAGGAAATGATACGATGAAAGCATCCAAAGAAAGGAACCAGGAACAAATGAAAAAGAAAACTCTTGGGATGATGATCGCATCATTAAGAAAAGAAAATGGAATGACTCAGCTTGAGCTTGCCGAAAAGATGTTAGTAACAGATAAAGCCGTTTCTAAATGGGAAAGGGATCTTTCTTGTCCGGATTTAAATACAATTCCCAAGCTCGCAGAAGTATTTAATATCAGCGTTGATGAACTGATGCAGGTTAAGGATGACGTGCAGAATAATGAAAAGAAAGACTTAACACAGCTGATTCATCTTATTATGAAAGGCGTAGCACTTGCTATGGGAGTTGCTGTTGTTGTCCTTTCTGTTCTGAAAAAATTAGATGTGAATTCTGGAATGGGAATGCTCGGATTAGGATTAGCATGCATTACTATTCCATCTTTTGAAAAAAAGGATGAGGCGTAAAATTCCAATTTGAGCTATTCCAATGACAAGAAAATCAGGACAATAACTAAAGTGTACTACTAGGCTTCTTTCTTTGCGGATTTCTTTACAAACAATTGTACTGTATCCATAGGGCGGCGACCCATGTTGCGATACCCTTGGTGTGGACGTTCTGTGTTGTAATGGATCAACCATTGGTCCAGATCTGTCTGTAAAGCCTCCACTGATTCGTAGAACTTGGTACGGAAGGCTGTCCTAAAAAATTCATCCAGGACAGTCCTGTTGAAACGTTCCACAAACCCATTAGTCTGTGGTCTCCTCACCCGTGTTGTACGATGCTCAATGTCGTTTAGGGACAGGTAAAGTTCGTAAGGGTGAGTTTCCTTTCCGCAGAACTCCCTGCCATTGTCTGTAATAACAGCAGTAACCTCAAACCCAAGGGCTTGATAGAAAGGCAATGCATTGTTGTGCAAAACTGCCACCGCTGCTTCTGGTTGCTTTGAGGTATGCAGGAAACCAAAGGCAAAGCTGCCATATGTATCTACCACAGCATGTAGATACACTCTCCCCACCCCTTTGAGTACTCCAACATAAAATGTGTCTTGTGAGAGTAATTCACCTGGTTTGCTGCTCTCAACATGCCTTTCTCTGAAGCAGGGGTTGGCCTTTTCAATCTGTGCTACTTGTTCCGGAGTTAATTCAATGGCCTGTTGGGCGGCTCTCTCTTCCAGTTTCAACAGCCTTTCATAACGGCTCGCCATGCCATGTTTGATCAGTATGTTTTGAATCGTTGGTGAACTGATTGTGATCCCCTCAAGCTTGAGCATACTGCTCAACTTCACACATCCCCAGCTTGGATGATCCAGGCTAACACCAAGCAATCGTTCTACTTCCTCTGGCGGAGTAGTGAATGGGTGCGTCTTATGAATTGGCGGCAGGTCTTTCAATCCCTCCAATCCATGTGTTTGAAAACGCCGTTTGTATTCGTAAAACTGGGTCCTAGATACATCCTTAATCCTGCAAGCCTCACTGACATTCCCCAGGGTCTGCGCCAGCTCCAGAACACTTAACTTATGCCGTGCTACTTTCTCTTCAGCTGTCATCGTTGCTCTCCTTTCCGTCTTCTATTATATGTTAGGAGAGAAACCTAGTAGTACAACTAAAGCACTAATCATTTGAGATGCAAAGACATTAGCGCGGGGAGTTATAGGAGCATCCCGCCATGCTGTAGTGGCGGAATTCATGAAAAACCCTGATGTCGGATTATCCGAGTTTATATGATGGCGATATCTATTTAACGGTCTCCTGAATCAGGGAGATTACTCTTTTGTCCGTCAAATAATGCTCGTGTTCAATGTCCGGAAAAATTTTTAAAACGGACGATTTGTAGCATTTGGCCAATTCAATTTGTAGCTCACTTCCCAGCGTGTTATCGGCTTCGGAGCCGATGATTGCTACCGGGCAGTTCGTCTGTGCGGCATATTCGCTTACTTTGATATCGTCGGAGATAAAGACCTTCAGGGGACCCCAAAAAATGGGTACGATGCGGTTATAGAGGTCGGATAAATCACAAAAACCGGCTGCCAAATATAGGTGTTCACATTCGCGAACGGATGCGAGATAAGCAGCCATGCCGCACCCGTAGCTATGTCCTATTACAATAATTTTTCTTCCCGGATACTTCTCTTTTGCCCAATCGTAAAGAGCTTCTGCCGACGCCTGCATCGAGTGCAGGTTCATCTTCCCTTTGCTGTCCTGAGTTCCGTAATAATCTACGGCGAGGAAAGGGACATCGAAGTTTGCGGCAAAAATGCCGACGCTGTTGTATGCGACATAAAATGAACCCCCGAAGCATAAAATAACAGTATCAGACTCCTTGTCGAGATTATAAGCATAGCCGGTCAATGTATCCGTGTAGTTTACTTTTTCCGGGATGACGCTTACATTTTTCATCTGTTTGTTGCCCTTGTAGAAAGAGTAGGAGACGCTTCGCAAAATAAAATTTGCAAGAAAGCCGCCTATTAAGACCCACATGATGATTTTTAAAATGATCCTGAGCATTTTCATTTTAAACTTCTGCACATAGTTTCAGTCCACAACTCAAAAAGAAGTTTTTCTTCCCTTTCAAAAGCAGATGTAATTTTAACATCCCCTTGTCAATTTTTTGATGAAGAAATGAGACTTTTATTATTTTTTATCATCTACCGCTTGCAGGTTCAAAGTGATATTTGGGATGTCACTTTGAATGGAACAGAAAAAGCGGCGCCTGGAAACAGGGAAGCCGCTTTTTCACTTGCTTTGAGAATACTTATCGACCGTTCGTTATAGGTTCTCTTACCAGGTTTTGGTGACCTTCGCAATCCCATCGGGGGTGTCTACATCCAAACCCCGGGCTGCACCCAAAGCCCAACCCAGGAACTGTCCCGGCAGCACATTGCTGATGGGTGATAGCCATTCCGGAATACCGGCAGGCACCGGCAGGGGCATATCCGCCAGGTCCAGCAACTCGGCCTGGTCCGAAATAACAGCCAGCCAGGCACCGCGGCGCTTGGCAATTTCCATCTTCTCCTGAACATCAGCCAGTGCCGGGCCGCTATGGGCAACAGCCAAAATAGGGTGCCCTTGTTTCACACTGGCAACGGGTCCATGCAAAAAGTCCGCCGCCGAGTAAGCCACTGTGGTAAGGCCGCTAAGTTCCTTAAGCTTTAATTCGATCTCAAAAGCAGTGGAAAGGTTGTAGCCGCGCCCAAACAAAGTAAGGTGGGGGCTTGCATTCAGGTGCTTAAAGGCCTGCGACTGAATTTGGATGGGGCTTTGGTCAGGCTGCATATAGCGGTCAAGAATCTGCTGCAGCTGGCCGGGTAAGGCTTCCAGCTCGCTGTAATGGGCAATGTCTTCGGCAGGCTGAAATGCGTTGGCAAGTAATGCGATTGCTGCAAGCGAGCTTGTATAGGACTTGGTGGCCGCCGTAGCTTCCTCTTTGCCGCAGCCCAATTCAAACACATAGTCCGCCTGGCTTGACATGGGACAGTTTGGGGTGTTGGTAATCAGCAGTGTCGGGCAGCCCTGACGCCGCGCTTCAGTAAAAACAGTGAGCAAGTCTGGCGAACCTCCGCTTTGCGAGATGCCCAGAACCAGGGTGTTTTTCAGCTGTGGAGGCCGCTGATAGAGTGTGTAAACACTTGGGATAGCTACCGCTGTGGGAATGCCGCAGGCGGTTTGAAAGAGATATTTTGCGTAACGCCCGGCATTATCCGATGATCCGCGTGCTACCAGCAGCAGGTGATCGAAGCGATCCTTCAGTTCGCTTGCTATAGTTTGGGCTTTTGCCTGCTGTTTCTGGATAAGCTGCGCTATCGCTGCGGGTTGTTCATTGATTTCTTTTTGGATGTGTTGAGACATGTGCTCTATTTTACCTTTTCATCAAGAGTTTAATGGTGGCAAATTCTGCCTTTGGCTAAACTTCGTTTTTAGCTTCATTTTGCTGGGTAACCCCCTGCGGTTGGAAGCGCGGACGATCCTTAACCCGCTGCATCAAAAACACCGAGACCAGCGAAACTCCGATTGCGGCAGCAAACATTACCGGGTAAGAACTGCGAGCAATGATGCTGCCGGCCAAAATGGGCGCAAGGATGATACCCGGACTTACCAGTGTGCGCGCCAAACCCATATATGCAGGCCGCATCTGGTCACTTCCCAGTTCGAAGACCAGGAGTGCATCGCCCATCGTACTTCCTGAGAGGTAGAGGCCATAAGCGATAAAGACCAGATAGTAGATCCATACTGAGGGAGTCAGGATGGCAAGCAGCAGACCCAGGCACCAGATGAGCAGCGCGCTCATATATACCTTCCGGGGACCAATGCGATCACCCAAATAGCCCCAGATACTGTACCCCAGAATGCTGGCGCCATAAAGCAAGCCAGTGAAAATACCGGCTTGTCCATCTGCAAGCTGGAAGCGTTGCATACCATAAACAGCAATAAAGCCGCTGGCCATATTGCCGAAGAAGCCCATGATACGGGCTGCCAGATAGTGCCTGAAATTGGCATTTTCTTTAAGAACTTGCCGGGCAAAATCCCAATTAAATGTCAAAGGACTTAGGGGCTTTGAAGAGTCTTTCTCACTGGCATGCGGCGGCTGAATCGGTTCAACATTAAGTCTTAAAGCCGCGTAAGACAACCATAAGAAGATCAGAGCTATCCCGAAGTTTAAGGCGTAATTGTAGGGATATTCCAGAGTATCCAATATAAGCGCTGCTACAAGCGAGCTAAAGACCCCTAAAACCTGACCAAAGCTGCGGGACATTCCCCAGAACCGCGCCCGATGACTAAGCGGTATTGCCCGAGCGGTCAATTCCTGCCAGGGCAAAGCCGTGAAGCCTGAAGCCACGCCACGAAAAATAACGATCACCATCAAGAGAATAAGCGCCATTTTTGAACTGATGTGGGGGATGGCTAAAGCCAGCAGCGGAAGAAAAAGGAAGGGAATCCGTTCCAGGACAGACATGCGACAGGTAAGGGGCAGGGTGCGTTTGAGTTTGCTTACCTTCGACACCATAAAAACCTGGGGAAGGTACCAGCCACTGTTAACGATGGCAGGGATCAGCCCAATGATCACCGGGTCCTGCGTTAGCGTGGCGGCAAAGACCGGAAGAATCGTATTAACGGAAACAAAGGCTTCACCGGCAAAAAAAAAGCCGATGTCCAATGTATTGGCAAGTACATTCCGTTTAAACGGACCGGCAACCTCCTCGGGCACGTTATCCTCGGGGCGGATGCGCAGATAATTGCCTATGGCGTAGCGCAAGCGGTTAAACACACGTCTAATTATAACCTTCCACCAGGGTGGTCAACAGGACGGCTTCCTGGCGGCAGTGTGAGCAGCTGACAGATGTCAAGGCCTGCCTGCCCAAGATCGGTACCATACAATAAGAGAAGGATGATCTGCACGCAAACTCGAAATTGTCAGTAAAGCCAGCTTTACCGTGCTTGCTCATTTCAATGGCAGGAAAACGAAAGGCAGCATGGTTATTTGCCATGCTGCCTTATTCCATTAGCTTGAAGCTGTTTCCGTTTAGATGAAGTAGTGCGTGTTGCTCTCCGTGGCACTGGCGGCCATGGTAGCTACACCGCCGATTTCTACACCCTCAATCAGCTCTTCCTGATGGATTCCCATCAAATCCATGGTCATTTGGCAGGCAATCAGCTTGACGCCGTTGGCCTGGGCCTCCCGGATTAGCACGGGCAGCGAGTCCACATTCTTTTTCTTCATGATGTCTTTGATCATGCCCGTTCCCATGCCCAGCATATGCATCTGGCTGAGGGTGAGCTTTTTGGCGCCGCGGGGCATCATCCAACCGAAGAGCTTCTCGATTAAGGTCTTTTTCACCGCTACGGGTTCATCCTTGCGCAGGATGTTCAAGCCCCAGAAGGTAAAGAAGAGCGTGGCCTTTTGCCCCATACTGGCAAAGCCATTCGCGATAATGAAAGCAGCAATTGCCTTATCCAGATCGCCGCTGAAGACGACCATGGTAAGGCCCTTTTTATCGGCTGCGGGGACGGCGGGGGCATCCTCGGCGCTTTCCAAGCCCTTGCGCAATACCGCTATGACCTTGCCATCCCGGGTATCCAGAGCTTTGAGGGTATTGCCCGTGGAACGTGCCCAGGCGGCAACATCGCTGGCAAAGCCAAAGTCGGTAGCTGTTACGGTTACTTCGTCTCCTTCCTGCATACTATTCACCTTGTTATAAAGGCGCAGGATGGGGCCAGGACATTGCAACCCGCAGGCGTCCAGTGTATAGCTTTGTCCGCTATGTACTTCCTTGCTAACGGACTTATTTGACCCAATGGACTCCTGAACAGGCCTGGGGCTCACCTTGCTGACCGGTTCCGGCAGGGGTGCTGTAGCGCTGTGGTAAGTGGTATAGCCGCCGCTGAGGTTCCAGGCATCAAAGCCCAGTTGGCGCAAAGCCCGAAGTGCATAATAGGAACGTTTTCCCCTGGCGCAATTCACCAGGATTTTCTTATCGCGCGGGAGCTCTGCAGTCCTCGCCCGCAACTCGGCGAGCGGGATGTTGATTGCACCAGGTACCTTGCCAATTGCCAGCTCTTCGGGTTGGCGCACATCCAGGAAAAACCATTTTTCTGGGTCTAAGTCTGCAAGGTCGCTCCATTGCAGGGTGGGTACATCGCCGCGCATGGCGGTTGCAATGACATCAATGCGCTTTTCCGTGCCAGCGGCACCAACTGCCTGAGCACCGTAAATTTTTCCGTCAGGACTATAAAGCAGCTTTAGCGTGATGGAGGCTGAACCCGGGTAGTATTCGGCATGATTATTGCTGTGTGTGGTCACGGACTTAAAGGGCAGTCCCAGCGTTTCCAACTGACGGCTGTTGAGACCGGTTGAAGCTACAGTGAGGTCAAAAACTTTCACCACGGAGCTTCCCTGCACCCCAGGAAAACGCCGCTCGCGGCCGGCAATGTTATCGGCTGCGGTACGGCCCTGGCGTGATGCCGGTCCTGCAAGTGCCAATGTTGTTGGTTTGCCGCTGACCATATGCAGCACCTCAATGGCATCGCCTACGGCATAAATGTCTGGGTCACTGGTTTGCATCTGCGCGTTCACGATGATGTGGCCGCGCGCGCCAAGCTCCAGACCGGCAGCCTTGGCCAGGCCGGTTTCAGGGCGCACGCCAATCGCCAGCACAACCAATCCGGCAGGGATGCGTTTACCAGAAGCAGTAAGCACTTCCAATCCGTCCTGATTGCTTTCGATGGCTTTGAGGCCGTCACCCAGCACCAATCTAATCTCTTTGAGGGCCATATGGCTGTGAACCATCGCTGCCATATCAGCGTCAATTGGCCCCAAAACCTGGGGCAGCATTTCTACCAGACTGACATTAATACCGCGCTCTATCAGGTTTTCTGCAACTTCCAAGCCGATAAAACCACCGCCTACTACTACCGCATCTTCAACGGCGTGGCTCTTAATCCAGTCCTGGATGGCATCTAATTCGGGGATATTATGCAGCTGAAAGATTCCTGGGCTTTTTACACCTGGGAGAGGCGGAACAATTGGAACCGCGCCGGGCGACAGCACCAATTTATCGTATGCCTCGTCACTTTCAGTTTCGGTTTTAAGATTGCGCACTCGAATAGTTTTGGCAGCCCTATCAATGGCAATAACCTCATGGTCAGGGCGCGCATCAATGTTGAGGCTGGCTTTCAGGTCTGCTGGTGTGGTTACCAGCAGTTGCTCACGGTCTGGGATCGTACCGCTGATATGGTACGGCAAACCACAGTTTGCAAAAGAGATATAAGGACCACGTTCAAAAATGACAATTTCAGCAGCTTCGTTCATACGGCGTAAACGTGCAGCCGTTGAGGCACCGCCGGCGACGCCGCCAACAATCAAAACTCTCATAAATTCTCCTAAGATTTGTTTTTATTGGTTTTTTTGGTACTGAGCTTGGGGTTAGGCTGCACTTTTATGTTTTGTGCTAGCTCAATATGTACGTCTAATTGTCTGCGCAGAACCTCACGCAGGATGTTGATAGCTTCAATAATGCGTGGGTCTGAAAGGGTGTAAATCACGGAAGTGCCTTGCTTTTCAGTGTTTACGATACCGCGCTCCCGCAACACGGCAAGATGACGGCTCACAGACGATTGGGGTATTCCCATTGTTTCGGTAATCCAGCCAACCGGTTGGGGGCCATCTTGCAGTAAATAGAGAATTTGCATGCGTTTCGGATTCGCCAAAGCGGGGCAAATAAGCTGATGCAAAAGGTTAAGTTCAGTTTCCATGCTGGAGGAGTCCAAAGTTAAGCATATCTCCTTTCATGCGGATAAACGAATATTAATGTGAATTGTAGCACAAATTTGTAATAACGATGCAACTATTTAGTGTGTTTTTTAGCAGCTTCGTTTAATATTTACACTTTCTAATATCTTTAGGGCGGAGATTGTGCAGAAAGCTGTACTATAATTCGTGTCAGGGCATTGTATCGTGAAAGCTGGCAAACTTTTCAGGCGCTTCCTTCGATTTCTTGCGTTATTGGGGCTGCTGGGTGGTCTTTACTTAATGCCGATACCGGCAGTGCAAGCCCAGCAGGCATTACACTGGCGTCTCAGTTTACCTATTTCTGCTTATAACTCCTTAGAAACACAGTTGGAGGATCTTCCTGGAAGACGCTGGCAGCAGGATCGCGCAGCCCAAAATGCCATTCTGGAAGGAAGCGGCATCCAGGCTGATCTGCGCAGCTTGCTTTTTGACGAACTGGCGCCGCTCAGTCTCATCTCCCAGCCAACCCGAATACAAATCCAGATTCCGGCTCAGAGTCAGCAGGAGCTGGTGCTTGAGGCCTTGCCCAGCAATGGAGCGTACTGGTACTTTACAGGCCCATCTCAGATTCTGGTTCAGGAACTTGGGTCACCTGAATACCGCAGTCCCGGGAAAGGAGTGCCGGCTCTTCAACGTTTCTTGCTAAACAACCCCACAGTGTATGAGCAAAATGCGGTTTTTGACTATAAGCGTATTTTTGACCAGGATTGGCAGCCAATGCTGTACCTGGACCTTGGCGGTCTTGGAAAGGACCAGGTTTTAGAACTGAGCGACCCCAGTTACCGGGCTTTGATCCCGGCGCTTTTTCCAGCTGTGCCTCAGGTAAAAGCCCCGGAAAGCAGCAGGGCTACACCTGTACTGCCTGCTTATTATGATGCGCGGCAATATGGCTTGGTAACTCCGGTAAAAAACCAGGGCTACTGCGGAAGCTGCTGGGCTTTTGGAACTGTGGGTGTAATGGAAACTGCTCTCGCACGTTCGGGCTATGGCTTGCGTGACCTCTCGGAACAATTTTTGATAAGTTGTAATCAGGATAACTGGGGTTGCGGTGGAGGGCTTACAGCACATCCTTACCACTTTGATAAGAAGGACAAGTTGGGGCAGGGTCCAGGAGCTGTCTTTGAACTTGATGCCCCATACCTGGGAGTAAATTCCGCTTGTACATCGCTGCCCAGGGCTTTTCGCTTGGCGGACTGGGAATATGTAGCGGGAGGCAGAGATCCTGAGTTGGAAGGAAGCCTGCCTTCAGAACAGTTAATTAAGGAAGCTATCTATCAATATGGAGCTGTGACCGCTGGGGTATGCGCGGGGCAGGAATTTTCAAATTATTCAGGTGGTGTTTATTCTGCTGATGAGTGTGACTATAACCGTTATCCTGTCACAAACCACCAGATCATCTTAGTTGGCTGGAACGACGCCAACCAAACCTGGCTTTTAAAGAACTCTTATGGGACTTCCTGGGGTTTGCAGGGCTATATGTGGATTCACCGCAACGCAGGCATGGTAGGAGAAGGGGCTTCTTGGGTTTTTATGGCACCCCATGCGCCAGTTGCATATTCTCCAGCAGGCAATGTTATTGCTACTCGCAGGATCGCCTTTTCCTGGATTGATACCAGTTCCGCCGAATCCTTCCATCTTGTCATTACACATGAAGGTGAAGAAAAAACTACTCTTACAGTCGAACGTACTGCGGTATGTAACCCTGCTGGCTATTGCCAAGCTTATATTTCGACCGGTCCATTGGACTCAAACACCTATACTTGGAATGTGACGCCGATTCGTAATGGGGAAGAACAACTGTCTTCCAATACGCTGGAATTCAGTTTAACGAAACTCGATTCTTACGAGATGTTTTTGCCGCTGGTGAGCAAGTAAAAACAATAGCACTTGTTAATGATTAATTTCTAAGGCAAAACCTCAATCTTATCTCCGGTTACCGCTTCGCCTACCAACCATAGCGGCTGATCAAGTGCACGCGCAGCAGCGAGAAAGGCAGGCTCTTGTTCCTGCGCTACGGCAATCAGCAGCCCGCCGGAGGTCTGGGGGTCAAAGAGCAGCATCCGCTGCCATTCTTCCAGCAGAGGGTCAATAACTGTGAACTCGCCATAATACATTGCATTAGCATAAGCACCGCCCGGAAAGAGATACTGCTGGGCCAAAGCTTTGGCTGGCGCGATGAAAGGCAATTCCGCAAACTTGAGGCGCAGGCCTAAGCCGCTGGCTGCAGCCATCTCCCAGGCGTGACCAATCAGACCAAAACCAGTAATGTCCGTTGCTGCATGCAAGCCGGCTTCTACAGCGGCCTGGCTGGCTGCAGCGTTAAGCCGCATCATCCAATAACTTGCTTCTTCAATGGCTTGAGGTGTGGCAATTTCTTGCTTATGGGCAGTAGTGGTTACCCCCATCCCCAGGGGCTTGCTCAAATACAAGCGATCGCCTACCGCAACACTGCCTTTACGCAGCATCTTTTGCGGGTGGACCCAGCCCAGTACTGCCAAACCGTATTTCGGTTCGTCGTCGCGGACACTGTGCCCGCCGGCGATCACGCAGCCAGCTTCGCGGGCTTTTTCGGCACCTCCGCGCAGGATGGCCCGGGTTGTTTCTAAAGGAAGACTGCCGGGCAGGGCTGCCAGATTGAGTGCAAGGAAGGGCTTACCGCCCATTGCATACACATCAGACAGGGCATTTGCTGCCGCGATGGCTCCGTAGGAGTAGGCGTCATCCACTACCGGGGTAAAAAAGTCGCTGGTAAGCACCAGGGCACGCTGCGCGTCCACTGCCCACACGGCGGCGTCGTCAGCGGACTGCAGTCCGACCAAAAGGTTGGGGTAGCTGCTTTCCGCGAAAGTATCTTTGAGTGGCTGCAGAACCTGCGCCAGCGTCTCCGCGTTGAGCTTTCCAGCTCAGCCAGCGCAGGAGGCCAGGCTGGTAAGGCGTATCTGCTTGCCATCGGGATTGGTTTGGTTCACGGGCGTAATTGTACCCGCTTGCACTGTGAAATGGCAGAAGCAGATTTGGCAGGAGCCTGGCTTCCTGATTAAACATCCACGCGCCAAGTTGCAAGCAGGCGCGTGGAGGAGAGGCTTCCGGGTTCGAGAGACCTAATCGAAAAAGATCGGGTTGCTCACCAGGGCGGGTAAGGTGGGGATGCCGGGGAAGAAGCTGCGCCAGACCTCGAGGCGGGCATAGCCTGGTCTGGTTATGGGCACAGATGACGCATAAGAGCTGGTAAAGCTGGGGCTTGCGGGATCCGCTGCGGCTTCCAAACCAGGGGCGACTGCCAGGACCTGTTCGCCGGAGCAGTCGATGAGTTTGATTTGATCGCCAGGATGCAGACGCCGGAGCTCAATCTCCATCTCTAGCCCTTGATGCCAGGGCAGACTGCCGCCCAGACCGACCCCTTCTGCGTGCATTTCCAGTTCCAGGGTGTTGGGCTGGAAGGTGAAGAAAGAGCGGCCGGCTTTGACGGCCTCGA